>OY970340.1:0-3053889 GCA_963717465.1 Candidatus Bathyarchaeota archaeon
AGGCCGATTATGAATCCCACTCCAATTGGGAATAAGCCTATCAATATAATAGCGTACGCATAAATTATAGGCACATACTGTTCTACCATACCTGTTAATATGCCAAAGTTTAAGCCAAAAAAGCCGAAAAATGCAATAATTAATATAATTACACCGATAATGACTGCCCATTTCAAGATTTTTCTAAGCAAAATACCTACTACTAACCCTATAATAAATGGAACAGCAGCCAAAACTAAAGTTGGTAAACCTGCAATAGTTGAATTGATTAAATCCGTAAGTGCATCCAGAGGAATGAACATTCTTAGGGTTTACCTCTCTCAAGCTTAAACTGCGATGATTAAACCATGTGCTCATATTTTTGCTTGCTTATAAATTTTGCAATTAGCAATGCTGTTTAGTCATTTGTCGCACAATAGTTACCGATTTTTTTCTAAATATACCAAGCTAATTCCATCTACTAATTCAGTCTTGAATCGTTTGTAGCCAAGTTTCTCGTACAGACGGATATTTTTGACGCTTCTATCGCCAGTAAAAAGTTCGAATCTGCCGCATGCTGAAAATATGCGCTCTACTTCCAGCAGCAGTTTTGTTGCGACGCCTCGGTTTTGGAAGTCTGGGTGTACAGCCAGCCGACCTACATAGCAAGTGTTACCTTCCTTATGCACTCTCACTGTGCCAATGATTTTTTCATTTGTAGTTGCCTTCAAAAAAAGATAACTTGTAAGCTTGTTCTTCAAATCTTCAAGTGTCTCGACCAGTGGAGGAATTTGATAATCGTCGTAGAGTTTTGCTTCTTGTGTATAAGCCAGCTTTTGGATCGCCAAGATTTCCTGTAAGTCATCAAGTTTTGCCCTGCTAATGTCCAGCGTAAAGTTCGCTTTGCGTCCCTTCCAATTAAAGCCTTAATTTTAAAGCCAAGGCTTACATATTGTCTCGCGAACTTTTACATCGAAGAAGTCTTGAACGTTGGCTGCCTGCAGTACAAGTGCTGTATCAGCTCCTTGCCCAGTGCCGCCGATGGAAATAATATCTTCTTTAGTGCTGATAAGGCCAGAATCTGCTGCCATCATGGCAATTTCTATTGCCACTTTTGTTCCTTGACCGAAAATTCGCAGAGTGTTCGCGATTATCTCGTCAGTTTGATACGTATTCAATTTGCGTCTAACTGCTCGACCAACGCCTCCAAATGCATGCGTAGTTGTTAATATTTTTCCGCCTGCTTTGATAATCAGGTCTCTGTTCTCAGGAGTTAATTCCTGCGCGTCTTTCCCAGCAAAACCTGAGCTGTGAGTGACAACCACAACGTTGTAGCCTTTAAAAACCTGGACCGCTTTGACTCCTGTTTTGCCTTGTGTGGAGGCAACAACAATCGATTTAATTTTCAGTTCGTCAGCACGTTTCTTCACAATTTCGAATATTTCTTGACTTTTACCTATCTCTTCTTTCATCTAAATCACCTGTGGAAGTAATAAAAAAAGATTTTTTTGTTGGCTTAAAAGGCTTTTCGATAGTTGGATCTTGTCCTTACTGTAGGGCATAGGACTTTAAACATGTCCTATCAATGTCCAAAGTAGTATACCCATAATCAAGCCGTAAATCGCCAGAGCCTCAGCCAAAGCCACAATTAAGAAGCTCTTGAAGAAGGTTTCAGGTTTCTCAGTCATTGCGCTGATGGCGGCACTGCCTACGGATGAAATTGCAAGTCCTGCGCCTATTGCTGCCAAGCCTATAGCGAGTCCAGCGCCGATTGCTAAGCCAAAATTGTCAAATGCACCGGTAGTTGTGGTAGAGGTGCTTTGCATTGGTATAACTGTGACTGCTGCTGCAACACCGATTAAGGGTAGAGCTATCAACGGAAGTATAAAAAGCACTAATAATGTTAGTTTTCTCATATTAGCCTAACTCCAATAAAGCAAAAGCAACACAGCATTAAGTATTAATCTTTTTCGCCTGCGTTCTCCTTTTTGTTCAAGGAAACTTCAAGAGTTTGACCAACTTTAATTGATTCCTCTTTAATCGCATTAGCTTTTTCACTGACTTTCTTGATCTCGTCCGCTGCTAACTGTTCAATTTTCTTATTGAAATTCTGGTAATCTTCTTCCAACTTCTCTGACATACCTTTGATTGCCACCTTTACTTTATAACTAGAAACGGGACACGAAGAATACTCAATTACTTTTTGAGCAACGCTACCAATAAGAATTCTATCAGCGCCCCTTCGTCCAAATGTACCCATCACAACTAAATCAATGCCTAATTTTATAGCTAATTCCACAATTTGCTCGAACGGTTTTCCTTCGGCAATCATCGAAGAAGCTTGAACTCCTTCACTCTTGGCTAATCCAAGAACGTTATTAATGTATCTTTGACCATCTTCTTTGAGATCCTGTTTAACACCGCTTTCAGTAGCTTTTGAAAACTGGTTAAGAACAACCTCGTCAACTACAAAAACAACTGTTATCTGTGCAGAAAGCATTTTTGCAATGCTTACACCAAGCTCTGCAGCATGCATGCTGCATTCGGATCCGTCAGTAGGTATTAAAATTTTTTGAATATTTTTAAAGTTCAATTTCTCCACTTCCATGCTTCTTAATCATAGATTTTATTCTTTTTGTTCTAACAAATTCTTCACGGTCTTTTTCTTCAAGAACCATTGCGATTTCCTTTGTAATATTTCTATACTTTGGGATGAGAACATGATTCAACGCGTTAACTTGACGCTGAGTTTTCTTCACATCATTGGCAATCTGAAAAGCTGTACCCTCAGCTCTAGCTAAATCAGCGAGAAGCTTTAGTACATCATGAAACTGCTTAAACGCCTTGTCTAATTCCACGCTGGTATTTGCAAAGCCATAGTCTGGTTTGATATCCTGTTCGTTTTGGAACGATACTACTGGGACTGAAACGCCCATAATGCTTTTGTAATCAACAAGAAAGTTCGCTTCGTAATGTGAACCACGAGCAATGTTAGCGACGGTTTCCGGACCTTTTGCCATGTTTGCTTCCTTTAAGGCTTGATAAGCCTTTAGAAGAGCCTGCGTCAAGCTCGCTCGGGCTTGCTCGGCTTCGAAAATGCTACTTCTCAATTCGCGCAGTAAAATGTCACGTTTACGCTCAAGCACATCACGCCCAGATATAGCTAAGTTCAACGTCTTTTTCGTTTGTATCAAATTAATTTTAGTTGGGCTGATGTTTTCAGTAGACATAAACTCACTTTACTATGCTTCTTTAACCTTTTTAGTTGTGAAATACTTGTTAATGTATTCCGTGTGTATATGCGTCAATTCCTCAGTTGGGAACCCTGATAGCAAATCCCAAGCAAGTGACAATGTCTGCTCTATCGATCTATTTTCGTTCTTTCCTTGATTGATGAAGGTACGCTCGAATTTTTCACCGAAAGCTAGATACTCTTTATCCCTATTTCCTAATCCTTCTTCGCCAATGATTGTAGCTAAAGACTTAACAGCATTGTACTGTGAATAAGCTGAATACACCTGGCTTGCAATGTCAGCGTGATCTTCTCTTGTACGACCTTTTCCAATGCCATCTTTCATTAACCTGGATAAACTTGTGGTTATGTAAACAGGTGGATAGATACCCTGCTTTTCCAAGTTTCTCGATAAGACAATTTGCCCCTCAGTTATATATCCAGTAAGATCAGGAATAGGATGCGTAATGTCATCGTTTGGCATGGTTAAAATTGGCATTTGAGTAATTGATCCTTTCTTACCCTTAACCCGACCTGCTCGTTCGTATATACTTGCAAGGTCACTATACATGTAACCAGGATAGCCTTTTCTGCTCGGCACTTCCTCCATTGAAGCACTAACTTCACGCAGAGCTTCACAATAATTGGTCATGTCTGTTAAAACCACTAGTACGTGTGATTCCTTCTCAAACGCCAAGTATTCAGCTAAAGTCAAGCCAGCTCTGGGAGTAATTATACGTTCCACAGGTGGATCATCAGCCAAATTAAGGAACATCGCAACGTTTTTTATTGCTCCAGTTTCTTCAAAGTTTCTTCTGAAAAACGCTGCATCAGTATGCCCAAGCCCCATTGCGATAAAAACGATATAAAATTCCTCTTTTGCGCCCAAGATCGTTGCTTGTCTGACAATTTGAGCAGCAAGTTCATTATGCGACAAGCCTGGACCACTGAAGATTGGAAGCTTCTGACCTCTTACAAGGCTATCTAAGCCATCGATTGAAGATATTCCTGTCTGGATAAAGTCCCTCGGATATTCCCGGGCAGTTGGATTTAACGGAAAACCGTTAACGTCGCGCCTTTCTTCAATAAAGAATCTTGGATGCCCATCGATAGGTTCGCCGAAGCTGTTCATTACACGACCAAGCATTTCGGTTGATACAGGCACTTCAAGGGGTCTTCCGAGAAAACGAGTACGTGTTTCAGCAGGTGATAAGCCTGTTGTGCCTTCGAAAACTTGGACAGTCACTGCCTTTTGGGTTACTTGGATGACTTTACCTAAACGTGTTTCTCCAGTTTTCATTCTCACTTCTACTAGTTCGTCGTAACCTACGTTTTGAACGTTTTCTACCACTATGATTGAACCTGAAATAGAAGAGACACCTTTGTATTCTAAACCTGTTGCAGACATGTTCTTACCTCAAACTTGCTTCCAATTCTTCAAAATGCTCACTAAGCTTAGTTTCTAACTCGTCCAACTTGCTAACTTGATCGTTAGGAACATTTGCTTTCATACGCATAATCTCCTCTGTGATGGGCAATTGTGTTATTTTGAATAAGGGAACACCTTTGCTTACAACACGATCAGCATACTTGTGATAATCGAGAATTATTTTTAACATTTTGAACTGTTTTTTAGGCGAGCAGTAAGTATCTACTGGGTCTAAGGCGCTTTGCTGCAAGAAGGCTATACGAATCATTTTAGCAGCTTCTAAAATTAAACGCTGTTTTTCAGGCAAAGCTTCTGAACCAACCAGTTTAACGATGCTTTTCAATTCATCTTCAGTCTGCAGGATACGCATTGTCTCTTCCCTGTAACTATTCCAGTCTTTGTCAACTTCATTGTGCCACCAACCCTCTAGATCGCTAAGGTATCCACTATAGCTTTGCATCCAATTAATCGCTGGATAGTGCCTAGCATCTGCCAGTTCAGTGTCCAAGGCCCAGAATACACGCGTAAAACGTTTTGTGTGCTGCGTAACAGGCTCGGAAAAGTCTCCACCAGGAGGAGAAACCGCTCCAATAGCACTGATTGAACCCGTACGTTTTTCTGCACCCAAAACTTCAACTAAACCGGTACGTTCATAAAATTGAGCTAATCTTGAAGGCAAATAACTTGGAAAACCTTCTTCAGCAGGCATCTCTTCAAGTCTGCCTGAAACTTCTCTTAGAGCTTCTGCCCATCTGCTGGTTGAATCAGCCATCAAAGCAACAGCGTAACCCATATCTCTAAAGTATTCAGCCATAGTTATTCCAGTATAAATACTGGCTTCACGCGCAGACACAGGCATGTTACTGGTGTTAGCAACAAGTAAAGTCCGCTCCATAATAGAATGCCCTGTTTTAGGGTCAACTAGTTCAGGAAAGCTCGTCAGCACATCGACCATTTCGTTACCTCGCTCTCCACAACCCACATAAATTATTATGTTGGCATCTGACCATTTAGCAAGCTGCTGCTGTGTAACAGTTTTGCCAGTGCCGAAACCGCCTGGGATTGATGCACTTCCACCTTTAGCAATTGGAAAAAGAGTGTCAATAACACGTTGCCCAGTGATTAATGGAATTGACGAAGGAAGCCTTCTACCGTAGGGTCTGGGTTGCCGCACCGGCCATTTCTGCATCATATTCAAGTTAACTTTTTTCCCGTTTACTTCTAATGTAGCAATTGTATCTATTATTGTGTAATCTCCTTGCGGTTCAATGCTGACCAACTTGCCTTGCATGTTAGGAGCAATTTGTATTTGATGATCAATAATTGGAGTTTCTGCTACTGTTCCAAGGATATCTCCGCCTACAAGCTTTGATCCAACTTTAGCCTTTGGTTCAAAAGGCCATTTCTTTTCTCTTGAGAGTGAATGTACTCCATGAACCTTCGTAATAAATGTGCCCGTAAGTCCTCTTATCACTTCTAATGGTCTTTGAATTCCATCAAAGACTGTCCCAACTAATCCTGGAGCAAGTTCCACTGAAAGTGGGTTTCCTGTACCCAGGACGGGTTCGTTGAGTTTCAATCCGGTTGTGTTTTGGTAAACTTGAATTGTGGCGTGTTCGCCGTCTAAGCGAATTATTTCTCCGACTAAGCCTTCGTTTCCTACTTCGACTAGTTCATACATTACTGCTTGAGACATTCCTTTGGCTTCGACAACTGGACCTGCCACTCTAATTATACTGCCTTTTGCTGGTATTTTTTAAGCCTCCTCAAACAATATTTTTGCTACTTCAACACGTAAAATAGGTTTAAGTTCTTTTAGTTTATTATCGATGGTGTTATCATACGTTATTCTTCCATCTTCAGTTTGAATTTTAAAGCCACCGATGAAATCTTCGGTTTGGTCTGATATCTTTAATTCACAATGCAATTTTTTTGATAAACGTTTAAGCGCGTCTTCTGTCAACCAAGTTTTGTCTTTAGTGTTTACTTGTATAACAAGGACTTTTTGACCGATATTCTTAGCGTCTTCCTCGATAAGCTTAAGGAGCATACGATGATATTCTTCGGTTTTTACAAATTCTTGAAGTTTAGCGTGAGCTTTCTCAAATGTGGCGTCAAACAATTCTTCTTTTGTTTGAAGCAACAGGTTTCTCATTTCCACTTCAGTCACGGAAGCAATTTTTCGCTTTTCGCTTCCTGTTCTTGCATCCGCTTGGTTTATTATGGTTTGATAGTTTTGAATTGCCTGTTCTTTTGCAACTTTTAAGATATCTTTAGCTTCTTTTTCAGCTGATAGAATTATGGTTTCAGCTTCTTTTTGCACGTTTTCTAAAACTTCTTGCGCGATTAACGATAAGCCGTCCTTTACACTCAAGTCTTTACACCTTTTATATTTTAACGCCTAATGTCTTGCTTACGAGGTCAGACATTCGAGTCTCACTTGGTTTGCCCTTGCTTCCTGGCACTTGCATTATTAATATTTCTTTTCGTTCAATTCTTAACTTTTCAATCATCTGACTCATTATTGGTTGATTTGAAAATTCTTCACTTATGATTACAATAGCTAAATCTTTGCGGGAAAGAATTTTATTCAAAACTTGCCCTGCTTCGTCAACCGAAGTCACTTCCGCGCCTTCGATACCAACCAGTTTAAAGCCTGTAACCATGTTGCTATCGCCGATGACGTAACTAATCATGGAATCGCCGGATAAAACTTAAATTACTAATTAAATAGTATTGCGTACGACTTTGCCATGTTTCGCCCTGAAAGAATGATCTCTGCATCGGTAATATGCGTAAAACAAGACGTTGAATCTGTTTTGGAAGCACTGAGCAGTTTTGGTGAATTCCAAATAGAAAAAGCAACCAAAGAGAACACGACCGGTTTAGAATACGGCCAGCTTATTCAGAAAGCGGAGGAATCTCTTACAAACGTAAGAGGTTTAATCAAGCAACTAAGCCAGACGAAAGGTAGCTTATTAGATATGTTCAAAACCGTGACACCTACCAAATTAGAGGTGACTGCAGAGAATTGGCAATCTCTTTCTGAAGAGACCAGTCAACAAATTGCTACCTTGAAGAAGGAGGTTGACAGTCTTAATACTTCTTTATCTGGTGTTCAAGGGAAAATCTTCCAACTAAATAGTATCAGAGATATTTTAACAACGATGGAGAAAATGGATGTTGACCTTGACGCTTTACAAAACCTAAAGTTAATTCATGCAATTGTGGCCAGCGTCCCGCATAAATCCTTTGATGATTTTGCAAAAGCACTTGGAAAGTTTCCTATTTTCTTAAATCGCGCCGCCTTGACAAAGGACACAGATTTTGTGAGCATAGCTGTACCAAGTAAGTTCAGTGAAGAAGTAAATAAAATTCTCAAATCACATCGCGCTGAGGTTTTTGCTATCCCAAAAGACCTGCCGCATAACTTAACTGACGCATTAAAAGAAGTAAATAGTCAACTTGAAAACAATTCCAAACAAGAAAAAGAAATCTTGGATTCACTGAAAAAGTTAGGTCAAGAGAACAACCATAA
Source organism: Candidatus Bathyarchaeota archaeon (assembly GCA_963717465.1). Classification (GTDB taxonomy): domain Archaea; phylum Thermoproteota; class Bathyarchaeia; order Bathyarchaeales; family Bathycorpusculaceae; genus Bathycorpusculum. Next base: position 8,179 of record OY970340.1, read on the forward strand.
ACTTGCCTCATGGAAAGAAACCACGGAAAACATTCTTGCGCAACTAAACGCGAAGAAAAAGATGCTGGAGTCAAATCGGTTAGCGGTAGTTTCAGGGTTTATTCCGAAAAAAAGGTTTACTGCACTCAATGAAAAAGTTCACACCATTTTAGGAGAAAAAGCTATAGTTCTAAAAAATGAACTGGAGAAGGCTCAGGTTCCACCTACAAGTATTAAGAATAACAGATTTGTAAAACCATTTGAAACAATCACCAATCTTTATGGCTTACCATATTACAACGAAATTGATCCAACTCCGTTCATTGCAATAACTTTTCCAATTCTGTTTGGCTTAATGTTCGGCGATATTGGTCATGGCGCAATCTTGCTGATTGGTGGATTTGCGATTGCAATGCTTCTTAAGAACAATAAAGGGTTTAGAAATTTGGGCTATATTATTGGTTTCTGCGGCATAGCCGCAATTGTTGCAGGCGCATTATTTGGAGAGTTTTTTGGTCATCAAATATTTACGCCGATATGGTTCGATCCCTTCTCAGGCGCAAATGTGTTCAATTTTCTACTCTTTAGCTTAATCATTGGCGTAATACAAATTACGAGTGGATTAGTTCTGGAAATGGTGAACTTTTTAGTAAGACGAGATGTGGCCGATGCAATTCTACTCTCGCTACCTAAAATAGCATTCTATTTGGGCGCAGTATACGTTATTATAGTATATGGACTAAACATTTCTGCATGGTTATCAGGACCAATTCTGATTTTCTTAGTGCCTGTCATCTTGATGATGATAGCGAAACCTACCTATGTAACTTTGACGCAGCGTTCTCGTTCAGCTAAATCTCAAAGTGAACATGAGACAAAAAAAGAAGAAGGGAGTTCGTTTGGTGAAAGAATCTTTGACAGTGGGGATACAGTGATCCGCTTGCTAAGCAATTCTATTTCATACAGTCGAATTCTTGCTTTGCTAATGACACATTGGGCGTTACTCTTTGCTGTATCTGTTATTGCAAGCATGGTTGGTCCCGTATTTGGTATTCTTATCATAGTTTTAGGTAACGTGTTAGTGATTGTCCTAGAAGCAGTAATAGTCTTCATTCACACGCTAAGATTACACTTCTATGAGTGGTTTAGCAAGTTCTATCAGGACAATGGAAAACCATTTCAACCATTCAAGCAAAACTTCATCTATACTAAAATTAAATTTATGAAGAAAAACGTCTAAAATAATAGTTGATTCTGAATTTCTTCAGAATTAACTGCGCCGTCCACTCCAGCGCTTAATGCGATGAGATTATGGACTTCTGCTTCTTTCAAAGTCATGAATGACAGTGCCGCGCCTATGTTGAATATGTCGAGTACGAAATTTACTTTAGCATGGTTAAGTAATGCTTTTTGGAATGCTCTTTGGGCATTTGCAATTATCTCTTCTGGGCTTGGAGCCTTAGCAAAGAATTTTCCATAATGGGTTTTTAGTATTATTTCAAGGGCTGAATCAAAATCGCTCGTCCTCAATAACTCCGCAACTACGTCTGAAGTAAGATTAAAGCTATCATAAGGTATTGTTGTTCGCAAGAAATCTTCATCGTAATGCAATTGTTTTCCTCTTAGAAGCGCCAACAAGAGGAAGCTATCAGTTTCAATACTTGCATAAAAAACTACGGGAGGTTTTTCTTTCTTAGGCAGCTTTTGAAATGTTTCATAAAGTTTTTCGTGAAATACCTGGTCAAGCAATATATCGAAAGAGACTGTTGACCTGTTTTTTTCATAGTTTTGCAATCCTAAACTTAAGGCTGATGCATACGCTTTTATCTTAAAGGCACTTACAACTTCTCTTATAGTTGAGAATTTGGCTGCTTCTTCTAGGCTCGTTCGATTTTTCAGGTAATCTTCAATGGAAAAGTAAATTTTAGATATTTTCTGCTCAAGACTCAGATTGGCGATTGTTGATTTTAGGAGTGCTTTTATATTCTCTATCTCGAACCTTAAAAGGTAAACGTCAAGGAACATTCTTGCTTTTGCTGGAGAAATTTTAATTACTTTTTCATACGATTCGATTAAATTCTCCTTAAAGGCTCTCTCTAGTTTTTGGCTTGTAAGCGGCAAAGGCAACTTAGCGATTTGCGTCTGATAGGTAGTTTCCCTAAGTTGAGAAGCAAATTCTTGAAGGCTTGTCTCACTAAGCGTTTTGATTTTAACTTCTCCTAAGAGCTTGCTTCTTTCTGCCCCAATTTTAGCTAAAACAGCAGCGTAAAGTCTCGTCTGGCTCAAGGTTTAGCTTCCTTTAACAACTGCTTTAACGATTGTAGTAATTGCTGAATCTACATGCTTTTCTGCTTGCGCCTTAAGCTTTTCAGCTTCAAGCATGTTGGCTTTCAATTGTTCATCACGCTTACGATTTGATTCGTCAATTTCGCCTGAATAAGCTTGTTGAGCTTTTTCCTCAGCATACATTTTGCTATTAGCAATTAATGTCTCGGCATCTTGCCTTGCAGTTGACACCATACTCTTTGCTGCGTTTTGTGCATCAGTACGAATTTGTTCTGCTTGAGCTTCGATTTTTTTTAGCTCTTCCCAAACTTTCTCCATTTTTCAACGGCACCTGCTTGTTACATAGATTAAGCTTCTCGTTTTCCCAGCAACGAATTACCATGTAATTCGTTAGCTTTTGAGTAAACAATTCATCCTTGTATTTATATTAATTTAGGTTCAAAAGCAATAAGTTGCTAATCAAAAAAGCAATTTATGACAGTACAATGCTTACTTTTTTGATTTTTTTATTCGCCCGCCCAAGTTCGTCAGCGCTACATTGATAGCACTAAATTTTACACTGCAAACTATTTAAAATTAAGAAAACTGTTTGAAAACACGAAATGTTCATATTATTGCAAGCAAGCATACAAAATACAGTGAGGTTTTATTATGCCAAAAATTCTTGTCCTATATTATAGTCAAACTGGAAACACAGAAAAAATGGCTAATGCAGTAACAGAAGGTGCCAAAAGCGCCGGCAGCGAAGTTGAACTTAACTACTTCATTGACGCTGAAGCATTAGGCAAATTTGACGCAATAATTGTTGGCACACCAACTTACCATCATAATATGCCGGAAGATATTAAACGGATTTTCGAGGAAGCAGCTGTAAAAAATGTAAACCTTAAGGGCAAGATAGGTGCAACTTTCGGTTCATTCGGTTGGAGTGGTGAAGCTCCAAAGCTCGTCATTGAAATCATGAAAAACAAGTTTGAAATGAAAGTGAACGAGCCACCATTATTATCAAAATCTACGCCTGATCAAAACATGCTCGACGCATGCAAAGCACTCGGAAAACGTGTTTCCGAAAGCCTTAAGCAGTAAAAATAACATTTTTTATTATGAGGATAAAAGCATTGGCTTCGAAAGATAGTCTCCTAAAATTTCTGCTAAATCAAATAACCGTCGAAAATGAAATAGTTGAATCCATAAATAAATCGCTAGACTCCATAAAGAACCCTCCCGTTAAAGGCGTGCTAAAGGGAATATCGTTAGATTCAACAAAACATGGTGAGCTTTACTCGGCTGCAATAACTTTACTGACAGAATCGTCTAGAGCGTTAACGCAGGAGAATTTAGATGAGCAGAGAGCTTTGGTTGAGAAGCATATTAGAATCGAATCTGAGTTGATTGATAAGCTTGAGAGTATGATTCCATCGATAGAGAACAAGAAAGTGGTGTTCTTACTAAAAAATATTTTAGGCGATGAAAGAAGGCATCATGCAATGCTAAAGCTTGTCCTTGACATCATTGTAAAGGGAGAAACTATTACTGAGGATGATTGGTGGAAAATGCTCTGGGAAAACGTCCCGTTCCACGGATCACCCGGCGGATAAAGACTAAAGCAGAATTTACGGTCGCAAAAATTATTGTAAACGGTGAAATGTATGGTAAAAGTAAGTTTGAAAGAAGGAGTAAACTGGGTCGGAGTAATTGACTGGAACTTAAGAGATTTCCACGGCTACAAAACCAACAGAGGAAGCACATACAATGCCTACTTGATTTCAGATGAGAAAACAGCGCTCGTTGACACTGTTAAGCACACGTTTTCTGATGAACTAATTCAGCATGTCTCAGAACTGACAAGCTTTGACAAAATAGACTACATAATAATTAATCACGTTGAGATGGATCACTCTAGTTCTTTGCCGATCATAGCCAAACTTGCCAAAAACGCAAAAATAATAGCTTCTCAAAGGGGAAAGGCAGCTTTAATTGAGCATTATGGACAGGAATTTAACATTGTCGAAGCTGTTAAGACAGGTGACGAATTAAAACTTGGAAAAAGAACATTACGGTTCCTTGAGGCCCCAATGTTGCATTGGCCTGACAGCATGTTTACCTATTTGGTCGAAGATAAAATCTTGATGCCTAATGACGCGTTTGGCCAACACTTAGCTAGCAACATGCGCTTTGATGATGAAGTTGACGAGCATGTGCTGATGGATGAAGCGGCGATGTACTACTCGAACATTCTGATGCCGTTAGCACCGCTAATAACACGAAAAATCGAAGAAGTCGTACAAATGAAAATCCCAATTGATATCATCGCTCCAAGCCATGGGATAATCTGGCGTAAGGATCCATCTAAAATTATTAATGCTTATTTGAAATGGAGCGCAGGGGAAGCTAAGAAAAAAATCGTCATTGTCTACGACACGATGTGGGGCAGTACTGATAAGATGGCAAGGGCAATAGCGGACGGCGTAACTAGTCAGGGTGTTGAACTAAGAATACTAAAGCTTCGCTCTTCAGAGCTTTCAGAAATAGTAACCGAGATACTTGAAGCTAAAGCTGTACTTGTAGGGTCACCGACACTTAACAATCAAATGTTTCCTACCTTAGGCCAATTCCTAACATACATCACAGGATTGAAACCTAAAGGCAAACTCTGGGGTTTCTTTGGCTCATACGGCTGGGGAGGCGGAGCCGTAAAAGGCATGATTGAAACAGCTAAAAAAGCCGGATTCGAAGTAGTAGAGCCAGGACTTGAAGCAAAATTTGTTCCCAAACAGGATGACCTGCAGAAATGCTTCGAGTTCGGAAAAGAATTGGGGCTAAAAATTAAAGGATAGCCCTTTTTCATTATTTTTTTTGTTTTTGTTTTAGTACAGATTGCGTGTTTCTTTGCGTTTTTCTGCTTCTTCGTAGAAACGGAGCACTTCATCTATGATTTCAACGTTAGAAAGCAGCATTCGCCTGCAACAATATCGTTTTAATCCAAGACTGTCTAATACGTCGCCTGCGTTTTCGCCCGTCTTGATTCTTCGAGCGAATTCTTCCCATCTGTCTCCAACCAGTTTGCCACAGGTGAAGCATCTTACGGGAATAATCATTTAGTTTTTTCACCTTACCTGTAACTTTTCTGTTCCTTTGCTCTGGCTCCAGCTCCACCGAACTTTTTAGGCTCTTTAGCTCTTGAGTCTCCGGCAATCATTGTTCGGTCATATTCGCTGAAAACCGTGCGTAAATGAGTGCTTTTTGTCCATTTTAGAAGCGCGTTTGCAACGGCCATACGTGCCGCTTCAGCCTGACCCATGTATCCCCCACCTGAGGTTCTAATATCTAAATCTAATTGTCTCCAGATGTCTCCACCTGCTTGCAGCAAAGGCTCCATTATTTTTGCCCTCGCTATGTCAGGCTCATAAATTTCAACTGGAATCTTGTTAATTCGAACTTTTCCTACACCCTGCTTAACTATTGCGCGGGCAACAGCGGTTTTTCTTTTTCCGCTAACAACTAAAACTTTCTTTGCTGGCATTTATCTAGTCACCCTCATTCCATCCTACTTCTTTTGCTAACTCGGCAAGCGTTAAGTGTGGACCCTTCAGCTTTGCGGAGTCAGCTACGGTGAAAGTTATCATTTTTTGGTCTTTCAGCTTTAGGGGTACGCCCATAAATACTTTTAACCGTTTAAGAGCGTTTTTTCCTTTTGGCTGCTTGAATGGAAGCATACCTCTAACTGTTTTGCGGATTATTCGGTCTGGTCGCCTGTAGTGGAACGGCCCTCTTTCAGGTGCTCCAACTTCAAGGAATTCTTTTGCTTCTGCTACTCTGCTCTTGCGTTTTCCTGATAAGACTGCTTTTTCAGCGTTAAGAACGACTACTTCTTCACCGTTTAACAGTCTCTTGGCAACTTGGCTAGCCATTCTTCCAACAATAAGCCCTTCAGCGTTAACAAAAGTAGTCATGCTTTTTTGCTCTTGCATTTTTTCACCTGATAATTTTAACGTTCGAACCCTTAGGATTCTTCTCCAACAGTTCGGAAATTGAAAGATACGTTGCTTTTGCGTTCTTGAGTTTTTCCCGAGCCGTTCCAGAAGCATCAAACGAGGCAACGGTAACTGAATGATCTATGCTGCCGGCTCCCAGAATCTTCCCCGGTACAACAATAACGTCACTTTCATCGGTGTTCCTGCTTATTTGACTCAAATTAACTGAAACACGCAGCGATCGCGGCTTACCCAAATAATCAGCTACGTCCCGCCAAATTTCTGCGTTTTTTTCTCTGCTTTCTTTCTTTAAAAGTCTTATAAGTTGGACAAGTTGTGGATTTGTTGCTTGAGTTTCTTTCATTCTTTTTCACTCTTTACTAGTTCCTCGAATTCGATGAGCTGTTTGCCTAAAATTTTTGTAGCTTCTTGGAGAACTCTTTCAGGCGGAAGCGCACCTGTAGATTCTAAATTCATTACAAAAGCGTTCTTTTCCCATTCAACCTTCAAAGGTGAAGGCTTTTGCGGACAAGCATCTACGCAGTCCATGCATAGAGTGCATGCTAAAAGATCTTTAATTTCAACTTTACCATCTTTGTAAGCGTAAACCTTTTTTGGACATATCTCGACGCATTTTTCGCAGTCCTTACATACTTTCTCTGGAGTGGTTATTTTCGGGTAATACTTATAGGCACTCATGCAAACGGGCTGCCATTTCGCGTGCGTTTTACCCCTTCCAAGTCGCGCGTAAGCTTCAAGCTTAAGTTTTTGACCTTTCGCAAGTTTAAGCAGGGGAATCCTGTCTGAAACTGGCAAAACATCAGGATTTTCAGAGACTATTTCTCCTGAATAAACAGTTCTTGTTTCATCCTTAGCTTCCGCATCTAAAGTTAAGGTTACTCTACATTCTGGGCAACCGAATTCGCTTTTGCAGGAGCATTCTTCTGGGAGATTGTAATTGTCCAAGCTGGTTTTTAATGGTGTAAGCCCCAGCCTATGAGCAATGATTTCGTCTTGAAGAACGGAGCTGTTTTCAATCATGACAACTTCATCTATTGCCATGCATGGAACCAGTGCAAGTGAAATTCTTCGCAGCGCGTTCATTAATGAAACGTCTGCGTCTTTCACTACTAACCGTAGATTAGTATCGTTTTTCTCAAGTATTTCTATTTTCACTTGCTGAAACACTCCACAATTAACTGTTAACAGAGATGTGCTTTCCAATGAAAGTAACAGTGCATTATTTCAATTTTTCTATTAATATAAAGGGACATTTGAAGATTAAACTCTTCTGCCTCGTCTTCCACCGGGTCTTCTAGTGCCATCGTGGGGTATCGGCGTGACCTCTTCAATGCGTTCAATTCGAAAACCAAACCTTGCTAGGGCGCGGATAGCTGCTTGAGCACCTGGACCTGGAGTTCTCGGTCCCGATCCTCCTGGCGCGCGGACTTTGATGTGGATTGCTGTTACGCCTTTGTCTCTTGCAATTTCTGCAGCGGCTGTGGCAGCACGCATTGCAGCGTAAGGTGAGGATTCCATGCGGTCGGCTTTGACGAACATTCCACCGGTTGTTCGAGAAATTGTTTCTGCGCCTGAAATGTCAGTTATATGGATTAGAGTGTTATTGTATGAGCTAAAAATGTGGACGACGCCCCATTTCTCGTTTCGTTTACTGCTCAATATCGTCCACCTCCTCTTCGACCACGACTAGGCTGCCTTACTACAGTTTGTTTAGCTGAAACAGATAAGCCAGCGCGTAATGGATGAGTCTCTTTTGCGACAGCGCTTTGAGGTGAATAGGTGACTTCTTTCTCTTCTTCCTTTGAAACGATGTAGCCAGGAATTGTTACACGGCGATTAGCTATTGTTATGTGTCCATGGGTTATGAGTTGACGGGATTGGAAGATTGTTCGTGCTAAGCCTTTTCGGAAAACGATTGTTTGAAGTCTGCGTTCCAAGATGTTCTCGATGGTTAAGTCTAAAACGTTATCAAGCACCGCTGTATCCTGCAGAATTCCAAGTTTCTTGGCCCGAGTTAGCAACTCGTTTTCCATTTTTGAGCGTTCTTCAGCGGGCTTACTAATGAGTAGACGAGCAATTCCTCTAGTCTTTGATAGCAAAGTTTTATGGCGCCATAGCTCATGCTTGTTTCTCAAGCCATATTGCCCTAAGAGTTTAAGTTCTTCTTGAAGAATATCTTTGCGCCAGCGATAACGAGGAGTATCAAACTTTTTACGTTGCTTTTTAGGATCTCCCATTCTTATTTACCTCCTTCAGCTGGTGCAGCGCCACCAGGTCTTTGCATGAGAGTCTTCTTCTTAACACCCAAAGCTTTTCCTGCTCTTCCAGTGGTTTTTGTTCTTTGACCACGCACTTTCAGGCCGTATGCATGACGGTATCCACGCCAAGACCTGATTTCTTTGGCCTGATCAATATCAGTTTTTGTTCTCAAAACCAAATCAGCACTTAAAAGGTGAGTGTCTCTTCCTGTTTCTGAATCTTTACGCCTGTTAAAAAGCCAACTGGGAATGCTATATTTTGCTGGATCCTTAATTATATCCTCAATTTTTGAAATATCTGACTCAGTTAAGAATCCAACCCTTAAATCAGGGTTTACTCCTGCCTTTTTAAGGACAGCATTCGAGAGACTAAGACTAACCCCTTTAACTTCTGCTACAGCGTAAAAAGTCTTAAGTGTACCAGGTGCATCCGTACCCAGAATACGAACTATATGACGATATTCCTGCGACATGCTAAATTTTCATCCGTTTACTTGAAGCATATACGAAATAACCCAGAATTTATTTAAACCTTCCCTTCCCTTTCCATAAGGAACAAAACTCTAAAACCATATTCACGAGTTTCTTGGAAACTTCCGTGACTTATGAAAAGGCAAGCACTATGTTCTACATATAACGTCTTATTTCTTTCGCAGTTGCATCAAGCTTTTTCCGCTCAACCTCTCCTGCACTATCAAAAGGCACTAGTTTTTGTCCATTGTAACGCGGAATGACGTGAACATGTAAATGGAAAACTTCTTGCCCAGCTGCCTTGCCATTCTGTTGAATAATGCTTATCCCATCGGCGTTTTCAGCCTTTTTAACAGCTACAGAAGTTGGTTTAACGATTTCGTGGACACACCCCAGCAATTTCTTTGGGATATCTAAAACGTCAACATAATGCTCCTTAGGGATAATCAATGTGTGCCCTTCATTTAAGGGTCTGATATCCATAAAAGCCAGTACAGTTTCGTCTTCAAAAATAATGCTTGCTGGGGCTTGCTTGGCGACTATCTTGCAGAATATACAGGAAGCATCAGTTTTCATGCCGAATCATCAACTCCTTTCACACTAGTTTCTTATCAAGTTTTGTGCATTTAGCAATCGATTTATATGTGCATTGTTAATTCTTATTCTTTTAACATAAAATTATGTGAAGTGAATAATTATGACACAGTTAGAGGATAATGTCCGCAAAGAAGTAGGCAAAGTTATGGATCCAGAAACAGGTCAATCATTCGAAGAAATGCAAATGATTCAAAGCGTAAAAGAAACTGAACCAGGCAATGTTACCGTAGAATTTGTTCCAAGCAGCCCATTCTGCCCAATAGCATTTAAACTAGCAGCAGACATAAAAACAGCTGCCAAATCAGTTGCAGGCGTGACAAAAACCACCGTTCTCTGCAAAGGACACGCAATGGAACAACAAATCAACGAAATGACCAACAAGTAAATGCTCTCATAAGTACAAGACACTTTAAGCCCTTTTTTGTATGTATCTACTAAGGTCCATTAGTTTGTTGATTATGTGACCATGGCAGACAAACGTGAAAATATTATAATTAAATTTTATTCAAATACTTCTCGATTCAATTTGAAATTTGGCGTATGAATCAGAATCATTTTCACAATTTCGTTGGAACCGTTTTTATATTTGAACTTTTCACCCTTCTTTATTATACGCAAATCACCAGTATGCAAAACAAACTCTTCATTGTTTATGATGAAATCAATTTTTCCAGTTAGGATATAGTAGTACTTACTTGATCTCTTTGACCATGATAGTTTATGACCCACTTGTGGAGGAACAGAAATTACTGCAAATGATGAATTCTCATCACATTTTGAAGTATAGTCTTTGATTCCTAAACCATCAAAATCAAATTGTTCCACTTTGTTTTCTCTAATAATCATTTATATCCTCAATTTCATCTTCACTTTAATTTTATTTAGTTTTTTATTTGGAAGTTACCGAAACAGCTATTTCATGCGAGTGAACGCCCATGTGCCAACTCCAATCATTAGTACACTGAAAGCACATACAACTATAATGTCAATGTATAAGGGCTGGAAAGCAAGAGGAGCCCACGCAGCACCTAAAATTACCCATCGCAAAGCGTCAACGCCATAGGTTAAAGGGTTAAAAGTTGCTACTATATGAAGCCACTCTGGAACACCTGATCCGGTTAAGGGAAATAATGCTCCGCTTAAAAAGAACAATGGTAAATTTATGAATGTCTGTACTGCGCCAAAACCCTCTAAGCTGCCGATAAAACTTGCTATTGTCAAGCCTAAACCAACTAAGCCAAAAGCGATGAGTATCATTATCGGTAAGCTATACAAAAACGTCACTGGATTAAATGAAATACCTATAAGTATTCCAAAAACAAACACGATAATTCCCTGGATAAGGGCGTCAGTGCTATCGCCAAACATTTTGCCTAAGTAAAGAGTGAAACGTGAAACAGGAGAGACAAGAATTTCCTTCATGAAACCGAATTCCCTGTCCCAAATAACTGAAATTCCCATGAACATTGAAGTGAAAAGCAGTGTTTGACCGATTATTCCGGGAAAAATGTATTGTTGATAATTTAAGCCTGGGATCGTAAACCTAGCTGCAAAACCAGCGCCGAAAATAAATAGCCACAAAAGAGGCTGAACAAAACTGCTTATCAGCCTGACTCTGTCTCTAACAAAACGCTTGATTTCTCTAAGCCACAGTGTATAAAGACCACGTATTTCCGTCATTTTATCTTTCCCCTACGAGCAGCTTCCATACCATGCAGTTCCCTGCTTGTATCCCCTCGTATTGTTCTACCAGTATAATGCAAGAAAACATCTTCAAGATTAGGTTCTCGCAAAACCACAGACTCAACGTAAATGCTGTTTTGCGTTGCTAAATCCACAATCCTCGGCATAACTATTTTCCCATTACGCACAGTAATTTCTAAGGTTCCATCGATAATTTGCTTTTTCTTAAAATCAATCTTTCCAGCTATAAGCTCAGACAGAGCATCAACTTTGTCAGCTTTAACCATAATAACGTCGCCTTCAAGAGTTTCCTTCAAGTTAGGCGGCGAATCCATCACAACGATTTTGCCGTTATCCATGATGGCTATTCGATCTGACAGCCTGTCAGCTTCATCCATGTAATGGGTTGTTAAAACGACTGTTATATCATGCGCTTCCTTTAGCTCATGAATGTACTTCCAGATGTAATCCCTTGTTTGAGGATCAAGACCAACTGTTGGCTCATCTAAAAACAATACTTTTGGATAATGAATTAGTCCTCTTGCAAGCTCCAACCTTCTTCGCATACCACCTGAATAAGTCCTCATTATATCATCAGCGCGATCTTGCAATTGCACTAAGCGTAGAACATTATTAATTCGATCACTCTGTTCGCTGGGTGGAACACCATACAGGTTAGCATGCATAATGAGATTTTCTCTTCCCGTCAATCTATCATCTATGCTTGGTTCCTGAAAAACTATTCCGATGGATTTGCGCACTTGTTTTGATTCCTTAACGATGTCAAATCCATTGACAGTTGCAGTTCCAGATGTAGGCTTTAGAATCGTGCAGAGCATTGAGATAGTCGTTGTTTTTCCTGCGCCGTTGGGACCTAACAAGCCAAAAATTTCGCCATGATCAACTGCTATGTCAAGGCTATCAACCGCTTTAAATTGACCATAAGCTTTGGTTAATTTGTTAGTAACAATAACTTTGAGCAAAGCTATTTTTCACTGAAAGCAAAAAGAAAGAAGGGTAATTTAAATTATTTCCCCATCAAATTAAACATTTATGAAATAAGAAATAACAATGTAAAAAAATCATGGGCTTTTTGATTCCACAGACCTGCGTTTTCTGAAGAGTATAAAAACGTGGCCTCTAACCTCAACCAGAGAAGCGCCTGTCTGCTCAGCTGCTTTAGAAGCTATGGTTTGCGCAGTGTTTTCCTGCTGAAGGGCGCTTGGCAAGATTCTTGCTTTTATCATTTTATTTTTTTGCAGTTGCTTTTCTATCTCGTTTATTAATTGGGGTGTTAAGCCGTCTTTGCCAATCCAAACAGTTGGATTCTCGTCTTTTAGCACGTGTCTAACGTGACGTTTCAAGCGTGTGGTTATTTTGCTCAAGTTTTCTACTCCGTTGTTTCTTCAATAATATTCGATTTTGGCTCCCACAGTTTAAACATGTTACTACGACATGGGGTTCTCTTCTCTGTTTTATTCTAACTCGGCAGTTATATCCTTGCACTAGAAGCATATTACAATTCTTGCAGATTTGATGCAGATATTTAGGGGGTAAACGAATTTTTGCAGACATAGCAATCTTTCTTGCGGCGGAAACGTAATCCATGGCTAAGGAAGGATTACTTTTGCAAACTTTTTCGGCTTGTTCAAAAAGCACTTGGATACGCTGCCTAGCTACCTGCCGAATATCAACTGATTTCAAGAAGAACACCCCAAATTACGTCACACTTAACTTAGAACTTAATCTACATAATCTTTTTGTTATTGAACATTCCTCATGACACATACGCAAAAGTATACGTCTTAAGCACAAATCGCAATAGTTAAACCATTTAGCACTTACTTCAAAAAGACTAGTTTTTTGATAGACCCATTTCTTTCCTTAATCTCTTCAAGGCTGAAACAATTTCAAACGGCTTGTTGCTCAAAATTTGCTGCGCTTTAGACGTATCAAGCGATGAATCCATGGGTCTTTTTGCAGGCCAATTAAAACTCGCTGATTCAACAGGATTTATCAAACTATCGTCTAAACCAAATGTTTGCCCAATTAATTTGCCAAAATCATACCTGTTAATTCGAGTTGCACCTGAAAGATGAAAAATGCCGGTTAATCTCCGCTCAATTATTTCCAGCGTCATCTCCGCTAAACTGCTGTTCAAAGTCGGCGAATTCCACTGATCAGTTACAACGTTCACTTTTTCACCAGTTCTAAGCTTGTTAATCAGCCAAAGAGCAAAATTCACTTTGCCAGCTGCAGGCACAGAACCATAAATAACACTTGGCCGGGCAATGCAATAGCTAATTAAGGCGTTTTTGACATTTTCCTCAGCTTTGACTTTGGTCAATCCATAATAATTAATCGGGTCAAACGGATCATTTTCCTTGTAAAACCCTTCTGAACCGTTAAAAACATAATCCGTTGAAATATAAATTAAAAATGCATCATTGTTTTTAGAGGCATCGACAATGTTTTTGGTGCCTTCCACATTTATTTTCCAAGCAAGTTCCTTGTTCAACTCGCATTTATCTACATCAGTTAATGTTGCAGCATGAACCACAACATGAGGCTTAATACTCCTAAAAACCTCGTCAACTGAATTCTTATCCGAAACGTCCATCTTAACAAAATTATTAGCTGAAAAATTTTGAATATCACTAGGATAAACTTCGAAATTCTTTGCCGAAGCAACCTCAACTAGTTTGGAGCCATAAAGACCACTTGCACCGGTGACTAAAAGTTTCAATGCGAACCGCCGAGTTTCCAAGGTGTAGGATGAAGAATGACATCTGTAGCAAACGGCGTCCACCAATGCTCATGCTCTAGGTACCATTTAACGGTAGCCTCAAGTGAAGCCTCGAAACTAAACTTTGGCGCCCACCCGAGCGTATGTCTGATTTTTGATGAATCCAAGCTGTATCTTGCATCATGCCCCGGCCGATCTTCAACGAAATTAATTAAACTTTCAGGCTTGTTCAACTGAGTGATAATTTTGCGGGCAATCTCGATGTTTGGAACCTCGTTTCCAGCCGAGACATTGTAAACTTCTCCAGATTCTCCTTTTTCCAAAACTGTCGCTAAAGCTTCGCAGTGGTCCTGAACATAGATCCAATCGCGTATGTTGCGTCCTAAACCGTAAATTGGTATAGGTAAATCCCTTAGGGCGCGGATAACTGTTTTAGGGACCAGTTTTTCAGGAAGCTGGTATGGACCAAAATTATTTGTACATCTTGTTATTGCAACGTTTAAGCCGAATGTTTTGTGGTATGATAATACAAACATGTCAGCAGCTGCTTTAGAAGCTGAATATGGATTTGAGGGTTTAGGCGGAGTAGTTTCCGTGAAAGACCCTTCTAAGGCTTCACCGTAAACTTCGTCAGTAGATACTTGCAGAAGCCTAGCTTTATGATTGTGCTTTCTAATAGCTTCTAAAATCGTGAATGTTCCAACAGTGTTATTCTCCAAGAACAAATAAGGGTCAGCTATACTACGGTCTACATGTGTTTCAGCGGCGATGTTGACTACCGCATCGACTTGATGGATTAGCCTGTTCATTAGTTGTGGGTTACAAATATCGCCCTTAATGAAAGTGTATCGTTTATCATTCTCGATATCATGCAAGTTTGCGGGATTTGCGCCTATGCCTATTTTATCAACGTTTATCAATTCGTAGTCGGAGCGCTTTTCAAGTATGTACCTGCAAAAGTTGCTTCCGATGAATCCTAATCCGCCAGTTACTAAAAGTTTCATTTTAAATCACTTGTTAGGTGGATAATTCCAATCCCAAGGTTTGCCAACACGTGGGTCATCTTTTTTTCCATTTATAGATTTAGGAATAAGTGTTGGATCATTCCATGGTCTACGTTCTTCATCCGGGTCAGCAGAGTCATACATCCTAGTGGTGAAATATAGAAGCAGGGTAGTTTCATTTCCAAAGGCTTTAAAGCCATGCCAATAATTACCGGGCACACGCACAACCCGCAAATCTAGAGCGCTCGAAATAATTTCATCTAATTCGCCAGATTTTTCATCGTATACACCTATTTTTGCGGAGCCCTTGAGGACTAAAAAATAATCTGTTTGACCCTTAAGATGCCTATGCCAAGCACGTACGATATTAGGATACGTTGACGAAAGATTAGCTTGCACAACATTGTCTTCACCAAATAGTTCTGTCCAATCTTTTCGCATCACTTCAGTGAAAAATCCTCTTTCGTCAGAAAAGCGAGTGATTAGTTTGAACCGTATTCCGTTAAGCATAGTTTTTCCCGTTTAACATTTATATAAACTTGAAATGTTTATAATAGTTGTTATATCATAATTAAACTTCTATTTCTGAGAAATCCCCAATATGGACCCTGATTGTTCGATTCCTCTGGTTCTTGGTTACTTTTGCATTTTTGCCAATTAAGCTCTCTTCAATTCGCTCTACATCCTTTATTGTGACGGAATCTTGTATGACACAATACTCCACGTTCGAGTTAAGGATCACCGAGTTGTCTCCAATGCTTGTAAATGGTCCGATAAAGGAGTTTTCAATTGACACATTGCTTCCTATTACACAAGGTCCCCTAACTGTGCTGTTAACGATTCTTGATTTAGGATCAACCTTAACTCTGCCGTCTATAACGCTGTTCGTGACTTTTCCTTTAACGTCTAACTTTATGTATTCATCCAGAATTTTGGCGTTTGCCGAAAGAATATCATCCTTTTTGCCTGTATCCAGCCACCATGAATCAAGAAGTTCAGCCTTCACCTTAAAATTCATGTTAATCATTTCTTGAATCGCATCAGTTATCTCAAGCTCACCTCTCCACGAAGGCTTGATCCGTTTTATGGCTTGATGAATTTTGCTTGAGAAAATGTAAGTACCAATAATAGCCAGATTGCTTACCGGCGTCTTAGGTTTTTCCACCAACTTTATAATGTTACCCTCAGCATCTAACTGCGCCACACCAAAACTCTGCGGGTTCTCAACCTCTTTTAAAATGATAAGGGCATCAAGCTTTTCTTTTGTAAATTTCTTAACAAAAGAATTTAGCCCTTGACCAGTAACGTTATCACCAAGGCACATCACGAAAGAATCCTTTCCCAAAAAACGCTCAGCAGTTCTAACTGCATGCGCTAAACCCAAAGGTTCCTGGGGAATATAAGTAACGTTAAGGTTCCAAGCTGAACCATCAGCGACATAATCTTTAACGTATTGACCAGTTTCTGGAGCAGTGATAATTCCAGCCTTTTTTATGTTCGTGCCTTGGACTTGTTCAAGAACATAGCCTAAAATAGGCTTGTTTGCTACTGGAATCAGTTGTTTGGCACATGTAAAAGTTAAAGGTCTCAGTCTTGTTCCTTTGCCTCCGCTAAGTACAAGCGCTTTCACCTAAACCAAATCTCCTCTAAGTGTGAAATTGATACTATCCACTAATCCGATTAATCTATTAAGGCATTTCCAAACTTTACTGCCACTTTGTGTTCTTATGCCGAATTCACGACAGCTGCAATTAATTATCAGTTGTAAAATTGAGGTTATCTATGTTGACAACACTTTGAACGCTGTCAAAATTAATGACTTCTAAAGTCAAAACAAGAGCGATCGGAAGTGTTGAATTGTATGTTTGCAGCCATTTTTCACTTAGGTTGAAAGTAAACGATCCGTTGTAGCTGTCAAGTATGATAGCATTTGAATAGTTTTGGTAAATGCTGTTGGGAGTTGTAATAACTAATGCTTGCGATTGATTGGTATCGGAAATAAGGAGTGCAAAAGTGTCTTTTCCGCTGAAACCTTTCGTTGCATTAACATAGAAGGAAAAAGTAGTATTCGAATTATTGGGCAAGAAAATGGTTCTATTAACCCAGCATGCATATTCTGCGCTGAATCCACCAATTTCAGGTGTGGCTTGTGCAGTGATCGTAAGACTATTTGACCCGTCCACTCCGGTGCCGGGCGTTATTGTTGCGTTGCCTAATCCGTTGTCAGTCGAGTTAAATTCCCACAAGTTTTGATTCCAACTATTATATTCAAAATTATCCAAGAAAGCGGTATCTTGGTTGGTTACATTTACTTTGAAAAGGTAAGAATCACCAAAATTTTTTACAAGTATAAAGTTTGGATTGCCAAGGAAAACTTGAGGCGACCAAGGAGAAAAACCTGATTCAAATAAAGCACTTGAATGGGCTTCAGTTGATCCAACGAAGATGTAACTGATATTCCAATAATTCAATAGCTGATAAGTCGTTGCATTTAGTATATTATCGCCAATTAAATTAACTAATTCCTCATATGATTGACTAGTGCAGCTTTGGGTGAAAGGAAATATTATTTTGAGATGCGAAATTGAAGGAATAAACGTTCCTGAACCAAAAGGATGCACCAAAATCACAGCGTCTGAGGGCAAATTAGTTCCCATCCAAGTCATTAATTCATAATCGCTTTGTGTTGTTATAGAGTAAGAGGCATACCCTACTTTCACGTTATCTAAATCTGATGTAAAGCGGCAGTAAACAAAAGGCGTGACTAATAAAGATAAAACAATAATTGTCAATAGCAATGTTATTTTAGATCCTCTTTCGAATCTGTTCTTTGAAAATCTCGAAGCAGCTTTACGAATATAATCAGAAATTTTTACAAAAAAGACTAGAATTAATATGTTTAAAGGAATTGAAAGAAGTATGTCTTGGTGTACCCATTGTATTATATTTAATACATTAACATCAACAAGTGAGAGTAAAAGCAGAATTAGCCCAGAAACAAAAACAATTAATACAAACTCGCCAATTAGAAAAATCTTATCGTCTTTCTTCTTATATTCTCTAGAAATGACAAAGAGTACAATAAAACCAGAAATAAAAATGACCATCAATACACTAAGAATAGGGTTAAAAGATAAAAGATTAAGAATAACTTGTGGAGAAACGTTGGGTAAAATCTGCTGCAATTGACCCGCAGATGAGCTAGTAAGATCAGTGGGGAGCCCAACGTTATGGTTTGGATAGGGATAAAAAAGGATAAACCTGTATAAGAAAGGACTTAGCGGAATTAGACTAGCTGCAAAAAACAAACAGAATTTGCCTATAGCACGTAGTCTATTTCCGTGCTCTCGCAATAAATAGAAAATAAGTAGCAACAGGGTTACTACGATTAATATCTCAATGTAAGATAATATTAATGCTCCAGCATACCCGAACAGTAATCCAATGACGATAAGTTCAATGTTGCTATGTTTCTGATTATAATTAAAAAGTAGTCCTAAACATATTAGATATAGTGGGAACCCAACGATGAATGGATTTGCACCCCAAGTTATGCCCAAGGGCCAAAGAGAAATAAATGTGAAAATAAAAGCCAAACCTAAGCCATAGGTTGAGCTTTTGCCGAGTTTTTTGCCAAGAAAATAGGCGCCCAAGATAGTAAGTGACTTAAATAAAGTTGAAACGTACAAAATGATTTGCGGAATCGCCATGCTTAACACGTATGAAGCGAAACCAAAAATTGCGTGCGAACCTTGTGGATAAATAAGTCCTTCAGGTAAGTACGGTTGTAGCGTAAGCGGAACATAATGGTTTTCTAGAAGTACAGTAACGTAAAGGGAATGAATTGACTCGTCACGAACACTTCCGAACACAAATCCTGATAATGTATTCAAATTGATTGAAAGAAAAATCAGAAACATCAATAAAACGAGGATGTAGGTAGCTAATTCCTTTTTTCTTGTGACAAAGAAAGCTTTTTTTGATGATTGAGCCCAATTTATTAATGATTTGGCGTGGAGAATAATGGTTAAAACTGCACATAATAGTACAAGGGATACTAATATGGGCAAACTGAAAAGTCCTATGGGTAATATTGCTAACACGTAGAGGACGAATCCACCTACGAAAACATCAAAGATGGAAGCCTCAATGAAATCTAAGTTAGAAAAGATGCCTAATCGACGTAGCAAGATTTTCCTAAAAGGCTCTCCGAGGATGACTAGAAGAATCAAGAGAAAAAGCAGTTGCAGTAACACCGATATCATGGCTGACACTAAAATAAATTTAGGTTAGAAGCCCTTAAAAACATAATCATCACTAAAGTCTCTCGTAAACCTTAACAAGTTTATCCACGTAGCTATCCCAATCAAGAAAGACTTTAGAATCCGAAGAAATTTTGGGGTAGGATTTTTGAGCGGCTTTTTTAATTGCAAGCAGCGACGGATTGTGGGTCTGTGGAGTTAATGCCTTCCGCAAAACCATTTAAAACGAGATTGCTCAAAGCTCCAAAGTTCAAGACAACCACGGGCAAGCCTATAATCAAAGCGTCATAAACAACTCGGCTGAAACTTTCCAAAGGTGAAAGCATAACTAAAGCACTTGCTTTAGCGTATTCATCCAATAACTGCTGCCTAGACAAATTACTAGTCCACTCGACGAAATCATTTACATTCAAAGAGTTAGTTAAATTAACAAGTGAATCGCGCTCTTGACCAGAGCCAACTAAAACGAGACGAAAATCACCATGATCATTCTTTACCAAGTTTGCGAAGCCTTTTAGAACTTTATCAACATTCTTATAACTCCTAAAAGTTCCAACATAAAGAATACGTTTCGGTTCAACAGGTTTCCGTTTGACATTAGCGACCTCATCAATATCCAATCCTTCAGGAAGCAAGATTAAATTTTTTGCAAACGGAAAATCTTTTTGAATAGCATTTTTTTCATAATCTGAGTTAGCCACTACTGCGTGAACACTTGAGAAGATTCTTGGGTAAGTTTTCTTGTAGAGTTCAAAAAAAGAATTACGTAAAGGTGACTGCCCGTAACGATGATAGTGGGTTTGAAGCAGCAACTTTTGGTTTTTGCCCTTGTTTAATGAAATAATCAATGGAAGTAGCGTGTGAATGTTATGAACATGGATAACATCAGCTTTCTCTTTACGCATGCTTGTAACAAATTTTGGTTCAGGAAGAAACAAGGGGTCACCATACAAAGCAGCAAAACGTTTAACGATAACACCGTTGATGTTTTCAGTCGATGCCAAACTGGATTCTTTGTCAACAGAATAGATGATAACGTCCAGCCCTTTTTTTACAAGTTTCTCGCTTATCTTTTGAACGACTATTTCTATTCCGCCACTGCTGGGCAGATAACGAGGCGTAACTTGCAAAACACGCATCAATTGACCTCAATAGATGATTTTGTTGAAATTTTTGTGCTTTTTATTGGCTTCCAAATGTAGGGCACTTTATTTTTAGAGAAAAATTTTGCTTGAGAATAGGCAGCTACTTCTATAAAACTGCCTAATAATGCATAAAAAATCTCCGTAAACTTCAATTCAGTGACAACTTGTAGTATATTCCCAAAACTTGAAGTAGAAACAGAAAAACCGGTTGCCTGTTTTAGTTGCAGGTGTCCTATCCATATTCTGCGTCTTTGTTCAAATAAATCAGAAACATTCGTCGGACAACGAATGCGAATAATCGCGCTCGGAACATAATAAATTGGGTAACCCTGCTTGCGAATAGACAATTCTATGTATGGCTCATCAGTAGCAATGTTCTCAGGAATTGGTTGTAAACATGTTGTTTTTATTGCGCAAAGCTCGCCGGTTAACTTTGGACTTTTAAGAAGTGAAATGTAATGGTGCATGCGCCAAATAGACTTTACAATTTCATAGCTTACTCCAGTGGGTCCCTGAAAAGGTACTGGTTGCGCAAAGACTGCACCAGCATCACTATTTTTAATGTGTGAAACGAGGTTGGTTATGCTTCCATTTTCAGGCAATGCATCAGCATTTACTAAGACTAAAATGTCGAAGTCTTTTGCATAATCAAATATCAGGTTGAGAGCATGAGGTTTGCCTTTGCGTGTCTCTTCAACAATCGATTTAACTCTTGTATCCATTGTTTGAAATTTTTTTACAATATCCGTCGTTCTGTCTGTGCATCCAGAGCAGACAACTATAATCTTGTAATCACTAGGCAAGTGTTGCTCAAAAATTAAATTATGAAGAATAAAATTGATATTGTGCTCTTCGTTGTACGCGCAAATTCCGATTACAATTTTGGGAACCATTAATTTCGACCATGATAATGTTGCTCTTATTTTTAAGCATGCTTGAACTACAAACAACAAATAACTTAAGAACACTTCTCCTTTTATACATCACGGCTAACACAGCTGAAGGAAAAGAAGCGATTAAAATAGAATCTTGCGTAATGAATATTCGACTGGAAAAACCGTTAGACATCCTTTATCAAGTTTTACCTCTTTGGTAGAAGTGTAACCTCTTTTTTCGCGAATGAGCAATTCACGTTTCACTTGCAAGCCTAAGCCGTAACCGCCTAATGTGAAATCTGATTTGACTACTCGGTGGCAGGGAATAAGTGGAGCGAAAGGATTTTTTGCCATTACGTTTCCAACGGCTCTTGGACCGCCACCAACTGCTTTAGAGATTGAACCATAAGAAGCCAAATACCCAGCCGGGATCAGCGATGTTGCATTGAGCACTTTTTGAGTGTAAATGGGTAAATAGTCAGTAAATAGAGGAAAGTTTTCTTTAACGTCTTTTCCCTCGTAAATCTTGTTAAGACAATCGATTACAGTTTCAGCTAAAGCAGAAGGTTTGCTGGCGACTTGAAATGGAACGTTTAAGGGTATGCTGCTTAAAAGGCGATTTATAACTTTCTTGTAATCTGTATCAAAAGTGGTGTACAAAATTCTTTGCTTAAAAAATGAAACTCCGAACCAAACGTGGCTTATATTTTCTAAATATGCTTCTATTGCGTCTATCATTGTCTTACATCCATAACTAGGATTAAGCAAATTAGATAGTTCCATGTTTTGCTTTTTATATACTTGCGGTTTATGTTTCAATTTCCTTGTCTTAACGCTGTCTTAGGGTTCTGTTAAGTTGTCGTGAGATTTTTCTCAAAGGATGATACCGCTACTCTCAAGGGCTATCAGCTTTATCATAACTTCATTAGACCCCATGAAGCATTAGACGGCAAAACACCAGCCGAAGCATGCGGAATAAGCATTGAGGGACAAAATAAGTGGATAACTCTAATCCAGAATGCGCAACAGACGAAAAGTAACATGAAGATAAAACAGACAAAGAGGTAATAAAACCATCTTTTGCAAATGCTTAAAGAATTTGGCGAGCTAGAATTAAAATTTTAACGCATAAATTTTTTAAACATGGCTTCGCTAAGCAAGTATGCTCGGAGCTGGCAACTTGGCTAAAAACAATAAATATATCAGGTATTTCGTGAATAGGAAATTCGCTGTGGATGCAGTCTGCATGGCAATCTTTTGGGTAATCGTTTACACTCCCGTATACTTGTATACTTCAAAATCGCTTGAAGCCGCATTGATTGGTCTTGGCTCTTCAGCCGTGCTAGAGATTCTTTTGGGCGGAGTCTACGGTAAGTTCAATGATTGGGTTAGAAGAAAAGCAGGCGTAAAGGGCGAAGAATGAACTGTGTTGAATTATTAAATGATTTACGATGATACTCAGTTACGCGGTTGCCCCATCCCACGAAAGTTAACAGAAATATTCATCCATTAAGAACTTAACAGAACCTGTCTTAGAATAGTTTTTAAGTAACCTTAATAGGTTGTTTTATGTATAACACCCGAAAAAGGTTGAAAACTATGGAAGGATATGGATTACAATCATCACCTGCAGAGGCTCAACAAGGATTAGCTTGGGTGCCAGGTGCGACAACTGTAGGAATGATTTTTTCTGAAGGAGTTATTCTTGCATCTGAAAAACGTGTTACCTACGGCGGCTTTGTCATGAGCAGGAGCAGCAAAAAAGTCTTCAAAGTAACTGATTCAATCGGCGTTGCATGCGCGGGGCTTGTTGGTGACATGCAAATTTTAGCAAAAGAAGTAGAAGCACAATCTAAACTTTTCAGCATGGATGTTGGCAGGAACATTTCCGTGCGTGCTGCATCAAAATTAATGGCGAATATACTTTTTAATAGGCGTTATGCCCCGTTAATCACGCAAACAATCGTTGGTGGAATGGATGAGGAGGGTATATCGCTTTACATTCTTGATGTTTTGGGTTCGTTGATACCTGACAAATATGCAGTTGTTGGTTCAGGGACTGAAATAGCTATAGGTGTTCTTGAAGAGGGATACAAAGAAAATCTAAAACTTAAAGAATCTAAAGACCTCGTTACAAGATCCATAAAGTCAGCAATTAATAGGGATGCCTTAAGCGGCGATGGTATAGACTTTCTTATAATAACTAAGGACGGCATAACTGAGGAATCGATAAAGTTTTAATCCGCCTCTTTGTTACCTTTTTTGAAGCCATAGGCATGAAAAAAGACTTATTGAGCGCCTACTGTTATTCAGTGGGAAGAAACAGTGTCTTTTGAATTAAGTTTGGAAGAAGGAAAATTTTTAGTACAGCTTGCGCGCAATACCGTTAAAACTTATCTTAGAGAAGCATGAAGTTATTCAGGTGCCTAAGGAGACTCCTAAGAAGCTTTTTGAGAAATGCGGTGTTTTCGTGACTATAAGCCTTTTAAGGGGTGGAGAGAAACATCTTCGAGGCTGCATTGGCTACCCTTATCCGACTAGTCCGCTTGTTGAAGCAGTGATTGATTCGGCTATAAACGCGTCAACTGAGGATCCAAGGTTCAATCCGTTAACGATAAATGAGCTTGGCAAAGTGGTTTTTGAAGTAAGTGTTCTTACGCCTCCAGAAAAAATCGAAGTTAAAAACCCTCAGGAATACGTAAACAAGATAAAAGTTGGGGAAGACGGCTTAATCGTTGAAAAAGGCTTCTACAAGGGATTGCTTCTACCGCAGGTACCTGTTGAATGGGGATGGGGTGAAGAAGAGTTTTTGTGCCAATGCTGCCTTAAAGCAGGAGTTCCAGTTGATACTTGGTTGACCAAAGAAGCTAAGATCTACAAGTTTAAAGGAATTGTTTTTGAAGAAGAATCTCCATTGGGCGAAATTAAGCGCATGAAGCTTGCTAAATAATTCTTAGTTTAGGTTTTCAATGATTTGCACTGCTCTATCTAAGCCTTTTCTTTCACTCGAAAATTTGTTTAGTAAGCTCATATTCTTTTTAAAGTAATCTTGCTCGTTTTCGATTCTTTTTATAGCTTGAGCTAATTCTTTCTTGTTCTTAACAGTGATTGAGCAACCTAAGTCTTCAAGCTTCCGAGCGTTAGCCAATTGCTCAGGTTGTGTTGGAATGCATATGCTTGGTTTTGCATACTTTATAGTTTCAAAACATGCGTTATGTCCACCGCTGAAAATTACGAACTTAGCGTTTTTCATACAGTTTTGGCGTTCAATTGAAGATAACCAAGTGTGGATTTCAGTGTTCCCAATTTCCACTTTGGTTTTTTTTCCAGGCAAACCCAAGCTTATTACGCTTTTCGTTTTTAATTCTTGAATAACTGGAAAGACGATTTTTTGAAGCCTTGATCTCGTTCCGAGAGGTCCGCTTATTGGAACAAAAATGTGCTCACTTGAACCTTCCACGAGATTTGTGTCAAGAAAATTTCCGACAAACTCGGTTTTTTCTCCTAAACCTATTTTGTCTAAGTCGCCAATGTTATATTCTGAAATTGTGTAAGGGGGCGGGTTATCTGGAATGATTATTTTTGAACTTCGTTTTACATAACGCTCTACTAATCGTTCACCAGGACTCAACAGAGCAGAAAAACCGCAGCTTGGTCTAATCATGTTAGCAATATAAACTGAAGGAATTTTCCATCTAAGAGCCAAACGAAGAGCGTTAATATCCCCGTCGGAAACGAGTACGTCTGGCGCAATATCCTTGAGATTTTCTCTTAAGTCATAGTAATGGTGGATTGTCTCCATAGCACTTGAACTTTTCATTTCAACTCTGCCTGTTTCAACATTAAAAAATGGCAAAGGAAATAGTATATTAATCATTGATAATGAGGTGATTATGCCTTGACTATTTTCATACCATGCTACCGGAGTGCAGTGATAGACGTTTTTGAATTCTTTTTGCAGCAATTCAAAAGCTTTGCCTCCGGAGAAAAAAAACATTTCATGATTCTTTTTCCCAAGTTCTTTCCCCAATGCCAAAATACGGGAAACATGACCAAGGCCAAGCTCTGTACAACTAATCAACAGGCGCACTTAATCACCAGTCACGAATTCTCCAATCATTTACTTTAAGATTGTAAAAAAGCAAGTGATTTAAACCTTTAACACTAAAATAAAGGATATGTTTATTCCACGAAGAATAATCGAAGAAAAACTCCATCAACTTCTTGCTGAAGACGTCGGCCAGGGTGACGTTTCTGCTGCAATCGTTCCTCCTGGATTAAAGGTGAACGCGGTTATTATTGCTAAAGATGATGGTGTGTTAGCTGGAATTCAAGAAACAGCCATTTTTGCTGAATATTTAGGATTGAATGTAAAGACTCTGGTTGCAGATGGAGAAAAAATAGGGAATAGCACGGTTTTGATGAAAATTTCTGGAGATGCCCAGACTATATTGTCTGCTGAAAGGACGATGTTGAACATGCTTTCTCGCATGAGTGGCATTGCGACAGCAACAAGAAGGTTAACGGAGAAAATTCGACAAAAGAATTCTAAAGCGAGAATTGCTGCTACTCGTAAGACTTGTCCGGGTTTTCGTTTTTTTGATAAAAAAGCAGTCATGATTGGCGGCGGCGACCCTCATAGACTTCATTTGGATGACATGATACTGATAAAAGATAATCATATTGCAATTGTTGGAAGTGTTGAGGAAGCAGTTGAAAAAGCTAAGCGTGTCGCTTCTTTTAGCAAAAAAATTGAGGTTGAAGTTACTAAATCAGCGGATGCTTTAAAGGCGGCAGCATCGTGGCGCTGATGTAGTCATGCTGGATAATTTTTCTCCCAAGCAGATTGATCAGACAGTGGAATTGTTGAAGAAAAATGGTTTTTCTGGCAAGGTTTTGTTGGAGGCAAGTGGCGGAATTTCAGAGAAAAACATTCTTGAATACGCAGAAACGCAAGTGGATATTTTAAGTTTAGGAGAACTCACACATAGCGTTAAAGCGCTCGATATCAGTTTAGAAATAACCAAATAAAATAATCGCTAACCATCATTTATTTGTTAATAGCCATTTATTATTAACCACGATTCAAGCAGAGCACTTAAAATAAGTATAATGCCACAGACTCCTATTAGTATTACAGCATTCTTAAGTTCGCCATACTTTTGCTGAAGTATCCTACGCAAAAGCCATATGCCCTCTGCCAAAGCAATTGCATATGCAGAAAATTCTATCCATGTAACGGGTGAAGCGAGTAAGTTGATTATTTCCAGTATTACCGGGTAGCCTCTTACAGTGGCAATAGCGCCAAGTGCAATGCCAGTGTTTAAGATTGTTGCTAAACCCATTATTAGTCCAGCTAAAGGAACAAACATAACAAGACAAATGCGAAAATTATTCAGGAAAATTGATGCTGTTGCAAGACCTAAATTCGTTCCGTAACTGCTAACTGTTTGATTCAAATCATTGTAAATAGAGTTAGCGTACTCACGATTTACAGGTATATAGCTACCGATTATAGTGAACAAGAGAACAATTACGAACATAAAAAGTGTCAAGTAGATTCTTTTCTGCATGGATGAAGCGTTTTTCCAAAATAAGGGAAAATCCATTTTCTAAAGTGACCTTCGTTTAGTTTAACGGTTCCATTTAAGGCATAAAATGCTGATATATAAGGATTTTAGCTTTTTTTAGTTAAATTAGCTTTCAACTAATTATCATGAAGAATCTTAGATTTAACCTGATCGCTTCAAGCCTAAAGCTAAAACGTACATTTCTGAGCTTTTAGCTCGGCTTGCTTTTGGTTTAACGATTCTTACATCTTCAAAATGCATTTTTAATGTTTGCAAATAATCGTTAAGCATGTCGCCTTCGAATACTTTTACAAAAAAGTCTCCGCCCCAATCAAGAACGCATAAGGCAATGTCTAAGGCTTTAGTTGCTAAATCAATTTGTCTGGCATGATCAACTTCCCAGATGCCTGAAATATTTGGTGCAGCATCCGAAATTACTACGTCAGCTTTATGCGGCAGAAAAGAGAGGATTTGCTGGGCTGTTTCAGGTTCAGTTATGTCAGCTATGATTGTTCTAATGTATTCTTGAGTGAAAGGTTCAATTGGTTGCAGGTCTACGCCTAAAACAAAGCCGTGTTTTCCCAGTCATTTTTCTTGCTGCTTGAATCCATCCTCCTGGAGCAGCGCCTAAATCAACTACAACATCTTTTAGTCTGAATGAACTGGTATTTTTCGTTTGCTTGGACAAGCTTGTACGTGGCTCTGGAACGGTAGTTTTCTGCTTTGGCTTTTTTGTAGTAGTATTCACGTTTTCTATCTTGAATCCAGGCTTTCGGCATCAGAGTCATCCTCTTGCATGGTTGGAGCCTGAATCGCAGACGGTGCGTCAAGCCTGTTTGTCTAGGTTTAATATCCAGTCTGTGAGTCTTGGGCAAGTTTTAGGGGAAATTGCGGTTGTTGGGTCACATCTTGCGTTGTCGGGGCAGAGCAAGCATGGACAATCAACGATTGTTTCTATAGAAGCAGGAAGCCTTTTAGGGTAAAGCCTGTAGGTCCATCTGCCTTCTTGAAGTTCTTTTTCACGGCGGATTAACCCTTTTTCTTCCAGTTTGATTGATATGCGTGATCCTTCTCGGCTGCTTGCGCCAAGTTCACGCCATAAATCTGATTGAAGCACACCTTGATAGCCTGTATTTACAACGAAATGGAGTGCTTTCTGTTCAAGGTCATTACGTTTAGGCATTTAGTACCAATCCAAATAATGCAATTAAATATAAGCGTTGATTCGAGATAAAAATATGTATCCCTCTGTATAGACGATAATTAACATGCAGAACATTAATAGAAGCAAACGCGAAAAAAAAAGTACTGCTTAGGTGTAGAATCAACAGCAGACGATTTCGGAGTTGGAATAGCAGACTTTTCAGGTGACATTTTAGCGAACGCTTCAGACAGTTACATTCCTGAAGAAGGTGGAATTCATCCGCGAGAAGCTGCGCGTCACCACGCGGAAGTAGCGGATAAAGTTCTGCAAAAAGCCTTACAAGAAGCGAACGTGAAACCTGGTGAATTGAAGATTATTGCTTTTTCGCAGGGTCCAGGTTTAGGACCTTGCCTTCGTACTGGTGCTACTGTTGCCCGCGCCTTAGCTTCGTATCTTGATATCCCGCTTGTGGGCGTGAATCATTCTGTTGCGCATATTGAAATTGGAAAACTTGAAACAGGCGTACGTGACCCAGTGACTCTTTATGTTTCAGGCGGCAACACTATGGTTACGGCTTTTGAATCTGGACGCTACAGGGTTTTTGGGGAAACCTTGGATATTGCCTTGGGAAACTGCCTGGATGTTTTTGCCAGGGAAGCTGGAATAAAGAATCAAAGGGGATTGCCGCTTGGAGCTGCAGTGGAACGTTTAGCGGCGGATGGGCAGAAACTGGTTGTGTTGCCTTATGTGGTTAAGGGTATGGATTTGTCGTTAAGCGGCTTGTTAACTGCTGCTGTAGCGTTGTTGCGTAAGGGTGATTGTCGACTTGAGGATTTAGTGTTATAGTTTGCAGGAGCATGCGTTTTCCATGGTTACCGAGGTTACTGAGCGAGCATTGGCGCACACGGAGAAAAAGGAGGTCCTGTTAACTGGCGGGGTAGCAGCGAATAAACGGTTGCAAGTCAATGCTTAATTTTATCGCAGAGGAGCATGATGCAAAGTTTAGTGTGGTTCCTCAAAAGTTTGCAACAGACAACGGAGCCATGATTGCATGGACGGGAGTTTTGGCTTACCGTTATGGTTTAATTACGCCTTTGGATGAGAGCTACGTAAAGTTGCGTTGGCGAGTGGATAAGGTGGATGTGCCATGGATAAAGTAACTGAACCATTGCTGCTGAAGAAGGGCGCGGAAGCCAGCCTCTTTGTTTTGGATTGGCATGGACGAAAAGCGATCATAAAGATGCGCCTGCCGAAAAGGTACAGGCCAGAGGCTTTGGATGCGCGGATACGAAGTTACAGAACTATACATGAACCACAGTTGATGCATGAAGCAAAAACTGCTGGAGTGCCAACGCCACTGATTTTTATGGTTAACGTTGCGGAATCCGCGATTACAATGGAGTTTGTAGAGGGCAAGCAGGTTAAGCATGTGCTAAACAGGGTTTCAAAAGCGAAAAGACGAAAAATATGCAGAGAAATTGGAGAATTAATCGGCAAACTCCATAAGCACGGGTTGATTCATGGCGACTTAACAACCTCCAACATGATTCTCACCGCTGAAGGCAAGATTTTCTTTGTAGATTTTGGTTTAGGTGAAAAAAACAGTGAGTTGGAAGCCCAAGGCGTGGATTTGCATTTGATGAAGCGGGCGTTGCAGAGTACGCATTTTATGTTTTGGGAAGAATGCTTTGAGCAGGTGCTTTATGGTTACTCAAAGGTTGTCGGTGAAGTTTTGGCGGAAAAGGTTTATGAGAAAATTAGGGAGATAGAAAGGCGAGGACGCTACATTGAAGAACGAAAGCTCTAAAGGCAATTTTAAGCTAAGGGGTAGAGTGGTTTTTTTTGCGACTGGTAACGTTAACAAGTTTAATGAAGCCTGCAGTGTGCTTGGTTCGCGTGGTTTGGCTTTAGGTATGCTTCGTGTTAAAGATGTTGAAATTCAAAGTGACAGCCTAAAAGAAATTGCTTCGGCGAGTGTTGTTGAAGCGTTTAAGCGGTGTAATTTGCCAGTTTTCGTGGAGGATGCAGGATTGTTCATAGAAGCGCTTAATGGTTTTCCTGGACCATACGCGGCGTACGTGTATAAGACGATTAATAATGATGGCATCTTAAAACTGCTAAATAATATGGAGAATAGGCGTGCCAAGTTCCAGTCGGCAATAGCTTACCTTGATGAAACACTCAGTGAACCATTATGTTTTAGGGTGAATCCAAGTGGCAAAATAACGTTAACTCAACGAAGGCAACAGGGAAAGCCAGGGTTTGGTTTTGACCCGATTTTTCAGCCAGATGGCAGCGAGAAATCTTTTGCGGAGATGACGATTGAGGAAAAAAATGGGTTCTCCCATAGAGCCGATGCACTGCACAAAGTTTGCTCAATACTACAAGAGTTTGAAGCTTTAGCCTAAGGGATGCCTTGTTGGGTATGCAAGTGGAAGTGTGGTTTGATATTGCGTGCCCATATTGTTATGCAGGTGAACGTCATTTTGAAATGGCCTTAGAACAATTTGAGCATAAAGATGAAGTGAATGTGGTTTTTCGGTGCTATCAGATTGATCCCGATGTTGAAAAAACGGTAAATCATAACATGCATGCCCATGTTGCAGAAAAATATGGAATATCTTATAAACTTGCTAAAGAGTGGAATGATCAATTAGCAGAAATCGCCTTGGAAGTAGGCTTGCGTTACGATTTTGAAAAAATGATTGTAACAAACTCTTACGATGCCTTGCGACTCTGCTATTTTGCGAAAGAGCATGGAAAAATGAAAGAAATGATTAACCGACTCCTGAAAGCCTACTTCAATGATAACCTAAATATTAGTAACTTTGAAACGCTTGCTACACTTGCAGCCGAAATCGGGCTGGATTACAAAAAAGCTCTTTTAGCGTTATCCAATGGCTTGTACGCCGAAAATATAATCGAGGATAAAGAAGATGGCGACAGATTAGACATTGAAAGTGTGCCATGCTTCATCTTCAATGGCAAAAACAGAATCTCTGGAGACAACTCAAGCGAAGTATTCTTAGAAATGTTAGAAAATGCTTGGAAAAAATAGATTAATTCGCTTATTTTTTCTGATACTCTGAGAAGTGGATGTTGCACTTAAAGGGATTACTTTTAAATATTCGTGTTCCGTGGAAGTAATGCGAAAGTTAGGTGTAACGATGCCCAAACAGGAAAAAGGAAAATCCCATTCAATAAGGCCTGTAAGCAGGCGGCCTCCAAGCTGGTGCAAGTATCAGCCTGAAGAAGTAGAAGCATTTGTCATAAAGTTAGCTAAGGAAGGTCATAATACCAGTAGTATAGGCACGATTCTTAGGGATCAATATGCGATTCCATTAGTCAAGCACATAGTGGGAAAGAGTATTAGTGACATTCTTGAAGATGCAAACTTAGCTCCAACAATGCCTGAGGATCTTACAAATTTGATGAAGAAAGCCCAAGGTCTTGCAGTTCACATGGAGAAGAACAAGAAGGATTTGCATAACAAGCGCAACATGCAGATAATCGAGGCAAGGATTCACAAGCTTTCACGATATTACAAGCGTGAGGGCATTTTATCGAAGAACTGGAAGTACGAAGCAAAAATCGCTTCAGTAAGCTAAAATAATCCTTTTCTTTAATTGTAACATTCTTTTTTAAGTCGCCAACTTTAGATCAGATTAATCATTCTATTTAAAAATCTTGAAAGGCTGAAGTACTTAGGCAAGTTAAATTTTGAGTTTTATCAAGAGTTTTTCTATTAAAGTCAGGACTATGTCGGCTAGTTTGCCTACGGGTCCTAAGCTGCTGGTCATTTCACGCAGATTACTCATGTCGAATCTAGCGACACTTCTTGTCAAAATTATCATTGCCACGTACGAAAACAAAAAGATCACTATGCCTATTATTAGCTGAATTACAGGGTGAAGAGGCAAATAAACCACAAAATAGGAGAGGAAAGCGGCTACGGCAGAGGAAAGAGTGATCTTTCCAGACGCAGCCCAATTGACTGTTGCATTGTAACGTTTTTTTAAGAAAATTAAGCCGATAATAGTGCTTGGCACTCCGTCAAATATTAAGGTGATAAGCATGCCCAGAACACCATATCGCGAAATCGTCAAAAGTCCTAGCGGCACACCCATAGCGACTCCTACTAGGGCAAGCTCTATCTTTATTTTGACCTCGTCTTGACTGTTAATTAAACTGTTCATGCTGAACATGCCGAATGCTACAAATGCATAGTTAATGGCGAGAATCGATAGGTCAAATGGCGCTTGAGCATAACTATGACCAAAAATCGTTGATATCCCTGGTCCTGAAAGCGCCATCACGATTGCGATCACGGGCATAACAAATAAAGTCGAATATCTCACCGAAGACTGGAAAACACTCGCAAGCATCGTTCCATCTTTGCTGCCACCAAGTTTAGAAAACGCTGGGAACAACATAGTGCTAATCGGCGTGGCAACAAACCCTATTATAACAAGAAAATTTTGGGCTAAATTGTAGTTACCGATAATTGCATTGTTAGCAACGTAAATCGCAAGCAGAAAAAGATAAAACTGGCCAAGAAAACCGCTGATAATATCACCAAGAGATAAAGGCAACCCAAACCGTAATAGCACCCGAATGTTCTTTGCAAGATTTAATTTGTTTGAACCTAGACTTGGTAAGTTTTTGTAGATTGTCCACATAAGAAAGAGCCCAATTAAAGCACTGACTAAATAGGCTAATGTATACCCTGTGGTAGCGCCAAACAAGCCTAAGCCGATGATAGCAAGTGTGGGAGCAACCACAGCTCTAATTGTAGATTGACTTACAACCATTATACTATTAAGATGCATTTTCTCGACCCCAGTAAAAGCGGCAGTTGCAGTGTTAGCAAGTGCTTGACCTAAAATGCTAAAGGAAACCACTTGAATTAAGGGCTCAATATAGGGGCGATGAAAAATGTTTGCGGCTAAATATGGTGATAGCGCAAAACAGATAAGTGAAAGCGCCAGTCCCAGTAACGTTTTGACTATTAGCCCAGATAGAAAGATGCTTCTTATTTCAGCTGCTCTGTTTTCAGTTTTGAGCCGTGCCGTATAACGAGTAATCGCATACGATACTCCTAAATCTTGAAGTAAACCGATAAGAGTAGGCGCGGCTAAAGCTACAGCGTACAAGCCATAATTGCCTTCACCAAGAACCGAAGCAAGGATAATTGCGCCGACTGCAGAAATCACTGTGGAAGCAAAAAGTCCCCACATAACATGGAAACTGCCCTTCACAAAAGTTTTACTAATATCCGTATCTTTACTCATTAACCAGCCTGCTAAAGCAATTTTGTCAAAAAAAACAATGGAAACCCGCCACTTAATACTTTTGGTTCAACAAACTAAACCATCTAAAACAAGTTCCAAAACGGAGCAAGGATTAGTCGACTGTCATTTCAAGATATTACACATTCAATCTAAAAACTCTTTAATAATTAGATTAAACCCTATTTTGGCAAACAGTGACCAATGAATGGCTACAACCCAAACGCCGGCGGAAGAATTCTTAGCATCAGCTCAAACAGCAGCAAGAACAATATGCAAGATCGTTGAGGAAGATGGTTTCATCGATGTTTTTTCGCACTTAGACGCCGACGGGATTGCAGCTGCAGGAATAATTGGAAAAGCCCTCTACAGGATGGACGCAAAATTCCGGATACGAATTACTCAATGGGTTGACGAGAAAATCATCGGTGACATAATAGCGGATAAACCGCAACTTGTAATTCTAACGGATTTTGGAAGCGGTTACCTTGACCTGTTAAACGAGAAAGTCCCAGATTTCCGCATAGTAATTCTTGATCACCATCAAATAGCTGGCACGCTGGACAGCGAAAACATTGTGCAGGTTAACCCGCACGTTTACGGAATCGATGGAGCAACCGACATTAGCGGTTCAGGAGTAGCATATCTCACTGCAAGGGCATTAGATCCTAAGAATGTTGATTTGGCGCCCATAGCCTTAGTTGGCGCGCTTGGTGACATGCAGGATAGGACTGAGCAGCGGGAACTGCGGGGTTTAAACCAGATAATTGTTAAAGACGCGGTTGAGTCAGGTTTAGTTAAAGTTGAGAAGGATTTAACTTTTTTTGGGAGAGAAACAAGACCAATCCACAAAACACTCGCCACGACGACGAACCCGTTCATTCCAGGCTTAAGCGGAGAGGAAGACAAAAGCTTGGCTTTTCTTGCGAGTTTAAACATTAAGATTAGAAACGGAGAAAAATGGCGGGCGCTGCGTGACCTCTCGGAGGAGGAGAAGAAGCGGTTATGCACTGGATTGGCGGAGCACTTGTTGTCAAAAGGGTTGCATTTGGAAGTTGCAAACCTAATCGGCAACATTTACGTTTTAACCCGTGAGGAACCTTGGACGGCTCTGCGGGATGCAAGGGAATTCGCCGTAGTTTTAAACTCGGCTGGACGCATGGACCGCCCAAGCCTAGGCATAGCCATTTGCATGGGTGATCGTGGAGCAGCACTTGAAGAAGCCAACATGATACTTGAGGATTACCGAAAAAACATAAACAAGTACCTTAGCTGGGTAATGGAAAAACCAGAACGAATGAGAGAACACGACAACATCTACGTGATCTATGGAGAAAACTTCATAAACGAAAAAATCGTCGGCACCGTCTCATCCATAATAGTCTCAAGCTTACCAAACCCGCAAAAACCGCTAATTGCCTTCGCAAACGTCGAGAAAGAAGCAGCCGCAAAATTCTCAGCAAGAACAACCGATGCAGCGGTCAGCATGGGAGTTAATTTGGGAGTGGTTATGCGGTATGGATCTGAAAAGCACGGTGGAAAAGGAGGAGGACACAACATAGCCGCCGGAGCACAGGTGCCGCTGGATAAGATTGATGATTTCGTTAAAACCGTAAATGAACTGGTTGGCAAGCAATTAAAAGGTGAAACGATTGGAAGCAACAATAACGCTTGAGTACGTCGACGTAAAGACGGCAGAAGCCATAGCCAAGGCGGTTTCTCCAGATAACTTTAAAACGCCAGCTGGATTAACGGTGAAAACCGCCATAGAAAACAACAAGGTAATTACTGAAATAAAATGCGAAGGAAAAATAGCCACCTTAAACGCAACCATCGACGATTTACTATTTTGCGTTTCAACAGCAGAAAAAACCCTAAAAACAATAGATAAAACAAAAAGCAGACACTAACTCTCAACAATTGTTCACTTTTTAAGCGGCCACGAAAGGTACAAGTTGGCGATTTCACTAAGTGGTTAGGATAACATTTTTAGGCTTACACAACAGTTTCTTACCAAAAATAGTTAACGAGGAAAATTAACTCATGCAGCCTTTGCCAAAAGAGTATAATTTCACATTAATTGAACAGAAATGGCAGAAAAAATGGGAAGAAATGGGAATTAACCGCTACGACTGGAACGATAAAGTACGCCTTCCGTTCAGCATCGATACCCCCCCACCTTACCCATCGGGCGAATTGCACATGGGCAACGTTCTAAACTGGACGTACTTTGATATGGTTGCCCGATACAAGCGAATGCAAGGTTACAACGTGCTTTTCCCGCAGGGTTGGGATTGCCATGGTTTAGGAATTGAAATTCAAGTTGAAAAAGCTCATAACATCCAAAAACGTGATGTGCCAACAGAGCAGTTTCGCGAGTGGTGCATGCAACTTGTTGAAAAATACATTGGCATGATGAAAGAAGGCATTCTTAAACTCGGCTGCAGCATCGATTGGACCACCGAGTATAAGACAATGAACCCGGATTATTGGCGTCGCACACAACTCAGCTTCGTACTTCTGCATAAAAAAGGTTACATGTACCAAGGCACGCATCCGGTAAATTGGTGTCCACGGGATGAAACAGCGATTGCAGATGCAGAAGTAGATTATGTAAAACGCGAGGGCATTTTGCATTACATTCGCTTTCCGTTTGAGGGCAAAAGCGAATATGCGCTTATTGCAACTTCAAGACCAGAGTTTATTCCAGCGTGTGTGGCGATTGAGGTGAACCCGGAAGATGAACGATACAAAAAATACATCGGCAAAACAATAATCGTCCCGGTTATTAATCGCGCAGTCAAAGTGATCGCGGATGAATGCGTTGACCCGAAATTTGGCACAGGCGTTGTGATGATTTGCACCTATGGCGATAAAGAAGACGTGAAAACAGTCATAAAACACAAGCTGCCAGTAATCATGCTTCTAACAGAAAACGGGAGAATCAACGAAAACGGAGGAAAATATCAAGGCTTAACCATCAATCAAGCAAGAGCAGCAATAGTGCAAGACCTATCAAAC
Source organism: Candidatus Bathyarchaeota archaeon (assembly GCA_963717465.1). GTDB lineage: Archaea > Thermoproteota > Bathyarchaeia > Bathyarchaeales > Bathycorpusculaceae > Bathycorpusculum. The sequence continues at coordinate 44,503 of OY970340.1, forward strand.
GCTGGATTGCTTGAAAAAACAGAGAAAATCATGCAGGAAGTCGGAGTCTGTGACCGCTGCAAGACACATGTGGAAATTCTTGAACGCAAACAATGGTTCATGAACACACGCAAATTAACTCAAATAGTGGAGGAAACAGCTAATCAAATCGTTTGGTACCCTGACTACATGAAAAACCGTTTAATCGACTGGGCAAAATCTCTTGATTGGGATTGGGTTATAAGCAGACAACGGCTTTTCGCCACGCCGATTCCCGTCTGGTACTGCAAAAAATGCGGCGAACTGATACTGGCACATGAAGATTGGGTGCCGATTGATCCAAAACTTGAAAATCCAAAAATTGACAAATGCCCAAAATGCGGCTGCAAAGAATTCACCGGTGAAAACGACGTTTTTGACACGTGGATGGATTCCTCAATCACCTGTGCAGTACATGCTGGTTGGCCAGACCGTGCTGATTGGAAGCATCTTTTCCCAGCAAGCATGCATCCTTCTGGAACTGACATCATCAGAACATGGGCATACTACCTAATGGTTAGGCACTTAGCCCTGTTTAACAGTTCTCCGTTCAACAGTGTCCTAATTAACGGCATGGTTTTAGGCTCTGACGGCAGAAAAATGAGCAAATCTCTCAAAAACTATGCTGCTGCACCCGAAGTTCTAAACAAGTACGGCGCAGACGCCACACGTCAATGGGCTGCAGGCGGCGGAGCAACAGGCTCAGATATTCCTTATCGTTCACAGGATGTCGAGTATGGAAGACGCTTCCTTGTGAAGCTGTGGAATGTTTCGGCATTTGCATGCAAACTTCTTGAGGATTACAAGCCGCAAGCAAAAGCGCCAAATGAGCTGGAATTATTGGATAAGTGGATTCTCAGCAAGGCTGAAAATTTGACTTTGAAGGTTACTGATGCTCTCGATAAATGCCAGTTTAATATTGCCGTTGAAGATATTCGAAATTTCACATGGCATGTATTCTGTGACTTTTACGTGGAGGCAGTGAAGGATCGGCTTTATCAACCCCAAGTTCACGGTCAACAAAAAAGGTTAGCAGCGCAATACACACTTTACGAGGTATTGTATCGTGTTTTGCAGTTGCTTAGCTCCTGTAGTGCCGCATTTAACTGAAGAGATTTACCAGTGCATGTATGCTGACTTCAAGAGTTTTGCAAGCTTGCAGGTTTCAAAGTGGCCACAATTCCAGTCTAACCTTGTGAATGAAAACGTGGAAAAGAATGGCGATCTCATTATGGCAGTTATCAGCGAGGTCAGACGCGACAAGGCAGAAAAGAAACTGCCGCTAAATGCACCAATCAAAAAGTTAACAGTTTACTCGGAAAACGCAGAAAACATAGAGGTTATCAAGTCTACACGAGCAGATATTGCTGGAACCCTAAAAATAGCGGAAATGCAAGTTCTTAATGAGAAAAAGTCAGAAGGCAGAAAAGTCGGTTCTTCCGACGTATACATAGTGATCAATTATTGAGGCCTTGATAAGGGTTGGTTAACAACAAAAAAACAAGAAAGGTCGGGTTAATAGGCTGCGGCGCAATCGGCACTGTTCTCGCTCAAGCTATAAAGCGTAAAATTGTAGCATGCGATGAACTGATCGTTTTTGATGTTGATGCTGAAAAAGCAAAAAAGCTTAAGAAAGAACTCGACTTTCCAGTTGCAATCGCCAATAGTGTAGACGAGTTGCTTTCAGCTAAGCCTAATGTTGTTGTTGAAGCGGCATCTCAACAAGCTGTTAAAGACTACTTGGATAAGATAATTTCAGGCAGCGATGCGGAATTAATTGTAATGAGCACTGGAGCTCTACTTGGACTTGACATTTCAAACCGAGTGCATGTGCCATCCGGAGCTATCGGTGGATTGGATGCCCTTTCAAGCGCAGCTAACGCTGGAATTGAAGAAGTTGTCTTAATTTCGCGTAAAAACCCAAAAGCTTTAGGGAAAGACAACGTGGAAGAAAAAATTATTTATGAAGGGTTCGCTGAGGAAGCAGCAAAGCAGTTTCCCCGTGAAATGAATGTCGCTGCAACGTTAGCTTTAACTGTGAAGCCTGCCAGAGTACGTGTTCAAGTGGTTTCTGACCCAAAAGTTAAACGCAACACTCATGAAATTCGCGTAAAGTGGAGTTTTGGCGAGATGCTTTTGCGTTTTGCTAATGATCCTCATCCAGAAAATCCGCATACAAGCGCATTGGCAGCTTGGTCAGCGATTAACCTGCTAAAATCTCTATTAAAAGATTAAAAATTGGACACAGTCAAAGTTTACTACTCGGGCTCTTTTTCAAGTTCTTTTTTAGCATCTTCGATTGCTCTTTGTTTTTGCTCGTTCAAGACTGGATATTTTAAACCTAAAGACTTTATGCTTGCAGTTATGATGTCTGCTACTAGTGATCGAGATAGCCACTTGTAGTCTGCAGGAATAACGTACCATGGCGCCCATTTTGTGCTTGTTTTATTTAACATGTCCTCGTAAGCTTTCATGTAATCATCCCAGTAATCTCTTTCTTTAAGGTCTGCATCCGAAAACTTCCAGTGCTTACTAGGATCGCTTAAGCGTTCAATAAACCGTTTTTTCTGTTCGTTTTTTGAAATGTGCAAGAAGAATTTTAGTATTAATGTTCCGTTTCGGGTCAAGATGATGCTCAAAATTCTCGATGTCTTCATAGCGGTTTTTCCAAAACTTGTTGTTATATTTTCTTTTTGGAAGATTTTGGTTATCTAAAAGGTTTTGGTGAACCTTAACAACCAAGACTTCTTCGTAGTAGGATCGGTTGAAAATGCCAATCATGCCCTTTTCAGGCAAAGCCACAACTTGTCGCCACAAAAAATCATGCTCCAACTCTGTAACAGAAGGCTGCTTAAAACTTGTTACAAAACAACCCTGCGGGTTAACACCTGACATCACATGCTTGATTGTACTATCTTTTCCAGCTGCGTCCATGCCCTGCAAAATCACAAGCACCGCGTAAGTATTGTTTGCGTAAAGCAACTCCTGTGCTTTCGCGAGTTCCTGCCGGTTTTCCTCCAGCAGTTTGTTAGCCCTATTTCTTTTCCCAGAAATTTTGCTTCCTCATTTTGCGCCCACCCAGTCTCGAAATCTTTCAGTTTTATTTTTTTCCCTAGGCTTAACTATTGTTAAATCCATGAATCTTTTTGTGCGTTCAACTCGTTCCATTTTTCATTTTTCCTTGCATTTTTTATTTTTCAAGTGAGGGCAGAATTTCTGAGACTTTTCCTTCGTACTGGTTCATAAATAGTTGGTAATGCATTCCACGCATAGCCAGGAGTTTCTCGTATTTTGCCTCTTTTAATTATTTCTCCGTTGTTTATATAAAGAAATAGGTCTACATTCCGAACGGTGCTGAATCTGTGGGCGATAACAAAGTTTGTTCTGTCTTCTTGCAGTTTACTTAACGCTTGCTTCTCTAGAAAAACAAACAACTGTTTCAAAAATGGTCAATAATGCCTGCTTAAACGACGCAAATTCTCTGTAAAGCTATGCCTTTAACGTCTTAAATTGAATAATGAATTTTTACAATCATTAAACTGCTTGAAAACTTGGCTTGGTATTCAATTATTTCAGAGATGACTTGAATATTAAAACTTAGCTAACTCGATTACTAGCAAATTAAGCTATTGTGTGGGTTGCAAGTCGTCTTTTTGCTGTTTAGCAGTTCTTTATAATTTTTTATTATACAATAACTTTTTTTATGGTAACACAAGATTTTGCTAAACATTGATAGAATCTTGATTTTAACATAGTGCATACTTATATGAACCTAATAGCAGATTATACGTAAATCTGCAATAGGTGTAAATCTATGTCTGCATTTGTAAGGCCCGGAGCATATGACTACACGGCGACGGTCTTTTCGCCTGATGGGCGACTGTTCCAAGTTGAATATGCCATGGAATTAGTGAATCGAGGAGCAACTATACTAGGGATAAAATGCCCTGAAGGCGTAGTTTTAGGTTCAGAGGAGAACAATGAAGTTCTTGAAAGAGCGGATAATTCATGGAAAATCTTCAAGATTGATGAACACATCGGGCAGCTATAGTCGGCTTGAGTTCAGATGCGAGAGTTTTGATCGACAAATCCCGAGTTGATGCCCAAAGCAACAAACTAACGTACGATGAACCTATTGACTTAGAAATCGTCACAAAACACGTCTGCGATCTTCAACAAGTCTACACGCAGCATGGTGGGGGACGACCTTTCGGAGCTGCTCTAATCTTCGGAGGCGTGGATAAAACGGGTCCTCGAATCTTTGATACACACCCAAGCGGAACATACAGAAGACAAAAAGCCACCGCGATAGGCGCAGGAAGAGAAACAGCTCTATCAATCTTGCAAGAAGAGTACAAAGAAGACATGACCATTGAAAAAAGCATCAAACTTGCAGTCAAATGTTTGAAAAAAGCCTTAGAAGCAAGGCAACTGCCATTTAGAATAAAGATTGCAGTAATACCAGTTACCACAAAAAAAATGGAAATGCTAACTGACGAAGAAATAGAAGGCTTCATAAAAAAAGCTTCTTAACATCTTATTTAGAAATAATCTTGCATTTTGTTGCAACAATACTGCAATTACAGTTGCTAATTCCTCGGAATTGTAGTTTTGCCCCGAGCTTAACCCATCCTGCTACGCATTTGCAGCAGTGACATGCCCACGCCATAAGTGTATATAATCGAGTCGGGGGTAACCATGATGAAACATAGTTCTCTATCTTTTTCTACATTCATTTTTTGCATCATGTTAAGCATCATTCGTCCTATTCGGGTTGACTTTAGCGATTTTGTTGCTCCCTCGTCATCTGATTTGAGAACGTCAGCTTTTCCTTGGAATTGTATGCAACTCATAGGCGCAGATGTAAGCAGTGGTCTGGGGATAGGAACAACGAATGACACATTAGGATCACGAAGTATATTCCTTACTTTTTTTGTTCCAGTATCGCTCATAATGTATAGGGCAAGCGGTTTTCCCAAAATAGACATACTATATGAAACACCTGTAGCGTGCGGTCTACCATCCTTTGAAACGGTGCCGATTATACCAAAACTATGCTTTCTCAGTTCCGACATAATCTTCTCAAGAGACACACTTGTTCCTATAGTAGTGTCAACAGACGTGCACACCAACCATCCTTAACCGAGAGTATTTTGAACAATACTTAAGATTTTTGATTTTAAAAAGCCATTGTGCTGCAAAAAAATCGCAATCGAAATCATTAATATCATGACATTTGCAAAACTTGTTTTAAAACAAAGAAATTACAAAAGTTAAAGTTCGGTTGGCGAAAACGATTAATTAACTTGCCCATATTTTTTAAGAAGGTCAGCGATTGTTGCCTTACGTTGCTCTATGCGAGATTTAAGTTCTTTTTCAGCTTTTTCTGTATTTTCAGCTATTTCCAAAGCTACTCCCGTGATAGCCAAATTTGCTTCACTTGTTCTTTCAACAGATTCTCTAATTTCTTGTGATTTTTTCTCGATTAATTCGGCATCTTTTCCCATGTTAGCCGATATTTTCGATGTTTCCTTAGCGTCATTAACAACATTCTCGCTCAATTTCTCAACATTTTTCGCGATAGCTGCAACTTCTTTAGCGATTTTCTCCAGATCTTTTGCAGCTGATGTCTGCTCTTCCACTGTGGCTGCTACTTCTTCAGAAGCAGAAGAACTCTCCTCAGAAATACTAGCAACCTCACTAATTGTCGTTACAACGCTACTTAGTGAGTTAAGACCTCGATCAACGCCCATCGTTAAGTAGCCTACTTTACTAGTCATGGTCTCCATGATTTTGGTAATACCCTCAGCTTCCTTAATCGCTTCCAAAACCACCTTCGTACCTTCAGCCGCATTAGTCTGAGACTGAGTAGCAATAGCATTCGTCGAAGTCCCAGCATCCTTAATCCCCTTCACAAGGCTGATTGCTGAGCCAGCAGCAACCTTAGACTGACCTGCTAAGCCTTTTACCGCATCAGCAACAACCGCAAAACCTCTTCCAGCCTCACCAGCCCTAGCCGCCTCAATCGCCGCGTTCAAAGCCAACATATTAGTCTGACCAGCAATATCCGAGACAGAGTTAGCCATCTGACCAACCTGCTCAACACTATTAACCATCGAAACCACCGCATCAGACACCTTAGTAATATTAGTCTTAATATCCTCAATAGCATGCAAACCCTGCTGACCCTTCTCATTAGCATACTTAGACTTCCTCAAAGCCTCATCAGTAACCAAAGAAGCCTCCTTAGCAATACCACCAGCCTCATCCATAACCCTCTTCAAAGCCTCAGTACTCTTAGCAGCCTCCTGAGAAAGCTCAGCCAACTTCTGAGAACCAGTAGAAACCTGCTGCACCGCGGTACTGACCTGCTGCATACCTAAAGACATCAAATTAGACGTCTTCTCAACCTGCTTGCCTACATTCTCAGCGCTGATACCAGCCTTAGATACATCTTCTGCGCTTATGACAACTTTTTCTGCATGGTTACCAGCTTCCTTTGCGGAAGTTGCGAAGTTGCCGACTATATTTGAAGTTTCGATTGCAAGATCGGCAGTTACGACTGTCGTCTGTGCATGCGTCATAATATCGTCATTAATCTTTTTGGCAGACGTAATAGTAACTTCGTTATTCTTTATCGTTTTTTCAACAAATTGGATATCTTCTTCAAGCTCTTTCACATACATATTCAGTATCTCTTGGTTTTGAGCTCGAAGTTTACTGTTCTCCTCTTCAAGTTGCTCAAACTGCTTTTCATAATGTGAAACTTTCTTCTCTCGAGGCATAGCTGTCACTTGATCAAATCCTTATCCAGATTGTTAATGATTTTTCAATATCTAACTTGCGAATTCACAATACATAGTGTCAGGTTTTTAATTGAAAACAAATTTATTAACAAATATTTTTTCTTAAGCCACAATATCTTAATTACGCACTATTTAAGTAACATTAGCAAACTAATTATGTTCTATTTAAAAATCCAACACGACTAAACTTTTAAACCTGTTACAAACAGCCCTAATGAAAAGAAGCAACGTTGCCATAAGGCTTGCAATAAGTGTATGTTCTCTCAGGGTGCTTGCTGCATTAGTTGTAATATGCCAACACATTATTTTCCGTGCTTTCCTCTCTTCAGAGTGGCTGAGGTGACGAGACGCTCTTTATTGACTATCAGATTCTTTTGGAACATTTTTTTTCTTTGACCTAATATGAATTGGCTTGCTGAAAGCAGAAGAAATAGAATGGAACAGCTTACCAAAAACGGCACCAATACCATGAAAAACCTTACTAAAATCAATAGATCGCCTAGCTTTTCCCTTAACAGCCTCCTTCGGAACACTCTCCTTCTTCGACTTATGACCTAACTTCCCAAGAGCTGAAGAAGCAAGATGAAATAGCTTCCCGAAAGCAGCAGTAACAAAATTGAATGCCTTCCCGGGATCAAGGGATCTAACATGCATCTTTCCAGTAGTTTTTGCTTTCTTTGTTCGAGTTTTAAGAGCAGCAGTTTTAGATTGCAATCGTAGAAAAGAACTCATACCCTTTGAAAATTGCATCATAATTTCATCATGCAGAGAAGGTTTATCAGATTCTTTTGGAACATTTTTTTTCTTTGACCTAATATGAATTGGCTTGCTGAAAGCAGAAGAAATAGAATGGAACAGCTTACCAAAAACGGCACCAATACCATGAAAAACCTTACTAAAATCAATAGATCGCCTAGCTTTTCCCTTAACAGCCTCCTTCGGAACACTCTCCTTCTTCGACTTATGACCTAACTTCCCAAGAGCTGAAGAAGCAAGATGAAATAGCTTCCCGAAAGCAGCAGTAACAAAATTGAATGCCTTCCCGGGATCAAGGGATCTAACATGCATCTTTCCAGTAGTTTTTGCTTTCTTTGTTCGAGTTTTAAGAGCAGCAGTTTTAGATTGCAATCGTAGAAAAGAACTCATACCCTTTGAAAATTGCATCATAATTTCATCATGCAGAGAAGGTTCAGTAGGAATACTTGAATATCCATGCAGAGTGACAAGGGCATCTACGCTTCCAATTTCAGCTAACGCCTTAACAACCTCGATGCGTACTTCTAATTTCTTCGATGCGTCAAATATTTTTGATAAACCTTTGACGTTCGCTCTAATCTTCAAGAGATTAATTTTATCAGAATCAGATTTTTTTGACTTAAAAAATGGCAACTTCAACTTAATCTTGCTCAAATTTAATTTTGGCAAATTGAAAAATCGCAAGCTCCCACTCTCGATTTTTCTTACCTCTATTATATATTTAAGACTTACGATTTGCCCCTATTAAGTCAGATTCAAGGCTTTTTTGCGGAATGGACCTCTTATTATCCATGCTTTAGTAGGCTACCTTGAGCTTGTTTGTTAACCAAGAAACAAGACATAATTATAATCATTAGGCTAAAAACCTAAGCTGACAAACAAGGAACCCCGCAAATGTCTTCCATAAGTGCATTAATCGCAGATGTTGAAGCCATTCGAAGGATTCTACATACTCCAAATCACACGTTCGTCCAATTGCAAGAAAGTTAACCATTTGGTAAAACAAACGAGCGTTTGGCTCATTCTGAGGGAGTTCTGTTTATATTTACTTTTGAGAAGATAATTGATCGGGTCTTGAAATCAGATTATATGTTTGACGTGGATAATGGATGCAGGGAAAAAGTGTTGATAGTCCAGCGATGACTGAGGAAAATGTTGTTGCAAAGGTATCAGAACTACTGGAGACCCTCGATAACATAAAGAAGTATAATGCCTTAACCAAGTCTCTCAAAAAATTTTCGTTAATCGTTATTGGTTCAATTGCAATATTTCTTGCAGTTGGCGCATCAATAGGCTTGCTAAACTTGGTCGCGACACTAGATAAGCCCCAAATACTTATAACTTCAATATTATGGCTCCTCGTTCCAATATGCGGTGTAATTTCAGGCGTTCTCTTCATTAGAAGAAGAGTAAACGCAATCAAAATAGGAGAATGGAAGGATGAACTTTCACATGGATTTCCATCAGCATTAAAGATACTACTTGAACTGAATTGGGACGAGACATTTGATGAAATTTCATCAGGGAGAATTAGCTACGCCATCTATGGTTTGCTGAAAGTAGCTGCGTATTGGATTATAAGTTTCTTTGCGCTGGGACTTCTGGGTAATATTATTGCCTTCATAATCCTGCATGTGGGAAACCTTTTTGGCGGCCCAATTTGGGCTTTAATATCACTTTTGATAGTTTATCTGTTTTTAAGAAAGGATCTGACAAGACGGTATAATGAAATTCGTGCATTGGATAAACTCCTTTGGGAGTTACGGTGGTTTAGCGTTGAGCTTAAGAGAGCCGAGTTCAAAACTTGACCTATACGTCATCGCCCGTATTATTAAGGCGTTGAAAGAGAAAGGCAAGATGAATAAAACAACCCTAGCCACATCTACAGGTTTGGCATACGATAAGCTGGTTAGATACTTGTCATGGATGTCGGAGAAAGGCTTCATAGTAATCGACGATAGCAGTGTACATTTGACTAAGGAAGGCTCAGAGGCATACGATGATCTAGTAAAGTGGATAATGAAATACATTGGCCAACTAAAGTTTCCACGCTTAGGACCAAAAGCATAGTCAGAGTTTTTTTTATCCATACTCCCTCCGAGTGAGTTCGCCTTTTAAGAACGCGTAGCAACTTGGCTTTTTTAAGGTGCACTAAAATGGTATCAATTGAAGCAATAAACCTTACAAAGCAATACGGTGAATTCGCAGCTCTCATCGATTTAAACCTGAAAATTGAGGGCGCTAAATGTGTAGGTTTCCTCGGACCTAACGGATCAGGAAAAACAACAACCCTAAAAATGTTCACTGACCTGATTAGGCCAACCAAGGGAGAGGCATTAATCAATGGTCTCAACGTTCACAAACAAAAGAAAAAAGCCTTAGAATCTGTAGGCACACTTATCGAAACACCTGAAATCTACTCGTCACTAACACCAAGAGAAGCATTGACGATGATAGCGGAAATTCGCGGAGTACCAGGTGGCGAACGAAAAAAGCAAGTGGAAGAAGCCATGGCTGAAGTGCATATGGAAGAGTGGATTGATAAGCGAGTAGGCAAGTTTTCAAAGGGCATGAAACAAAGAGTGGACATCGCTTCAGCATTACTTAGTAATCCAGATATTGTCTTCTTAGATGAACCAACGACTGGACTGGACCCCAGAGGCATGAGCGAAGTCAGAAGTATAATCAAGACGCTTAAGAGCAAAAACAGGCTCATCTTTATGAGTTCTCATATTCTGAGCGAAGTTTCAGATGTGTGCGACGAAGTTGCGATGATAAATCATGGAAAACTGATCGTTTATGATTCGATTTCTAAAGTAACCGCAAGGTTCTCAGGTGGAAACAACGTTGTGGAGGTTGGGCTTCAGCATCCAATTGATGACAAGATTTTGACCAAATCAATTTCAGTATTTTCAGGTGTAGTTAGTACTGAAAAAATAGATGACAAAAGCCTCAAGATAGGGTTTAGCGGAGGATTGAATGAGCAAGAGCAACTCCTCAATTACCTTGTTAAATTGAATATCGGCGTCATCAGCTACAAACCTGCAACTTCGGAACTCGAGGATGTATACCTAAAATTAATAACTGCTACGCTGTGATAAAAATGAATGAAAAACAAGTTGAGTCTAAAAATACTGTACCTGATAGCATAAAACAAGTAGGCGTAACGTTGAAGTACTCACTTCTTGATTACGTTAGATCTCGCAGATTCTTCATAATGCTTGCAATAACTGTTCTGATAAGCGTTCTTCTCACCATCCTTGTTGCGTACTATCGACCAGACAGCTTTGTTTCAAGCGAGTTATCTTTCTATAACAGTTGGTGGGGAACCTCAGTTACATACATAATAATTCTTTCAGGAATATTCTTCGGAGGAGACGCCATTTCAAGCGAATTTCAAAACAAAACAGGCTACTTTGGAGTCCCAAACCCAATCAGAAGATCATCAATCTACATAGGAAAATGGCTAGGTGCTTTTATCGCGTCCGCCGTAATACTAGGCGTTTTCACGGCGATCACATTAGGAAACGGCCTATACTACTTCTCAGGTGTTCCATATCAATTTGCTGAGTCATTCATGTTTGCGCTGTTCTATTTAGTTGCGGTTCTTGGATTCACATTCTTCTTCAGCTCGCTTTTCAAAAGCAGTACATATTCAATAATAGTTACAGCGATACTGTTCTTATTCGCTTTTGCACTTATCCAAGACCTCGTAACATCGCTAGTCAACGTTGAACCATGGTTCATCCTAACTTATGGTTCAGGAATCATTAGCAACGTATTAACAGCCACCTACCCAGCTAACATCGTCAAAACCATCATGCAAAGAGGACCAGGAGTAAGTGTTACTATGACAAGTTACAATGCAACGATCCCTGAAGGACTTGCAATCATAGCGATATACTTCATCGTCACAGTTGTTATAGGCTTGATACTGTTCGAAAGAAAAGAATTCAACTAGAAACGAAGCACATAACAACCCGCGTTTTCCCTTATTTTTTTCAAGGTAATTTTTTCAAGTTAACTGTACAAGCATAACTCATTCACCAGTCTGAAGATCCATTAAACACGTGCATGCCAAACTATTGCTCTTGTTTTATTTCGCTTTCTAAATGAAAACGATGTAGAAACCGGTGTACTATAGGTGCTGCAAAAATCGCAATTGAAATCAATAATGTTAGATTTTCTAAAAGAATTCTGAAGCAACAAAAAAGACATCCCTTTTATCTTGTTTACGGAAAAAGGCTGGGAAGATGTAATAGTTAGCGCTCTAAATTGGGCGTATACAAGTATTTTATCAAGAATGGTTCACAAGAATCAGTTTATAACGAATTGTCAAATGCGATTATTAAAGCTGCGGAAAGCAAAAAAAGCCAAGCAATTGCTTAGCGAATCCGAGCTGAAATATCGCACTGTGGTCGAAAAATCATCTCAAGGAGTCTTGATTGCTTTAGCTAATCCTCTAAGGATAGTTTTTGTAAATATGGCTTTTTCTGAAAGCGTGGGTTACACAATTGAAGAATTGCTTTCTATGTCACCAGAAGCGATTACAGGACTTATCTTCAAAGAGGATAGAGCGATTTTTTTTGATCGATTGCAAAAGAGGTTTCAAGGCGAAACTGAAAAAAAAGTCCTCGAGTTTAGGGCAGTTCGTAAGGATGGTTCTATTATGTGGGTTGAAGCCTTCTCAAATCCGATAGAATATGAAGGGCAGCGAGCTGTATTAGGCATGTTCTCAGATATCAGTGAAAACAAGAAGGCTTATCAGGCTCTAAAAGCAAGTGAAGAACAGTTTGGAGAGCTATCGAATTTTCTTCCTGAAATGATTTTTGAGGATGATTTAACTGGGAAGGTCACTTTCGTTAACCAAAAAGTTTTTGATTTCTCAGGCTTCACTAAAATATGGGAAGACAATATCACACATTTATCTACATTATGTCGCTGAAGGAAACGTAATCAAGCTTTTCTACGAGGATGATGGAGCAGGCATATCACAAGCTAACAAGCCCAAGCTATTTACGGAAGGTTTCTCGACAGGTAAAGGAACAGGTCATGGTCTTTACATTGTAAAAAGAACCATGAAAGTCTACGGTTGGGAAATAGAAGAAATTGGATCAGAAGGAAAAGGAGTAAAATTCCAAATCACAATATCCAAACCAATCGAAGTTGGAGCATCGTGATTTTAGGTTCTTTACTTATCAAATCCCATGTTTAAACAATGGTATGGTTGCAAGCTTTTGGATGATCATGGCATTCAATATTCTATGTTTTTTGGGCTAGAAGTGTATGTTTATGGATTTTGAGAAGTATCCTAGTGGAGTTTTTACGCGTTCGCCGTAAACTTGTTTCAGCAGTTTTATGTAATCGTTGTTTTGGTCGATTGTAAACTCGTATTTTCCGTTAGTTGAATGTATTTGCACTTCAAATTCGTAAATCTGCTGATCTTGTCTTACGAGCCTATCTTTAAGCTTGATTTCGCTTATCGTGTTATTGTTTATGGCAAAGTTTCCTTGTGTTTCAAAAAATATTGCTGCTGGCGGCATGCTCAGGTACTTTCTTGTGTATCCATAAGTTGTTTTTAATTGGTCGGACCATTGACCCCAAAAGCCTTTGCCTTCAGCTTTGGCTTGGTCTCGCGCTTGCTGAACAGCATCCTTTAACATTTCATTTGTCAACTGCGCAAAAATTAACCGCTCATTAGTCAACACGCCAGTGTAAGTATCCCATCGACCAAACGATTTAGATTTTTTAAAAATCATTGCTCCAATTACTACTTCGGAGCCAGATTGAGTTAACGGTGCTGAAGGGGCCATAGGCGGTGATTGTGCAGCTTGAATTATTTGGGGTGGTGGAGGCGGCGGAGGAGGCGCAGCGTTTGGCATTTGAGCAGGACTCTGCTGTGCGTTATCCATTTCCATATTTACTGGCTTTCCACAGTTGCGACAAAACTTTGCGTTTGGGTTGATCTGTGAACCACAGTTCTCACAATAGGGCATACGGGGCATCTCTCATCCTTCGATGAGACCTTAACAAATTTAAGGCTATCTTGATTAAAGTTGTTTTTACTAACGCGGACTTCCTGACCAAATCGCTCATGTTTAAGTTTTTTCAGTTTGGTTTTGAATGTTTTCTCTTCTCCGGTTTAGTTAGGTTTTGCTTTTGCTAATAAATGTGTCTTCTTTGAGGTTTATTGTGTGGCCTTTTGTTGTTGTTTCCATTAGATTAGGACAATCAAAAATGGCTTAGACTTAATTAACTTGCGGCATTGTGGCAAATGTTTTCAAAAGCTTTGGTTGTGAAAGAGATAATAAGTACTAGTGATTAAGGGAACGGAATATGGCTCTTAATCAACAAGGGGAAGAAGAAAAACCGAAGCCAAAAGCAGAGCACGATTATGTGCGGATCTTTTTTATAATTTTGTCAGTAGTGTTTGTTATAGCCCTAGCTGTAGTGTACGTTTATTATGATTTAATGCCTGGATTAGAATTCTTAGTCTTTGTTGTGTTAATTTATGCAGCGTACAACAAGAAGACCTGGAAATTTGTGAAAGATTGGGTTCCGTTTGTTTTAGTTTTCGCTTCCTACGAAAGCATGAATGATCTTGTGGGCGCAACTGCTGCGTTACACTTACATGATGGACCGTATAATCTTGATAATATTCTTTTTTTTGGAAATAATCTAACTTTAATTTTTCAACATTATTTGGGATCGCCAGTTTTGGATTATTTCGGCGCCTTTTTCTACACAATTTACCTTTTTGTTCCAACCGTGTTTGCCTTTTTCGTTTGGAGAAAAGACTATGAAGTCTACAAGAGTTATGTTATTGCTTTTGGCGTGTTGGTTTATAGTGCCTTATTGACCTTTCTTGTTTATCCTGTTGCGCCACCATGGCTTAACCCAGCTTTAACAGATCAAGGTCTTGTTCATCTTTTGACAGCATCAGTTGACAAAAGCATAGGATTTCCTGTGTATACAACACTTTATGGATATTTCGGATCAAATGCGTATGCAGCGTTTCCAAGTCTTCACTCAGCAATACCTTGGCTAGTTTTTCTTTTCGCATACAAAATATGGGGAAAAAAAGCTTTGCCCTTGGTGATTATTCCTGTTGGAACCTGGTTTAGTGCAATCTATTTAGGTGAACATTACTTAACGGACGTTCTGGGTGGAATTCTTTATGCTACCTTAGCCTACCTATTTGTTGTGAAACTTTTGCCGTTTTTGTCAAAACGATTCAGTCCTCCACCAAAACTTCAACATTTTTTGAATCGACTAAACAGTTAGGCTTGCTTGCTGCAAGAAAAGGCCTTTGTGTCAGTCATAATTTAACGTAAGAAAGTCTATTTGTCAGATGATTATTAATAATTATCTGATAATAAATATGTCTGAAAAAGTTAAAGTTGGAATGCGGGGTCAGTTAGTTATTCCAAAAAAGTTCCGTAAAAAAATACAACATAGAAAGCGGAATAGTAGTTGAAATTGATGACACAGGGAAAGGCTTACTTTTGAAACCTTTCAATCCAGTTGCCGAACTGAAAGGAATAGGTAAAGGTTTCTATGGAGACCCAGTTAGGTATCAGAAAAAGATGCGTGAAGAATGGGAAAGCCAACAATGAAAATATGTTTGGACACAAATGTCCTAATTTATTTCTTGGAAGGAATCGAACCGCAAACAAGCAAAGTAGAAAATATACTGAACAGTTTTATGAAAGCTCAGCATGAAGGAGTAGTTTCAACCATAACAGTTGCACAAATCTTAACCCGGCGCCTACAGGTCGAACGAAGCCAAAGCTGGCGAGGTTAAGAAGCTGCTAAATGATTTGACCATTAATAGTTTCAAAATAGTGCCTTTTACGTTTGAAATTGCCGATTTGGCTGCCAACCTGCGAGCAAAGAGAAGTGGAAGATTACCTGGACGCTTTAATCGTAGCCACAGCACTTAGCCAAAAATCCGATTGCCTCTACTCCGAAGATAAGGATTTGCAACGTTTCAACCAAGAAATCAAAATATCCAAGTTATAGAAAACAATTTCTTAAAATATTGCTTAAAGACGGGCGAGCTGATGTGTGGTTGTAACCCGTCTTTGGTCTTAGTATTTCTGTCAGGTTTCACACATTCAACACAACAATGAACAGTTATTATATAAATTTTAAATTAAGAAGATGCGTAACTTAAATTATTTAATGCTTTTTGAACATTAAGAAGTATTAAATATAACTTGAACATAAGGGACAAAGACATGAGGTTTGCTAAATGAGAAAGAAAATTGCAATTATTGGAATAATTCTGTTAGTTATAGGAGTTGCGATGCTTGCCGTAGGAGTGTATGGCGCAAGCGGTTCAATTACGACTATAAGTACGTTTAATCAGCCGAATACTGGTGAATATGTCTCCACTCAGTTCGCCGCTGATTCTTCTGAGACGCTAGTGGTTAGCTCGCCGTCATCTATCGGGGGACTGGTTCCTGCTCAAGATGTCAACACAGTGAGCTCAACCAACATTAACTCCTACGCAGCATCATATAATGCAACAGCCGGAGGAACAGAGGTGTACTACGGGCTCAGCGGCACCTACTGCTACGTAGCTTTCTCTTCAACGTCTCCTAACTCAACAATAATCATTCTGAACACTGCTGTCGCTACTGAGTATGGTGTACTGGCGATAGGAGGTATAGCATTCGCTATTATCGGGATTATTATTGCCATTGTAGGTGCGGTACTTAAGGTGAAAAAGGTAGAAAATAGCGGCGTAAGTCAAAACTAGAATGCTGATGTTGGTTCCAACGAACGGCTACAGAGTCCAAACGACATATTCAATTTCACTTTTCTACTTTAGTTGCCAATCTCAGGTAAGAATGCAATGCAACCGCTTTTCTGGTTTTGAGCCGAGGCATTTTGGCAAAATCTTTTATTAATTCTTAACAAATGTCTAACCGAGATAAGCGCACGCTTACGTAATTGGAGGAATTAAGTATGAACTTTGAAGACAGACTGCATCCTGATTTTGTTCCAGATATATCGAGTCTACCTGCGTTGGAGTTTTTGCCTGAAATTATACCTGATTTGCAGCAACTTACAAGAGAACATTTTTTAGAAGCTGGAATGCCTCAAGATGACAAAATTTCGGTGTATAATCGAAATATTCCAGGTCGAAATGGAGCACCAGATGTTCGTGTCAGAATATATGAGCCTAAAGAAAAAACAGGTTTAATTCCTGCAGTTGAATGGATGCATGGGGGAGCATTCGTTATAGGATTGCCTGAAATGAATGATGATGTATGTATTCGTATAGCCAAAGAGATTAACTGTATAGTTATTTCCCCCGATTACCGTTTAGCACCTCAGAACCCTTATCCTTGCGCCTTAAACGATTGTTACACAACATTATTGTGGCTCGCAAATAATTCAGAAGAGCTAAAAGTTGATACTTCTAGAATCGCAGTGGCTGGAGTAAGCGCTGGTGGCGGTCTAGCGGCAGCAGTATGTTTATTGGCAAGAGACAAAAATGATCTCAAAATTAAATTTCAAATGCCGCTCTACCCAATGATAGACGATCGGTTCATTACACAATCAAGCAGTGAAATTCAAGATGAGAGAGTGTGGAACACTGCGAACAATGTCTCCAGCTGGAATATGTACTTAGGCGGAAAAAAAGATGACGTTTCTCAATATGCTGCACCTGCAAGAGCTACTGATTTATCAGGCCTGCCACCCGCGTACACATGCGTGGGTGATCTTGAACCGTTCCGCGATGAAACAATAGAGTACGTCTCTAAATTAACCAAAGCTGGAGTACCCGTGGAATTTCATCTTAACCCCGGGTGCTTTCATGGATGCGAACTTATAATCACTGACGCAGAAATAAGCAAACGAATAGTTACAGAGTATGTTCAAGCATTAAAAAGAAGCTTATAAGTAAGCAATAGTTCGCTTTTAGAAGGAAGAGCAGTACCCCGTTGAGGAAGTGCCTTTAGACGTTTGTTGGTATTGCTATGAAGCCACAAATCGTTAAGTCGTCATCTTCCTTGTTAAATAAGGAGGAGTTGTTTTTTGGGGCTCTCTGATTATTTCGGTCGCTTTTGGTTCGCTGCAGAACCTATTTTCGGGATTGTGATGACTCTTGTCTTTCTGGGTATTCTTAGAAATCAAATCATTTACGCTTATCCATTTCTGCTTGAGCGGATCTTAGCATTTGTTTTCAGCGCTGCAATTTCGTGTTGCATTGCTTGGGGAATAGTTGATGGTATCTTCTATGCTTGGGAAAATCACGCTTTAGCAACAAGAAAGAACCTTGTAGCAAACAATGCGAAGAACCAGAAAAAGAGGGATGAGAGCCTCAAAATGGTTGAGGAAGACCTCCAAGATACATATGTAAACATCCTAGATGAAGAGGATAAGAAGAAAATCTATGAAATGGTCATAGCCAATCTAGCCAAAATTGAAGAAAAAGAGAAAGTGCCCTTAAAAAACGACCTAATAACAATCTTTTTGGATTTGTGCCTGAACTTTGGTGCTTGCATAGTGATAATTCTTCCGCTTATATTGCTGCAGAACATACTAGAAATCCGTGAATTAGTAAGTTTAGCAGTTATAATAGCGATTATTCTGATGTTTATAATCGGCGTCTGGACTGAAACACGCAAAAGTCTAGTGTTCAAAGTAAAGAAGGGAATTACGTATGCTGTGCTAGGCATAATTATTACTGTATTAACATATTTCCTAGGTGGGTAACCAAGTGCAAGGCAGAGCCCTTGTCTGTGGGGAGGTATCCTTTGGGAAAGGGTCATCCGCTATGGAGGAGTACAAGGTTTACTTAGCAGGCGAATCGCATGAAGGTAAGGTCTTCGTTAGACTTTCTCATCTTTGGTGTTATAGTTGCTGTGGTTATTTGATGCAATAAACTTAAATAATTAAGTCCAATGCATATCGCTATGCATTAAAATGCATAAGGGAAAAGCATGAACAAAACATCCAAAGTAGCCATCGTAATTATGCTTGTTGTTTTAGTTGTCGCGGTATTCGTCCCAGTCTACTATTTGTACTTAGCACCAAAACCAAGCAATAATAGTCAAATAGATATCGGAGATGTTGTAGAAAACATCAATGGATCCATATCCGTCATGGGCAATGTAGCTAAACCTGAGAATCTAACAATTCAGCAACTATATGCTCTTGGTGTAATTGATCTTAAAGTGGACATTACAACTACTTGCTGTCCTGGAAGTGGTACATATACTTATACTGGCATAAGCCTAAGAAGTCTGCTTCAAGAAGTTCAAGCTAACAGCAATGCTACAGGCATCGTTTTCTCAGCCTCTGATGGGTGTTCAGGGAACGTGACGATGAGCGATGTATACGGAAGCAACCAAATGATTCTGGCTTATCTTAAAGATGACTCAGCTATGGCACCGCTGTCTAACGACGGCGAAGGACCAATTAGGCTAGTTATCGGCAATCAAACTTCGCCACAGTACTGGTTAAAAGGCATTATTACTGTAGATGTGGTCTAATTTTCCTGCGCGATCTGTTAAGCTGCAGATTTATGGATCCTTCCGCTGTGACTTGGGGAAACTGGAGCGATGCCAATGAATGCATTTACGTTAGTCTTTAAAAATCTTTCAAGGCGAAAAGGACGCGCAATTATCAGTTCAACAGGTTTGGTACTGTCCGTTGCCATTATTGTCTCAACTTTTGCAGTTTCAAGTACAATGCAAGCGCAAGTAGGTGATGAAATGGACAAGTATGGGCCAGACATAATCGTTACGCCTAATACTCAGTCGATTGATGTTGCTTATGGAAGCGTAATTATTGGAAATAATTTTATTAATGAAACTGCTGTAAACGCTATCTACACTATCCCGAATTGTGCAAACATTCGTGTTGTATCACCAAAATTGTATGATCAAGTTTCCTATGAAAATAATACCATTCTAGTTATCGGTTCGTTTCCGGATAAAGAGGCTAAGCTTAAGAAATGGTGGAGTATTACAGGTTCGTTGCCTAACGATAGTGCTAGCGAGATTCTTATTGGTTCAGCGCTTGCGGCATCGCTTAACCTGACGTTAGGTTCTAACATTCCAATTAACAATGCTTCATTCAAAATTACTGGAATCCTATCTGAAACAGGCTCTACAGATGATTATTCGATTTTTATGCCATTGCCTATTGCACAAGCACTTTTCAACCAAGAAGGAAAAGTTAGTGAGATAGATGTTAGCGCATTGTGCAATTATTGTCCTGTAGATGCGATGGCGACGCAAATTATGAATGTAGTGGCAGATGTAAAGGCTGTTCCGGTAAAACAGACAGTCGAAACTAGAATGCAGGCTGTAGAAACAACATCAAACTATTTGTTGCTTTTAGCATTAATAGTTCTTGTCGTTGGCATTGCTGGAATAATGAATACAATGCTGGCTTCCGTTCATGAGCGCACAAAAGAACTTGGTGTTTTTATGTCTCTTGGCGCGGATAGTACATATCTTTACAAGGTATTTTTGTTGGAATCAGTAATTATTGGGTTGATTGGGGGCATACTGGGAACTCTTGTTGGCATAATTTCATCAGTGATACTTGGGCCTTTGATAGTAAATAATTCAATCAGCCTTGCGGAGTTACCCATCTACGTTATTCCGCTTGCCATAGGTTTGTCAGTTCTTACAAGCATGGCTGCAAGTCTTTATCCTATTTGGATAGCAAGCAAAACAGATCCGGTTAAAGCACTTAGGACAGTTTAGACGAATGCTAGAACTAAAAGAGATAACTAAAATTTACGAAATTGGAAAAAACCAAGTTATTTCTCTTAACAATGTTAGTCTAAAGGTTAACGAAGGCGAATTTGTCTCAGTAATGGGTCCAAGCGGCAGCGGAAAATCTACTCTGCTCTACACAATTGGGGGACTGTTAACGCCAACAAAAGGGGAAGTTACAATTGGAGAAAACTCTATTTACCGCATGACTACTAAAAAACGCGGACAATTTAGACGCAAAAACGTGGGTTTCATCTTTCAAACCTTTGAATTGCTTCCTTACTTAACGGCACTTGAGAATGTCATGCTTCCACTCCACTTAGCAGGCGAAAACTCAGCGAAACAAAAAAAAGCCGCCACAGAAGCTTTAGAGAAAGTAGGTTTAGGCAAGCGAGCAAATCATAAACCAACTGAACTAAGCGGAGGCGAACAACAAAGAGTTGCCATAGCAAGAGGAATAGTGAACAAACCATCGATTCTCCTTGCTGATGAACCAACAGGAAACTTGGATCAAAAAACTGGCAATGAGATTATGCATTTACTGTGCGATTTGCATAAAAGCGAAAAACTTACCTTAATCTTTGTTTCACATGACCCGGCAAAAGCTCAACTCGCTGACAGGATTATTCAAATGCTTGACGGACACACATTAACGAATGTCAACTGAAATAAAAGTGCCAGCCACAGAATAATCGCTCATTATGTCAGTAACTTTATCTTTTACTTGCTCTGCCTGCTGCAATTCCCAGTTGAAGCTGCCAAAAACAGGTGGTGTACAGTTGAAATAGGCTGGTGTGTTGGCCGTAACCCGCCTTAGGGCTTAGTAACTTCTTATTGTTTTATTAAAATCATTTTCAATCAATCCCTTTTTCTCTGCATGAAAAACTAAATTAAGCTATCTTTTCTCTATTCAGCTACACCTTGAACTATTCGAATGTTATATTCCCTCATTCTGTTGGTTTTAGTTGTAAAAAGTGTGGTGTTTGCTGTAAGATGCAACCGCCCGATGTTAGTATAGTGGAACAAAAGCTTATTGAAAAGAAAGGTTTTAGGAATTTTATTGATTTTATCGATGAATCGGGGATTCGGTGGGTTAAAAGAAAAAACGGTGGCAGTTGTTTCTTTCTTACAAAGGAAAATAAGTGTTCAATTTACGATGTTAGGCCGTCTGTTTGTATGCTTGAGCCTTTTACCATAATTGATTACGACCCTGAAAAAAACAAAATAGCGTTAGCGTTAGACTTTCCTTTTAGTTGCTGCTGTGAAGGCGTATGTACTGAAGGCGCTTTGCCGATTGAAATGATTGGAAAGGCTGCCCAAGTTGTTATGAACAAGATTTTGGAGTTAACGGCTAAAGAAATGGGTTTGCCTGTTAATGATAAAAAAGTTCGTTTTGCAGCTCGTGCAAAGTTGCTTCGCAGAATGATTGAGATAGCTGACCTCCAAGTATAATTTCAGTTATGCAAGACAGAGCCCATGCCGGGGGAGTAGCGGTGTGCAGTTGAGTGGGCTGGTGTGTTGGCCGTAACCCGTCTTTTGTTGTTTGTGGCATTCGGCTAATCGGGCTACCCGCGCTTTCAGGTAGAGACTTCATCAGCGACTGTTTGCCCTTTCCACTTGCAGGACGGCCGTTTCACCGTTTCCAGATGGCATCTTCAGCAACTTAGCATGCTTCATTTTCACGCGCCAAGTGGACGTTTCGTTTCTGCTCCGTTGCCAAGGCTCTCGCCTTTCCCCGCAGTTAACAGGGATGCAATTCTACACGTGGACGGAGTTTCCTCAGACCCATCAAACTTTCTGGGTCCGAAAGCCACACACCAACTCGCCAGCCCAAATAAAAATGCACGGTTCAAAGCAATAAGAATTTCTAGGCACTTGACAATTACGTCCCAAAGAACCAAGCTTCCACACGAAAGATACATCAAAGGCATTCTTTCAAAAAAGCCGCTTAAATTATAAATTTAGGCAAGCTCGCCTTTGGCAACAAGAAAAACTTTGCCGCCGACTAAAACCTCAAAACTTTCGCCTGCTTTTCTTGCTTTAAGCATGAGCAAGGATGACCGATTGATTTCGATGCCCTGCTCCACACAGATATTTACGTTATCGTTGCCAAAGTACTTGTAGTAAGACAGATAGCCTGCCAAGCAACCGTTGCCTGAACCTGTAGCTGGGTCTTCAGGTATGCCAAGCAGATCCACGAACACGCGCACATGCAAATCATTGCTCTGCTGAATGGTTTGGGGGCAAAAAACTAGTATGCCTAATTGATTTTTACAAGCGATTTCGGCAAGGTGCTTGATGTTTACTTGAGCACGCTTAGCAGCATCTAAAGTTTTCAAGGGTACGATGATAAAGGGTAAACCTGTAGATACTTCTTGAATTGGAAATCGCTCATCAAAATCAGCACTTTGAAGCTGCAAAACCTTTGCTAACTGCGAAACTTCAAATTTCCTGCCGAACGCGGGTGGAAGCTGCTTCATCCATAAGACTTCCTCACTAGCTGGGGTCTCTTCGAATTTTACGGTTATTTGTCCCACTTTCAGGTTAAGTCTAACTTGATTTACGCTATTGCCAAGGACAAAATGCTTGATTACGTACGCAGTGCCTAAAGTTGGATGACCTGCAAATGGCACTTCTGCAGCAGGCGTAAAAATACGCACGTCATATCCACCTTCTCGCGCGTTATCTGAAAGAATGAAAGTTGTTTCTGAAAAATGCATTTCATTAGCTATCTTCTGCATGTCAACAGTAGACAGGCCCTCCGCATTCAAGTAAACAGCTAGTTGATTTCCCCCATACTTCTCCTGCGCAAACACATCAACCAAATAAAAAACCAGTTTATTCAACAAATTCACCGTTCAGCTAGTGCGCTTATCGGTTGAGCATCGGAATAGATAAAACTTTCTTCAAACAACACACTTGTCATGAAGCAACGCATTATTCTCATAACGGGGACGCCGTGCATCGGAAAAACAACAGTCGCTACAGCATTGGCAACCGAGCTTAATGCGGAATACATAAACCTTACCGACTACGCCAAGACGTACAATTTAATACTTGGCGAAGATAAAGAGCGAGACACCACTATAATCGATGAGAAAAAAATGCAGCAAAAACTCTCCGAAACCATAAAAGCATCAAAAAATGCCAACATAATCATCGACGGGCACTACGCCAGCGCAGTTACACCTAAGGAGCATGTGGCTAACGTTTTTGTTTTGCGCCGAGACCCACGTGAACTAAAACAGTTCATGGAAAAACGGGGTTATTCAGGCAATAAACTCTGGGAGAATCTACAAGCGGAAATCATCGACGTTTGCCTCGGCGAGGCGGTTGAAGTGCACGCGGGCAGAGTCTGTGAACTTGGATGTTACCGGCAAAATGGCTGAGCAAGTGGTTAACGACATTTTGGATGTTTTGGAGAAACGTAAAAACTGTTTCGTGGGCAGAGTAGACTGGTTGGGCATGCTGGAACGCGAAGGCTTAACTGACTCGTACTTGCGCGAATTAGAATAGTTATGAATTTACCTGTATCCGTACCCGATCTTTTGTTTAGTCAAAAGCGTGACCTTGCGTCTATTCGAGTAAGATTTTGCGTGATCGCTAAATTTGTCTCCAATCATTATGGGATTAGACAATCCTACATCTTCAGTGGCAGTATCTAAATTAATAATTACGTTAACGCCGATTGTTCGATTCCAATCCCTAACCCAAACAGGCTGTTCTATGCGTCCTTTTTGAACAATAAGGTCAAAATTGCGGGTTATACCGCTGAAGCCATCAAGAGCCGTGTTTTCACTGTTCACCTTGAACCCTTCCTTCTTAAAAAAGGAAATAGCAAGATCCAGTAACCCTGACCTAGGCTTAGCCTGCTCGCTTGTGCTCATTTATATCGCTCTTCCCTAAACTGTTATCTATCTGTGTGTGGAAAAGGTTTTCGGAAGGCAACAACAATTGGGCAAGACTGCGATATTAAAATGCACCAAATGTGCCGGTTTAATGTTGGCACAAATAGGTTTGAAAACTAAAACTTGTCCGTACTGCGGCGAGCGTGTTGATTTAAGTCGAGCACAAACACTAGCCAGAGCAGCAGACGCGTTTGAAGCCTCAAACATTCTTAAGAAACTGAAAAGTCAACAGCGCCAAAACCCAAAGAATTAACGAACGTGCTTTAGCAGCTCGCAGGTTTTGCATAGGTCCTGAGCGGATGGTTCGCCGCATTCTCTGCAAATTGTAAAATCTTCTTTGGCAACTGTTTCCTCAATGGCTGGCCTTAAGCGTTCCATAGTTTTTAGAATCGTGAACTTTGTCCCAGCATGTTTTTCCTCCATCCGATTAAGCATAGCTCTGAGGTCATTGCGCAAAGCCTCTGAAGCGTATGGGCAAGGCGTGTCTTGAAAAGGAATTTTTTTAACGTAGGCGTAAAGGGCGCTTTCTTTCTCAGGAATTTCGCAAAAAGGCTTTATCTTTTGAACAAGTAAGGGGTGAACCTCGCTCGTGAGGGGTTTCTCCTTGAATAAACGTGTGATGTCGCCTCGGAAAATATTCATAAGAATCGTTTGCGCTTCATCATCCAAAGTGTGGGCAGTAGCAATCTTATTTGCCTTCACTTGCCTGAGCCGCAAGGTTTAAGGCTCTTCGCCGTAACACTCCGCAGTAAGCACAGGAAGTTAATTCCATCATGCCTCTTTCTCGTGCCCTGGCAATTATCTCATCCAATGTGAAACCGAAAAGCTCCTTAAAAGACACGATGGTGTGTGGAATCTCGAAGTTTAATGCAGTTTTCTTCTGCGATCTTTAAGGCTTCTTTTCGATAGCCTTTGATGCCTTCATCTACGGTGACCGCCATCAGCGTGGTTTTAGGTCGAAACCGCTTAATTTTTGCCATTATATGCAGCAGGCTAACGCTGTCTTTTCCGCCTGAAACCGCTACAGCTAACCTATCATCGAAACGAAGCATATGATACCTTGTAATCGTCGCTCTAACTTTTGCCTCAATCGATTGGGTAAAGCATTTTTTGCACAGTGTTTCACCTGAATATGGTCTATGAAAGAAAGCCTCATTCGTTTTACAGGCAGAGCACACCGAAGCGTTCATTTAAACAGTCACATATTAAATTTCCATCAAACCTAATTAAACAATTCACCAATATTTTCCTTTATCAGATGATAAAAATGGCAATTAAACCCAAACGACACGCTGAATACAAAGAAGTAACATACAACGATGCACACTGGACATTACTTGCCGAGTTTCGGAAAAAAGCAATCAGCTTAATGGCATCTCTTGAGAATTTTCATTTGCCCGTTATTGTCCATGGAAGCATCGCAAGAGGCGACGTGAAAAAAGACAGCGACATCGACATTTTCATAGCTGAACCACAAAATAGTTTTCTTGTTGAAACAGCCCTCCAAAAATCGAACGTGCCCATTAACGCTCGACTGTTAGTGCAAGCCACACCTTCCTACGCGATAAAAGCGCATATTGAGGTTGACGAGAAAACAAGCGTTTCCTTTCCCCTTACGCCCCTACGAAGGGTGGAACGAGAGTTTTACAGGTTCGGCGGCGAAGTCAACATACATCAGCTTAAGGCTAATGCGATGTTCGTGTTGCAGGCGTAGATAAACGGCTAATGCTGATTGAACCAACAGAGAAGGGGCATAATGAAAGCAGCATAATAGGCAAAGAAGAGTACGCAGCTAAAACCCTGAAAATATCCACTGAAACAGTGCTTGACAGGGTTCATGCATTACTAAAAAGAGACACAGTTGGGAGGACAGGAGTTTTCCTAAAAAAGGAGCTAGATGAAAACGAAACTTTTGAATATGCGTTAAAAAAACTTTCGGAGGAAAACCCAGCAGTGCGCAGAAGAGTTAAAAGTTCTTAGAAGTTTTTAAGATGGGGTGGGGTAGTAAATGAGCTCTTTTTCTTCAAGAAGCTTTTGTATTTTGTCAACTGCTTCGTAAACCTGTTCTTCTTTCTTTGCGCCGACGCAGACAAGTTTTCCAGCTGAAAAGATCAAGAACACAACTTTAGGTTCATCCATGCGGAACACTGCACCAGGAAACTGTTCAGGCTCATACATAACCCGACTGAGCTTATATACGAGACTTTCCAAATCGATTTCTCCGCCTAACTCTGCTGAAGCAACAATATTTTGAATATTCACAATCGGCTTTTCAGTTATCTGTATGCCCTCGCCCCGCAGTTCTTTCACGACTTTTTCAACTGCACTGCGTGATTCTTTTTCTGATTTAGCACCTGTGCAAACCATTTTGCCTGTGCCGAAAATCAAAGTAGCGGTTTTAGGTTTTTTAAGCCTGAAAACTAATCCTGGAAACACACTTGGATTATATTCTGTTTGAGGAAACTTTTCCACGATTTTCTGAAGATCAATTTTTTGATTAAGTGACACAGAAGCAACGATGTTCTGTATTGAAATAATTGGTTTTCTGGTACTCATTTCACTTCACATGTCTTAGGGTATTTAAATACTAAAGGAAGTATATATATAATGCCTTTATAAAGGAGATCTAAATTAGCTTCCTGCAAGGTATTAATTACGTTTTTATATGTAAACCGAGAAAAAAATAAGTCAAAGATAGCAGTTCTCTTTGATTTTAAACAAGCGAAATAGTGGTTATAATGCTTCCTTTATATAACTTGACAGATAAACACGAAGCGTGGTATAACATATCGCAGGATGGTATTACTACTGTAACTGTCAGAAGTAAAACCCGTCTTAAGCCAAGAGCAATCTATGCAGGTTTGGGTACATTATCGCTATATTTATCTTCACTTGGCAGAAGAGAAAATTGGAAATTTACCCCATCCCTTCCCATTCCGACAAAAGTACAGTATAACGAGAGAACCGATGAGGGACAAAACCAAATAATCAATGTTTCAGTAAAAAACATGCTATTTCCAGCCACTGGATTAATCAAATCCAATGTCACAGGCGAAATCACGGCACCGGCGGTTCATTTTGATTTACCCCACGCAAACGATCTATGGTTATTTATCCTAAGGTCTCCTTGGTTCCCAATTAGAATACAAGCCGAAAAATCCTCTCTCACTATCTCTCATGGATCAGCACAAGCCACCGCTCAAATTGAAAGCATTAACGCTGACCAAGATAAAAACCAAATTCTGAGGGCAAATGTAAGCGTTCACGGCGAAGGCTTCAAGCACGTTCAACTAGTCATGGAAAGAACCGTTGGCATTATTTCGATGCAAGAAACAATTGGAAGCTTGAACCAAGAAATAGGTACCTTCGTTTGGAAACCATCTCTGAGAGCATTTAATACTATGCTTTTAACCTTTTCTAACATGGGCTTGCCTGAATGTCTCGATTTCTTGAAAGCGTTAGGCGCTCAGACAAATCAAAGATCCTTTTCAGGAAGTGTTCTAGAGAACGATTTCCTCTTAAGTGATGGCCCAACCATAAATTATACGTTACAGTTGATAGGCGAGAAGCACATATTAGGGCACGAAAAAAGCGAAACCAAAATAATACTCAAACCCTAACATTTCATACGAACAAGTACATTTTTACAATAGTAAAATGATTGATCTATAAGTTGTGCACTATTTTTTATGAAAGGAAAACAGTATTAACAAAACCAGTAAGGAAAAGCAACTGGCAATTTGAACAGGGAAGGCTATATTGATTTGGTTTTGCGATGAGAAATGGTTTATTTCTTGTGTTTTTGTTTAGGTTACTGCTAAGTGTTGTCCGTTGAAAGTGATTGATTCAATTGTGTTCTCATCGATTTGAACAACGTTTGACGGGAGAGGCACGTATTCTTCGCTTGGTGCAAGCTTTTGTCCATCATGCACGACCCACCAGAGAAACTGAACTTCTGCTGTAGCCATGGCTTGAGTCATGCCTGGAATAACGTTCAGTTCCTTGTAGACTAGCAGGTATGTGAAGCTTACTATGGGGTATGCTTGTGAATCGTTTGCGTTAAGCAGGCTGACAGTTGCCCAGCTCTCATCACCAGTTGGTAAGCCATTTGAAGAGGCGGATTGAACAGCATCCTGGAATGCGCTGAGACTTGGCAAAATCCAATTGCCTGAAGGATTTTGAATAGCAGCTACGGTCATATTGTTCTGTAAAACATAAGATAGCTCGACATATCCAATAGCATAAGGCTGCCCCTGCACGACATAAGCGACGCCAGAGTTTCCTTGGGCACCGATTGTTGAGGCTGGCCAAGTTACGGTTTTGCCTTGACCTATTGAATTGTTCCAGCTAGTGCTCATTTTGCTGAGATAACCTGTGAATATGTAGGTTGTTCCTGAGCTGTCTGCTCGATGCACTACTCGAATAGCCTGATCTGGAAGCGTAACGTTCTGGTTTAAGCTTTGAATTTCAGAGTCATTCCACATCGTTACTTTACACTGGAAAATGTCTGCAATGACTGTGCCGTTTAGATGCAGGCCGCTATAGATTCCTGGTAGATTGTATGCAACTGTTACCCCGCCTATAGTTTCTGGAATATGAAGAACATTAGGAGCCTTAGCCATATCGGAAGCACCTAAGGGAGCATCAGAGGCGTCAAAATCATTTACCTTATTTTCTAAGTCGGTTATTCCAGTGCCGCTTCCGACTCCGTCGTAATTAATTTGGACGCTCGGATTAACATCAGTGGTATAATTCGATATCATAGCGGCAAGTAATGGCTGTGGGAAGGTAGCGCCTGCCCCATTTAGAGTTATGGATTTTTGAGTAGGACTGCTTGGTCGATTAAGGAATGCTCCTACGAGTACGCCAGCAACAAGTGCAACAACAATTACTATACTGATAATAATAAGAATTGCATGTTTGTTCATATTTTAGTCTATCCTGAAACTTAATACGCGATACACTTGATTCAATACATGCATAAGTAGATTCCGCATATAAAATATATAAAACCCATGTTTTTAAAATAAAATTTCTTATTAAAAATTAACAATTCAGTTGCTTGAGGCATAAGCGGTTAATATGTGTTTTCTTATTCATTGGCACAAATGAACTTCATCGCAAAATTTGATGGTTGAAACCACATGAGAATTCGCATAAAAACTCTAATTGCTCTAATGGTAACTACTCTTTTCCTATTCTTGGTTATACAATTCTTTTCGAGTTCATTTGTTCAAAGTGAATTTTCAGGCATCGAACAGAACGATGTGGATCAAACGATTAGCAGAATTCAGGTAGCAACTATAAACCGATTGACACAAATAGACAGCGAACTAGTCAGCTGGTCCCAACTTAACAGCACATACGAATTCATGCAAAATCCACAGAACGACACTGAATTCGAAGAAACTTACCTGACGGCAGCTTCCTTGTCCAACTTGGGAATAAATTTTGTCATTTTTCTAGACCCTCAAGGCAATTACATGACAAGTATGGGTGTGAATTTGATCGATTTAACCCAGGTGCCTGTTCCTCAAGATATATTAACCAAAGTATCTAACGACAGCACAATTTGGAACTTAGGTAGCGCCATAGATAACCCTAATTACGGCTTCATCTGGTCCTTGGAGGGACCTGTTATGGTGGCTTCTAGCCCTGTGTTGATGACTGGCGGAGAAGGTCCCTCAGCAGGGGTTTTAATTTTTGCCCGTTATTTCGATTCGGGCAGCGAGGGAACAGGGGCTGGAGCAAGTGAAACAGAAAAACTCCAAAATGTTTTGGGTTATCCAATAACGATGTTATCCATTGCCGACTGGGAAAAGGAAAATTCAATTCAAGACGATCCTCCTTCAACATACATTAAACCGTTAAATCAGCAATACATCATAGGCTACGATATAATTGACGGAATCGACGGTCAGCCAATTTTAGTCATTGGAGCAACCATGCCCAGAACAGTCTATGACCAAGGTTTACAAATAACTGAATACATCAATGAAATATTGATATCTGCTGGAATAACGTTTAGCTTAATCATCAGTTTACTAGTGGAATTTTCAGTTCTCAGAAAATTAAGCAATCTCACTTCATCTGTAATTAAAATCATGGCCAGCCCAGACCAATTCCAGAAGCTATCGGTTTCTGGAAACGATGAAATAACTTGGTTAACACGTTCAATCAACGGAATGATTGAACAAATTCACAAACAAAACGTTAAAATACAAAAAACAGAGCGCATGTCAGCCATCGGGGAACTCGCAAGGCAAGTTGGCCATGACCTTCGCAATCCCTTAGCAAGCATGAAGAACGCTGCATTTTATTTAAAGCGAAAAGGGAGTAAATGCACGGATGCAGATAGGGATAAAATGCTTTCGATTATCGAGGATGATATTAATCGTTCAAATAAAATTATAAACGATCTCATCGAATACTCAACCGAATTATATTTAAATGTTAGACAATGCTCAGCCAAAACACTTCTTAAAGATGCCTTACTTCAACTGCAAATTCCGAGCACTATCCAAATTGTGGATAACATTTCTGAGGAACCCAAAATTTTAGTGGATATTGACAGAATGCAGCGAGTTTTCGCATCTATACTAGAGAATGCAGTTGAAGCCATGCCGCATGGAGGAACAATAGAGGTTCAAAGCAGCCAAGAAGATTCCAACGTGAAAATATCGTTCAGTGATACTGGAGAAGGTATAGATATAGACATAAGGCCAAAAATTTTCTCGCCGCTGATTACAACAAAAGCTCGGGGCATGGGGTTAAGTTTAGCAATTTGCAAACGCATTGTGGATAGTCATGGTGGCAAAATAGAGTTTGAAAGCGCCGTGGGCAAGGGCACGACGTTCAGAATAATTTTGCCGCTTAAACCAAAAATTAAACGACGCGAAAAAGCTGAGTCGCCTAAACCTGACCCATTGCTTCATTACAAGAATTAAGACAATTTTCAAATATTTGACAATCAAGCGAATATGCAATTGAACGCTACTTCACAAATTGTGCGTTTACAAGTAATTGTATGTTCAATATCATTTAATCACAGAAATCAAGAAATTATTCTTTAATTGAATCTTGAAAAATAATGCGCAATTTGCCTAAAACAGGAAATCCCATTCCTTTCCTGCTCCTTTACTTGCTAGCCTGTTAATATGACTGCATTGAAAAGAAGATCTATCTTTAATCCCGCACGGCATTACACAAAATCTGTAGCTTCAATTAATAACGCTTTATAATAACATGTTAAGAAACGAGTTTTAGGTCCAATTATGACCAAGGGCATTACAAGAAACCAGTCAAACCGTTTAGAAGTTGAAGCATATTCTTAGCAAGAGAATAGGAGGCCTACTTTTCATCATTGGCGCAGTTCAGTTTGTCATAGCAGTCTTTATTTCCCAAGCGATCTATCCTAGCTACGATGTCTTGCAGCAAGTTACAAGTGACTTAGGTAACTGGAGCTTATCAACCAACTCCGCAATAGTCTTCAACATATCGCTTTGCCTGCTGGGGGCATTCATGATTGCTGGGGCCTATTTTATCCAAAAAGGACTCAACAATAGAACTTTTACCTCCCTATTTGTTATCGCTGGAATTAGCATTATTGTGACAGGCTTTATTACTGAGAACATTTTCTTGCCAGTGCATTTATTTTTCTCTGTGGTGACCTTTGTCTTTATAGCGGCTTGCTCCTTGACGGGCTATAAGTTTGAGAAGTCACCTGTTTCATATCTATCAGCTTCTTTGGGGGCTGTCGCTTTTTTGGCAATGATCTTGTTTGTTTTGGGCTTAGCATTTGGAAATAGCAATTTCGACTTGGGCTTAGGTAAAGGCGGAATGGAACGCCTCATAATATATCCATGTTTGCTTGCGTTGTTTGCCTGTGGCGCATGCTTAATTACAGGTTTCATTAAAACTCTCCCGGCCGAAATAAATCGGACAGCGATTCACCATTGAGAGAAGCTTGGATTTCCAGATTCCCGACAAATTGATTAGATTATTAAAACAGGCTTAAAATCAGTCGACATAAGTTTAAATATTGAATTATTTAAGCAGTTTCCATGGAAGTCAAACGAATTCAAAACATCGATTCACTAAAAAAACTACATGAAACAAACAAAAAATAACACTCAAAAATACTGAAGATACTTGACAAAGAACTAAAAAAGCAAATCACCGTCCCTTTGGGAGAAAAACTCGAAACACGCATAAGCATTAAAACCGCACTCTATCACAGGGTTATGGAAGACATGATACACTACGGAGAATTGTCTGCAGCACTTTGGCAAATGAACCTTGAAGCTCCATACAGCGGCTTTTGGCATCACAAATATCAAAATCCCTAAGCAACAAGTCGAACACTCATCAGCGAATGGAAAGATTGACAGCTTTACTTCGGTAATCTGTGGGAAAATGAAAAATTTGTGTGGGACTTACTCTAATTTCTTGCTTAGAGTTAAGGATTTTAGTTGAAGTGGCTTAAACACCGTGTTTGTTCCAAGGTTGACGATGAAACTTTCGCTTCCCACTATCCAATCGGACAATTCGGATTCTACCGACTTTCTAAAGTCAGTATAACCCGTGAAGTTTTCGTGAACTGAAAAGCACGCTAAATCCCAGCCCATTCCCAGCCCCTCCAATACCAAGACAACGCCTGGGAGTTTCATATACCAATCTTTTAGTTTCTTTACTGATTCTTCTTTTGTTTGCCCTCTTTGGCTTCTTACGTTAGTTTTAAGAAATGTTATTGCAAAAATTTCGAAACCGATTTCAAAGAATTTCGGTATAACTGTGTAGCCTAACATGTAATTCTCTTCAAGCATTGCTCTTCTTCGAGTTATGGTAGGCTGAGAAACACCCAAGACTTTAGCCAGTTGCCTATCACTCCTATGCGAGTCCTTCATTAATTCAAACAATAATTTATAATCAATCGATTTCAACTCTTTCATAGTTATCATCTTTTTTAATATCATGAATTTTTTGCCAAAATATAAACTTAATTGTTTAATATAAAGAAACATATCAAGAAATCACTGATTAACTTTAGAGATTATAAAAACAAAACATTGAAAAACGGATGCTATACAAAAAGCCTATTCACTCATGTAAGAATAAAAAAAGAGGGGGTTTTCAGTTTAAACTGATGTTGGCGGTTGTGCTGGTGCTCCTGTATCTGCTGGGGTTGGCAAAGGTTTTAGCGTTAAGAATGCTATTGCTAGGAAGATTATTGAAATCCAAATTATTATGTACCCAATGCCGACAATCGTTAGAATTGCGCCGATAAGCAAAAGTGTTCCTGTAGTTGCGAATAACCCTTGACCTGCTTTTTGGGAAAGCATGTTTAATGATCTTCTCATTAGGAGAGCCGCGATCACAAAGAAGACAAGCAGAATGACTAGAACTGCTACAATGCCTCCGGCTGTGGATCTAACTATGGATGCAGCGAAAGAAGCTATTTGATCTGGAGTGGTTGGAGTTTGTGCAGTCATAGTTGAAAGTGCTGACCAATCACCGAATGTCCAACCTGGATAAATCGTCGTCAAAACAGTCGGTAGAATTAAGTAGAAAGCAGCTGTCACTGCAGCTATGACCCCGATTATCCCCGCGACTAAGCCGTATAAAAAGTCGTAAAATATGCCTGAATTTTTGTAATAATCTGCTAAACCCTTCAAGCCTATAAGCAAAAGTATTAGACCTATCAAGGATAACCCTGAGGCAGGCGGGGATATTCTAGGAACCAAAAAGCCAATCAAAAGCAGTATTGCACCTATGCCACCTAAATACTTGCTTGTATCAAGATTCAATTTTATTCTCCTCCATTTTCTTGAAAAACATAGATATTGCATGAGTGATATAGCCCTAACATTTAGATCATCAACTCTAACAGTTAGAGACCCAAACAGGCGGATTATTCAAGCCGAAAACATGCAAAAAGATAAGCAGGCAAGCAGTTTAAGCTGAACAAACCTCTCTCGTCCATTATATCTAAAGAGAACCAGCTAAGCCAAGTGTTAAACCAAATATTAGTTATGCTGCGCCTGAATTTTTTTGACCGAGGCGAAGAGTATCATACGTTCAAATAATCATTTGAATTTTTCAAGCGTCAATTCAAGCTGATCAAAGTCTTTCAGGATTGTATCTGAATGTGCCATAATCCATGGGCTTAAGCAATCCATTGCTGATACAACGATAACCTTCTTGCCTTTACGTTTAGCATAAAATAGTTCCATGCATGCTCCTGCTGACAGCTTTGGCAAATAAACAATCATAATATCGCATCTGTCAGCATCATCTAAATCTCGCTGTACAAAGTCAAACGTTTTATAAGTATTCCACCAACATTCTTCATTTCCCGTGTAGAGTACCTTTTCACGTTGCCAAGGGTCAATAACATCAAAACCTATTTTTGCACAGACCTTGGTAATTGCTTCCCTATACACTTGGTTATTTTCCATTCCTAAAATAGGACCCGAAATGAACACTGCTTTCTTCATAGCCTAATTAACCATAAAATCATAAAAATAAGTTTTTGGTGCACGCATATGCTTTAAGAAAGAAGTAAGTTCCAGATTTGAACTAGAGCCTATAGCGCG
The DNA here is from genome assembly GCA_963717465.1 of Candidatus Bathyarchaeota archaeon. Lineage (GTDB taxonomy): Archaea > Thermoproteota > Bathyarchaeia > Bathyarchaeales > Bathycorpusculaceae > Bathycorpusculum. Next base: position 79,332 of record OY970340.1, read on the forward strand.
TGGGAAGCATAGTTTATCGGTGCTCTTTTTATGTGAGCATTAATTATTTTTTGAAGTCCAGCATTTTCTTTTTCGACTCTATTAGAGCACAATACAACATGAGAAAATACATTATCAAAAAAGAATCATTCAGATTAAATAGAAAAAAGGTAGGAGTTTTTGTATTTAACCCCAAGTTGGGTAGTCAAAACCCATATCTTTGAACTCTTTTGTCATCTTGTTATAATGGTCTATGTACCATTTGTTGGGTCGAAGAGTTTCTTTGTCGTAGAATTCGTATAGGTCCTTCGGTGGAGGTTGGCCGCCCATGGGCACAATAGTCGGCTCATATTTTTTGATAAGATCTTTAATCACCTTGATTCCTTCGCTTACCTTCATTCCAGCTGCTGCTCTTGTCACTTCACTTCCAAATCTTATGTCCAAAGCAGGCATACCGCCGACCATCCACATTCCCTCCATTCCTGATATGCAAGAAGTTATGCAGGCGGCTGCTGTAGCCAAATAATTGGTTTCAGTGGCAAATTGGCCAACTGCGCCTAATCCGCTGGAAATCCATGGATTTCTTGTGTTTCTTTCTGCGGCTAAAGCCATGGCTGAATTGCACCAAAAGACATCTGTTCCTTCGTAACGATTATCGAGCGTGTTGCTCATTGCCTGTGTGAATGAGCCATCGGCGTAAGCCATCTGACCCAGCGAATGAGCCATCCCTTCAAGAACCGCTTCTTCAGGACAACTGATATACGCATATAGAGTAGGGCTAGTACTCTGCCATGGAACAATCCCATGCTGCATAGCAAAATAGGCAAGATTAAGCCTATCAATGACTACCCTCATGTCCTGCAGTATATGCACTGGCATCATACAGTTTTTAGGCGTATAGTAGCCAGGATCAAAAGCCTGCATTAACGCAACCATGCTCGTACCAGTTTCTGGGAATCCGAGTAACATGCCAGGTCTTCCAGCAGCGCGTGTGCCTGCAGTCATCAGTTCACATTCGGCGTGAACTGCTAGTGACTCAGTAGGCGTTGCATACGTTGATTTCTGACCAAAAGACGCCTCCATTATTGCAGTCATCATTCCATCCGTAGTCGGTTCACGAGCAGTAAGATAAACGGCGTCCCTCCACTGTTGTATGTCACTTCCCATCCATCCGCCCGCATTTAGACAGTATGGATGCTGCTTATCCTCAGGACCCCTAATATGCATCCTCAGAATATCTCTGCCTGATCCCCATTCAACCTCATGCTTTCTTGTTTTAGCAACCTCTCTAAGTTCATTTTCACTAAACTTAACTATGTGCTTAGTATCTTTACAGTACAACCCGCACTGAACAAGCAACTGTATGCTGCCTTCAAAAATAGCATCAGCCATCTGCGGATCTGACATTATTGGTTCGCCTGGTTCCCATTTGATCTTGTAGTCTTGGACGAGTTTCTTTAGTATTGTTGGAAAATACGTGTTCTCAAATTCATCTTCTTTCATTATTGGACCCGTTCTTGTTCTTTCTAAAACTTCCCACAAAAGATGTCCCATATTTCTTTCTCCTTTTTCGGGATTAAAATCCCAAATTAATATGGGTTAATTAATCATTTAATGCTTGTGCAACCGAGCTATTTTTCAATCGCTAAGCATGGACGCGGGCTTAAAGAAACATTAATTTATAATGCTTGTTTTTTCAAAAACTATACTTTCTGGATTTTGTTCATTGGGCGAGGCAAGATGGGATCTGTGCCGTCAATAGCTCGATCAAGGGCTTGCAGAAGCTTTTCCTTGTTTTCCGGCAGCATCCCTTCCAAGTGTAGGCAGTTGGATGGGTGAATTGACGTGAAGCCGCAATGTTTCAGCTCCAGGTCCTTAATTATGATGCGCATTTCCTGTAGTATTTCCATATCGGTCGGGATCTCGAATTCACCATTTTGAACTTTCTTATGCAATTCTGTTCCGGGGATTACCATAATCGTTAATGCGCCGATGTAATCGGGTTGGATTTCGTTACAAATACGTGCGGTGCTTTTAGCGTGCTCCAGAGCCTGGGGTGTTCTTCCAGCTAGTCCTAAGATAACGGTGATAAACAGCTGAATGCCAGATTCATGCACCTTTTTTCCGGCTTCAACCATTTGATCATAAGTCACGCCTTTGCGTACTTCACGAAGCACTTTTTCGTCCCCGCTCTCAACGCCCAGATGAGCCTCAACGAGTCCATGTCCGCGTAGTTGCTTCAGTTCAAGTGGTGCCTTGTTTAGGATACTTGCAGGGCTGGCATAGGTCCCTACATAGAAGAGGCTTGGAAAGGTATCATACAGGCGACCCAAAATCTTTACCAAGCTTGAAGTAGGCATAGTTAGAGCATCCCCGTCTCCCAGAAACACCTTCTTGACATCTCCATAGTATTCTTTTGCCAGCTTGATATCCTCAAGAATTTCATCCAAATTGCGGATCCGGTAGCGTTTGTCTTTATACATTGAACAAAATGTGCATTGGTTATGACTGCAACCGATGGTGCACTGAAGAATGTAGTCGTCTCCTGCAATGTGCGGGCTATAAATATCCCCTTCATAACGCATAATAAAACCGCCCATTTGAGGCGCCGCACAAATTGTTTATAATGTTAATGCCCCATTGAGTAATTGTAAACGTTTATCTTAAGTTTATTTGAAAAGCTGACTTCGGTAAACATAAAACCATGCACTTAACGGAAGCAAAGCTGAAATATGGGCAATTGACGAATATTTTTATGCGTTGTAAAAACTGCGGCGTCTGCTGCATAAACACAGAAATGCTGCTTAGCAACCAAGATATAAAACGCCTAACGGAAAAAGGCCACCTAAAAGAAAACTTCATGCAAATCGATCAAGATGGCTATGCACAACTGAAAAACATAAACGGTCACTGTGTGTTCTACAATATCGCGAAAAGCAAGTGTAATATCTATGAAGATAGGCCGGAAGGATGCCAAATCTACCCAATAATTCTTGACGAAGAAAAAGGCATCGTATTTGACGAGGGTTGTAGCGCAACAGAAACAATAACGGATGAGGAAAAACAGGCGAAAGGCAAAAAAGTAATCACACTTCTGCAAAAAATGGATCAACAGGCAAAATCACGAGCCTCCAACAGTCTTAAATAAATGATTTTGTAAAAAAGAAAGTCGTCAACAAAGTCAAAAGAAAAAATGGCGCTATTAGAGCAATGAAAAATAGAAATTTAGAAAATATCCTACGGTTTCACATTTAGATTGTGATTTTTAAGAAAAAATAGATTTTTGAATGCGTTCGCAGTCCATGAATTGTCCTCCAGCTACAGCGCTACCCTTTATCTACACGCGCTATTGCTCTCATTAATTGTCGCTTTGTTTGTCTGTCTCTGTTTTTGTCCGTTGTTCAATGAAGGTTTTGTTTCAAGGGTTTCAGGCATCTCATCAATTTTCAGGAAATGAGTTACACAGGAGTTGTATCTGATTAAACGAGCTAGTCTTTAAGAGTTCACATATTTATTCTCAAAAGGAGGGATTATATGGAAGTAGGTAAGCTGAAAAAGGACCTCGAAGATTTAAGCAGTTTTGCTTCGAAAAATGGTGCAACTGAAGTAAAAGTGATAGAATCCAGCAAAGTGGTTGTTGACGAACGAGTTCAACTGAAATGTGCATATCCTCCTTGTATTTACTATGGAAAAAGTCTTATGTGTCCACCTTATACGCCCAAAGCTAAAGATTTTCGAGAAATTGTTAAAAAATATGATTTTGCCATCGCCGCACAAATAACCCGTGCTTATGATGACGAATTAAAAAAATACCTTAATGTAAATGGAGCAAAATTTCAAGATGTTATAAATAATCCTGAATTTCAAAAAGAAATGAAAGTTGTTATGGATGATGTAACTAAAAGGCTTAGAAACCTCATTGCTTCCATAGAGAGAGAAGCTTTTAGCAGAGGGTATTATCTATCAATTGGACTTGGATCAGGCACCTGCTTATTATGCGAAACATGCGAATTAAAATATCCATGTAAACATCCATGGGAGGCTAGACCAAGCATGGAAGCTATGGGGATCGATATTACTAGAACTATGAGGAATGCGGGGCTACAGTTGACTTGGAATTCAGGAGAGAAAATCACCTTAAATTGTCTTGTTTTAATTGGTTAAATTATGCGCGCTTAATAGCGCGCTAAAAAAATAGAGCTCTTTTAGCTTATTGTAAAGAATGGTTGCAATTGAAGCATAGTACCCAGTCCGCGATAGTATACGTACAATATTTTAGACATAGACATACATAAATAGAGACAGACATCACACAGAGATAGAGATACATATCACACATATCTCTCAAATAAAAGATAAAAGTAGAAAAAAATAGCGCGCTGTTGATTCAACTCTATCCCTAACTCTATTGAAGAATCCTAAACTCTTGTGTAACTAACAATTACGATTAACCTTCATAGCCCCAATAATAATTAGTTCCTCCATCGATTGCGGAAGCTCGAACTTCTTTGCCAGAGTAGCACTTGCCAACAATAAGTAGTTTTGAACCGCATTTAGGGCAGGCGTACTCCGAAGTCAAGTTGTAAGTCAAATGGAACACATGTTTCCCACATCGACTAATCAACTGCTCGCCGCAGCTTGGGCAATTTGTGTCTCTTTCATACCTGTTATAAACGTACTTAAGCCCTAAACGTCTAAGGTCATTGGATAGTTTTATTACGTTTACCTCAGTATTACTTTGTTCCCTTTGTTCCATTAAGCACTGCGCTCTAAACGGCAGTAAATGCAACGGTGTTTCAGGACCTAAATTATCCAATATCCATTTGCCAAGTTTATGCAACTCTTGATTCGAATCACCGTGTTCAAGCATCACTAAATTTGTTAATTCGACATGAACTTTTTTATCCCTAAATGTTTTAACACATTCAAATATAGGCTGAACATTGTGCACATCGCAGAGTTCTCTATAAAACTGACTGTTTCCTGAACCTTTAAAATCTACAGTTACTGCATCAATATAGGGCGAAATCATGTTTACAGCCTCAGGAGTCATGTAACCGTTGGTTACTATCGTGGAGTATAAGCCGTTTTTGTGTGCAAGTTTGGCTGTGTCATATGCGTATTCAAAGAAAATTGTTGGTTCATTATATGTGAAGCTTATCCCCTGGCAGTCATTTTTTAGGGCACTTTCAACAATTTCTAACGGCGAAAGCTTTTCAATTGCTACAAATTTTTTTTGGTTGCTCAATTCGTGGTTTATGCAGAATTTGCATCTGAAATTGCAGCTTGTTGTGCCAAAAGAAAATGTGGCAGACCCGGGGTTAAAGTGGTATTGCGCTTTTTTCTCTATATTATCAATAAATCTTAAACTTAAATAACCATAAATATCGGTTAATAACTTGGCGTTTTCATTTCTTCTCACATTACAATATCCGACTTTGCCCTCAGGAATAACACATCTTCTAGCGCAAAGGTCACAGCGCACGCCTAAGGTTGTTGGGGAGTAAAACATGGCTTCTTTCAAAAATTTACACCATTAGCCCCTAAAAATCTAAAAAAAATATTCTTCTTTAACTTATAGTAAAAAATGGCTGCAATTTCATCAAAAAGCCCATTTCTTTAACATCAAATTTGAATTCACCAGAGGGCATCATGTCTTTAAGAGACTTTTTTTTATCTAGCAACGCTTCAAGACAATCTGCTTTTGCAAAAATGAAGGCCAAATCATACTGACCTTTAGGTTTGATAGCCTTTTCATTTTTTTCTATTTTCCCGTCTGGAGCTATCTTCCACCACCATCCGATATTTTCGTCTGTAAAGACAAATTGTAGAGATTCGTCAACTCCAACAAGCAAAAAGGAATTTTCTTCAGCATATTCTAACATTCTTTTCATTACAACCTCAGCAGTGGTCATTTAATTTCACCATTCACCAATATAGGAATTGTTTGTTTATTAATTCTAGTATTTACAGAAAGTAAAAGCAGAGTAGATTCGCCAAGTAAATGTACTTTCTCAAGCAAAATCTTTTGAGCTCACGCGCTTTACTTTCTAAAAATAATTTTTTTTTAAATATAAAAAGGTAGGCTTCTCAGGAATTAACGCTCTGTTAGCCTGAGCCTCTTCCTTTTTGGTGTTCCTTAAAGACTACCAGCTCGTCAACTACTGGTTCGGCAGCCTCTTTAAACCATGCAGCAGCACCTTCACCCTGCATAAGGGTTTTCAATTCTGCCGCAAGATTAGAAGGCTTCACAATAAACAGCCACCCCTTATCATAAGGATCCTCCATGTACCCAGCGGCCCCAAGCTTAACAACTACCTCATTCACTTCCAAAATCTCCCCCGAAACTGGAGCAGGAATAGGCCCAGTATACTTGCGAGATTCCAAAATCCCCATTTTCTGCTTTTGCGTCACTTTTGTTCCCTTAAATGAGAGCTTTAAATAAAAAACCTCATGAGCCCCCTTTGCTATGATATCATCAAAGCCAATCCTTACAGTTCCATCAGTTTCCAGCTTAATCCATAAATGGTCTTTACTATAGTATAGCTCTGGTCGAAACTCGAATCCTAAGATATCTGTCATTGAAATTATCCACTCTTATAGTCTTAATGCGATAAAACAAGAAAAAAAGATAAGGATTAAGTCTCCGCCTCTTTCTCTAACCAACTGGGAACCTTCACTGGAAACTTATATACCTCTAAGGCTATTCTGTCCAATTCCTCCAAGTTCGCCAACGGAGTCTGAATATCAACATTACCGCCACCGCCACCGCCTGTCATTCTCAGGCCTTTCTGTTCAGTACTTGCAGTCCCACGCGCAGATCTTAATAAGCCTTTACGCATCGCTTCTCCACCCATCAACACTTCTTGTGTACCAAATGCAGCAGCCCAAAGGATTGATTGGTTTTTTGTTTTGTCGCGATTCTCAAACATGCGAATAGCGTCCTCATAAGCCGGGAGACCGACATCAGCACAAAGCCCTCCTCCTATATGCTCATCAAAGTATTTAATGAACAACTCAGCGGTCTTTGCGTTGCAAAGTGGAGCAACAAAAGGAGGAATGTCCTTCTCTGTACAGAAATCTAAAATTGGTCCAAAGTGATAATCATAGGTTCTTGTGAACTCTTCAAAAGTTAAGTAAGCGCCTCCACCATCACAGTAAAACATCATGTTGCCTTTCGGATTCCCCTTAGTCATCATCGGTGCAGAAACAGTCAGCACTTCGTGTAATCTATCAATCTTCCTACAGACGTATTTCGAAACGGCTTTTAAAGCCAACTCTGCCAGTGGCGGATTCTTTCGCACATCCATCAAGAATTCTTTTGGTCCTCTAAGAAAAGTAGCAGAAGCAATTGGACCAGTACAGGCAGAACCAAGCGTTGGAAACTCCGGATTTATCTTACTAATTTGTTTTACAAGCCAGAGATAATATGGGTAATACCCTCTCAGGGCGGGGTCAGGTATGTTATCCATGAAAAATTCCAGCCTTGCCTTGGCTTCTGCTGGGTCTTTAGTTTGTGCGAAGCCTTCAACAGCCAAAGGCGGTCCATGCTCAACGTTCCTGAATTTACTGGTCAGCACTTCTTCTCCAAAGCTGACAGCACTGCAAAAGTGATAATCACCAACAAACTTTGAAGTTCTCAGCTCAAAACAAATTAAATGTAGCTCTGGATATTCACGAAAGTCATTGGCGTGGATTACTGAGGGCGTTTCAGCATAGCTGTCAAGTATCCTTCCATTATAGGCTGCACCTAATGATACACCAAATGGAAGGCGGTCAAGGCCAAGGCTATTGAGGTCAGCTGGGGCGTCATCATACCAACATTTCATTATTCTTTCGCGTGGCATCAGTTTCTCCCTTTGAGCCTTCTCCACTGCTTTCTGGTGGCATCTCTCAATTATGAGTTCTTCATAACCTGTCCACTCATGAGAAAAACCTGCCGCGTTCCAAGTGCGGGGATATTGCCCCCTGATTTCTACACTATTATAGTCCTGATTCATTTTTTATACCTCTTTTTATTTTTTTATTTTAATTTAAAAAAACTTGATTTGGTTTTAACTACGTTTTTGTCGTTGTTCTTTGAGCACTCTCATCAGTTCATTGCAGTTGCTCAAACCCGCAGTGATACTGTTGCCATGTGCGTCTGTCCCGTACATTTTAACGTCGGTTTCAAAAGTTGCTTGACCTCCAGTTATAATTTTCACGTTGTCGCGCATGCCGAGTTTCTTTAGCTCATCAACGGTCTCTTTCATAACTAGCCTTGCCATTCCCATTGAGCAACTTAAAGCTATGATATCAGCTTTAGAGTTCCTGGTTTTGTTTACGAATGTTTTGGCAGGGATATCATAACCTAAGTCTATCACTTCATATCCAGCTGCTGCCAAGATGTTGCCCACCAAGCTTTTTCCTATGTCATGAATGTCTCCTTCAACGGTTCCAATCACTACTTTGCCTGGAGATTCCACTTTTACCATCCTTTTGGCTAATTCAGGCTTTAAAACTCCAACAGCATTCGTTAGGCATTCAGCTATCATTACAAGCTCTGAGAGCATTACTTCCTTTTCAGGTTGCATTTTTTGCTTTTCGTAATCAATTTCACGAGCTACATCATAGATACTTCTGCCGCAAATATCCTTTGTCCATACTAGCAGATGGTTCTCTAGAAGCTCTTGCGGATTGGCTCCTGCCTCTAAAGCTGCTTTAGTTAATTCAGCTACTTTTATGTCATCCTGTGCATAAAATGCATCCTTGAGGTCTTTTATCGCTATTTCTAAAGCCATATTTTTGCCTCTTTGACAATTACAAGGATTGCATTGTTAATTAATTCTAGTAATTACAAAAATTAAATACAGGAGAGGGAGCGCGGGTAATATTTTTTCTTTTCTCTTTAGAAGCGGACGACATGTATTGAATTAGCCTTCGCTTCTTTTTTGAACGATGTAGCTAACACAGCTTTCAGTAGTTCTTTCTATTAATCGCACATCCTTAAGATCCGAGCGGATAGCTGCAGATCTTCTCATACGTCAATTCTTCATTACGTAGACGGTAGGCAACCTCAAGGTTCTCAAGAGGAGTCATAGCATCGCCAATAACCCCAGCGTTTGTCCTATGACCCTTAGTTTGATATTTGCCGAAAACCTTAGCCATCCTAATCAACTCATCGCGAATCTTTTCAACAAGACCATTCAGTATTATCTTGGTGTTAGTAGCCGTTATTGCGTAGACTTTGCTATATTTAATAGCTACTGGGTATCCTTGCTCAATCGGCGGATGCTCTTGCATACAACTAACAGCTCCTCCTTTATTCTCTTCCAAAATCCTCGCAACTTCATTCATGTATTCAGGGGGAGCAACAGGTGCAATGTATGGCGCAAAACCTTTTCTTGCAGCATAAGGAATACTATCACCATAATGAAGTGGCAGTGTCTGCTTAAACTCGTCCAGAGTCATATATGCAGCAGAATCACACCACATTAAGCGGTTACCTTTACCGTCTGCACCTATTGATTGTTCAAGAATTTTAGTGGCAGAATCAATTTTTTTATTCTGATAAATCGTAGCGATCTCGAGGGCCAATTCAGCCACTTCAGGATTCGTACGTAAATCCAGCAAGAATTCATTAACACCCCGAATGAAGCAGGCTGTGGTTATGGCACCAGCGCATGTCGACATCGTTATTGGAAGCACATCACCCATTATTTTTTTGCCTTCTGTGCACATCCAATTGTATGATGGTCTTAAACCCCTCAGGTTTGGATCAGGTAGATTATCCATCAGCCATTCTAAATCTTCCTTATTTTTAGCGAATGGTTCGACAACTAACGGTGGACCATGAGCAATAGAACGAAACTTTCTTGATAGCACTTCTTCCCCAAAGCTGGACGGCGTGAAAAAGAAATCATCCGCAGGAAATTTCACCATATGGTACATCCTTGCAAGAAAATCCAAGTTTGGAAAGTCCAGCAAGTCTCTGTAAGAAATAGCAGGGGGATACGGTGTAGCGAACGATTCGAATATGGGGTTAACAAGACCTCCTGCGCTTGAAGCTTGCCCAAGTACCTGATCATACGGGTCATCAGTGAAAAGAGTTTTAGTCCATCTTTCGCGCGGCATCATCTTTTGATTCTTTAGTGTATTCAGGATCTTCTCTCGCGCTCTCTCAATCATCAATTCTTCAGTTTCTGTCCAATGGTATCTGTAGAGAATATTCCAATTTTTTGGATAATCATTCTCTACTTCTTCAGATTCGAAATTCAGTCTCATCTTTCAACTTCCCATTCCTTTTTGAACACGCATTAAAGAGAATTGAGCTTTCCTAAGTATCAACCATTCTAGTGTGTGCCTTTCTAATTATGACCATTCTCTAATGATAAATCAATATTGCCACATCGCATGAAAGGAGTAAACACCCAAGAGTTAATCTTGTAATCTGCAGAATAAAACTGCGGTTTTAGATCCGCGTTTAGATAACTATGTAATAAATTTATGTTTGTTGGCGCAACCGTGCGATCTCTCCACATGTTTTCGAAAATGAATTTAGCCTGAATTACCATCGCTCGATTATTGGTCACGATTGCCTTACTTATATGACCATAATTGTCTTTTTCAACTGGAAGAATTAGCTCTCTTCCATCACCTAGTAAAAATGATGGGAGAACTTCGGGATCCGCCTCAATGAATTGCTCTTTGAAATTTCCGTATTTTATAAGGTTTTTTGCAAACTTTTCTAAAAAGTCCCTATTTGCTCGAGTATTGGCGGAAATTAATCTATATTTTGATCCTTTTTTAATCGAGGTTCTTAGAGTTTTATAGAATTTTTCTAAGTCAGGTATTGCCTTCTGCCAATCATTTATCATTATTCTCAATTGCCCAAAATTCTTGTTAGGAAAGTCATTGATTAGTGAACATACGGTATTCACATTGTCTATGACCGAAAACTTATTAGCTTCCTCTGGAATATTGGGTTCAATCATTTTTAATGATGACATTATTGCTTCCTTGCTGCGTTTGAGCAACATGACCTCAGAACTTTTGGACTCTATTAGAAGGTTGATTGCCTTTTCCAAAGAGATAGTGGAGAAAATAGCTGGATGACCAAGTGATGAATCGACAAAACCTCTATTCTCTAGATTCTGAAGGTTGCGGTAAACTTGAACTTTGCTAAGTCGTATTGCTTTCGAAATATCCTTGGCTTTTTGAGGACCTGATCTAGCTAACATAACGTATATTTTTGCTTCTTGTTCTGCCAATCCTAATTCTACAAACTTTGCAACTATTTGATTTGGGTCCAATCTTCCTTTGCACCAACTCAACTTTGATAGTCGAAAGGTCTAAGGCATATAGCACAACTGCTACTTCAAGTTATTACTTAAGCCTTTTCAAAGGCCATTCGGTCAAACACACCCGCACATCATGAATTGACTCATATTTAATAAAATATCAACAGATTTTAAATTTTTGGTATTTTGACCAATTTTTCTCTTAAAAATTCTTTGAGCAGCAGAGCAACCATTAAAATTTTAATCTCCCTCAAAATTCTCACCTTTTACTCTCCCTCATCTCTCTAAGACAAGTAAACAGATAATCAACCAGACAGACAAACAAACAAAAACTGCTTCTTATAAGCGTTCAATGGAGCGCGCTAGTGCTTTTAGATGTTGAAACAAAAAATCTAAACAGGACATAATGAAAGACAACGAAAAACTTTTATCGATTCAGATTGGCAAGTTTAAATAAAAGTCCACTAATTTGGACATGGAGGTTGGCGTCATCTGATGCCCTCAGTTGCGATGTTGTACACACCACTTTCGTCGGCTGTGCGGTGTGATCTTTGCGCTAGAAGATGTGTTATTCCTGAAGGTAAAGTTGGGTTTTGCAATGTGCGAAGAAACGTTGACGGTAGATTACTAACAGATATCTATGGCGCTTTAAGTTTACGTTTTATTGATAATATAGAAAAAAAAATGCTATATCATTTTAATCCCGGGTCTTCTACCTATTCGTTTGGGACAACTTGCTGCAATTTTAGATGTAAATTCTGCATAAACTTTGATTTGAGCGGAGTAAATGAATTTGTTCCAATAGTGAAAATGCTGCCATCCGACATTGTGGAAAGCGCCATAAAGAATAACTGCCAAGGGATAAGCTTCACATATAATGAGCCGACCATTTTTTTCGAATACGCTTACGATACCGCCAAGCTTGCCCATGAGCAGGGTCTTTATACAACAATAGTTACAAACGGTTATATGACGCCAGAGGCCGTGAAGATTATTTCCCCTTACATGGATGCCGTAACTATAAATTTCAAAGGTTCAGGAAACAGTCAGTTTTACAAAGAAATATGCGCAGTATCTAATGTGCAGCCCATATTTGATTGCATTGAAATGTTTAGAGATAAAAGAGTTCATATCGAAATATCAAATTTAGTTATGCTTGAACATGGTGATTCGGATCAAGAAGTGCATAAACTTGGCAAATGGATATTGGATAATTTAGGTCCTGAAACACCGTTGTATTTGCTGTCTTTTATTGATCAGTGTTTAATGGATAATAAGGTAGCTGGAAGGCACTTAATAGATTTATCCAGGGACATCAGAGGTTTAGGGCTTAAGTACGTATACAACGATTTTGAAAGAAACACCAATTGCCCAAGCTGCGGTGAAACGTTGATTAAGCGAGGAGGGAAAGTTCCATACTATTTGACATACAACTTGACATCGGATTACGCCTGCCCTAAATGCGGCATAAAACCGCCTATTATCGGCAAGTGCTACTCTGGCAGATTAGCTCAGCCAATCGAAGCTGAATGGGATGGCTATATATATGACTATGGAGGTTAAGCGCTTGATGGGAATACGCGCACATAAGGATATTTTAGAAACACCCACTATCACGCTTTTCTGTTTATTTGTCTTTGATTGTCTGTTTGTTTCAGAGAGATGAGAGAGTAAAAGGTGAGAAATTACAAGAATTAATTTTTGAGAGAAAAAAAATTGAAATTTAATCGTAAATAAAGGCTAAGGCACTATCGATGCCTTGACAATGGTTACTTTTTGTAACGGTTTGTCTCTTGAGTCTCGTTTGACCAAAGAAATTTTGTCTACAACGTCCATTCCTGAAAGGACTGTGCCAAAAGCAGGGTGCTTGTCATCTAAGTAACTGTTATCTACTATGTTGATGAAGAATTGGCTGCTTCCAGTGTTTGGACCTGCATTTGCCATTGAGATTGAGCCTCGATTGTTGCGGTTTGTTTTTGTGAATTCATCTTTGATTTCTGGGATTGACGGATCCCCGTAGCCTGTTCCTGTTGGGTCGCCGCCTTGAATCATAAATTTAGGAATAACCCGGTGAAATATAGTGTTGTTGTATGTGCCTTTTTCAACAAGATTCTTGAAATTGCCAGTTGTAATAGGCATATCGTTTCGTAATTCAATGGTTATATTGCCCATTGTGGTTTCAAGCAAAACTTTGATTTTAGGTTGACTCGACATAAATATATCCTTAAGAGAATGAAGGAGTTGAGTATTTCAACTTAATGATTGCAGATAATCACGTTGAAGCGTTCCTGAAGCGATATCACTCTTTAATGAGGAATTTATGAACACAAGACTTATTCATTTTAAAATATATTTGTTGTTTACACTTGAGCAAGTTACTGTATTGGCGTGAGTATTCAAAATGGAAAATGTTGAAAAAATTGCTGATGATCTCTACTTTGTAAAGTATGTTCATCGTATTGGGTCATTCGTTGGGATAACTGTTATCGCGGGTAGTCACACGATAGGTTTAGTTGATTCGGGTTTCGAGGCAACCGTTGCCGATAACCTGTTTCCTTTCATCAATGAATTGGGGCGTAGTCCAGAAGAGATTGATCTCGTAGTTAACACTCATAGTGATGTAGATCACGTTCAAGGAAATAAAATAATTAAGGAGAAAACCAAGGCTAAGATAGCTATTCACAATCTCGATGCAAAGGCATCAGAATTTGTAGATATCAAGCTGAACGATGGAGATCACGTTGAACTGGGTGATAGGAAATTTGAGATTATACATGCCCCAGGTCATACACCTGGAAACATATGCCTCTATGAAAAGGAAAACCAACTTTTGATTACTGGAGATTCCCTTTGCGGAGACAGAGTCGATCTCATAAGGATGGGCAAAGACATGTACATAAACTCCATCAAAAAATTGCTAGAATTAAATGTGCGTCTTTTGATTCAAAGCCATCCTCGAAAACCAATTGAAAAGGCAGTTCTTAGGGGAGATGAACCTCGAAGAATGATGATGGCAAGCATTTCTTTTGCAGACAAGTTATCGTCAAAATAGAGAAAATATCAAGCTCTAAATCGAAGATGTTCTTTTGGAATCTTTAGTTTTTGTGATTTAGCGTTTATTTTTTTCCTTCGGTTTTTGCCCAGTCTTCTTTGAATTTCTTTATTCCGCTTTCAGTTAGTGGATGATTCCACATCTTTGCTAAAACGTCGGCTGGTATTGTTGCAACATGTGCTCCTGCTTTTGCTGCTTCTAGAACGTGAATTGGATGTCTGATGCTTGCAACAATAATTTTTGTTTTAAACCCGTAGTTCTTGTAAATTTGCATCATGTCTCGAATTAAGTTCATTCCATCTTCGGATATGTCATCTAGTCTTCCAACAAAAGGCGATACGTAGCTTGCACCTGCCTTTGCTGCAATTAATGCTTGACTTGCACTGAATACTAGCGTTACGTTTGTTTTGATTCCTTTCCCTTCGAGTATTTTTACAGCTTTAATTCCTTCTTGAGTAAACGCAACTTTTACAACGATATTTTTTGCCCATTTTGAATATGCTTCTGCCTCGCGAACAATCTCATCGCACGTATCAGCATTTCCTTCAACTGAAATAGGTCCATTTATTACTTTTGCAATCTCAGCAATTATTTCTTGTTGACTTTTTCCGCCTTCTTTTGCAATAAGTGTTGGATTTGTTGTAACTCCGTCGACAACTCCAAGTGCAGCTGCTTTCTTAATCTGTTCAACATTTGCAGTATCTAAAAAGAATTCCATAATTTCCAGCCTCAATAAACAAACATTAATTTGATCAATTAACTCTCACTACTTCACTTATCGCTCGCAATTCTTTTTTGCAGTTCTCACGAACGAATTTTGCAATTCCCTCGGAATCAAGCCCATATATTTTCATAAGTTCAAGAGGCTCTCCTGATTCGCAGAACATATTTTTTATCCCATGCCGCTTTAACGTGCATGGGATCGACTTTCCTGATTCGCTTAAAACTTCTGCGATTGCTCCTCCGAGTCCACCTGTTATTTGATGGTCTTCAACACTGATTATCAGGCCAGTTTTTTTCGCCCAAAATCTGATCGCGTCCTCATCAATTGGCTTTATTGTATGACAATCAATTACTGCACATGAGATTCCTTCAGATTCAAGTTTCTCTGCTGCAATTATTGATTCATATACTTGTGGTCCACATGCAAAAATTGCAACGTCTTTTCCATCTCGATAAACATTTGCCTTTCCAATTGCAAATGGTGTTGAATGCGTAGTAAATACCGGCATTTTCTCTCGGCATGATCTAATATAGACTGGACTTTTTGTTTTACTTGCTTCAATTGTTGCTTTTCTTGCCTCTTCAACATCTGCTGGAACAATGACTGTCATATTCGGAATAACTCGAGTAATTGCAATGTCTTCTAATGCTTGGTGAGATGCCCCATCCGGCCCAACTGTAACTCCAGTATGTGAACCATGTAATTTTACTGGTACATTATTGTAACAAAGTGAAACACGAATCTGATCCCAATTTCTTCCAGGCGAGAAAGCCCCATATGCAGAGATAAAAACTGTTTTTCCCGAAGAAGCAATTCCTGCAGCAACTCCTGCCAAATTTTGCTCAGATACTCCAACTTGAACAAATCGATCTGGATATTTTTCCGCAAACCAATGCGTTCTCGTACTCTCAGAAACATCAGCAGTCATTACCCATAGGTTTGGATTTTCAGCTCCAATCTCAACTAATGCTTTTCCAAATCCATCTCGACTTGGTTTCTTATTCTGGGGTGCATCAATATTTTCGATAAGCCCCATTTCTTTGTTTATTTTTGATGAATTTACCATATCAACACCACAAAACCCGTTTCAGACTGTAGCAATAGTTGGTTTGACATAGGGCTACTTCTCCTCTTCATCTCGATAGAATTTTCTCTCCTCTTCAAGATCTTCTAAGGCTGTTGTTGCTTCTTTATCACCCGGTGATTTTCCGTGCCATTCGGTAATAAATTCCATAAATGAGATATCTTTTCCAGGAACGGTATGTGCGATTATCATCGTTGGTTTATCGATTACCGTTTTCGCTTCGTTACATGCTGAAATTATTTGTTGAATATTATGGCCATCGATATTAATTACGTGCCATCCGAATGCTCGATATTTTTCGTCAAGTGGTTCGAGTGGAAGAACATCTTCAGTAAATCCATCGATTTGAATATTATTTCTATCCATAATTGCAACTAAATTTCCAAGTTTAAATTTAGATGCTAAAAGTGCCGCTTCCCATACTTGTCCCTCGTTATGCTCACCATCTGAACAAACACAGTAAACTCGCCAATTCTTTTTTTCTCTCTTTCCAACAAGTGCCATTCCAACTGCAATCGACAGTCCCTGACCGAGAGGACCTGAACTATTCTCGATTCCAGGTAACGTTTCTCTATGAGGGTGCCCTTGTAATCTTGAACCAAATTTTCTAAGTGTCATTAACTCTTCTTTTGGGAAATATCCTGCCTCAGCCATTGCAGCATATAATCCTGGACAAACGTGACCGTTTGATAAAATACATCGATCCCGACCTTCCCAATTCGGATTTTTCGGATCGTGATTTAAAACATTAAAGTAAAGTGCAGTAAATACGTCGGCTAAACCCATCGAACCTGCAGGGTGACCAGATTTTGCTTCATGAAGCATTTTAACAATATTTTGTCTAATATTATTTGATAATAAATAGAGTTTTTTTATATCAGTAATTTTTTTTGCTCCAACTCCAACTGATGGATTAGCTCAAGAAGCGTTTGCTTTGGAGGGTCATTAGTTAGTTTTGGAATATTAACATCCGCTGTCATTTTCTCCCACCAACCACTTTCCGATTTATTTCTCCCTCGAATTCCCGACTCGTAGATATTCTGAACTGCTTCTGGAATGCTTTTTGCCATAAAAATTGCATTCGCTGCCGCAAGAATATTCGCTCCTGCTTCACACGCTCTCTCGGAAGTCTCTGCGATTTATTCCCCCATCAACTTCAATTTCGAGTTTTGGGAATTTTGCTCGAAGAGTACGAACTTTTGATTCGACTTCAGGAATATATTTTTGTCCACAAAAGCCGGGATTAACTGTCATGAATAGAACTTGCTTAACCTCTTTATCATTAATATATGGATAGAGTTTTTCGATGGGTGTTGCTGGGTTAATAGCAAGGCCTATTTTTCCACCACCAGCGAGCGTGCATGCTTTTTTTATTTTATTCCAATCAGAAATAGCCTCAACATGAACTAAATGCGTGTGTTTTCCAGGAATTTTTGAAATCCAATTTTCAGGATCTTTTACCATCCAGTGGAATTCGTACAAGATTCCTGAGGGAAGATTTGTTAAACTTTCAAGCCCAATCGTTTTGTTAGGGACAAAAATATTATCCATTATGTCGATGTGAACAGTTGTAACGCTTAGTTTTACTTTTTCGATGCGGACCAGCAATTCTTCTCGGCTATTTACTAGGATTGCGGGTAATACTTTTACACCCATCCAAATCAACTATTAAACCTAAATTTTTTTAAATTTACTCGCCAATTATTTTTCGAACCTCTCTCGGAAAGAATTTACGAGATATATAAACTTTATTACTTACTTGCCACGAGATGAACGCCACCACTTACTTGCTATGACATGAACACTGCCAGCGTTCAAGCCTTTTGGGAAAGTCATTGACTTTAATAATTGATGTTCTTCGTGCTACTGTCGAAAGAAAAAATAAGTTTTTTACTTTATTGCAGATAGTCGTTTAGTCGCTTTTTTATGCTCACTACGGCTGCTGGACTTGGCACGCTATCGCTAACAACGATTTCTTTTGCTCCTGCAGCTCGAATTTTATCAAATGCGCTACCTACTAGTAAGCCGTGAGCTGAAGCGCAAACGATTCTTTTGGCGCCTGCCTTTTTGCATACCGTGGCGGCTTTAATCATCGTCTCTCCGCTAATAATCATGTCATCGATTAGAATTACGTCACGTCCAGCAATATCCACATCCAATTTTTCAGAAGTGATTTGCCTAAAGGCAACTGGTCCATGGATGTATTCACCAAGGGTTTTTTCCATACTGATCCCGCCTTCTTTTTTAACCAAGTGGGCGGCACCTCGATCTGGTGCGAGATAAAGACAGGATTTGATACTCTTGGTTTAACATAATCAAATAAGTCGGTTACAATCGATCGATTCTCGATATTTAAGCCGGCGACATTCTTTTTGGTTTCGCCTGATTGCAAAAAGTGGCAATCAAAAGTAATGAGCCCATCAAGGCCAGCACCAGACAGCAACTTGCACACCATTGTCGCAGAATCTGTTTCTCCAGGTCTAGAAATTTCGTCTTGTCTTGAGTATGGAAGATATGGAATAATCGCTGTTACTTTTGATGCAACTGGTTTTACTGCGCTTAAAATTTGTAAAAGCTGCAGAAGGCGTGAATCCTGGTCTGGGTAGCACCTGTGTAAGATCGCAACGTGTTTTCCTTTTAATTTTTCAATATCAGGAATGTAAATGTAATTCTCGCAGTCATGAAATTTTTTTATCTCAATGTTTGACTGCGCAAGATCAGAACAATTTGGACCCACTAGTAGAAATTTTTCCATACCACTAATTTGCTGGAAAGGTATAAAAAGCCTACCATGCTATCTTAGCAAACATAATAGCTCACAATTTATATTCGCAAGCATCGAAATTGCTTAGTTTAGACTACTTGACGTTTGTATTAATAGAAAAAGGATTGATTAATGATGAAAGTTGCGTTTGATCTTGATGGTGTAGTTTTGCATCAAGAAATGTACTGTTTAAGGGCAATGGACTCTTGCAAGAATGAAGAAGAAAGATCCGAACTAATGAGGTACTATTATGCACGAAGAAGCATGCAACTAAACCCGATAGATTTTCTTGCAGATGATGATGAATTATTTTTTATTACGGGTCGGTCCATTTTGGTTGAAGATTTAACGAACAGATGGGCTAAGAAATACTTCCCGATGGCAATTGTCATAAACACGCGAACGGTGATGCCAAGTTCAGACAATGAATTGATGACAAAAAATTATGTGAATGACAGAAAAAAGGAATGGAGCTTGATACAAGCTGAAAGAAAAGCTGAAGCCCTTAACGACCACAAAATAGATGTGTTCTTCGAAGACGACCCAAACGTCGTAAAACACCTCAGGCATTTATGCACAAACACCAAAATAATTCAGTACGGCGGAAGATTCTGAATAATCATTTGAGAGTCCGCCAAGTAATGGTGATGATATTGGATTTCCTTAGAAATCTTGCTTTGCGATTTGGGGAGAAAATTAGTTTGGGCAAGCAGCCTATTTAACGGTTTCTTGCATTGCAATCATCAATCAGTACACTTGATAGGTATTAATGTCCCTTATTGTTTATCTTTATTTTAAACCAATAAACTGTTTTTGTCAAATCTGCTAACCTGTTGATGACTATATTGTTCGAATAGTAATTGTGGCCAACAAGCAGGACGATCAGTATGAATAATGGTGAGTAAGTAAAAATGATACAAAACACACTAGGATTAAGAGTATTTAGCAAAAGAATATAGGGAATTTGAAAAAGGTAAATCGGATAAGTTAGCTTGCTTATGAGACTAACAATTTCAGAGGGTTTTTTGGAAAAATGTATCATTTTTTGGGTTTTGGCACCAGCAAAAAATAAGGTCAAGTAGGCGATGCTTGCTAAACCGGTATTCTGGAAGTTGACTACGCAGGTTAAATAGGCCAAATAACCACTTAAGCAACAGAAGGCTGTCAGGAAACAAAATTTGTTTTTCTTGTATAAAGCAAAGAGGCAATATCCGGCAAAAATGACCGGAACAAACCATAAGAAGCCAGAGGGGGAAGGCGAAAAGATTTGACCTAAAAAAGGGTAAAGAATCATTTGGCCTCGTTGGACGTCTGCTACATAAGGAACAGATATTAAAACTGCAATGACATATAGCGGATAAAGTTTTAAAAATTTTGATAAAACATATTTTTTCGGCTGATCTGCTAAGCGGCTATTTGGTGCGAGGTATCCTGAAGCGTAAAAGAAAATTCCCACACTTGCAAATGCAATTGGACTTGATTCAAAAATTACGTTCGGGTTAAAATTAGTGGCTATTAATAGTGTGTGGTAGATGAAAACAAGTATGCAAGCACTGAATTTAAGGTAGGTAACGCCGTGTGAGGCTGTCTCATCCATAGGCGTTTACACTTTTCAAGCTATAAGTATCTTATTACTTACGAATCAATATTTAAAACCAATTTGCACTTTCTAACAAAGAATCGATGAACTTGGATGCATATCGATATATATCCATTAAAAAGCAAGCTTGAAATACGAGCTGGAAAATCAGCTTTAACTATGTCCTATACCAATGCAAAGAAGGCTGGAACGATAATTCTCGCTGGAAGTGCCCAGTACATTCTATGTTTAGTAATTGCCGAATCAATTTACCCACACTACAGTATTTCAACCAATTTCTTAAGTGATCTGGGAGTTTGGGGCAACTCATCAGCATTTGTTTTTAATCCATCCATTATGCTTTTAGGCTTGGCTGTAATTGCAGGCTCGTATTTTCTAAGCAAAGACCTTAAAATACGTGCAATTCCTATCTTACTGGCAGCGACAGGCGTAGGCTACTTGCTGGTAGGGATTTTTCCTGAGAACACTTTAATATGGTTGGGAAAGCCAATAATTCACTCCATTGGAGCTCTTTTAGCCTTTTCCGGTGGAGGAGTAGCAGCCATCTCATTTTACAAAATCACCAAAGGCCCGTACAGGTACATAACTGTTATTTTAGGCGCAGTGATTCTTCTGGCAGCTGTGCTCTTTGTTATAACCAGTCAGTATAATTACTTGGGATTAGGGGTTGGCGGCATGGAGAGAGTGAACGCGGACCCTGCTCTGATTAGCTTAATTGGTTTTGGCGGATACCTACTCGGAAAAGCCAAAACAGAAACTTAAATTACATATTTAAGATATACCTTGCTATAACTTAGCATTGGCAAACCAATCCTAAACTTCATGATACCTGTTGTTTTTAGATCGAAATCTTACATGGTTCATTTTAAAAGGTGAAAGGCTCAAGTTTCTGAAGATAAGAATAGCGTGCACGATCGTTTTTCATTATCAGTGCATGAAAAGGGTGGTGGGGCTGCCCGGATTTAAACCGGAGTCTATAGAGCCCAAGACTTACGAGACGATCAACTGGCAAGAGTTCAAGCAGTACGTAGATAACAAATACGCCAAGGGTTATGCAATGTCAATCTACGAACACTCAAGAAAATACTTTAATCTTCTGAGCAACGTTAACGGCATATTATCGATTAAGCCGACAGCAAGAAACAACACAATTAACTCACTTACAGCTTTGAGCAGATTCTTAGGAAATTACGATTCTTTTCTGTCTGACATGAAAACACATGGAGTCAAACGATATAAGCCAGATGCTATTCATTGTAGTAACAGCCACACCAGCAAAACTCTTAGAGTGACCAAGTTATATTTTTGACAGCCAGAATCGTGATCTTGAACCCAAATACAACTTGATTCATGCTAATTTTATCCCGTAATTCTTCCTCTTTTTCAGGTATCACGCTATTAAACTATTTATTTTTGACAAATTACTTTGACCAAAGGATGGCACGCCATTAGAGTTTGTTTACTTAGAAAGCAAATTATATCCGTTTTCTGTTAGTGCATAATAAGTTTTTTTCATTGTACCGATGCGAAAGCCTATAGCAAAATCAAATTTTAACAAATTATCAATAATAGTCATAATTTGTGCTATAGACAAATTTGTTTTTTTAGCAATTCCTTCTCTTGATAGAGGTTCTTGAGCATTCAAAAATAAATCGATAACTTCTGAACCTTCAATTGGAGTAACGGCACTAACTTCAAATTCAGCAAATGATTTCTGAACATCTGCTACAGTTTGACGTTTTCCACCCATTATTACCATTCTTGAAGTTACATCATTATTTTGCTTGTACATGATTTTCTAATCAGCATTAATATATTAACAACATTTGTAACATATCTAATTTATCAAGTATAATTAATTTGCCCTAAGTCTAAAAATGCTTTTAATTTTGAATTCTAATAGCAGCACGCCCTTTTCCATGTCAGCGCGCGTTCAAACTGTAGGCTTGTTGGACATGTCTACAATATTGATACCAAATATATAAAGTACAAATATTCTCAATGGCCAATTGTACAAATACCTGAATTCGATCTTTAAACGGTAACAAGCATGAACAACAAAAACGAAAACACAACACTTTGGCTGCTTGAGGAAACGCGCGAAAAGGATAAAGAGAAAGCTCGTATAGCAAAAGCTTGCAAAACTCATCTAAACGCTGTTCAGGAGAAAAATTTTTGCTCTAAATGCAAGCAACCTTTTGACGAACCCCAGTTAGTTCAATACTACGCCTGCCCTCATTGCATGGCAAAAATAGAAGAAGAAACGAAACCAGGCTGCCAGTTTTACCTCGGCTTCCTAAGCCAAAAAGACAAAACCCAATCATTGCCAACCGAGTGCGTAGAATGCCCCAAGGTTTTGGAGTGCATGTTGGACCGAGACCATTCTCCCAATGCCTTATCAGAAATTAAGAAGTGGTACTGAGCCAGCCTCGCTAAATCCTACTCTAACTTTTTTGGCGTGCTATAAAGATTTTATGTTGTTGGTCAATGGTTATTATCCAAGCAATTGCTGGTAACTGACCCACACTTGCTTTGCAATTAAGAAAGAATTTACAAGAAAGGAGTCTGAGTAAGTATCACAGATTTGAGCCTAATGCTCTGTTTATAGAGCATATGTTTAATTCCTGTCTGGGATGAAAAAAGTAAAATATTATGGAACTGTTATTTCTTCATTAAATTGAATTGATGTTTCATTGACTAGCAATATTCCAAGCATTGTTGTCTCATAAACTTTGAAAGTAAAATCAAAGGTAGTATTATAATACCCTGAAAACGCGTCATAAAATGCATAAGCCAATGAGCAATTATCTAAATTTAAATATTCAGGCACAAAAGCATATTGACGTATTGAGAAATCTCCATTTCCAATAAAATTAGATTGATAAGAAAATTGAAGACCTTCTCCTACAACATCAACACTTTGAACGAAAAAGTTTGTGCTTTGATTAATCTTAAGGATGTATAGACTTGCTAAACCAGTATTTGTATTAGTAAAATTTTTGATTGCATTAAAGATAAGCAGCCATGTTGCTCCATTAGAGGAATAAAGACAAGAAGCATTGACATAATTTGGACCTGAACCAATACCAGTAATCTTAAACGCGTCTTCAGAGGAAACAAGGGATAAATTATTAACCTGAACGTAGGTACGAGCATAATTTTCTAAGCAAACAACACTTATCAAAACAATCATGAGAATGAGGGCAATTGTGATTAGCTTCTTATGCTTCAAATCTACTTTCAACCCTTTTCATATTCCATAAACCATGCACATTGTTGATAAAGTTTCTGCTAATTAAACTCTAAAGCACTTATACTTAAAACTTTCAATTATTATGGCAAGTTATTTTTAAAATTCAACCACAATTTCAAGCTTCTTCAAGGCTTCTAAAAAACTGTTCTCAGGGGTGTTTAAATGCTGAATTGACCACTCTGGAGGTCCAAAACCTAAGAATGGGGTAAAATGAAAATCAAATGCTTAAATTTGAATGCGAAGTTTGCAGTAAAGTTTCAACTGCTCAAATTTTCTTTAAGGCAAATGGAGAAATAGGTTATGGAAGAGCTAGGCAGTATATTAAGAGAGTAAATGGCAAACCACAGTTTGAATATCATCCTCAAAGTATTGATTATTTGAAAAGAAAACTTTGGGAATTAGAAGTTGATAGCAATAATGAAGGCCACAATGGTCAAGTTATAATTAATGCCAATGGTGACTTACAAAACTTTTCAAGCTCTAAAATAAAATCAAGCTCTGTTTTGGTGGGGCTGCCCGGATTTGAACCGGAGTCTATAGAGCCCAAGTCTACAAGCCTAGACCAAGCTAGCCGACAGCCCCAAACTTTGCCGAGAAACATAATTTCGCATGCACCATAAAAACCTTAGCTACAGACTAGTAAATTTGAAGTTGGATTAAGCGTTGTATTGTTGACTGATTAATCTGTGAAAAATGAGACTTTAAGTATTATCTCTGATTTCTATTGAAGCATTTTTCGCTATCTTGATTAATTACCATTCAATTGTCCGCTGGAAATAAATACTGGTAGTGCAATTTCGTATCAGTTGGAGGATAAAAGTTGTCTGTAGCACAAAGGAAGTTCCAAAGTGAAGTCGCATCATTAGCAGATAAAACTGTTGCCGTACTTACAACTAATGGAAAAACGTACACGGGAACATTAATCGGCATTAATCCTGACAATCTAAGCCTCTGCATAGCTGAGGCAAAAGATGAAACAGGGAAAACTTCTCATCGTATCTTCTTGAACGGCAGCGTAGTAGCCGAAATAGCAAGCACGGAAAAACCCTTCGATCTTAAAGCATTAGCAGGTAGACTTGAGAAGGTATTTCCAACCATGGTCAAACTTTACGAAGACAAGGGTTTCATCTGGGTAATGGACAAGGTAAAATTAACTGAGCGCGGAGTAACTGAGGGCTCAGGACCAGCTGCCGAACGAGTACAAAGAGTATACGAACAGTTTATTAGCGAAATAAAAACCTAAATAAACCAGCGCAATTGCTGCTCTTCTTTCTTCTTTTCTTCTGAAATACTTTTAACTAAACCGAAAGTCTCAATCATTTCCTTAATTTGAGCACCCGCAACATCAAGTTTAGACAAATCCACATTTAAACCAAGAAACTTATCCAGAGTCGTTAATGCGAGCTTTGCAGCACCAACATCAGGCTCAAGCCCAAGAGTATCCACAAGCAATGAGAAACCTTTCAGATTCCTGATTTTCGCTAACCCGATTGATAAGCCTGCAATGCCGAAAACATGCCCAACCATGACTTTGGTTCCTAAATCCAACACCTGCTTCATCGTTTCATCATCCGTGGCAGTGCTATAAGTCCCAGGGGTTTGTCGTTGATTCCTCTTTCTTGTAGCCTCCGATAGAAATTAGAAAACGGCAGCCAAGCTCCTGCGAAATATCCAACACTTTACCGCACAGTTCGTACTGCCCAACAGTTGTCAAAGCCTGAGTATTACCATACCAAATTATCAAGTCACGTTGACCATTCTCACGTTTAACAAAATAAAGCTCATTTATAGGCGAACAAGTTCCACCGCCCTTAGTTGTAACCGCGAAATCTTGAAAAGATGAGGACACTATTTGGGCAAAACAAGTAGCTTTCAACTCTGTAATTAAATGCAAAGCCGCAATATTAGCTACAAACCCGATGCCAGGCAATCCCTCAATGAGAATAGGATCATTAAGTTTTGGTTTTTCGCTGAGCACAATTGTGCAAACCATCGTTCGGCTTCCTTTCGACGCTAATAGATAAGACTAATGATATAAGGATGTCTTAAACCAAAATAACGTCATAAATAATTAAAAACGTGACCAACGAAATTACAAATTGCAATTACACTTGCTTTCCTTAAGCCAGATGACAAAAACAATTACAATTAACTCTCTTAATTACGAATGTTAATGCTTTTTATTATCGAACACGATTCCATGATTAGGTTTGAGTGTTGAGTTTCGAAATTAAAGAAAAAGATTTACTGGGGAGAATCGGCAAATTGAAAACTAAAAGCGGTTCGATTGAAACTCCGCTTTTGTTTCCAGTGATTAATCCATATCTTCAGCCGATTCCTCCAAAGAAGCTTAAGGAAACGTTTGGTTATGAAGCAGTTATAACGAATGCGTATATTATCAAAAAACGGTTCCAGAACAAACCCGTTGATGAGGGCTTGCACAAGTTTTTGGGTTTTGACGGTGCAGTCATGACTGATTCTGGAGCATACCAGATTCTTGTTTATGGTGGAGTAGAAGTTAATCAGAAGGAAATTGTTGCCTATCAGGAAGCCATTGGAAGCGATATTGCCACTATACTTGATATTCCAACAGGCTGGAAAGTAACCAAAGAACAAGCACAATTAACCGTCGCTGAAACATTACGTCGCGCAAAAGATTTTTTCAAATTAAAAACCCGCGAAGACATTCTGTGGGTCGGTCCAGTTCAAGGCGGCAAACACTTAGATTTAGTTGCCAAGTCAGCTGTTCAAATGGGGAAACTGTCTTTTGATATTCACGCGTTGGGAAGCCCGACTGAAGTAATGGAAAACTATCGTTTTGACGTTTTAGCAGATATGATTTTAACTGCTAAGAAAAACTTGCCCGTTCAAAGGCCGCTACATCTTTTCGGCGCTGGTCACCCCACAATGTTTTCGCTTGCAGTTTCTTTGGGATGCGACCTCTTTGACTCCGCTGCCTACGCGTTGTATGCAAGAGAAAACCGTTACATGACAGAAAACGGTACATGGCGACTTGAAGAACTGGACTATTTTCCATGCAATTGCCCAAACTGCGCCAATGAAACACCTCGAGGATTAGAAAAAAAGACATTAAAAGAACGAGAAATTTTCCTTGCTGAACATAACCTGTACGTTTGCCAAGCAGAAATAAAACGCATTAAGCAGGCAATACGAAACGGCAGGCTTTGGGAACACACCGAAATGCGAGTCCATGCTCACCCTGCATTGCTGTCAGCTCTTAAGAAATTGAGGACAAACGCTGATTTCCTTGAAACTTTCAGTCCCACCGTTAAAAGTAACGGATTCTTCTATTTTGACGCTATCGGATTAGCGCGACCAGAAATAACTCATTACCGAAAACGTCTCCAACAAAATTACATGCCTCCAGAAAAAAAGAAGGCACTTTTTCTTGTACCACAAACAAGAAATAAACCGTTCCATAAAGCCCCAGAATTCAAGAAAATCAGGCAACTAATGCGAAACTTAGGCGAAAAATATTCTTCAAAAATTCACATTTGCGTCTACGAAGCCCCTTTCGGAGTTGTTCCATTAGAGCTTGATGAAGTCTACCCACTGTCTCAGCATGAAGCAGCCTTGCCACTTGACACGGAAACGGTGGATTACGTTGCAGGCCAAGTGGCTTCTTTCATTGAAAAATCAGCTTACAAGTCTATCGTGCTGCTTAATGACCCAAAAATTTGGGGTAACAAGATAACAAAAAAATGCAAATTAACTTGCAAAAAGAAGGCTTTGCTTTTTGAGCACGTAGATGCAGATTTGGCTGGAACCAAAGAGATTTTAAGTCGTTTAGAGATGATTTTGCGGAAACATTTGAGCGGTTAACCTTGATTAAAGCCGACTTTCACATTCACACTATATATTCTCCGGATTCACTTGTTCAGCCTAAGACATTAGTCGATATGCTTGTTTCAAATAGTTCCATTAAGGTAGCCGCAATTACCGATCATGATTCTGTCAGGGCGTGCAAGATTACAAGGCAGTTAGCTGCGCCATATCCGGATATACTGATTATTCCAGGAATAGAGGTCAGCACAACAAACGGTGACATGCTTGTTTTAGGTACTGAGGAAGAGCCGCCTACGCCTTGGACGCCGGAAAACGTGATTGATTACGCAAAATCTATCGGGGCGGTATCAATTGTTGCACATCCTTATAGGTTGTATGGCATGGGTGATAAGGCGAGAAATTTGAAGGTTGACGCTATAGAAGTCCTTAATGGAGGAACATATCCAGCGGCAAATGAACGAGCTAAGCAGCTTGCTAAAGAAATGAGTTTACCTGGAACAGCTGGAAGTGATGCACATCAAACCTCAGAATTATTTAGTGTTTATAATCAAGTCCAAGCTTCACTAGATATCGATGACATTTTAGGGGCAATAAAGAAGGGTTTAATATCAACGTACCATTCAAATCAGTCAATACATTTTTAAAAGACAACAATTTCATGATTAATCGTGAATCGTAACTTAAGGATTGGTATTGATTGGAGATTGGATTTTTAGGCGGAGCCAGAGAAGTAGGCAGAATTGGAATAACAGTAAAAACTCAAACTACCCAAGTTGTCTTAGACTACGGAGTGCTGCTTGACAGAGAACCAGGCTTTCCTATGCACATACCGCCGAAAGACTTGAACGGCGTAATTCTTACACATAGCCACCTTGACCATTCAGGAGCAATACCAATCTTTTACATCAACGATCAAAAACCATTATACACTAATAGACTTAATCTTGAGTTAACACAAATTCTCATCCAAGACTTCATCCACTTATCAAGTTACTATCTGCCATTCGAATATCTTGAGCTACAGACGATGATGCGCAACAACAAACATCTGGATTTTGGAGTTGAAGAAGCAATCGGTGACATGAAAGTTAAGCTCTTAAACGCTGGACATACCCCTGGAAGCGCACAAATTCTAATCGAAGCTGAAGGCAAAAAAATACTCTATACTGGCGATTACAACATGGAGGATAGCAGACTCTTGCAAGGCGCAACCATGGATTACGGGGAAGTAGATGCCGTTATCACCGAAAGCACGTATGCAAATGAGGATCACACCCCAAGACAGGACCTTGAAAAAAGATTTGTTCAAAGCGCCACGGATATCGTGGAAAGAGGAGGAACAGTTCTTGTCCCCGCATTCGGCGTTGGAAGAGCCCAAGAAATTGCCTGCATACTTACAGCCAACCATTTTGAATACCCAATAGTTCTTGACGGCATGGCACGGGAAGCAAGCCGAATAATCATGAATTACAAAGAATTCCTACGAGATCCCAAACTGTTCGTTAACGCAATGCATTCAGTAGAATGGGTTGAAGGCTGGAGAGACAGGCGAAGAGCCCTCAAAAATCCAAGTGTAATAATTTCTCCAGCAGGCATGCTAAAAGGCGGACCATCATCATTCTACATTTCGAAGGTAGGAAAAAAAGCGAATAATGCAGTTTTCCTAGTCAGTTATCAAATCCCAGGAACCCCTGGAAAAGAATTAATGGAGAAAGGAGTATGTACGATTGATGGCAAAGTACGCAAAGTTAAAGCACACTACGAGCATTTTGATTTCTCTTCCCATTGCGGAGCAAGCCAACTTAAAGAGGGATTACAAAAACTGAAAGGCAAACCAAAAGTCTTCGTTGTCCACGGCGCTGAACACAACTGTGAACTCTTTGCGAACTGGGCAAAAACAGACCTTGGATTAGATGCTGTGGCACCGAGAACAGGCGAAACTTACAAAGTATAGGTTAAAATAATGAAAATTGGAATTTTACCCGTTAAACAAATTGATCCTAACGTTTTAGTTGAGATTCAAAAAGGTTTAGTTAAAGTGTTTCCTGACACTTCCTGCACCGTTATCAATGATGTCTTTGCCTCTGGAAGAAACCTCATTTGATAAAAAACGTAATCAATACAATTCCAGTTCTATTCTTGAAGAATTAAGAAACTACTGCATAAAAAAAGCTGATTGCAACTGCGTACTTGGTTTAGTCGACAAAGATATTTTCGTGCCAGAACTTAATTACGTGTTCGGATTAGCCCATAATCCTGGGAATGCCGCTTTAATTTCTCTTCATCGCCTAAAACCAGAATTCTACGGTGAAACCGTCAACCATGAACTTTACATTAATAGAGCATTGAAAGAAGCCGTGCATGAAATCGGGCACACCTTAGGCTTAGCACACTGCAGAAACAAAAGTTGTGTCATGCACTTCTCTAATTCCATTTTTGACACAGATATAAAACAAAGCTTATTCTGTGACCAATGCGAATTAAAAGCGGCTGTAGCAATTAACAATTTAGGGTAATACTTTGACTGAAAAGTTTCAAGCTCATCTGGTTTATCTTGTTCCTGTACTTGCAAGTTTATCGGTCGGATTAGCATGCGCCTACTTACTTTGGTCCTCGTCAATTCAAACTTTAGCTATAACTCCTTTCACTGAAAACTCCGCTGCTGGATCATTTAGCAACGCCTTCTATTTTCTAATAGCCGTCGCTTTGGGAGGAGCCTTCTTTTACTTCTTAATTAGACGGAAAAAAGAAAGGATACTCAAAACAGTAATTGCTTTTGCCCTAACAACTGCTTCTTTACTCTTATCGATTGTTTATTTATCAGCACTTTTTGCCTTCTTTCCAAACATTCCCTATCCAGATTTATTGTTAATTTCAATTTCAATATTAATTACCATCCTATTTGACTTAGCCATTTTCCGTTTAGGAAGCAAAGCAAGAAACACCGCAGTAATCTGCATCGGAGGAGCATTAGGCATGTTCTTTGGAGCCTCAATCCCACTATTCAGCGCTGTGTTAATCCTCGCCTTTCTAGCAATATACGATATATACGCCGTTTACCGTGGACCCGTAGGAAAAATTGCAAAATCCGGAATTGATGAGCTTAACGGTTTAACCTTCTCCTTCAAAGATATCCAAATGGGTCTTGGAGACTTAGCATTCTATTCAATGCTAACCGGAGCAATACTCTTCAACTATGATGTAATACCATGCATAATCTCAATCGTAGGCATTTTAGCAGGAGCATACTTAACCTTCAAGATGCTTGAAAAAAAAGGAATCTTTCCAGGATTACCATTCCCAATATTTCTTGGATTAGCAGCAGGAATACTTACTGCACTAATCATCTAGTCTTCCTCAAAAGCGCACTAAAGAAACTGTTTTTTCAAACCGACTAACAGGATAATGGAAATCGATGAAAAACAAGAGACAAAAACACTGAAATAGCAAATTAGCTCATAAGTTAGCAAAATTGTGATGATCCCTTGACGAAAGTTAAAATCGATCCTGGCGTATGCCAATTTGTTGCAGTAGTCAATGTCGAGAAAAAGACGCCGAAAGAGCTTGAAATAAACATTGAATCGCAATGCCCAAACATCGGAGCTTTTAAGGAAGCAATCAAAACTATCCAGATAGCAGATGCGGTTAATAGGCCAAAGGCAAATCTTATACTTAAGAAAGCTGCAGAATCGTTGCCTCACTCTGACTGCCCTATTCCGATAGGAATAATAAAGGCGTGCATGGTGGAAATTCATTTTGCTATAAAAAGGGATGCAAAAGTAGAATTCATAACGGAAGATAAACAAGCAAGCGAGCAAAAATAAGGGCTTCTTTCCAATTATTTTCGAACATCAGTGATTATTAAACATCAGTCACAAGACTTTTTCTTAAACACAAAAACTACTAGTTAATCGAGGCCATTTATGTCAATAATTGCGAATACCGAAGACATCAATTGGAACTATAGAAAGCTGGATGAAAGGTTGGTTCGAATAAAAGCTACAAATGTTCGTGATAGTAAAGCAGTTGCAGTTGATGTTTTAACCAATATACCGATTACTTTTGATTTTTCAAAAGATATCCAGTTGGAATTTTTGGAACTAGACAAAGAATATTATGTTAACTTGGAGGTTTTTACTTCAGCAAACCTTAACGATGTTGGAAAAGATTTCATCGAGTTTTTCGAGGAAGCTGATGTTGACCAAAACATGGAAGATTTCATTAAGGCATACTTGTTTTACCCAGACAAGATAAGGTTTGAAGCAGTTGCGATTGAACCAGCCTAAGCTTATTTTAACACCATGTTAACGAATTTTTCTGGGTTAAACAACTCTAAATCCTTGTATGTTTGACCAACACCGATAAACAATATTGGTTTTTGAGTGATGTAGGTGACACTTAAGGCTGAACCTCCTTTGACGTCAGCGTCAACTTTTGTTAAAATTGTAGCGTCAACGCCTATAGCCTTGTTGAATTCTTCGGCTTGCATTACTGCATCGTTTCCGATTAGGGAATCAATTGTTAGAACAGTTAAATCTGGATTTACGACACGTTTTACCTTGACCAGTTCATTCATTAAGTTCTGATTTGTTTGCATTCTGCCAGCAGTATCGATTAAAACAACATTTACTCCATGAGCTTTAGCATGACTGATAGCATCAAACGCCACTGCAGCTGGATCAGCACCATAAGAATGCTTAATGACTCTTACGCCTAACCGTTTAGCATGCTCTTCCAATTGTTCAATGGAACCAGCACGGTACGTGTCGCTACCAGCGAACACGGAAGAATAACCTTTATCTCTTAAAAACTGAGCAACCTTCGCAATAGTAGTTGTTTTTCCAGTTCCATTGATTCCTACAAACAACATCACAAACGGTTCATTCTTCTTGCGCTTCTCATCAATTAGCTTTAGTAATTCAATCTTGCTGTTTGTAAGCATAACTTCCAAGAGAACTTTCCTAAGGTTTTCTTCGACAATTTGTTTGCGATCTTCTAAACGTTTAACTTGAACACCCGTTAAACGCTTCTCAAGCTCATCGCATATTTTGTCCGCTACTGGAAAAGCAACATCATTTTCTGCAAGATTCATTTTAAAATCCGCTAAAAGCGGTCGAAGGCTTTCAGGTTTAAGTTCAGTAGTTGTTACTTTAGTTACTAAACCCTTGAACCCTGACTTTAGCTTCTCAAACATCGGCTTAAGGGTTCCCTTCTGCCTCGCCAGCGCCAGTAAGGTAACTCTGAAGCGTTCTTCTTCCTTGGTTAATCCTTTCAGCCACTTGGGTAAACTGCTGTTGAGAGCTTACAAATGCTTTCTGCATCTGCTCTAAACGTTCTTTAAAAATTGCCTTTGTTTCCTGCACAGTCCTCTCCACAGACACACCAGCTCCTATTCCCACGATGACCTTGTCTGGATCTGCAAGTTTCATCTTAACGTAAGAGCTACTGCCGATTGGAACAAGCATTTCCGCATTTTCTTTTTCTTTTTCCATTCCCTCTAAAGCGGCGCTTGCAAAAGTCAAATTAGAAATAGCAGCTTGAAGCATACCCATACGCTGTTGCAAAGCCTCAGCCGTTTGTTCCAAATAATCTAATTGCACGCTGAGATTTTGAAGGTCTTGTTGAGGATTACGATTTTGTTCCAAAATTTATTCCCCACTAACAATTTTTTTCAAAACTGCATTTTCAATCTTCTCTGCAGGCACTTCTTCAACACTCGCAATTTTAATGTGGAACCTTTTCACGCGGTGCCTGCTACCTATTTCCGCATATACTTTCTCTACGGCATGATCACTTTTGTCAGCCAATATTTCCTTAGCAAACGGTGTTCTCAAGTTTGGCTTGTTGATCTCTCCAGTTACTTTGAAAACCTTCAATTCACTCGACTTCCTGCACAACATCCATTGCATTCCCAATTATAAACATCTCGGGTCCAGTTGTCATAGAACCAGCTACCGCTGCATGAGTATTAGCGATCAAGCCTGTACCGACATAGGGTACACCGCAGTTCACTGTTCCAACATCAACAGGGACTTTGAATACGTTTTGTAAAGTCTCTTTTTCCGCATCTTTTAGAAGGGGATGAGCTAAAACGCCCTTATTTGTCGCCACAGCTAAAGATCCAACGTATGGTAACTCAGCAATTGTTGTTGGAACAACTTCAACGCAGAGAGTTTCAGCGATCAGGTTAACATCAGGTGATTTTAAGCGTGGATCACAAACGGCTCCGTTATCATTGGCTAAAACAAGGTTTCCATAAGCTGTCTTTTTTGTTTCCATAATAGTTATGTTACCTTTAAAACAAGATTTTATTTGACTCAATTCTTCCTCTCGAATTAAGCTTGGAAGAACAATTCCTTTAGAGTTTGCACAAGCCAACGCTCCCGCGAGAACTGAGCCGCTGATAGAAGTGTAAATGAGTTCGACTTTTAACCAATCAGCGATTTCCTGAGCCTTTTCCAAGGGCACCATGCGTGGGATGATTACAAACTTTTCAGTAGCCAATGAATAAACACCTATACTTGCGCTTCCAACTATGCTTGATAAGTAAACAGCCAAAATTATTCTTCCCTTAAAGAGACTCTAATTGAAAAAGTTTCACGCAAACTCCTTTTTTTAGATTGTGGTTCTTAAATGCCCCGAATGAACGCGAACAGAAATTCAAAAATTCTCAGCAAAAAGGTGCGAAATTAGAAATTTATGTTTCGGCTAAATAAACGGTGATGTTGCCATCTTTATCTTTAGTAGCACGCACACGAATCTTTCTTGGAGGTTTCTCTATTCCTTTGCTCCAAATTTTTTCGTTAACTTCTTTGCTTATCGAAAGCTGAGGCAGTTCTTCCTCGTCTTCAGAGGGTTTTATGTCAAGCTTCATGTGCTTGATAATGAAGGCTTTAACCAGTTGCATTGCTCTTGGAGAACGCTTCTTCGGCGGCCTAACTAAAGCTTTTTGCAATGGAATAGTATAAACTCGCTCTTCAACGATTTCTTCCTCTTTCTTCTTTTTCTTCACCGTTTCTACTTTTTCTTCTGCTTCCTCTTTCTCTTCAGCTACAGGCTGCTCCTCAACTTTTTCCACTTCTTTTGAAGATTCTTCCTTGACTTCTTCCTTGCTTTCTTCGTCTTCTGTTAAGGCAGGCAGTTCTTCTTCCTCTACTTCTTCTACTGGTTTCTTACTGTTTTTGCTTTGTTTCGCCATTCGTCCTTACTCTCCTAAGCTTTTATTTTACGAGTTCGCCAATTTCGTCTCTGTTTAGGGTTATTTCTTACTTTACCATCAGTTCTCGAAATTACCCATGTTGGAACAGAAGACTTTTCTTTAGTAGCTTTAGCAAGTCTACGTTTTTTTGCTGTAGGTTTAACTCGTGCCATTACTTTCAAATCCTTGTAATTTTTGTTTCTCGTTTCCGAGATTGAAGCGAAATTAATATTTGTTTAAGTTGTGAATCGTTCAAAGGCGTAGGTAACTTTCCAGATTGAGCCATCTGAATCAATTGAAGCTCAATTTGATCCACAAAATCAGCTTTGACCATCTTTAAATTATTTAGTCTCTGTCGTGCTTCATCGGTGAGGATTTGCTTTAGCAGGGCCTGTTTTTGAGCTTCAATTTGTTCTGATTGGGCTTGCTTCTCCTCATCGCCTGCTCGGTTCTGCATCGCCATAAGTTTTTTCTTTCGAATTTGCTCAAGTTCGTCATCAGACATTGTATCTATTCGCCTTGATATTTCTTGAGTTCAGGGATAGTCTTAACTATTTCCTTATTTAAATCTCCAGCAATTTCTTGGAGAAGCTTGCGTCCTTTAGGTGTCATTATTTTTCCTTGAGGTCTTGCAGTTTGAACTAATCCTGCTGCTTCAAGCTGCTGAAGAACCTTTCGAATGTTGTTACCGCCAGCTTTTATGGCATGTGAACGTTTTACGCCGAAGTTCTTTCTTCCCCCATAGTCTGCACGAAGCTTCTCAAGTCCAATCGGACCATGAATGTAAACCTTACGAAGCACTGAAGCACTGCGAACATACCACCAATTGGGGTTTTGAGGCTGCTTCTCAACATGCATACCTGTTTTGGCAACACTTGCCCATGAAGGAGGCTGAACTTCATCGATGTTTTCCTTCAAGTATTTTGCTAGCCTATCAATAAATTTTGATGCTGGAACGTCATAAGGAGTTGTCAAGATGCTCTTGTCTCTTTTTTTGTTTTACCTTGCAGTAAAAACATGAAGCCCTAATATAAATATTCTCTGAGACGAAAACTCAGTTATGTAAGATCGAATTTTTCTCTAATAAGATCTAAAAACAAAAGACAAGTGGAAAATAATATTAAATTTGGTTAAAGGCATGTTTTCTTCAGTTTTGTAAGCGCTCCTAATACAAGCATCTTATCGATATTCGACGATTTCAGTGATTTTATAATTATTCGATTCGTCTAACTTGGCGTTTGGCTATTGCACTAAAGCTTTTATAGAAGCTACGTAAGACGCCTCCGTACCATCGCTCATCAAAGGACATACCGATTAAATTGTCTACCCAGCGAAAGTCATGTTCTGCGCATTGGAACATAAGTTTTACATGAAGATCGTTGAGTTTTGTATCGTTGAACCAGTTTTCACTGCGGAATCTGCCCAATGGAACGAAATACAATGGAACAATAAGGCTGCGGTAGTCTTTGATGTCATCCAAAAGCTCCATCGTTTTAATGATGTCTTCCTCACGTTCTTCTGGTAATCCTAAAATTAATGTTGCTGCAGGTACTAACTTGTTATCATGCATTAATCCCAATCCAGTATGGACAACTTCCTTCCAATTCTCAGCCTTGAATGGATGCGCTTTTGCAGGCATAATTTTTTTGGCAATTTCAGGAGAGCCTGTCTCTATACCTATTTCTACGCCCCACCATGATTGTTTTTGAAGAATTATCTCTGATAATTTGGCGAAAAGTTTTGGATTAGCTGCAACAGCAGCTAAAGAACAATGGCTCCAACTTATTTGTTGACAGCCTTTGATTGCATCAGTATGTAACTGTATAAGTTTTTTTTCGTCAGGGATAGTATTGTTTGAACCGTACAGCATAACATCTTCGGCGTGAAGGCACGCGCCTTTGACTTTGCCTGATTTTAAATTAACATTTATTTCCCGCTTCACTTTTTCAACAGGGTACCACCTTAGCGGCCTTAGCGTAACGTTACAGAATTTGCAGCCTCTGCAACACCCCCGACCAATTTCAACTAAGCCATTAACTGAGGGCTGAGTTATGTCAGGTATTTGATCAATTGTAGGAGCTTCACCTATGTCAACCTTGTAGTGTTTGGGCAGTTCTTGCCCTTCGATTGCGGCTTTGAAGATTTTTCCAACTATATTTTCAGATTCGCCCTCAATAATGCAGTCAATTCCGGCTTTTCTAACAAAGTTTTCCCTGTATGGAAACTGCCATACTCCAGGGCCACCAACAATGATTTTTAATCCATTCTTTTTGGCCTGTCTAATAGCCGGATTACTTAGTAGTCCCTCGAAATGCTGAGCTAAAAAGGGCTTTTTCTTAAGAACCGAAGCAAGAGTACTAGACGCTGGGCCTAATCCAAATGGATCCATGGTATGAATACCAAGCACTTTTGTATCGTTTAGAAACTTACTTAGGTATCTTGGATCTACCGTGTTAACATCAAAGCCGTCCTTTAATAGTTGGGCTTCAGTTTTCCGAAGTCCGTATGGCGCTGTTTCTGGATGCCCATGGCTTGTCTTGAGAGGTGGGAAAAAAAGATAACTAAATATAAAATCTGGTATAAAATTTGGAGGAGCACAGGTTCCAAACCCTAAGAATTCATTGTGATGATAATTGCTCATTAAAGTTCTATCTGCTGTAAGAAGCACCTTATCCATTTCTTAAGCCTCTCCCCGTATGCTTTGACGAAAATTCTCCGAAATTTGTCTTTCTAATGAGGGTTTGTCTGAGATATAACTTTATCGTCGCTATTCTGCTTGTATTGCAGGTATTTAACCGCTTGAAACTTTCAGCCGGTTGTCATAGCAACTAAATTGTTCTAATGCATGCTTTTTCAAAGTGTTTTTGCTTAGAAAATTACTTGACTAGAAAAATTTTGCTTTTCTCGTATTATGCATCTTATTTCAAAACTCTAAAATGGCTAAATTAAAAAATTGGGGGGTTTTGAGTTTATCCCCATGTTGGGTAATCAAAACCCATATCTTTGAACTCTTTTGTAAATCGGTTATAGTGGTCCACTAATTCCTTCCTTGGTTTCAAAGTTTCCTGGTCATAGTATTCATAAAGGTTATGTGATAGCTGACCAAAGTCAAAAGCCTTCATAGCTGGTTCAAATTTCTTGATCCACTCTTTTATGAGCTTGTTGCCTTCACTTACTTTTGTTCCAGCCGCTGCTCTTGTGAATTCACTGCCAAACCTTGCGCTTATCGCAGGGAAAGTGCCTACCATCCACATTCCTTCTATCCCAGCTACACAACAAGTCATAACTGCCGCCGCTGTTCCATACCAGTCAACTTCATTCATAGGTTGATTTAGACCAATTCCGCTAGTAAGCCATGGAGCTTTTATGTTTCTTTCTGCAGCTAAACCTACCGCTGAATTACTCCAAAAGACATCCGCACCTATGTATTGATTATCAATGGTGTTGCTCATAGCCTGAGTGAATGAGCCATCAGCATAAGCCATCTGACCTATAGAGTGAGCCATAGATTCAAGTACTGATTCT
This sequence comes from Candidatus Bathyarchaeota archaeon, assembly GCA_963717465.1. Taxonomy (GTDB): domain Archaea; phylum Thermoproteota; class Bathyarchaeia; order Bathyarchaeales; family Bathycorpusculaceae; genus Bathycorpusculum. The sequence goes on from OY970340.1 coordinate 117,597, forward strand.
TCTGGACCACTAATATACGCGTACAATGTAGGACTGGAACTCTGCCATGGAACAATTCCATGCTGCATAGCAAAGTAGGCAAGATTAATTCTATCAATGACTATTCTCATGTCTTGCAGTATGTGTACTGGCATCATGCAGTTCCTAGGTGTGTAGTAGCCAGGGTCAAAAGCTTGCATCAAAGCAACCATGCTCGTTGCAGTCTCGGGAAAACCAAGTAACATGCCAGGTCTTCCAGCAGCACGCGCCGCAGCAGTCATCAGTTCACATTCAGTGTGAACCATCAGGGTTTCAGTAGGCGTTCCTCCTGTCGGTTTCTGACCAAAAGACGCCTCAATAATCGCGGGTATCATCCCGTCCGTCGTCGGTTCGCGAGCCATAAGATAAACAGCATCTCTCCATTGTCCTACGTCACTGCCCATCCAACCGCCAGCATTCAAACAGTATGGATGCTGCTTATCTTCAGGAGCTCTAATGTGCATTCTTAGTATATCTCTGCCTGTTCCCCACTCAACCTCATGCTTTCTTGTCTTAACAACTTCTTTAAGTTCATTTTCAGTGAACTTGACGAGGTGCTTAGTGTCTTTGCAATACAAACCGCATTGAACCAACAATTGTATGCCGGCTTCAAAAATAGCATCAGCCATTGCTGCATCCGACATAATTGGTTCGCCGTCAAATTTAATCTTGTAGTCTTGCACTAGTTTCTTGAGGATTGTTGGAAAATACGTGTTTTCAAATTCGTCTTCTTTCATTATTGGACCCGTTCGGGTTCTTTCTAAAACTTCCCACAATAAATGTCCCATATTTTTTTCACCTTGCTTGCTTATTCTTTTCTTTTATCTTTTAATTATTTCTATTCCCGTGCAGCGTTTTGTTCATTCAATAGCTATGTTAGCTCGCATAGATCAGAACATTCAGATTCTACCAAGGCAATGTTAGTTTTGATGTTGCATTTTTTAGAATTGTTTTTTGCATTCATTTTTTTTATCACGGGTTGCTAATATATGCGTTCTGATAGATAATTAAGTTAAATCATAAAGCAATTTCAGCTTTCGACACAAAACGGAAATAATTAGCCCATTGATAACAAATATTGTTGCATTTCAACTTTTTTTTTGGCACAATGTGCAATCAATCTTTTAAGTTCCTTATTATTTTGGCTTAAACTGCCCAGGTGAAAACTGCTAAAAATGAAAGTAGCGTGGAGTAAGTAACAATGCTGCTTCGTGTCGATTAAGACACGTCAACGGGTACTTTTGATGTGTGATCGCTTGTATTTTTATTGGGATTTGATTGTTTTGAGAGGTCAAAAAGGGCTTCCAAGTTTCGCAGCGAAAACGGCATTGGGGCGGACTTGCCCGTATGAAACATGACAGCGTGGGTGTTAAAGTTTCTTGGTCGGTGTTGCATTACCATCGATTCTTTTTGTACTTCATTAAACAATTCGATATAATCGTCGTAACTCTTGTGCACTGATATTACAAACCAGTTATTTCCCGATAAACCTAGATCTTCAAGAACGCATAATACCTGAGGGTGTTTTTTCATTAATGCACGAAATTCAGAAGGATGAGCTGCATTTACTGTCTCAGGCGTTGAGGCGAATGTAAATACGATAACGTTTAAGCCTAATTTGTGGAAATCAGGAATTACAGTGTATTCTTTTATGTAACCTTCCTGCTCCAGCTTTCTCCTTCTCCTGGACAATGTCGTATTATTTATTCCAAGAGTTTTTGCAATTTCCCTATCGCTTTTGCCACCTAGCGCCATCAGAGCGAACAAGACTTTCAGTTTTTCCTGAGTCTTCTTGTCCAACGCACCCTCTTTGTTGGAATTACTCATAGAGTGAAATACACTGCTGACAGTTTTAAGTTTTCTTATTTTGCATGTCTAATAATAAAATAGTAATTTCATGCAAAAATATTGGCTTAAAACGCAACAAAATACTAACTCTTAACCTTTTTCCGCTCTTCCGCTTGATGAGTTTCCATATAGTTATCATGAGACATAAAGAATAATCTGCTTATTAACGGAAGAAGAAAAGGGATTTTTTTGCTTGGATTTCTTAAGACGTCTTGGCAGTCTACTCTGGTAGACCTGGAAACTCGCCTTTAATCTGCTGATAAACCTTCTTTAATGGCTCTTCAACTGGCGCCATGAAACCCAGATCACCCAGGTCACCCGACAACAGTGACATGGCTCCTTGCGAAAACAACGCGTCAGCACCCATCTTACCAGACCACCAATCATTTAGGTATTTAAGCTTAAGATACTGAATAGCCGCATTAGCCTCATCAACACTACCCTTATTCACAACCCACTTCTTACCCTTCGAACCAATCTGCCAAACAACATCAGGAACATCACCAATACTCAACTCAACAATCATGTCATTCTCCTGATCCTTACACGCATCAATAATAGCAGGATCATCAGCAAGCTTAGAATACAACTTATACGCGAAATTCATCAACTTATCTTCATAAGACATAACATTTTCCACCTTTCATTTTAAATTTTAGATTTTATACAGAGAAAAGAAAAAGAGGATAGATATTTTTGTTTTTCGGTTTTGCAGTTTATTTAAGTTTTGCCTACGAGCATTCGTGCTTTTTTGATTGCGTCGCCGCAGTCTGCACCCCAAGTATCAGCCTTAATCCGCTTGCAGAAATCATCAGTCATCGGAGTACCGCCAACAAGCACCTTATACTTCTTACGCAACCCACGCTCAACAAGCGTATCTACTAATGCTCTCTGATACGACATACTGCTAGTCATCAACGCACCCATAGCAACAATATCAGCATGAACCTCTTCAGCCTTCTTCACATAGTCCTCGGTTGGAATCTCTTCACCTAAGTCATAAACGTCAAAGCCATCGGTACGCAACATGTCAGCAATCAAGTTCTTGCCGATGCTGTGGATGTCACCGAAAGCCGTGCCAATTACGACTATGCCTTTTGCCTTTGGCAGCTTGTCTTTGGGATACTTTTCTTTGAGATAGTTAACTGCAGCAGTCATCGCGTTAGCAGCCATAATCACGTAGGGTAGAGGATATTCAAAGCGGCCAAAACGGTCACCAACCTCTTTGATGCCAACAGATAAGCCTTTCTCGATAGCATCCATAATCTCCAGCTTGTTCTCAACAGCTTCTTTTGCCGCTGCAACAGCCTTTTCCTCATCATAGTCAATGATTGCTTTAGCGAGGTGTTCAAGTACTTCAGCTTTAGTTACCATATATGATTCCTTCTTTTTTGTCTCCTTAGAATCTTGCGCCTGTGCCTGATTTGTCTATTGTGTAGCCGCCGATCTGGTACATTTTATCGTATCTGGCTATGATTGCATTCATTCTGTCTGCTACTTCTTTTGGTGGCAGTGGAGCAGGGAAGTCTTTAATGATCTTCTGGGTTAAAGCGTTTGCACGATCATCCATGCATTTCTTGTCCTCGATCCATCGTAGATATTGTCTAACTTCCCACAAACCGTAACCGTGACGCATCGGAGCGAACATTAATTCCATCATATTTTTCACTGTATCCTTGTCCTTCATGAAGTCGCCTCTGGGACCCTTATTAAGCCACCCTTCAGGTTGGTAACTCTTGGCTGAAAAGTCAACGTCCCTGAAATACCACTTCATTATTCTAATCATTTCAGCGCATATAGCATAACCCATCATGTTGATTCCGTTTGGACCTACGGTTGTGGACCATTCTCCTGTCTGATCAGTACCGTTTTGGAATGCATTAAGCAAATGCCAACTCATCATGCCGTTTTGCGTATCAGAACCACCAGCGCCAACCGATCCTACGGCTTGGCCAGGCCACATCGTAGCTTTTGGTCGACTGTAATTGCGGTGCCAGAAGTTCACGTGAATAGCAAGTGCCTTACTAAATATTTCTTCAGTGGTTGCTAATTGCTGAGTGTATGGGTCCATAGGCATGACCAGATCGTAAGTCATAACTGGGACATGGCCTTTCCCAACTCCGTTCAATCCCAAACTTAAACCTACTGACATCGATAAAGCTGCGGCAACAGTAACTGCGTAAGCTCCCGTTAAGCTGCATGGACCTTGGAATCCAGGTATGCAAACATCTGTGTAGTCTATAAGCAGAGGTCTGCTCTTCGCCCAGCCTTCTAAAGTTCCGCTCATTCTGTCACTTGTTTTTTGGCCGTAAACTAGACCTGGTGTGTCTCCATGGTTAGTTATGAATGGTCTCTTCGCAAGCTCATCAAATCCTCCGAGAACCTCAGCGGCTAAATCAGTGTAACATTCAATATGATCAATTGCGTCAATATGCCAAATATGCTTTGTAGTGCATTGAATAGTACTGTTGAGATCATGAGTATCCACTGGCAAACCAGCCTCAGCCAAATCCATAGGTAAGTATATGGGGCTAGTCATGTCATACTCGGGGAAGTACTCAACAACTTTTTGCTCTTTCCAGTTGTCAGCATCTACTCCATCTCGGAATTCAAATAGTCGTGTATCAGGATTCCATTTTGCATAAAGGGCCATTATGCCGAAAGCTCCAACAAAGACATTGTTGCTTCCTGCTTGCATAAAGCAGTCTTCTTTAGGAGCCCTACCTGGCAGAACCAAGTTGCTCGGCACTGCGTCTATGCCTTCGACTGCAATAGCTTCAGGAATTTTTACGATTCCCTTCTTCTCATCAACAACGGTGCAACCTATGTCTTTGTAGATTTTTTGAAGCTTAGGTGTGAGACCTCCAACCCCAACTCTTTCTAATAGATAAACTGCGGCTTGATGTATTGACATTAGTTCTTCTCTCGTCGCTATAGGCGGAGAAAATCTCTTAGGTATATTTGTTCCAGTTCTCATTTTTCTTTTCAATCTCCCGTTATTTATTTGAATCTGTAAGTCTAAGTCGCCTTGTTAGGTATTTAACTTAAATCATAAGCGATTCTCTTCTTCTGCTACAAAACTTGTCTGCCCACAGAAATAACCATCAAGATTGCTTCATTATGAGACGTTTTTTAATACATTGTGCAAAATTTTTTTTGGCTTTTAACGAGAAAAGCAGTAAGACGCGATTAGTGAAAGAAGTCTTCAGGAAAAAAGTCTTGCGTAACACCAGGCGTTTTCAGTATATAAACACATTCGGCTTCTAAGCGACATACAAAAATTAAGAAAATAAAAAGGGGAGTGTAGTTGTTTTTTATGGTCCAATAGGTCCGATGTTGGCTGAGTACACTTTTGCAAGATTAACTTTGAAGCACCAAGCTCCAAGTTCAGGACTAAGCTGCTCTGGACTATCTGGCACTGTAACGTTGATGTTCCAGTCTGCCCATCCATAAAGTGTTGGTTCCTCAGCTGGTAATTCAGGACGCCACCAGCCATGCTCGGGTGAAACGATTTTTGGATTTACTCCGAAGTCGTAACGTACTGTCTGCATGCATCTGCCAAGCGGCGTCTCAATGTAAATCCATTCGCCATCGCCAATGCCCATGTTACGAGCCGTCAGTGGATGCATTTTTACACGTGGAAACGGACGCAAATGACGCATCAATGTTAAATGTCGATGTTCGCCATGCTGTGCTTCTTGGAATCTGGCTCCACTGCACATAATCAACGGATAATCTTTTGCAATATCAGGCGCACTTACCGGAGTCCAAGCGCACTCCACATAGTACGGCAGAGGATCAAACCCAAAGTCCTCCAGAATCGTTGAGTAGAATACAACTTTGCCTTCAGGGGTTCCGAAGCCTCTAATCAATCCAGTGGTTGGATCAATTTGCTCGTACTTCTTGAACGTGGGGTTCCATGGTGGTACACCTTTCCATTCGCCTATAACTTGCTTACGTGTCCAGCCTACTGGCTCATAGAACCAATCTTGGAACTGCTCTAAAGTCTTCCATTTCCAAACTCTATCGATTTTTTCGTTACCCAACATTTTAGCAGCAATGTGTCGGAATATTACCGCGTCGTCTTCTAAGTCCCACAATCCCGGTATCTTTTGAGCTACTGCACGATCGCCTGCAATCTCAAACTCGATTGATCCTTGACATGAAATGGTTGCATATCCAGAAGGTCTCTCGAATTGACTAGTACCAGGCAGCACATAATCTGCTAACATGGCCTCAGGTGTCATCGAAGCGCATTCCACATAAACGAACAGTTCAAGCTTCTTAAGAGCTTCATAAATCTTCTTAGTGTTCGGATAACCTCGCATTGGACCTATTTCACCAGCCAACATCGCCTTAACAGGGTAAGGTTTTTCCGTCAAAATTGCCTCTATCGTTGCAGGCCAATTTGGAGCAATTGGTCCGGTATGTGGACCACCCTTCCAATAGCCTTTGTCCATTCCTGCCTCAACAAGCGCTGCACCACCTGGCATCGTTAGCATCTTATACTTGTCCGACCCTATCTGTTTCTCCATTATGCCCATATCAGTTTCATTAGCACAATCTGCAGCGGCTTCAGCACCCGAATAGAACTTGGGTTTTTGGTGCAGATATTCTCCGCCTTCTATGTCTATGTTGCCTGTTAACGCGGGCAGCATATATTTTGATCGAACGTTGTTTAATGAGTTCCTGCCTGCCGATTCGATTGCATAACCGAATGGGAAAGTGCATGGACTGTTTTTCACTACCCACCTAGCTGCCTCTCTGATTCTCTCGGCAGGAATCCAAGTTATTTCCGCAGCTTTCTCAGGAGTATACTGCTTGGCTCTTTCTTTGAGCTTGTCAAATCCAAAAGTCCACTTCTCCACGAAATCATGATCGTACAAGTCTTCTTCGATGATCACGTTTATCATAGCCATATTTAGTGCAGTGTCAGTTCCAGGCCTAATCGCCAACCACATTTCAGAAAGTCTAGTTGTTTCCGTATATTTTGGATCGACATTGAGCATTTTTACGCCAGCCTCTATTCCTGCAACAAATCCTGGCCAAGAATACGTCCAAGATTCACTTGGGTTTGTGCCAGTTGTAAAGATACCCTTTGTTTTACCGGGAGTTATCATTGCATACGTTAATCCCACGCCGTAGCCTAATCCTAAGGCTTGGTACGTGGGTCCAGCTCATGTGGTAGCTGCAGCAGAACCCCAGTTTGGGGAGCCTATCAACATACAGAGTTGATACAGTCCCAAAGCAAGGTTTGCGGCTCGACCTGTGCCGTGGAATCCGCATACGGATTCGCCGCCATTCTTTGCTATGATTTCTTTTAGTTTATCAGATATTTCACTAATTGCTTGTTCCCAAGATATTTTCTGCCATTTGCCTTCGCCACGCTTGCCTATACGCTTCATCGGGTACATTGGCCTATCCTTATGATAAATGTACTCAACACCATACTTCCACTTCTGACAATAAGGACCAGGATTAAATGGACTATCCCAATCAGGCTCAATCTTTGTGATTTTTCCGTTCTCAACCGTCTCGACAAGTTGGCAGGAACCAGTACTGCAAAAACCGCAAACGCATCTATGAATCCCATCGAAACTCTTTGGATCTTCAAGTTTTTCACTCATCATTCTATCTCCTATTTTCTCTTTAACCCATTTTTATTGTGCTTTCAACACAAGCCTTAACATATGCGGTCTGATTACTATTTAAAGTTGAATTATAACCGTTTTTTGCTTTTGCTACAAAAATAGGAATTATCATAAAATAGCAGGGACACTTGTCGCATTATGAATAAAATTTTGATACAATGTGCAATTTCCTTTTTTCTGGTTTGCATTGCAAAACAAAACAAGTACTAAACACAATTCAACAACACTATTCTTGGATCTTTCCGTTGAACTATTAAACAAAAGATGAAAGCGCTAAAAAAACCTAATTCACACCCATAGATATTGAGTCCTTAACTTAAGAAATTGACAACACAACAGCTAGTGGCTGCAGGAAATTAGGAGATACGTTAGTATCTACCTGTAGCCACTACCAAGGCTATAGGAAAGAGGGATTAACTTTCCTATAGCCATCTACCTAAAGGTGAATAAATTTTGTTATTCTGTACGAAGCATCGTTCGCCTATCTTGCCTGTATTTCACATTAAATTCTCATGGACTGCGTAGTGCTTGGGGATGCCGTGATAGCTTGATGCCGAGCCCTCGTTTACCGTTGTTGGATGAGACAATCTGTCCTTGATTTTTACTCTTTCAGTTTTACTTTTTTATTATCAATTGCTCTGTGGATATTTAAATTAAATTATAAGCTGACTTTGAGTTTCGCAACAAAAAAAGAAATTTCACCCAATCATCATTTACATAATTGCATTAAAGCATCATTTTTAGCACAATGTGGTATCCGTCTTTTTTTGATTTTCATCGAATCGTTTGTGCATAGAAAAGGCAATATTGGAAACCATTAAAAAGTACACGTTTAAAGTGAACGTTTTTTGATTACCCAAAAAAATCGGCAATTTAGCAGAAAGTGGTAAAAAAAAAAAGTAATCGATCAGAATATTTAGAAGCACTCATAACAAACTGACGACGGTCGCGAGGTACCGACGACCGCATCGTTATGGTAACGTGTAGGATATTTAAGTTAAATTGCAAGCAAGTTACGGGTTTTGCCACAAAACTAGATAATAGATTTAATCTCTGCCGATTAAGTTGCATTCAGAACAATTTTCTAACACAATGTGGAGGGTTCTTCTTTGGTTATTATTGAAGTATTACGGTAGAGTTTACGTATTATTTGTATTAGAGGCCTCTAAAGCCATCTTTAAATATGCATATTTTTCTTAATAATAATAAAAATCGCAAAATTGACAACCTGCCAGATGGTGGCTACAGGTTGGGAGTTTGGCTTTCCTGTGGCCACCACCTAGAGGTGAATAGCGCGTCTTTAGAATGACGCGCAGTCTATTTGCATCCTTATGGATATTTAAGTTAAGTCGTAAACCGTTTTTGGGTTTTGCTACAAAACACGAATATAAATTTAATCAATATCAATTTAATTGCATTAATACAACATTTTTTAACACATTGTGCAAGTCGCTTTAACGTTCCTCCGATTAAAAGAAACAGAAGATAGAACAGAAATTCAAAGCGGAATTGTAAAGCAAAGTTCAGCTTAATGCTTGAACTGTCACACTAAGCAAATTACTAAAAATAGTAATATTTGGCGTTATGCACAAAAGACTCACTATTCGCCAATTTAGCCATTAGTAGAAACTATTATCTCGTCAGCGTTTTTAAGAACGGGATTTAAGGGGTTTTCGAGTTGAAATTTCAGGTTGGAATAAAGCATTCAAGCTTCGCAATGAGAACGGCCTTGGAAACTTATTGCCTGTGCGGAACATAACGCTACGTGTTTCCACATGTGGTCGCTGAGGTAATAACAGTGTTTCTTTTTGCACTTCCTTAGACAATTCTACGAAACCATCATAGTTCTTATGCACAGATATCATGACCCAGTTCGTTGATTCTAAGCCTTGATCCTCTATAGCGCAAAGCACTTCAGGATGTCTCTGCATTAATTCACGAACTTTGCTAGTTTGTTCTGGTGTTATCACTTCAGTAGTTGAGGCAAATGTAAATACGATAACATCTAGCCCCATTTTGTACAAGTTAGGGATTATAGTGTACTCTTTTATGTAACCATCCTGCTCCAGCTTCCTTCTCCTCCTAGACAATGTCGTGTTACTAATTCCTAAAATTCTAGCAATTTCTCTATCGCTTTTACCGCCTAGCGCCATTAAGGCAAATAGAACTTTCAGGTTTTCCAAGGCTTTTCTATCTAACGTATCGTGCGTGCTCAAAAACTTATTCATACCAATGCATTATTCAACATAAAGCTTTAAATTTTTTTATTTCACATAGTGTGCCGAATTAAAAAATTGAAGTTCTATTACTTTAAAAAATTCTGGAAAGTTTTGGTTTTTCTTATTTTAAGCATTACGTTGTCTGAGTAATTCTATGCATCAATGGGGTTGATTGTCTTGCCATCCCGCTTGTTTTTGACGCCATGCAATGGTTTGACAGATTGAAACAATGATTCCATGTTTCTGAACGAGAATGGTTTTGGAAACATCTTATCCGTATGAAACATGAAAGTGTGAGTTTCGATGTGCGGTGGTTGATGAAGGGATAGTAATTCGTTTTGCACTTTTTTAGACAGGTCTATGAAACCATCATAGTTCTTGTGCACAGTTATGCCAAGCCAGTTTGTACCTTCTAAACCTTGATCTTGTAGTATGCACAGAATTTCGGGATATTTCTGAATTAAATCATGAGCCTCTTTAGATTGCACTGGTGTCACAACATCAGTAGTAGATGAAAAAGAAAACACTATAACCTCTAATCCCATTTTATGCAAATCAGGAATTATAGTATACTCTTTTATGTAACCATCCTGCTCCAGCTTCCTTCTCCTCCTAGACAATGTGGTATTACTAATCTCCAAAATCCGGGCAATCTCTCTGTCACTTTTACCACATAACGCCATTAGAGCAAACAAAACTTGCAGGTTTTCCAGTAGCTTCTTATCTAACGTATCTTGCTTGCCCAAAAGCTTATTCACCCAATGTAGTATTCACCAAAGCGGCTTTAAGTCTTTTCGTTTGACATCGAGACTAAACCAAAAATAACGACTTACCTAAAACAAAGTTTTAATTGAGATAACCAGCCAAGACTATAAATAAAAAAGAAAAAGACAGAAGTCTCTGTCTTAGTTTTATTGCTTATTTAGGTTTTGCCTACGAGCATTCGTGCCTTCTTAATGGCGTCACCGCAGTCTGCACCCCAAGTATCAGCCTTAATCCGCTTGCAGAAATCATCAGTCATCGGAGTACCGCCAACAAGAACCTTATACTTCTTACGCAACCCACGCTCAACAAGCGTATCAACGAGTGCTCTCTGATAAGACATACTGCTAGTCATCAACGCACCCATAGCAACAATATCAGCATGGACCTCTTCAGCCTTCTTCACATAATCCTCAGTTGGAATCTCTTCACCTAAATCATAAACATCAAAGCCATCAGTACGCAACATATCAGCAATCAAGTTCTTACCAATACTGTGAATATCACCAAACGCTGTACCAATAACAACTATGCCTTTTGCCTTTGGCAGCTTATCTTTGGGATACTTTTCCTTGAGATAATTAACTGCAGCAGTCATCGCATTAGCAGCCATAATCACGTAGGGTAGTGGGTATTCGAAGCGGCCAAAGCGGTCACCAACTTCTTTGATGCCAACGGATAAGCCTTTCTCGATAGCGTCCATAATCTCCAGCTTGTTCTCAACAGCCTCTTTAGCCGCTGCAACAGCCTCATCCTCATTATAATCAATGATAGCCTTAGCCAAATGCTCAAGAACTTCAGCCTTAGTCACCATAAAAATTCCCTTCTTTTGTCTCCTTTAGAATCTGGCGCCCGTTCCTGTTTTGTCTGCCGTGTAGCCGCCTATTTGGTACATCTTATCATACTTAGCAATAATTTCATTCATTTTGTCAGCTACGTCTTTTGGTGGTAATGGATTTGGAAATTCCTTTACGATCTTGTTAGTCAGGGCGAAAGCGCGATCATCCATGGTAAGCTTGTCTTCAATCCACCGAAGATATTGCCTCGTTTCCCATAAGCCATAACCATGACGCATAGGATAGAAGCCAGTATCTACCATGTTTTGCAAAGTGTATTTTTCCTTCATGAAGTCTCCTCTTGGGGTCTTCGTGAGCCATACATCTTTCATGTATGCGCCGGATGAAAAGTCTAAGTCCTTGAAATACCATGTCATCATTCGAAGCATTTCAGCTGTCACAGCATAGCCCCATGGATTGATTCCATTCGGACCTACGGTGGAACTCCAACATCCTGTCTGATCAGTAGCGCTTTGGAGGGCGTTAAACAGATTGTAACTCATTAGGCCATTTTGTGTGTCTGAACCGCCACTGTAACCTCCTATGCTTTGTCCAGGCCACATTGTTGCTTTTGGCAAACTGTAGTTGCGGTGCCAGAAGTTCACATGAAGAGATAGCGCTTTACCGAATTGATCACCACATGCTGCTAGCATTTGCGTGTACGGCTCCATGGGCATCACCAGATCATAGGTCATGACGGGGATATGGCCTTTTGCGACTCCGCCCATTCCCAAACCTAAACTTACCGCCATTCCTATAGATGAAGCCACAGTCACTGAGTAGGCGCCCGTTAAGCTAATGGGACCTTGGAAACCAGGTATGCACACGTCAGTGAAATCTATAAGCAGAGGCCTGTTATTCTTCCAGCCTTCCAACGTACCAGTCATTCTGTCGCAAGTCTTTTGTCCATAAACTAAGCCTGGAGTGTCTCCATGGTTAGTTATGAACGGTCTCTTCGCAAGCTCATCAAATCCTCCAAGAACCTCAGCAGCTAAATCAGTATAGCATTCAATATGATCAATTGCATCAATATGCCAAATATGCTTGGTAGTACATTGAATAGTGCTGTTAAGATCATGAGTATCCACTGGCAAACCAGCCTCAGCCAAATCCATAGGCAGGAAAATTGGGCTCGTCATATCGAACTCTGGGAAGTACTCAACAATTTTCTGCTCTCTCCAGTTGTCAGCGTCAACACAGTCTCTGAATTCAAAAAGTCGCGTAGCCGGATTCCATTTACCATAGAGAGCCATAATCCCAAAACCGCCTGCAAGAGTTCTGTTGCTTCCAGCGGATAAGAAACAGTCATTCTGGGGCGTCCTACCTGGCAAAATCTGCTCACTTGGTATTGCATTTACGGCTTCTACTGCAAGACCCTGAGACATCTTAGCAATTCCTTTCTTCTCGTCAACAGTGCAACCTAAATCCTTATAGACTTTGCAAAGCTTAGGAGTAACGCCTCCTACTCCAATTCTTTCCAGCAGAAACATTGCGGCTTCATGGATTGACATTAATTCTTCTTTCGTTGCTAAAGAAGGGTTAGTGAACCTTCTAGGTACATTTATTCCTGTTCTCAATTTTTTTCTCTCCTAATTTTTAATTGTTTTTGACACGAAATTAAATATATGCGGTCTGATGTGTATTTAAGGTTAAATTATAAGTCAGTTTCAGCTTTTGCCACAAAATAAGACATTTCAACAATTGTCAATGACATTATCACATAATGAACAGAGTTTTTGGCACAATGTGCAACAATATATTTTGAACCTTTATCTGAAAAATCACAAATCAGAAAACATTTTAAAAGGAAAACAAGAAAACAAATGTCCGTTTTTTCACATTAACGATAAATAAGCAACTAAACAAAAAAATAAAAAAAGAGTATTGAGGTTTTCTTCTTAAGGTCCCATGGGCCCGATGTTGGCTGAGTATACTTTTGCAAGATTAGCCTTGAAGCACCATGCACCAAGTTCAGGGCTAAGATGCTCTGGGCCGTCAGGCACTGTAACGTTAATGTTCCAGTCTGCCCATCCATAAAGCGTTGGTTCCTCAGCCGGCAACTCAGGACGCCACCAGCCGTGTTCTGGGTCGATTATCTTGGGGTTAACACCAAAATCATAACGTACTGTCTGTCTGCATCTGCCAAGCGGTGTTTCAATGTAAACCCATTCGCCATCTCCGATACCCATATTCCGTGCTGTAAGTGGATGCATCTTTACACGTGGAACCGGACGTAAATGACGCATTAACGTGAGATGTCGATGTTCACCATGCTGCGCTTCTTGGAATCTGGCTCCACTGCACATAATCAGCGGATAGTCTTTTGCAATGTCTGGTGCACTGATCGGTGTCCATGCACATTCCACATAGTACGGCAACGGATTGTACCCAAGTTCTTCTAAGATGGTTGAGTAGAACGCAACTTTGCCCTCAGGGGTACCAAAGCCTCTAACCAGCCCAGTCTCTGGATCGATCTCTTCGTATTTCTTGAACCTTGGCTCATAGGGCGGAACACCCTTCCATTCTTCAATAACTTGCTTTCGTGTCCAACCAGCGGGCTCGTAGAACCAAGCTTGAAATTCCTCTAGAGTCTTCCAATGCCAAACTTCATCAACTCTTTGTTTACCGACAACGGCGACAGCTAGGTCTCTGAATATGATGCTGTCGTCTTTTAGATCCCAAAGTCCAGGTATTTTCTGGGGTAGTGCGCGGTCGCCTGCAATCTCAAACTCAATCTGGCCTTGACATGAACAGGTTGCGTACCCAGATGGCCTCTCAAATTGACTGGTACCGGGCAGCACGTAATCTGCTATCATAGCCTCTGGAGTCATGGAAGCGCATTCTACGTAAACAAAGAGGTCAAGTTTCTTTAAAGCCTCGTAAACTTTCTTGGTGTTCGGATAGCCTCTCATGGGACCTACTTCACCGGAAAGCATAGCTTTAATGGGGTATGGTTTTCCCGTTAAAATCGTATCTATCGTGCTAGGGAAGTTTGGACCTATTGGCCCAGCGGATGGAACTCCCTTCCAGTATCCTTTATCCATTCCTGCAGCAATAATTGCACCTGCGCCAGGATAAGCCAGCATCTTATACTTGTCCGCTCCTATCTGGTTTGACATCATTGACATGTCACAAGCGTTTATGACATCAGTATGCATCTCAGTACCTGAGTGGAATTTGGGTTTTGCATGCAGATATTCGCCGCCTTCTACGTCAATGTTGCCTGTTAACGCAGGTAACATATATTTTGATCGGATGTTGCTCAAAGAGTTCCTGCCTGCTGATTCGATTGCGTAGCCGAATGGAAAATCGCATGGATGATTTTTCGCTATAAATCGGGCAGCTTCTTTTATCTTTTCAGCTGGAATCCAAGTAATTTCCGCAGCCTTCTCAGGCGTATACTGCTTAACGCGCTCTTTGAGCTTATCAAATCCAAAACACCATTTCTCCACAAAATCATGATCATACAAGTCCTCCTCAATGAGAACGTTCAACATAGCCATATTCAGCGCAGTATCAGTTCCAGGCCTAATTGCTAACCAAACTTCTGAAAGTCTACCAGTCTCAGTAAATCTTGGATCAACAGTGAGCATTTTTACGCCAGCATCTACACCTGCAACAAACCCAGGCCACGAATACGTCCAAGACTCTCTTGGGTTCGTACCAGATGCAAAGATACCCTTAGTCTTACCAGGAATTATGTTTGCATACGTTAATCCCACGCCATAGCCTACTCCTAAGGCTTGGATCGTGGGTCCGGCTCATGTCTGAGCAGCAGCGGAACCAAAGTTTGGGCTACCCATCATGATAAAGAAAGCAGCCTGTCCAAGACCCAGATTCGCAGCTTCGCCCGGTGCCGCTAAAGCCGCAAATTGATTCTCCACCGTACTTTTCCTTGATTTCTTTCACTTTTGTGGATATTTCTTCGGTCGCTTGTTCCCATGATATTCTTTGCCATTTGCCTTCTCCACGTTTGCCTATTCTTTTTATTGGATACATCGGTCTGTCCTTGTTGTAAATGTATTCTAAACTGTACTTCCATTTTACACAATAGGGGCCCGGATTGAACGGGCTTTCCCAATCAGGCTCGACCTTTGTGATTTTTCCATTCTCAACAGTCTCAACAAGTTGACAGGAACCAGTACTGCAAAAACCGCAAACACACCTGTGAATCCCATCGAAACTCTTTGGATCTTCAAGTTTTTCACTCATCATCCTATCTCCTATTTTTACTGTGTTTTTAGCACAAAAATGAATGTATGCAGCCTGATGGATATTTAAGGTTAGATTATAAGGCAGTTTGGATTTTTGCCACAAAATAAGGCATATAAGCAATTCTAATTGACATTATAGCATGAAAAGTATTTATTTTGGCACAATGTGCAACAGCACTTTAGGAACCTTTGTTAGGTACGAAAAACCACTCTTTTCTTGTTGATTGCTTTCCAGTTAGTTTTTGACTGATTAGTTAGACTTTGCAATTTAGAGTATCCTGAGATTGCTTTCTAGAGGAAATGATTCTTCGAGATTCTGAAAAATTCTAACACATTGTGTTAAAAAAAACCGCAATTTAATGCAACATTTCAAAACATTAGTTACCTCTTTCAGCTTGTTTTGAGGCAGAAATTTGAAAGCAATATACGACTTAGCTTAAATAACATTGTAATCTCCTATTATTTTTCAATAAGAAAAGTTGGAGATTTTGACAAAGATAGAATTGAGGAATTTAAGATGGACATGAAGAATTTATTTGGTTATGAAAAGCAGACAGTGGTGGTTGTCGATGCCGCCTCTGGAATTGATAAGGAAACAGCTTAGATATTAGTTGAACTTGACGCCGAAGTGTACGGTTTAGATATTCAGGAAACCAAGACTTCAGGTGTTAAGTACATTAATGTAGACTTGAGGAAAAACAATCAATCGAGGCTGCAATCGCGAAGTTGCCTTCAAAGGTTGACAAGATTTTCAATGTTGTAGGAATTGGCGAATCGCCGAATCGCGTTGATATAGTTCTAATAAATTTCGTTGGACACAGACATATCATTGAAAATCTTCTTCCACGGATGCCAGATGGCAGTGGAGCTATTGCGATAGTTTCATCCCTTGGCGGCTTGGCTTGGTTGATGAACCTGCAGAATGTGCAAACTTTTCTTGCCATACCAGATTGGGAAGGCGCCGTTGCATGGCTTGAAGAACATAAAGAGGATCCTGAAATCATCGGCGGACCAAAGCAGAACATTAGAGAATATAATTTTTCCAAAGAATGTCTCGTTGCATACACCAAGGCACGCGCTTATCAGCTATCTCAAAGAGGCATTAGATTAAACACAATCATGCCTGGTGTCACTCAAACTCCGTTGTTGAAGGGAATGACCGATGAACAGGGGAAAAAACATAATATCACTTATTGGACGTTACGCGAAGGCTGCTGAACAGGCATGGACGCTCGTATTTCTAAACAGCAATTTAGCAAGTTACATTAGTGGAGCAGACATCGTCGTTGACTATGGATTCTCAGGCGGCATATACACCGGTCAAGTAGATCTGTCAAAGACAGGTTGGCTGCCCTCTGTTTAAGAAGATCTAAACGGAATAAGCACTGCCCACAAGTTTTTCTTTTTTTATTTTGTTTTTAGTTTAGCGGAAAAGATCAGAAGTTAAAAAGAGGTTCTAAAAAGTTATCAAGCAAGCATTCATCTCTAAAGGAATGAACAAACATTCTTCTTAAAGACTGGGTTATCGGGTTTTAGAATTATTGATGAACAAAAGATAATTAAACACGCGAAAAAGGGACTAAAAGAAGAAGATTATTTTACGGTGACGGATTTAGCTAAGTTGCGAGGCATATCAGGATCAAGCTTTCTTTCTAAGGCTACATAATATGCAAGCAGTTGCAGGGGAACTACGAACGGGATTGGAGATAAAACAGGAGGTATGCCCTTTGGAACTTCAACCCAATCGTCTGCCAACGCCTTGATTTCTTCATCGCCTTCTTCGATAATTGCAATGATTGATGCTCCTCTGGCTTTCATCTCCATAATGTTGCCTATCAATGTCTTGTGTGAATCATCCTTTGGACAACTGAAGATAACTGGAAACTCGGGTTCAACAAGGCTAATTGGACCGTGCTTGCTTTCGCCTGCTGGAAAAGCGATAGATGGGATGTATGCGATTTCCATGAGTTTTAGTCTTCCTTCAAAAGCGGTGGCAGAGCTAATTCCCCTTCCTAGAAAGAAGAAAACCTTTGAATTACAATATTTCTTGGCGATATGCTTGATTTTTTCCTCTTGAGTCAGAATCGTTTTATCAACTATATCAGGGAGTTTGTCGAGATTTTCTTCCAAGCGATCTATTTCATCCTGTGAAATCTTTCCTCTTTTCTTTGCTAATCTAAGTGCCAGTTGGGCTAAAACAGAAAGCTGAGAAGTGAAGGTTTTTGTCGCGGCAACTCCGATCTCTGGACCTGACTGTTGACCAATATACACTCTTGAGATGCGGGTCAAAGTGGAACCAATAACATTTGTAAGGCTTAAAATTGTGGCAGCGCGTTGCTGGGCAACGGTTACGGCTGCAAGGGTATCAGCCGTTTCTCCTGATTGACTTACAGCTAAAATAGTGCTGTCGATACTTACTGATTTACCATATTGTTCAATGAATTCGGAAGCATAAACAGGATAAGAAGGCAGAAAGGCAAGTTTAGAGAACATGTATGATGCAGCTAAGCAGGCGTGATAACTTGTTCCGCAAGCAACCATAAACACTTCATTTGCACGATCAAGGAAAGTTGAGATTAAATCCAGATAATGCTCTTGCATTCGAAGCGTATTTCGAAGGGTTGCAGGCTGCTCATGAATTTCTTTAATCATAAAATGCGGATAACCCTGTTTAATAGCCATTTCAGCTGTCCACTCAATAATTTCTGGTTCACGGTTCACTATGCTGGAATCAGAAATCTTCTTAATCTCATAGCCCTGTGGAGAAAGAATTATCAGCTCACCATTGTTTACCGTTATTGCTTTGTTTGTTATCGGCAAGAAAGCTGGAATGTCTGATGCACAATAAACTCCATTGTCACTGATTCCTAAAACCAGTGGACTTTCGTTTCTGGCACAAATTATTTTATCTGGTTCTTTTGTAGAAATCACTGCTAAAGCATAGGATCCTTCAAGCCGTTCAATTGCATCCAGGACAGCGTCAGCTAATGATAATTTAGAATTGTTTTTCATAATTTCTTCAATCAAATGCGGAATAATTTCCGTGTCAGTTTTTGACACAAATGTATGACCAAGATTTTGCAACTCAAGTTTAAGTTCAGCAAAATTCTCGATAATTCCGTTGTGAACCACTACTACTTGATTTTTGCAGTCTGAGTGCGGGTGTGCATTAACTTTCAATGGTGCACCATGCGTAGCCCATCTCGTGTGGCCAATTCCAACGCTTCCAGGCAAATCATCAAGGTTTAACTCTTTGTGCACTTCGTCTATTTTGCCCTGATCCTTTTTAGTGAATATTTTGCCATCTTGTATTGTTGATATTCCAACTGAATCATAACCTCGATATTCAAGACGTTTTAATGAGGCGTGTATTATTGGTGCTACTTTTCCTTCCTTTAAGACGCAACCGAAAATCCCACACATTGCAAAGTTCACTTTCCAATTGCTTGTTGTTCTATGCATAACCCTGGTTTATTAATAAGTTTTATTAAGAAACAATACATATGCTATAAAATTTTTTTTAATGGTCGGGTCTCATTTTTGTGTAATCACGCTTGGTGTAGGTCAATAATCTTTTGAACCATTATAAATAAATTTTTTATACTACTTTCCGCTTAACCCTACTGACATCAAGATGGATAAAAAACTTCTTCTCCAAGAAAATGGCAACACCCAAGAAGTAAAAGAAATCAGCATAATCAAAGAGTCCACAAAAACTCAAGATCAATGCTAGGTAATCTAAGCTGGAAAATTCTAACGATGCTATCAAAAGACGAAATGTACCCCATAGAAATCGCAAAACAACTCGGAATCCATGAGCAAAAAGTCTACTACCACATTAGAAAGCTAGCACAATCAGGCGCCATAACTGTGATAAAAGAAGAAAAGAAAAAAGGTGCAACAGCAAAATACTATAAAACCGTTTCACCTGCTTTTGGAATAGAATTTTCCGGCGGCTATAAACAAATACAAAACATTCGCTTTACTGACGAACAATTAAAATTATTCTTCGATGAATTTGTCAGAAAGAAACATTCTGGATGGTAAAATAGTAGTTGGCAGTCCATTACCGCACGGCCCCTTTAAAACAAGCGCAAGAGACGGCCATTATGCTGCACATTTATCGCTTTTCTTAGGGCAATTTGCCAAAATGCCCTCTGAATTCGCGGTAAAATTGGACGTTGATGTTAAAGCTGAAAAAGAAGAGAAAAACAACTTAATCCTTGTTGGCGGTCCAGGAACAAACCTGCTTACACAGGAAATAAACGATTATTTACCCATTAAATTTATAATGCAATCTTCCGAACAAGGTTTCTTGCTTGGCGGTTTGCAATCTCAAAAAACCATGAGAATTTACACATCTGATGTTTCAGGATTAGTAGCTAAAATAGTGAATCCATGGGAAAAAACCAAACGCATCATAGTTTTAGCAGGAAACAAAGCTGTTGGAACAAAAGCTTGCGTTTTAGCCTTAACCAATTTCTGGAAAAAAACATTGCAAAATTATCAGGGGCAAGATACTTTTGCAGTTGTCATTCAAGGGTTCGATCTTGACGGCGACGGCAAAGTGGATTCAATCGAGGTTAATGAATAGTTGAGTTCTAAGAAAACTGAGAAAATTTTAGCTTACGGAAATCCTAACATCCAAGCTACTCATCCAACTACTTTGATGCTCACAAAAGATAAGCATCTTTCAAAAACAGGTGATTGCATAATCGCGGTTGCCGCAAACAAAGCATTGGCAGATTTGAGCGATGAATTTAAGAAAGCTCTCAAGGCGCCGAATGTTAAGTTAACAGTTCTAATCGAAGTGAATGGCTTAATTGAGCAAGTTACCGCTTTTGGCTCGTCAAAGCTTACTTTAACAGACAAAAATGATATAGTAATCAGAAAAAGCAGATTACGTTTGCGATCGGACATTAGCAATTCACTGCGATAAAGCTTCAAAGGATCTTTCAAGAAAACTTGTTGAAAAACTCAAAAAACCTGAAAACAAGGTAACCATAACACTTACTGTTGAAGACTAAACAACCTTCACGTCCAAAACAATCTGCGATTCAAAAGGAGCAGTTTCACGAACACTTCTAGCTTGAAGATATTTGTCCACTTTTCTGCCAGTTTTTTCAACCTCAACAGAAAATCGGTTTTTGAGGTTATCCATTGAATCAGGCTTTCGGATGAAAGTGTAAAAATGAATTACGCCGCCTGAAAGCTTCAGCGATTGACAGGCAGCGGAAACATATTCTAACGCGGTTTCTGGCAGGTTCATGATGACGCGGTCTGCAACGCTGCTGAGTTTATTCGCTGCAACATGTTGGGCATCGCCTAAAATCGGGTGCACTCTGCTTTCTACCCTATTAACCCTAATGTTAACCCTCAAAAACTCGATTGCTTGGGGATTAATGTCCACCGCGTAAACCTTGACTTTTGGATTTTTCTTGGCGATAAGCACCGAGAAAGGCCCAACTCCAGCAAACAAGTCAACAACTGTTTCATTTTCTTGAACCAGTGATGCCACGCGCTGGTGTTCATTGGAAAGTCTCGGTGAAAAATATGCTTTTTCAACATCAATGTGGTATATGCAGCCGAATTCCTTGTGGACCGTGTTGGTTTTGTTTTCTCCAGCGATGAAAGTAAATTGTCTTAACCGGTAAGTTCCACTTATTGCACCCGCTTTAGCGAGCACAGTTTTAACGTTTTTATGTGTTTGCAGGATTGCTTTGCCAATTTGGTTTGCGTAAATTTTCAATTCAGACGGAACTTCAATGATAGCTATGTCACCAATGATGTCTAAGGCACGTGGCAAGTCTTCAAGCAAATTTGCCGGTATCTGCCCTTGGAGGACTTGCATGAAAGTTTTTGCGTTTTCTCGTTTCTCCAAAAAATCATCGGTTGTTAACTGTACATCGACCACTTGATCTTTAAGCATTGTCCACTCATTTTCTTGAGGTTGCCTCTCTAAGGGTATGCATAAAGTGTGTGTCTTGTCGTTTAATGCTCAAAGACTTGTCGATGAGTCCAAGTTTGTTAACTAAGGCTAAAGTTTTTTCTCCATGCGCTTTAGGAACTTTAAGGCAAACAGAACTTGGCATAAAATCAACTGGTTTTTTCTATCTTGAAGAGGTTACTTACTTTTTGAATTGAAAATTTAACGCTTAACATTTTTTCCATGAGCCAAATGTTCGTTTCAAGATGCTGCGAAATTGTTGTGGTTAAGAAGACTTGATTTCCCCTTAGCCAAAGAGATGTAGGGAATAAGCATATCAGCCAAGTACACGTCAACTGTCGGCGAAAAACTCAGGTCGCCAAGAAGCTTGAATGCAGCTTGTTTTCCAACAGTTTCACTTGTTTTTCCGAGCTCACCTATTGCGTCAGCACCGATGATTACTCCTTTTTCAGTTTCTGCCCACAATGTGATTGAACTGCCTTTTTGGAATTCGTTTGATTGGTCGTTTACAACCTGTATGTTAGCGTTGAAGCCTTTTTGAAGGAGAATATCTTGTGCTGTTTTTGCTTGACGGCGAGCTACTTCTTTATCGGAAAGGAAAGTGCAAACGGAAATCCCGTTTACGCTTTTAAGTTTGCCAAAGTCTTTAAGCAGAATAGGCTTTAGATTGCGATTCGGTGTTACATTCATTGTGGCTTCGCCCATCCCTTTTGGATAATAACCATATTTTTGGACGGTTATTTCTGCTTCAACACCCATTTGCTTTAGAACAGGGAGCAGGATATTGCGTAAGTAATTAATTGTTGGTGAATGGGAAACATCTGTCCCGCCTTTAGACACGTGCAGGCGAACAGGATTTTTAGAGAATAAGCTAATCGGCAAGGTGGCAAGGTACAGCATCGGGATGCTTCCGGCAGTTTGGATTTCTGCTTCCACGTTTCCTCCGATTATTTCATTTGGAGCAAACCAAAGTTCTTTTGAGCCAAGGCTTGCCCCTTCAATTTTTGCTTTGCAGAGTTTAGCTGCTGTTTGTACAGCTTCTAAATGTTGCGGTTTTAAGCCCGATGGTGATCGGCGCTGTCTTATGTTGTAGATGTGTAATGGTTGTGCTGTTATGGCTGATATTGCCATTGAAAGGCGAAGTAGTGTGCCGCTTCCACTTTTTTGGCTTCCATCAACCTCTAACATACTAATTCTTTCCAATGCAAGGTCTGATATTTGAGTTTGCAAATAATTAATAAGCGCCTTACATGTATTTAGGAATTTGAGGGGAAACGTTAACATGAGTGCTGACAAAGCGAAAATGGATCAGTTAATTAGTAAACTTGATGAACTTCTTTCAGTTTTAGGCAAAGCTACAGAGGAACTCCGGACAATTTCAGCTTCGATGAAGTCGCTTGCAGTCGCCCAAATTACTCAGCCCGTACCTCAAACACCAACTTCAGTCCCGCGTGCAGCAGCCGAAAGCGGACCGCGCGCAGTAGCTGATAGCGGAAAGAAACGTTCACTTGATGATATTCGCATGTCATTTCCTGAAGACTTGGAAGCAAGATTGACGTTCGAAGAAAAGGGCGATTACATAATTATTAAGCCTAAACAGTTTTTAGGCTCTGAAAACTTTGCAAAGATTGCTTCTGCAGCACGAGGAATGGGTGGAGAATACATAAGCGCGGGGAAAGATTCTCATTTTAGGGTACCTAAGAAGAAAGCATGAAATTTACCGCGTCTTAAAATTGTGAAATTCGTTGATGCTGTCTTCCCATTTCAATTCTACGTTTTCCACTTTTGCTCTTGAAGGCCCATGCTTACAAAATTCAACGATTGACTTGACAGATTCTTCTTCTCCTTCAAAAACGGCTTCCACTCTGCCATCAGGCAAGTTTCGAATCCATCCCTTAACATCAAGATTCTCCGCTTGCCGCCTTGTCGTTTGCCGGAAGAAAACGCCTTGAACTTTACCGCTTATGAAAATGTGAGCCCTCGTTTTCATAACTTCTTCAATGGCATAATAGACTAATAAATTTTAAAACTATATCCAAGAAACGCTTAATCTGGCTTTTTAAACTTGATATTTTATTTTTTCTCCAACAGAAAATAAGAAAAGAATTGCTGAACCAGGACCCAAATGCTTGAAAGTTTTAGTCAATTCGTGGACAACACTAGCATAATTATTTGACTTGTCCGAGCTGTCAATATAAGCCTGAAAAGAGCCGTATTCGTTGTGTATTTGCATGAATTTTCGGGCATTTAATATTGTTGCTTGGATTTTACTTCTGTTGCGTACAATCCCTTTGTCCTTCAGTAAACGTTCAAGGTCATCATCGTTAAAGCGAGCAACTGTCGGGATAGAAAAATTGTGAAAAGCCTTTTTTGTGGTTGACCACTTATTATCGATTACATGCCAGTTTAATCCTGCCTGAAAAATTATTCTGCTTAAATTTTCAAAGTATTCATTATCGTTTGAAGGCCGCTTTTCCCTGAACCACCATTCTGGAGGCTGCCATTCATGTTCTTGCATTAAAATCACCTAAGTATTTCGCTCAGTTAAAGGGCAAATTCTTGGTCGTCTAAAACCATATTTTCGACCAAAAATAGGGAGTTTTTGTTCAGATTTAAGGCGTTGTGGTTGCTTTTTGTGGTTACAATTGGCTTTTTTTCGTTTGCTTGACTTTACTTTAACTTACCTCTGTGCTGTCGTAATTAGTTGTTTGTGAATTTGCTTTAAATGGATTTTTAGCCTCAAATATGTTTAGAGAGTAATTGTATGTATAAGAACAATATTGGGAAATTAATGGTGTACGCGTCGACTGGTTTTCAAGAACGCAAACGGTTAGAGTCTGTTAGAGCAGCTGCAAAAGAAACTGCTAAACGTTTGAATCTTGATTTTGAAATGGTGCATTTCGAAAAATCGGGTTCGCCAATTTACGTGTACTATGAGGATGACGGCGAAGAAGCAATCCCCCTTTATTGTGATGAGGGAAAAATGACTGGATTAGACGAGATATGCTCTAAATTAAGAAACATGATGTTTGTTTTATCTTTTCATCCAAAGCATACAGCGCTAAAACAGCTACGAAACGAGATTGTTAAACTTTCTTAAAATGAATACCTTGATTTTCTAAAGCTACCTCGTAAACTTGGTTAACATCGAAGGTTATGCCCAAATCGTCGTACTCCTGTTCTGTTAAAAACAGAATTATTTTCGGCGTGGACATTTGCGTTTTCTGCGGCAGAAACGGCATTTGCTGTTGCAAAGCTTGCATTATGTCTTGAGCCATTTTTGCTTCCTCCGATTGTGGTCTAAGAACGTACGGGTTGACTTCTCGTTCTTCAAGCAACTCTATTCTTTTTCCAAGGTTGCCATCTAAATCTCTGGTTGACTCAATTCTGTTAACTCTTACGCGGAACATGGTCGGTTACACATCAATAGGGATTATTTAACTCATCATTTTAAGCTATTCTCTTTTTTTTCAGTTAACTTTATTCTTGCAAAAAATTTTCATGATTAAAAAGTAATTTTCTCTTATGTTCTTGATCCACTAATCGTTAGGAGGTGGAACATCAGGAGGCGGTGACGGTGGTCACATTATTTGTGTTTGTTATGGATGGATTAGTTTGTTGCCTTCTTCTCCTTTTCACTACGTAAATTATCAGTGCACTGATCCCTCCTGCGATGAAAAGAATTGCTATTGCAATCAGATACCATGGAACAACTATAGCGTATATTACTGAACTTGTCGCACCAGCATATACGTCATTTCCTGACCAGCTTGCCAAAAAAGTGTATACACCAAGCGATTCAGGGTTCTATGTATAAGTGAATTCGCCATTTGATTGTGTTGATGTTGTTCCTATCTGAGCTCCAATTAGAATCATCAAATTGCTCGTACAAAGTCACATTTTGATTTTCCAATGTCGGATTAATTTGGCCATTAAGAGTGAAATCATTATCCTGCAATTAGCACATTAAAAGTGGTTCCTAACGATAAAGTGCTTGACTGTCAATAGTATTATAGCTGGCTGAAACTTGTCCAAGGCAATGCTTGCAACGTATTTTCTAAAGTGATCACTTGAGATGATGCAGATATAAATTCAGTGGGGCATTCTCCGATTCGCCATCCTTCCTGCCAATCCCCGCCTGTGCATTCACCAATGTAGTAATCTCGTGTCGTTATAGGTTACATAGTAATAGTTTGTGTATCTTATTTCCGTCGGAGGACTGTTAAGGTGAACACCAATCTCCATATGCTCCTGCGACTCATAATACAAAAGCACCACGTTAAATCCGCCGGCAATAAGTATTGAAGCGGCAATGTCAGAGAATAGGTCGCATTTTCCCACACCATTGCCATGGTTTCAACAGGGTATGTTTCAGCAGAATTTTCTTGATATGTTATTTGGTGAACAATCATCAAAACTCCGTTAGCGTAGTCTTCTTGGTCATTGTATATTTGCCATAACTTGTCAGCTATAGGCTTTAACGCGTAAGGCGTAACGAACTTAGAAAAATCGTTGGCCGAATGTAATTGATGATTCAAACCACTGTAATATTGAACTAGCGATTCAGGAATTGAAACATACAGTTGATAAGTAACATTTCCCCCTGGTTTATTGGTTAATTGATAAGTAATATTGTAATCCTGCGCTAAACAAGTAGGTAAAAAGGAAAGCGCAATAGCAACACAGAACTACAATCACCAAAGCTTTAAAGAATATGATTTTCATACTCACACTTTTACGGATAAGGGTTTATAACTATTTTAAATGAAGAATTACGAGTTAAAATATTTATTTCCAATTTATGCACAATTTATTTACTAATTGTTTTTAGACCACTCTTCTCAATTAATTTTGAAAGTTGACTTTTTGCTTTCTCAAGTTTTTCATTCGGCTCGTCATCACTTTGACCAACAATGGTAAAGTGAATTTCGATATGAGGCTTTGCGGAGCCTATTTTAACATGAGATTTAACGTAAACGCCCTTGTTATCGTTCATGACTTTATCGATTAGCGGTGATAAGACGGATTCCATTAAGCTATCAATGAACAAGCTTGTTTCATAAAATCCATTCTTACCCGAAGCCTGCTTAAGCATTGGAGCAATCGTTTCTTGAAATATTGCCTCCATTTCCAAAGGCACTCCTGGCAAAGCGAACAGAATTGTTCCTTGCAAATCGACCAAAACGCCAGGCGCTGTTCCAACTGGATTATGCAGTGGTTCAGCTTTTTCAGGTAACATTGCCATCTTTAACCTTGGCTTTGTTAACTCAAAGTCAACTGGAAGATTTCTCTGTTTAGCAAATTCCTTGTATCGCTGCTTGATCATTTCCAATGCTTTTTCATTTAATTCTAGTTTTCGGTTTAACCCTTCTGCAATGCCCAGCAAGGTCTTGTCATCAAAGGTTGGTCCTAAACCGCCAGTGGTAATTATAAACCCCGGTTTCCTGGCTAAAGCTTCCTTGACAGTGGTAGCGATTTCTTCTGTTATGTCTTGAATTACAGTTACACGTTTAACATTCACACCCAAACGCGTTGCTTGAAAAGATAAGTAATGAGCGTTAGTATCATGTATCTTACCTATAAGCAACTCATTGCCCACGCAGATTATCTCAAGATCAGCCACCATGCTTTTCACGCTTAACATTGTTAATAAAAGAACCCAGTTTTAAGTTTTAAAGTGTTTACTGATTAAACGATTAAAAGCTTAGCGTTTGACGGCGTTTACTTTTTACTTAGATACCATTTTAAGTACTCTTTTCTGCGGTTTTGTCTTATTTCTTCAGGTGTTTCTTCATTCGGCCTGTTTTTTTCTCGAAGTTCACTGATTTCCTGCTGTGTTACTGATAACCCGCAGCTTTTGCACACGTAGTGTTTGGTGGATATCATGTACTGCATTTCTCCGCCGCATTCAGGACAATACGTCATTTACAGTTCACTTTTGAATTTAACATCATTACTGAGAGATATTAGTCTTATGCGATTTATTCGTCCTTCTATACGTTATTTTTTATCAAACATTAGGTTCCGACCGCTCGTCATCGAAGTAAGCAAAGTTTTTCACCTAAGAAGCAATAAAAAACAGAAAACAATCGAAATAGTGTAAAGTTTTTATCTAAATTAAACAATTTTCACTGTATGCCCGAAGAATCGCCAAGAACGACTAACCAATTTCGCAAATTCGGCAATTATCTTGTAGGAGATATACCATGGGGAACGCATCTTTGTCAATTTTACGAGTCAAAACAAGACTTAATCGACATTTTGGTTCCTTACTTTGCTGAAGGTCTCAACAGCAATGAATTCTGCATGTGGGTTACTTCTCCACCTCTTGAGGTTAAAGAAGCCAAACAAGCACTTGCCAAAGCAGTCTCAAATATAGATGACTATCTGCGAAAAGGGCAACTTGAGGTAATGTCTTATAACGATTGGTACTTGCAAAGTGGAAAGTTTGATGCTGACCGAGTCCTACAGGGTTGGGTTGACAAAGAGAAGAAAGCATTGGAAAGTGGTTTCGAAGGTTTACGTCTTAGCGGTAACACTTTCTGGGTTGAACGGAGTCTTTGGCAAAATTTTGCCTCTTATGAAAAGACCGTGAACTCGATTATCGGCAAGCACAAGATGCTTGCCCTTTGCACCTATCGTTTATCGAACTGCTCAGGCACGGATGTTGTAGACGTGGTTCGCAATCATGTTGGAGCGCTGATTAAACAAGGCAAAAAATGGGTTCTAGTTGAGGATGTAGTGCACCGTAAGAAAGCCGAGCAAGAGCTTTGGAATGCGAAGACCGATTGGGAACGAACTTTTGATGCTATTCCTGATTTCATAGCAATCTTGGATAATAAGTTTAGAATAGTGCGGGTTAATTTGGCTATGGCAAAGCAGTTAGGGGTATCTCCTGAAGATGCTGTGGGATTGAAATGTTATGAATGCGTTCATGGAACAGCATCTCCGCCGAATTATTGTCCCCATGCCCAACTATTAAGAGATGGCAAGGAGCATTCCAGCGAGGTTTTTGAAGATCGTCTTGGCGGGGACTTTTTGGTTAGCACCACTCCGCTTGTGGATGAAAATAAAAAATTAATTGGTTGTGTGCATGTTGCACGGAACATTACTCATCGTAAAAAAGCCGAAGATGATCTTAAGAGAAGTGAACAGCGGTGGATAACCACTGTGTCTAGCATTGGCGATGGGGTTATTACGACTAATTTGGATGGTAATGTCACTTTCCTTAATAGCGTTGCACAAGAGTTGACTGGTTGGAAGCTTAATGAAGCTTTACAAAAGCCGCTTAAAGAAGTCTTCAATATAGTTAATGAATTCAGCCGTAAGGAAGTTGAAAACCCAGTTAGCCGAGTTCTCAAGGAAGGTACAATTGTAGGGCTTGCTAATCATACACTTCTAATAAAGAAGAACGGTGAAGAAATTCCCGTTGACGATAGTGGTGCTCCGATAAAAGATAAAGACGGACACGTTTCGGGTGTTGTGCTAGTTTTCCGCGATATAACTGTGCGGAAAAAAATGGAGAAGGAGTTAATCAGCCTTGCCAAGTTTCCGTCCGAAAACCCGAATATCGTATTGCGTGTCGACAAAAGCGGTGTTATCTTGTATGCTAATCCTGGGAGCCAAAACTTGCTTTACCAGATCAAATTAGAGCCAGGCGATCTAATTCAAGAACCTTGGCTTTCAAACATAACTGAGGCTTTTTCTACTAACAGCAAGATAGTTTTTGAAGAAAAAGTAGGAGAACGCGTCTTTTTGTTTAATACTGCGCCGATTCTTCAGGAAGGATACGTGAATGTTTATGGAATCGACATTACTGAACGCAAGAAAGCTGAAGAAGCACTTAAAGAGAGTGAAGAACGCTTTTCCAAGGCATTTAATGCAAATCCTAATCCTATACTAATCCAAAGAGTCAGCAATACTATATTTGTTGACACGAACGAAGCATACTTGCACCTGTTTGGGTTCAAGAAACATGAAATTATTGGGCACACGGCTGCAGAGCTGGGAATAGTAATAGACCCTAAAGTCAGAGCGGAAATAATTAGTGGGTCAAAGCAACACAAAATTGCTAGCAATGAATCCGTATTCATGACGAGGAGAGGAGAACATCGGTATCTGTTGATTTCAACGGCAATAATCACTTTTAATGGAGAAGATCACTTTTTATCGATTCTTACAGATATCACAGAGCGTAAGAAATCGGAAGAAGACCTAAGAGAACGCACTCAGCAATTAGAAGTTTCACAAAAAAAACTTGAAGAAAATGCTTTCCAGCTTGAGGAGTATGCAAGCCAAATGGAGGACCTTGCAAAGGCTAGGCTGGAGCAACTTAAGGATGCTGAAAGATTGGCTGCAATTGGGGCAACGGCAGGCATGGTTGGTCATGACATCCGTAATCCCCTACAATCTATAATGAATGACTTGTATTTAGCGAAGATAGACTTATCTGATCTTCCAGATAGTGAACAAAAGGAGAGTATTCTAGAAAGCGTGAGAGCAATTGAACAATCCGTGGATTATGTTAATAAGATTGTTCAGGACTTGCAGGACTTTGCAAAACAAATCAAGCCTACCAAAAAAGAAACCGAAGTTGAAGAACTAATTAGTCTAGTTATTTCAAAAAGTAATTTGCTTCCAAACATTAAAGTAAAAACGAAAGTTCAGAAAGAAGCAAACACAATTATAACTGATCCAGATTTGCTTAGAAGAATTATTAGCAACTTAGTTTCAAACGCGTTCCAAGCAATGCCAAACGGTGGGAAACTCGATATAGACGTTTATATGGAAAGAGAAAGCGTCGTCATTTCAGTCAGTGATTCTGGCCATGGAATTCCTGAAGATGCAAGAGACAAGCTGTTCACTCCGCTTTTTACAACTAAATCTAAAGGTCAAGGTTTCGGTTTAGCTGTAGTCAAACGCATTACTGAAGCCTTAGATGGCTCTGTGTCCTTCGAGAGTGAAGTTGGCAAAGGAACTAAATTCATTTTAAAGTTTCCAAAATCATCTAAAGTCTAATTGCAAATCAGCATTTAACGTTCAATTCTTTTGCAGCGATTCCCGTTTAGCCATGCGTTAATTCAAGCATTTAAGGTGGTCAAAAAGTAATTGCATCATTTCATCTATTTTAAACAAGGTTAATTAGTTGCAGTCAATTTCGTTTGTCTTTAAAGCTAGCGACATCTGCGTTTCTCTGCAGCACTTAATGCTTCGGGTAAGCAACTTGAGGTCTTTTAGTTATAAAGGACTTGTCAACGTCTTCGCAAATTCTAATTGCAAGCTTAATAGGTATTCCAAGCGCCATGTGGTCTTCTGGGAACCAACAGTTGCCAGTAGGATCAACTGGTCCTATATAAGCCGAGTCTTTGGGTGCTTTTTCTGTTAATCCAGCTGGATAAGTCAGTATTGTAGAGCAAAATGGACCCCAAGCACAGTTTACAGCGTTGAATGGTTCTATGCTGCCGAAATGGATAAGGCTGCAAAGATTGCGTATTTGTTCAGCATTGCCAAAGCATATGATTGCTTTAACATCAGTGTCTTTGGCACACTCTTCACAAGGGCTTATAACAGTATACGATCCTAACGGTGAAATTGTGCCGACAGCCTTTTTTGATTCTCTAACAACTTCTGGACTGGCTTTCAAGAATTCCGCTTCACCATTCCTGAACTCCTTTGTGCCATAAGAAATAAAATAGTCGAGTAAAGGCGCCATTTTCCCGTATCCAGTCCAACCTACGCCTCCGGGACAGCATCCGTCGATTGCTCCTTTGCCAAAATAGAGCGGTGGAGTGTTTTCCTTGAAAGCTGCTGTAAATATAGCTTTTACGAGACATTGGTTCAATGAAGTTATCGGTATTGCATTTTCTGGAATGGTTTCTGTGCCGTACACGCATAACGGTTTTGCCTTTAATCTTCCTGCGAAATTAATTTTTTGTCCGATTTCTAATATTGATAATGAACCCATAATGTTCACCTTAATGTTGAGTTCCTAATTAACCGCAATAAAGTGAGACTTATTTAACAATTATGCAAAAAAGCGATAAAGAAAAAATGCCGATCTCAAGCAACGTCTAGTTTTCGCATACTGTCAGAAAAAAGAAAACCTTTTCGAAGAATTTTTTGACTTTACTCGGGAATTTCTTTTTAGCCTAAATTGGGTAGGCTCCGCATATTCGGCAGAATTGCACTCGTGTTTTTACGTAACCTTTGCATTCGGGGCATTGTCTTGCGCCATCAATTGCAATTGGGATATTCTGAGGGTTTTCCGAAGATTTTCCTAAAGTACTTGTAGTAAAATAGTTGTTCTTTATCACGGATTTGTACGTCATCTTTTTCGAGAATACGCTTCTTTTCCTCTTTGAATTCTTTGTCGTTAAACTCTTTCGCTAAAACTGTGCTAAGAGCGTCTGCTCCTGTTCCTTGTTCTATGGGTGCTTTTGCCCGCCAGATAACTTCTTTTGGTATAGCGTCCTCGTAGGATTTGCGTAATAATCCATTTGCTGAATTTTTCGCCTTCATGTAGGTTTATTTTAACTTTTATCGGCAATTTTTTTGCCCAATCCATGAATAATGGTCCAGATACGGCTGTTTTACATCCATCCCAGTGACTGTGCCATTGGCGTTGAAGAGAAACTCATTCCAGCCCACATGTTCAATTGTTGCTGTTGAAACTCTTTTTCTGAGAAGTGAAATTGCCAGGGATAACCGAATAGCTCGTCTAATCCATCTCCTGTGAAGACTGTTTTTAATCCCTTATTTTTCATGACGTTAAGCCGATATAAATTGGGATGCTGTTTCTTACTTCCATAGGATCAAATGTCTTTAGAATTTTGATTACTTCGGGAGCGGTTTTTATAGCATCTTCTTTTGTAAAAATGTGAGTTTGATGGGAGAGTTTAAGGAAACTACCATTTTCTCAACGAATTTTGTATCTCTTGGGTTTCCTTGTTCAAAAGCTATTGTTAAAGCGGACAGATTCGGCTTGTGCTTCACTGCCTCATAAGCTATGACTGAAGTGTCAGTTCCCGCAGAAAATAAGATACCTTCAGCCATATTTTTCAAAACAACTTTCTTTATTAAATCACGTGTTTCAGATATTAAAGGAAGATATTTTTCAGCCTCAAGCGCCATTTCGATTCCTCTCTGTCTAAAAGCTTGTTTTGCATCCACTATTTAAACTTACTATTTGAAGCATGGAATTCTAGAAAACATGACAAGTGAGGCAAGTAAGGTACTATAAACTGGATAATTGTTGAATATCAGGAATTTCCATCCATGAATACATAAAGCTTCAATTAAAAAATTAGCCAGAACGGAATTCTAAAGAATAGGGGATTAATATTGGAAAATTTTGTGAATCGGATGTGAGCTATTTAGCAGTTTTGTTCCTAAACCAGAAGTTGCTGTTGCGATGTAAGTGTCAGTTATGGCGACTGCTGGGAACACCCATTCTGCTTGCTCTGCTGGACCAATCATAAGCCAGTTTGCGCCTGCCGTTTGCATGATAGCGTTTGTTGCAGTTACACAGCCCTTTCGAAATTCTTTGGCAATTTTCGTTTTGACCCAACTCATTGTTGTAGCAACATTTCCACTTACTAAACCAACGGGATGCCCATACTTTTCCTTTATTAGTGACATAGCTCTAACTGCGGTACCCATTTCAGGAGTGAACGCGGGGATAGAAGCGTCAATCAACGGCTTTGTAATTCCAGCTTTATGAGCTAACGCTAATACTTCATCAATAATCTGCAATTTTCCCTCAGCACTGTTGTCTTGAGGATTATCAGCGATAACGATACACGCTTTTATTCCAGATTCCTTAAGCACAGCCAATTCCGCCTTATCAATGCCCTTGTAAATCGAGTTGTATATGCATCTATCTTGAAGACCCATTTGCTTAGCAAGCTTTGCGGCACCTATATGAGCGTCATGACCCACAGCATCAAGCAAGAGTGGTGCATCACTGTGTTTAGCAAGGAAATCCATGTATTTTCCAAAAGCTTCTTCGGTCGTGCCAAATACATCAAAGGCAAATTTGACCCCAGTTAGGTCACTTTGAGTTTGTACTCTGTTGATTATTTTTTCTGCCTCATTCTTATCAAAGATGCCTTTATCGACATCTTGAACAATTTTTTGAGTAAGCCAAAAGATTGAGCACATCAAAAAAGTGGGTAACTCGCCAGGCTGACCGCCGACTTTTACTCCACCTATCTCGTAAATATTTTGTTTAGTTTTAAACTTAAACATTTAACTTTCACTAGTTATTTTTTTATTTATCGCTTTTTTAGCAATTTTAACGGCTTCATCTTTGTCTTTACCAAAGAATGCACCGAATTTGTCAGCATCTTCTTTTTTAACCGCAGCACCGCCGATAATGATAGTTAATTTGTCTGTCAATTTGGTTACTTTTAATGTTTCCGCTATCATCTGCAAATTATTCTTCGCCGCCAGCGTATTTATTGAAAGCACAAGCAGGTTTGCCCTATTTTCTTTTACTTTATCAATAAAAACTTTTGGGGCAACATTTTTTCCGACGTCAATAGTCTTAAAACCAGCGCGTTTTAATGATCGACGAACCGTTTCTTTCGGGGCATCATGCATGTCAGGTTCTAGATTTCCTATAACTAAAACTCCGAGAGGGTTTTTTGGCTCAGGCGGTTCTTTTTCCATCACAGACTTAAGCCATGACATTCAACATTAACCTTTTTGAGTTTTTCTTTTTCTATTTTGCAGTATAAAAGGCAATATGTGATAACTTATATGGCTTTTCACAAGAATTGAGTGTTTTATCATTCAAATAATGTATTATCGCTTAATTTCTTTGTTATCAAATCATTGTAACGGTTTCCAGTTTGTTCGGAAATCAAACAATTTCCATGAATGTTCTTGTCACTCGTTTTTGTTGGGTAACTTCATATTTTTATCGATTTTAGTTTTTGACCTGAAATTTCATAGAAAAATTAATTTTCTTAAAAAAATTATTAAATTAAGGGATGCAATACAATTTGGCTAAAGAGTCTGTTTTAACTGTTTTTACAATTGGGCATTCTACCCGAACGCTTGAGGAGTTCACGGGTTTGCTCAAGGTATACGGTGTTTCCTTAGTTGTAGATGTCCGAACGGTTCCCCATAGCCGTTACAACCCACAGTTTAACAAAGAAAACTTGCCAAGCGCACTCAAACCAATCGGCATAAAATACATTCATATGCCAGAAATCGGCGGATTACGCAGACCAAAACGAGACTCAATAAACATCGCATGGAAGAACAGCAGCTTTAGAGGTTACGCGGACTTTATGCAGACAAAAGAATTCACCGATAACCTGCTGAAGCTAATCACTCTTGCTCGCGAAAATTGCCTTGCAATCATGTGCGCTGAAGCTGTGCCTTGGCGATGCCACCGAAATCTGCTCTCTGATGCGTTGGTTGTTCGGCATGTGAAGGTGATGCATATTTTAAATGCAAATAGTTGCGTTAGCCACGAATTGAATGAGACTGCTCATGTTGAGGGAAACATGGTAACTTATCCATTGTTCAACAAAGAAACACCTCAGAGAACACTCGGCGATTTTGGGTCAAACGTTTAAAGTTGTGATTCTGAAATTTTCTGCAGTTTTGCGATGAAAAAACCATTGCATTGATCAATATGTGGGTATAATCTTCGGCATTTTGTTAGGTCATGCATGCCAGCTGAACCAAGTTGTGGCTTAATTTCCGTCAGAGCGAATTCCGGATGCGAATTCAAAAATTTTTCAATTATCAACTCATTCTCCTCTAAGGTTATGCTGCATGTAGAATAAGTTAAAGCGCCTCCCAACTTCACTTTTTCAGCACAATTGTTGATCATTTGCCACTGAATTGCTGCCATTCTCTGGATAGACGCAGGTTTAATTCGCCATTTAGCTGAAGGCTGCTTGGCAAAGACACCTGTACTCGTGCATGGAGGATCTAAGACTACTAAATCTGCTTCACAATTGATCGGCAAAGAAGCACAAGCATTCGCGATCAAAGGTTCTGCAATATTTACTCCCATTAATTCTACTTGTTGTTTCCAGACTTTTATTCGTCGAGATGAAAAATCAACTGAATATATTTCTCCGTTGTTTTGCATGAGTTGAGCGAGATAAGTGGTTTTTGCGCCTGGAGCTGCACAGACATCAAATACGGTGCTGCCAATTTTCGGGTCGGCAGCTTCAGCTGCAAAACAGCTCGCTTTATCCTGAACATAAAACAGTCCATCCTTGAAACTGTGCAACGAGTTTAATGGATGCTTTATGTTTGGCAAGCTATAGGTATATTTTAACGGTTCAATTTTTATCGGTTGCAAGCCTTCTTCGCCGAGCCTGTGCAGGGTCTCCTCTTCAGAAGCCTTCAGAGTGTTCAGTCGAATGTAAGTTGGCGGTGGAGTTACACTTCCCTTAAGAAAGGCTAATGCTTCGTCGTGTCCGAAAAGGTTGAAGCAATAGCTAACGAACCAAGATGGATGAAAAGTTTGAACACTAACTTTTTCCTCATCGCTTACTCCGTTTAAGATCGTTTCCAATTGTCGCGTCAGCAAAACGCCCAGTACAGGCTCCACTTCGATCAGGGTTTTCCAGCCTAATATTGACCTGCCAAGACCTGCAATGCTCTTCGCTTCATCGAGGTTAATTTTGCCCCAATTTTTTTCCACGCGTGTTTGGTAAACATAAAGCCTCAGAAAAGATTGAACCCCAAGGTTAAATTCCACTATTTTTTTGGGCGCAATTACCGAGTTAACAAATTTATCTATGAGATTTTTGCGTCTTGTAGTTTCAACCACTAAACCGAAAGCATAACGAATTGAGTCAGGACTGCTTATGTTCAACTGTTTTGTTGTCCTTACTAAGGCTAAGCGTTCACTTAGTCTTTGTTTTTCCATCCAGCTTAATGTTTCAATGGCAACGGTCCAAGCATCTTTTAACAAATTATTCACAGCCTAAATGATTATCAGGGTTCTAAATAAGAATTAGAGTAAATAAAGCTGAAATTAAGAATAAATCATCATTTTTAGCCGACCTTATTTGACTAATTTTTGCCTTGAATCTTTTATCATCTGGCAAGCAAAGATTTTAGTGTCGTTGCACCATAGAAATGCCAAGGTAAAGAAGGGAAAATGGCTCAGCAAAAGTTAGACGCTTATTACAAAACGACAGATAAGCCTGTAAAGAACACGGAAACCGTGACGAAGGCATCAGCTTCACAAGTTCAAGCAACAAGTATTCCAGTTGAGAAAAGGAAAGAAAAGAAACGCCGAAATTTTCCTCTTGTTGCGCCTAAAAATCTTCCGCCGTCATATTTTGTTTCAGCATCCTATGATGGGCGCCAAAAAAAAGCAGTAGTGAAACTGTATGAACCTGAGTCAGGTCAAATATTTTTCTGGTATGATAACACTGGTCACAAACCTTACTGCTTAACTAACTTGTCACCGTATGATCTGGAGAAAATTGACCGTTTAGTTAATCATGAGGGTTTTGATAGCCTTGAACTTATTGAAAAGTTTAATCCATTAATCAACGAGCAAGTTAAAGTTACAAGAATACTGGCAAAGGATCCTTTAGCTATCGGCGGACGACCAGGAGGCACGATCAGAGATATTATTCCGCAAGATTTTCCAGAAGTTGCTGACGGCAAAATTGAGCCTGAAGAAATTAAGATTTGGGAATCCAAAATCAAGTATTACCAGTCTTATATTTATGACCGACAGCTTTTGCCAGGCATGATTTATGAAGTGAAAGATGATAAGCTTGTACTCAAGATTGTTGATGATGCGGAAAAGTCTCTTAACCAGATAAGATCAATTTTCACTGATGCCACAGAAGAAGAACGGGAATACTTGGAAGCGTGGGCTAGACTGCTTGAGTACCCAGCGCCAAAGTTTCGAAGAGCAGCTGTAGACATTGAGGTTTATGCGCCTGTTGCAACAAGAGTTCCTGATCCTCGTGAAGCTGTCTATCCAGTGATAGCTACTTCCGTTTATAGTTCAGATGGCGAAAAAAAAGTTCTGATATTGAGACGCGAAGGCGTTAGAGAAGGCAATCAACATTTAGCAGCTGACATCACATTGGAATACTGCGACACGGAAGAGGAATTACTAAAAAAAGTCTTCGAAGTTCTCAACGATTACCCATTCATCTTAACATTCAATGGAGACGACTTTGACCTACGCTACCTTACGCATCGCGCCTTAAACTTGGGCTTAAACAGGAATGAGGTTCCAATAGAGGTTGGCAAACGAGTATGCCTCTTAAAATACGGGGTACACATTGACCTCTACAAATTCTTCTTCAATAGGTCAATTCAAATCTACGCTTTCAACAATCGCTACCGAGATGTTACACTAGGCGACGTGGGAAACGCGCTTATTGGATTAGAAAAAATTCATTTGGAAAAAAACTTCGGAGACCTAAACTACTCTGAGCTTGCGCAGTACTGCCTGAGAGATTCAGAAATCACTTACAAACTAACCAGCTTTGACGATGACTCCGCAATGAAGCTCATTTTAGTATTAGCTAGAATAAGCAGCATGCCGATGGAAGACGTTAGCCGCCAAGGCGTATCTCGATGGATCCGTAATTTTATGCATCGAGAACACAGAAAAAGAAATTATTTAATTCCTAACGCTCAAGACATTCTTACAGCAAAAGGCAAAACCGCCACTATCGCTATTATTAAAGGGAAAAAGTACAAGGGTGCCATCGTAGTCGAGCCGACTCCTGGAGTGCATTTTAACGTTGCCGTCATGGATTTTCCAAGCCTATATCCATCGATAATTAAAGTTTGGAACCTTGGTTACCAGTCAATACTTTGCAATCACCCTGAATGCAGAAAACACGTTATACCTGATACACCTCACTGGGTATGCGTCAAAAAGAGAGCACTAGAAAGCCTGCTTATCGGTTCATTGAGAGATTTGCGTGTCCGCTGGTACAAGCAACGCTCAAAAGATAAGACATTGCCACCTGAATTGAGAAGCTGGTACAACATTACTCAAGGAGCACTAAAAGTTATTTTAAACGCGAGTTACGGAGTTTTCGGCGCTGACAGTTTTGACTTGTATTGTCCACCAGTTGCGGAAGCAACAGCAGCCATCGGCAGGTACTCTATAACTCAAATACTTAAACACGCAGAAACATTAGGCATCCAAGTGCTATATGGCGACACAGATAGCTTGTTTTTGAAAAACCCTTCTAAAGAGCAAATTGACGCGTTAATCCGTTATACGGAACACGAATTGAATATGGGCATCGACATGGATAAGAACTACAGGTACGCAGTTTTCAGTTCCCGCAAAAAAAATTATCTGGGCGTACTTGAAGATGGCACTGTTGACGTGAAAGGTTTAACGGGAAAGAAAAAACACATTCCAATATTCATAAAGAACGCTTTCAACAATATGAAAGAGCGCTTAGCAAAAGTTAAGAGCCCAACGGATTTTGAAAAGGCAAAAAAAGACATCGCTGACATAGTTCGCGACCGCTACACGAAGCTTAAGAGAAGAGAGTGGGACAACATCAGCGAACTTGCATTTCATGTGGTCTTAGGAGAAGAACTCGTGCATTATACCAAAACAACGCCCCAGCACGTTAAGGCAGCGAGAATTCTGCAGCAAAACGGAGTTGAACTAAAAGCAGGCGATTTGATTAGCTTCGTTAAGGTCATAAGGGAGCCACGTGTGAAACCTGTTGAGTTAACTTCAAAAAATGAGGTTGATGTGGACAAGTATATTGATTACTTGCATTCCACTTTTGATCAGGTTCTTGACGCTTTAGGCTTAAGTTTCGACGAGATTATTGGCTTAACAAAGCTTGAAAGATTCCTTGCTTAGTCATTTTTGTTCCAAAACTTTTAGTCCACGAGACTTTAAGGGTCCTACAACATTTGGTCGGCTGAGAGTTGAAAGCAGAATGTATCCTAATACGCCTACAGTGATTAAGCTGCTTATCGTTATGCTGGTTATGCTTGCTAACCAAATGGGCAAAACTCCTAAAACATTAGGTGGAGGAAAGAACAGCCAAAGATAACCACCAACAATAAATCCAATGGGCAAAGCACCGATGATGCAGGCTGGTAAGCGATATCTTCTCAGGAGCATAATAAGACATGCAGCGACCAGATTAGCAATCGGACCCAAAATCACATCCGTTGGGTTTACGTAGAAGTAAGCGTTTGTCAAAAGGCAGCCAACAGTGACTCCACCAACTACAGGCCAACCGAAAAGTGCTGCTAAAGGAATAAGGGCATCAGCGATTCGCAATTGAATTGGACCAAAAGTAATAATAGGACTTCCTGAGACGAAGGATTCTAAAATGTTTATGACAACGTAGAGCGCAGTGAAAACGGCTGTCAGGGTTAAGTCTCGACTATTGAAATTCACTTTTACACCTCCTACACCGGGGTTTCTTTTCATGGCGGAACGGGTGGAGGCACCACCTACCCGCCAATTGACGATTCACATGTAAAACAGGTTATTAAACGTTCCAACTTAAAACACGAAAAAAGGGGCATGTGAAATGAATCATAACAGCGCAAACAGAAGGGCTAATAAAGTGAAAACCAAGAAGATTAAAGCGACAATTGCGACGGCTCTGCGCTCAGTCATTGGATGCTTGTAAGTTATTAAAGTCATTAAGCTGCGTACATGATTGGAAACAAGTTTTTCTCCGTCGAATGCCACTTGTGCTTTTTTCCTGACAAAGAAGACTGTTGCAAGAATCAATATGGAATTGAAGACGTAGGGCAAGATGGAGATTATCATGAAAGATTTTAGATCTGCAATTACCGCGAATGAGGCTATTGTCATGCCAATGGCAAAGGAGCCAGAGTTTCCGACAAATATTTTGCCCTGAAAGTTAAAGCCTGTAAGTATTAACCATACTATCAAGGGTCCTGTTAAGAGATAAACGTATGAGTTTGATAGCGCCATCAATCCAAGAAGCACTATTGCCGAACAGATCGTTTCGAGACCATTAAAACCGCCGAGCATGTTAACCGTGTTGGTTACTATCATGACGATCAACGGTATGATTATGAAGATGTACACGGAGCCAAATTGTATGGATCCAAAATAGGGCAGTGAGATGGATGTTCGAATAGCGCTGTTTTGCACGCCTTCATAGGCATAGTACATTAAGGGTAGTGCGGCAATCAGTGGCATGAAGGCCTTGTAGCGCCATTTCAGATCCATCCAATCGTCTAAGAGACCCATGAAACCACCGAAAAGTATGCATACAGCCAGCGTTAATGAGGCTGAGACCCCGTTTATTGATGTGTCGATGCCTAGCCTGAAGATTTTGCTAAGAAAATAAATTACGAAAAGGTAAATGGTGGTTATTAAGATGTAAATTACACCGTAACCATTTGGAACTAAAGGTTGCCCAGGTTTATGTTGATCTGGAACCTTTGGAAACATGACGTTCGCGTCCTAACTTTCTTGAATTAACCAGTCGAAGTTGCGTTATCGTAAGCGCTCCAGTTAATTTGGTACAGGGCAACCAGCGGTATGAGATAGACCCCTGTACCAATTTCATACTGCGTAGTCACATCTAAACCCTCAATATGCGCAAGCGTAAAGTAAGTTGGTGTTGCTCCTGTTTGACCACTAATATAATTGCTCAAGTCGTTCTCAGATGCCCATGTCTGCTCCACATTACTCAACAACTTGAAAATAGTCGAGTTAAGGCCCATAGCATTCCATTGCCATGTATTTGTAGTTGTGTTTTCTAAGCCGAAGTTGTTTTGGTTTGTCCAATTGTATTCATTATTCATCCAGCTTGTTCCAAAAGATTCATTACTCATGAATCTGCTCTGTGCTTCTCCGGAAATGCTTGCCATCCACGACCATTTACCTTCATCGCCATAACCTGCAAAACCGACCGAGTATCCGCTGCTTGAAGCTTGAAGTTCAAGTGTCACGAAAACTAGTACGTAGGAAGCATTATAGTGCTGTAGCATTTGTAGTGATTGAGTTTCAGTAGCCATAAAACTGTATGCTTGATTTTCAATTTGTGTAGTATTCTCAGTCGTGTTATCCGTTATTGTTGTGACATTTCCCTGTACAGTCAGCCATTCGCCGTAATCCCACCATGCACTAACTACTGTTGTAGAGTTAAGATTAGTCTTCATCCAGTTCAGCATATTTGACCATTGTGGCACTGATGTTGCAAGCGGAAGGCTAGAGGCTGTTATCGTTAGTGGCACGTAAGCGGAAGAGTATGCCCTAGGTACGCCGTTTGTTTGAGGAGAAAACGCAAGATTACTAACCAACAAAACAAAAATCAATAAGACAGCGATAATGCTGAACTCTTTGCCAACACGGCGCAAACGCTGCTTCGCCTTCACTGAAATATGCGAAGGTTCCTTAAGAAGCAAGTAGAAGGGTTTAAGCACGCCCACAATGCCTAAGGCAGCAATCAATCCAAAAGCTGGAGCCAAAATCACCAGTAACCGCACCATCGAAGCTGCAAAATACAAGCCCGTTAAACCGAATAATATCAAGAAAATGTTTTTTGTAGTTGGATTTCTAATTACAAAGTACAATCCAATTATGAAGAATAGTATGGAGATTCCAAATTCAACGTACATTTGACCCCACGAGGTAATTGCGTGTTCAGCAACCGAAGCTAAGATTGGAGTGTCGACTCGATAGAACGGGTCAACTGTCGATACAAATTTGGTTGCAATACTTGATATCTTGCCATCATGCCATAAATATGCAAGACCACCAGCTAAGGCAGCAATTATGAAGCCGGAAAGAACAGTCTTGTATTTCATAGATTTGAGTTCCTGCCAGATTTCTGACACGAATAGCAACACGAACACGGCTGAAGCTGCCAATACCGGAGCTGTCAGAAGATAGTCGATGGTCAGATAGGTCATGTTTATGCTTAAGAATAACCCTAAACCGAAGCTAATAGCGTAGGAGAGCAAAAGTCGATGGTTGTATCTTTTTAGTATAATCATTACAAAAGCGAATATCGCCACTAGGCCGAAGAGGTAATACGCTGATCCCCAACCACCGGTGAAGAAGGCGAGGGCTAAGCCTGCGAGCACCGAATAAACGATGCAACTGTTTAAGGAGCGTTTTGTATCGTTAGCTCTTAGGAAAAGCAGGATGTACAGTAATAATCCGAGGACGCCGACTGCTTCTGTTTCGTACCAGCCCAAATTTGATCTGCCGATAACTGATGGGTCTAATGCTAAAAATAATGCTGCGAGTAAGCCGACTGTTTTTCCGCCCAGATCTTTGCCTATAAAGTATAGCACTAGTACCGCTAATGTGGCAAGAAATACAGGTAGGATTGATAAGAAAGTCATAAGGTTAATGTTTATGCCAATGGCGGAGACAGCTTCGTATGTTATTGCACCTACCCAGGGCAGGATGGGCAGGGAATTCATGTCTAGACCCCACGGATAGTTTTGTTGCATGTTAATCCAGTGAGTTGGCCAGTATGGTGATCCCAAGCCGTACTGGATCATGTGGCTGGTTAGGGAGTATTCAAAGAATGAGTCAAATTCCCCAAGTTGTAACGTGCCGCTAGATAACGGTTCCCAAGCCATCGGCAATATTCGAATTGACGAAAGCGACAAAGAGAATTAAAATTAAAGCTGAGTAGGACATTACCGTGGTTCGGTTCGCTTGAATGCGAAGCCTGCCAAAAGATTTCAAGCCCTTAACCAGTCTTTCCCTTTTTGACATTGTGTCTCTTTTCTCCATTCATCAGCGTTGAATGTAATTTTGAAGTTATAACCTTGTATATCGCAATGTGGTTTATTTATGGCTTTCCAACATAGTTAACAATGCTTCGATTATCTCTGGCTTGCATATTTGCATTATTAATCAAATACGCGGTTTGTTTTTTGAAAAAATTTTTTCTTTAAGAATTGCTTTCAGATTAGCGAAACCAAATTTGGTATTTTGTTTTTTCGTTTTTAAAATTTAAAAATATAAAATGGTGACGTCTTAATTCTAAAAAGTTTTTTCTTAAGTTGCCTTTAAGGGTTTAACTTCTACGTTTAG
This sequence comes from Candidatus Bathyarchaeota archaeon, assembly GCA_963717465.1. Classification (GTDB taxonomy): domain Archaea; phylum Thermoproteota; class Bathyarchaeia; order Bathyarchaeales; family Bathycorpusculaceae; genus Bathycorpusculum. The sequence continues at coordinate 161,128 of OY970340.1, forward strand.
AGGCATCAACGATAGTTTTCTGCCACATTTAGGGCAGTTTCCATTATGTAATTGAAGAATTTCATCTGGAGGCTTAAGCTCCACGCCTTCATATAATAGATTATTACAACCATGACAAATGACTCGTTGTGGCATCCCATTACCCTCCAGTATAACAGCCTGTGAGATATTTATTGGTTACTAAGTAACCGTTACTAAGTGATCATTAATCTAAGAAATGCTTTAAGCGTAATTCGAATAAAAATGTTCAAGACTGGTTGTGCTCTTTGGAAAAGTACACTTTGATAATCACTGAAAAACCGGATGCTGCTGACAGAATAGCTAATGCACTTGATATTTCAGGTAAAGCTAAACGACTAGTAGAACAAGGTGTTCCATATTTTTGGGCGACAAGAAACGGTGGCATAGTTGTCGTGCCTTCATTGGGACACTTATACACTGTTGCAGGTACAAAACAAAGTAAAGCGAACTATCCAGTTTTTGATTATCAATGGGTTCCAAGATACTGTGTTGAACGAGGATCGCAGAGAATCAAGACTTGGCTTAGGGTTATTTCAAGACTTGCAGAAAACGCTGAAAAATTCATCGATGCGTGCGATTTTGATGTTGAAGGTAGCATAATTGGCTATTGCATACTCAAATACGCTTGCGGCGATAAACAGGACATTGCTCAGCGAATGAAATATTCAACATTAACTGAAGAGGAAATTCAAAAATCGTACAATCAACTCATGGAAAATTTGGATTTTAAAATAATTGAGTCTGGACTTACAAGGCATGAAGTTGATTGGCTTTATGGAATAAATTTATCTAGAGCCTTAACATCAGCAGTCAAGAACTGCAGCGGGCAATACGCTACGCTTAGTACTGGAAGAGTTCAGGGGCCGACTTTAAAGTTTCTTGAAATTCGTGAACGTTACATACGCTCTTTTGTTCCCTCGCCTTATTGGAGTATAACTGCAAAAATAAACGTAGACAACTTTGTTCTTGAAGCGAAATACGAAAAAAGTGTATGCGAAACAAAAGCTGAAGCAAAAACGATTCTTGACGCTTGCAAAGACAAAGAAGGCATTGTAGAAAACATCGCTGTTAAAAAGTTTTTACAGAGTCCACCTTTCCCTTTTGATTTGGGTACGCTTCAAAGCGAAGCATATCGTCTTTTCAGGTACAAGCCACTGTATACTTTGAGTATTGCTCAACATTTGTATTTGAACGCTTTAATCTCTTACCCAAGAACCAGTAGCCAAAAATTGCCTCAGGCAATCGGTTATCAAGCCATACTTCGAAAATTATCTAAATGCTCTGCGTACAAACAACTGGCATTGATACTGCTCGCTAAATCAAGATTAATACCAAATGAAGGAAAGAGATTTGATTCAGCGCATCCGGCGATTTATCCAACGGGAAATTTGCCCACTAAACCTCTTGATAAATCTGAAAGCAACGTTTTTGATCTAATCGTTAAAAGGTTTCTAGCAGTTTTCGGTGAACCGGCGGTGAAGCAAAGCGAAAAAATGGATTTTAATATAAATGGGAAAATTTTCTTTTATTCAAGTCAACGAACATTAGTTGACGGTTGGCTACAATTTTATAAACCTTATATCCACTCGTTAGACTTGCCTTTACCGCCTTTTGTTAAAGGACAGAAAATTAACGTTGAAAAAATAAGTGCTAAGAAAAATTTTACTAATCCACCAGCAAGATACAATCCCAGTAGTTTGCTTAAGAAGATGGAAAAAGCGGAAATTGGAACAAAAGCAACAAGGGCAGGAATTATACAAACGTTGCTTGATCGAAAATATCTTCAAAGCGGGCAGAGTTTTACTGTAACTGATTTAGGTTTTGAAGTTATCGAAGTTTTAAGAAAATATTGTCCCACTCTATTATCCTCAGAATTAACAAGAGAATTAGATGAAAAAATGAATGAAATTCAGTTAGGAAACATGTCCAAAGAAGAAGTTTTGGCGCAAGCAATTGAAATAATAAAGACTGCTGCAAAAGAACTTAAAGAAAACGAAGCCAACGTAGGTTTAATCTTAAGTCAAGCCCTAAGGAAATCCAGATTTGAAGAAAAATCCTCAACCAATTGCCCAGTGTGCCTTAAAGGTAAACTGGTGATTTTGCGTTCAAAGAAGACGGGAAAACGTTTTATCGGTTGCACAAATTATTTTGAAAACAAATGTAACGCCTCGTTTCCGCTTCCACAAACTGGCGCGATAAAACTTTTAAGGGCTACTTGTAAGAGTTGCGGTTGGCCCATCATAAGAGTCCTGATCAAGCCGAAGCGACATTGGGACTTTTGTCTTAATCCTGAATGTGTATCAAAGAGGAAAGAGAAAAATGAAGTGTAAAGTTTGCGGTCGAGAGGCTAAAGAAAAAGGATTTTGCCCATTACATTTGAAGGCGTACATGAACATAGTGGACAAATATGATGTCTGGGCTAAGGCGCTATCGATTTCTTGGAAACAGTATTTATCTGAGATTCAGAAAAATTCATTAACTGGAACATGGGCTAGAGAAGTGATAAAGTGCTTGACGGAGGAAGAAAAGCAAGTTGTCAAAGAGACCTAAAAAAAACGTGCCAAAACGTGCCTCATCATTTAGCCGAATGTACCGCAGATTGTCAACAATTCATCCTTCAACAGTTGTAATTGCTGCCGTTTTCGTTGCGTGTGCAATTTTCATTTTCAGCGGTGGGGTATGGACGGTTATTAATGCCCCGCCTCCCGCAGTATACTACAACAGTGAGTTTTACTTTTTATATCCAAGCTTAACTAGCCAGTTCATATCAGATACAGTCATTTCTGCTGTTCTTTACTTGCTTGGTTTTGTAGGTTTACTAGCTATCTACCAGAGTACGAAGAACGCTTATAATCCAAGACAAGCTTACATGCTACTAGCCATCGGGATTTCACTTTTAGTCGTGGCATACATAGCTTTGGAGGGTTCAATAGCCTTCAAAATATCAGGCTAAATTAATCATACTTCACCAAGGATTACTTTTCAATTTTAGTTTGTAAGCAAGGAAGTTAGTAAACAAGTGAATCGGCGGCGTAACAATTAGAACTATCACTGCCACTTCCCAGCCTATTATTGAAAGCGGAATCGCGAACAATAATGCGCCAACGACAAAATCTATTTGATCAACAACTGGCAATAGCCCTCCTGGATTAATTCCTAAACGCCTCTTTGTGAAGGCACCAGCTAAATCACCAATCAAAGCACCTAAAGGTATCAACACACAAAATAAAATTGGAAAATTAAAAAGCAAACATTCAATTAACCCAACACCAGCCCCGACAAACCAACCGAAAAAAAAACCCTTAAAAGTCTTATTATTTCCAAAAATCCGCTTGCCATCAAAAAAATTCTTTCCAAAATCCATTGACAATCCGCCACCGGCAAGCACGGGTGCACCATTTGCACAATAAGCTGGAAAAATAAACTCCAAAGATGCAATAATCGCCGTAACTATATCCATGTCCCATACCCGTTATCAGTAGAGTTCAGTGTCACTAATTCCGCTTTCACCTATTTGTACATAACAGGTGGATTCCTTCAAGTTTTGGGAGGGCTTCTCCACTACTGCCTTAATGGTTTGAGGATTCTCGGTTTGCTCCATGTTGATAATGTTATCAGCCCAGAATTTTAAAACGCGACTAGCTACTGGAGCGATACTCACGCTTGAATCGTTAAAAACGCTGCGCACCTGACTTGTGATTACAAAGGGAATTTTTCTGATCGCTGCAGTTTGAGCTAGAATCGCTAATTGTCTGTTTAATTCACGATTTACTTCAAATCCCTTTTTCCCTTCGCTTTGAGAAACCTTTGCCCCATAAAGCGACGTTAAAGTGTCAATGATTACTAAACCAAAATTCTTGGCTGTATAATCCGAAATGCTATCAACCACCACTGCTTGCTCCTTAAAGTCAACTGGTCTTAACAAGATAATCAGTTCAGCGATTTTATCAAAGTTATTTGACGATAACTGGGATAACCTTTTGGCTGAAAAAGTATTATCGCAATCAACAAACAATGTTTTGAATCCTTGCATGGCACAGTTAACTGCGCATTGCATAGCCAGTGTTGATTTTCCGGTTTCAGGTTCACCGTAAATTAACGTAACACTTCCAGGTGAAATTCCTCCGCCAAGGTTTCTGTCTATGCATTTGCAGCCTGTAAGGATTTTTTTAATCAAGATGTATGCACATCAATGATTATTAACTGTAAAACTAATAATGTGTTGCGCTTAGATTATAAGTATCTTGGAAGATGTATGAAAGCAAAAGTTGCAGTAGCGACAGTCCAGGGAAAGGTATACTTTCTTGTCGTAAATGAGCTGAAAGAAAGAAGCATTCCTTTTTTAAGTTTAATTCCAGGTCAATCAGTGCCTTCTGGAAGTTAAAGCAGTCATAACTACGGAGAAAGAGCAGAGTTTGGTTGATTATGGTGAAAAAATAGTTTTAAGCGATGAATCTGAACTGGAAGGAGTAATAAGCAGAGTAACACAAATGCTTCAAGGCAAAAAATCCTATGATAAAATAGTTATCGGGGTCGATCCAGGCGAAGTTTTCGGTTTAGCAGCAATATTATGATGGGAAAGTAAACGAAAAAGAAAACTTGTATAATGTGCATGAAGTTGCAATTAAAATAAAAAGTATCTTAAAGAACGTGGATTTTGCTTCAACCAGCGTTATCGTCAAAATAGGCAACGGCGTTCCAACATACAAGGAATTAATCTTAGAGCTGGATGAAACTCTGCCAGTTCATGTTAATTTGGAAATCGTCAGCGAAGCTGGATCAAATAAGCCATTAAAAGAAAATAAACGCAGCCGAAGTCTAAGACACATTTCTTCTGCCATACGTATCGCCGCAAGAGAAGGCTACATTTATCCACGGAGAAGAAATATTGAACAAAACAGTTGATTCAAACAAGACATTGTTGATTGATGGCCCCGCTTCCTTAACGGTTGTTTCTGGCAAAGTTGAGGTTTTCGGCGCGCAAGCTAAATGGTTTGGAAGAATCTTAATCCGAGATGGAAAACGCCTGCCTTTCTATGTTGAAGAGAAGGCGAGTTTTGAATTGTCGCTGGGATCAAAGGGCGCAGCAACCGAAGTCGATGGCAACACTATTCCAGCATCATGGATTCAACTTGCCAAGAATTTATTCCTTATCAAGAAAAAGCCCGCGGATGTAATGTTTTTGGGGAAATCTGATTCTGGGAAAAGCAGCCTCTGCACTTACTTGCTTAACAAATTAGTTAATGGAAGAAAAGTTGCTGTTTTAGATGGTGACATGGGACAATCTGACATTGGTCCACCGTGTACAATTGGATATGCTTTTTCAAATAAGCCTATCACAGAATTGTATGAGTTAAAGTTGGAAAATGCGGTTTTTCTGGGTGTTACGTCACCAGTTAGAGCTTTAGTTGAAACGATTGAGGGTTTAGTTCAATTGGAGAATGCTATCTTTAGATATAGCCCAGATTTTATTTTAGTTAACACCGATGGTTGGGTGACGGGTGATGCCGCAGCAAAGCATAAGGCTCAAATGGTTGAGGCGTTGAAACCAGAAGTAGTTGTGTGTTTTGAAGAGAAGGATGAGCTAAAATTTTTGCTTGAAAACTTGACGAATACTTTAGTTGTTAAAGTGGAGCCATCTGTTTACGTTAACGAGAGAAGCGCTGATAGACGCAGAATGATTCGAGAAATGAGTTATGCGAAGTACTTGGATGGCGCTAAAGTAAAAACCTTTGTTCTATCTCAACTGAAATTGGAAAACACGAATGCTTTGCATGTAATTAGCAGCTGCGGAGAATTTGTTGGTAGCTTTCAAGGATGCTTTGGGCAAGTTTTTAGGAATTGGTGTTTTGCTTGAATTGAACAGTGTTAGAATGAAAGTTTTAACGCCTGTTTCCGTTAAGCCAACAGTCGTCATTATTGGTCAAGAGTGTATGCTTTAATTTTAGGTTTTTTCTTGTTTGAAGAATTCAGTTATTTCTTTTGCTAATATGCCGTCTACTTCAGGAAGAGTTTTCAATCCATTTGTTATCCATGAAGGGCAAAAATCTTCGGCAGTAACTTGTGGAAAATCTGGAATCGAGAAAAACTATAGCACCATAGTCTTCCAGCGTCCTGATTGGTCTGCCTGCCGCTTGAGATGCCTTTTTCATAGCGGGAAGAACGTAGCCGTATTCACGACCAAAGCCTGAGAAACATTTTTCGTAATATTCGATTTGCGCTTTAACTCTTGGCGTTGGCTCCGCATATGGAACCCCAACAATTATGACAGAGTTCATTTGGTTACCTGGAAAATCCACGCCTTCAGATGTTCTTCCTCCTTGAACGCCCAGAAAAACTGCGCCGCCTTTATCGCCGCATGCTTTGAAGTCAGATACTATTTTCTCGTTTTCTTTAGATGTCATGCCTCTTTTCTCATGGAAGAGCGGTCTTTCGATGGCAAATCCTAAGCCTTCGTTGACTAGAGAGTTTAGAACCTCAAAAGAGGCGGCGAAGATCCCAGTGTTTGTAGGAGTATTCTTTACGACTTCATTTATTCTCTTAATTATTGTATGGTACATGGTTGGTGTTCTTTTTTCCATCGAAGTTGTGACGCCCATGGAAACTGCGGAAAACACGTGTTCTTTTGGAAACGGCGATGGAACAAGATATTGCACCGTATTTCTTGGAAGTTTTGTTATTTTCGAGTAAGCATCCAAAGGCTGCAGGGTTCCCGACATTACAACGTTAGCGTAGGTGGATGAAAAGACGGGTTCAGTAATTTTTGATGGGTCTAACGCCACTATTTCCAGCTTGGCAGTTTTCCCTTTTTCTTTACTTGAATAACTACTTGCAATATTTATGAATGAGTCATCGCCCACAGTTTCAAGCCAACTAAGCAAAAATTCGCTTAAGGCATGAATGTATGAGCGCGGATTTTTTCCTTCAGAAAGCAAATTTCGTTTTATGGTTGCTCCGACTTCATGAAGCTCCTCAAAATATTCACGTGGATTACCTACGCCATGTTTTTGAATTTTGTCAACGAGTGTTTGGGCAGAAATTATTTCTTCACGATTTATTTTATCGGTTAATTCTTCAACCTCTTGACGAAGGAACACTACAAAATTTTCAACGCCTTTATCTCCGAATTTGACTGCTTCAAGTTCAGCTTGTTTTAACCCAAAAAGTGATAGCGAGCTGCTGGAAATGTCGATTGCTGTTTCAGGCAAGTTATGAGCTTCATCGACGACTAAAATAATTTTTGAAAGGTCTGTGCCCAAGTTTTTTAGGAATGAAGTTCTAATCGCTGGATCAAAAACGTACAGGTAGCTTAAAGCAATAACTTTGCAGTCTGAAAGCGAAGATTTCACCAGTTCATAAGGACACAATTCCTTTTTCTTGCAGACACGCAAAATTTCAGACGCCGTGTAAGGCCGACTTGACAGTTGCTGTTGAAGCTGAAGGTAATCATAAGTTTGCTCATCTACGTTAAGGTAGTAGGGGCATCGGCCTTTAGCTTTAAGCAACTCGCAAACTTCCATAAGTGATTTAGAATCAAAAGCGCCCTTCGCAGCAAAAACGTTGAGGCACATTTCATTGCGTCCTCGAATTGAAACACCTGTGACGGGGTGTTTCTTGTAAACCGCTCGCAGTTCTTCTATAACTCGGTCATGTTGTCTGTGTGTTCTTGCTACGTAGAGAATTCTCAAGTTTTTTTCGAAAGCAACAGGTAAGCATGCAGCTAACGCGGAGATTGTTTTTCCTAAACCGTTACTTCCTTCGATGAGAACAGATTGCCTATCATGGACTGACGCGTAAACAGTGTTTATGAATTGGTCCTGATGCGGTCGTACACTGCTATAGGGGAAGTACCCTGAGACTTCTTTAGGCATCTGCATCATTATTTCCACTGTCCTCTTGTCGGGCAATACATGTTAATGGGGCATTTTTCACATAGCGGATGCCTGGCTTTGCAGTATTTTCTTCCATGCTCTATCAACAAAACGTGTACAGGAAAGTAATCTTCGGCTTGATAAAGCCCTTGAAGGCTAGCGCGGACATCTTCGTACTTACCATTGGCAGGCGCAAAGCCTAAACGCTTTGAGACTAAGTCTACATGCGTATCCACGGGAATCGTCGGTTTCTTAGCGGAAAATAATAGAACGACATCTGCCGTTTTCGGTCCTATCCCTGGCAGTTCGAGAAGTGTTTTTCTTGCCTCAGCGAAAGGCAGAATTAAAATCGGTTTTAATGAGCCATGATATTTTTCCATGAGAACCTTCGATACCTGCTTGATTACTTTAGCTTTATTCCTGTATAATCCGCCAGCGTGCAGGCAACGTTCAATCTGACTGATTTTAGCGTTCGACAGAACTTTTGGGTCAATTTTGAAATGTTTCGATAAATTTTCAAAAGCTCTCGTCGTGTTTTGCTCGGACGTGTTTTGCGAAATAATCGTTCTAACAAGTGTTTCGTATGGGTCGCTTAATTCAGGCCATTGAGGCATAGACAGAGCTGACTTAAGCCTCTGCAATATTTCTGCTGCCCGATTCTCACCCATTAATTTTTCCCGCACCAAATCCAGAATATCCTCAGTGTGACATCGAGTATAAATATGCTCAGCGTTGAAGCGGCATTTTGAAGTTTAAAACTAGCTGTAATATTTGTTTGTGGGATTGAGATCAGAATGACAGCATCATTCGTTTTCGTTTATCGGTTATGAAGTCTTTTTAAGTGGACACGCCATAAATCAACTATTCCAAGGTGCAGAAAAGTGGAGAGGGCAAACGTTATCAAAGAGGAGTTAACTAATGAGGAAAACCGTTTCTTAGCCGTTTACATTGAAGCAAAAAATAGTTGCTTAGTCTTGCTAAGCGAAAAAGAAGACAAACTTGGAACAACTGCTATAGCCGTACCAAAACCAGCAGACCAATTGGGTTTAGCTTCTTCTTCTGTGCTCGTCGGCGACAGAAACGTTATTTCTGCACGAATGTTTGCTGAGTATGTTGCTGCGAAGAAAGGAAAAATCGCGGTTGTTTCTGTTTATCTGGATACCATTGATGAAATGCAGGCGCAGTCCATTTTCTTGAAGCTTCTTGAAAAGGTTCTGCAGGCGGAAAAAAGTAAAGAGGCAACTGCAACCTAAAAATAGTCAAAGGTAAATCCTTTCGTGCATGGTGAAGGAAACGATCCGCAAATTATCAAGTCGTGACTTCAACGCAATCTTAACTGTGGTAAATGATGCAGCTATTGCTTACAAGGGAGTTATTCCTTCTGACAGGTGGAAGGAACCTTACATGCCCGCTGATGAACTGGAATTGGAAATGAAGAGTGGAGTTCAGTTTTACGGAGTATTTTGAAGACAAAGAGTTAGTTGCTGCAATGGGGATTCAGTCGGTTAAAGATGTTACGTTAATCAGGCATGCATACGTGCTTACTAGTCGTCAACGCAGGGGACTTGGGGAAAAATTGCTGACTCATCTTAAGGGTTTAGCATTGACGCCTAAAGTTTATGTCGGAACATGGAGTGCTGCTTGGTGGGCAATTCGTTTCTACGAGAAGAACGGCTTTAAGCTGGTTTCGCAATCGGAAAAGGATAAACTCCTAAAAGAGTATTGGAATATTCCTGAAAGGCAAATAGAAACTTCTGTTGTACTTGAACTTAAAAGGCAAGCATGATGAAAAAAACCTTAATTCTCAAAGTTGACAAGCAAAATCCTGAACTGGAAAAAATAAGGATTGCAGCAAAAAGGATACAGGATGGGGGATTAGTTGCTTTTCCAACTGAAACAGTTTATGGTTTAGGGGCAGATGCGTTAAATTCAACCGCGGTTTTAGCCCTTTTTGAGGCAAAAAAGCGACCCTTGGATAATCCGCCTATTGTTCACGTTGCAAATAAAAGCACAGTCTACGAACTTGCCAGGGATGTTTCACTTAAGGCTGAAAAGTTAATGAAAATAGTTTTGGCCTGGTCCATTAACATTGATTCTTAAGCATTCAAAAATCGTGCCGAAAGTCACAGTTACCGGTTTAGACACGATTGCATTGAGAATGCCCAATCATGAAGTTGCTTTAGCATTAATTAAGGAGAGTGGTTGCCCCATTGCAGCACCAAGCGCAAATCTCTCAGGCAAGCCAAGCCCAACATGTGCTCAGCATGTTTTTGACGATTTGAACGGAAGAATAGATGTTATTTTAGACGGAGGTGCCGCGGATGTTGGTGTTGAATCTACTGTCGTTGATTTAAGTGTTGATCCACCGATGATTCTTCGTCCAGGCGGAACACCGTTTGAGAAGTTAAAAGAGGTTCTTGGCGACTTGAAGCTTCATCCCATGGTTGAAGCTCAAGAAGAATTATCCATTGCACATGTGCCCTCGCCTGGAATGAAACATAAACATTACGCACCTAATGCACAAGTTATTCTTGTTGAAGGCGATGTCTCTTTAGTTGTCGAAAAAGTGAAAGCTTTGGCAGAGGATTACCGCCTTAAAGGATTCAAAGTTGGAATTTTAGCCACCGACGAAACTAAAGCCGCGTACAGGGCTGACGTAGTTAAAACGTTGGGGAGCCGTTCATACTTGGCGTCAATTGCTCAAAACCTGTTTAAACTCTTAAGAGAATTCGATTCAGAAAACGTGGACGTAATTATCGCTGAAGGCGTTTCTTCACAAGGACTCGGCTTGGCTGTGCTAAACAGACTTCGCAAAGCTTCAGGCTATCACATCGTTAGAGTGGGAAACAGCAAATGAAGAGCCTCATGTTATGTAACGGTAGAATTACAGTCACATATTCTTAAATTATCGCTAAATCTTGTTAAATTGTATATTTCGTGTTAAATATCCCTTAGAAAAGACGAAGCATAACTGTCTTTTCACTTGACGCGAAAGGAGAGAATTTCGAAAATGCAGGATTTTTGTTTTTGGAGGTGAAAGTTTGCCTGAACTATCCAAGGCAGAAAAAGATAAAATTCAAAAATCTAAAAAGAACAATAATCAAGCTAACAAAGAGCCACATGATATTGAAAAAAGTGATAAACCCAGGTTCGCTGAGGATTTAACGGAGAATGAAAAGCGGACTGGAGAGGAATCAGAGGATAATTGGGTTGCTAAAACTCAGTCGCCTATGGCAGGCAAAATTTCTGGCAGTATGGAGGATCTGGAGCGGATTCGTGAATCCGAATTCTCAATGAGCGATGAAGTCAAAGAATGCATCCAAGATTGTGTAGACTGTTACAGAACATGCACAGAGACTCTGACAAGATGCCTAAGTTTAGGCGGTAAACATTCTGAAGGAAGGCATATCAACTTAATTATAGATTGCAGTAGAATATGCAATATTAACACTGATTTCATGCTGAGAAATTCAACCCATTATTCGCAGACTTGCAAAGTCACCGCTGACATCTGCGATGCATGCGCCAACAACTGTGAAGAATTTGATGACGATTTCATGAAAGACTGCGCCAGCATTTGCAGAAAATGCGCTGAATCTTGCAGAGAAATGGCAAGATAAAACAAGTCTACTGATTAATTTAGAGTAAAATATTTTTGTCTATATAGATGTTCTTTGGATATAACAGTCATTTTTCTTTAGCTATTCTATATCTTTAAAAGAGGACCGCGAAAGTGAACGACAATTGTCGCTGTTCACCGTCGCTGTCCAGGACCTCATCCATTGTCATCACAGTTATTGCCTTGCTTGTTCAAACGCATTTGCTTTATGTATTCTCTTTCAGCCTCAATTCGTGCAACTTTCTCTTGACAATTCAGGCAGTAATCATGATTATCCCATGGAGCAAGATACTCGCCAAGCGAAATCCCGCACCTTTGACATTTATACTCTGGCATCTTCTAAACCTAACGAAAACTAGGTTAATAATAATTTAAACTTTACCGAGGGCGGGATGATATTAAAAAAATGGAGTTTGGATCATTATTCAAAGAAAATAAAGCTTTTACTCAAGCGCTACCAAATGAAATGGAAACACTTGGCTGAAACAGGATTTCAGGCAAGGCGAAAACTGATAAAAAGTAAGGTTGCTCAAATGAAGACAAAAAACACGTGCATCAATTGTGCAATGTTGAATTGTGGTGTCAGGTTTGCCTGTGAAGATAATGAACTCGAGATCCCAATTCAAAAAATTCAAGAAAACATCGAAAACACCGCTACTACCGCTCAAGTTATAGAGCCAAACCTTGTTGCTAAACCTGACAAGCCATCAAAGAAGTAGTATCAAGAACCCTTTTACAAACTAATTTTTCCATTCCTAACAGCTTGAAGTTATAATTTCAAGTTTAGGCGTGCGTCTTGTTGGTGATCATGGTTTTTTGAGCCTTTTTGAAGCGAATTCGCAGTAACGTTTAAGATTAGGATAATGGCTAACTGCTTTTTTAGGGGAAGGATTCATTGAGTATCAAACGGTTAGGTTTACTGTTTGCAGTTTTGCTATGCTTTATTTTGGCATATTCTGCTTTTAATCTAAAAGCTGTTTCTGCAGATTCCGCAAGCTGGCCCATGTTCCATGCTGATTCCGCTCATAGCGGCGTTGGCACGGATAATTTAACAGTCAGCGACAGCCTGCTTTGGAGTTACACGACTTACGGCCAAGTTTGGTCTTCGCCAGCTGTCGTCGGCAATATCGTCTATATAGGTTCAACTGACCATAACGTGTATGCTCTAAACGCTAGCACAGGAAGTAAAATTTGGAATTATACTACAGGTTACTATATTGTTACTTCTCCAGCAGTCGCAAACGGCATAGTGTACATCGGCTCTGAAGACGACCAAATCTACGCTTTAAACGCCTCCTCAGGAGCTTGGATATGGAACTACACAACAGGTGACCAGATCAATACTTCACCCACAGTCGTTAACGGTATAGTTTATTTTGGTTCAGACGATGCAAACGTTTATGCTTTAAATGCTTCCTCGGGTGCCTATATTTGGAATTTCACGACAGGAAAATCACTTGGATCAAGTAGCCCTGCAGTAGTCGGCGGCGTTGTCTACATAGGCTCTGAAGACCATAACATTTATGCTTTGAACGCTTTAACGGGCACTCAGATTTGGAATTTTACAACTGGAAACGCAACTTTTTCCAGCCCTGCTGTAATAAACGGCGTAGTTTACGTAGGTGACTATGACCAACACGTTTATGCTTTAAACGCTTCCACCGGCTTAGAAATTTGGAATTTCACCACCGGGAACCAAGTCAACGCGTCACCTGCTGTAAGCGGAGGAGTTGTGTATGTCGGTTCATTAGATAATAATACTTATGCGTTAAATGCCGCGTCAGGCACCCAAATTTGGAATTATACAACTGGAAACGAAGTTGGTTCTTCAGCCGCTATTGTTAACGGCGTTGTTTATGTTGGCTCTCATGATGACAGCTTTTATGCTTTGAATGCCACCACTGGCTCAAAACTTTGGAGCTATGCCACCGGCGGCGAGATTAGATCTTCTCCAGCTGTCGTGGGCGGAGTTGCTTATTTTGGATCCTTGGATGATAATGTTTACGCCATAGGTACATCTAACTCGTCAAACTCTTCAAGTTCGCCATCACCATCACCCAGCCCATCAAGCTCGCCAAGCTCGTCACCTTCACCCAATCTGTCAAACTCGTTAACTGCGTTTCAATCAGCTTTATCCTCTGCGTTATCCTCAGTTTATTCATCTTTAACCAGAAACGTTTGGGTTCCTTCACAAAAAACAAGTGCCGCTTATGCTGTTGCTGCATCAGCGGTTGTGTTAGGGTCTGTTTCAGTACTGTTTTCCTTGCTGAGTAACCCCTTAGGAGGGGCTGGTGGAGCAGCAGGTGAAAAGCTTAATGGTCTTATTCCTAATAATATAAAGCAGTGGCTTGAAGATTTTATTTCTTCTAAACATAAACTCGGAGTCGAAGAGAAGAAAGGTTTTATATTCAGACCTACGGGAACGGAGATTTTGGCGTACGCCATTTCAATCGTTGCTCTCACAATTTCCTTTTCATACGTCAAAGTAGCTTCAATTGATCAAATATTGCAGGTACTTCCAGTCTTTTTTGCAACAAGCATCCTTGTGGGTTTTGCACAAAAGTTCTTTTCAATTGTTTACATGCGAAGTAAAGGCGTTTGGAGCGAGCATAAGATTTGGCCTCTCGGCTTAGCTATGTTTCTTGTAACAACTTTCGTGTTTAAGGTTCCCTTTTCTGCCCCAACGAAAAGTGAGCATAAAGAGGATGAACGTGCCGAAAAATTGGGTGCTATTGCCTCTGCATCGGAAATTCTTATCAGCCTAGCTTTTGGCTGCATCTTCTTTGTTCTGTTGATTTTAGGCTACGGAGGCATAGGTGGAGCTGGCTTAACAATGTGCGTAATAGGCTCTTTCTTTGGAACCTTACCTATAACACCGATGAGTGGAAAAGACATTTTTGACCATAAAAAGTCTCTATGGGCAACACTTTTTGTCGTAACATTAATTATCTTTGTCGCCTGGCTATTTTTACTGTAATCACAAATAACCAGTTAAGCCCTTTTTCTCAGTGCTTTTCGCTTGAAGTTGCTATTAATCTCCAAGCGTCCAATAAAGCGTACAATAAACATAAATACACGCTTATAAAGAGAGTATAGAAAAAAAGGGGAGGGCTAAAATGGCAGAAACACAAAAACCAGCTACAACAAGCAGTACAAGTAACAAGAACTTGCATGCCATCATTCTCGCTGTAGTAGGAATCATCGTATTCATTGCCGGTCTATTAGTTGCAACTGTTCGTGGAACAGGTCTACGCGGTTCAGGTTTAGGCACAGTTTTAATCGTGATAGGCGTCGTGATGCTACTTATTGCTATCTTAAGATTCTATTATAAACGCAAATAGAAAAAAATTTTTTTCTTAAGTTCACCCACTTTTTTTAATTATTGTTCTATATTAAAAATGCAATAACCAAATTCTTAGGTGCCCAAAGCTAGTGTTATCCTCTTAGCCACTGAAATAACCAGTTACTCAGTGGCAAGCGATTTAGAACCAGTGGGATTCCATATTTAATTGATTTTTTTTAGTAAATATGAAATGATTATTAATTATTAATATTCGATTCAGAAGCCATATCTAGAAATCGTTAATTCGCATGATATGCCGCAAAGAAAACCATTTGGACCAGCTAAAAAATGTTCTCTGTTGAATGGCTTGTTTAACACTCACATGCCCTTGACAAAAATAGTCTTTCTGCAGTAGTGGCTATAGGTTTAGAATGCGTTTTCCTATAGCCACCACACGGTGAATAACGCGTTGCTTGGTAAACCACGCGCGTGAATAAAGTGACTTAATGGATATTTAAGTTGCGTTAACTGTTGGGTTCGACTTTGTACTCCAAAATGTTGCTTTATGGGCAAATATTGTTAACATTATTGCGTATAACATATTCTTTTTGATACAATGTGCAATATCATTTTAATCATAAGGGCATGGTCAAGCAAGAGCCATTTTCAGCACTCATCAGCGTGAGCCGTAGTTTAAGCTAGCCTGGTTTTCAGCGTGCTACCGTCAACGACACGATTTTTCGTGTAAATTGCCATTTCTAAGTCTTAGTATGATGTTATTGTTTTTTATTGTGCCCAGGGCTTGATGCAAAAGGAAACAGTAATTCCAGGTCTTTGTATGAGAATGGTTTTGGATACAACTTGTCTGTGTAAAACATGATTGCATGTCTTTCCATGTGTGGCTGGTACATACCGGATATATCATCTTTTATTTTCTGGGTGAATTCTATAAAGGCATCATAATTTTTGTGCACAGTTATAGCAAACCAGTTTGTTCCTTCTAAACCTTGATTTTCTAAGAGGCATAATATTTCAGGATTTTTCTGCGCCAACACATGAGCCTCTTTTAATTGCGCTTGGGATAAATTATCAGTAGTTGAAGCAAATGAAACGACAATAACGCCTAGTCCTAACTTGCTCAAGTTGGGTTCAACAGTGTACGCTTTTATGTAACCCTTCTGCTCCAAATTTCTTCTTCGCCTAGACAATGATGTGTTACTTATCCCCAAAACTTTAGCGATCTCCCTATCGCTTTTACCACTCAGCGCCATCAGAGCAAACAAAATTTTTAAGTTCTGCTCGAAATTCCTCTCCGCCCTATCTTGTTTACTCTTAAGTTTCTTGTTCATCACTGACAATATTCAATTTTAACGGCTTTAAGTCTTTTCATAGAATTTCTTTTCATCTCTAAGGTAAAATATTGAAACTTTGTAAACAGTAGCGTTCAAAAACAGCGAAAATGTTGCAGCAAACAAAATTTTAGTCTTTAGCATATTTTAGAAAAAAAGGAATGCACTTTAGGCTGACTACTATGAAGACTTTTCACTTTTAACCCCTGATATATATGGATAAGCCCATTAGCGATAGCGTAGATTATTTTCAGCTTAGCCTCAACTGCTTCTCTTGCCACTGCAACAGTGCATCCTCATTTTAGTCAATTACATCTTAGCGAGGGGTTCAAGTATGTCAGCCTTAGTTGCCAGAAAGCTTTCTTTCCTTCTTCTTAGAATCTTGCGCCTGTTCCTGTTTTGTCTGCTACGTAACCGCCGATCTGGTACATTTTGTCGTACTTGGCTATTATTGCATTCATTCTGTCTGCTACGTCTTTTGGTGGCAATGGAGCAGGGAATTCCTTAATGATCTTCTGGGTTAGAGCGTATGCACGGTCATCCATGTTAAGTTTGTCTTCGATCCAACGTAGATATTGTCTTGTTTCGTATAAGCCGTAACCGTGACGCATTGGATAAAAGCCAGTGTCTACCATGTTCTTTAGCGTGAATGGGTCTTTCATGAAGTCTCCTCTTGGACCCTTTGCAAGCCAGCCGCTGTAATTGTATGAATCGGTTGAAAAGTCAAGGTCTTTGAAGTAAAATGTCATCATCTTGATGACTTCAGCCGTGATAGCGTAACCTTCGGGTCGGATTCCGTTTGGTCCAACAGTTACTGACCAGCATCCATGTTGATCGGTGCCGCTTTGAAGTGCATTAAACGTGTGGTAAGATAAGAGACCGTTTTGCGTATCTGAAGCACCTGCTGTGCCGCCTATGGCTCCTCCGGGCCACATGGTAGCTTTTGGGTGATTGTAGTTTCGGTGCCAAAAGTTTACGTGCAGAGCTAGTCCTTTGCTGAATTGATCTCCGCAGGCTGCTAACATTTGAGTGTAGGGTTCCATGGGCATTACCAGGTCGTAAGTCATGTCAGGGATGTATCCTTTTCCAACTCCATTCTTTCCAAGACCTAAACCTACTGCCATGGATGCGGATGCGGCAACAGTCACTGCGTAAGCTCCAGTTAAGGTGCATGGACCTTGGAACCCAGGTATGCAAACATCAGTATGATCTATAAGCAGGGGTCTGCCTTTCTCCCAGCCTTCTAGTGTTCCAGTCATTCTGTCACTGGTTTTTTGGCCGAAAACTAAGCCTGGAGTATCTCCATGGTTGGTGATGAAGGGTCTTTTCTGAAGCTCTTCGAATCCTCCAAGAACCTCAGCTGCTAACTCAGTGTAACATTCAATATGATCAATTGCGTCAATGTGCCAAATGTGCTTGGTATTGCATTGAATAGTACTGTTAAGGTCATGAGTGTCTACGGGTAAGCCAGCTTCTGCCAGATCCATAGGCAGAAAAATTGGACTAACCATATCGAACTCGTTAAAGTACTCAGTAATTTTTTGTTCTCTCCAGTTATCAGCATCCACGCAGTCTCGGAAATCGAATTTTCTTGTTTCCGGAACCCATTTACCGTATAGAGCCATAATTCCGAAGGCTCCAGCGAAAGTTCTGTTGCTCCCAGCCACCATGAGAATATCATTCTGCGGCGTTCGCCCAGGCAAAATCATCTCGCTCGGTATTGCATTTACGGCTTCCACAGCTACATTTTGAGGTATCTTTACGACTCCTTTCTTTTCATCAACAATGGTGCAGCCAAGTTCTTTGTAGATTTTTTGAAGCTTAGGAGTTACTCCTCCTACTCCGATTCTTTCAAGAAGGAACATTGCTGCTCCATGAATTGTTGAAAGTTCTACGTCAGTCGCAATCGGTGGAGCAAATCTTCTAGGTACAGATATACCGTATCTCAATTTTAATTTCTCCCTTTTTTACGTTTTTTAGAACAAAATAAGATATATAATGCCTGATTGATATTTAAGGTTAAAATATCAGCCAGTTTCAAAATGTGACACAAAATAAGGCAAATCAACGATGTATTGTTTACAGTATTGCGCATTAAGCGCTAAGCCCTGATACAATGTGCAACAAATTTTTACTGAGCAAAAAACTCAGAATGTGCTAAATTATTGAGTAAGTTGAGTCTTAATGCGAACCAGAAGAAGAATATCGCCAACCTATTTGTTAATTCATAAAATTACGCATAGGGGATTGTTATATAAACTGTGAAGTTGAACTCTCCCGTATACATTTGTTGTGGCGTTGTGAACGTATAGTCTATTGTGACATTGTTTCCCGCAGTAATTATGATTGGGAAAGTCTCGGACGAATTGGTGAGAGCGCTGACAAGTGTAAAGCCCGTGGTGTTGCAAACGGCACCTGTAATGTTAATTTCGCCAGAGCTACAATTATACGGGATATTAATTGTAAAGTTGCAATCTGCTGGTAATTCTTCAAAAAGAGGGCCTAGCGAAACAGTCGATGTATTTGTTTGTCCATTTAGAGTGTAATATGACACAATGGTCTCGTAGAAGCCGGTAAAAGTACTGGAATTGGGCGTGTCGCTAATGTAAACTGTGAAGTTGAAGTTTCCAGTGTATTGTTGTGCTGGCGAATTAAACCTGAATTCTATCGTCAAGTTATCCTGCGCTGCTGAGTTGCTGTTTGGAATAGTTGCAGGCAAAGAAGTGGATGAGCCTGAAAAATTAAATCCGTCTGTTCCGCTTGAGACCGCAGTTATTTGTTCTGTTCCGTTTTCAGCATTATAATAACAAATGTTTAATCCGAAATTTGCGCCTACTGCGTCCCATTTGCCTGCACAACTGGTTAAGGTAATTGTATTCGTGGTTGTTTGATTTGTTACAGTATTATTGGTTACTAAGTATTCGTAAACAGCAGTAAAATTGTTATAAGCAGTCGTTGAAACTCCTGTTGGAGATGCCGTTGGAGTTGCTGTTGGAGAGGTCGTTGGAGAGGAGGAGGAGGAATTGTTTGAATTTTTTGAAAACGATAAATAGTAAACGCTTAGGCAAGCGGCAATTAGAACAAGAATAAGCACAACAGCAAGGATTGCCTTCTTTTTTGAACTGTGTTTTGTAGTCTCAGGTGAATTAACGTTATTTACGCTTGAGTTGTCAGCTGTCATGTTTTTGGATTGTTCGTTTACTTACTTTTTAAGGTATTGCAGAACGAAGCAAGATCTTATTTATGGTATTAGATTAAAGTATTAAGTTGGCTCTGACAAATTGATAATTAACCAATCAAATAAAAAGCGAGCTGAAAATATCGGTTCGCAAAGAAGGGCGTAGAGAACTATTTTTGGCTTTCCATTTTCTCATGTAAATTACTTGAATATAATTTGATATTGTTATCATGATCCATCAGTAACATACGGAATCAAATAATCGTACATTATGAAATCTTTTGAATTACAATATTTCAAGTAATTTGTCTACCTTTCTCTCTAACGCTTCCCCGTCGTTCTATTTAACGCTTTATAGTAGTCTTAATACAGTCACAAATACTTAAATCGAAAATTTTAGAATAACGATTGCTTGCAGACGAAACAAGCGAGCAATCAACAGCTGGTTTGATTGACGTTTAGCCTAAGCAAGAACCCCTATTCCCTCTATGACATCCATCTATATCTTTTCGGTTCACCTTAGGTTGAAACAAGGTCAACTTAAACCAACAAAACTTTTTCATTAAATATTTAAGCAGTTAGGTTGTTTCGTGTTAACGTGCGGTTTCATGTCGATTAGGAAAGGTCATATTTTGCCTTCAGGTTAAACTTTTTACATCGCAACTGAAAGAGACTCCAAAGTCTTCCGAAGTTGTTTGCGCGCTGGCTCTATAGAAGAGATTAATCAAATATTGTAACAACTATTCTCTCGTATTATATGTAAACTCTATAAGCGAACTTTATTAGCACGGATAAGAAAAGCTGAACTTAAGAATAGAAAGTGCAAATGAATGGCGAGACGAAGCATTTGCACCGATAAAGAATCAAAGGACAAAGAGCTAGGCAAACATTAAAAATTAAAGCAAAAGGTGAATTAAAATGGAAGTACTTGGATTGTTAATTGTCATTCTTATGAGCGGCATTTCGGCAGCTATAACATTTTTGTGTCTAAGAAATGTCTAGCCTTTCGAACCACATAAAGCTATTTTTGGTTCTCCGGGATTAATAATAAACAACACTTTTTGTCCAGTAACTCGATAACTTTATGTTGGGTTACTAAACTTAACAAATCCTATTTCCTAGAAAAGTTTTTCAAAGCGAACCTTAACTTTGGATTCTTATTAAGTTAACTTTATCAAAGACTAGTATGCGCTCAATGATATACGGTGTAAGCTTAACCATTGACCGTTATAGAAAAGCAACGTGTAGACCAAGCTTCGCAATATTATTAAGAAAAATAATTTAGACTTTCATTCCAGCTTTGTTTGGTCTTCCAGGTCTTTCTTTCTTGAACACTATCTTGGCTATTCTTAATTGTCCCGCCAAAACGCTTAATCGCTCGCCTTTACGGATGAATTTTCCCCGTTTAGCTAGTCGTGCGTCAGTTAAAGCTTCTATAAAGTATCTCTGACTATATCCTGTGCTTGGAGCTTTGCCCAAGATTCTTACGGGATAATGACCATTTAGGTATCGTATGTCTTCAATCATCACCAATGCTTTACACCTCTGGCCTTGGGATCAAGATTGGTTTTTGCTGTTGAAAGCCACATTGATTTTTACTTATGCATGTTTGGTAATAGTAGTCTTTTCCTCGGCTACTATGCTTGTTCTTAGTAGTAAACTTGTTTGGGCACCTATCAGTTTTACAACAGAAAATCCATCGATTAAAATGCAATCGTCTATACCTTAATGAATTGCTTACAGACACCTTTCTTCGTCACCTACACTTTATGGATTTCTCAATCCAGATCTTCTTGCTACGAAGGCTACTCGTTCTTACCATTTAGCAAATTATCTAATCCACTATAAGCCTTTTAGTTCATAGTTCAAGTAATCTATATTTACTATATTTTAGTAGAGCCAAATTTCAAAAATTTGCAAAAACACACTAAAAGAGGATAGTAGCCAATTATCCTAAGTACACTAAATCAACAAACGTCAATATTGTGAGATTTTAAGAAAGATGGAGTGGCAAGGTATGTGGGATTTGAACTCATGAGATCTTTCGATTACAGACTCGCATGAAGAAAATAATTGACTTTTTCTTCTTGAAACAATGGTTAAGTCGCACAATTGCTCATTACGCGGAGACTTACTTTTGGCATTTTGGGCAGTAGTACACTTGTCCGCCGCCTAAACTCAGCCTCTCCACATTTGTGCCGCATGCGGTGCAGGTTTGTCCCTTCCTGTTGGATCCCATGGCAGACAGGTAGCCGCCTCGTTTGCCGTATAAGTCGATAAACTGGTTCTTTCCGCCCGCTTTGATTCTTTCCTTGACTACAAATTGAATGGCGTCAAATAGTGACCGCTGTTCAGCCTCATTCAGTTCTGAGGCTTTCCGTTTGGGATGAATCCGTGATAGGTAAATTACATCTTGAAAAGCGCTGTTGCCTAAGCCAACGATGACGGCATCTTTGCCCACAAGGACTTGTTTGAGATTAACATTCGTCACTGCAAGTTCCCTTGAAAAACGTTTAAAATTAAAACTCTCCTCCAAAGGCGAAGCCACCGAAGAAAAGTCGCGTTTGTAAACGTAGCTGTCTTCAAGTTCTGAATCCGTGAGGGCTTTGATAACCCCCATGCCAGTCAAAGTAACCGTCAACATTGTTCCATCAGTGAAGCCTAGTTTAAGATGATACTTGGAGTTGATAATTTCGCGTTTTGGATGAAAACGAATTATTCCACCATATTCTGGCGCGAGAAGCAAATTCAATCCCCCATCAAGCTTGAGCCGGATTATGTTTCCTCTGGAGACTACGGATTCAATTTTGCAGCCGCGTAACCGATCAAAATCTGATAGGGGCTTGCTGATGAACCCCATTTTTTGGAATTTAGCACAATTTTGCAAATCAAAGGCTGCGACTTGCTTTCCAGTTATTTCCCTGTTCATCTGTATGGCGAGGAGGTAGGCTTCTGGCAACTCCACGCTCATATTGTTTCGCACCTTGGAGTTGACATTTGTTTCTCCTTTTAGCATTATGAGCTTTTATAAATATAGGCTTGCCCTGACTTGGCTTGGGGTTTTATCTTTGTTCTGAGATAAAGCTTATGACTGCATTGCAAATCTGCAATCTTGCCATTACAATATATGTAAATATGCGAGATTGCCATTATATTGTAATGGTAACGTATGCGCTGTAGTTAAAAGAGTGAAAGGCACGCAAGCCTACTTCTATTTACAGCATTCGTATCGTAGAGACGGAAAAGTTATCACTAGAGAGCGCTATTTAGGCAAGAGAATACCTGAAAATATTGAAGAAGCAAAAGCCCAGCTCCTGCATGAGGCACAAGACTCCATAATAGAGAAGTTAGAGAAAATAAGAAGCGAGTTCCAAAAGGAATGGCAAACATACCCCAAATCTGTAAAAGAAAGGGAGCTTTGGGAAATTACTATCGCTTTCACGTATAACACTAATGCAATCGAAGGGTCAACCATAACTCTTGAAGAAACAAGGGTAATACTGGAAGACCAAGTTGCCCCAAACAAACCTCTTAAAGACATCAGGGAAACGGCAGCTCATGCTAAAGTATTCCTTCAAATGCTAAAAGAACAAACTCAGATACCTCAAGCCGTGCTGCTAAAATGGCATGAAGAAATCTTTAGGGAAACGAAACCGGATATAGCAGGAATATACAGACAGTGGCCTGTAAAAGTGGGACCCTACCTAGCGCCTGATTGGCAAACAATAGAAAAATCGATGGAACAACTAATAAAATTCATAGACAAGTCGACATTAAACCCAGTTGAACTTGCCACTCGGGCACACTACATATTTGAGAAGATACATCCCTTCGGCGATGGCAACGGCAGAATAGGCAGGCTTCTAATGAACCACATCCTATGGAAAAAAGGCTACCCTATGCTCATAATTGAGAATTTAAAAAGAAAAAACTACTACAAAGCCCTTCAGCAATCCGAGGAAGGTTTTAGAAACTATCTAGTTCGAAAGTACATAGCAACACACCAAAGATTTCTGAAATGAGGATTGGCGCGGGATGTGGGATTTGAACCCACGCGGCCTTTCGACCACAGACTTAGCAGGCCTGCCCCCTACCAGGCTAGGGCAATCCCGCATGAAGATACGTTGTTGTTCTAAGCCTGCTCTTAACTCATTTAGGTGTGCAGTCTGAACACTTAGGTGATCAGTCTCAGCCATTTCAGTATATGATAATTTAATTAAAGTTTTCTGAACTTTAAACTGATAATCAAAAAAGTCTCAGTAAGAGATTTTTTAACTTACAATTAATTTTCAGAGATACCACTTTTTAATCGACCAATTATATCTTTAGATGGCGTCACAAAAGATTTGCTTTGAAACTCTGCTTAGAATAGAATTGATACAGAATATGTAAAAATAGACTTTAATATGATGGTTTTAGAAAAAAAATAGCAATTTTTATTAATAAGTCGATTTTAATTAAGAATTTGATAAGCTAGTAAGCAAAGGATTGGCGAAATGATGAAACAAGTCATGCAAGATATTGAACCAGAGTTACTTGACCGAGCTATTAAAATGTCTTTAGATGGAATTGTAATTGGCGAATTAACGGGTAAAATAACCTATGTTAATGATTCAATATTAAAAATGTTTGCCGTTCCAAATCAAAGCTATGTGATAGGGAAGCATGTCTTAGATTTTATAGCTGATAAAGATAAGCGTAAAGCCTTTGATAATTCAATGGAATGTCTAATAGCAAATCAGGGCAGGAAAGAGCAATACACAGTTGTGGCGTTTGATGGCAGGGAAGTTCAAGCTGAAATAACAATTGCTTTAATAAAAGATGAGAAAGGAACGAACATAGGATTTGTTGATGTGGTTAGAGATTTAACAAGTCAGGTATTAGTTCAAGATTCGCTTAGACTACGCTCGGAAGAATTGGAAGCTTTAGTTGATAAAAGAACTAAAGAGCTACAGGAAGCCCAAAGTCGATTAATAAAAGCAGAGAGGTTCTCTGCAATTGGTGAATTAGCGGGCATGGTTGGGCATGACTTGCGCAATCCCCTTACAAGCATCAAAAACGCAACTTTCTACTTGAAAAGAAAACTGGGTCAAACTGCTAATGCGAAAGAACTGGAAATGCTTGATATCATTGAAAAGTCAGCTAATTATTCAAATAAAATTATTACTGACTTGCTTGATTACTCAAGAGAAATTACTTTGGAAATTGAAGAGACAACACCAAAAGCTCTTGTTGATTATGTGCTTCTGCTCTTTCCATTTCCTAAACATATTATTGTTAAGGACAGGACAAGCAATGAGCCTCAAATTTGGGTTGACGTAAATAAACTTGAAAGGGTTTTCACTAACATAATGAAGAATGCAATTGATGCTATGCCTGAAAAAGGAGTATTTGAGATCAGCAGTCAACAAGTAGGTGACAATGTTGAATTCATTTTTACTGATACAGGTATCGGCATGTCCGAGCAGACTTTAGCCAAGATTTTTTTGCCACTTTTTACAACTAAAGCGCAAGGAATGGGGTTTGGCTTAGCAATTTGTAAGCGCATTGTTGAAGCTCATGGAGGAGAAATACAAGCTAAGAGTGAAACAGGCAAAGGCACCACATTCACAATAACTATGCCGATAGAAAAAAGCTCTCCAAAAGTCCAAACCAAATAAGTTCCCTTTTGCATTAAGCTTGCCTGGATTATTTTGGCTCTTCAGTTTTTAAGTGCTTTTTGAATTTCGCTCAATTCATTCAATAAAGCGATTATGTCTTTTTAACTTCTTCTAGATCTGCGCTAATGCGTATAATTTAAGAGTTAATGCCACCAAGTTCTTCGCGCAATCTATCATTGCTGAACTAATGACAACTTTTTCAAGCAGGACAATTTTTTAAAGACCCAGCAATATTAGCGCCAAGGATTGAAGAACGCCACGATTTTTTGTGTGTCTGGATTTTCAACTCACTTATGCTTTAATGCTGCATGAGCCTTTGCGTACCTGGTGATAGATATAGCGAATCCAGAAAAATGTCCTGTTTGCAACGGTAGTGGAGTTTTAGAAGAAAAAGGAACAGTTTTCATTGCCTCTAGTTTTTATGGTGATAAATTAGTTAGAACCGAGAAAGGAGAAATTCGTTGTCATGAGTGTGAAGGAAAAGGAATTATCTGAGTTTCACAACTTATTTGCAAAAGAATACATTCAGGTTAATCCTTTCTTTTTCAATTAAATACGTTTCAAGAAATTTTTAGTGATTATTTACTTTCTGCAGTTGTCCTTTTCATTATTTGATTTTTCTAAAAAGCAAATAATTTTTATGTACTTAGCAAGCATGTATTCTTATAAAGTAGGAGAAGAGTAGGAGAAGATCTTGATGGACCCAAGTACGATGGAACTTTTTGATAGATTCTTATTTGCTTTCACCATTGGATCTCATATTGCACTTGTTTCCGCGAGTATAGCATTAATTGTTATAATTTCGATAGCAGAATTTTTATCAATACGCAGAAGCGACAAGTACTATGGCACTTTATCTAAGCGGCTTTCCAAAGCGTTCGTCATAGTTTTTGGGATTGGAACAGCAAGCGGCATAGTCATGGCAGTGGAGCTTGTAACCCTTTTCCCCACGTTCATGACACTTGTTTCCACGACTGGAGCAATCGCAATCATTTACATTGAAATTTTCGCGTTCTTCATTGAGACAATACCGCTGGTGATGTACGTTTATTATGCTAATTATTTCAGCAAGTACGCCCACTGGGCACTGTCAATAATTATCGCGGCAGGCGCATTTCTTTCAGCTGTACTTATTACAATGCTTAACGCGTGGATGAACACGCCTAACGGCTTTGACCAATCTGCCTATGCAAACAGCGGAACAGTCACGGGAATTGACGTTTGGGAGCCATTCTTCACAACTTCAACTTTAAGCGAGGTAGCCCATGTTCTCCCAACGGTGTTATTCGCAGGAGTAATGCTCGTAGGAGGCTACTTTGCATGGCGTAGCATTAAATCAAAAAATAAAGAAGAAAAAATCATGCTTACAAAAGGCCTGAAAATTACGGCGGTGCTCGGAATAGTCACAATTGTCCTGTCAGTACTAACTGGAATAGTTCAGATAGGGACATTGCTTCAGCTTCAACCGTTAAAGTTTGCAGCGCTTGAACTTAACCCCATGCCAGGCACTAACCTGCCTGAAAAATTGTTTGGCAGTCTAGTCAACGGTCAGTATGTCGGCGGCATCGAACTTCCTGGGTTGCAATCATTCCTTGCGCGGACCGAAACTGGAATCACACAACTTCCAGGGCTATCACAGTATCCATCAACAGACTGGCCTCCGCTCTTTGTACATGCCACTTTCGATATAATGGTAATCGGAGGCATGTTACTTGGATTATTCTTCTTAGTCTATCTTATTGATTGGGCAATCTTGAAGAGAAAACCCCACGAATCCAAACTCTTCGTGTACAGCTGGGTCCCTCTGGGTTTCTTCGCGTTAATAATTATGGAGTTGGGTTGGGTAACAGACGAGGTTGGGAGACAGCCTTGGATAGTCTACAACGTAATGCGGGTCGACGCGGCAGCCAACTACGGCTCAGGCTTCCTAATTCCAGGCATCCTAATCATCGTTTTCTACATCGTCTTATTGCCATTAACGTATTACTTCTTCTCAAGAATCTTCAATTCCAACCCGATGCCTGAAGCAGAAAACCCCAAACAAAAAGATACTGCAAAAAAGGTGTGAACAATTGAACCTCATATTTGAAGTATACTTTGCTATCTTCGCAATATTTGCATCAATTCTAATAACAGAAATCATGGGCTCTGTACTGTTGCTTCTTTTCTGGAAACAAGCAAAATCCAAAGTTCTCGAATACGTTGCACCCATATGGGAAGTAACAGGCACATTCGCAGCATTCCTAGTAGTTGCCGGAGACTTTGCCTATCCCACACTTCTGATTCCAGTCGCTGACCTTTTTGCGCCGTTGCTAACAGTGTTTTTGATACTGTTTGTTGCAAGAAGTGCCTCATTGGCTTTTGCAGAGTCCATAATCAAGAAAAGATGGCTTGATCAAGAAAAACTATACAAGGCGTATGCTGTAGCAACATTGATTCTCGGTATAACCGTTCTAGTTCTTCTTTCCGCCCTAATTAGCGGCGCAGGCATTAATCTTACTGCAGATACATTTTCAATCGGAAACTGGGTTTCCTCCTCAGGCTCCCTTCTTTTCATGGTAGGCACGTTGCTCATAGGCATAGGCGCTGCACCCATATTCTTCTCCCTTGATTCAATGAAGAAAATCGTTCTGCCAGTAACTGCGGTCGGCATCGGCCTCTCAGTCCTCGCTTACTACTTGTACCTGCCGTCGTCTCTCTCCGTCCTTATGCTTATTCCAGTTGTTCTCACTCTACTAGTCGGTCTTCTCTTTGTAGTGTCGAAAAAGACGGCTGCAATAGTGTCAAACAAGGCAGTCTTCATCGCAGCACTTAGCGTCGTAATATTTTCTCTTCAGTTTCTGGTTTACCCCTCCGCAGCTGGCGGAGCAATCACAATTGACAACGTAACGACATCAGGCCCATTAACATCAGCATACTTTGCCATCACAGCCGGCGGAGTACTGTTGCTGGCAATTCTACTCGGATTCTACATGAAAACTGTAATGCACGCTAAAAACTCCACACAAGGAGCAAATCAAACTTACTAAGTTTAAAAAGCTACAATACCAAGCTAGGGCAATCGTAAAGCTTCTACAACTAAGTGGTCTTTAATTTCAGGATTTATACGTGTTTATTACTTGTTTTAGTTTCTCCAAAACTCTGTCAGCAGCCTCTTTATCTGGAAATTCAAGGTCGCCTTCCTTGGGTGTTGTTGCGGCAAAAAGGCATAAAGCTTCAATGTTTTTAAGTTTTGCAAGTCCAAAAACCAATCCTGAAAAACCAAGAAAAGGTCCTTGGTAGCCGGTTCCGATATCAAATTTTTCTTTCATTTCAGTGATGAGTTTAGGACTGTTTGCTGCACAGTATACTTTTTTGTCTTTCGACCCATACCCAGCAATCACAACCATTCGCTTAACACCTTTTTCACTGAGAAAGCTAACTGCATCATCAGCTACGTTGTATTGTCCTTCAAAGTTTGGATGGTAGCCTCGAACTAAAATTAGCGATTGCTCAGTGCAAGCGTAAAACTGGACTTTAGGCAAATCCAAACTACCATGCTCAACGATTACTCCTCCTTCGCCTGGAAGTAGCGGGTTAGCAGCATAGGAAGGCATCGTTTGATAAATTGAAGGCAAATGTGTCGAGTATAATTCTGCGATTAGTTGAGCTTTCGTTTCCACGATGAGACTGTCAACGGCGAGTTTGCCGATGGATCGCAGTCCAGGCGACCCGACAACCGCCACTGGCTCAACAAGCTTGGGAATTTCATAACGGGTAATCCATATGTCTTTTTGCGTTTCCATGCAACTCAGCCTTAAGTAACATAGCTTGGTTTCTTGCTTGACTGCTTCATTTCTTCACTTAAACGTTTTTCAATCTCTGTCATTCTTGAAATAGCCTCATCCATCTGGGAAGCCTGCTTCTCCATTGGACCCATGTCAATTTTTACGCCTAAGAGTTTCGTCAAAATATTCAGCGCTGCATTACCAGCTTTAGGATCAATCATGAATTCTCCAGCTGCAGTCTGGTAACCATGAGTTTCAGCCAGCAAACATACCCCCTCAATATCCTTCTTTTTGGCAATGCCCATGATCAACCCGTTTTCGCCGCCGATAATACCTTCATCCAAAGCCTGCACTCCAAGAGCCTTAGCCTCTTCAAGCATAGGTGCTGATGTCGCAGTACAATAAACTGTAGGCACATCAAATGGCTTCTCAGTCACCAACGCCGCAACCGAAACCACTTTCTTCACACCATTTTCCTTAGCCCAATCAATAACTTTCTCGGTAATTTCATATTGACCTTCCGGCGAGAAAACCTGCGAATTACCAGACAAAAACACGAAAACTCTCCCGTTTTCATCGTTAAAACAATATAATTCATTCCTAAGAAGCTCTACCAACCCATCTTTATTTATAACGACGTAGGGAGGAAAATGTTTTGAGTAAATTTCACCAATTAACTCAGCCTTAAGCTGCTGAACCATGAAATCAACTGGTAATTTTCCAACGTAAGCTGTACCAGGCAACCCGCAAATAAGAGTGAACTCTTTCGCAGGAAGCGATTTTAGAATCTTTATTTCGGAATCCATAAGTTAAGAATTCACGCGCCCATTATTAAGTTAAATGTATTGTTGCTACGACAGAAGACAAATCCAAGAGAAAAAACGAAAATCAATAATTACGAAAAAAGTTAAAATTCAGGTGCCATTCAACGGATCGCTTTGCGTGCAAACGGGATGCTTAGAAGAACACTTTGGGAGCCTAAGCCCCATAGTGCTAATCCAGAACTATCCTCGTTGAAAGCAGCAGGCAATCCGTCGAACAGCGCAAACATTTTGTTCGCATTTGTTTGGCAATAATAGTTATTTCAATTGAAATAAGATAAAATTTTGTGGTTGCGTTTAAGCAGTCACAAAGAAGGTTCAAAGTTGCAGAGGATTCTAAAAATGTAGCTTAGGTTTCTTCGCATTTTTTGAGAAGCCATTGCCAACGTTCATCTGTTAATCGTTGAATTTCATCGAGCAAAGGCTTGTTTTCCGCGGTGAAGACGTGCCTGTATCGTCCTTGTCCTTGAAGGTACTCTTTTACTGGCTTTTTCTTTTGGGGTGCTAGTGCGATTACTTTGCTTGGTATTGACAGCTGGCGTTTTCCTTTTACTGCTTCCCAGATTGGAAACACGCATGATTCCACGGCTAGTTTGGAGTATTCGATTGATTTTGCAGGGTCGGTTCTCCATCCTCTGTGGCAAGGAGCGAAAACATGCAGGAAAGCTGGGCCTTCAACTTCTAAGCCTTTGCGCACTTTTGTAAGCAGATCTTTCCAGTAGTATGGTGATGCTGTAGCGACGTATTCCATTTCGTGAGCCAGCATGATCTCGGTGATTGGTTTTTTGCGTTCAAGTTTGCCGTGCACGACTGAACCAGCAGGCGTTGTTGTTGTTGAAGCACCCAACGGCGTACCACCGCTTCGTTGGATACCTGTGTTCATGTAAGCCTCGTTATCATACAAGACAAACAAGAAATCGTGTCCACGTTCAACTGCACCAGACAAGGCTTGCAGACCAATATCGTAAGTGCCTCCGTCTCCAGCAATAGCAATAATGTCAACGTGCTCCTTTATTTTGCCTTTCTTCGTCAGGGCTTTTAATGCAGCGTCAATTCCCGAAGCGTTCGCTGCGGCTGTTTCAAATGCAGTGTGAAGCCAGGGAACTCCCCAAGAGGTGTAAGGGTAAGTTGAAGAGGTAACTTCCATGCAGCCTGTTGCTTGAGTGACAATTGTGGGGCCGCGTGTAGCCTTCATGATTAAACGCATCACGACGGCAGGAGCACAGCCCGCGCATGCTTTGTGACCTGAAAGGAACAGATCAGGCTTTAACGCGATATCTTTATTCGTGAACTTCCATTCTTGACTTGTCATTTTTTTCTCTCCTTTTTACTCCCTTAACCCTAAAAATGTAATTTGCTTTTCAACAGATCCAGTCTTGTTGATTCGAAGCAGGTCTTCGAAAACTTTTCGAAGCGTTTGCGGACTTGAGTCTCTTCCGCCTAAACCGTAAACATATTCTACTATTGCAGGATGCTTCTTAGATTCGTACATCGCATGTCGAACTTCATGGAATACTGCACCACCGTTCCCGCCGAAGCTCATGCTTTTATCCATGACGGCTACTGCAGAAACGTTTCCTAGGGCACTTCGAATTGCTTCTGCTGGAAAAGGTCTAAACGTTCGTAACCGTAACAATCCAGCTTTAATTTCTTTAGCACGCAACTCATCAACGATAGTCTTAAGCGTACCAGAGGTTGATCCGACACTGACAACGGCAATTTCAGCGTCATCAAGCCTATAATTCTCTAAGAGCCCATTGCCATATTTTCTTCCACTTACCTTTTCGTAGTCAGTGTTAACTTTTTGTATCAGAGCAAGAGCAGTATGCATTGCTTCTTCTTGTTGACGCTTAAATTCGAAATAATAATTGGGTAGAGCCATTGGACCAATGCTCATCGGGTTTTCAGGATCAAGCTTAAACGAAGCAGTCTTTCCTTCATGAGTCAAGACTTTTGGAAATTCGCGTTCTCCGATGAATTTTTTTACATCTTCATCTGAAAGAACACTAACGTTTTCCAATGTGTGACTTGTTGTAAATCCGTCCAAGCCAACGATAATCGGTAAAGCCACATCAACGTTTTCTGCTATTTTGAAGGCCTGAATAATAGAGTCATAAGCTTCTTGCGCGTTCTCAACATAGATTTGCAGCCAGCCAGAATCTCGCTCCGCCATGCTGTCCGATTGGTCACCGTTAATGTTTAAAGGAGCAGATAGTGCACGATTAGCAATCGCCATAACAACTGGAGCACGAGAACCCGAAGTTACAAACAGCATCTCATGCATCAAAGCTAACCCTGCTGATGCACTTGCAGTAAATGTTCGTGCACCCGTAGCGGATGCTGCGAGACATGCAGCTAAAGCGCTATGTTCTGATTCAGTGCAGACAAATTGTGTTCGAACTTCTCCGTTGGAAACGTATTCGCCGAATTTTTCCACGATAATTGTTTGTGGAGTAATGGGGTATGCTGCAACAACGTCTACATCTGCCTGCTTGACTGCGTAGGCGACACACTCGTCCCCGTTTAGAGCAAGAGATTCTTGCCTATTAACTTTCGTCATCCTATTTTACTCCTGTTCCAGTTTCATCGTAATTGCCTTTGCGGGGCATTCATTTGCGCAAATTCCGCAACCTTTGCAAAAGCTAAGATCAAACTCGACTTTTTTGAGTTCTGGACGCCAGCGAATTGCTCCGTCTGGGCAGAATAATACGCATGTTAGGCAGAGAGTGCATTTCTCCAAGTCTCTAATAGGCATGAAAGTTTTCCAGTCTCCAGTCATGAAGCCAACGCTTGATTTAGGGCAAACGGCAGCCATAGAAATTTCTTTCCAATTTTTTTCTCGACTCATTCTGTTTTTGCCTCCTCATATGCTTCCTTGATAACTTTGAAGTTTTTTTCTGCAACATCGGGTCTGAAACGTTCATTTACAGTTTTTTCAACAGTGTCCAAAGAAATTATTCCTGTTGCACGTGCGACGGCACCAAGCATTGCCGTGTTTGTTATCGGTGCACCTAATATTTTCAGGGCTATTTCAGACGCTGCAACTGTCCAAACCTTGCCTTTAACTACTCTAAGATTTTCCTTTAAAACTGAAGGCGTCTCAGTTGAATTAAGTATGATTATATCGTCATCCTTGTTTAAACCCGCCGTAACAGGCACAGTTTTAAGCAAAGTATTATCCAAAACTATAACAACATCTGGATCGTACACAGCGCAATGTAACCTAATTGGTTCCTCACTTATTCGTGTAAAAGCTGTTACAGGAGCACCCATCCTTTCAGGTCCAAACTCTGGAAAAGACTGAATATACTTCCCTTCAGCATGCGCTGTTCTAGCTAATAATTCGCTGGCTGTCCAAGCGCCTTGCCCACCACGCCCATGCCATCTGAATTCAACTAGTTTTTTCAAGTAATCTTTCTCCAAATAATGTTCACAAATTAAATACACAATACCTAAATATACATTTTTATTGCAAAAATACGTTTCTATTTATCTTCATACGATAATCTTTCTATCGACATTGACATAAGTATCGCTAATATGCAACCAAGCTCAACACTACTGATAAAATTTAATCAGTTATAGGATATGTTAAAAAGGTATGCGTTGCATTATTTTATGGTGCCCAAGGTGGAGAAATCGGATTGGGAAAGACTTATTGACAGCTTGGTGAAACAGGGAATTCTCCATTCGCCTAAGGTAATTGCGGCAATGCGCTCGTTACCCCGCACAAAGTTTCTGCCTGCTGACATGCAATCGTACAGTTCCACTGACACGCCTCTTCCAATTGGTTTTAGCCAGACAATATCGGCGCCACATAACTTGGCTTAAATGCCTTGTTAGGCGAAACATGGTTTCAATCATGAATGAAGCCCTCCAATTGGAAGTTGGAAACAGAGTCTTGGAGATAGGTGCAGGCTCAGGCTGGCATGCAGCGACGATAGCGGAGCTGATAACTGCTAAAGATGCTCCAAGAACCGAATGGGGACACGTTTACACGGTAGAGATTATTCAGGGGTTAGCTGATTTGGCAAGAAAAAACATCATGAACGCAGGTTACGGTGACCGAGTGACCATAATAAACGCTGACGGCTCGAAAGGGTACCCTCAAAAAGCACCGTACGACAGAATATTAGTTACCGCAGCAGCCCCTAAAGTTCCAGAACCATTGCTTGAACAATTAAAAATCAATGGTATAATGATGATTCCAGTAGGAAGCATGACGCTCTTCCAAAACCTATACAAAATAACTAAAACCGCTGATGGAAAAGTCAAGCGGGAAAATCTTGGTGGGGTAGCTTTTGTTCCTTTAACTGGGGAACATGGACAGAACCTAAAATAGCTAACCGAACCATTTAGTCAGCGTGGTTTTGCCTTTTTCTTTCTTTGTGCCCTCAAGCATTTTATCTAAGGACTTTTTCACCCGATCTTCCGAAAAATCTTTTTCATGACACAGAAAATCAACCGTGCCGTCAACATTTGGCTCTTGCCAATCTAAAGAATAATTGTCAGTAACTTCAGGATGCAAGAAAATTTCGCGTATCCGTTCGGGTTCAACTGGGAAAACTGCATTTTTTATGCTCGGTAAAGCCTTTTCTATTGTTCCATTTTCTTTGATGAGTTTAAGTGCAGTCTTTGGGCCTAGCCCTTTTATGCCGTTAGGGTTAAAATCCGTGCCAATCAATATACCTACATCGATCAACTGCTCAAAAGTTAACTCGCACTCTTTAAGCGCTTTATTGAGCTCGATTACTTCTGGAACAATGTCGACGTAAACGTTTTTGCTTGGAAGTTTTCTTCTTCCAGAAATAGTCACGTTCCTAAGCAGCAAAGGCGCCCCGAAAAGCAGACTGTCATAATCTTGACTTGCACAGTAATCAGCTTTGCCACTTTTGGTCATGTGTGCTGCTTGGGCTTCGCCTTCACTTGGCGCTTGAACACAAGGTATCCCCATAAGATTTAGCAGTTTCTTACTGTCATCCTCCATGTAATCCTTCATCGTCATCGTTGCCTGAGCGAACCGTCGCATCTTCTCCTTATCACCCTTTGCAACGGCTTTCTCATAATGCGCAGAAGCTTCGATCTTGATTTGCCTGCGCCGCTCAATCTCTGCAGCTTTCAAAGTCGGCGGAGTGCCATCAAACACGTAGATTGGTTTTAAACCCATTTCCAGCAGGTTGCTTGTGCGGTAAAATAATCCGCTAAGGTGACTGGTTATTTTTCCCGTGGCATCTTTTAGCGGCGTGCCATCTGGTTGACGAATAATTGCAAGAAACTGGTAAAGAGCATTATATGCATCTATGGCGATGACTTTTCCGCTTAAATCTTCAAGTTTAACCTGAGTTTTCGGTATAAGGTCTTTGAAGTTTACGCCCAAAACTTACCACAAATAAACAAAAAGCAAGAGCCTTAATAAATTTGCCAGTCTTCTTAAAAGAGTATAAATGCAGGTAATACATTAGTATAACGTGTGGTTATACATGCTTGAAGAAGAAATGAAAGTCGGCCCAAAGGGACAGGTCGTTATTCCAAGGGCAATGCGTAAAGCATTGAAAATAGAACCAGGCTCCAAAGTCTTGTTTAAACTGGAAGACGATAAGTTAATCCTAAAGAAACCTGCTTTCGATGCTGTAGCCGTTTTTACAAGAATTGCCAATGAAATCAAGAGCAATGAAAAAATAAACCCACATGCTTACGAAGAAGAACTTGAAGAGAGAACCCGCCGTGCTCTATCTGGACGCTAACGTCTTTATCTACGCAACAATAAACACTCAGAAACCCGGCGAAAACGCAAGGGAGCTTCTACAAAAAATCCAGCAGGGAGAAGAAACAGCAGTAACCTCGGCGTTAACTTTTGATGAAGTCTTCTGGGCAGTAAAAAAATATAGTGCCGAATTAGCATTTCATTCATGCACAGCGCTATTGAATTTTCCCAATTTAGAGATAATACCCGTTGACAGAGAAACAGCTATTTCAGCCTTGAAAATCATCGATGAATACCACTTAGCGCCAAGAGATGCCATCCATGCTGCAACCGCAATAGCAGAAAAAGCAGATTTTATAGTTTCAACCGATGCACACTTCGACAAAGTTAAGGAATTAAAACGGAAAGAAACATAACACAACATACCTCTTGTATGAAGGTTGAAGAAACCAAGTACCTTCCTTTCTTGACTTGTTGAGCACAGCAAATATAAGGAAGAGTCACAATATGGAACGGCAAAGACGTGTTTGCTTATGACAGAAAAAGCAGCAACATTATCATTAGTTACATGCACAAGTTGCGGAAAACCGATCCCGCCGGGTACAGAATCGACAAAATTCATGTGTCCAAACTGCGGGGAAATCCAGATAAAACGCTGCGGAAAATGCAGAAAATTCGGTCGCCTTTATAAATGCCCAAAATGTGGTTTTACAGGACCATAAACGGTGAAAGTTAATGGGCAGCGTTCTTGTAACATACAAGGTTTTTCCGGAAGACATAGTGAAGAACTTTGACCCGTTGAAAAGCCAAATCCAAGCGTGCATGCCTGAATTTGCTTCGGTAGAAGGCTGGGGAGAAGAGCCCATAGCTTTCGGATTAGTAGCGCTTCTAGTGCAGATAAAGTTTCCAGAAGACAAAACGGGCATAGTTGACGAATTTGAAACTTCACTTGCCAAAATCCCAGGTGTAAGTCAAGCTCAAACATTCAACGTTCGAAGAACAAGCAGGTAAACGGCAGAGAAAAGCTATTTACCGTTAAATTATGGATTTTTTGTTCAAAAAACCAAGTTTTTCCTTATCATTAATGGCGTCAGGGTTTTAGGTTCCTTTAAAACTGGAAAAACAGCCGCAAGCAACATTTAAAACTAATTTAAGAATCTGAAGGTTTTTATCCCTACGCTTTAAAGTTTATATAGGAATAAAAAGTTCTCAATCATAAAAGTCAAAGTAATAAGTTATTGAAGGATTCATTATGAGCGAAACGCAACTACGTGTAGGAGATGCAAGACAAAGAGACGTAGGCAGAGGAATAGCACGGATTGACCAACGAACCATGCAAAAACTTGGTATAAGCGCAGGAGACGTAATCGAAATTGTAAATAAACGCACAACGTCTGCTATTGCCTGGCCAGCCTACAGCGAAGACCAAAACCGCGACATAATACGCATTGACGGTTTCACCCGTAAAAACAGTGGTGTGGCAATAAACGAGTATGTTGTCGTTCGGCCAGCAAAAGTCAAAACGGCATTAAGTATAACCTTAGCGCCTGTTGACATGCGACTCAACGTTGATGAAGATTTCACAAATTTTGTCAAGAATAGACTAATGGAAAGAACCTTAGTCGAAGGAGACACAACGCTAGTAATGATGCTGGGACACGCAATACCCTTCACAGTTTCAAAAACTAGGCCTCACGGAATCATAAAAGTTACAGCTGAAACTCGGCTAACCATTTTAAACGAGCCAGCTCCTGAAGGTAAAGGGTTGCCAAGAACCACTTATGAAGACATTGGTGGTTTGCATGAGGAGATTCAAAGAGTTCGAGAAATGGTGGAATTGCCTCTTCGGCACCCAGAATTGTTTCAGCGTTTAGGAATAGAACCGCCCAAAGGTGTGCTTCTTCATGGTCCGCCAGGATGCGGCAAAACCTTACTCGCCAGAGCCGTAGCAAACGAGTCAGAGGCAAACTTTTACTCGATAAACGGACCCGAAATCATGAGCAAATTTTACGGCGAGTCCGAAGCAAAATTGCGCGAAATTTTCCAACAAGCCCAACAAAACGCTCCAAGCATAATATTCATTGATGAACTGGATGCCATAGCTCCAAAAAGAGAAGAAGTAACGGGAGAAGTCGAACGACGCGTTGTCGCTCAACTTTTAGCTTTGATGGATGGCTTAAGCGGCAGAGGAAACGTAATCGTAATCGGTGCTACAAACAGACCTGGCGCGCTGGATCCTGCTTTACGTCGTCCAGGACGATTTGATAGAGAAATCGAAATAGGTGTTCCAGACAAGAAAGGAAGATACGAAGTTCTGCAAATTCACACAAGAGGCATGCCGCTTGCAGAAGACGTTGACCTAAAGAAGTTATCTGATATGACCCATGGCTACACAGGTGCAGATTTATCCGCTCTTGGCAGAGAAACAGCAATGAAGGCACTCCGAAGGTACCTGCCACAGATAAATCTTGAAGAAGAACGCATCCCACCAGCGGTCTTGGAGAAGATGGAGGTTAAAATGGATGATTTCATCAGCGCATACAAAGAAGTCACTCCGACAGCCATGCGGGAAGTCTACATTGAAGTATCAACAGTCCACTGGGAAGACGCAGGCGGATTAGAAGAAGTCAAACAACATCTAAAAGAAGCAGTTGAATGGCCACTTAAAACCCCAGAAGTCTTCAGCCGAATGGGAATAAAACCTCCAAAAGGCATACTCTTATACGGTCCACCAGGATGCGGCAAAACCTTACTCGCCAGAGCCGTATCAACAGAAAGCGAAGCTAACTTTATCTCGATTAAGGGTCCTGAAGTTTTCTCCAAATGGGTTGGAGAATCAGAAAAAGCCATAAGAGAAGTCTTCCGCAAAGCCCGAATGGCAGCGCCAGCAGTAGTATTCCTCGACGAGATGGATTCACTTGCGCCAAGACGTGGCAGTGGAATGTCGGATAGCGGAGTATCTGAACGAGTCATAAGTCAACTATTAACGGAAATGGATGGAATCGTCACTTTACAAGACATAGTAGTTATCGCTGCCACCAACAGGCCGGACATGGTTGATTCAGCAGTTCTAAGGCCAGGCAGATTCGACAGATTAATTTACGTGCCTGAACCGGACGAAAAAAGCCGACTGCAAATCTTCAAGATTTACACCAAAGACATGCCGGTAACATCTGATGTCGATTTAAATCAGTTAACAAGCATAACCAAGTACTATACAGGAGCTGACATTGAATCAGTATGCAGAGAAGCAGCAATGCATGCTTTACGTCGCGACGTGAACATTAGAGAAGTTACGATGAAAGATTTCCAGGATGCACTAAAAGAAATGGGTCCCTCAGTTACACCTGACATGGAAAAATGGTACAAGAGCTTCATGCAACAAGTCCGTCAAGTTCAAAAGCCAGCAACACCAGTAGCTTAGGAGAAAAATTATGCCGCAAATAAAAACATGGAAAACTAGACCAGCCCACTTCGTTTTGCTTGAGATTTTAGGCAAAAAGGGAGACATGAATGATGACGACCTATTTGACCAGTTAAAAGACGAGTATGAAGACTTAGGTTTCAAAGACTTCAACGATCTCCTACTGAAGCTAGAAGTAAGCGGAAAAATCCGAACATCATCCATGTCGCGTGGAAAAAGACATATTGAATTAGCTCAATAATGATGATGGCGCACAACGTGCAACCAACGACCAGTGAGGATGTAATAGTCGTTGGCGGAGGTCCCGTTGGCTCCTATACAGCCCTAAACTTGGCTAAATTAGGCGCTAAAGTAACTGTTTTTGAAGAGCACCCTTCGATTGGGATTCCAGCCCATTGCGCTGGTCACTTAAGTATCCGTAGTTTGAAGGCAATTGGACTGTATCCTCTTCCAGAAGGCATTGTTGAAAATACTTTTGATGCAGCAAATTTTTATTCGCCTTCAGGTTTCAAGTTTCCACTTCACCTGTCTTGTCCAGTTACTGCCGTCTTGAACCGGTCACTCTTGGATCAATACTTAGCCAAGCAGGCGCAAGCGGCAGGAGCAAGATTCCGCTTAAACTCACGCGTCCAATCGTTAATTATAGTTGACAATTATGTTAAAGGCGTAAAATTGGATGATAACCAAAACGTTTATTCTAAAATTACTGTTGACGCCGAAGGAATCTCGTCTAGGCTAATAAAGCAAGCAGGTTTGAAGCCGCTTAATCCAGACAAGCTTGTGTTTGCTGCACAAGCTGAAGTAAGCAACGTGAAAAATGTTGAGCTACATGCGGTTGAAGTTTACTTAGGCAGACCCTATGCACCAGGATTTTATGGGTGGCTTATTCCAAGACCTGACGGATCAGCAAAGGTAGGCTTAGCAACAAACAAGGGAAACCCAGCTGATTTCCTCAAAAACCTCATGTTCAAGCATCCTGTTGCTTCAAAACAGCTCGCAAACGCAAAAATCACCAAAATATCATTTCACCCAATTACACTGGGCGGATTAATCCCTAAACTTTATTCGAACGGCTTTTTAGCTGTTGGAGATGTAGCATCTCAAGTTAAGCCGACCACGGGGGGCGGAGTAATTTTTGGCTTAACAAGCGCACAAATTGCTGCCCAAGTAGCAGTCAAAGCGCTACAAAAAGGTGATTTCTCCTCCGATACTTTGATTGCTTACCAGAAACGATGCAAAGACGCATTAAATTTTGACTTAAGCTTCATGCTTAAGCTTAGACATTTTCTCGATAACCTTTCTGACCGAAAAATTGAAGAAGCATTCAGGTTCTGCAAGCAATTCGGAGTAGACAACGCATTTCGTGATGTTACAGAAATTGATTTTCAAGGACAAATGATTCTAAGACAATTAAGCAAGCCATCTATGCTTGTGGCATCCGCTTACCTCTTGCTGCTCTACCTATCTACAAACTTGTAATAGCAAGTCAAGCATGAAACCGAAAATTGCCATTACCTTTTGAATCTGACAGTTACTGGTTTAAATGATCAAAAGTAACTTTTTTATCTCCAGAAAAGTAAAGTCATTGTGAAAGCAACCTCATAACCTTCTGGAGAAATTTAAAGTGAAAAAGCCTGAAATTTACCTTGAACCCAAATCGAGAACGTTGAAAGTATTAGATTTATTGGGAAAAGAGTATCCGAACGCGAAAACAGCTTTAGACTACACGAATCCACTTGAAATTTTAGTAGCCACGATGCTTTCTGCGCAGACGACTGATGAAAGAGTGAACATTGTTACGAAAACGCTTTTCAAGAAGTACAGAAAACCGGAAGACTACGCTGGCGTGGATATAAAAGATTTAGAGCAAGACGTCCGCTCAACTGGTTTTTACCATAACAAGGCAAGTAATCTTAAGAAATGCGGCCAAATGTTAGTTGAAAAGTATCATTCTCAAGTTCCAAAAACAATGGATGAGCTGCTCGAGCTGCCAGGAGTAGCACGCAAAACCGCTAACATAGTGCTATACAATGCGTACGGCATAACAGCAGGAATAGCGATTGACACTCATGTACGCAGGCTTTCGCAGCGTCTAGGGCTTACTGAACAAACTGACCCAGCAAAGATAGAAGCAGAATTAATGAAGATAACTCCTAAAGAAGAATGGATGCAACTAACTGACCTACTTATTCTTCATGGACGACAAGTTTGCTTTACACAAAAACCAAAATGCGAAGCATGCGTGCTAAACAAAATATGCCCCAGTGCTTTCATGTTTTAGTTAAAAATCAACATTTGATCCCTTAATGTTCATCGTACCTGCTTTCTTTGAAAACTCGTCTCTGAGCCTTTTCTCCATGAAGATTGAAATCCAAACGTTCAGAATTAAGGGTTTTTCTTGACTGAAGAGGGCATTATCTTTTAGTTTTGTATGCTCTGATTTTCGGCTTCGGAAATCTTCTGGGAAAGCATTGATTAGTATGAAAGTAAAATATTCTTACTGATAATTATGACAGAAGATCTTGAAGTTACTACAATGAGTGAAAAAGGACAAGTTGTCATCCCTCAGTCGATACGAAAGGAACTTGGAATAAAACCAAAAACCAAGTTTTTAGTCTACGGAAGAGGCGATACTGTCATAATGAAGAAACTCGAGCTCCCAGACATAAAGAAAGAATGGGAAGACATATTCAAGCTGATGGACAAAAAAGAACTAAAGATTTCTGATAAAGAAGTACAGAAAGAGATAGCAGAGGCTAGAAAGGCTACCAGATGATTCGACGCTCCGAGTTGTGCTTGACACTAAGTTAGCGCCATAATTTCCGATGGCAAACCGAGAGATCTTTTAAGAAAGGGTATCTCGAAAGAGTTCTGCATTGTCACTTCAGACTTGATTTTGAATGAGCTAAGCAGCGTTCTTCGCAGACCAAAATTCAAGACTAACAAGGATGAAATTCACAGAATTATTCTATCGTTAATACAGACAGCAGAGATTGTAGAGGTTATTTCAAAACTCAATCTGATTAAAGAAGATCCTAAAGATGATATGGTTGTTGGGACAGCTTATGATGGAAGCGCCGACTTTATTGTTTCCGGAGACAGCCATCTTTTGGAGCTAAAGAATTTTAAAGGCATAAAAATAGTCAATGCCAAGCAAATGCTCGTTTATCTCGAAGAACAAACTCCTAAATAATGTTGTACCAGTTGAACCATGTATTTACACTGAAAATACCGATGACTTCAAAAAATACCTGTTTCTGAACGCTCCTAACCCTCTTAAGTGACCACAGACACTATTGTAACCACGAGTTGAAGATCCTTAGCAATTAGCTAAAGCAGTTGATTCGTCAGTCGACTTCGGTATAAAAGTGTTATGACAACCGGAATTTAAGGTTAAATGGTAGTACTATTGTCATAAATTAGGACAAAACTTTTAAGGTAGTACCATTATTTTGCTCATTGGAGATAATTGTGACTTCAATTGTGAAGGTTACTCGAAAGGGTCAAACAACAATACCAGTAGAAGTTCGACAGAAGCTGGTAATACGGGAAGGAGATAGACTCTTGGTTGAAGCGACTGAGCGTGGTCAAGTCGTTTTTACACCTATCAGAAAGCTCGAAGATTGCGCAGGAATTTACTCAAAGTACGCGAAGCCAAAGGAATTGAAGAAGCACATTGACAAGCTGCGAGAGGAATACTAAGGTTGAAAACGGTTGTTGACAGCCGATTCGTAATAGAATATTTCTATTCAGATGAAACGGAAATCAAGCAAAAAGCCACAAAAAAGCTTAGAGAAATAATTCAGCGTAAGGAAGGCATATTGCCAACAATCGTCATCAGCGAAGCCATCCAAACGGTTTGTGAACAAATCGGGAAAGAAGAAGCAGAAATATGCTATGCAAACCTGACTCAGAGTGGGCTGAAGATCCAGAGCTTGACTTCTGTGATAGCCAAGCAAGCGGGTCTGCTTAGAAGTAAGTACCGAAATATCCCGATGGGCGACTGCATTATCGCTGCCACAGCTATAGAGAACCATGCAGTTGTTTTGTCCGACGACGTTCACTTTGATTCAATACATGAAACGAAGAGAAGCTGGATTTAGAAGCCAAGGACTTTTTGATCTTAGTCATTTCTGTGAGCGCGTTAGAAGTTTTTGGCGCAGGGAATCAACTGTTACCGTGACGATTTATCGTAGATTCTTTTACGATGCCCAACTGTCCTAACAAGGATGTTTTTACCTGTGACTTGGTAGATGACTCGATAATCGCCCACACGTAAAGACATAAGATCGTTGAGCCGTCCTACCAGATGTTTAGCTGCAAAAGGCTGTTCTTCAAGAATCTTGATTTGCGAAAGTATCCTTAACTGGTCTTGCTTATCTATTTGTTTTAGTTGCTTAAGGAATTCTCTGTAAACTGAATTTCACATTTCTTTTTCATCAATTTTCAGCTCTGCGAGGAGTTCCTTGTAGCTGAATACTTTGCCCTCCTTGATGTCTTTAGAGCTGGCGTCAATGCTTTTAATCAGTTTTTTATCGCTTAGAACTTCCAGAGTTTCCGCTAACTCTTCAACGATAAGGCGCAGTTTTGGAAGCTCCTCAGC
Source organism: Candidatus Bathyarchaeota archaeon (assembly GCA_963717465.1). Taxonomy (GTDB): domain Archaea; phylum Thermoproteota; class Bathyarchaeia; order Bathyarchaeales; family Bathycorpusculaceae; genus Bathycorpusculum. Next base: position 204,428 of record OY970340.1, read on the forward strand.
CAACGTTTTAAGGTTCTTCTTGTCTTCTTCAGTGAATACAGTTTCAACCATTTTTAGGTCACCAAACTGTTGAATACTTAGAACATATAGTTACTATTAACATTTCTCCAAATACTCTAAGAACAGCATACTGCTTTTCCGTGTTTTCTAGAAACTCTTTTTCTGTTACGCCCGTCATGAAACAGTTTATGTTTTGAATCGCTTCCAAAAATGTGTTTAAGGTAAGAGCTCTATCGTTTTTCATAAATAATGCGCATTTCCTTTTTAACATCGTCTGCAGCGAAAGGGTTTAGCTGTGGAGTAAGTCCGGGTTGATTTTTTGTTTAAATGCTTTTGTTAACGCGTTTTCTGTATGAATCTAGGTTTGAGGGAGTGAATAGCATAGTTAAATAACAAACTTTTTTAAAATGTGTGTGAATTCAACTTTATGGAAGTTGAAGAGTTAAAAGCCATCGTTACGTCGCAGCGCCAGGCCTTGGAGGAACTGTTCAAAAAAGAAAAAATCATAGATCGGGATATAGATAGCCAGCATGTTAAAACTTTCTTGTCAAAACCTAACGTTTTAGCCATACTCGGTGTGAGACGATGCGGTAAATCTATATTCTCATGGCTACTTCTCGGGGCAGAAAAATTCGGGTACATAAACTTCTTCGATGAAAGATTAGTTGGACTTGAAGCTAACGAGTTAAACAAGGTTTTGCAGGCTTTTTACGAGTTGTACGGCAGCGAAATAGAATACTTCGTATTTGATGAGATACAGAAAGTTCTGGGATGGGAGAGATTTGTAAGCAGACTTAGAACCGCCAACAAGATTATAATAACTGGAAGCAACTCTGATTTTTTGCGAGGAGACCTCGCCACTTTCCTAACTGGAAGACACGTTGACATTGAACTTTTGCCATTCAGTTTCAAAGAGTACTTACATGCTGCGGATGTGCTTTTAGTTGAGAATTGGGAGTACTCAACGAGCAGTATTGCAACTGTGAAGAGGGCTCTTTCTAAGTATATGGAGAAAGGTGGTTTTCCGGAGGTTGGCAAATTTGGCGGTGCAATTTTAAGCAGTATTTACAAGGACATTATAGAGAATGATATAATTGGTTATCACAGAGTTAGGAACCCTCAGATTTTAAGAGAAATGGCGAAGTTTTTAATTTCAATGGCTGGAAAGGAAATAACCTTCAGCAAGTTAAAGTCGCTGGGAATAAAAGATACGCATACCTCATCAAAATATTGCACTTATCTCTCAGATGTATACCTCATATTTTTTCTGGAAAGGTTTTCATACAAACTAAAAGAGCAGTTCAAAGCCCCCAAAAAAGTCTACTGCATAGACAGCGGCTTAGCAGGCAACGTAGCCTTCAAACTAAGCAAAGACCTCGGCAGACTGATGGAAAACTTGGTATTCATAGAGCTGCTGAGAAGAAAGCTCTACCAAAATTCATACTGGGAACTTTACTACTGGAAAGACCACCGAGGCAGAGAAACTGATTTCGTCATCAAAACTCAAGAATCAGTAAAGCAACTCATACAGGTAACCTATGCTTCAGGTAAAAATGAGATAGAAGCTCGAGAGCTTGAGGCACTCGAAATTGCCGCATCCGAGCTGAAATGTGAAAATTTACTTGTTATCACTTGGGACTACGAAGGAACAACATCAATTGGCGACAAAACAGTCAAGATTGTTCCGTTATGGAAATGGCTACTCAAACCCCAATGAAAAAAGAACGATTAGGCATGTATAAACATGTTATTTATAGACAAAGCCTTTCTATCCATAAGCCGAAGTCTTATTTCACCAACGTAAACTTGTTTTGTTTTAGCTAAAACGGAAGCTTACTGCCAAATGCCGATACTTGATCCAGTTAAAAAAACAATAGCACAAAAGCACATGATGAAGGTACCATTAATGGTTAGAAAAAAACAAAATCATGCTGTGCTATCCCTCATTTCAGTAAAAGAACTTCGAAAAAGAATCGCTTAGTATGTTAGAGTGCTTTCTATACCATTGAAAGATTGTTAGCGTTTGAAAATCACACAAAAAGTTATAACGAATAAAACAAATCAGTTTCTATAACAAGTGAATCCTAATTGTCGATTGGAATTGAAGAACTCCGAGATGTCATAAGAGTCATTGTTTTTCTCAACGTCAGCAGGACTGGAATAAAAAAGACCACCCTTAAAAATAAAATTGACCGAGTCTGCTCAAAGTATGTTTGTGTTGAAGCTTCCGATGTTGAAAAAACGTTGAAAGAAATGTCTGATGAAGGACTTCTAGTAGAATTTGATGACAAGGTTGAGTTAACTGAGAAAGGACACGAAATCGGCAAAGAATGGCAAAGCCTGCTTCTTAAAAAAGAACCCATCATGGAAGTAGTTGCTGGATTAGTCGATGGGTCAATAACAAGTCTGGTTATTGTTCTATCAGCTTTCATAGGAGCAATGACGGGCAAAACAATTTTCTCTAACCCTTCATTGGTAGTTTTTGCCGCTTTCTTAACGTTAAGCGCGGTTGCAATAACCAATTTCTCCAGTTTTCTGTTAGGAGGAATCACCGAAGATATGGCAGATATCTTAACCCTGCAAAACTTGATGAATTACAGCTTAAGCAACATCCCAGACAAAAACGAGCGAACCAAATCGTTACAGCTAGTTAAAGACCTATTTTCTTTGCTTAGCAAAGAAATTCACAGATCAAACATTTACGCAGCAATAATATGCGGAACAACCGCGTATCTCGCTGGAATAATTCCAATCGTTACTTACTTAGCTCTTCCGCCTTTCTACAACATAACGGTATCTTTAGCCTTGGTCCTTCTAATCGTAGGCGTCTTTCTAGTTAGATATCGATCAAAGAAAACCCGAATTAACTGGAAAATAACATTAGCTGAAACACTGGCGATTGTAGTTATCGCAACAGTTGCTTCTTTGATCTTGGGCGCGATCTAAGCAAATTAAGCGGTCAATTGCTGATGCTCAACCATCATGCACTTATCCATAACCACGATCATTCCTGCATCGCGGGCAACTTTAGCAGCCTGCTTGTTGACAATTTCAAGCTGCATCCAAACAACAAAAGGCTTACCATACAATTCTTTGAGCTTTACAGCTTGCTCAACTATAGGCATCACATCTTTTGAAGACCTAAAAATATCCACAATCTCAATCGTTCCTTGGATTTCGGGTGGAATGTCCAGCAGGCTTTTGTAACTTTTTTCTCCTAAGATCTCTTCTGCATTAGGGTTTACAGGTATAATTTGAAAGCCTTGTTGCTGCAAATAAGAAGCTACCGTATGGCTCGGCTTATCTATGGTTGGCGATAGCCCGACAACCGCAATTACCTTGTAGTCAGTCAAGATATTTCGAATTTGGTTTTGGGTCAAATATGATACACCACTTTAGGGAGGTAGGTTATGGCGTTTGGCTTAGGGTTAAATCGAAAAAGAGTTCTCTGCCGTCACGTAATGCAGCTATGTTAATTTTTTCTCCGATTTTCTTTTTATGAATTTCTTTAACTAAATCTTCAATGCTTGAAACCTCTAGAGTTCCGACTTCCAGAATGATATCGCCATTTGTCAAGCCGGCTTTTTCAGCAGGGCTTCCTGGAGCAACCTTGGTTATAATTACGCCGTGGTCTACTGGCAACCCGTAGTAGCTTGCAATGTCATTAGTTAGTGTTAAGCCTACTATTCCCAGCCAAGGGTTTTTAGCTGAACCTTCAGTCATTATGCCGTTAGTGCATGTTTTTGCTGAGTTAATTGGAATTGCAAAGCCTATGCCCTGAGCGTAGGGTATGATGGCAGTGTTAATGGCGATAACTTGACCAGTTAAGTCAACCAATGGACCGCCACTGTTTCCAGGATTAATCGCCGCATCGGTCTGAACAAGGTTTTCTATTAAACCTGTTTGAGCTTCTATTGTCCGGTTGATTGCACTTATTACTCCAGAAGTTACGCTTGGGCCGCCTGTCAAACCGAAAGGATTCCCAATTGCATAAACTCTTTGCCCAACCCGCAGTTTATCCGAATCACCAAGTTGAGCAGCCTGAAGATTTTTCGCATCAACCTTTACAACTGCAATATCATGAACAGCACATGAACCAGCTATTGTACCTTCGACCACTTGATTATTCCACAGCGTAACATTAATTTTTTCAGCTCCACCAACCACATGATTATTTGTAAGAACCAGACCCGCTGAATCGATTACTGTGCCTGAACCCATGCCTCCCACCGGCACAGCCTGATAAAAAATATTGCTTACAAGCCTAACTGTACTTATGTTAACAACACTTTTACTCACTTTCTCTAGAATATCCAAAACATCATTTTCACTATAAGAAGACATCAGGTTACCCTAGAACCACTAAAAGCGCGCTTTTTAATAAATCTTCAATTCGAAACTTAAGTAGAACCGCAAAACGAACAGGATTGAATCCAATCTCTCTGCATTTCCTTTTGACACAACTGACACATCAACCCTTTCTCCCTGATGGTGTGGCAAGTTTGACAGAAAAGACGAAGAATCTCCATTTTTCTAGGCGGCTCTTCAATTAGGAAAGCTACCATTTGATCGATAAGTACCTGAATTTCTTCCACGTTTTCGATGTCTAAAAGATTTCCGCGATCTTTAGTGACGTATCGACTTACTGCGGACTGAGATAAACCAAGAAGCACAGCAGTCTGTTTTTCGTTAAGTTTGTGTTTTTCTATGATTGATCTCGCCATAATCGCCTTTACAGCGGGCAGCACTGTTTTAACTCCTACTTCGCAGGGTAATAGCAAGTTTGCACCTTGATACCGTATTTTTATAGGAAAATCTATTTAAGTATGACGCTTGTCATAAAATTTATGACGCGTGTCATGACGGGGGCAAGCACAAAACATCTGTCTCACACCAATCTCCTCACCTCCTTAACCCGCCAGACACACGCCAAAGGGGAGGGGGCTAAACAAATAGGAAACGTCTTATCATCAAATGAACAATCAAGACAAGACTTGGCAGAAATGCTCAAGAATTTGGACGCTGAATGTAGAAACTGCGCGCCAATAACACCTTTAGAATGCATAACGCGATGCCAAGTGTGGAAACTTAAGAATGAATTACGTTCGTTAAGGGAAATAATGGGCAATCCCAATTTTACGAAAGAACTGTTAAATGCCTTAAAGAATCAGACGAGAGTTAATATTTTGAAGTCAATGGTTAAGACTCGGTATTCGATAAGTCGACTTCAGCAAGAACTTAAGAAGAATGGTCAATTATGCAGTGTAGAAGTGATTAGTGAAGAATACATCCAGCCGCTAGTGGCACTTGGACTTGCAGTTCAAGCAAGAGAAGAATATTACGCGACAAATTTCGGAGGTCAACTTTCACAAGTAATTGGAGATACAACGCCTGAATTCTCAACTCTTCCAGCGCACTCAGAATGCTACGAAGAAACGTTGCTTCTCGCCTTGTTATCGGGTCCAAAAACGTTCGAAGAAATAAAGCAACTCATCTCGCCGTCAATTGCTTCAAGAATTCTAAAACGATTAAAAGCCACAGGCTTAATAGAGAGACCAGAAGAAAGAGACTACATTTTCTTTTTTAAGACCAAGCGGGATCCAAGCAGAGAACAATTGAACCCAATGGAAGAAAAAGTCTACAGTAACATTGCCGACGAGGGAATGTCAGCAAAAAATATTTCCAAAAAAACTGGGCTTTCAATAAGAATAATTTACAAACATTTAAGAAAATTGAAAGGGAAAAAACTTATCTTTGTAAGAAAAGCCCCCAAACCTTACGATTTAACGGTTAAAGGCAAAGAATTTGCGGAAGTTTTGCAAGAACTAACTCAATTGGTTGACCAAACCTGGACTTCAACTGAACAAGTGGTGAACGGGAAAATGAACTCTTAAAAACACCTTTTTCCTCTATTTTTAGACTTTAGCATATTCGAAATTTCTACCAGAATTTTATTTTCAAAAGCATGCGATTTTTTCATAAAGATAATATTTAAGCGGAAAGATTGTATGAGTGAGGATCAATCAGTTAAGTGCAAGGTTCTTGAGGCGATTTGAATTGGGTATGTTGCCTGATGATAAGAAAGAGTTGCTTAGAAGCGAGTTAAAGGAGAAAATTGAAAATCCAGTAAAAATTGTCATGTTCACGCAGGAAGCTGAGTGTGGATCTTGCTCGAGTACAAAGCAGCTTGTTACAGAGTTAGCGGCGTTGAACGATAAAATAACTTTGGAGGTTTATGATTTTATTGCCAATGCTGATAAAGCTAAGGAGTATGGTGTTGACAAGATTCCAGCGTTAGCAATAATAGGCAAAAAGGACTATGGCGTTCGAATCTATGGGTTACCCTACGGTTATGAACTTCAAACTTTAACTGAAGCAATTGCTAATGTTTCTAAAGGTAAAACAGATTTATCAGAGAAGACGAAAGCGATTCTTGCAGATGTCAAAATTCCCGTTCATATTCAAGTTTTCGTCACTTTAACGTGTCCACATTGTCCTGAAGCTGCTGTGATTGCTCATAAGCTGGCTATTGAAAGTGATATGGTGCGTGCAGACGTAATTGATAGCAGTGAATTCCAGTCTTTAGCCATGAAATACAATGTCATGGGTGTCCCAAAAATCATAATTAATGAAAAGATAGAGTTTGTTGGAGCATTCAACGAAGACTTGTTTGCTGAGCATGTGCTTCTCGGCGGCATGTAGAAAATTGTTGTAGAAGCATTCTTCAAGTTCTCTTGTCACTTGTCTGCCGTTTATCGTGCGTGCTCATAAAGCTAAGTGGTATAGCTAAAGATTGATGAAATCTTCAAAGGTAAAATGCCCAGATTTAGGAGATATTTGTAAAAAGTTAAGTAAACCTTAAAAAAATTTGATTTTTATGGTGGAAGATACGCTTGAAATGCGCCTATTTTCGTTAAAGCTTGAAGGAGACGGCTTTAACAAGGGGAAAATTGTTAAGGTTTGAGGTGTATAAGTTAAGGTTTGAGGTGTATAAGTTAAGGTTTGAGGTGTATAAGTTAAGGTTTGAGGTGTATAAGTTAAGGTTTGAGGTGTATAAGTTAAGGTTTCAGGTGCTAAATTGGGGTGTTTTTTAGGTTACTGCCTACATTGATTTTAACTGTGGCACGCGATCAAAAACAACTGCTTTCCGAATAGTTCAAATGAGCTAAAATGAACCGAAAGCAGGGATTACAGAAAAGTTATTGTTAGTCGCTTAGATGCAATCTAGGAAACAACCATCCGTTGGCTCTCAAGGAATCAACTGCCCTTTAGTTCCTTTAGTTTAACCATAGGGTTTAACTCTATCCAGAAATAAATTAAAGTCATCTTATCGTATCCCTCGTAACTGTAGTACCTGTAGTACCTTAGTAACTCATGGCAATGCTCCATGCAATGATGAAGTTGATGGCTTAAGGAACGCCCGCCGTATGCGCATTTCATTAGTACGCCATCTGTCGTGTCGGTTCGTAACCATGCCAGCAGTGAACAGAAGCGGGCATACAAGGAAATACACCAGGAATACTGTTAACAGCAAGCGTGGTGCCGATCGCTAAAAGAGCAACATAGGTTGCAGTATCGAAACCTAACCCGAAAAGTACGATTATCAATACGGGCAGGTGTTATGCGAATTATTGTATGGTTATAAATCTAATTTATCTTTGAAATATTTTTCAAACGATTTTTTTGCTTCTGTTTTTGCCCACTCATTTACGCCCATTTTTTTAATTAAGCACAAATTGTATACCTTTGTATTATGCGGTAATGTGGAGGCTTTGTCAGCAAGCGGGTGCAATAAATTACATGGAAAATCACTGCATTCATAACAAAAAGTCACACGTTTATTTTTAGCACATTTGTAAGTTTTACATTGTTCGCTGTAGCCTAATGCTTTTAAGAACAAACATTTTCCTTCAATATTCCTGCAACCATTACAAGATATAGTCTCAACTAGCACATTATACCTTTTCGACAAAAATGATTTTAGAGATTCATTATTTTTTGATAAATAAGCTGGGCAATTAAAACAATCCCTTCCACAAGGAGCGGTCATTAAAGTATAATCCATTATTTCGGCCTTCTAAATTTTAAATCGGCAACAAATTGATGCTTGTTGTGCTTAGATAAAAGTCTTACTAATTTATAAAAAAGTGTTACTGCTAATCCACAATAAAGTTAGCGTGTAAGCAAGCCGAAGAGCAACATTATTGGCAATACCTTGCGCGTTAGTTGCAAATATCGCTCATAAGCCCACAATTATCCTGATAGCCATCAATGCTCTTAATATTATTAAGAGCCCATAATAGTTTTATGCCATTGAAATAAAACGTGAAAAATTGCTATAAAGTTGTCGGTACGTATCTTTAGGTTAAGTTAAGTTCGTCAGAAACAACTTCTGCTGAGCCTTTGCCAAGTTTCTTACTGATTATTTATTTTGGTTATTTTAAGATCCACCTTACCAAATTCGAAAAGAAAAAATGATGGAGGGTCAATGCTTAATGACCTTTTGCACCTTGATTGCTTTTTGTGGTATTAGCCTTTGCAGCTTTTTGGTCCGAAGTGGAGGTGGCTGTTGCTTTAATGGCGGGCGCTGAGGTGGCGGGCGCTGAGCTCTTGGTTGGAAAGGTTGTCATTTTTTCATATCCCTTGTGCCTATAGTAAGCTAATGCGACTGTCCATGAAATAAGAAAAGTTCCGATTATGGTATAGCCTATCACGCCAAAATCAAGATTCTGTAGAAAGCCCCAGAAACCACCTGTCAAGCCCATCTCTGTTGAAACCACCTGACCAACCTCGATGGCGCCTATAATGAAAGCAACCATTACTGAGATAATGGTGATTGTCAGGTTGTAGAAGATTTTCCGCATCGGCTTAAGGAACGCCCAGCCATATGCACATCTCATTAATACGCCGTCCGTTGTGTCAATCGTAACCATGCCTGCAGTGAACAGAAGCGGCAACACGAGGTAATACGCCATCGGCACATTTGTCACAGCAAGAGAGGTACCGATTGCAAAAAGAGCAACCTGAGTAGCAGTATCAAAACCTAAACCGAAAAGCACACCGATAGGATAAATTTGCCAAGGTGCATCAATAAATTTGAATAATCGTTTATAGGCTTTGCCCATCGTACTGTTTTCGTTGATAGATTCATCTATTTTATCCGATGTGACTGTGCCGTTTTTTAAGCCCTTGAATGTCTTATACACGCCTCGCACAATAATGAGGTTAAGGCCTCCGATGACGAAAAGGAATACGCCACTAATCCAAGTACCGAGTATATTGCCGCCTGACTGTAGTCCCGGTATAGCCCCTTTGATTACTTCAGTTGCAAAAACTAAGGCTACGAATAATGCCATTACGATGGTTGAATGTCCCAGAGAAAACCATGTGCCGACCGTTGTGGGTTTTTTACCTTGCTGTAGTAGTTTTCGAGTGGTGTTGTCAATCGCAGCGATGTGGTCAGCGTCAACTGCGTGCTGCAAACCATACACATATGCTACTAAGCCTAATCCTGCAAGGAGAGCATACTTGAATCCGATAAAGGTTGCAAGAATCAAAAGTACAACTGTTATTGCAGTTAAGATGACGTAAATAGTGCCTGCTTTAATTTTCTCTCTATTGGTTAAGCCTAATCTATCGCATTTCTCGGTTTCCTGATTTATGCCCATTTTCAAAGTCTCTGAGTAATACCTTTCTTAGAAATGGTGTTACCGCAATATAAAAATGTTTAGGCTCAATCCACAATTTTTGAAGGCGTTACTTATTCTACTTGATCTTGCTTTAATAACCACTATCAGGAGAAAGTTGGTTCAATTTTGGTCAGCAGATGTTTCTGCACTAAAACTATCAACGGGTTAATTTATCCTCGAGCTTCTGCAATGCCAAAATCAGGGCACCATAGGACTCAAGCAGATGGCTACCTTCATGCCCAGCTTCGCCTTGCTGTATCATTGCTTTACTGAAGGCTTCTTCACACTTTGTTTTAAGCGCTAACGCTTCAGCGATTTCGTTTGCGTCAGGCTTTTCGTTTAATTTTTCAATCAAGGAATACAACGATTTAAACTGGGCAATGCAAGCACGTACTGCGGTAACGAACGCTTCCTCCTCCTTCAAATAATTATCAAGCCTAACCTCCAGCTTACGCGCTTCTCTAAAGAACTGTTCAGAGGCAACACTTAAAGTGCGTTTGTTCATCATAGTTCACGCTCAGCCTATTATAACACACTTTTAAATAAACGTGCTAATAGTATTTGTCTATTTTTTGGAAATAAATTAGATCTTTCTTCGAACAATCAAAAATAAAGTCGCTTATTTAAACCCAGAAAATCTTGCAATTGGTTGCTTTTTTGCTTTCAAATACTGCTCTTCATTGAAACTTATTAGTACTTGCCTTGTTAAAAAAGCGAATTGGCCACCGCATTCTTTTAATGTTGTTTTCGAGTTTCAGTTGGCTCATGCATGAGTGGGCTTTAGCAGAAGCAGTCTTAACATCAGCCAGCGAAATTGCTAAGAAAGAAAAATTGAGAAAAGTTACCGTAGTCACCATAAAGATAGGTGAACTTCAACAAGTTGAACCTAGCATTTTGAGGATGGCTCTCTTGGAAATGAAACAGCCGCCCTTTAGAGACGCTAAATTCCGCATTTTAAAAGCTAAAACAATGTTAGAGTGCAGGGTTTGTGGAAACATCTGGCACTTCAACAGCAAAAATTTGGACAAAGAAAAATCCGAAGCCATCCATTTCATTCCAGAAGTTGCGCACACTTATATCAAGTGCCCGAAATGCGATAGCCCTGACTTTAAAATCGTCGGTGGACGTGGAATATGGCTTGATAGCATAAAAGGAATTAAGTAAATGGGGCACTTAACGCAAGCAGAATTGGCGAGCATTTAAGGGAAATAAGCCGAATTATTGCAGTTAGCAGCAAAGCCGCAAAACACTAGAACCGCTATAAGCTTTCCATTGGATGCTTAGCAGGCATATTTTTGTTGAATATAAAACTTTAAAGGCTAAATCGTTACAATTACGGATGGAGTAGAAATGACCAAAATTACAAGAGCTGGTGTGACGTTTCCACCTGATCTTCTCAAAGACTTCGACAAAATTATAGGCAAAATGGGTTACGAGAGCCGTAGCAAAGCCATTCAAGATGCGGTACGACTATTCGTGTCTGAGAGAAAATGGATTCAGCAAGAGGAAAACACTGAGCAAACCGGTATGATAATAATGGTTTACGACCACGAAACCAGAGGTCTAGAAGAAGAGCTAACAGAAATACAGCATCAACACAAGGAGACAGTCACGTCCACCATGCACATTCACATCAGTGAAAGAGACTGCCTTGAAGGAATAGCAGTCAAAGGCAAAGTCTCAGCAATCCGAAAACTCAGCGATGAACTCGCGACCCGAAGAGGCGTAAAAATTATTAAAACAGTCGTTGCAGCAGAATAAACCATTTCTAGGCTCCTCAACAGGTAAAATAATTGCGAATTAATTGCTTTCGAAGTATTACTTTTATTATTAAAGATAACACTTAAATTTAGGTACATGTTTTATTAAATTGTAATAAGGAACAGCAATCGGTCGATATTCATCCTTCCGAGCAGTCGCCAAGATTAAACCGGTAGGTTGACTGTTAAAATATAATTGGCCTGCTTGATAAAACGACTTTTTTGTGATAAATATGCTTGAACTTGAAAAAATATTTAAAAAAATATTAGTAATTGATTGCCAAACTTCTGGTATTGCGGGAGACATGATTTTAGGAGCATTAATAAACCTTGGAGGGAACGTTGACAAAGTTGTCTGTGCGATCAAAACGCTGGAAGAGCCCGAATATGGTTACGGAAACATCAGAATAAAGATTGAAGAGGTAACTCGAGGCGAGTTTAAAGCAATCAACATCGATGTAACCTCCGAAACTGCCAACAAAACCCAACGCGACGAACTCGTCAACATAGTAGAAGACGTGGCAATGCAACTTGATATTTCAGTAAAAGCTAAGCAGTTCGCCTCCAAAGCTATTCACACATTAATCAATGTCGAAGCTGATTTGCACAATACAGGATTTGATGATGGCGCTCTGGATGAAGTGGCAATGGTTGATACAGCCGCTGAAATAATCGGAACTGCAGTTGCGCTTGATGATTTAGGCTTATTTGGATCCAAAATTTATGCTACACCATTGGCGGTCGGTGGAGGAACGTTCATGATTTCACACGGTATAGTTTCAAGCCCTGCACCTGCAACATTAGCCATACTGCAGTCAAAAAAATTTCCATTTCACGGTGGACCAATAGAAGCGGAACTTGCAACGCCGACAGGTGCTTCTATCTTGGTTAACTTGGTTGATGAAGTCAACCGTTTCTATCCGCTTCTTGTTCCGTTAAAGGTTGGTTACGGAGCTGGAACTAAAAATTTTACTGAATTGCCAGCAGTTTTGAGGCTTACAATGGGACGGACTTTGGATGAAGCAGTTACTGATGGTATCACTGTTTTGAAAACCCTCTAAAAAATGATTAATTAGACTAAATGATTCATAGTACGTCGCGCATTCTATATTTTAACGCTGAATTCTATATCCGAAGTTCTGGGCATCTCATTTCCAATTATGTTAAAGACAATCGTTAAGTTGGATAGTTAGAGGGGGAATGAAGTACTGAGACGAGGAGTGTATACCCCCTAACTACCTATAACTACCTAATATAGTGTTACTTTTGTATATAAAAGTATTACTATTTTCTTTGCCGAACCAAAACGGTTCTGCGGAAAGCAAAATAATCTTTAGCAGCAGGTTTGTTCCTTAATTTGTTCAAAAATGGTTTTAGTCTATAGTTTGCACATCTGTAGGGGCAGTTTCGTGAGTTGCAATTGTTTCTGCCTTCTTTGCAGAGCCTGTCTTTCTCAAACCTGTACAGATGTTTTAGCCGGCTGAACGGTAAAGGAACGATATCCCGTGTTTGCGGGTCTAAGTGTTACGATTTTGTAAAATAATAATACTTAAATAGCGTTAACGCTTTTTAAAAGTGGTAACACGAATCAAGTGATATGTATGAATAAAAAAGCTCTTACAAAAATTCAGGCAGTTGTGCTGCTTGTAGTAATTATTGTTGCAGCAGCCTCAATAGCATTTGTTTTTTATTACAATTCAGAATCATCAAACAATAACTCGAAATCATCAAACAATGGCGCGCTGACTATTGTTGATCAGGATGAAAGGACCGTGCAAGTCCCAGCAAATGTGCAGAGGGCTGTTATAATCGATTCCTACTGGGCAGAAGTCGCCTGCGTGCTCGGCGACCAAAACAAGATAGTGGGCATCGGGACATATGTCCCAGGGTCGCCCTTCATCCCCTCCGCCGTGCAGAACCTGACTATCGTTGGAGACCAATTCGGCGGCATCAACATGGAGACAGTGGTAGCACTGAAGCCGGACGTTGTGATAATGGACATCGGTTTTGGGTCCGCTGACCAGGAAGTGAGTACGCTGGAAAATCTGGGCATCTCCGTGATCACCCTCAACCCAGCGATCTACAGGGATGAGATGGGCGCAATAAAGATCATCGGCGAGGCACTTGACTCGAACAATCAGGCAAATAAGCTGATAGATTATATGCAGAGCGGCTTGACAAATATAACCCTAACAACAATCCAGATACCGGACTCTTCCATGCCGTCGGTGCTCATAGGCTCTTACAACCCAGAATATTATGGCACCTCGTTCTCCGCAGACTCCGACAGCGAGTGGGGGACTGCCGTGAATCTGGTTGGAGGGAACAACACAGCCTACGTCTATGCTCCGACCCAGGAATATCCCATGATCAATGCGGAGACGGTCCTTGGTTGGAACGATAGCATAGTTATCATCACCGACTACAGCAGCACGAGCGTCGCCTCCGATGTTGCTGCCTTTGAACAGCAATATCCGACGCTGGCGGCCGTTGAGAACCATCAAGTCTATGGTGTGATAGTCGGTGGCGAGCAGCAAGGGGCTTATCTGGATGACGGCCCCCGTGCCCTTCTTGGTCTTGACGAGCTTGCCACGATAATCCAGCCCACGTACTTCAACAACATAAACATAACGAGCGCGGCAGACCAGCTATTCTCCCAGTTCTACCCATATGCCATAGGAAGTTAGTGCTAGTATAAGCTAGCTGACTACAATAATTCAGCCGCAATATTTCAATATAAGCGTGCAGAACGGCCGACCAGCTGTTCGCTCAATTCTACCAGTTTAATAGCACAAATTAGAGTTAAAAAAAGAAAAGGAAAAAAGATGAAGTCAACTCAAGGCAGGCTGCGATGGAACATACTTGCAATCTTGCTTTTGCCCATTCCAGTATTTGTATTGTCTATGTTCATAGGCACATACTATCTCCCTCCCGGAGTTGTGCTGCAGGTAATTTTTGACAGGATTGTTACGCCTTTCTCATCGTCTGCCTCCTCGCCTTCGGTCTATGGAACCATAATTTTTGATATCAGGCTTCCAAGGATAATTCTGGCGTTGATGGGTGGCATCGTACTCGCGACTACGGGGTCATCGCTGCAAGGGGTCTTCAAGAATCCGCTGGTGGACTCGTACATATTGGGCATTGCAGCGGGGGCAGGCTTCGGGGCAGCCATTGCAATAGCCTTTCTGCCCAGCGTGCTGGCAATGAGCCAGATACTTGCCTTCGCCTTCGGGATACTTGCTTTCCTTTTGACTTTTTTTGCTGCCCGAACTAGGGGGAAACACCCACTGTGTCACTTGTGCTGGGTGGAATAATTGTTACAGCACTCTTCTCCGCGGGTATCTCGCTGATCGAATTCCTTACCAACCCTGACCAGCTTGCAGGGGTAGTTCTACTGGCTTATGGGAAGTCTGTCCTCGGCGAGCTGGAACGGGGTTCTCGAAATACTGCCCGTTACCATTGCTGGGTTTATAATCATTTTTCTGATGCGTTGGCGGCTGAATGTCATCTCCATGGGCGAGGAGGAGGCAAAATCACTGGGAGTGAACATAGGGAGGGACCGGCTTATTGTATTGGCGGCGTCAACTTTAATGGTCTCAGCCATTGTCTCCGTCACCGGCATTATCGGATGGATAGGGCTGGTCGTGCCCCACATCGTGCGGATGCTCGCAAGGACCCCTGACAACAGGGTAATCATACCACTCTCGGCTGCGCTGGGGGCGGTCTTTTTAATCATAGCCGACGATCTGGCGCGGTCTCTCTTCGTTTTTGAGCTTCCAGTAGGCCTCCTAACCACGGTTATAGGTGCCCCCTTCTTCCTATACTTGCTGAAAAGGCGAGGCGGAGCGGTGTGGAGGCAGTGATATGGCTGAGGTAATTTCTGTTAGCGGTCTCCGCTTCTCCTATGGGCTCGGCTTTGAGTTGCGGGACATCTCGCTCACCGTGGGGCGGGGGAATGTAACCACGTTGCTTGGGCCGAATGGCTGCGGCAAGACTACCCTTCTGAAGTGCATGAATGCATTGCTGATGCCCGAAGAGGGAATGGTCAAGATAAACGGCAAGGATGTCTTCAGAATAGGCAGGGGCGAACTTGCCCGCCTGGCTGGTTTCGTGCCACAGTCACATACCCCATCCTTTCCGTATTCGGTCGGGGATGTCGTGCTCATGGGCAGGGTATCCTGCATGAGCATATTCCAGCAGCCCTCCTGTTTGGACTATGCAAAAGCGGGGAATGCCATAGAGGCGGTTGGTCTATCTGCTCTTAAGGACCGCTCCTATACCCAGATAAGCGGTGGGGAGCGGCAGCTCTCACTTATTGCAAGGGCTATAGCCCAGGAGCCGGCCGCGTTGCTGCTCGATGAGCCGACCGCCCACCTTGACTTCAAAAACCAATTCACGGTACTGCAGATGGTTAGAAAGGTCGCAAGAGAGAGGGGAATGGCTATCGTGATGAGTTTGCATGATCCAAACCAGGCCATGCTTTTCTCGGACACCATAGCCCTCATATCCTCTGGAAGGATGGTGTCTATTGGAAAGCCCGAAGAGGTAATCTGTTCCGAGAGCATCAAGCAGCTTTACGAGATTGACACTGAAATTATTGTCCACAACGGCAGAAAGCTTGTAATGCCTTTGATTTGATCTGGTGAAAGTTTGCTTTCCAGTCTGGTCTTGGACATTTTTGAATATTTTCAATCTAACAAAAGTTACTAGCCAATATGCAAGCGTAAATTTTCTGTCGGGATCTTGTGGTCGTTCCCTTTTTTCACAGTCGGTTTCTTGCTGCCCGAATGGAGAAACAAGTTTGCTCCACATTCTTATGCACAAATAGCTAGCTGTAGCCAGTCATCTCTATGCAATTACCCTTACAATGAATCGGTCGTCTCTGGCAGCCAAGTCCAATGCCTCTTGGCTAGTAAGATTCGAGATGGCGACATCGCTTAGATGCTTTCGGCAAGCCTCGGCTGCGGCGGCCATCTGTTCATCCGTCGGACGTTTATATGGCTGTCCGGGCACTGGTATGTACCCCATAATGTGCAAGGGAATTTTGCTATCTAGCATGGCCAACCATGCCGCAATTGCCTCGATTTGGTCCACATCTACAAAGCCAGGGATAAATACCACATTAGCCTTCATCTTCAGCCCTGCACGAAAGGCAGCCTCGAAGTTGCGAAAAATCATGCTCTTTGGCTTTCCAGTATATCGCAGATGAACCTTTTCATCCCAAGCTTTTATGCCGACATTGGCGCCGTCTAAATTCGGCAGAGGTAAGCGGCTCCCATTTGTGTGCCCCAGATACGTTCTGGCTCCCAGAGTGTTTTTGATGAAATCGAGCATTTCAGGTAGTTCCTTTGATACAGTAGGTTCACCACCCATGAAGTAAACCTTATCCAAGGGTACTGAGAGGAGAGTTTGTTTCATCTGGTGAACGGTCAGGAACCTCTCAGGTCGGGGAAAGGAAAGACCTGACGGACCAGCTGCTCCGCTTCGTAACTTATAGCTACATACTTCACAGTGGAAGGTGCAACCGTAATTGTGCAGCGTAGCGAAGCGGTATTTGTCATTGTAGGTAATCTTAGAGAAGGCCATATTCATTCACAACCGTCATGGGCCGACCAACTTGATGTGCTCATCGGAGTCACTCGCTCAAAAGGTGACATTATATTAACATTTCGTGTTACTTCTTACATATATAGATATGTCATACCAAACCCTATTTTGCATCCTCAATTAGGTGATAGTGCATCCAGCCGAGTACGGAAGAAGCGGGTAAGGCAAGTTGAGAAAGGCTTAAACAATCTTGGCACGGTGCTAACTAAAGTTTGGTGTCCAGTGGTACAATTGCTTAAAAGCAGAAACCGATCAAATAAGGAATAGGTAATTTGATGGTTAATGGTAAAGTTTGCAAAAAGTAAAGTTTGTCTTAGAAAAAGTGGTTTTTATGGCGAAAGATACTCTTGAAAGGCGCTTGTTTTGGTTGAAGCTTGAAGGGGATGGCTTTAACAAGAGGGAGATTATTAAGGAAGTGTGTGCCAAGTTTGGGTGTTCTAAGGTTACTGCCTACAATGATTTTAATACGCGATCTGCTTGGCAGCCTTTGCTACAGGAGTTCGCTGAGGCGTTATCTAGGGCTAAGAATTGTCATGCGCAGTTGTACCGTAAAGCCAGCTTTTTGTATGCTCAAGCTAAGAATGATCGGGAGCGTTTGGTTGCTTTGAATCTTATGCGTCAGATTAATATGGATCTTGCTGAGCTTAGCGGTGCTAAACCCTCTGAGCAAAAATCAACTGAGGAAATTCATATAGTATGGGAGGACCCTGAAGAATGCAAAAAACAGTATCAACAAAACTGCGAATCAGATACAAGCCCCATCCAGGACAGCGCCAATTCCACTTCTATCCCGCCCGTTTCCGAATCCTCAACTGTGGGAGACGGTGGGGTAAAACCGTCTGCGGCGCCAACGAATTCATAAGACAAATGTGGCAGCAAGGCCAAGGATTGGAGAAACTGGGCATCGTCGGTTTCGCTGTTGCTCCGACTTATTGGCATACGCAGCGGCAGTGGAGTGAATTCTTCAACTATTGCCCAGCGGAGCTTATCGAGGAGATTCACCGAGCCGATCGTCATGTGATCTTGAAAGGTAACCGGCATGTCTGGTTCAAGAGTGCAGACAATCCTGATTCTCTGAGAAGCCAGGGCATCAAAGTCTTGTGGGTTGATGAGGGTGCACAGATCGTTGAGGAAGCTTGGACGCTGGCGCTAAGGCCTGCTTTAATGGATGAGAAAGGCATCGCTTTCTTCACGGGTACGCCTCGTGGGCATAACTGGTATTTTCAATTGTGGACTCGTGGGCAGGATCCTTCGCAAACTGATTATAAGAGTTGGAGTTTCCCAAGTGGCAGCAACCCGTACTTGGATCCTGCGGAGATAGCTTCTTTTGCTCGGGATATGCCTGAGCTTGCTTATCGTCAGGAGGTTCTGGCTGAGTTTTTAGAAGATGTAGGCAGCGTTTTCCGAGGGGTGGACCGTATAGTTAAAGGCACACTTCAACTGCCTGATCCGCATAAGCAGTACGTTATCGGTGTTGACTTGGCAAAGCTCCACGACTTCACCGCCTTGACCGTCTTGGACATGGATGGGCGCTTGGTTGGTTTTGATCGTTTTAGCCAGTTAGATTGGGTTTTTCAGCGTAAACGCATAGTTCAACTGACCCAGCAGTACAATAATGCCCGCTTACTAATCGATAGTACGGGTGTTGGTGATCCAGTCTGTGACGAGCTTCAAAGGGAGAGCGTGCGAGTTGAGGGGTACAAATTTACCAATGCTAGTAAGAAGGATTTGATTGAAAATTTGAGTATGATGATTGAGAACCAACAGATTACCATACCGCCGATTCCTGAGTTAATTAATGAGCTTAAGCTGTTCGGCTACAAAACTTCAGCGAGTGGAAATGTTCAGTATGGAG
The DNA here is from genome assembly GCA_963717465.1 of Candidatus Bathyarchaeota archaeon. Taxonomy (GTDB): domain Archaea; phylum Thermoproteota; class Bathyarchaeia; order Bathyarchaeales; family Bathycorpusculaceae; genus Bathycorpusculum. Next base: position 223,339 of record OY970340.1, read on the forward strand.
CACCCGAAGGCTACCATGACGACACTGTTATTGCTCTTGCACTTGCAGCCTGGCAAATTAAACACAGTAACCCAGGGCCATCCTCAGGCATAGGCATTGCATTTCCAAGAAAACAAAAATATGAACGTTTGTGGATACCCGAAGAAAAAGGAAAAAATTAGAAAAAAAGTTTGTTCTTCTGAAAAAATACTACTAGTAGAGATGTATCTACAATAAATTTGGGTTCAAGTCCATTCGTTAATAGAAGAATTTGTTTTTTTTATCCAAAACATTTTGCCCAAGCAAGAGACTTAATATGCAAACTATTGGCAATATTAAAAAAAGAATGGGAAAAAGTTGCTTTTCAGTATAAAAGTGTACGTTGGCCATTGAATCCCTTCGGACTTGATTGCTCAGAATTTATTTTTTTAAAAAAGTCGTTCGCAGTAAAAAGAGAATTTAGTGCTTAAATGATTTATTTATGATGATTAAAAATTGCGAAAAATGTTAAAGTATCTGCTTTGTTTATAATGCACGACTTTGAGGGTGTTTACTTGCTCACAAACGATAACACGAACCCTAATCATGCTGGCGAATGGATTTTCGACCAATAAATTCTACTGAAATATCTCAAGAGACAGCTTTTAGAGCATTAAGGCACCTTCCTCTTAAAGTCAAGAACGATTTGTTTTCTAAGAATGAACACTTAAAGAGAAATGCGACAGGTTATTGGTATGAAGCTGCAATTTATGAATCATTGTTAAAATCGGCTTTTTCAGATCATAATTACAAAGTGATTGCAAAGTGGGCAGATGTCCCAAAATGGAAAAGAAGGAGTCCAAAACTCGGTCAAAATGGATTATTCTATGATGAAAGTGGTGCTCTTGTGGCAAGAGGAAATGGGCAGGACCTTGGAGAGTTTGACCTCTTAATTGCGAACGGAAAAGAAACGGCATTTGTCGAGGCGTTTACATCCGACTTTAAGCTTGGAAAGATTGTTCAAGAAATTGATTATAAAAGACGTTTAATGAAAGCATTATTTTCTAATAATGTCCAATCTGTCTTAATATCTTGCTTAAATTTAAGAAATAAAACGAGTTTGGCAACTTTCAGAGATGAAAGAAGTAACTTTTTAGTTGTTACTGGCGGATTGAAAGAATTTTTGCTTAATCTTAAACCTCAGGACGTTTTCAAATTTAGTCCAATTAATATTTTTTTTAAGCAACAACTGTTATCAAACTTGGAGACTGTGAGGATCAATTACTTAGATTTGCACAATAAATTAAGAGAAAATATCGAGATATGCTTGGCAACGAATCAGGAGATATGCTTGGATAATAGTCAATTGCTGGTGAAGCGGGTTATAATTGGCTATTTAGATAATTCGACTTTAGAAGGATTTCTTCAAAAAGTCGCTCTGATGATAGGAGAGAGAAGAGTCACAAGCGCTAATTTGAAATTCTTTTCAAGGGTTATATTATCTTTAAGCATTCCTACATTTCGCCCTACTCTTTACTTACGAGTACTTGACAGATCTGTTTATCTTAAGATGGGCCCATTTGCTAGTTCTTCGTTTGGTTTTGAAAACAACATTAGACAAAAAAGGACGGCGTTTTTCAATTGGTTGGAATGCGTCGACTACAAAGCCAGCTTCACTTCGTTAAACAAAATATTAAATCGATACATGAACGAAAAGAATATAATTAAAAGGAGAAAGAAAAGTGAGAAACCAGACTTGCCTTACTCTTTTTTTACAACTACTAATGCCTAACTGACAAGATCTCGGAATTTAGGAAAAATATTTTCAATGCGATGATTTCTTCATTCGTTTAATGGGCTTTCAAATTCGACGGCGTTTTAAAAGCCTGCTTTGATTAGAGCAGATTTTTGATGTATTTTTGCGATTTTTGAGATGTCGTCTATTTCTCTCTGAAATAATGCTTCTTCAAGTTGAGACTTAAGGAGGTTCTGCCAAATGATAACATACAGTTTGATGATTCTATAAAGCATAGTGTGCTTTGCAAGGACAAGCAAAGCACGTATTACGAAACGGATGCATCTGTAATGTATTTAATAATTAGGTTAAGAAAAAGTTTAGGCGGGCTGGCAGATTTTAGAGCGTATATTTTGTTTACACCATAGTTATTAATCGCTTTACGTAATGCTCCTTTAAATTTGGCTTCTCGTTCATTAAAAGGAAAACTTGAATAAAATTTACGTGAGTACACTTGGAAAGTCTGATATGGGTTTTTTGGATCAAAAGCTTTTTTATCTGATTTAGGAACACGTTCTGATCGGTCCGCATGCAACCACTTAATCTCTCGGGGGTCATCTTTATTATTGACAACTAGTACCCAGTCGCCTTTTTTAAAATATTTTTTTGGAGCAGAAACAAGATCTACATTTTCAATTTGAGCATTCGTAAGTTCATATTCATTTTTCAAGATTTTTTTAACACTTTGAGCGGTAACACACGTTCCATCGATCAATGCAAGTTTCCATTTTTGTCTCCAAAGTGATTCATACCATTCGCGGTAAGATTGAATTCTGGCATTTCTAAAGATTCTTGGATTTTGCGCGAAGTATTCTCTTGGTTCAACATCTAATTTTTTGAGATCTTTTTCACTAACCTGACGTATTGGTCGGATTGATTGTATAATTCGGTCAATATCGATGTCTTTTGATTCGAGAAGTATGCCTACTTCCTTTAGATTTCCACAGCCTAGAGCATTTGTTGAAAGATTAGCGGAAGTAATGATGGCACCTTGGTCTTCAGTCCAGTAGACTTTCATGTGGAGTGAATCTGAAAAAAAGACGTTGGCATCATTCTTGATTATCTTTCTAAGCGTGTTGGGATTGGTGCTTCCTGGCTTAGGCCAACAGTAGATTTCCATCTTCTTTGTTTTTCCAAGGTACACTTCTGCTCCATCACCCACAAATGCACTTACGGCAACTCGTCGTCCTTTGGATGATTCAAAAAGGTTAACAACAGCTTGGCGCACCTCACCTGATGTATATAGTATTTTTTGCAATTTTCTAATCCCCCAGATAAATTTTACTATTTTGCAGAGAATAAAAAACTATTCATTAGTTGTTTTAGTAGTATTTGATTCGCAAGCAAGATGAGAATCAGGCTATATTTTCATTTCTTCTATGCAAAAAGAGCCTGAGTAGATGATATTCTAAAAAAGGAGAAAGTAGCTGCGTAGAATTAGGAGAATTGGCGATGTCGCCAGCCTGTTGAGGATTCGAATCCCTCCCCGCCCGCCACGGACAAACTCTCGTCCGTTTTGGCTCGGATGATAATTATTTTCTTTTTTCTGAAAACCTTGTTGGTTCCGAAGTCGCAAACGAATTCAAAGCTAGCTTCAATTAGTTGACAGGTCTCCTGTTCTGCATGGGCTATTCTGGCGATATAGTCATCTTCTTTGAAGTCGACAAGCTGAGTGTACGTTAGAGTGCTTCTTATGCTCTTATGGCCTAACACTTGCATGACGTGCAGTACATTTTTGGTTTTATGGTATTCCAGGGTGGTGATAATATTAAATAAGATTCCTATGTAAATCTATTACAAACCATCAAGTTGACTCAAGTAATTTGCTAGAAATAGATGAAGAGGAATTGAATTAAAGTGTCATTTTTTCCAAGGATTTATCTCTGTTTTCGTTTATTTTTCTATCGCTACCAGTAGCCACAATCCGTTCGACTCAACAAGTTGATATCCTTCTGAAGCCATTTTATTATTAATTTCTAAGATATTTTGTCTCACCCCATCACCAAAAAACCATTCTGGATTTGCGATTCCACAAGCAATTGCAAAAATCATTTGAGAAGAAATTCTTTTTGGGAATTCCACTTTTTTTATTATTTGATAAATTCTATTGGATTCCTGTCGCATTGCACGGATAAGGCTCTCGGTTATAGGTGATTTCCCTTCTCCTAGATAATGCAAATTGTAGTACAGCCCTTGTTTGGGATAGAGTCTTAACATAACTAGATTGTCTGCATTTCGAACTGATATTCTGATTTTGCCAATATCTTGTGTCAGGCTCTCTATAACTTCGAAAACTTCTGGTCTGTCTCTCGCCAATTCAAGTATAATTTTCTTAATGTTGCAAACATCTAAAAGCTTATAACTTAAGTTATTCTTCAAATTAAGTTCTCCAACCCGGTAAGCTAAAGTATCAACATCGACTAGTTCTTGTTCTTCAATGATGTACGGCAGCAGCAATAAGCGTTATAAGGTGAAAAACTAACTTAGTTCTGAGAAGGTATGACAATCGAAGTTGATTTGAAAGAAATAAAATCGCTACTTTCTGAGGTAAGCAGCAAAATAGATTCTTTACTAGAGCAAAAAGACACCAGTGCTCTCATGGCTCTAGAAGAGAAGTCTCTTAAAGATTTCCTTGAAGGTGAACCTGATATTTACTCGATTAAAGATATCAAGTCAAAGGTTAAAGGTAATTGAAAGGGAAAATAGTTCTTATCCCATTTCCGTTCACTGATTTAACATCAAGTAAGTTAAGGCCCGCGCTTGTGCTGCATGAAGGAGAAAAAGATGTTGTAGTAGCTTTCATTTCATCCAGAGTAGCAAAAGCAAAACCCCTTGATGTATTAATCAACGAGGCACATTCAGAATTCGAAGGTACAGGGCTCAAATTATCATCAACTATTAAACTCGACAAGATAGCGACAGTTTCAAAGGATTTGATTCTTGGAGAAATAGGCAAAGCCGGCCCCAAACTTAAAAAAGAAATAAACAATAAAATCTCAAAAACTCTTTTGCTCTAACCATGTGCTTGCTTTTAATGGGGTAAAATTGAGAAGAAATTTGACAAGCTTACGGAATACCTAAAAACGTGTTGCCTCTAACCAAACTATCGTTTGCATCATATGTGAGGCATTGAGTACAAGCGTTATCAGCATGAACACCTCAAACCAAACCTCACACAACACCAGCGTTTTCCGTGGGGTTGACCGTATAGTTAAAGGCGCCCTTCAACCGCCTGACCTGCATAAACAGTATGTATTGGGCGTTGACTTGGCAAAGCTCCATGATTTCACTGTCTTGGTAGTTTTGGATTTGGATGGGCATTTGGTTGCTTTTGACCGTTTTAGCCAGTTAGATTGGGTTTTCCAGCGTAAACGAATAGTTCAACTTGCCCAACAATACAACAACGCCCGCTTACTGATCGATAGCAGTGGAGTTGGTGATCCAGTCTGTGACGAGCTTCAAAGGAAGAACGTGCAACTAGAGGGGCACAAGTTTACCTATGCGTCCAAGAAGGATTTGATTGAAAACTTAAGTATGATTATTGAGAACCAACAGGTTACCATTCCGCCGATTCCCGAGTTAATCAATGAGCTTAAGCTGTTCGGCTACAAAACTTTAGCAAGCGGAAATTTCCATTATGGAGCACCCGAAGGCTACCATGACGACACTGTTATTGCTCTTGCGCTTGCAGCTTGGCAGATTAAACATAATAACCAAAAACCATCATCAGGCATAAGCATTGCATTTCCAAGGAAACAAAAATATTATCTACTACATAAAGAGCAAGAGCTTTTCGACAAGGCAATAATTACATTATAGAACACTACTAATGCACGCTCTCATGTGGGTGCGGTCTCAAAATGCTTTTCTTTAGTTCTTTTGATTATTAGGCGGAGTATTGTTTCGGTTGTCACTAATTGCCATCAGATGTCGCAAAATAATGGTTGCAGCCTTTTTGTCTAATGGTTCGTTTTCATTGCCACATTTTGGTGAATAAATGCATGATGGGCAGCCGTCTTTGCACTCGCAATTTTCAATTAATTTAAGGGTCTTTTCCCAGAGCGGTTTTACGTTTAAGTAGAGGTTTTCCGATATTCCGATTCCGCCTTCAAACCCATCATAAACAAAGATGGTTGGTTCTCCCGTGTCTGGGTGAAGAGGTGTCGATAGTCCGCCTATATCCCACCTGTCACACATCGCAAATATTGGTGACATAGCTATCATTGCGTGTTCAACAGCATGAAGCCCTCCATTAAAATCAAGTTCTTGTGTTTCAATTTCGTCTCTGAGCTCTTCTGGAATTAAGAACCACATACCGACTGTTGTGAAAGTCAACGGGGGCAAATTTAGTGGCTGTCTTTTGATAACTTCATCATAAGTTTTTGTAACATAGGTGTGGCAGTTTTCAGTAATGGCTAATTCTCCCAGTCCAACTTTGACTCCATTTTGCTTCTCTTCAAAGGTTTTCTTTATTGCTACATCGACGGTTTTCAATGCTTCCGTGTAGTAATTGACATCTTCTTGCCTGACTCTTGCCGTTAATTGTTCGAGGTCAAGTTCTTCCGATATGTAGGTTTCTCCCTGATGCAGCAAGACTGCTCCTGCATGTACTTCTTCATATGCTTTGTTTAGAGTCAGAGTTTCGAGCAGGTTTCCGTTGCAGGAAACCGTAACTGTTTTATCTGAAATGCTTTCAAGACTTACAACTTCAACAGGTCGTGCAGTCCCCGAATAAACCCATCCTCTGGGTGTTTTGCGGACAAGATGCTGTTGCTCCAATGCTTGAATACTTTCTGAAAAAAGCTCTGGGAAAAATTGTTTATCACTGTCAGTAATAGGTAGTTCGCTGGCTGCGCACATGATGTGCCCCAGAGAGACATACTGGTTGTGCAAATCGATAATGGCTTGCTCATGTGGTCTTCCAAAGAAGTCCTGTGGATGTTTCATGAAGTATTGGTCAAGCGGGTTTTGAAAAGCAACAAGAGATACCAGCGAATCTGCGTTGGTTCTGCCAGCACGTCCTGCTTGCTGCCAAGTGGATATGATTGTTCCGGGATAGCCAGATATTATTACAGAATCAAGAGATCCTATGTCGATTCCAAGCTCCAACGCATTAGTAGAGACGACTCCGATCAAGCTCTTACTTTTTAGTCTGTTCTCTATGTCTCTTCTCTCTTGTGGGAGATAGCCTGCCCTATAAGCTGTTACCGCGTTTGATAGTTTGGCTGATCTTTTTCTAAGCTCTTCTTTAGTCCATCGGGTGATAAGTTCAGCCATTTGTCTGGATGTGGTAAAACAAAGAGTTTGCAGGTTTTTCAAGACGCTAAGTGTTAGGAGATCTTTGGTTTCTTGGTGGGTAGATCTGCGAATTGTATTATTTGAATCAATGAATGGCGGGTTCCAAAAAACGAATGATTTCTTTCCCCTCGGGGCGCCGTCATTTGAGATAATCTCGAAGTCTTTTCCAGTTAATTTCTTGGCATGCTCTTCAGGGTTAGCGATTGTTGCGGATGAGAGTATGATTTGTGGGTCTGCATGATAATAATTGCATATTCTCATTAGACGTCTAAGGAGCATAGCTACGTTAGAACCGAATACTCCTCGGTAAACGTGGGCTTCATCGATTATTATGAATTTGAGATTTTGTAGAAAAGTCCGCCATTTGTAGTGCCATGGAAGGTATTGGTGAAGACCATATGGATTGGTTAAGATGATTTTTGAGTTTTCCCGTATGCTTGCTCGTTGATGTTGGGGTGTGTCCCCATCGTAAATATTAGGTGATGCTTCAATTCCTATTTCTTTTTCAAATTCTTTTAGTACTTTTAGTTGGTCATTTGTTAATGCTTTTGTGGGGTAAAGGTAAAGTGCAGTTGCTTTCTTGTCTTTTGTGAGAGCTTCAAGAACTGGGATGTTGAAGGCTAGAGTTTTCCCTGAGGCTGTTGGTGTAACTATAACTACGTTTTTGCCTTGACGGGCTTTATTTATGGCTTCGGCTTGGTGGGAATAAAAAGTGATTTTCCTGTTCAGCAAGCAAGTTTGGATATTCTCTGGAAGAGAATTCTCAAGCTCGCTAAAGCTTGCTTTTTGGGCGGGAATTTCTTCGATATGTACAATTTGTTTTTTGTAAGACTGCATCAGCTTTATGCTTTTGATGAATTCATCGATCAAAGATTCCATTCCTCATAAAGCTTAGAAAAAAGCGTTCCAAGAGTTAGCAAATCTTGTTTGTTGTGTTCAACTATAGGAACAAGTGGTCCTACATTTTTCGTTCTCAAGTATGTATCGTAAAAGTGAGGAACTAATGCTCCAGGAATATTGATGTCTCTTTTAATGCCAATGTATCTTTCAACCGTGTCAAGCCTGCAATCTGAGAGCTTAGGCTTTAGTGCCCTTCTGGTAAAATGAAGAAGGTCAAAATGGGGATTATCCAAAGGTGAATCCAATCCATAGTAGGCTAACCTTTGCTTTATGTAGGGAATGTCAAAACTTCTGCCGTTATAAGTTATTAGTGATAATTTCGGTTCAAGTTCTGAAATAAGTGCCCAGATAGCGCTAGGTTCATCTGGAATATCTCTAAGCAAAAACTGACTTGTACAGATTTTGTCTTTGTCTGGTTTAGCTAATCCTAGCAGAATTATGGGTCTCTCTGAGAGACCTAAGGTTTCTATGTCTATTATTGCGAAGTCTTGATCTTGACAAAATCCTGCTAAATAGTGAAGGAGAGGATGGGATTTGGGAAGTCTTTCCAATAACCATTTTTGGGTCGAATCCATTTCTTTTTTGTCTATCATTTTTATGAATTCGCGGGCTTGTCTTTTCCAGATTGGATGGTTCTCAAGTTCTTCTATTGTATTGTAACCTTGCTGTTTTAGCATCTGTTCACGGAATGGCCCTATTCCAGGAAGCACCTTAAGGTCGGAAATTATTATCCGCCTACTCTCTTCATAAGAGGCTTTTTTAAAAGTTGATGCGCAAGAAGCAGAGATAGCATAACATTCGCCTTGCTTGTTTGAAATCACCTTTCCGGGGATGACGTCTTCTAAGTTTTTGCCTTCGTATTTTTGGGTTAACTCTTTTTCGAGTTTTAGCGCTTCATCATACTCAGAACTCCACATCCAACTTTCAAATGAAGGTCCTTTCGACTGTTCCTTTTCTGTTTCAGATACTACCTCAAACTCTTTTGAGCGACCTATTCTCTGTCTAAGACTTTCTGCTGCCCTATTTAATGCAAATTTTTCTCTGAAGGAATTACTTCTTGTTTTGGGATCTATGTATTCTTCTTTTTTGAAACTCAAAATCAAGAATAAACCGCATGTTCTGCAAAATCTGTCCTGTGCATACTCTTCTTTTGAATAAGTTTTTCCACATTTTCTGCAAGCATAATGAAAGGTCAATTTGCTCTCTAACTACAATCTGCTCGGTTGTTATAAAAGGACTACGTCAAGCGCGATGGCTTGTCGAGACTATTTGAAAATTATTTTTCGCTTTGAAAAGTTGCATTGTTTTTCTGAAAAATTAAGTGTTAGCCGGTATTTTAAACATGAAAGACACAATTTTCAGAAATATTTTTGACTTTTCACACAGTCTCTGTTCCCTAAATAAAAAAGTTTATTCAAAGAGACGGGATCTCGTATCTTCTACACGTTGTTTATCATTCTTTGTTTGGTTATCAATCTGGAGACAGCCCAAAACATTGGTAAATATGAAAAGGCAATATCACCAACGCGTTTCAATATCTAATTTGGGGACAAAGCGTCGCGCTAAATACCTCACCTCGGCTACTTCGAAAAAAAGTTGTTTGCAGGTAACTTGGTTTTAACATCTTTATATTTCTTTTATTGGTATTTGTAAATCGTTGATGTGATTAAACTTCAGGGATAATTGAGATGCGACTGTCTAAGCCAAATGTAGAAGAGATGGAAGCTAGAAAGGATATTGAAGGCTTGATAGGGGCTCTGAAGAATGAAGATTCGTTTGTTCGAGAGCAAGCTGTGCTGGCTCTTGGAAGGGTAGGGGGTGCAAAAGCGGTTGAGCCACTTATTGAGGCATTAAAGGATGAAAATAAATTTGTTCGAGTGAAGGCTGCATATTTTCTTGGAATGTTAGGTGATGCTAGAGCGGTTGAACCTCTTATTATGGCACTAAAGGATGAATATGATATTGTTCGAAGGAGAGCTGTAACCGCTCTTGTAAAGATAGGCGATTTAAGAGCAGTTGACGCCCTCACTCAGACACTGGAGAATAACTCTGATTGTTCGGGTTGTACCGGTTACTGAAAAAAGTGTAATAAACCTAAAAGTCTATTTTATTACTTATAACAAAGCGCGAGCTTAGTGTAGTAATAGCCTTAAAAATTTGTGAGACACTTTTTTTTGAAAATCTTTCCACAACTAAGGCAAATCCAAGAAAATCTCCCCTTACTATGAACATTTGTTGATTCGCAGGAAGGGCATTTAATTGAATGGGATATTTCTTTTCTTGTTTCTTCAGCTATTTCTTTCAAGTCATCTTTTAGAAAATCGGGAATGCTTTCGTAGTTATTAAGCCAACCATCGCAACCATATTCATTATAAAGTGCTTTGGCTGTTTTGTCTAGTAACTTAGCATACTTTTCTTCTTTTAATTTAAAAGCGTTAGGGTTCAATTCAAGCATTTTGGGCAATTGCCACTTATAATATGAATATTGTGCTTTGGTTTTTATTTCCCGTGTTACAGGTTCGCCACTTGAACTACTTATTCCCATTACTAAACATCTTTTATTTTCATTATCTACTTCTATTTTCGCGTCTATCATGTTTTTTAAACCCAATTTTCAATTATTTCTGAATTTAATCAGTCAGCAATATCCTCTTCACATATTTCATAGCCTTCAATGGAACATATTTTTATGTAATCTTGACTTATTACACATTTCATTGCATTATTTACAATATCTGTTCGACAATCATATTATTCTCTTCAAGCCAGGGATACCTAACATCGGCTACTTTTCCATAAAGGGGGATTCGCGGGTGATATCTTGACCTGACTAGAAATTGAAACAAGAGATAAGACTAATCTAGCTTAATAGAGCAACACTAGTCATTAAGGAGCACGTGATGTGCCTGTTTCTACGGTCCTGAGGATTTCTCTTCTCAAATCTTCCGTAGGTTGGTCTCCTTTTGTTCTACTTATTGTTTCCAGCTAGTGCAACATCTTTAATTGTGTATCTTATCCACTTTTCGAAGTCTTTGCGTTGAAAATGGAATGCGATTGATTCCATTGGAATAGTTTGTAGCTTCGCGGCGAACTCGCTGAGATTGGTTGCAGTTATTCCAGTATAATTCCCAATGGCTGTGTAGAAGTGAAAGCCGTTTTCAAAGGGTACTGTCGTGAGAGACTTTGCACTAGTAGGTTTTGCGACTGATTGATTCTTAACCTGAATATTTCTCGACATAGTTTTCACCTCTTCTCCCAGAAAGACTGCGAAAAATCATGCAATAACTAATCTGACAGGATAAATACTAACTTGTTCGTCGCTTATAAACGTGGTTAAATAAGGCTAATTTTCTGCTAAATTCCAAATTTAGATTATTATTTTGACTATTTTACGTTTATCGTTAATTTTTCACCATATTCTCAGAAAAGCCTTTGAAAAAAGAAGGGTTTTTGCGAAAAAAATACTGCTTCAATGGAGATACATCGCCACTATTCGTGGGTTCAAATCCCATCCCCTTCTATCATGATAAAATATATAGCAAGTTATCTCTAACTTCTAAAATTTATTGCAGGTAATTTTAAGTTGAATTAAAAAAGTACTTTTTCTTACTTGTATTGATGTGGCCGATGCGATTCAACGAACAATCGGTTAAGGTTTAAGATTGTCAGGAAACGCGGAGTCACATCGTTCTTAAACACGTTAACGGAAGGATCACTATTATTGCGGTTCATGCAAAAGAAGAGATAGGTTCTGGGTTGCTTACCAAGATCATTAAAGACTCAGAATTATCAAAAGAAGAATTCATTAAAATTTTAGAAACCCTGTAACCTCTCCTTCGAAGGACAATACCTTGTACCCTTGATAAGAATCAATTATCTAATGTTATTCGAGCAACAGTTTTTCCTGTTGGCTTTTTGTTCCTTTTATCAATTGCCCCTTTTTGATTATATTATCTTTAAGTGTTGAAGGGACCTGCCTTATTTCCAACAAATCAACCGGCATTCTTAGCTCTCCTTCAATCTCTGAGTTCAAACGCAAAAAATCGTCAAAACCAACCTGAGGATCAGTATAAACCGCAACATCAACATCTCGAACAACCGCTCGTCTGGTTATGCTGCCAAAAAGCCAAGCAAGTTTGACGACTTTCTTCCCATCTAGAAAAACTTCAATCTACTGACTAAACGAGCTTTCTGTTCTACACTTAAATTGTAATAATAAACGGTCATAAACGGGCATTTTTACCAAAATACACTATCTTGAGTTGAGCATATTACTGTTGCTCTAACTTCAATTCGGCGCAATGATGCTATTTTCAGTAGCGGTGTCTAACTTATGGATAACCTGAACAGAATGCAACCTGGCAGAGTTTCTCGAAAGAAAAAAGGGAATTTGTGGGTAATGACAACTTGGCGTAGATTCAAAACCCCACCTCCCTGCACCACCGTTTCTTGCAGTTTCGTTTAGGCAAAACTTAAGTTCAGAGATTTCGTTATCATCCAAACATGGAGCTTGAAATCGAAAACCTGCCTAAATCCCTTCAAAAGCGAGGCTTAAAAGGAAAAATCAGGGAAATCTGTGAGAAAAACGACATTATGTTTATGGCAGTTTTCGGATCCTTTGCCAGGGGCGAACAGAAAAAAACCAGCGATTTAGACATAGTCATTGAATTCGACAAGACCAAACGGAAAAGCCTTTTAGACTTGATTCATGCAGAAAACGAGCTGACAAAGACGTTTAAACGGAAAGTTGATCTAGGGCTGCTCCACAGTTTAAACCCCTTAGTCGCGGAAGACGTGAAGAAGGAAATGCGCATTATCTATGAAAAACGACAGAGCTTATCTTGAGCACATTCTGGATACCATTCACAACATAAACCGCTTCATTAAGGGTATGACCGAAAAAGAGTTTCTGAAAAATACCGAAAAACAATTTGCCGTTCTGAGGGGATTGGAGATTATCGGCGAAGCTGCAAAGAACATAAGCAAAGAATTAAAATCGCAATATCCCGAAGTTGAATGGGCAGACATCGCTGGGATGAGAGACAAACTAATTCATCAATATTTTGGAGTAGACTTATCACTTGTTTGGGAAACAGTAAAAATCAAGGAAACAGTAAAAATCAACCTTTCTAAACTTGAAAAAACTGTTTCACAAATACTTGCAAAGTCTGCCAGTTAATGATAGAAAAACCCAGCTAAAGAAAGAAAGAGCCAAAAATAAGAAAATGTTATGTGCTTTTAACTTCTTAATGGTGCTAATGGCCGTGGCCACACTCGCTGCAGCTGCAACCTCCGGATTTTTCAGACGATGGCTTTTTAACGAATTTAGCGGGACCTTTATCGAACGTTTCTTTGCAGGATTTGGCACAGAAATAGTAGGTTTTGCCGTTGTAGTCGGATTTTAGCTTGGTCTTTTTCTCGTCAACCATCATGCCGCAGACTGGATCTTTCATCATGAGTTTTTCACCTCGCTTTACCGAGTTATTTGCTTTTGTTGAACTTAAACTTAGCCAGCTTCAGGGTCGCTGAATTTGTTACAACTGTCAGGCTGCTTATCGCCATGGCTCCAGCCGCGTAAACAGGATTAAGCAATCCTAAGGCAGCAATCGGAATCATTACGATGTTGTAACCGAACGCCCAAAACAAATTTGAGTTAATCTTTTGCATAGTTCTTTTACTAAGTTCAATGGCTAAAGCGACATCTTCCAAATCATCTTTAATGAGCACAATGCCGCCTGCTTCCTTGGCGATGTCAGTTCCGCTACCAATTGCGATCCCAATGTCAGCTTGAGCTAATGCTGGAGCATCGTTAATGCCGTCACCAACCATCGCCACAGTCTTGCCCTCAGCTTGCAGCTGCTTGATGACGTCGACTTTTTGCCAAGGCAAGACGTTTGCTATAACCTTTTCAATCCCTAGTTGCTTAGCAATCGCTTGTGCAGTTTTCTGATTGTCGCCCGTGAGCATAGCCACTTCAAGATTCATGCTTTTCAACTGGTTCATTGCGGTTGCTGCGTTTTCTTTCGGGGTATCCATAGCAGCAATTAAACCTACCGCTTGACCGTCAACTGCCAACATCATAACAGTTTTGCCGTTATCCTGCAAAATGGACAGGTCATTTTCTAAAACTTCAACGTTGATCTTTTGCTCTTGCATGAGAGCGCGGTTTCCAAGCAGCACTTTTTTGCCGTTCACAGTACACTTTACTCCTCTGCCGGGCAAGGCTTCAAAGTTGTTGGTCGTGAAAAGCTTCACTTGCTGTTCATTTGCTTTCTTTGTGATGGCGTCTGCCAGCGGATGCTCTGAGCTTTGTTCCACGGAGCCTGCAAACCGCAATACATCATTTTCGCTGAAGCCTTCGTATGGTTTAATGTCGGTTACTGCGGGTTCGCCTTTAGTTAGTGTTCCAGTTTTATCGAAAACTACAGTGGTTAGTTTTCTTGCGCGTCCACGTATTCCCCGCTGCGCAGCAAAACTCCATATTCCGCGCCTTTGCCGACACCCGCTAAAATGGCAGTGGGAGTTGCAATACCCATTGCACAAGGACAAGAAATTAACAAGACAGCCAACAATGCCAGGAAAGCGGTTGTGAAGCCTCTTGCAAAAAACCAGTAAGTAAACGAAACAGCGGCGACTGTGAAGATTATTGGTACGAACCATGAAACTATTTTATCAGCGAACTTTTGCACGGGTGCATTGCTGGCTTGTGCTTCTTCCACTAAATGCACAATTTGCGATAAAGCTGTTTCATCGCCTACTTTGGTAGCTTTAACTGTTAAGGCGCCAGTTTTATTGATGGTTCCGCCGATAACAGGGCTGCCTATGGTTTTTTCCACGGGGATGCTTTCGCCGGTGAGCAGCTTTTCATCAACTGACGAGTAGCCCTCAGTTATTTGTCCATCGGTTGGGATTTTTTCGCCAGGCTTTACAAGCATGACGATACCAACTTGCACTTCATCGATTGGCACATTGACTTCTTGTCCATCTTTTATAACTCGAGCCATAGTAGGTTGCAGCTCAAGCAGGGCGCGAATTGAAGCAACTGAACGGCGACGTATGAGCTCTTCGATATATTTACCCAACAAGACAAACGCTAGAATTCCAATCGATACTTCAAGATAGCCCGTCCCTGAAGCAAAACGTGGAAAAAAGCTGCTAGTGCCCCATAAGACCAGCCTGCAAGTACACCGGTAGCCACAAGAACATCCATGTTGACATTGTGATTTCTAAGTGATAGGTAAGCGCCTTTAAGAATGTTAAAGCCAGCATAAAAAACGATTGGAATTGAAATTATAAATATAATAAAATTGTAAGCTGTTAGTTGCCCGACTAACTCCAAAGCATTTAAAGCTATCAAAAAGCCGAACGCTGAGGCAATTTTTAATCCAGCGGCTGCTATAGCCGCAAGCAGAGTTAAAGTAACTTTTCTTTGCATCGCTTTTAATTCGCGTTCTGGTGCAGTGTAAACATCAGCGCATTGTTGGCTACAAAAATAGTACGTTCGATCGCCTATTTTGCGGCTTATAGCGGTCTCAGTATCCACATCCATGCCGCATACAGGGTCTCGAGCTTTAGCCATTCATATTTCCCTTTTTACTTTTAATATACTAGTTTTAAAGGATATAATATCGATAAGTTAATGATTGAATTACCGATTGAATCGGTCTTTAAAAGATATATTTATTTCGGGTTCTGTTAACTTATTGATGGATGGGTTTTTCTGTTAATTGTCGTGGGATAATTTTTCTCCATGTTAACTTTCGTGGGATAAACTAAAGAGCCATTGTAATCAATAGATTAGATTAATATCTTAATATGAGAAGCCTCAAATAAATATAAAGCAAATAATTGACGTAAGGTTGATTAAAACTGAACCAAGAAGAAGCAATACTTAAAATTTTTACTGATGCTGAAATAGTTAAACTAAAACAGCATTTAGGTCAAGGTCATTTCATCGATTGCCTTCTTATGCTTGCTTTAAACTGCAATCAATGGGGCACAGCAAAAGAGTTCGCAGATAAAAACAATTTACCTCTGAGTTTTTATGCTTATAGAGCAAGAATGAAAGAGATTGAAAATCTCGGATATGCAACAAGCAAACCGATTGACCCTTTAAAAAAATCGTATCAAATAACTGAATCAGGAAAAAAAATCGTTAATTCTCTATTGTTATTTTTTGAGCAATTAAAAAAAGAGTAAAATAAAATTAACTTGATTTTCTGCTTGCATTTTCGATTAGAGTTTTCCACTTGTTTTCTCCTTGAATTTGGATACCGCAAGCTTCGGCGGGAGTTTTTCCTTCTAATGCTTCATGGGGTCTGATATAGTTGTGGTAAAGTTGGTAGCCTTTCAAAACTGCCGTTGCATCCATCTTTAAACCCCTCATTGTCTTTTCTCTATCTCTAATTTCACCGTTCATGCGTTCCATTTTATTGTTGTTTCTATCGCCTCTAAGTTGGATATGAGCAATATGCTCGGTTCTTGTCTCTTTACATTGTGTCCAAAATTCCTTTTTGTAAGCATCATGATAAGCTGGAAGACCATCAGTTATGAAGGTCATAGGCTTTTTGCCCATTAATTCTTTAGACATTTTTAGCAAGTTTCTTGCATCATGTTTGTCTTTGGTTTCTGCGACTTCTTGGGCAATCCAGAACCTTGTCTCATCATCCATCATAGCAAACAAATATTTCATGTTACCGTTGATTTTGACATATAGTTCATCGGCTCTCCAAGTGTCTGAAACATTTGGCTTTATTTTTTCAAGATATTCAGTCATTAAAGCCGTGTACTTAGTTACCCACTTTAAAATTGATACGTGACTAATCGTTATTCCTTGAAGCTTTAAGAATTTCTGAACATTTCTAAGACTCTCTCCTGTGAAATATAACTGCATAGCGGAAGTGATAACTTGCGGCGCAACCCTTGTTTTTTCAAACCCTAAGTTTAATGTAAAGTGTTTTTTGCAATCTTGGCAGAGATAAATTTGGAGATTGCCTTTCTTGTTGTGTCTTAAGCCGTCTTTGACTATGTTTGATGAACCACATATTTGGCAGTTTTGAAGGTTCAATTCAGGGATAACTTTGTTAACTGCTACTTCAGTTCTCAGTTTAATTGAAAGTTCAACAGCAAAAATATGTTTGCATTTTACGTGTCGGTAGGTGTGGTCTGGGCATTCACAGTGCCATTCACTGTCAACCTGATAAATCGCATATTCGCCATTTCCCGATTGACTTTTGACTGTGTAAAAGTTCTCTTCAACACGGTTAACTTGACACTCTTTGGCTTTAGCTATTACTAAACCTCTTTCTTCACGGATTTGTTCAAGTTTTTCAAGGCTCATCATGTGCTTATACCTGTATTGGTATAAGTAGCAACCAAGTATTTAAAGTTATACCATTAAGGGTATAACTTATATACATCTTCTGCTATAATCATAAAATCATGCCAATATCTTACAAAGAAGTAAGCAACACCAAATACATCTATTTTTCTTATTATGATAACGAGCAAAGAAAAAAAATAGAAATTTACTGTGGAACGGCAAACGACCCTACAGCTATAGAAAAAGCTGAAGCACTTGAAAGCGAACATTTAAAGAAACAAATTTCAAATCTCCAACTGCAACTAAAAGAGTACGATACTGGCACAATCAAGAAATCAAGAAAACGAAAGTCCAAAACTGTCAAGCAATCAATACAAGATAATATCGAAATGCAAGAATATTTGAGAAATGCAACGCTCTATGACCCTGAAGTTTACTATAAAACAAGCGAACATATGGACGCAGTTCAGGATAATTCAATTCAATTAATCGTGACATCGCCGCCATACAACGTAGGAAAAGAATACATTGCTTATGATGATAAAAAAGAGCTTCAAGTTTATCTCGATTTCCTTAACAATGTATGGATAGAATGTAAAAAGAAACTATGTAAAGGTGGTCGTATAGCAGTGAACATCGCTGATACTTGGAGAACACCTTACATTCCGTTGCATTGCTACATCACTAAACAGCTTGTAGATTTAGGCTTCTTGATGCGTGGTGTTGTCTTTTGGGATAAAGGTGCAAGCGTTGGCATTTCAACAGCATGGGGTTCGTGGCGGTCTGCCTCTAACCCATGTTTACGAGATGTCGGTGAGTACATACTTATTTTCGCAAAAGATGATTTCAAACTAGAATCAGAAACTAAAATATCAACTATCACAGCAGACCAATTCACAACATATACAAAGTCACTATGGACATTTTCAACGGTTCAAAAACCCAAAGATAGTGACCATCCCGCACCATTTCCAGATGAATTACCCAAACGTTTGATTTTGCTTTATACCTTTTTAGGTGGAACAGTTCTCGACCCCTTTCTCGGTTCGGGAACAACATGCAAAGTTGCTAAAGCTCTTGGCAGAAAAAGTATCGGTTACGAGATTGACGAAAGTTATAAGCCTGAGATTGAACTGAAAATTAATAGTGTGAAGTCAATCGGGTTATCACTTGACGCTTTCACTGCAAACGGCAAAAAAACACTAAATCAAGATTTGCCTGCTATACCTATTTCCTTAAGGTCAAGTACGAACGATTCAAGCTGACTTTTCTTTGTAACATCATAAATTGCTTTTACAGTAGCATTTCTATAGCCATGCAAGTGGTTTGGTATAGCATTAGTTACGATAAAGAAGTGACCTTTTGGGAAACGTTCATTCCATTTTTTAGCGTTTGCAAAAGCTTTTTTCTCTGTGTCTGAGCGCATCATTCCAGGTCTGTCTAGATGTGAGTGTGTTCCATCAGGATTTATAATATAGTCTGGTGACCCCTTTGCTTCTATCACCACATCAGTTTTTATCTCTAAATCATAAAGCCTAGTTACGTCAGAAGTAGGTCGTGCCGTTATCCCAAAATTCTTATTTAGAAGTAACCAAAATGCCCATTGGAATTCTTCACCAACATATGTGGCACGAGCTTGAAAAGTGGCTACTTCGTAAACATATCTTTCTCCGCATACTGGACAGGTATCGGGTTTATCGCCCCACCCATATGAAAATTTTTTTAGTTCCATACATCTAACACAAACCCAACATTTATACAATGCCATAGCTTTGCAAATATTGTTGAAGCAACTTGTAAAATATCGTGAAAGTGAATCGTTTGTCATACCATTTTTTTCGATAATATCATAATTTTGTTTCGCTACTGTCAAGTATGGTGTAGCTGATTCAGGAACTGACATAATTCACTTATTAATGACCTATTGATATTTAAAACTAATCAAATAAAAACAAACGTATAAACATAAGAAACGATAAATAATCAATTAAATGTAGTTTGGCGAGAGGGTTATCTTGTCAGTTTACAAAAGAAAACTTAGACAGAGTGAAGCTGAAAGATATTTTATTTATGTTGAAGCATCAGTTCGTAAAATGTTTCCTAAACCACTCGTAAAATTTTCCGTTTTAGTTAATGGTAAATCATTCGATGCTAGGATTGACGCTAGATGGCGTATTTGGGCTAACTATTTCTGGAATTCACTATCATCATTCAAAGAGGGTGATATGGTCACTATTGAAAAAACTGCCAATCGTGCTTTTACTGTTTCGGTGAATCCTGCTGAGAATGTTCACTAGCTAACCCAAGTCTATTTTTGTCTCTTTTTGTAAAAATTACGACTTGGTAAGGCTTCATGTTAATGCAATCCTTTATCATATTGGCATTTATCCATATTCTTCCATAAGCGTCTAAGTTAGCTTGAAATTCTTTTTTACCAATTATTATCGTAAATTTTTCATTTAAATCAGGAAACATCGAACGGGCAGTATCGACAACGTATATGTACCCTCGCGATGATTCCGAGGTTGAAAGTACCTTCCGATAATATTCTAGCATCTTTCTCAAGTATTTAACAAAACTAAAATATTAAATTATTTCATCAAACCCAATTATCCCACGATTGTTAACAGTTAAATCAGGCTATAGTAGCCTATCCCACGACCTTTAACATGAACCCCAAATCCCATGACAAGTTAACAGAACCTTATTTCGGGGCAAAAGCCAAAAATGAAATGAGTAACAGCAAAAAAATTAAACTAAAAACCTGTAATGAGCAAATGCAGAAAAGCAACAGCTAATTTCACGATTGGTTCCATTTAGAATTACCCCTGCTTAGTGAGTTGCTAAAGCATTTAATTACATGCCTAATGATTGGAATTCAGGCGATTTTTCTCAGGAATAAAGCCGCTATTCTAATCGTTTGATTATGTGGTACCCAAACTGTGTTTTGACAGGATTTGAAGTCTGCCCCTTTTCCAGCTCGAATGCACATTTCTCGAACTCTTTAACCATTTTACCCCTAGTAAAAGTGCCAAGGTCTCCACCCTTTTTTCCAGAGGGACAAAGAGAAACCTGCTGAGCGACTGCACCAAATTTTTCGCCTTTATCTAACCGGGCTTTAGCTGCTTTAGCTTCAGTTTCCGTTTTAACCAATATATGTGCACAATGTACTTTATCTGGCATGAACAAAACTTAACGTTAGAACAACATATAACTTTTATCTTAAGCTAACCTTCGAAATTGGTCGATACTTATTTTTTTGAAGAATTAAGAACCAACTAGTGCTATGTCAAAACGTTAGACAAGCAAACAGGATAGGTTAACACGGAAATTTTCTCATATCATCGCGCCTACATCTGCAAATACACTCGACGTTTGGTCAAAAGCTGTAATATTAAACTCAATATTGGCACTCAAATTCGCTTACTCCAAGTTTTTTAGAAAAAGTGCGCTAAGTAGCTTTTTTATCGAACAACTCAGAATAGAGACTTAAGCAACAGTGGGGTTGACTAAATTATGAACAGTCTTAGAAAAGCTAACATCAACAAACTTTATTGGATAGTTATCTTAGGGATTGTTCTGTATGTTCTTCTCGACATTATAGCTCAGCTTTTGCCGCCACATTATAGTTTAATTAGCCAAGCAGAAAGCGACCTTGCAGTGGGGCAATTTGGATTTATCATGACAATCAACTTTCTGAATCGAGGTTTGTTTTCACTTTTGTTTATCTTTGCGTTCCTTGAAACGCTAGATCTGATTGGAGCAGTTCGATCACAGTTTAGAACAGGGTTATACTTGCTTGGGTTGTGGGGAGTCGGATCTTTGCTGCTTGCATTCTTCCCAACAGATGTTCCTGCCACTCCTATATCCTGGCACGGCGCAATTCATCTCATAATTGCAATCTTAGCCTTCATTGGTGGAGCATTTGGAACTTTAGCAATATCAACAGAGTTAAGGCAAAAGCGAGAGTTCGAAAGCTTGAGACGTGTTGCATTGCCATTATCAATTGTAGTTGTTGTAACTTGGGTCATTGAGTTCGGATTGCCTTTCATACTTCCACATTTGAATACTCTTGTAGGAGGCCTCACTGAACGGTTGTTTCTTGGGTCAGTTCTCCTTTGGTTAGGAGTTACATCGGCTTATTTGGCTACTCGCATGAAAGGGAGGAGCGCGCATGCGTGTTGAGACTCTGTGTGAAAGCTAATTTCGGCTTCAGAAAATTGCCAAGTTCACGGCAAAGAAGTCCAGATTTATGCTGAAGAACCATAAATATTGAGGAATGTTAGGATGGGCGCTTAAAGAAGTGATTAGTATTCAATATTGAGCCGCCACAAGACATTTTTATTTTTGAAACGGCTTTATTTTAGTGGTAGTAAGTGAAAAAGCAGCAGAAATTTGACTTTCCTACAACAGAAATCATATTACCGATGGTAACCAAACCAAAGCCTTCTGAGAATAAACGCTGCCTGCACAATGCGAAAGCGCTCAAAGCCAGAAAGGCCAAACTAGAAATAGATGAAGGAGAAGCAAAATTCAGCTATTTTTTTGAAAAAATGTTAAACGGTATTGCTTATTGTAAAATAATCTTTAAGGACGATAAACCAGTTGACTTTATCTATATTAAAGTTAACAATGCTTTTGAAAAACTCACTGGACTAAAAAAAGCTCATGTCGTGGGAAAGAAAGTAACCGAAGCAATCCCGGGGATTAAACAAGATCATCCTGAATTATTTGAAATATACGGCAGAGTCGCCAAAACAGGAAAAGAAGAGGACTTTGAATTAGACTTCAAGCCCCTAAAAATTTGGATACATGTTTTGGTTTACAGTCCTAAAAAGGATTATTTTATTGCTGTATTTGAGAATATTACTGAACGCAAGAAAGCCGAAGAAGCATTGAGAAGTAGCTCTGAACGGTTCATGACGTTAGCCAATTCTTTACCCGAAATAGTTTTCGAAATAGACTTGAATGGGAGAACAACTTACATTAATCAAACGGCATATGAAACTATTGGTTATACGAAAGAAGACTTCAACAAAGGTCGCTTTTAACCAAGATTTTCTTGTTCCAGAAAGCATAGAAAAAGCAAAAACAAACTTTACAAACGCAATAGCAAAATCCGCAACTATAATCGATGAGTACATCTTGAAGAAAAAGGATGGCAGCACATTTAACGCAATAATAAAAGCAGCCCCAATTAAATCGGGCGACAAGACCATAGGACTAAGAGGAATTGTTACCGATATCACTGAACAGAAAAAAATAACCGAAACTCTTGTCTTCCAAAGCCAATTGCTTGAAGCTGTCGGACAGGCATTAATTGCAGTCGATAAGAATAGGATCATTCGTTACTGGAATAGAGGAGCAGAAAATCTTTACGGATACACAGCGGAGGAAGCTCTTGGAAAAAGTATTGATGAGGTTTTTCCGACCGAACATTCTGAAGATTTAGTGGATGAGATTTCTAGTCGCTTGGTTTCTGGTGAAAGCTGGGTCAACGAAACTCAAGTAAAAAGCCGCAATGGAAAAATGGTGCCCGTAATCGTTACTCGCCATCCTGTTCTTAACAAAGCAAGAGAGTTCATCGGCGCGATAAGTGTCTATACCGATATAACTGATCAAAAAAGCATGCAGAATGAAATTGCGAAGTACGCAGCCGATTTTAAGGAAAGTTCAGAAAAAGTCAAGGACTTAAATGAAAAACTCCGAGTTATCGGCGGCTTAACAAGACACGATGTTCGAAACAAACTGGCTGTTTTCAACGGGTATGTGTACTTATTAAGGAAGAAAATTGGCGATACCCAAGCAGCGCTACAATATTTAACCAAAATGGATGAAGCCTCAAATCAGATGCTTGCTATTTTAGATTTTGAAAAAGTTTACGAACAAGTGGGCTCGGAACAACTCGTTTTTGTTAATGTTGGTAAATTTTTTGCTGAGGCATGTGGGCTTATATCTGATTTTAAAGGCATAAATCAAAAATGTGAATGTGATGGGTTAGAAGTGTTAGCCGACTCATTGTTACGTCAGCTATTTATAATCTGATGGATAACACATTGAAATACGGTGAGAAAACCACTTTAATCAGGCTTTATTATAAGGAAAATGAAAACGGGATTTCGCTCGTTTATGAGGACAACGGTGTAGGAATGACAGAGGCAGTTAGGGCACATCTTTTTGAGAAGGGTTTTGGTAAAGGAACTGGATTTGGCCTTTATATGACAAAGCGCATAATTGACGCTTACGGCTGGACCATAGAAGAAAATGGTGAATTAGGAGCTTGTGCTCGATTCACAATGAAAATACCACAAAGCAAATTCAAACTGAAATAGATTAACTATGGCACGCATGGTTGTTCCCAAAATAGCTGGAAGGATGTTTTTGGTTAACTTTTTCGTGATAACGTTTGATTTAGAAACCTGTTGATGATGCAAAAGCCAAAAATCACAGGAAAGAATTATGCATCTCAAAAAGAATTTAGGAACACGCATGCTCACTAATTTTAGGCGTAATAATTATTGTTGCTTGTGATTATTTCCGTGCCTTTCATGATTCAATTGTTTTTGGACTGAAACAGAATTCCAATTTTTTAAATGAGAAAGGTATTTTGAGGCGGTTTGCATCGTAGGAAAAATAAAGATATGCCTTTCATAATGTGGATAGGTATATCGTTTTGGATGTACGGAAAGCAATTCTTCGCGCATTCTCTTAGATAGTTCCATGAATTCATCATAATTCCTATGAACGGTTATGGCAAACCAGCTTGTTCCTACATGACTTTGGTCCTCAAGGAGACAAAGTACTTCGGGATGCTTGTTTGTAAATTCATGGGCTTCTTCAAGTTGAACAGATGTTAAAACGTCAGGAGTTGATGAGAAATGGAAAACAACGACATCAAGTCCCATGCCGTGTAAGTCAGGTATTATGATGTATTCTCTTACGTACCCTCTTGCTCAAGCTTCCTTCTTCGTTTAGATAATAGTGTATTACTTATCCCCAAAACTTTAGCAATAGCCCTATCGCTTTTATTACTTTGTGCCATTAGAGCAAACAAAACTCTCAAGTCTTGCAAATTCAATTGTGAATATGAATCTTGTTTGTCCGAAGATTTATGGCTCATAAATTATAGTACCAGCAACCTGTTTCAATGTTTTTTCGAGTCGCGCTGAAATATGATGCTTGGCACTTATTTTTCAGTTGGCCATAGTTTTGCGTCGTAACTTGTGATTAACCAAACACCATTTTTTCGTTTTAAGCCAAGCAAACTGTATCCCCAAGTGAACGCTCCTTCCCCACTACCATCAGCATAATAACGAACCCTCGCATGTGCCTCGTCACCAACTACATTGTCAACAATAGCAGAGTACGCAATATGCTTCATATGGGGATTTGCTTCAAGGAGAACTGTGTAAAATTCTCTGATTGCAGTTAATCCCTCAAGCAAACTATCAAGAAAATTAACCACAGCACCATCGTGAAAACAAGCCATTACTCCATCTATATTCTTCATATCGATTTGCCAAAAATAATTCATCACAGCATCCTTGATCTGTTCATATGCCAACGGGTCTTCCAATTCTCATCCCAACTTATCTTAATTGATGATAATTAAGGGCTATTACGTTATATGTTTTTTCAGAAGCGCACATGCCTTCCTATAGCGCTCTTATCCGCGGCGTTCTTCAATAACTTCTGGGAAATCAATGTCGAACCAGCTAACTGTAGAAGGCGGGTTAATTACTAGACACTCTAGTATCTAATCCACAGCCTAGATTCAACACCACAACATTTGGGTTTGATCTAAGAAATTCTTTGACCCATTCATCCAGTTGCCTAGCTCTGACAACCAGAACATTGCCATTTCCAAAGTGTTCAAGCTTCTCATAATCATAATCAATCATCTTAACTATTCCATCGGCTTTTTCATCGTGCAGAATGGAGTGTTTAGAGCGGCTGTCTAAGGCTTTCGCGTAAAGAGGCATAAGAAGCGTTGCTTTTTCGCCTGTTAAACGCGCCTTGTGTTTTTGATTAAGATTAGATTCATTTTCATTTTTAGACGGCGAACTCATCAACTAACCAGTCCCCGCGTCAATTATTTCTTAAAGCTAAAAAATGTAGTGGATTATTGAAGAAAGACTTTCTCTTTCCGTAAAATGCAAAATTCAGAGTAACCGCGCGGCGCGCATTTGGAGCTGTTTCGATAGCTCGTAAGCCCTTATATTTTCTCTTCTTCAAAGCCTTTAATCGATTTCTTTAATGCCTCAAGTGTTTCCTGAACTGTTTGATTATCGATCATGTTTATGTTCAATTCTGTTGGTTTGTTGCTTCTCATAAAGTGGTCTGTTGCGAAGTCTATAACAACCATAGTGAACACTTTCCAGAGCTTTGACATTTGCATGTTGTAGATTTCATCATCAGTGAATCCTTCTTCACGCATTCTTCCTAACAGTTCATTTCCTAAATCGATTTCCAAGAACCCTTGCTTTTTCGTTTCTTCTAAGAATTCCCTGAAAGTCATGTCGTAAACGTTCTTGCTTAAGCTAGACATGTTATTCTTGTTTGTTTGGTTGCTTTCTTAACAATTATTGCATACCAAAAAATATGCACATTTAACATTTAAATGGACTTTTATCCGATAATCGTCATTTAGTTGTCTTATTTTAGGAAACCTAAGTATAATGTGTACCATACTAATTTCAATTTCAAGAGAAATTCTTCCGCCTAAAGTTAGTAATGCTTGACTATCGTTAGCTAAACCGCTTTATCGTGGACTATATAGAGAAATAAGTGGAAATAGTTTGAATTGGGAAATAACGCACACGTTAAAAAACTAGATATGACTAGTTCTGATTAATGCTAAAAATTAATTTGCAATCCAGAAACTGGCTTCATAATATTTAATATCCATAGCACAGCAAATGAGATCATGAACTCGGCGCAAACAGAAGACGCCCTAAGAATCGAAACTAGCTCTCAAACCATCGACCAGAAGAAAACATGCTCGAAAAACTGTTTGCGCATTTTACATGTTGATGATGATTTGTGTTTTATGGAAGTCTCAAAGCAGATACTAACAGTGGAAAATAACTTTGATATTGATACAGTTGTTTCAGTTGATGAAGCCTTTAAAAAAATGGAAAAACAATCCTATGATGCGATTGTTTCCGATTATGAAATGCCTCTTAAGAATGGCTTGGACT
Source organism: Candidatus Bathyarchaeota archaeon (assembly GCA_963717465.1). Lineage (GTDB taxonomy): Archaea > Thermoproteota > Bathyarchaeia > Bathyarchaeales > Bathycorpusculaceae > Bathycorpusculum. The sequence goes on from OY970340.1 coordinate 249,812, forward strand.
TTCTAAGAGAACTTAGAAAAAAGAAAAATGAAATGCCCTTTATTTTGTTTACGGGAAAAAGCAGAGAAGATGTTGCCGTTAAAGCTTTGAATTTAGGCGCCGACCGCTACATCAATAAAAATGGTTCTCTTGCAGTAAGTTAGTACGGTGAGCAAGAGGATAGAAGAAGAATAAGAAGACGTAGACGTAGTTGAAAAAGGAGAGAGAGGATTAAATTTTAATCCCACACTTTCCGCCGTTTATGCTTATGTTCTAAATTGCATTTTTCTAAAGCCTTAAATTCCGTTTCTGTCAAATGGTAACTGAACATAAGGAGGAAAATTATGCAATCTAACTATGTTAAAGTTGCTGTGACAACAGAGATTCCAGTTGGAAAAATGAAAGCTGTAAAGCTGGAAAGCAAAGAGATTCTAATAGTCAATGTAAACGGAAACTATTTTGCAATCGGTTCGAAGTGCACGCATGCAGGCGGAGACCTATCCAAAGGTACTTTGGAAGGGAACATTGTTACTTGCCCAAAGCATAATGCAAAATTCGACGTAACAACGGGCAAAGTTGTTTCGCACCCAAAAGTGGCACTCTTTCACCCCAAAGCAAACGACGAACCCACTTATCAAGTCAAAGTTGAAAACGAAAACATCTTGGTCAAACTCTGAACAAAAAAAGATACGATTGGTTGAGAGAGAGGGAGAGGGGGATAATTGCAGACTTGAACGAGGCTGGTTTACAAATGTTCAAGTGTACCAGGGATGTGGTTGGGCAGGGCTTCTTCAGACATTCGGCTCAAAAGAAACTCACCGCCTGAGCGTCTAAGTTTAGCGTTTGCCTGATGGGTTTTTTACTCAATACTTCAACTCTTACCAAAATATATTTAATAATAACTCCTTAGCTTTTAGTAGCAATAAAAACAGTCTTTGAAACAAAGGTGCAAGAAATGAGCGATAAATCAGCTGGGTACTGGGTGAAGTTAGCACAGAGGATAATTGGTTTGGTCGTACTGATTTTCGGGGCATTGCTAATTTATTTCACTTTAACAAGCCTTAATAACCTTGGAATTTTCAGTTGGCTGTTTGGAGCCTTAAGCCTAGTTTTGATTATCTTAGGCATATTCATCATGATAATCAAATCGCCGGAATAAAAAAAATCAATTAAACTTGGCAGAGTAAATTAATTTAACGGGTTCACATCTCATTTTTTGACTGCACAGAAAAGCAAGGAAAAGCAATGGTTGCCATCAACGCCATTTTGCTCTATGATACTTAGTTTGAAAGGAGCCAAAGATACTAGGAACAGCTCCTAGGAAAACTCTAATAAAAAAATTAATTAGCAAACAAATCAATAAGAACATGGCGACTTTAGATGAGCAAATCTGGTTTTCAAGCATTTCAACAAGAATCGCCCGAAGTGGCGGCTGCATTCAACAGTTTAATAGAAAAACTCGCCAAGCCTTCAGCCCTTGATACAAAAACAAAACAGTTACTCTACATCGCCATGAATGTTGTAACTGGAAATCAAGGCGCGGTCCTTGCTCACGTGCCTATGGCTAAAAATCTTGGAGTAACTCGTGACGAAATCAAAGAAACCATAATCTTAACCATAACTGTAGTGGGCTTAAAAGGCATAAATCAATGTTTAGCAAGCGTACTTGAAGCGTACGATAAAACTTGATTTAATTCATACATTGATTTATTAGGCGTCAACTTATTATTCACCAGATTATTTCGAAAATAGTGGAGACAGGAAAATGCCTATACGACAACCAATTGTTTGCGTTCTCGGACACGTTGACGCAGGCAAGACGTCCCTTTTGGATGAACTGCGAAAAACAAGCGTCCAAGCTCGAGAAGCGGGTGGAATGACACAGCACATTGGTGCCAGCTTTTTCCCGGTTGAAACCCTTAAACAATTAATCGGTCCATTACTGTCAACCTTTAAAAGCGGAATAGAAATTCCAGGCTTACTCATCGTAGATACACCTGGACACGAAGCATTCACTAACCTGCGACGCAGAGGCGGAAGCGTAGCAGATATCGCTATTCTCGTAGTTGATATTCAAAAAGGGTTTGAAGCACAAACTTTTGAATGCATAGAAATACTGAAAGCCCGCAAAACACCGTTCATAGTTGCAGTTAACAAGATTGACCGAGTGCCCGGATGGAAAACTGAAAAATCAATGCCATTCTTAAAGTCTTATTCGTTGCAGGCAAGTTTTGTTAAGGAAGACTTTGATAACCGATTATACAAAGTTATGGGGGACTTTTCACGCTTAGGCTTCAAAACAGACCGTTTCGACCACATCAAGGATTTCACTTCAAACGTGGCGTTAGTACCGACCAGCGCAAAAACCGGTGAAGGTTTACCTGAGCTAATCATGGTTTTGGTGGGTTTAACCCAGCAGTACCTAAAGAAGCGTTTGATGACAACTGAAGGTCCAGCTAAAGGCTCCGTTTTAGAGGTTAAGGAGGAGCCAGGTTTAGGATTGACGTTAAACGCGATTATTTATGATGGTATTCTCTCGAAGGATGATTTAATAGTGGTTGGTGGAAAAGAAAAACCGATCACGACAAGAATCAGAGCAATACTTGTTCCAAAACCGTTAGATGAAATCCGTGATCCAAGAGACAAATTTTCATCCGTAGACAGCGTTTATGCTTCTGCAGGAATAAAGATTGTTGCACCAGACTTGGATGGCGCATTGTCTGGATCGCCGCTATTTGCTGTTCCAGCAGGTGAAGAACCTGAAAATTACGCAAAGCTAGTAACTGAAGAAGTCGGCAGGATTAGGATTGCAACTGAAATTGCTGGAGTTATTGTTAAGGCTGACACTTTGGGTTCTCTAGAGGCTATGGCAGAAATTTTGAAGACAAATAATGTGCAAGTGCGGATAGCTGATGTTGGGGACATTTCGAAACGCGATGTAATAGAAGCCTCAGTTGTGAAGACAAATGCACCGTTATCGGGAGCAATTTTAGCTTTCGGAGTAAAAACTTTGCCCGATGCTCAGGAAGAGGCAGAAAAAAATAATATTCCAATTTTCAAAGAACCCATCATTTACAATTTGATTGATAAGTATCTTGAATGGGCAAAGATGAAGCGTGAAGCAAAAAGCGAACAGGAATTTGAAGCGTTAGTTAAGCCTGGAAAAGTCCATATTATGCCAAACTGCATTTTCCGCCGTGCTAAACCCGCGATCTTCGGAGTTGAAGTTTTAGGCGGCAGGCTAAAGCCTAAGGTCAGTTTGATTAAGGCAGACGGCAATGATGTTGGCGAAGTAGAGCAGATTCAGGAGGAAGGCAAACCTGTGGCTGAAGCTAAACAGGGCATGCAAGTGGCAATTTCTATGGATAAACCGATTGTTGGCAGACACCTGTTTGAGAGAGACGTACTTTACGTAAAGGTTCCTGAAGACGATGTCAAGACATTGTTAACTAAGCACACAGATGATTTAACGTCTGAAGAACAGGAAGTTCTAAAAGAATACATTGCTCTTATGCGGAAAAAAACACTGTTTTGGGGCGGAGTCTAAATTTCTCTTTTCGCCTTTGAGGCAAAGACATTAGCAATTACTCATGTAACAAGTAGCCTAATAGGCAGAAGGCTAAAATGAATGCAGTTAAGTTTGTCTAATGGAATTTTTAGCAAGTTAAGTTTAGAAGAAAACCTTGCCACTGTTAAAGCATTGGGTTTTAATAACTTAGAGTTTAACATGAAAACGGTAAGTACTGAAAGTGACATTGCCGTTTACAAGGCCCAAAAACTCATGTCTACTAATGGATTAAAGTGCCTTACCCTTCACTCTGCAACCTTACATGTTAAGGATGAAGTCGAAGATTCACCGAGCAATCTATTACGGAAAAATCTCACTTGAATTTGCTCAACAGACTGTCTGCGCCGATTATGACAGTTCACTCAAGCATCTCTAAAAAACTCCCTCAAAACATGAGACAAAAATGCTTAAGCGCAATCTTTGGTGAACTTAATAAATTTGCAAAAGAGTTAGGCATCAAGTTAGCATTGGAGAACCTATCTTACACTTCTTCAGGTTTTGCCAAAAACGTTGATCAACTTGAAGAAGTCCTAAGCATTATTGATGCAGGGGACATGGGTATAACTTTGGATTTTTGTCATGCTTTAGAGACAAAGCAAACTGCTGATTTGCTGGAAAAATACCATAAACGTCTCTGCAACGTTCACATGGCAGAACAAGAATCATATGCCTTTCATTCAAGAAAAACCAGAGTTGACATCGTTTCCTTACTAAACTGCATGAATACGGCTATACTGGACCAATAACACTGGAGTTAAATCATAAAACTTCCATGGAGGATATCCTTAAAACTAAAGGCTTATTTGAAAGGTTACTTGATGGTCTTTAGCCGCCGCCTACTGGTGGAAGAATTGCGAGAACATCGCCATCATGAAGCACCGTTTTTAAGCCTTCACCTGTAGCAGCGCTTTTTCCATTAACAAGAAATTGGAGAAAACTCTTCACATTCCCGGTTGCCTGCGTCAAAAACATAGTCAACAAAAACTTTGCCGTACTGCTTTGAAAGTGTTCCCTAAAACAAGTGTCTATGGTAACTTTTTGATTTTCAGTGAAACTTAGGGTTTCTTCTTTCTTGTTCACTATTTCTCGCAGTGAAGTGAAGAATCGAATTGAAACCTGCAACTAAGGCACCTTATTGGTATTTACTTTAACAGCAGGATTAAACTGTTATGCCTCAAATTATGATTAATTTGGATCTGGAACTTTTAGAGCCATTTAAGAATTTTAATAAAGAATATTGCAAAAATGACGAATTATGTACAAGTAATCCAAGATATCAAGTTTTCAAAAGACATTAGTATGTAGTTTTATTCGGTTTTAACCGTTTTTCTTATAAGACTCAAAGTAGACTATTCTAGCAAAGGTTAACGGGGGGCTTCGCTGGAAAAAGGGATTTTAGAAGCCGTTCTCGAGAGCTTCGAAACTCCAGTGTTCTCAGTTGACGCAAATTATTGCTATACAAGTTTCAACAAATGCCACGCTGAAGTTATGAAGGCTTTGTTCGGTGCAGACATTGCACTAGGACATAGCATGCTTGAGTATCATACTAATCTTAAAAATCGAAAAGATGCTAAGGCGAATATTGATAGGGCTTTAGGCGGCGAGAAGGTTACGATTGAAGCCATTGCGGGGGAGAAATCTCGGATGCAACGGTACTTCAAAATAACACATACTCCGCTTGAGAAACTTGCAAGGGAAGATTTATGGAGTGGCTGTTTTCGCAATTGACATTACTGAAAGCAAAAAGAGTGAAATGAGGTATCGTAGGCTTTATGAAACCTCTCAAGACGGAATTATGGCCAGAGACCTTCAGGGTAAAATGATTAACTGCAATCAAGCTTACATAAAGATGCTGGGTTACAGCAAGAGAGAGCTTGAAAATTTGACTCCTCAGCAAATTTTGCCTGAGAAGTGGCATAAACAAAGAGAACAAGTCATAAAGGAAGTTATCGATACTGGGCGTTCAATTGTTTTCGAGAGGGAGTACAAAAGAAAAGATGGCTCGATTTTTCCTGCTTCTGTTAGAACTTGGCGATTGAGGGATGATAATGGGAAAACTGTTGGAATATGGTCTATTGTTCGAGATATAACTGAGCAGAAGAAAATGCAGGATGAGCTGAAAAAATACAATGATTATTTGAAGGAAATTGTTGAAGAAAAAACAAAGCAGCTTAAAGACTCAGAGCGTATGGCGGCAGTTGGTCAGACTGCTGGTATGGTTGGGCATGATATTCGAAATCCCTTGCAAGCTATAATAAGCGATGTTTATCTTGCGAATTCTGATTTGTTAGCAATGCCTGAATGCCCTGAAAAACAGGGTTTACAGGAAAGTTTGAGTGTCAATTCAACATAACGCTGAATACATAAACAAGATTGTGGCGGACCTTCAAGATTTTGCTAGACCGCTTAACCCCATGATGGAGGATGCTGATCTTAAGCGAATAATTGATGAGTTGCTAATCAAGAATGGTTTGCTTGAAAATATTGAAGCGAAAATTAGAGTTGAAGAAGAAGCAAGAAATTTAAGGGCTGATTCAACTTACCTTAATCGCATTATAGGTAATTTGGTTAATAATGCGGTTCAGGCAATGCCGAAAGGCGGCAAATTAAGGGTGCATGCTTTCGCAGATAAACAGAATAAAGATGTCATCATAAAAATCGAAGATAACGGCGTGGGCATACCTGAAGATGTTAAGTGCAAATTGTTTACACCAATGTTTACTACGAAGTCTAAAGGGCAGGGTTTTGGTTTAGCAGTAGTTAAACGTATGACTGAGGCTTTGGGTGGCACTGTGACTTTTGAAAGCGAACTTGGCAAGGGCACAACCTTTACAGTACGATTGCCAGCCAAAAAAATGAAGGCAGCTTAAAGGTTTCTGGGGTCGTTTTAGCTTAAGTAATTAAGCAGAGTGTTGAATGCATATCCATTAACCGCATCAAAAATTGATTTTGTGGTATACCCCTTAAAACTAAGCAAACTTGCTGCTGAAGAATAAAGTAAAAGCAAATACTTTCTTGTATCAGTATTAATGCCTTTTTCAATTAATTGTTCCGCTACAACTCTGCGTTCATATCTTTTATTTTCTGAATGCGTAAAAAGGAAAGCGACATTTTTTCCCGCATGAATTTCAATGACCTTCTTTTGCCAACTGTTCTGCTGCAATCACTTGGCTTACATGCTGCTTGTAACTTTTAGGATTCTTCGACAAATGTTTAGTAACAATCAAATCCCCAATCGGCACTTCACCATCAATTAGCTTTTGACGATAAGTCTTCACTACTTGTAGTGCCTCTGGAATCCTTTGAATAAACTCCTCAGAGTTATTTGCTTTAGAAAACACATTAATCATTTCCATTTGAGCATTGTAAATGAAACGAGGTGTATCTCGCCTGCGCACCTCTATGCCTCTTACTTTTAGTTTTCCGCTTTCCATAACTCCATAGTAACGGTTCAAAACGCCGATGTTCGGATGCATTTTTGAAGGCAAGAATACTATCCACTTATAACGTCCCTCAAAATTTAACGGAACACCGATATCATCACTTACTTGCTTGCATAAGCCAGTATAATCTTGAAGGCTGGCATTTTCTTTTTTAAGCCACAGTGAATCTACTATTCCATGGAGAACCTCAAACCCTCGGCTTTCAGAGATGCGAGCAGCCCTTAGAAATGCGTCTCTGCCAAAAGCGCAAACACCAATGTGACCGTCTACTGTTCCGAATTTAGCGTTTTTGTAGCCTAAATATCCAAAGCAAGTTACAAGAATCCATTTTAGGGCATTTTGCCTTCTATCATAAATTTCCTTGAGTCTAGCGTCTTTAGCTTCGGTCATTAACCGTTTGTATTTTAATCTTTTATCGACAACAAGTTTCAAGGCTTTAGGAACGATACCTTTTCTTTTCTCACAAATATTATAGTTAAGTTCTGGGATGCGTAAGCTTGAATCAGGGCAGCATTTGCAGAGAACAGTTTCAGCGGAAATATTGTTTTTAACCATTAAACTGGGGTACATTGAAGAAAAATCAACTTCGCCTATGCCGTCGTGGAGTCCAACTTTCGGTTCGTATACAAAGCCGCCTCTGTCTCCAACAAGCAATTCATAAGCTGACTTGAAAGCTTCAGGTATGTACTCTTGTTTCTTGGAAGCAAGAAATCGTCTTTTATAGCTTGGTAGAACTGCAAGGAAGACATGCTTGAACCTATCGAGGAGCGTGCAGCAGTATGCAAAGGCACTCGGCAGGTTCTTGCTATTTCAAATAAGCCTTCAAAACTGCTTTCGTTTAAAACGAAAGTATTTGTTTCATCAACATGGATTCTTCCGTGTAGCCTAATTGTTGGAGCTTTATAGAATGTGCGACCATAAGAAAAAAAAGTTTTACCCTGCGAATGATTTAGGAACAAAAGGAACATTATCTCTGCTTAAAGTAAACTTGTCCAGTACGTTATTGAGTGTTGCCCGCTGGATTAGGTAAGAAAAAAGATAAGAGTCGCCGCCGCTGGTTACGATGATGTCTGGGTCAAGCTCTTTCACTGTTTTAGTTAACTGTACAAGCTTGTCGCCTTCTTCCCCTGAATCCATGATTACTTGTTTTTCTGCTTGAGTTATGCATAGGCTGCCTATTGCGTCGTTTAGGCTTGCTATTTTTCCCGTCTTATTTATTTCCAAGCTGATTTGCATGATTCTGAAGGGTGGAAGAGAATAATCTGTGCTTTCAACTGAATCTAAAAGTTGATAGTTTAAGCTTGAGTTGTTAGCTTCAACCTCTAAAAAGGCAAGTGGAAACAAGTTATGACTAAAAAGGTAGCCTCTGTCTCCATGCAAATCGCAATTGTGAACCCTATAGCGTAGATAATCGCCTAACTTTAATATCTCGTTAGTGAAGGAACGGAGATGTCTGCAATCCTTAAGCGTTACCGCTAAAACTTTTGATTTATCGGAATCTGTGGGATGTTCATACTTGTAAACGAAACTCCATGAAGCAACAGTCCTTGTTTGCAGAAAAACCTGTTGATTAAACGCTCTAAGTCTTCTTGTTTGCCTGAGACATAGACTTCAGGTTGAAACTTGTCTGTTAATCTTATTCTTTGCCCGTTTTCGCTTATTATCCAAACTGCCATTTCTCCAAAGTTAGAAGGGTAAACATCAAACAGCCAGCCTCTAATTCGCCTTTGATTGCTTGATTGCATCTAAAGCCTTCTCTAACCGCATTATCTTTCTTTGCTGTGATAGCAGAATCGAGATTATCATAGGTTCGAAAAGGATAGGTTGCGTAGCGTTGCTTCCAGCCGAAGCATAACTTCTGCAAGCATCCATCAATGCTTCAAAGGCTTCTCTATCTTCAATTCGCAATGCTTTTGCAAAACCGTTCCAACGGTGTATTTCATCTTCTAAAGCCATACGGTAAGATTCCACTGTTTTTCCCATGCTCTCACATCTCCCCTGATGCTGGAGATAAGCAGAAGCGTTTTTGATTTTTAAAACATCTCTCTAAAAGACACAGCGACTCCTGAGAGGGCAAGATTAAAGTGAACGATATTCAGGAGAACCACGCTAATTCTCCCATCATATTATGGAGAACATGTTTCTTAGGGCAACAGAGTTAAGTTTGACCCTTTATTTTTAAAAGGTAACCTTTATAACTTTATTTTCTTATTCCATAAGCCGCGAAGCTGAAGTACAATGGGACATCGTAAAACTCATGCTCCAAGACATGGTTCATTAGCCTATTTACCTAGACATCGCGCTAAAAAACCAGTAGCGCGAATTCGTTTCTGGCCAACAATAAAGTCAGAAAACCCGAGGCTTTTAGGTTTCACAGGGTACAAAGCAGGCATGACATACGTCTTCACCATCGAAGACAGGAAACGTTCACCCCACTTTGGGAAAGAAGTCATGCGTGCAGCCACCATTCTTGAAACACCTCCAATCATCGTGGTTGGTTTTAGAACTTACACCAAAACACCATACGGACTTCAAAACATCACTGAAGTCTGGATGAAAAATCCACCAGCCATTCTCAACCGAGCAATGGTTCTTCCAGAAAACTTTAACACTGAACAAATGCTTGAAAAAGCAACCAAAAACCTTGAACAGACAGCCATAATCCGAGTTGTCACGGCTACACAGCCCACTTTAACCAGTCTTTCAAAAAAGAAGCCAGAAATATCAGAAATCCAACTCGGCGGAGGAACAATTCCACAGCAGTTTGAATATGCCAAGCAACTTTTAGGCAAAACAGTAACGCCTGAAGAAGTATTCAAAGATGGACAATACATCGATATAGCTGGAATAACAGCGGGCAAAGGCTTTCAAGGTCCAGTTAAACGTTGGGGAGTAACCATCCTTCAACATAAAGGAAGAAAAACCAAACGAGGAATCGCCACAAACGGTCCATGGAACCCTCACCACATCATGTATTCTGTTCCGCGAGCTGGACAAATGGGTTATCACCAACGCATAGAATTTAACAAGCGCATACTTAAAATCGGAAAAGACGGAAAAGAAGTAACTGTGAAAGGTGGATTCATCAGGTACGGCGATAGTAAAAGGACCATACATACTCATTGAAGGAAGCGTGCCAGGAACCGAAAAACGCCAAATACGCTTACGTGTACCCGCAAGACCACCACGCGAAGCCGCAGAAGCTCCACCCCAAGTAACACATATTTCATTGGATTCGCCACAAGGAAAGTAAGGGGAACATAAGCAATGTCAGAACAGAAAAACGTAGATATCTTTGACCTTCAAGGCAATGCAACAGGAAAAATCACGCTTCCAAAAGTTTTCTCTACACCTCTACGGCCAGATGTAATAAAACGTGCTGTATTGGCGATTCAATCTAACCGTATTCAACCTCAAGGCAGAGACCCCATGGCTGGAAAAAGAACATCCGCAGAATCACGCGGCACAGGCATGGCAATAGCAAGAATCCCACGAATTAAAGGTGGAAGCGGAAGAGGCGCTTTTGCACCAAGCACAGTTGGCGGAAGACAACCTCATCCACCACGAGCTGAAAAAATTATTGTTAAACGAATTCCAAAGAAAGAAGCTAAATTAGCTCTTCTTTCAGCTATTGCGGCCACAGCGCAGAAAGAAACTGTAGCTTCCCGTGGACATGCAATCGAAAATGTTCCTCAAATTCCGCTCATTGTAGATAACGCAATTGAAGCTTTAACTAAAGCAAAAGATGTTAAAGAGGCGTTAGCAAAGCTGGGTGTTTTACCCGATGTTACAAGGGTAAAGGACAGCAGAAAAATCCGCGCTGGAAAAGGCAAACACAGAGGAAGAAAAATGAAGCAAGCTGTTGGCCCGCTCATTGTGATAGCTGCTGACAAAGGTTTAGCGTCTGCCGCAAGCAACATTCCAGGTGTCCAAGTTACTACTTTGGCTAATATTAATACTGAAATGTTGGCGCCGGGAACTCATCCAGGCAGACTAACACTTTGGACTAACGGCGTAATTGAATGTTTAGACAAGCTTTATGGAGAATGAAAGTAAATGGAACTTAATGAGATTATTTCTTACCCTTTGATGACTGAGTCAGCAAGCGTCATGGTTGAAAGAGACAACAAGCTATTATTCATCGTTAATTTGAAAGCTGGAAAAGCTGACGTGAAACGTGCAGTTGAAGAACTCTACGAAGTTAAAGTTAGCAAGGTAAACCTGCTAATTACGCCACAAGGCATAAAAAAAGCCTTTGTAAGGCTTACTCCGGAATACAAGGCTTCTGACGTTGCAATTAAACTTGGAATACTATAAATTAATTGAATTGATTTAATGAAGGCATGACATATGGGAAAACGTATTCGTGTACAAAGACGCGGTCGCGGTGGCAGAAACTGGCGAGCTTCAACACACAAGCGAGTTGCTCCTGCGAAGTATCCAACAATCACACCAAAAGAAGCATTCGACACTTTGCTTAAAGGGTTTGTTGACTCACTCGTTCATGATCCCGGTCGTGGTGCACCCTTAGCATTAATAAAATTTGACAATGGATTATCATGTTACATTTCAACGCCTGAAGGCATTTACTCTGGACAACCAATCAGTTTAGGAGGAAAGGCAACAGCAGAAATTGGCAACATGATCCCCTTAGGCAAGGTGCCTGAAGGAACATTGGTTTGCAACCTTGAGCTTCGTCCAGGCGATGGAGGAAAAATGGCAAAGTCTTCAGGTGCTTACGCCACGGTTGTTGGTCACACTCCTCAAGGCACGATGATTCGGTTGCCTTCTGGCAGAACAAGGTATGTTGATGATTACTGCCTGTCGACTGTCGGTGTAATTGCTGCTTCTGGAAGAACAGAGAAGCCGTTTTTGAAGGCAGGCGAAAAATTCCATTTAATGAAAGCAAAAGGCCATAAGTATCCAAGAACCAGTGGACGAAAAATGGTTCCAGCCGTTCACCCCTATGGCAGCAGCAAACGAAGCGCTCGAAGAACAACAACGACTTCACATGGTGCCCCACCAGGACAAAAAGTCGGCTTGATCGCTGCTCGTGGCCCCGGACAAAAGAAGAAACGTGCAATACACGAATAATCAAGATAAGGTTTATAGCATTTAATGGGAAAATTAAGGATGGAATAAAAAATGCCGAAAGAATTTGCGTATCGCGGACATAATCTTAACAGTTTAGTAGCTATGTCAATGGATGAATTCATAAATTTGCTTCCTGCACGACAAAGAAGAAGCCTCCAGCGCGGCCTAACTCCAGAACAGCGAATTTTGCTTGAGAAGCTACGGGAAGCCAAGGAATCAAAAAAACAGGGCAAAGAAGTTAGCCTAAAGACTCATGTACGCGACTTAATTATTCTGCCCGAGATGGTTGGCACGAAGATTCAGGTGCACAATGGCAAAGAATTCGTCAGCATAGATATTAAGCCTGAAATGATTGGTCATTACCTTGGCGAGTTTGCTATAACCAACAAGCCTGTTAGGCATGGAACCCCAGGTATCGGTGCATCACGATCATCGATGTACGTACCATTAAAATAAGCTTGTTTTCTAATTTCCACCATTCCCCTTAACAGCCTGTTCTTTTTTCAAGTTCTTCTGGATAGCGATCCCCAGCAATTGTAATATTCGAGAGCGCGGAATTTATATTGCGCAATTCTTCGGATGCAAGCTCAATGTTTACTGCTTCTAAATTTTCATCTAAGCGTGTTAACTTCCGTGTTCCTGGTATCGGAACAATCCAAGGCTTTTGAGCAAGCAACCATGCAAGTGCAATTTGAGCAGGCGTCGCATTTTTCTCTGCAGCGATCTTTTTGATTAAATCTACAAAAACCTGATTTGCATCAATATTCTTCGAGGTAAATCGAGAAACAATGCTACGGAAGTCTGATATTCTTATATTATTTTCATTTCATTTGGCTGGCCGATTATTGATAAATGGGCAAAGGATGAGTCTTTGATGGCTCCATGCCAATGTTTCTCCCCCGGAGAAACAAAAGCTATCATTCCAGGAGTAACTATATGCTCCTGATTCTTGGTAGCTACAATCCCTTTGCCTTCGGTAACAATTAGAATTTGCTCTGTCGAGTGAGTATGAAGTTTATTACGGGCTCCAGGTGCAAACTTAACCATTACAACCTGAAATTTCTGGACTTTGTGCTCTTCTTCCAGAACAAACTGGGTACAGACCCTTCCGCCAAAGAATAATGGGTCATTCGATACTTCCCTGGCCTCAACATTATCAAGGTTTATTATTTTCATAATTAACTTCATCCTGCCAATTTTAAATTGAGTTTTCTATGGCACGCTTTCTATTTTTTAACATAATCACAGTTCTTAATTGTTTTTTTGCGTCATTTCTTAGCTCGTTCAGCCATTTGGATATCTCATTCTTAGCTTTTTTCACGTCTTTGCCTCTTACTGCTAGACCATGTAGAATAGTTGACTGAGCACAAAGTTCGTTAATGTTCGTAACGCTTCGCCCTAGACCGCTTCCCTCATGTGTACAAAATGGCACAATTGTTTTTCCTGAAAAATCGTACGCGGACAAAAACGTGGCAACCGGCATAGGTATCGTACCACACCAAGTTGGATAACCAACGAAAATAACATTGTACGATTCCATGTTCTCAGCTTTTGTTTTCAGTTCAGGTCTGCATTGCTCTCTGAATTCCTTCTTTGCCTGCTCCACAACTTCGTCGTAATCTTTAGGATATGCCTTTACAGTTACAATTTCAAAGATATCGCCGCCGGCACCTTCGTGTATTTGATTAGCAATTGCGCGCGTGTTGCCAGAATGGGAAAAATAAGCCACAAGAATATTGTTTTGTTTGCTTTCTTTCTTTTTCATCCCTGCAAGTCTCCTTTTCTCTTGTTCACGAGTCAATTTGGTTTTTTAAGGCTTGACATGTCTATTACAAAGCGGTACTTCACATCAGCCTTAATTGTGCGCTCGAAAGCCTCGTTTACCTTCTGTATAGGGATCAACTCTATCTCTGCATGTATGCCATGTTCAGCGCAATAGTCAAGCATCTCTTGAGTCTCTTTTATACCACCAACAAGCGATCCAGCGATTGATCGTCTTTTGAAAATGAGTTGGAAAGGAATTAAGCTCGGTATCTCTGAAGGCAAACCTACAAGCACTAGATGACCATCTCTCTTAAGCATTCCAAGTAGAGCATTAAGATCATGCTTCGCACTCACTGTATCTAAAATAAAATCAAATGTTCCTGCGTGCTTCTTCATCTGCTCCTGATCTGTTGATAATATCACCTCATCAGCGCCCAGCTTCTTGGCATCCTGCACTTTACTTGGTGATGTCGTGAACTGGACAGTGTGTGCACCAAATGAGTGTGCAAATTTTAATGCCATATGACCTAGCCCGCCGAGCCCAACTATACCCACCTTTTGCCCTTTTCCAACCTTCCAGTGTTTTAATGGTGAATATGTGGTGATTCCAGCGCACATGAGCGGAGCAGCGGTTGCAGGGTTTAATTTGGGCGATATCTTAAGGACAAAATCCTGATCTACAACGATGTTGTTTGAAAATCCGCCTTTAGTTACATCGCCGTATTTATCTTTGGAATTAAATGTTATTGTAGCCCCATTTTCACAATATTGCTCAAGACCTTCTTTGCATGTATCGCACTTTCTGCAAGAGTCTACAAAACAGCCAACTCCCACAGTATCGCCAACTTTAAATTTCTTTACTGCTGAACCAACTTTGAAGACTTTACCGATGATTTCATGACCAGGAACCATAGGATACACTGAATGGCCCATTTCATTTCTTGCATTATGAATATCCGAGTGGCATATTCCACAGTATTGAATATCAATCAGTACATCAAGCTTGCCAACATTTCTTCTTTGAAATGCAAATGGTACAAGTTTGTCGGTTGCACTTTTTGCAGCATAACCATAACTCGGTATCGTGTTTAATTCAGGAGACGATTTTTCAATGCCGTTGTTTCCTAATTTTCGATTTGTCATTTTATTATTCCCCGAATGTTTTTGGATAATGTTAAGTACACAATAAGAACAAAGTGTATAGTGTATATAGGTCGTACGCTCACTGCTGTAACACAATATCAAAATTGATACTCAAATAGTTGAAGCGAGTGTTTTCGAAATGCTTCAGAAAAAACAACTAACCTTTAAGAAAGAACGATGAGTTGAACTATGCCTTAAGTCAGCCAGTCACCCTCCGTCAACAGGCTAAACATAAATTAGCAAATGACTTGTTAGTCATTTATTGGCTGTAGTCTCTTCCTTCAGGTTTTGCGCTTGGCTGTTTGCCTGGCTCAGGAATTTGGGGTAATGGCACCGGCGGCGGAATGTTCAATGTTTTGGCTATGATTATTGATTCAATAAAAACAACGTTTGATATTGATTGGATGATTATTTGTGCTGGCGGTTTTTTCTGTTCATAGTCTTTGAGGATTTTTTCAATTTCGTCTTTTTCGCCGGTTACGTAAGCATTTCCTTTGAGGCTAAGTTGAGCAATTGATGGATTATAAACAATGGATAAAATGAATGGGACATCAATTGTTTCATCCACTTTCTTCATTTCTACAACGTTAATGTTAGTGTTAATTTGAATGGGTGGAATAGGTTTTTTAATGTCCCAGAAACGTTCTGCTGAAATGCTTGTTATGGCTACATTAACTCTAATCATTACCGGTCAAACATCAATAGCTTACTGCAAATTTAAACGTGATTGGTTACTTTTGCTTATAACGCGTAAATCCGCAATGGCCGCAAGTGTACCTGTTATTATGATCAGCCATAAAGTAACCTGGTCCACATCTCTCACAAGTCGGACGCAACCTGGTAACCTTGCTGCCTTCTACCTTGAAAACTGCATGAATTCCCTTTTCCTTTTTCTTCTTCTTTTCAGCTTTAGGTTTTTCAGCCGCTTTAGGTGCTGCTTTAGGTGCCGCGGCTGCTTCGGGTTTTGCTTCTTCTTTCTTTGCCGTTGCAGGAGCTTCTTTCTTTACGGGTGCTTCTTCTTTTTTAGGTGCTGCTTTCTTTGACATTATTTAGCTGCCTCTTCTTTGGGTTTTTCAGGTGGACTGTTGCGTTTCCTAATGTACTCAGGCTCGACAAGATTAGCTTGCTCAACATTTTGGTAAACGTTAGCGATACCCTGAGTAAGGTTTGTTCCAGTTTTTGTGCGCATTCTTTTAATGAAAACTACACCGTCGGCCACTTTCATTTCAATGGCGACAGCTTTCTTAACTTCTAGTCTTTGCGGCGTTTTCTCTTTTGGACCTTGAATTATTGTGAAACCTACTTCTTTTCGCTTAAGAAGCGGGTTATCCTTGGTAGTTACTATTTTGATTTCCATCGAAATTCACTTGCTTAGAGTGTTCAAGTTCATACAGTCTTCTTCTTATTTAGCTTTTCGAAGCAGTTTCCATAGCTTTAAGCAAATTCGAGGCTTCAAACTTTTTTTTCGACGTAACTTTGACTATCACTATGCCTTCGCAGGGCTGCCCATAAACAACAATAGCTTTTTCAGGCGCATATAAAACAGCTATTAGAGTCAACAAGTCTTCTTCCCCATCCACGATTATCTGGGCGGGATCCTTGCTTTCTAATGCTTCTTTTACTGTTGCTATCGCTTGCTTGGTGATTGTTCCTTGGGGATTTTCAACATAAAACTTCTTTTCTACAGGTATCTTAAAGGGCTGAATCTTTTTCCTCATGCACTTAAAATCAATGATTGAAAGTTGAGGGATAATTTTGTGTTCAAAAAGATTCTGGGAAACTGTATCTCCAACCGCTATTATTACGTGGCGGTTTCTCTTTATCGGCGAACGCTTTCATTTTACTCATGGTTTCATCAGGTGTGCCATGAATTAAGTCTCCGAAAGGCTCCTTGAATTTCATCGCGAAGCTCCGGCGTAACACGGTAAGCGATAGCCATTAACATCAACATTCTAACTACGAATAGAAAAACGATATTTTCGTTAAGAACTTGCCGATGGGGCTTATCTAACCTTTAACGCGTAACGCCCTTTATCCTTAATGTTCATAGCCTTCGCAATAGCAGAATCTTCAGGCTCAAACATAATGACTAATCCGCTATAATCTTCGCTTGAACTAGCCGACTTGCATTTGGGGCAAACGTTTTCTTTAGTTATAAAATGGCAATTTGCACATGCTCTTTCACTCATTCAAATCACTTCGCTTTTTCTTCAGCACTTTCTTTCTTGCTTTCTGCTGGTTTCTTTTCCGATGAGTCCTTTGCTCTATCCTGGCTAAGCCATTCTAACTTGCCAAGGAACGGCTGCCTTGCAGTGACACCGATCTTTCCTGTGCTTCCAGCTCTACCAAGAGAAACCGCTGTTATCCTTACACGAACATGATCGCCCGTTGTTAGTTTTCTTTTGGTTTCTTTGCCTAACAAAACACCCTGTTTTTCATCATACGAGATGTAATCATCCATAAGTTGTGAAACATGCAGCAAAGCATCTACTGGTCCAATGCGTAGAAAAGCGCCGAAATCAGCAATTTCAACAACGTCTCCTTCAACTATTTCCTGAATTAAAGGATAGAACGTTAACAATGAAAAGTTCACTTTGTGAAAAGTTGCTCCGTCACCGGGAATAATTTTCCCAATAGGGCTAACTTGAATGCTCGTTACTGCTATGACGTAGCCTAGCTCTTCATCTACTACGCCTTCATATTTTGCTTTAACCTGTTCACGCCCGACCTTTTCAAGAGGATTTCCAAAAGTTTCAGGCGGAATGCGGATAGTATCCTGAAGTGTTATGAGTTTAAACATTGAGTTATATCAACCCGTCAATCTCTAGACGCGATTTTTGCCTGACATAAATCACTGGCACACTTATATCTCTTAGCCTCTTCCTTAAATTTATATCATTTGTAAAAACAGGCATAATTCCAGTCCTTAGCAACTTTCAAAATCACATCATCAGTTGGCAAATGTTCAGTATTGCTTACTTCAACAAACATGCATTTTTCGGCAAGTTTTAGAGCATAAAGGGCGTTTTTACGCGTTTTAGGAGAACCTTTTTTTGCAAGCAGCTCAAGTTCACGCTTGACAGGTGAAAGCAAAATGAACTCGACATTCCTATTCAACAAGCGTGAAACTTCCTCGAAAACGTCGATTTTGAATTGAAATGGCACAAAGAGAGCATTTGAATCTAATATTACTTTTAGCGATTCTTTTTTACTAGTAGTCATTTATCGTTCTTCCATAGACTTGCAATATTTTCTAAGTGTGTTCGTAAAGTTCGCATTTAAACCATTTGGTTTTGATTTGAGTATAAGCTTTTTCAATGGTGAATTACGTGTTGAGTCCAATTAATTTACTTATAATTTATATATGCTATAATAACAATTGGATTAAAGCATAAGTGATAAATGTGCTTTACGAAAAATCCTGTGGAGCAGTAGTGTACGCCAGAAATGAAAACAACATTAGTTTCTTACTTCTCCATTATGAGGCAGGCCACTGGGAATTCGTAAAAGGCAATGTTGAACCTAACGAGAACGAAAAAGAAACTGTTGTCCGTGAACTTAGAGAAGAAACAGGAATAACTGAAGCTCAATTTATTGATGGTTTCAAAGAAAGAATCGAATACTTCTACAGGCGACAAGGTGACACGGTTCGTAAAGAAGTAGTTTTCTTTTTAATTGAATCAAGCACGCAAAAAGTCACTTTATCATTTGAACATATTGGTTACATTTGGCTGGATTACCAGCATGCATTAGAAAAACTGACGTTTAAAAACGCCAGAGACGTGCTGCAGAAAGTTCATGTTTTCCTAAAGACGCAGGGAATAATAAATCCCTAAAAAACGGCGTTTTATTTTACTATTCCAAATCCGATAAGTCTCCATCGAGAAACAATTTTCCTGCTTATAGCAACTCTGGATCCTGGCAAAGCGCAGATAGGCCTAGTTAACTTTACTTTAATATGGTTTTGTTTATTGAAGTGACTTTTCCAACATTCACTGCGGCTCCGACATGAAGTAGCAATTGTTCGTCAGGGTTAATTTTTTCAACTTTTAAGAGTTCTTTGGTGCCAACTGCCCGTTCTAAAACATGTGTTTCCAAAGTAAGCTCCGTTACGGTTGGAGGAAGCATTCCTGTTTTACCTGCAATGCTGCCTGTTAAGCCGTCTGCTTTTGAGTAAGATGGGTCTAGCAAGGTTCCCACTCCGATTAAGCCGCCGCATGTTGCTTCTTTTACGGTTTTTTCGCCAGAGTGCAAGCTGACTATTTCGCTGACTAAGCGGATGGTATAGCTGTTTTTCCTTCTTTTTCAATTGCTATTCCAGGGCTGATTTCTATTTCTTCACCTACTGCGAATTTGCCTTGAGCAATTGTTCCGCCGATTATGCCTCCTTCTAAATCTTCAATAGAAGTGCCAGGTTTGTTAACGTCGAAAGAACGAATGATGTACATGAGCGGTGGTTTAGTTATATCTCTTTTAGGCGTTGGAATAATGTCCTCAATAGCATTCAGCAACACGTCAATGTTTATTCCGCGTTGAGCTGAAAGAGGAATAATAGGAGCATTCTCCGCTACGGTTCCTTTAACAAAGCTCTTGATTTCCTCATAGCTTTTTAGGGCTCTTTTTTCATCAACTATGTCAATTTTGTTCTGAACGATAATTAAGTTCTTTATACCGCTAACTTCAGCTGCTGCCAAGTGTTCTCGTGTTTGCGGTTGAGGACACGGTTCATCTGCAGCTATAACGAGAATTGCCCCATCCATTATGGCTGCTCCAGAAAGCATCGTAGCCATTAAAGCTTCATGTCCTGGTGCGTCAACAAAACTTATCGCGCGTTCAAAAACCGTTCGTGAATTGCAGCTTTCGCAGAACTGGTTTAATCGTATAGTTTTTAGGCGGCGGACAATTTGGGCACTTGTAAATCGGCATATCGGCATAACCGAGTTTTATTGTGATGCCTCTTTTCAATTCTTCACTATGCCTAGAAGCCCACGTGCCCGTTAAGGCTTTTACAAGCGTTGTTTTACCATGATCAACATGACCAATAGTTCCAACATTAACTTCAGGCTGCTTCGGCAAACCTTTGCCAGCGCCACTTGGATTATTCTTTTCCATAACTAAATCTCTCACGAATTAACAAAAAGAGTTAATTATGGAAGTTAATAAGTTTTAACATGAAACTCTAAGCTTTTGGGGCTGCTTCAACTTTAGCCTCGGAAGCTTTTGCGGGTCTCTCGATAATTTTCAGATTGAGTTGAACAATTTCATCAGTGATTACGTTCCCACGAACTGCTTTGCGCTTTCTTTCACCCTTCTTTTTAGGATTAAATCCTGATCCACCGCTTAACACGACATTTCGACGGACTCCACCGTGAACATTGCTTCTCATCGGGACACCATCCTTATCTGATCCACCTAAAATCTGCACTTTGTGCGCGGGTAAATCTACAATTGATCCATCTAAGGATTCGCCCATTTTGCGACCGATAAATGGAGCAGCGCGTGCTTCTTCAACTTCAACCACTTTGGATGTCCCATTTTCTGGATCTGACACGATTATCTTGAATTTTGCCACTGATAATTAACTCTCCAGCGGAGTATGAAGTTAACTCACTCTCTATTAAGCATTTATCTCCATTGCTTTATCTTCACTGAAGAGATGCTTTTTGCCACTAAATCAGTATGGTTTGCGGTGAATTGCATTCGATCGCCCTTAAAAGTCGTTTCATTATGCTTTATCCAGCCAGCTTTGCCTGGTTTATTTTGAGAGCGTAGTTGTTGGTTTTTTGGGTAACCATCGGACTGTTTTAATGGCGATTAGATTTGAAGCTAATTGTTGGTTGAGTTTAATGCAGTTGCATTAGTCGTTTTTCAAAAAAACCTAAATTAACTGTAAAAAAACTATGCTAAGATGAATGTGGTTAATATTTATTTCAAATATTTATTCATAATATTTATTATATAGTAAGTATTAATACTCAATACTTTACGTGTGAAGAAAGAAATGATGAACGCGTGAAGAATTGAACGAGGGATAGAGATTGAAAAAAGAACCATCAAAAGCGATTGAGAGGAGTTTTAATACAAATTCAACCGAACCATACTTTTATATGGCATTCGTGCTTAAAGGCTCGGAAAAACAATATCTAAACCTTTTAAAGTATGTAAACAATCGCAATGGAGCACAAATAATCTACCAATGCAAGTCGCTAACATATTTGAGGGTAAGCAGAGAGGACCACTCTCAGATACGTTCAATCGCCCCTGAAACTGTTAGGCTAGAAGCAGAGGAGGCGAAGTAAATGAGAAACTTTAGTTTTCAAAGGCTTTTACGAAACAGGCATGGGCTGAGTACAGTGGTTAGCACCTTGATTATCTTGGTGGTGGCGGTTTTGCTTTCAGCGGTCGTGGCAGCCTACGCTACAAACATAGCTGCCTAGCCAAGTTCAAAAGGAAAACTTGTTCGTTGCATCATGTCACGTATGGTATTGGAATAGCACAACAACCGTAGCGGGGATGGCGATTTCAAATATAGGACCTGTAGACAGTGTAATAAACAAAATTAGTGTCAACGGATACCAATGTACCTGGAATAGCTCGACCTGCTATGTGACTTACTGCATGATCAAGGGCTCTTTACCAGGCGAATTAACGTGCAGTTCAACCTATGATTTTAGCCCCTGGACCAGTACAACAATTCCTCTTGGTGATAACTTATATGATTTTAACACTGCAAATGAAAGCATACACGTCCAAACTGGTTACACTTTGGCATTTTACGTCGTCATCAACACATCTGACACAAATTCCACCAATGCGATAATGGCTCAAGATGTTTCCATGCCAGTAAATGTCATTCTTACCACAACGCAAGCCGTATACTGCACCGAACCAATAGTAGAAGAAGTGAGCCAATAAACAGCCCCTTCTATCTTTTATTTTATTTACGATCTTTTTAAAAAAATTAAGATAGTCGTCTGCGGAAATGTGAATAATGAAGGTTCATCCGGGAAAAAGTGCTGCTTCACTTAGTGTTTTTAGATGCGTCCTTATTTTTGGGTGATTATTTTATATTCACGTGCCGACAAGTAGATTCTATGATCAAGTTTGGTTTACAGCATCCATGTTACTCATACGATGGAAAGGATACAGAGATTTTTCAGACTTTGAAGAAAACAATCTTGTACGCTGAGGAAAAGGGTTTTGATAGTTTTTGGGTGATGGATCATTTTT
Source organism: Candidatus Bathyarchaeota archaeon (assembly GCA_963717465.1). Lineage (GTDB taxonomy): Archaea > Thermoproteota > Bathyarchaeia > Bathyarchaeales > Bathycorpusculaceae > Bathycorpusculum. Next base: position 272,033 of record OY970340.1, read on the forward strand.
TTCAAATACCTATGGTGGGTAAGCTTGAAGAACCGATGCTTGAAGGATGGTCCACCATTTCGGCTATGGCGGCTGTGACGAGAAAGATACGAGTGGGTACAATGGTCACGGGTAACATTTACCGTAACCCAGCTGTTCTTGCTAAGATGGGCGCTACTGTTGACGTACTTAGCAATGGAAGATTATTCATGGGCGTAGGCGCCGGTTGGTTCGAGACTGAAGCCGCGGCTTACGGTATTCCATTCTACACGATTCCAGAGAGATTGAAGAGGTTGGAGGAGGCTGTTCAAATCATAAAGGGTATGTGGACTGTTGACCATTTCTCTTTTCAAGGCAAGTATTACAGAGTAAGCAACGCCTTGTGTTTTCCAAAGCCTATACAGAAGCCGTGTCCACCTGTACTTATCGGCGGAGGCGGCGAAAAAGTCACGCTGAAGCTAGTTGCAAAGTACGGTGACGCGTGTAATCTTTTCGGCGGACCAAAAACAGTGAAAGCCAAACTTGTAAAGCTAAAAGAACACTGCAAGGCTGCCGGCAGAGACTATGACGACATTCTAAAAACTAAATTGGGGCACCTAATGATCGGCGAGGACAACAAAGAGGTTTCCCAAATGGTTAAGCACAATCGCCAACCTGACTTAACCGACGAGCAGTACAATGAAAGGGTAATCTTTGGAACACCAAAGCAGGTAGTCCACAAAATTCAAGAGTTAATCGATGCCGGCGTGCAGTACTTAATCTTCAACGTTGCCTACGGACACGAAGAAAAAGTATTGAAGCTATTCGTTGAAGAAGTAATGCCTAACATTAACTCTTGATTCATTATGAAACCCGAACTCAATCCCTGATTAACTGCACCTGACAAATCGTCTTTTGCACGAAAACGCGCCTGTTTCATAAATATTTTTAACGTTAACTAATCTTGCCTTTAGTCTTTTTGCCCGAATTCCCTCGCTCATTGGTTTTTTGGAGGGTTAATGACCAGTTCGTGAAGCAGTCCCAGAGCAGGCTTGACTTTTCATCGTTTTGATTCTTGCTCATTTTGTCGCCTTGAGGTACCTGTTGAAGAAGGCTAAAGTCATTGCCCATGCGTCTTCAGCTGCCTCCTTGTTGTATGAGTGCCTAGTCTCATTAAAGAAGGCATGCTGCGTACCCTGATAGATCTTCATTTGAAAAGTCTTCTTATTCGCAATCATGCTTTCAACCAATCCTGGAACTCCGCCGGTTATTCTCAAGTCCTCGCCAGCATAGATTCCAAATACGGCGCCGGTGATTTTCGCTACCGCCTCAAGCGGTTTAGGGTTGGCGCCGTAAAATGGAACAACAGCTTTGAACGGGTATTCAGTTGCAAGCTGATAAGCTAAGCCGCCGCCGAGACAGAAACCTGTAATCCCAAGTCTTTTAGCGTCCACATTTTCTAAAGTTTTAGCGTAGTTCACGCAACTTAGAAGATCTTGTGTCATGGTTTTTTCAGCGGCCTCTCGCCCACTGTGAAAGAAATTAACTATTTTCCGGTCATCCTCTGATAAGCTCGCCATAAGCGCTTGTATAGTGGCTGGGTCGTTGCGTTTTTCAGGCGGAATTTGCCACATGTGCATCATTGCTTTCTCGATTGCTTTTTCGGTTAAGTCTTTATTACGGCTGAACAGGTGTGGAGCCACAGCTACAAAGCCTTGCTGAGCGTATCTATCTGCGACACTTTTGATCTGATCGTTAAGACCCCAAGCTTCATGGACTACAATTATTGCAGGATGCCTGCCTTCAATTTTAGGTGACGCCACACACGCTGTCATTTCTACGCCATCAGAACACTTGTAAGTTACAGTTACGCTTGAAATATTCATAAGAAGGTCACGTTAAACTTTACCAAAACGATATTTAAATGTTAAGTCCGCGACTAATCTATTTTCGCTGGACACTAATCAAGATAAAGAATGATTGTTGCGCTCTAATAAGTAAGCAGTAAAGTCCCATGTAGTAGGAAAAAAATAACTACTAGTTGCCACTATATCGTTCTTTCAATTTATGGTGGGCTTGGAAGATGGATAAGGAAGAAAATGCTACTGAAAAGAAGCCGTATGATGTTTACGGACGCGGAAAGGAATGTATTCCTTTTAAGGTTGTGGTTAAACCGCGGTCGGTGATGGGAGATTACATTGCGCTTCACGGGCTGTGTCCACAAAACGAATTGCCAGAGAACATGCGGGGCAAGATTCCAGAGGATGAAATCTGGATGCGCAAGGACGTTTTTGATAATCCGAAAAGAAGGGAACGCATTCTTCAAGGACACGAAAAATATGAGCTCTCTTTGATGGAGACTGAAGGCCTAACGTACAAGCAGGCGCATCACAAAGCTGAATTGCATGAAAAGTTTTACCTTTTTGAAAAAGAGATTGACATGCTAGAGAAGAATTTGAAGATTAAACATCACCTTGATGCAGTAAAAATTGTAGAGCCAAGAAGAAAGAAACAATAACTAAAAACGAAACTTAGAAGACATACATATCGGCCATCCTAAATTTCAACATTTTTAAGTCCTATATGATCACTCACATGGAACATTTTTAATACAGTATTCAGGACCAACAGTATTCAGGACCCTTTGGCAGGCAAGTTTGCGTCAGGTATATTTGCACTTGATTTTTTTCTAGAGCGCAAGAAAAGTAGGCTAGAAGATGTTTTTGCTATTTGAGGCAAACCAGCTAGATCTTCGAAGATCAATAAGCCGCGTGAAAGAAGAGCGAATGCTGTAGCTGGAGCGGACGCTACACCTAACAGCAAAGTGAAGATTCCAATGATACCGAATTCCTGGACTCCGATTCCTGCGGGTGTAATAGGCACAAATGCTAAAGCAGTAGCTAGTGGTTGGATTAAGAAGAAGCCTATCCAAGGTATCTGAGTTATTCCTAAAGCTTGACCCAAGAAAAACCATTCAAAGCCCTTCAGAGTCCAACAAGTAGCTGTTATGAGTATTATTACGGGGATTGCATGTCTAGTTTTTTTACCGCTCTCTTTGTATTCATCAAGTTTGCCCATTATGCCTCCTGCAAACGGTTTTAGGAAGCGCGAGTTGGCGATGCGGTCAAAAAGAGAAATGGCTCGTTTGGACCATGTGAAAGCAGCCATTAAAATTACTCCTACAAGCATCAGGATTATGCCGAGAGCAGCTATCAGCAAACCAATATTTACTCCTGCAAAGGTTCCAAATTGAGTCCAATTCTTTGCTGGGACAGTACTAATTAGATACATAACGCAACTGACGCTTCCGATTACTTTGATGAGAAACTCTATTGTTTGTATGCCTAAAATACCATTTAGACTTTTTGATGATGGCACATTTTGGTCTCTCAGATAAATCGGAGTTAGAATATATCCTGAACGCCCTGGAGTAACATCGCTACTTAACATGCCTGCATACTGGGCGAGGAGAGTTCTGCCGAATGTTGTTTTTATTCCATCTCTACCAAGAATATATCTTAATCGTACAGTGAACAATATGTTTATTGTAAAATATACCAGAAAAGATAAGGCAAGGTATTCTAACTTTATATTAAGTAAATCGTTGTATAGTGGGATAAATCCAACGTAATGTTCAACGTACCATAGTAAAGCTGCTAGGATAGCTATCATAAGGATTAGCTGGACTGCATATCTCATGATTTTTCTCGATTTTGAATTCTTTTGTTCGACCGATTCGATGGAAGGCATATTCAGTCACTCTTCACGCTAACGATTAAAAAGGTTTAGGTTAACTTCTAGTCATATAGACACAACGTTCTGATGACTACTTTTATTTACTTGTTGACTTTCGCTTGATATCTTGTCTTCTTTTAATAAGAAAAACTACTACTAACGCTGCTATTATTATCACAACTACCGCAATCAGGTAGTTTGAGAATCCTGCTGCTTGCTGCCAATTGGCGCCTAAAATCATTCCTGCATAAACGAGAACAACATCCCAAACTAGGCATCCGGCTGTTGTATACAGTACGAACCTTGAAATGGACATTTTAGCTGCTCCCGCAGGGAAAGATATCAGCGTTCTGCAACCTGGGGCCAATCTGCTAAAAAAAACTGCAAAGGCGCCGTACTTGTTAAACCAGCCCTCTACTCTTTGAATATTTGAATCGTTTACTATGATTTTTTTTAATTTTTTGTTTTTAACTAGGATGTCCAGTCCTTCCATTCCTATGCAGTAGTCGACAAGACTGCCTAATACTCCAGCAATCGTTGAAATAGCTATTGTTAACCAAAAATCTAGTTGACCAAGATACACAAGGTATCCTGCAAACGGAAGAATTACTTCGCTTGGAATAGGCAGACTGATGGATTCAAGAAGCATTAGCCCAAAAACTCCTGCATAACCCAATGATGCAACTGTAGCTGTAAAGTTCTGCGTAAACAAGATTGTAGTATGCAGGATAGCATAGAAGAGTGTGCCACTGAAAGGCTGACCATCGATTAAGACATCTTCAAGCGCATCCCCTATTACAATCAAAAAGCCAAAGGCTAATATGGCGACTGCTATTAACTGAGGTGCTTTTTTCTTAAGTTCATTAAAATTTTTGGGAAATATAGGTAACAACAGTTCATGCTCTGCTTAGCTAATATTTAGACTTTTGTGCAAATCCAATAATTATAGACTTTCGTGATTATTCGTTAATTCTAAATTTATTCGCAGGAATTTTTATAGTGAACCGTAGACCCTTGTTAGGTTTCCCGTTTTCCTCGATGGACCAGCCAAAAGAATCAATTATGCACATAGCTAAATACAGATTATTCTCATTTGCTTTTGCAATGTCTTTTTCAAAGAAATGATTTCTGCTTTGAGTTGTAATTTCTTTTACGTTATCTTCATAAATTAATGATAAATCATTTCCGTCAGTTTTATAATAAAATCTTACTTGCGCTTTTCCTCCAGCGTATTTCAAGGTGCAATTAATTAAGTTGTAAATAACTTGACGGAAAAGTGGATTCGCCAAAACTTCTAATCCTTTAACTTTACAATCTATTTTAACGTTATTTATGCCACTTATTAATTTTGTTGCTTCAACAAATAAGCCATCCACATCTACGAAGGATAATGCATCTTTATCTATCTGATGATAGACTGTTTCAAAATTAATAACCGACATGAGATCTCTTGAAGACTCATGCATCATATCTAATATCTTTAAAGCTTCTTGATTATCGCTAATTTTTTTCCTTAATAAATAGATATAGCCGTTGTAAACTGCAAGCGTATTTCTGACGTTATATCTAGTCAAGCTACTAAGTACACGAATTTGGTCAACCAACTTTTCGATTCGTTCTTTTGAAGTTGAAATTGCTTCCACGTAACCAGCAAGTTCAGCCTCTAAATACTTTTGTTCGGTCAAATCGGTGAAAACAGTGACAGCTCCATTGAATTTACCATCTTTTTTAATTAAAGGATGGATCGTGGCAATGACAGGCACTTCTTGACCATCAAAGCTATTAACTTTCATTTCAAAAGATAAGCTCCCACCATTACTTATCTCATTGAGAATGTCGCTTGCTTGCTTTTCGGAAATTCCAGGCGATAAGAATTCTTCAACACGATGCCCCATGATTTGTGATGCTGATAATCCGAATAATTTCTCTGCACCTTTATTCCAATAGTTTATTATGCCGTCTTTATCAGTTGCAACTAATGCTTGCCCTATCGCCTCAAGTAACCGCATTCTATATGGTGAAAGAGTTCTAGCTCGTTTTTGCACTTGATCCTGTATCGCAGGCAAATCAGCTTCAGCTTCTTGCATAATAGTGCGTCCAATTGGAAATACTATTTAATTCCAATAAATAGATATTATGAACAGTGGATATTAATTCATAATCAACGGTTTTAAGAATAATTGATTACGTTTTTATCAAAGTTCTATATAGTAAACATAACATGTTTTACTATTAAGTTAAAAAAATTTCGGGATTAAATTAGCAATTAAGTAAATGCTAATCATTTGCTTCAATTTGTTTTAGACTGCTACCTATAATTGATTCAATTTCTTGAAAGCTTTCTGGCAAGATGAATCACTGAAGAACCAGTTATAACCCATTTATGATAGCCCTTGTTTCAGAGACAACAAAAACTAAGCTACAGAATAAACAACAATAGCTCTACGCGAGGTTGAAAGTTCACACTCCACCATATATCTATATTTACGCTCTTCCAAAGACCAGTAACCAAAAAAATGCGTCTTCAGTCATTCAGTCCAAGAACTGGCAGTTCTAATTACTTTAAAACGTTTGATTTCCTTTTTAGATTTTGTTTTGCCGTTATTTGAAGGAAGCGTAAACTATTTTAGTTTACTGGGTATCAAGCATTTCAAATTAAGACTAATAGTGGCGTTTTTATGACCCGACTGGAAGAAAATGAAAGACAAATTGATGATTACAGAAAGCAAGTTTTGGAACAAGATCAGCAGCTTAAAGTAAGAATGAGCAAAATCAAGCATAAGATTGCTATCATAAGTGGAAAAGGCGGTGTTGGAAAAAGCACTGTCACAGTCAATCTTGCTGTTACTTTTGCTCTTACCCATAAAGTCGGGATTTTAGATGCAGATATTCATGGTCCAAGCATTCCCAAACTTCTCGGTTTAGAGGGTCAACTGGTTAAAGTTGGTCCTCCAGGGGCTTTTCCTGTGAAGGGTCCATCAGGCATAAAAGTCATGTCCATCGACTTTTTTTTAGCTGAACAAATGCCCGCCATCTGGCGTGGTCCTCTTAAGATGAGAGCTATTAAGCAGTTTTTGTCAGAAATTGTATGGGGCGAACTTGATTTTCTTTTTATTGATCTTCCGCCAGGAACAGGTGATGAACCGCTAAGCATCGCTCAGTTTTTGCCTGAAATGGACGGAGTGATCATTGTCACAATGCCTTCCGAGCTTTCAAGTTCAATCGTTATAAAAGCCATCAAATTCGCTCAAAAATTAAACTTATCAATCATAGGCGTTGTAGAAAATATGAGCGGCTTCATTTGTCCCTTTTGCGGTGAAAAAACAGATATTTTCCGATCTGGCGGCGGAAAAGCAATGGCTGAGCAAGCAGGAGTACCATTCCTGGGAAGTATACCGATTGATCCCAAAGTAACTCTTGACTCAGATAAGGGTAAACCATTCGTCATTGAACATGAGGATTCCCCTGCAGCAAAAGCCATGGTGGAAATAGCCAAAAAAGTTGAAACAATTCTAAACAAAGCAAAATAAGGTTTAGACTATCTGAAAGAAAGAAAAAAGATTCTTTGCCACATTTGTCAAACTTTATTTCATTAAAGTTATCTCTATCGTTGAAACCATTCTTGACCGGTTTTCGCCTTCTCGCGGGGGCATCTCCACCGTTCCAATATCGACCTTGCCAACTTTTAGCTCTTTGATAAATCGGTTCCTAGTTATTTCAGCAACGTCAACTGCCGTCGTAATTGCTTGACCTCTAGCCTTAAGCACAACCTCTTTTGTCACACCTGACGAGAAAGCAGTTATTATTGCTAGCACATAGCTCATAGGTGGTTTATTCCCAACGAAAATTACATCAGATTTTTCAGCCATTTTATTTCCTCCTTTAACACTATCCCCATTTGTTCGTAATGTTGATCATCGCCTCATTGAGAGGAATGATATGGCTGATATATTAGGTAAGCTTCCTTATAAATAAAATGAAAAAGCAAAAAATCTGCGATTTAACAGCGTTTCTTAAACGCTTTTATCATCGTTTTGAATTTTTTAAAAAAACGTTAAACCTTTATACTTCGCTCGAAAAGAATGAGTGAAAACAGGAAGCGCATAAATGTCTGTTTCACCAAGCATCCGAGAAGTTTTAGCAAGAAGAATCGCTGGAGAGATAATTCTTTCAGGGAAACCAGGCGCCACGATGCGTAAATGGCGTGAACTTTTTGCTGTTTCACAAATTAATCTTTCAGAAAAAATGGCGCTTTCCTCATCTGTAATTAGTGACTACGAAAGCAGCAGAAGAAAAAGCCCGGGAGCAAAATTCATTCGGCGATTTGTGTTAGCTCTTTTGCAAATCGACGAGGAGAAAGGAAGCCGCTTCACAAGGGAATTTGCGAAACTGACAAGTTCGCCGAGTATGGCCGTTTTGGATTTAAGAGAATTTCCCATTCCTGTGCGGGTTGAATACTTGTGCAAAGCTATCAACGGTGAAGTAGTTGCTTGCAAGGAAAAGTCCGTTCGGGAAGTTAACGGGTACACGGTGATTGATAGTAGAAAAGCAGTTGAAGCTCTATCAGGATTAGAATATGCGCAACTTTTCGGGGCTACAACCGAACGAGCATTGGTCTTCACTAATGTAGAAACTGGGTGTTTGCCGATGATGATCGTACGGGTAAGCAGCCTAAAACCTCGCGTCGTAGTTTTTCACCGCACCAAGCCTGATGAAGAAGCATTAAGATTGGCTGAATACGAGCAGATACCTTTGATTTATTCAACATCACCAAGCGTTGAGCAACTGGTAAAATCGCTCCGAAAACTTTACCGAATTGCTTTGCGTATCAAGCTTGGGAAAAAACGTGTTCGACCACCGCCGAAAATAAGCGCCTAAGAAATAACCAGATAGCAAATGATAAAAGGTTGCTGTGTTAACCTCAAAGTGGTAGACAGGTTATGACTAATCGTGGCCTTTATGTTGGCAGGTTTCAACCGTTTCATATGGGACATTTAGAAGCTATAAAAGAGGCGTTAGAAGAAATTGACGAATTAGTAATTGTCATAGGAAGCGCTCAGTACAGCCACAACTTGAATAACCCGTTTACTGCCGGCGAAAGGTTAGTCATGATTCGTCGTTCTTTAGAGGAAGCAGGTGTTGATTACACAAAAGTTTGGATTGTTCCGGTCCCAGATGTTCATTTGCACATGCTTTGGGTGAGTGCACTTGAAGGTTACACGCCACACTTTGACAAAGTTTACTCTAACGAACCTTTAACCCGCAGGCTTTTCATGGAAGCAGGTTATGAAGTTAAGAGCTTAAAATTATTTGAAAGAAAAGTGTACATGTCGACTGTCATCCGAGAAAAAATGCTAAAGGATGACAGCTGGGCAAAACTGGTTCCTAAAAGTGTTGCAGACTTCGTTAGGAAGATTGATGGAATCAATCGGATAAGAGATTTGGTGCGCACGGATAAGGGTTAAAGCTAAAAATTTTTGTTTAGAGTTATATTACAACTTTTTCGTCTGAAGCTTTATGATAGAAGTGCCAAGCAAGCAGAAAAGTAGTTATGACAATGATTACTTGCACAAATAATCCGAAGAGCAAGAAGCTAGAAAAAGCTACTAAGTTAATTAGCATATGAAGCATTACGGCAAGCAAATAGTAGGGTAGAGCTCTCTTTTTGGAAATTCCGTATGCAGTTATGCTTGCACTGGAAGCATGAAAGATTACTCCGGGTATCCTGTCGATTATAGGTACGCCTAACACTACAACATATAATACTAGTTCGGTGATTCCGAAGCCAAGTCCCACCAGGATTCCTAAGGTTACGATTGATCTTTCTGTTTCGCCATGTCTGTAGAATAGCGGGTATACTTTAGCTAATTCTTCTATGAAAGGAGCAAATAATACAGCTGACCAAATTACGGGCAGATAAGCGTAGAACTGGGAGAAAAATAAGGCGAATGGAACACTAACTAATAAGCCGGATAGTAAGAAGAAAGCCTTTTCTTTTATGTCAGGTTTATGAATTGGAATAACGCATGTGCGTTCTTGGTTAGCTGTCAAAAGGTCATCTTCAACAAGTAATTAACCATCAACTTGTTAATCAATTTTACCGCTTAACGGAATCAAAAACCAGCGTTAATAGGGTTAATAGGCTTCATTAATTCCCTTAAAAATACTGTGGCGTATGACCCACGGTGCAGCATGAAACTTAGAACAAGCTCATCGCAATTATCAGCAGTCTCTGAACCAGTCCGCAACTCGAAATTCTTAACTGGAGCAAATTATTGCCCGCACTCCACCCCGTAGACTAGCCATTGAGAAACCGTTAACTCGAAAATCAGCCACGCCAACGCATTCTTCTTCAAGAACGTCTTGCTCTATTTTCCCCATAACACCCTTAGACAGTTTCTGTTTAATGCCATACTATTGGAAGGGCGATTCTCATTCTACCAGTCTTTATAGATTCGTTTGTCTTTGCCAAATCAAGTGAAGAGACAATTCTTGGAGTTTTAACGATTGGCAGTCCTGAACGCTCAACATCAACTACGTAATCTCCAATTTCAGCCTTGCTTAATGACAAGCCATGTTTAATTCGTTCGCTTAGGAAACGGTTAAACAAGTATGATTGATATGCCTGAACAAAAAGCTCTTGAAGCTTAACAGGCAATCTTTTAAATGCACCTAAATAATCATTCGGATGCTCAACTAAGTAATTAATCATCAACCTTTCAAAACGCAGTTGCTTTGGAAAATCCTTTTGAGCCTTCAGAAAATTCATTGTTAAACTTAAGTTCCAAACGTGCTTGCCTGGATGCAGGATGCTCATGAACACTTGGCTTAGCAAGAAAAATCATTACGGCTTCTTCAAATAACCCTTTAGAGATGGCTTTTCCAACTAAATGTGTTATAGGACGGGTTGTTCCGAAACGTTGATGCCCAAAAAAATTTGGGATACCCCCACATGCTTCCAACTCCAGCATCGCCTGCTCAACTCTGTCTTTAATTGTTTGATGCGGATAGTTTTATTGATTTTATTTTAATCGTAAAGTGGTTTCCCAGCAGGTAGTATGATGAAAGTGAATTGCGAACGTATCCAATAGGATGAATTTCTATGTCTTTGACGTTTATTTTTGATACATCTTCAGGTGAAGCTTCTTCAATAGTAACATGCTGAGCGGTTATGGCTTTAGCATCTTTTATGCCTGCAATTTGAATTCGTTTTCTGATCAATGTTTAACTGTTTAGAAATGTTTTTAATTGCAATAAACGTGTCCCAGTTACGCTTGACAAGCACGCAAATTAAATATTGTTGCTTTTGAAGGGTGGAGCCTAAAATGCTTTTTGAAACTTCACCTTGAACATTTGCTTTTGAACCATCAACAAGAACTTCTTCAACAACGAAATCTTCAACAGATTCACGAATAACTCCACCTAAACCCAATGTTTTAGTGCAGTATACTTCTATTCCGAGTTCCTTGTCAATTTCTGGTACAGGCAAGAATATCTACGCGCCTACAATAACGGAAGTTTACCAGTTAGACGATTAATCTTGTCTTCCGGTGCAGGACCAATTCCAAGACACGTTACTGTACCCGCTGGGATCTCCGTTAACCCCCTATCGACAATCAAAGCGTGAGGCAAACCTAAATCTTTAGCTGCCGCTTCTAACTCACTTAATTCTTTTTCATCTTTAACCTTAACTGCAATTTTACGTTGACCCTCAAAAAGCCATGCTTCCCACCATTTCTTATGCCGCGCGTAAGCGTCTTGAGCTGCTGAAACAGCTGCGTGCCCAGCTTGAGCTGCAATTTTGCCTTTGCTCATTTTTAAATCAGCACGAAACACCAGAACTTGCTTATACTCAAATTCACTCATAGCCTTACCGTTATCTCCTAAACATGACATGTCTTATTTTAAAGTTAACGATAGAGCGATTCAGTTAAAGAATTGCTTTCACGTAATTCAGATTAATGAAAGTATGTTGCATCGATTTTTCAGGATATTTTTTTAACTTAAGTGCGAGCCTTAACGTCATTTGCCAAGAACAAGGCAGTTTGCATCAAAAAACCGATTGATTGATTTGTTAAAAATATAAAAGGAAGTTTTTATCTACTTTAATTAAAGGGATTTTGAGATGATTAAACAAATTATCAGCTGAAAAACTAAGAAATGAATGCGACGTTAATTTTTTGCATTGTGAATCAACCAAGGATCTCAAACCGCTAAGCGAAATCATTGGTCAAGAAAGAGCAGTGCGCTCTTTAAAGTTTGGTTTAGGAATAAAAAATCACGGTTTTAACATTTACGTTGCTGGTTACCCTGGCACAGGCAGGAAAACTGCAATTAAGAGTTTTGTTGAACAACTTGCTCAAAAACAGCCAGTACCGCCAGACTGGTGTTACGTTAACAATTTTGCTAATCAATATGAGCCAAAAGCTATAAAATTGCCAGCTGGAAAAGGGAAAGAGTTTCAAGAAGATATTAAAAACTTAATTGAAAACATTCGAAATGCATTGCCTAAAGCTTTTGAAAGCGAAGATTACGCAGCTAGAAGAGAAGCAACTCTTAGAGGGTTAGAGAGCCAAAGGAAAGAATTAATTGATCAATTAAACGCGAAGGCACAACAAGAGGGTTTTGTTATTCAGGCAACGCAAATTGGAGTGCTTCTCATTCCAGTGCTGGACGGTAAACCGTTAAGTGAAGAGGAAATAATGGCGTTGCCGCAGAAGATTAAGGATAAACTTCAAGAAAAACACGATAAACTTGAAGTAGAACTCAGGAATACAATGAGACAAATTTTAGATATGGAAAGAAAGATTGTTGATGCAGTTAAGAAGCTTAACAGGGAAATTGCGCTTTTTTCTATTGGGAATCAGATTGAAAACATTAGAGAGAAGTATAAGGAAATTCCTGAAATTATCGCTTATCTTAAGGATTTAGAAAACGATATTTTAGATAACTTGCAAAAATTTATCAGAATCGGGGAACCACAGCAACAGCAATCTCACGCTTTCTATGCCTTGGGCAAGGGAAGACCCCTTCAAGAAATATGCTGTTAACGTGATCATTGATAACTCGAACCTTAAGGGTGCACCTGTAATAATGGAGTTTAACCCAACTTACCCAAACCTTTTTGGCAGGACAGAAAAGGAAGCCCAGTTTGGAGCCCTTACCACTGATTTCACTATGATTCGCGCAGGAGCTTTACACAAAGCTAACGGTGGATATTTGATTATTCCGGTTGAACAGTTGCTCCGTAATCCATACTCTTATGACGCTTTAAAACGGGATATTAGAGATAGAAATATTTCTTTAGAAGAACCAGAAGAAAGATACGGCTTCCTCAGCGTGAAAACCCTTAAACCTCAACCAATCCCGTTGAACGCGAAAATAATTTTGATTGGGAATCCGCAGATTTATCAGGCATTATTCAGTTTGGACATGGATTTCAGAGAACTCTTTAAGGTTAAAGCTGAATTTGACACAACAATGGAGAGAAATGACGAGAACGTAAAGTTGTATGGCGCTTTTGTTTGCACGCTTTGCGAAAAAGAGAACCTTAAACATCTTGACGGTTCAGGCTTTAGCTAAACTCATCGAATTCAGCTCTAGAATAGCTGAAGACCAATACAAGTTGTCAACGCAATTTTCATTAGTTGCTGATGTTATGCGTGAATCAAACTTTTATGCTGAACAAGAAAACTCACAATTCATAACTGGTAGTCACATTAAAAAAGCGATAGAAGAGAGACTTTACCGTTCAAAGTTGATTCAAGAAAAAATTCAAGAAATGATTAAAAGAGGATTCTTCCTAATCGACACTGTTTCTGAAAAAGTCGGGCAAGTTAACGGATTATCAGTTATGGGACTTGGCGATTTCGCTTTTGGAAACCCATCACGTGTCACCGTAAGCATAGGATTAGGACGAGAAGGAGTTATTGACATTGAACGCGAAGCTAAAATGGGCGGCCCAATTCACACTAAAGGAGTCTTGATTCTCAGCGGTTACCTAAATGACAAATATGCTAAAGATAAACCGTTAAGCCTTTCTGCACGACTTGTGTTTGAACAAAATTATGAAGGAATTGAAGGCGATAGCGCTTCAAGCACAGAATTATACTCGATACTGTCAGCGCTTTCTGGGTTACCCATAAAACAAAACATTGCAGTAACAGGCTCAGTTAACCAGAAAGGAGAAGTTCAAGCGATAGGCGGCGTAAACGAGAAAATCGAAGGTTTCTTTGAAGTCTGCAAAGTGAAAGGATTCAATGGCAATGAAGGCGTAATGATACCGGACAGCAACGTCCAAAATCTGATGCTGAAAGAAGAAATAGTTGACGCGGTGAAAGCAGGAAAATTCAACATTTACTCGGTTAAGACTATTGATGAGGGTATTGAAGTTCTTACTGGAGTAAAAGCAGGAGACCGACGTGCCGACGGAACCTTTGAGGCTGGAACAGTGAATTACAGAGTAAATAAAGAGCTTGAGAACATGGCTAATAAACTCAGAGAATACCCATTAATTCCAGCGCAAGAGAAAAAAGATGAAAGCTAAATTTCATTTTTAATTGGCACAATTTTCTATTTTTTTTAATATGTATTTCAAATACTTATTCTAAGCAAACAAAGCTTATTTCGTCAAAATCTTTGAAGTGTATTCGGTGCAAACATTTGGCGAAAAATAAGGGCAAACCGAGACGACGAAAAATGCTTTTCTTACTTTTCCCACTTCTTGCTATAATCTTCTTGATCGGATGGACATTGTACATGCTCGGTGAAGAACAATGCAAAACAATCGAATAAGAAGAGAACGATTGCTCCACCTAAAAAAGATAACGTTCACTTTATGCCCAATATATCCAGCGATGAAAAGGAAGTAATAGCAGAATAAAAAATTTTTCTTTTTTCGTTATTTGCTTTGTTGTTGCCTTTGCACAACCACAACTCCATTTATAGCCGAAAAAGATTTTGTTAATGTTGCGAGAGAAATAGCCATCCAAGAGATACACCCAACAGCTTGGCGGGTCAGCAGTTCCCAAGATGAGGATTCAGGGATCGCTTTCGGGGCTGTTTTTTCGATCCTCATCTATGGGAACAGTTGCGATCCGCTAAGCCTTACTTTTGGAAAAGAATTGTTAACATTATTAGGGATTAAATAGTAATTCTGTTTTTTGTGAGTTAGCGTTGGGTTACAAAAATCGCATGCATCCTAAAGTCAGCAATGCCGAAATTGAATTATTCAAAGCGTTAAGTGCTGCAGACTTAACTGGAGGCATGGTTACACAAAAAACAATTATCCTTAAGTCAACTATTCCAGACTTCTGTTGGCTTAACAAGAAAAAAGCCGTTTACTTAGATGGACTGCAAGTTCATTCAAAAGAAAAAACGGAAAAAAGAGATAAAGAAATTGACGGCTTACTGAAAGCGAATGGTTGGGAAGTACTCAGAATCCCATACGATCCGCCTTTGACTGCCGATTCTTTGAAAGAGATTGTTGAGTCAATAAAACGATTTGTCGGATTCGACGAGGAATGAGAATAGAATCCAAGATATCACTAAAAGCAAGTTGCTTAAGATTTGAATAATATTTGAATTATTTACTTTCGTTTATTTTGAAGGCGCTTTATTGTTCTTTCAAAGTTTAGTTTGAATGGCACTGGTTTGCCGTAAGCTGTGCATTTTTTGTTGAGGATTGCTTTAGTTATGGCTTCAAGGTTTGGCTCGGCTTCGATGACAGTGTACCCGCAGCCGATGGCTGGTCCGTAATGAGCGTCAGTGCCGCCGACTGTTGGAAGACCAAGTTTTTCTGCGACTTCAGTTGCTTTCCTCTTGCTGTAGTTAAATGGGAAGGCTGAAGCGTTTATGGTTTCGATTGCATCAAATTTGCTTGTTACATGTTTGTTAAGGCTTCCTTTGAACAGAGCGTAAGGGTGACAGGCAACGGCTAATCCGCCTGCTTCATGTATTCTGTCCACTGTTTCTTGCGCAGTTAAGCCTCGTGGAATTAATGTTTCAAGGTTAAGAGCAACTATATGTCCGTCTGCGCTTGAAACCTCCATGCCTGGAATAACGAGAAAATCTGTTTCCTTAGCAATCTTAAGCGCGCCCTCAATTGTATTGTGGTCTGTTACTGCTACTGCGTTTAACCCGTTCTTTTTCGCGTAAAAAATTAGTTCTTTCGGCGTGATTAGTGAATCTGAAGAATAATTCGTGTGCACATGGAGGTCGGCGACGACGGGCAATGTTTTTAGCCTCATTTGTTTATGTTTTTGATGTTTGACCTCTTATCGTCATTAGCATTTCATCCAGTTTATTTTCGTCAGCTTCAATTTTGTGGAATAAAGGTTTTGCAACACCTATTTTGTGGCCTGTTGGAAGAGGCTCTAATGCGTCGTTGAATCTGGCTTTGTGGACGCTTCCTGGAAGATTAAGTATTTGCCATAGTTGTTCTGCAGTGTTAGGAATGAAAGGTGCGCATACAACCGTGCAGGCTTTCACTACTTGAGCTGCCACGTAGAATATTGATTCGGCTTTTTCCTTATCGGTCTTCAAAAGCTTCCAGGGTTCTTTCTCGTTTAGATACTGATTTCCAAGACGACTGATTGCGATTAACGTGTTGGTTGCTGATTGGAAGTTCGAATCCTCAAGGTCTTTGGCTACGCTTGAGACTTTTTCTTTTAATTCTTCGAATATTTTTTTGTCATTGTCGTCCAGTTTGCTTGCTGTTGGAATTGTGCTGTTAAATTTTGAGTTAATGAATGAAAGAGTTCGGTGTATAAAGTTTCCAAAAGTGTCATTTAGGTCAGCGTTGATTTTATCTGTAAATGCTTCCCATGAGAAATTTGTGTCTTTGCTTTCTGGTCGAGTAGCGATGAGAAAGAAGCGCCAGTAATCTACAGGGAACATTTCTAAGGCTTCGTCTATCCATATACCGATTCTTTGGCTTTTTGATGCTTTTTGACCCTTAAACTGCAAGAATTCAGTTGCGGAAACTGTCCAAGGCAGATTGTAGCCTTCACCTGAAGCCAAGAGCAAAGCAGGAAGAATAATTGTGTGAAAAGGAATGTTATCTTTACCAACAAAGTACAAAGTTTTAGCGTCCTTGTTAAACCAGAATTCCCGCCATTTCTCAGGTTGACCAAGACGTTGACACTGCTCGATAGTGGCTGAAACGTAACCTAAAACAGCATCTACCCAAACGTAAATGGTTTTGCCCTGGGCTCCTTCAAAAGGCGCTGGAATTCCCCATTCTACATCGCGAGTTACTGCTCGGGGTTTTAAGCCTTCTTTTATCCAGTTTAAACTAAAATTTTTAACGTTTGAAGGAAGATGCTGGTTATCTCTTAAGTACTGGTTTAACGGCTCGGAGAGTTTAGAGAGGTCAATGTACCAGTGTCGGGTAGTTTTTTGCACCGGCGAACTCTTGCAGATAACACAATAAGGCTCAACAAGCAAAGTTGGCTCTAAAAGTTTGCCGCAGCGGTCGCATTGGTCTCCGCGGGCTTTTTCATAACCGCAGTATGGGCATTTGCCTTCAACGAATCGGTCAGGCAGAAAACGATGATCTTTTTCGCAGTAAAGCATCTTTGTATCCTGCGGGAATATGTAGCCGTTCTTTTGAATTTCAAGCAGGATTTTCCGTACAAACTCTTTGTGAACTGGACTTTCAGTGGTGGTGTAATTGTCAAAGGAGGCACCCCATTCTTTGAATAATTTAGTGACCCGTGCATG
Source organism: Candidatus Bathyarchaeota archaeon (assembly GCA_963717465.1). Taxonomy (GTDB): domain Archaea; phylum Thermoproteota; class Bathyarchaeia; order Bathyarchaeales; family Bathycorpusculaceae; genus Bathycorpusculum. The sequence continues at coordinate 289,448 of OY970340.1, forward strand.
GTTTCTGTCAGTTAATTCTTTAGGCGTAATATGCTGTCTTAACGCTTCAACCTCAATGGGCGTGCCATGGGTATCTGAACCGCTAACCATAAGAACATCATCACCTCGCATTCTGTAATATCGGGCTGCAACATCAGCGGACAAAACTGACCCAACTAAGTTGCCAAGGTGCGGTGTCACGTTAATGTAGGGCCAAGCGGACGTGACCAAAACTTTTTCAGGCAAACTATACCACAAACAATTCGTTTAGTAGCAACCTTATTAAAATTGCTATTATTGGGTTCTAAAAACTCATTTGACGTTACTATTCTTGGCTAATCAATCATAATCACCGAGACTTTGCACATTAATTAGCGTGTTAAAATTGGGAATGACGCTGCTTTGGAAGAAGAATTTGTCAGGGATTATTTTGTTGCCAACTTCTGCTTTTTACCAATTGCTGAGTATAGCAGTAAGCTCTTTTACGGGTCTCTTTGGTAACGCTTAAATAATAAAGTCAGCAATACCCCGTAACTTGAGGTTTAACGATGCCTTATTGCAGAAATTGCGGCGCCAAGTTGCGAGATGACGCAAAATACTGTTATCATTGTGGGACAAAAGTAATTCCCTTAACAGGAACGTATGAAGTTCCCAGAGTTGCGAGAAGAAATTATCTATTGCCTGTTTTAATCCTAATAGGAGTAGTAATTTGCGCATTGGTTTTTAGCGCAATAGCGTTTGTTCCTTTTTCGCCAGTGAATTTTAACCAAACAAATGAACTGTCTCAGCCAAACGTTAATCAGCTAAATCTGAATTTTCAAGCCGACACTGCTGATGTAAATGTTATCCTGACGAACTCAACGGGCGAGACATTGCTTATGAACGTTTCAGCCACTGGATCAACAAACACCTTAGGGACAGCTAATGCTATCACTGTTTCTTTTGCTAATAGCACTGTGAATAATGTGCTAACGGTCAACGCGTCGATTTCTGATAGCTTGCCTTTCTTTGACGATGTTCAAGTAACATGCAATATTTACATTGACCCTAATGTAACAATGGATCTTAAAGTTGGCTCAGACGTCGGGCAAATTTCAATTGATGCTGAAACTCCAACGGCTATTAAAAATCTGGATCTATCGACAACAACAGGCAGCACTCAAGCAACCTTAGGAAAAAATGTAACCGTCGCTGGTGACGTCTCAATAACGACGACCACTGGAAGTGTATCTTTACTAATGAACCAGCCAAGTATTTCAGGAAACATCACAATTAGTCTTCAGTCAACAACGGGTTCAGTGAATTTGAACACAACTGAACTCAAGGAACTTTCAGGCAATATTCAAGTTAACGCTGCCACTACAACAGGTTCAATTAACCTTAACATGGTAATTAACGGCGATGTCGGAGCAAAAATCACTTATAGCACAAACATTGGAAGCACAAGCTTACAAGACACTCAAGGCTTTTCTGGAAGTAAATCACCAATCCAATCAAGCAATTATCCTGCTGACAGCAACATTCTCGTAAACCTAAACACAAATGTTGGTGGAATCACAATAGAAGCAGTTTACGAAGCCATAAAGATCTAATTTTGTCTACTTCGAATACGTTTTGTAATTGATTTTTGATTCAAAATTTTTAAAGCCAAATCCGAAGCTACGCGCCAGAAAAATATTTTACACATTTATTGCAGAACCAAGCTACATGCAAGTAAGCATACTTAACAGATACTTAACAGATAACAAGATACTTGTTTCGTGTGGTATTCAAATAGCTTGTTAGCGCAGAAAACCTTTTAAGAAAAGCTTCAAGTTACATTTTTCGTAGTGAAATAAAAACCGAAGGATACTCATGAAGAGAAATGGAAAATACTTGTTTACTTCTGAATCAGTCGGAGAAGGACATCCTGATAAAGTTGCAGATCAAATATCTGACAGCATCCTAGACGCTATATTTTCAAGCGATCCAAAAGCACGCGTTGACTGCGAAACTCTGGTGATGCAGGGAACAGTAATGATTACAGGCCAAATAACCACTTCAACATATGTCAATATTCCAAAAATTGTTAGAGAAACTTTGAAAGGAATCGGGCTTGACAACTCTAAGGATGGTTTAGACTGGGAAACTTGTGGAATACTGGTTTCCTTAACTGAGCAGTCGCCGGACATTGCACAGGGTGTTAATGAATCAGCTGGACATGAGCAGGGAGCAGGAGATCAAGGAATGGTTTTTGGCTACGCTACTAATGAGACTAAAGAGTTGATGCCTCTGCCAATTATGCTTTCTCATAAACTGGTTAAGCGTTTGGCAGATTGTAGAAAGCAGGGTATTTTGCCTTATTTACGTGCTGATTGCAAGAGTCAGGTTACAGTAGAGTATGATGAGGGTAAACCTAAATGCGTAAGAACCGTGGTTATTGCTGCTCAAAATAACGGAAACATCGAGGACGAAAAGTTAAGAAAAGACATAATTGAGCAGGTAATAAAGAAAGTTATTCCTGCTGAAATGCTAAGCTCAGACATAAAATACGTTATTAACGGCACAGGAAGATTTGTAATCGGTGGAACACTAGCAGATTCAGGGTTAACAGGAAGAAAAATTATCGTTGACACTTACGGCGGCGTTGGAAGCCACGGCGGCGGATGCTTCAGCGGCAAAGACCCATCCAAAGTCGACCGTTCAGGCTGCTACATGGCAAGATACATTGCAAAAAACATTGTCGCCGCTGGATTAGCTGAGCAATGCGAAATTCAAATCTCTTACGCTATCGGCGTTGCACAGCCAATTTCAGTCTTAGTCAACACTTATGAAACTGGGAAACTGCCTGATGAGCAACTACTTGAATTGGTTAAGATAAACTTTGACATGCGACCTAAGGCTATTATTGATCAGCTGAATCTGTTGAGACCGATATACAAGAAAACAGCAGTTTTTGGTCATTTCGGAAGAGAAGATTCTGATTTCCCATGGGAAAAAACTGACAAAGTTGAAATATTGCAGAAAGCTGCCAAAGCAGCCATCAAAGCATAATTCTTTCTTTTTTACACATCGTTTCTTTTGCTTTAAGTTTCTTTAGCTTAGCTGTCTGAAATCGATTAACTTTTTAAATTACGATTCATTTTGAGGCACACTACAAATGTAATGTAATACACTACAAACTAACTTGATAGAACATCATTTTACCTTCTTTAAGTAGAAATTGATTAATCCCTTAAGGAGACTATCTTGGCATTTAAGAAAGTAATAGGTTTTTTCAGATTTGCATCCACGCTCTATTTTCGCCTTCTCTGAACCTATTCTAAAATGAATTCTTTTTAATCTTCTTTGAATTGCTAATTTTATTGGCTCATAATAGACTAAATTAAAGTACACAAAATCCGTCTTTCCTAAACTTGCATAATCAAAGCCGCAAAAATAAACATCAAGAGTTTCTTTATGCTGTAAAGATAGCGAGAAGCCAACTAATGTATCGGCTTTTTGTGCTATGAATACTTTTGTTTTATCTTTTGCATGTTCACTTAGCATTTGAAAAAAAAGTGGATCATAAGGGCTCTTAGCGTCGCTAGTATATTTTGAAAAAAGATTAGAATATAAAGTGGAAAGCTTTTCTGAGAGTGCCTCGAAATCTTTTTCTTCTGAAACTGTCACGCCGCTGTCTTGACAGTTTTTGATTTCCCTTTTGATAATATTTCTTGTCTTGTGATTAAATCCTCCTAAATATTCATCGAATTCACTCCATTGAATGTCAAGATACCAAGTTTTTAAGAAATGGTGGTTAAGATATCCGAAGTCTTGAAGATTTGATATCAAGGCTTTGTCGAACTCAGAGACATATGGAAAGCAACTAAATGGGATTCTTTGTATTTTGCAAAGATCATCGATCTTTTTTAGAAAAATATCTAGATAATTTTTGGTAGATGCTTTTTCTTTAAGCAAGATCTGGCTATGGAAGGAATTTGGCGAATGACAATTCAGTTGTCGATTTGACAGAAAGCCCAAAGTGTCGCTAATCTTAATTATTCTGCCTAAACGTGAAGTTTGTTTGTTGTTGAAGGGCTCGATTAGGTAAGGTGCTATTGCTTCTACTTTGTCCTTATTGCATATAACTAAATAAAACGGCTTAAAGGGGGATGATTTTGTGGTTTCAAGAGTTTTGAAATATTCATAAGTGAAAAAGCCATCGTCAGCAATGGAATTGAGTGCCGTTCTGCCAATCAGGTCGATATTTTTTAGAGTTTTAAATTGATATTGAGTCGTCAATAGGCTTGTCATCTCGCTCTGTTTTATCTTTTTTGTGCTTTCTAATTCGCTGCGAGTGCTTTTTGATGTCCGAACATTCCTATCCACCATCGCTCTTTAATGATTTTTTTGACCTGTGAATTTGACATGGCGAAAAAGGGGAAAAGGTCATCGATTGCAAACCAAGCTGCTTCTTGAACTCCGTTAAGAGATTTAAGCCATTGACTTGCTGTGAGTGCGCCTCGAAGATAACCACTTGCGCTTGAAAAGAAGTCGAAGTTTTCTAAAAACCATTTTCTGCCGTCTGATACATAACTTTGTTCAACAGTTTGGCCTGTTAAGTCTAAGTATTCAGCACGAACAACATCTAGACCATTGGTTCCTGTAAAAAGTCTGAATGTTGCGCCAATACGAGGATTCATATCGAGAATTTTATACGTGTGATCTGTGCGGTCAAACACGAAATCAATGTCAACTATTCCTTTGTATTTTAGATTTTTCATGAGTTGCTTTGACAAGGAGGCAAGTTCTTCATTATTCAAACAAGCGCCTAGAGATGTCGCACCACCGTCAAAAGGTGATTGACGCACTTTAAATCCAGTAGAGCCGAACAAACATTGAGATTCATTATTGAAATACCCATCAAACATCCAAAAGGTACTGTGAGGACTAGCAAAGTATTCTTGAACTATGTAATTTCCATTTAAGGCAGCTTCATGCCGATTGTAAAAGTCTAACAGGTCGGCTCTTGTTTTAGTCAAAAAGAACTTTTTGCCATTTATTTCATTTTTAGATTCATTTGGTTTAAGAACAACTGGAAAATTCAATTCCCTTATGTGTTCCTCAAGTATTTTTCTCGAGCTAAGAAAGAAAGTTAGTGGAGATGAAATACCATATTCTTTGGCAAGATTATACATTTGTTTCTTACTGATGATGGATTGGATAAAATCATAGGGAAGCCTATGAAAGTAGAAGTATTTTTCTAATTCTTCACTATATTTCGCAATTAAACTAACATTTTGATCTGTTGTGCATAATAAAAGAGCCTTTTTTCCGATTTCCTCTCCGATTTTTGTAAGATACGTTAACAATTCGTTTTTTTCGTAACGGTTTTTCGGCAGAAAAAACATTTTTTTGTAGTATTTTGAGTTAATGCATGGGTTTTTTGGTTCTCGATTTAGTCCATAAATAGTTATGCCGAGACGACCTAGACTACGTGCTATGCCGAGGCTTAAACGGTCATCTGAATCAAAGACAAGCACGGGTGTGGAAGTATCCCAACATGTTTCTTTGCACACGCGCTGTTTATGGTGTCTATTAACCATGCGCTACCCTGCAAACTGAATTATTAATCTGCTCTTTTATAAGTCATATTTCTTGAAGCAGAATAGTTTCGTTAATGGACGCAAGTTCGCTCCAACTTCGCCGGTTAGCCGTTTAACCGAAAAACAACTGGATAAGTATTGTACCATCAAGCCATCGTCGTGTTGTGATGTAGTTGTTGTTGTGGACGTGTGTTGAGACAGTGGGAGAAGGAGAAGGGTTATGTGCAGGTTTGTTTGGGGATTAAAATTTAATCCGACCAACCTTTGGGAAGATTTAAAAAAATCATGAAGAAATTATAAGGTTAGCGCGCAAGCATCTTTAGGGAAAAGATGGTGCGGTTACCGGGATTTGAACCCGGGTCGTCAGCTTGGGAAGCTTGCATGGTAACGTTAATGAAGCGTTACTTTGATGTCCTACCAAACTAGACTACAACCGCACAATACTACCTTCAATTCTGATACACGACATTTATTTAATGTTAGTGTTGACTGAAAGAATTTTCCAGTTGGTTAACTGCCAAGTATGCTCCACTTACGATAAAATGCTTTTATGCTATTCAAAGAGATATTTTGATAACGGAAATGCATTAAGCAAGAAGCGTAAACGATGTAAACTTAAATTGCGTCGATGAATTGCGTGATTATTTACGGTACAAAGTGTTTAGAAAAGGGTATTCTGGAAGCTGAGGTTAATCTTTGTCAAGGATGAATTAATCCTAGCGTTTTCGTTAAGTATTATTGGAGCCAGAGATTGAGTGAGTTAGGAGATAAGTGTTTGAAGCGATAAAACAGAATGGTATAATGACAAAAAACCTATCACCTTTCTATTTATAGAGTTCTTAAAGTGTCAGATTGCTTGGTCAAATAAACAAACAATCAGCGCACTCCTTAATTTTTTTTGAGGAATTAAGCTTTCGGGTGGTCTAAACTATGCTTCGTTTGTATGTGACTTGCCATGTCTTCCTCGCTAAAAGTATTGTTGCAATATGTGCATCTTTTGTCCATATTATTTCACCTCCTAAAAACAATTCCAGTAAGTAGAAGTGCGATATTATAATAGGAATCAACTATATAGGCATGTTAATGGTTCTTTTATAAGTTATTTATTATTTATGTTGATAGTTTTGAACTGGCTAGATTGTCTAGCCTATTTCTTTGTTTGTTGTTGTATGTTTGCACCAATATGTCTTTTGATTATTTAATAACACACTAATGGGCTCTTTTGAAATTGTGGCTTGTTGCGTATTTTTGGTTGGGGATAAGGAGACTGCAACTTAGAAATTTTTGTTTTTGCAGGCAGGCATATATAGTACTACTAAATACTATGCAATAGTACAGGGTTAGAAGTGAGCGAAACAAGAAGACTTAACAAGACGTTGAAAATAAGTCCAGAAGTCCATAAAAGACTTTTAGATTTTGGCAAGAAGTCAGAAACTATAGACCAAATAATTTCTAGACTTTTAGATATAGCTGAAAAGAAAGGAAAGTAAAATTAGTGGATTCAAATAATGAAACTGGGTACAGTGCTATAAAATGTCCCAAATGCAAGGAAAATGAATTCAGATTCACTCATAATGTAGGATGGTTCTGCTCGTATTGTGGTTATCGAATAAACATTGCTGATTATTTTAAAAAGGGATTGAACGCATGAAAGTTGAAGGCCCAGTTTGTTGACCGAAATCTACCTATGATAAAACCAAAGATGGAACGATTGAAAAGAAGAAGGATTTGAAAAAGAGGCATAAAAAACATGAATAAAGGCAGATTATATGACGAATTAATTCCAATTGAACAATTATCTTATAAAGGTTGCAATACTCCTGAACTTGTGAATGCTAAAATAAAACAAATTTTAGATGAAGTAAAAAATGAAATGCCACCATTTATCGAGAAATGGGTTGATAAAGTAGACGGAAACCCTGATTGGAAAGCAACGTGCGACGCCATGGATGAAAGAAACAAACTAAGAGAACAGTGGTTCATTAAATGGTTTGGTGAATAAAAGGAAAATAAAATGCCCAGTTTGTAAAGACGAAGGAAACGATTACCGAAACGATTACCCAGACTCAATCGACTGCAAGCTTATAAAAGTTGTTTTTTATGATTGTTTTCCGTTTTTTGCTGGTTAGGTTTGCGATCGTCTACGCGCGCTATCGTCAATAGTAGCTCTTTAATGTTTTGAAACTGGAAGCTATCTGCTGTATTTAAAAAAATGGAACTTGCCATGCCATGATACGGCTTTGCGTTTTAACTGCTTGCAAGGGGTCGTTCACCTAATGTTACTTGTACCACACTTTGGGTGCTGCTTTTGTTATCGGTTACAAATGTTATGTTGATGACGTCGTTAGGCTTTGTGTATTCTTCAAGGTACGATGACAGATCGTCCATGCTTCTGATTCTAGTCCCATTAATCGCTGTAATGATGTCGCCACCTGTATAAACAGTTGAGCCGTCTATTGTTGACTCTGTTGTGCCTGCTTCAAGTTTATTTGCTGCTGGTCCTGTACTGTTTACCCCTTCAATTAGGACGCCATAGGTCACGCTTGCGTCAGTTTGTTGGGCTATGTCATAGGTCATGTCAGTGCCTTCAATCCCGAGGTATGGATGATAATATGGTTCGCCGTTTGCCAAATCCGACACTTCTCTGAGTATTGTATCTGAGGGGATTGCGAAGCCTAATCCTTGGGAGTCCGAAACTATAGCCGTTGTTATGCCGATAACTTGACCAGCACTGTTTAGCAGAGGTCCACCTGAATTGCCTGGGTTTATAGGAGTGCTGGTTTGGATGATGTCAGCTATTTCGTAATCGCCCGCAGTGTCCTCAATGATTGTTCGATTCAATGCGCTAACTATGCCTGTGGTCATGGAGCCTGATAATCCGTATGGGCTGCCGATTGCTATCACATCATCGCCTACTTGCAGTGTTGAAGAGGTGGTGATTTGAATAGGAACAAGCTCACTTTGATTTATGTTGGCAGTTGAAAGGACAGCTAGGTCTGAGTAAGGATCTGAGCCGAGGACTGTGCTGGTGTAGGTGTTGCCATCTTGGAAGGTTACTTCAATGTTTTGGGCGGCGCTGTACTCGTCTATTACGTGATTGTTTGTGATTACGATCATTGTTCCTGTAAGGTTGTAGATGAATCCGGAGCCTTGAACCTGCACTTGTTCTTGAGTTGTGTATCCAAACCCCTCATCTTCTGTTTCAGTTTGGATGTCTTGGATTACTACTATTGATGGTGATGCTTGTTGATAAATTTGTGAAAGCGTGGTGTTAGTCTGTGCTTCATCAGGTGAGGCAGTCGCGTTTCCGAATGTGGCTTTTTGGTTGTTTTGAGTTATGATTAGGTATACTTCTGCTGATAAGGCGGTTGCTAGTGCAGCTATTAGGATTATGCATATGAGGAATATGGCAAGTTTGTGGTTTGTTTGTTCTTTTGGTGGGGGAAGCATTTGTTTTACTTTCCTAAAGTCAGCTACTACTTGTGATAGTAACAAATTAACATATAAACCTTATCCCAACTAGCGCCCAACTTCTCCAGCGCCAACCCTTCCAAATTGTCAGGTCAGGCGCACGCAAATGATAAATTGCATTTTGCACTTAAGTTCACAAAGTCGGCTATTTGTCAGGCTAATATTGTGCTCTCTAAGTGTCGGCTTTTCATTTTAGTTAGTGTAGCTGCTATTTTTGCTGTATCTTCAGGCCTCGCTTAATAGTCATCATGTAATATGTATGCTTGTTGTTGGTATTGCTGTAGTAAAGTTTTATTAGCCATCAAACATATCTCCTTGAAGAAATTTGTAGTATATACCAGTGCTCCGGTAGTATAGTCCGGTCAAGTATTCCGGCCTTTCGAGCCGAAGACCCGGGTCCGAATCCCGGCCGGAGCACCAATTAACTTCTGAATTGGGTTAGAGACCTGTTTCTATACTAGTGGGAAAAAGAACAACGAACTTAGTCCTTCTTCGTGACAAGCAGTATTTTGGTATCAATGGTTGTTGATCCAATCGCCTACTGCATCAGTCACCTGTCTTCTCTTTTCTGGGTCGTCAGGAAAATGGGATTTTGGGAAAAAGACATGATAAAACCTATAATCCGCATCTTGAAGGTCTTTAGAGTTTTGTCCTTTGACGCCAAGCTGTCAAGGAGTTTTTTTGCGCCTTCTGGCAGTACATGGATATCTGTCTCGCCTTGAATAATCAGAGTCGGTGTTTGTGTTCTTGACGCATTTTTCAAGGCGTTTTTTGTAAAGGTCCTACGCAGCGAATAATGTAACGTGCGCTCTGTCCATGGGCGTTTAATGGGTTTTCATTGAGAAGTTTGAATTCGTCACTGTTTTTGAAAGCTTGTGGCATTTCCTGGTCGCCACGCAACACCTTTTTGGGAGCGAACAGTAGTAAAAACAGACCTTTGATTACCAACCCTACGGGCGTTTTTGTGGCATATTGTATAGGTGGCGCGGCTAATACTACGCCATCAAGAGAAGCTTGGTTGTTTGCGGTATACCAGAGTGCATAGCAACAGCCCAAGCTGTGACCAAGCAGGAACACTTTCTTATTTTGGTGCTTTTCGTGAATGAAAGTTACTGCTTCACTTAAATCTTGCATATGTCTCTTGAAATTGCTTGTATCTCCCCCTTTCCAACCCTTTTTCCACCGAATTTCCGAAACCTCGAAGATCCTGGGCATAAACTTCGATTTTATCCTTTGCCAGAGCCTTTCCCAAGTTCTCAAAGAATTCCGAATTTACTCCTAAACCATGCACACATACAACGACTCTCTGAGCTTCGTCAGTGACTTTCCATTGCCAATAAAATAGGGCAAATCCATCCGACATCGTAATATAGTTCTGAACTTGAGCAGATATGTACTAGAGCCCCCGTTTTATTTTGCAGTTTCTTGAGTTAATACCGTTTTTGCCGCCAGAGTTTGGGCAATTTATTTTATCTTTTGATTTGTGAAGAATTCAGCTGATCAATGCCGTTAAAATTTTATAATTATTAATTTTATATGACCACCACAAATGGCTTTTCACAAGCATCACAAGGATAACTTTAGAACCAAGAAAGGGGAAAACTTCGTCGTGTATAAAACAAGCACCGATTAACAGATAAATGAAAATTGTGTTTTTGAGTTAAAACCCGAATATAGACCTAGACCGAAGCACTTTTTGGTAAATTTGATATGAAGAAGGATTATTTCTACAATTTATTACCCTAAAAAGTTAAGTTTTAATTGTTTCAAATAAAATACGATGATTGGTGTAACTGGATGACTTGGAGAATTAGAGTTGTTTTCAGGGATTCTAATGGAAAGTTGCTTCATGCAGCGGGATGTTTGGGCGACAAGGATGGAAATGTTTACGAGTTTGCTACTAGAAATGAGTGTTACAGAGCTATCAAGTCATTGGAGAAAAAAGACTTTTGTCAGTATAAGGGATTGTTAGAACCTATGGAGACCTTGCTCTGAACCTCTAGCAGGTTACGTGAAGGATTGCAACCATTGTTCTCTTTTCACGCTCAATCTTATCCACGATAAGAGGCGTCGCCATCGTAGACGTCTTGAATTTACTCAACATTTTCTTCGCTTTTTCCGTTATCGGCAATCCATTTTCGTAACCAGTTCCAACATAAACAACTTCAGGCTTTTCATCCTTAAGAAACCCTAGCTCTTTTTCCGACAGAGGAGTATGACCATAAACCTTCTTAAAACCCTTAGATTTCTTCTTTTTCCGATTTGTTATGCGACCGTCAACATGTAATACTATGTCTTCTTCATACTCATGCCCGAAAATCTCGACTGAACCAAAAGACGCATTCACATCGATTACTCTTCTACAAATAAGTAATATTTAGCGTTAATATAAACGCAAAGTGCACACGATTCCAAATTCTGGGAAAAAACAGTCTTTCCAAACTCAAATTCCTCTGCAGCTTAAAGCTTGTAATGAATTATTGATTATTTTCCTCCTTTAATTAGGCCCATGGCTCCTAATATGGAAGGCAGCTGTAACGCTGTCGAAATAAACGGTTCATCCCTTGTTAATTTGAACTCCACTTTTGTTATACCCCAACTTTGAATAGTTTTCACCAGTTCTTCTGAACTGCCATAAAGCCGCTTTAGCAAAAAAAGATCCTGAAAAGCGAAACTGCCACCCTTCTTAACAACGCGAAATGCTTCTTTGATTAAGGCCATTTTGTCTTTTTGATCTTTAACTTCGTGAAAAACGAGGTTACTTACAGCAGCATCGAAAACCTCATCGTCAAATGGCAAGTTGGAAGCGCTCGCCTGCTGAAAAGTGATTTGAGCATTGACGTTTTCCAAAATAGCATTGTTTTCACAAACATTTTTTGAAAAACCCAATTCTTCCCCCAGTAATCAACTCCCACTAAACTTGCTTGAGGATACTTTTAAGCCAGTTTAATGGTTAAAGCGCCATTTCCACATCCTACGTCTAAAGCTTTACGTTGGCCAGCCCAATCTAAGTTAGCAACAACCAAATCCCAAATTCTACTCTGCACATCCTTACCATAAGAAGAAAGCAAAAAGTAAACATAGATAACGTATACAAGAAACAGAAAAGCGCCGCTGAAAACAAAATAAAAACCCAAGAAAAAATAGCAAGCGCTGAAAATACGAGTACAAGTATTATTGGAAGAGAAATTATTCTCTTTGAAAACCAGCTACCATAATGCGGCTTATCCAAGCTAATGCCAACCGTAAGTACGTTATCTTGTTTTTTTAACAGTAAAATGCTATTTAGGTTTTCTATCAAAATCTTTCCATTTTCAGCTTGAACTTATCGCCGAATAATTAGAGTTAAGTACTCGCGTATTTGGTCTTACTCTATGTTTTAGAAACCCTGAAAACAGCCATTTTCAATAGGCAAAAAGCGAAGGATATGCAGGCAAAAAAGTTTTGTTCCGCAAGAAAAGTGTGAAGAGTCTTTTAAATGACAGCAAAATCATAGATGAAAACGCAGAAAATAAACAAATTTAACCGTCGAACAAGTTAAGTCTCAAAAAATAAATGATTTATAGTGTCATTTAGAGTCTGTACAAAACTTTTTACCAGCTTAAAGTGTCAACCTCTCACTATATATTAAACCGCAAAAAACCGAAGGAATTAGACATGAGCGAAGAAAAACTAGATGCATTAAGTCAGAACAAAGAAGAAGCGCTTCTCTCGTTTTATTCTAGAATGGAAAATCTTCGCCTTGAATTCGCACAGGAAACAGTTGATTTCGCCAAAGAATGGTATGAAAAAACTGCTAGACTTTACGTCACTAAATTTATTGAAGTAACCTCGAAAATGAGTGAAAAGAGACTTTACTTCATGAAAGTTAGAGTTAACGAGCTTATAAAAGGCGCTAATGACATCGTCGAATTTGAGTTGTCTAATCCTGAATTGTGGTGGCACAAAAGACCCAAAGCGATATGCTCAGTCTCTTTATACACTCAGGCTGGCAACAAGTACCCTGAAATTCTTGACCGGGCAGTCAGACATATTTTAGGAAGTTTAGGAGCAGTTCTGGAAGCATTCGGCTACAACGTTACAACCCAAGGAAACTCGATGGTGTTTCCGGAATTTTGGTTTGATTCCACAAACGGCCAAAGAATAGTCCCCTACTATCCACACACCCTTGAATGGTCAAAAAACATGCAGATCACAATAGCAAAATACAATGAGCAGTATACGCAGGCACTTGAACTCTTCAAAGAGGTACAGGAGCTAAAAAATCAAAACAAACAAATGCAAGTCGGCGTACTATGGGACTCGATTGAGGCAGTCTAAACCCGCCGTTTCAGTTAAGCTCAGCTTTCTCGATACACTTCATTTTTCAAAAATGCGTTCATGAGCCAAACTTTTGCCTTCAAGAAAAAATTACAGACTTACGTTAAAATGAGAAGGGTTTGCGAACTTCCAAGAAAGCTATAAATTAACGCTATGCTTTGTGGATATTGTGGTTTGTTTTGTCACTTGAAGTTGTATCGCATGTTGAGCTTGAAAAATATTTAGGCAAATGGTATGAAATAGCACATCTCCCAGCCAAATTCCAAGAAGGCTGCAATGAAACCATTGCTACGTACACATTAATGAAAAATGGCAGTGTATCCGTGCTTAATCAATGCATAAAAAATGGCAAGTCAAAGCATTCAAAGGGGAAAGCAAAAGTAGTTGATAAGTCGAATGCAAAACTTAAAGTAACGTTTTTTTGGCCGTTCTACGGTGACTATTGGATTATAAATCTAGGTAAAGATTATGATTATGCTGTGGTGGGCACACCCAACCGCAGGTACCTTTGGATACTCAGCAGGACCCCTCAAATGGATGACAAGCTTTACGCACAATTAGTGGAACAGGCAAAACTAAAAGGCTTTGATGTAAGCAGACTTATCAAAACTCTTCAGAAAGTGCAATGAAAACTAATTACGGTTCAATAGGGTGGATTTGCAAAAGTACCAAAACACGAAGAGTAATCAAATACTCACCCTCAATTCAACCGGCTTTTTTTAAAAAAAAGCCCTACCAATAGCAACCACGTATAGTTGAATCCTTAATTTGCATGCATAAGCAAGTCTTAAATAGCAAGCAGTAAATATGTAGCGAAAAACTTGAAAAATTCGTCGCTGCTTCAAAAAGAATAAGGTGATGTTGAATGGTAGAGCAAGCCAACAAATCAACGATTACTCTAACTCATAGTAACACAGTTTTAGGCATCGTAATGTTAGGCACCATGATGGGGGCACTCGACAGCACCATCGTGCTCCTTGCATTTCCAACGATAAGCAGTAGCCTAAACTCTGACCTTGCAACTTCGATATGGATAATTCTCGCTTATCTTCTGGTCATCGCTGTAGCGACTACGCAAATGGGCAGGGTTGGAGATATCTATGGGAGGAGCCGAATATTCAATTTAGGCTTCGTGATTTTCACTATTGGCTCAGCGCTTTGCGGGTTCTCATCTAACATTTACTTATTAATATCTTTTAGAGCATTCCAAGCATTAGGAGGAGCCGTTATGCAAGCCACCAGTGGAGCAATAATAGCAGACTATTTCCCAAGAGAAAAACGCGGTCGAGCATACGGCTTTAACTCCCTTGGCTTCACTAGCGGAGCGATGCTTGGCATAATTCTTGGCGGGGTAATCACTACTTACGCCAGCTGGCAGTACATTTTCTTCATAAACATCCCGATTGGAATAATCGCCGTCATAGCTGGATCAAAGTACCTCAAAGATGCTGGCAGAACACCCGCTAAGCTTAACCTAGTAGGCATGGGGCTACTTGCTTCAGGCTTGACATTGATATCTTTCGGATTGATAGATTTCGCTGCTGAAGGACTAAGCGCAACGAATATTTTCTTGACAGTCATTGGAGCAGTGTTATTGCCCATCTTCTTCTGGTACGATCGAAGAATTAAAAACTCCCTGATTGATTACGAGGCTTTCAAGAGCAGGGTCCTACGTAATGCAATATTGTCTGCCTTCTTCACAAGCGTAGGTTATTTTTCTGTAGTGTTCTTGGTTATCATGTACTTACAAGGCATAAGAGCCCTTTCGCCGCTTAATGCCTCGCTACTGCTGGTACCTGGATACGTAGCCGGCAGCTTCTTGGGCCCAATAATGGGCAGAGCTTCAGACAAGTACGGCTCAAGAGGAATAGCTACAACGGGCATATTCTTCCTGGCGTTGGCCATATTGATTTATCTTACGTTGGGTACTGAATCACCGCTTTACATCGTGCTTATTGCCTCAGCTGTCTCGGGTTTAGGAACCTCTATGTTCTTCCCAGCTAACAACAGCGCTGTCATGGCAAATGCAAGAACTGGTTCATTTGGCAGCATCTCAGGTTTACTTCGGACCGTACAAAACATTGGATTAGTCGGAAGCTATGTCTTGACCATCTCGGTCGCGGCAGCCTCAATACCCAGGCAAGTAGCTTTTGAAGTGTTCGTTGGAACAACCAAGCTTACTGGTGGAGTGAGCCAAGCCTTCATTTACGGGATAGATCACGCATTCTACGCATCCATAATCATTCTTATAATCGCAGGCGTGCTATCCTTTATCAGAGGAAGAGATGTAAGAAAACCCTAGAATCATGCACGAACCCAAAAAACCAGGCGACTATTAAAATCTAGAAATAGCTTGCTTTGATGACTTAATAAAAACTTTGCAAGGCGAAAATTTGGCAATGTGAAAGTGAGGAAAGTTTCTCTAAGAGGACCGTTTAGCTTCTTTAATTTGCTTTGTTATCTCAGAGGCCAAAACTGATAGGAACATGATGCTAAAAGCCGCCACTGCAATGCCCAACTTAAAAATCAAATCTATGTTCAAGAAGAAAAATGTAAAAAGAACGATAACTATCGTACATATAACTACCACTTCTTCGATGGCGTCAAAATTCTTTAATGGATTTCCAAAACTCATTTTGCGTCACTTTCTTGACCCTGACTTCTTATCAGCGAAAAATATTAACATTCTGTTGCTACAAGCCTTATTTCTTCATTCAGCAAACGCGAAGATGCAGATAAACGATATTTATGTCTTGTGGTTGCATCTCGGAAGCTCTGTTTCTTCCTTAAAGCTCAATAAACTTATTGAATTACTGATATAGAAACAACAAACAGATAAAACGGTAATTATTGTTTGCTATTGTTTTTTATGTCTTGGTTCTAAGCTCCAATCGAATACCATACAACACGACTGCGAATGAAACAACGATTACAACTACAGAAGCTGCATCAATTAGTCCAAACATATTTCTACCTTCTTTATGCTTAGACTAGTTGTATGCTCGGGTAAATTTAAAGATGATTATGATTTGTTCATAATTCTTCTTAATAGTTAAACATATGTCTAAAAAAAGTTTATATGTTGATTTTTCCTCAACGAGTCTAAAGTAACAAAACAAAAAGGAAAGTGAATAAGAATGAAAGCTTACATACTCTTAAGCACCAAGCCTGGAACATCCTTGGAAGTTGTTGAGAGAATAAAAACTAAAGTAAAAGAAAACATTACTGCAGACGCAATTTTCGGTCGATATGACGCAATCGTCGTTCTCGAAGCTCAAGAACTTGAAAAGATCAACCAAATAGTTTACAAAATAATCGAAAAAGACCCAAACGTAATCAAAACAGAAACGTCCATTGTGCTATCACCCATGTAATTGCAGCCAAAAACCTTTTCAGCCTTTTTTAGCTTCGATTGTGTCAAGAATTGTGTCGAAAGCAAAGAAAGGTGGAAAAATTTTTAGTTTTGCAAGGAGATCCTTTTAATGATTTTCATTAAAGACACTTTGGCCCTTTATGAGCTTTAAGAACAATTGAGCTTACGGTACTTTTTACTCCTTTTATTTTCATTATCTTATTTTTCAGAATGTCTCTAAATTCTTCAATATCTGATGCAGAAACCATAGTTACAATATCAAATTCTCCAGTTACCTCA
The DNA here is from genome assembly GCA_963717465.1 of Candidatus Bathyarchaeota archaeon. Lineage (GTDB taxonomy): Archaea > Thermoproteota > Bathyarchaeia > Bathyarchaeales > Bathycorpusculaceae > Bathycorpusculum. Next base: position 306,437 of record OY970340.1, read on the forward strand.
TAGAGTTCTTCCAGATTTTTCAATTTGGAAAGCGACTCTAATACAATGTCCATTTCTGGAGATTCAACGAATATATCTACGAAAGCCAACAATTTTGGCATAATGTTCATCTTTCCATACTGGACGGAGTTCGACATATTTATATCTTGTTGTCTCTGGTGTCGATAAATTTGTATTTTTCATTAACAATTGGTTAAAAACATGACAATAGAGTGAAAATTCGTCAATTATATCTCAATATGCTATTCTAGAATGTTTGAAATTGGTGTAAAAATTTTTTTGAACGCGAATTAACCATTAACCGTCGAATGCCTTGTAAATGTCTGGATACTGTTTTATTAATACTAGATTAATTCTCACTACATTGACGTACGGGTTCCCGAAAATCCAAAATGTCCCTTCCTGATTCTCATTCACTATGTTATTTAATTCGTCGGTTGAGATTCCTGTGGCGTTGCTTATTCTGGGAACTTGTGAATATGCGTCCTGCAGTGTGATGTCTGGGTCTACACCTGATGCTGACGGCGATGCTGTTTCGTTTCTCGGCTGAAAGAAAAGAGGAGATGTGAAATTTTGTACTATTAGATTTGATCCAACCGATTGCCCGTTGAGTTGAACTATTTCACCGTTAGCTTGGTAAGGGAAAAAAGCTTGACCTATACCTGTGATGAAAATTGGGTAAAAAATGCCGCAAATCAAGAATGAAGCCACTGTTATTCCTATAATAGGTTTGAAGTTCCATTTTTCTTTTTGCTGTTTCGTCATGTTTGCATTCCTCTAAATGTGAAATACTCCGACTAAGAGCATGTCAATTAGTTTAATGCCTATAAATGGCACAATTATCCCGCCTACACCGTAAATTAAAGTGTTCTTAAGGAAAAGCGTCATTGTACTGGTTGGTTTAAAGGCGACACCTCGCATAGCAAGCGGAATTAACAGTGGAATTATTATCGCGTTGAATATGAGTGCAGACAACACAGCACTTTTAACACCTAACTGCAGTATGTTTAAGGCACCCAGTTCTGGCAAAGTAGCGGCGAAAATAACAGGCATTATTGCAAAGTACTTTGATACATCATTGGCGATGCTGAAAGCGGTGACTGCGCCCCGGGTCATTAACAGTTGTTTTCCAAGCATAACAACTTCGATTATTTTGGCTGGGTTAGATTCCAAGTCAACCATGTTAGCTGCCTCCTTAGCCGCCTCAGTACCAGAATTCATCGCCAAACCAACATCAGCAACACTAAGCGCAGGAGCATCATTAGTCCCATCCCCAATCATAGCAACAATCCTATTCTCAGCCTGCTCCCGCTTAGCTATTTTGTACTTGTCTTCAGGCTTAGCTTGAGCAACATACTCGTCGATTCCAACCTCAGTGGCAATACTTCTTGCCGTAAATGGTTGATCGCCTGTAATCATTACAGGGCGGATTCCCATAACTTTAAGGGCTTGTATCTTTTCCCTGATGCCTTCCTTGAGAACATCTTTTAACCTGATTATTCCTATAGGTACGCCGTTTCTTGCGACGGCTATTGGAGTTTCTCCAGCCGCGGAAACACCGTCTACAACTAAATCGTAATTTTTTGGAATGCTTGTCGATAGGCTTTTAATCGATTCTGGAGCGCCTTTCATTATTTCCAGTTCTGATTCTTGAGGTGTAGCTCGCTCTTCCCAGGTTAATAACGCGGTTTTTCGTCGAATTCGTGTTCTTTCGCCCATCGCTTTGCCGCCTTTAGGCAGTACGAGCCCCATTTGTGTTATTTTCACTCCGCTTGTTCGGGTGACAGCAGAGAACGGATATTTTTCGCAAGCTGCAAGAGAGTTTAGCTCTTTTGGCACGAACCCTTTCTCGTAAGCGAGCTTGAGGATGCTTCTTCCTTCAGGAGTGTCATCATGCCATGACGACAGGAAAGCAGCCTCACCCACATCCTCTTCCGTAAAGCGATCAAACGCGATAAATTCTATGGCTTGTCTATTGCCGACTGTAATTGTTCCTGTCTTATCAAGCAGCACTACGTCTGCATCTCCTGAAGTCTCTATAGCTCTACCTGATTTTGCGATTATTTTGCTCTTATAGAGGCGGGACATGCCCGAGAGGCCGATGGCTGGCAAAAGCGCGCCTATTGTTGTTGGAAGAAGGCAAACGTAGAGGGCTATAAGCACTGACAGGTCCGCTCCAAGACCAAGAGTCATTGACGTGCCAAGAAGTGCAAGTATGATTATGGTAAATATAGCGGTTAAACCAATCAGAACTATTGTTATCGCAACTTCGTTAGGAGTCTTTGGCCGCTTTGAAGACTCCACCATCTTTATCATTTGATCGATGAAGGTTTCACCAGGATTAGTAGTAACTTTAGCTGTCAGGGTGTCGCTGACAACTTTTGAGCCTCCAATAAGAGAATCCCCAGGCGCCTTCCTAACAGGAGCTGACTCACCAGTAACAAGCGACTCATCAACCATCGCAATCCCCTCAATAACATCAGCATCCAAAGGAACCACATCACCAGCCTCAATCTGAACCAGGTCGCCCCTTTTCAGCTCAGTTGATTTAACAGTCACAATCTTTCTCATCCATTCATCGGTAACTATTTTTTTACTTGACACCTCCATCTCCAGCTTCCTCAGACTCCCAGCAGTACTCTTCGCCTGCTGCTCAGCCAACGCATCAGACAAAGTACTGAACCAAACCGTAATCAGCAAGATGACAGCAACTTCCACATAGAAAACTTGCATGCTTGGGCTAGCTACAGGCACGAACGCTTGGGGAACTATGGCCATGGCGGCAACTATGAAGAAGGTGACTTCAACAATGAACATCACTGGATTTTTAAGCAACGATTTAGGGTTCAGGCGAACGACTGAGTCAACGAGTACTTTCCCAGATAAAGCAGACCTTAACCCGCCGGGCGTTGATTCTTTGGTTTTCTTTGAGTCTGCAGGTTTTACATTAGCCAAAGCTGTTCACCAACCCTTTGAAAAATGATGCTATTGGTCCGATTGCTAGGAACGGGAAGAACGTTAACACGACCAATATGAGAATGCTGGCAATTAGGACCAAGGTGAATACAAATGTGTCGGTCTTGAGACCTGATGTTGTTCCTCCGCGTTTTCTGCCAATCATTGACCCTGAAAGCGCCATCAGTATGGCTATAGGTGCGTATCGTCCGACGAGCATTACTATGGCAGTGGCTATGTTAAAGAATGGAGTGTTCGCTTGGGCGCCAAGAAAGTCTGAACCATTGTTGGCGGCGGCGCTTGTGAATTCATAGAGGATTTCTGTATAGCCTATTGAATTTCCACTCACTCCAATTGCGCTTGCAGCACCACTAGCGTAAGCAACGACAGTGGGCACGAGTATGATGATGGGGTGAATGAGAAAAGCAATCATCACAAGCTTCACATCTCGCCCTGTGATTTTCATGTTCAAGTATTCAGGAGTTCTTCCAGACATTAATCCAACTATAAAGACTGTTATAATGATGAACATAACCATATACATAAGCCCAACGCCTTTGCCCCCTGGAATTGACTGGATGAACATGCCAAAAAAGGCAGAGAGAATTGTTAAGGGATGATTACCCAAGAGACTTGAGTTCAGTGACCCTGTTGTAGCTACAGTCGTTGTAACAGTATAGAAACTGGACATAAAGCCGCCGAATCGGACTTCTATGCCTGGAGCCACTAAGGGGAGCGATGGAATAAACGCTATAACGAGATTAATGGCGTAGAGAATGTATGCGCCCCACAGGAGTGGTCTGGATTCAGATTTTTTGCCCATCATTTGACCGAAGACAAAAATTAGTGCTGTGGGAAGTAGAAGCATTAATGAAATCAAGACGAGGTCTGAAATCGGCGACGGATTCGCGAAGGGGTATGCAGCGTTTGCACCATAATATCCGCCTCCGTTAGTTCCTAACTGCATAATCGAGTCAAGTGAAGCAACTGGCCCGACAAAAAGAGTTTGCGACGCTCCTTCTATAGTGTTAACTACAGTGTAACCGCTAAGCGTTTGGGGTACGCCGAGGGAAAGAAGGATAATCGAGGCTACTGTTGTAAGCGGGAGGAAAATTCTTGTGATGGATCTGGTGAAGTCAACGTAGAAGTTGCCCATGTCTTTTGCATCAGCCACCAGTCCCCGAATAAATGCTATACCCATGCATAAGCCGGTTATTGCTGATGTAAACATTAACCACTGTAAAACACCCATTTGACTAAGGTACGAAAATGTTGTTTCGCCACTGTAATGCTGCAGATCAGTGTTTGTTACAAAAGATACCGCTTGCATAAAGGCTAAGTCTGGACTTAAACCAGGAAAATGCATGGGATTAAGCGGCAAATAACCCTGGAAAACCATTATCAGAAAGCTGATAACAAGCATTACAATGTTTACTAGTAAACCTGAGAGGAAGTACTGTTTCCAACCCATCGTCTGCTCGGCGTTTACGCCAGTGATTTTGTAAAGAAAGTTTTCGATGGGATTAAAAATTTTGTCTAGGCGGCTTGGTTTCCGCTTAAAGACCCCTGTGATATAGGGCGCAATCAGCCAAGCTAAAAGCACGGTTACGCCAATAGTAAGAATGACTGTTAGAGCCTGACCCGCATCTATCAATTATTTCAAAACTCCAAGGCGCATTTACGTTCACTATGGCTCCTACCTTAAATGAGTACCTGATTATCAGTTGTTCTTCCAAAACACCTATGTCTCTTATAAGGATTCAGGAAAGTCTTGTTTACAGTTAAATTGCACCGATTAATTTTATCGAAACGTCTAAGAACAGCTGTTTTCACCATGCTTTCATTCCCAGCGGAGATGCTTTAGCAAATTGCTTTATCTTTGCACCTGCGTCCTTTATGTGGTTGCAACACAATCGTGCTTATAGTACTTTTTACTCCGTCTATTTTCATAATATGCTTTTGCAAAATATCCCTAAATTCTTCCAGCGTAGAAGTGCTAACCAACGTTACAATATCATATTCGCCTGCAACTTCGTAGACTTCCTCGATACTCTCAAGTTTGGACAAGGCTGCAACTACACTATCTATTTGTGTGGATTCAGCAAAAATATTAACCGATGCTAAAAGGCGTTGCATACAAAGTCCCATCTTATTATTTTGATATTAGGCCATCGAAATGGCAAAATATAGGTAAAGAACATTGATTCATCGTGGAATCTTTTTTAGTAAAGTGCATCCCGAAACCTTCTCATGATTCTCATAGGAACATAAACTCGTTTATATAAGGTTGGTTATGATTTGTTCATAATTATTATGAAAAGTTAGAAAAACATCCTTAATTTTCGAAATAGGTTCAACATTTGCTCAACATATAGCTAAAATTAAAAAACAAATATAAAATAAAACCTTAATAAACAAGAATGAAACATCAATATTCAAAGAGCTTGTTTACACGCATCTTCTTTTACAACGTTTAAAGTAGCAAGGGTTAGAGTTGTTTTAATGAAACGAACTGATAAAAGTTCTTTAAAAAAAATGTTAAGGCTGTAGTCATCCTTGAACCTAGTAAACACTGCAATGTCGAAATCCCCGGTTATCTCATATACGCAGAAAACATTCTGGTAACTAGCGATCTTTTTTTCAACCTCAGCAAGATGCTTTCCCTCAACTTGAATTAGTAACATTAGGGTTAAATCGTCACCAGGTTTAACTGAACCAATTACCCCAACGTAATCTGTTGAAACATCGCGCTTGTTTGTTGCAGCAAAGGCTAACCTATTTTTTTGTGCCATCCAAACCTCACTTTTGGGACAGCCCGGTTTAGTAATCGAGGTATTTCATGATCTCCCATGGTGAAACGTAGAGACAGTACTGATTCCAATCGTTAGTCTTAAGGTCCACAAAGGCATCAAATATGTGGCTTCCAAGTGCACGTTGAAGTACTTCGTCGCTTTTCAGTTCTTCAAGAGCAGCCTTTAACGTTGTAGGAAGTTCTTTGATTCCAAGGGACTTGCGCTTTTGAGAAGAGAGCTTGTAGACGTCTTCGTCGACTGGATTTCCAGGGTCAATCTTTTTCTTCACGCCGTCAAGCCCTGCCATTAGCAGACATGAGAACGCCAAGTAGGGATTGCAGGAAGGGTCAACTCCTCGGTACTCCACTCTTTTTTGGGCAGCAAACTCTTTACCCTTATAGTACAATGGTATGCGAGCTAGTGCAGATCTGTTTCGTCTTGACCACATGACATAAATTGGTGCTTCAAAACCGGGTACAAGCCGTTTGTATGAGCTTATCGTTGGGCAGCAAATTGCAGTTAAAGCCCTTGCGTGTTCCAATAGGCCGCCTAAGTAGTATCGTCCAGCTTGGCTTAATTCAGCGTAATTGTCGCTTTCATCGTACATGGCGTTTTTCCCTTTAGACCAAATTGACTGGTGAACATGCATTCCACTTGCATTGTCCAAGTAAACAGGCTTTGGCATGAAAGTTGCAATTAAACCGTATTTGTGAGCAATGTTCTTTGCAACAAATTTATAGTATAACGCTCTGTCTGCGGTTTCTATTAGCGGACCGTATTTGTAGTCGATTTCCACTTGACCGACAGTAGCAACTTCATGGTGATGCTTTTCAATGGTTAATCCAAAATTATCCTCCAGCACTTGCGATGTTTCGTTACGGAAAGCAACTGTCGTATCTTCTGGTGGCGTTCTGTAATAGGCTTCCTTTGGCCTCATGACGTAACTACCAGGGGTTGTTTCTGGTGACTGAGGCACTACTCTTGGAGCGCCCCATGAATCACCTTCTCCGCCTCTTGGACTTACCCAAAGATCCCATACGAGCTTAGTTGGGTCAATAGATGAAAAGACAAAGAACTCCAATTCTGGAGCGAAGTATCCAGTATAGCCCATTGCTGAAGCTTCTGCTACTGCTCTTTTGGCTACGTAACTCCGAGGGTCGACAACTGATGGTTCTTTTCCTCCGTAAGCTTCATAGACATCTCCCAGCACTATGGCGCTTTTCTGTTTTTCATCATTAATCCAGGGCATTATCGATAAGGTTTGAGCGTCAGGCATGAAAATCATGTCTGATTCTTCGATCGATTTGAAACCTCTGACAGAAGAACCGTCAAAGCCTATTCCGGCAGTGAATGCTTCGCCACTAAGATAGTCTCTCGCGGGAAGCACCATGTCCTGCAATATTCCGCGTATGTCAACGAAAGCTGAATGTACCCACCTTACGTTGTTGGCTTTCAGGCTCCCTATTGCTTTTTGTATGGAGTCGTTTTTTTCCATTATATTTTCACCATTTAAAGATCTTATCTATCAATTCGAACAATTCTAATTTAAATGTAGTTAAGATTTGTTCATACATTTTATGAAATAATAGAAATATTTTTAAATAAATTTTATAATCATGAACAAATGAAGTCTATAACAAAGTTATAATGCTCAAATCAATAACCAGCTGGAATGGAGGATATTTAGCACTTAATAGTTTTAGATGAACCATAACTGTCTAACTAGTCAAAATTCAAGCAAATCGACTTTAATCTGAAAAAGATTGAATTTTCTTAAAAAAAGAAAAGATTAATCTTAGCGGGTTAGGTAGTAGCTGCCAGTTTTTCTGAGCTGTCAGGATTCTTTGCCGCCTGGGTAGGGGAAGATGCGTGATTCTTTGGTTCTTGAGTTCAGGAGGAAGTATCCAAGTCCTATAGTCATCCACAGGGCAACTACTCCTACTGCAATTAAACACGCTAGCTGCGTGGATCCTCCACCCATTACAGCTAGCCATATCACCGCAATTAGCATGATTACGTTAGCTGCTAAGCCTGCAATTGGGACTACGTATTTTGTAAGAATTGAACGTCTTTCTCTTGACAGCGCGTATACTGCGATGAGGCATGTTACACCGTAAAGCAGGAACGTTCCAAAGTTGCATAAGTATGTGATAGCACTCAAGTTCGTTAGCGATAGTACACCAAATGTGCCTATGCCGGCTGTAACAAGAGTTAGCACCCATACGCCAATAGCAGGAGTCCCAAATCTTAAGTTAAGTTTTCCGAGCGGTTCAGGTACCTCGGAGTCTCGACTGATTGCGTAAGTCACTCTTACTCCAGTGTTCATGCATGACAGCGTTGTACCAAGTATTGCTGCAGCAACTACCGCAGCTACGACGATCATAACAACGAAGCCTCCGCCGCCAAATAAGCCATTAACCGATTGCATTATCATATCACCTAGAGGCGAGTTAGAAGCGGCTGCTGCTGCAAATGTGTATTTTGAGTTGATCCAGTATTGCATGCCGAAGTATTCGAGTAGATAGCAGAACGCCCCTTGTATGATGAGCGAGAGAATGATCGCTTTTGGGACATCTTTGGGGTTTTTTGCTTCTGAGCCCAATGCAGTAACTGATTCGAAGCCGACTAGAACGAGTATAGCTATTGTCGCCTGAAACAGCATGTGGCTTGCACTGCTTGGAATCAGCACGCTAACAGCATTTGGGAAATAGAACGATACTTTGTCAGGGTTTAAGAAGCGATAAGCAAGAGCAATACCAGTAACGCCAATAAGCATGACGATTTGTGCAATATTTATCATCAGGTTTGTTCTTGTTGAGCCGTTAATCCCTCTGTAAGCGATAAATCCTACTACGACGCTAAACGCAACGGCTATTGCAACTTCAGTTATCGGACTAATCGCGATGCCTACTGTTGAGAGGATGTATGTTATGAAAAAACCCATCATTGCAACCATGACACCGGGATAGACCCAGTAGTATAAGTGTGAAAGCCAACCGATGATGAACTTTGCGTTTCTGGCTGTTTTGTTGCTGCTACCCTTGTCAAGCAAAGCTCGCTGAGCAAAGTAGTAAGAGCTGCCTGCACCAGCATCTGGATACCGACGGGACAGCCATGAATATGAAGCGGCGGTTAAGAAAGCTAATATCAGCGCTAAAAACAAACCTGACCATATGTCAGGAGCAGTGGAGACGCCTGAAGGGTCAACTTGAGCAGCCTGTATTTCGTAAGTTAGCCATAGGAAAGCTCCCGGCGCTATCAGCGCCATCGCGTTAATAGTTAACCCCGTGAGGCTTAATGACTTCTTCATCTGGGGTGAGCTTTGATCACTTGCCATTTATCTTCTCCTCTGGAAAACTTTTCTTAAGCAAGTTATTGTTCTTGTTTAGTTTTTGAAATTGTATAGAATTGTTTATTTCGAATGTGAATACGCTTGTTGCTGATTTAGTTGATGCTTTCATTTCTGTCACCAATTAATTTAGCTATGTGTATGTTCAGTTAAATATAAATATAGTTAATAATTGTTCATAAGTATTATGAAAAAATGAAAAAATGTAGTATTATATGTCTTCTATATAGATACTTGTCTCTTTATCGGATTGGGCTTTACTGTAACACGCAATTTAGTCAAGTTCTCTTTAATCTCTGCATTAATGCCCATGGCCGCGAAGTACGTTTCCAGAAAAATCTTGATAAAATCTTTGGTAACTTCCGACATCAAAATCAACGTAAAATCGTTGTTTGCGTTTCTTGTTAAGCGGTAGAAGTTACATGCCTCAAGCCTGAGCAAAAATTCCTCAACCCCATTTACTTTTGACCTCAACTGTTCCCAGTGAGATTTAGCAAGTTCTTTGTGTTCTTTCCAAAATTTCTCTCTGTTTGGAGAAGAAGATATGAGGTCAAGAAGCATAATCCAATGATCAATATCTAAGATTACATGCTCTCCATTAAGCAACATGTCCATGTAGGACTGAACTTTTTTCTTTACAGCAGGATCTTCGAGGGCTTTATTCTCATTGTAAAATTTTAAAGCGCGACGTACTATTTCGCTTTGAGAAACTTCAGCTTCTGAACTTATTTTTTCCAATAAATCAGCTGTCGATTTATCAAAAGCTACAGTTACTCTAATCGGATTCAATTTATTTACGCCTCATAACTTTCATTAAAACATATGTTCAATATATAATAAATCTTATAAACATTATGCTAGCAAATTTATCCTAAACCTATACAATATAATAATTTCTATTAAAAAATTAAAACAAACGTCTTTTTTATATTACCCGAAGGCGATGTTTTTAAACAAAAAAAACAAAAATCAAACCTGCAGAAAACAAATGAACAGCAGAACGATGGCAAGGCTTTAAAGCTTAAGGGGGATAAAGGTTCAATAAATTCACAGATACAAAGATCTTTAAGCCAACTGCCGCCTTCAACTGTCCTGGTGCAAATCGCTTTAGGAAATCACGGTCAATTCAACTGGTGTAGATCAACCGCAGACAAACAAGCGCAAACATCTAAAGAAATACAGCAAGATAAAAACATTAAACGAAACACAGGCCAATTGCTACAACAATCCACGACAATAAAAATAGTAAAAAGAGACTTCAGTCCTTTCGATGAAACTGGTTTTTTGCTGCTCCGCATATTGGGCAAACCCAGTTTTCTGGCAGTTTCTCGAATGGCGTGCCTGGCTGGATACCGGAGTTTGGATCGCCCTGTGCTGGGTCATATACGTAACCGCAAACTTCACAAGCATATTTCGCGGCGTCCTTGATATCTTCCTTTTTTTCAGTTTGGGCAAATGTGGGAGCTGTCTTTGGCGTTGTTCCCCTCTTTACCTCATGATAGAAATCGTAAGTCATTTGTGGATCGTTGCTTAGGACTTTTGAATCAACTACTTCCCCCAAAAAGATTGTGTGGGTTTCTGCATCTATTTCATTTGTAACTTTCACTTCAAAGTATGCAACTGTATGGTTCAAAACTATTCGGGCACCAGTCTGGCCTACTTGATAGTCAACGCCTAAAAACTTGTTAGTGTCCCTTCCACATTTGAATCCGAAGTTTCCTATGAAAGAAAGCGGCGTGTCTTTTGAGAGAACCGAAACAGCGTAGAAACCATTTTGTTTGATGAGTTCATGGGTGAAGTTTTGCTTATTTATTGAGACAGCAACCAAGGGTGGTTGAGACGCAACTTGAACAACGGTGTTTGCAATCTGTCCGTTGCACCTACCTTCTTTCCCAGAAGTCACTACATAGACGCCATAACTTATCTTGTACAAACCTTTAGGATCCAAACAAATCAAACCCTCATTCGATTGGTGCCTAACTTTGCATATTTGTTTTTCGATCGAACCGTGTAGAAGAAATTATTAAAGAAAAAGCAGGCGTTAAATATTCATTGGTGGTTCAGTGTGCGTGTCGGTTTAGTTTCTTTATTCTTTCATCTAATTCTTTTTCCGAAAACAAAATGGCTGCTACGGCTACGCAGACAACGAGCACGGTCAACCCAATAAAATTTCTTTCTGCCAGGAAAAAGAGTAGTAATCCAGCAACCGCTATGATTCCCGCTATCCAGTTTCTCATGTTTACGTCTTATTTGTTTAGGGCAATTAGGCTTTTCGGGAAGACAGCAAAAGAATAATTAACCCATAGTAAATAGCAAGACTACTCTAAATTCCCATTATCCTTAGGGATGCCTAGCGGAACGCCTATAAGCGATAAAGAATCTTTCTTGAGAGATTCATCTGGAGAGGCGGATTCAAATCGAACGAAGGGGTATGAGCAACTTGCAAGATTCTTTGCTTTGCTTAGTTTTAACTTGATAAGTAAGCTTTTCAGCCCTTTACTGAAAACGCGTTCTGCCTTTAAGAAGAATAGGAGCTTGAGGCGTCATGAACTTACTTGCACGCCTTTACTACATTTGGCGAAGATTCTCCAAGATGATCTCAATTTTCATAGTTGTCGTTGACGTAATGAATTTGGGGCATCTTTTCTTTGAATAACAAACTGCATGCATTAGTCGCCATATTTGTTGAGTCTCACAGAATAGATGATGTACTTCAAGCTATCTCCAACGCCACAAACGTGGAAAAAATTTATGAAGTAACCGGGGAATTTGACATTGTTACTCAGGTTTCCGCCGAGGACATAGAAAACTTCAGAGACATCATAAAGAGTATAATGAAGATAACAGGAGTAAAAAGCACTGTTAGCTCCTTTATTTTAGCATCTCACAAACATTCTTACGAAAACAAACGTAATTCAAGGCAGAAAAGCAGGAATCGAAAGGCAGCCTCAGCATCACCAGTAAAAAACCATAAAGACTGACGAGCCATAACGAAAAAACTGTTTTTTCAAAGATTAAAAAAAATCCACTTAAGTCAATGACCTCACAAAGGAGCACTATCTCGTCTATTTTCACTTATTGATATTGCTCGTTATGGCTGCTTCATGAACTCTATAAATTCTTCAAGGGTTCTTGGCTTCAGGGTGTAGTTAGTTTTTTTCTCTTCGCCGATAGTCGAATAAGGTCTTTGGCCATAATCGTGCCCTGGATAAACTTCTACAGCATCATCAAGTTTAGATAACTTGTTAAGCAGGCTATCGTACATGCTTTTTGAGTTGCCACTTGAAAGATCGGTTCGTCCGCATTCGCCTACAAAAAGGGTATCACCCGTTAACAATTTCTTGCCGTCTACAAGCAAGCAAATGCTATCAGGAGTATGTCCAGGCGTATAAATGACTTTAATCAGTACGCTACCCACTTGTAAAACGTCACCATCATCAGCGGCTACGTCAAAACTTGCTTGCGAAAGTTTGTAGGCAACTATTTTTGCACCAAAAAGTGAACGCAACTCCGCGTTGCCGCCGGTGTGATCAAAATGGCCATGCGTGTTAAAGATGTATTTTAACTTGAATTTTTCAGCTTTTAAAACGCGAGTTAATTCTTTTCCATTGTAGCTTGAATCCACTACTGCAGCTTCAAAGGAAGACTCATCAGCTACGATGTAAGAAAAGTTATCGCCGCTCGTTTGTCTGATTTGCCTTAAAAACATTTTTCAACCACCTACACATCCATTTTATGATTTCTCTATTTTGAAGGTTCTTGTTTGAAACTTTTTTCTCATGAAATCCTCAAAGAGAAATTTTGATTTAATAAATGGTTCCTGTTAACTAATAGCCCGTCCCGTAAAAAGCTTTGTTAACTAAACTGTCAATAACTGCACGATGTACTTCTCCACCAACATTTCATTGGAAATAAAAGACTATAGTGCTCAAAATTAATTAAGGATTTAAGGGGACTGAGCACTAATTACTTGATTCACAGGCTTCCATTAAGTTCTTTTACAACATTGCATCCATTGAAAGTATCTTTTACAAAAAAAGTGCAATATTTTTTTAGCAAATATTAAATATAACTTAGGTAGAATTGGATGCCTAGAGGTGACCAATGTATGCCTCAAAGTGAACCAAAAAAGGAACCTAAGTCAACCTTTTCTTTAAAAGAGGAACTAAATAAAGACGACATTCTCCTGTTAGATATGCTGAGAAGCCCGATTGAAACATTAAAGAATCGTGATATACTTTGCGATCAGGTAATGGTAAACCATCTCAACGTTGCTCGCGATGATATTATGAAAAGAGCTAGAGCAGTATTCATAGAAGTGGGTTTGAAACATGACGCAATTCGCGAAGATGGAACCCAAGGATGCCAAGGTTGCAATGGATGCCAAGGATGCGGGTCAAAACACGTAATGATGTAGACAAAAGAGGAATACGCAAACGAAAGATACAACACCAATTCTTGCACAATGGGACATCACCACCGGCTGCAACTTTTCATGTTCATTTTGCCTTAGCAGTAGCGGACAGCGATCAAGAAATGAACTTAACAGTTCACAAGCAATTGAAGTAATAAACAGGCTGTATGACGCGGGGATTTTGTTTCTTCGAATACTCGGTGGTGAACCTTTTTTCCGCAAGGATATAATGGATATAATTAATTATGCGACGAAAAAGGGGATGCTAATTTCTTTTAGCACCAACGGTTCATTGATAACAAAACAAGTTGCCAAGAACCTTAAAGCGGTTGAAAACAACATCAATTACTTTCAGGTTAGTCTGTACGGTGCAGATTCGCCCTCGTACGAAAAAGTTACGAAAAACCCTCAGGGTTTCAAACTCGTAACGAAAGGGATTCAAAACTTAATTGAAATCGGTATGAAACCAAGCATTTTTTGGGTGTTAACTAAAGACAATATAGATCAAGTTGAGAAGGCATACGAACTTGTGTCGAAATTAGGCCTTTCTGAACTTAGACTCTCATCTAAGCTTAATTTGGGAAGAGGCAAAACTGATTGTGAATCCGATCCTACAGAATCGATAGAAGCTTGGCGGAAAACCTTGATTATCCTAAAACAATTAGATAACATGACAAAGTTAGCTGGATCGCCAAGAGTTGTTTTACATGAAAGACCCCTGCTTGGCGAATACCTATATCATTTAACGGGTTTACCATACTTTTTTGTAACTTGTAAAGCTGCAACAACGATGATTTATGTCAATTCAGAGGGATATTGCAGTCCATGTCCCTTCTCAACTAATATGCCCAGTATGTATGATCCATTAGGACTAAGCAAAGCGCCTACTTGTTTGAATATTCTTGAAAATAGTTTTAGTGAAATTTGGAATTCAGACATTTTTATGACTTACCGCAAACTCCAAGATCCAAATTTTAATCCGAAGGAAATATTCGTCAAGTGTCCTCATTTTAAAAGTGGGTTCTGCGATCCATGTGTATTTACACCCTGCACATGTAGATTTTCAATGGAATTGATCGCAAAAGCCTTCAAAGCAAACCAAACAAACAAAATTATCATTTGAGCATATGATTTACCTCAATAAACGTTTAGATAAGACGCCAACCCCATGCTAACCAACTTGAACGATTAACTTAAAAATTCTTCTTTCAAGGGCGGCCGCATAAGCACTTGTTGTGATTTGAATAAGCTTTTATACGAATTTGCTGAGATGATAAAAAAAGCGTGCATCCGAGTGAGGATAAAGACTAAATGCCGTACATTAAAAAAATTGAGTTAAAAGGCTTTAAGTCTTTTGGACCGCAAACCGTTAAAGTAGTACTGGATAAAGGCTTCACTGCTATAACAGGTCCAAACGGAAGCGGAAAAACCAACATTATGGATGCAGTATTATTCTCATTAGGTGAATTAAGCACAAGAAGACTTCGCGCTGAAAACGCTTCCAACCTGATTTTTCACGGTTCAGAAAAAGCCGGGCAAGAAAAAGCAAAGATGGCAAAAGTCGTCATTCAATTTGACAACACTGACGGCACAATGGCGGTCGACACTACGACGGTTACTATTTCTCGGGAAGTTTACAGGAATGGCCAAAGCGTTTACAGGCTTAACGGCAGAAGAATGTCACGCACTAACATTATAGATACGCTCTCCATGGCTGCAATAAGCAGCGTTAGCCAAAACATTATTCCCCAAGGCACAATTACACGGTTAACAGACATTAACCCGATTGAGCGAAGAAAAATAATCGAAGACCTAATTGGAATCGCACAGTACGATGCGGAAAAAGCTGAAGCTGAAGATAAACTTCGAACGGCAGACATTTCAATTCGAACAGCCATGGGCAGAATCGACGAAGTTCAAAAACGCCTTGACGACTTAGAACGAGAACGCAACCAACTCTTACGTTACAATTTTATTCAAAACGAAATCAAAAAATTTGAGGCAATAAAAATCTCGCATGAAGTTAGACAGCTAAACAAAAAAATTGAAGAAACAAATGGTCAAACTGAAAAAATCATCGCTAAAGTTGACCGCTTAAAGGGACTCCGTGACATGAGAAGGTTAAAACGCCGTGAAATTGAAGGCGAATGGAGAAAACTAAGCGGAGAAACCCTTGAAGAAGGCGGCTCACAGGTTCTTAAGGTACAAATAAAAATTGGCGAATTAAAATCTAAACTCACCGAGTTATCTTCAAAAATCAGTTCTGGGCAAGCAAGCCTTGAAAGTCTAAAGCGGGTAAAAGAAAACAATCAGGAACAACACGAAACAATTCAAAAAGAAATCAAAGATAACCGATTAAAAATTCGCGTTCATCGAGCTGCTTATGAAAAAATTCAAAGCCAGATAAACCTGAAAAAGACTGAGCATGATAGTCTTGCTCAAGAAACAGCTCAGCTTTGGGAAGGCTTAGGAGATAACAGCCAGAAAATACGCGGATTGGAGATGCAAGTTGAAACTCACATGCGAAGGTTGGCTTACTTGCGCTCTGAATACACAAAAGATAAGGCGGCCCTTCGAATCAGTTCAGGTCGACTAAAGAATTTGAATGTCCGCAAAGAAAAGTTCGTTGCAAGTCTAAAGGAAATTGAGACAAGCCTAAATGAATTAGAAAAAGTTCAAAAAGACCAAAAAGACCAGCTTAAAAACCTGGAAACTATCATTGACCGTAAATTGATCTCAGAAGGAAACTGTTGGAAAAGAAATTTCAGAAGCAGAAAGAATAGCTGGTTCAGCTAAGGATGCAGTAATAGAATTTGCTACACAACGTGAGCTTGCAGCAACAATAGCAGCTGAAGAAAAAGCCTTAAGAAGCATTGAAGAAATGGGCGACGCTGGAGCACTTAATGGAATTCACGGAAGACTTCGCAATTTAGTTAAAATTGACAAGAATTACAAGAAAGCTATAGATGCAGCAGCGATAGGATGGCTTGACGCTTTAGTCGTAAAAGATATTGACTCAGCGTTCATGTGCGCTGAAACGCTTAAAAAAATGAAGCTGGGACGAATAAAAATCATCCCTTTACAGGGAGCCATTAATCCGAAAAAGAAAGATACCCCTCATAGAGAAGGGGTAGTTGGTGCGCTCTCGCAATTTTTAAATTACGAGACAACGTTTGAGAGTGCCGTAAATTACGTTTTCGGAGATACCATGGTCGTTTCTAATGATCAGACAGGCTTTGATCTTTCAAATGAGGGATACCGTGCAGTCACGGTTAACGGTGACTTGTATGAGCCAGGAGCCTTTGAAAGCGGTTATTACCGAGCACCTATTGACTTCTCAACAATTATTCCAAGTGAAACCGCTATTAAAAGTCTAGATGAAGCAGTTAAAGCGCTTCAACAGCATCTTACTCAACGAGGAACAGACATAACGGGCATCGAAGAAGAAATTGACCGTAACAAAATTGAAATGACACGACTGCTGGAATCCATTAACACTTTGGATAGGGAAATAATTAGAATTAAACGAAGCGTTAAACGAACTCAATTCAACATTAGACACGTGGATAAGTATGGCGGAAAACTTGAACGGGAAAACGCAGCTTACAAAGGCCGCATGAGCATGTACGTATCTGAGCGAAACGCTATTAAACGGTTGCTACAGAAAGCTTCACTCAGACATAGCTACCTTAAGATTAAAAACAGATATGGGTCATATTCAAGAACTTGAAGTTCAACGAGAAAAACTTGCAGAAGAATTAAACACTTTACGCCAAAACTTGGGCTCCGCGCAAACGGAAATTTCAACATGCCAATCACAATTTGACAATGTTCTAAGAACAGGTTATCAAAACGTTAAGATTCAAATATCAAAGATTGAACAGCAACAGAAACGTTTGGATAAAGAAGTTGCTGATGCACTTCAAGAACGTGAATCACTTAAGCAGGAAATAAATGAACTGGAAAAAAGTCGCGTTGAAATTTCAAAAGCAGTTTTCTCAGCACGCGAAGAATCAAGAAAGTTCACTTCTCAAATAGACACAATCGATACTGAATTAAGATTGCTTGATGCAGAGTATGAACAGTCGGAAATGCTTCTAAATCAGCTCCAACTCAGCGTGCAAACTTATAACTTGACGACTGCAACAGCATCAAAGCCAACTAAAGCAGTATCGGTTACGAGCAGCCTTTAGAAGCGACGGATAAGCAGGTAGAAGAGGCAGAGACTAGCATTCAAATGATGCAGTTTGAACTTGAAAGAATAGGAGCAATAAATCAGCTTGCACTTTCTCATTATGCAGATCAAATTTCAAGGTATAGAGAATTATCGATGCGTCTAAACGAGTTAGAAAGGGAAAAGCAAGCAATCGTTCAATTCATGGATGAAGTTGAAGCGAAAAAACGCAAAGTCTTCATGACTGCATTCGAAAAAATCAATGCCTAGATTAAAAGTTTATTTCTCAAAACTCACTGGTGGAGGAGATACCGAGCTAAAGCTGGAAAACCCCGATGAACCCTTCGCTGGAGGAATAGACATGTTAGTGCAGTTCCCAAATAAACCATCTATCGTTGTTAGTGGAGCAAGCGGTGGCGAGCGTTCAGTTTCAGCAGTCAGCTTCATATTCTCACTAAAAGAGTTAACTCCAGCATCATTCTACATTCTTGATGAAGTTGACGCCCACCTAGACGCTTTCCACACAACAAAGCTTGCTGATTTACTTTTGGAGGAAGCGGGGAAAACTCAATTTATCGTGATTACTTTAAGACCTGAAATGGTCAATAAAGCCCAAAAAGTTTATGGAGTCTATGAGAGAAATGGCGTTTCAAACGTTGTCACTGCTAAATTTCCGGGGCAGCTGCTTAAATGACGCAAACGCCAACTCGCAGACCCTTCTATTTACGTCCACCATGGAATATTCTGTTCGAGTTAAGTAAACTGGAGAAGCTTACTCCATGGAACATTAACATTGCTTACTTGCTCGGATCGTTTCTTACCGAAATGGAGCGTGATGGAAAAGTGGATTTCAGGGCTTCTGGTGTTGCATTGGATTCTTCAGCGTTAATATATTTAATGAAGTCAAAGCTTTTGCTTACTTTGCAGGAGCCACCTGTAGAGCCTAAACCAGTGGGAGATTTTGTTCCGCCACCCTTATTTTTACCCTTAAGACACGAGTTAACATCAACAACTATTCATCATTTACTTGAAGTCTTAGACGACGTGCTTAAAGGAGAAAAACTGCTTCACCTTGACAGAACAATTGTTCAGCAGCCTGTTCTGCCAGCAGTTTCAGATTTGATGCCACAATTTGACGAGTTCATCGCAGAACTTGAACTGCAAATGGATAAATTGTATGCACAATTAGTTGAGAAAGTCAAGGGTTCAGGAATAATAGATTTTTCCACATTAACAAAGGGTGCAACTCGAATAGAAGCAATTCGTATATTCATTTACCTGTTATTTTTAGCTCAGGATGGCTTAGTTAGTTTGTGGCAAAATGAAGAAACAGAAGAATTATACATAGCAGTGGGTAGCCTAAATGTTGGAAAAGTCGGAAAACCAAGCAGTTAAAAGAAGAAGACGTTGAACAAGCTATAGATAATGATGAAAAGGTAAGGCAGTGCCTTTCATTAATTGAAGCTGCACTGTACGTTTCAGGAAGACCATTAGATCTAAATGAGCTCTGCCAAGTTATAGGCAGCCGATCAAAAAAGAAAGCAAAGAAATACGCAGACATTCTTATGCAGAAGTATTCCGCCCGCAATACTGCACTAGAAATTTTAGCGTTAAAGGACGAACGCTACGTTCTGCAAGTCAAAGCTGATTACACGCCGTTAGTTAAGAAACTTGTTAACAGACCACTGCTTTCTTCAGGTCCACTAAAAACTTTGTCCTACATCGCGTACAGGCAACCGATTTCGCAGAAACGCGTGATTGATGTACGGGGCAGCATGCTTATGGACACATAAAGATGCTTAAAGACATGAATTTGATTAATTCTGAGAAAAGCGGTCGCTCCATGGCTTTGAAAACTACAGATTACTTCGCTGATTACTTCGGGCTATCTCATGATACTGGAGTGATGAAGAAAGAGTTGAAACGTATTTTCGGTGAAGCAATAAAAGAAGAGGAACAACCATCCTAATGTGTTGTGAAATTTTCTGATTTTCATATTATGCTTATAATAATTTTAACATGAATTTATTGGATAAACTTGCATTTTTCGAAATTAAATTTTAAATCCAGTTTATTTAAACCATGTTTAGTTATTGTTTCCTATTAATTGGAATCTAAAAACTTTTAACATATTATTAGAATTCTAAAAAAACATATTTCAAATCATTCTAATTAAAAACTGTATCTGAAATTCATAAGCTTATTTACATAATAAAATGTTCTTTCAATAAATATGAGGTCATTATATATGTCTATTGATACACAAAATAATCAAGCTCAAATCGAACAACTTGAAGCAGAAAACAAACAGCTCCTGGATGATTTTATCAACTTCATAAAGGAAGCTATTGATGGAGCCAAAGAAATCTCAGTGATGAGCGACGAAACGCTGAAACTGAGCAAAGAAACAATAACATTGGCTTTTAGCGTTGAAGGAAACGCCAATAAAGTCGCCGATACTGCAAGCAAAGCAGCCTCAAGCGCTCAACAGAGTGTTGATGCTGCTTTATCGTTGGTCAATGAGGCTGAGAATTCTATGGCAGCGGCTGTAAATGTAGTGGAATTTGGAAATAAAGTTTCAAGCCTATCTAATGATTTGGTAGCTGGTATGCAGCAAATAGCCTCTGCCTCAAAAGAAGTAGCTAAGGGCGCACAAAAACTCTCCGAACTGTCCCAAAGGGCTGCATCGAGCACTGAATCATTAAATAAAGTTATGGATGAAGCGGGTACAATAGCTAAGGAAACTTCAGTCATAACCGGCGATGCTGTAAAAAGATCAAAGGATGCAAACGACCAAGGTCAAAAGGGTCTTTTAGCGATTGAGAATATTAAAAGTAACATTACAAGAGTTTCTGAAGCTGTAACATCAATGGTTAACGCTGTTGAGCAGGTTGGGCAGATGGCTAATTCCGTCTCAGATATAGCTGGCCAAACAAACATGCTGGCGTTAAATGCTGCGATAGAAGCGGCTAGAGCGGGAGAAGCAGGAAGAGGCTTTGCAGTAGTTGCTGATGCCGTTAAAGGCTTAGCCGGGCAATCAAAAGTAGCGGCAGGATCAGCCATCAACCTAGTAAAAGGCATCAAAGAAGCAGGCATTCAGACTAATTCCATAACCCAGCAATCACAGACAGGCGCAGCCGAGGGAGCAAAAGTCGTTTTAGGTTCTATAAAAGAGTTAGATGGAATAGCTGAAATAATGAATGAAATAGCAAGCAAAGTAAGCCTTTTAACGACGGGCGTTGAACGAGGACTCGCCGCATTGGGATCAGTGGTTAGCGTAATTAATGAGGTTGCATCCATTGCAGAGGAAAGCTCATCAGCCTCAGAGGAGACTTCTTCAGCAATTGAGCAACAAGCCTCTGCTTCACAAGAAATCACTGATATCGCTGGTTATGTTTCTGCCTCTGCTGATTACGTATCTCAATCAGCCAAAGAAGCAAAAAAAGACGCACCAATCATTGCAAAGGCTTTAGATGAAGTGGCTGCTGGCGTTAATACAGTACAAATAACTGCAAAAGAAGTAGCATCTACCTCGCAAAGCGTTTCAAAAACAATGGAAGAAATTGGAAAAATAAACGAGAAAGAAAAACAAGCGCTAAATAGGCTAATTGACAAGCGCAGACTAATGCTTGACGAATTAACAAAGAAAAAAGCAAAATATTCAAACTAGAGGAAAAATAGTGAAATTGATGGCAAAAGAAAAATTTTTTGCTAATCAAGAGCTATTACTTTTTTTGTGTTCTTGAATTAAAGTCATTTTATCTAGTTTTCTTGAACGCTTAAGGAATTAGTTAATATAATTTCTTAAGCTTTGCCTGATGCCTATGTAAGATGTTGAAAAAAAGGTTTTAGGTTAGTTTCTGTTCCAATTAATTTAAATAAATAGGTTTAACCTAGTTTTCTTGATGAGATTCACACGGAAAAAGGAAAAAGAGCGCAAGAATCTCCTTATAAAAGGGAAGAAAAATATCGGGAAATTGTAAATGATGCGCCTATTGCAATTTTAGAAATTAGTTTTGACGGCTCAGAGCTCAGATACGCGAATTCCATCGTAAGCGAATTACTGCATTATTCAAAAGCAGAGCTTCTCTCAATAAATCCTTTAGAAGACATATTAGTTGAAGAAAGCAAAAAGGATTTCAAAAAAACCGTTAAAGAAGCACTGGCTGGTAAAAAAAATCTTAACGCTGAGCTTAAAGTAAAAACAAAGGATGGAAAAACCTTTTGGGGACTATTTAATGCAAGAGTGATTTTTAAGAATAAGGAGCCTTATTCACTCTTAGTTTTTGCCCAAAATATAAATGAACTTAAAAAAACAGGAGAAGCTCTGCAATTATCAGAAGAAAAGTTTTCAAAGGCATTCAAATTCAGCCCAAATGCTGTAACACTAACTCGCCTAAGAGACGGCAAAATAATTGACACTAACGATTCAGCATTAAACATTTTAGGTTTTACTCCTCAGGAAGCAATCGGTCACACTACGTTAGAGTTAGGGATTTGGAGTGATCCCAAGGACCGCGTAAGCTTGACTGAGGAGCTTTCCTCAAAGGGATTTGTTCTTGGCAGAGATTTTGTTTTAAAAAGGAAAGATGGAACTAAAATTACAGTAACCCTGTCGGCGTCGTCTCTTAAGATTCAGAATGAAGATTGCTTCTTGTCTTCATTTTTAGATGTGACTGAACAAAAAAGGGCAGAGCAGAGACTTTGGCAAGCGAAGAATGATTGGGAACGTACCTTCGATGCGGTTCCAGATTTAATCATGATAATAGATTGTGAGCATAGAATTGTTCGTGCTAACCGTTCAATGATTGGAAAAATAGGTGTTACGCCTCAACAAGTAGCAGGACTACCTTGTTATAATGCAGTTCATGATGCTAATTTACCTCCAACTTTCTGTCCTCATGCCAAGACAATCTGCGACGGCAAAGAACACGTTGCTGAAGTGCATGAGCCAAAACTCGGCGGCGATTTCGTAGTTAGCACTACCCCGCTCAAAGATGAAAATGGACGATTGATTGGTTCAGTACATGTAGCCCGAGACATCACTAAACGCAAAAAAATTGAAGAAGAACTTAAGAGCAGTGAAACTCGTTTTCGCTCGTTATATGAAAATAGTCTTGATGCTGTCATGCTGACTATTCCTAATGGCGCCATTCTCAGTGCTAATCCTGCGGCACAGCACATGCTGGGCATGACTGAGGATGAAATTAAGAAGGCTGGTCGAAACGGCATTCTCGTTATGGACGACCGGGCGGCTGAGACTATTAAGGAGCGCGCAAAGGTTGGAAGAGCACAAGCGGAATTGACCTTGAGAAGGAAAGGTGGCTCCAAGTTTGAAGCAGAAGTGTCTTCAGGCTTGTTTACCGATGGTGATGGCGTAACAAAAACAAGTATGATAATGAGAGACATAACTGAACGCAAAAAGGCGGAGGAAGTGATTAGGGAAAGAGAGCAGTTGTATAGAACTTTATTTGACAACAGCGATGATGGTTTTATCCTACTTGAGCCGTTTTACGACCAAAATGGTAAAGCATGTGATTTTAGGTTTTTGAAAGTTAACCCTGCATTTGAGCGTCAAACTGGCTTAAGAGCTGAAGATGTCGAAGGCAAAAATGTAGGAAAAGCTGTGAGTGGTCTTGAGCTAGAGTTTTCTTCAATTGTTAAAAAAGTTGTTGAGACAGGTGAAGCTGCACGTTATGAAAGCTTTAATCAAGATAGGAGCAGGTTGTACGAGGGGCATTATTTCCCTTTTATAAGAGGAAGAGTTGGCGTTCTTTTCAGGGATATAACTGAGCGTAAGAAAGCTGAAGACAGCGCTAAAGCAAAGCGAGAAAAAATATCATCAGCTTTTTAATTCTATGACTGAAATGTTTATTGTTGCAGATTTGGTGCGCGATAAAAATGGGTTAGCAATCGACTTCGTTTATGTTGACGCTAACCTGGCATTTCTAAAAAACATCAAGAAAATAAGGAATGATGTTATAGGCAAAAGATTAGGAGAACTTTTTGAAATCAGCGGAGATTTTCGATTGGAGTTACTTAACAGAGTTGAAAAAACTGGGAAGCCGCATCGCTTCTTAGCTAAAAGCGAAATAGAAAATCGTCAATTTGAAGTTCTTGCCTGGAAAACTAGTAAAAATCAAGTAGGTTGCACGATTGAAGACATTAGTGAACGCAGATTACTAGAAAAGCAGTTGCAAGATAAAGAACGCATGGCAGCTATTGGTGAAACTGCTGGAATGGTTGGACACGACTTACGTAATCCTTTGCAAACTATCGTCGGTGAGTTATATCTTGCAAAATCAGAATTAGATGAAATTCCTCAAGAAAATAGGAGAGAAATATTACAGGAGAGCATTGAAAGCATAGATACACAAGTCACGTACATGGACAAAATAGTGAGCGACTTGCAAACCTTCGTTAAACCAGTGCAGACAAACAAGCAAAAAGTAAACTTAAATGAACTAATCGCATCAACTTTAACGCAGACCAGCATCCCTGAGAACATTCAAGCAACGACCAAACTCAAAGATAAACTAACTATCGATTCAGACCCTCAACTGCTAAGAAGAGTCTTAATAAATCTCATCACAAACTCGATTCAAGCCATGCCAAAGGGTGGAGAATTAATAATAAATGCAAACGCTAGCAGTAAACGTCGAATGAAAATTGAAGTTGAGGACACCGGAGAAGGAATCCCTGAAGAGATCAAACCTAAAATTTTCACTCCATTGTTTACAACTAAATCAAGAGGCCAAGGTTTCGGTTTATCAGTGTGCAAAAGAGTGATTGAAGCTCAAGGAGGAACAATAAGTTTTATTAGCGAAGTTGGAAGAGGCACAAAATTCACAATAACATTACCATTAAAATCGTCTGGATAAAATCTGGATAAAAAACATGAGACTAAGTCTTTGATTTTGCCCTCAAAAGCTTAACCAAGAGGAATACTTCCTCGCAAAGTCGCTTAAGAAAATTACGTGGTCTTACTGAGCATATGCCGAAAAAAATTATTCTGGATTAAATTTAATCCAACCTTACCAAAATTATGGTTTATTCTTTCATTTCTTTGATTTTTTCTTCTACGGCTGCAAGTTCTTTTTTAAGTTCATTGGCATAATTCTTTAATTTCTCTATTTTTTCAGCCTTTGTAAAGAAGCGTCTTTTGTAACCCCCTTCGCGGAGAGGGAAGGGACGCCAGCCGCATGAATAGTTATGGTCCATGCCACGATCATAATAATCATCATCCATATTTTTTCACCTCACAAATTCATCATAAAAGTGGATATATAAAATGCGGGAGAATCACTCGGAAACTTCGAACTTAACACCGATAATGCACTTCTTAACGCGCAGTTTTAGTTCAGAGGAAAAGAGGAAAAAGTAGTTACTGTCGGCTTATAGTCACAAACGTAAAAATTCTCAATTGGCTTTCAACTGTAATTCGGAGGTGCAAAGTTTGAAATTAAGTGCCAGAAACCAGTTTAAAGGAAAAGTATTATCCGTTGACAAAGGCATAATAACAGCCAAAGTTAAAGTTGAAGTAAAAACGCCAGTTACCGTTACAGCGGTTATAACAAAAGAAGCTGTTGAAGACCTAGACGTAAAAGTTGGCGACGAGGTTAATGCAATAATGAAGTCAACCGAAGTCATGATAAGCAAATAACTAACTATTTTTTAGCCAATATACTTGTTTCAACCCGCGTTATCTCTAATTTAACGATAAAAAGCAAAACAGGCTTCAAATAGCAAGAAAGTTAACAGGCGTTTAAACTCAAAAAAATGCTAAAATTCATGTTTTCTACACCCATGACCCAATTCGCGAAGTTTCCCTGAAACTTAAGCCAAACAACATTTTAGAAACCATGAGTTTTAAAGACTTTTTCTGAATTTCCAATAGTTATATGAGGGATATGTTTATATTGAAATCCATTGATATAACCGTACATTTCTAATTCGAAAAACACGTGGAAACGTTAATTCTGAAACTCTGGACATTTTATTAATAACGAAGGTAAGCTCTTTTGCATAAAAGTCACTTCAGTAAATAAAAGTAGATGTTAGTTGAATTGACCTTGTTTTAGTCCAAGCGAACACAAAAACTAGCAGGAGAGGGGGGACACTGGAACGCATTCCGCTTGGATTAAAAGTCAATTCAACCAACATTTTTTGTAAGCGATATACAATATCAATTTAACATTATTTTTTATAAAAATATGTGACTGTCTTTAAACTACTACTTATGCTTGTTAGCTAAATTTGATTGAACTGATATTCTTTCTACTCTTCAAATTCTTCACTATTTGGGTTTCTGAAGAGAGAGTAGCATAATAGTAATTGCGGTTGACAAGCGTAACTCGCAAAATAAAAAAGTCAGGGGTGTTTAAATAATATATGGAAGTTATGAAAAAAGGGTTTTCAACTTCTATGGAGGGAGAGACGCTCAAAAACACTGACTTCAGATGTGTCCTCTACACGGGAAAGTACAGTCAACTTGTCTTGATGTGTCTGCAACCAAACGAAGAAATTGGAATGGAAACACATGATTCAGTTGATCAATTCTTCAGATTCGAAAAAGGCGAAGGAAAAGTGGTCATTGATAAAACCGAGTACAAGGTCAAAGATGGCGATGCAGTAATTGTTCCATCAGGTGCACAGCACAATGTAATAAATACTTCAAAAAAGCGAAAACTAAAACTCTACACAATCTATTCGCCACCAGAACACGTAGACAAGACAATTCGACACACTAAAGCCGATGCAGAAGCTAAACCAGAAGAGTACGATGGAAAGGCAACAGAATAGGCTCTTCTCACTTTTCTAGAAATAAGAAATAGTAGAACTGCTTACTTGTTCAATCCTTTTTAGTCCTCAATGTCTTTCATTGTTTCTCTTAATGCCCCAAAGGTTTCCTGAACTGTTCGATTGTCAAGCATGTCTGTGTTCAAGTCTATCGCTTTATTATTTCTCAAAAAATTATCTGTTATGAAGTCAAGTACAACCCTAACAAAAAGCTTCCACAGTTTAGACATTTGCATATTGTAGATTTCATCATTTGTAAAACCTTCTTCACTTATTCTGCCTAACAATTCATTTCCTATATCGATTTCTAAGAAGCCTTGCTTTTTCGTTTCATCCAAGAACTCTCTGAAAGTCATATTATAAACGTTCTTGCTTGAACTAGACATGTTATATTTGTTTGTTGGGTTGCTTTTTTAATAATTATTGCATGCCAAAATGGATGCACATTCTTAGATGAGCTTTCCATTCACTTGGCAGGCAAACGTAAGGTGAAAGTTGTCCCTTTACCCTCTTGACTATCAAAAGATACGGTGCCATTTAATGCTTCAGTCATACGCTTAACCACTGGCAAACCAAAACCTTGCCCCTTCGCTTTAGTCGTAAACATTGGTGTAAACAATTTATTCTTGATTTCTTTAGGAATACCAACACCTGTATCCTTAACACTTATAACAAAATAGTTTTCATCTTTGTAAGCGTGTATTGTCAGACTACCCCCATTGGGCATAGCTTGAACAGCATTATTCACTAAATTGTACATAATACGGTTAATGAAAGTAGAGTCGGCTACAATGCTCCGAGCGTCAGGTTCAACATTAATGCTGACTTTAATATTCTCAGGCGCACTTGTCTTTGATAGCAACTCTTCAATTATGCCTTTAATGTCAGCTTTTTCAATAGAGGGGTTAAGTGGTTTAGAGTAGTCTTGAAGATCGGCTACAATTTTATTAATATAATCAATATTCCTCTCAATTTCCTGAATGCTCTCCAAGGAATTCTTTTTCTGATCACTTTCCAAAGTTAATTCCAATTCTGATTTAAGCAAGTATAAATCACCAGTAATAGCCTGCAATGGATTACGTATATCATGACCTACCATGCCTGCAGTAGCACCAATAGCTGCTAAGCGCTCGGCATCTTTCAACTGCTTGGTGCGTTCATCAACAAGCCTTTCCAAGTGATCACGGTATTTCTCAAGCTGCTCTTCAGTTTTCTTGCGTTCGGTAATATTTAGCACATACATACGTATGCGCTGAGCTTTTGGCACGTTGAAGCAGTGCTGAAGGTACCAGTCATCGCCGATTTTTACCTCACTAACAAAAGTGTTCGCGGTCTTCTCTCGAAATAATTTAACCATCCTTTTCCAGTCGGCAAACAATGGATGCTTTAAACCCAATGCTTTAAGGTTAGCAAATTTGGCTTTTGCCGTAGGATTAGCATATTCGACTTTGCCCTCAAAATCTACTTCAATAACAGGGTTAGGGTTAAGTATTGGAAATGAAGCTAATCTTTTAACTTCTTCTTCAGCTTTCTTGCGTTCTGTAATGTTTCTTGTTATTCCTCGCCAACCCAGTAGTCTACCTTTAGCATCAAAGAAGGGAACACCATTAATCTCAACAAAAATCAATCGTCCCTTACTATCATAAGATGGCACTTCTAAACCATTAAATGGCTTAGGATTATCGTTCAATTTATTAAATAATAAAAGCATTTCTTCTTTTACTGAATCGGGCATTCTAATAAACACTGTCTTACCAATAATATTCTGAGGTTTAATTCCCCATAACTTTTCTATTTGAGGACTACAATAGGTAAAGAGTCCCTTATTATCCGCTTCCCAAATTAAGTCACTTGTAGTTTCGATTAAATCCTGATATTTCTCTTTACTTTCTTTGAGGGCTATTTCTGCTTTCTTGTCTTTTGTAATATCCTTGAATATTACTGCAAACCAGTTTTCCTCTTTTAGAGGTAGAACTGTTGCTCCAAGCCATTTATCCATACTTATTGAGTATGTCTCAAAACTGACAGCGTTTCCTGATTTAACAGCCTTTTCATAATTTGATAAGTACTCTTTACTTGCTAATTCAGGTGTGAACTCTGTTACTTTTTTGTCTAATACATTGCGTCTTGTTAAGTTTAATATTTGCTCAAAGAGTTTATTATAACCATGAAGGATGTAATCGATGGCTTCTTCTTTATCATTAAAGGCAAGCTCACAGACCTGAACACCTTCACCTAAGGATTCTAAAAGTTTAAGGCAATTATCAAAACTATTTTGGAAGATATCTTTGATTTGTTTTTCTTCCATAAATCCCAATAATTAATTAATTCTGTTTAGGTATTTTATTTTTTAGGTTTAATCTAGTTAATATCTTTATAGAGCCACAAGTAGAGATGGTTTGAATTGACCATGTTTTAATCCAAGAGAAAATAAAAATAAGTGGTAGAGAGGGAATGGAGATTTTTTCCGCTTGGACTAAATGTTAATTCAACCAACATTTTTTTGTAAGGGATATGCATGATCATTTGTAACATTATTTTTTAATAAGAATATGTGACTGCCTTCAAACTACTACTTACTACCATAGCGCGCTTGCGGCTTTTCAAACTGAAGTTGCCATTAACATAAGCTAAAGCTCTAAAACTATCCCACTTAACCTCAAAAACCCAATCGTTGCTACTAAAAATCCTAAGAGGAAGGTTTGGGTAACATTGGTTTATAAAAATGCATAATCGATCAGAAATTATTCAACTGTGTGATTGCTCTTTTACTTCTATATTATGTCTTGCAAGAGATCGGTAGGTAGCTGGTTCAATTCTTGAAACCAAAGGGTCTGCTATTCGATGAATAATTCTCCATTCTTCTTTTTCTTGTCTAAAGATTGTTGTAGCCCTTAGAGCAATATGAACTATCTCACCTGTATCATCTATTTTAGCATCGAACTGCTCCACCTCTACAACATATCCCAAGTCTTGAGTTGAAAACTTCACAAGCCTATCCCAGCTTACGTTATATCCTGCTTGGAACCAAGAAGCACGTGAATTCAAGTGATGGATGACTTCTTTTAAACCCACTGAGATACCGCCTTGTGCTCCAAGCAATGAAACGTCCTTTTCGATGGAGAAGAGTTTATCGTAAGGTTCTGGGTTGCCCTTATAGAACTCTTTGACTGCAAGATGTGTCCTTTCAACCATTTGTTCAAAGTCAGGTATAACCAAATATATCACAATTAGACAGCTATAGTGCTTGGCACTTCAAGTTATGTGATTGTTCTATGCCTACATTGAAGCGTTAGCTATAACAGAGTCTAAGTTATTGCTAGATGTCTCTTTTATAAGATCAAGCTTTCTAATTTAATAAGAATATATGACTGCCAGTTTACAACTACTTAGCTAAATCTGCCACCACATACAGAAAAGAACACGCTAACCTTAATAGCTAATAATTAACTAGTATATTGAGGTATTATTTTGAATAAGAATCACCAAGTCATAGCTGATTTTAGCATAATACCAATTGGACACAATGAGACAAGCGTAGGACGCTTCGTTGCAACTGCCGTTAAAGCGTTTAAGAATGTTAATGGCTTAGATTATGAAATAACTGCTATGGGGACAGTCCTTGGAGCTAAAGATTTGGATACAATTTTTGAAGCTGTTAAACAAGCCCATCAAGCAGTGATAGATAAGGGCATTAAAAGAGTAGAATCCACATTAAGGATAGATGATAGAAGAGATAAGGCTCGTACAATTGATGACAAGGTAAAAGCAGTTAATGAATATATCAAACAATCTTAATGGTTTAGAAAAAAAGCTTCTAAAGAAAATCCAAGCGCGCGGCGCGCGAATACAAAGAAACGTAACTGTTATTCTACAGTAACAAAGATTAAAATCGTCAACTTTTTTATTTAAACATTGATTTTAGGAGGTGAATGCATGCAAGTAACCGAGCCTAAGCAAGAAGGCAATCTAAGCAACGGTGTCTACGATCTAATGTATCAACTCCTTGAGGAAAATCAGAGCCTTTGGCGAATAAAAAACAACTACAAAAATGATTCCAAAGGTGACCCTGAAGCAAACAAGTTCTGGAAAAACCTAGGAAAGGATAAAGAAGAACATATCAACCAACTTACGAAACTCTTGGCAAAGAGGATACAGAGTTAAAGCGCGAATCCTTTCTGACAACTGTTCGAAGCCTTTTAAGGACAAAATGAGATAGCTAAAACATCATCCTTATCCCACTTCAGCTTAGTTTTGCACACAGTGCATTTGAATTCTCTTTCTTCAAATTCTGAGGAACAAAATGTTTTCATATTCATCGACAATCCAGTATCAACTAAAGCTTTGCACTCACGACATTTTATTAAAAGAGACGGCAACTTTTCCTTCACTTGAATCACCGAAAGGACAATAAGTAGAATAAGTAGAAAAGGGTTTGTTTGAATTGACCCACTCTACTGTTATTTTATTTTTTTATAAAAGTATGTGACTGCTTTCTTGCAATCACTTAGCTAAACCTTCCACCACACATTGGACATTCAGCTGGGAACTTGTTCTAATAAATCATAAGCCGATAATGACATAGAAAATAGAAGTAAATGTTGCATTTAGGGCAGTAACTAAAGCCACCAACAGGTTTGCCACATGCATCGCAAGGACGAGCTAAAAAGGTTAACCATAAATGTGCTCATGGACTCATAAGTAAAGTGTTGAAACTACAGCCAAGAACAGTGGAGACATTGATGAAAATAAGGGAAAACTGGAAAGCCGCTTAATCGTTTGAAACAACAATTTTTCCGCTCGGCAAACACACGACAACGTGCCAGCCTTGAGGTAGCAAAGTTTCCAGTTCCTGTTCGGTTACTAGCCTTTGGCAGTTTTTGCCATCGGCGCATCCCGCCATTACGCGATATCTTTGTGCTTCGCTCTCTTTTGATTTGCTCAATTTCTCTGTTGATTGAATCTTTAGAAATCATTACGCATTCTTGAAACAAATCAATGCCTTCCCTGTAAGCAATCCGTTGTATTGCCTCAGCCTCCAAAGTAATGTTAGGAATGGCTATTGCAGGCTCTTTACCAACCCATTCAGCTTCAAGCTGTCCGAGTATGTCCTCAGAAAAGTGTCCTGATTGTCGCAGGTTGTCGATTGCTACCTTTATTCTAATATCATCTTCGCTCGATACAGCCTTAGTTGTTGTGAATTGTAACAGCGGAACAGCTTCTTTGTATTTTTCTCGAAGCTTCTCTATTTCAGGCTGTGAGTATGGGCTTTCCTCTTCTCTAACTTTGCGACCTCTAATTTTCTTGCCCAATTCGGGTGAATGCCAACCTCTTCCAGTGCAGTTTCAACCATTCGCCTGCCATCATGCCATGTAAAGTGCACATTAGCATTTTTTTGATAGTTCCACAATCAAATCACCCATATGATTGTAATTTAGCGGTTAGTAAGGCTTACATATGTTTCTCCAAACTTTATTCTCTAAGCCTAACCGTCTGCCCATCTTCTTCTCATCCATTCCTTGTAATTCAAGAAGTCACGTTTTACCTCAGGTTCAAGAAGGCTATCTGTCGCACACCTTTGTATCGTCCTACACCGTTACCTTTCAAAATCTCAGACAGACAACTAATACAAGGCAAATCCTTTATTTCCCAATTATCTTCAAAATACTTGAATTTTAGCTCAATCATCGTTTCCTTGGCTAAAGCCTACTGTTGACAAAGCTGATTAGCGATTTATCTCTTAGATTTTGAGCATAATCCCACAGTCTCGTAAACCGTCTTTTGAGGGCTTTCGATGTTCCCTCTGCTGGATTAATGTGATTGCGCCTGATAGTCTTGCTAAATCGCGGTAGCTATGCTTGTAAAAGCTCTTGACGGCTGTAACCATGTTTACTTTGATAGGATTGGTAAATTGAGGAGTTTCAGCAGTAACAAAATCATCCAAAAGCTGTTCTGCCTCTTTGCTTGCTGGACTATCTTTTAAAGCAAGCAGTTCTGTCGGGTTCTTTTTAGCCCACCTGCAAAACTCCAACAGATAAAAGCAGTTGGCATTTTTTGATTGCAATTTGCCAACCCAGCGCATAACTTGAGAGATTACGTTGCTTCTTGTTATCTTCTCGCCGCCCAAGAAAATTCACCGTCTGCATAACCTTCAATATAATAATGACCATAACTTTCGTATAAACGTGCGATAAACATATTCTTATAAAACAAAGCTTTATATTGAAATTAACGGTTTTAGTGACTACCTATTTGGATTAGAATAGAGAAAAAGGGAATTAAAATGTCAGTTTGGCATGGCAGTTTGCGCAAAAGAAAACTAACAGGCGGCAAAAAAAGAGCCTACCGAGGGAAGAAAAAGTTTGAGCAGGGCGGATTTGCAGCTGAAACAATTCTTGGTGAACCGAAAAGGAAAAGCACACGCGGCTTTGGCGGCAACAGTAAAGTCAAAGTGTTAAGCGACAAGTTTGCTTCAGTGACCGACCCGAAAAGTGGTAAAATCGAAAAAAGCGAAATTTTACGCGTTGCAAAAAACGCAGCTAATGTTGATTATAACCGAAGAGGCGTAATAACAAAAGGCGCCGAAATTGAAACAGCATTAGGCTTGGCACGTGTCACTTCTCGCCCAGGCATAGACGGCGTAATAAACGCGGTCCTAATAAGCAAAGAGAAAAGCTAAATTTCACTGCTGGCTTGCAGCTTCACTTTTAATTTTTAGCTAGTTGTTTTGCTATTTTTTGTATTATTTTTTCTTTTGCTTCTTTCTTTTCAACCAGCAGCATTCCTGTTGTAGCCCAAGGTGTTCTGGGATAGTGAGCTTCAAGTTTCACCTCGCTTTTTAAGCCTAAGCGATCAGCCGCATCTTTAACTTCGGTGATTTTGGGTAATTGCACAGCCAAGTTTTTGGGTACTCGTCTTCCATTTTTTCTAGCTTTAGAGCTATCAAAGTATACGGGCCAAATTATTACTTTATCGAGTTTACGCATTTTTTCACCTTAAATTACTTGTGGGCGTAATAAGCCACCAATTTCTGATCAACTTCATCTACTTTGGCGAATCCGAACCGTTCAAACTGAATAATAGTTTGCGGCTTTAAGTTTTTGCAGGCGCTCTCAGCATACCCTTCAACAATTGATGCATCAGGCATCACCACTTGGCAACTGAACGTTTGCTCGTGTGGTATCCACTGTATAAGTTGCGGCTTAATTTTTCTAATTTCCTCATAAGACTCGCTTTCAAACAACGCCTCAACTATGCCGCTTTTTTCGCCCACTATTTTGATGTTGAACAATTCCATAAGCCTAACTATTTTATCCTTCTCCATTGCTTGCGCGTCTTTTCTTGAAATCCAAAAACACACAAGCCCATCTTCTTGTTTCGGCGTTACAGTGTATTCTCTGAATCCTCGTTCAGCTGTTCAGGATGCAACGGCAATTTTGCGTGGAAAGCCTTTGGAACCTGCCTAACTTTTAATTCCACTGGCTCTGGAACAAAGAAGTATCTGTCGCTTGTGGCGTCAAGGATTTTGCGGTTGTAGGCATACAGGTTTTCCCAGCTTAATGTGACATCGTTTGTTTTTGGTCCAACGTCGATTATCATTTTTTTGATGGCTTCAGGTGTGATTCCGCGTTTGCGCAAAGCGGCAAAGGTGCCGAGTCGTGGGTCATCAAAGCCTTTGTAGATGCCTTCATTTATACCTTGAATAATTTTTGATTTGCTCAGGAATGCCCCTGTTATTTTCAGTCTGCCATAATGAATTGCTTCAGGATACGTCCAACCGAGATACTGATACATGTATTTTTGCCGAACCATGTTCGTTAAATGTTCTTTACCTCGAATAATATGCGTCATGCCCATCAAATGATCGTCTAACCCAGCTGCCAAATTATAAAGAGGCCATAGAACGTATTTGCTTCCAACTCTTGGATGAGGATACTTTTTTGTGTCAATAATTCGCAGCGCAGGCCAATCTCTAACTGCAGGGTTTGGATGATTTAAATCAGTTTTGACTCTCACAACAGCTTGACCCTCAGAGTAACCGCCATTTAACATCTGTTTCCAACGTTCCAAATTCTCCGCAGAAGCTTTGTCTCGGCAGGGGCATGGTTGCATAGCTATCGTTTTTTTCCTAAACTCTTCTGAGGGGCAAACGCAAACGTAAGCGTTACCATCAGCAATTAGCTTTTCAGCGTACTCGTAATATATGGGCAATCGGTCACTTTGAATGTACTCTTCATCGATTTTGCAGCCAAGCCACTTCAAGTCTTGCCTGATGCTTTCATAGAATTTCAATGATGGCTTCTTTACTTTTGGATCCGTATCTTCAAAGCGCAGAATAAATTTGCCATTGTACATGCGAGCGTACTCGTGGCTTAATATTATGGCTCTTGCTGAACCTAAATGTAAGACGCAATCAGGGTTTGGAGAAAAGCGAGTAATCACCTGAGCGTATTTTTCAGCGTTTGGCAATGGTGGCAAACGTTTCTCTTCGACGTTTTCTTTCTTTTGAGTTTCAGGCCAGTTTTTCTCAATAATGCTTTTTTGCTCTGAAACCGATAGAGCATTGACTTCATTAACAACTGTTGCGATTACGCTGGATAACTCTTTTACTTTTGACCGGAGCTCCTGTTTTTCGCCTAAGATTTTGCCGACTATTGCTCCTGCCTGAGCCTTGCCGTCGTGTTGAACTGCATTTAGCAAGACGAGTTTTCGAATAAATTCTCTAAGTTCAGCGTCATTTTCAAGTGCCAACTTTTGCGCCTACTGATTACATGGTTCTTTTAATCAAGAATTCAGCGAATGCTTTTAATTTTTCCTTAGCTTGTGGAGTGGGCAAAAGTTTTTCCACTTCAATCCAGCTTTCTTTGACAATTCTTTCAGCTGCAAGTTTAGCATCTTCAATGGCGTTATATTTTTGAATCAAAGAGATGGCTTCATCTCGCAAAGCTTGATCCGAACTATGCATGTTAAGAATTTCGACTAAGTCGTTTCTTATCTGAACTACTGGCTTTTTTGAGTGCATAAAGGATTATTATGGTTCTTTTGCCTTCAGTGATATCCTGCCCGACTCCGCCCTTGTTCTTGGCAAATTCTTTCCCAGTTAAATCCAGAACATCATCTTGGATTTGAAACGCAACACCGAGGCTTTCAGCGAAACGTCCAAGTTTATCCGTTAACTCGCGAGTTCCGCCTGCTAAGACTGATGCCATTTTTGCTGCCATACGTGCTAGTGTGCCTGTTTTGTAAGCGCACATTTGAAGATAATCTTCTTCAGCATACTTCGTCTGCGTTAGCTATGCCTCTGTGCCAAGCTATGTCCATTGCTTGACCCATACTAAGGTTAATCATTTCTTGAACGTAAATCTCGTAAATATCACAAAGTACTTCTTTGGGCAATTTTACTGTTTTCTGCATCAGTGTTAAGAAAGGCAAATAGTACATTGCGTTGCCAACATTTACTGATATGTCTAAGCCGAAAATCTTGTATGTGCAAGGTTTTCCGCGGCGCAATTCTGAGGAGTCTTGTATATCATCAATTACGAGAGTGCCGTTGTGGACTACTTCTGGAATTATTGAAAAATCGACCCAATAATCAGGATTTTTACCCAACGTTTCGCAAATCAGTAAGAAAAGCGCGGGGCGCCATCTTTTCCCACCTCTATCGAGCATGTCCCAGATTGGCGTTGCAATAGCTTTATTCAAGGGTTCCAAATTGTAACTGTACATTGGCGGATTAACCTCGAATAAAATCGCGTTTTTTGAGAATTCTCTGGGAAGGTATTTTTCAATGGCTTTATCGATTAATGGTGCTTTCTCTTCAAGAAACTTTGCAACGTTCAATCTTATGCTCCTCGTTTCGCGTATTTCTCTACGTTGAAGCCTCTTGTTTTTAGCCACTCTGCTGTTTTTCCAGTAACTACAACTGGAGCCTTTGGCAGGGTGCTAATTTTTTGTGCTCCGACAAGAAACATGGAAGTTCGTAATTCCTCAATTAATTTTAACAGTTTAGCCTCAGTTTCTTTTAAACTTTTAACCGCAGTTTCAAGTATTGGCTGAGAGATACTTGCTAAGCAAGCGTTAAGCGCTAGAGCCTTAGCAACATCGATTCCGCTGCGCAGGCCACCTGAAGCAATAATCGGCAACTTTACCGTTTGCGCAGTCTCGACGAGGCTTACCGCAGTTGGCACTCCCCAATCCCAGAAGGCTTCGGCTAAATCATGCTGTACACTGTCTTGACTATTTGAACGGTAGTATTCAACTGCTGAAAAACTTGTTCCCCCAACGCCGCTGACATCTATAGCTTTCACACCTGCAGTCTCAAGCGCTCTTGCAGTTTCAGCGGAAATACCCGCGCCTGTTTCTTTGACGATAACTGGCTTGTCAAGGTTCCCTGCGATTTCACTTATCTTTGACAGGACACTCTTGAATTCGGTTTGGCCTTCAGGTTGAACAGCTTCCTGCAACGCGTTCAAGTGCACAGCTAAAGCATCAGCATCGATCATTTCAATTATTTTCTTAACTTCCTTTAAGCCATAGCCGTGAGCAAATTGTACCCCGCCAATGTTGGCAATTAAGAAGGCATTAGGCGCTTTTTTACGCGTTATGGAAAAAGTTTTTTTTAAGCTTTTGTCTTCAATTGCGGCTCTTTGGCTTCCAACACCCATGCCTAACCCCAAATGTTCTACTGCCTCAGCGATTGACGCGTTGATTTGAAGAGCCCGCTCAGTTCCACCTGTCATGGCACCGACGATTATAGGCGCTGACAATTTTTTACCCAAAAAAGACGTGGATAATTCAATGTCTTTTCGATTAATTTCTGGCAAGGCACGATGAATAAAATGAATATCTTCAAAACCGGTTGTTACTGTTTTAGCTTGGATGTTTTTTTCCAGAGATATTTTTATATGTTCATCTTTTCGTGTCCTCGTTGCCTGGACCAATTTTACGCCTTCTCGATAACAGTGCCTAAAACGCTTTGGTCAGTTAATGCCCGGAAGATAGATAACGATTTTGTTGCACCTGTAATGGTTACTGGAATACCCTGCTCTACTGCTGGAATCAATTCAGCAATTTTGCCCTGCATTCCGCCGGTAACGTCTTTTCCAGCAGCTTTACCCAGCTTGGGCTGAATTTTCTTTAACTCCTCTAAAGTTAAGTGCTTGTATGGTTTAGCGTTCGAGTTTTCTTTAGGATCTGCATCAAATAAGCCATCAGTATCAGCGCCAATAATAATTTTTGAAGCATTGTACCTAAGAGCCAGATAAGTTACCAGTTGGTCGCCGCTTAGTATCGTGAAGCCCAACTTGTAATCTAACACTGCGTCGCCGTAAAACACTGGGGTGAAAGTCATTTTCATCATGCTTTTCAAGACGGTTTCATCAAATGTCTTGACTTTGCCGTTCTCCGTGATGAAACATGATGATGGCGCGATGCTTATTGCTGGAATTTCATGCCAGATAAGAGCGTCCATGACTAAACCGTTAAGAACAGTCATCACGTGGTGGGTTTCTGCGAAGCCTAGTTTCTGCGTCGGGTCCTCTTTGTAGCCGTCTTTGATACCGTATTTCTGGGCTGTTGGATGACCAAAACTTCCGCCGCCGTGCACAATTATCAAGTTATCTAGGTCTGCTCTTTTTATTTCTTCAGCTAAACGATTTATTATTTCGGTTTTAGCGGCTAATTCTCCGCTTTTATCGGTGATTGCGGAGCCGCCGATTTTCAAGATTATTGGTTTTGCTTGGTTCATCCAGTATCACCCTACATTTACAATGTTCTGCTAGATTAATTTTACAGTAGTGAGACTACTTCATTCTCAACTTTTACCCTATTGCCAGTCTTAATCTTGCTGGTTTCTATCTTATCGACACATGGAATTTCACTTATTATTGCGCCAACAGCCACCACGGTTTCACATTCCTTGTTAATTATCGCAGCTGGAGCAGTTTTATTCTTTTTCATCCTATAAAGCGTATAGGAGCCGACTGTGCTGCCTTTGCCGGTGGGAAACACCAATATTTTATCCTTAACGCTTATTCCTTGAAGTTCATGCCCCTTCTCAATCACAACACCTGAATTGGGATCTACGCCGCCGTAGAAGGATATGGGCATAGAAGTAACCAGTGCTTCGCCTTCGCTTTTTCCTTTTGAAATTAATCTTCCCTTTAACTGCTCCATTTTCCAGTCACCGCTGATTGGACGCATTCCTCCATGCTGCCCATTTTTGTTTTCATAGCGTTCTGCCGTGAGTAAAAGCAGCCTTTAGCCGAAGTAGTTGCTAACGATTTGAACCTGCCTTTCAGTGGAGCCACAGCCATGCAGGTATCACAAGCAAATTTTCCTCCTGCCGCTTCAATTACTTTTGTGTAACCGCGTTTATCAGCAAGCTGCTTGGCGGTTCTTGAAGTAGCAACCCAAAACTCTGTGCCCCTGGCAACTTTCTTGCCTGCTAACAAATCGGCGATCTGCTCAATTTCTTTTATTGAACAATGAGGGCACCCGACACAGACCAACTCAATTTCAGACACTTCATCATTGATATTGGCATAAGCATCTTTAATGTCAGAAGATTCCACTAGGACTTTTTCTTTTGGTTCAGATTGTAATTCAGCTGCAGGCGTTATGCCTTTAATGTAGAAAAGCGGTTTAGCACCATAAGTCACAACTGAAGCACAAAAAGACTTAAGCTCATCAAGTTCCGCAGACTTTATGCCAGTTATATAGGGAATCTTGTTCTCAGCTTTTTTCCCAATAGCATATCCCAGTGCACCCCAGTCAGATAACTTTGTTAATTCTGTTTTGACTTGCACATGAACGTCGGGAACTCGGTTCTCGTCTAAGTGCAGACCGTAACAGGGCGTTTTGCCGACAAATGCGGCTGCCAACGCGGATGGACCGCCTTCACGGTTAGTTTTTGCGCCCAGAACTGAGTTTGCGAAGGTTACTGCGCTGCTTTCTGACCATGCAACATGTTCACCGTAAAGTGGCAGGTTGCCGATTAGGTATGGTGTGCATGTGCAGCTGATTAGTATGCCCATTTTTTGGAAGGCTTCGATTACAAGGTTTTGTTTTTCAGCGAACTCGGGGCTTATGCCTAATTCACGCCAGTTCTCTAAATCCATGCCTGCTGGGTTTAGGGTTGTTAATACTTTGACTTTGCCGTCAGCAGCTAACTCGTTTAAAAATTCTAATCCTGCGTCGCCAAGGTTGTGGTAGGAGACGCCGGCAACTTGTACACTGCCAACTTTGATTAGGCTTTCAGCACCGTAAATGTCGCCTAATGCAACTAGAATTTCCATGCTTTTACGTACTGCATAGCCTTGTTTGCCTTTGAGCATTTCTTGTTCTTGCTTAGTTAGGTGCATAATGTGGTCACAGGTACTTGTTTAAGTCAACTTTTCGGTACGTTTCCTTGCCGAACCCCTTTTCTGTTTTCCCGAATGGAACTGTAGCGTCTAAACCTGCTTTGGCAGTGGTGGCTTTTTTGCCCTCTGTTAAATCTCCTGACGGGTCAAGCGAGGATCCACCCTGGTTAGAAAGGATAACAGAATTTTTGTCCGCTTGGAACCTTGTGGCAATTGCCCATTCAACGTCGTGAGGGTCATAAATGTTTATATCTTCATCCACTACCACGCAGTGTTTCAGGGACTTGTGGCCTTCAAAAGCTGCAGCAATCGCTTTTTTGCCGTCATCAGCATTCTGCTTCTTTATTTGCACTACAGCATGTAGCCAACTGCATCCGCCAGGCGTGATGTAGACGTCTTTGCATTGGCAGACCTTG
Organism: Candidatus Bathyarchaeota archaeon; assembly: GCA_963717465.1. GTDB lineage: Archaea > Thermoproteota > Bathyarchaeia > Bathyarchaeales > Bathycorpusculaceae > Bathycorpusculum. The sequence continues at coordinate 346,697 of OY970340.1, forward strand.
TTAACCTCGTTGAATATGGTTGGTTCCTTAGGCATACCCATAAGAAACTTATGTTCGTTTCTTCCCGCCAAAATAGTTTGGTAAATCGGGTTCTTGCGGTGGGTCATGCATTTGATTTCTATGATTGGCTGTTGTCTAACACGGTCTTCGATGCCTGTGAGGTCTAAAAAGGGTCCTTCAGAAACTTTTTCTTTGGTTATTCTTCCTTCCAGAATAATTTCTGAATCTTTTGGAACTTCAAGATCGATTTTTTTGCATTTTACTAGGTCGGTTTTTTCTAGCGCGTTTGCCATGCCAAGCTCATCAACACCATTAGGCAAGGTGGTAGCGGCTGCGAGAAGAATAGCGGTTGAGTTGCCAATGCAAATGGCAATGTCGAGTTCTCCTCCGGCCTTTTTGAGTGCGCTGTCTGTTCCGCGGTTTTCCACTATGCGTGCCACAAAATGATTCTTATCCAGGAGCATTAAGCGGTGGAAGCACATGTTTCGGCTTTTGAACTCAGGATCCTTTATGATGGAGACGGCTGAGGCAATGTATTTTCCCCCATCCTTCTCCGTATACTTCATTATCGGGAGCTTGGTTAAATCAACATTTGACTCGACTACTTCTTGGCACTCGCCAGTCTTCTCCACTTGCGGCGGCTTCGGATGCTCAATCGCGCTCGATAACTTGGGCAGCAACAGGTCCTTTTTTGCGCCTAAGGCTTGAGCTATCAATTCTTTAGAAGATATGAGCCCCGCAACGACGGGAATGTTGGATTCCTTGATTTTTTCGAAAAACACGGGTTTCTCGCCTAACGCCTCAACGATACCCGCCAATTCGAACTCTGCTGAAACTGGTTTACGTATCCTTGTTAATTCGCCCTTCTTGTCCAGTGCATTAATAAAGCTTCTAAAACCCATAAGCGAACTCAACCTACATGGCTTAATCATTTTCTAAACGTTTATAGTTTTTCGACGCCGATCTTTGTCCGCAGCACTTCAAAGCCTAACTTCTGAATGGCGCTTGCAACTTTATCCTGCAAATCTTTCCCAGGAGTCAGGGCAGTCATGCATCCACCGCCCCCTCCGCCTGTAAGTTTAGCTCCAAGGGCGCCTTCTTTACGGGCAACATCCACCAGCAAGTCAAGTTCTTTGCTTGAAACCTCAATCTCTTGCAGTAACCGATGATTCTCATTCATGATTGCGCCGACTTTTTTTAAGTCGTATTCTTCTAAAGCTTTCCGTCCAGCGTACGCTAACTCTTCAGCTCGCTTGAAGAGGGGGTTGTATCTTTGCGGGTTATTCTTTTTGCGTTCGGCGACACCTTCAACCATGACTTTAGTGTTCGCCACTTTACCTGTGCTACCGATGATGATTTCGATAGGTTCACGAATACCAAGATGCTCAACGTCATCTGGTCCACCAGCCGTGTTCTTCATAAACCAGAGTAAGCCGCCGTATGTTGCCGCAGTGTTATCTATGCCTGAAGGGTTTCCAGCATAGGCTTTCTCGGCTTCATAAGCAATTTGATTAATTTCATCATCTGAGACCTTCATGTCTAACTCTTGGGCGATAGCTCTTGCGATAGCCACGCTACTTGCTGCTGAAGCACCAAGCCCACTAAAGCCTGGAAGACTACCTCCAATCCAAATACTTAAAGAAATTTTTGGGTCAAACCCCATAGATTTAAGCATACGCTGTATGGATTCAATTTGTTGAAGACGCTTTTCTTCAGCATAACCTTTGCTGGCTAACCGTTCATCCTTAATTTTTAAGCCCCCACTTGAAGCCTTAGTGACAATAGCGTCTGTTGTTGAGTCAATAGCTGAAACAACGCCTGGAACACCATGAACCACAAAATGTTCCCCGAACAAAATTACTTTTCCATACCCTGAACCTTTACCCATGCAGTTTATCCCTAAAGGGCATTGTATTGGCTCTTTGAGATAAAAGTTTTCGCAAATTTCGCCCTTTTCTCACATTTTCTCGCCAGTTTTGACAAAGCAGTCAGTACCAATGCGCTTAGTTGGTTGTTAAGCAATATAGATAATGAAGTCAAAGAAAAAGATAGAATTGAACAGATTAAGCAATAATTACTAAGTGATGAAGCTATTGGCGATGCATTTGTTTATAATATTACTTTAGTTCAGTCATCAGACAGGCTCAAACAAATCCTACTTCATCGCACAAAATAAAGACAAACAAAAAAAGAAATAAGAAGAAATAATTAAAAGTCTTATAACGTGCTAACTGAATGTAGAAGTGAAGACTGACTAATGTTTTTTCCTTGTCTAGGCGAGAACGACCGAGTCTCAGGCGGTAGAATCAGCGATTCTATTCTTTTAAACGAGAACGGTTTGAGAACGAATCCTGTCTTACCTAAGACGGCAATGAAATTCTGAAAACGCAGAGGAGCATGATATCGTATTCGTTCTTCTGTCACCTTTTTGAAGAATGCTATGTAGTCTTCATAACTTTTGTGAACAGAGATCATGATGAAGTCTGAATCTAAACCTTGTCCTTCCAACTCGCAAAGTACTTCGGGTTGTTCATTTAGCCATTTCCGAATATTTGATAATTCTTCTGATGACAGCAAGTAATTAGCTATTGAGCTAAAAGAGAATGCGATAATTTGGATTCCAATTTTAGCTAAGTTAGGAATCGCTGTGTATTCGCTTATGTAACCTTCCTTTTCCAACTCTTGCCTTCTCCGAGTTGTTGTTGTTTGAGACATACCCAAAATCTTGGATAGTTCCTTGTCGCTTGTTCTTGACTCATTAATCAAAGCGAACAAAAGCTTTATTTTTTCTTTATTTTTCCTTACCTCGTACTTGGCGCGTGTTTCTTGCATTTAGAATACCCCAGTTTAGGGTTATTTCTTCTTAGTTTTAAGTTTTGCTTGAAGACACCAAGAACAGCATTGCGTCTGGCGTCTTCTATTCCAGCAATAAAGGGTATGCGACTTATTCATTTCACAAAGCGCTGTTCATCTGGTGACAAGAGTAATATGTAATTACCCCAGAGTAAGAAACAGCGCTTAAAATAGCGCGTCCTATAAGGGTAGCGTGCTCTCTTTGACTACCCGACATGGGATTTAAAATGGAGGTACTATAGAAGATGGGAACATTAGATAACAAGGTTGCTCTAATCACCGGAGCAGCCAGAGGGCTCGGGCGAGCAATGGCCCAGAAATTCGCCAAGGAAGGAGCCCGAGTCGTTGTCGTCGATATTAGCCGAGATGGCGGTGAGGAAACCGTCAAGCTTATCAAAGATGCTGGAGGCGACGCAATATTTGCGACAGCCGACGTATCGAATATGTCAGAGGTACAAGCCATGGTGCGCACAGCAGTTGACACATTCGGTGGTCTTGATTGTGCTGTAAACAATGCAGTAATTGACGTAGGTCCGCATCCCGTCGCGGAGATACCTGAAGAGGACTGGAACAGATCTATGGCGGTAAATCTTACTGGCGTGTTCCTTTGCATGAAATACGAGATATCTGCGATGCTCAAGCGGGGAGGTGGGTCGATCGTTAATGTGGGTTCCGGCCCAGGTAACCTCGGTGCTCCTGGGGTAGGCTGGTACCTCGCTGCTAAAAACGGCGTAATTGGACTCACAAAGACCGCCGCCCTCGAATATGGTCCGCGTGGGATCAGAATAAACATGCTAGGTCCAGGGACAATGTGGACTCCAGCGCTACGGGAAGTGGCAAAAAAGAGCCCGCAACACTTCGAGGTCATGAAGAATATGGTCCCTGTCGGGCGCCTTGCGGAACCCGAGGAAGTGGCTGAAGCGGCTGTGTGGTTATGTACACCCGCAGCATCATATGTTATCGGACACACGCTCGTCGTTGATGGGGGAGCAACTGCTGGAATAATGGGGTATAAGCATTGACAGTTGTCTTTTTTCTGTTATATCTAAACGGCTTAGCACTGTGCTAACTGGTGATTCGTAATGTCAGAATTCAAAAAAATGAAGGCGAGTGCGCTTCGCGGCGTTGAGGCGTTCAACAATGGATATGATGCTTGGTCTGCCAACGCTGACAAATCGTACGATCCTGACTGCGTTTATCACTCAGGTCTATTTGAAGCACATGGTATGGAGGATATCAAACAAATGACTGCTGCATACATGAAGGCGTTTCCAGACATTCATCTCAAAGTGGAGGAGTGTGTCGCTGAAGGAAACGCGGTAGTGCTACGTTACACGGTTACCGGCACTTTCAAAGGTGAATTTATGGGTATGCCACCTACCAATGAGAAGATAACATATCCGATGATGGAGGTCGGCCACTATGTTAAAGGCAAGGTCATAGAAGGTTGGGGAGTGGTCGACATGACCTTATTGTTGCAGATTGGCGCGAAGTTGGAAAAATGATAATTTCGATTAGTTCATTCTTGCCCTATTTTTTTTAGTGACTTTCGATGTTCCCTTTGCTGGATTAAAGTGATTGCGCCTGATGCCCTTGCTAAATCTCGGTAGCTATGCTTGTAAAAAACTTTTGATCCGAAAACCCTAACATTTTTAGGTGAATCCTAGCATGAGCTATTCAAAGTCCATCATAAAAGTTCGAATTTTTGGTAAATTTAGATAAAAATGTTCGTTTACTCTTGGTTCTCAAGAGCTTTGTTGAATTGTTTTATCTGTATATTATTTGCTAGGCAAATAAGGTTAATTCCAGCTGGTTCGTGTGATAAACATTCAAATTAAAAGAGAAACAAAGCAAGTTTCCCATCAGTTAGTATCAAGGAATTCTGTGTTATTTAGAGTCTGCACAAAATTTCTTATATCAATTCAAGACGTAATCAATTCATCGTGAATGCCAGGACTGGAATAGAGCTTAACCGTTCAAGGTATTCAAAATGAGTGAAGAAGAATTAAATGCTCTAATTCAGGAAAAAGAAAAAGAACTGTTCTCTCTTATTTCACAAATGGAAATTCTCCGCCTTGAATTCGCTAACGAGACAACTGATTTTGCAACAGATTGGTATCAGAAAAATGTCAAGATTTACATTATGAAATTCTCTGAAATTACGTTAAAAATGAAAGAAGAAAAAATTCATGAAATGAAAACCAAAGTCAACGAACTTGTAAGAGACGCTGATAAAATAGTGAGTGAAGAGCTTTCCAATCCTGAATTGTGGTGGCATCAAAGACCCAACTTGGAGGAATCAGCTTACTTGTACACTCAGGTTTCTGATAAATACCCTGAAATTCTTGATCGGGCAGTTAGACATATTCTGGGTCGTTTAGGGGTTATTCTGGAAGAGTTCGGTTATAACGTAACAACTCAAGCTAACTCCGGGGCGTATCCTGAATGCTGGTTTGATAAGCTACCAAATGGGCCTAAAGTACCGTACTTTCCGCATATGCTTACGTGGTCAAAAGATATGCAGTACACGATTGTAAAATACAACACGCTATTCACAGCGGCACTCCAGCTTATGAAACAAACACAGGAACTAAGAGATCAAAAGAAAGAATTGCAGGCTAGCGCACGATGGGACACCATATAAAGAAAATTCGTCAATCAGGTATTCGATAGCGAGTTTCAGCAGAAAATATTTTAGAATCACGTTTGATTTTACATAAGGTATGCTGAATATTGTTAATTTCCTAATCGGATTCGTGGTTGTTCTTGGTTGTTTATTCCTAATTGGGATAACTCGTGGACGGAGGATTTCACAAAAAACATGGGTATTTCTCTGGACAATCGTTTCATTGTTGTTTGCCATTTTTCTAATCACATCTGCCATCATCGGCGATGAAACGTTGTTGAGCTACAGTTTAGGCGGTTCAATAGGATACGTGACTGCGGTTTCAATCCATACAATTGAACACGCGATAAAAGAAACTAAAAAAGGCTAACATGATAAAAGTGTGCCAAAGCAGCAAAAACTTGGGAAATAACAAGACTAAACAAAACATAAAGAAAGATGTAGAAAAAGAAAAGACTTTTATCTGCCCCCTTTTGTACTCGATTGAGGGGTTCATCATTAGCGCGCAAGATGTTTTAGCGATTCAGCAGCAGTATAAAATAATAGGCAGATTTGATGAGCTTGAGGAAGCTCTTTTAGCGGTAAAAGCCAAAAAGCACATACTAATTGAGGGCCCTGTTGGTGTGGGAAAGACAGTTATCGCTATGGCGCTGGCTAACTATCTCAAAAGAAACATCTACCGCGTTGACGGTGACGAACGTTATACGGAACAGAAGATGGTAGGCTGGTTTGATCCTCCACAGGTTATGGCAAAGGGATATTGTCAAGAAGCTTTCATTGAAGGCCCACTCATGAAGTCCATGGATGAAGGCGCATTCCTCTTTATCAATGAACTTAACAGGATGCCTGAGGGCACTCAAAACGTTTTATTGCCAGCCATGGATGAGAGAAAAATTGTCGTTCCACGAATCGGCACCGTCACGGCAAAGGATGGCTTCCTTATAATTGCCACACAGAACCCTGAAGAATACATTGGTACTAGTCGACTAAGCGAAGCATTAAAGGACAGGTTTGTCTGGGTGAAACTGAACTATCAGCCTGAGCAGGAAGAGGAGGAAATCGTGAAAAAGGAAACCTGTTCTTCAGATCAAATTCTTATTAAACTTGCAGTGAAAATCGGGAGAAAAACAAGAGAAATTCCTGAAATAAGAAGGGGCGCATCAATCAGGGGAGCAATCGACATTGTCTCGATAATGCAGCAAGCCACTTCACGAAACATTGCAGATTTAACAACTCCTGAAATAAAAAAGATCCTTGAAAAAGCAGCAGTGCTTTCTCTGACCTCTAAAGTGGAGCTAAGAGAAGGTTCCCACGAGAAACTCATCGAAATCATTAAAAAAACGGTTGGCAAAGTCTTAGAGGAAATTATTCTTCAGAAAAAACCTGAATTGAAAGAGCCTACAAAGGAGCATTCGGAAAATTTTTGACAACCCTCCCTCTGGTGAGGGAGGATCTGAAACAGGGTGATTTTTTAAAAATTCGGCTTCTTATGGATAAGAGTCCCCAGACTTTAGCTGAGATTCTTCAAGACCCTGAAACCTTTAAGGAAATGCTGAAAGCTATTGAAAACGCTAACATGAAGCTTTCAGCTGCACTCTTTCTTTTTGAATTTCAATATCAAGACGCGCTCTTGACTTTGGAGCAGAAGCAGCTTGCAAAAGTTACGCTTATTCGAATCCTTATGCAGCTAGCTTCCAAGTTGTCTGCAAGGGGGATAAGGTCGACACAGCGAGTCCTCACCCCATTCAGGCCAGGACTAGACGAGATAGAGACCGAATGCACCATGGAGAACCTGCTGGGGAAGAAAATTGCCGAATACGAAGACATCATTATGGTGGATAAGCAGCCTAAGCAACGCGGAACCGTTCTGATGCTGGACATTAGCAATTCAATGCAGCGTGAAAAGATACTATTGGCAAGTTTAGCAATAGGTGTATTAGCTTACCGGTTAAAAGGAGAATACTACTCGATACTAACGTTTGCTGATAAAGTGGAAGTTATCAAGCAAATGGAAAAAACAATGACCATCGAGGAATTGCTGGATAAGATGCTGGAAATTATGCCCAAAGGCGCAACGGACATAGGCAAAGCGTTAGATGAAGGACTTGAACAGCTTTCAAAGAAAGTTACCCATGAAAAAATTGGGATACTGATCACAGACGGCTGGGTAACAGCTGGCGACAACCCTGTGGACATTGCAAAAAACTACCCCAAACTGCACGTTCTGCAAGTACCAATCGGAGTAGGCGGCGGAGACGACCAAATGTGCATAGACATGGCTCAAGAAGGCAGAGGCATGAGACTTAAAATTAAGGATTTTGAAGAGATACCGCGCGCAATTCTTGAGGTTCTGAAATGAGATGAGGCGGAAGCGCATTTAAAATTAAACCCAAATCCAAACTTCCTAACTATCCTTAATTCTCGTTTTCCTAGGTTCATATTCCCTTATTCTTAATCTCTTTGTATTACATTAGCGTATCAAATATCACATAAACAAAACATGTTTCTATTAATCATATATAATGGTTTTGTGTGAGTTTCAATTAGAAAAGTTTTTATGAGTGAAAAATTAAGTTTTTTAGCCAGAAGGGAAGAGAATTCTTGTTCCAAAGAGCCGTTCACGACGATATTGCAATTTTTGTTCTTTGGATCATGGTGGCTTTTGTTTGGCTCCCAATAAGATATTTTAATCAATTTTTAAACTGTGGAACTCCACAGTCGTATTTGTTGTTAGCTATTATTCTTGGCGTCTTTTTTGGTGCATTTTGCAAAGCCCCACTGTCATTGAGAGAATTGAGAATTATTGAAAAAAAAGGTGAGTACAGGCTTTCTGGGGAAACTTATTCGGTGATGGTTCTAATTGTTTTAGTTTTAAGCATTTTAGTGCTTGAGCTAAAGGTTGTTTCCCTTCAAGGGTTAACTATTGCATTATTCTTTTATTATCCCTCTATTCCTGCAGTCTTTTTAACGGAGGCTATTTTTTATTACAGATGGGAAAGAAAGAACCAGAGAAATCTTTACACTAAAGGAAATTTTTTCAGAACTATAACTCAGAACCAGAAAATTGAAAATTCAACTCATTAAAATTTCCACTACTCGATTCTAAATCGTATCCCAAAAAAATTAATTATGATTTACCCCAAAAAGTCATTTCGTTACATAACCGAATTTCCAATGGTTAAAATAAGTCATATTTTCAACAAAAGCTAAAGGCAAACCATAAACCAAAAATGCTTAAGCCCTAAGTTCATAATGAATGACTAAGTATAACGTGTTGGCGCTTAGCACTGAATATTGGAAACCGAAACAGGATTACTTAGATGACATAATTGATGCAGTTGAAGGCAGAATAGAAGATAACGATTTTGCAGTTGTGTCTGAAAAGGCTATTTCAACGGCAACAGGCAACATCATAGACGAAGACAAAATCAGCCCAACATTAACTTCAAAAGTGTTATCGCGTTTTTGGATGAGAATTATCTGGGGATATTTTCTTGGACCTCTTTGCGGTTTTGGTCCAAGGCTTCTAAATCGCCTAAGAAATTACCCTTTGGAAAGTGGAAGCCGCCACAAACAAGCAGCCTTGCAATACGCTGGATTTACGCAAGCACTAATGTTTGGCTCAGAAGGTGGAATCGACGGCTCAAACCTACCATATTCATACGTAAGCCTGCCCCTAAAGAACCCTGATGAAGAGGCAGAGAAAATTCGCAAACACATCAAAACTTGCCTCAAAAAAACCGTCAATGTAATAATCGTTGACACCGACAAAACTTACCAATTCAAAAATTTCTGCTTCACGCCTCGGCCCCACCCGATAAAGGGCATTCACTCCGTAGGAGGAATAAGCTTGTACCTCACTGGAAGGATGCTGAAGCTTAAAAAAAGCTCTACACCAATCGGAATTACAGGCTTCAAAATAAGCGCAGTAAGCGCTCTACAAATTGCAAACATTGCTGATAGAGCAAGGGGACCGGGTTCTGGCGCAACAGTTTGGGATATGGCAGCACGTTTCCATGTTCAGGTGAACGGAGTTAGCTGGGAAATGCTAACTAAAATGAAACATAAACCCTTGGTGCTAGTTAGAATTTCAAGTGAATAAAAGTATTTAACATGCTCTCCAACTACTAATTGTTAGCGAACCTTCTTGTAATCAAACTAATCAACAGAATCACTAAGGGTATAGGAATGGAAGAAGACATACATAAGTTAGATTCATTTTTTAACCCAAAATCGGTTGCAATAATCGGGGCTACTAAAAAAGTAGATAAAGCAGGATACGTGATCTTCAAAAACATCGCCAACAACAAGCAACATGGAATTTTCAAGGGAGAACTCTACCCCGTGAACCCCAATGACGACTCAATTTTAGGCTTCAAATGTTACCCTTCAATCACAAAGATACCAAACGAAATCGAGTTAATCGTCGTCATAATTCCAGCGAACCTTGTTTTGGGCATTTTGGAAGAAGCCGCCACGAAAAAAGTTAAGACGGCAATTATAATAAGTTCAGGATTCAGAGAAATCGGCAACGTTCAACTTGAAGAACAATTAGTTGACGTAGCCAAGAAAAATGGCATAAGAATTCTGGGACCCAACTGTTTAGGAGTTTATTATTCGAAAACTGGTATTGACACGCTTTTTCTCCCAGAAACCAAAGTTCTAACAACCGGGGATGACGTGGTTGCAACGCCAAGACCTATGCCTGGCAACATAGCCATGGTCACTCAAAGCGGAGCATTCGGCGTTGCCGCTATGGACTACTTAACTGGCAGGCAGATGGGCATTAGCAAATTTGTAAGTTTCGGCAACAAGTGCGATGTAACAGAAACAGACATTCTCCATTACCTTCTGCATGACAAGGAAACGCAGGTCATACTTGTTTACTTGGAAGACATAAAATCAGGCAAAGAATTCCTGAAAACTTCCAAGAAAGTAACTGTTAAAAAACCGGTTGTCGTCATCAAATCGGGAAAGAGTGAAGCGGGTGCACGAGCTGCAGCCTCGCATACTGGCGCGATTGCTGGGTCAGACAAGATATATGATGCTGCTTTTGAGCAGGGTGGAATTATAAGAGCAAGGGACATGGAGGAGTTCTTCGACGTTGGAAAAGCATTGGCGATGCAGCCGCCTGCTCAAGGCAAGAACGTCGGCATACTAACGGACGCTGGTGGACCAGGAGTTATGACGGTTGATGAATGTGAACTTTTAGGGCTCACTGTAGAGCATTTTTCGGACGAAACCAGTCAGAAATTCAAGGAACTTAAAGATGAAAACGTGATATTGCAGATTGCGGCCACTTCGAATCCTGTTGACCTTACAGGTTCAGTTACTGATGACATGTTCAAAATCGCCTCAGACATCATGTTCCAAGACAAAGATATTTACGGCATAATTTTGCTGGGGCTTCACCACATGCCGGGCCTGAAAGAAAAATACATTGGTGACGTGGTAAAAGTTGCTTCAAACTACTGCAAACCCATAGTAATGTGCGACATCGGCGAAACAGAAATGGCCCTCTACACAAGATCCAGGTTTGATAAACTCGGCGTGCCCTCTTACTCCTCGCCTGAAGACGCCGCGAGAGCCATGAAAGCATTGGTAACTTATGGTTCATACCTGCAAAAAAATAATTGCCTAGAAGAATACCTCGCAGAATTCCAGAAAAGAAAAAACAACACTAAAATACCGCAGTAACGACAACTCGACTCCCATCAATCAACTTCAACTTTTCACGCAGATAAACCGGAGCAATAACCTCCAAAACATCACTCGGATAATCAGGCATTATAGGAATCACAATCCCACAGTCAAAACCATTAATTTGCGCTTTGAATAGTTTGCCAGGTAAGTAGCCTTTCTCAGGCAAAATATCCATTGCCCCCGAAGTCTTAAGCAAATTCGTGTTTTTATTTTCTTTTTCTAAACGTATGTTTAATGTTCCAGGAAAAGGAATAAAATTCAATTTTTCATTTATCTGCCGCTCGACCCATGGTAAATTGGTGAATTTTTTGCCGTTGCCCTTGCCTGAAAAAACGGTGCCTGCTAACTCCATTTTTTGCAAAAGCAAGCCTTCGAAGGTTGCTTAGAGCTTATTTTTGTTCTTTTAGCCATTGGGCGACCTTTTTCAGGGTTGCATCTGATGAAATGTCAACGACTGGAATGATCATTTTTTCTTTTGTCTCGATCGTCGGGGAGTATTTGGGCATCAGCGCGTATCCGACAAAAGTCCAATAAACCTTGCCTGCTTCTAAAAGCTCCTTAGCAACCGCGGCTGTTGAAGCAGTCAGGGGGAAATATAGGAAAACTACTCCATCAACCCAATATAAACCTGCAAGTTTGCCTCCGGCAATTACTGATGTAAAACGTGCTATTTCGTCAGGCGATTCGAACCGTGTCTTCTCCATAATAACTATTTCCTTAAATGGTTCATAACTAATCTTGACATCGTTCTTGCTCATTCGTTTTCACCGATTGCTTACTTAATTTGTAAATGGCTCCCTTTTAATTTTACCTATAGCTTATCCTTCCAGAAAATAGGTTTGCTTAATATGTAATGTTAAGCTTACCATTTATTCAGATGCGGAAATGGCGCTTGAATAATTCCTTGTTTGCGAATAATTATCTTCTTGTGGGAAATAATTTAAATCTGTGGGGAATATCTATTTTTGGTGGGAACAGATTATGGTTGAGACCACGACTAAACTGGATGAGAAAGGACGCGTTAGAATTCCCAAGCAAATCAGGGAAGCTGCTCAGCTTAAAGAGGGAAGCTGTGTCAACATCAAAGCAAAAGGTAAAACTATAATCATTGAACCTGCTGAGCCTGTAGCTGACAAATACTACGGAGCATTCAAAGTGGAAAAATGGCCTGAGGATATGGATGAATTCGTTGGAGAGGAAATGCAGAAACGCTGGAAACAACGAAGTACGTAGATGTCAACATATTTGTTTACTGGCTAGGTAAACATCCGAAATTCGGTGAAACAGCATACAAGTGGATCCAAAAAATCGAAAACTCTGCCAGCAAGGAATACGTTACTTCAAGCTTGACAGTCTACGAAACTCTTGTTATACTGGCCGGACTTTCCAAAAGAAACCTAAAAGATAACGAACTTGTGGAAGAGGTCACCAACGCCTTAACGAACATGAAAGGCTTAACAATTGAGCCCCTCAAACTCGAGGACCTCAAAGCTGCAACAGACCTGATGGGGAACCACAAAATCGATTATGAAGACGCATTACACTTGGCCGTTGCAATGAGAATTGGTGCCCAAGAAATAATATCAAACGACAAACACTTTGCCACTACCAACATAAAAAGAATTATTTAAGGAATCGTGCATATTACCGAAATTCTTCAGCGTCTCTTTTCGCCGCTTTTTCTTTGAAACCTGGAAACTAAACACCGACCGAGACTGCAACTTGTCTTAATGTAAGGAAAAAAGTTATAGCGTAGGTGAGCGTTAAGCCTTCAACAACGATTCATGTTCGGATGGTTATTTATGCCTGAAATCCGCGTGGCACTTGTAGGTGTCGGCAATAGTGCATCAGCCCTGATTCAGGGCACACAATATTACAAGGATGCAAAAGAAACAGAGACCGTTCCAGGACTTATGCATGTTAGCTACGGTGGTTACCACATAAAGGACATAAGATTTGTAGCGGCTTTTGAAGTAAACAAGGACAAGATAGGCAAAGACCTATCAGAAGCAATCTTCACTAAGCCGAACTGCTGCGAAAAATTCTCAAAAGTACCGAACCTCGGCGTAAAAGTTTCTCCTGCGCCTATACTGGATGGAGTTGCTCCGCATATGCGAGAGACTTTTAACGTTTATGATGATAGTAAAACAGATAAGGCAAGCGTTGTTAAAATTCTCAAGGATTGCAAAACGCAAGTGCTTGTGAATTATCTTCCTGTTGGAAGTCATGATGCTGCACGGTTTTATGCTCAATGTGCTATGGATGCGGGTTGCGCGTTTGTTAATTGTATGCCTGAATTCATTGGTTCCGAGAAGGAATGGTCAGATAAATTCTTGAATGCTGGGTTGCCAGTGCTGGGTGATGACATAAAAAGCCAGGTTGGTGCGACGATTTTGCATCGCACTTTGGTGAGGCTTTGCCTTGATCGCGGAGTAATCGTTGATGAAACATACCAGCTTAATTTAGGTGGAGATACTGATTTTCAAAACATGACTGTTGAGAACCGCCTGAAATCCAAACGCATCAGCAAAACTGAAGCAGTGACAAGCCTTGTACCATACGAGTTGCCAACACGGATTGGCCCGTCAGATTATGTTGGTTTTCTGAATAACAAGAAAATCTGTTATATTTCGCTTAAAGGTCGCAAGTTTGGTGATCGCCCGATTAATATTAGCCTTAAGCTTGAGGTTGAGGATTCACCTAACAGCGCTGGAGTGGTGATTGATTTGATTCGCGCGGCTAAAATAGCATTAGACCGCAAAATCGCAGGTGCGCTGTTAAGCATGCCTTCGTATGCGTTTAAGCATCCGCCGATTCAAGTGCCTGATTCACAAGCTAGGCAATGGACGGAAGATTGGATAGCAGGCAAACGGGAAAGATAAGGTTAGCATTTGAATGGATGTAGTTAGTTGCGTTTGATGATGTGGAAGATTTTTAAGCTTGAAATTATAATTTAGAAACTGTTTAGAAACTAAAAGGTGCAAGTTATGGTACGTGTTGGAAATTATGAAGTTCCAGAAGGGCTCTATTACTCGAAAGATTTTGAATGGATAAAGATTGAAGCAGATAAAGTTCGGATGGGTATAACTGATTACGCTCAAAAATCGTTAAGAGAAATCGTTTTTGCCCAAATGAATCCATCCGGAACTGAAGTGAAGCAGGGAGAACCGTATGGTTCAGTGGAATCCGTTAAAGCTGTTTCAGACTTAATCTCAGCAGCAAGCGGAACTATCGAAAAAGTTAACGAGGAAGTGCAGTCTAAACCAGAACTGATAAACGAAGATCCCTACGGGAAAGGCTGGCTAATCATACTTAAACCCTCGAACCTAAACGCTGAACTTGCTAACTTAATGGATTTCAATAAAGCCGTCGAATGGCATAAAGCTCAAAAGTAAGCGCACGTCACGTCATCTCTTAAATAAAGAGACCCTCTTTTTATTGGCTTAGATAACATGCTTAAGTTAACTTTCGGACTTAAGCCATGTATTCTTGTTAATGGTTAACAAAAATGATTTTTGTTTGTTGTTTTTGTTTTGATTCTTGCTTTATTTTACATGTTTATGGCTGAGTGAATGGTTCAGTCATTCCAGCTAGCAATTTTCCAAACGTGTTGATGTGCGTTTCTTCGTCAGCTAAAATTTCTTCGAGCAAGCGTCTTGTGGTGTAGTCTCCTTCTTCAGCAGCTGTCTGGATTCCATGCTTGTAAAGTTCGATTGCGCCTTCCTCGTCTTCTTCATTCTGCCTTAACATTTCGATCAAGCTTCCGCCGACAAATATGGGTTCAGGTTTAGTTGTTGGTATGCCATTTAAGTAGTCGAGCCGCTCGGCAAGCCTTTCAGCATGCTTCATCTCGGCAATAGCGATTTTTCTGAAAGTGCCCTCGGTAATTGCGCCGTTTAATCCTGTTACTTGTATATGTTGCCACATGTATTGAATGGAAACTTGAAGTTCGCGTGCGATAGCCTCGTTTAAGAGGTCGAGCAGTTTTTTTGAAGCCATAAAAATCCTTCTATTAAGCAAGTAGCCTACTTCATGTATTTAACATGTTTGTTTCGGAACAATTTAGCCAGTAAGAAACAGGAAGCTATTCGTTAATGTTATGCAAAAAGTATATTTGACAGGTAGCCATCAAAGTCTTAGCCAAAACAGAAGGTTACTGCTAAATGCCCATACTTGATCCAGTTAAAAAAGCAATAGCGCAAAAGCACAGGTTGTACATGAAGATTTGCAGGGACTGCGGCGCACGGAACGCTGAAACCGCAATAAAATGCAGAAAATGCAAAGGAAAAAACCTGCGCTGGAAGAAACGAGAAATAGTAAAGTAAATTTAACTTACAGGTTAAAGAATCTATATTACTTTTTTAGATTTCTTTTGGAGGGCGCTTTCTTGATGAAACTCCAAGACGATCTTGGCATAATCCGAACAAATTCTTCAAGCTGCAGGCTTGCATTCAGGCATGGTCTTAGTGCGTTTATTGCATATTTTTTAGTTTAATGCTTCTCATTAAGCTCTTGTTAATTTAGGTTGATAGGCATCTGTAATCTGAGTTAAAAACCATGCTTCAAGAGACCCAAAATTTCACTTTTTTGTTTTCTGAAAAAGAAGAAATAGTAGTTACTATCTAACAGTTTCTATGCGATTACTCTTTAAAGAAGCCATTCAAACCTGTTTTAGCCCAACAGATGACCGATTAAAGAAGCTCACCAAATGGGTTGAAAACTCAAACTCCGCAAGAGACACAAAAAACCTAAACAAAAAACTTAACCAGTATGATAAAGCGGAAGAACTCATCGCTTTCTACACTTTTGCACCATTAGTGTTAAGTCTAAACAGGGTAGGGTTAACAAACAGAATACTATCATTAGCTAATGTAAGTGCGTTTGAAGAGAGTGTGGAAGAAATAGCTCTCGAAAAACAATTCAACCCACCAAAAGAATACCTACGATGGCTCAGAAAACAATGTGACAATCACCCCATTAGATATGTTAGAGAGCAAGCAAAACTGCATAAGGATAACCAGCGATTAGAAGGAAATACACATGCTGATGCATTCATTCAAACCGACAAACTGCTCATCTTCTTCGAAATTAAGTTCACTTCAGACATTTCATGTGACACTACCTTTGACCCATGTAGAAATCAATTGGCAAGACTTGTTGATGTCGGTTTAGAAGTTAACGAACAAAATGGCAAAGAAGTTCTTGTAATCCTATCAACTCCACGTAAACTCTACGAGAGTAAAAGCAGATTCTATTATTACAAAATCGGAGTACGCTCACCCAGAAAAGATGAAGGAAGACATTGAGTGGAGAAGCGTTGCAACTATTAGAGATAATGTCTTAGCTGTAAGGTGGATTGCTCTCGAAGACTTAATTGATGCACTCTACAGAGACTTTGAGCATAAGGATAAGAAAGAAGCATTAGAATTTTTCAAAGAGAAAAACCTCTTGTAAAATCTGTGAAAGAGATTAAGTCATTATTCTTTTTTAGTCCTCAATGTTTTTAATTAATTTTTTTAATGACTCAAGGGTTTTCTTAACTGTTAGATTGTTAAGAAGATCCAGGTTCAATTCTATTGCCTTATTATCATTTAAAGAATCGTCTGTCATGAAGTCTATTACTACCTCACTGAAGACCTTCCAGAGCTTTGACATTGGCATATTGTAGGTTTCATCATCTGTAAAGCCTTCTTTACGCATTCTTCCTAACATTTCATTAATTAATGCAACTTCAAGCGTTCCTTGCTTTTTTGCTTCATCTACAAATTCTTTGAAAGTCATGTCTAAAACATCTTTGACTATGTCAGACATATCATATTTTTTGTTTGGTTGCTATTTTAACTACTATTGCATACAAAAATAGATGCACATTTAACCTAACAACGCTTTTCCTATGTGTAGGATTAGACAGTTAGTAAAGTGAGCGTTAAGTTTGTTGTTACTTAGACGAGACAACATATACCTATATACTATCTTATAATTTCATTCGCTAAATGAATGGAAACATAGTTACTTGCCCAAACTGCGGTAATACGCTTGATAAACCATGCAAAAAATTAGAAAATTCTGTCTTTGCAATTGCAGCTTACCATTGCCCAAAATGTGATACTACTTTTAAAGTGGTTCGCTAAAAATCTTCTTTTTTTCAGGTTTTCTGGATGATGATATTCTTATTGCTTTTCTCTCTAAGGTTTTATGTTTATATCTCTTAATTGAAAATAAAAGCTTTTTGAAATCTGTGAAATAATAATAATTTATTCAATCTTCCACCACATGCGGCATTCAACTGGTCAATCCTTCCAAGTCCTTTGTCTTTTATTTATAGTGAAAGAGGGGTTCTTTAATCTCGCTTTGCCAATCTTTTCTTCATGCATTCTTCACAAAAATTGTTCTTGAACCTTCTTAAACGTCTGGGCTGAAATGATTTTCCGCAGCCATTACAGTTTATTTGATTAACCTGTTTGGGTTCAAGTAGTCTTAATCTTCGCTCTATCTCAACTCTAACTTCAGGATCATCAACTGTTTTCAAAGCATCAGTTAACAAAATTCTTGCCTGTTCAACACTGTTTTCACCAAAAACCTTTACAAAGCCATTCTTGCTATTCCCAAGCTGAATGGGCAACATGCAAACAAAATTTGAAGGATAACTCTTAGACTTGCGCATATCAATTACGGCAAAGCGAAAGCGATGCCTCTTGGAATAGTCCGAAATGTCTTCTCGCTTAATGATACGCAATTTAAAGTCCATGTCAATCAACACTTAGAACTAAGAGATTAAGAATACAACCTAATAATTGTAACCTATGGATTTTTCAAAAATATATTGTCTGGTTTGAAACTTGTTACCCGAATCTTCCACTACACACTGGACATTCAGTTAGAAGCTTGTTCCGATATACATGATTACTTCAAGCATCACAAGGTCGAAGGTAGGCCCTGATTACATATTATTGACTATTTGAGGGAAGATTGATTGTGAATTTTGTTCCTTTGCCAACTTCACTTTCAAAAAATATTGTTCCGCCTTGAGCTTCTATAACCCGTTTGCAGACTGATAAACCGAAGCCTTGACCTCTTGATTTAGTTGTAAACAATGGAGTAAAGATTTTAGGTTTGACCTCTTCAGCAATTCCTACACCAGTATCCTCAACCTTAATCTCCATTTGACCTTTACCATCAACAAGTGCTTCTATCATTAATTCTCCACCGTTTGGCATGGCTTGAACTGAATTCGTGACAAGATTGATTAGCACTCTTCTTAGCAGTTGAGGGTCTACATCAACTGTTAGCTTCTCTCTAAGTTTAATTGTTGCTTGAATGTTCTCAGGAATGTTCAATTGGTCTAAAGTTGATGCTAAGAGTTCATTTAAATTAATAATTTGCTTGATTGTTTCCACTGGTTTAACGAAAGTTTGCAAGTCACTCACTATTTTATCCATATAGTTGATTTGTGCTTCAATATCCTCAATGCTCTCAAGCATCATAGTTCTTGATTGTCCTTCTGGAACACTATCTAATTCTGATTTTGCAAGATACAGTTCCCCAATGATGGCTTGCAACGGATTCCGCAAATCATGCCCAACCATGCCAGCCGTTTCACCAATGGCTGATAGTCTTTCTTTTTCCTGCAATTGCTTTTCTAAGTTCTTACGTTCAGTAACATCTTCAGCGATTAAACCCATTTGGTTTGGGTTCGGTCTCCATGCAAGAACTTCAAAATAACGGTTTAACACTTCACTTTTCATTAAAGAGCGAATAGGCTTACCAGTTTTTTCAACTTGATTGAACATTTCCAGCCAATAATCAACCCTAAATTTTGTTAAGTCTCTTAGATTTATGTCTTTAAAGACATCCCTCGTTCCTTTGCCAATAATATCCTCTTTTCTTTTATTCAGAAGCTTTAAAAACGCAACGTTGGCATCAGTAATAACATAATCAATAATTTTTCCTGCTTTATCAAAAACTAAATCGGCGATAAAGAACATTTCACTCATAGAATCAAAAAGCTGATGATAGCGTTTTTCACTTTCCTGCAAAGCAAGTCGAGCCTGCTTAAGCTCAGTCATGTCAACGCTTATCCCTCTTGCTCCAACAATCTTATCTTGCTTTATGATTGGTACACTAATAAGTAATACAGGGAATTTTGAACCGTTCTTTCTAACAAACATATATTCAATACTTTGTCTTTTACCGTCTGAAAACATTTTTATCATGTTAGTTTTTGAACGTTTAGCATCCTCTTCAGCGACCAAACGGTTAGCATTAAAACTGCTTCCAAAGTCCTGTTTAGAATAACCCGTTTGCTCAATTGACTTCGAATTTGCAAAATTTATGATCCCTTTATTGTCAATTTCAAAAACCATTTCAGGTAACTTATCAACCATCTGTTGATATTTGCTCTCGCTTTCCTTCAGCTCCGCCTCAGCTTTTTTACGTTCGGATATATCTTTAAGCAAAACGCCGACTTGACCCCTAACGAATGGAAACATGTGAACATCAAACCACCTGCTTACTTCCTTGTTAAACCTTTCATAACGTGCCCATTCGCCGGTCTTGGCAACTTTGCCAATTAATGAAAACCATATAGGCTCAATGTTCTCTGGAACTTCGCTTGCCCTTTTGCCTTCAACATCTTCGATGCCCCCGCCTGTTTGACGCTCAAACGCAGGATTAACCTTCAAAAACCTAAAATCACATAGTTCTCCTGCTTGATTGTACAGTGGCTCAAGCAAAATGAAACCATCATCGCTATTATCAAACAATGTCCTGTATAGCTGTTCACTGTCTCTGAGTGAATTTTCAGCTTTTTTGAGTTCGGTTACATCTCTGAAGAGTATGCCGATTTTTCCTTCCTGGTATTTGAAAGTATAACCATCATACCATCGGCTGGTAACTTGGTTATAGTTCTCAAAATGCTCGGATATACCTGTTTTGTTTGCCTTATCGATAGAAGAAAACCAGTGGGACTCTATCTTAGGAAATATGCCTTTTACACGCTTGCCAACGAGAACGGATGATTTAACTCCAGTCTGCTTCTCATAAGCTTCATTTACCCTAAGATACACCAAATCAACAAGCTTACTTTCCTTATTGTACAATAGCTCAAACAGTACAAAGGCATCTTGAGTATTATCAATAAGTTTATGGTAGAGTTCTTGGTTTTCTCTTATTGCATCTTCTGCTTTCTTGCGTTCAGTGATGTCTTGAACAGTTACTATTAGCCTAACTGGATGATTATGTTCAAAGAAGGTCTGTCCAGTGGCAGTTATCCATCTCATGTTGCCGTCTTTCTGGTTAATAACTCGATATTCTGCACAGTATTCTCCATTTTCATTTGGGTTAAGAGCCTTGTCAATTTCTGCTTGAGTATTTGCACGGTCATCTGGATGTATCAATGACATAAAAGTATCATGCGTAAATTTTCCTTTCGGACCAACTCCCAAAATTTCCCTAACGCGCTTATCCAATTGAATTGTTCCAGAAGTCAAATCATAATCATAAATTCCCAATTTATTAGCCTTTATTGCTAATGAAAATCGTGTTTTCGTTTCAAACAAATTTTCTTTTTCAAGCAATACCTATAAAACTCCTCAAAAATCGACTATATTATAAATATAATATTAACAGTTTAAATCATATATAAATTGGCATTTCCAGAAAAGAAACGAGAAATAGTAAAGTAGTGCCTGCGCTTATTGGTTGAGATTTTAGGCAAGGCTTTGAGCGTCAGGCTTTAGTGGTCAAAGTGCATTGCTCATAGTGATGTTTCAGGGGGGATTGGGTAGGTCTTTGGGTAAAACTTATATTCTGCCCAATTCATTGGGTAACATGTGCTGAGTTATGGCTGAAACTACTTTTTACAAGAATAAGGTGTATCTTCCACGTGAAGTTCAAGAGAAACTGGGACTGGCTGAGGGTGACGTTTTGCGTATTGAAGTCGTTGAGAAAGGTGTAGCTAAATTAGAAGTTGCACGCAGTTGTGATGCATCAGCAAGAATCCTCAAAAGACTCAAAAATCCTCCAGACCTGGGAAGAGTGAAGGGTAAACTTGGGCGAGAGGAAATCTACGAAGATATTACTTGACACCAATATCCTTGTCCATGCTCATAATAAGTCATCTCCTCATCAGAAAAGCGCCAGCGCTGTAATTGAGGATGCAATGACTGGCAAATTCGATGCATGCTTGACAGCTCAAGTGATATACGAGTTCTTTGCAGTCATAACGAACCCAAAAAGGGTAGAGTCACCCATGAAATTAGATGAAGCAGTCAACGTTTGTAAGGATTTTTGGGAATGTTTCGAAATCGAAAAGATTAATCCAACTCATAACACAGTCATGGACGTAATGAAGCTGGCCAAAGAAATGAAAGTTTCCAAAGGCAAGATTTTCGATTGCGTCTTGGCTGTCACAGCCAAAGATAATGATGTGCAATGCATTTACACTGAAAATACCGATGACTTCAAAAAATACCTGTTTCTGAACGCTTCCAACCCTCTTAAATGACCACAGACATTATTGTAACCACCAGTGATTTGAACGATGCAAGTCGATGTCTAAGTTACCGTCTGTGGATTATGATAGGGTTATCAAAGTCCTTACACAATAGGTTATGTTGTTAACAGCCAGAAAGGAAGCCACATAGTTATGCGGCTTGTTGATAACCAGAGATATATTTCGTTGTTCGGCTGCAGAAAAAATAAGAGGATGGCAGTTATTCCTGCACATAAACCTCTTGGAAAAGGGATGCTGAATTATCGACTTTTTCTTTTAAGCAATTGTACCGACGCGACCCAAAAATTTTGGCCAATCAGAACTACCAAGATTGGGACAAAAAACGGAGAAAGCAATCCTGCCATTATTAAAGCAAACCCGCCCTCATATAAACGGCCCATTCAGCATTCGCGTGCATGAACGGACAAAACAGGACGAAATTGGCTAAGTATAAAAGGCTCTCAAGCGCATTAAAACAAAACGGGCAGTTGCGGTGAACTGATGGTTTCTAAACTACCTTTAAAGAAAACCATTTTTGTCCTAGCGGTCATCATCGTTATTGCTCTTAACCTGTACACTTTAATAGCTGCATACCCTGAAAGCACGCAGATAAGTGCAGGCATTAACCTTTCAGGTTCAGGCTCCAATTTAGCCAAGGATTTCTCAGCATATTACATAGCAGCGTGGAGGCTCTGGCATGACCCCAGCCACATTTACACTATCGGAGGCTTAGCTGATGGCGAGCCGATGATTTTTCCGCAACCGGAAACTTACAAGTACCTGCCGTCCTTTTTGCTTATAGTTTCACCTTTCCTTTCGCTGAGTTACCAGCAGGCACTTTTAGCTTTTGATATTGTTCAGTTCCTGCTTTTGCCCATCATGGCTTACATGCTCTATAAGATGCTGGGCAACAAGCCGCTGGCAGTCACTTTCATCATCATCCTTATTGCATTACTCTTGCCTTATCCAGCTCCAAACGGGGGACTTTCTTTGAGCTATTACTGGCAATGGGCTGAAGGGCAAGCCAAAGTCTTCGTGACTTTTCTGCTTTTGCTCAGCTTCTACCTTGGTTTTCGGGGTAAACCGGTTTTATCTGGAATTGTTTTTGCGTTTGGGTTTTTCGACCCTAGGTTCGGGTTGCTGGCGATACCACTCTTTGTCACGTATAACTGCAAAAAACTCAAAGTAGCCACTGTAAGCGCAATCGGTATGATGGTTGTGTCAAATGCGATGCTGCTTTACCCAAGCATGGGCTTAGGATTCATAAGCATGGCTTTCAATTCAACGACAACACCGCTATACTACTACTCATTCATACCTCTCTTTACGCTTATAGCACTCACCGTGGTGAACGCCAAAGAAGTAGTCGCTGCCTTCTTTAGTTTAATAAGGAAAAACAACAAAACATTAGAAGTAGGCCAACAAGGATGAGCAGATTGTAAGATTTCAAAAAGCTTAGGCAATCAACTAAGCTAGAAATCGTGTCTTAGTATAGAGCTCAACTATAAGTTGTATTAGCATGCGCTTTAACCCGTAGGTTAAAAAAAAACAATGCTATTTTTATCTTCCAGACCAATTTGAAACTCAAGTTAATCATGGCTCTTCCTTGAATTGGATATTTTCCTTCCATACAATATGCTAACGGATTGTTATTACTAATCAGTATTATTAATTCATAAATACTTTAAGAATTTAAAATCCATTTTTTCTTGGTAAACAATGATAAAAGAGAATAACGAAAACAAGACAACCTATGAAGACTTACCATACATCCCTATGGATACTGCTGTAAAACCTGCAATGTCTAGCTTTAAGAAATTAGATGTTGGCTGCGGAAACATTGGGCAAGGTGACGTTAACTGTGACTTATACATAAAAGATGCTGGGCATAGAGGAAATAAACTACAAGAAGAACAAATAAACCCTAAACTAATATTAAATTTTGTCAACTGCGACGCATTACATTTGCCTTTTAAAAACAATGTTTTCGAAGAAGTTTATAGCAGTCACTTGATTGAGCATGTTTCTAATCCATCCTTACTAATTAAGGAAATGCTACGGGTAACGACACACTCTGTAATAATTAAGTGCCCTCATCGTTTTGGTGAGCCCTTTAGAGCTAGATATAGTAAATATCATAAATGGCATTTCACAAGGAAGGATTTTGCTCATTTATCAAATGTTAGCGGTTATATTTCAGGTTGGGCTTACCTGCCCCATGATTATTTTCCACTTTTCAGGCTTCCATCAGAAATAACCATTCAAATAATAAAAGAGAGAGTATAGTCATTTACAAAAAAGACTAAACTTTTTATGTCTTTATGTTAGGTAACTTAATTTTACAGTCAAAATCGAATAAATTTTTTAATTCTATCTGACGAGAGTTAACAGCAAAAAGAAACTGACGATAACAACAGAACCATTGCAAGCTTTACTCATGCGATTAGGGTGAAATCAAGATAAAATCTAATGTCAAGTGTGAAAAATAATTCCGCCCTCTATGTGGAGCAGTACACCAGGATAGAATAGGTGATAACGTGTTTATAAAATCCTAGTCTACCATTGAATCATTCATTTAAGAGCATAGTCATAGGGAATGACACGTTAATTGCTCAACACGTTTTTATTATTGACAGCTACCACAGAACAGGAAGGAATGAATTAATAAGAACCCAATGTGGAACTAAAGGAGCAGTAAAGATCGGCAATGATGTTTGGATTGGTGAGGGGGCAAAGATTTTAAAGGGGGTTACGGTAGGTGATGGCGCTATAATCGGCGCTGGCAGCGTAGTAACAAAGGATGTGCCGCCATATTGCATCGCAGTTGGGGTTCCAGCTAAGGTCATTAAAGAAAGAAAATAGAAAAGTTGAGAACATATATTTTTAATTTTAGGTAAGGTAATCTGCTTTTTGGTTTTTGCTTTTTCTCAGTTTTAGCCGTTAACAGTTATGGGTTATTTTGGTCGTCTTTGAATCCTAAGAGATCTTTAAGAGATTTTAATTGATCTTTTAACTCGTTTACTTCAAGTTCAAGGTCATTTGCTTTATCTTCAGCGTCTTCAAGTTCTTGGAATTCTAAAATCATGCCTGAACGTTCAGATTCTATTATTTTCAGGTTCTCTCTTAGTTTGTTTAAGTTGCTGTTTAAGCCTGACTTTATTTCGGTTAATTTTTCAATTAAGCTTAGGTAATCTGGTGAATCTGCAGGTTTTGCTTGGGAATCGACTTTTGCTCTGAATTTGAACTGGCATTTTGGGCATTGAAAAATTCCTATTTGGATTTCAGAGGTGCTTCTTTTCAGTCCCTTCTTTGAGGATGCCATAGTCCAGGATTTTATGACTGTTGATTCTGTTCCGCATTCAGGACAATTAACCATCAAGTGAGCCTCACGCGATCAATCATTTTTCTTATTATTCTGTTGACGTGGCTATAACATTTTGCATTGCAAAAGAAAGATTTTGGCGAAAAATAATAAAAAAAGAAAAAAGATATGTTAGTTAAAGGCTGATTTGGAACATTAATCTTTCAGCTAGTTCCTTGTATCGGTTTCTGATTGTGACTTCGGTTACTTGTGCGATTTCTGCGATTTCTCTTTGAGTTTTTCTTTCTCCTGTTAAGACTGATGCTACGTAGCTTGCGGCTGCGGCGATGCCTGTTGGACCTCTGCCTGAGGTGAGTTTGAGTTCTTTTGCTGCGGCTAGGATTTTGTGGGCGATCTCTTCTACTTTTCCCTGCATGGTTAATTGGTTGGAGAATTTTGTTACGTACTGGCTGGGTCTAAGCGGCGGGATTGAATAGTTGAGTTCTTTTATTAGGAAACGGTAACTGCGGCCTACTTCTTTCTTGTTTATTGTTGATGATTGCGCGATTTCGTCTAGTGTTCTGGGTAGTCCGCATTGTCTGCAGGCTAGGTAGATTGCTGCTGATGTAACGCCTTGGATGGATCTGCCGCGGATTAAGCGTTCTTTTACGGCTTTTCGGTAGATTACTGAGGCGGTTTCAAGGATGTTTTTTGGCAGGTTGAGGTTGTTGGATATCTTGGTGATTTCTGATAGGGCAAAGGCTAGGTTGCGTTCTGTTGCGTCGGATACGCGTATGCGTCTTTGCCATTTTCTTAAGCGGTAGACTTGGGCTTTTTGTCCCGGCGAGAGGCTTTTGCCGTAGATGTCTCGGTCGTGCCAGTCGATGGTTGTGGATAAGCCTTTATCGTGAATTGTATAAGTTAGGGGTGCGCCGACTCGGGTTCTTTTTGATCGCTGCTCATCGTCGAATGCTCTCCATTCGGGTCCTCTGTCAGCTATTTTGGCTTGGATGACGTAGCCGCAGTCCATGCAGACTAATTCAGCGGCTTCGTAGTCGCGCATTAGTCGGGTGCTGCCGCATTCGGGGCATGATTGGACTTTAAAAGTTTCTGTTTTTTGGGGTGCTTGGTCTGCTTCCTCATGCAGCTTGCTTTCAGGTACCTTGTTATCTTGTAACTTGCTTTCTCTACTCATGGTCTTTTCTCCTTTTCATCGTTTTCGAGAGAAGCAGGTATAACTGCTTGTTTGCAAGTTGAGCGGGTTCTTTGATTGTTGGTTTTATTATTGCGTAAGGTGCGGTTACTGGGCCTATTATGTCAAAAATTTTTCCGACGACTTTTAGGTTTTCGTCGACAACTTCTAAGCCAAGTTTCGGGGCGTTTTCGGTTTTTACCACGAGACTTTGTGAAGGAGTAACATTTAAAACTCTTCCTAATCTCTGCAATCCCTTCATTCCTCTCCGAAAACAAAAAGGGTCACCGTAGATGTATATTTAAAGTTTTCGAAGATTTGATGTAGTGGCAAGTTAAGGAAAACTATTATCTGGGGAAAACTTCTTAAATAAGAAGCGCGATATGACTTTGCCTTAAAAGGGTGAGGCTTTATGTCAAAACCGTTTTATGTAAAGTATGAAGTGCCAAAAGAAGTCGTGGATGCAGCCTATGAAGCCCTACAGATTGCTTCGAAAACCGGCATAGTGAGAAAAGGAACTAATGAGGCGACAAAAGCTGTTGAACGTTCAATTGCGAAGTTGATTGTGATTGCTGAAGATGTTGATCCGCCTGAAGTGATTGCGCATTTGCCGCTTCTTTGTGATGAAAGGAAGATTTCGTACGTTTTTGTTCCTAACAAGGATAAGCTTGGCAATGCAGTCGGTATTGATGTTCCATGCGCGTCAGCGTGCATTATTAAGGAAGGAGAAGCTACAGGGTTAATCAAGGAAATCGTAACCAGGATTGATCAGATCAAACGAGGCTCTAAGTAATGAGCAGCAAGGAAGAGAGAGCAGCGGCAGCGGAAGAGCTTATTCCATCCGAAGTCATCCAGGTAATCGGGCGTACAGGTGTTACTGGTGAAATTACGCAGGTTCGAGTGCGCATCTTGGAAGGCAAAGACAAAGGCAGAATCATTACACGCAACGTTAAAGGTCCAGTGCGAGTTCAAGATATCCTAATGCTGCGAGAGACTGAGCGGGAAGCAAAGAAAATTACAAGATAAACAAGAGGGTTAATGAATGCCAAAAGCAAGAAAATGCTCATTTTGCGGTAACAATTTTCCAGCTGGAACAGGAATGATGTACGTAAAAAACGATGGGACAATCTTGTGGTTTGACTCAGGCAAGTGCAAGAAGAGCTCTTTAGTGTTTGGCAGAGATGCACGCAAACTTAAGTGGACTCAGTACTTTGGTAAAGAAGAGAAAGGCAAAGCGTAAATTAAGCATCCAATCTTAAAGTTTCCTTATTTTTTAATTTTTAGTTTTAACTCGTGTCTGATTTTACGTAGAGGCAACTTTGAGTGAGAATGATGAGGGAACTCCTGAAGACTTGTTGGTAGTTAAGCCTGCTACTTCTTCGGTTTGGTCTTTTTTTGGACCTTAAAGCTCAACGAGAATGCCGAGAAAGACATTTTGCCATACCCGTAGATGATCTGGAAAATCTCGGAAAACCCACGAATAGCATGGAAAATTCGTAAATCCTTAGTTCAAATGAGCTGAAAAAAGTGCAAAATGAGCTGAATGGTATTTAGAAAGCGCAAAATTTCTTGAATTCTGGGAAAATTTTAACTATTTACCAATACTGTTTTAGTTGTTTGTATATACTGTTTTTGTATGTCAGATGTTGTTACTGTCAGAGTTGAGAAGTTGCTGAAGGAGAAAATAAAAAAGCACAAGATAAACGTGAGCAAGGTTGTTCGGGATGCCCTTGAAGAAGAGGTAAAGAAGCAGGAAGATGCTAACTGCTGCAGGCCATTGGTGAGGTGAAAACTATTCTGCAGAAAATTCCGAACGATGAAATTGTGAAAGCCGTAAGAGAATCAAGAGATCAAAGATGAAAAAATACCTGTTTGACGCCAGTGCACTCATGCTGCTGATAAAAGAGGCAGATGCAAATACTACTGCGAGTTAACTGCAAGATTCCAATGTCCTCGACTTAACTTTTTATGAGGTTGGAAACGCAATCTGGAAGGAAAGCGCACTAACAAAAATGTTGACAGAAGAGGATTCAAAAAGAATGCAAAAAACATTCAAACAATCCTTATGAAAACTGACCGCATAACAAGTGAACCTGACACTTTTGAGAGAATCCTTGAAATCGCACAAACAGAAAAACTCGCATTCTACGATTCAAGCTACATCCATCATGCAAAAGAAAAAGAACTCCAACTCATAACAGAAGACCAACAACTCAAAACAAAAACCCAAAATTACACCAACGCTCAAACCCTAACCGAACTGCTAACCCAAAAGTAAACAGAAGCAACGATGCAATGGCTAAACTTAACCTAAAAATCATGAAAGTGCTAGAGAAATTACAGTTACATTAACAGTCTGAATTATCATCGCATCACAAAAGCTGACCTATGAATTTGATTTGCTTGATTGCTTTAAAAAAATCATCTTTTGAATAGGTCTCTTCTCTTATTGTAGATTAAAGGGAAGGTGGAAAAACGATTGATTTAAAGCATGAGTAGCGATGGTTATCAAAAGAAAAAAAACTATGCTGATTATGTACTATAATTCGCGTTATGCATGTAAGAGCGCACCAATAATTCCGAAACCAACACCAAATACACCGAAAATAATCACGAGGAGCAAATCCCTCCACTTATCAACATATTCTCTTGTCGAATCAACATCATGCTTCGTAGCGAAATCAGCTGATGTTAAGGCAAATCCGGGATTCATATTGAAAGACAAGTTTTTCTGCGCATCCGCTATGCTAAATTGAGGTTTTTCATGGAACTTGCTGTATTTTTCTTCAATTTTGTTTGTTTTGCCAACGACAAAATATAGACACCCTTCATGCCGCCCAATCTTTATTGGTTGATTAGTCATATTAAGTAATGTAGCTGTTAAATGCCCGTGAAAACCAGGATCAACATGCCCCAAAGTAAAAAAGTGGAGGCCTAAATTAGAAAATCGTGGATTCATAAAAAGCGAGCCGTCGATATCGAATGGCATGTTTATGCATTCTCTTGTCGTGAAGAAGACAAATTTTCCAGGTGGGATTATTATTGCGTTTTCAGTGAGCTCCTCTCTAGCTAATTTTCCTATTACATCACCAACATGTAGAATCATAGCATTTCCTTCAAAATTCTTATCGTCAGCAATTTCTGTTGGTTTGACGTCCCCCGTTGGGTCGTAAACAAGTCTATTCAAGTTTCCTTTATGTTCTGGGACTTTGCAAATCCCAGTATAATTATCGCAACTCCAGCCTTTAATAATTAAATCTTGCATCTCGCCTTGAGTTAAATCCGACAATAAATCACTTCCTTCGAATCATCTTAATGGTATCAGACTTATCAATTTTTTGTATTCTAATGATTTAGTGCGAAGTTATTAACATGGTGAATGTGGCCAAATATCCACGGCAATCTTTTTGGTCTACCAATATGTACAATAAATCGATCTCGAAAGGCGCTGATAGCAATGCGTTTAATAGAAACTCATCCTGAAAAGTTAAAAAGGCGAAAACTACAGAAATAATTGCCCAACAAAAAGGAATGGAAATTAAGTGGTCTTGAAATGGGAAGCAAGCAAATCAATGAAATATCTATAGAGCTTAGTGTAATAAGGATAAATCTCATGGATAAACATTGGATTAAAGTAATTACGGATAAAGAATCTGCAAAAATGAGGGTAATAAATGAGCAATGAGGCTTCGAGCAATAATGTTTCTACTACAGATATGAGACTTTGGCAAAAGCTCGCTGGAAAAGCGTGGGCTTGCAGGAAATATGCTCGTGTTCTAGGAAATACCAAAGTCGGCGCTGCTGTACTTTCTGATGGAAAAATTTTTACTGGGTGCAACATTGAACATCAATTCCACAGTCATGACATTCATGCCGAAGTAACTGCGATAAGTAACATGATATCTAACAATCACAAGAGGTTACAAGCGATCGTAATTGTTGCTGAGAGACAAAGGTTTACGCCTTGCGGGGCTTGCATGGATTGGATTATCGAATTTGGCGGAGGCAAATGCTTGGTAGGAAATCAGTCCGCCCAAAACAGCGAAATCAACATTTATCGGGCAAATGAGCTAATGCCTTATTATCCGAAGTAAAGAAACTATCCTCAATTCTTTAGGCGGGTCTATTGGCAACGCATCCTTATTAGTTTTAAACTTTTTTCTCACTGAATTTAGATTTTCACAAACTTCCGCTGGAATTACATCATCTGATGCTTTTGAGGCTTAATTTCTGTTAACTTATCATAAGATTAATGGAGTATATATTAATGGTCAGAGATAAGTTACAGAAGGGATTTGGGGCTTTCACATCTTTTTGACGCGCAATCCTTTAATAATAATTCACACAATCAATTGAAAATAATGACAGAGATAGCTTTCGATAATGTTGCTCATGAGTTAGGTGTAACACGTGCCTTCTTTGATAGAATCGTCAAAGATGGGAAAGAAATTCCATTTCACAGGTCTGGGGCGAGAAATGTTGTTTACAGAACTGACCTGGATAATTATGAAACTATGAAAGAGTCACGAAAAGTCTTTCTTGGGAAAGACGTTTTTCTTAAAGCTTTGAAATTCGCCTTGGAGATAAATCTTCACGGTCATACAAGAGCAGATTTCGGTACAAAAAGGCAACGTCCCTTCATGCAAGCTGTGGAGAATTGGACACAGGGAGCACTTGCTGAATTAGCCTTACAAAAATTTATACAAGACAAATACAATCTTGAACTACAAGTTGAGTTTCGTGTTTTCGATGATGCAATAGTTGGTCAGGACATTGTTGCTGTAAAAAGAAACAAAGTGATAAATCCACCGAGAAAAAAAGTAAGCGTCAAGAGCGGCAAAACTAATGGCATGTGTTTGTTAGTTCCTACCAATGAAGTTGAAAGTAGCCAAAGATTTTCTGAGTACTATGTTTTTGTAAGAGTAGATTTTCCTGTAGACACCTTCGTAAGGTTTTATCGTGATGCCCCAGAATTTAGCGACTTTAAAGACAAGATAAGCCCCTTTGAGAATGCGATTGCATATATAGCTGGTTACTGTGAAAGGACTAACCTTTCCAAAAGAACTGTTCCTGAAATAGGTTTAGCTGATGAAGAGAGGTATGTTCAAATAGTAGGAAACTTGAAAAATCAAGATAGTGATTGGCAAAATTTTGTCAATGACCTCTAATTAAGTTTAGAGGTCTTTCCAGCTGTTGCTTTAAGAATTCTGCTGATACAGTAACTTAACCTGTGCTTCACATCATATTCCCAAATACGTATCACAGTCCATCCTTGCTTCTTCAACTGTCGATTAACCATGCGGTCTCTTTTCTTGTTCCCTGAAATTTTCTTATCCCAATATTCAACGTTAGTTTTAGGTCTAACAAAACGTTTAGAATTACCATGCCAAAAATCAGAATCAATGAAGATAGCAAGTTTTTTCTCGGAAAAAACAATATCGGGCTTACCCATAATTGCTTTATCATAGACAGTGAAAACTAAGCCTTTTTTTCGCAATTCATTTATCATTATGTTTTCAGCTTTTGTGCCTGTAGAGCGTATCCTTTGCATGTTCTTTCTACGTTGTTCAGGTGTAAGATTATCCATTTACTATCTCTTAACAGAAGGCTTAGAAAAATCCATGTAATAAGTTTCATTATCAATTTTGTAAAAGACAACATCAGTGCGGCCATATCGTTCTAAATCTTCTTTCTTAACCAGTGCCCCTAATAGTACTTCGAGCCGTTTCCTGAAATATATGCCAATAATGCTGTTATTATGAGGTGTATGTATGGCTTTACCATTTTGTTGTGCTCTGGTACAGATCATAACTTTATCATTATCAGTGTAAACAGTAAAATGTACTTCGACGTCAGGGAAAAAGTCAGTATTATAAACGCTTGAAGGTAACCTTATGTATGCTTGATTAGGCTCTCTGCCCTCTTCAGGTCTCTGCCCCCAATTTAACCCAGAACGTTTTGGTAACTCGCCATATCTATCAAGCAAAGAGACACGTTCAAATGGCAATCCTTCTAAGACCACACCTTTAGGAACTGCGGAGGGCTTATCTTCTACGAGTAGTCTCTGCTTGATTAGCCGCCGATAAGTTTGGTCTTCATAAATTGTAACAAGGTTTTCAGCGTCTTGATGATTGCAGTAAATTGATTCACTGCTCATATTTTCAAAATAATCATTTGCTTCTTTAAGCGGGCATTCAGTCATTAATTCTCTTTGATTACTAAAAGCAGTTTGAGTATAGTTTGCTGAACCAGCAAAGGCTATTATCGGTTTTTCATCTTTGAGCCAGATATACATTTTTGAATGCACTGGCGGGCAATTTACGATGTAACTGCAAGTAAATACATCATTAAACTCATCCATTAATTGCTGAAAACCTCGATGATTGCTTTTAGATAACCCGTCTTGAGAACTCATGCCTAAAATTAATTGTACTTGAACGTTTGGGTTTATACTTTTCAATGTATTTAGATGATGAAAAGCCATAGCGGCTGTCGCATAACCAGAGACTATGAGAAGTTTGTTGCAGCCTTTTTGTGCTGGTTCAATAAGTATTTTGTTAAATAAGTCGTCAATAATCATGTTCGCTATGTCAGTTTGAATTATTTATAAAGTTATCTGTTGCAGTTGTAGCGGTTTCGATTGCGTAATATTTTGTAAAATTGGTGAAATGTTGGGTTCAACAGATTTATACTCTATTTCAGCAAAAGTTTTCAGAATTGCTTCGAAGACTACTTGAGCACCTTTCGGCGGGACTGCCATGCCGATCTGACGTCTGACACTTTCTTTAGATCCGCTGAAAGAAAACCAGTCGGGAAATGTTTGTAATCTTGCTCTTTCTCTATTAGTTAATGCTCTGTTTTCTTTCCAATGATACATATGTGTTCCACCGCCACCGCTTCCCGTAACAGTGTATGCGGGTTTCTTTGGATCTAACCGTTTGTATAGTTGACTTATTTTGGCACCGTTGACCTTAAGTCTTAGATGTTCAGGTAAATTGGCTGTGAAAACGTTTTCGCCTGCTTTAATATACTGTAATCGTTCAATGACATGCTTTGCCTGCTTGGTTAACTCTTGGTTTTTTGCATCGGAAGGTATCGGCGGGTTTTTTAACGCTGTCTTGCATGTTACTGGTGTATTGTTTATCGGAGCCGGAACTTTAAAGATTAGAGATAGATCTCTTCTTATCCCAACAATTATTATTCGATGCCGTGATTGTGGAACGTTGTAATACTCAAACTTATAGAGGTTAGGTACAATATTGTATCCTGCATCAGCCATTTCTTGCAGGATGACTTTTAGTGCTTTTCCGTCATTTGCATTTCTTAATCCAGCTACGTTTTCAGCAAGAAACCATTTAGGCTGAAAGTGTTTTAGCGCTTTAATACAGTACTCATAAAGCTGTCCATAAATGCCGTTGAAACCTTTTTTCTCGCCAACATCGCTGAAATCGTTGCAGGGAAAACCGAAGGCGAGAGCATCAGCTGAAGGAAGCTGATTCATATCAAGGTCTGCTACATCACAGCAAATTACACTATTGCTACTAATGTTTTTGCGGTATGTGTTGCAGGCATCTTCGTCATAATCATTCGCCCAAACTGGATTTATGGAAAAATCGGTTGAGCCTTCGGTGACCTTGGCTGATATTGCGCCGAGGGCTAATCCACCTGCGCCGTTAAATAATTCGCCTAGTCTGAAGCTCATGGTCACCGTATCCCCTTTGTACGTAACTCTTATTTAAACCTAAGTTAGAATCTGATGTTGAGATCTGAATTTTACCGAATATCCCATTCTTGCGACTATTTCTGCAGGCTAAATTTTACTAAATTCGTAAAAAATAATATAAAAATCGGAAAATTTAAATATTATATCTTCATTTATCTTCCCAAACGTGAGGAATCCAGAATATGATTAGATTTAGTGGTTGCTACACGGCACTTGTGACACCCATGACTAGTAGTCGTCGAGTGGATTATAGAGGCTTACGTAGCCTAGTAGACTTTCAGATCAGGGAAGGTGTAAAGGGCATTTTAGCGGTTGGTACCACAGGTGAGAGCCCAACTTTGGATTGGAATGAGCATAACAGGGTTATTGAGGAAGTGCATGAGTACGCGGATAACAGGGTTTTAACTATTGCTGGAACTGGAAGCAACTCAACTCAAGAAGCCATCGAAGGCACAAAACATGCTATGGAATTGGGCATTAAATCCGTTTTACTTGTGGACCCCTACTATAACGGGCCAAGTTCACTTGAAATACGAAGAGAATACATTGAGCCCATAGCAAAGGAATTCCCAGAAGTGCAAGTTATCTCTTACATTATTCCTGGCAGAACAGGAGCACAACTCCTCCCGCAAGACCTAGCGGTCCTCAACCACCAGTACGCAAACGTTCGCTGCGTAAAAGAGGCCACGGGAGACTTGGAGAATATGAAGTTAACCCGCAAACTCTGCGGAGATGACTTTGACATTCTCTCAGGCGACGACGACAAAACCTACGCCATGATGACCAGCCCAGACATAAAAGCAGCTGGAGTAATATCCGTCACCAGCAACATCGCGCCAAGAGCAATAGCCGACATGGTCCAGCTTCTACTCGATGGCAACACTCAAGAAGCCACCAAAATCGCCCAAGCACTCCAACCACTATTCAGCATAGTCACCGTAAAAACAATGGAGAAAACACCCTACGGACCAGCAGCATGCAAAGCCCGAAACCCACTCGCATACAAAACCCTAATGAACATACTTGGCATGCCATCAGGACCCTGCAGGCAACCCCTTGGAAAAATGACCCACAACGGCATAGACGTAGTCTTAGCTAACGCAAGAAAAGTTCACGAGAACAACCCGGAAATCCTAAAACCCATAGCAGACTACTTCAACGTTGACATAAAAGAACGCCTCTACAACCCAAAATACTTGGAGGGACTCTACTATCCTTAAAATCTGCGTAGCAGGTGCCAGTGGAAGAATGGGCAACGCAATCATAAAAGAAGCTGTAGCCAAAAACCACACAATAGTAGGCGCAATAGAAGCCCCAAACAACCCCAACATAGGCAAAACACTACGAGAACTCGGCATATACACATCCGACACAAAAATATTAAGCTCCGACAAAATCCCAGAAGCAACACGAGAAGCTGACATTTACATATCATTCACGGTGCCAGCCGCCGAATTAATGAACATTCCCACAGTAGCCAAACTCGGCAAACGCATAATACTGGGCACGACAGGATTTGCGCCTGAGCAGAAACGGCAAGTTGAAGCTGACATGTCAGGCAAAGTCCCAGCTGTTTTCTCACCAAACTACTCAGTAGGCGTCAACATACTCTTCAAACTAGCAGAAGCCCTGAAAGCTTTTCCAGCAGACTTTAATTTCAGTCTAAGCGAAATCCACCACACCGCCAAAAAAGATGCACCAAGCGGAACCGCCAAAAAACTCGAAGAAATAATCATGAAAACCCGCGGCTACACAAAAACAGTCTACGGCAGAGAAGGCATAAGCCCACGCATGCCAGAAGAACTCGAATCCGTCGCGTTAAGAGCAGGCGGAGTCCCAGGAATACATGACATAATCGTCGCAGGACCAAACGAAATGCTCAGAATCGAACACACAGCTTTTTCACGAAACGTTTTCGCCCAAGGAGCCATCATCGCCGCAGAATGGCTCAGCAAACAAACAGAACCCAAAATCTACAGCATGGCAGACGTACTCAACCTAACATAAACCAAACAAACCTAACGTAACCGGTGAAAGAATTGCATGGCAGAGTCGTCGTTAAATTCGGAGGCGCAGACCTCGCAACGGGCGAAAAAATCAGTCAAGCCGCCCAACTGGTAGCCCAATCGCCATACAAGGAAATCGTAGTCGTTGTTTCTGCAATGGGTAAAATGACGGATAGCCTAGTCGAATCAGCAACGCTTATCGGCGTCTCAGAAGAGGATTACGCGGATATAATATCAATGGGCGAGAGAACAAGCGCCCGCGTCTTCTGCTCCTCGCTGCGAGCGCAAGGATTAAACGCTGAACTCTTCGACCCAGGCTTCCAAAACTGGCCCATAATAACAGACTCAAACTACCTAAACGCAAAACCAGACCTAGAAAAAACCCTCATGCTAACGGACAAGGAAGTTAAGCCGAAACTGGGAAAATCGGTTCCCGTCATGTGTGGTTTCCTTGGAAAAGACAAGAACGGCAAAATAACCACGCTTGGCCGAGGCGGAAGCGACACAACAGCGCTTCTAATAGCCAAATGCATAGGCGCCGACGAAATCATACTTGTCAAGGAGACAAGCGGCGTAATGTCAGCAGACCCAAAAATCGTCCCAGAAGCAAAACCATTAAACAAACTCGACATCCACGAAATGTTCGACTTAGCCCAAGGCGGCGCAAAAATCATAAAACCCGAAGCCCTAAAATACAAACAGCCAGACCAGACCATGCGAATCGTAAATTTCGCCTCAGGCAACTTAGCAGAAGGAGGCACCCAAATAACAGGCTCGTTCAACTTGAACTCGGTTGAAACACAATGCCACGAAGGCCTAATAGCCATAAATATCATCTGCGAGGTCAACGCCCAAAACATAAGGGAGATTTTTTCTTCGCTTAACCAGAAGCCTGTCTACGGAGTCAGTTCCGGAAGGAAATCGGTAACCGTCTTCACCACCGACGGCGATGTTGGCCAGGTGCTAAAAAGACTTCATGCGATTGACGGTTTCAAAGCGATTAGTCATCGAGAGAAAGTTGCGATGATTCAGCTCAGTCACCCACAATTTATTGATTCGCCAGGTGGCATAGCGAAAATTTCAGCCGCATTAAGCAGAGCTGGAATTAACATTATTGAGGTTACAACTAGTAAGGCGACCATTAACGTTTTTATTGAAGAAAATCAACTCAAAAAGGCACAGGAAGCAATAAACGATGTCGTTTAAGCGCAAAGTAGCAGTTTTAGGCGCAACAGGAGCCGTTGGGCAACGGTTCATTACACTGTTGCAAAACCATCCATGGTTCAAAATTGAAGTATTAGCCGCATCAGAGCGGTCAGCAGGCAAAAAATTCAAAGACGCATGCAACTGGGTCATGGAAACAGACATGCCAAAAGAAATCAGTGAAATGCCAGTAGCATACACCGACGTAGAATCTATCGAGGAACGCGGGAAAAGTAGACTTAGTCTTCTCATCTTTGCCAGGAGACTTAGCAGGCAAAGTTGAAGAAGAAATCGCAGCAGTTTACCCGGTTTTAAGCAAGGCAAGCGCTCACCGAATGGAAAACGATGTCCCCTTGCTCATTCCAGAAATCAACCCAGACCATGCAGAGCTGATTCGGCTTCAGCAGAAGAATAGAGGCTGGAAAGGCTTCATCACAACCGATCCCAACTGCAGCACCATACAATTGGCAATTACGCTTAAGCCGCTTATGCAGTTCGGACTAAAACAAGTGATCGTTACAACGATGCAAGCGTTAAGCGGAGCAGGATACCCAGGAGTAGCATCACTGGACATAATCGACAACGTAGTCCCGTACATTTCAAAGGAAGAGGAGAAAATGGAAGCCGAAGCCTACAAAATCCTCGGCAGCTTCGACGGAAAAAGCGTAAAGAACGCGGATTTCCAGTTAAGCGCCAGCTGCAACAGAGTCAACGTTAAAGATGGACACTTAGAATCAGTCTTCATCAAACTCGACCAGAATCCTTCGATGGAAGAGGTGGAAGCAGCCTTCGCCAAATTTAAGGGTGAACCACAAAAACTCAAACTACCCTCCGCACCAAAAAACCCAATCATCGTACGCAAGGAACCAAACCGACCACAACCACGCTACGATCGCGACACAGGCAACGGAATGAGCATCGTTGTTGGAAGGCTAAGAAAAGACCCAATCATGACCCTAAAGTACATGTGCCTGGGACATAACACTATTCGCGGCGGAGCAGGCGCAGGAATCCTAAGCGCTGAACTCTTAGTAGCCAAAGGCTTAGCCTAAAAACACTCCATTAAAAACTTGGCAGGACGCGTTAAGGTTATGGTTAAAAAAAAGCAGTCGCTCAACGAACCGTTAGAGAACCGAAAAGGCACTCTTTTCTTCGACGGAGTTTCAACCAGAGAGTTAGCGGAAAAATACGACACACCACTGTACGTGATCAGCGAGAAACGTATAAGGGACAACTATGATCGCCTCCAAACCGCTTTAAACAAGAACTATGAAAGAGTGCGAATCTACTATGCCGCGAAAGCAAACTCGAACCTTTCAGTTCTGAAAATACTGCAGTCAGAAGGCGCTTATTTGGATACAGTCAGCCCAGGCGAAATCTTCATGGCACTCACCAGCGGTTTTTCTCCAGACCGCATCCTATTCACGGGCACAAGCGTCCGAAATGACGAGTTAAAATTCCTCTCCGACGCAAAAGTTACAGTAAACATTGATTCTTTATCCGAACTTGAAAGACTGATGAAATTTGCAGTGCCACCTGTCTTGTCGGTTCGAGTTAACCCAGAAGTTGGTGCAGGACACCATAGCCACTGCATAACAGCTGGTCCAGAATCAAAATTTGGATTATTCGAAGACGATGCTATAAAAGCGTATGAGTTAGCAAAGAAGGCAAGAGTGGAAAGGTTCGGGATACACATGCATGTTGGTTCAGGCATCCTTGATGTGGAACCGTACCTATTGGCACTTGAGAAGCTTTTGGATGTAGCCAAAAAAGTGCATGAGCAAGTAGGCGTGGACTTCGAATTCATAGACATCGGCGGCGGAATCGGAGTTCCATACAAACCCGATGATACAGAATTAGATTTAGCACTATTCTCCAGTAAAGTAATTGTCCTTATTCAAGAGTAAGGTTAAGGAGTATGGTCTTGGCAAACCGTTGCTTTACTTGGAGCCAGGCAGATACCTTGTCTGCGATGCAAGCATCCTCTTAACAAGCGTTAACACTGTAAAGGTAACGCCTTCCAAGAAATTTCGTCGGAGTAGACGCTGGCTTTAACACGCTGATCAGGCCGACAATGTACGGCTCATACCACCCCATAATAGTAGCTAACAAAGTGGGCGCTCCGGAAAAAGAAACGTATGATGTGGTTGGGTCCAATCTGCGAGTCAGGAGACGCTCTCGCTAAAGACCGAAAACTGCCAGCGATTGATGAAGGTGACTTGCTGGCTGTTTTAAATGCTGGAGCGTACGGGTACTCAATGAGTTCACAGTACAATTCCCGACCGAGAGCCGCAGAAGTTCTTATAAGAAAAGACAAACCAGTACTGGTCAGGGAACGAGAACAACTTGACAATTTAATGTATGGTCAACAATTGGCGGAGTGAAAATTATGAAGTTTTGGAAAATGCATGGTTTAGGAAACGATTACATCGTAATAGATAATAGAGACCAAAAAATAGATGAGAAAAACGCTTCTAAATTAGCCAAAAAACTCTGCGAAAGACACTTCTCAATAGGCGCAGATGGACTGCTTTTAGTTTCAAATTCCACGGTTGCTGATGTTAAAATGCAGATTTTCAACGCTGACGGCAGCCAAGCAGAAATGTGCGGAAACGGCATACGCTGCTTCGCAAAATACTGCTTCGAAAACAAAATCACAAACAAAACCGAATTCTCAGTGGAAACCCTGGCGGGAGTAAAGAAGGTTTGGTTAACCCTCGCTAATCAAACTGTTAAAACGATTAAGGTTGATATGGGCAAGCCTGATTGGGATAGGAAAGCGTTGCCCATGCAGGGTGAGGGTACATGCATATACCAAGACCTTGAAGTAGAAGAAGGCGAACACTACAATGTCACTTGCCTTTCATTGGGAAATCCGCATTGCATCATATTCGTGGAGAATGTGGATGAGTTTCCAGTAGAATACGTCGGTCCACTTATTGAAAATCATGAAGTTTTTCCCAAGAGAACAAACGTTGGCTTTAGCCAAGTTTTAAACAAGAACGAGACTAAAGCTGAGAGTTTGGGAGCGAGGCTGCGGAGAAACATTAGCCTGCGGAACAGGCGCTTGCGCAGCTGCTGCAGCAGCAAACAACCTAAGAAAAGTAGGCAACAAAGTCACAGTTCATGTTCGCGGCGGAGACCTGCAAGTGGAAATTTCAGAAAATTTGTATTTAAGCGGACCCGCAGAGAAAGTTTTCGAAGGAACATTGTTCCAAGAGGTTTAAAACGTGACATTCGAGTACGCTGATCGAATCAAGCGTTTGCCACCATACTTGTTTGCTGAAATAGAAAAACAAATCAAAGAAAAAAAGGCCCAAGGAGTCGACCTCATCTCTCTAAGCATCGGTGACCCCGATTTGCCGCCGCCCCAGTTTGTGATTGACGCGTTGCGTGAAGAGGCTTCAAACCTCAAGAACCATAATTACTCATTTAGTCAAGGTGAACCTGATTTTCGAGAGGCTGTTGTGGGCTGGTGCAAGAAACGCTTCAACGTTGACTTGGAGCATGATCAGGTTGTTGCTCTTTTAGGCAGTAAAGAAGGTATAGCAAACGTGGCGAGGGCATTCGTGAATCATGGTGACCGTGTTTTGGTGCCTGACCCTGCGTACCCAGTTTACGCGAACGGCAGCACGATTCTGAGCGATGGTGTTCCAGTTGTTATGCCGCTTCTTGAGGAGAACGGGTTTAAACCTGACTTTGAAACGCTCAATGCCAACGGTGCGAAGATGATGTTTCTGAATTACCCCAACAACCCTACAGCCGCCACTGTAGGCAAAAAATTCCTTAGAGAAGCAGTGGACTATGCGAAGGACAATAACATTATCCTTTGTTACGACAATGCTTATTCAGAAATCAGTTATGATGGTTACAGGGCGCCAAGCATTCTTGAAGTTGACGGAGCAATGGATGTAGCAGTGGAGTTTCATTCATTATCAAAAACCTTCAATATGACAGGCGACCGAATAGCGTTTGCCGTTGGAAACAAGCAGATTATCAGCGGCTTAACAAAAGTCAAATCCCAAATCGATTCAGGTCCACCAGTTTACACTCAAAAAGTAGCAATCAAAGCTTTAGGCGCTTACACCAATGCTGACCCGCCAAAATTCTTGCAGAAAACAAACAGGATATACGAAGAGCGACGAGACCTACTTGTCAAAACCCTTCACAATATGGATCTTAAATGCGAAAAACCAAAAGCAACATTCTACGTTTGGGCAAACTGCAAAGGAGATTCAATGAAGTTTGCATCAAAACTCTTGGACGTAGGAGTAGCAGTTACTCCAGGCGTTGGATTCG
Organism: Candidatus Bathyarchaeota archaeon; assembly: GCA_963717465.1. Taxonomy (GTDB): domain Archaea; phylum Thermoproteota; class Bathyarchaeia; order Bathyarchaeales; family Bathycorpusculaceae; genus Bathycorpusculum. The sequence continues at coordinate 388,095 of OY970340.1, forward strand.
GCAAGTACGGCGAAGGATACGTACGAATAACGTTTACTCAGCCAAAAGAAAGAATAAAGGAAGCCTGCAAAAGAATCGCCAGTGCCTTCTAACCTGCAAAAATGTGTTTTACTTCTTTTTGCTATTTTTGTAAAATTTTCGTTTTTAACGTTGTTGTGTAGGTTCTTTATTGCCTTTTTGTTTATTCCAGTTTTCTTGAAGCTTTTCGGCAAGATTGCCATCTTCAAGAATTACCGGGCCACGGTACCCGCAATTTCTGCAGTCCCATAACGACCATAACTGTGGCATACCACGAGCCCAAAAGACATCTGTTGAACCACAATTCGGGCAGAATTTAATCGAAAATTTTCGTTTATCACTTTTTTTGGTTGATTCGCCTGTCAACAGGTACCCCTAAATTCGCTTTTGACGCATTCTCTTATTAAGCTATACTGTTCAGGAGTGAAAAGTTCTTCTTTGCATTTTGGACATTTGAGCGCCTTTACGTTTCTCAGTATTGTATCACCGTATTCAAAGTCAACTGTAGTTTCCACATATTTCGTTTTGCATTTTGGGCAATTCATTTTTTCACTTCATTTTTGTTACTGTTATTATGATTGTGAATTCTGCGGTTCCTTGGCAGACTTCTGTCCGTGCATATTTCTTGTTTTAGAAGATAAGCGTGTTTCTTTGCTTTGTTTTTTTGTCACTCGTTGATATTCTTTGAATTGGCTCTAATTTTAAGTTTTACTAATTTTCTAAAAGTTTAGGTTGTAGGCTAAAAAAATGACTTTGGCGATTATTTGGAACTTGCTTTTGCAAGTTTCTTTAGAATCGCTCCTTTCCCAATCTCGTAGGCGATTGAGTAGTCGAAGAGTCCTTGTGGTTCAGCGGTTGCACGCTTTATCATTTCTGTTTCAATCTTTATTTTTAGTTTGCCGATAGCTAATGCGCCTATGCCGTAAACGCTTGGTTTAAGTTCTTTTCCATCATCGTTTGAGTCTATGCCTTCAACACCGAGTGGTTTGATCGCATTGATATCAGCAATTATTTTTGCGTTTTTAGCATAAGCCTCCAAATCGCTTAGCTGAAAGCAACTGTATTCCACCAGCGCCAGCAGACAGAATAATATCTGCAAACTCTAATGCTAATCCAAGTTGCTGAGGAATAGTGATTTCAACAGCTTTAACTGCTTCTGCACCAACTTCCTTGTTAATCTTGTCAGCTACAGCTTGACCTTTTACCAATGAGCGGGAAGTAATTATTACGTGAGCTTTTTCGGAAGCGTAAATTCTTGCCGCTGTTTGCCCAACTGGTCCTGTTCCAGCTAGAACCGTTACGTTTTTGCCTTCTAAGGTTCCAAGACCCTTCTCTAGTGATACGCCAAGGGTTTTTGCTACTGCGCCTGCCGCTGTGGAATAGCCGCCTCGTGGGTCAACGATTATCGAGTTTCCCCATGGTGCTGAAGCCATGCATTTCTGGGTTGCCGCCACGACTTCGCTAACCATGTCAAAGTTGCTTCCATTAATGAATATTTTAGTGTGTTTCGCGCCTTCAGGTCCTCGTGGGAAAAGAGCATCTAACACTATTTTGGCAGCATCTTCGCTTGTTACGTTTTCATATTTGAATATCGTTGAATCAGGAAAAGAATCCAATGCTACCAGCATGTCAAATGGACTACAATATTTATCGGTATCTAGGAAAACAAAAACTGTTTTGAAACTTGGTTGTGTCATATTTATACCCTAACCTGACGTTGTAGGATGCAGCTTTAAGATTTAGAGTTTTCGACGATTTATCCGACCAATTGAATGTTGATTCTGTATGAAAACATTTTTTTTAAAATTCTAATTTCTAAGCGAAACTTAAGGTGCAGTCATTTTGCTCTTTCCCAGTAAAAGAGAAACAAGTCTTTTATCCAGTTTGTAAATGCTGGGTCGCTTCCACTAAAACTGGCATAGTCCACTCTTCCATCAACGAAGCGAAAGCATATGGCTGCCTCTTTTTCGGTGAACGCAAGAATGACTGGGCTGTTCAAAATGGTTCTGTTTTCAAGATTGGGCAGTTTTATTGGCGGTTGCGGCGAAAGGATTTTGTATTGGACGCCTTTCGGAATTTGTTTAGCTATATCTTCAAACGGTTGATCCATGGGCTCAGCACTGATTCCCCACATGTACTTCTCGGCTTGCCAAATCATCTGCGAAGACCTAGTTGTGCTCTCTAACAAGCCCATTCTCAGGGTTGCCTGTGAAAGTTCGCCAATTCTGTTTACAAATTGCTCAGGAAGCCGCCAGAAGTCATGGCTTAAAATGTATTGTTTGTTCTTTAGGGCGAATTCCATAACATAAACGAAATGCAATTCTAATTTGCCGTATTGAGTGATGGCATAGGAGCCGTCAGGTTGCCTTTGAATAAGTGAAGTTGAGCTTAAACGTTCAAGTTGTCTAAAGGCTTCTGTTGCAGTTAAATTTAGACGACGAGCGATTTCCTGCATTTTCAGGTTCGAAGTTTGCAATTCGCGCAATATGTCGAGCCTACTTTTATTTGCAAACTCAAAGAATAATCTCTCTACTTCTTCCGCGTTTTCCAAGTCGCTTACCTGCTAATAATTTCTAGCCACTGTGTAATATTACACATTGCGTTCAAATAAAACTAATCACATTTCAGGCTTTCTTACTATTTTGAGGCAAGAAAAAATGGAAAACAACACAAACAAAACACGGCTCTTTTCCGTGGAACTAAAATCTAAAGCAAACCTCAGAAGCATTATGATGACAAACGGCAACTCAACTGAAGGCGTTATGATTGAGGGTGTGCTCGGTGAACTGCTGAAAGCTCGTTTTGCAGAAGAGATAATCTTGGAAGTCATCGGGACTAATGGCATTCTGCGCGTGGATCTTAGGGCAAGCGAGATAACTAAGCTAAAGTTGGAAAACGAAACGGAAGGCGAAAAGCTATGAACGCTTTAGGCTTCGTCTTTATTTTTATAATGGTCATATTAACTATTGCAACTATAAAGACGGCAATACCTGACTCAAACGGCAGACTAAACCTAATAGGATACAGAACCTGTTGTCCCTTCGCTCCCGCAAGCACTGCAATTGGCATCGCGGCAGTCATTATCCTATTCATTGTGGCAAAGAGAATAACGCTTTTTTGAAACATTCAAAAAAAAAGGCTGTGAAGACGTTGAAAGCATCGCTTAACGACCTAACTTTCTTTTGTCATCAATGAGTTAACTTCAGTATCATTCTTGAGCAGACGGAAGTAACATGGAAAACAAACAGACGAAGAAGTACCAGAACCTCAAACCACAATTGTTTAATAACTTAGCCAGCGTCTTAATTAACAAATTTGGGAAGTCAGGTAAATGGCGACAAACGAAACTTTAGAAAAACTCTCGAACGCTTGCGGCGTGACCGGCAGAGAAGAAGAAGTTCAAAAATTAATGATTAATTACATGAAGCCCCATGTCGACGAAGTATCAACGGATAAGCTTGAAAACGTCATTGGAATTAGAAAGGGAAAAAAATCTGCGTTAAAAATTATGCTTGCCGCTCACATGGATGAAGTCGGCTTAATGGTGAAAACAGTTACTAAAGAAGGATTTATACAGTTCATGAAGATGGGTGGAATAGACGATAGAATACTGCCGGCCCAAAAAGTAATAGTCTACACAAAAAAAGGTTCCCTACCAGGAATAATTGGGTCAAAGCCGCCGCACATTCAAAAAGAAGAGGAAAGGAAAAAAGTCTTGGCTTTCGATGAACTTTTCATCGATATTGGAGCAGAAAGCAAAGATGATGCGGCAGCATTAGGAGTATCAATTGGTGACCCAGTTGGTTTTGACGTTAAATACGAAAATTTAGGCAAGAACATTGTAATGGGCAAAGCATTTGATAATCGCGCAGGCTGCTTAGTACTAATTGAAACCCTAAAATTACTTAAAGAAAACTGACTGCACAATCTGCGCAGTCGGCACGGTTCAGGAAGAAGTCGGATTACGCGGCGCTGGAACAGCAGCTTTCGGCATTGACCCTGACGTTGCCTTAGCATTGGACGTAACTGTAGCTGGCGACGTTCCAGGAGTAAAAGAAACCGATACAAGCGTAAAAATGGGTAAAGGACCAACGCTAACAATTTCAGATTCAGGATTAATCACTAGCCCAAAGATTCTCAAGATGGCTAGTGGAAACGGCTGAAAAAGAAAAAATTCCTTTTCAAGTCGAGTCAGGAATACTCGGTTCAACTGATGCGGCAAGAATATCATTAACCCGACAAGGCATTCCAAGCAGCTGCAATATCTGTTCCAACCCGCTACATTCACAGTCCAGTAGGAATTCTCAACTTAAAGGATATAGAAAACTCGGCGAAGCTTGCCGCAGCAGCAATTGGCAACATTGCAAAACACTTCTAACAATTAACATAAAAGGTTAATCCGAAATTTTTTTAAAAGTACTTACTTACTTTTAGTATAAGGTTAAATCGATGGATTTCACGGGCAAATTCGAGTTTTTAGAACATACTGCAGACGTTTACATCAGGGCTCATGGGAAAACGATGGAGGAAGCTTACGAGAACGCTGCACTTGCAATGTTCGAAACAATAACTGACACTGGAAAAAGTTTCACAATCCGAAGAGGACTATGTGGAAGTTGAAGCGGAAGATCAATACGCGCTGCTTTATAATTGGCTTGAAGCCTTGCTTGTTAACTCTGAAACCAAAGAAATGCTTTACTCGAAATTTCAAATAACAAAACTGGAAGAAAACACTGAAGGATTCAAAATTAAAGCTAAAATTTGGGGAGAAAAATTTTCTCCAGAAAAACACCCGCAGAAAGTCGCAGTGAAAGCCGTGACTTATCATTTAATGGTGATAATAAGAGAAACAGATAGAGTACTTTTAGAGTTCATCTTAGACATTTAACATCTAAACTAGTTTTTTCTTTTTTAGTTCAGCAATCATTTTATCAACCATAGGTTCCGGCGGCGAATCAATGGATGTTGTTTCGGACGTTATGAAGGGCACTTTCTTTTCCTTGAAGAACTGAATAAGCGGACTGGTTTGTTCCTCATAGACTTTAAGCCTGTTCTTTATTACTTCTTCATTGTCGTCTGAACGCTGATACAACGGTCCACCGCATTTGTCGCATTTTCCTTCAACTTTTGGTTTTAAGAATCGAATGTTGTAGACTTCTCCGCAGTTACGGCATATCCTCCTGGTAGACAAGCGCTCAATGATAATAGAATCAGGAACATTGAGGAGCAAAATAACATCGATTTTGGTTATCGAATCCAAGATTTTTGCTTGAGCCAAAGTTCTTGGGTAACCATCAAAAATGAAGCCTTTCTTATTTCTTTGCCCAGATAATTTTTCCTTTAAAACTTCAACTACCACGTCATCAGGGACAAGTTGTCCTTTTTCAAGGTAAACTTTAACTTTCTTTCCTAACGCAGTGTCCTGCTTAACTATTTCTCGGAAAATGTCACCCATTGCAATAATACTTACTCCAAGCTTAGCTTGAAGCCTTGACGCCATAGTTCCTTTTCCAGCTCCAGGCGCTCCAAAGATTATCGCGTTCAAACCCTTTCTAACTCCATTTTAGCAATTTCAAAGGTGACAACGCATAATTAAGTATTCGCCGAATTTTTCGCAATAAACCATCCATTTTTTGTTATTTTCCCCGCTGGTTTCCCGTTTCTCACGAATTATCTGTTGTCGGCACACCATGTAAACCGTCACTTAGCAAGTCAGATGCCACAGCCTGTTAACTAAATAAGTACTTAGACCTTAGAAATCATCCCTGATGTAAACGGCGTTAAAATCCACTAACCTTAAATTGGAAGCTAAACAATATCTCAATTAGTTGTAATTTTAATAAAAGTGAAACTTTTGGCTGTTTCTAACAAGAAATTGCGCACACGTAAGCATAGAGAAGCTGATGAAGCGCTAAAAAAATCCAAAGAAAAATATCAAGCTATAATAGAAACTGCAAATGACTTCATTTGGGAAGCCGATACTAAGAGGCGCTTTACTTATTGTAGTCCTCAGATTGAAAAGTTGTGGGGAATTAAAACTCAGGATGTGATTGGCCAGGATTTTACTGATAAATTACCAGATAAAGAAAAAGAAAAAATGCGAGCAATGTATGCAGAATTAAACAGTAATCCTAAGCCATTTATTGGTTTAAAAGTAGCTTCTTACAATGTCGAAGGGCAATTAATTTTTACAGAGATAAATGCTGTTCCATTTTTTGATGCTAAAGGTAAGCTGCTTGGTTGGCGAGGAATAACAAGAGACATTACCGAACGTAAGAGGGCTGAAGAAAAACTTGCAGAATATACCGAAAATCTTGAGAGACTTGTAGAAGAACGCACCAAAAAAATTCAATTAAGCGCATCATATGCCAGAAACTTGATCGAAGCAAGCCTTGACCCTTTAGTAACAATTAGTGCTGAAGGTAAAATTACTGATGTAAACAAAGCCACAGAGTTGGTAACAGGATACTCAAGAGAAGAATTGATTGGAAGTGATTTTTCACTCTATTTTACTGACCCAAAAAAAGCAAGTTTAGGATACAAACAAGCTTTTGATAAGGGGCATGTCATAGACTATCCTTTAGCTATTAAACACAAGTCTGGAAAAATCACCGATGTCTTATACAATGCAACAGTCTACCGAGATGCCTATGGCAAGATACTGGGCATTTTTGCTGCTGCCCGCGACATCACGGAACGCAGAAAACTGGAAAAGAAACTGCAGGATGCAGAGCGTTTGGCTGCTATTGGGGCTACTGCGGGCATGGTTGGACATGATATACGTAATCCGTTACAGTCGATAACAGGCGACTTGTATTTAGTAAAAACAGAATTGCCCGATTTGCCAAATAGCAAGCAAAAAGAAAGCATCTATGAAAGCATAAAAGCGATCGAGCAATCGGTAGAATACATTAACAAGATCGTGCAGGACCTGCAAGATTACGCGAAACCAATCAAACCTGCTCAAAAACTAACCAACCTTGAAGAATTAATTAACATAATAATATCCAAAATTGTTTCTCCAAATATTGAGATCAGAATAGAAATTCAGAAAGAAGCAAGCACAATCATGACAGACCCTGATTTACTTAGAAGAATCATCAGCAATTTAATTTTAAATTCTGTTCAAGCTATGCCAAACGGCGGAGAACTCGACATAAGTGCTTACATGGATAAAGAGCATATCGTTATCACCACTAAAGATTCGGGTTTTGGTATTCCTGACGAAATTAAGCCTAAATTATTTACACCTATGGTAACAACCAAAGCGAAAGGTCAAGGTTTTGGACTTGCCGCTGTAAAGCACATTACTGAAGCATTAGGCGGCACGATTTCATTTGAAAGTAAAGTTGGCAAAGGAACAAAATTCACAGTTAAATTGCCCATACAAAAACAAGATTTACGCTGATAATTAGGTAGCCCTAATATTAATAAGAAAAATCCTTGATAATGAAGATGCTAACGCATTTCGCCACCTAAATTCAACCCTTTTCAGGTTCATTTCATTCTTCACCGTCGTTCAGAGAGAGGATTAAATTCTATTCTAATCTTTTTTAAACACAATTCCAAGGACAGTAGCCACAACAAACGTTATCGTGGACGGCCCCAAGGGTTTTTTAGTTCGAGAGCACAGCCGGGAACCGACTGGAGTAACTTTTCCACAGTGCAGACAAACATTGTCATCTTTGGGCACGAGTTTTCAACGATACTTGCATGGAGATGTGCATCCACAAACCCTATGAACTTCGCTCATGACTAAATTTTAGTCCCAAAAAAAAGTTTTTCATACGGAACCCTTATCTTTATTGACCCGTTTGATTATAAGGATTTTTATAACAAAAGAGGATTTTGTCCGCCTCAATTAGGAAGTAAAATATGTCCGAAAATAAACCTGAATGGCCAGAATCTGGCGACCTAGTAATCGCCACAATAGAAAGTGTGATGGATTACGGAGCTTACGCTAATCTTGATGAGTACAAAAAACGCGGTTTTCTTCACATTTCCGAAATATCCAGCGCCAGAATAAGAAACGTCCGCGACTTCGTTCGCGAAAACCAAAAAATGGTTCTTAAAGTAGTCCATGTGAACCTTGAAAAAGGTCACATTGACTTGTCGCTTAGACGAGTTACAAAACGAGAAAGAATCGAAAAAATCAAATCCTGGAAAAAAGATCGCAAAGGCGAAGCACTCCTCCACGCCGTAGCAGAAAAAGTTGGCTTGCCTATTCATGAAGTCTATCAGAAAGCTGGCGTAATTCTCGAAGAAAAATACGGTTTGTACGAAGGTTTCGAAAAAGTAGTAACAGACGGCATAGAAGTTTTAACCAAACTTAACATACCTGAAGATATTGCCAAAGTCATCGCACAAGTTGCAGAAGAACGTATAAAAATTAAGATGGTTAAGGTTAGAGGTGTGCTTGAAGTTCGCTGCATAAAGCCCAACGGCGTTAAATGTATTCAGGGCGCGTTTATAGACGCAAAGAAAGCACAAAAAGCTAAAGACGTCAAAATAGAATTTTACGTTGTCGCTGCTCCAAAATACAGTTTGGAGGTTTCAGCCGATAATTGGAAACGAGCGGAAGAGTTTCTGAAAAAAGTAAGCGATAGTGTGATTGCAAACATTACTGAGGCTGGTGGACAGGGGTCTTTTAAGAGGGAGAAATAAAAAAGGTGATAGCTTGAGAGATTCAAATGGATCAGTGGTTTGGGGTCAACTTGAAAAAATCGGCAAAGGTACAAAGGCAAGTTATGATGCTGACAAGCAGGTTATTATTTTATGCTTCAATAAAAGCCCGCAAACGTCAGGCGAAATTTTAAGAAAATTGCGTGAGCAACTATTAAAAGAACTAAAAGACTTGGGTTACGTAGGCAAAATCAAGTTCAATGGTGAAGTAATCGTGGACAATGTTGCAAAAGAAGATGTTGTTCTTGTTAAGAAAAATCATAAACTCATAATTCATTTAAACCAAAAAACAACTCAAGAACCTCCTAAAAAAGAATAACGCGGTATTTTCTAACCGCAAATCAGTTTTTTGGCACATTAATCGGAAAACCTGCCTTATGGCTTAATAATGAAGATTGCACATTTTAACAGAGAAATCCCTGAGAGGTAGTGCACGCAAAAGGAGCGGGCACTCATGGCTACTTAATTTTACAAAAGCATGACATTCTATACCAAAGCAAAATTGGAATTGCGGCTTAAGCTGAGGGTGATTTTCTCTTCAAACAACTTGATATTGAAGAAAAAAAGATTTGGTAAATAAATACACTACACTTAAGTTTAAACCAATAATATCAGCCTATTTTTACTATGCATCAAGCAGTTTTTTTAGCCGCTTGCACAGTTCTCCGCGTTCTGCTGGTTGTTTTGTCCACAGCTCTCGATTTTCTCTGAATTGTTCGCCTGTAATCTTATGTTGCCTTTGCAAGTCACCCAAAAGTTTTGCGAATCCTTGTAGGTCCAACTGTGCATCGGTTACCTCGTTTACGGTTTTTCTTTCTGTTACCGTGTTAGCTTCGAATATCTCGCTGTCTGGCGGTGGATAAGTGTTGTATAAGAAACAGGAAAAGTACAAATTACTCCAACCTCGAGTAAGTGGCAAGCTATTTTTTGCTTTCAGCAACTCAGCCGTATAATGTTCAAATTCTTGTCCCAGCGAAAAATACTTTGTTTGCTCACTCAACCCGTCAACAACTCGGTTAGCAAAGTGCCGCAGATGCTGATTACTAAATATAGGCAAGATCGTTCCGCTTTCATAATTAAAGCAATAAATGATTTTTTTGGCAAGAATCTTGTCTGTTCCCATTCCGCCTATTTTTTCCCAATCAACATCGACTTTTTGTGCCAACGATTTCCTGTTATCGACTGCTATGCGAAGCAAGTTTTTGAAGATGTTGATTTGTAGTCTGGCGTTGCGGTAAACATTAGAACTGCAAATGGTTGAATACCCCAGAGGTTTAAAGTAACGTTCTAGAAATTGGAAGAATTCTCCTATTTCATCAGGACTTAATTTGAATAGTTTGTCAGGGTCTAACCACTCTATTGTTCGAAGATTTTCAGTGAAGGGATATTTTTGCCTAAGCTCCTTGAGTAATCCGTTTGAGCTTTCAACGTCGTGTTTTGTTGAGTTAAGTTTATCGTAAGTGTTGGCTTTTTCAAGCATGCCGTTTGATCTAGACATTTAAACCATACCTTAATGAGATTGTGGGTCTAATAAGACTTACAAGTATGTAGTTGTTGTTGTCAACTTTTCAGTTGCGGGCAACTTTGAATGCGCCATTCTTCATGTGGTAGAAAAGTTGGCGTGCGTTATTGGTTTATAAGCGTCAAGGCTATTAATACTCATGATTTAGTAAACTGTTTATTGGGGAGAGAAAGGAATTTTGACTTATAAAAATTCGTATTATAGAACAACATATTTGTTTAAGTGTAGAATGTGCAAGGCCTGTTTTTCCAATCCTGACGAGTTAAGAATACACAGTGCGACAGAGCATAAGGGGCACATGCTTCTCAAAATAAAAAGTTGATAAGGAATATTGCTTTTGTCAGCCACAGAAACCGCGGCTAAATCCTCACTTTTTAGCGTTTAGAATTGGGATTTTGACAAGTCTGGTTGCACATATTCTGGAGAAGATTTTGTGAGTAAAAGCAGATTTTTTGATTCAGCAAATTGCTTGAATTGCATGTATAAAGGAGGCAATTACTGTTGGAGCCAATGTTCCCTTAACATTTGGAAGAGAGGCAAGGAATATTAAGACTTTTACTGGATTGTTTTTGATATGGAAGATTTTGAAAGATTAAGCAGTAAAGTTCTCACTAAAACTTGCTCCTGTGGCATCTCGTTCAAAACGTATGACCCAAGAAAAGTGTACCATTCAAACAAGTGTAGGTCAAATTGCGTTAGGAAAAGAAATGAAGCCGTAGTGCAAAGAAGGAAACTATGGCAAAAGAAGTTAAAAGAGCAACGTGTGCGCTGATAAATATGAACGCAAAGCAATTCTTCAAAATCGAAGTTAGCATAAGTTGGGGGCATTTGATTAGGGAAAAGAAGGCTCTGACTAAAGACGAAGAGAATCTTAGAGAAGCAATAAGGGCTTATCGTGATGGAATCAAAAAAGCATGGGACATTTACACCCAAGACAACAGGATAGTAAAGGAAGCAAAGAAGACTCTTGACTCAGCAATAGATGAAGCATACAAATTATGCTTGCCTGAACATGGAGAGAGAATGGCACAAACAGAATACGAACAGGCAACTAAACTTTATTTAAAAACTCTGTACAAAGTTCACCGCAAGTTTGCGGATACGATTGAAAAAGTTTGGAGTGTTTTCATTAAAGACATGGAAACTTCTCCAAGGCTAACCAAGAAGAATACTTAGCTGAACCAAAAGCCTTATTGTTTCGCCATAGGCTTAGGTGCAAGGCTCAAAATTTTTAACGAAATAATTTTTATTGCCCTCCTCCCTCATGTTCCAAGAGGTATCAACGGCAACATTGCCAACAATAGTTAAGGTGTACACGCTTGAAAGTTAAAGAAATAGGGAAAAACTTGTTTTTAATCGACTTGGAAACTGGAGGGTTTAAGAAATCTTTTTGCAGCTACGTCATAAAAGGCGCTAAAAGCAGCATTGTAGAATCTGGTCCAACCTCTTCGATTCCCAATCTCTTCTCAGGCTTAAAGGAGCTAAATATCAAGCCCAGCGAAGTTGAGTATGTAGCCTTAACTCATGTGCACATAGATCACGGCGGAGGCGCAGGCACTCTGCTAAATTCTCTGCCAAACGCCAAAGTGCTTGTTCACCCAAAGGGTTTGCCTCACCTGATTAACCCTGAAAAGCTTTGGCAACAATCACAAATAGTTCTTGGACCTGTCAGCGAAATTTTAGGCAAACCTGAACCTGTCCCAAATGAAAGAATAATCTCAGTCAAAGATGAATCCTTCAAAATTAATGACAAATCAGAACTGCAAGTTATTGAGGCACCCGGTCATGCTTCACATAATCTATGCTTTTACGAAACCCTAAACCGTGGAATCTTTACAGGCGACACTGCAGGTGCGTATTACCCAGAATTTGACGCTGTCCTGCCAACGACGCCGCCTCCATTTTATTTAGTCCCAGCATTGCATTCAATCGATAGATTGATCAGCCTAAAACCAGAATTCTTGTATTATAGCCATTTTGGATTAGGCTCAGATGCCATACAACGATTAAAAGATTATAAAGCGCAGATTCAATTATGGGCAGACATTGCAGTTGAAGGCGTAAAAGAGAAACAGGGTTTCGAAGCAATTCTGGCTAACATTGTTTCCCAAGACAAAGCTATGAATCGAATGCATGATTATTTGAGAAACCACAAGATTTATTCAAAAACCGAGTTAATCAACAGTGTACAAGGCTTTATTGAATTAGCTCAAAGAGCATTGCCTTAAACGAATTGATAATGTTTTATAGTCACGATCATTCAATGTTTCAAGGTGAAGTTTTTGGGCGAAGACGAAGGCAGAACATCTCCAGAACATGTTCCGTTAGAAAAAGTAAACGATTATTCATGGCGTATTCCAAAATACAAGACAGCTATGCGTGTTCCAGGCATGGTTTTTGCAAACCAAGAGCTCTTGGAAAAAATGAAGACTGATCGTACTCTTTGGCAATGCGTCAACGTTACACAGTTACCAGGCATATACAAGCATGCAATAACATTGCCTGATGGACATGAAGGCTACGGCTTCCCCATAGGAGGCGTTGCAGCAACTGATTATGATGAAGGCGTCATAAGCCCAGGCGGCGTCGGATACGACATTAACTGCGGAGTCCGATTACTAACAACTAATTTTTCTGAGAAAGAATTAAGGCCAAAACTTGCACCTTTAGCAGAAACAATTTTCCACAATGTACCCTCTGGTCTTGGAAGCCGACGCAAAGACCTTAAAATATCCGCAGGCGACTTAGACCGTTTAGAAGTCGAAGGCGTAAATTGGCTAATTGATCAAGGTTTAGGATGGCCTGAAGATGCACAGCACTGCGAAGAACACGGTTGCATGCCAAACGCTAATCCAGACCTGGTTTCAAACACGGCTAAAAGCAGAGGCTTAACACAGATTGGCACTTTAGGTTCGGGAAACCATTTTCTTGAAATACAAAAAATCGACAAGATATATAATCAAAAGGCAGCAAAAACTTTCGGCCTTGAACATGAAGGCCAAGTAACCGTTATGATTCATTGCGGTTCAAGAGGCTTTGGTCACCAAGTATGCTCAGACTATTTACGCGTAATGGAACATGCATCACAAAAATACAAAATAGCATTACCTGACCGAGAATTAGCCTGCGCACCAGGAAACAGCAAGGAAGCAAAAGATTATTTCCAAGCCATGACCTGCGCAGTAAACTATGCCTTTTCAAACCGCCAAGCCATCATGCATTGGGTCCGACAAAGTTTCCAGCAAGTCCTCCATGAAGATCCAGAAAAGTTCGGGTTAAAACTCCTATACGATGTTGCCCACAACATTGCCAAAATTGAAAATCACACTGTTGATGGCACTCAAAAGAAAGTTTGGGTTCACCGAAAAGGTGCAACACGCGCCTTCCCTCCTGGGCATCCTGATGTTCCAGCTGATTACCGAAGCGAAGGGCAACCGGTTCTTATTCCAGGCAGCATGGGCACAAGTTCATGGGTTCTTGTGGGTTCACAGAAAGCTATGGATTTGACGTTTGGTTCAACAGCGCATGGTGCCGGCAGAATGATGAGCCGTTCAGCAGCAAAACGGCAGTATTGGGGCGGTGACATTAAGGCTAGCTTAGAAAAGCGAGGTATTGTTGTCCGCGCTGCAAGCGCATCAGTGTTAGCTGAAGAGGCAGATCCAGCTTACAAGAATGTTGATGTTGTAGTTGATGTTAGCGACAAAGTTGGAATTGCCACTAAAGTTGCAAGGCTAGTTCCATTAGCGGTAATAAAAGGCTAAACCATTTCGTCTTTTTCCTGCAATTTTCAGGTTTGATTTGGGGAAAACTAAAACTACAACCTTAATAATGCTCCTGCAAGTTTTAATCGTTAAATGAGAGAGCGGGAGCATTAATTGAAAAAGCAGGAAATTAGACTTCGCTACAGCGGTTTCATAGTCTTTGGAACCCAGGTGCTGAGCGTGATAACTGGACTCATTTTTACGCTTCTGCTAACCCGCAATATGAACCCTGCTCAGTATGGCATTTGGACCAACATTTTTGACTATACGGGATATTTTGTAATGTTCAGTGGTTTGCTGCCGTTCTGGGCGACAAGGTTTGTGGCAAGAAATATAAAAGGAACTGCTAAAACCTCAGTCTTGGCGCAATTTCTCTTAGCACTCATCTCGTTTGTCGCATATTTTCCCGCAATAATTCTAATTTCTCAAGCCATTGGAACCCAAGCATATTTGCCAATTTACTTCATTGCAGGCGGCTACATTCTAACTTATTTCATGATTAACATTTTCGAAAGCATACTGCAATCCACCAAACCTCAAGCTGTCGGTTACGGGTTGATGATTGAAGAAATCTCAAAAGTCTCCATAGCATTAATTGTTATCCTTGGTTTTCGACAGCTTTTTCTTGGAGCAATATTAGCTTTAGTTGTTTCATGCATAATCCAAATAGTCTATTACTATGCGCTTCTGAGGCATGAGTTTAATGAGAAAACAAACTGGAGCTATCTCAAAGAGTGGCTGAAAGGCTCCACGGCAATTGCTTACAACTCCATCGGTTCCCAGATATTCTCCTTTGTCTACATCTTGCTCTTCATTTACGGTGGAGCTGCCACGAGGGCTTATTATCAAGCAGCCTTCACTTTTACAAATATTGTTGGCTACTCTGCCTCATTGGCGTTTGCAGTTTACCCCAAATTGCTATCGAACTCTTGTTCAGAAGAGCAAATCGGAACTTCGTTTAGAACGGTCTTAATGTTGGCTATTCCGTTTGCAACCATAGTAATGGTAATGTCGACCTCGTTTTTAATTGTCCTAAACAGTGCTTATGCCGTAGCTTGGCCAGTCTTAATTGCATTAACGTTTGACACATTAATCAGTATAATATTCTCCTTTTACTCCAACATTTTAATGGGCAGGGAAGCCTTCGACTCAGAGGGCAAAATCTCTCTTCGCAAACTTGTCCGAAGCAAAATCATCTTGGTATTCAGCGTTTCATACATTCAAGCAGCAATCGCCTTACCCGTAACATATTACGTTTTAACAGCCTTACCAATTGCAGGCTCTGTGCAGGCAACCTTAGATGTAATCCTCATACTATTCGGCGTTCACCTCTCAACATTTATCGGCCTTTACGCCTTTTTGCATCATAAAATATGGATTCCTGTGGCTTGGAAAGGCATAGCCGAATACATTTTATCAGCGCTCCTCATGGGAGGCATCATGCTTTTCGTGATACCAGCCCCGACGACATTGCTCCCTACAATCGGCAAAGCAATTGCAGGATTCGGAATTTACGTACTATTACTGTTAGCAATAGACAAACAAGCACGCGAACTAATACGATTAATCTGGAAGGAAATCAAGGGCAGCATACAACAAGTAGAAACAAATAACATTAGTAAGATTCAGGAAAACTCTAGCACATAAGGACTCAAAGTTAATAAGGCGAAATGAAAAGAATACTCAAACATTTTCAAGCATACTAAGCAAAGGTTGATCAATCGTGAAGGATGAATGCAGCATCTGCGGAAGGGTTCTTAATGTTGCTTACATGAGAAAATGCGAGCGGTGCCGTAAAATCTTCTGCAGAGACTGCATGGTTCCCGATGTATCCACGGGAGACGTGAATGCAATGTTATGTTTGCATTGTGCGCGACGTGTTGTTTCTCCGCGGTCAGTATCCAAATATTACGGGTTAGAGCAGCATTTAAAATTTAGAGCCGCCTTTACAGGGTTAGTCAAACTATCTTTTGCAAGAATCGACGGTTTAATCGGCAGCAATCTTCCGATGGAGGCTTTTCAAGATGCTTCATGGTGGAGTAATTCGTCATCGAGTGTTCATGCGAAGGCTTGGCTAAATGCGGGCTGGGAAGTCCAGGAAGTTAACCTCAAAGAAGGCTATGTCATCTTCAAAAAAGTGCGTGAAGTAACGTTTAAGCAATCTAAGAGGCAAAAATTAGAGATCGATAAGCCTTTCATACCTGTTCCTGTCCACCCTTATAAACGCAAGACGCCTTCTAAAACAAAAGTGTCAAAGCTTTATGCGAGAATCAAGAACCTGGAGCGTCAACGCGCCGAGGGGCATAGTCAGATTAGGGGTTTTAAGCCAAAGTCTAATCATGAGAAAAAGCTTTTTAAAACAAAGTAGAAACCATTTCAAGAGAAATTCTTTGAAGGCATCTATGTGACTGTACAAACAATTAGAATGGAGCCAAATGAAGCCTTTTTGAAAATTAAAGAAGAACTAACCAAAAGAGGCTGCAAAATAATTTCAGACAACTTGCCTAAACAAATTATTGCTAAGCAGGGTTCCATTTGGGGATTGTCACCAAAAACTGCCCAAAAAATTGTGACAATAGATTTGGAGAAAGCTGAGTTTGGAACAAAAATAACATGTTCTTCAAAGTTAGGCAGCAGCTGGAAAAACTTGACAATAATCGGCACAGCCTTATCAATCGTTGTTGTAGGCATTTGCCTGTGGATCGCATACGACTTAAACGTGTTTTTAGCATCAAGACAGCCTAACTATTGGAGCTGGCTAATATCTGTTGGTGGTGCCGTTTATGTTCAAATAGCACAATCGCTTGTTTCCACGATGGAAATCCTTGCCGTTTCACTTTCCAGTATAATCGTTTTCGAAACAATAATCGCTTTGTACGCACAACGGAGAGTTAACCTGTTTGCAGAAGAAATGCTAAGAGAATTGAAGTAGATAAATGCCGCTTTAAGGCAGTTTGGTAATCTTGAAACATGGTAGCAATCATAATTCCTCCTGTGGAAACAGTGGAGAACGATAACAAACATGGCCCAATCAAAATACTTATCATTAACAGAGCTAACTATCTACAACATTATGCGGTCGTCGTCTAGTCTGGTTTAGGACATTAGCCTTCCAAGCTAATGATCCCGGGTTCAAATCCCGGCGACCGCACCACTTTCTTAAAAAGCTGGATGTTGAATTTAGGAAAGACCACCAATAACCTTGTTTAAGTTAAAAATAGACGTGTTTATAGCAACCTATTTACATTTTTTAAATTGTAAAATAAAATCTTCGCTCAAATAAGATGGTATAGGCTAATTGATACGGGCGTTGCGAAAGCAAAGAACGAGATCAAGATATGAGCTATAGCATTCCATCTTACTGATTCTGTTTTGAATGAAACTAGGCCGTAGACTAACCCTAAAGGAAGAGTTAACGCTATAAAGAACGGAGTTGCGGCTGTCCAGCTGATAAGTGAAGAAGAAACGTGTTGCACACTAAACCATAGTGTGGGATAAAGGAAAGATAGAAAAAGCTGGTTTGGAAAAGATTTGATGTAGAGACCTCGCCACAAAATTTCTTCGCCAGCCCCTGCTATTATCGAGAGAGGGACAGCGAGAAGAATTACTGGAAGAGGCGTAGTCTGAAAATTAGGAATATAATACATAAAAACAGAGCCTACAATTGTGCCCATCAATAATATAATCAAGTACCAGTTTTTCTTAGAGAAAAAGGGTGATTTCTCGCGGAAAATTCCTATAAAACCTTGTTTGCCCAACATAATTGAAGGAATAAGATAACACCAAACCGCCCAGTAAAAGGCAAATCCTATCACGTAACTCCAATCTTTTTCCAAAAAATAATTTGTTAATAGGAAAACCGTTGCTGTACTGGCAATTAGCAGAATTGGTAGTCCTAAGAGCAGAAATCGGCTTTTTGATTGTATGTTGGTCAAGTCTGTGCAGGCTCCTAAACGCAGAATAAAGCTGTCGAAAAAAGTATTAATATCTTTTCGGAATGGCGGCATGGGGACATTAGCCTTCCAAGCTAATGATCTCGGGTTCAAATCCCGGCTACCACACCAAATCATGCGTCTAACCATTTTTATCCATTTTAGAAACAGCCACGTGCATAAAATTCAGAAGTATCTTATACATCCTTTAACAGTGCCATATTTGATGTTACTGAAGAAAGTAGTTAGCCCAAACCAGCTCAGCCAGTGCAAGAGATTTCTTGCCAAGGATGTTGCAGTCAATGTGCTGATACTTGGCGATTGCTATTCCCCATTGTTACAGGCAAGTACAATATTTTACGCTCAAGAAGGCAATCGAATTCTCGGAGTCGGCTCGGTTTTCCGCGGTTTTCAAAAACCCAGCATAGCTCTCGGAGAAATGACTACTACAACAAAAAGAGCATTGCTCGAAAAGGCTCTGGAAAAAGTGGATGATGTCTTCATTTCAATCTGTCCAAAAGACGAGGTCGAGATAATCAAGGAATACGCAACAGTCTTGACCGTTCACGATGAACACCAAATGGTAACCGATTCACCCAAAGCAGTAGATGGCAATATTGAGGTTGCTAGGGTAAGCAAGTCCGAGTTTGAAGAGCTTAACAAATTCTACTTAGAACACCATGCAATAGCTTGGATACCTCTCCAGTTTAAGGTTGGCCCATACTACTGCATAAAACAGAACAAAAAAATAGTTAGCGCCGCTGGAGTGCATTTGTGTACGCCCAACATAGCGCACTTGGGAAACATAATCACAGATGAAGCATACCGAAACAGGGGATTCGGCACCGCTTGCACGAGCACTTTAACACATAATCTATGCACGGGAAGAAGAATCACCAGTCTCTATGTAATGGCTGACAACAAACCTGCAATCCACATGTACGAGAAACTTGGTTTCAAAAAAACACGCGAAATTGCATACGTAACTGCACAAAAACGGCCTAACGCGGTCTCAAATCAGATTCTTAGGAAATAAACATGGACAGTTGAAGCGCACATAAAAGATTGCTGAAATAATGAATAGAGAGTGTTTTGCTTGTTGTCGAAAAGTCGAGTTTAACTTGTTAGGAAAAGCTCCATCATGATCCTGTCGGCGTATGTTCCGTTTTCGTATTTTATGTCACATGTTAGTTTTCCGCATTCTTTAAAGCCGCACTTCTGGTAGACATGCATAGCTCGCTTGTTTGTTGAAAATACGGAGAGCTGAATGATTTCGAAACCGCTTTTTCTGGCAACTTCTGTAAGTTCTGTTATCAAAATTGTTCCCAGTCCGTTGTTGCGATAATTCTTATGAACGAAAATACCGAATTGTACCACATGTGCTTCTTTATTCGCGCCAGGAATAATGCTTGCTCCTCCGGCAACTTTGCCGTCTACTCTCGCTACAAGATAGCGCATTCCTTTTGTATTGCCATCATCTAAATATTTCTCGGAGTCACTTCTGCCCACGTCTTGGTTCATCAACAAGTATTTATTTTCGTGAATTACGCTGTTTAAAACCTCAACAACTTCATCAATGTCATCTCTGCCGAACCAACTCAAAGAAGCTGCTTTTCCATTCTTTAAAGCTACATTCTTGTATAGCAAAGAATTCACTGCTCCCTATTTGATATTGACTTACTGATAAAGCATCACATTTTTGCTTAACGAAAATGATGAAAGCCGAATCGCTTACAGCTTTTGAATGAGATTGCTCTGATTTGGCTTGAATCCCATCGCCTTGTATGCTGCGATAGCTGCGTCGTTTTGGACATCGACATTGAGATTTACGTATTCTATTTTATGTTCTTTCATCCATTTTAGAGCCTGTTTCATCAATGCTGTAGCGATTCCGCGGCGACGATACGCTGGAACCACGTACACAGCCATTATATGGCCAATCTTCCGAATCTCCATATGCGGGTAATAATCATTGATGCTGCATGCCAGAAACCCGATTATGTCTTCTTCCTGTGCCACCAGTACAAGTCCATCCCCTGAAGTGGACTTTTCGATCCAATCCGTGATGTATGCAGCGCTTAGCTCAGACGCGTTTTCTCTTAGGCGATACATCGGACTATAAGAAGAATGCTGAATATCCAAGTCGTGGTTAAGTAAAGCTATTTTCTTTGAATCTTCAGAAGTTGCTATTCTCACGAGCATTTCAAATCAATGTGAGATATAGGCTTATTTTCATTAAAAGCCTTTTAAGCGGAAAGCGCCAAAAAGTCAGTGGTGTTATCATGCGTGCACCTAGGACTCTCAACGATGTTAATTCGAGCAAAAGAAAACGATCTGCGAACCCTACAGTCATTACCCAGACTGCGAGACTAGAGTTGCGGGAGTTTCAGAAAGCTGATTGGGCAGATGTACATGAGTACGCTTCTGATCCGATTGTGACTCGCTTCATGGGTTGGGGACCCAACTCAGAAGAGGAAACAAGCATGTTTATCCAGAAATCTATCGCTCAAAAGAATGAGAGACCCCGCATGAATTATTCTCTAGCAGTTGTGACTCGTGAGGGGAATCGACTTATCGGTGGCTGTGGGATATACGAGTCAAACGTTAAGAATCGAGAGGGGTGGATTGGCTATTGTTTGAACCACCAGTTATGGGGTCAAGGTTATGCTACTGAAGCAGCGCTTGCACTCGTAGATTTTGGCTTCACGCATCTCAATTTTCATCGAATATTTGCCACTTGCGACCCAGCGAACACTGCATCGGCGCATGTTATGGAAAAAATTGGAATGCGATACGAAGGACACCTCAAAGAAAACATTCAGCACAATGGAGAATGGCTTGATTCACTCTTATACGCAATACTTGACCGAGAATGGAAAACATCGAAGTAATCTTTTATGCGAGTAAACGCATGCTTTAGCCAAGCTAATCGACGCTAAACTTATTTCTGACATTTATTGCTGCAATCTTTCAAGTCCGGAGCAAGAGGTTGGCTTTCAAGTTAACAAGAGGATTTGTATTTTGATTTAGCGAGCCTATAATTTGCGAACCATATTACATATTATACTGGCTAGGCTTGAATCTCATCGCTGCCCAAGTTGAGATAGCCCCATCGTTCTGGACTGAGACGCCGATGTCGACATATTGGACGTTATTTTGTTTTAGCCAATTTAAAGCTTCGTTCAGCATTGCTGAAGCGATTCCTCTTCGAAGATATGCTGAAACCACATACACCTTTATAATATGACCCATCTTCCGAATTTCCCAATTAGGATTACTCCGCTCATCGATCTTGCATGTTAGGAACCCAACTATATCCGTGTCTTGAGCGACGAGAACAAGCCACTCTGCTGAATTTGACTTTTCGATTTTATCCTGTAGATAAGCGATGGCAGCGTCAGATGTGTTTTCCTTAATGTGGTAAAGCGGATGATACGGAGAATGGTACAGATCCAAATCGCGGGCGAGTTGAGTCAATCGTTCGGAGTCTTAAAGAGTTGCTTTCCTTACAAGCATTTTTGGTTCATGTTATTTTTGGTTTATTACATAAAAATTTGTGCCGCTTTCTTTAACGGCGCATTTTAACTCCAAAAAGCAAAGATGACCTTCCAAGCAAATTATCGGGTTCATATTCCTTCGAACATACCATTTATTTTCAAAGGTTGGATGTTGAATTTACAAAGACAGCTAAAATGGTTTGTTTATGTTGAAAATAACCTTTTTCTAGGCAAAATTTTTCATTATCTTTCTTCTAAATTGATTTAAAATTGTTTAAATCTCTGCATCGTGCAGGATGTCAGTTCGAACTTCGAAGTAAACTTAAGGATACAGTTATAACAAATGCAGCATAATCACTTTATCATGTCAAGCGCTACTCACTTAACCAACATAGAACAAAAACAAAAGATAGATCAGAAAATAATGAAACAACTTGCTAAAATAATGGAATCATTGCCAAATATTGAAGATTAACACTAAATCTATTTTTTCAGCCATAGTTTTTTCGCTAAAAACTCGGCGTAATGTTGCAAAATTCAAAATGTTTGAAAATTTATAAATTGTGCGAGTTGCTTTAAGCTGTCTCATGCATGAATGGGCGTTAGCTGAAGCAGTCTTAGCGGCGGCAAAACAAACTGCTGAAAAAGAAAAACTCAAAGAAATCACCGCGTTAACCATAAGAATCGGTGAACTGCAAAATGTTGAGCGAGGCATCCTGCGTTTCGCTTTAAATCAACTTAAGATAGACATTTTAATTTTTAAGAACACGAAATTTCACATCTACAAAGCCAAGTCATCTCTTAAATGCAAAGTTTGCGGAACAACTTGGCTTTTCAAAAAGGAAAATCTTGCCAAAGAAGCATCAGAAGCTATTCATTTTATTCCAGAAGTTGCCCACACCTACATTAAATGTCCCAAGTGCGGCAGTCCAGACTTTGAAATCATCAGTGGACGTGGAATTTGGCTTGAAAACGTCAGAGGAGTAAAATAGGAGATCATGATCGACCCGAGAACAAGTGTGATAAGCAAGCGGCTTGCAGGTGTAAACCGGATTATTGCTGTTTCAAGCGGCAAAGGCGGAGTTGGAAAAAGCATGGTGGCAACTATACTTGCCTTAACGCTTGCTCGTAAAGGTTGCAAGTTAGGATTATTCGACACAGACTTTACAAGCCCATCAACGCATATTATTCTGGGTGCCCGTGATATTTCTCCTAAAGAGGAAAAAGGTCTTGTTCCACCCTTAATCGATGGTTTAGAATTCATGTCGCTTGTTTACTTTTCAGGGGATAAGCCAGCTCCTTTGCGAGGTGCTGATGTCTCGAACGCTTTAATCGAGTTACTCACTATTACTCGATGGGGTGAACTTGATTTTCTCATAATTGACATGCCGCCTGGAATCGGCGATGCAATCCTGGATCTTTTAAGACTCATAAAGAGAATTGAGTTTTTAATAGTTACAACCCCTTCACTGTTAGCGTTTGAAACCGTCAAAAAACAAGTAAACTTGATTAGCGAATTGAAAATGCCTATAATCGGAATACTTGAAAACATGAAAATGGACAAAACAGAACATATCAAGCGGGAAACAGAAAAGTTGGGATTAAAGTTTCTCGGAGAGATACCTTTTGATTCAAAGGTTGAAGCTGCCATTGGCAACCATAACAAACTGCTTGAAACAACCATCGGCAAAAAGATCGATCAAGTAGTCACTGAAGCCGTTTTATCTAATTCGGAGAACGATTAGAAATGCCCAATTGCAAAGCAATAATATTTGATTACATAGGCACTCTGGTCTGTCCCCGAAATTACGACATGGATGCTTCAAAAGAAAAGCTTTACAAGGCATTAGTTGCCTCAGGGTTCAAAGTTGACAGGGAAAACTTCTTTAAAGCTTATTCTCAAGCACACGAGAAATACCGAATTGTACGTTACGAGCAGTTTAAGGAAGTAACTAACGCCGTTTGGGTTGCAGAAGCATTAAAAAATCTTGGCTTCAACGTAACCGAAGATGACTCACGAATAAAAGAAGCCTTAAACGTCTTCTTCAAAGACTTCATAGACACATTAACCCTGAGGCCGAACACTAAAAAACTAATAAAACACGCCAAACAAAATTTTAAACTGGGATTAATCTCGAATTTTACTTATGCACCGGTAATTTATGCAAGCCTAAAGCAATTAGGCATAAGTGACTTTTTCAGCGTGGTTGTGGTTTCACAAGAAAATGGGTGGCGTAAACCAAGCAAACACATTTTCCAAGAAGCCTTAAGCAAACTCAAAGTGAACCCTGAAAACGCGGTTTTCGTCGGAGATAGCCCAATTGAAGATATCAAAGGAGCCAAGGATTCAGGGTTGAAAACGGTTTTCATTCCGTCAAAATTTAACTCGTTAAAAGATCTTGCCGAAAGTAAGCAGCAACCAGATTTTATCTTTAAAAATTTGAAGGATTTTTACGTTGACTTTGCTGGGATTGTCGGCAACTAAGCTTCTCGCCTTAAACAGGAATAGCAACTGCCAGTGGGAAGCCTATTTTTTGTTTTGCTCTTTAGGTTTAGAGCCTATTTCTACGCATAAAATATTAATTTGATAGTTTTTTCCTCCAGCCATCATTTTTCCTTGGGCATGGTAGCCTTTGCTTCCTGTTTTGAAGTCTTTTTTGCTTAGAAGAAAATTCTGTTTTTCACCATTTAGTTGGACAGTTACAACGTCAGTTATATCGCTCATTTAATCGCAAACTCCACAATAATTAATAAGTTGTTCCTTTTCACCTTTTCGCTCTTCAAATTGTGAAGCCAAATAATGTGAATACATGATCGTCCGCACACATTGTTATATGCAAAATTGAAACACCATAGAATTCCGCATGTACAAATCTGGAATAACGCTTAATGATACCCGACTTGATTTAGAGGAAAAACTGAATCAAACTAATCAGTGTGATTAAATTGAACATCTTCGCAGTGCTTACACTATTCGCAAGCATTATCAGCTTAACATTAGGCGCAACTATTTGTTTCCTCAAAAAGAAAACATCGTTGAATAGACTATTTGCGTTGGTTTTCCTGGTTAATGCTTACTGGGCGTTTGGCGAATTTATGCTTGGACAAGCGAGCACTCTTGGAATGGCAATATTTTGGAGTAAAGTAATTTCTTTTTATCCTTTCTTCATAGCACTTCTATTTCAGTGCATACTGATTTTTACAGAAAGTAACTTGTTAAAAAGCAAGTGGACATATGTTGTTTTGTATCTTCCACCATTGGTTTTTTCGATTATCAATTTAACAACAAACCTAATTGAAACGACACCTGTCCTTGAATCTTGGGGTTACACTTCCACTTTACAATCCAACTCATTACTTGCAATTATTTTTGTGATCTGGGCCGCGACACTTATACTTTCATCAGTCTCCTGGTGCACTGCATACTACTATCGCTTGACAGAAACTAACAGAAAATTAGACAGCTAAACTTGTTACTGTAGGCTTAGTTATTAGCATATTTTTGTCCATTTTATACTAGCCATATTTTTCCAATTTTAAATGTCAATATCCCAGGCCTAACAAATATTTTGATCAGCTTGGCAGGAATCTTTATTGCTTTTGCAATTTTCAGGTTGAACATCTACAGCCTGAACCCTGAGATAGCCGCAGATAACATTGTGTCGACTATGCTTGATTCACTTATCCTTGTGGATTTAAAGGGAAAAATAATTAATGTTAATCGTGCTTTTTTTGAATTTACTAGGTTTTGAAGAGAATGAGGTAATCGGGAAATCAATAAGAGAGATGAGTAAAAAGACAAGTAACATTGATGAAAAAACTTTCGAAAACTTGCTTACTAAATTGAAGGCTGAAGGCAAAATTAAGAATTACGAATTTAAATTTTATAAGTCAGGCGAGGAAACAACAGGTTTGTTATCGAGTTCAATAGTGAAAAACAAGCAAGGTCAAGAAATTGGGATAGCAATTCTTATTCATGATATTACTGAACGGAAAAAAATGGAGAAAAAGCTTGTTAAGGCTGAAAGATTGGCGTCAATCGGTGAATTAGCGGGCATGATTGGACATGATCTGCGCAACCCTCTAACGGGTATTCGAGGCGCAGTGTACTATCTTAAGACAAAACACGCGGCGAAAATGGATGAAAATGACAAAGCAATGTTTGAAACTATAGAGAGAAGCATAGAGTATTCAAACAAAATTATTAATGACTTGCTTGAATATTCACGCGAAATAAATCTAATGCTTCAGAAAACTACGCCGAAAAATCTTTTGACGAACGCGATTTCTCTTGTTAAAGTTCCAGAGAAAATTCAGGTTATTGACGAAACGGAAGATAAGCCAATAATGCAAGTTGATATTGCCAGAATGAAACGTGTTTTTACTAGCCTAATAAAAAATGCTTTTGATGCAATGCCAAACGGTGGAACACTCACAATAAAAAGCGAAGATGCCAAAGACTGGGTTGACTTCAGTTTCGCAGATACAGGTGCTGGAATGGATCAAGAAACGCTGCAAAAGATTTGGACCCCGTTATTCACAACCAAAGCAAAGGGCATGGGTTTTGGATTAGCCATCAGCAAACGCATAATTCTAGCTCACGGCGGAAAAATCACAGCTGAAAGCACTCCAGATAAAGGAACAACTATCACTTTTTCACTTCCAGTGCTAAACTCAAAGCCTGATCAAATTAAGGAATAACTTCTTCTGGCATCAAAGCGAGAAAAAAATTTATAATCTTTAGTGTCTAAACTTAGCTACTCTATTCGCTATCAATGTTGCCATTGCTCCAGCAGCAACTCCAGCGTCGATATTAACAACTGCCAAGCCTAACGAGCATGATTGGAGCATGGCCATTAAAGCGCTTACTCCTTTTTCGCCGAAACCGTAACTGTTTGATGTTGGAACGCCGATAACTGGCACGTCAACCATTCCAGCTACGACTGAGCAGAGTGCACCTTCCCTTCCAGCAACCACAATTATGACATCAACATCTTTTAAGATTAAATCTTTCAATGGTTGAAATAGTCTATGAATTCCTGCGACGCCTAAATCGTAGCAAGTGAAGACTTCGCAGCCCATTTCTTGAGCAACTACTTTTGCTTCTTCAGCTACAGGGATATCTGAGGTTCCAGCGGATAGTATTCCGATTTTTCCGCCTGTGAGTTTTGTCTCATAATTTTTCTTTTTCAGAATGACCATTCGCGACTTATCGTTAACCTGTAAAACTGAATCTTCAGGCACAGCTCCATTAAGTAGTTGAATGTACTCTGATGCGCACCGGCTGACAATTACACGCCCATTTTCTGATAGCATTTTCAAGGCTATATCAACAACAATCTGAGGGGGTTTACCTTCTGCCATAATTATTTCAGGCAAACCATTACGAAACTCTCTTTTAGAATCAAGTTTCGCCATTTCTTCCAATTCAGTTATAGCTAAAAGACGAATTAGTTTTTCTGCCTCGTCAACTTTTATTTCGTTCTTAGAGGTTTTTTCAAGAATTTCTTTAAGCGTGAACATTGCAACATTCACTTTCCAAAGAACCACAATTAATATATCGTTTTTTGGTCTTTTTAATGTTAGCAATCGGTCGGAGTATAATGGCTGAGTTTTCTAAAATAGTTATGATTGACTGCCAAGTGGCTGGAGTTTCTGGAGACATGATGCTTGGAGCATTACTGGATCTTGGAGCAGACGCAACCAAAGTTGCAAAAGCACTCAAAATTTTAGATAACAAAGATTTCGGCTACAGCGACGTGAAAGTGGACATTAAACAAACTATGCGAGGAGGCTTCAGAGCAACTAAAGTTGATGTTACAGCCCAAGGAAAAACAAGAAAAGACGGCAAACAACTCATTGAAATAGTGGAAAAAGCAGCATTGCAACTTGGGCTTTCAGCGAAAGCCAAACAGTTTGCTTCAAACGTTATCTACACCTTAGTCGAAGCTGAAGCAAACCTTCACGGAAAACATTTGGAACACGCACACCTGCATGAAGTTGGCATGGTGGACACAGCAGCGGAAATAATTGGTTCCGCGGTTGCCATGGAAGACTTGGGGTTTTTCGAAGCAAAAATCTACGCCACCCCGGTTTCAGTCGGAGGAGGATTATTCAAGTTCTCGCATGGAACAGTTTCAAGTCCAGCACCAGCAACACTTGCAATTTTTCAATCAAAGAATTACCCTATAAAAGGTGGACCAGTAGAAGCCGAATTAGCTACCCCCACAGGAGCCTCACTTATCGTTAACTTAGCCAGCCAAGTAAGCGTTTTCTATCCCACAATGATGCCCCTAAAGGTTGGTTATGGCGCTGGCGAAAAGGAATTCGAAGGATTGCCAAATGCTCTCCGAATCACCGTTGGCAAAAATTTGGAAAAAGGTTTCCAAAGGGACCAAATCGCAGTACTAGAAACTAACCTTGATGACGTATCCGGAGAAATCGTCGGATTCACTGTTGACAGGCTCTTTGCCGAAGGCGCAAAAGACGTTTGTATCATCCCAATGTACTCTAAGAAAAATAGGCCAGGACAAATTCTCAAGGTAATGGCTGATCAAAAGGATGCTGCTCATTTGTCGCAAGTTTTGATTGATGAAACGGGAACTTTAGGCGTTAGAATTTATTTCTGTGAAAGACACGTGGTTAACAGAGAAGTCCTCTCAGTGGATGTCATGGTTGAGGGCGTTGAGGAACACGTTAAAGTTAAAGTTGCCAAGAATGGCAGCGGCGAAATCGTTCGTGTAAAACCTGAATACGAGGATCTGAAAAAGCTGGCTGAAAAAACCAAGAAGCCTTTACGGGAACTTTCGGAACTCGTTATGGAAAGAACACACGAAATCTTGCTGAAAAAAGGTGATTAAACATGAAAGAAGAGAAAAATAAAATTGAAAAATTAAAACGTTTTATTAGTGACAAAGGAAAAGATGGCGTCGTAATCGCTTTTTCAGGAGGAGTTGACAGTTCAACGTTGGCAGCTGTATCTCACGAGGTTTTGGGGGATAAGGCTGTAGCGGTTATTGCACAATCTCCAACTTATACTTCGCAGGAACTTGCAGATGCCAAAGCAGTTGCTAAGGAAATAGGCATTAAACTTTATGTGATAAATACTAATGAGTTAGCTGATGAGAATTTTAGCAAGAACCCTGAAAACCGATGCTACTACTGCAAGAAAGAGTTGCTTGAAAGACTACTTGATTTTGCGCATGAACTCGGGTTTAAAGCTGTGTTTGAAGGCACAAACTTTTCGGATTTGAGTGATCATAGACCGGGATTTAAAGCCGTTAAAGAAGCAAGCAACGTTTACAGTCCATGGATGATTAATGAATTCAATAAGGATGAGATTCGCGCTTTATCCAAGGAAATGGGGCTGAGCATACATGACAAGCCTGCACTCGCATGTCTAGCTTCAAGAATTCCCTTTAACGAAAAGATAACCGCTGAAAAACTAAGCCGCATCGAAAAAGCAGAAGCAATCGTACAAACGATACTTTGTGCTAAACAGATTCGAGTTAGAGACCACAATGGACTTGCAAGAATTGAGGTTGGGAGAAATGAGAGAGCACTCTTCTGCAACCTTGATGCTTTGGATAAGTTGAGCGTTGAGTTGAAAAAGCTTGGCTTCAAGTACGTAACAATCGATTTGGAAGGGTACAAGTCAGGAAGCATGCTAAAAACATTGCAGTACGCCTAAGGCCAATTCTTTAATGGATGCTTGTAGAGTTTACTTGTTTGGGTCTACTCTAATTATTTGTGGTATTTTGCCTGCGGTGCCCACTTGCCCCTTGTAGAGTATGAGCACTCCCTCAACGCCTTCTATGCTTAACGCAGTTCTTATTCCTGCTTGGATTCCGGTTTCAGCGTTTTCGCCTTTTACCATGTTGCCCACAGCTGTCGCCACTGCATCCGCAAGTCCAGCGTCTTTACAGAAAACCGTCGCTGCCTCAGCTTTTCCGAAGCTTAAAGCGTGACTGAAGCGTCCTGAACTTGTAGCTAAACCGATTGGGAATTCGGTGAGCCTAAAACCGAAGCGTTTCGAAAGCGGCTCCTCACCTGCCGCAAGCGCCACGTCAATAGGCATGTTTGAATTGGCAGAGATTTCGCCGCCATCCTCTACAACTGCCACTTTGCAGCCAGCCTTGATCATATCAGCTACAGCCAAATCAGCAATCACTCCGGCCACAGCAGCCATCGGACCAACACCTGCTTTTTGCGCTACCAAAGCCATCAGTTTTGCCACCAAAGGGTTTTTGGGTACAGGATACGGTTCAAGTGTGTAGATGAATTTTGGGTTTGTATCTCCGTAGATTTCGAGTTCATTACGGTTTCGCGTAATTGATTCAGCGGCTATTTTTATTGCGGATTGAAGGTCGGATATTATGGTGCATCGGGTTTCTTTGAGGCTGAAGGTTTCTTTGTACAGGTTTTTGTTCATTATTTTTCCTGATTGTTACTTGAAGAGTTAGCGTTTGAATTCTTTACTGATTTTATTGCTCTAGCTGGGCAGGTGTCAACGCAGAGGCTGCAGGTGCTGCCAACACACTTCGATCGATCGAACTTTACCGAACAGTCGTCAGTTACACTTATTGCTTCAACTGGGCAAATAGCCACGCATGAGCCGCAACTCATACATTTTTCAGAGTCTACTTCGATTAGCTTCGGTACGCTGACTTTTACGCCTTTTTTGCGGAAGGCTTGAACGATTTTTTCTTGTGCTTCATCTGGAATTTCTGCGAGGATTTCGCCGCCTTTCGAATTTACATGTGCAGTTAAAATTGCAATAGGCAATTTATACTCAAGAATGATTTGTGAAGTTATTGGTTCAGGCACCAGTTTTTCAGAAAAATTAAGCAGAATTCTAACCATGCTTTCACCGTCCAAGTAATTTGGAAACATCTTCGGAAGTCACTATTCCGAGCACTTTATTTTGAACATCAATAACTGGCAAAGCTGAAATGTTGTGCTGAGCCATCCGTTTTGAAGCAATCTCAAGCGGTTCATCTGGCTTTGCAGTAACAACTTTTCGCGATTCGATATCTGCTAATTCTTTTTTGCCCTCAGCCATTGCCCGCGTGATATCCCAGGAAGTTACGATGCCCCTTAGTTTTCCAGCTTCGTCGATCACTACGATGTGGTTTACGGATTTAGTGACGATGCGTTCTGCAATAGCACGTATCTTTTCATTCTCAGTGCATGTAACCGCTGGATGCATAACGTTGGCTACGTAGGGTATTTCCCCTGTTTGCCGCATAGGCTTAGCAACACTGTCAACTGGAAGCCTTTCAACGGGAGCTGAAAGGAAGAACTTGCCTTCCTCAATCCAAGACTTCAATGTTACCGAGATTTTTCTCGCCATCTTTAAGCTTGATAGAGAGCTAACCCTGATCTTCTGGTTATTGACTTTTATTGAGCCTGATTTTAACTCTTTGTAATTTACCTTGGCGAGTTTAGGACGATCTCTGCGGGGTACGCTGTAATCTATTACGTCGGTGAATATTTCGCTGTCACGAATCGCGGTCTTCTTTGCTAAGCCTTCGTTTAAAATCGGGATAGGCACGCCTAAGCCAACATACAATGAAGTGCCGTATCTGGTAAATGCTGCACCCTGTAAGAATTCAGGCGTCATCTTTTTAGCGTCGCCTTTAACCATCAGGGTTCCGAACTGATTCTTTGGGCTGTGCTGGGTTCCTTCGCCGATTATATATCCTTGCCCGCCGCCAAGAAAAATCCGCGTACCCAAACCGATGGTCTCGTAGTCTGGGTCATTCATCAGTGGATTCAGCTCGCCTGCTCCTGAATACGTTGCATTGCGCATCTTCGGCAAGAGCTTGCTCATATAAGTGTAAATTACCTGGTCGCTACCGTTCACTGCACAATTATAGTGTTGGTAGCAATTGCGGAAATTGAGCAGTTGAAACTGGTTTAAATCATCCTTGGTCAAAGTTGTCTTAAGTTGAGTTCTGGGGTAACAGTCCGTTCCATAACCTGTTGCCTTAAGCTCAACTTCCTTACCAGCTACAAGGTCCTGGATAACATGACCTCCACCATACTCGAAAGGCTGCTTGTCAGACATGCTAGTTGCCCCAATAAACAAATCCACTGCTGCACCAGGATGACAAATTGGGACGTCATTAATCCATGCCTTATCAATCTTTATCGGCGGGTCAGAATGACCCAAATTAATCAATGCTCCTGAAGAGCACATTGCCCCGAAAGTGCCAGTAGTGACGACATCAACTTCCCTAAATGCGACTTCAACACCGCTGCTTTCTACTAGCTTTTTCATTTCTTCAGCCGTTAAAACTTGAGCGTCGCCCTTGCGAATTTTCTCATTTATCTCTTCTAATGTGCGAGTTTTTGCATTTTTAGACAATTTAACTTACCTTGTTAACTCATTCGAGATGTTTAGTCATGTTAATATTTTTTGCGATAATTCCAGTTTAAAAGTTTCCGAGAAGATGACATGGAATTTAAGTGCCAAGTTCTTCAGGCAATTGCCCGTAAGCAAGGTGGCAGAGCATCATTGCTTGCTTTGCAGCATTGAAAATTTAAATAAACTAATCTTCAATCAAAAGCGTCCATAAAATTTCTACTTTTAATATTTTAATCGTTTGCAAGTTGGGTACTTTACTCATTTTATCACTTCTCCCATTAAAACAATTGACAAAAAGAATCACTCATAAATAAAATAAGACTTAGTTAGGTTAATTTATAAATCTCCGAAAGTTTTATTTTTCAATTGCAGTACCTTAAATAGGGCAAGTTACATGGAGAAGAAGAGCCAAATAGATTGCGAGTACTTTTCTAATGATGGAACTTGCAAAGCTATTACAGGAAGTCAAGAGGGTAAAGAGACAAGAGAAGAATCTTGTTCAAACAAAGTCCAAAATTCTTGTTGCGCTACATGTATAAATCGAGAAAAATGCGAAATCAGTTGCACTTACAAAAGTGTTGAAAATAAGCAGGCGCGGCACGTTTCAAGAAACAAGACTAAATGAAGAAATTTCTAATTATAAGAAAAGTATCGAAAAACTAGCAGTTTTCTTTGCAGAAGGAAAGATCACCGAGGAATCTTACCTTAGATCTGTAAAAAGTCTCGAGGATAAAATAAGCAATTTTGAGGATGTCATGAAAAACCCAGCCAGTTACCAGCGAGATACTTTCCAATCCAATGAAGATAATTCGGACTATGAAAAACCGACAATATTGTGGTATTTAGCGCCGTTATTTTTTGGGTTAATTGGAGGTTTAATTGCCTATGTCGGAACAAAAGACCGAGACAAAGATATGGCGAGTTACTTGCTTGTTTTCGGAATATTTATGACATTAGTCTTTGTGATTATTGATGTTGTCTTGTTTAGTCAGCTTGCCTCTTTGCTGGGTTATTGATTAATTGAATTAACGCCGATTTCAAATTCAATCTTTAAATTTGCCAATGCCGAACCATTCTGTGAAGACTTACCAAAGTTTCCAGGGCAAGTCATCCATGTACTCGTTTAGTGAGCGGATTGGAATTTCGTTTGTGCCTTTTTGTTTTAGCACTTCAACTAAGGCGGCGGCTAACTCTAAGTTTGTGATTACTGGGACATTGAATTCTACTGCTTGCCGTCTGATAGTGTAGCCGTCTGTAATTGTATCTAAGTTCGTCTGCTTATCCGAGATGGGCACGTTAATGACTAAATCTATTTTGCGTTCCTGCAGGTAATCCAAAATGTTGTTTGGGTCAACTTTAGCTTCCTTAACCTTGAGCAAGACAGTTACGCTTTTTACGCCGTTAGCTTGTAACACTTCAGCAGTGTGTTCAGTAGCATAGATCTTAAAGCCCATCTCTTCAAAAGCCTTAGCGATTGGAACAACCCGGCGTTTAGGTTCTTCGCCGCCGATGGTTATGAGGACCGCGCCGCCTTTAGGCGGCATCCTGAATTCTGCAGACTGCAACGCTTTAGAGAAAGCGTCTGAAAAGTTTTCTCCTAAGCAGGCTACCTCGCCTGTGCTTAGCATTTCAACGCCGAGAACAGGGTCAGCACCGCTAAGACGCATGAAACTGAACTGGGGAACTTTAACGCCGACGTGATTCGCATGATTTGCAAGTGACAGCTGGGCGATTTGGGACTCACTTAGTTTTTTGCCCAGCATTGCTTGAGTAGCTAAATCAATGAGGTTTATTCCGCGAGTTTTGCTTACAAAAGGCATTGAACGTGAAGCACGCAAGTTGCATTCGATTACTTGAACAACGCCGTCTTTGACTAAGTATTGAATGTTGTATGGTCCGTGAATTCGCAGGGCTTTTACAATTCGTTGGGTGCAATCTTCAATCTTCCGTTGAACTTCCATGGATAAAGTTTGAGGGGGAATAGTCATGGTTGCATCTCCGCTGTGGACGCCTGCGTTCTCGATATGCTCCATTATTGCTCCGATTAGAACAGTGTCGCCGTCGGAAACTCCATCAACTTCGACTTCTTTGGCTCTGTCAACGAATTTAGAAATAACTACTGGGTGATCACGGGAAACTTTTGCGGCTAAGTTAAGAAAGTTTTCAAGTGAAGTCTCATTGTAAGCAACACGCATCGCTGAACCTGATAACACGTAACTTGGACGCACGATAACTGGGTAACCGATTTTCTCAGCAAACCGTTTTGCATCATTAATCGACAAGAGTTTGCTCCAGCTGGGCTGAGAAATTCCAAGTTGATCAAGAAGCGCAGCTGAACTTTGAACGGTCCTCGGCTAAATCCACATCCTCAGCGGAGGTGCCGAGTAGTTTCACGCCTAAATCGGATAGTTTCATGGCTAAATTGTTTGGAATTTGCCCACCTACGCTTCCTATGATGCCTAACGGGTTTTCTTTCTCGTAGATATCCATGATTCGCTCAGGAGTTAACTCTTCAAAGTACAATTTATCAGAAATATCATAATCAGTTGATACTGTTTCGGGGTTGTAATTGACCATGATGGCTTCTTGAATGCCATTTTTCTTGAGTGCCCAAATCGTGTTAACTCCGCACCAATCGAATTCCACGCTTGAGCCAATCCGGAAAACTCCAGCGCCCAGCACAATAACTTTACTTGGATTGTTGGTTAGTTTTATGTCGTCTTCGTCTCCCCCGTAAGTCATATAGAGATAATTGGTTTTAGCTGGCCATTCAGCAGCTAAAGTATCAATCTGCTTTACAACAGGAGTGATCTGGGCATTTTTCCTGAATTTTCTTATCGTTGCTTCATCAGTATTCTGGCAAACAGCTATTTGGGCATCGGAGAAACCTATGCGTTTTGCTTCACGAATAGTTTCCGCTGCCGAGTCGCTTCCAAGGTTTAGTTTGCGAAGTTTTGCTTCCATGTCGATTATGTTTTGGATTTTGTGAAGGAAGAACGGGTCAACGCCGCTTAAACTGTAGATTTCCCCGATGTTGATTCCGATTTTTAATGCTTTTACAATCTTGTATAATCGCTCGTCAGTCGGGTTCGCTAAAACATCGCGTATTCTTTCTTCGGGTTCAGGCTCAGAATCCTCTGGATTACACACTAAACCAATCTTGCCAGTGTCTAGCATGCGTACGGCTTTTTGAAGTGCCTCTTCAAAACAGCGTCCAATAGCCATTACTTCTCCGACTGAACGCATTTGAGGACCAACATGACGATCTGCATTCTTGAATTTCTGCAGGTCCCATCGTGGAATCTTAACAGTTATATAATCTAAAGCTGGTTCAAAACAGGCTGTTGTGACTTCCGTTACTTTATTTATTAATTCAGGAAGAAGGTAACCGAGAGTTAGTTTAGTTGCGATGTAAGCTAATGGGTAACCTGTTACTTTGCTTGCAAGCGCACTGCTTCGCGACATGCGCGAGTTCACTTCTATAACACGATATTCCTCTGAATTCGTGTGTAAAGCCCATTGAATGTTGCATTCGCCGACTATTCCAAGACTGCGAATAGCGGACAGTGAAGTTGACCTGATAAGGTGGTATTCACGATTTGACAGTGTTTGCGATGGTGCTACAACTATTGAGTCGCCAGTGTGAACACCCATCGGGTCAAAGTTTTCCATGTTGCAAACGATTAAGCAGTTGTCAGCGTAATCCCGCATTACTTCGTATTCAACTTCTTTCCAGTGACCAACATACTCTTCCACGAGCACTTGCGTAATTCTGCTTTGCGCCAAGCCACGTGTAACTATATCTCTTAATTCCCATGCATTGCGTGCTACTCCTGCACCTTTGCCGCCTAAAGTGTAGGCAACACGGATGATAACTGGGTAGCCGATTTCATTAGCGATTTCAAGCGCTTCTTTCACTGAGTTTGCTGATTTGCTTCTCAAGGGCTTCACGTTAGCTTTAAGCATGGCTTGTCTGAAGCGTTCCCTGTCGCCCGTGTCCTCAATAGCTTCTACAGGGGTGCCTAAAACCTTAACGTTATATTTTTCCAGAATACCAGCTTTTTGCCAATTCGATTCCGCAGTTAAGTGCGGTTTGTCCCCCAAAACCCAGCAGTATTCCGTCTGGTTTTTCTTTCTGAATTACTTTTTCAACGTATTCAGGGGTGACTGGAAGAAGATACACTTTCCCTGATAAGCGTGGATCAGTCTGAATGGTTGCAATGTTGGGGTTAATCAGAACAGTTTCTATACCTTCTTCTCTTAACGCTTTAAGGCACTGGCTTCCAGAATAATCAAATTCTGCGGCTTCACCGATCTTTATTGCTCCACTGCCAAGCACCAGCACTTTATGTATCCAATCGAACTTGGGCATTTTTAGTTAGCCTCCAAAGTTTTTGCGAACATATCAAACAGCAACTCAGTATCATACGGGCCTGGAGATGCTTCAGGATGCCATTGCACAGCAAAAACAGGCTTGCTCTTATGCTTGATGCCCTCAATGGTTTTATCGTTTGGATTAATGAACCAAGATTCCAAGCGGCGTATTCTTCAATGAATCCTTGATCCACTGCGTAACCGTGATTTTGAGTAGTAATATAGCAGCGATTATTGTTTAAGTCGCGTGCAGGCTGGTTTTGGGCGCGATGACCGAATTTTAACTTGTAAGTGTCACCGCCCATTGATAAGGCAAGTATTTGGGCGCCAAGACAAATGCCCATTAACGGAACCTTCTCAACGAGTTCACGGATGCACTCGATTGTTTTGGTGCATTTTTTAGGGTCTCCTGGCCCGTTGCTTAGGAAAACGCCGTTAGGTTTGTATGACATTACTTCGCTAGCTGAAGTGTCGTAGGGCACGCGGACAACGTTTATTCCACGTTTTAGCAAGTTACGGATAATGCTGTATTTTACTCCGCAGTCAATCAGGACAACCGTGTATTTTCCGTCAACATTGTACTTAATGGGTTTTTTAACTGATACTTCTTTTACTAAATCGATTAAGTTTGGGTCTGCAATGCCATCACAATAACTTTTGAGCCGTTCTAAGTTTGGCTCCTCATGTTCATCGAAAACTTGAAGAACCCCAAGCATGACCCCATGCATTCTAAGTTTCTTCGTTAACCGTCTAGTGTCAACGCCAGAGATTCCTGGTACACCCTCGTCGGCTAGCCACTTGTCAAGAGTTCTTGTTGATGCCCAATGATACGGTTCACGGCATAACTCATGAATGACTAAGCCTTGCACTTGAATATGATCTGACTCAAAATAAAGCGGGAATACCCAAGTTTAACTCGTTTGAAGGAACCCCATAATTGCCAACGAGCGGATAGGTTAAGTTTAAAATTTGACCTTTATACGATGGGTCAGTAAGCGCTTCTGGGTAACCAACCATTGAAGTTGAGAACACTACTTCTCCTGAAATTTTTCCAGTTGCACCAAAACCTTTACCGACAAATGACGTCCCGTCTTCTAAGAGGAGAATTGCTTTCTTATTTTCTTGGTTGCTATGTTCTTGAGTCAAAGTCTAATACGTCCTGTCAATTCGAATTTTTAAATTTTGCGTTTGAAGAATTCTGGCTAGAGTAAGCGGTAACCACAGATTCCAACTTGCTTTCAACGTCGAGAAGAGACTGATTCAATTTCGAAACGCCGGTTTTCGCGTGTTCTAAGCATTTCTTTCTCTGTTTTAGGGCGCGCTCAACTTCAATTGATGAAGGACCACCTTGAACTTTATACGTTTCGACTATTTTACGAGGATTCGTACATGAAACGATATCCTTCTCTTTAATTGACAATTTTAAGCCAGCAGGTTTCCTCAGCAATTTTCTGGATTAACTCAGGAGTTGCATCAAGCAAAGTTTGCTTGGAATCAATCAGGGATTTTACGAGTGCACCGATTATTTTGTGTGCGGTTCTAAAAGGAACATGGTATTGACGAACAAGCATGTTTGCTAATTCTGTCGCTCCAACAAAACCCGCAGATGCTTTATCCGTCGCATTTTCTGAGACTTTCAAGTTCGGCATAAGCTTCGCAAATAGGCTTAATGAAGTGGATATTGTATTGACCGATGTCCAAAGTTTAGGCGTAACTTCTTGAAGGTCCAAGTTGTAGGTTGTGGGCAAACTCTTAATCATCGCCGTTGCAGCTACGAAATCGCCAAGCACGCTGCTTGCTCTTGCCCGGATAACTTCGAGAACTTCAGGATTTTTCTTCTGGGGCATAATGCTGCTGGTGGATGTGAATTCATCGGGCAATTCAATTGTTCCGAATTCTGATGAACTCCAAATTATCAAGTCTTCTGCCAAACGGCTCAAGTTCACCGCGAGCAACGTTAGAGCAGATAATGTTTCAAGAATAAAGTCTCGGCTGCCCACCGCGTCAATAGAGTTTTCCAGTAAATCGTTGAATCCTAAGAGTTCTGCTGTACGCTTGCGGTTTATTGGAAAACTTGTCGTTGCTAAAGCCCCAGCCCCAAGAGGATAGAGATTCACGTGTTCATAAGCGCCCATCAATCTTTGTAGGTCCCGATTTAAGGCGTCAAAGAAAGAAAGCAGGTAATGTGCAAACGTAACGGGTTGGGCTGCTTGCAGGTGAGTGTACTCTAAAATGACGGTTTCAACGTGTTTGCTGGCTGTCTCAAGTAGGCTAGTCTTGCATATCGAGCACTTGAATCATTAATTCAACGAGTTCTATTCGAAGCTCCATGCGGATGGCAGTTGCAACTTGGTCGTTTCTGCTTTTTGCAACATGAAGGTTTCCGCCGACTTCAGGTCCAGTTTCAGCTAAAACAGCTTCTTCCACTGCCAAGTGAACATCTTCAGCGGAAGGGTCAAGCTGCATGCTGGAGCATTTTTTTAAAGCCATTAAAAGTTTGGCGCCGTCTTGTGGATTAATTATTTTTTGTTCTATGAGCATTATGACGTGCGCTTTGTTGATAGCTACTACCGCATCGAATAGTTTTGCATCATCTTTTATTGAAGAAGTGAAGTGAGCAACGTCCTCCCGGACTGATGTCAATCGACCTCCACGGAGTATTTTTGACGTTTTTTCATCCTCCACTTCTTAATTTAATTTTAATGTCAGGTTTGCTTGTTTTTTTCATTTTTTTTGCTTTTTGTTTTTTTCAGAGCATTGTACATTCTTGTTTGCAGTCCCCACAGTTCAATGAAACCGTGAGAATACGATTGGTTAAACGTAGTTTTGATGTTGTAATTAGCTAGGTTTTTATCGTAAAGCGACATTGGGGATGATCGCCCGATTACTTGAAGCCCACCCTTGTAGAGTTTCAGTTTTACTTCTCCATTGACGTTTTCTTGTGACTTGTTAATGAATGCATCCAAGTCATCCTTCAATGGATCCACCCACAGACCAGCGTAGGCTAGGAATACCCATTGAGCATCAATTTGTTGCTTAAACAAGACTTCATGGCGAGTCATCACCATTTTCTCCAAGTCTTTGTGAGCCTCTAAAATTACTGTTGCAGCTGGACACTCGTAGATTTCTCGGGATTTTATCCCTACCAAACGATCTTCAATATGGTCAATTCTGCCGACCCCGTTTCTTCCAGCAATTTTATTTACTTCTTGAATGAGTTTTAGCGGCTTCATTTTTTCATCGTTAACGGCGATGGGCACTCCAGCTTCAAACTTTAATGTAACTACTTCTGGCTTACTAGGAGCCTTTTCAGGAGAAACCGTCCATTCATAGGCATCATCAGGCGGCTCTTGACTTGCATCCTCCAGTAAGCCGCATTCGATTGCTCTTCCCCAAACGCTTGCATCTATACTGTATTTTTTTGCCGCAGTTGAAACGGGGATATCTTTTGTTTTCGCGTAGGCAATTTCTTCTTCACGCGTCATGCCCCATTCGCGGACAGGAGCAAGCACTTTCATGTCTGGCGCAAGTGAACCTAAGGTTACGTCAAAGCGCACTTGATCATTGCCTCGTCCAGTGCAACCATGAGCTAAGCCTGTTGCACCTTCCTTCACGGCGACGTCAACCATTTTCTTAGCGATTAATGGCCGGGAGAGACTTGTGCTGATGGGGTATTTGCCCTCGTAAAGTGCGTTGGCTTTAACGGCTGGAAAAATATAGTCTTGGGCAAACTCGTCTTTAGCATCGATTGAGAAATGTTTTAGAACGCCCAGCTTCTGAGCTTTTTTTCCAATTTCTGCTAAGTCTTCTTGCTGCCCAACATCAACTGTTACGGTTATAACTTGTGCATTGTACTTTTCTTGAATGTACTTGATTAGAACGGAGGTGTCTAATCCGCCGGAATATGCTAACACGATTTTTTCTGTTATTTTGTTTGCTCCCCCATTTTTTGTTTCGAATTATTCCCCTTACCTTGCGGGCTGTATTTTTAAACTTTGTGACTTTTTTGTTACTTAAGAAAATTTAAATGTCCCATTTGATACATTTGAGTTAGTTTAGCATGACAATCGCTCAAAACGTGAGAAATCACCTAAAAAACAAACCTTACCTGCTTGAAGCTTTAGAGAAAGGAATAGTTAACTTAAGCGAATTATCAAGACAAATTCAAGAGGAATTAAAAACCAACAACACTAGTGCGGTTAAAGCCGCACTGAGACGCTTCTCCGAGGAACTGCAAAAACACAAACAAAAAAGAGAGGAAAAAGTACTTCACATCTTGAGATCAAGTGACATAATAGTTTATGATCGGAAAGCTGTTATGATAACGATGAAGGAAATCGAATTAAAGAACGGCTTAAAAGTTGATTTACTCGGCAAACATGTTTACTTGATGGATAGAAACGATTTGCCAGAACGCGTAAACTCGCTTGTTAAACATGATAACTGCACGATGATTGTTGTTCATTCCCCTGAGGAGCTGGAAGCAACCCCGGGAGTAGTTGCTTTCTTAACAACCTTACTAGCTGAGCAGAACGTGAACATAATTGAGTTTATTTCATGTTGGACAGAAACAATCATCGTTGTAGAAAAAAAAGACAGCCTAAAAGCTTATGAAGTTTTATCTAACACTGTGGATTAAAATGCACGAATAAACAGAAAAAAACACTTAAAGCAACATTGATAAAGCATGCTAAAATAAGAGAGGAAAATGATGCCCTTAAAACAAGTCACACTTAAATCACCGGCTACGAGTGCTAACCTTGGTCCTGG
Organism: Candidatus Bathyarchaeota archaeon; assembly: GCA_963717465.1. Classification (GTDB taxonomy): domain Archaea; phylum Thermoproteota; class Bathyarchaeia; order Bathyarchaeales; family Bathycorpusculaceae; genus Bathycorpusculum. Next base: position 429,020 of record OY970340.1, read on the forward strand.
CTTTGATGTTTTCGGGTTAGCCTTAGATCAGCCAAGCGATAAAGTAATATTAACATCTATTTCAAGAGAAATAAGAATACAAATAAACGGGCTTTCAGCAAACACAATTTCGCCTGTTCCAGAAAAAAATACTGCAGGAATTGTTGCCAAAAAAATAATGACAGATTTCTCAATAGGAACGGGTTTACTGATAAAAATTGAAAAAGGCATCATACCAGGAAAAGGCCTTGGAAGTAGCGCCGCGTCAGCTGCAGCGGTGGCTTACGGTTTAAACCGAATGTTCAACCTCGGCTTAGATAATGTTAAACTAATTGAGTACGCTGCAAAAGGAGAAGTTGCCTCAGCAGGTTCAGAACATGCAGATAATGTTTCAGCAACAATATGCGGAGACTTTGTAATAATCAAGTCGTACAATCCGCTACAAATAGTAAACTATGAATGCCCCAAAAACATGGAAATAAGCATAGCACTTCCAAAAATGGTTACACCTCCAAAAAAGACTGAAAAAGCCCGTTCAGTAATCCCAAAAATGATACCATTAGAAAAACTGGTCTATAACGTGGGAAAAGCTGCAGCTATGGCAAGCGGTTTCGCGGCAGGAAACGTTGATTTAATAGGGGAATCAATGTGTGATGATGTTGTAGAACCTGCTAGAGCCCCGTTAATTCCAGGCTACGCTATGGTTAAGGAAAATGCATTAAAGGCAGGAGCATGCGGAGTAGCAATAAGCGGGGCAGGACCAGGCATGCTTGCGGTGGTTAACAAGAAAAAAGCTGATGCAACCAAAGTTGCTTTGGCGATGAAAGAAGGCTTCAAATCAGCCGGGTTAGATTCGATTGTTATTGCAACTAAGCCTGGAAAGGGTGTAAGTTTACTGGAGATAAAACAATGACTCATCAAGAATGTATAAAATGTGGGGCAAAATACGATATAGACGAGATTGTCTATTTTTGCAAGAAATGCAGAGATATTCTTGAAATAAAAATTGATTTCGATGAGTTATCAGAAACACTGAAAACAAGCGAATGGAAAAAAACGCCGATTTCAGTCTGGCGGTATAAAGATTTTATGCCTATTCATGAAGCCGCAAGGGTTGTCACATTAAATGAGGGGGGAACCGGTCTTCACCGTTCCAATCGGTTAGGCGACGAGTTAGGATTAAAAAATCTTTACGTCAAAAACGAAGGAGAAAATCCCACAGGATCTTTCAAAGACAGAGGCATGACTGTCGGCGTAACGAAAGCCACAGAACTCGGCGCAATACATGTCATATGCGCTTCAACGGGCAATACTTCAGCAAGTTTAGCAGCTTACGCTGCAAGAGCAGGCTTAAAATGCACAGTGCTAATCCCCTCGGGTAAAATTGCTTACGGAAAACTTTCTCAAGCCATGATTCACGGCGCTAAAGTGTTGCAGGTTCGAGGCAACTTTGACCAAGCTTTAGAATTTGTACTTGAACTTGCCGAAAAACATAACAGTATTTACCTTTTGAACTCGATTAATCCGTTCAGGATTGAAGGACAAAAATCTCTCGGGTATGAGATTTGTGAACAATTAAACAATGAAGCGCCTGATCGGGTTATTGTACCTGTTGGTAATGCTGGAAACATAAGCGCTATTTGGAAGGGCTTCACTGAATTTCATAAGTTAGGTTTCATAAAGTCGCTTCCTAAAATGACAGGCATTCAAGCAGTTGGCTCAGCGCCTATAGTTCAAGCAATCAAAAATAACAGTGATGAAATTACGCCAGTGCCTAATCCTGAAACAGTCGCTACTGCTATACGCATCGGTGCGCCAGTAAGCTGGAGAAAAGCAGTAAACGCAATACGAGACTCCTTTGGAACAGCCGAAACAGTTACTGACGACGAAATCTTGGATGCCCAAAAACTGTTGGCACGTGTTGAAGGAATTTTTGTCGAGCCGGCAAGCGCATCGTCAATTGCAGGGTTAAAGAAGCTAGTCAGTATGGGAGTTATTGATAGAGACGAGCGTATAGTCTGTGTAACAACTGGTCACGGACTTAAAGATCCTGATACAGCAGTTAAGATGAGCGAGAAACCAGTTGAAGTTGACGCTGATATAAGCGCTATCGAAAACGTTTTAGGATTAAAAGGGCAAACAACAACGCCTTTCTCGGTGAATTAGATGAGGATAATCCTAATAGGTTACGGTATTGTAGGTCGAGGCTTAATAGATATTCTCCAGCGTCGCCAAGCTGAAAACTTGAAAAACTTTGGGTTAAATCCGAAAATTGTAGCCGTTGTTGATATAGATGGCGCAATCACAAATCCTAGAGGATTAGATTTCGAAAGACTGCAACTGCTTAAGAAAGAACGCACAGTTTCAATTGACAAGGAATTTGGTCACCCCAAAATGTCTGCTTCTGAAGTCTTAGACTCGATCGAAGCTGAAGTTGTTGTTGAAGCGACTCCGACAAACATAAAGAATGCTGAACCTGCACTTTCGCATATAACTAAAGCTTTCAAAACAGGCAAACATGTTGTTACCACAAACAAGGGACCACTAGCTTTAGCTATGCCTGCATTAACCGAATTGGCAGATTACAATCGAGTGCACCTGCGTTTTAGCGGAACCGTTGGCGGTGGAACCCCTATGCTCGAATTTGCCAAAAGATGCCTTGCAGGAGACAGAATCATGGCTATTCGCGGCATCCTAAACGGCACAACCAACTATATCCTAACAGAAATGAGCCAAAAACACATGCCCTTCGAGCAAGCTCTTGCCAACGCACAGAAACTGGGTTACGCTGAAACCAATCCATCCATGGATGTCGACGGTTTCGATGCAGCATGTAAAATCGTGATAATGTCTAATTGGATAATGAACAAGAAATGCACTCTAAAAGATGCCAGCATCAAAGGCATAAGAGACGTTGCTTTAAATTCTCTTAAAAACGCCGCTAAGAAAGGCAACACTATAAAACTTATCGCTTCAGTAGATGATGACAAACCTAAGGTTGCCCCAACAGAGGTCGCGTTAAATAATCCTCTATGTGTCAGCGGGGTGCTTAACGCTGTTACCTTCGTCTCTGAATTTGCAGGAGAAGAAACTATTGTCGGCCGAGGCGCCGGAGGCATGGAGACGGCGAGTGCAGTTTTAAGAGACCTCTTAGACATAAGACATAAGTTAGCAACTAAAATGTTAACATAAACAAGGGACTGGAAAAATGAAGATAGTGATGAAGTTCGGTGGAACCAGTGTTGCCAAAGGCGAAAACATTCGTCATGTAGCGGACCTGGTTGTTAAGAATGCAAAAGGTAACAAGGTCATCGTTGTTGTTTCAGCGTTGGCAACTGTTACGAATAAGCTTATTGACATGGCTGAGCAAGCCGCAAAGAGCGAAGAAAAACAAATCCAACAGTTCACAACGGAGCTACTTGAAAGACATTTGGACGAAATCGCTTCAGCCATAACCGATAAAAAAATTCAAAAAGAAACCGAGCAAATCACAAGAAAATCAATTACAGAACTTGAAAAAGTTCTAACGGGCATATGCTATGTTCGGGAGTTAACACCTAAATCCAAAGATTACGTGCTATCCTTTGGAGAGAGGCTTTCTGCACCAATAGTCAACGGTGCAATTAAAGACCACAATTTGGAAGCCCAATGGTTCACCGGAAAAGATGCAGGAATCGTGACAGACTCAAATTTTGGCGATGCCAGCCCGCTGATGAATTTTACCACACATCTTCTACGGGAAAAACTTGAACCGCTATTGGAGAAAGGCGTTATCCCAGTTATAAGCGGATACATCGCTGCCAACCAAGATGGCGTAGTAACAACGCTTGGACGCGGCGGCTCTGATTATACGGCTACTATACTGGGCGCTGCGTTAGAGGCGGATGAAGTTTGGATTTGGACTGATGTTGACGGTATATTGACTACTGATCCAAAGATTGTTCCGAAAGCAAAAATGCTCAGCCAACTTAGCTATCAGGAAGCAGCTGAAATGGCGATTTTCGGCGCCAAAGCCATGCATCCCCGTGCACTTGAACCTGCAATTAGAGAAACCATTCCGGTCAGAATAAGAAGCGTTTTCAACCCTGCAAACTCTGGAACCCTCATCACGAAACATCCGAAGGCGAAAGCTTCAGAAGTCGTCAAAGCCGTTGCCATGATTAGAAACGTGGCAATGCTTAATGTTAACGGTGCTGGCATGGTTGGCGCACCAGGCAGCTACGCCAAAGTTTTTGAAGTACTGGGCAAGAACGGCATAAACGTAATGATGATTTCCACCGCAGTTTCCGAAGCCAACATGAGCCTGATAATACGACGAAACCTGCTGGCAAGGGCAGTAAGTACAATTGAAATAGCGTTAATGGATGGCAAAAGCGTCGTCAACGAAGTAACATCAGAGGACGACGTCTGCGTCATCGCAGTGATGGGAGCAAACATGAAAGGCACGCTCGGCGTGGCCTCAAAAATATTTGAAACCGTAGCAAAAGCAGGCATAAACATACGCATGATTGCACAAGGCTCATCTGAACTGAACGTTTCATTTGTAGTCGCAGAAAAAGACGGAGAAGCAGTAGTGAAAGCCATTCATGATGAATTCAAACTTGACAAACTATGATTCTTCTAACTTGTGAATTTATTTTCTGGCTAGAATCGCGTTCCATGGCGTGTTATCTTTAGTGAAAATTTGAACATCCGCAAAACCGACAGATTGCATGATATCGCTTATTTCTTGCAACGGAAAAAGATGCACCTGCGTTTGCTGGATCAGTTTTGCATTTTTAATCTCATACACACCGTCCTTTACCATTTCGTTCACCATAAGCAGTTTTCCATCTGGTTTTAATACTCGTTTTATTTCTTGCAGAGCCTCAGAAAAATTAGGCCAAAAATAATATGTCTCAATAGCTGTTACCAGATCAAAGAGATTATCTGAAAAACCCATTTTCCCAACTGACTCTTCAATTATCTCCACACGATTTTGGGCAATCAATTTCTTGTTAACTTTTTTGGAGTACTCAACCATATCAGCGGAATAGTCGATGCCAAAAACTTTTCCCGTAGCCACTCGTTGAGCTAACCGGCTAACAGTTGCGCCGCCACCACAACCCACATCCAAAATTAGATAATCCGACTCGATTTGCGCATGCGATAAACCCCACAATGTTAAGGGAGCATGTCCGCGATTCATCATTGCAGCAACGAGTCTGCCTCGAAGGCCTTTTGGGTGTTTAAATTGATTCATTATTCCAAACATCGATTGTCCCCAAAACGGGAAAAATTCTATGACGTTTGCTTTCCGTTGCCATTGTTCTTGTGTAGCTCAGACAGTTTCAGGATTGTTTCTTTGTAAACTTGGATGCTGTCTAAGTATTCACTTATGTCAATGTGCTCATCAGTTGTATGGTCTAAGTGTGATTCGCCGGGTCCATAAGTGACTATTGGCAGGTTCATAGCTTTGCCTAAAATGTTCATGTCGCCGGTTCCTGTCTTTCGCAGAAGCGTTGCAGGTTTGTTAAGGACTTTTCTAACTGAAGCGGAAAGTGCATGCACAAGCGGCGAAGCTTTGTTTACTTCGAACGGTTCGACTGTGTCCTCGATGGAAGCTTTTACGTAGATTTTTGGGTTAGCTATCCTGAACCATGAAAATATTTTTTGGAGATCCTCAAAGACTTGGCTGGCAGTATATTGCGGAGGAACCCTAACGTCAATGAACATTTCGCTTTCATAAGGAATTACCGAGTTACCTCTGCCGCCAGAGAGTTTAGTTAGGCAGACTGTTACAACGTTAAAGGGGCTTTCTTGATTCTCCTGTTTATCAGTCGGCGAGTAAATGTACGCACTTTTTATTTGACCCCAAAGCTCGTTTGCTTTTTCAAGAGCATTATCGTAAAGCCACGGCGTGGAAGAGTGCCCAGTTTGCAGTTTCAGCACTACTTTAAGCTGTATTTGACCCTTATAGCCGATTGTTATATTTTCAACTCCACTGGGCTCGCCGAAAATTGCGTAATCAGCCTTTATACCCTCTGATATCAAGTGTCTAATTCCGCTACTAGTAGCCTCTTCCTCCACGACGCTGGCAACTAATACGCTGCCACTAAACGACGGGTCCTTAGCGGCATATGCAGCGCCTAAAACAAGTGCGGCAAGCGGGCCTTTAGCGTCAACAGCTCCGCGAGCGAATATTTTTCCTTCTTCAATTCGAAGGGGGATATGCCCTGAAACAGTGTCCATGTGACCGCACAGCATAATTGTGGGTTCACCTTTGCCTAAGAAGCCTACCACGTTGCCGATTCTGTCTTTTCCAACGTCAAACCCTAGCTTAACCATTTCTTCAGCTAGGAAATTGGCTATCTCCTCCTCTTTGCCAGAAGGACTGTAAATGCCCAACAGGTTAGTTAGAAACCGTACTGCTGCTTGCTCGCTCACGTTCTTCCTCTCCTAAAACTTCGTCAAGAACTGAAAGGGCCTTATCAATTTGCGCTTTATCAATTACTAATGGAGGCAACAGGCGCACGACAGTTTTGCCTGCGTCAAGTACAAGAACACCTTTTTCTAATGCTTTAAGGATCACGCTTAAGAACATCATACCGAAGTTCAACGCCAAGCATTAAGCCTAAACCGCGAACTTCCTTGATAATCTTATGGTTAGCCTGAAGTTCTTCCAGTTTGCTCTTGAAGTATTTGCCGTTGACTGCTGCCCTCTCAGCAAGCTTCTCCTCAACTAGCACATCTATAGCTGCGCATCCTGCTGCACAAACCAGTGGGCTACCACTAAAAGTGGTTGAGTGCTCACCAACTTTAAGCGAAGACATAATGTTCTCTTTAGCTACAGTTATGCCGATTGGTAAGCCGCCAGCAAACGGCTTAGCTAAACACATTACATCCGGCGTGACGCCCCAGTTTTCGCACCCGAAAAGTTTGCCCGTACGCCCAAAACTTGTTTGCACTTCATCAAACATTAACAAGACGCCCTTTTGACTACAGATTTCGCGGACTTCCCGCAGGTAGCCGTCTGGTGGAACCCGCACGCCGCCTTCACCGCGAATCGGCTCCATGAGAACCGCAGCTGTTTTATCAGTTATTGCTTCGCTTATTTTTTGAGCATTGTCAGGGGGCACATGCTTAATTTCTGGAACCAAGGGCTGGAAGGGCTCGCGGTACTTTTTGTCCCATGTTGCGGATAGGGCGCCCATTGTTTTTCCGTGAAAGGCTCCCATTAACGCGATTATTTCTGGTTTTCCAGTGAACTTGCGTGCCAGTTTAATGGCGCATTCGATGGATTCCGCGCCGCTGTTTGACAAGAACGCTTTATCCAAACCCTTTGGAGTTATGCTTACGAGTTTTTGTAGGAATTCAGATCGTTTATCGTTGTAGTAGCCGCTGTGGCATGAAATCAATTTTTCAGCTTGATTGGAAATTGCGCTTACAATTTTTGGGTGACAATGACCAAGCAACGCAACGCCATAACTGCTCGAGCAATCCACATATTCTTTGCCGTTTATGTCCCAAACAATGGCTCCTTTACCTTTCGTTAATACTACGGGTCTTTTGGCGAAGACATTTGCCATAAAACGGTTTTCAGTTTCAATAACAGTTTTTTCATCCACTTGTTATCACGGTACCTGCCTTTCGATTTATAACATTACTTATCGGGTTTTCTCCCTCACCTGAAGTAACTAAAACTTCACTGACGCCTTGATTGAGAGCTTCCAATGCCGCATGCACCTTAGTGCTCATCCCTTGCCCAACACTGGATAAGACTTCCTTAACCTCAGTTGCAGTTATTTTCGGTACAACTTCACCTTTAAGCTTCAAGCCTTGAACATCTGTCAAAAGGATTAAGCAGTCAGCTTTTAAGGCACCTGCAATTATGGCGGCTGTTCGGTCACCATCAACGTTTAACGGCTCAAAGTCTTGGCTAATCGAAATAGGCGTAACTATTGGCACGTAGCCATGTTCAAGCAGCAGATGCAGCAGTTCAGTGTTAACTTTGGTTATTTTTCCCGTGTAGCCGCCATCGATTACTTTTTTTCTGCCACGCTCATCAACCGCGATTAGTTTTGTTTTGCGTTCAGCCGAAAGAAAGCCGGCATCTAAACCTGTTATGCCTACAGCGTTTACGCCTTGGCTTTGTAATGCTAGAACTATTTGCTTGTTAATCTTGCCAGCCATAACCATAGTGTAAATTTCTATTGTTTCCTTGTCAGTGTAGCGGCTCCGGAAGCCTTCAGGGGAAATTATGAATTTTTGTTCTTTGCCCAGCTTAGAAGCGATGTCGGTGACTTCTGCTCCTCCACCGTGAACCAACACGATTTTGTGCTCTTTTGCGACTTCCTTTACGTCCGCAACGAGGGATTGCGCTGCGCCTTCTTTGAGAATGCTTCCGCCCATTTTTATTACAAGCAGCATAATTATCACATCGGATGGAAACCAGTGCTCTTTAAGCCTGTGGTTTCATCTATACCCAATAGTATGTTTAGGCATTGAACTCCTTGACCAGAGGCGCCTTTTACCATGTTGTCTAATGCCGAGAACAGTAATAGACGGTTTGCATGTTCATCTATCTCAAACCCTATGTCACAATAGTTTGTGCCAACAGTTACTTTGGGGTCAGGTAGCTGGCATGGTCCTTTCTGATACTTAACAAAGCGTATAAACGGTTCTTCCACGTATGTGCTGCGAAATGCCTTCCAAACGTCCTTGTTGGCTATGGCTTGTTTAGGGAAAGTGTGGATTGTCGCCAAGATTCCGCGAATCATATTCACTGCATGAGGCGCAAAGGAGATTTTTACTGGTTCATTCGTTAAAAGCCCAAGTTCCTGCTCAACCTCAGCGATGTGACGATGCCGCGCAATCATGTATGGTCTAACTCCGCTGGCGCGTTCAGGATGATGCGAAGAAGCTGATGGCTTGCTACCGCCGCCTGAAGAACCAACCTTCAAATCCACAACAATCTTGTCTTTCTCGATTAATCCAGCTTTAACCACTGGCGCCAAGCCTAAAATGGCGGAGGTTGCCATGCAGCCTGGGCAGGCTATCAGCTTAGCCTTTTTAATTTCTTCACGGTGAAACTCAGGTAACCCGTAAACGGCTTCTTTGAGCATTTCGGCATGAGCATGTTTCCAACCGTACCACTTGTCGTAATCAGCAGAGTTCTTTAATCGAAAATCTGCGCTCATATCAATAACTTTTAAACCTGCAGCCAAAAGCTTAGGCACAAGGTTCACTGAGCCGCCATGAGGGGTTGCAGTGAAAACTAAGTCGCAGTTTTTTTGCAGTTCAGCATTGTCTTGAGGAACAAATTTTAACTGTGTGAGTCCGCGCAGGTTTGGATGCATATTAAAGACGTATTCGCCTACGCTTTGGCGTGAAGTAACCATGGTCACTTCTACTTGCGGGTGAAGGAGCAGTATGCGTAGGAGTTCTCCTCCGACGTATCCTGAACCGCCGATTATGCCGATTCTCAACATTTTCATTTTGCCTCGTAATTTATTTATCGATAAGGCTCTGAGCACCTTTCAGCAGTGGTATAGCCACGTTAAGTCCTGTCGAAAGACGAGTGTTTTCCCAGAATTCTGGGCAAGAGTTCGCTTCATGAAACACTAATTCTTTTTTATTTTTCTGTATGCTTTCTTCAATTATATTTTTTATGTTCTCATATGGCTTGCTAACCTTGTAATTGTTAAAAGCCTCTTCAAGCTTAGCATTCCAAGCAGGGAAATTTGTTAGGCGAGTTTCGTCCTGTTTGATTTTTTGAAACGCCGCAAAAGCCTGCGACGCCTTGTCAAGCTCACTTTTCAGGTAATCATCGGTTGCATTCTTGTTTTCTTTCACGTTAATCATAGCATCCAAGGCGAAAATCCATGCTTGATTGCCTTTTCCAAGAGTGTTGCCGCATTTCACGGCTAACGCTTGAATGCTGGAGGGCAGTTTAGCGTCGAATATTAAGTTGCCGAGGAAAGTGTTAGTTCTAAAATCTTTTAGGCCGCCTCTTGCCATCGCCGATGGGTGGCATACAGCTTGTTTTCCTTTTTCTTTAAATACCAAGATTCTTAAATCATAAAACCATTTTTGAACCTGCTCCTGCGCGACAACACCGATGGGATTAATTATTGAAGGCTTAGTTTCCGCAATGTTCGAAAGTAGTTCTTCGCGGTTTTGGGAAAGCATGATCATTTTGCCATGGGTTCCCGCGTCTGCTTTAATTACAATCCCTTTTTCTATTGGCAGTTCTTCTTGGAACAGGTCAGCGATGTCTTTTTCATTCCGGATTTCTTTCCCATTTTTCAATGCATCTGACGCGTCGCAGGGTACAAAAATGGTTTGTGGAATTGGTAATCCTGCTTTCCAAAGGCAGAGCAGAGTGCGAAGTTTACTGTAGCACAAGAATTCTACTGATGATGAATTCAAGGTTTTTTTGCCTAGCATTTCCATGCAGTATGATGCTTGGAGACGACGATTCTTGCTCTGTGCACGATTTAGTACAACGGCGGTTTCATTAATAGTCGGCTTGTAGTCTTTTCCTTTTGTTTTAGCGTTGAAACCATTTTTAGAAATTGACAGGGCGATTTTTCTGAAAGGAATAAAAGTAAGCGGTATTCCAAGTTCTTCAGCGGTTTTTTTAATGCCGTTTTCATCGTTTTCAGAGCGTTCATAAAGAAGGGCTATGCTCATCGCTTTTCTGCTTCCACAAGAAATTTAATAACTAAAAAAATCAAAAAACTCAAAAAACTGATTAATCTTGGGGTGGTTAGATAGATAATACTGTTTATTCGCCCCAGTCTTCCCCTTCAATCGTTAATTCTTGAAGGTCTACGCATCCGCCTTGTATTTGTTTGACTTCGAGTTCTAATCCGCAACCAGGGCAACTTACGATCTCTCCCTTCTCTATGTCGGATGGTACATCAAGTTCTGCGTCACAATCGGGGCATTTTGCTTTATTTATTCCTTTCACCTCTTTAGAATTTGAATTAACTGGTTTAATCATTTCATTCTTCACTTTTTTATTGGAAATGCTCTTTCAATAAATGTGGCTAACTTTTAAACGTTGTGACTTATTTATGACAAGTTAGACACTAAGTGTACCATTTGAAACAAAAAGCCATGGTCCCAAGGAGCAGGCAAGCCCTTATTGTAGGCAATAAAAATTAAACATGAGCAAGTTCCAAAACTAAAAATAGCTTCTTTTCTGATAAATTAAACAGGAAGTTTATCACTTTGCTGAACGTTAACCCGCCTAATTCTTCTAAAATCCCATACAGCACCCACTAAAACAACAGAACAGACAATAAAAACAGCAGCCAGAGTAATCCAGGAAAGGCTCGTTCGAACTACAGATGCGCCAGGGATAAAATAAGCGACATACTCCGGGTCATGCTCAATCGAATTTCCACTCAACGCCAATCAATATGGCTATGAGCAAAATAGCAAACCTTTTGCGTTAACCGACTCATTAATTTTTCAACACATCCCAAAATTGGGATCTAGCACTATTAAAATATTGCAATTGAAATAATTTGGATAGTTGGCACATTCCTCATAAACCAGGGTTTCAAGCGTTTGCATGTTGTTCAGTAAAATTCATTTGTCGATCATGTACGCGTTTTATCGAAAATCGCTTTAAGTCATTGAATATAATACAGAAATAATACTTAAATAAAGGATAATCATAAAGTTAGCCGAACATATTCTAAGTAAACAAATCGCATACCCCTTCTAAAAAGTTCAATCAATAAGTGAAAAGCATGCCAAAAAAGACTATAATCGCAATGCGAACAGTGATAGTATTCCTAATCTTGGTTTTGTTTCTTGGTTGTTTTTCTCCTGTATTACGCATTGCCGGCGGAGAAACGACTTATCAATCGATGCAGGCAACTGGTTCTGCCTCAGCAATTGCTTCTTTAGAGAACATTATAGAGGCAAATGGTGGTTGGAATAGTAGCCTGCAAACGATTTATGATGGAATCGTTTTGGGCAAAACTACGATAGTTCAACTTCAAAATGCTGTTGACGCTATCAATATTACGTCCACATCTGCGGCTGAAAACGTATTTTACTGGTATTTTGAAATGAGCAAATTGGGTGTAGTGATTAATGCAACCACGATTGAGGCAGCATTAAATGAAGTTGAAATGTTGCCTAACATAGGCTTACCTGATGATTACGACAACACGAATACAGGATCCAACATTGCATCTTTTCTCCTCTACAACAGATACGATTTATACGCTTACCAATGGGCTGATCAACTGAGTTATGAAACCTCTAAATGGAACTTATCTGCTGCTTATTCAGCGTTCAATAACGGTGTGGCTGAATACGGCAAACCAGTTCTATGCATAGGGTCCAACGGAAATGGTTGGGGAATAAGTTACGGACCAAGATATTATGATGAATGCGGAGAAACGATTGATATGTACTTGACCTTCTGGCTGCTGGGTGTACCCGGAGCTCTGGTTCAAGCTGAGTACTGGTGGAACTGGACTAACGTTAACCTTTGGGATACAACATACTCGGGCGGAGACTTTTACAAATATGCATACAACTGGGTCGCTTTTGAGTGTGAAGCAGGTGGATTTGACCAGATTATTTCCAAGCTTAACTATTATGATCCAACAATATCAAATACAAGCAACTTGTTTACGGATCTGGAAACAAGACTATTGAGCCAAGGCTGGAGTAGCCCAGGCTGGCTTAATTATGTTGCAGTTCACGCCACTGGAGTTGATGGTGGTGGCGGTAACTCGCAAGAGAGGCTTGAGAACACCATCATGTACTGGGCTTCGCTTCTTGGATTTTACGATAACATGACAAGCACTATGCAGAGTCAAGTGCAAGATTTATTGGAGGGTACTGCTGGTGCGGCTCCAGCTTGGAGCCTACTTTTGCAAAGCGACTTGTACGATAAATCAACAGGTATGTTCAAGATTCATTCTGATTCCGCCGATTGTGTTGAGGCAACCGCTGACGCTGCCGTGTTAATTATGCTGTTATCTACTGTTCCAGTTAATGGGGCAATAGCTGTGCCCATGGAAGATTCTTGCTATGAGGATATCAACAACGTAATTGATGGTAGCATCAGCAGCATAAACCTCACCAGCAGATCAATGATTGTAAGCGTGGCTTCGCAGGGCACTTTCTTGTCAATGTTTGGAACCAACATTTTCGAGTATGATTTGAATAGTTCGGGAGTGTGGCGCTTAGATTTCGCTAGTGACTGGAACAGCTTAACAGAGGAAACTCTTGTCTCTTTGCTGCCTACATCTCGAATATACCTTGGAACCGTAAACCAATCAAATGAAGAACCGGTTTACGCTGATAGTGACAATGGCAGCACGATTACGCCTTCAGGGGTAGTAGATGTCAATTACGGTGGTAATCAAACATTCAATTATGCCGCTGAAAGTGGCTATAAAATTGACCAAGTGCATGTTGACAATGCTCTAGTGCAGATTACGGGAACATACACTTTCACTAATGTTGAGGGACCTCATAACATATCAGTTACAAGCTCTCAAACATCTACCGTATCGCCAACACAAAATCCAACATCACCATCGCCAAATCCAACCTCATCGACACCAAGTCCATCGTCTCCTTCGCAATCATCAAATTCAACTTCAAGTTCTTCAACACCAACAACTAAATTCTTACTGTTCGGTTCCAAGTTGATCTTGCTTCGCTTAGCCCTTATTTTTGGTGTTTCAATACTTTTAGCTGTTTTACTATCACTGCATTACATTAAAAAAAGGACTAATCGAGCATTCCAAGTATCTGTGGCTTTAAGATAGAAAACTTCAAGATATAAAAAAGATAAGAAAACTTAAGCGCGCATTAAGTTTAAAACTGAGCATAACGGGTTATTTGTTGGTATAGTAGGAACCTATTGAATATCAAGAAAAACATTTCTTATAAACAAAGGTTTCAAGCGTTTGTATGCGCTTACTAAAATTTTCTTTGTTTTTTGTTTTAATTCGCAAAGACTTTAAAAAACAGTATATAAAGCACAATGGGCACTTCTAAGTCATACAATATGCACGTCTAATTGAAAGTGGGCAAGCGTCGTGATAAGTGAGAGTAGCAACAGCGAAACTATATCCGTGTTGACAGACCTTGGTTTGAGTGTTTTACAATCAAAAATATATCTTATTCTCTTAACGCAAGAATCAGTATCTGCAAAAGTTGTCTCCAGTATTTCTAAAGTTTCAAGGCCGGATGTTTATCGAATAATTACACAGCTTGAAGAGCTAAGGCTCATTGAAAGAATTGTAGGCAGGCCTGCCCATTATCAGGCAGTACCAATAGAGATGTGCACGTCAATCCTTATGCAAAACCAAGTAAAAAAACTTTCAGAAATCAAAAATAGAATTCCACAACTCATTCATACTCTAAATAAATCAAAAAATAAAGAACAAATGGAACCAAAAGGGCAAATTATAGTTATAAATAAAGAATCATTTTATAAGCGAAGCATAAATATGATTAATAATGCCAAGGAAAGTATTTTTCTTGTACTTCCGATTGACACAGCAATTTGTCCCACTGCACCTTTCGAAAAAGGAATAGATGCAGCGTTATCAAGAAATGTTGATTGCAGAATGATAAGCGATAGTAAAAAAGAAAGTTTAAGAAAGCACATTTTTATGCGCACACTTAATCATAACTTTCAGGTTAGATTTGTTAAAAACAAGCTAAAAACTGCATTAAGTATATTTGATGGAAAAGAGGTCATGATCATCATTAAATCATTGAATGCCGAGAATTTTACAGCAATTTGGTCTAATAATGAAAATCTTATCGATTTAAGTCAGGTCTACTTTAACAGCCTTTGGAAAAAATGGCACTAGAACTTTTATTAGCCTGCCGCGTTGTTCCTAAATCACTGTTGAAGTACTTTCAGTGGCACGCACCGGTTAATGGAAACAAGCAGCGAACCATTGAAAAAGAACACTATTTTTAGGATTTGTAAGTGGAGAGAGGCACTTACATAATTATAATAAAGGCTATCTAGGTATCAAGTCGTTTAATTATCAAATCGCTAAATGTTGTTGGTGGGAGAAAGGTGAACTATAATGGTTGTTAAAGGATATGTCAAATATGAAACAGAATTAGCATTTAAAGAATCCATTTCTATGGAGGAGTTGAACTTCTAATGGCTAAGATGAAACCCGAAGAACGAATTGCCTTGCATCGCCGGATGGCCGAAAGCTACGGTGACTCTTACAAGAAAAAAGCAGTAGAAGAAGGCGCGAAATATGAAGCATGGAATTTCGCAGACGATGCGGTGTACTTCTCGCCTTATTTCACGGGCGGCGTGCTTAGTGCGCTGCGCGACTTTACTGAGGACCGCTCTGTTGATGTATCGGTCTTTGCTACAATGGAAGCGAGGGCGTATACAGACGTGTTTCCTGACTGGGGACCTGTAGAATTCAAGTATTGGGCGGCTGAAAATGGCTTCGTAATGAAAACCTTGTTCGTAGGGCACACGAAAGAAGGCAAAAAGTATAGCTTTTACGCATATGGGTTTGTTGAGACAAACGAAGAAGGGAAGATCAATCGTTGGGAAACGCATGTCAATGGTGAAGAGATTGGTCCCTTCCTGGAACTTGCCATAGGTAGGCGTGGCCCATTCATGGGTTTCACTGCGTACTTTCAAGCGCTCACGGATGCAGGTCAGAAACCTGAAATTTAACGGGCGACGTGAAGGCGAAGACTGTTCATACTGTTGATTTGAGGGAGGTGAATGGAAATGGTTGTAAAAGGATATGCTGACCGCGAGACAGAATTAGAATCAAACATTAAAGCAATGATTATACGTGGTTTTCATGAATGGAACAAGGGTTACGAGAACTGGATGGAGTGGTGTAAAGTATTATACGAACCCGACGCAAAATACCACATCCTCACACCTGATGTGCTAACTCTAGAACAATACCAAGCCTCTATGAAGCTGTTCTGGGATGCGTTTGATTGCAAACTCGGCGACCTAAAAGATATCATTTGCGAAGGAAATATCGCAGCAATACGCTACACGCAGTACCTTTATCACAAAGCCCCTTTCATGGGTATCCCCGCTACGAACAAGACGATAGAGATGGAGACTATGGAAATCTGTCACTTCAGTGACCGTGCTCGGCTCCAAGAAGGCTTTGCACTAGGCGACACGATGGCATTACTGCAGCAACTCGGTGTCTTACCCGAAGGCAGAATTGAAGGAGAAATCAAGAAGAACGTTGATGAAATCAAGAAAGAAAGTGAAGCCAAAAAAGAAGTCGCGCAATCGGTATAAAGCTCGTTTAGCAAGTAAACCTATCGTCCAAGAACAAATCTCTTCTTTTTTCGTTAATTGCTACTAAAAAGATAAAAGGGAATAAAGCCCCTTCTGGTTAGCTTCGTTTTAGGCAAGTTTTTTACTGTCTTGTCCGGGTGAAGCTGCAAAAACTTCATCCACTTTTATTATGCCGACACTCTTTACTTTTAGTTTCATTGCTTGCATTACTTTCTGTGCGAAACCGTCATAGACTGGACCTGATGTCTGAAAACCAGCAAACGTTCCCTTTAATTGAAAGCCAGCCATTGGCCCTTTGAATACGGCAATTGCTACCTTTTTGTTTTTAGTAAGGTTTTCCTTTGTCCTTTTTATGAAAATTTCCGCGAAAGCAATAGTTTCTGGGTCTACAGCAGTTATGCTCCAAACAGGAACGACATTTGGAACACAGTTCTCGTCGACGGTTGCAATCATTTTAGCTGAGTCTTGCGCAGCAAGAGTATCCATTACGTCTTTTGGGATTTTAACCAATTTTTAATCCTCCAACAAAACTAAACCTCTATCAAAAACCTAATATACTTTTAGGTAAATTAAATATACCAAACTCTTACGAGCGATATATAGATGACCATCACCGATGACAAAACAAGCCCAGAATCGCTACTTAATTTACTGAACAGCCTAAGACTCGAGATAAAGAACCTAAGAACCGAAATAAACCATGTAGAAGAAACATTAGTAAGAGAACGTCTCCGTCACATAGAGGATACTCTCTCTCAAAAACATCTTTCAGTTTATGTCAGCCAGAGATCCGAAAAGTTAAATGAAGACATTAACTCATTGCTGAACTCAAGTTGCAAAAACAAACAGGAATGCCTATCGCACTACATAGAAACTATCGAGAATAATTCTAAAATTATTAAAGAATCAGGCACGCAAAAAGCACTCTCTGACTTAGATGCCCAAATAGCTGAAACCGAATTAATGGTTGAAAAAACAAAAGGCAAAGCCTGTGAGGCATGCTTTTCAAATTTTAATAAGAGATTAAAAAACGCGAAAAAAGGGCCTATCAGGAAATCGTCTTAGTAGAAGATGTTTCAAAACCAAAACCAAACACAGTTCTAAATATTCCTTTTCTAGTCGATTCCTTGTTTGAGCCATTATCCAACGCTACCCGACTTAAAATCTTGGCCACAATTTACGAAGGAAAAAAGAGTTTTTCTGAACTTTCAAAAATAGTCGACCTTAAAGCAGGCCACCTTGTATTTCACCTAAAAAAACTCGTAAATGCAAAACTAATAACTCAAGAAGCCTCAAAAGGAGACTACATAATCACCAAGAAAGGCTTCACGCTTGTCAAGAAACTGCTTTCCTTACAAACTGAAAGCCAATGAATTTGCAGAGTTTAATGCAACTTCTAATTGCCAATTAGTCGATTATGGCTTAAGCGTTGCTTTTCTAGAAATAGTTAAATTTTAACGCTAACAACTGTCAATCGGGGAAACAGATGGATGAGACTGACAAGAAAATAATTAAGCTACTCAAAGATGACGGAAGAGCAGGCTACGGTGAAATCGGAGCCAAGGTTGACTTAACTGAAGGAGCCGTTAGAAAAAGAATAAAGACGTTAATCGATGATGGAATCATAAGAAAATTCACGGTTAAGATGGGAATTACAGAAGGCGCTGAAGCCATAACTCTGCTCGCTATAAACCCCGCGTTTCCAACTCAAGAAGTCTCAAAAAGAATACAGGCCATTCCGAACGTTGAAACAACCTACGAAGTAACGGGCGAATACGACATTGTAGCAGTCATAGGTGGAATGAACGTGGTAGAAGTAAACGAGTGCATAGAAAAAATCCGCCATGTCGAAGGCATAATGAAAACAAACACCATGATCGTACTACGCAGCTGGTAAAAATGTCATTATTCAGAGATTAGTTAATTAACTGTTAATTTAATTTCCATCGATTAGCATTTTTATGGTTAAGATTGCTGACCAAAATCAGTCGAATACTTCTCCCTTTTTAGGCTGGCGGTGCTTCTTTGTCCATTTGTTGAAGCAACTGCTTAATTGAATCTTTGAGAGGCGGTATATCTTCTTTTACAGCCTTCCAAAGAACCTGCGGATTTACGCCAAAATATTCATGAATTAGCTTATCACGAGTACCAGCGATCATTTTCCAAGGGATCTGAGGATATTTTTCCTTGGTTTCAAACGAGATACGCTTCGTTGCCTCACCGATAATCTCAAAGTTTCGTACTACTGCATCAATTGTTTTATCATCTTCCGAAAACTCTGCAAAAGTAAGACCTTCAACGTATTTTTCTATTTTTTGATAGCATCAAAATATCATCCAGATATAAACGAGCGTCTCTTTTAAACATAAATCGCCTCGTTTAATATCCTATCCTTTATTCTAGGCTTGAGAGCATCCCGCATAACCAAATCAACCTTAACACCAAGCTGCTGGCTCAAAAAATCTTCAAGCTCTACGAATTTGAAGAGACTAATGGGTTCATAAAAATCAACGAGAACATCAAGGTCACTTGTGCTATCTTGTTCGCCCCGCACATAAGAACCGAAAAGACCGATATTCTTCACTTTGTAGTTTTGTTTTAATTTTGGTTTGAGTAATTCAAGTTTATTTTTTAAATCGTTAAGACTCATACAAGAACAGAATATGAGTTATCGATTATATTTAGTTTTTACCTTTACTATCTTGAGTAGAAAGCAAGCAGTTTTTGCAAGTGCCAAATTTTTTAAAAACAAGGAAGATTAAAAAAGATACAGATAAACGTAACACAGATAAGCAACCGTATTTTAAAAATTGCTAAGAAGGGCAAACAAGTTGGCTAAAACTTACAATGTCGCCATCCTTAAGGGCGATGGAATTGGACCAGAAGTCACAGAAGCAACCATAAACGTTCTGGACATGATCCAGGAAAAGTCAGATTTCAAATTGAATTATCTTTATGGCGAAGCAGGTTTTCACTGTATAGAAAAGTATGGCACAAACCTGCCTAAAGAAACTGTTGAGTTGATTAAGCAGACCAAGGCTTGCCTGAAGGGTCCGATGACGACTCCTGAAGAGCCAGGTGCACCAGTAAGCGTCGCAGTTACGCTTCGCAGGATGTTTAATCTTTATGCGAATGTGCGTCCATGTAGAAGCTTTCCAAGCGTTGAATCCCTGAAGCCAAACATTGACTTAATCGTTGTCCGGGAAAACACTGAAGGCTTGTATTCAGGCGCAGAATCCTTGCTTGCTCCAGGCGTTGGAATTGCTTTGCGAATAATTACCAGAGAAGCTTCCTTGAAAATTGCGGATTTCGCTTTCAAGCTGGCAACTCAACGCAGAAAGCACTTGACGTATGTTCACAAAGGTAACATTCTAAGAATCACAGATGGCATATTCAAAGACGCGGTGAAAGAGACTCAACAGAAATATCCTGACGTAACCGTTGATGATTTACACATTGACGCTGCAACAATGCAGCTCATCAAGAAACCAGAGTCGTACGATGTGATGGTTACGACTAATCTTTTCGGCGACATCCTTTCAGACGAAGCGGCGCAAGTTACTGGAAGTTTAGGGTTAGCAGCAGGAGCAAACATTGGCCAAACCTACGGCATGTTCGAGCCAGTTCACGGAAGTGCACCAAAATACACAGGCATGAACCGCGTAAATCCAATAGCCACGATAATGGCTGCCTCAATGATGCTTGATTACCTTGGCGAAAAGAACGCGGCACAAAAAATCGAGAATGCCATAATTTATGTGCTTAAAGAAGGCAAAGTAAGAACCGCAGATCTAAATGGTTCAGCTACGACGAGCGAAATGGGCAAAGCCATATCTGAAAAAATAAAAATTTCCTAAACCTTTATGGCGCTATTGCATGTTGACGAACGAGTTCGAATCAACGTGGACTTCTAATTCGCCATTTTGAGCCTCCTTTACTCGTGCGTTAACCAAGTTGATTTTTGTATTCGGCTTAAGCGTTTTCAGTTCTTTTGCTTTCTCATCCCAAGCAACAATCTTGATTGTTCCAGATTCATCTGCAATTAAAAAACGCATCACTAAACCATCTGTCATGTCGCTTCGAGTGAAGCTGGTTGAACCCAAAATTTGCTTGACAATCCCTGAAATAATCGCAGATTTACAGTTTTTATTTAATTCACTAATTTTGCTTGAGAATTTCTCTGCGAGCGGGTAATCATAAACAGCTTGATCTTGTGGGATAATTTCAATTTGGCCTCTTGTGCCAAGATGCAATTCGATTTTGCCAAAATGATCTTCACGAGTGTACCCATGAGAAAACCTGACAATTTCACCTGGTTTCAGTGGGCTTTTTTCAATCATGTCAGCTTTTTCATTCCACAGTACGACCCTTAAAACCCCATCATTGTCAACCATCATTAAAGAGCAGTATTTGCCTGCTGACTTCTCGCCTTGAAAAGTCTTAACTGGGAAAACCGCTATTAACCTTCCAGCAACAGTCACATCGTTTAAGCCTGCAAGCAGGTTGCCTGAAGATAAGCTTTCACTGTAAACTCTATTATGGGAAACTTCAACACCGTACTTAACGGCTATGCAACGCAAAAGTGTTTCATCACCAAGCAAACCGCCAGTTTTAGATTTTTCAGCCTGTATCATAGCAAAGATTTGTTCCCTAGTAATCTCTGGTTGCTTTGCAAGAATTTGCTTGATTAATTCTTCAGCTAGCCATGTTAAACCTTCACGTATTAACCTTGGTTATTTTAAATTTTTGCACAAACAAGAAATGCGGCTAAGTTTATTAAATGCACATTCATTTTAAGAAACCTGTAGTAAAGAATGGACCCACAAATTCTCTACACATTCGGCACTGCATTAATCATTGTAGGAATAATTCTTATAATCGCAGCAGTTGCAGTAATTTCTATTCGTAAAGGCAAAGACGAAAAAACCAAAACCGAAACTAAGCTGCTGGAATAATCATGATTGGGCCAATCCCGATAATTTTTGGAACAGACAAAAAATCAGTTAAAACATAATAATACTTGCATTAGCACTTACGATTGTGCTCGTGATTGCGATGATAATATATTATTTCCTTTTGGGGTAAAAAACATGCTTAGGCTCAGTGATACCCAAGAAAACGACGAAGATGAAGGAATAAGCTTTTCCAGCAGACTTTTTGGGGTCTTAATTTTAGGGTTTCTTTTAGTTTTTGTGGGCATAATTGTTTTGGCTATTGCTTCCGCTTTCAGCAGTCGAATCAGGAAGTTTCAGTGCAGTAATTTTTATCGGTCCTATTCCAATCGTTTTCGGTGCGGGACCAAATGCTTACTTGGTTAATTTTAATTGGTATTTTACTTGCTGCTTTAAGCATAGTGTTTTTTTACTTATTTGTTAGGAAAAAGAGGTTCTATGATTACTGATTTGTCTGCTCTTCATCCTCGCCATAATAAGCGTATAGGAAAATTAGAACTAGAGCTATGAATGCGCAACCCATTAGCATATATTCCAGTGCTGTGAAGAAAGCACCTAAGTCCATTGATATTCTCCTTTGCAGCTTATCTATTCTTGTAACGTCATTAATATTTAAGGAGTAGCTTTTTTCCATTCATTCATCACCTGTTCATAAACCTCATCGTGCTCTTCCAAGTTTTCAAACCAGCTTAAATTTTGAGCAATTCTCTGAGCAAGCAGATGGTAACACATGTGAACCTTCTTATCAAGTACTCTGAAGTAAAAGTCGTCGCAAGTGCAGAATTCAGCTTCAGGCATTATCAAGTAATCTCGCTCTTTACCAACAACTATCCAAACTGTTCTGCCGCTTGGTTTGAAAACGTATTTTTTTACTCGATTCTCTTTTAACGCGTCTAATGCCCTTGTGAATCGCTGACCAAAAAGCTCGTAGAGGCTTGTAAGGTTGTTTCCTGAAAGTTTACCCGTTGATTTTGCTTCTCTGCAGATCGCATTTAATGTGTCTAATTCTGAGTTATCGTCGTTCATTTATACACTCGCTTAACAGGAGAAAATTGACAGTCTTGACGCTTTTAGTCTATGTTGATTGGTTCTCCTTTTGGATCTTTTTTTGGTTCAGCTTTTGGAATTACTACTTCTAACACTCCGTTTTTGTAAGTCGAGGCTGCTTGCTTAATTTGTACTTTTGTGGGTAATTCTACGTCCTTGTAGTATTTGTATTGAGGTGTATCAACTGAAATCGTTAATGAGTCTTCGGTACCGTGAAGTTTAATGTCGGTTTTTTCTACACCTGGAAGCTCAACTACAACTCGGATTTCAGTATCGGTTTCAACAGTGTCGACAAGTGGTTCACGTTCTTCTTTTACTTCTGGACCAGTTAAGCTTTTTTTGAGGTTGCCAAACTTGTTAATTTCCGGTTTCCCATCTGGCCCAATCTTCATGCTGTAGCCATAAACAAAGGGACCGAATTCTTTAACTGTACTGCCATCAGGAAGCTTGCGTTCTTTAACGTAATCCTTCGGAACTTTTTCAGTGAATTTTTAAGTTCATTTTCCATCATCTTCTCCATTTCATTGAACAATGCATCTATGTCACCGAAAAACGGGTCTTTAGAATTTCGCCGCTTTTTGAACCATTCAGGATAATCGTCATCATCTGAAGACAATTCATTCACCAAATTATTCTTGAGTTTTTCAATCCAATAAGTGTTATGTTACAAACCAAGCGTAACGCACATTAAAAAAAGCAAGCGTTCAACTCCACATTTTCAAATTAATTTGCGATTATATTTTCTTGAGCTGGCTTAAAGTTCCCAAGTATATGCCATCGAGCATGTAAATTTCAGCGTCATTCACATCCACAGCTTCCGAACGCAAAACTGGCCCAATTAAAGCTTCGCTGCCTACGCCTTTGCGCGGATGCATTTCATTTATGGGTCTGCCGCCCAAAAAATCGTTGAAACTCGGCATGATGAAAAGTTGCCTTGCCTTAGCCTTAATGTTATAGTTTTTCTCTAAAGTTTCGGTAAGTGTTCCTTCAATTTTGACGTTATGCTTTTGAAGAAGATTTTTGGTTAATAGTTCTGTGTTACATTTCGCTTTCATCCATACTTGCCTGTTAACCTTAAAGCCTGCTGGGTCCTTGAAGACTACTACAGGATGAACGTGCCCCATGACAAGCGTTTTGCATGCTAGAAGTGCCGGTGAAGGCCACATGTGACCATGAAAAACTCCTACGTCCCCAATTACTGCGCCGGTTGCGGGAAGAAGCTCGACTTTTTCAGGCAGAAGAGGATCTAAGTTTGCGTCGTGGTTTCCTCGCACGATTGAAATGTTGCTTATGATTTTTGTTAGTTCTGAAAAGAAGTCGGGGATGTCATGCCACTCGCCGAGTTCAGCTTTTATTACTGTGTACTTTACGTCGCCAAGGATAACTAGTTCATTTGGCTTGTATTGATTGATGATTACGGTTAGTTTTGAGAGGAGCTTTTGCGTTTGGCTGGGTATATGTATGCCTTTTTCTTGTAGGGCAGTTTCCCAACCGATATGGGGGTCAGCTATGAGGAGAGTTTTTGTTTTTTCTGTTTTTATTAAGGCTGCAGGATGTGGCAAAAGTAAAATTAGCATTAGGGTTTTACCAAACTGAGGATTGTTTCGTGAATTTGCTTGTTGCCTGAAGCAACGAACTTTAACGTTTCTTTAGGATCTAACCGGTTATTCAACAGTTTATTTTCTGGAGTAGTAACCAACCCACCGGCTTCTTTGATGATTAAAAAACCAGCGGCTACATCAGTTGTTCGAAGTTTTCCTCGGATATCAACAAAGGCATCGGTTAATCCATTGGCAACGTAGCATAGTTCAAGCGCGTTAGCCCCATAATGTCGAATATGTTTAGTCTTTCCGATTAGGTCTGTTAGGCGAGGGGCAACTTCTTTAACCTTATAAGTATTCAAGTCTAAGCCTATGACTGCTTCTTCTAAACTTGTAACTTTTGAAGGCTTGATTTTTTCGCCGTCACGGTAAGCGCCTTTTCCTTCAAGCGCAGTGTAGGTGATATCGTGGAAAAGATCTGTAACTGAACCCGCGTAAACTTCGGATAGGAAGGGTTTTCTGGATATCGCTATTGACGAAGCATAGAATGGCAAACCCCTGACCAAGTTAGTTGTTCCATCAATCGGGTCGATAGTTACGTAGCATTCATCGGGTTTTTCCCCGAATTTTAGAAAGCCTGATTCTTCACTGATCAAAGTAAAAGAAACATTATTTTTTTGGAGAGTTTCAACGATTGCTTTTTCAGCAGCTAAATCGACTGGTTTCATGGGATCTCCACCAGCGCCTCTTCCTAAGTCAGGTTGCGGTTCATTCAATTTTTTAAGATGAGGTTTAATGCTTTTCTCAACGTTGTTTTTGCATTCCGCTAAAACTTTAAGCCAGTCAGGTTGGTTTTTCATCAAGTTTACCTTCTCTGTTTGATATTGTGCAGTCCAATTGATAAAGACTGTCAATGAAAAGGTATGTGATCAGCTAACAGACAGAGCTTGATGTGATATTTAGCGTTGCATCAGGCACTACTTGAATCCACCAGTTAAGCGCTGTAAATGAATCGTTATAATAAATGATAAGTCTTGAAACTGAATCAATGCTTGCACAGCATGGAACGTTGCCATTCCAAACTAATGTTTCTGTTTCACCAGGATTAAGCGTTAAATTCTGTGCAATCCCTGCCCATGACCATGAATTGCCTTCAAAAGCCGCGTTAACTGACCAGTTACCTGCCGCGCCTCCACTGTTTGTAAAGCTAACTTGCACTGTGAATGCCGCTCCTTGAGTCTTGTCGACGACACAGTTTTGGTCTTGAGTTACTATCAAAGAACATGCATTGGTCGTCATCGAGAAACAAGCAATGACCACTAAAAAAGCTATAACTATGCATGGCGCAACGTACTTCTTAATGCCCATTTCCCTTTCCCCTCTTTAGCTAGTGGATGCACCCTTGTTAATAATTATTTTGAAAAAATTGGCCGATTGCACTATCCATGTTATGGAGTTAACCTGATTCTATCTCGTGGGTAAAGAGTGACTTCGCGAATGTTTTTCTTTCCTGTTAGGATCATTGTTAGTCTTTCAAGGCCGATTGCCCATCCAGCGTGAGGGGGCATGCCATAATCAAAAGCCTGTAGGTGATGGTTGAAAGAGTCGGGATTCAAGCCTTTTTCCTGTAACCTCTTGATTAAAAGCTCTTTTTCAGCGATTCTTGTACCGCCTGAAACCAATTCAATGTAACGCCACATTAAGTCGAATCCTTCGCAAAGTTCAGGATTATCTTCGCGTGGTTTAATGTAGAAGGCTTTAGAATGGGTTGGCCAATCAGTTAAGAAGTAAAAGAACGGGTAGAGTTTGCCTAGAACTCTGAAAGCTTCTGTTGGGATGTCTTGTCCCCATGGCACTTCAACGCCTTCTTTTTTGAGGTCGCTTAAGACTTGATCGTAGGTTAACCGTTTAAAGGGTAAAATTGGGACTGCAAACTTGTATTTCAATGTGGACAGTTGACTGCGGCACTTTTCCTGAACGGTCATGCAGGCATGGTGTATTACCTGCTCAAGTAGAGCCATAACGTCGTTGGCGTTACTGAACGCTTGCTCAATATCGATCGAGGTGAATTCGCTTAAATGACGCCTTGTATGTGATTCTTCAGCCCTAAAAAAGGGACCAACCTCAAAAACCTTTTCGAAACTGAGAACTAATTGCTCTTTATATAACTGCGGACTTTGGGCAAGGTAAGCTTTTCGACCAAAATAATCGACGTTGAATAATTCTGCGCCGCCTTCCGTTGCTGACGCGATGATTCTTGGCGTGTGGACTTCTAAGAAGCCTTTTTCGAAAAGAAAGTCACGTATTGAAGACAAGGCGACATGCTGAATTTTAAACACAGCTAGGTTTTGTTCTTGACAAAGATCCAACGGTCTTGCGTCTAATCTGACTTCGATGTTAGCGGGAGTTTTACCTGTTACGTCGAGTGGAAGCTGTTCAGATGCAACGTTTAAGATTTTGATTTGGCTTGGAATTAATTCGACGCCTCTTGAAGTCATAGATGTCTTCTTAACGGTGCCTTTGACGGCGATTGTGAAGCGTCTCTGCAAAAGTTCAGACTTAGATAGGACCTCAGGATTAATTTTTTTCTTAGGAAGCGTAACCTGTAGGGTGCCTTTGTTGTCTTGTAATATAATAAATCGGATTCCGCCTAAGTCACGTATATCCTGCACCCAACCAAAAACCGTTATTTCTTGATTATCTAATTCTGGCGTTACGGTGTCTGTATAATTAGACCTAATCCAATCCACAATGGAATCCAGCTTCATAAAATTCAACCTTTCAATCAGCGAATTCTACGCGCAATGACATTTTTCTTACTTTACTAGCAATCTCTTTTAACGACTTAAGGTCGAAAGGCAACTGTGCGCCACGTTTTCTCTTTAAAATTACACGCGTTTCAGTGGTTCCGTCAGGAAGCCAAATCGTGTTAATCGTTAATATGCTAAAAGGTATAAAAAGGTCCTCCAAGAATTTACGGTCGTCAACACCGTTTTCGAGAATTCTAACGGATTTTCCAGTCTCGTCGCCTAATGCTTTAATGATTTTTCCGCCGTACCCAAGAAGCCTTGGCACATCGCCGTGACCAATTATTATGGCTGAAGTTTTTCCCACATCAACAGCTTTACAAAATGTGACATTTTGCAATGAAGGATACTTTTCTTCTAGTGACTGAAGTAAACGAGCAATTTTCAGGTCTAACTCGGTTATCTCGCCAGCTTTAACTTTAGCTGCGCATTTTTGGCATAGTATGCCGCTTTTTAAGCAAAAACTACATAGTTCCGTTTTCATCCGAGTTTCACCTGCAACTTAGGAGTCAGCATTAGCTTTCTTGGCCGAAAGACGATTATCTCTGTAGCGTTATTTCGATAGTGCTAACATTGGTAAGCTGTGCTTCATCCTGCTGTTGAAGCTGATCAGTTCCAATACCGATTCGAACAACTTTCACATCGGGCAGGAACCTGCGTCTCACAACTTCCGCAACATCAATTGCTCTGCTTATGGCTTTTCCACGCGCCTTAATTTGGACCTGCTTAGTCCCTCCATGGAAAAACGTGATGCAAGCGAGGACATAGTTCATTACCGGTTTTTTCCCAATGAATACAGTGTTGTTCTCGGTCACGCCTAAGCCTTTCTCCCAGTTTAATTTTAGGTTATGCTTCACTAAAGCTTTTTTTCCGAACATAAATACATTTTGGTAATTCCTTGGTTTTTGACTGAATGATTGTTAAGCGATTTCTTTCACAGTTTAAAATCCAGTTCTCTTTTGTGACAATCATTGTATGATTAAGCATCAAATTCTTAAGTAACCTTGCAATTTAAAAGGTTCAAGTTACTGAAGGCAACAAAGGAGAAGGGTTATTGTGGAGCCACTGACCAAACGTTCAAACCAGCTTTTGAGAACACTCTTTGAGAAAGGCAAATCCACAAGCACTTACACGTTAAGAGTTAAACACGATGAGTTATCTAATCAACTGGGAATAAGCAGACAAGCTCTAAACGTGCACTTACGTCAACTAAAGAATAACGATTACATACGCACAGGCAGAGGCTTCATAGATGTCACTGAAAAAGGATTAAACGCTCTGGGCGTTTCTACCACGCCCGCATTCATCCTCTTAAAAGTTACTCCTGTAAAAAGAATTCATGTTTATGAGCAGATACAGCAACTTCAAATTTCCAAGGCATACAGGATAGCAGGCGAAGTAGATGCCTTGATAATTGTTGAAAGAGAAAACCTGGACGAAACGTTAAAGAAACTGTACGAGATAGATGGAATAGAAGATACTCGGTCTTACGTCACCATTGAAACGATTAAATGAGGCCTAAAGTATTTATTGAAATTATACGAGTTTGAAGCTAAACAGCTTCTTGTAAAATATTCTATACCTGTCCCAGAAGGCATACTGCTAGCTGATGCTAAACAAACAGCCGATGTTGCAAATAAGTTAGCGCCGCCTTATGCTTTGAAAGCTCAAGTGTTGGTCGGTGGAAGGCAAAAGGCTGGGGGAATTTTATTTGCTGATTCAATTGAAGAAGCACAGAAAGCTGCTTCAACCCTTTTACGTATGGAAATTAAGAATTTGCCTGTAAACAGATTGCTTGTTGAGAAAAAGGTTCCAGTAAAAAGAGAACTGTACGTTGGTGTAACTGTTGATCGTTTAAAACAATCGTACGTTACTATTGCATCGGCGAACGGCGGAGTTGATGTTGAAGAAACAGCAAGCAAAAATCCGCTGGCAATTAATAAGATATTGATTAATCCACAACAAGGTTTCAAATCCTATCGAGCAACTGCAATGGCGAAAAAATTAGGGTACTGCGGAATCCAACTGTTAGAGTTAACAAACATTATCAAGAATTTGTATCAAGCTAGTTTTGAAAATGACGCTGAATTATTTGAGATAAATCCATTAGCAGAATTAACCGACGGAACGTTTACGGCTTTAGATTCACACGCATTAATCGACGACAACGCGCTCTACAGGCAACGAGAATACAAGAACGATGCTTGCTGAACGGGAAAAAACGTCCGAGGAAAACTATGCCTTGAAAAAAGATTTATCATACATTAAACTTGACGGTGACATAGGCGTTATCGCGAACGGCGCAGGTTTAGAGATGACTACACTTGACCTCATTAATTATTATGGGGGAAAACCGGCGAATTTTTTGGACTTAGGTGGTGGGGCAACGATCCAAAGAATAACGCATGCTCTCCAAATTGTGCTCTTCGACGTAGATACAAAGACCGTTCTTGTCAACATTTTAGGCGGGATGACTCATTGCGACGAAGCGGCACAAAGCATCGTTGATACGCTTAAAGTTTATCGCGTTAGAAAGCCAGTTATTGTTAGATTAGCCGGAACCAATCAGGAAGAAGGAAAACGAATCCTTACAGAAGCGGGGATACAGTCTGTCGATAGCATGGAGGAAGCAGCAAAGCTTACGGTTGAAACTACGAAAAGGGGATAATGCAAAATGGGGATTTTGATTAACAAGGATACCAGGACAATAGTGCAGGGAATGACTGGCAAACAGGGCAGTTATCACTGTGTACTCATGCGGGAATACGGTACCAGAATAGTTGCAGGCGTGACCCCTGGAAAAGGCGGTACAATATTAAATAACGTTCCAGTCTTCGACATGGTTGAAGAAGCTGTGAAGAAATTTACGCCTAACGCCTCCATAATTTTTGTGCCAGCTGAATCAGCCTTAGAAGCAGCTATGGAAGCAATAGATAACAAGATAAAAACTATCGTTATAATCACCGAGCGCCTACCAATAAAAGACGCAATATCACTGATTTACACAGCAACTCAAGCCCAAGTGACTATAATTGGACCAAATACGCCTGGAGTAATAACGCCTGGCGAATGCAAACTGGGAGTGATGCCAGCAAACGTTTTTACACCGGGAAACGTAGGCTTGATTTCAAGAAGCGGTACACTAACTTATGAAATCGCCAGTAATTTAACCAAAGAAAAAATTGGCCAATCCACATGCCTCGGAGTCGGCGGCGACCCAATTGTCGGATTCAACTTTATTGAATCACTAAAACGGTTCAAAGACGACGAGCAAACAAAAGCCATTGTAATAATTGGAGAAATAGGCGGAAACCTTGAAGAATTAACCGCTCAATACATATCTCAAACGCATTATCCAAAGCCAGTTGTAGCATTTATCGCAGGAGTTTCTGCGCCGCCTGAAAAACGAATGGGACATGCAGGAGCTATAATAATGAATAATCAAGGAACAGCTAAAAGCAAAATCGAAGCGTTTACAAATGCAGGCGTTAAAGTTGCT
This sequence comes from Candidatus Bathyarchaeota archaeon, assembly GCA_963717465.1. Taxonomy (GTDB): domain Archaea; phylum Thermoproteota; class Bathyarchaeia; order Bathyarchaeales; family Bathycorpusculaceae; genus Bathycorpusculum. The sequence goes on from OY970340.1 coordinate 459,133, forward strand.
GAAAAACCAAGCGATATAGCAAAACTACTGATAAAGGAACTGGGTACAGAAATTTTGATAAAATAAAAAAGAAAAGGAAAGTTTAGATTTTCTTTTTAGTTACTGCTGATTCTAATGCAACGACGCCTGGAAGTTTTTTACCCATCAAAAACTCGATTAATGCACCGCCAGCTGTGCTAATGTAACCCATCTTCTTGGATAACCCGTATTCTTCGATGGCTGCAATCGTGTTTCCTCCTCCGCAAAGGCTGAATCCTTTTGAATTAGCTATGGCTTCAAAAACTTTCTTTGTGCCATAATTAAATTCTTTATTTTCATACACACCCATTGGTCCGCTGAGGACGATAGATTTAGCTTTAGCGATTATTTTGCTGAAGTTGTCAACTGTTTTTGCTCCTATGTCAAATATCGAGTGTTCTGTTGGCAATTTGCTTACTGGAATCTCTTTGCGTTTACCATCAACTTCTAGCGCTACATCTTCTGGCAAAACAATTTTATCAGGATACTGCTTCAAGAGCTCTTTTATTCCTGGAACGAATTGCATAAGTTCTTTTTTAGCTAAAAAGTCCATTGTCTTCTTGCCTAAATCAACACCTTTCGCCGCAAGAAACAGCTGTGAAGTAACACCGCCTACCAATACGTAATCCGCTATTCCGTTGCCTAAAACGTACTTGCTTATTTCCAGCGAGTCATCAGCCTTGGCGCCTCCCATGACGTAAACGCATGGTTTCTCGGGTTTCTCTAAAGCGCGGCTAAGAGATTTCAGTTCACGCTCCATAATACGTCCTGCACAACTCGGTAGCACTGCTGTGAACCCGACCATTGAAACATGTCCGCGGTGTGCTGCTGCAAAAGCGTCATTCACGAATAAATCTGCAAGTGGTGCAAGATTCTGAACAAGTTCCGATTTGGAGTGCTGTTCAGGTGTACCATTCTTGGTTTCTCCGTCAAATCCTCGCACGTTTTCTAAAACGAGGATTTCCCCGCTTTTCAAATCCTTAATCGCTTTTTTTGCTTTTTCTCCAAAAATGTCATCAACGTATTTTACCGGGCATTTGAGGATCTTTTGCAATATTTCGGCATGCTGCTTTAGTGGTGTAAAGTCTGGATCTCCTTTTCGTCCTTGATGAGCTAACACAACAACTTTTGCTCCCTTCTCCGCGAGTTCTTTTAATGTTGACTCAGCATGAGCTCTTATTCTTACGTCACTAGTAACTTTCTTTGTTTGAGGATCAATTTCTGAGTTAAAATCAACTCGAACTAAAACAACTTTATTCTTAACGTCAAAATCGTCTAAAGTTTTAAATTTTACCATTTTAATGCTCTCCGTGAATTTAAACCAAAAAAGAAAAAGTAAAGAAGGATTTAAGTATTACTTGCTTGGTGTTTAAAGCTTCGCTTTCTTGCCGACCAATTCTATTAAGTCAACCATGCGGCAGCTAAAGCCCCACTCGTTATCGTACCAAGCGAACACTTTGACGAAGTTGCCTTTGTCACCAAGTACCATGGTTAACTGAGAATCGAATACTGCTGAGTAAGTGCTGTGCAATACGTCGCTGCTTACAATTGGGTCTTCAGTGTACTCCATTATGCCTTTAAGCGAGCCTTGTGAAGCTTTCTTCATAGCATCGTTGATTTCTTGTTTAGTAACTTCCTTGCTTAAAATAGCAGTTAAGTCAACGATAGAGACGTCAGGTGTTGGTACACGTAAGGAAATACCATTCATCTTCTTATTGCAACTTGGCAGAACTAAACCGATAGCTTTTGCGGCGCCGGTGCTTGTTGGAATAATGTTTATTGCTGCTGCACGCGCTCTGCGAAGATCCTTATGTACGAGGTCTTGAACTTTCTGGTCGTTTGTATAGCTGTGAGTTGTGCTCATGAAAGCCTTCTCTAATCCAAAGGTGTCGGACAAAACCTTGCTGACTGGAGCAAGACAGTTTGTGGTGCATGAAGCATTGCTTAGAATATTGTGTTTAACTGGGTCGTAAGTGTCACTGTTAACGCCCATAACAATGGTTGTATCTGGGTCTTCAGCTGGCGCAGATATTAGAACTTTTTTTGCTCCTGCAGTTAAATGCTTGCTTGCACCTTCACGGTTAGTAAACAAGCCGGTAGATTCAACCGCTAAATAAACACCAAGATCTTTCCATGGAAGAGCCGCAGGGTCCTTTTGACTGACGACTTTGAGAAGTTTTCCATTAACGACTAAATCGTTGCCTTGAACTTCGACTGTCCCATTAAATTTCCCATGAACTGAATCGTACTTTAAAAGATGTGCATTGGTTTTTGCATCTGTTAAATCGTTGATTGCTACGAAATCAATGTCCGCTTTCTTTTCTATGGCTGCTCGATAAAGAAGCCTTCCGATCCTTCCAAATCCATTAATTCCTACTTTTATTGTCATTTGACTTTCACCAATTACTTGTGAATGAGTTAGAACTTATCTCTCTTAATTAATTTTACGCAGAAAAACAATATAGCAACAGCTTTTTTAGCATTCAAGCGCCCAAAGGTGTTTATCGCAAAAAATTCCTGAATTTATCAGCCAAAAAATTTTAAAATCAAATCTCGAATAAATTTGTATGGCAAATTAGAAATAAATGTCTTTAATTATTAATTAAGAGGAGCAGTTATTATCGTGACTGATATTGTATTTGTGTTTGAAGTCCATCAACCGCACAGATTAAGGCGCAGTTTATTTTGGGAAGGCAAAATTTTTAGACGTTTAAGCAAAACGGAGTTATTCAAGTATTATTTTGACGATGAAGTTGACAGGGAAATATTCAAGCGTGCTGCAAGAAAATGTTATTTCCCGTCAAACCAGATACTGCTTGATCAAATAGACAAACATAAAAACGACCGCAAACCAGTGAAAGTTTCATTCAGCATTTCAGGAGTTTTCCTTGAGCAGTGCGAAATGTTCGATAAGGATCTTCTTGACACGTTTAAACAGCTCGCCGCTTCAGGACGAGTGGAGTTACTTAATCAAACGTACTATCATTCGATCTCCAGTTTATACCCAGAAAAAGAAGAGTTTATCGAACAGGTAAAAATGCACAATCAAACCGTCAAATCACTCTTAGGGTACGCACCGAGCGTTTTTGAAAATACTGAGCTGCTTTATAACAATACGATAGCAAAAACAGTTGAAACATTAGGGTTCAAAGGCATATACACTGAGGGTGTTGAAAAAATCCTCGGCGAAAAATCCCCAAATTACATTTACCATCCGAAAGGACTAAAAATTCGTGTTCTGCTGCGAAACTATAAGTTAACTGATGATATCGGCTTTAGGTTTTCTGCAAGATGGTGGCCTGAATGGCCATTAACCGCTGATAAATATGCAGGCTGGCTAGCTGGCGTTGAGGGGAAATGCGTTAACATTTTTCCTGATTATGAAACTTTTGGGGAACACCATTGGCCGGAAACAGGCATACACAATTTCCTACTTCACCTGCCAGACGAAATTCTAAAGCACGACAAATTGAATATGGCAACGCCGTCGGAAGTCATTGAAAAGCATTCACCATCAGGTGAAATAGATGCCCCCGAAGTACATGGCACTGTCTCTTGGGCTGATGTTCAAAGAGACCAAACTGGTTGGCTCGGCAACGTTATGCAATGGGCGTACTACAATTCTCTACGTCGATTAGAGCCTCTCATAAAAGAAGCGGATGACGGCGAATTCTTAAGATTATGGCGTGACTTTCAAACTAGCGATCACTTATACTACATGTTTACGGCAGGCGGAGGACCAGGTGAAGTTCACTCCTACTTTAGTCCTTACGAATCGCCTATGGATGCATTTGCTGTAGCACAGACGTTGCTTAATGATTTTGAGGCAAGACTTAGGTTGATAGTTTTAACAGCAAACGAGCCTTTCATGTTCTACACTGGCATAGGAAAAGAATATTATACGGGTAATATTACATGGAGCCTTAAGGGTTTTATGAAAAACTTAAGAACCGTCGATGCCAAATCAATAGAATTTCACATTTCCAACGGTGACTTTGAAAACTGGGTTCGGCACTCCCTAAGAGATACAGAGTTAGCAATTAAACTGCATGAAATTAAAGCATCAAAAGAGAAAGGCGAAAAACTTCGAAAAAGAACAATTGCAGTTGTAAAAAAGCGTTACATTACAATGCAGAAGCAAATACTTGCTTCAGCAAAATTATTTTAGTTTTTGTAACCGTTTAATCTTTATTAAGATTAGTTAACTTATATTTTCGTCAGCACGGTGCCAAAAAATGAGGGAAGATCTTCCTTTTCCAGATAAAGTATTGCAGACACTGCATAATTTATGCGCTACGGCCGCAGATTTGGCTAGAAGAAGTGAAGAAGTGGCGAGAATACTTCAGCATGAACCGAACGAAATCGAAGAAATTTTGGACAGGTACAAGTCAGAAGGCTTTGCTGAAAGTTTTGTAGACAGCGAAGGGAAAAAAAGGTATTATCTTAATGGTAGAGGAATTATCAAAGTTTGCTCACTTTTCACGTAGTGGTAGCATGCGTGTCTTAATTTTCTCTTGGGAGTTTCCACCTAGAGTGGTAGGTAAACTTGCCGAGTATGTCAATGAACTTTCAAATATGCTGGCCAAAAACAAAGTGGCAACTTTTGTGATTACTTATCACGATTTTTTAACTGGTTCCGTTGAGGAGCCATCAGGAGTAATAGCGGTAAGAGTGTCAAATCCGGTTCGCACACACATCGGAGTTTTAACGTGGGTTTTAACTTTAAATCAGGAAGTGGAAAGGGCTGCAGCTAACATTTACTATCAAGCTGATAAGAAAGTTGATTTGATTGATGTCGTGGACTGGCATTTCATACCAGCAGCAGTAACCTTGAAAAACGGTTTAGGAATACCGTTTGTTTATTCGGTTGAAAGTTTAGAGGATCACCGTTCACAAACAGCAAACAGTTCCTACAATATGGCTATCAAAAGTATTGAGTGGCTAGGCTTTTATGAAGCAAAAAAAGTAAACGTGAAATCTGACTGGATGAGAGATGAAATTATTAGAATTTACAAAGTTCCCAAAGAGAAGATTAATGTTATTTCTACAAGCCCAGATTCTTGGACCAAAGACGTATTAAGACAGTACAATGCTGTCGCGGAGGCTAATTTGAAGTGAAAGACAAGTTAACCGTCATGATGCTAAGCTGGGAGTTTCCGCCAAGGGTAATCGGGGGAATATCGCCACATGTTTACTTCTTGTCCAAAAATCTGGCAAAACAAGGCGTTAAAGTCTACGTTGTCACTTGTGATTTTCCAGGAGCAAAACCGTACGAAGTAATCGATGATGTAGAGGTTTACCGTATAGACTCATACAAGAATCCTTCACCTGACTTTGCAACCTGGGTTTATCTTATGAACCTAAACATGCAGAGAGAAACAGCTGCTATAACGAGAAAGATTGGAAATGTTGATGTTTTCCACGCTCATGATTGGCTTGTAGCAACAGCAGGAATTGGATTGAAACATGTCTTTAGAAAACCACTACTGGTTACTATGCACTCGACAGAAATGGGAAGAAGAGACGGTGTACGCACCGGTACTGAAAGGATGATTCATGAAACTGAAGCTTGGCTTACGTATGAAGCATGGAAAGTAATTTGCTGCAGCGACTACATGATTCAACATGTAAAATGGGCTTTCGGTCTTCCAAATGATAAGTTAGTCATGATTCCAAACGGCGTGAATACCCAGTGTTACGAGGAATCTGACGGTGAACTACAAGCTTTTAGAAGCAGGTTTGCATTGCCAGAAGAAAAAATCGTGCTATACGTCGGCAGGTTAGTTTACGAAAAAGGAATCCATATTTTAATCAACGCCGTACCAAAGATTCTGCAAAAAACTAATGCTAAATTCATAATCGTAGGCAGCGGCTACATGAAGGAACAATTACTAAATATTGTTCGAAGCATGGGACTAGAACACAAAGTGCTTTTTGAAGGCTTCATAGATGAAGCAACTCTACTTAGACTGCAGAAAGTCGCCGATGTCTCAGTTGTGCCATCGCTCTTTGAGCCTTTCGGCATAGTTGCATTGGAAGCTATGGCTGCAAAAAGCCCTGTGGTAGCTTCTGACACGGGAGGCTTATCAGAAATCGTTGAACACGATGTAACTGGAGTTAAAGTTTACCCGAACAATCCTGACTCCTTAGCTTGGGGGATAACAAAAATCCTGCTTGACTCCGAGTACAGGGAACGCATAAGGGAAAACGCTTACAGAAGAGTCTTAGAAAAATACGATTGGATAAAAATTGCACAACAAACTAAAGGGATATATGAAGGAGTTTTAAGCGAGTACTCAAAAAGCTTCTGGGCATAGATTAAAAAGCTATTTTCCTATCACCTTAACGTTTTCAACTTGAACCCATGGAGAAATCAGTTGTCCCATTTGCCGTTCATTATTGGCGATTAAAGTCACATTTTTTAGCACTTCAAAAATGTTGCCTGCAAGCATTATGCCTCGTGAACAGTGTGTTTTTTCTCCATTCTTTATTTTCCATGCTGGTGTAGCGACAACTGAGAAGTCGCCGCTGACAGGGTTACTGCTGTGGGCACCTTGCAAATAGTATATTATTAAGCCATCGTCTAGTTCAGCTAGCATTTCGTCGGATGATTTTGTTCCAGGCGTTATGTAGAAGTTTGTCGTGTCTATGCTTGGCGTTGATAGGTAGCCGGCTCTTGACGCGTTGCCGGTGCTTTTTTTGGCGTCTTTTTGAGCACAGTAATTGTCGTACAGAAAGTTGCGAAGAACCCCATTTTCTATTATGGTTGTTTTTTGGTGGGGAACGCCTTCACCGTCAAAAAGCCATGTTCGAAGACCAGCCTTGAATAAGCCGTCGTCGTAGATTGTGAGTTTTTCTGAAGCAACTTTTTCTCCGATTTTATCCTTAAATGGAGATTGACCTCTCTGGACGCTGTCCGCTTTAACGGCGTTGATTAACGTATAATACAATAGTTCTTGCAATGCAAACTGTGTAAGAATTAATGTGGTCGTTTTTGTTTCAACCGGCTTTGTCTTCAAAGCCGAAACTGCGAGTTCTGCAGCTTGCCTTCCAACCCATTCAGGGTTAACGTCATAATTTCTTGCCGCGTTAAATTCGAAACATGCCGGCGTCACCGTATTTCCTTCTTTAGCTACCGCTGCCAAACTACATTCAATAACAGTTCCCTTGTCAAAACCAGAAATCCCATTTGAATTGGCAATGGCGCTCGAAATGTACGCATTTCCAACTCCGCCCTCAATCGGGAAAACCTTCTTATCCACGTTTCCAGCAGCATCCAGCATAAGCTGCGCGATATTAACCAAATCTTCCGATTGAAGCTCAAGGATCTTACCGTCAAAAGTACCTTCTGCACTATTGAAGGAATCCTTTTGTGGAAGACCATGCCAATCAGGGTCAGGCTTACTTGCTTTTGCGGCGCTTAACGCATTCAAAATAACTTTTTCAACAGCACTCTGGTCACTAATTATGTTAGTATATGCAAAACCTATTGCTTTGTTAAGGGATACTCTGATGCCTAAGCCATGGTCTATTATCTTGTTGGTTTTGCTGATTTGTCCAAGGTCAATTCCAATGTTTGTTGCTTGCCCATCATAAATGTAGGCTTCAGCGTCTTGGGCGCCTTTTTTCAAAGCCAACGTAACAGCGTTTTCTGCAAGATGCAGCATTTCGTTTTTTTCAAGCGTTGCCACCGACAACCACCTCGTTAATTCTAATGTGCGGTCCACCATCGCATATGAAGGCGGTTTGGCCTTTTCCGCATCTTCCCGGCCATAAAGTGAAATCTTTTCCCACAGCTTCTACTTTGTTTAAAGTTTCAAGCGTGCTGCCGCTTATTGAAGCATCGCGGACGGGTTCGCCTATTTCACCGTTAACTATTTCATAGCCCTCTTGGATGCCAACTTGGAAGGTGCCGTCAAGATTAGCTTGTCCACCTCGGAAGCTTTTGAAGTAATAACCGAATTTAACTCCCTCAATTAACTCTTCAAACGAACAGTCTCGTGGATCCATGTACGTGTTCCGCATTCGAATGATAGGTTCAACTCTGAAGTCTTCTGCTCTTGCGTTGCCAGTTGGTTCAGCGTTGAATTTATGAGCTGTTTCCCGGTTATGCATTAAGCCATAAACTACGCCGTCTTTTATAAGAAGTGTTTTGTGCGTTGGTACGCCTTCATCATCATACTTGAATGAGCCAAATGCTCCGTTAACTGTGCCGTCATCGTAGAAAGTTACTTGGTCGGACCCAATTTTTTTTCCAAAGTTATTCGAAAGAACGCCTCCTGATAATGCCAAATCAGCTTCGGCTAGATGTCCGAAAGCTTCATGAACAAATACCCCAACAACGTTTGGCCCGAGCACGACTGGAAACGTGCCGCCTTTAGGTGACTTAGCTTTTAATTGTTCGACAGCACGTTTAGCAACCATTTCACCTATCACTTCAGGCGTTTGCTCGTCAAATACTTCGTATCCAGATGTTGAACCTATTTCTTCGCGATGAAAGTAAAGACGCCATCACTCTGAGCGGAGGATGTTATTCTTGACCAAACGTAAAGTTTATCCTGCTCGATTCTTGAGCCATTACTATTCGCAAAAAAGTTTGACCCATTTAAATCAAGATAATCAATCGTGCAACTCTTTAACCGTTTATCATAACCTAAAATTGCATTGTTAATCGCCAAAGCAGTTTTAATTTTATCCTCCATCAAAACTTCTGAAGGATTCTTTATCGGTTTAGCCACAACGTGATCATTAACCACTTGAGCGTCTGCAATCTTTAGCGGGTTTTTTAGCCGTTGACTGGCTGTTTTAGCCATTTTGCAAGCGTCTGAAATAGCACTTGTTAAAATTTCATTATTAAGCGAGCCAACTGAAGCAAAACCCCATGAACCATTAACTAGTACACGTAAGGCTGCGCCGTTTTCGATGCCTTGTTTAGCTGCTTCAACCCGCCCTTCTTTCAGGGTAATCATAGTCTTGTTGAGCGTTTGCGCTCGGATTTCAGCGTACTGAGCCTGAAATTTTTGAACCGCAATATCAATGATTTTCTTTAAAATGTCTTCCAAGATTAATCAACCTACTAAATAAAACAATAAACTAGTAATTTGCTAAAAGATAAAATGGTTTTGTTAGCCATGCAAGCAGAGATTGGAAAAAAATGGCACATGACACGTTAAGAGCCTATTCGAATAGGTCCGTCATGTTAAAGATCTTTGCTTCAACAGCAAGCGCACCAGTGCTAAGGCAGTCTTCCAGACCTTTTGCGAAAATGTCAATTCTGTCCACGTAATCGTTGGGTTTTAATGCGTAGCGAGCTTCAATGTACTGGTATATTATTTGGGTTGCTTCTTTTCCCAGAATCTCTGTTAGCACAGTATCTATTTTGTTAAGGATTGGATTTGGCTTCTTTTCGCTCACTACCAGCAAAGTAATTCCTCTCTTAGAGATACTGCACACTTGCCACGGCTAAATAAGCATTATCGTTAAACTGTTATGCAGATATACACATATTTTTCCATGAAAATCCATGGTTACCAATAATCAGCCATGTTCATTTGTTGAACTCTTCTCCGAATCGTCTGCTTTGGTGCCAAGTCAGTTTGCGGTGCCGAGTTATTTGGTGCTAAAACAAGCTGCCCGTAAACTCCATCATAACCAGGCGCCACTTTAGCCAAGCCATCGCGCACTTTAACAATCGCGTCAGCGATAGAGATGTCAACAGTAGCAGCTAACAGTTCTTTTGGAATGTCGATGAGAACAGTGTATTCATCACCGAATTTGTTGATTAGCATGTTGTAGATTTTCCAGACTGCTTGAGTTGACGGTGAATCTGAGCCTAATACAGCAGCAATTATTTCCGAGAGAGGAAGCAAACGCAAAAACCCCGGTGCGCCCTCACGTTTAAAGTCACATGGGCGGTCAGCAAGCTCTTCGACCCGTTGCTCAACGCCTTTAGTTAGTTTTTTACGGCAAACTGGGCAAACGTTTCCGAATTTTATTGCCTCCTGAGGAGATAGGCTTATTTTGCAGTTTCGATGTCCAGTCCAATGGTATTTTCCGTAAGCCGGGTCAGTTTCAATAGTTAACTTGAAACGTTTCGAATCGTTACTTCTAATTGCGCCGATAACTTCGTTGTAGCTTAATTTGTCAAGTTCAAAAACGTTAGCTTCCCTGCCGATACGCCACGGCCAAAAACTGTGGCAGTCACTGTTTGAAACAAGCGCAAACCTATCCAACGTGCTTAAACGCCAATTCATCGGTGGATCAGATGACAAACCAGTTTCAAGTGCATGAATATGCTTAGTCATATCTTGATAGCAATCGTCTATGCTGTCAAACCCGCTGAACGCGCCGAAAAGGCTAAACCAAGGCGTCCAAGCATGGGCAGGAAAAATAAAGTTTTCATTTGAAATAGCCATGACTTCCTCAACGAGTTGCGGTGCAGTCATGTTCAGCATTGGTCTGCCATCTGAAGCTAAATCACCATAACGCTTAAGAGAATCATTAACCTGTTCGGCTGTTTCCAAGCTGGGAGTCAAGATTACATGATGAATTTTTTTAGATTCGTTTTTGAAATTAAAGATTGTACAAACTTCAGTAGTTAACATAAATCTGATGGGCAAGTCAGGGTTACTGACGACTGAGTAGAGGTTGGTATCTTGAATGGGAGATAGGGATTCTTTTATTTCCTTTAGCCACTTCGGATGAGTAAAATCACCCGTGCCTACAACGTGTAAACCTTTAATTTTGGCATAACGGGCAATCTCAGGCAAGTTCATCTGGTTACTTGTTGCTCGACTGTAACGACCATGAATATGCAAATCGGCTATGGTTCTCAAGTTTAGCGCCTTAACCCTAACGTGGCAGATAACCATTTTAAGGCTTTGCTGAATCAACGATGAATCTCTTGCAGGTCAGCAGCTCGTACTTTATTCTTTAATCAATAAAAGCCAGTTACTCAATTATTCAAGTTCTTGATTGCTTATTAGTCGAGTAATTAGGTTTGCCAAACAAAATCCAAGCATTTAAGCTATTTGAAGTTCCACACGGTCTCCAACTTTTACTTTCAACTTTTCTGACGCGCTTCCTTGATTTAGGGCAATTTCCAAAAATCCATGACTTCCAACCAATAAAAGAGCTTCATATCGTTTAGCATCTGCATAAGTCTTACCCATATTCACTCTAAAGTTTTGATTCTTTAATTTAATTTTAATTGCGTCTTTAGCTTCGTTTCGGTTAAACTCTTTACAGTTGATATTTGTTATTATGTTGCCGAATGAATCTATATACAAAACTTCACCAAGCAATGCGCCGTTTTTTCGCTGGACATTGAGAAAATCAGGTTCTATAACATCGGAGATTTCATTGCCGAACTCGGTGGGTTTTACACCTTTGTCCAAATAGGCGGCTGCTGGTGCAAAAATGTCTCTTCCATGAAAAGTGCTTGAAACGTTGGGTAGCATAAACTGTGGATTTGTCAGGTCATATACATGCTTGATGCCTTGACTTTTTGCGGCTAAAATTAAAAGGCCATTATCTGGTCCTATGAAAAAGTTTTCATTTGTTTGTATGAGTATTGGGCGCCTTTTTGTTCCAACGCTTGGGTCAACAACTGCTAAATGAATGGTTCCTTTTGGAAAGTAAGATGAGGCTGAGGCTAAGATGAATGCACCTTGGCGTGTGTTGAATTTTTCGATGTCATGGGTTATGTCGATTATTTTGGCTTCAGGGTTAATGTTTAGTATCGTGGCTTTCATTTGGGCTACGTAGGGGTCTTTGAGACTGAAATCGCTAGTTAAAGTAATCAATTAAGTTTAGCCTCCGTGAACCACGGGGATAAAGACTATTTCGTCTCCAGCGTTAATTTTTGTTGATAGACCGCCAAGTACACTTATTTCTTTGCCGTTAACGAGAATTAACGCGTTAGGCTTAGGCTCAACTTGACCCGTGTCTATTAGACTATTTTTTAACGCGGGTTTCTCTTGGCCAATTGCGTTTATAAAGTCAATAATCGATGAGCCTTTTGTGCATTTGAAAGATTGCTTTTTTTCTCCTGAAAGAAGACTAAGTTCACCGATGAACTTTACAGTAACGGACATCTGTTTTTCTTACTCACTTTAAATTAGAAGCCACTTCGTTAAAAAATTATTTGCCGTTTAACATCGAAACGTGAGACTAATTTTCTATTTTCTCTTCGGTTATGGTTTCAACTATGTCTGTTGCGATTCCTAAAAGTGTACCAGCTTGCTTCACCATAAGATCGCTGTTCACTTCCTCCAATTGAGACAGTTGCTGGGTAATTGATTCGATCTCCATTAGGAAGCGCAGAACGGAGTCTTTGGTGAGCGGTTGCTTGAGAGATTCTTCTCGAACCAAAATTTCAATAAATGCGGGTTCACCCAAGCTATAATATATGGCGCTTCTGGCTTTTCTGATGGATTCAAGCACTAGGCTGGATGCCATATAAGGCATTTTTCGTGCTGCTTCCAGTTCAGCCTTTGCTTCACGAATGTAACGAAGCGCCCATCCTTTTCTGTAAGCGTCCATCATGAAAATTTCTTTTCCATTCATCCAGCTTATTCGGATGTTTCTATTTCTTCTTCAACGTCACTTTCTCTTTCTAGAACCGGTTTGAGCTAATGCATTAGTGCGTGTTATGTATCCAGCAACCTGGTTTCTTACACGTACCGTTGCGCCTTCTGTTAACGAGCTAACCGTGCGTTTGTTCTCGTCAAAGTTAGTGCCAAATTTGTCTGGAAAACGCGCCATTAGCGCCTTCCCGAGTCTTTTAATCTGTTCAGTCTTAACCTTTCCCAGTATTATTCCTCCGTCATCGCTTGTTTGTTTGCCAACGCTTATTAGCGTAAAAGCAACTTTCAATAGAATACAGGCTTAATTATAGGTTGCGCATAATCAAAACAAATTCAGTCTAATTATACAAGCAAAGCATTAAAGAACCTGATGTTGATGTTAATGGATTTTTATGTTAAAGAAAGCTTCAAAGTTCCTAACTATTTGCTCAGCAGCCTCTTCAACTGGAATCTTTTTTATTCCAGCAACTGACTCAACGACTGAACGAATAAAAGAGGGTTTAGTTAATTGCCCATTATAGGGGCGTTTCCAATAAGTCACCGGCCCATCGGTTTCTGTCAACAGATTAGTTATCGGTGTGTTTGAAACAACTTCTCGAAGGCCCTTTGAGTATGTTAAAGGTGGCCCTTCTGTTATATAATATCCGTAATTTATAGCTTTGAACAATGCGTCCATTGGATAGCTAAACCAATGCAGCAAGACACGTTTAAGATTGTAAGATGGAAGCATATCAACGATTTTATCAGTTGTTCCCCTTGAATGAACAATAACGGGTAAGCTAAGTTTTTCAGCTAAATGAAGCATGGCTTCAAAGACTGTCATTTGCTCTTTCCATATTGCCTCATACTTGTAATCTAAACCTATCTCGCCAATCGCTAGTACCCTGCTTTTTTGGGCTTGATCACTGATAAAACTAATCGTTTCTTCAAGCTCGTTTTCTTTCAGCATCTTTACATTCCAAGGGTGAATTCCTAAAGCAGGATAAACAAATTCTGGATATTTTTCAGCCAGTTGCATATCATTGATACATGTTTTAAGGTCAACTGAATTTGTAACCAGCGCTATTACGCCAGCGTCTTTGGCGTCCTCTATGAGTTCATCTACGTGGCCCGTGTACTCAGAATCGGAAAGGTGAATATGGGCATCTATCAGCTTCATTTTTTCCGCGCGTTATTAATAACAATTGAGCATTTTAAAATTTTCTTTCGTTGCAAGTCAGAATCGCGCAGTGCCGTGTCATTCTCCCCTTGCTCATTGCTGATTCGTCAGATTAGAAAATGTAAATTACAAATCGTTCTCATAGGTAAGCTTAAATATTGCTTTAAAATGAAAAAGAAGCACGGAGTAGTCCTTATGACAGAATTAGAAATAGCTGCAGCCCCCATGCACAGATTATGCAAAAAAGCTGGGGCTGATAGAGTAAGTGAAGCTGCGGCAAAAGAACTTGCCAAAGCATTAGAGGAAATTGGCGTTAAAATCGCTAAAGAAGCATTAGATTTCGCCATGCACGCTGGAAGAAAAACTATCAAAGCAGAAGACATTGAAATAGCATCAAAAAAAGTCATGGGAAAATAACTTTACAGTTAATTCCCTTCATAGTTCTTCCCTTATTTTCTTTTTTCCAAGTTAAGATTTAGAATTTCTCTGAAGAGTCCCATAGAAACTGGAAATATTCTCGTGCGAACCCGACTAAACCCAGATGGTTACTCCATATAATTAAGCTTGGTTTATCTTCACCTAAAAAAAGCAGAGCTTCTTTGCCGTCAACGATTACGCCGCCGCCGAACATGTGATCTCTAAGTCGAAACTCGTTTACTGCATTCAGCTTTTTTATGAATAGCCATTCATCACTTGAACCTGCAGCCATCAATTTAATGCTGACAGTTTTTTTCAATCCATTGCTCAACAATGGGTTAGCCGTTAGAATTATGGATTTGGCAAATTGAGGCGCTGCAACAACAACCTCTTTTGTGGCTTTTGCAAAGGCTTCTTCAAGCTTAGTTAAAACCGCTTGTTGGCCTCGAAGTATCAAAATATCAGGTCGTTCAACCAACTCATGTTTTTCATACAATGGTTGAAGTTCCTCAGCAGCTGTATTCTCCCATTTAGCGAATTTGTCTTCCAGCTTAAGCTTCGTGAACTGCGTTGCCTCGAGTGGTGGAACAGGGTAATACTTGAACGGGCGGGTTTCGCTGCTTTTTATCCAGCCTTTTTCTTTCAGGGAATTAAGCACTTCGTAAATTTTTGAGTAAGGAACAGCGGCGTCTTTACTTATTTTCATCGCTGTCATTTCCTCACCTATCAGTAAAGTTATGTAAGCGTCAATCTCGTAGGCGTTTAAACCCATTTCCTGCAGCACTTCACGGGTATTCTTGTCTATTGACATTCAAATCCCCCAAATCACCGTAGTAAACGTGTGGAAACCTTTTATTATTTAATCGATATGCTCTTAAACACTTCGAAAGAGCTAAGTCACTAGAAGGCAAAACAAATGAAGGATATAAAAACCACTAAGAGTATTTGCCCTGAATGCCTGAAAGTTTTAGACGCAACAATCTTTGAAAACGACGGAAAAGTTTTCATCAAGAAACAATGCCCCGAACATGGAGCGTTTGAAGAGTTATACTGGTCTGATTATGAACAATACATGCGGGCAGAAAAGTTCAGAAGCGAAGGCGATGGATTAGAGAACCCTCGCACAAAAAAAGTGAACGGTTGCCCAAACGATTGTGGTATATGCCCTGAGCATAAATCACACACTGCCCTTGCAATCATCGATTTAACGAACAGGTGTAATCTTACCTGCCCAATTTGCTTTGCTAACGCTGCAGCGGCAGGATACGTTTACGAGCCAACTCAAGAGCAGATTATAGGAATGCTTGAGAACCTTCGAGCCAACAAGCCTGTTGCAGCCACGGCGCTTCAGTTCTCTGGCGGGGAACCGACAATCCGCAAAGACCTTCCGGAAATGATTCGAAAAGCCAAAGAACTTGGTTTTCAGCATGTGGAAGTAAACACGAATGGGCTTCGACTCGCACAAAGTGTTGATTATTGTAAAGAATTGAAAGCGGCAGGCTTGAGCACTATTTATCTTCAATTCGACGGGTTAACATCGGATGTTTACAAGTTCATACGCGGTGTTGATCTACTTGATATAAAGATGAAGGCCATTGAAAACCTTCGTCAAGCAGGATACTCCAGCGTCGTCCTGGTAGTCACCCTGGTTAAAGGCGTAAACGATAGCCAATTGGGCGACATAATTAATTTTGCAGCTAAAAACTTTGATGTAATTAGATGCATAAATGTGCAGCCAGTTTCACTTTGCGGAAGGCTACCGCAGAAGGATCGAGAGAAAATGCGCATAACTATTCCTGATTTCATGCATCTGGTTGAGGAGCAAACAAAAGGCGTAATAAAAGTTTCAGACTTCTATCCTGTGCCCACGGTTGTTCCAGTATCCAAAGCTATAGGTGCACTAAAAGGAAAAAGATACTTAGAATTCACTGCGCATCCCCATTGTGGCACTGCAACTTACCTTCTAATTGATAATGGCAAGATTAAACCAGTTACGGAATTCGGAAACGTTGACAAATTCATGGCGAGCATGGCTAAGGTCTATGAAACTGCAAGCAAAGGAAGCAAAACCAAAGCTAAGCTTCAACTCGTCGGTTCAATGCGGTATGTAAAATTCAGCTTGCTTAGAAAAATGGCAGGAGTGCTAACCAAGGGTGATTATAAGTCTCTTGGCGACCTGCAAAGACAATCAATCCTGCTTTCAGCAATGCACTTCATGGATCCATACAACTTTGACCTTGAAAGAGTCCAAAGATGCCTAATACACTACGCTGTTCCAGATGGCAGGATAATTCCATTCTGCACAATGAATTCCATACATAGAGCTTCCGTGGAAAAGAAACTTGGCATTCCAATCAAAGAATGGAAAGAGAAGCATAAGGTTGAAATAACTCAAACATTCTAGATTTCAAGAAAATCCCTTGAAAGGTTGAAAAGATATGGGTGGAAAAAAGAAGCTCGGCATAAAACAGATGGAAAAGCAACAGGCTAAGACAGACGATGATGAAAAAGGAAAAGAAAAGAAAAAAGATAAAGCAGCAGCACCGCCAAAAGAAAGAAAATCCATAGGCATTGTATCTCCAGATGCGAAAAATGACAAAATAGTTAGTGAAATAAAGAAGATGAACGTTTTAACACCTTACGCCGTCGCAACAAAATTCGGCATCAGAATAAGTATTGCCAAGGATTTCTTGGAGCAACTTGAAGCAAACGGTTCAGTTCAACTTGTATCTGGAAGCCACAACATAAAAATTTACAAACCTGCAGCCGCCTAATCTATCCACGATTTTTAATATAATTTTTATTTGGTTTTGGAGGTTTACTTCAGTTTGGAAAAATTTCCTGAAAAAGTTTACACTACTGCTGAAGTAAAAAAGGCTAAAAAACTTTTAGATGAAGGCTACAAGCACACTTTAACGGTTGAAGGAAGTCAAAGTTTTAAAGAAAAAGTTAATCAAGCCTTGGAATTGACTAAAACAGCTGGGTACTACGATTTTTTAAGGACTTACATCAGGCAAATTATCGAGATTGATGGTATAACTCAACTTCGAGAAACAGAAGTCGCCATCTGGACAAACAATTTTGCAGTAGAAAATCCGGTTGACGCAGCAAGCCTATTCATTCAAAAAGCTCACCAAACGAAAGAATACTTGGAGGGCGAACTGTATTACGGTGGCAACGCTGAAAAAAGGTCAGTTACAAAACGCATCGAGTTTTTAGAAAAGCTTAACGAGAAAAGCAAAGACCAAAACATAAAAGAAGAATGCCAAAAACTTTTGCAGATGTGGAAAGACAGCTCATTGAATTTTTAGCTTATCAACTCTACTTTTATTGCAGTACCACTTTTAACCTGCTTAAAGATCTCAAGGTTTTTGCTTATTTTGCCAAGGATACTTACTGGACTGTAAGGTTGCGATTTGCCATAGAATATGCATAATGCGCTGCCTATCGGCCAAAAAGCAATAGCACCAGTTTCCACTGTAGATTTTGCTTTTTCTTCACCCATTTTTATTGGGATTTCAAAGTAAACTTCCTCTTTGTATAGAGCAGATCTGCCCTCAACTGGAAGCCTACGAACTAAAGTGTCAATTGTTCTAGGAGCCAAAAACCTTACTAATTCGCCTTCAGCTTCTCCTAAACCTTCAATTACAAACTTAATTTTTATGCGTGAAATATCTTCTTCATTACCCAAATTCTTCATGCATCCTTAACAGAAAATTATCAATAAATTATATTGACAAGTAAAATCTAGTGCGGAAGTTCATATTTAACTCTTACACTAATCTTGCCATCAACCTTGAAACCAGTGCGAATAAAAAAGTGTTTTCAGGCTATAAAAGCCCTAAAAGTGTTTTTCCAATAAACGTTATTTGTTCATCGGTGACTCCTGGATGAATCGGCAGAGAGAACACTTCTTTTGAAGCTTTTTCAGTGCATGGAAGTTTGCGACTAACAAAGTTTTCCTTGTAAAACGGCATCTGATGGACAGGGTTAATGTAGTAAACTTCAGCGCTTATGCCTTTGTTGTGCAGTTCATCAACTATTTTGTTGCGTTCTGCTTCAGTGCCATCCTTTAGTCGGACAGTGTACAGGTACCAGCTATGCAACTGATTCTTCGATTCGGAAGGCAGTTGAAGTCAACTGTTTTTGCACAGGATTTTTGTTAATTGTTCTGCGTTTTGTCGGCGTTTGGCAGCAAAGGAGGGCAACTTTTCCAGTTGCACGATGCCTATGGCAGCTTGAATTTCAGACATGCGGTAATTGTTTCCCAGCATCATTGATGAATACTTGGCTTTTTCACCATGAGTTCTAATCATCTTTAAAGTTTCAGCTACCGCATCATTGTCTGTAGTGATGACTCCGCCCTCGCCGGTAGTAATGTTCTTGCTTGCATACAGACTCCAGCATGCGACATCGGAAAACTTGCCAGCGGGTTTTCCATTGTAAGTTGCACCGTGAGCCTGCGCTGCATCCTCAATCAAAGCCAGACCATGTTTAGAAGCGATCTCTCGAAGGGGTTTCATATCAGCACTATACCCATAAAGATCCACAGGTAATATTGCCTTAGTTTTCTTGGTTAACGCTTTTTCCACTGCTTCTGGAGAAAGATTGAAGGTTTCAGAGTCTATATCGGTGAATACGGGTTTTCCTCCAGCTAAGATAACTGCTTCTGCTGTTGCTACAAAAGTGAAGCTTGGCAATACTACTTCATCGCCCTGCTTTACACCCATAGCTGCAACGGCAGAATGCAAGGCAGCGGTTCCAGTGTTCATTGCTATGGCATGTTTAACGCTCGCGAACTTGGCATAGTTGCGTTCGAATTCGGTGACCATTGGCCCCGCTCCAAGTCCGCTTGTTAACATTCCGCTTCTTAGAACTTTAACAACTGCTTGAACTTCTTCTTCTCCGATTTTGGGCAAATTAATTGGAATCAACCGACTAACCTCTTTAGGGGTAAAATATTGTCGTCTCAAGTTATATTCATTTTCTTAAGATAAGTAAAATTTAGCCTTGCTAAGAAAAAACTGCAAGATGAAATTCATAAATCTTATTCTTATACCGACTTGAAATAGCACAACAACATAAGTTGGAATAACACCATAGTATTCAGTCTAACAATCTCACCCACAAGCGTCTCTGCAACTATTAGCCGATACATGCACACCAGCAGCAACAATGAAGTGACTTTTAACTTCGTCGGCACAACATCAGGTTCATAAATAACAAATTCAAATGCCAATGGTCCTCCGGTAAATGGATAAGCTACATTATTTATCTTTAAACTGTTAGGTAATACAAATTTTCCATAACAAGTATTTACAGCTAATCAGGCTCAGCACTAAGCATTCAAGTTCCATCGACAATTACTCTAACGTCATTGCATTAAAAAAGAAAAAAGGGAATTGTTGTGGGGTCGGCTAGGAAATGTTCGCTGAGTACACTTTTGCAAGGTTTACTTTGAAGCACCAAGCTCCAAGTTCTGGACTTAGCTGTTCAGGGTCGTCTGGGATTGTTTGATTGATGTTCCAATCTAGCCATCCGTGAAGACTTGGCTCTTCACCTGGTAGCTCAGGACGCCACCAACTGTGCTCAGGATCAATAACTTTTGGATTATGACCAAAGTCATATCTTACTGTCTGTCTGCATCTACCAACGGGAGTTTCGATGTAAACCCATTCACCATCTCCAATACCCATGTTGCGCGCTGTCAAAGGATGCATCTTCACACGCGGAACAGGACGCAAATGCCTCATTAAACTAATATGCCGTAGCTCAGCATGGTGTGCTTCTTGGAATCTGGCACCACTAGTCATGATTAAAGGGTAGTCCTTGGCTATATCAGGAGCGCTGATTGGCGTCCACGCATTCTCCACATAATACGGCAACGGATTGTACTCAAGCTCCTCCAGAATGGTTGAGTAGAACGCAACCTTGCCCTCAGGAGTACCAAAACCAACCGCCTCTCCCGTCTCCGAATCGAGCTCCGCATACTTCTTGAACCTTGGCTCCCATGGCGGCACACCCCTCCATTCCTCATTAACTTGCTTACGCGTCCAGCCAGTTGGCTCATAGAAATAGTCCTGAAATTCCTCCAAACTCTTCCAAGTCCAGGCTTTATCAACTCTTTCCTTACCAACCACGGCAACCGCAAGATCGCGATATATCAGTGCGTCATCTCTTAGATCCCACAGTCCAGGTATTTTCTCAGGCAATGCACGATCACCAGCAATCTCAAACTCAATATTCCCCTGACATGAAACAGTCGCGTAGCCAGAAGGCCTCTCAAATTGACTGGTGCCAGGCAGCACATAATCTGCAATCATAGCCTCAGGAGTCATCTGAGCACATTCAATGTACACGAAGAGTTCAAGCTTCTTTATGCCCTCATAAGCCTTTTTGATATTTGGATAACCTCTCATCGGACCTACTTCACCGCAAATCATCGCCTTGATCGGATATGGTTTCTCAGTTATCATTGCATCTATTAGGTCAGGGAAAACTGGAGCTAATGGTCCAGCGCTTCCAGGGCCCTTCCAATATCCTCTAGCCATGCTTGCCATACCAATGGCGCCACCACCGGGAACAGTCAGCATTTTATATTTGTCCGAACCTATCTGTTTCATCATGAAACTTGGATCGGACTCCATAAGAATATTTGTAAACGCTTCACTTCCCGTGCGGAATTTTGGTTTTGCGTGTAAGTATTCGCCGCCTTCTATGTCGATGTTGCCTGTTAGCGCTGGTAGCATATATTTGGATCGCACATTACTCATGGAGTTCCTGCCTGATGATTCAATTGCGTAGCCGTATGGGAACGTGCATGGACGGTTTTTCACTATGAATCTGGCTGCTTCTCTAATCTTTTCAGCTGGAATCCAAGTTATTTCCGCAGCCTTCTCAGGCGTATACTGCTTAACACGTTCCTTTAGCTTATCAAATCCAAAGGTCCATTTCTCCACAAACTCATGATCGTACAAATCCTCCTCGATGAGGACATTCATCATAGCCAGCATAAGAGCGGTATCAGTTCCAGGCCTAATCGCCAACCATAATTCAGAATTTCTAACAGTTTCAGTATAGCGTGGATCGACGCAGAGCATTTTCGCGCCACCCTCGACTGCTGCAACAAAGCCAGGCCATGAATATGTCCAAGATTCACTGGGATTCGTTCCAATCGCAAAGATACCTTTGGTCTTACCAGGAATCATCATTGCATATGTTAATCCCACGCCATAGCCTAATCCTAAGGCTTGGTACGTGGGTCCAGCTCAGTGTGTCGCTGCAACAGGCCCAAAGTTAGGGCTGCCCAATAACACATGGAAAGGCGCACAGCCAAGACCTAGGTTAGCAGATCGACCAGTGCCGCTAATGCCGCATACAGATTCGGCGCCATACTTTGCTACAATTTCCTTTACTTTAGCAGCAATTTCCGAAATAGCTTGATCCCACGATATTATTTGCCACTTCCCTTCACCTCGTTTGCCAATACGCTTCAACGGATACATGGGTCTGTCTCTATGGTAGATGTACTCTACAGAGTACTTCCACTTCTGACAATAAGGCCCAGGATTAAACGGACTTTCCCAATCAGGCTCAACTTTAGTGATTTTACCGTTCTCAACAGTCTCAAGCAATTGACATGATCCAGTACTACAGAAACCGCAAATACATCTATGCAATCCATCGTATTTCTTCGGGTCTTCAATTTTAGTTTCACTCATTTTTCTATCTCCTATTACTTTATGTCTTTGAAACAAGTTAATATTAAGGTCTGTTTAATATTTAAGGTTAAAATATGAGCCTGTTTCAGATTTTGAGACAAAATAAGGCAAATCTGCTAATTTAGTTGCCACAGGTGCGGTTTTGACCCTATTTTTGATAAAAAAGTGCAAAGTCTAAAACTCAATTTAATAAAAGTAATAAGAATTGGAACAAATTTCCATGATGGAGAATTAAGAGGCCTGAATTATTTTCTTAAACGAAACTTTTTCAAGATTAAATAGTAACAAGTTCAGTAAGTTTTAGGTTTTCCAAATAGCAATAATGTTGTGTATCAATTTTAAGCGTCAACAGGCGTTATTTTCTTCGTAAATGTATTATTTTCTATGTGATTCACTGGTTTAGCCGATTGAAATATTGATCCCAAGTTTCGATATGAAAATGGTTTTGGCCACATTTTATCCGTGTGAAACATGAAGCTATGTACTTCAAGGGATGGTAATTTATGCAAAAGCGATAATTCTTTATCAACCATCTTTGAGAACTTTATAAAATCATCATAATCCTTGTGAGCAGTTACAGCGAACCATTGTGTTCCTGTCATGCCGCGATCTACGAGGAGGCACAGCAATTCGGGATGGCTGTGAGCCACTTCATCAGCTTCGCTAAATTGCATTGGTGTTACTATATCAGTAGTTGAAGCTAACGAAAGCACAACAACCTCTAGCCCAATTTTATAGAAATCAGGTACTGGAACGTATTCTTTTATGTAGCCCTCTTGTTCAAGCTTCTTTTTTCTTCGAGACAAAGATGTGTGGCTTATTCCCAAACGTTTGGCAATTTCTCTATCGCTATTACCGCTTAATGCCATCAAAGTAAACAAAGTTTTTAGATTTTCTTGTTCCTTTCTCTCCAGTGCATTTCGTTTACTCAATGGTCTATTCATATAATACAGTATTACAAAAGTTGTTTTAAAATTTTGCTTGGCGTGCTGGCTTACCCCTAAATTAAAAGCTTTTGTTGGAAAGGGGGTATCGTTTCTAATGAGTTAGCCCCAGCGTGGGAGATGAGTCCTAGCGGGACAAGATGACACAAGACCTCAGAAAACCTCTTTTGAAAGGTAGACTTAAGCCTTGCCAAAAGCATGCCAATAGCTGTTTCCACCTCCAGGGAGCGCGCATTTTTTTCCTAAATTAATAAAGTGAGCGCCACCTCTTATTGGAGTAAACAATGAAATTTTCAATAATTTAATTTAAATATTCTAACCTCTTAAAACCTAAACAAAAATAACTTTTTTAAATTTATTTCAATTTTCAATTTTCTTCAGTAACGGCATTAAAATTTAATCTAAATTCATTTCTTCTTCGACGCCGTAGTCAATGATTACTTTTTGTTTTCTCTGCTTAAAGGCAGCGTCCAAGTTTGGGTCGCCTGTGTCAACTCTGAGGCTTTTCAGGCTGCCAAGCTTACCCTTAGTTGCAACCACGACAATGTTATCCATTCCTATTTGGCGGATTACTTTTGAGCTTATTTGTTGGTTTCCTCGTCCAAAGATGAAGCCTTGCCCTCCGATGGGAGTAACGATTATTCTTGCAGATTTTCCTTTCGTTGCTTGCAGTATCTTTTTTTCGTTCACGTCTTTTGCAATTATTTTCTTGTTAAAGAAAATGTCAACGCCAAGCAAGGTTTTTTTTGCGTCTAAAAGGTCAGCGATCGTTCTTGTCGTAGTGCCAGGTCCAACAACGTAAACAGTGTTTGGCGGCATGTTCTCAATAACGTATATGGCTATTGCTGCTTGGTTGCGCAGTTCATTTTCAGTCATGGGACTTGCCATTTTGTTTGCCTGAATCAACTCAGGTTCATAAGGAGTCAATGTGTACCCGTATAGTTGGGCTGATAAGTGTCCTTCTCGGAAGGCTTTTTCATCAACATCCATAACTTCAGCTTCACGCAAAGGCAAACTAGCCCATAGGTACCGGAGGGTTGCTCTTGCCGCTGCTTTGGGGCTTACAGCAAAAACGCTACTATGCATCTTTACACCCGTCGGAACGCCGAGCACTGGAACCTTCATGTCAACTGCTTTTTGAATAATCCGTGCTGTTCCATCTCCACCGCAGAAGACAAGGAGGTCAACATGAGCTTTTGCCATTTCTTTTGCATAAATTCGGGTATCGTTTGAAGTGGTTTCGGCTTTCTTTTCACCCAGAACCTGGCAACTGAATCCGTATTTGGTGACCGCATCTTCTCCCATGCTTCCAGCGCCAACGATGAATTTTAGGCCTTTTTTGGCTGGAATTAACTCTTCAAGGAAGGCTTGGGCTCTCGAATACGCGATAGGTTTTGCGCCAAGCGACAAAGCTTTTTTCAGGATTACAGTGCCATCTGTTCCCTTTAGCCCCACTGCTCCCCCCATTCCAGCAACGGGGTTAATAATGAAACCGATTGTTTTTGATGGGATTGCTTGCTCAGGATAACTCAAGGCTGCATCAGCTACATACTACTTGATTTAGGGATAATAAACAAAGCACAATATAGCAGTATAGGATTCTACTGTCTAAAACATTGTTAAGAGCACGGGTTGCTGTTAACAATTGACTACGATTGACGCTTATTTTTGACTGAAGATTTCGTGCGCTTGGTAATTGTGCGCAAGAGTAAGTATTCCTCCTGACACGTTCTTAGCTTTGAATCCATTTTGCACAAGTATCCTCGTAGCCATATAGGAACGTTGACCTGAACGACAAAAAACGTTAATTTCCTTATCATGCGGAAGTTCGTTTAAACGTGATCGTAATTGACCCAGCGGTATGTTGACGGCGCCAGGGACACTTTCCACCGCAAGTTCAGCTGGTTCACGCACATCTAAGAGAAAGCCCTTAGTTGAATCCCATTGGCTAAGCGGCGAATCCCCTCTAAGTATGTTACTTGCAACCATGCCTGCAAAATTGACAGGGTCCTTTGGGCTTCCATACTGGGGGGCATAGCAAAGCTCGGCTTCTTCAAGATCATAGACTGTAGCACCCATCTGAATCATAACGGAAAGAATATCAATGCGCTTGTCTACGCCATCTTCACCAATCGCCAACGCGCCCAGAAGTCGCCCATCCGACCTTCTGAATATAATACTGATCGCTAAAGGCTTGGCACCTGGATAGTATCCCGCATGCGAGTTTGGGTAAAGGTAAATTTTTTCGTAATCAGTTTCACCCATTTGCTGCAGAGTCTTTTCATTGACACCAGTCCACGCTATCGTTGCACCAAATAAACCGATAACCGATGTCCCTTGCGAGCTGCGGAAACAAGAGTCACGTCCAGCGATAATGTCAGCCGCTATACGACCTTGACGGTTAGCGGAACCTGCCAAAGGAATATATGACCATTGGCCGGTCACAAAATCTTTCACCTCAACCACGTCGCCTACGGCAAAAATATCAGGATCGCTTGTACGCATATGTTCATCAACACGAATGCCGCCATGCTCACCGATTTTAAGTCCAGCACTTTTCGCCAAAGTAATGTCAGGTCTAACTCCGAGAGCAAGAATGACTAGGTCAGCAACATAAATTTTCCCTGATTTGGTTTCAACATTAATGCGCTCGCCGTCAGTCTGCTTAAACCCTGCTATACCATCGCCAAGAGCAAGACGGATACCCTGCTTCTTCAGATACGCCTCAACTACTCGTGCATGCCCAACGTCTATCTGGGGCAGTATCTGGTCAAGCATTTCTACAAGCGTTACTTCAAAACCTCGGTGAACCAGATTTTCAACCATTTCCAAACCGATGAACCCGCCACCGACAACAACAGCACTGGCTTTTGATTTTTCCGTTTGGATTCCGACTCGTTCTATCCATTCACGAATAGCCCTACCATCCTGAATTGTCCTTACATGAAAAATCCCCGGCAAATCTATTCCTCTTAGAGGAGGATGAACAGCAGTTGCGCCTGGTGACAATACTAGTTTATCATAGGATTGCGTGGACACTTGACCAGTCTCTAAATCCTTGAGCTTTACGATTTTTTCTTTTCGTAAAATCTCTACTGCTTCACAACGGGTGCGCACATCAATCGCTAACCTATTTCGAAAATAATGCTCGCTTACAACCAAAAGACTCGATTCTTTATCAATTACGCCACCAACATAATAAGGCAGCCCGCAGTTAGCGTACGAAACAAACGGTCCGCGTTCCACCATGAGAATTTCAGCTTTTTCATCCAACCTGCGCAGGCGTGCAGCACAAGATGCCCCGCCAGCTACTCCACCAATTATAACAACCTTCAATTCATACACCTTCAGAGATTTATGTATCAACTTTTTTTTCTTAAAGTTTGAACCTGCCATTTGGGCGAAAGTTTTATTGCTTCAATCACTGCGTGGCTTTCAATTCGGCTTATGCCTTCAATCCCCGATATGGTAGACATCAATTTTAAAGCGTCATTCTTATTTCGGCATAATGCTAAAACCAGCAAATCACATTCACCAGTGACTCTGGAGACAATTGAGATTTCGTCATACGAGGACAGCAATTGACCGATCTGTGAAATATCGACTCCTGGCTTTATTGAAATCTGCAAACACAGCGGGTACAAATCGAACTCTTCTGGATTTAGAACCACAGTATACCCCATAATGGCACCATTTTTTTCCATTAACTCAATCCTGCTAGCTACATTTGCATGACTAATTCCAAGTTGCCGGGCAAT
This sequence comes from Candidatus Bathyarchaeota archaeon, assembly GCA_963717465.1. Lineage (GTDB taxonomy): Archaea > Thermoproteota > Bathyarchaeia > Bathyarchaeales > Bathycorpusculaceae > Bathycorpusculum. The sequence continues at coordinate 485,737 of OY970340.1, forward strand.
TTCACGGTAAGAAAGACGAGCATCTCCCGAAAGCAGTTCTAAGATTTTCCTATCAGTATCGTCCAAAACCTTCACCCATTATGTTATACGTTAACTACACGCTGATCATCCTGCGCTAGAAAATCTACAAGCTGATCATAATCAAGCAATTCCACGCCAGCTATCAAGTTTTTAGTTATTCCTCGTTTTTGGGCATCTTTGAATATTAAATAAAGTTTTAATCCAGATTGAATAGCTTTTTCAACATTCGAATTGCTTTCATTTTTATTAGCTACCATATAAACGGCGTCTTGACTTAACACAGCACTTATTTCCTCGTTTTTCGCTTGCATTTCTAACGCGATTTTCAAGAACGATAAGTCGAACCTGTTTAAAAATAGTACAGTCTTCATGTCATCCACCTAAAACACCAATGTTACTTGTGCTTCGCCAAGAAGCTCAGATATTTTGGTCTCATTGGCAACTGTTATGCCTGCCACAAGATTATCAGCGGTAAATCCTCTTTTCCTTAACGCTTCCTCCTCGACAAAAAGGGTGACGCCTGCATCGGGAAGTTCTGAAAAATATCGACTTGTCAAGCTTGTATCAACATCCTTCAGGATAGCATACACGGCATCGTCCATCCAGATGAAAGTAACTTGATGTTCCCACAAGCCCGCGGCAGTACGTAAGGCTTCATAGTAGTTGATTGTCGAGAAAGGCTTTGATTTTAACATTACACAGACTTTCTTTCCAGGCACGCTTTCACCTTCCAGTAAAACTTAAAACAATGTCTGATTCAGCAATCATTTCAGAGAGGTCAAAAATTCCTCCAGCGACAATTCCTTCAGGATACATTGCTTCATTAACACCTCTTAACTCCATGCAAACCCTGCAACATACAATTTTTGCACCCTGTCTAAGCAGGTTTTTAAACCTATCAGAGACCGATGTCATGTTGAAAGGTACCCCATTTTGATATTTAACAGGGTTATACACACCATCCATCATCATGAAAATGTTAACCTTATGTCCTTTTTTCAGGGCTGATTCCGCTATTTCAACGACTTGTTCGGGACTTTCATGCTCAAAGGGTGGTTCGCAAAGAAAAAATAAAAAAGTTTTGGGCAAAATGTCTTTCTCCTTTTAGATGAACAAGTTGACGTCTGATTTTAATGCAAGTTCCATGAATGTTGCAGCGCCTACTATATCGTCAACTTCTGGAATCAGATCTTCTTTCTTAACATGCATTATCTCCATCGTTGTGCTGCAAGCGTATAGTTTGACGTTTCCTGTCTCCTTGCACATTTGAAGCATCTGAGTGAGTGTAGGAACCTTGGCTTTTGCCATTCGCCCCTTTATCATGCCTGTTGCAATCCTCATCATTCCAGGTAGTTTTGCCTTGTCAAAGCCGCCCTTTTTGATAGCACTAAGTCCCCAAAATGTAAAGAAAAGATGCACTTTTGTGTCCATCGCTGCTGCTGTACTGGCCAACATAAAGACAGGCATTAATTTGTCAAGAGTGCCAGAGTGCACTATGATTGCCATACTTTTATTTTCATCGACCATTCTTCCACCTCCTCACCCTAGGCAAGTTTTTGAATAACATAGGTAAAAACGCCGTTTTCCTCATGAGACTCAAGCAGTTTGTTTCCGGTTTTGTTGCACCACGATTCGAAATCTTTCCTGCTTCCTGGATCGGTGGCGAGAACTTTTACAATTTGATTTTTTTGCATTTTTTTTATAACTTGATTGATTTTTACTATAGGCATGGGACAAAAAAGCCCTCGTGTATCAAGCGCCTCATCCACTTGGATTTCTGATTTCTTACTTGTATCCATTTGGCATCAACATCATTTTATTATTAACCATTTGGATTATATAAAATTTATGAAAGCGAATTTCAAATCAGCTCTACCACAATCAAACGTTCTAAAGCGAAGTCAAATCGTTCCCTTTCAGAAATTCAGAACCCCGGTTTTGATTTCTTAATAAGAAAAGAACACTAAAATTCTTGGTATAATTTTTACAAGTTTAAATTTAATAGTTGACCATTTTAGTAAAAATTCATCAACATATAAAAGGAAAAGAGAAAAAAGTTTTAGATTTTTTTAGGTTATGTATTTCTTGTTGACTTCTTCTAGCCAAGGATACAGTTTGTGAAGTTTTTTCATTGATTCTTCAACTTTTTCTGCGGGGTAATCACAGGGTTTCAGTTTGCCGCTGAAGTATTCGTCGTAAGCTGCCATATCAAAGAAGCCGTGTCCGCATAGCACGAAGAGAATTGTTTTTGCTTCGCCTGTTTTTTTGCATCTTAGAGCTTCGTCTACGACGCCTTTGATTGCGTGTGCAGGTTCAGGTGCTGGAATGATGCCTTCTGTTTGGATGAAGAGTTTTGCAGCGTCGAAGACTTCAGTTTGGTTGAAGGCTTCAGTTGTCATTTGTTTTTCTTTGACGAGTACGCTTATTGTTGGAGCAATTCCATGATATCTAAGGCCGCCTGCGTGGATAGGCGCTGGAATGAAATCATGTCCTATAGTGTGCATTGGTACCAAGGGTGTTAATCTCGCCGTGTCTCCATGATCATATTGATAATATCCCTTGGTAACTTTGGGACATGCCATAGCTTCTGTGGCAACAAATTTTATGTCCTTAGGGGCTTTCTTTGAAACTTTGTCGTAGTAGAAGGGCCACATTATTCCAGAGTAGCTGCTGCCGCCGCCTATGCAACCGTAAATGATGTCTGGGTAATCATCGACCATTTCAAGCTGCTTCTTTGCTTCTAGACCTTCGACAGTTTGATGCATGCAAACATGGTTAAAGACGCTGCCTATGGCATAGTTAGCTTCTGCTTCGTTAACTAGTGCATCTTCAACGGCTTCGCTGATAGCTATGCCTAAGCTGCCTTTGTTATCAGGGTCTTCTGCCAGTATTTTTCTGCCTGCTTCAGTATGTTTGCTTGGGCTAGCGTAGACTTCGCCGCCGAAAGCGTTCATTAGCATTTTGCGGTAGGGTTTTTGGTCATAGCTTGCTCGAACCATGTAAACTGTGGCTTTTAACCCGAATATCATAGCCGCAAAAGATAAAGCTGAACCCCATTGACCAGCACCTGTCTCTGTTGTTAATCGTTTTGTGCCTTCTTTCATGTTGTAGAAAGCTTGAGGAACAGCAGTGTTGGGTTTGTGGCTTCCCGCTGGACTTGTGCCTTCGTACTTGTAGTAAATTTTAGCGGGAGTTTTCAGAGCTTTCTCAAGACCTGTTGCTCTGAACAGGGGTGTTGGTCTCCAGATCCTGTATACTTCGCGTACCTCTTCAGGTATGTCTATCCAGCGGTCTTGGCTTATTTCTTGACCGATTATTGCTTTTGGAAATATTCTGGGGACAATCCCGACTCCGGGCTGTTTTGTTTGAGGGTCTATGAATGGAGGAAGAGGATGAGGTAGGTCTGGTACAATGTTGTACCATTTCTTTGGGATATCTTCCTCGTTAAGAAGTATTTTTTTAGATACCATTACAATCGCCTTTGGGTTTGGAATGTTACTTAAACGCTTTATTTAAAGCTTACGTGTACACAATCATACATTTAATTCAAACTTAAACCAACACATTTATACCACAACGTACAAAAATATACACTGACCAAGATATGTGGAATACAATCAAAAAACATTTTCACGATTATCCAGAAAGACTCAAAGTTGCTCGAGTACTTGTAGAAAACGGATTAAGCATAAAAGGCAACAAAATCTACCTCAACCAAATTGAAATCCCGCCAGTACGCATAGCAAGAGTTGCCGGCGTAGACAGGCGAACAGTAAACGAAACCATAGAAGACGTCAAATCTAACCCCGAACTAAAATTCATATTCGAAGAAATTCGACCCGCAGGGCCCTCGCTAAAAGAAATCGCAAAACCGCTAAACCTGGGGGTTGTGGAGATAACAGTTGAAAACGCCAGAGCCCCAGGAATCTTGTCAAACGCAGCATCAATCCTTAACAAAGCTGAATTAAGCATAAGACAAGCCATCGTAGACGACCCTGAACTTTCCCCAGAACCAAAATTAACACTGATAGCTGAGAAAAAAATCCCCGGAGAACTAATATCAGAAATACTCAAGATTCCAGGAGTATCCAAAGTATCAGTATACTGACCCAACGCTCAAAAACGATAAAATAAAATTAAATATGGTTTAGGCAAAATTAAGGCAAAACTTTATCAAGCTTCTCAAGTCTTTTTAGAAAAACTTATATTGTAATGATGCTTTTTGTGTTGTTCGCGTTAAAAGAGGTTACTTGATTATGGCATCACAAACTCAAGCAGGCGGAGTGCCCGTTATCGTAATAAGAGATGACGGTAGAAGATCCCGCGGAGCAGAGGCGCAGCATGGTAACATAACTGCAGCCAAGGTTATTGTTGAGAGCGTAAGAAGCTCTTTAGGTCCAAAAGGTATGGATAAAATGTTGGTTGATAGCTTCGGGGACATCACAATAACAAGCGATGGTCGCACAATTCTTGATGAAATGGATGTTCAACACCCAGCGGCTAAAATGCTGGTTGAAGTTGCTAAAGCACAAGACAACGAAGCTGGAGACGGAACAACATCTGCTGTTATAATTGCAGGCGAACTTTTGAGCAGAGCAGAAGAATTACTGGATAAGAAAATTCATCCAACAATTATTATTGAAGGATATAAGAAAGCGGCTGAGAAAGCCCTTGAAACTTTGGATAAAATCGCGTTACCGGTAGATTTGAAATCACCCGAGTACTTGAAGAAAACGGCAGTTACGACGATGGCCAGCAAAGTAGTTGCTGAATTCAAAGAATACTTAGCAGACATAGCAGTAAAAGCAATGTTGGAAGTTGCAGAAATAAAAGATGACATCCACAATGTAGATATCGATGATGTAAGAGTTGAAAAGAAAACAGGCGGATCCTTAAGCGACACAACGTTAGTTAAAGGCTTAGTCTTAGACAAAGAAATCGTTCACAGCGGAATGCCCAAACGAATTGAAAAAGCAAAAATTGCCTTGCTGGATATGGCGTTGGAAAATGAAAAACCAGAGTTCGATGCAAAAATTAACATTGAAAATCCAGATCAAATGAAGGCTTTCCTCAAGGAAGATGAAGCAATGCTCAAAAGCATGGCTGACAAGATAGCAGCTACTGGGGCAAACGTCGCGATTTGCCAAAAAGGCATCGATGACATGATGCAACACTTCCTTTCCAGAAAAGGAATAATGGCAGTTAGACGGGCAAAGAAATCCGATATGGAGAAACTAGCCAAAGCTACTGGTGGAAAAATAGTTTCTAACCTTGATGCACTTTCATCTGAAGATCTTGGCTTTGCAGCGTTGATTGAGGAACGAAAAATAGGCGATGACAAAATGACTTTCGTCGAAGGATGTAAACATCCCAAAGCAGTCACCATTCTTATTAGAGGCAGCACGCAGCGGATGACTTCTGAAGCAGAACGCTCATTGCATGATGCATTGTGTGTTATTCAAGATTTAATTAAAGATCCCAAAATTGTTGCAGGCGGCGGTGCCCCAGAGATGGAAATGGCAAACGTGCTTAGAAAGTACGCTGAGACTTTTCCAGGCAGAGAACAACTTGCAGTTCGAGTGTTCGCTGACGCGTTGGAGACTATAGCAACAACTCTTGCTGAAAACGCAGGTTTAGACCCTGTTGACATACTGTCAGAATTACGGTCAAAGCATGAAAAAGGCGAAACATGGGCAGGAGTAGAAGTCAACGACGGTAAAATATATGACATGTCTAAAAAAGGCGTTTTCGAACCCTTAGCCGTGAAAAAACAAATAATCAAATCCGCAAACGAAGCTGCATCCATGATTCTTAAAATTGATGACATGATCGCCTCTGGCAAGCAAAAAGCACCTCCTTCACGAGCAGCCGGAATGCCTGGCACATGCTGGAGAATTTTAAGTGTCAAGTTTAGGCGGCGTATTAAGTGTCAACTCAAAAAATAACGGTTGGACCACCAAAAATAACTCGTTTCGAGAAGGCAAGGATAGTTGGGGCAAGAGCACTTCAAATCTCCATGGGAGCACCCATACTTGTTGATGAAGAAAACACTTTCAGTCCAATAGACATTGCTTTAAAAGAGCTTGAATCTGGAATCCTACCCATCACCATTAGAAGAACATTGCCAGATGGAACATTTCAAGATATTCCCTTGAAGTGGCTTCTAACTCACTAAATTTCTTTTCAAATTTTCGTTGCACCAAAGCTAAAGTGCTGTTTATTTTGTCCCAGTGTGCCCCAAGCCAGTAGACTTGACCACATATGCTGCATTTCCAAAACTTGTCATAATAGAGAAAAGTCTTCTTTTCAACTTCGTTTGCGATCGATTCTTTTGGTGCACGTTCAAGTTTGCCATTGCATTTTGCGCAACGAGACTTATCCATATCAACTGCCAAATGCAAATGGTACCTACTTGCTAATTCAGTCAGCCTTTCCGCTTCAGTTGTACCTGAAAGGTAAAACGCATCAATGTTTTTGGATATTGCCCGTTGATAAAGCTCCAAGTCTTTAGTCAGCAAAATGCGGTTTTCATCTTTTGCCACCTTTAAAAGTTGAGAATCCCCAAGTTGCGTGGAGTATTCAACATCTTGTCCCAACATGCGCAGCCATCGTGAAAGTTTTCCAAGCATTCCATCAGAAATAAACTTCACGCGACGCCTCTCCGAATTACTTCTCCAGTTCCAGCTTTAGCAATTATTTCATTATCATCGTAAACTAATGTGCCTTTAACGTATGTTTTCACAGGTTTACCAACAACTTCCCAACCATCATAAGGAGAGAACTTTGCTTTTGACCTGAATTTTGAGGCATTGATCTTCCATTCCAATTTATGATCCACGATAGTTAAGTCAGCGTTTTTTCCTTGTTCTATACTGCCTCGGTCTTTAAGACCGAAAATTTCGGCTGGTTTCTCAGCCATAAGCTCAACTGCTCTAGTTAACGATAACCGGTTCTTTTTAACCATGGTTAAAATGAGGGGTAACGTTGTTTCAAGACCTGGCACTCCGACTTTGACATCCCATACGCTGCTTGCTGATTTTTCTCTAAGAGCATGAGGAGCATGATCTGAGCCAATCACATCCACGGCCCGCTTGTAACGCCTTTCCATAGCGCTTCGATGGTGCTTTTGCTGCGAAGGGGAGGCGCCATAATCAACATTTGATTATTCTCTAAATCAGCATCGGATAATAGTAAATGGTTAGGGGTGACTTCGCAGGTTACTGTTTTAGAAGTTTTTTTGCTTTCTGCTATGGCGTTAAGGCTTTCTTGGCTTGTTATATGGCAAAAATGGAGATTTACATTGGTTGATAAGTTGTTTTTTAGCATTCGTTCAACGGCTTTTAATTCAACTGCTTCTGTATGCGCCATAAGAAAAGCTGCGTTGTCAACTTGATTGTCACGTATCAGCTTTTTCTCGTTCGAAGACAATAGTTCTTTGTCCTCTGCGTGGACGGCTACTGGAACTTTTAATTGGCTAACTTTTAAAAAAGCATCATGCAACGCTTGATCATCATCAACGTCTAGGCCGCCTATTTGGCTGCCCATGAAAAGTTTGAAGCCGAGAGCGCCCTGATTAACAATATCAACAATCTCATCTATTTCCGGTTGGGAAATTCTGAGTAAAAACCTACATTGACAAGAATTCTTCTTGCGGCAGTTTTCATTCGTTCTTCTAAAGTTTTTTTACTCATAGTGACGGGGTTATTGTTTGGCATGTCTAAAACCGTTGTAAACCCTCCAGCTGCTGCTGCTGAGGTTCCTGTCCAAAAATCTTCTTTGTAGGCTTTTCCTTCATCTCGCAAGTGAACGTGAGGATCTATCAAACCAGGTAAGACCAAGAGATGTTGAAGGTTGATTTTCTCGTCTGCATGGGGCATTTGAGTTTCTTTGCCTATTTTGAATATTTTGCCATCTTCTATCGCAATGCTGCAGTCAACTACTTGTTTTTTGAAGTAGGCTTTAGCGTTTGTTAAGACAATATCAACAATCAAGTAAGTCACAGTCTAGTCTAATGGATAGCAAATAAATGATTAATTTAAGTTATTTTAAGTTTAATTTAAAAACGGCAATTGTTATGAGAATTATTCTTGAGCGAGTTCGATTCTGCATTCTTCACAGATGTTTTGACCATTCCTGTCTTTGAGGTTTTCAGAGTAAGCGTTACAGCGGTCACAGTAGCCGGAAAGGGGTGCTTCTTCGCATTCCTCAGCGTTACTATCCTCTATTCGGGTTGTTTCCTGCATTATCTCGATTAGTTCAGGCATAACTCCGAGAACGTCTTTGCTCGTAATTATTCCGACAAGTTTACCTTTGTAAAAAACGGCGAGTCGTCTGACGTTCAGTCGATTCATTCTTCTTGCGGCTTCGCTTATAGTTGCGTCAGGTTCGATTGTGGCAAGAGGTGAAGTCATTATTTCCTTGGCTTTAACTGCGTCAGGCTTGAGGTTTTTAGCTAAAACTCTTATTACCAAGTCGCGTTCGGTTATGATACCTATGGATTTTCCTGCGTTATCTGTAACGATGATGGCGCCGAATTCGTGTTTATCCATTATTTTTGCTACTTTATTTGAAGTATCATTTTCATCTATGGTTGTAACTGGGCTGCTCATTACGTCTTTGACGAGCATTTTTGTTCTTAGTCCAATTTCGGTCATCTTGATTTCACATCAATAATTTATCGGTTAAGTTCTCATGTTCATCTATAAGGAACGCGAATTTAAGAGTTGCTTAAATTTACGATTACGGTTGTAAAAAAATAAAAACTTGTAAAACTGAAGAGGATATCAAACTATTTCTTGGCAAATTTAAGAGGCAAATATATAAGATAGTAAAGTTAATATTGAAAACAAAAAAAGAAAAGAGGTCTAAAATAATTGCCATCTAAACGAAAAAGTCGAGGAAGAGCAAAGGGCAACAAAGGAAGCAGCAGCTTGGTTCAATGCGCCAATTGTGGCTCTATGGTGCCGCGTGACAAAGCGAAAAGGTCAACACGCCGGGTATCTTTCGTCGAGCCACAGTTAGCGAAAGAGCTTAGATCAGAAAGGAACATTCTTGTCCTCGTGGGTAGATACAAAGTACTATTGTATTTCATGCGCTGTTCATCGTGGCATCGTTAAAGTTAGAGCTGAAAACGAACGGCACTCAAGAGGATATAAGAGAAGATACTAAGCAACTACATCTTTTTCTTTAACGACTTGTAAACATGTATTCCCCTTTGTATAACAGTGAGATTTGAAAGTATCGCTAACAAGATTATTCCATAGCCTAATACTGGTAGCCAGAAAAACGCGATTAAAGTTGCAGCTGCAAGAATAAGCATGCGTTCAGCTCTTTCAGCTAAACCGACCGATTCCATTTTTATGCCAGCTGCTTCGGCTCTCGCGCGGCTGTAGCTTACCAATACTGAACCAGCTATAGCGGCTAATCCCCAATAAAGATTGCATAGTCCGCTTATTATTATGCCAGCGTAAACTGCTACATCAGCATACCTGTCAAGAAGGGAATCGAGGAAGCCTCCGAAGACTGTGGCTTGCTGATAAGTTCTGGCTATGATTCCATCCATTGTGTCACAGAAACCTGACGCTAAGAGAAGAATAAGAGCTAAAATAAGAAGCCAAGAAGATTGGTTGCCAGTAACCCCGTATGTAACGGCTGAAGAAAGCGCAAGTATGAAACCTATAACACTGACACTGTTAGGAGTCAACCCTATTTTGTGTGCTGCTTTTGCTTCTGATGTTAGCATTTGTTGAACTTGTTTTTTGAGTTTAGTTAGCAAGGTAACATGCATCTCTAATTTTAGAGGACATTAGGGTTTGTTGATAGAAAAGCCTTTCTGATGAAGAAATTTACACAAAAACATGGTTTGAAGCTGTTTTTAAGGTGATTTTGACCTTTTTTCAGTGAACTTATAAGGAAGAAAACATCTTAATACGGTACAACGCAACAAACAAAAAGGAGATAGAGAATATGACTGAAAATGCAGATGTAATCTTCGTCGGAAACAAACCACCCATGAGCTATGTTTTAGCAATCATAACAAGCCTCTCCTCAGGGAATCAAAAAGAAATAACCTTGAAAGCCCGAGGTCAAGCAATAACTACTGCAGTTGACGTAGCTGAAATCGCAAGGAACCGGTTCGTTAAAGACCTTAAAGTGAGCAAAATCGCCATTGGGACCGCCGAGATGCCGCCGCGAGAGGGAGAGAGCAAGTCCAGAATGGTTTCCACGATGGAGATAACCCTAAGCAAATAGATCAAAGAAACTTTAAATGAAACTAATTCCAAAGTTTCTTTATTTTTTAGTTTAACAATAAACCATCCGTTTTTCGTGTTGTTTTTGCATTTTCATGAATAATGACAGATTAAAATGAGCTTTTTTGCACCGCAGAAGAGCTATTGATTTTTTAAGTCTCTAATTGAAGTGGCAATGGTAAGGTTAAATAGTTAAATGGATTAGTTAGAGAATTATTCGTGAGAGTATGTTAGATATTAAGCTCATCCGGGAAAATCCTGACCTTGTAAAAGGTAATTTGGCTAAAAGAGGCAATTCTGACAACTTAAAGATGCTTGAGGAGTTAATCGTGCTTGATAAGCAGTGGCGATTAAACCTTACAAAGCTTAATGATTTGCGGCATGATCGAAAACAGGTAACTATTGAAATCGCTAAACTCAAGAAAACTGGCGGTGACGCTGCAAGCCAAGTTGCTAAGGCAAAGGCAATTGATGAGCAAATTACGCTTCACGAAAAAGAAGTAGCTTCACAAGAGGAGAAAAGTCGAAATTACCTTATGAGACTTCCAAATTTACTCGATGACACGGTTCCCTATGGTAAAGATGATAATGATAACATTCAAGTAAAGGCGTGGGGTGAAATCCCGAAATTCAGTTTTCCCGTTAAAAATCACATTGATTTAGCAATGGATCTTGATTTGATCGACATGGAAAGGGCTGGAAAGGTATCGGGTTCAAGGTTCTTCTACTTAAAGAATGAAGCAGCACTTCTTGACATGGCACTTATGCATTTCGCGATTGAAGAATTAACAAAAAAAGGGTATGTCCCCATTGTGCCTCCGCACTTGATGAATAAAGAAGCATACGAAGGCGTAACTGCATTATCAGATTTTGCTGATGTTCTCTACAAAGTTGAGGGTGAAAATCTCTACTTAATTGCGACTTCTGAGCACCCGATGGCGGCAATGTACATGAATGAAGTCTTAACAGAAAATGATTTGCCGTTGAAACTTGCTGGCATGAGCACTTGCTTTAGAAAGGAAGCAGGGGCACATGGAAAAGATACACGCGGCATTTTCCGCACACATCAATTCAACAAGATTGAACAGTTCATTTTCTGCAAACCAGAAGACTCCCCAAAACTACATGAGGAACTGCTTTTGAACGCGGAGGAAATTTTGCAAAAAATCAATCTTTCATATCGCGTAGTTAACGTTTGCACTGGAGACATCGGGACGGTTGCGGCAAAAAAATATGATATTGAGGCATGGATGCCAGCGCAGAATGGTTATAGAGAAGTTGTTTCATGCAGCAACTGCACTGATTACCAAGCTAGGCGCTTGAACATTCGTTATAAAGAAAAAGAGGGCGCTCCAACTAAGGGTTTCTTGCATACACTTAACTCTACAGCAGTAGCCACGGGCAGAACCATAGTTGCTTTACTTGAAAATAATCAGCTAGAAGATGGTACTATAAATATACCTGAAAACTTGAGAAAATACATAGGTAACGCAGAAAAAATAGGCAAAAAACGCTAAACCTTTTAATATTGCAATGAGAATCTTTGGGCACATTCGGTGTTTGAAAATTGTCTTCAAAAGCGAAGCATGTACGTGATAAATGGCGTGGAAAATCATGGTTTAACGTTACTGCGCCATCGTTCTTTGGTAACGTTGATTTAGGTGCAGTGCCAGCTCAAGAGGAAGAACAATTAATCGGTAGAGTCGTTGAGGCAACACTCTATGATATTACGGGTGATTTTTCTCATCATTACTTGAAAATGTTCTTTCAAATTAACGAAATTGATGGAAAGACCGCTAAAACACTTTTTAAAGGTCATGAATACTCGACGAGATTACCTGCGAAGTCTAGTGAGAAGAAGAACCACAAAAGTTGATGGACTTTTCAACTTGGTTACTAAGGATGGTTACAAACTTAGAATCGCAGTTTCAGCCTTGACGCTTTCAAGAATAAAAACTTCGCAAGAAAAGATAATTCGCATCATCATGACAAAAATCATTAACGACAAGGCTGCAGCTTTAACGCTTGACCAGTTTGTTCAAGAGATGGTTCTTGGAAAAATTGCTTCAGACATCTATAACGAAGCTAAATCAGTTGCACCATTAAGGCATGTCGGCATAAGAAAATCAAAGTTGATCGGCCAACCAGCACAGGCTCAAAAGGCTAAGACGGCACAAACGGCAAAGCAGGAACCGGAAGACGAGGAGCAAGAAGAAGAGGAAGAAGCTGCACAAGAAGAGGAAGAGTAGCAAGTTATTATTCTAAATTTTTAAAAAACTCGTTAGATGCGTTTATTTAGTCTATTTATTCCTTGTTGTATAAGTAGTGAGGGTTTGGTTTGGCTTCGAAAGCTGGTGTACATGAGAAAGGAACTTTTGACTATTTCTGACGTAATAAGCAATGTCAAGAAAAGCAAGGATTTTGAAAAAGCAGGCGCGATAGGTCTTTTTATCGGTGTAGTCAGGGGAGAAACTGATGGGGAAAAAGTTGACAAGTTAACGTTGGAAGCCTATGATGAAAAAGCCAATGAGGTTTTAACTAAAATTTGTGATGAATTAACAGATGACCCAGGAATAGTTGATGTTCAGATTCATCATTTAACTGGAGAATTTAAAGTTGGAGATGATTTGGTTTACGTTGCAGTAGCAGGTTCTCACCGGAATGATGTATTTCCAGTTTTACGCAAAGCAGTTGAAAGGTACAAAAGCGAAGCGCCGATATTCAAAAAGGAACACACTGTTGACTCAAAGGGCAAGTCTTCGGAATATTGGGTTTCAGAAAAAGGACACCATGAACACTAAGCGTTTAGCTGGAAAAACTATGATTACAGCTCTTGCAGGCGGAGTTGGAGCAGCCAGGTTTCTAACTGGATTGCTCAAGCTTGTTCCCCAAGAAAATTTGACGGTTATTGTGAATACTGGCGACGACATTGAATTTCATGGCTTGCATGTTTCACCCAGATATTGACATCGTAACGTACACTTTAGCCGGTATCGCCAATGAGGAAAAAGGATGGGGAATCAAAGGCGACACTTTTCAATGCCTTGAAATGCTTAAACGGTTTAATCAGGAAACATGGTTTGCCCTTGGCGACAGAGATTTAGCTACAAGTATTCTTCGAACTGAACTTTTAGAAAAACGGGTTCACTTTATCCCAAGTTACATCAAAGATTACGCGTGATTTGGGTTTAAGCTTGAAAATTTTGCCCATGACAGATGACAAGTTTGAAACAAGAATCTCACGGATGTCGGGCTCTATTCATTTTCAAGAATTCCTGGTGAAAAGAGGAGCAAAAGACAAGGTTCTAGGCGTTGAATTTATCGGTGCCAAGGAGGCAAAACCCGCTCAAGGCGTAATTAATGCAATAAAGAATTCTGACTTAATCGTTATTTGCCCAAGCAACCCGATTGTTAGTATAGGCACAATTCTTTCAGTTAACGGCGTAAGAGAGGCAGTGAAAGAGGCAAAGGCAAGAAAAATTGCAGATTAGCCCTTTGATTGCTGGAGCACCCGTTAAGGGACCATTAGATAAACTGTTTATTGGTTTAGGCTTTGAAGTTTCAGGATTATCTGTTGCTAAGCTTTATTCTGATTTCTTGGACACTTTCATAATAGACACTGTTGATGCAGCCGACAAAAATGAAATTGAGAAGTTAGGGATTAAAGTAAAAGTGACTAATACGTTGATGAAAGATCTTGAATGCAAAATAGATTTAGCTAAAACAGTTTTAGAGTAAACAGTACTAATATGAACCACTGCTCAGAAAAACTTGCAACTTCATTTTTTTTAAAGAAAACAGGTATTAGGGGAACCCATTTTGGATTCTCATCGATTTTTGGTCACTGCGAGCTTAGATTTTGAAGTATTTGGCATAGAGTACAACACCGACTGCTAATATGGCAACGCATGACGCTGAAACTATTGTTGCATCAAACAATATTGTTGAACTGGTTATGGCTGCACCTCTAAGGAATAACGAAGTCAACGCATTAGTGACATAGTAGCTTGGGACAAAATTTCCAGCCACTTGAGCGCCCGATGATAATGAAGTTTCCGACGAATGTCCCAAGGAATAGTTGTGGAAGCACGAATAGGAATGAGATTCCTGTTGCTGCGCCTGGGGATTTTGAGATTGTTGCTGTGATTAAGCCGAAGCCTATATTTGACAGCGAGAACAGCAAGACCAGTGCGAAAGTAAAGGCGTAGGTTGCTGATGTCTACTTCTGGTCTGAAGCCTAATAGGTATGTCATTGCAAACACTAAAGCTGCTTGTATTAATGCTATTCCCATGTAAGAGACAACTTGGCTTGCCATGAACTCTGTCGGTGTTGTTGGGGTTATTCGGATGCGTTTCATCATGCCGTTGTCTCGGTCTTGAGCGAAGGATTGTGCAACCATCATTATGAGGAATATTGAAGCGAACGTGAACATTCCTGGTGCTATGTAGTCAAGAGCTGTTACTGTCTTGACATCCACTAGTGAAGCAGTCTCTAAACTTAGTGGACTAACTGCTGTTTGTTGGGTTCGGCTTGTCATGGAGGCAAGCACCTGCTGTATTATCGGCGGTATTGCTTGTGTGGCAACAAGCGAGCCTTTATCTAAGTATAGTTGAACAGTTGTGTTTACCCAGCTGGTTGGGTTGCTTGGCGCATTTTGGTATGATGTTAGGCTTTGGCTGAAATCGGCTGGAATTATCATTATGGCTTGGACTTTGCCTTGGGAAAGGTCAGTTTGTGCTGTTTGATTGTCAGCGTAGATTTGAATGTTAAGTATTTTCGTGGCGGTAAGAGAGTTGAGGAATAATTGGGAAGAGTTTGAAGTGGAGCTTTGGTCCAAGTTTACAACGCCGACATTGTATGTTGTAGTTCCAGAGCCAACGCCTCCGAAAGAAGGCCAAATGCAAGTACGAACATTATTGGGAACAGGAAAATCATGAAAAGTACTGCTGGTTCGCGGATTGTTTTTTTAAGTTCCTTTTTGGTTAGAGCCAAGATTCTTTGGGTCTTCATTTATGCTTCCTCCCTGAGGGTTCTGCCAGTGAGTTTGATGAAGACTTCTTCCAAGCTTGCCACTTGATTCTTATTGATCAGTTCTTTGGGCGTGCCAAGCGCGATGAGTTTTCCGTGGTCTATTATGCCGACTCGGTTGCAGAGTTCTTCAGCTTCTTCCATGTTGTGAGTTGTCAAAATGATGGTTTTGTTTTCTTTTTTCATTTCTTTAAGGAAGTCCCAAACTGCATGCCGAGATTGCGGGTCCATGGCAACCGTAGGCTCGTCCAAAAAGAGTATTTGTGGGTCATGAATCAAGGCGAGTATGAGGCTTAGCCTGCGTTTCATGCCGCCGCTATATTTGCCTGCTCGTTTCTTTGAGTCATCAGAAAGACCCATCTTCTCGAGCAGTAGGTTGCGTCTTTTGTTGAGCGTTGTTTTGTTCATTGTGTGGAGGTTTCCGAAGAGGTCAATGTTTTCTGCGCCTGTCAGGTAGGGGTAAATTGCGGTTTCTTGGATGCAAACGCCGATTAATTCTTTGACTTTCACGGATTCTTTCTGTACGTCATACCCGCAAACTTTTGCCATGCCGTTCGTGGGTTTTATGAGCCCTGAGAGAATGCTTATGGTTGTAGTTTTGCCTGCTCCGTTTGGACCTAAAAGCCCGAAAAGTTCACCTTTTGCAACCAGCAAGTTAAGGTCATCGAGAGCTGTTACGTCTTTGTATTTCTTTTCAAGATGCTCAATTATCAAATCTGATTTACTCATTATTTGTCACTGCTTAATCAGTGTGTTTTGTGGAATTTAGTTTCATTTCAACCTTTAAATTCAAAAAAGTGTCGAGAATTAGCTGGGAAATACCTTTTTATCACACGGTCGGTTCAAAAATGGAACTATTTCTGGTTAGATCTGGTCTCGCCAAGTATTGAAGACGTACCCTTTATACAAGATATTGGGTATAACTGATGCAACCATTGGTTCCTTCTCGAGATTTTCGACACAGATTTCCAATTCATTCATGTTATTAGTCCAAACCGTGTAGAGTTAGGATGTTTGGAAGATTTGAATAACACCAATAAAACAAGTGTATTCGGCGCATACTTCTTTAGAATTTGATAAGGCACAACGCTCAAATCAGCATCAGGCTTCAAGTGGAGTTCAAGAAGAGTAATGATATCGTTTGATTTATCAGGATACCATTCTATACTCAAATCGATTAAGATAATTCTTAATCATACGTTGAAGTCTGCGGCGAACTGTTTTTGCTGAAACACCTAACTCCTCTGCCACGTCAGAAACTGCTTTTCTTGAATTAACCTCTAAAGACCGAATAATTTTGTAATCTAAGTCGCATAAAGTTGCGTTAGTCATTTTCAGATTAGTCTGTATAAGATAATGGTGCAGCTGCCATGATGCCAACATGTTGGCTCAAGAATTCCCGCTTCTTTCTTCACAAAACTGACAAGGTCAGTTAATTCGTTTAGACTTCTGAAGATAAGCACCAATGATAAAGGAATTTTCCGCCGCCAATCGCAAGCCAATAAATCGAACCTTGAGCTTTTAGCTTATCAGGCAAATCCTGAAATGACCCCAATTGAGAAGTCCCGTAAACAAAAACCACTACCGACCTTTACTGCAAACAAGCTCACTTTAGCGGTAAACTTGCTTATCACACCCTTCTCGATGAGCAGTTGAATTCTCTTATGCACGGCATTCACAGACAAGTTAAGCTTCTTTGCCAACTCAGCGTAGGAAAGCCTTGAGTTGACGCGACAAAAGCATAAGCAGACTCATATCCGTCTTATCCATGCAGCATCCAAACAACTCTTAAAGAGTAAGATGCTTAAAGATTTAAGCCCTAAAAGAAATTTCTAATAAAAATTGTTCGAAAAAACTGTGCTTTTCATACCGGGCACGAAAATGTGAACAAATAGGAAATAGTGAATGCTGCCGGAAAACCTTTCGATTTCGGTTATTTGATGCACAAAAAGCTCTTTCGAAGAAGGGTTATTTAATGTCGCCTAGCGTTGAAACGGTTATTGAGGGTCTTATTTTTTTGATTAGGCGTGAATCCTCGCTTATTAGTTGCAGTTCTTTGGCCTTAGCGAAGTTAACGTATGCTGCATCGTAAAATGTAATCTTTGCTCGTAGTGCAGTGTCCAATATTTCTTCTTCATTATTGGCTATCGAATAGAACGTCTAATATGTTTAATGTATGCTTGATTGTTCTTAACATCATTTTTAATTCTGGCTCCGTAATCTTGCCTTGTAACGAATATTCTTTCCATGCAATATTTCCCAGTTCATACCTTGCTAGTTCCAATGTATAGTTTCCAGCCAAAACCTCAATCGTGTTCTCTTTAATGGCTCTAAAAATGGCTGAGGAATCAAATAAGTACTTCATCTACTATCCCTATCTTCCCGTATACCCTTCACTATGTCCTCCACGCTTACTTTCTCAAGAACGAGTTTTAACTTGCGTATTTCTTCTTTGAGTTCTTCCATTTCCCTTTTTTTCACTTCATCTTCGAGCGCTTTTCGCAAAATTTTGGATGGCTTAATCTTGAAGCGCCGCATTTTTTCTTTGAGTTGTTTAGAAATTTTTGCGGAAACTGTTACAGATTGCGTCAAACTTCACACCAAAAAGTAGTATTTAAAAATGAGATAAAAAATTTCTATAAAAAGTAGTAATTCTGGATAGCCCTACTATTTTATTATTAAGCAAATCCCATTGACGATTGAAGGCTAAAGTAGCTGTCCCTTTTCCCAATAGTAAAGGAACAGGTCTTTTATCCAGCTGTGGAAGGTGGAATCATCGCCGAAGAACCCTGCGTAGTCCATTTTTCCTCCAATCTGGCGAAAACATATTCCAGCCATCTGCTCAGTGAGTGCAATTACCGCAGGAATGTCAAACAAGCCTCGAGCTTCAACGTTCTTCGGAGTTCCAGGCTGGCTTACGACGGGCAGAAGTTTTGTCGGAATAAGCATTTTGATTTGGATTCCTTTTTGAACCTGCTGATTCATTATGGGGATCATCTTGTCCGGAATGGTACCTTCGCCTGTAGCCCAAATGTACTGTTTAGCTTCAGTAAACCATTTTTCGCCCTTATTCAAGCTTCCAATTGTATCTGTTTCCAACTGGGCTTCTTCAAGTTCGCCTATCCTATTAACGAATTGGTTGGGAAGCCTCATCAAATCATGTGTCGAAAAATACTCTCGATGTTTAGAGACGAAATCTAAGGATGCTGAAATCTGAAGCACGATTTTGCCATATTCCCCAAGAGTAAATGTGCCGTCAGGCTGCTTCTGAACAAGCAAAGTGGAACTCAACCGCTCTAGCTGCCGAAAAGCCTCCGTTGGAGTAACTTTAAGTCGACGAGAAATTTCCTGCATCTTCAAATTCTGCTTCTGCAACTCCCTCAGAATACAAAGTCTGCTTTCACTTGCCAACTCGAAAAATAACTTTTCCAAACCTAACCCTTCGCTCAAACCTTTTCACCAATGAATTTTTGATTCCAATACTTACTTTTTAGCATCCTAATCAAATAAAACTAATCATTACTTCCCGACTATTAAAAAGCAGGGAAGAAAAATGGAAAGCAACAAAGAACGGTTTTTCTCTGTCGAGTTAAAGTCCAAGCGAAACCTGAAAAATATCTCATTAACCAATGGATCGAGTGATAGTGTACTTCTTGAAGGAAACCTTGGTGAACTCGTGCAGGCTAGGTTTGCAGAAGGCATAATTCTGGAAATTATTGGAAAAAACGGAATATTCAGAGTCGACTTAAGAGAAGAAGAGCTCAAAAGAACTTCCTTGAAGAATCAAATCGAGGGAAAAATCAATGAGTAACTTTGGCACAAGGTCCAAAATCATTTGCCGAGTCGGTGCATTAGCTGCTTTGATTGCCGCTTTGGGCTTTAGAAGAAATATGGGTGCAGAAATGACGATGTTCTTCGGGGCAACGCCGACGGCTGCTTCTGGCTGGTTCACGCTGCTTCAGGATAATCCTTTACTTGGAATAATTTCCCTCAATTTTTTTGACATCATCAATTATGCCCTAGTCAGCATTATGTTTGTTGCCCTTTTCTTTGCGCTTAGAAAGACCAGGCAAGGCTTAGCGGCGAGTTTGTTGTGCTTAGGGGGGTTCATTGTTTACGTTGTTTCAGACACCTCTTTTGAGATGGTTTCCCTAAGCAACAAATATGCAACTGCATCAACGGCAGCACAAAAATCCGCATTATTAGCGGCGGGACAAGCGATACTTGCGAAAGGCGTTCCTGGCGCAGGCTATGAAGGCATAGGCGGCGTTGTCAGCATGTTGCTCATCGCTGTTGCCGGCTTAATAATCTCGATCGCTATACTTCAGAGCAAAATCTTCAACAGAATAACTGGTTATTTGGGAATCATTGCAAGCGTCTTTGACTTGGTTTACCTTATGAGCTTAGGGTCTTTACCAGTTACGAGCGTTCTCTGGTCCAGCATACTTGTTGGCGGTGCAGGCTTACTGTTGACGGTTTGGCATATCTTGATTGGAATAAGACTCTACCGTCTAAGCAACATGCCTAATATCAAAGTAGGTGTTAACCCATGAATAAAGCATTGATTGTTCTACGGAACTCGTTACGGAGCGACAGAGAGCACATCTGAAGAGATCGCAAAAACCCTTCGAAAAGAAGGCATTGAAGTTCGGGTTGTCAACGCTAAACGGGAAAAAGTCAAAGACATAAATGAATATGACCTTATCATTGTTGGCGGTGGCATCCAACTTAACCGTTGGACTGCTGAACCCGAAAACTTCCTTAGAAAATTTCAAGCAAAACTTGCAACGAAGAAGCTTGCACTTTTTGTTCTGCTGCGGTTCCGCTATTGGGAAACTACCTGTGGTGAAGCCTTCGTCTCCTCCACCTGATAACTGGTTGGTAAACAAGATGCCATGGGCACGTTTAGCAAATGATGATCCAGTTGTAATGGCTAGGCAGAATTATCTTGAGGAAAAAGCAGCCAAATACAATCAACACCCTATTGCTCTGGGCTTGTTCGGAGGCGTCTACAACTATAACAAGCTACCATGGTACCTTAAGAAAGCAGCAGAAGCAGATCGACCTCGAATAGAAGCCGCCATAAAGGAAACACAGCCTGGAGTCTATGATACAAGAGACTGGAATACCATCCGAGAATGGGCAGAGGAACTAGCTAAAACTGTGAACTCTCCTAAAAGGTAAAATAACTCGCTCTATGCTCGACTCAAAATCAAATGAATATAAAAAGATAAATTAAAAAAGAAAAAGGGGGTTGTGTTTAGCGTGTTGCTATTTTTTTAACCAGCTATTTTTTTACGCATCACCATGATGCTTGCGACGGCTGCTACGGCTGCGATTATTGCAAATATTGCTGCTATGTATGCGGCTGTTGTTGCTGAATTGTTATTTGTGTTATTAGTTGAGAGGTTAGAAACGTTAGTTTGAACGTTTCCAACATCAGTCTTTAGAGTTGCAATGCCATTACTAATTGAGATAACAGTCGCATTTATCGAGCTAAGAGAAGTTTGAATAGTACCGACACTAGTCCGCAAAGTAGCAAGACCATTACTAATTGAGATAACAGTCGCATTTATCGAGCTAAGAGAAGTTTGAATAGTACCGACACTAGTCTGCAAAGTAGCAATGCCATCACTAATCGAAGTAACAGTCGCATCAATTGAGCTAAGAGATGTCTGAATAGCTCCGAAACTTGTCTGCAAAGTAGCGAAACCATTACTAACCGAGGTAAGCTCAGCGTTTAAGCTTGAGAGTGTGTCCATGGTTATGGTTGCTTGTGGCAGTGACATTGTTCCAGCGCCGATCTGTATAGTGTAGACGCCTGGTTCTAGAACTGGAAGGATGAAGCCAGGGATTAAGTTGTCAGTAGTTGAGAGTGTTCCGTTACCGTTGAATGTCCATGCAGCTATTTGTGTAGTGTAGCCGTTGTCGTTCATTGCGTCAGTGCCGTTGATTGCGAATACGGATATTGATCCTGATGTTATTGAGTTGCCTGTTGAGTAAATACTCTCTACGGATTGGGCTTGTACTATTGTTGGAGTAACGATCATGCCGGGGACGACTGTGAAAGTGCCTGCTGCTGTTTCGAGTTGTGCATCAGTAGCTGAAACTGCGTATGCGCCAGCTGCTACGTTCGGGAAGATAAAGTTAGTGCTGAAATAGCCATTGTTATCGGTTGTAACATTTTGGACTGGCAAGTCATATGTGCCGTGTTGGTTGTAGTATGATGTATAGCTTAGGACGTTGAGGACTTTAATTGTCACTGATGAGTCTGGCGTGAAGCCGTATCCTGTAACAGTTACAGTAGTTCCAAGGCTTTTGTTATCAATTTTAAGAATTGTTCCAGAAACTATGCCGTTTGAGCCAGCAGTTGTGTAGTAGCCAACGGTGCCGTTATTTGGGCTGATCGTGATGAATATGCCAATCTGGAATAGGGCTGAAGCAGTGTTTTGTGAAGCATCAGTTGCACGTACTATGTGACCGCCTATGGCAGTGCTTGTGACAGTGAATGTTGCAGTATAGTATCCAGTTTTGTCGGTAGAGACAGTGTCGTTGACAATAGATCCATCGAAAGTAAGTGTTACAAGTGAGTTACTTGCAAAACCCGACCCTGTAACAGTAACTACATCGTTAAGTTTACCGTGGTCAGGGGTTAAGGTAATTTCTGGAGATACCAAGTAGTAGCCTAAGAATGTGTGGTTGCCATTGATGTCAGTAACGACAATATTGTACGAGCCACCGGGTAGCTTTGGAAGCACAACAGTTGAAGAGAAGTCTCCAGTCGCGCTAGTTGAAGTAGAACCAATTGTTGCAATGTAGCTTAATGAGGTCTGTTGACTAATGAAAGTTATTGCAGATATTAGACTGCTTGCTGCGAAGCCTGCACCAGTTATCGTAGTTGTTGTTCCGACATCGCCATTACCAGAGATGGGATTTACTGTTATTCCAGGAATTATCTGGAAGGTAGCGCTTGCACTGTTAGACTGTGCATCTGTGCCCGTTATAGAGTAAACGCCTGTAGATAAGTCAGGTACGGTTATGGAATCAAGTGTACAGCTTCCTTGAGCGTCTGCAGTTGCAGTGCCTAAAGTAGTTCCCGCTAACTTAAAGGTGACGACACTGTTTGCAGCAAAGCCTGTTCCAGTGAGATCAATAGTTGATCCACTGATTGAGGTAGGCGCAAGTTTTGTTGGACTAACAATTATGGCTGGCTGGATAGGCAAGTTTGCACTTACTATCGCGTTGTTGCTTGTGTCAACTGCAGTGATGTTGTAAATACCACATGGAGTTTCGGGAATTGTAATTGTTGTAGAGAAGCTGCCGCCTATTGGTGCAGTAACTGTTGTCAGCAAGGACCCATTCATGAAAATATCAACGATTGCTAAGTTATTTGCAGAACCACTGATTGTCACTGGTGACCCAACGTACGCTGTAGACGGAGTAATGGTTAAATTTGTTATAGCATGTGCAGTCAGGATAGTTGAGATCGTCATGATAACAAGAATTGCTAGAATGAAACTCGCTACAATTTTTTTGTTGAATAATTTATTGTTCATTTGCATTTTTCTTACTTCCTTGTTTTTTCGGTAGTGGCAGGTAAGCGATAAATTGATATTTAAAAATGATGTAAACAATCCAATTTTAAAATTACATTTGTGCACATTCCACAATATAATGTGCACATTGCATAATTTAATGCGATATTAATAATTAAACTCCATTGCTATTATGCCTTTGCAGTAGTCCGTTTTGTTGGTTTGATATCTCATGCCATGCATCACACCGTCAATGAACTTTACAAGGGATTCTGTATCTTCAAGCGAAAGCACGCTAGAAACACATATTAATTTTATAAAATCCTTATGGAAAGTTACATTGACTTCACTTAGGCTCCAACATGTAGCTAAAAGAAATTCCCTGAAGCCTTCGACTGGATCATTAAATTTCTCCTTGATATATTTGCCATACCAAACGCCGCTATCATACCATTTTGAAAGAAAAGTCTCCTTGTCTTCATCGTAAGCTTTGTGAGTCAAATAGGTCAAAACATCCAGCGGAACAAAATCGCCGCCAAGAAGCTTGTAAGATCGTGAGAGTTCACATAAATTTTCAAGTTCATTTGAAGTGACGCCTAAAGAGTTCATTTGGACAGCAAGTTTTAGGGCATCTTCAATAAACTTGTTTGGTGATGAGTTGGCTTTAACGGATGCTTCTATAGCTTGTGCTAAAACATCCTCAGAGATAGCGACTAATTTTTTGTTGCGACTTTTAGACACGCTATTTTACTCCTTTATAATTTCCATGCGAATAATGCCGCGATTAATTTCAAGATAGACTAATTTGTACATGAAAGTCTCAACAGCACCCTTAATAAAAGATCCAAGTAAATGGGTGTATGAATCCGAAAAACGAGGGCTCAAAACACGCACGGATAAATGTGAACCAACTCTGTTGATTTGCATTTCAGGAACATTCCAAAATAAAACGGATAAATCTGATAAATCCTTCATTAAGTTTTCATACGGGTTTTCAACATCGCTTAGGATGTACCGCTTAGCGAACCAAACACCCGCATCATGCCAACTTTTCAAAGTGACTTCTTTTTTCTCTTTATAGGCGATGTCAGCCATTTCATACCAGAGGTTTTCAGGCCCTAAAGTTAAACCAAGTCTTTTAGCATTTGCTTCCACTTGACGTTCTTCGACGACTTTTTTTAAGTTTAAACTTAAAGCTTCAGCTGTAAGTGCTAATTCGAAAAGGTCATTCACTGTTCCGTATAGACTGTGTCCTCTTTTTTTAGCAATATAACTTAAGCTTTCTATCAAGTCTTCCCGGCAAACGAACGTCTTTCTTTTAGCAGAAATACTCTTTCTGCTTGAGTACAAATCCGAATTCGTCGCCACGGATTTCATGAAGATGTTTGAACTCCATTAACCCCTCAAGCAAGGGCTAGGATTAATAGCTGAGATAAAAACGTACAATTTAAAAATTATGTACACTTAAAGCTATCTAGAATAGTGATTGTACACACTGCGAACACCAGTTAATTCATAATGCAAACTTGTAAAAAAAAATGTTTTTGACCACCCGCCTCATAATAGAAATTTTTGTTTTTCTTGTGATTTTCGTTATTGACACATTGTCGACGCAAATTTTGTATGCTCTCAGTGGGCTGAAACTTTTTTCAGATAGGCAGAAGATTGGTAACAAATTAGAAACCACTTTGTTTATAAGTGACAATGTACTCATAGTAACTATGTTACTATTGGTAACTTTGTTACTAAAGGTAAAAAACCAAAAAGACAAGGAAGTTAATTGAAAATGAAAGTTTTAGCTTTCAACAGTAGTCCCAACACGGAAAACGGCAACACTGCTCTCATCCTAAACCCCTTCCTAAAAGGAATGAAAGAAGCAGGAGCAGAAATAGAATTATTCTACATCAAAAAACTGAAAATCAACCCATGTATAAGCGAAATGTCATGCGTAATAAAAACGCCAGGCAAATGCATCCTAAATGATGACATGCAAATGCTTTATCCGAAATTGAAAGAAGCTGACATAATCGTATTCGCCACCCCACTGCATTTCGACGGGATGACAACAACGATGAAAAACTTGATTGAAAGGCTATGGTTGCCCAGCGGAACCCCATTTCTGGAACTGAGAAACGGACGTGTACGACACCCTGTTCAGCCAAATACAAAAAAAGCGAAGATAGTTCTTCTTTCAAACTGCGGATTTTATGAATTAGAGAATTTTACACCACTGTTGGCGCACATTAAAGCAATTTGTGAAAACTTGAGCTTTGAATTTGCAGGTGCCCTACTTCGTCCTCACGGTCCTACGCTGGGCATGATGCTTAAGGCAGGCGCTCCAGTGACGGATGTTTTAAATGCAGCAGAAGAAGCTGGACGTCAACTGGTAACTGAAGGAAAAATGTCTGAGGAGACTTTGAATGTTGTTAGCAGAGAACTTTTGCCCTTAAAAGATTACGTCCAGCATCACAATCAACGCATCAAACAGTTCGTCGAAAAAATGAAAATGGCACCAACACCAACAGTGCAGCAGCTAAAGTAGGAGAAATAAGTAATTGGCAACTGTAAAATCTAAGCCGACAGGATTTTCTCGAAGGGAACGCGAGAAACTCAAGCGGCACAACGAAATTATCGACGCAGCTGAGAAGAGGTTTTTTGAAAGAGGGTTTGACGATGTTTCAATGGATGAGATCGCACGCGACTTGGAGCTTTCAAAACCTGCTCTTTACAGGTATTTCCGCAATAAGGAGTCGTTGTACTTGGCGGTTGTACTTAGGGGTATGCTGCTTCTACTGGACACATTTGAGGCGGCAATAGTTAAAGAGAAGATAGGCATAGAGAAAGTCAATGCTTACCTTGGCGCTTTATGCTTTAATTACATCCAAAAACACGCCGATTACTACAGAATCATCACTGTGGCTAGGGAACAGCGTTTTATGGATTTATATAAGCAGGGTAAGGTTGACGGAGCAAAAGAATTCGGCAACACAGCATTTGAACTTCTAACATTTTTATCAGATGCCATCAAGCTAGGAGTTAGAGATGGCACGGTTCGTGCAGATTTAGAACCGCTGCAAACAGCAATCTTCTTAGTCGTATCATCTGAAGCAATCACTAACCTCTCCTATGAATATCAACAGAACCTTCTAGCGAACAGGAACATAAGTAAAAACCAATTCTTGAAGCATTCAATTAATTTAATGTTGCAAGGAATAGCAAACAAGCCACCCAAACAATGATAATTTTCGCAATGTTTTTGGGCATTCTCGAAATACACCTAAAACCCGTTTGTGTATTGCAGAAAACTAAGTTTCGAAAAGGCAATCAAGCCAGCCTTAACGTCATGTTCAACCTTTGAGAGAGCTTCTCAAGGTCTTGTACTACGTAGAAGAATGCCATCCATGACCATTTGCCCCATCTGCGGATACCTTCGCTCTTTACTTCTTGTATAGCTTGCCTATTGTTAGCTGGCTTTTTGCCAAAGAAAAGTTTACCAAATACTTCAACAGACCAAGCATCTATGGGGAACCCACCGTGTGGATTTATTATATCAGCGGAATAATCACCGATTCCCGGTAATTCCAGAAGCTTCAGCTTAGCTTCCTGTGGACTTAGCGTCTCCAATTCTTGTAATGTTGGGAAATTTTCTTTAACGAGTTTCTCTGAGAGCTTGATGATGCGTTTTGCTCTGTAGCCGACCTTGCACGTTTTTGCGAACGCTGAAGGATTGAGGCTTGCGAATCGTTGCGGTATTGGCCAGGCGTGAACTACTTTTCCATCGAACTCTGCAGCCTCTCCATAGTTTCTGATTACGCAATCCATCATTTCGTTACTTCGCTTAAGTGGAGCCATCTGAAGAAGTATCGCCAGAACTGCATCTGGAAACACGTTGTCTCCCATCAGAGTGCTATGCATGCCATCTAAATCAGAGATTACATACTTGAGAATCGAATCCTTCTGTGCAAGCGCGTAGAACTCCCGCAGATCATCATCCGCTCCAAGACAATGAATTAACGACTTCTCTATTTTATCGAGCCGACCATTCTCAAGCTTGCTTTTAAGAAACATTCTAACAATTATCCGTGGATTCCTAGTTGTACCTTTCGAGTCAAGTTTCAATCCAATCAGTCTGCGATCAAGATAAAGAGAAGTCCAAAGCGTCTCTTCATCGTAAATCTCTAGAGGTGTGAATAGCGACCAGCCAGCAGGCTTTCTAACTGTTAGATGGAAGTTGTACGGTGGAATGGGTTTAATCTCGAAATCTGATGAGTAATTAAGCTTAACCACAGGCTTATCCACTGAAAAATTTTTAAGGATCCGCTAAAAGGGCCTGATAATTTCTTAGTTTATGTCCATTGTCCATGTCAATTTATGATTTATAAACGATATTTAAAGTTAGCATCCAACATGGACCCTCGGTTTTGGGCTGTTCTGGTGCCCCTGTGGGATTTACGGCTTAAACTGTTTGCTTAAGGTTTTTCCCGCTGGGCAATATTACTGATTTATAAATTGCCGTAAGCTATTGAGGGATAGTACTTTTCAAGAGGTATCTTGTCAAAATTCTTTTATAAATTTCTAATATTGTTTTTTAATTGGAGTGTAAAAATATAAGCCAAGTGGCTTACTACAAACCTTTCGCAGCATGTGTTCTCTCTTTGATTGGAGGCATTTCGGCTTTTGCGAATATCCATACTTCGCAAACTATTTCACAACAGTCTTCTTCATCGAACATTGATAGAGGTGAAACTACATGATAAGAGTCGGAACCGTTTCATTGTCTGCTATCTACATAGCATTATATATTGCAGCATTCGTTGGCGCAGTGGGACCTTGGCTGATGACACCAGTTGGCAGCTTAGCAGCATGGACACTTCTGCAGATTATTGGCACCATCTTGTTTTTCACGGTCGGTTTAATCGGTGCTATTTACGCAGCGGATGCGTTGGTAAAAGCAGTTAGAGAAGCGGAACCTAAACCAACTAAACCGAATCCGCCATAATACCGAAAAACAAATCAAAAAGTAAAAGTGGCGGGTCCGCTGCCTAGTTGACAGGAAAATGAGTTAGACGACAAATTCGACTCCTTTTAGTCCTTTAAATGACTTATCTCCGGTTAGAAACTTGATCTTAAATTTAACGGCGAGATAGTACCCAAGGGCATCAGCGTAAGACAGGTTATAGCCCTTTTTCTTTAGTCTCAACCGAAGCCTCATTGAGCCCTCGACATCTGTTAAACCAAAATCACTGGTATATTTAGCAAAAACCTTCAGTACTTGAGAGGCAGCTTCCAACCCATGAACTTCAAGAGTGCGATAATATATCTCCATTAAATTTAGTTTTGTTAAGTAACCATCGTTTTCTTCGAAGAATGACCGATAGTTTTGATTATCGCTTAGATAAGCGATAACGGCGTAGCTATCATAGAAGTATTTTGCCATTCTCTCACATCATTCCCAACCATGTTTCATTTCTTCTTTTTCATGTTGCAGATCCTTGAACGGGTATTTTCCGCGCAGTTGGCGCACGTCAAATACTTTTCGCACTGTTACCTCGACTTCTTCTCCTTCCCTGAGACCCTCTTCCGCGACTAATTTTTTCGGAAGTACAACGCCCACTGAATTTCCCCAGCGCTTAACTTTTGCCTTAATTATCATAGTTAGACATGTATAACTGCTGGAATTAAAACGTTGCGAAAGCAAAAAGCAACACGTACAAACACCGCAAACAGAAGTTTGGTGGCGGGCCCGCTGGGATTTGAACCCAGGACCTCCGGCTCCGCAGGCCGGTGTCATAATCCGTACTAGACGACAGGCCCAGTCAACAGGCTATGCCCAAAGAATTGGGGCAGAATAGTAAAAGATTGCTGAAACTTAAAATTAGTGGTAGGAAGCTACTTTTTACTGTATTTCTGTTCTCTTTCCGGCTAAGTCAAGAGCTAACTTTTGATTAGTGCTCTCTGTAGAGCGGCAATTACGTTTTGTTTGCCCATTGCTAAAACGTATGGTCCAAGCCGTGGTCCTTGTTGCGCGCCCATCAGTATTGTGTATAGTGTTTTGAAGAAGTCGCCGGGTTTTATGTTGTTGTTTTTTGCTGTGTTGAAGACGGCGTTTTGGATTTTGTCCGGGTCATTTTCAGCTTCGAGTAATGGGATGAGTTCTAGTATGGCTTTTCTCTCTTCAGGCTTGAGTTCAATGGTTGTTTCTTTGATTTCTTCGAAATCGTTTGACCAGTTTTGAGCGTATTTTACTCGTTTTTCCAGCTCGGCATCAATTGCTTGGGTTTTCTGCAAGTAGCCGTAGCTTCTTAGCTTCTCGGTTAGGAACTCGTATACGCTGTCTTTTGGAGCCATTTTGACCAGAAAAGCCATCAGGTTATAAGGCACATGAACGCTAGGCTTAGCGGGTGGTTTCATGACCCAGCAGTACTCGTATAAGCCTTTGAGTTTTACGAAGTCGCGTTCGCCGACTTTTTTCTTGCCAAAGTATACATCCTCAATGTAATCAAGCTCATTCATGTAAGCTGGAATATCTGAAACATCCAGTGTGCGTGTGCCAACAAACCGCTTGAGCATAAGCAGCAAGAGCGACTGCGGCGAGCCATAGTTGAACCAGACTTGCGGCGTGAAAACGTTGCCGGCTGATTTGGAAATTTTTTTGCCACCCTTATCTAGAAACATCTCATATTTCGCGTGTGATGGCGGTTCGAAACCTAACACTTCTGCGCAGATGCGGTCGTTAATTTTTACTGAGTCAGCGATGTCTTTGCCGTAGGCTTCAAAACGGATGTCTAAGGCTTTCCAGCGTGCTGCAAACTCGCCCTTCCACGTAAGTTTGCCTTCGCCCTTCTTAATATCAGCCTCACCCTCAAAGCCACAGCCTTGGATTAGTTTGCCCCTGATTTCCAAGCCTTCACATTTGTAATGAACTTTGTCAGTTTTAGGGTCAAACGAGTAAGCTCGTGTGGTGTAGATGCGGCCGCATTTCTCGCAGACCGCAAAGTACGGCAACACTTCCGTGTAAGTGTCTTGACCAACTTCCTCTTTAACGATTTGACCCACATTCTTAGCATTCAAGAGGAGCGTGCGAGTTTCATTGAGGAGTAAGCCTTTTTCATAAACTTCTTTTGCAGAGTAATACTTGTATTGAATCCCGCATTTATCAAGTGCTTCTAAAAGCAGCATACTCATGTGCTTGCCGTAGCTTTCGTGACAACCAAACGGGTCAGGGATGCTACTGACTGGGTATCCAAGGTACTTCTCCATATCCTTTGAAAGCCCAGCGGGAACTTTCCGCAAACCATCTTTATCATCACAGTAAGCAACCAGCTCCGAATTGAAGCCTAACCCCTGCAATGCGAGAGTTACTGCGTATGAGCGGGAAGCATCTCCTAGACTGCCGATGTGAGGAAAACCTGAGGCGCCAAGACCCATCTCGGTCCTAATTTTACTCGTGTTTCGGCCAAGTTGTTGTTCTCGTTCGATTACTTTTTTAGCCATCATGTCGTACCATGTGCCGTGACCGATAGTCTCTTCACTCATAATTGTAACCTACCAAAACAAGTGACTGCGCAGGGGTATAAAAAAATGTTTAGAGCCTAAAAGCTCATTCAATTTTTTTGCCGTGGTGAAGCGCTGTGACTATCGCGAGTAGACCAAACAGTAGTACGAGTATTGCGATTGAGTATATCCAGTTGTAGGCGAATACGAACCATGCTCCGCCTATTCCGATTAAGCACAGACTTAACTGAACATAGCTGAAAGCGGGTCGAGAGTACTTTTCAGGGTTTGCCCGTTGCAGGTCTGCTAAAACAAGCAACCAAACACCGAATAACAATAGACAAAAAGGCACTGTGCTGTACCATGAGATTATTGAGCTTGCGCCTAAGATGATTGCTGCGAAAATTATGATTAAGAAGACGCCGATGGTTAAGATTTGACGATCAGTATTAGCCATTTTTTGCCTGCCTTAACTTATTTGTTGACCGCAATCAGGACAAAACTTTGAGTTAGAAGGGATATGTTTGCCGCATTTTGGACAAGTAATAGTTGCCTCTGATGGCGGTGTAAGGCTTGTTCCACATTCAGGACAGAACTTGCTGGTAGCTGGAATCTTGGCGTTGCACTTTGGACAAATAACTAGCGGTGCTGAGGGTGCTTGCTGAACATTGCCGTACTGTCCCATTATTTGCGGTATAAGCACTGCTCCTGTAGCTATAGCTGCGCCACCGCCTCCTGATTTTCCTAGCGATTCAGCCGCGCTCTTCATGGTTTCCATGCGTAAGACTTCTTCAGGAGCGGTCTTTCCTGTTTTAAGCCAGAATAATCTTTCACGATACTCCGGCGTAGTATCCATGCCGCCGAACCGCAAGTCAGTTAATTCTATGCCTACACGCTTAAAGTAATCGGCCACGCTGTTTTTGACAATAATCGAGGTTTCGTCAAGCCGAGTAAAAACTGTGACCAAATCATAGTGTGAAAGTTCATTGATTATTTTTTCGTTAAGGAAACTCCGCAAGTAATTGTCTACTTCTTCAGTCGTGTAAATCTTTTGACCGCCAACTACCTCGTTAACGAACAAGGAGGCATTTTCAATCTTGAACCAGAATTGCCCAAAGACTTTTAGCGGTGCAAGCTCAGTGGTCTGTGCCTGGGTCCCCCATTTTCCATCAAAAATTCTTGTGCTAATGTAGAGCACCATAGCTGTGAATGGCTTGTTACTGCCAAATCCAGCAAGATGCGTCAGCAAACTTGTCATCAAAGGCAAATTCAAGGTCGTCAGAGTGTGTCTTCCAGGACCGAAAACATCGTAGGCTTTTCCATCCCTAAAGAAGACTGCAAATTCGTACTCGTGCACTATTAATTGTGCACCCCAAGTGATGTCTTCGTTTGGGTATCTCCATATAATATCGCTTTGACCAGCATTTTGCCATTCGATTACTTGCGGCATATCAATTCACTCCCAATATTACTTCGCTTCTTTTATCAAACGTATCCTCAAATGCATCAACTTTATCAGTTATAGCCTGAATTTGAGCCTTGAGGTTTGAGGTGTCTCCGCTTAGAAGTTTAGTTTTCAAGGCGTCCACATCAGCGCTTATACCGTTAACGCCATCGACAAGTTGATTGTCAAAAGTTATCATTTTATCCAGGTTTTCCTCTTTTACTTTCACCACGTCGAAAAGTCCAGAATACCCGTACGAGGCAAACTTTACTTTTCCTGTTATGCGATCCATTTTCGCCGTTAACCTGTCCATGTCGGATAACACGTCCATGTAACGTTTATCCGTTATCTTCTGAAAAATATTCTTAACGTTGTCTTCTATCTGTGAAAGCTTCGACGTAAGATGATTTCTGATCAGTTTATCTGATTCTCTACGAAGTTCCTTTTCCTTATATCCTCTAAATCCCGGAATTGCAGCTTCCAAGCGTTCGGAAAGCCTCATTTGGCTTTTCGCTTGACTATACACATCATTATTCTCACTCATTTCACAATTCCCCTTGCTATTGACTCCGCTATAGAAAAAAAGCTTGCTTTTAAAGTTTATTAAACATAATTGAATCTTGAAAGGCGAATATCACTCAACGATTTCCCAAGCGAATGCCTCAATTAGTCTTCAGTTTTTCTCTTTTCAGTATTTCTCTGGCCACTATGACGCCTGAGGCTGAAGCTTGAACTAGGCCTCGTGTTACTCCTGCACCGTCGCCTATAGTGAACATGTTCTGGATCTTCGTTTCCAACGTGTTGGTTAACTGTAAGTGTGAAGAGTAGAATTTTACTTCTATGCCATACAGAAGGGTGTCTCGCGAATGGACCCCTGGAGCTATCACATCTAAGGCTTGAAGCATTTCCCGTATGTCAGATAAGTAACGGTAGGGTAGAACGAAGCTTAAATCTCCAGGCGTCGCGTTCTTCAAAGTCGGTTCAACCACGCTTCGGCTAAGACGCTCAGGCGTTGAACGACGTCCACTGACTAAGTCGCCTAAACGCTGCACCATAACTCCGCCGCTGAGAAGATTCGAAAGTCGGGCAACGTATTTCCCGTAAGCAATCGGCTCCTTGAAAGGTTCAGTAAACGAAGTGCTAACAAGTATTGCAAAGTTTGTATTTTCAGTTCTCCGCTCAGCGTAACTTCCACCGTTAACAGTTAAAACTCCATCGTAAGATTCAGTGGTGACTTCACCGTAAGGCGAAACACAAAACGTTCTAATCTGGTCATCAAAAAGCTTCGAGTAATAAACAAGCTTTGGTTCATAAAGGGCTTTAGTTAAATTCTCCATAACAGAGGCTAAAACTTCAACTCTTACGCCAATGTCAACTGGGTTGTTAACGGTTTTTAATCCGCGAACTTGAGCTTCAGTTTGAAGCCACTCTGCACCACTTCTGCCAGGAGCAATAATCACGTATTTACCGTGAATTTTTTCCCCGCTTGCGGTTTCAACACCCTTGATTAAGTGGTTTTCAGCGATTAGTCCTTTGATGTCTGTTTTCGGCTGAAAAGTTATTCTTCCGTTTAATTCTTTGCGCATCTGTCTGAGCGTTTCAAGGCATTTGTCTGTGCCCATGTGCCGAACTTCTTGCCGTATAAGTTTTAAGCCGGCAAGTGATGCTTGACGTTCAATTTCGTCAACTTTTTCAGCGTCTCCACCGTAAACAGTTTCGCTTGCACCAAATTTCAGGTAGACGTTATCAACGTGTTTTACAAGAGCTTGAAGTTCTTTACTTGAAACGTACTGATTTAGCCAGCCACCTACTTCTGTTGATAGCGTCAATTTTCCATCACTGTAAGCGCCTGCACCTCCCCACCCTGAAAGAACAGAGCATGGCTCACAATGAACACATTCGAAACCTCTGCTCGAGGGGCACTTGCGCTTGTCTATATCTAAGCCCCTATCAAGGATTAACACGTTCAAATTTGTTTTTTCTGTTAGCTCTAATGCTGAGAAGATACCAGCTGGTCCAGCGCCCACGATTATTACGTCGTACTTCAAGACCTCTAATCCCCTTGGAACCCAGAGTTACATGCAACTAGTGCCATATATTTGTTAAGTCAAGTTTTAGCTTGCAAAACTAGATAATCAACTAACCGAAAAAATTATCTTTCCATGATATGTCTAAAAACATTTAAAGCCACGCAAAAAACCAAGTAAAATGAAACGAATGACAAACCTACACAAAAACGAGGACGCAGAAGAATCCATTTCGGACTTTTCACGCTTTTACACACTCACGATACTTTATGAAGGCCCCACACGGTACAGCATAATCAACAGGTTCAAAAAAAGAGTAAAAAAAAAGAAGCCCAAGCTTAGTCTACCCGTTCCTGCAGCAGCTTGAAGAGAAGGATTAGTTAAACACAAAGATGAACTTGTGGGCAAGAAAAAAATAAAAGAGTTTTAATTAACCAGAGAAGACCTGAGTTACCCATATCGTTTTTGGACAAGATAATAATAAACTAGAGCGCAAAGAAACGTTAAGAATCCAACGCCTAAAACTAGAGTCGCATAAGGGGTTGTTTGAATTAGCATTGTTCCAAGCGGCTGTGCAAAAATTACTGCTAAGGCAGCTGCGACTGATAAACCAGCTGAAATTATTAGAATGATTAGCAGATAAGAGAAACTGCCAGTAATCGTCCTTGTGACTTCAAGCGAGTCTCCGCCTCTTGATAACAATTCTTTTCGTGTGTTTTTTGTGTTTGATATAAATTTCAGAGTGATTGTGCAACTGAATATTGCAACTCCAATAATTGCTATTTGAATAAAAGATAAGTCCTGTGGTAAAGTTGGCATTCGGATTGGCAATCCAAGCAGCGAAGGAAGTTGCCAAAACCAACTTGAAGTGGAAAATGGTAGAATTGCGGGAATTAACGGGAGAAAAACGAGAAATTCAAGCCATTTGATTTTTT
This sequence comes from Candidatus Bathyarchaeota archaeon, assembly GCA_963717465.1. GTDB lineage: Archaea > Thermoproteota > Bathyarchaeia > Bathyarchaeales > Bathycorpusculaceae > Bathycorpusculum. Next base: position 520,472 of record OY970340.1, read on the forward strand.
GGGGTTTGATGAAATAAATTAAAAAGGCTATTAGCTCAAACAATAAAAACCATAACGGAATAATCAGCTGGCTTAAACTCGCAAGGTAGGGCACAATCATCAAAGAATTATAAATATAAATAATTATGGTTTGACCAATGCTTGTTTGAAAAAAACTCCAGAAGGAGACAGCAACCATCAAAATAATCGTCATTGCTGCTGCCAAATTTAAAGAGGTAAAGTCAAGTTTCATCGACTCTTGACCTCCGCAAGAAACACATGTAACAAAGACCGCTCAGTCGGATCCCAAGCTAAAACCATTGCTCCTGCTTCACGCAATCGGCTTTCAATCTGGTAATCTTTGCATTGCAGAATGCCCGCGCTATACTTTTCTTGTTGAGTTTTAGCGGCAAAAAAATGACTTTTTACGTTTAATACTAAAATGGAAGACTTTACCCAAGATTTATTGTATTTTTTAAGTTCTTTTATGCCGTCTAACAGATCGTTTGTTTTATTCTCACTTAAAGCAGTGATAATTATACTCAAAGGTGAATTGCCAACCAGATACGAGCGGCACATCTGGACTGATCTCCGCAAAGATTCAGCCTCAGCCATTTCTACTCCTAAGAGTTCTTTTGAAATCTTGAAACGTTGTTTTCGCCCGATGTCAGGGAGAATTGTCCGTGGTTTTTTACTGTAAATGTAGACGCCTACAAAGCATTCCCGTTCCAGGTAATATTGTGATAAAGAGTTTACTGCAGCTATCGCGTTTTCGAAAGCGTTGCTTATGACTGAACCTTGTGACCCCATGGATTTTGAGCCATCCATGAATATCCAGACAAATTTTTTGCCTTCTTTTTCAAACTCGTTGACGAAAGGCTGCAGGAAGAGACCGTTGGATCTTTGAGCAGTGACTTTCCAGTTTATGTTTTTGTAGGGGTCACCAGGTGAGTACTCGCGAATTTCTTTAAAATCGGTTGTAGTTATGCCAGATTTTGCGAGTGAGCCTAGCGGAAGAGGAAGCCTTGAAAGTGTCTTAGTGTTTCTTATTCGCCTTAGAGGAACTGTTCTTAATTGAACTATTAGTTCTTTTTTATCTCTACATTTCCCCACAACCGTCTGCCTTAGTCTTAAGGCATGACGAAACTCCCAATCGAGCTCCTCAAAACAGTAAACACCTCTTTTTGTACATTTAACCGCGTAACGAAAAGTATCCTTTTTAGGCTTGAATCCCTTCCAGAGAATCTTAAAGTTTGAGCCTTCAACGATCTCGAAATGTTTTGGAATTACATCTCGCAAAATAAGAAAACCGCTACCATCATTCACAGTAACATCGGTTTCAATTTCAATGGTTTCACCCGTGTAGCAGCTCGATTTAATATCATGCCTTTTTATCTGAATCGATGTAGGCTGACTTAGAAGAAAACCTGAAACAACCAAGAATAATGGAACCAAGCTGATGTAAATAAGCACTGGATTTTCCAGAAATAGACCAGCAATTAGAATACTTGCAAAGGCTGACAAATACTCTAAGGTGTCCTTAGTCAAGATTTTTTTTGCAGAACCTTTTTCGCTTATTTCAGGTTTTGCATCTGCAATAGAGTTAATGTTTCCAGTTGACTTTGCCAACTATTGCTTTCCTCTATTCCAATCTTTCGGCACTTCGATTTGAGCAGTTATTTCGTCTACAAGACCTCGCAAGCTTACGTTTTCTAAGGCATATTCAATCTTCAAAATTAATCGATGTGCCAGCGTGTCTTTTACAAAGAACTTTACGTCGTCAGGAGTGACAAAATCCCTTCCGTACGTTGCAGCTAATGCCCTGACAACTTTCAACGTTGCTAGCGCTCCTCGTGGGCTGGAACCGATTTCTATTTTTGGGTGTTCTCTTGTTTTTCTAACAATTTTCGCAATATACTCAATGATTTTCGGGTCAATGTAAACGTCATTTTCACATTTGTACTGCATATCCAGAAATGTCTTAGAAGTAATGGCAGGCGTAATATCTTCAGTCGGGTCATCTTTCCTCCATTGAATACGATTTCTCAGTATTCTGCATTCCTCATCTAAGGATTTAACATAGCCCGTGCTCATCTTCAACGCAAACCGATCAATTTGAGCCTCAGGAAGAGGATATGTGCCTTCAAGCTCAATGGGATTTTGGGTTGCAATTACAAAGAAGGGCAAAGATAACTTGTGAGTAACGCCTTCGATTGTCACTTGCTGCTCTTCCATCGCTTCAAGTAACGCTGATTGGGTTTTAGGCGGAGAACGATTAATTTCGTCAGCGAGCAGCACATTGGTGAAAATTGGTCCCTTTTCAAGGAGAAAAGACGAGTTTTTTTGGTCCCAGACTCTTGTGCCCACAATATCTGCTGGCAACAAATCAGGAGTAAATTGGATTCTTCCCCAATTTGAACCCAGCATCTTTGCAAAAGTTTTAGTCAAAAGAGTTTTGCCTAATCCAGGGTTGTCTTCGAACAGTACGTGACTGTTGGATAATCCTGCACAGAGAAGCTTTCTTAGCAGTACTTCATCTCCGACGAATACTTTTCCTATGCTGTCAAGGGTTTTATCAACTGTTTCTTTCATTTCTTGAAAATCCATTATTTTTTCTCTCCTGTATTTCTAAATAAGTCAGGTTCCAAACTTTTGATAATGCGCTCTACAATTTCTTTTCTTGTTTGCAAGTTCCTTTCTTTTGCAATTTGAAGATCCCATGAGGAAATAATTCGGGGATTTGGAAGCTCAGTATAATTAATGAGATTGTTTAGAACAAAATCAATTTTTTTAGGGCTAACTTTTCGTGAAAATAACAATTCAAATAAGAACAAAAGTAAATCGTTCTTTCTTCCAGAACTCAAGAAATCATCCACGTATCGTGTTAGAGCTGAGAATTCTATGGTTGTTTGTAAACCAATTTCTTGCTTATGCTTGGTCCAAGTCTCGAGTATTAGCGGTGCTGATATGGGAGTAAGGTTGGATTTTAAACGGAAAAATGCAACAACAGTTAATGAGCCAATGAATAACCATTCACCAATAATCGTGAAAGTTGTGCTTAACTGCAAAAGATAGGCCCTTAAGAACAATACATAAGCAGCTATGATTAAGCCTAATATTATTTTTATCGAAGTGCCATTTCCTATCCAGCGACCAAAATTCTTAGCTATTGAATTACTTGAATATTGAAGCGGATAGAACAAAGAAGTTGCAGCGGCAAATAAGAAGCCATACAAGCAAATATCTGCAACAACAGCATAAGTGCTTGCGAAACAATTTAGCACTGCAAACCTTAGAAGAAACGCTGTGCCGACGAGAACAAAACATCTCAACAATGCAACTGTTATTGTTTGATGGTAACTTCGCAATACAAAGTCAGCCAAAGAGTAAAGGGAAGCAGCAATGATCAAAATGAAAGTGTATACACTTAACGCTTGAAGCAATGAAGGCATGTATTGAATCGTTAAAAAGTAATAAATTATTATGGCAACCATAAAACCGTAGAGCGTATTTGCTATCTGATCCGTGAATTTGCCTTTTAAAAGAATCTTGTAATAGGTTACAGCAGCAGAAAACGATAAGCCGATGAGGAAGTATGGGAATCCATATTCAAGCGCTGAAAAGATTGTTGATCCTAAATAATTCTCCAAAGAAAAAACGTCGGAGACAAGCGCGAACCAAAGTAACATAATAACCACGATGTAGGTTACTGTTGCCAAAACCAGTTTCTTTAACAGGTCTTTCTGCATCAATTCTGCCCTCCTTTTGCCTGTGACGCTTGCTTAATCGAAAGTGCAGAAAGAAACATCTTCTCATAATCGGTTCGGCCCAGATTGTACAAGCTGTAATTGGCTATTTCGAAAATTTGAACAAAACTATTTAAGGATGATTTATCTTCAAAATGAGAATTCTGCAAGATAGCGGCTTGAAATTCTCTAGGCGAAGTTTCTACTCCTAATGGAACACCATTATTCTTTTCAAAATCAAACGTTTCTTTATAGATACTAACTATTTCCTCTGTATAATCAACAATCTTGATACTTCTTTGGACAACAATTTCCTTGGAGTTGGGCTGTGAATACTTAGCGGTTAACAAGTAGGCGCCTTTTGTTTTCGTTTGGAAATCTATTTTGGCTATTCCCTCGTTTTCCGTGCTTAATTTTTTGAATGGTTCATCGCCAAACTGAACCTCGATCGTACCGTTAACTGGGAGGTCATTCTTTTTGAGGTGTATTTCGGCTTGAAACAAATCGCCTACACCCCAAATGTCAGGAAACGGCGACTTGATGAGTGGAAAAACGATTTTAAGTACTACATTGTCCGAGTTTTTAGCTTCAACGATAAGAGGAGCAATCACTGGAGTAGCAAAAGATGGATTAGTTAGTTTGGATTTGCGTTTTTTGTAGAAAATGAAGCAAATTGCTGCGGCTGAAGCTATTGCAGCTATAACGATTGCGTAGAATAGGGGAGAATTCCAAAAGCTGGATTGCGCAACTGAGTTAATGTTACTGATTGAGTTAATGTTAATTTGTCCATTAGCTTCGGTTGGCCATGAAGAGTTTGCTTGGCTAAGATAAACTGTGTAGTCTAATTTGCTTTCGTTGGTTTGAGGGAAAGATGAAAAAGAGAATGTTGCGAAACCCGTTTGATTTGTTGTTGCAAGCATCTGAACGACTTGGTCTCCCAAAGAGTAATTTAGTGTAAGTTGAGTGTCTGGTACGGGATTTTCTGTGGTGCTGTTAGTTAATTGCGCAGTGACATTGTAGGATTGACCAATTGTTGCGTTTCCTGATTGAGTCAAGTTAATCTCAAGAATAGAGTTTAACATATTCAATTGTCCATCGAATTCGGATGACACGTAATTGCCTGTTTGGTTAAAGTAAACTGTGTAGTTCAGCGTATTGTCTGCGGTCTGCGGTAATGATCCGAAGGAAAGCGTTGCGTAACCTGTTTCATTTGTTGTGGCTACTGCTTGCTCTTTTTGGGTGCCGTTCATGTATGATAGTGTAAGTGTTTGGTTTGCAATCGGCGTTTGCGAATCATCGACCAACTGAGCATAAATACTAAAGGGTTGCCCAACAAGTGGAGGACCACTTGACGTCGCGCTAATTTTAGTTGCTGAGTTCACTTGCAGAGTCGGGTCGCTATTAGACCCCGCATAAACGGTATTGCCAAGCGTTGAAGCTATTACTTGGTAGCTGCCGAGACTGACATTTTGGGGAATTTGACATAGAATATTAAATTTGCCTTCAGCATCCGTGGTGTTTAACCCACAGACAAACCCGACGGAATCGTTCTTGTCAATTTTCAAGGTAATAGAAACGCTAAGTCCGCTTACTGGATTGCCTTTATAATCAGTTACAACACCTTGTGCGCTGAAATATCCGCCTCTTAAAGCCCAGGATGAAACACTTGTTATGGTTGTATTAGTTGGTATAAGCGTGGGTGTTGGAGTAGGAGTCGGGGTTGGGCTAGGCGTAGACGTTGGACTGGGAGTAGGAGTAGGGGTGGGTGTAGACGTTGAATTAGATTCAGAGGTTGATCCATTTGAAGCGGTTGTGGCGTCAAATTCAACCCAGCCTAAATTGCTAAAATCTACCTCTGCCCAAGCATGCGCCTGACCGCTTGTGACTTGTTGATATTCAGCAGTTGAGTTTATGTTGTAACCTACAACCAATCGCGATGGAATACCAATGTACCTTAACAGGAGAACGAGTGCAGAATTAAAGTTGGTACATACGCCTCTTTTTTCATATTGCAAAAACCATATAACTGGATCTTGACCTGCCGGAGCACGGGTGTAATTTAAATCGTACACATAGTTTGTTTTAAGATAATCTTGGATTAGCAAGATTTTTTGATAGTCTGATGATGCTTGGGAAAGATCGATTTTATCGATGATAGCTTGCAATGTTGAATTTAAACTAGTTGGAACTTCAAGATAAGTAGCGGAAGCCTGAGTGTTAACGGATTCGGAGTTAAGCAGGCTATCACTAAACGAATAATGGGTATACTCGTCAATATAAGGCTGGTCAAATTCGTCGACTACACTGAAAATGTACAGTTGAGGGTAATAATAGGCTGTAGCATTCAGCAAATCAAGTTCGTTGCTGTAATAAAGCGCTGGAATAAATCCGCTCCAATCACCTTCAATAAGTACACTTCCGTCAGTAGCATTCGTGTAAACTGCCGGTGTCTGAGACAGATAGTCTCCATTGTATATTGATGAATTTGTATCAGACGCAATTGACCATTCACCGCTTTGGTATATTTCGCCTACAGATGTTCGAATATAAGGTGTTTGGGTAACTCCAAAAATCTCAAAACTTGAACTACTATTTGCACCTTCAGCGGATATTTCTGGCAAGGATGTGTTGGGCGTGACATTTGAAGTATCCGTGCCTTTTCCCCCACGGTTTCCTGAACCATTCCCCAGACTCGTTTCGGCTACAGAGATTTTAGGCATGAGACTGGTCAAAACAAACGCTGAAAAAATAACCCCAATCACGACGATTGCGAATAGCAAATACTTAGTCTTGGGGTTTGGACCAAGGTTATCCATGCGAGTAAGCCCTCACTGAATTAGGGGTAGGTCTTAAATTTATCCGGTTTTTCATCGATCTTTTCAATGATATTTCGTGGATAATTGCATTGTTAATCAATAAAATGAACTCAAGATTTATAGTTTAAAACCGAATTATTGTGTCCCATCATTTTAGTTTTTCATAACGAGTTTTTCTGTTGAGAATTTCTTGTTTTTTTTTAGTAAACTAATGTGAAAATAGGAATATCACGATTAAACCACAGTTTTTAGTAAGGCTATCTTTAGGCTAATAAAAAAGGTACCATAAAAGGTACTATTGGAATTTTCAAGGGGAATAAAGAAGAAATGTTTTCCTTGTTTCCCTCGTATTGTCGTAAACTTTTTCAGGTTTTATTTGCTTGAGGAACTGTACTGTTCTTGTTTGCTTTTGGTCTTTTCATGAAATAAACCACACCTACGACGACTACGATAATTACGACTGCGAGGACGACGATAAGCATCGTTTCATATGAATTGCTTTGGGTGGGTGTACCGACTGCAACTGTTGTTCCGGTTAAGGCTGAGGCGGGAATGATGCCAGAAACCGTGTGAGGAGACGTGAACGTGGTTGTGACTGATACCCAACTGTTTCCGTTCCAGTATTCAATTACGCTTGAGCTTGAAAACGCTGAGTTTGTGATGCTTACGGTTACGTTAACGTTGGAGCCTAATGTGCCGCTGCTTGAATTAACTTGGATATCATAGAAAACGGCACCGCTGATGGATAGAGTGCCTGTAGCTTCTGGCTGAGTACTGCCGTAATTAACTGATGTAACGTTCACTTCTGCACCGTTTGGAAGAGAAGAGCCACTGACTGTGACGTTAACGCCGGTCTGCGATGATTGATCTATTGTTACGGAATTACCACTTACAGAAGCCGTAGAAGTAGCGGTTGATAGTGGAGTTGGCGAAGGCTTTGGAGAAGATGTTGATGTAGCTGTTGACGTTGGAGTCGGCGTTGGAGTAGCTGTAGGAGTTGCTGTCGGCGTCGGAGTAGCTGTAGGAGTTGCTGTCGGCGTCGGAGTTGGTGCCAGCTGTTCGGTTTCCACGGTACCTGTGATTATACCAGATGGTATCGCGGTTAACTGGAAGTTAACGTTGGGTGTCGTTTGGTTAACTGTTACTGATATTGTCAGCACTTGCGATGACGAGTACTCGTCCGCTGTGGCTGTTACGTTGTATGTTCCCGTTGTTGTTAGACCTGTTGATATTGTGTAGTCTCCTGAGCTGTCTGTTGTAGCTGAGCCTGTTATCCAAGGCTCGTCGTTGCTTGCCGCGTCTACAGTGACGCCATCGATTGGATTGCCTCCCGCATCGGTTACTTTTCCGGTTATGATTCCTGAAGGTATGAAAGTGAGTTGGATGTTGACGTTTGATGTCGTTTGTCCCTGAGTGACGCTCACATTCGTGACTTCGTTAGGCGTGGCCGCGGGGTACGCGGCGTCAACCGTGTAATTTCCCGTTCCCAGATCGGTTGTGATGTTATACTGGCCTGCTGAGTCGGTGGTGGCGAAACCGAAGTAAGTGTCTGTGCTGTCAGATACGGAAACAGCAGCGCCTGCTATAGGTGTGCCGTCTGGTTGAGTGATTGTTCCTGTGATTTTGCCTGATGGTGCAAGGGCAATGTTTTGTCCTGATGTTGTTTGTCCCTGTGTGACGACAATATCTGAAATTGTGGTGGACATGTGACCGGTTGGGTCAGAGACTGTTACGTTGTATGTTCCTGTGCCTAGGTCTGTATCCATTGTGTATTGTCCTGAACTATTCGTCGCCCCGAATCCTGCGAATTGGCCGTCTGATGATTCCGCATAGACATCAATGCCCGAGAGGGTCGCGCTGGAGACTGCATCAGTGACTGTTCCAGTAATTGCGCCTGATTTTGGAAGGGCAAGGTTGATGTTTGCTGTTGTTGAGCCTGCTGTTACTGAGACTTGGCTGACGGTTTGAATCATGTGTTGTCCTAAGTAATCAATAGCGCTTACGTTGTAAGTGCCTGTTGGCAAGTTCGTGTTTATTTCGTAGTTTCCGTTGCTGTCGGTGTACGCGTCGTCACCGCCGCTTGAGTAACCTCCTGTTAGGTCTGTCGAGTTTTCTGCTACCACTAAAGCGTTTGCTACTGGACGATTTGTTGAGGCATCGGTTACTTACCGGTTATGATTCCTGAGACGGCTACTGTTATGGTGATGCCCGAGGTTGTTTCGCCTGCTGTGACAGGAACGTTGTCGACTTCTGTGTTCACGTAGCCAGTACCGCTTGTGGTTAACGTGTAATTGTCAGTTCCAAGGTAGCTTGTGATGCTGTATTGCCCTTGAGAGTTTGTGACGGCATGTCCTTCGCCGCCGCTCAAGCTATTGCCTAAGGCTGAGACGGTAACGTTTGGAACGGGATAGGGTGGTTGAGCTGAGGCTTGTTGTGAGACTGAAGCAATGCCTATTATTGCGGCTATGAATAAGCCTACTAATAGTAGTGTTATCAAAAAATTGGCTGTTAGTTTGGATTTGGTTAGTGCACGCATTTTAATTCCTTTCCTGCTTTATTGCTTCTTGCTTACAAATATAAAGTTACTTATTATTTGTAGTTATAAGCATATTTTTGAAAAAAAATTTTCGCGGAAGATAAATCTTAAATCTAAATAGCGTAGAAATAGCCTAAACACAAAAATCAAGTAGGCATTAGCAAAATGTGAAGTTTTGTATTATATAGACAAGGAAAGGCACGGCGCGCATACAATGGCATGAGCGCACACCACCTTTAACACGTCTCACACCATCGCGCTAGACCTACGAACAATACGGCAATTAAGAAATTAGCTTTTGCTTTTGTGTTATTTTGTTTTAGCCGAAGATAAAACTTGCGGCTCAAGATTTTAAATGTAGAGTTTTTTGGTTTTTTTCCATGCAAAACACCAAGACATTCTTTTATGCTCATAACTTGTTTATAAAATTAGCTAGCGCTTAGCTCTTTGGAGTCTATATTAGCACTTGGCCAGAATAAAACAGATCAACATGTCTAATGCAAGCGTGTGCTTTGCTTAAATTTACACAAGCTTACGGAAATGAACAATGTAAAATTGTTTAGAAAGAAAATATTAGTCTTATATGTTCTGAATTAATCTTTTATGGCTTCTATAAGATTAAAGTGGCGAAATCTCCCGCTATCCCCTCTTTTTTTAAATCTTTAAGAAAAGTGAGATGCTGGCATATCAGCCATCTTTACCGGAGCTAAATCACCATAAAGAAAAATTTGCCACCAAACGCAGCCCCACAAAACTAAAAACAAGAAACTAGTGCAAGGATGCTATTTGAAACCTCTAAGCAGTGGAGATTTCGTCTCTTCCTCCTTATTTTTGATTTGTTGACGACGAGAAGGTGATTTGGGGTTAATTAGGCACAAACTAAATACTTCAAGAATCACAAGTTTGGCCTATGGGGTACCAGCCGCGTATAAAGTCGCCAAAAGGCGCGATTCACCCGTACAAAAAGCCTCTCCGTGAAAAAAGAAAGAGTAGAAAACGCATTCGCAAGAGTTGTGAACCAATACAGGAAGCGAAGCATACTGCAACTGAAAGAGAGGTCTCAGAGGTAACCCTCAAGCGGCTGCATACTCTGGGCAATCAAAGGTTTGGTTCTTTCCCGTTCAGCGAACATTTTGATCGTTGGCTAAGCAACATAACGGCTGTTCTGAGCGAGTTTGAGTCTCACCCTAGCATAAGCGTAGATGATAAATTCATAAGGGAACGTTCAGAAATATTCTCAAGGATTAAGCTTCAACTTGAAGATAGACGCCGCAAGGAAGCTACAATTAATCAAGAAACAAAAAACTTATCAGACTCCATAAATCACCTTAAACAAATCAACACAGACTACTCAGATAATTTGAGGGCTTTAAGAGGTAGAAAAAACAGCGAAGTCAAGCGCCTGTATATGGACATAAATCGCCTGAAAAGACAGCAGGATAACATAATTCGGATGAAAACTGGTTTTTTGCGAGGTATTTCCGGAAGGGAAAAAGAACAAAAAGAAATAGAGATAGCTCAGGAATTAAACGATAAGCAGAAAGAACTTGAATTGGTTATGCTGAATTTTAAAGCAAAACAAAAGGAACGCTGGGAGGAGTATGAAAATAGGAGAGAGCCAGTGTTGGAGCAGATAAAATTTTTCCAGAAAAGAATTGGGTATCTGGAGGACGATGGCTCCCTGGAAGAAAGATGGTTTGCTTGTGAAGCTCTCATTGATGTTTTGAACACATTTCTGCAAAGAAAAGCGACGCAGCCGCATAACTCTTAAGAGCTGAACCAGCAGGAATCTGACTCTAAAAAACAGCAAGTTGGCTCATAGTGAGTGCCGGGAGTGGGACTTGAACCTGCTAACCCGTAGAATTATCGCCCGCAATCCTCTCTTTTTCTTTAAGAGTCATTTTTTATCAATCGAAGCTTAGGAGACAGAAAAAAGGTACTTGGCTATGAGAAAAGTGGCAATATAATTTCAAAAAAGAGGAGATTAAAGCTTGAAGAAATGAATAATATTTTTGCTATTAAAAAAAACTCACTTGTTTAGTAAGTTGAACTATCTTTCGAATTTCGGGGAGTTTTCCAATTCTACTTCAACAAATTGTTTTTGTTCATATATTGAAAACTGCAATGCCGAGGTTTCCACTCCCATTATAACTTAAATGCAAGATCATTCATGGATTTAGTCGATATATCTTCGATTCTTTCCCTATCAGTTTCTTTGGCTTTGATCACATCGTCTAAGAATTTTTTAACAACTCCTCAGAAGGTGGATAGACGTGTTTCTTAAGGCTGTGTTGCCTATACCTTTTCCGCGTTAAGGTGATTTTTGTGATAGTTGAATTCCGCATTGTGGACAGAACTTGGAGCTTGAGGGAATCCAGTACCCGCATTTTGGACATATAATCGTAGCACTTACTGGAGGCTTAAGGGAGGTTCCGCATTCGGGACAGAACTTTGATACAGCTGGAACATAGGCGTGGCATTTTGGGCAAATGATAAGTGGGGCTGTGGGCGCTTGAGCTTGACCTTGAGGACCCATAATTTGCGGTATAAGCAGCATGCCAACTCCTATCGCGGCTCCACTCTTTGCACGTGTAATTCTCGGGGCAACGAGTCCACTGTGTGTAAACCGACAATACATAGCGGTTAACAAATCGAAGTAACATTGCGCAGCTATTATCGAAATTTTGCCGGGGTTAATGCTAAGAACAAACATTGCTTTATGCTCAAAAGAGTTAATGCTTTTAGCCTCCCGACGTGCAGCACTTCCAACAGTAATATACTATATCACCCTAGTTTATACGTTGTGCATGGCGGCTTTTTCAGAGCTTATGCAATGAAGCAAAGTTAAATTTCTAAGTCTAAGCAGCTCCAATCTCAAAAGGCGCGCTTTCCTCGACACTTTTCTACGCTATATGAATTTAAGATGTATCTTTGAAAACTTGGGACCAAAAGAATGAGGCTAACGGTAATAGTAATGAATTGTTGGTAGCGTGTGCACTCAAGCAAGCGGTAACTTGTATTGGTTTCACAAGTGCATCCTTTCCGAATACCTTCCCCACTTCTCAAGCAAATCGGCAAACTAGATTTATTAGTTAGAATGAGCAATTGTTGTAAAATTAATTAATTAGGAAATGCATTAATATGTCTATAACTCCCGAAGAAGCTGCCCATGAACTACTTGAAGTAGTTCCGATCGTCATGAGAGAAATACGCTCCCAAATGCGCAGCCGAAGATCACCAGACCTAACAGTTCCACAGTTTCGCGCACTTGCTTTTGTGGATAGAAACTCAAGTTCCTCGCTTCTGGAAGTTGCAAATCATTTAGGATTAACCCCACCCTCCACATCCAGAATGGCGGATGGATTAGTCGCACGAGGCTTAATGAAACGAGAAGATCAGCCAAACGATAGACGACGCGTAAAATTAACCGTTACCCATCGTGGGCAACAGATTTTAGAAAACTCGCGCAAAGGCACGTTGGCTTGCTTGGCTGACAAATTAAGCAGCATTAGCGCTAACGACAGAGAAGTCGTATTCAAGGCCATGAAGGCTCTACAGCCCATCTTCACGAATGGCGATGCACAGGTACAAGTGATGAAGTAAAATATGGCTATTCTCACAACAGAACATCTCACTCGCAGTTTCGGGCAACTAAAAGCGGTTAATGACTTGACCATAGCTGTGGATGAAGGCGAAATCTTTGGTCTACTTGGTCCCAATGGCGCAGGTAAGTCAACCGTCATCAAAATGTTAACCACCCTTTTGCCTCCGACTGCTGGACGCGCAACGATTGGAGACTTCGATGTTGTGCATAACGCAGGCAAAGTAAGAAGATTGATTGGCTACGTGCCTCAACTTCTCTCTGCTGACAGCACCCTCACAGGCCGCGAGAACCTGATGATCTTTGCCAAACTTTATGATATACCCAAAAGTGAACGCGCCACACGAATCGATGGGTCACTGAAGTTCATGGAGTTAACCGACGCCAGTAATAAACTTGTGAAAAATTATTCGGGCGGCATGATTAGGCGCTTAGAAATAGCCCAAGCCATGCTGCATCACCCCAAAGTTCTGTTCTTGGACGAGCCCACCATTGGTCTTGATCCAGTAGGACGCAAAGCGGTATGGGATCATATCCAAAAACTGCGAGATGACTACGGAATTACCATCTTTCTTACTACGCACTACATGGAAGAAGCAGACAAGCTATGCCCCAGGGTGGCGATCATGCATTTAGGAAAATTGGTTGTCATTGGTGCACCTACCGATTTGAAGAAATCCCTAAATAGGGATGACGCAACGCTCGACGACGTATTCGCGTACTACACTGGGGGAGAACTCGAGAGAGGTGAAAGCTATAGAGAAACGAGCAGGACAAGGCAAACGGCGGGGAGGCTCGGCTAAAACGATCCTGAATAAATTGAAAAATGCGGCTAAATCGGTTAATTCCTTCTCCTACAAAACATTGAGCATAGCAGAGATGGATGCACGGAAACTTCGTCATGATCCAACCGAGTTGATTACCCGTGCTGTACAACCTGCTCTCTGGTTACTGATCTTCGGGGAAGTCTTCACAAGGGCACATATCATATCCACTGGTAGTCTACCATACATATCCTTCATAACGCCTGGAATTCTAGCTCAAAGCTGCCTCTTTGTAGCCATCTTCTACGGCATATCTGTTATCTGGGATCGCGACTTAGGCATTGTCCACAAATTCTTAGTAAGCCCAACGCCCCGAGAAGCGTTGGTTCTCGGTAAAGCATTGTCTGCAGGAGTCCGGGCGCTTTCTCAAGTTGTAATCATCTATGTACTAGCTATTTTGATTGGCGTAGGCATCAACTGGAATCCTATAAACCTAACATTGGTCGTGGTCGTCACGATATTGGCTTCGGCTTTGTTTTCAACATTTTCACTCATAATAGCTTCTGTGGTGAAGACGCGTGAACGCTTCATGGGCATCGGTCAAATATTGACTATGCCGCTGTTCTTTGCAAGTAACGCCATTTACCCACTATCACTGATGCCTAGTTGGTTGCAAATCGTTGCTCAAGCTAATCCTCTTACTTACGCAGTTGACGCACTGCGAGGGCTCATGATTATAGGAGGATCCAGCACTTATGGGGTTGGCATAGACTTGCTTGTACTTTTTGTAGGCATGATTGCTCTGGTAATAATCGGCTCTAAACTCTACCCGAAAGTGATCATTTGAAAACGTGCACTTTACTGCCTAGTCTTGATGTCTGCGACGAAAATATTAGCGCACGCACTTGCTCTCTAAGCTGTCAGCTGTTTTGTTGTCTTGAATTTAGGCAAGAGGCTAAATGAAGCATTGAAGAAAAATTACAATTTCAAGGGGCAGGCAAAGTTGGAAACGATCACTAAGCGCTTGGAATTGCTAAAGCTTGAAGGATAAGGCTTTTCTCAGGCTGAGATTGTGAAGGAATTGAGCGTTAACTAAGCGGACAGTGTACAGTGACTTTGAGACCCGTGAAGGCTGGCAAGCCGCGCAGAGCGGGATTAAGCCAAACATGGTTCTGCTGAAGGTCATTAACCGTTATGAGCAGATTTATCGTCAAGCAAGCATGCGGTTTTTGTCGTCTTCCAATGAGTTGGCTCGGATGGCGGCATTGAATTTTATGCTAAAGACTAATTCTATGTTGTTTGAGTGCTGGAAAATAGTGGTCTCATATACTCTAAACTAATCTTTTATGGCTTCTATAAAGCTCATGACGTTCCAGAGCTTGACTCGCGTGTAGGGCGGCATGTTTGGGTCTTGAAGAATCTCATCTAATAGAGATACGGCGTTTGAGGCTTTTACGGCGGGTGTAAATTCTGGGCTTTGCAGTGCGTTCATGGCATCTTTGGCGGTGCGTCTAATGTTTCTTGGTGTTGTATTGTCTTCAGAAACTTCTCCGAGAACGCCTAGTGCCTGCTTAATTTTGGCTTCATACTCTTCAGCTTTTTTCTTCCGAACCATAAATTAGAACTCCTCATTGTTTTTCGAGTAACCAAGTTATATAAGCATTGATACGTATTTACTTTGGGGTTCTTGATGAAAGAAAAAAAGGAAAATACGTCGATTAAACGTATGGCTGAACTCTTAATGCAAGGCGCCACTTTAACTGACTTGTCATGCCCAGTTTGCTCTTCACCGCTTTTTAGATTAAAAGATGACACGTTATGGTGCGGTCAAGACGAAAAAAAAGTAATAATCGTAAAAGAAGGCGAGGAACCACCAAAACCACCAGCCAATTCAGCATACAATAAGCTTGAAGCAACATTAATGGCTAAAGTGGAAGATATCCAGAAAAAAATTGAAAAAACAGACAACATAGAGGAAATACAAAAACTAACAGCAGCCCTCTCAGAGTTACTAAACAGTTTAGAAAAAGTCAAATCGATGAAGAAGTAAGCTGGAACATAAGCTATTGCTTGGGGTATACGATAATTTTCCAGTAAACCTCCACAGAATCGACACTTTTAACTCAGCTATCTCTTCCAAGCAACTTCAAAGGAGAATTATTCAAGTTTTTTACGAAATTAACCTTAAAACATTTAGTTTCGAAGAGATTGCTAACCCGACAGTTCCAAACGCAAAAATCATTTTTGAAATAGGTTTAGCAGAAAATACCAGCTTCTGTTTTATTGATCAAGAAGAAGCTGCACAAGCACTCGATACTATAAGAAAGAAACGCGTTCAAATGTTGGATTTTTTTTGCGTAATCCGTTACCAAAAAACCGTGCAAGATAAAAAAGCAGTTTTAAAATTTGATTACTACATGATCCGAATGTTATTTGGCAAAAACATGCTTGAACTTCAGATTTATCATGAGAAAGGTCCACGTTACCTAACTCCCGAGGACTTAAGCAATTTTATTCTTAGCAGACTTAACAGTTTTCCCAACAAAATATTAACGAGAATAGAAAGCGACTAAATAGTTTTTAGAAAAACAATTATCAAAGTTTATAAGAGCCCTTGAGTAACGGTCAAAAAACAACTGGGATTATTTAGAACCGTCAGGAAGCAGAATAATGAACCCTATCGTGGTAAAGTCACTCAAAAAATATTATGGCAGCCTAAAAGCGGTTGATAACATTTCTTTCACGGTTAATCAGGGAGAAATTTTTGGATTACTTGGTCCAAACGGAGCAGGTAAAACCACCACCATAGAAATTTTGGAAGGTTTACGTAAAAAGGAAGGGGGTGAAGTGGAAGTTTTAGGTCTTGATCCTTGGAGGCAAGGCTATGAACTGCATAAGAGAATTGGTGTTATCCCTCAAGAGTTTAATTTCTTTGAAAGAACAACTCCAAGGGAAGCAATAGTTTACTATTCTAGCCTCTTTAAAGTTAAGGTTGATCCTGATGAAATACTGAAAGAAGTTTTGCTTGAAGATTCAGGAAAAAATCAATTCCAAAACTTGTCCGGTGGACAGAAACAAAAAATGGGACTTGCACTTTCACTAGTTAACACGCCGGAACTGGTGTTTCTCGATGAACCCACCACAGGTTTAGACCCTAACGCTAGAAGAGCAATCTGGGAAGTAATTAAGAGGCTAAAAGCTACAGGCAAAACCATTATACTAACAACTCATTACCTTGACGAAGCTCAACAGCTCTCAGATAACGTAGCCATAATGAACCATGGGCACATCGTGGCCATCGGCACTTCAGATCAAATAATAGAGGAATTTGGCTCAGGCGAACGAATAGAGCTACATGGAAGCAACATAAAGCTTGCAGATTACATTCGAGATAACACGAAACTGCAAGTTGACTATTACGAAACTAAAGGCATTGTTAGCGTACTGATTAAACAGAAAAGTGATGCATTAAAAGCTTTGATGGCAGCTGAAGAGTCAGGTCTGGAATGGCGCGAAATGCAAACCCACCGAGACAGCCTAGATGACGTCTTTGTTAAGCTGGTAAATATGCAAGTTAATGAACAAGGCGAAATTCAAGAAAACGGAAACGCAAATAATAACAAACCAAAAAACAAAAAGGAGAAAAAGTAATGCCAAGCCTAAGAAGAATCTTTGCTGATTTCAAGGTTTTTAGCCGAGGATACATAAGAAACGTTATCGGCTTATTTTTCGGCTTGATATTTCCAGTTATACTAATTTTGATCTTCGGCGCAATATTTTCCTCAACTGGAACCGTAACCGTCTACGTGCAAAATCTAGATACAACTAACAAAAATAATATTGCTACGTCATTCGTGGATGCAATCAATGGTACTTACCCCAATGGAACTGCAATCAGCAGTAACTGGCCAGTCCAAGTAAAAATGGTTGATCCTTCCGTAAACTTCACTGAATACTTAAGAGAGCAATCATCCTCTGATGGCATAATTATTCCGGCAAACTTTTCACAAGAATATCTTACACCTGGAGGACAAACGAATATCACAGTATACGGCAGTAGTTCCTCAACTACAAGTTCAATCATAAGCAGCGTAGTAACTTCCTTAGCAAACCAGTACAATTTGCAAAGAGCTGGCGGTTCAGAAGTTATACAGATATCCTCAGCTTCTGTAAACACTCAACAAACAAAATACATTGATACACTAATTCCCGGGCTCATCGGCTTTGCTATACTAGTTAACCCAATGTTCGCTATAGTAAGCATATCAGCGGATTACAAGAAAACAAAAATGTTTAAACAATTGTCATTAACTCCGCTAACGAAAATGGAGTGGCTAACATCAAAAATCTTGTTTTACATTTTACTTTCAGCCATTTCATTCTTACTCATGTCAGCCGTGGGAATCTGGGTCTTTGGCGCAAACATAACTTTTTCCGCATGGCTTATTCCGTTTATAATCCTGGGACCAATGCTCTTCTGTTCACTGGGTATGCTCGTGGGCACAGTATCAAAAACCCCTGAAACCGCAAGCATAGTAGGTAACATCATAACGTTCCCAATGATGTTCCTGGCAGGCACATTCTTCCCAATCTCAATCATGCCAACGTGGCTTCAGACACTCGCCCATGTACTTCCGTTATACTATGTGATTGAAGGATTAAACAATGTAATGGTTTACAACAACGCAAACCTCATGACGACATTGATAGACTTGGCAGTCGTTGGCATAATTACAGCAGTCTTCTTTATCGCAGCAATCCGTTTCTTTAAATGGCGAGAAGACTAAACTTTTTCCCTCAACCCTTTCTTCTTCAAAAAGCTTTCTACTTTAGAGTATAAGTCCTGAGCAACTACATTAACGGGTTTCTCGCCGTCTAAACGACAAAGTTCACCATTCGCCACGAACTGTAAGTAAACCTGCCTGACTTTTTGTTGATTCTCCAAAGTTTCCATAACGGACCTTCCACGATTTAACCGCTGCATAACAATTTCAGGACTAACATCAATAAAGAAAGCAGCATCGGGCTTCAAAGCATACTCGTTAATCGCTCTAATCCATTCCAGGCTTAGACCAGCGCTTCCCTGATAAGCTAAAGATGAGTAAACGTAACGATCAGAAATTACAATTTTGCCCTCTTCCAACGCTGGTACCACTTCATTTTGAATATGCTCGATGCGGTCAGCTGCAAACAACAAAGCTTCAACAGAAGTTGGTAAACGCTTTTCACCGTACAAGCAACTTTCACGTATGAACGTGCCGATTTTGCCGTTGCTTGGCTCAGCAGTACAAATAGCACTGATCGATTCACTTAATTTTTTTGTCAGCATTTTTGCTTGGGTGGTTTTTCCGCTCCCGTCTAAGCCTTCGATGCAGATGAAAACGCCTTTCTTGCTCATGTTTTTTCAACTCGGTTGGTTCAGCGTTACACATTATAAGAAGGCGCATAAATATAATTTAACTTTAGAGGCAAACTTTAGAGGCGTTATTTGTGCCGGAGGCTCAGTGGGGCGAAATAAAAGATCCCGTTCACGGATATGTATACATAACTGAAGCAGAAAAGAATGTCATCGATTCTTATCCGATGCAGCGGCTTAGAAGGCTACGTCAACTTGCAGGTTCAGAATACGTTTATCCAAGTGCAAACCACACACGTTTTGAACACAGCATCGGCGTATTGTTTCTTGCACGAAAAGTGCTTGAAAACCCAAACATTTCAAGATTAATTAGTGCTCAAGAAATCGAGTTATGCAGAGCATCCGCACTACTTCATGATGTTGGTCATGGTCCGTTTTCGCATGTGTTTGAGGAGCTACTGCAGAGATTTTTAAAAAAATCGCACGAAGACATTACATCTTGGCTGATTGAAAAGAGCGAAATTGCTGATTGCCTATCCAAGATGGGTTTTAGCCCCTGTGAGGTAGCGGCTTTAGCGGTAGGAAAACTGCGTAAGCCAGGCAAGGCGTTTCTTGATCAAATAATCAGCAGCGCAGTGGATGTTGATAAGCAGGATTTCATAGTAAGAGATACTTATCATACAGGCGCTGAATACGGCTTCATAGATGTTTTCCGATTAATCCACGCCTTAGACGTGTATGACGGAAACCTAGCTGTTGAGCTTGGCGCGTTATCAGCACTTGAATCATTAATGATTGCCAGAATTGAATCGTTCAAAAGTATATATTTTCATCGCGTGGGAAGAGCAGCCCAGTTAATGCTGGCAAAAGCTATGGAAAAAGCTAACCCAGAACTCGGATTAACGACTTTTAAAACGCCTGAAGAGTATCTTGGTATGGATGATTATACTGTTTGGACAGCACTGAAAAAATGCGATGCATCCAAAACAATCATGAATAATTTGGCGCAGCGTAAAATGCTCAAATGCTCTTTTGAACGCACATTTTATGAGAAAGACACGATGATCACAAACATTTTTGGTCGTGAATCATACCGGTTAAAGATGCAAAATGAAATCGCAGAAGAAGCAAATGTGGAAGCGGACTCAGTCATCATTGATGTGCCAACCGTGGCTTCAGTTCCATACCATTACGCTGAATTCTCCAAACCAACGGAAATCCCTGTCTATAGAAGAGATTCATCAGGTCACAAAACCGTCCAGAAGCTAACAGAAATCTCAAAAATCTTTGAAACCCTGCAGGGATTCATGAATATACTAAGAGTTTACACCGATGCGACAAACCGGGAAGCGGTAGAAAAAGCCGCAGTTAAAATTTTAGGAAAAGTTAATTCACCTGAAATGTTTTAGAAAAAAAGAAAGAGTTGATTGATTAGACAGGGTTTCATTTGGTGGTGCTTTCTTGAGGCGGCAGTGGTAATTGCTGTTGCGGTTTGCTCTTTCTATATAAGTAGAAGAATACGCCAATACCGACTAAAAGTAAACCTATGCCAAAAAGAATCACTGCTACCGCTTCAATGAACATTATGGTACCATAGCCCTGTGCAAGATAGAATATTGTGTTCTCAGCTGTTGACCAAAATGATGATTCAGTGCCATATGCTGCTTTATAATCGCTTAGCGCAGTACTGTAGTAGTTTGCTGCATCGGCAAAGTCGCCTGTTGCATAAGCCTCATCGCCAAGAGCTCTATTGTTATCAGCTTGTTCTTCATAGTTACGAGCATTTCCATCAATAAGAGGCAGAAAACCCAATTGCGTTAAATCAGTGTAAGCCGAAATTGTCCGATTGTCTTTATAAGCAGTAGCTTGGTTTGCTGAGAAAACTGCGAAATCACTTTCAGTGTCGATGGTCGTAGTGGTTACGGTTCCGCCAGAGGACTGATTCATTGTATCTACATATACACTGTAACTGTGGGTAACATAATTGGAAGCTATTGAAACAGATGGCACTGTGAAAGTTATCAAGACAACACATGATTGACCAGGTGATAGAATTAAAGCATTTGTTGTGCTGATTGTTGGATTTGTTGAACTGTAATTTGTAGCCCAATCGAAACCAACCTTTACCGCCGAAATGTTAAGCTGCTCGCTACCGCTATTTGGAATGTAAACTGCTAAGCTAGCATTAGTATTTTCAATGTAAGCTTCATCGACGTAGCCAAGGAACGAATCGGAAAAATCTCTTGCAACCGGAGAAATCCAGTTACTTGAAGTAGTATATGCAGCTTTTACAGTTAAGTTAGGCGCAAACCCAAGTGCTATAATTAGAATACCAAAGCAAATAAGTGCACTCATCATTATTTTTTTTCTCATTAATCTTTCCTCTTTGACAGGCAGGTATTTGCCAGCGTTAAGCATATAAGCTTTTTTAAGATTGCCTCGCTCTTTTGCCTAAAACAATCAGTCCTTTTTCAGATAAAGTGCTGCATTAAGGAAAATCGGTATAAATTTTGAAATCGAAGATGAACTAAAAAAATAGATTCTTATCTCTATTTGACGGCAATATAGACTTCTTTGGCCTTCGTTTGATAGGGAGCTTATTTTTAGGTACGTTTATATGGGGAGAAAAGGTAGGAGAGCGTTTTTTTAAACAGTTACCCATCCACTGCTTGTTAGTGACGATGGAACTGTAAATTGTATTGTAGCTGACGCTGTTTGCTCAAGGGTAACTTTAATGTCAACTTGTGATCCCGCTAATGCTCCGTTGGCATTGCTTAAGGATATGACGAGATATCCCTCGCTGTTTGCATTTAATGTGGCACCGTTTGGAACGTACATTGCTGCTTTATCTGCTGTTGTGCTTGTTAATAGTGCATCGTAAGTGGTTGATGTTAATGCTTGAACGCCTGAGTATATGTCGGTTGTTATGACTCCGTTTGCATCAAAGGTTACTTGTGTCGTGTTTGTGCCTAATGTAACAGTATTCACTCCAACTGCTTTTAATGGAATGACTATGCCTGTTATGTTAGAACCATCTGCAGAGGCTTTAACGTAAATATCTCCATCAACGGCTAATGAGGAACTTGCTTGCGTCAAACTCTGCTGAATAACGCTTTTGCTTTGGTTAGAAGCAAAAAGCCCTTGATCGATAACCATGTAACTAAATACACCGGCAATGATAACGAAAGCTATTAGAATTATCGCCGCCTCTAAAGCAACTATACCACGCCGCTGCTTTATGAAGCTCCTTAGGTTCTTTTTCCCATTCATATTATTTGCCTCTTCAATGACTTGTTTGCTTTAATTTGTCTTTCTAATCGTATATCTTTGTATTAATGACTTACGACTTACCAATTAAGGTCAAAAAACAGAATTTAAAAACTATAGTAACGATAAGTTTTTGAAAATAAAAAATTAGTCTCATGCACCATGGCACCACCCTGTTACCCTGAGGTGGTGCCATGGCGTTTTTTTTAACCGAACGTGCCCTTGTGTTATCTTCTTTAAGATACGGTGATGTAACTATCTGCCGGCAAAGCCGATGGAGTCTTGAACGCAACTGTAAGCGTTGAGGAATCTTGCGTTTTTATCTCAACAGTTATTGCTGACGTAGCAGAGGCCTGTGCATTAGAGCTGAGGGTAATTATCAAGTAACCTTCTGAACCGGAATCTAGTGTCTGGTCTCCATTGCTATTAGCGATTGCAAGGACTGCCCCAGTGCTAAACCCATTTGCATACGCTGTGGAATATGTTCCATTTACGTATGTGCTGCAGGAGGCGCCGCTCGTTGTTTGATTTGCTAGTTCAAAGCCGACAAAGTTGTCGAATTGCTGTCCAACTGGGTCGTATACTGTACTTGTTGCATTGTAAACGATGTCGTCATTGGTATATCCTGTGTACATGATGCCATGATACACATTTGCCCAAGCTTGATTACCAACTTGAAGCATCACGCTTGTTTCGTTTCCTTGCATGTTAACGGAGTTTACCCCAAATGCCTTTAATGGAATTACAATGAGGTCTATAGATCCGCCACTTGAGGTTGTTCGAACAATGGTCGACCCATCCGTCATCAAAGGTGTACTTGCTTCCTGTAGTCCCTGTTGGATCACAGTTTTGCCTTCATTTGTTGCGAATAATCCCTGGTTGACAACCATGAAGCTGAAGGCTGCGGCAATAGTTACGAAGGCGATGAGTATAATTGCGGTTTCTAAACCTACGATACCCCGTTTTTGCTTTACAAAATCCTCCAGGAATTTAGCTCGTCCTGAATTGCGAACTTTTTGATTACATGAAGGACAACTTACCATTTGAAGTACAGATCTTGTATTCCATTGGTATCCACATTTTGGGCATTTTATGTTCGGTTTTTGTTTAATCAACTTATACCACTTCTACTACTTCTACCACTTCTACTTATAGTAGTTAGTATTAAGTATTAAGATATACTATATTTAAACTTATTGCAAATAAGTATTCAAAAAACTAACCGTACTACACAAATACAAAATCATAATAGAAATCCATAACTAAAAAAATGATGGAAAAATAAGAACTGAAAAACTAAAACAAAATCAGAACTTAAACGGACATTTTTAATGAAGGCATCGTATTCAACATAGAATTTATCAAATTATAAGAAACTATCCAAGTTGCTCCGCTTAAAACAAACAAGATTCCAAGATTCAGGAAAAATGTTCCCCAGTATCCGCCAGAAACCGCTTTAATCGATAAAGCATTTACTACAGCAGTCGCTATGATCAAAACCACATTGCCGATTTGAATGACGGCAATGGGCATAGTATTAAACCCAAAGTATGCTACGGTACCCAAATATGTTGACATAAAACTTGCAAGGACTTCCAGAACTGTAAGGAGAACAACGCTCAGAGGCTGCGTAACCAAAACCACCATCTGAAAACTGCTTGCAACAACGTCACGCATTTTTCTAAACTCAAGAAATTTAACGACACGGTTTCCTATCGCGTTAGATATTGTAAGGGGATTAGCACCTCTATCCAAAGCATCAAACAGTATTTTATTACTTACATGAATATGATAGGATGCTGCCTCTTCGGAAAGCGCTTCTAGGGATTGCCTGTGATTTATGCCTAAATCCACTCTTGCTATTGTTGAACGGACAAGCTTGCGTAAAGGTCCAAGTTCCATATGAAGAATAAACGAAAGCGACGTTTTCAAATCAGAAGTTGAAGCCAAGTTTTCACCTAACGCTTTTAAGAACGTGGGGTAATTCGTCTCAATTTGATTTACTCGTCTTTCGAGCAAGTATCCGAATGTGCCTGGAATAATTGTGCCCAAACCAAAGATTATCATAGCATACGGTGCACCCGCTTTAAGGTAAACAAAATAAGATAGAACAACAAAAACAGGCATGACAAACAAAGCAGTCCATTTCAGACATTTATAAGCACTTGGCGGGTGTTTTCCAATGTGAACAATTCTTTCTCTGGCTGTTGAATACCATAAGAGGAAAAACATAAGTACGTTCGAAAAAACTGCGACAACATAGCCTACCCATAACATGTTTCCACTAGCCATGAATACATTCATGAGCACTAAAGTCATAATCAAAAAGATAAGTATGCTTTGGAACGCTGCAAATACGCCCCCAATAGCCTCCAAAGTTTTAACCATTCTTTCGTAATACCCTGAATACTCTTCCATAAGCATAGAATTCTCCATTTCCAAGTATCCCCTAGGCTCTACGCTGGAAAACGTGTTCGTACTTCTTATGAGAATGTCCTTTAATGGGGGCTTAACAGTCTTAGCAATCTGATTAGTTGCACTGGTTACTCCATAACCAAAATCCTTGGCTAAATTACGTATTTTATGGAAAATCTTACTGTAAAAACCGTAATCTTTGCTTTCTGCAATTGTGTTTACAAGATCTTGCGGCGTTGTTTCGCCTAAAGTTAGGCTATACATGTGGAAGATAACTGTCGTCAAAGTCTGGTCAATTCTTTTCTTAATTGCTCTTTTTCCCGTGTACATTATAATGAATACAAAACTTAATCCAACACCCAAACTAATTATCGCTTCAATAAATTCGCGACTAAGCATGAAATACAGTGAAAAGATTAGTGTAGGTGTCAATACCAAAACTAATTTGTTTGTCCGACTTAGGACCATGGAATTTCCATCCCTCTTATTCTACGTTGCACTTCCCAAATTCCTAAACTGCGTGCAGTGGCCATTGTTTTGGCTACATCAGTGTATGAAGGAAAGTTTTCTGCGAGGAAACTAAGCACTTCAGCCCTTGCTTGCATTTCATCATAAATATCTTTGATTTTGTCTTTACTCCAGCCTCTAAATGCAAGAACTTTATTCTCTAAATGGAAGCTGGAACCCATAAATCGGAATTGATCTAAGTTTTCATCATAAATAAAGATTGGTAAATAGTTTAATTTTCCCCCATCGGGTTCATAACCGATAACTTCGTTAATAGAGGTGCATCTTCTGATAAATTTCGTTCCTTTCTCAATTCTAGCCTGGAAAATAACTAGATTTAAGCCGTCTATGTGACTTTTTGGGACGTCAATCGGGTATGACGTCAGCCTTTGAAATAGTTGTCCAAGAGAACCTGCGTGCATTGTAGATAGCACAGGGTGTCCAGTTTCAACAGCTTGAAAAGCTACTTTCCCTTCTTCACCTCGTAATTCACCAACGATTATGTAGTCAGGTCTTTGTCTTAAGGCCGCTTTTAGCAGGTCGAACATCGTAACCTGAACTCCAGTGTGCAACCTTGTAACTTCTCTGATCCAGTTTTTGTGGAGGAGATTAATTTCCGGTGTTTCTTCTATGCTGATAATTTTTGAATCCTGACCGATAAAGGATGTTAAGGCATTCAAAGTTGTCGTTTTGCCAGAGGCTGTCTCACCGCATACTAATGCTGAAACGCCTACCTCAAAGAGCATCCAAAGATAGGCTGCTAATTCAGCGGTGAACGTGTGCCACTTGATTAACTGCGCGACTGAAATCGGCTCTGTTGGAAACTTCCTTACTGTAAAGTTGCTGCCTCTTAGGCTTATATCTTCGCCGAAGACTATGTTTAATCTTGAACCATCATCCAAATGAATATCAATTATCGGGTGAGTATAACTTAGAACTTTTCCGTGCCGTTCCGCTATATTTCTTAGCAACTTGTTAATGGCTTCTTGAGAAAGATCAAGGCTTGTTTCCAAATTGCCAAAAGTGTTGTGGTAAACAAAGATTTTACCTGCTCCAGGGATGCTTATGTCTTCAAGCCCTGGATCTGCCAGAAACCCGTCTAAGAAGCCATTTCCGATTTTTTCTCGTAAAAAATGGTAAAGCAGATTAGTTTCATCAGTTCCTTTTGGAATTTTAACATTCCCCTTCTTTAAGGCGCGCCTAAAGAGCGTAGCTAAAATCTGTGTTTTTTTTTCACCGTAATCTTTGCTTTCTACGAGTCTTGCAACTTCTTCTTCAATTGCAGTTAACAATTTTTGGTCTGGCTTTGGCGGTTCGATAATATTGTACCTGTTGCCTGTTTCATCCATGACCACGTTTGCGTAAATGCCTAAACCTAACGGATAAATTATGTTAACAAACTTTTTGTACGTTATAGCGCTAGCATCACGCGTGTACTCGGGCGGATCAGGCATTCCTTCAACATAAGATTTCAGGTAAGGGTGCTTTTGCATGGCAGTTGTTAAACTATCGTATACCTCGCGGTTGAATAAGCCTAAATCCACGTCTTCCAATTTCTTGTGTCTAACGCGATATATCTTTTTCAAAATTTTTTTAGCTGGAGCCAAAACCGACATGCATGCACCTCCCTAGAGTTTTACGCCGCTAAGAGGCATTACTCGCAAGCCGATCTGAGAGCTAACTGCAAGAGTTATCGAGCTCTTTCTTTCACCGTTTACTCCCCAAAGCTTTATAGTTCTAAGTAATTTGACGTCTATTCCGGATATGCAAGCGTTTTCTAATACAAAGTAGGCGTCAGAGTTTGCTCTAAGTTTCATTATGGATTCTTCTGAAAGAAATTCAGGGTGAAACGTAATAACAACGGTCTTGTTATATGCGACTAGATTTTTTATTTTGGTGATGAACGTTAAGAACTCGTATAACGGTGTATCCATAGTTAAGACGCTTAGGCTGTCGATAACAACAACATCATAATCGTGTTTTTTTGATTCAAGAAATTTCGTTATTATCATTAAAAAAAGAGCACTCTTTGACTTGCTCCATCTTCCGCCCTCAACATGCAAAGGGAAAATTTTGAGGTAACCGTATAAATAGTAATTGTACGGGTCAAGCCTCACTGATTCCATCATTGAAAGATATTCCATAGCCCTTGCTTCGCTTGAAATCACGTAAACTCTAGATTGATTCTTAAGCATCGCATGAACTATTTGCTGAACGAACACGGTTTTCCCAGAGCCATGATCGCCTTCAACAAGCATTAGGCTGGGCGTCGGTATTCCACCACCGAGGTCCCTGTCCAATTCTGGAATGCCTAACTTCACTACTTTCATTGTGGACCAGCAGTCTCCCCTGTTGCTGTCACGCCATAGTAAGAAGCAAAGATTATGGATACAATGTCTTGGGATAAGATTTCTGGGGCTCCATCTGGAATACTCAGGGTAATGTTGGCTTGTTCATCTGGATTTAAAACATTATGAGTTACTATGTTAAAGGTGGTGTTGGTACCTGAAATTCCGATTTCTGTTATTTGGTATCCTTCGATTGCGTAAGAATTCACTTCTGAGCTGTTACCGTAGGTCAAGATTATTGTATTCCAATTGTAGCCGCTGGAATTTTGAAGGAATATTGTTGTTGACCCAATATTCGTTACTGTAATGTTGCATGATGTGGCGCTTACTGAATTAACGGTCAATTGTATGTGTGTATTGAGTTTTTCTTGCTGAGTAGTTGCATAACCATTTGCTGTTACTGAGAGGTCATTGATACTTGTGAAAAAGACTGCTGAAACTCCGGTAAAGAACACCAAAAAGCCTATGAGCACTACAAACGAAGCTATCGCAACAGAAAAACCCATCTTTCAGCCTCATGTTAACGTTGAGAAGAGATAATCATTTCCAATTCCATTAGCAGGTACTACTTTAACTTCAAAAGTTGTGCCGTTAATTGCCTCGGTTGGGTAAGCATATATGATTGCAGTTTCTCGCGGTTCCCATACTCCGTTCCCATTTGTGTCTACAATGTAGAACTTTCCGCTTCCTGCCAAAGCGTTTGAAGCATAATTATAGAGTTGGGCGCTGCCATAATTGCCAACGTAAACGTCCATATCCGCGTAATCGGTTATTGGAAGACTGCCTGTGTTCTTGGCGTATACTACAAAAACTGGTTGGCTCGTATTCGCTGTGGCATAAATTACTTGTACCTGCGTGTCCACGTTGTTTTTTGCGTTGTTAGCTTCTTGTGTCACTTCATTCTGCACAATATTGCCAGTATAGAAGGCACAAGCAACAAAAGCACTTGCTAATATTACAGCACCTATAACCATAATTATGTGGGTTATGGTGACTGAGAAGCCCATTTG
The DNA here is from genome assembly GCA_963717465.1 of Candidatus Bathyarchaeota archaeon. Lineage (GTDB taxonomy): Archaea > Thermoproteota > Bathyarchaeia > Bathyarchaeales > Bathycorpusculaceae > Bathycorpusculum. The sequence goes on from OY970340.1 coordinate 548,817, forward strand.
TTGGTGCCTCTATTCGACTTCGGCTTTTTGTTGATCTGGTGTTCTGTCACTGCAACGAGTGTTTCCATATCAGCTGGGTCTAAGTCACTTTTTGTCAATGCAGCCGCTTTGTATAAGAATAACAGCAAATGTCCTTTACCTAAGCCTATTGACCTAAACTTTTCACACGTAACTGCTAAAGAATAAATCAACTCGTTAGCTTGTGGCGCTACATAACCCATTAACTCGCATAAACGAGCTAATTCTCGAATATCGCCGGCAGCTAATCCAACGTCAAAAAGATCCCAAATCCAGTTAATATACTTCGACGCTACAATCGGCTTGACCACCGCTGACTGGGCAGGTTTGCTAGTTTCCTCGATCTGCGGAATCAAAGGTTCCAGCTTTTTGTCATCATTAGTTCTTGGTTTTCCCAAACTAATGGACTTTATACCCGGCGGGAGACTTTGGTTTTGAACATCTTCTTTCTCACTTGATATTGATTTCAAAACATTGAACGGATTCTCTATCTCAGTAACAGTAGCGCGTATGTTTGAAATGGATTTCTTGAGGTCACTAACTGAAGATTGAATTTCATTCGATAATTCATCAATATCTGTTTTTAGCTCAACAATTTGGTTTTTTTCTTTGGCAGAGTTTGAAAAACTACCATTCTTTGCCTTATTATTATTTTCAACACTTTGCATAGCGTCGATATCATTATTTGCCAAACAGATTTCTCCTATGTAGTGATAATTTAAGTCGTTAGCGGTCATTATCTTAGGCAAAACCCTATATAATTTATGAAGCCTGAATCAATATTGAGCCTGCAGCACGAATAAAAACGCAAAAGTAAAGAACACAACCCTGCTTAGATAGCCGTCCGTATCCGTGAACTTTAAATGCATGAGTCCAGAAAGTACACATCGAACAATAGGCGCTGATTAAATGAATCCCGATGAACTTAAAAAAACAGATAGCGAAAACCAAAAAGATCAGTTTGTGGGACCAATTTATTCGAAAAAAGATGTTAGAAAAATTGTCTCAGAGTTTGCCTCTTCATGGATAAAAGGAACAATAATTATTCGCTTTCCAACTGCAGTGGAACTTGGAAAGAAAACTCCGCTGAACATTGCGTTTCCAACGGATCCATCTGTAAATGCAGAATTAAAAATAAAAGAATACTTTGTTGACTCACTATCTGTTTGCGCTGGAACTAAGAAGGCTTCAGTTGAGGAACAGGAGAAAGCAGTCACGGAAGTTTTTAAAATGCTACTAATGTTCCGATCAGCCAATAGAATAGAAGGCAAAATAATATCAGATGACTTAGAAAAGAAAATTGAAGCCCTAGAAAAAACCGTTAAGAATCAAGCGAGACTTTTAGATCAGGTTACGGGGTTTTTGTTTACACCGAAACCGAAAAAACATACTAAACAAAAACCAGTTAGCCAATAAGCAACTTTTTAAAAACATAAATCGAATTTTTTTATCGCAAAAAGGCGTGAGCCGTTAAAAGCATAATCATTATCTCTAACTTAGTCAAACTGGATAGTAAATGGAGAGGAAACAAGTGCCCAAAAACTATACTTACACTGAAGCAGGTGTAAATCGCAGCAAACGTGCAGAATCCAAAAAAGAATTAAAAACGCTGTTTGAGACCTACAAGCAGAGTTACTTCGGCGATGTTTTGCGTTTGCCATACGGTAACGTTTTTCCCATCGGCGCGAACACTTTCTTGGATTTAGTAATCGAGGGTGTAGGTACAAAAGTTCTCATGGCACAACTGGCAGAGAAGTATGACACCATTGGCATTGATGCTGTTGCAATGGCTGTTAATGATGTAATACGTTCAGGTGCTAAACCGCTCGCCATCGCAGATAACATTCATGCTAAAGCCAGTGACCCTGCACTGGTGAAAGCGTGGCTGCAGGGTATCGCTAAGGGAGCTATTGAATCTGAATGTCCAGTTACAGGCGGAGAAATCGGCGACGTAGCTGAAATAATTAATGGAATTCGTGAAAACGTTGGTTTTGACCTGGTTGTCTCCTCCATAGGGCAAGTAAGAAGAAAAGATGTCATAACGGGAGAGAACATCAAAGTCGGTGACCCGATTGTTGGTTTAGCAAGCAGTGGTGTGCATAGTAACGGCATAACCCTAGTGAGAAAGATTCTTTTTAAACAGTGGGGTGGAAAATACGAGCCAACGGATGTCCCCCAAGGATTAGAAAGACAGGTTGCATTGGAAGTTCTTGAGCCAACAAGAATCTACGTGAAAGAACTTTTAGCATTAGCTAGAGAAGTAAAGATTAAAGCAGCAGTACACATAACAGGCGATGCTTACAATAAATTCTTAAACTTGAGCAATTATTCGCCAGGCATAGGTTTCGAGTTCAGCAATTTTAAACCGCAACCAGTTTTTGGCTTAATCCAAAGGACAGCAGAGGAATTGGGATACAATATCTCAGATGAGGAGATGTTCAAAACCTTCAACATGGGATGGGGCTTTGCCGTAATAGTCGACAAAAAGGACACGGAGAAAGCTGTAAACACTCTTGAAGAAGTCCATGCGGCGCCTGAAATCATCGGAAAAATCACTAAAACAGGTAAAGTGGAAGTGCACTTCAACAATAAAAAGATGATTTTAACCTAATCTTTGCTGTCTTTTTGATGAAAGCGTTTAAATCTTCTTCATCATAATTTTTAGCCCATGAAATACGCTGCGAAAATCGAAGTTAGCCTAAAACCTGGCCATAGTAACCCAGAAGGCGAAACAACTGCACATTTACTAAAAGAATTAGGATACAGTGTAAAGGCTGTGGATGTAAGCAAAGTCTACATAGTTACCCTTGAAGCCTCAAACCGTGTGGAAGCCAAAGCCAAAGCGGAAGAGATGAGCAAACGGTTACTGGCTAACCCGACTAAAGACAATTACTCGATAATTGTTGAGGAGCAAAAATGAACACGAGCCTCATCTTTCGCGCAAAAAGACAAGTTGCTTTTTGAGGTAGTCATTGGCAGAAGCAAATGATGAGCAGCTTGTTGAAGTAAACAATGAGTTAAGTTTAGGTTTTAGCATTCACGAACTTAAAAACATTCAAGAGTATTTCAAGAAAGAGAACCGAAACGCCACAGACGTGGAGCTTCAAACCATCAGTCAAACTTGGTCAGAACACTGCTACCACAAAACCTTCAAGGGAAAAGTCAAAGTAGGCAACAAAGAAATTGATAGCCTCTTTAAAACTTACATTGCCAAGGCAACAAAAGAAATCAATCCGCATTGGTGCTTTAGTGTTTTTGAAGACAATGCAGGAATAATCCGCTTTGACAAAGGCTTTGGAATAGCGGCAAAAGTTGAAACGCACAATCATCCCTCAGCTGTTGAACCTTTCGGTGGAGCAGCCACAGGCACAGGCGGCGTAATACGGGACATTCTTGGAGTATGGGCTGACCCAATCGCATGCACGGACGTGCTGGGTTTTGGACCTTTAGATTACGATTACCAAAAACTGCCTGCAGGAATAAAACATCCTAAATACGTTTACAGGGGCGTTGTTTCAGGCATAGGCACTTATGGAAACAACATGGGCATTCCAACAGTTAACGGAGCAGTATATTTTGATGAGAGTTACACAGGGAACGTCATTGTTTACTGTGGATGCGTAGGACTTCTGCCGCTTGAAAAATACATTAAAAATGCGAAGCCAAACCACATCGTTGTTTTAGCTGGTGGAAAAACAGGCAGAGACGGAATCCACGGCGTAACCTTCGCTTCAGCTGAATTAACAGAGAAATCAGAAGTAGTTTCTCGTCCTGCTGTGCAAATTGCGGATCCAATAGAGGAAGAAAAACTTAAACGTGCAATAATTGAGATTCGAGACCGTAGGATTAGGCTCTGCAACAACAGATCTTGGCGGAGGAGGATTATCCTCAGCTCTTGGGGAAACAGCTGAAAAATACAATTGTGGAACAACCATTGACCTGGCGAAGATTCCGTTGAAGTATCAGGGTTTAGCACCTTGGGAAATTTACATTTCAGAATCTCAAGAAAGGATGCTGCTGACTGTTTCACCTGAAAACTTGGATGCTGTAATGGCGGTTTTCGAAAAAGAAGATGTACAAGCAACTGCAATAGGCACGTTGACAACTGAGCGCCGTTTAAAACTGAAATATCAGCAGCGAAGTTGTTGCGGATTTGGAAATGGATTTTCTTTTTAACCCAATTAAAACCACGAAAACCGCAGTAATCGAAAACGTCTGTTTCACTGAACCCGAATTTTCTGAGCCTACAAACTTAACTCAGACCCTACTGCAATTGATTTCTGCTCCAAACATTGCCAGCAAAGAAAGCGTAATTCGCAGTTACGACCATGAAGTGAAGGGAAACACGTTACTTAAACCGTTGCAGGGCAAGTACGCTGGACCAAACGATGCAGCCGTGCTAAAACCACTTGACAGTTCATTGAAAGGCTTGGTTATTTCTTGCGGTATGAACCCGAATTACGGCAAAATCGACGCTTACTGGATGGCAGCTTCAGCCCTCGATGAGGCAGTGAGAAATAATGTTGCGGTTGGCGGCAGAAGAATTGCCTTGCTGGATAATTTCGTATGGGGAAATCCTGAGAAACCAGAACGATTAGGCTCACTTGTAAGAGCCTGTGAAGCTTGTTATGATTTTGCCAAGATATTTAAGAACCCCCTTCATATCCGGCAAGGATAGCCTCTACAACGAATCCCCGCTTGGTCCAGTAACGCCAACATTACTGATAACAGCAATCGGTGTAATTCCGAACATTCAATCAACCGTTTCCATGGATCTGAAAGCACCTGGCAACGCACTCTACATAATAGGTGAAACATACAATGAGCTAGGCGGCTCCGAATACTACAAGCAAAAAGGCTTTCTCGGCGCAACAGTACCCAAAGGTACATGGTGGCAAAGCAAAAAAAACCTTTAAAGCGGTAACTAAAGCCATCGATTACGGCTTAATCAAGTCTTGCCATGACTTATCTGAAGGTGGATTAGCAGTTGCAGCTGCTGAGATGGCTTTTGCAGGCGGCTACGGATTAGAACTGGATTTAAAAAAGGTTCCAGGTAAGGGTTTTGATAGAAATGATTTTGTTCTCTTTTCAGAATCAAACAGCCGTTTCCTGCTTGAAGTGGCAGAAAAGGAGAAAAAAGATTTTGAAGCCTTGATGAAAGGGAAAGTCTGCGTTCAAATCGGGAAAGTAACAAGAGAAGAAAAGCTTCTCATTCATGGGTTGGATGGATCGGTTGTCGTAGATGCTTCATTATCTAGCTTGATTGATAGTTGGAAGAAAACATTAAGCAGCGAGGCGCAGCCAAGTTGAAGCGGGAAGAAATTAAAATTTGCGTTCTACGAGTTGGAGGAACGAACTGTGACGCAGAAACCCAGCGGGCCATCCAAGAGTTTGGTGTGCAAGCCCAAGTTTTGCATGTTAACGAGTTAATAAAAAAGCCAAACCTTCTAGATTTTCATGCTTTGGTTTTTCCAGGCGGCTTCTCTTTCGGCGATTACGTGCGGTCAGGCGTGATTTTTGCCAGAATGCTTTCAGCAAAATTGGGAAAGGAAATGAACACTTTTGTCGATGAAGGCAGACCGATTCTGGGAATTTGCAACGGTTTTCAAATACTTGTTGAATACGGGTTACTTCCAGGCTTTGAAGGCATGAGCGATTACCCCGAAGCTTCGCTGGCCAAACAACCAGCCAAGGCTACAAATGCCAATGGATTCACCTTAGAAGCGAAAACAAGGGAAAATGCGTCTTTTCAAGCAAAATCCCAACAGGCAAAATTCTACGAATGCCGATTGCACACGGTGAAGGGCGACTGCTGTTTCCAAAAGAGAAAGAAGAGAAAATGTTGGCTAAACTCATTGATGAGGACATGCTGGTGTTCCGTTACTGCGGTGAAAACGGTGAACCTGCAGAGGGGAAATACCCAATTAATCCAAACGGCTCATTCAGTGACATCGCTGGAATATGCAATAAGGAAGGTAACATTTTCGGTTTGATGCCGCATCCTGAAAGAGCAATGTACTGGTGGCAACAACCCGACTGGACACGGCAAAAAAGAATGGCGCAGTTCGGTGATGGAAAACTGGTTTTTGAAAGTCTGATTGAAAATTTAGTGAAAAAGCCGTAAGTCTTCAGCTTTAGGCAAACCTTCGCGGGCTCCCATTTTCATCACTGACCTTGAAGCAACAAAATTGCCCAGTCGCCCACATTCCTGCAGATTTTTCTCTTTAAGTAAACCATAGAGGAAGCCAGCGTTAAAGGCGTCACCAGCTCCGGTTGTATCAACAACCTTAACTTTGAATGACTCTATCATGAAGCGTTCATGCCCATCTGTAACGTAAGCAGCCATTGCTGCCAAGTTTAACGGCGACAATTTTAACGCCTTTATCGATCATGAAGTCTGCACTTCTACTGTAGTCGTGTTCGCCCGTTAAAAGTTCAAGTTCAAACGCGTTTGGCAGCAGAAGATAAGTCTTGTTTATAATCTCCTCTAAAGCCTCCATGCCTTTTCTCGCGTAAACTGCACCAGGGTCAAAACTTACTTTCACGCTATTGGGAAGGGCAGTAAGGAGTTTTTTTTGTGTTTGCATTGATTTTTCTCCGACAAAAGAGGTTAAATGGATAAACTTTGATTTGAAACCATAATCTTGGTTTATCTCTTCAAGGGATATCGTGTCGTTAACGCCTGAGTTAATGTACAGGGCTCTTGCACCTTTCTTGTCAACGAAGCCGAGCACTGAACCACTTTTTCCCGTGGCATGAATTATTCCGTTTGTGTTGACGCCTTCTTTTTCGAAGCCTTTGCAGAGAAATTCGCCTTCTCTATCGTCTCCGACTTTGCCTATGAAGCCTGCTTTGCAGCCAAGCCTTGCAAGTCCAACAATCGTGTTTGCTGCTGAGCCTCCGCATGCTTCAACGTAATCTTCAATGAAGCTTTCCTCTTCTGCTTTCGCGATACGGTTTACTTTGAAGAGCGTGTCAACGTTGAGTGCCCCAAAGCCTACAACATCAAAATTTGTCATGGAAACAACTCACGCAATGATATTATGTAATCCCCCAGTTTACCGCCGTAATTGCCAGCAGAAACCTTGACAACTCCATCAACACCTAAAACAGCTTGAATACCTACTTTCGTAGCTTTTTTTACTGCATCCAAAGAAACTCCGTTTAACACTATCTCCGCAATGTAACCCACGCCTTTTGGAACTTGAGATTCACCAGCTAACCGTTCTCGGAGGCTGGGACAATACGGGTGATTAGTTGTAGGACCTATCTGCGGGAAATGTGTTTCAGGCTTTGAGCCGGCAGAGCAAACATCAAAAGGAGTAACTACATCATTCACCTTGCGGATTGCCGCTAACGCTTTTTGAGAGGCTTTTTTGAAGGATTCTTTTGAAGTGCACATTATCCAAAAGTTGCCGCCCATAACGCCCCTTGCATACCCTAAGTATCGTTCAATGATGAAGTCTGGAACCATTAGTGGAACAACGATTACTTCTCTGCCATAACGGTTTTCAACCCATTCGTAACCGTCTCCGCAGTGGCCCACACGCTCCATCATATCCAGTTTTCCCTCAGGCGAAGGCAAAGCGTCAAAAACAGCGGTGAAAGGCTTGACAAGTATATCTTGACGAATTCGATAGGAGAGTTCAGCTTCAAACTTTTTCAGTGATTCAGCGAATGTTTTTTTTGGGTTTATTGCACCCCAGAACTGCACTAAGGCGCCTTTACGTTTATCAGGCGTTTCCTTTTCGCTTAGCCACCGTTCTATTCCACCTTCAACTCTGCCGATAACAACCGATGGTGTTGCAGTTGAATCCTCAGCAGCCTGCCTAAGGGTCTGTTCATCATCCGCCGTTACAATAAACCTGCAATATATTCCAGCAAACGCCTCAGCATAAGTATCCTCAACTAAGGGTTTTTTAACCATTCATCCAAGCCTCCCAATTGCTACTCCGCGAACTTTCTTGCGAAATTCGCTGCTCTCTTTAACTAACGATTCCATATTTTGAGGAGTTACTATTTGAACTTTGGGAAAAACAGCCAATTCTTTCAGCAAAGTTTCACCTATGCCTAAGCTGCTTGAGCAGTTTAGGAGACCATGATTTGATTGCATCCAACGTTTTGGCTTTTCCCAATTTACAGAAAATCTCCATGATAACAGCAGTCACAAGGTTACTTTCAGATAAAACGGCGATTTGAGCGTTTTTTACTGCGTAACCGTTACCGTTAAAGGAAACCGTTAATCCATCATGACTCATTCACAAGTTTGAAGGCTTCAACATCAGTTATGCTGTCGCCAACATACAATACATCCTCTAATTTAGCTTCCAAGCGTTTTACTGCGTCTTGGATGGCTTCAGCTTTCTGCTGTCCACCAACAGTTGTCACCTCAGCAAAAATTCTTCCAACACTCATTCTTGGGATTTGCACCCAGAAAATCTCGTCAAGCCGCCTCAAGGTTTCTTGGTCTTTTTGGGAAAAGTCCTTGATGGATTTTGCTTCTTTGGGAATTTCGATTAGTGGCATTTGAGCAATTTCCAAAGCAATCATCTGCAAATCGTCGTTTCTTCTTCCGTTGTTGCTTGGTATTTGTTAAGGCAGAGTTTAGTGCAGTAAGTGTTCTTGTATGGAAACGTTAAAGCCTTACACAGAGGCTTTAGGTAATGCTCGTAACTTGTACTGACAATGAATGAGTCAGAAATCTCTTGAATATGACTCATGGTTTTTTTGCTGTCTGCAATCAAAACGATGTGTTCTGCAGAGAAATCTTCCATCTGTTTATCGCTTACTTTGGTAAGCCTTGAAAAAGGGCAAAATCAACTTTAAAGTGCTGCCTGCAGTGTAACCTGGTTTTTGCAGTACATCTGCAAGTACATCATCATACTTGCTTATGTTAGTAAATAATTTTTCGCCTTCTGGAATAAAATGTGCTGCTAACTCGAATGCATTATCATTCTTGGATATTGGGCCTTCACAATCGGATACGAAGATGCGCTTCACGCTTAGCGCCTCAAATGCTCCATGTGGCTTACACTTTTTGCAATATGTGATTTTGAAGCTATGTCTGATCGGTTCCAAAGTGCGCCGCCAGTGATAGCTTTGGCGCCTTCTTGAGAGATTTGGCGTGCTTCCTCGATGGTTTTGCCTACGCCTAGAACGCCGACGGTTCTTGACTTCAGAGTCCAGTTCTTGCCATCGTTTGTTTCCATTGAGCCAGGGTAAATGCGGATTCTATCACCGTATTTACTTGTCAATGCGTAAGCTTTTGAGAGGTCAATTGGAGTATGTAACTGCTGATTTATCCACTTTGTCTGGATAAACTTCTTTATAGCCGCCGTAGTCTGATGGCACTTTGTAAGTTAACACGGTTGCTGCATTCTCAACTTGCAGACTGGTCAGGTTGCCCTCAATCATTTTGAAGCAGACATCGACAAAATCATCCTTTATTATTGGCAGTATATTGATGATTTCAGGGTCTCCTGGGCGACTGTTGTTTTCAAGAACTTTAATGCCTTTGCCAGTATGCATGAAGGCAAGATACAAGGGCACGCCGCGTAAAGCTGAAGCGTCCTTAATTTGCGATTGCCATCCATTAAAGATTTTTTAGCTAACTCAATTTCATGTTTTCGTTCTGCTTTAGTTAGGAAAGGCAACTTGCCATCTGCATCTTTGTAGGAGCCCATTCCTCCAGTGTTTGGGCCCTTATCATCATCAAAAGCCCGTTTATAATCGCGAGTATCAGGTAACGGAATAAAGTGTTTTCCGTCGCAAAAAGCCATGAAGCTGGATTCTTCTCCATCTACTTTTTCCTCGATTATCACTGAGCCGTACTGGAAGTTTGATAGAGAAATACTCAAAAAGTTCTTCTCTTGTGGTAAAATGGTCGCCCCAAACGCCGACGCCTTTTCCTGCAGCAGGCTTATCAGGTTTCACTACTGCTTGGTTGTCCAGTTCATCAAGCCATTTATAGACGTCTTTTTTGACTTCATCTTTGCCTTTGTAATCGTTTGGGTTGAAAATCTTGAAACGCGGGTTTGCTTCTGGCGCTATCTCTTGAAACAATAAACGTTGCTTTACCTTGCTTTCTTCTATGGCGTATTCTTGCTTGGGACAAATTACAGGTATTCCAGTTTGCTTTTCGACGAGGTCTCTTATGCCGTCGATTATTGGTTTTTCAGAACCAACTAGCGCAAAATCAATGTTGCCTTGTTTTCTTTTGCAAACTTGCAAATTTGAGCAACATCCAAGTTGGGGATAACAACATGTTTAACGGCTTTTTCAACGTTGAATGGGTTACGTTGTTTATCGGCAATGTACAAGTCTACTTTGTATTTTTGGCTTCTTGCAAGTGCATCAACCATGGCAGCTTCTCTTGACCCATAGGAAACAACTAACACGCCAATCTTTTCCATAAGAGACAACCTGTACCTGCATAGTTTAGCATGAACGCTTAATTTACTTTGTCACGGTTCGGGATTCGGGGGTTTCATCCATTTCGTAAATTCGTGTTTTTTCTTGGTAGCCGTTTTCGAATTTCTTTTTCATTTCATCAGCCATTTGCTGTGCGAGGGGTGTTGGGTACTTGCCAGTTATGCAAGCTAAGCATAATTGGTCGCGGGTTTTGCCTGTTGAACGTATTAGCGCCTCAATGGATTGGTAGCAAACGTTGTCTGCGCCTATAATTTTGGCAATTTCTTGAGCGTTATGTTTTGAACCGACGAGTTGTCCGTAAGTTGACATGTCAATTCCGTAGAAGCAGGGACCGATTATTCTGGGAAAAGTCACGAAAACATGTACTTTCTTAGCGCCTGAACGACGCAGTTTATCAATTATAACTTTTGTTGTATCTCCACGAACGATGCTGTCTTCAGTTACTATTACACGTTTACCGTCAACTTTTGAACCTAAAATGTTAATTTTCTTATCAATCGTTAAGAAACGCTCATTGTTTAATAGTATGAAGGCTCGCTCAGTTACGTACCTGTGCCGCCTTGACGCTCGCTCCCATCGCAGTCCCGAGGCTTCATGTACCCCCATAGCGGGATCATCGCCGGTTTCAGGTATTGAAAGTATAATATCTCCATCTTTGGCAATTTCAGGATACTCTTTCACTATGTTTCGTCCGAAGTCTTCTCGGATTTCATACACATATTTTCCATTGAATTTTGAATCAGGTCTTGCAAAATATGCATATTCAAACGCGCAGAAAGCTTCTCGGGGATTCTTGATTAATTGTTCCCGTTTAAAGCCGTCTTTTGTAACTGTTACAAGTTCACCAGGGTTAAGCTCGAAGTCTCGTACAAGACTATTCATGTCTAAACTTACTGTTTCAGAGGAAAAAGCAAAAGTTGCCCCGTCAAGTCCATGTCCAGCACATAAGGGTTTTATTCCATGTGGATCTTTGAAGGCAAAGAATTCGCCTTCGCCTGTTATTCCAGTTACGGAGAATGCGCCGTCTAAGACTTCCATGCAGGATTGAACGGCAGATTTTAGGTCTTTTCCCTCTTTAAGCCCTAAGAGAAGTTTGTGGCAGAGTATGTCCGAATCGCATGTGTAATTAAAGTCTGGGAAGTTTTGGTCCATTTCTTTTTTTAATGGCGCAGTATTAACTATGTTGCCGTTGAATGATAACGCGATTTTTATTTTACCTTCTGAGGCTGTAACTGGCTGAGTCCCTTTAATCAGGGAGGATTCATCGCATTTACCTGACGTTGTGTATCGAACATTGCCGATGCCTATGGATCCTGGCAAGCGCCCGAACCATTCATTTATTGCACTGGTTTTTATTTTTGGAACTAAATCGAGGTTTTTGTAAATGTAAAATTGCTTGTTGTTGTATGTTAGAAAGCCGTGTGATTGGTGACCTCTGTGATTTTGGGCTCTTAGCCCCCAATAAACGTATGGAAAAACAGGTATGTTTTCGAAGTTTATTGCACCAAAGATACCGCAGCCTATTTTTTGATCCCTTCTCCTTCGTATAATAGAATGTGGAGATAATTGAAAAGGGGTTTATTAGCTTTTAGTACATATTTGGATAAAAAGCATGAGCATTTTTTACATAAGATAATTGAAACTCTTTTTTGATGGGATGAAGGGATTGTTTGTAGGTGTTTTAGACGTACAATATTAAATTTGCGAAAACACTATTAGTAATAAACGTTGAAAAATTGCCTGTGTAAACGTTTGTTGTTGCATGGGTCAAGATTGTTTTGTGTCTTGAGTCTTAATATAGATTTTTGAGTTAGACTGTTATTTTTTAGGTTTAAGCAGTAAAGAGAATATTGAATCATGCGACAGAAGATATTTATAAAGAGTCACCCCTTTCATGTTGCAAAGATGAGTCGGCGAAAAACTATGTTACCCAAAAAAATAATCAAACAAGAACAAGTCAATAAGACTGTACAATTCCAAAGCCAACAGACTCATCACAAACCTCATGCACTAGGAGGTGAAATGATACAATGAACTACAATAACATGCACAAATTGCTAAAGAACCGCGTAGCACTCAGCCACTGTCGTAACCACACTTATCATCCTAGTCATTGCAGTCCTGCTCGCCAGCGTAGTCACATACTTCGCTATCAACGTAGTCAGCACAAGAGTTCAAGAAGAAAGCTTAGCTCTAACAAAACAACACGTTTGGTACAACGCAACTGATGGATCCACCCAAGCAGCCTTATTGATAATTAACACTGGCGGTAGAGACGTAGTCATACAGAAGTTTGCCGTCCGAGGACAAAACGTAAACTGGGCCAATGTTACCTATGCCACCACGACAGAGTCAATAGCCGCTGACCTATTATGCAACTGCAGCTCACAAGATGGTCAAGGCATACAAGCAGGTTCCTTCACAATAGGAACAACAGATCCAGCAAATGTAACAATGTATACGGCTGCTGATTCACTAACACTGCGATCAGGTTACACAATGGTACTCTACATTAACGGCCCAGACAGCATCACAATCAACGACGTAGGCTTAACCGTAAGCATAACCCTCAACACAGCCCAAGCAATGTACTACGTGGAAAGTAACGTACAAGCAATAAATTAAAAGCAGCAAACAGCGCAAATTAAGAAACAATAAATGATACAAAGCAAGATCACCCAAGTTTTTTTCATTTTTTTCTTCTATCAAAAAAGTATGTAACTTTATTCTACGCACAAATTTACATATCAAAAATTTGAGTTAATTGATTTTTCAAGTGAATAAAAATGAGAAATATACTAAGAAATCGTTTGGCTTTAAGTACAGTCGTAACAACTTTGATTATCCTTGTCGTTTCAGTGCTACTCGCAGGAGTCGTAACCTACTTTGCAATCAACGTAACCAGCACCAGAGTGCAAGAAGAAAGTTTATCGCTTACTAAGCTTCACGTATGGTGTCCAGCAAACAGCTCTCTAAGCCCTCAAGCAGCATTCTTGATAATTAACACTGGCGGACGCGACGTAGTCATACAAAAAATGACGGTCAGAGGACAAGCAGCCGATTGGACTAACGTCTTCTACAACACTACAGGTTCATCGGTGACAAGTGACTTCACATACGTTAATTCTGTAGCAGCCAGCTCCTCAGTCAACATAACCGCTTCAAGCACTGTTACATTATCTGCAGCTACAGGCGAGTTAACTTTGGATTCAGGTAAAAGCATGGTTGTCTTCATTTCCAGTCCAGACAGCATCACCATCAACGACATCGGCCTGACTGTTGGTATAACAGTCTTCACCTCGCAAGCAATGTACTATCAAGAAGCCAACGTACAAGCAGCTTAAACAAAATCTTCATAACAACCCCCACATCCTTTCTTTTTTTGTTATATTTTAAAACTTGTAAATTCTACAAAAATAAAATTAACAATTCAGAAATTTTTTCTAAAAAATGAAGCCAGCATAAAGATTTTCAATAACTATCTGTAATTTTTTTTACGCACAAACGCTTAATCCACTTTTTTAAAGAAAGACTACGTAAGGCAATAGGAAGATACTAATTTGAAAAGATTGACGAAGACGAAACTTGGATTTCATCATTCGAAAAAAGCGCTAGCTGTTCCTGTTACCTTCATGATTCTTTTCGTGACATCTTTGGGTCTGATCTCAGTTATGTATTATTTTTCGGTGGAAAGGATAAACTCTCAAAGCACTACTTTAGAGGCTTCAACGGCAAAACAGGACATGATGTCGTTGGATCAAGCCATTTTATCTGCTGCATGGCAACCTGGCTCCTCAAGAGTGATAGACATTAGAGATTCAGGAGGGGAAACAAACATCCAACCATTAACTAACGATTTATCAATCAGCGTCACCGATGACGTGAACATTAGCCAAGTTATATACAATCAAACGATTGGGCAAGTCATCTATGACCTCCCAAGCACATATTCAGCCGACATAGGCTTATACCTTTCAGGAGACGGCCGCACTATCATAAACGATAGCAGTTCCGTCATGACACAACTCTACATCACTAATGTTGGTGAAGGACCTGAAATTTCACTATGCTATCGCCCAGAGGTATCGTACTTCACAAGCGGACAAGAAAATGGTGAAACCGTTAACGACCTGCGAATTTACATAATCAACCTGAACAGTTCAGACGCATTCGAGTTGTATGGTGAACTCCCGCTTAAAGTATCATGCGAATCAATTCAAACATCAACCTTAGCTTACAACGTTTCAAACAGCACTCAAGTCTTAAGCATAACATCAGTTTTAAACGGGGCATCAGGCCAAATTTCCGTTCCAATTTCGAGCACTGATAACGGGGCAATAATCAACGTGGAAATGGTTGTTTGCAACCTGAACATCACGAGGTGCGTGATTTAAATGCCGACAATCATTCCAGGTTACGTATACTCGATTTTTGCTTCAATCCTAGTTGGTGCCATAATAATTTGTGCCATAGGCGTCGTTTCAACAAATATTGAACAATCCACTGAAAAACAGCAGTTATCAAACCTTGCAGGATACGTTGCTACAAAAAGCCTTGAACTAATCGACCAATCAATCGCCAGCAACACGAACTCCACCGTTCAATTAAACCTGCCAACATCCATCGGAAATCAACAATACTGGATTTCAATTTCCAATGACTCAGCCAGTACAATGGGTGGAAGTAGGTTTTGGACCAAACGTTGTTTCCAGTGAGCAGCAAGCGTACATACCCTCAGAAGTTTCTGCTTCAGGTGTATATCTAAGCACTTCAGGCGCAGCTAGTCTGGAATGCTATTCAGACGTTTCCGGAATACATTTAACAATTTACGGAGGAAACTAAATGCCATTTGGAAAAAAGAAAAATGAAGAAGAACAAGAAAAAGAGAAAATATCCGAAGAAGAATTAATAGGCTATTTAGGTATTCAAGGTGCCCGTGTACCCGAAGGGTACATACAGATCGAAAGTTACCCACTTAAACCGCCTTTCTCTTACGCTTGGATATTCCAAGATGAGTCTGACGGAAGCATGTTTTATGTCGTGGACGAATTAACACTGTCTGTTGAGGAAAGGGACGCCTATAAGCGGTTAAAAAACATTTTAGAATATGAATTAAAAGCCCCCAAAATAGATGAGACTCTTGATGATTCATTCCATAGACAATTACCTCAAATAATGAAGGATCATGAGAAAGTCCTTTCTGGAATCAATCAAATAGGCATTAAGAAAATTACTTACTATCTCGAAAGGGATCTTATAGGATTTGGGAAAATAGACGCTTTGTTTTCCGACCCCTACATAGAAGACATCAGCTGCATAGGAGTTAATAAGCCAGTTTACCTTTGGCACAGAAAATATGAAAATGCTCGAACCAACATAATTTTCATAGAAGAAGAATACTTGGATGATTTCGTAACAAGGATAGTACACCGACAAGGCAAACATGTTAGCATTGCACACCCAATCGTGGACGTAACTCTTCCAGGTAAACACAGACTCGCAGTATCCTTTGGAAAAGAAACAACCCCAGCTGGAACAAGCTTCACAATAAGAAAATTCAGAGAAGACCCATTAACAATCGTAGATTTAATTATGAATGAAACAATCGATGAAACAATCGCTGCCTACCTTTGGATGCTTATGGAAAGCAAAATGTCCGCAATGATTGTTGGCCCCACAGGAGCAGGAAAAACAACAGCACTAAACGCGATTGCCTGCCTAATAAAACCAGACTACAAAATCATCTCAGTCGAAGAAGTCGCTGAAATCAATCTTCCACAAGAAAACTGGGTTTCAACCATCGCCAGACAAGGATTTGGAGGAGACAAAGAAGGAGAAGTCTCACTTTACGAACTTATCAAATCAGCAGTCAGGCACCGACCTGCACTCATCCTGATAGGCGAGGTTAGAGGTGAAGAAGCATATGTCTTATTCCAAGCCTTAGCTACAGGTCACGGTGGAATCTGCACCATGCACGCTGAAGATGTTGAAACAGCCATAAAACGTCTGAACCAGCCACCAATGAATATTCCTCAAGGAGTCATTCCGCTTATGAACTGTGTGATAGTCGTCAAACAAAATAAAAACCCAAATTTCATTGCAATAGACAAGAAAGCTTCAAACAGAAAATTTGTTAGAATCTCAGAAATAAACCCGAGCGGAGCAATACATGATGTCTTCCAGTGGAACCCATCTTCCGAAACATTCACGCAGAACCTGGAGCAGAGTTATCTGCTTTCAAGAATAGCTAAAAACCTTGATGTTCCAATTGGAGTCGTTCTTCAAGAGATTGAAAGACGAGAAAAAATCTTGCTGAAGATGATTGAAAAGAACATGCGCGACTTCCGAAGTGTACACAAAGCGCTAAACAGCACGGTAATATTGCCAGAATTAGAGATCAAAGAAACAGAAACGGAGCAATAACAATTGAATAGTCCTTCAGGAGCACCCAAAGGTAAAGTTTCAAGTTTACTCTCAAAAGCAACCAGCGAAGAGAAAGAAAAAATTGAACACGAGTTACCGTTTGCTGTTATGATTTTCACTTTAATGGCCGCAAGCGGCATCTCACCATACGATAGCTGGAAGAAATTGCGCAAACTATCATTCCTTCCAAACTTCAAAAAAGAAGCAGAGGAAATGATTAGACAAGTTGAAGTTTTAGGAAAAGACCCCTTGACAGTCATGCGCCAAAGAGCAGAAAAAACAAATTCAAAAATATACAGGAATTTTCTCGGAGGGTTTGCTTCATCAATTAGAAGCGGCGGAAAAACAGTGGATTACTTAAGAAGCGAGTTAAAAGAGATTTTTGAACTTAGACACGGAGAATTAACACGATCGATTGAGAAAATAGCAACATTGGTTGAAGCCTACACTGTAATGTTAATCGTTGTACTATGCGTCTATATCTTATTTGTTGTCTTCTCAGCAACAGGCTCATTAGACGTTTTAACCGGTTCCGCGATTTCTTTAACACCAGCAACATCTTACATTATAGCTTTTGTTCTTCTGCCTGTAATGTCTTTAATCTTCATTTTAGTTGCACATAACATGCAAAAAAGCGCTTTCAGCGATCTATCGGACCTTTACAAGAAAGCACTAATTATACTTGTGCCAGTTGGAATTGTGATAGCAGTCTTCGCCATGGTACCCGAGCTTGACAAATTCACTTGGACCGATTGGTTTACCAGAAATTGTTACAATCGGACTAGTTGTTGCTTCTGTGATCCCTGCAATACAATATCATAAAATCTCAAAAATCAACTACAATGCAGAAGATGCAGTTCCACACTTCATACGAGAAGTAACCGAATCACATAAAATTGGATTGTCTCCTGAGAAAAGCATCATTCAAGCAACAAAACGCAAAGATTACGGACCGTTTTCCAGATACCTCGACTTAATGCGAAGCCAAATTGAATGGGGCATTCCATTGAAAAAAACATTAACTAACATCCGCAAGGAGATCAGAAGCTGGTTTGTAACATTAAACTTCGCAATGATGATTGAAACCATGGAAATCGGCGGAAATTCCACAGAGTCACTAGAAATACTCTCTGAATACAGTGAAAAAGAACGAGAAGTTCAAATTAACAGGCGAGCAACTTTAAAGCCATACATTCTTTTAGCAGTCATATGGAGCATTCTAATTGCTGTTACCACCAACATAGTTGCTTTAACCACAATGATGATGAATAACGTAGCAGGCATGGACGCAACCGACTTTGCATCTTCAGCAAATTTATTAGTGGAAAATCAAATGGAGTGTATTTTCAGTCGGAATAATTCTTCAATGCTGGATTTCAGGATTCTTTATTGGAAAAATTAGCGAAGGAAACTTTGGGGCAGGCTTCAAGCATTCAGCTTTACTGGCGGCTGTAGCGTACATTTCATTGATAGTATCCAAGTATGTTCTGGCAGGAATGTTTGGATTGTAAAAATAGTGTGGAGGAAAACAAAATACCAGCAATTTCCATCGACACTTTCTTTGCCTGCACACTGATAATCATGGTTACATTAACAGCTACAGCCTTTTTAGTTGAAACTTTGCAAACAAATATTGCAAGTGCACAAGATTTAAACAAAGAAAGTTACTTGAAAAACATAGCAGACGCAATAGTCACAGGTTGCGGTTCACCTGTAGATTGGGGATCAAGCGACACATTGCCAAGCAGTTTCGGCTTAGCCAGCGCAAACGCTTCATATGCATACACGCTTGACCCTGATAAAATCAGCAGGTTAAACAATCAAAGCATTTATTCAATACATATGTTGACGCGTTCAAAGCTGCTAGATTAAACAACATTGCCTTAGGAATATCTGTTACACAAATGTTGCAGATATCGATTTCTTGTTCAGGCAATACAACAGTTGGAGACCAATACAACATACGATTTTGAGGTTTTCGTAAGTCAAAACTCAGCCGCTGTAGCTACAAACTTACATGCTTATGTTGTTGCCAATAATTTTTTAGGCGAAGTTTACAGTGAAACATCAAATTCTGGCATCGGAAACTTTAGTATCCAAATTCCTAATTCTTCAAATGGAACAGCTCTCTTAGTAGTGTTTGCCCAAGCTAAATCTGATGATAGGTTAACTGCTTACGAAACATTTTCTTTTACGCATTTAACAGGAGAATTATTACCTAACCATACATTCATGGATTTAAGCCCGCTTAATAACACATTAACGTTAACACCTAACTATACCAATATGAACATAAGTGAAGCCTACGCTTTCTCCTACACTTACCAGTCAAACTTGACCAGCACTTCAGAAAATACATATGCTATCCCGAATTTTTTAGATAACAGCCCCATCGTTTTCGTAGTTTCTGGAACAAATGAAACCACATATTTTACGGAGTGGACAGCGTACCCATGTGTTCCACTTAGTTTCGGAGCAAACTTTGCAAATTCTGAGGAAAACGTGTTTACATATATAGTTACCATCAATGGTGCATTTTACAAGTTGACACTTACCTTTGGAGATGTAGTCAATTGAGGCGGCTACTGAAGAAACAACAGAGGGCAAATCCGAATTATCGAAGCGTTTTTCGCTTCAGTACTAATTTTTTCTTCGCTCGCGTTAATCCCCAGTTTTCAGAGCAACAATTCAAATAATTCTCTATGATGCCCTTTCAACCACTGCGAATAATACTCTTCTAAGCTTAGACAGCAATGGTCACTTAGCTAGTTTAGTGGATAACGGAAGCTGGAGTGAGCTTAAAGATTGCTTTCAATCAGCACTTTCTCCAGGAATCTGGTTTAATGTCACAGTCTTCGATGAAAACATGAACCCACTCAACAATATTCCGATAACAAGTGGAAGCGCAGTAAACGACAAAATAGTAGCAGTAGATTACGTTTGCCCAAGTACAAGTAGCAATTATACAATTTACATAATTAGATTACAACTAGCAACGGTGTCATAGCATGCAAAGACGCAATCGACGCAACTCAGGCCAAGTACTAATCATAGTCTCATTAACAGTAACATTGCTTTTACTTTCCACAGCACTTTTTGTAGCTGAATCCTTAAGAAGCGAACTTGTAAATCAGCCAAGTTCAACTCAAACATTTTCTTTTTATGAACAAGGATTAAGAAATACGATGATAAGCGCTTTAGCGAATGTTTCCTTAGCGAATGTTTCGAATAGTGGAGACACAGGGGTTCTCTTAGAAGACTTGGACCAGTTTGGAGCAGTAGCAGCTAATTACTCGTATAATTCAATCTTACAAATAACAGCTACACCGCTCAATGCAACACCTTACCAAGACGGCATATGGATAAATTGGAGTTCAAACGGAGAAGGAGTCACAAGCGCCTGCGTGAATTATAGCCTGGACTCGTATGATACTGCATCAACATACCATTCAGAAGGCTCAATTAATATAACGACGGAAATCGACGTCAGCGGATACTATGCTTTGGAAGCTGGCTCAACTAAACAGGTCAATTTAACATGCAACGTTAACAATGAAGGAAAACCTGCACTCGCCAACAATTTCACTATTTATTATCAAAAGCTTAGTGGGCGTTGGGTACAAGTTTCTTCACCAAACAACATAGTCGATTACGGGAACGGCACGTATACAATGTCTTTTACGATTTCAACTTATAATCCATCAGCAGTAATATCAGTAAATTGCTATGATTTAAGAGGAATATTCGTTCAAGCTAACATGACATGCACCGAAGTTACTTAATTTTAATTGAAAACATAAAAAAAAAAATGAAAGATACTAACTACTACCGAGGCTGTATTTGGAATCAGGATTAATAATTTTGAGAAGCAATCCTTGAATCATAACAATTAAGCACTTGATAACTAGTTTCTTATCAGAAATAAGAAGTAATAAGAACCCCATGTGTTAAACGCCAGTTAGGATACATGAGAGTTTTTTGATGCAAACCAAACACACCTGAAAAATACTTTGCGGTTTCGCTGTTTCTATGCTATTAGAAAGATGTTAATGCACCAAAGATCACATCTTTAAGTTGAGAAAGAAAGTGAACGGAAGCAAAACGACAGTAGATTTGCGCCATGAACAGCTTATTGCCATGAAAAAATGCTTAACCGATCTTAGAAGATAAGGCAGTTAGAGTGTTAAGAAAAACAAATATCAGGATCAGATTTCCAGACAATTGCAGTTTTGTAATTCCTGATTGTGTAAGTTTTGGTTTAATCAAAAAAAGACAGAGTTATTGTTGACTGCGCTTTTGAAGAATTATGTTTACTGGATTGCTTTTTGTAGGTAGACATTGTTTTCAATATTTCCTGTTTCAACGAGTTTTGAAAATAGCATTTGTAGAGTCCATACGAAAGCGTTGTAATTTGTCCAAATAGCAGATGTCTTATCTTTTTTCTTGTCGCCTGTTTCGGAGGAGGAGTCATTTTCGTGAAATGCAATTAACAATTCTTTTCTATCTGAAATCATGAAGCAAGGCAAATTTTGAGTTTTTACGGTTAGATTTTTTTGACCAGACCACTTCATTTGATCAGTAAAGTAATTGCTTTTCTGAGAGTTTTCAGTTAACAGAGTAATGTTTAGTTTACCTGCTTTCTTTTTCAGTTTGTCAGTGAAGTCGCTGTAATATAGTTGCGACAAATAATCATCCGGAGCGAAAATTTGGAATTCGCTTTGTGTCTTATCAAGTAATTCTTCAGCTTTCAAGATTACTTGCTCGCCCTGTAACATTTGGAAAAGTTCTTTCTTTGTATTTTCGACATTTTGTTGAGGGATTGATAGCCAAAGTTCTACCAGGTTTGCTTTCTCTTTTTCCAGAAGCTTAATTTTCATTTTTTGCGCGTCTACAAGTAAATCTATAGCTTTGTCCAAGGGAACAGCCGTGAATTTCAGTGGTTTTTCAAAAACTGAGAAAAGTATTCCTTTCTTTTCTAAGTCTCGAAGGATACGGTAGGTTTCGGTTCTGTGAAGAGAAATTGCTTCTGCGATTTCACCGGCTTTCTTTTCGCCAGCTCTAGCGAGGTAAAGGTATACTTTTATCTCGTTTTTGAGAAGCCCAAATCTTGATAGTGTTTCTTCTATTGTTAATAGTTGCTTGGTGAAGCCTTTATCTCTTTTTACGTATTTCCACGTTTCTTTCTTGTCATCGTGGATTTTTATAAGGTCGTCGGCTTTTTCTATTGCTAATTCCATGTATTTCACTTCTGCTTCCAAATCAGAATTAGTCATCAATGTTGAGTTTCTATATATTTTATAGTTGTGACTTAGAAATATGAATTCAAAATTCATGTTATACAAAACAAATTTTAAACAAAACAAATAGAAACATAAGAGACCGAAAACGAAAAATTGAAAAATTAAGTCTCAATTGCCTTAACTGAAGCATCAATATAAGACTTGGGCAAACCTGTTTGTAAGGTCCTTTTGCGTGTAAACTGAAGTATAAAGTCTAAAGAAATTACCCATACGTTTAGTTTCAACACCTATACCGATAACTATAACGTTTTTCCTCAACAAATCATCGACACACTCCTTCAAGGCAATCGGCATGTTTGCATATCCATACGGCCAACCATCTGAAATAACGATTAAAACACGTTGCTCCTCAAACCGTTTAGCTAACATCTTCCCTGCCACTTGAATTGCATCTGGAATATAAGTAAGCCCATCAAAATTTAATCCTCCAATTCTTGCCCGCACGGTTTTAGAATATGACTCAGTGCTGTCTTTTAAAATGTAAAATCTATCATTGAAAGCAAAAAAAGTCCATGAAGTTGGGTCCGGCATCAACTCGCGTGCTGCTTCACCAACACTGATAGCCAGTGCACGCGCATATTCTCCTCTAACTTTCATGCTTGAACTTACATCAAAAACAATTGACCAAGCAAAACTCTGCTTTAGATATTCATCAAGCGAAAACACGTCTGTTGCAGGCTTATTGCTAGCCATGGCTTGAATCACAGCGCTCAAATCAAGCTGACCAATTTCCTTCCTTGGGTCTTCATCCAGAAGATTCAAAGGCTGTCCTTAATGCATCCAGCAATCTTCGGCTTGCTCCTGGCAACTAGACTTCTTGCCCGGAGATATTGCGTAAAATCTTCAGTTGGAAATGAAACTGATTTAAAACGTGTCAAAGAAGTGACATATTGATTCATTTTAGCGGCTATTTTTTCTTGACGTTCTTTTAAGTGCTTATCAGATTCAAAAGCTTGAAAGGCTTCGGCTTCTTGTTCTGGTCTCCAAAGCTGCTCCATATTATCTATAGCAGGCACAGTACCGCCTAAGTGTTTCAAGAGATCCAATGAATGTGCCTTCAAAATCGTCACTAATTGCCAATTCCGAATCGGTGAAGATGCTGCATTTACCTAGACTTTCAGTATGGGGAAGAGATGGTGCTTCAAGAAAGGGACCAAAAGGTTCAAGTTTACTCGTGATGAATTTGACTTTTTCGTTAAACAATTCTTCAAGGTTTACTTGTTCTCCGGCTAAAGAAGATAAAATGGTGTCTTTTAATGGCGCTAAATCGCTAAAAATTAGGTCAACTTGTTGCTGTTCCTCTGGGGTAAGTGAACCTTTGATTAAGCCTACGTTAAGTTTTGTTAATAGGGCGGTCATAATTCTAGTTGAGGAAGCAAAGATTCGTTGAGCGGGTTTGATTTTTTGGAAGAATATTGTGCTTGCATAAGCTAAGTCGTTAAACCTGTCTGGATACCATGCTTGCAGGTAAGTATTAACAAAGATATCACGAACAAACGACTTTGCAAAAGCTGTAATAATAGGGTCTGAATTGTCGGGAGCAATTTTTTCTTTAGGCAAAGATGTTAATGTATGAGTCGTTAAATGCAAAACGGTTGCTCGAAATATTCGGCATAATTGAGATTTACCCGCTTGATTTTGAGGAAAAATTTGTCCAAGAAAAGAGATTTTCCCATCAGTTTGAAAGTTGATGCTTGGCATCTTAATGGTGAAGCCATAATCGTCCATTTCAATAGTGGATTGGTTTATGGTGGAA
Source organism: Candidatus Bathyarchaeota archaeon (assembly GCA_963717465.1). GTDB lineage: Archaea > Thermoproteota > Bathyarchaeia > Bathyarchaeales > Bathycorpusculaceae > Bathycorpusculum. The sequence goes on from OY970340.1 coordinate 572,745, forward strand.
TCTTGAAGTATTTTTACTTTTGCGTTATCTTTTTGCAAGGAAACTGCCCAAGCATAATCAGTAAACCCCATAAAATCTACCTTAAATTCAAAGCTACTGCTGTTTCGTGAAGACTGCTTCTAAGATTCTGCGAACATCTGATTGAACTTCTGGACTATCACTTGTTAAGCCAATTATCGTTTCATCAGCCGCAACTATCGGTGAATTTCCATCATGAACTAAAGTTCCCCAGTTGATCAGGTCGCCTAAAGATGGACCGTAAGGTAAATCTCCAGCTTTGTACTGCCTGCGTAATTCGGCCCCAGCTTGTATAATCTTGAAAGCTGTGTCTTGGTCAACTTTGGTTCTTTTCTGAAGCATTTCAACTTCATGCGGTGAAATCTTATCGCCAACGCTTAAGAAATCAAAGTTAATCCAAACGGCCATTCGTCTTCTCATGGCAGCGTTTAGCGGTTTTGTTCCTGAGAATTCGGCTGTGGCAGGGTTCATGCTGATTATCATGTAACCGTATTTATGGCGTTCAATTACTTCACTATCTTTTTCGTTGAGGACTAGGTGGCCTCTTGTGTCAAGAACTGGGTTAAGCCTTGTTGCTACATCTTGCTTCATCATGTTTGCTTCGTCAAGGTACATTATGCCGCCTTTTCTAAGCCATTGTGTTAATAATCCATCAACCCAGTTTTCTTTTCCTAATCCAATGAATCTGCCGATTAAGTCAAATGAGGATGTTGATAAGCCACAGTTTACCTCCCATATGGGTAAACCCGTAAGTTCTGCAACTAGGTAGACTATGTGTGTTTTTCCTGTTCCTGATGGGCCTATTAGCGAGCACTGCTTGAAGTAGTATAGGGCTCTAACGATTCTTTCTACGTAGTTAAGCCCATGGTCTAGATATTCTGGAGTGTTCTTTGGGATCATATCGTCTAAATGAGCAAAACTAAAGTTTGGGTGCAAGTCATACCTTTGAATGTTATATCTGTCGTATAGGGGTGACTTGGACATTGGCCGTTCTTTGTCTAGGGACACGATTACCTTGAATTTCTCTTGTTTTAGTGTTGAGTATTCTTGGATTCTGCTGGCTTCTTGTTTGTCTCGTAAGCCTTGGTGGCCGTATACCATTTAAATCGCTCTTATAAATTGTTGGTGGGCAGTGTCTAATATAAATATTATGTATTAAGACTTGATACTAAATATATTTGCACAGTTAACAGACACACAGTTTATAAACAACACACCAATGTGCGTAATTCAAGGTACGTACAAGAGCTTTTCTTTAACAAAGGAAGTTAAACACTTTGTGGATAAAAATGACTCAACAGATGGATCAGCCTGCACAAACCGTAATAAACATTGAACAACCAACATCAGTACCAAGCTCTAAAAAAGAGAATATTCCCCAAATATCTTTACCAGAACTCCTCGACGCCATGAAAAACATCGCAGATGATGTTGGACAAATAAACGAGCTAACTTCAGAAGAAAAATTACTAGTTGCAGAGTTTTTCAATTCGTTACTAAAATTCATGCAACCACTAGCCCCAGAAATCGCCATAAACGTTTCAGTCCTCCCACCAGGAATGGGAAACGTAACAGCTGCACACCTAGATCCAACTGGCCATTTAATTCTCATATTTGCTGATGGGCATATTGAATTGAAAAACCTTGCTGTTGACAAAAACCGGGACCTGTTAATATTGATAATTCAAGATGTGGTTCCGAAGTTTAAGCAATTAACAAGCGCAGAGAAACGTAAGGTAGAGAGCAGAATCAAGTTTTTATCAGCCATTACAAAAGAAATGCAGAAAATTTCAAACACTCTTTCATCCGCTATTTCAAAGCGTGAATAAATTCGTTTGCTTTTCTCCTTTTTTGTTTTTTAATCCTTCTTGTTTTTTGTTATTATTCATTGTCTTAATGTTCATAATTTAAGCGGTTATTCCGCATTTTAGGTTGTTTGCTTTCTAAGTTATATTAAATCTTATGTGTTAATACACAATACTTTTATACGTAGACACGAGAATTAAAACAATAAAAACAACAATAGAGGAAAAAACAATGGGAACAGTCCTCGTAGTAGACGACGCATCATTCATGAGAGCAGTGCTAAAAAAAATAATTCTACAATCAGGACACGAAGTAATTGCAGAAGCATCCAGTGGCGACGAAGCAATAACACAATTCCAACAGGCAAAACCAGACCTCGTATTGATGGACATAGTCATGCCGCCAGGACAAAAAGCAAAAGATGGAATCGAAGCAGTCAGACAAATAGTAACAACAAACCCAACGGCAAAAATAGTAATGTGCAGTTCAATGGGGCAACAAGCATTAATAGCAGAAGCTATCAAAGCAGGCGCTAAAGATTTTATCGTAAAACCATTCCAACCTCAGAAAGTAATGGAAGTACTATCGAAATATTGCTGAGGCAAGAAAACAGTGTTAACCAGCCCTACTCCAAATTTCGCGACTTTAGCGGCGGTCAACCTCCACAGCAAGTTCGAAATTGGAACATTAAGAAAACAAGCAAAACTAAACGCTATCCAAACTGAAACCGTATTTGCAAGCCCATCGATATCAATACGTGCAGGCGAAAAAGTGGAAGAAGTTCGAGTGGAAATGGCGGAGATGAAAGTAGATAGTAGGCCAATAGAATTGATTACATCAGTTGGATCATGCATTGCCATTTGCATGTATGATACAAAAAATGGATGTGGGGGATTGGCTCATATCATGCTTCCAAACTCTGCGATTGCTCCACACGAACATCTTCCATCAAAATTTGCAGATACAGCTGTGCCTGCTTTGCGAGAAGGCATTATAAAAATGAGCAAAAGAGAAGAACGTCTTTCAGCAAAGATAGCCGGAGGAGCCAACATGTTTTCGAGTTTAAAGAACAACACTCTTGAGATTGGGTCAAAAAATATTAGCGCTGTTAAGGCAGCGTTGGACAGTAATAAAATCAGGCTGATGGGAGAGGATGTTGGAGGAAATCACGGGCGAAAAATATCTTTTAATATTGAAACAGGAGTTACAATTGTTCGACATTTCAACGGAGAGATAATTAAAATATGAGCGAAAATGTAGAAAACATGATAGAAGGGATAGATGCTTCAGAACAAAACTTTGTGATTACGACGACTCAAATTGACCAAAAGGAGCTGGACATATTCAGAGAGATAGGAAGCATAGGTTCAGGACACGCAGCAACGTCGCTTTCAGAAGTTCTAATGCAGGATGTCCAAATGGATATACCCTCAGTGTGCGCCATTCCGCCTCATTTATTGAACAAATACTACAACAGGTACGATATCCCTACGACTGCAGTACTTATGGAACTTGCTAATGATTGGGGATGCGATATCCTTTTAATGCTTGAAAATGAAGAGGCAAAAAAAATCGCAATGATGATGGCTATGGTCCCGAAACCGGAAGATTTGGACCCCGCAATGGAAGAATCCGCAATTCAAGAGCTCGCCAACATAATAATCGGGTCATTCTTAACAGCAATCTCTGACTTCAGCGGCGTACAACTCATTCCAACTCCACCGCAAAGAGTAGTTGACTCGTTTGATGCCATACTTGACAACTTCTTAGTAAAACAAGCAATGTTTGTGGACAAGGCATTAGTGTTTAACACATGCTTTAAACGTGCTGGAGAAGATGCAAAATCGATACTGATGATTTTTCCAAGTGAGAAGCTACAAAGACGTTTAATAGAGAAATCAAAGGAGTTGCTAGGTTAACCAATAATGGAAGATGCAAGAAAATGACAAAAGCCAGAAAAAAGCAAAAAAGCCAAAATGGAACTGAAGATCCGAAACTCGACTTAAGTTCTAATATAAGCGAAATTGATATTCTGACTGAAGTTGGAAGCATAGGCGCTGGCAATGCATCAATTGCACTTTCAAGAATGATAAATGAACCTATTAAAATCGAAGTTCCAAGAATACATTTTGTATCACCACATGTCATCCCAAGAATTTACAATAAACACGATACAAATGTAATTGCGACTTTTATGCAGTTAAGAGGCAAAGCGGACTGCGACATTATGCTGATTTTTGAAGAAAAAGAAGCTGAAAAAATTGCTAGTTTAATGGCAAAGGGCGCATTGATAAATTCAAAAGCAATGAGAAATTCTGCTTTAGAAGAATTAGGTTCTATCATGATTGGTTCTTTCTTAAGTGCAATAGCGAATTTTACAGGTTTAGAACTAATTCCGACACCACCTCAAGTAATATTTGACGATTTTGACGCATCAATCGATGAACTAATTGCGAAACAAGCACTTTGTTCAGATGTTGCTGCAGTCTTTGATTCGCGATTTAGAAGAGAGAATAGTTCAGCTGAAGGATTGCTTATGATATTTCTAAGCAGAACAATTAGGCGAAAACTTGCTGAAAAAAGTAAAATATGGCTAGAGGTCTAAATGAAATCAACAGGATGAATGAATATAATCGAACAGAAAATAGCCAATGATGATCTCTTGGAGAATATGGCTTTTGAGAGATTAAAAAAAATTCTTTCAGAGACTTTAGGAGTCCAATTTAGCGGTTACCGGGATGAATATCTTAAAAGAAGAATAAGCATCAGATTAAGAGCAACAAACACGAACAAATATTTAAGCTACATTTCGTACATAAAGAAAAATCCTGAAGAAGTCGATAATTTGTTCAATGACTTAACAATTAACTATACAAGCTTTTTCAGAGACAGTGATGTATACAATTACTTAGAGAAAAAGATCTTTCCCAAGATTTTTGAATCTGACTCTGTTAGAATATGGAGTGCTGGGTGCGCGTCAGGAGAAGAACCATACTCTTTAGCTATTTTAGTTAACAAGGCAATTGATTTGCAAGTAACGAGAAAAACGCCAAGTAATGCCATTATTTTTGCAACAGACGTAGACAAGGATGCTTTAGCAAAGGCATCGCTTGGCGAATACAAGAAAACTCAACTTCAAACACTAGATGAGGCATCAATCGATAAATATTTCACTAAAGAAGGCGAAATTTATCGAGTAAAGGATTGCCTAAGGCGCTATGCAAAGTTTGAAAACGCAGATATAATGAAGCCTCCAGCACATACAAATTTAGATTTGATTCTATGCAGAAATGTAATGATTTATTTCTTAAAAGAAAGCCAGCAAGTGGTCCACATGCATTTCTTTAACGCATTAAAAGAAGGAGGCTTCTTCGTGGGCGGCAAAGCTGAGATTTTAAGCGGGGAGCCAAGTCAAAAGTTCGTCCAGTATAACGCGGAAACCAGAGTTTACATTAAGCCAAAAGCAAATAGCGTCCCTGCTGTGTAGAATGTTTTCAGGTTCTCTTGTCCTTCTTTTTTGCTTGTTTGTTTTCTTTTTTGTTTGTAATTAAAAACATGCACATACCCAAATAACGTTCTTAAAGGAAATTTCAAGTTGCACGATTATGTAAATTAGGGTGAAAATGCTCTTGTCGATTTCAGATAATGATCAATACAGACAAATATTTATCGAAGAGGCCAAGGAACATATAGAAACATTAACCAAGTCTTTGCTGGATTTAGAGAAAGATCCCGAAAACAAGGATGTTGTCAACATGCTATTTCGGTCAGCGCACACTCTAAAGGGATCTTCAGGAATGATGGGATTTAAGGATTTTCAAGAATTAACACATTCGATGGAAGACATTTTTGATCATATGCGCGAAGGCGATAAACCAACAAGCGTTCTAATTAGCACTCTTCTAGAATGCGTCGATACACTTTCTGACAGGCTTGATAAAATTCAAAATAATACAGAAGGAGAAATAGATGTCGCTAGCATGAAGCAAAAATTACACAGTTCAGACCAGCCAAAACCAGATAAGGTTGAGAAAAAACAAGACCAAATTTCTTTGCCAAAGAATCTTGAATTAGACAACAGTGAAAAAGAAGCCTTAAAGAAAGCTGAAAGCTCAGGAGAACATGGCTACAACGTTGAATTAAAATTCAGTAATGACTGCGCCTACAAGAATATCCGTGCAAACATGTTGCTATCTAGAATCGAGGAATTGGCAGAAATCATCAAAACAATTCCAAGCCAAAAAGAGTTCGATGAAAAAAACCTTGAAAACGGACTGAAAATTGCAATTACAACCAAGTCAAGCGAAAAAGAAATTGAAAACTGCGCTCGGCAAGTTTTAGAAGTCGAAAACGTTAACGTGACAACATTAGAGACTAGCATCTCAAAAGAAACCAAACAGCCAGTTGCTCAATCGGTTGTGCAACAAGCAGAAGACTTGAGAATAGTAAATGAGGTACGTTCAGCCCAAACCGTTAGAGTCAAGTTCGAACAACTGGATAAACTGATGAATTGGGTCGGAGAACTAGTAATCAACAAGATAGCTTTGCTTCAGGTAACAGCTGATAATAGAAGTGAAGCGTTAAAGCGGATTACTGAAAACATCGATCGGCTAACATCGGATTTGCAGGATCTTGTAATGCAAGTGCGAATGGTGCCTGTGAGCCAAATATTTGATAGGTTTCCAAGAATGGTTAGAGATTTGGCACTTGCAAGCGGAAAGCAAATCGAGTTAATAATGGAAGGAAAAGAAATAGAAGTTGACAGAACTGTACTAGACGAGATCGGTGAGCCACTTATTCACTTATTGAGAAACAGCATAGATCATGGAATTGAATCAGTTGATGAAAGAAAAAAATTGAATAAAGATCCAAAGGGCAAGATTAAACTGTCTGCGCTTCGTAACGGCGACACTGTGATTATTCATGTTGAAGATGATGGTGCGGGAATAGATCCAGAAAAACTTAAGGCTGCAGCCATTAGAAAGGGCTTTTCAACAGAAGCTGAACTTGCGAAAATGAGTAGAGAACAAATAATAAACATGATTTTCCTGCCTGGTTTTTCAACAGCTAAACAAGTCACGGAAACAAGCGGTAGAGGTGTAGGCATGGATGTGGTGAGAACCAAGATTACGGCTTTAGGTGGATCGGTTCATTTTGAAACTCAGGTTGGAAAAGGAACAAAAACAATAATAAAATTGCCTCTTACCTTAGCGATTATTCAAGCTATTTTGGTAAAGGATTCTGGTCAAACATTCGCTATCCCTACTAGTCAAGTTTCAGAGATTGTGCGAGCAAAGAAAAACGAAGTAAAGTCCCTGGGCAAAAAAGAAGCTATCATTGTCAGGGATAAGGTTATTCCAGTCGTCCACTTGCATAAACTTCTCGGTTTCAGAGGAGAAGAAGAAGAGGAATTTGAACTGCTAATATCTTATATCGGTGACGAAGAAACAAAACTGGGAATAGTGGTAGACTCAGTAATAAGGCAACAGGACATTCTAATTAAGACTTTAAGCGATGCATTATCCGGAATTAAAGGCATCAGCGGCGCAACTATATTGGGTGACGGACAAGTGGTTTTAGTGTTGGATGTTGCACAGTTCACCAACCGGCATCGTAAAGGAAGCTAAACCGTAAAAAAAGCTAAGCTTCAGTTCTTCTTTTATTTTCTAGATTTTTATGCAATCAAAGTAAGACATATTCCTTAGTCGGAAGAGCATTTAATTGTAATAGCGTATTTTCCAGAGTGAAAGGCGCGTGGATTTATGACAGAACACACCGAATTAAAATCAGACAATGCTCGAAATGTAATATTAAGTTACGGCGAGACGGTCTATTTTGTTAGTAAAGTTAATGTTAAGTTCCAAGAAGGCTTCGAGAAACTTAAAGCCGTTTTTCACGCGAGAAGAGCAGCAGACAATCAAGTTCAAGATTTAGAAGTTGAAATAAGCCAGGAAACTTATAATTTGCTGATTGAGTACACGAAACTGAATAAATTGGACTTAATTCTTGTTATAAGCATTGAAGGCAACGAATCCAAATGGTGCCTTTTAAGTGAAAATTGGCTAAGAAACCAATCAGGCCTCAATTTTTCAGACACAGAATCATGTAGCAAAACAAGATATATCGTCTAATTCTTTAATCTACTTCTAATTCTTTGATCCATTTCAAATTTTTGATCTACAATATTTACTCTACATACGTAACATCAATTCATAAGCATCAAATATCTAATCGTGATACGAATTGTCAAAGCACCAGGAGACTAATACATGGTTGACATGGATAAGAAAACATTAAGAGAAGAAATCCAAATGTTGACATTCTCAGTCAGCAAGGTCTTTTACGGAGTTAATGTTCAGCAAGTACGTGAAGTAAAGAATTTCGAAGGTGTAACACCCGTGCCTTATGCACCTAGTTACGTTAAGGGAGTCACAAATCTTCGTGGAGAAGTCATTCCCGTAATCGACCTTAAGAAACGCTTTGGAATGGCCACTCAAGAAGGAGTTGACGAAGCAGGCATAATGATAATAGTTCAAGGTAAACATCCGGTAGGAGTAATGGTTGACTCAGTTCTTGAAGTACTAACGCTTCCAAAGGATGATATAGAAACAAACCCTGACAGTTTAATCGTTGATAAATCAGAATCCATAATCGGCGTTGCCAAACACAACAATGAACTGATACTATTGCTTGACCTTGCCAAAATCGTATCTAAAAACATTGAAAAAGACGATGGAAAGGGATTTCAAATTCAAGTTGAAAACGCACCCATTAAACAATAATCAATCTTTTCGAGGTTTGCTATGGGGCAAATCAAAGTTCTTGTTGTTGACGATTCAATACTAGTGCAAAAAGTAATTTGTGATATTTTTAAAAAGGATCAATCAATATCCGTAATTGGAATCGCCAAGAATGGCGAGGAGGCACTTCAGAAGATTGCAGAGTTGCATCCTGATGTCGTGACAATGGATATAGAAATGCCAAAGATGGATGGATTAACCGCTGTTCAAAAAATCATGGATGCAAACCCCCTTCCAATTTTAATGGTTAGCGCTCTGACACAGAGAGAAACGAAAATTACATTCAAGGCTTTAGAGTTTGGCGCGGTAGATTTTATACCTAAACCTTCAGGTTCATTTTTGCTTGATGGGGAAAGTATTGAAGAAGAATTACTCTCAAAAGTTAAAACAGCCGCTGCCGCAGACGTGAAGAGAATCAAGCGTCCAACGATTGAGAGAGTTTTGCCTCACAGAAAATTCAAGGACAAAGTGATACTAATCGCTGCGTCAACAGGTGGGCCACCTGCCGTAAATCATGTGCTTAAGAACCTTCCTAATGACATGCCACCTATTTTGGTCGTTCAACATATGCCTAAAGAGATAACTAGGCTTTTCGCTCAAGGCTTGAACGAGAGATGCAAATTCCAAGTTAAAGAAGCAGAGGAAGGCGATACTGTTCATGCAGGTCTTGCTTTAATTGCACCAGGCGGGTTTCACATGGTCATCACCGGCGATGGCAAAGTCAGCCTAAATGAAGACCCAAAAGTAAATTTTGTCCGTCCATCGGCTGACATCATGATGTTTTCAGCCGCGAGTGTTTTTGGTGCTAAAAACGTTGGCGTTATACTCACAGGTATAGGCTCTGATGGAGCGAATGGAGTAAAAGTCATAAAAGAGAAAGGCGGAACAACAATTGCGCAAAACCAAGAGACCAGCCTTGTATTCGGTATGCCCAAAATGGCTATAGAGACTGGTTGCGTTGATGTTGTTGCTCCTTTGGAGCGCATTCCAGAAGCGATAATCAGTGCATGTGAAGAATAAGGATTTGAGCCCTAACTTCATTTGCTAGTTGCTTATCTCGAATTAGAAGCTTGTTTTCAAATATTGATTGTCAAGCGTTTGTAGTTAATGTAATGGACAAATGCTATTATCCATAAAAAAACTCTTTGATGTCAGGATGGAGTAGCATAACGGTGTATTGCATGGGGACAGAGATTAGAACATTTAATGCACTTAAAGAAATATCAGATTATTTAATAGATCAATTAACCCAGTATAGATCATCGTATGATGATTATAGTGAATGGCTGGGCACATTGCTTAGGAGTTGCGAGGAGACTAGTAAAAATGAGGATTGGTATCAAAAGTCAGCTGCAGCACAGAAAAGTACGCGGTCTCCACCAAAGAAAGCGCCTGAATCAAAGTCCGCTGACAAAAAGGGAACAAAGAAGGGTGAATCTTCAATTTGGATTCCGTCGGGAACAATACTTATTTCATCGACAGAACAAGGGCAAGCAGAAATTTTGTTTGAAGCAGTTGAAAAGATCGGGGTTAAGCTTCAAGAGATAGAGAAATTTAAGGCGTCTCTTCAGCAGCTTGAACGTGTGGGTTTAGGAAAGAACGTTAATTATGTTCTTTACATTGAGGATGATGTTCCTAAGAAAATGGTTACCCGCTCAAAGAACGACATGAACACTGAGGAAGCGTTCAAATTTGAAACTGAGTTTTCCACTCCAGCTTTTTACAGTGATTTTCCTATCAAATAGAAAAATTGTAGCAAAAAACCTTGTTGGGTCATCTACAAGGTTAAATATGAAAAAGTTGAATAATAGACACAGCAGGGTGACCAATTATCTGCCCAAAGTATGCTGTTTCGGGCGTAACAGTTTCAATAAGAATTGACAGTATTCAAGCTGAAAGAACAAGTCAATTATTCCCTACTGCAGACCTATTTTTTGATGTTAATGCTAAACTTGAAGAAAACAAGAAAGGCACCAATCAAGTTGCCCTCAGCTTCAACCTGCTGATATCTACTAAGCCCAACATTGTCAAGTACACAACAATCGGAACTGTTAACTTAGATGGACCAGCAGAAGAAATTAAAAAGAAACTTGAGCCAAACCCGAAAACAAAAATTCCACAAATCCTATTTACAGTTTACCAACTTGTTTTTAACCCAATCTACATGCTAGCAGGAGTCCTAAACACCCCTTATCCACCGCCTGACTTACTCCATTCAATGTCTGAGAAAATCAAAATTTTGCCAGCCACCGAAGAGCAACCTTCTCAACCAAAAAAAGAAGCCACTCCTCCCCCAGCACAACCAAAAACAGAAGCAACTCCTGCACCAACAGCAGAAAACAAAGAAACACCTAAGGCAACATAAACGAAGAAAGGATAACTGTAACATAAAAATTAATTGAAAATAAAATCTCCAGCAAGGTCTACAGCCGACCTCTAATGTTTTTTTTAGCAAATAGAAAGGGGAATGGGGTTTATGGTTGCCATTTATCGATTAGATATTTGGGTATATCTGAAGAGTCTCGTGGGCCAACTTGAACTGTCCATCCGCTTAATTCTTCTATTTCACCGCTGAGTTTCGACGCCTTGCCGGGAATAATTATTTTCCTGTGCTTAACTTTGTTTTCGACTCCTGATGATTTAATTGCGTCAGCAACTCTATCTGCAGTCAATTTTCGTCCTGCAACTCCACTATCGATGGCTGAGCCTCCGGTATCAACAACTATTAAGTAAGCGTTTAATTTGCCGCTTTCTATGTCAGAGGCTACTGTATAGTACGTCATTGCAAAGTTAGAAGTGAAAAACACGGGCGAGTTTTCATTTGGAATACCGAACACTTTAAGGCCTGGAGCAACAGCCACGGGTTTACGTGGATCCGTGTAAATGTTCTGCCTTAGCACCGTAACTGGTAGAAGGGACCAGCCGTCTAAACTATGCATCACAAGAATGTCAGAGTATCGAAGAATAAGCATTGAAGCAAGGTGCGATTCGCGCCACTTAACTATGTCTTCTGCTGTTTCACCTTTGTCCAGCCAAGCAACCATGGGAACACCCATCAGAGGATAGCCGGCAAGTTCTTCGCCTTCTTTGCATGCAGCTCTACGCAACATTGTAAAGTTGTTTAGTGTATCGGCGATACCTTCATTTGTGAAAGTACCTGGATCTAGCACTATGTCCTTTAAACCATAAGCAACCAATGTTTTAACTAGTGAAAGCAAAGCTGTAAGATCGTTCGGCGCCGAAGCTACCAATGGGCAATTGTACATTAAGGCGAGTTCAGCCATATCTTTCCAGTTTTCACTGGTCGCAGCATAAAGAAGTGGTCTCGCGTTAAGCGCCGCTGTAAGTCCAGCTTCAGCAATGTTAGGGCTAAAAGTGCATAAAATGATTGGCAGATTAGTGGTTTCAGAAACCCGTTTGACGGCTTGCTTAAATTTTTCAGCGTCGCCTGAAGTGCATCTGATAGCTATCATGTCCAGTTTTAAGGTGTTACCGATGTATTCGAAACTGTAGTTTTCTACTCGTCTAATTCTAGAAACGAGTTCTTTTTCAGAGATTTCATCTGTCACGTCAATTGCAATTGCTGTAGGGTTAAAGTATGCAAATTCATGGCGGTACATGACAAGTTTGCCGCCGATTCTTTTTGCATTTTCGCCCACCCCGACAACTATTTCTCTGACTGGAGGGCTTAGCATTTCTTTAAGTTGATTGTAAGCTTTCTCGTTCTCCCTCCTTAGAAGCGGTGGACATGATTCAAGTGTTGCTTCGCGGTTGACGATTTTTGTTGAAAATGCCATGCAGTTTTGGAGACCGCATTCTTTGCAGTTCATTTTAGGCAAGAGTTTATAGATTTCTATCGGACTTAGTTCTTTTATGCCTGCTTTCTTTTTTCCACTCATACCAATTGCCTCTCTTTAAGTCTTAGCTGTAACCCAATTAGGAAACTTTGAAGGTTCAGCTTTTTGACCGCTAACCAGATTGTTAATGATGTCCTTCATGGTTTTTACCGCAGCAGGATGTGCCATCATGAACAAGTCAACTCCTGCCAACAAAAGAGTTAAAGCAGTAGTTAGTTCCCACAAGGGACCTCTAAGTTCACGTGGTTCCCACTCAACAGGCATTTTAAGCCAAGCTTCACGTGCCGCCCACGCATTCGTTGTACCAGAAGACATTGGATGTGCCAATTCAGAGTCACCCATCAAGGCTCCGAGCCTGGCGTGCTCCATATTAGTGAAAGAGTATTCTAAACCGTATCCTAAGGCTGCAGTAGTCAAATCCATAACGATGTCATCTCTGCCTAGGAAATCGTACAGGCGACGATTAAGTTCCCGTCCTAAGTTCAAGTCCATCGGGGAAAAAGCCAGCGCTGCATGGCCCGTTTTTTTAACGCATTTTGCGACTCTTTCAATATCCATGTCGCCAGTGATTGAACTAATTAGAAAGCGTTCTCCTTGGAAAGCGTTACATACTGCTTCGAATACCTCTGCGTCTTTAGCTGAGTCACCGCAGCCGCCGATTACAAGGGGCACATCAACTGCTTGCAAGACTTTTTCAACTGTTTTAACAGCATCCTGTGGTTTAGTATCTTTAAGCAGCGGGTCAATGCTGATTAAGTGGATGGTAACCATGTCAGCACCAAATTTTTCAACTGCAAGTTTTGCCCAAGCTGCAGGGTCGCCGATCACTTCACTAACGTGCATTTTAACAGCTTTTGAAAGGGGAACTTCCATGTCAAAAACGTCAAGAGTTATAACTGGCTTGTGAGCTGTTGGCTGCTCAAAAGTGTAGAAAGCAGGAGAAGTCTCTCCGCCAATTATTATTGAGCTGCGTCGTGTTCCACCCTCGCTTTTTGTCGCGCCCAGTTTTACCTCAGCAATTCTTACTAGTGTAGGCACCCATTGGTGGCGAAAATGGTGCGGGTAAGATTGCGGTTGGCTTGCCACCCTTGATGCCTGGAAGCTTAATTTTGGGAATTAATTGACCAGTTGCCGATGGTTCGAAGACTATTTGCAACTCTTTTAAGTCCATCTGAAAGTCTTCAAGTTCAAGTTGCTGAGACTTAGCAAGCGCGTCTAATATGTCGCTGAGGTTTAGCCCTTCATTAGACGTTTTCTTTTTGTCAACCTCGCTATTTGCCAAAAAGATCACCTTTTCTCGGGTTTATTACTATTGCTCTTGTTCGTTTGTACGATGATTACTTTGCGTGCATAGATTTTTGCGTCTTTAAGTATGATCTTGAATCCACCAGCTGAAATTGGTAATGATGTGGCTGTTGCAACGGGCAACATGGTTCCTTCTGCTTCCTCTCTAACTATTGCTTCTTCAGCCTCTGCAACTGGAGCCTCTTCAGCAATCCATCTTGCCACAACGGGATGGTTCATCTCTTGGAGGAATTCTTTTAATGTTTCAACGTTTTGAGCGTTGTCTTCAGTAGCAATCTTGTCCACTACATCTTTGGGGATGAAGTCTTTAACTCTTTCTTTAACTTCCTTCGGTAGCCAAACTACCCTATGCCAGCCACCATCGGCAGCGAGAAACTTTTTTGAACGCATGTATTCGATGCTAATTCCATGGAAGCCATCTACTTGTCGCCCACCCGCTGTTGAGTCAGCCAATGTTGAGAATGGTAAGCCGCTTACTGTTACACCCTTAAAGCTTCGGTGGACTATGCCGAAGCCTTCGACTTCTGGAATGTAGAATGCTATTGCTTCAAAGCAGCCGCATGAAGTGTGCGGGTGATCGAATGCAGTGTACATCCAGACTTGTGAGACCTCGCCTAAGGTACGGCTTTTAACGGTTTCGTTTACGCCTGCAAATTCGCCTTTTTCAGAATCTATTACTTCGCCACGTTCAATAGCGAATACGGGCCCTTTTGGATCAACGCTTGCTGAGGCTTTTCCGTCAAACCAGCTGATGGCGCCACAGTTAGAATATCGTTGGGGAGAAATAATGCATACGTGCGAGGGAGCAAACGATTGGCAAAGAGTGCACCCGTAGAATTTATCAACTTCTTCATCTTTAAGACCTCTGGCTTTAGCATCTCTGGAATCATATGATTCAATTGCGATGGTGTAGATTTCGGATACTTTGGCTGGGTCAGTGATAAAAGTTATTTGAAGTTTCTCAATTATGGGCAATTCACTCTTGAAGAGCCTAAGGAGAACCTTGCCGATTGGTTCGAAACTGTTTAAGCCTTTTTGGTATGATTTCTTTGCTAAGCGTAACCAAATGTCATAACGTTGGTTTAGGTGCATGAAGCCTTCAATGTAGTTTAGGTACTCGTGAATGCGCCTCTCTATTACGCCTTCTAAACTTTGGTCAAGAGTTGGACCTGCGGCTTCGATTATTAAGCCAAAAGGAAAGGCTCCACCTTCTTTTAGATCTTTAATGTCAGGGCCAACAATTGTGATTTTTCCATCGTCTACCTCGTTCATGGGTTTTACTTTGGCGATTTCAAATTTTTCTTTGACAGCTGGACCACCGAGCTCTATTTGCATGTCGTTTTTGCGGATTCTTTCTCCTTCGTATATTACGCCTACGTCGACAGGTATGTCTTTAAACATTGACATTTCTTATACTTCTCCTTCTTTTTCAAATTTTGATGTCATGACTTTAAGATTTGAAGCCCACTCTTCCAGCGTCGCGTTTGGAAACGACCAACTTGCGTGAGGATGATAAAGATTATCAAGAGTCATTGTTCTAAGGCTTGGTGCAAAATGCTTTAACCCTGACAGTATGAGCGCTTCCATGTAGTAGGGAAGCCCAACGTACATTACTAGGTCATAGTGGCCTTTGCCGTCAAGTCCCGTCCATGTTGGATCCACGAGCCTGTTGCTGATATCCATAGCAGACATGAAGCCTGCTGGTTCATATCCTCGTTTAAGGAATTCGCCGACCATGTGGGCAGTTGCTACAATTGGCACTTTTGATGCTTTTGCAAAGTCGATTATGTAATCGATTAATTGTTTTCCTTCCATGTAACGTTCAGTTGCATAGCTACCTACAATAAGGAGTGGACGAGCAGCTTTCTTAACCAGCGCCACTGCAACATCGGGTTTCTGTATTGGTTGCGCCTTTTTTGTTGCAGCTATTTCTGCGCATTCCCAAGGTTCACACGACATTCATCATCACTCCTTTACTTTGCGTATCATTCTTGGAAGCAAAGTTGGGTCTGGAATAACGTTTTCCCTCCAGTTTTTGGCTTCCAATATCTTTATGATTTCATCTTTCATGGTCATCGGTATATCTGCGGGAGTTCGAACAAAAAGATGAATGTCATTTGGCATGATTCCATAGTAACGCTTGTGTAAATCAATGTAATGTGAGAGCTTTATTGAGCGTCCTTTCCAAGTGTCGTTTGGTCTGATGCAAAGTTTTGCGATTGTAACCATTGCTTCTTGTGGTGTTTCCACTGTTTGGAATAAGTGTTCAGGGGCAGGGCCAATGTTAACTTTATCGCCTGTGCGTGCATCAAAGACTTCCCAGTTTTCTGGTTTGTCTTCTCTGCCCAAGAGCATGCGACGGTATTTGCTTCCGTGTGGACCGACAAGCACTGGAATGCCTAAACGCCAAAAGCCTGCAGCGATTGCAACTGCTTTCTGTGAGTAAGCACCCCATGCTAAGCCGACTGCGCCTAAACGGTTATAGATGTAATCTGCTATTTCCTCATAGTTTCCCCTTAAGCTTCGTTTTGCAAATATGTTTGCTACTTTTATAGCGGCTCCTGCAATGTGAGAGTTTGCTACGCATGAACCAACGTTGAGGACTCCTCCAGCTTCAAACCCGCCTGGGAATTCTTCGTACAATGTTTTGCCATCCGAGTTCTTATATGAACCAGCGGACATGGCTGAGCAACCTGAGGTTACTACGATGTAGCGTCTATTTGCGAATTCTCTGCATATATCATAAACGTCCTTTCCGCCATGTGGATAATTGCTGCAGCCTACTACTGCAAGTATGCCGGGGATTTCGCCGAGCACGATTGGACTGCCAACGTTTCTGATTTCTATATCCTGAACTGCGCCTCTTCCAACGCGGCAGAGGTTGTTCTCTTCAAGCATGAATTTTTCTCCAGCTTTAATTATGAAACTGTGGATGCTGAGTTTAATCTGGGCATGCTTCTTCACATCGTCCGCATCCTATGCAGTACTCGTATAATTCAGTGAGTTCAGCCATTGAACCTTCAGCAGCTGCCTTAAGTGCCTGGGGGATCTTGAGGTCTTGTGGACAGGATCTGCGGCATTGGTTGCATTGTCTGCATGTTTTTGCAAGTGTTTTAATTTCTTCGATTTCTGGAAGATTATTCAGTTTCTTTCTTATCGGCGCAATCTTGACGGGCTACTTTAACGGCGACTTCGCCGACTTTTTCAGGATCAAGAATCAGTACACCTGGAACTTTTCCGCTTACAAGGTCAGCGACAATTTCATCTGCTGGATCGTTCGTGCGGTTCTTGAAGCCCATGCAGTTCTTTTCTGATGCTGCGATTACTGGAGCATGGACTTTTGCGGCTTCGTCAGAAATGTCTGTTCTGACGCATTGTTCGTCTAAAACGACTACGTCTGCGAATCCAGCGCGGATAAATCGTAGTTGCCAACTGAATTGGGCCGACGATTCTGCCTCGATTATAGTATCTGGTGATGTCGTGTGCAGTGCAGCATAAACCTACTACTTCGATTTGATCATTGACTTTGGTGTCTTTTGCGTAATCGATAATTCCGACTGAGGGAACTACGTTGTGTCCAATGCACATGATCACCGGTTTTGAAGTATCCACAGAGCCTATCCCTAGTGAGACAAGTGGGAGCTTCTGGATCAGCTTTAGGCATTCCCAAAACTGAAACTTGAGCGATGTCGCCAACTTCCATTCCAAGATGATCTATCATTCCAACATGGAAGGCTTTTGATTCAAAGTCTAAGTTGTTGCTTTCCTGTCCGGTATGTGCAACTGCGAGTGTTTGAGTAATTTGTTCTTCAGCATAATCTAGAACTTCAACTAAGTCTCCTAAAGTTTCAGGCTTTATACCCGTGACCAAACGGGTTATTGGAGCTTCCACCTTAATGTTCAATCCGCCAATGTCAAGCGGGGTTCTGCTACCATATTTTTCAATCAAATGATTAACCATGTGACGTGAATGAGCCGTGTGAGTTGCTGCACCAATGCAACAAGCTAAGAGTACAATTCTGGATGATTGAGCACCAATGTCCAAGCCGCATGCTCCACGCTTTCCAGCTGTTAAATCACATTTTCCAAAAGTGCACAAACAGCAAAGATCACAATCAGGCATGTAGAAGGGTTTATACCTGTTTAAGAGTTTCAGATCCCAGTCCCTCAATGTTGTAAGGGAGGGCTTCGGGGTTGGCCCCATGGGCTCAGCCCAGTTATCTGTGACAAGTTTGCCTATTGAAACTTCAAGGTTCTTGATGAGACCTGTGCCACTTATCATCTCGTCTATCTTCAAGTTTACTTTTTTGCTAGATAAGGTCAAAACCTCCGTAAAGGTTTAAATGGAAGGTAACATTGCAACATTTTAAACCTTTCCTGAAGAATCAAGGGGTTTATTGATTAAACTTGAGCAGCTGTTGCATGAAACACTTGAAACTAAAACTGTCAATGCCGTGACAATTTCAAAGCAAAAACTCTTATTTTTCAGCAGCAAACCCCATTTTCGTTATGTCCGCTCATCCATAACGGCTTTCTTTAAAAACATTTTGACTAGAATGAAAATAAAGAAATGCTCTAACCCAAAGAAACAAGCAAAAGGTGAAAAAAACAGTGGATGTAAGCGGTGTCGACTAAAGCACTCTAAAAAGCTCAATTTCCCGCGTAATATCTATCTTCTTTACTAACATTTGCAATAACACCTGCCTTTCAATTTTCCATTTTTGACATACAAAGTTTAATTTGTCTCAATGATTGTAAAGGATATAGGGAATTGGAATGGCTACTTTAAATCTGGAAAAACTTTTCAACCCCAAAAGTGTCGCAATAATCGGCGCTAGCGATGTTGAAGGCTCAGTTGGGAACGCCATAGTCAAGAACTTGACTCAAAGAGGCTATGCTGGGAAAGTGTATTTTGTTAATAACCGCAAGCCAGAAATTCTCGGCGTAAAAACATACGCTAAAGTTTCTCAGATTGGTCAGCCGATAGATTTAGCGATTATTGCCACGCCGGCTAAAACCGTGCCTGAAGTCATGGTGGATTGCGGCTTAGCAAAAGTTAAAGGAGCCATCGTTGTTTCCGCTGGTTTTAGAGAAACTGGAGCAGAAGGAAGAGCTCTTGAAGCTGAAATTCTAAAAATAACAAAAAAATATGAAATACGTTTAATTGGCCCCAACTGTATCGGCATTATTCGTCCAAGAAATAACTTGAACGCGACGTTCATCGATAAAATGCCTAAAGCTGGCAATGTAGCTTTTATCACTCAGAGTGGCGCTTTAGGGCAAGCCATTTTAGACTGGGCTATTCATCAAAATATTGGGTTTAGCAATTTTGCTTCTGTTGGTTCCATGACTGATGTTGATTATGGAGACTTGATTGATTATTTTGGGACTGATCCACACACCAAAAGCATACTTATGTACGTGGAGACGATAACTGAAGCGCGCAAATTTATGAGCGCTGCGAGGCACTTTTCAAGAACCAAACCTATCATTGTTTTGAAATCAGGTAAGTTTAAAGAAAGCGCCATCGCTGCAGCCTCGCACACTGGTTCACTTTCAAGCGAAGACGAAATCTATGATGCAGCTTTTAAACGGGCAGGTGTCGTACGTGTAGAAGAAATCGCTGACTTGTTTAATGCCGCTGAAGTTCTAAGCAGTCAACCTTTACCAAAAGGTCCACGATTGGCAATAATCACGAATGCCGGTGGCTCAGGAGTAATGGCCGTTGACGCATTAATCAAGCAAGGAGGCAAATTGGCTACTTTAAGCCAAAAAACCTTAGACGTACTAAGCAGCGTGCTGCCATCTTATTGGAACAAAAACAATCCAATTGATCTTATGCAGGATGCAAAAGCTGAACGCTACCGCACTGCACTAGAAGCCTGCTTGAACGACCCTAACATTGATGGCATTTTGATTATTTTTTCACAGCAAGCTACCCCAGCAGTTGTAGAAATCGCAAATGAAATAGTAGAAGTCGTGAAGAGTAAAGTTTACCAGAACAAGACAATTTTAACTTGTTTCATGGGATATGGTCAAGTTCAGCAGGCAAACGATATTCTAAAAGCCAGCAACATTCCCATTTATCCAACGCCTGAACAAGCCATCAGAACCTATATGTCTATGCATCATTATCAGCGAAACGTTGAATTGATGTATGAGACTCCTGAAGAGTTACCAGTCGATTCAGCACCTCCAAAACGACCAATCATGGTTATTCTGCAAAACGCAGCATTATCGGGCAGACAATTTTTAACTGAGGAGGAAGCAAAAAAAGTTCTCAAATACTATACTTTTCCAGTTGTTAAAACAGAAAACGCTAGAACTGAAGAGGAGGCCGTTGCTCAGGCTTCACGCATCGGATACCCAGTTGTGTTAAAAATCAACTCTCCCGAGATTACGCATAAAACTGAAGCGGGAGGGGTAATTCTAAACTTACACGATGAAAATCAAGTTCGTGTAGCATTTGCTTCTCTCATAAAGCATGCTTTAAACTTCAAACCTAATGCTCAAATTTTAGGCGTCACCGTACAATCCATGGTTTCAGAAAAAGGCTATGAAATCATGGTTGGCGGTAAAAACGACCCAGTTTTTGGTCCAATTATACTGTTTGGCACAGGCGGCATCGGTGTAGAATTATTCAAAGACTATGCAATTGGATTATCGCCCCTAAACACAACACTTATTTTAAGGATGATGGAGGAAACCAAAGTTTACCAGTTGCTTAAGGGTTACCGAAACGCGCCTCCAGCAGACGTTAAGCGGCTTGAAGAAATTATGTCACTATTGTCTCAACTTATGATTGATTTTCCACAAATCAAAGAGATTGACATCAACCCGATTTTGGTTAATGAGAATATGGCTACGATTCTTGATGCGCGTATAATGGTTGATAAAGAGTGGGTTTGTAGACGGTTTGATCCTCATGAGCACTTGGTTATTAGTCCTTATCCCAAGAAGTACCAGATAACTTGGCGTCTAAAGAATGGACAAGAAATCATGCTTAGACCGATTAAACCAGAAGACGAGCCGCTCTGGGTTGAAATGTACCGCAGTTTCTCCGAAGAATCTATTCGCTACAGGTTTTTCCAGATGCAAAAAGATGCCCCCCATGCTGAACGAGTACGCTACTGCAACATTGACTATGATCGAGAAATAGCCATCGTGGCTGAAACGTTTGAAGCAGGTAAGAAAATGTTAGGTGTAGCTCGTTTAAGCATTGAAGCAGGCGGTAAAACTGGCGAATTAGCATTTATCGTCAGTGATAAATGGCAGGGTTTAGGTTTAGGAACAAAGCTGGTCGATTACGTGCTGGAAATTGCAAAGGAAATGGGCGTTGAAACAGTATACGCCATAATGTTAGTCGACAACTATCGTGCGTTAAATTTAACCCAAAAAATGGGATTCAAAAATGAGTACCAAAATGACGGCACCGTTAAAGGAATCTTAGATTTGACTACCGAAATCGATTACAGATGCTTCGACACTGAGACTAATCAAAATAAGGCAACTAATGAAAATCGTATACAAAACCAGGAAAACAATGTTGCGCCATCTGAAGCTAAATCAATTGCAACTTATGTGCCAAGCGCTGAAAAGAAACTTGTTAAGCTTAGTTAACAGGCATTACCTAATCTGAGCATAATCAAACCAAAAATCTAGATTATAACTCGGCTGGAGACAGTATTTACTAAACAAAATGGTAGTTTGCTTGGAAAGCACGCACCTTTAGTCTTCTTAAGTGAATTTAGGGTCATTAAATTGTCTATTCAACGGAATAAATTAACATTTCTTTAAAAATTTATAAATCGAAAAGTGCAATAATAGCAACTAATTGGTGTAAAAAAATGAGTAATGAGAATTTAAGTAAGCTTGCGAATCCTGCACCGTTAGGACTTATCGCCTTCGGCATTACTACTGTTCTGCTGAATTTGGCTAATGCGGGTCTCTTTAACGTTGATAGTGTGATTTTAGCTATGGGCATTGCTTATGGAGGATTAGCACAGGTTCTTGTTGGAATCATGGAATACAGGAGGGGTAATACTTTTGGCACTGTAGCGTTCACGTCTTACGGCTTGTTTTGGTGGAGCCTTGTGATGATTCTAGTGTTACCTAATTTATCGTTCACAAGCGGTGCATTTGGCAGTCCAACTTCCTCTTCACTGGCAGCGTACTTTTTGATGTGGGGAATTTTTACCTTCGCAATGTTTTTCGGTACATTGAAAGTTAATCGAGCTTTGCAATTAGTATTCGGGAGTTTAGCGGTACTATTCTTCATGCTGACGATAGGAGCGTTAATCAGCAACACGACATTTACCATGATCACAGGCATAGAAGGCGTCGTGTGCGGCCTTAGCGCAGTATACCTCGCAATTGCAGAAATTTTAAACGAAGCATACCACAAAAATGTGTTACCCATAGGGGTAACGAGCTAATACACCCTTTCTTTCCCTATTTTTAGGAAAGATTTTTATTATAAAGTGGTGGAAACAAGCTTAGTTGATTATAATGTCTGAAACAAGCCTTCCTTTCGATGAAAAATATTCTCCAAATGGTGCAGAAATCTCGTCTATAGAGAAAAGAAAGCAAGAATGTGAAAAGTCAATAAGAAACCAACAAGAATACTGGCTGGAAAAAGCTAAAGCTATCGATTGGTTTAAACCGTTTGGCAAAGTCTTAGACGATTCAAATCAACCGTTTTATAAGTGGTTCGTTGATGGAAAACTGAATGCTTCCTATAACGCCTTGGACAGGCATATAAAGAGCCATCGAAAAAACAAGATTGCGTATTATTGGGAAGGCGAAATGGGAGAAACAAGAACTTATACTTACTATCAGCTCTACAGAGAAGTAAACAAGCTTGCAAAAGTGCTTAAAGACTTCGGCGTCAAAAAAGGCGACCGAATCGCAGTATTCCTACCTGTTATTCCAGAATTGCCCATTACTCTGCTTGCAACAGCAAGGTTAGGCGCAGTTCATACAGTTGTCTTTTCAGGGTTCAGTGCGGAAGCGTTAGCTGACAGAGTAAACGATTGCCAAGCAAAAATCCTAGTAACATCAGATGGATCATTTCGAAGAGGAAAAGCGGTTGCCATTAAAGATAATGCAGATAAAGGTTTACCGAACATGCCTTCTATCGAGAAAGTTATTGTGGTTAAACGAACCGGGCAAGCGGTTCAAATGAAGGAAGGCCGAGACGTTTGGTATCATGAAGTTTTGGCTGCAACTAAACCGAACACGTATGTGGAGCCTGAAGTTGTGGATTCTGCTGACCCGTTATTTGTCCTTTACACTTCAGGGACTACAGGCAAGCCGAAAGGAGTCCAGCATGCCACAGGCGGGTACCTTGTTTGGGCTTATTGGACGCTTAAGTGGGCCTTCGACCCAAGAGAAGATGATATTTTCTGGTGTGTAGCCGACATAGGCTGGATTACAGGTCACACCTACAACGTCTATGCGCCCTTAAGCATGGGAATTACATCTCTTCTTTTTGAGGGTACACCTGATTACCCTGCACAGGACCGATGGTGGGACATTATTGAAAGAAATGGCGTAAACATTCTTTATGCAACGCCGACTGCTATTAGAATGTTCATGAAGTTCGGTGAAGAATGGCCGCAAAAACATGATCTCAGCACTCTGCGCATCTTAGGAACTGTGGGTGAGCCCATAAATCCTGAAGCATGGAAATGGTACTATCGTGTAATTGGCAAAGAAAAACTGGCGATAATCGATACGTGGTGGCAGACAGAAACAGGTGGATTCATGATTTCTCCAGCCTCAGGAATAGCACTAACCCCCTTAAAGCCTGGATCAGCTACATTGCCAATGCCGGCAGTTAACGCTGATATCTTTGACGAAAAAGGACAGCCAGTTCAAGCAGGCACTAAAGGTTTCCTTGTGATAAAATCGCCTTGGCCAGGAATGCTGCAGACTCTTTGGAAGGATCCTGAACGCTTTAAGCAGACGTACTTTGGCAAGTGGCAAGGAATATACTACACTGGCGATTACGCAATCCGAGACCCTGAGGGCTACTTCTGGCTTTTAGGCAGAGCAGATGAAGTGCTCAAAGTTGCAGGTCACCGCATAGGCACAGTCGAGCTTGAAAGCGCGTTGGTTTCGCACCCTGCGGTATCAGAAGCAGCAGTAATGGGAAAAGAAGACGCATTGAAAGGTGAAGTCCCTGTAGCATTCGTAACATTGCGAAGCGGTTTCACGCCATCGGACGAACTAGAAGCCGAACTGATAAAGCATATTAGAAACACCATAGGCCCAATCGCCACTCCAGACGCAGTTATCATAGTTAACAAACTGCCAAAAACACGAAGCGGCAAAATAATGCGAAGACTACTCAAAGCTGTTCTGGTTGAAACTCCACTTGGCGACATGTCAACGCTTGAAGATGAAGGCTCAATAGAAGACATAAGAGCCACATACCACGATATTCGAAATCGAATAATTAACAATAAAAAATAAAATCTTCTATTTTTTTATCTGAAAAAGAATCAAAAATTATTTAATCCCTCAAGTTTTTGGCACGGTTGAAGCCAGCTTTAAATCAAAAGTCACTTTCAGCACCAGCAGCCACGTAATAGAAATACTTGCTATATGTAGCCTGCTGTCTTCATTATCGCTTTAACGGAAAGATAGGCAGGATTATCAGATGGCAGATCAAGCAGTGATTTACCGTTAAGAACATAATCATCCAATTGCTCATCGGCGAATATTTTGCCAAGATACTTGAATTTTAATTGTTCCTCAGCTTGTTTTCCCAGTTTGGCTGGAAAACGGTAACCGCCTAAAAGATAGAAATTTTCAAATTGGATGTCAACTTCTTTAGCTATTCGGTAAGCTCGTTTTACATGATCAAACGACTTTTTGGAGTTGTCAAGAATGTCAAAAATATCATCTACTTTTGACGTTATTCTGCGGTTTAAATGCTCAAGCCCCGCTGGAGAATCAATCAAAACGTAATTGTAATTCTTAGTTAATGATCCTAATGCGCCCTTCAAAGCTGAGTTTGGCATGCAGTAGCAGCCTTCAACCCATTTAGTGCCAACAGCGAGAAAGTCAAAGTTATTGCTTTCGTACAAGCCATTTTCCCAAATTCGGCTTTCAATACGCTCAGTTGGCGGAATTCCAACGGTTGTGCCTCCCTTCTCGATGAACGTGCTAACAAGCAATTCAGCAATCGTGGATTTCCCAGCTTCTTTAAGGTCTATTCCAAGCATTTCAGCAAGGTTCTGGTCAGGATCAGCATCCACCAATAGCAACGGCGCCTGTTTAGCTTCGATAAAGCATTTCGTCATAAGGGCAGTATAACTGGATTTTCCCGTTCCACCGCGACCGACCGTGACAAGAGTTTTCATGTTTAATAATCCTCAAAAATGTTATATAGTTTTCTTTAGCAGAAGCTCACATATATCGTCTATGGTCTTAACTGCTTCACTTGTCATGTTCTTTAATGGTGTTTCACCAAGCATGTCAGCTTCAATGACTTTCTGGTCGAAGGGCACAAAAGTAAGCAGGGGCAAATTGTTTTTTTCAGCAAAGCTACTAACAGCTTCTCTTTGAGCCTTGTTCATGATTCTATTTCCAACAAGGTACAGTTGCTTCATGCCAGCATCTTTAGCCATATCATGGATGTGCTTGGCAATTTCCAGCGATTTCAAGTTGGAGTCTGCAACGATAAGTAATGCGTCCACGTGTCTTGCAGTGCCTCTGCCAATATGTTCAACGCCAGCTTCCAAATCCAGTACAATGGCTTCATCGCGTTCCACAACAAGATACCGCAGCAGAGAGCGTATGACAGCGTTTGGAGCACACATACACCCTGCACCCATCGACTGCACGGTACCCATAACGATCAAATTCACGCCGAGCGGAGTATTAACCGCATAATCACGTACTATGTCGTCAACGGTGAATTGCAAGCGGTAGACGCCTGAGTAACCTGTATCAGTTTTCGAATCGATTAAGGGCTTGTTCTGTGAGATGGGAACAATTTTGCGAGTTTCCTCGGCAGCTAAACCTAAAGTTAAACCAAGATTAGGAGAAGAATCAGCATCGAGCGCTATGGTTTTTAACCCTCGCTTAGAAAACCCGCGTGCTAAGCCGCCAGCAATTAGGGTTTTTCCAACTCCACCCTTGCCAGAAACTGCTACCTTCATTCAATTACACAACAAGAGTGTTATATCATCTAACTATTATTTTTTGATGCTGAAACGGTTATGCTTACTATAGAATTAGCCGCTTCTTTAACCTCTTCAGATGTCAAGCCTAAATTGTTGAGGGCTTCTTTAGCTTCAGGTTCGCTAATGATACAGTCAAGGGGAAAAGTTTTTTCCTGCATAATTTTTACTGTTTGGAATCCGGCTTTCTTTATTTTGTCGATGTATTCGTCTTTAATCTCTGCTCCAGAAATGCATCCTGCGTATGCTTCAACGCTTTTTTCCATGGCTTTAGGCAGCTTCTTTAGCAGAACGATGTCTGAAACCATCAACCGACCATTAGGGGCAAGAACTCTGAAGGCTTCTTCAAACACTCGCTTCTTGTTTGGTGCAAGGTTGATTACACAATTCGAGATTATTGCATCGATTGAGTTGTCTGCTACGGGCAAGTTCTCGATTTCTCCAAGCCTGAACTCCACGTTTGAGTAGTTACCTTTCTTGGCATTCTTACGAGCTTTTTCCAGCATTTCGGGGGTCATATCTACTCCGATAACTTTTCCTGTTTTACCAACTTTCTTAGCAGCTAGGAAACAGTCAAAACCTGCGCCTGAACCTAAATCTAAAACCCGCTCGCCCTCTTTCAGCGATGCTAAAGCGGTTGGGTTACCGCAACCTAGACCGAGATTAGCGCCTTCGGGAACTTGATGGATTTCATCTTCAGTGTAACCGATCATTTTGCTTATCTGTTGGTCTGTCGGAGCTGAACAGCAACTGACATTCGATTGGCAACAAGTTCCATTAGTCTTAGCAACTTTAGCGTATCTTTTTCTTACTACTTTCTTGATTTTATCTTCTTTCAGAACTATCCCTCCTGTTTAGTTACTCCTTTAAGCAGAGGACCAAGAGTCTTCGTTACTGCACCGACTAGTCTATCTGCTTTAATCATCATTATACAACAAACTTTACCATCTTTCTCGCATGCAACAATAGCAATTTTGTCATTAGGATTGAAATTTGCCTTTTCACGCAAATCTTTGGGCAACACGATCTGCCCTTTTGCATCCATTGTTATTACTGCATCAATTCTGCAGGTATCTCCCTCACAAGCCATGAGAATCATCATGGATAATCTACTCAAAACCAATATAAACTTTTCTGATTTTTCTGAAAAATCTGAAAATATCAACAATAACCTATTAAACACAAAAAATGAATTTTCCTACCAATCTCCTTAAATACATGCCTCCCGAACACTATAAATTATTTTTAATAGCAGGAAAGCGCATGGAGCAACCTAAGCCTCATCTTTCATGGTTAAGCAAATTCCTGACACTTTGGATATTCCTAGCCATGCTTGCTGGCGTTTTAATTGGCTATATTTATCCAAATACCTCGACAGTTATCGGCTCTTTAAGCATAGGAACAACCTCAATTCCAATCGCTATCGGGTTAATCTGGATGATGTATCCACCATTGGCTCGAGTCCGCTACGAGGACCTAAAGAAAATAGTTGCAGCAAAAGAGGCAAAAACCATGTTTGCAGAGTCACTTTCTTTGAACTGGATAATCGGGCCATTATTAATGTTCGCTTTAGCATGGGTATTTCTTGGAAGCTACCCAGCACTTCGGGATGGCGTAATACTCATAGGCTTGGCACGCTGCATCGCAATGGTAATTGTCTGGAACAATCTTGCAGAAGGCGACAACGAATGGACCGCGATACTTGTCGCAATCAACTCGATTTTTCAGATCCTCATGTATTCAGTTCTCGCCTACTTTTACATAACAATTGCGAGCTCTTGGATATCGGGAACTGGACAAATCGTAGACATCTCCCTATTACAAGTTGCCCAATCAGTAACAATCTACTTAGGAATACCATTTTTCGCAGGAATCATAACTCGATTCTACTTTATCAAATCTAAAGGCAAAGAATGGTATGGAAAAAAATTTATGCCCAAACTAAGCCCTACCTCGCTTATTGCGTTGATATTCACAATAATCGTGATGTTCTCTTTAAAAAGCCAGTATATTATTAGCTTACCGTTAGACGTGGTTAGAGTTGCTGTTCCGCTTCTAATCTATTTTGTAGTTATGTTTTCCGCAGCTTTTGCGTTAGGATACTATTCAAAGCTTGGTTATCAAAGAACTGCATCGCTTTCCTTCACAGCCGCTAGCAATAACTTTGAACTAGCCATAGCTGTAGCAGTCGCTGTTTTTGGCTTAGCGTCCCAAGAAGCTTTTGCGGCAGTAATTGGTCCACTTGTAGAAGTTCCTGTTATGATTAGTCTAGTGAACGTTGCTATATGGTTACGGAAAAAATATTTTGCTAGTGAGAAGGAGATTTAGTATGAAACGAGTTCTGTTTGTATGTATTGAAAACGCTGGCAGAAGCCAAATGGCAGAAGCATTCGCCAAAAAATACGGAGAAAACAAGTTCATCGCTTCCAGTGCAGGAAACAAGCCTGCTGGCAGGGTTAACCCTATTGTTGTAGAAGTCATGAAAGAGAAAGGCATCGATATTTCTAAGAATAAGCCTAAAGAGCTTACTTTTCAAATGGCTAACGACTCAGACCTAATAGTTACCATGGGCTGCAGCGATCAAGGAATTTGCCCCGGACCGTTCTTTAAGCCAACAATCGAGTGGAAACTCGAAGACCCAAAAGGAAAGCCTATAGAAAAAGTTAGAGAGATAAGAGATGAAATCGAGCGACAAGTGCAAGAGTTAATAAGAAACAGCTAGAGGAGTTTATGGAAATGGGCTTCTACGTGGGAATAAAGGAAAAAGCTAAGCCTGTAATATTTGAGAGCAAAAAAAGCACCCAGTAACGCACCTCAATACGACGTCATTTACGGCCCGTTTAAAACAAGAGAAG
This sequence comes from Candidatus Bathyarchaeota archaeon, assembly GCA_963717465.1. GTDB lineage: Archaea > Thermoproteota > Bathyarchaeia > Bathyarchaeales > Bathycorpusculaceae > Bathycorpusculum. Next base: position 601,577 of record OY970340.1, read on the forward strand.
ATTCAGAAAAGTACGTTAATGCGATGGATCAAGGTGTTGCGTGCGGTGACTCAGATTTTTAACGTGAGAATATTAAGCTATTAGCCAAGTGCCCATAGGCTAAACTATTAAACGTTTTTCCTTTCAGGGCTTTTTAAAAAGTCTTCGATAGCTTCAAGTCCTTTCATCGGTTTATCACTGTAAAAATCACAGCCTAATTTTTTTGAAATTTCCTCTGTGACAGCGCCTCCTCCTATTACTACTAAGATTTTGTTTCGAAGACCTTCGCGCTTAAGTTCCTCTATAGTTTCGCGGGTCAAGGAAAAAGCAGAAGCCTGCATGCAGGAAACAACCAGCGCTTGTGCTTTGATGGTTTTTATTGAATTAATAATGGAATCAGGCGTATCTTCTCTGCCAATCTTATAGGCAACCTTGTATCCTGACGATTTGAAAAGCAAGGCCAAAATATCCTTCATCAATGTATGTCCATCACCTCTCATGCAAGCTACAACAACACGTCCTTTAGCATTAGTTGTCTCAGCGCTCTGCCTATCAAGGAACGACAAAACTCGAAAGGTAGGCACCAAAGCATTAGAAATTTTCTTCATAACCTGCATTTCTTCTCGCTCAGACTTTCCAGCTTTATAGGATACTGCAATTTCTTCCCACACTGACGCAATTTCCATCAATATGTCCCTTACATTAACGCCACTTTCTAGAGCGCGTTTTACAATGCCCACTGCTTCCACGTCACCCCTTAAAAGGGAATCACGAATTTTTCCAAGCGAACTTTGACCCACAAACATTCCACAATATACGCCAAAATACGTCTACATAGCATTTTCCCAGCTACTAAAACTTGCCTCCACTGTTCGTAAGGTTTTAGAATCCTGTAAATACTGAAAAGAGGGAACTGCTAACCTCTTAAGTGATAGATAAAATTGAAGCAAATCCTGTTTTAATATTTATATATTCGGTTAATTATGGCTAAAGCCATGAGCTCCAAAAAAATCGATTTTGAAAAGTCATTACTTAACGAAGTTGTCGGAAAAGGGAAATGTGCAAGTTGCGGCACATGCGTCGTCGTCTGTCCCTTCGGCAGCTTGGAATTTAAGAATGGAAAGCCTAATCAAATAAAAGAATGCAAAACCTGCGGCATTTGCTCGCAAGCTTGCCCAAGATACGAGTGGACTATGGCTGGTGCAGAGAACGTTGTTTTCGGTAGAGCAAGAAAGCCTGAAGAGGAATATGGAGTTTCCCGTAGGATAGCGATTGCTCAAGCTAAACCGGATAACATTCAGAAAGTCCGTCAAGATGGTGGAGCCGCCACTGCGATGCTGGCAGCTGCGTTGCAGAATGGATTGATTGATGGAGCCGTAGTTTCTGGAAAAAGCCAAGAAAAGCCTTTCCTTCCAGTTCCATTGCTTGCATTAACTCCGCAACAAATTGTTGAAGCGGCAGGAACAAAATACACCTGTTCAAATAGTCTTCTTGGTTTGCCTGAAGTGATTAAGCAGAAAAAGACGCAAATCGCTTTTGTTGGCACACCTTGCCAAGTTCAAGCTGTTAGAAAAATGCAGATGAGCGGGGTTAAAAAGTTTACAACATCAATTAAGTACGTTGTCGGTTTAATGTGCTCTGAATGCTTTGACTATGAAGGGCTCATAGATGCACACATTAAAGGTAAACTTGGGATTAATCCAAATGACATAACGAAAATGCAAATCAAGGGAAAGATGCTCGTAACCACTCCAGCAGGAACCACAGCTATTCCTCTCGCAGAAATAAAACAATACGTTGGAAAGGGTTGTGGCGCGTGTGAAGACTTTAGCTCTGAACTCGCAGATGTCTCAGTCGGTGGACTAGGACTCGATGGGTGGACATTCGCGATTATACGCACTGAAAAAGGCGAAGAACTATTCACAAACGCTGAAAAAGCAGGGTTCTTAGAATCAAAACCAGTCGAAGAAGGAGCCTTCTCAAAAAGCCTGCTGCTTAAACTTACAAGGAAGAAACGTGAAAAAACCCCAGCAGCTCAAGCTCCACCAAAACAGTAAGAACCAAGATAATTCCCTCTCTATTCTTTTTGATATTTTACGGGTATTATTCTGTTGGCATAAAGAGATTTTTTAGTGTTGTTCTGATCGCGTGTTGTTGTGCTTATGCAATGTTTAGTTTGAATTGATTTAAAACTTGTCGGCAAGCAGTCGTGCATTCTGATTTAAGCAATTTACTTAAGTCTTGAGCAGAGTCTATGTCCATGGCTACACTCCTTGATTGGTATAATTTCAAAGTCAAGCCTTTGCTATATGCCTCCTTAGCGTGTTTCTCAAAGCTCCTCGGCCCAAAAGCTGCATGAATTAAGTTTGGTGGACTTTGGAAGAGAACGTTTGTACCGCCATCACCTGAGCAAGACAACACAACAGTTGGATCGTTATCGCTTCCCAACTCAACTATTTTGTCCACATCGGCAGTGGAAAGCAATGGGATGTCGGCGGGAAGTACGAGTACAGCTTCTGCCCCTTTCTGTATGCACCATTCAGTTGCCTCATCAATCGCAGAGTTCAGACCATGATTTTTCTCGCTAATATGGGAAGCACCGAATTTACCCGCTACATCACGCACTACGAGATCATTACTAACTACAACAATCTTCGTAACGGTTGAGTTTTGTCAGCGCGGTTAAAACGTCCTCAAGCATAGCTAGTGTTAGTTCTTTGCGCTCTTGCGGACTCAATACTGTAGAAAGACGTTCTTTTGAGACCCCCAAGCCCTTGACAGGTACAACCGCGTAAACAAGCATGTTCAAGCCACCAGAAACCTTTCGTTGAGGCGACTGCGAGTTTATTGAAGTGTTCAATTGTCACCTAAAAATATTTAGATGGCGCGTAAAAAACGCGCCATTCAACTTTTTAATCTTTGAATTGGGGAATGATCTTGCTGCCGATTAAGTCGATGGCAGTCTTTACGTTTGAGCCGACTGGTGAACCGACTACGAATTGGCTTATGCCGAGCTTGCGAAGTTCTGCTATGCGAGCGATACACATGTCAGGTGTTCCGCTTATCGAGAAAGCGTTGATCATTTCAGGGGTTACTAAGCCGAGTGCTTTTGGGAAGTCTCCGGCTTTCAGTGCTGCACCGATTTCACTTGCTTTAGTCGGGTTTATGCCATGCTTTTCAAGAATTGCAGCTGGGCTTCCAGCAACGATGAAGGCTACTACGGGTGCTGCAGCTTTAAGGGCCTTCTTTAGGTCTTCGTTAACGCTGAATGATGTGTAAGCTGCAATGTCAACGTCGCTTGGGCTTCTATTTGCTTGTTTCATGCCTTCGCCTATTGTTTTAATAGCAAATGCAACGTCGCCTGGGTCGCTGGCGTTCACTAGGACACCGTCTCCAATTTTGCCAGCCATCTCCAGCATTTTCGGTCCCTGTGCACCAATATAGACAGGAATTTTCCGTTTTATCTTAAAGTTGAATTTGGACCCGTTAGTCTTGAAGACTTCACCTTGGTACGCAACTACTTCGCCAGCGGTCATTTTTCGGAAGATTTCAACAGTTTCTTTTACGGCTGCCATTGGTTTGCCCATTTCGACTCCGATTTGTTCAAGAGTAGTCTTGTCTCCTGCACCTATGCCAAGCAGAACTCTTTCAGGAGCCATCTCGTCTAAGCTTGCGATGGCTTGTGCAGTGATAACTGGGTTAACCATCCAAGGATTAGTTACGCCTGTGCCGATGATTATCTTGTTTGTGTATAATGCTGCGGCTGCAAGCGTAGTGTAAACGTTTCGGTTTCCAAAGTGATCTGTAATCCACAGATTGCTAAACCCGTTCTTTTCCGATTGTATGGCATAGGCAGCTATTTTCCAGTATGCTTCGCTGGGAACAAATTCTATTCCAAATTTAAGCGGCATATTAATCAATCTCCCTTGTACATTTGGTGAACTATTTGTTCAGCCAACTTTAACATTTGAAGTTCACCCAGTGCAGCAACCGTTTTCTCCGCATCAAGAAGCACGGCAGCTTCTAATACGGCAGTTAAACCTGCCTCACTGCTTGCAGTGCCGTTTTTCATATGGAGAAGAATGGTGTTTGCAAGGGTAACTGGCATTTTATGTTCATTTTTCGCACTTAAAATGACACCAATTAATTGTTCAGATAGGACTCCCCACTTCTCAGCGGGAACTGTTTCAACAAGTTTTGAATAATCCGTCAAGGTTCCTCCTTTGGAAAGGAAATTGCATGGTGACACTTAAAAAGCATTCGTCCAAGGAAACAGCTTTCAGAAAACCACTTATTATGTTAAAGGTGATTGCTAAACGCGATCTTTCTCCAGTTTTTGAGTCGCTGTTTCCGACACTATTTTTGAGATAAATTTAAGTTTCATTGCATAATTAGCAATGATGACCAAATAGAGGGTATCAACATGAACATTATTCAGGTAATTCCAGTTGAGAATTTACCATTAATAAAGAATAAAGATAACCTCGGCCAACTCATCGTTAAAGCTGCAAAAAAACAGGGTACGCCGATTCAGGAAAATGACGTTATCGTTGTCACGCATGTTGTTGTTTCGAAAGCTGAAGGAAACGTGGTTAACCTCGACCAAGTTACTCCTTCGGAGCGAGCAAAGGAAATAGCGCAAAAGACCGACAAAGACCCTGCGATGGTTGAGGTTATTCTTCAAGAAACCAAAGATATTATTCGTCTTGGTTCAAACAGTATCATAACCGAGACGAAAAGCGGAATAGTCTGCGCTAATGCTGGGGTCGACCGATCAAATGTTGATGGTGAAAGAAATATTGTGCCACTGCCAAAAAACCCTGATGAGTCTGCGCAGAACATTAGGAAAGAAATAAAACGGTTAGCAGGCGTCAACGTTGCAGTTATAGTTTCTGATACTCACGGCGACCCTTCCGTATGGGTGAAATAAACGTTGCAGTCGGCATAGCAGGAATCAAGCCTATCAGGGACAGGCGAGGCGAAAAAGATCTTTTCGGATATGTTCTTAGAATAAAGCAGACAGCTATTGCGGATGAATTATCTTCGGCAGCGGAACTTGTCATTGGCCAAGCGAATGAAGGAATACCAGTTGCCATCATAAGAGGATACAAATACAAAATTGATGAAAACGCCTCAAGAACAGACCTTACTAGACCAAGAGAAAAGGACCTTTTCAGATAAACTAAAGTTAAACTTCAAGATTAATTTTGGTTCTGAGAAAAGGAAATCGTATTTTTTATTTTTCTTTTTGAGGTTTAGTTTGGTAACGTTTGCAGTTTTTCTAAATTGAAAAATTAATTTATTTCCTTTTTATTCGATTTTAAGATTGGATGGCTGGCAGATTATAGTTAATTTTAAATATAACTGTACTAATAATCGCCTTTAATTACTGGTGTCTAATGAGTGTTGGTCGTCTCAAGTAGTGACCCATTATCTGATTGGCATCTTTTAGCCCCTAAGGCGTTCCCAGACTTATCAATCAAAGATTTCTCTCATTTGGCGTTATCCAACAATTCTATAGTTAGAGATCAGTACTTTCTCAAGACAGCAGCAAATTCAAGGAATAATTATGGAAGAGACTGAAGAAGAGCCTTCGCATCTTAATCATGAAAATGAAGAAATTAAAAATCGTGGTCCCTTTTCACTTTTAGACGGTGCAACTGCACAGGTTCCGTCAATAACTCCTGAATTGTATTTTGAAAGCAAGACAGCTAGAGATCACAGCAAATCGCTTGAAGAACGGCTCGAATGCTTTGAAATAATACTTGATTCAGAAGTAGGCGATACAAACCTAACCCGAGCAAGAAACATTGAAAGAGAAGTTGGACTTCGACAAATATACCTTAAATTCGAAGGCGGAAATCCAACTGGAACACAAAAGGATCGCATCGCCTTCGCACAAGCTCTTGACGCGCTTCGCAGGGGATACGATGAAATAACAGTTGCTTCATGCGGCAACTACGGCGCAGCAATCGCGTTAGCTGCATCCTTGGCTGGATTACGATGCCTAATTTACATTCCTGAAGGGTACCACGCTAATAGAATCAAAGAAATTAAGCAGTATAGGCGCTGAAATAATTAAGACTCCTGGAGATTATGAAGAATCAGTGAAGATTTCTCGTGAACAAGCTGAAGCAAAACGGCTATTACGATGCGAATCCAGGCGGAAGCAACACAAACATTCAATTCAAAGCGTACGGCGAAATAGCTTACGAGATTTACGATGAACTCAGAGATGCACCTGCAGCTGTAGCTGTACCAGCCTCAAACGGCTCCACGATAGCAGGAATCTACAGAGGCTTTCTAAGCTTATACAACCGAGGAAAAACATCCCGCATTCCACGCTTCATTGCAGGTTCGTCTTACGGCATGAACCCAATAATAAACGCCTTCATCAAAAATATGCCTCACTGCTGCGACCTGAAACCTGAAAAAATCAGAAACACGTCAATTAATGAGCCTTTAATCAACTGGCGTTCAATCGACGGTGACTACGCGCTTTCAGCCATCAGGCAAACTCATGGATGGGCTGCATATGCAACTGACAAGAGCATGATGGATTACGCACGTTTAATACGTGATAAAGAAGGCTTAAGTGTCCTTCCAGCGTCCACAGCCGGGTTAATAGCACTTTTGGATAGACATAAAAAGGAACCTTACCCTGGCGACCGATATGTGGTAATCCTTACTGGGCGCAAAGCGTGAGCGAGGCATGCCAGCAAGAAAGAGCATTAGTCTACTGCGAAAGAGAATATCTGAATGCAAACGGCAAGACAGCTCACGGACTTGTACGGTACACAACAAGATACCAAATCGTAGGCGTCGTTGATTCTACTGCTCCTGAGGGAGACGCAGGAGAAGCATTAGATGGAAAGAAGAGGGGAATCCCACTATTCCACGATTTAGAAGAAGCAAGTGAAAAAACTAAGCCAGACACGTTTATAATCGGAGCAGTTTCTGAAGGAGGCATTCTTGCCAAAAGGCTACGATAAAGCAGTCATTTATGCTTTGCAGCAGGGCTTAAATGTTGTTTCAGGACTGCACCAATTTATCTCGGATGATGAAAGGTTCACTTCAATAGCTGACAAAAACGGCTGCAAAATCACAGATGTCCGCAAAATGTTTAGAGACCACAAACGCTTCTACACAGGCGAAATTAGCAAAGTAGGTTCAACCAGAATTGCCACTTTAGGCACAGATTCAGCCATTGGCAAGAGAACCACAGCAGTCACGTTAGTCAACGAATTGAGGAAACGCAAACGCAAAGCTGACATGATTTACACTGGACAAACCGGATGGATGCAAGGTTGGCCACATGGAGCAGTCATCGACGCCGTGATAAACGACTTCGTTTCAGGCGAAATTGAAGGAGCAATAATCGATTCTTGGAGAGATGAAAAACCCGAATTCATAATAATCGAAGGACAAGGAAGCTTGGTTCACCCATTCTTCCCAGGCGGATTTGAAATATTAGCTGCGGGACAAGTTCACGGCTTCACGTTGCAAGATGCCCCTGGCCGTCCATGCCTTGATGGTTTCCCAGGATACCCAATGCCTGATCCAATGCGGGTGGTAAAGATAGCTAAACTTCTTTCACAACGCCCACTCGTTGGAATAAGCATCAACCATGAACACTTATCAGATGATCAAGCTAAAAAAGCCAAGGCTAAGCTGCATAAGAGATTCAAGGTGCCTGTGGAAGACCCAGTAGTTGATGGCGTTTCACAGATCGCTGATGCCATCGAGAAACTCAGGGATGGTTGATGCAACGAACATTCAATGCTTCAATTCTATAGAGGTTCAAGACCCAGAAGATTAACGGAAAAGCTGTAAGCACCAAAATTACCCTCGAAAAAGTTAATGGTAAAAGCTTCGTTTTTGATCTTCTCGTCAAGTACGAGGAAACAGTATCGATGGATCATTTGGCTTTTTTGAGATTGGCAGCGGTTATGCCTGTTCTCAATTACGGGCTTTTTACTGAAAAAATCACGTTAAAATATTCACTATCCAACTCTGATGTTTCGCTCTTGGAGGATCTTTTGGACATTTTCAGCAAAGACATATTCATCAACAAGCTGATACGTAGAAAGAACCCCTACATTCTACCTGAATTCAGATTATCAGAGGAAGACGCAACAGAAGAAAACGCTAAGCCACTAGCACGCTTAATCCCAGCAGCTCTCACTGAGGACACGCCTCTGAGTTCAAAGCTTGATGCAAACTCATGCGGGGTGCTTTCAAGTAGCGGAAAAGAGAGCCTCTTGACTTACGCTATGTTAAAGGAGATTGGAGCAAAAGTTTATCCCTTGTACATCAACGAGAGTGGAGGACACTGGCGAACTGCACTTCCGGCTTACCGTTACCACGCGGCAAACGAGCCTAATACTGGGCGAGTCTGGACGAACGTTGACAGGTTTTACAGTTTCATGCTGGATCATATGAGAATCATTAGATCTGATCACAGACACGTTTGGTCAGATACTTACCCCATTCAGATTATGCATATTTCCAGTCTACGTGTTTGATTTGCTGCCAGTATTCGCGTCAAAGAAAATTGGCAACTTGTTGATCGGAAGTGAATTTGACGATCCCCGTATTTCTCCCTTCTACAAGGGAATAAAGCATTATTACGGCGTCTACGACCAAACGCAAGACTTTGACTTAAGAATGGAAAAATGGTACAAAAAGCGGATGCCGGAAATGCGCCAATGGAGCGCGGTTAGACCAGTTTCAGGACTCATTGTGGAGAGAATATTAACGAAGCGATACCCAGAACTTGCCAAGTATCCAGCGTTCATGTCACAGCGTCCACTTCCAAAGCAAAGACATTGTGCCATGCGGCGACTGCAGCAAGTGTCTTGGAATTCAATTATTCCTTCGCGCTAACAACGTTAACCCCGCCATCATGGGCTACAGCAAAAAAGGATATCGACCTGTTCTCGAGTCGATTTGCAAAAGGCGGGCTGCGGCTTGATGAGGATGAACGTGAGCATGCTGCTTTTCTCGCAAGCAAACACGACTCCACGATAAAGGGCACGGAGCATCCTCATGTTGAAACCATCCACCTTAACAATAGCACAGGCGACTTGCAGCTTGTACCAAGGCAGTTTCGAGCGCCTATTTTGAAGATAATCAAGCAGTACACAAATGGCTTTACGAAACTGGAAAAAGATGTTTGGGTGCCGACTAATGAGCCGCATCTAGAGGCTTAATCATGCGTATGGCGTCATGTGAACCGTTGTGCTCAAAGCGGTAGTAACCAGCAATTCTATGTTTGATCGTGTAACCAGCTTTTTGATATAGCTTGATCGCGGCATGGTTTCCTTCAGACACTTCTAGCTGAGATATCTTCTTCCCATGCTCCTTCATGTCATTTTCAGCGGCCACAAGAAGCCTTCGCCCTACACCTTGCCTTTGAAAATGTGGGTCGACATCGATGGTTTCGACGTTGCCGATTTGGCTGCGCTTGCGATAAGTAATGATGATGAATCCGTGTAAGGTGCCGTTTTCAGTTTCGACGAGAGTTGAACTGTTGGCTTTAAGGATTAAATGTGCGAGTTGACGCTTAGAATAAGCCGTTAGTCCTGGAAAGGAAGCCTTCTCTATTTGGTAGATTGCTTCGATGTCGTCGATTTTTGCTAGACGAATTAACCTTCTGTTTTTTTCCATATGTCAAATTCTTGCAAGTTAAGGCTTGAACCAGGTTCTTGCAGTCAAATGAGAAAAGGGAGACTAACATATTTATTTCGGCTTTAATGGTTCAATTATTGAATTAGAAGTGAAATGGCTTGAAAGAAGCAATCAAAGACCACGAATTCAAAGGCAAAATGAGCGTGAATGAGCTCGTCTTGCAGATGGATAAGGCTTGGGGTTTTACAGCTGGCAAACTTGCCGTTGGTGTAAACATCCTTGAAAGCATGATTAACGCCGAAAGGTTGCGTAAAGTTTCTTTCTTTTACGGGTAACCTTGTTGCTACGGGCACTCGCGGCGTAATAAGGGAGCTTGTGAAACGCAAACTCGTAGATGTCGTAATAACTACCTGTGGGACATTGGATCATGATATGGCACGTTGCTGGAAAGACTACTACAAAGGCAGTTTCGTAATGAACGATTCTAAACTGCATCAACAAGGCGTAAACCGCTTAGGAAACGTACTCGTCCCCAACGACAGCTACGGCATAGTGATCGAGCAGAAAATGCAAACTTTGCTAGGAGATTTGTATAAAGAGGGTAAACGTGAGGTTTCAGGCAGCGAATTAATCCGTGAAATCGGCTTACGCTGCTGCAATGAAAGCTCGATTCTTTATTGGGCAGCTAAAAACAAAATTCCAGTATTTGTGCCGGGCATAACTGACGGCGCAGTGGGTTATCAAACATGGTTCTTCAGTCAAGACCATGATTTCAAACTTAACTTACTTAAAGACGAAGGTGAACTCAACAACATCATATTTGATTCCCCGAAAAGCGGAGCCTTAATCGTCGGTGGAGGAATCTCAAAACACCACACAATCTGGTGGAACCAGTTTAAAGACGGATTAGACTACGTCGTTTACATCAGCACCGCAGATGAGTGGGATGGCAGTCTCAGCGGCGCAAGACCACGCGAAGCTGTATCATGGGGAAAAATTAGTGAAAAAGCCAAACGCATAATGATCGAAGGTGACGCAACAGTGATCATGCCCATAATGACTTGCGCACTCGTTGATAGGCTAAAGAAAAAATAAAAACAACCAATAGTCTTAATACCATTTTTTGATACATCATTTGCTAATATGCAATGCACAAGATTTATTTGATTAAAGTTTCAAGCGTAGCTCATGAATGGAACTGATGATTCAACACTTGAATATGATGATCCATCACTTGAGTATGACCCTTGCAAAAAGCAGTATAATTTTCTTTTTGCAATAACTGGTTCGATGAGAATTGTCGCTAATGATGACAAAAATAGTATTTTTAAAAACTCAAAATACCCGAGAGAACTTCCAGAACTCGATAAACGACTTAGCTCAATATTTAGTGATATGTTTGATAGTTTTAAACTCAAAAATCTTCAAGAGTTTTTTACCTACTTTCAATCCTGTCCTTATGAGAATGTATTGGAAAGAATTGAAAGAAGAATAGAAGAGGAAAAGTCGAATAATTTTATTAGTTACACGATTCCTTATCTGCCATGCAAAGCCATTGATTTCAAGGATAATAAAGAATATCAAGTTTGCAATTGGGATAATGAGAAACTGTATCTTAAAGCCGCAAATAAAATACACTCTTCAATAGTCCCAAACCTTGAAAGCGAACAAAAACGTTTACTTTTTAATGAGTATGTGATAGTCGATTCGGATCTTGAAGAATCAAAGTCAAATTCTTCTGACGATTGGAAAGTTGCTTACGATATACTTCTATGTCTTGGGCGCAGAAGAAGCGGTATTTTTTCGCGAAAACTAGCAGTGCGTGTATTCAACCTATGCCTACCAGTAGGTAGAATTAAACCGAAAGACCCTTTGAGCTTTTCCGAGAGTCAAAAATCTTTTCAAAGCGAAGTTTCGAGTTATGTCATAGTTCCTATTGTAACATTAAATATCGCTCCTCACTCTGCTTCCGACGAAAAACCGAAATATTTCAGAGATACAGTATCAGTCAGCATTATAATGGCGCCAGTCGATGAGAAAAACGAAAAAGCTCGAAGGGTATCTGTACACGAAATTGCTCATATCCGATCCGATACCGAATTTGAACTTATCAATTCACCGTTGAAAAGTTTTATCGATGAATTTAAAAAGAAAAATAAAGAAATAAATATAGATGATTTTACAAAATCAGGAAAAAGTCATTGTCTCTTAAGAACAATTTGTAAAATTATGTTTTTTACTCTAGGAAAAGGATTTAAGAAAAATGAGAACCAGTCTGATATTTGGACAAATATTTTCGATCAAATTGAGTGTTCAACTCATTTTACCCAATCAATTTTTAGGTGATTCTCTTGATAATCTTACTATTAGTCAATTTTACACTTACCCGGATAAGTGCGTCATAAGAGAGGAATTAAGAAATATAATATCACCGGAAGAAATTCTTCCCGATAGGATTAAGCATCCTCATCCAGATACCATTAATTTTAAAAGTATACTTGTGATTGATAATGCAAAAATTGATTCAAACCATTTATCTTTTTATAAAAAAAGAGATTCAATGATTACCATATTCAAGGGTCGTGTAAATGAAGATTTCCCCAATTATTCAATGAAGTGGAGTTTATTTTGGAATCTTTACATGAGTATTAGCCTGTCATTCCTCCATGCAAAAATTGCATCAATCTACAAAAAACTTGAAAAAGACCACGAAGAATCAGAAATGTTATGCACTATTGAAACTGACATGGTTCAGGACCTCGATGAATTTTATGACCTGGATATTAGACAGCCGCTCTATAAGGAATTTTATGAGAGAATGAAGAATATTGACGGCGTAAATCGAGACTTCAAAATGCTAAAAGAAAAACTCAAAAACCTTAAAAGCAATGCATTGTTAATAGAAGAAAAACGCCTTAATGAGCGTATTGAATCACTTACGGGTATCTCTGTTTTTGTTGGAATTGCTGGCGTGCTCCTTGGTTTATTCATAGCTATGAAGGAGCTATTGGGAGCTTTTATTGCAGGCATTATCGTGGTGATGTGTCTAATAATTTTCGTGCTGCGTAAGAAAATTAAAAAAGTCTTGACAGGAAAGCAGATTGCTCCACTTCAGCGAAAAAGTTAAAGAGGCTTGGTTGAAAAAAGTTAAAGTGTTTAGGTTACGTCTTTAAATATCCAGCTCATGTCTGGTCCTTTTCGTTTTTCTGGAACTCGCTCGCAGAGTGCGTGTGCTATTAGTGGTAGTGCGATTGTGGCGTCGCAGTAGCATACTGCTCTTGTCCCTGCTTGGCTGTTGATTTTGCCCCAGCTGATTGCCTCTTCAAGTGTGCAGCCTGATAATCCGCCCCATTGTGGAGCGTCAGTGGTTATTTGTATTGCATACTTGTGTGGGTAGTAGTATTCTTGTAGGCTTTTTCTTAAGCCGCCTTTTCTTCCTTTCACGCCTTGATCTTGAGTCATCGGTGAAACTGAAATGGCTATGAGTTGTGTGAGGTCTTTTGGTACTCCACCGCCGATATAGACGACGCCGACATCCTTAGTTCTTGTTCCGATACTGATGAACTGGTCAAACTCTTTAACAGAGTCAAGAACAACGTTGTGCCCCTGATTCTTAGCCATAAGGAATGTTTCGCCATAGGCACTGTCAACCATTGCTGGACTGAAAATGGGGACCCCATTTTCTGCTGCGACTGCGCTTATGGCTGGAATTTTTTTCTTGCCAAGATACTTGCCAAGCAAGTATAGGAATTCTGCTGAAGTGTAATTATAATTAGTTTTCAGGGTCATGACGAAGTTTGTTACCACTTCTTCCATTTTACGGTAATCTGTTTCTTTGCCGAAAACGTCGTAATACCTGTTCACGTCTGCTTTTAGCAACGCTTCATCATCAACCATGTGGCTGCCTTGCCAGTAACCAAGACCCATGGCATCAACTATATCTTCGGAAACATTGGCGCCGGTGGAAACTAAAACATCGATGAAACGGTTCTCCATGAGCCAATTAATAATTGTCCATTGACCAGCGGTACTCATGGAACCGGCAAAACCCATGGCAATCGTTAAGTCTTTTTCCTTTAACATGTTTTCCCAAACATCAACTGCTTCCCCAAGTTTCCTTCCTTGATAAGCAGTTTTGCTCATTTCGGAAAGAAGCTGTGAAACACTTTTCTTTTTAACCTTAATAGGCTCAAGCTTCTTTTTGAAGTACATGTCACTCAATTAATTTGCACCTCGAAGTAAATTATTGGGCTTGTATATGAAATTTGTCATTACAAGAACATTCAAAAAAAGAGAAACGTTTTTCAAAAGAATATTAAACTTTGATTAGAAATAATGTATATCAAAAAACTTTAAACAACCCACTAAACACTATGCTTAGAGGAAAGTTATGGGCAAGCAGAATACGCGGGCTAAGAAAGATCAGGAAAATTTGAAGGTTTTGTTTGCTCTGATAGCGCTTGGCGGCAAAAGCGATAGAGAGATTGCCAAGATCTTGAAAATGAGCAACGCAACGTTGTCTAGGCGAAAAAAGAAGCTGGAGCAAGAGGGTTACATAAGGGAACACACGGTAATACCTGACTTCCACAAAATGGGACTAGAATTCATCGTATTTTCATTCGCAAAAACCACGGATGTAATAACACCAGCACAAGTTGAAGAAGCACAAAGCTTGATTAATAAACAGCCCGAAGTGCTATGCCTTCTGGAAGAGCGCAGCTTAGCAGGAACAAACTGGGTTGCCGTGTCCGTACACAAGGATTACAACAGTTACTTGGAACTATCTGAAAAATTGCAAAGAGAATCAACGTTCAGACCAAATGTGGAAACGCACAGCTTCATGTTTTACACCGGCAAAAAGTTTCCAAAAACATTCTCACTACGAAACCTGGAAACACTATTCTAAATATAAAAACTTTCTATCATTAGGTCCAATGTTAATCACTGCCCGACAGCTCAGACCAGCTTAACCCAGAACTAGGCGCATGGTGCTTCAAAGCAAACCTAGCAAAAGTGTACTCAGCCAACATTGGACCAATGGGACCATAAACCGAAAATCTTTCCTTTTTCTTTCCTTTTTCCTTTTTTTAAACTCCAGACTATGCCTGTTTATGGCTATGGCTATTTTAGAAGATGAAATAACGTACTAACTCGCATGCATAAGATAGACTGAGTTCTGCAATTTCCATAATATATGTTATATAAAGTGGCAGAAACTGCAAAGAATTTGTTTTATATAAACAGAACCTTATTAGACCTTAAACATTATTAAAGAAAATAGTTCAATTATGTAACAATGTTACGGATTAAAAGAGAAAGTGTTCTGTTTTGTCGCAAAAAGCGTAATGCGCTTATTATCTAACCTTAAATAGCCATCAAACCGCATATAGGTTATTTCGTCCTAAAAACAAAATAAAAATGGGAGATAAACAAAGATAGGAGATTGAATGATGAGTGTAAAGGTTGAAGATATAAAGAAATTCGATGGACAACACAGATGCGTCTGCGGTTTCTGCAGTACTGGATCTTGTCAATTGCTTGAAATAGTTCAAGACGGTAAGATCGTTAAGGTTGAGCCTGACTGGGAAAGCCCGTTTAATCCTGGGCCGTACTGTCAGAAGTGGAAGTACAGCTTAGAATACATTTACCACAAGGACAGGCCGAAGTACCCAATGAAGCGCATTGGCAAACGCGGCGAAGGCAAATGGCAAATAATATCCTGGGCTCAGGCATATAGCGAAATATCAGCTAAAGTGAAGGAAATCGTCGCAAAATACGGCGGCCCATCCGTATGTGGCTTCTTTGGCACAGGCCGAGCCGCAAACTTAGGTCTAGGACTGGCTATTTTCCACGTATTAATAGGCAGCCCGAACTTTGGCTCTATAGCGGCTCAGACATGAGCCGGACCCACGAACCAAGCCTTAGGATTAGGCTATGGCGTGGGAATAACATATGCAATGATTATCCCAGGTAAGACAAAAGGTATCTTTACAATTGGCACAAACCCAAGTGAGTCATGGACGTATTCATGGCCCGCATTCATTGCAGGATTAGAAGCTGGCACAAAAATGCTCAACGTCGACCCAAGATTCACGGAGACAACCAGACATTCTGAAATGTGGTTAGCGCTTAGACCCGGAACTGACACGGCCCTACTGATGGCTATAATTAATGTCATCATAGAAGAGGATCTATACGATCATGAATTTGTGGAAAAATGGACCTTTGGATTTGACAAGCTAAAAGAAAGGGCTAAACAGTATACACCTGAAAAAGCTGCGGAAATAACATGGGTTCCAGCTGAAAAAATCAGAGAAGCAGCCCGATGGATAGTGAAAAACCAGCCATGCACATTCCCATATGGCTATGCAATCGAATCAGCAGGCAGGAATTCTCTAAGCAATGTCCGCTCCAAATATATGCTACCTGCATTAACTGGCAACATCGACATAGAAGGCGGCGAATACCTTCACGCAAAACCGAAATTCCACTCAGTTGTTGAATCAATGCACGACATAGTTGCGTTAGCAGATACGGATTCAATGATGAAACAGGTAGGAATAGACAACCATAGGGCGCTAAACTTCTATATTCATCCTCTGATGCAACAGGCAAGCCGATGGAAAAGGATACTGGGGTGACACTCACTCCTCAGGATCAAGAGGTCCAAACTTCTGCAACTTTATGGATACAATGGTATCGGAGAAACCCTATCCAATCAAGGCTATGCTATCCGGTGAAGTAGGTCCAATGAGGAATTATCCAAATATAAAGAAGGTTTATGAGGGTCTCAAGAAGCTTGAACTCTTCGTGTACATTGAAGACGCTCAAATGACTCCTGAAGCCATGCTAGCAGACTACGTACTACCTGGCACCAGCCAATTCGAAAGACCTTCCGGCTATGCAACTCTTACTGGTCAAGGCGAGATTGAATTTGAGATTGCAGGAGACCGCGCAATGGCAAGCAAGATACCTGGTCTGTGGGATCTTGAAGACGATACGATCATATTCCGAAACCTCGCTGTCGGAGTACTTGGTAAGGAATTAGTTGATAAAGTTTGGAAATGGAAGACTCCCGAGGAATTCCAAGACTGGTTCTACGAACCCGCAGGTTGGACTCGAAAACAAGTTATTGAGGAATGGAAAGGTGTACCACCATATGAGCCCAGATTCAAGAAATACGAGGAAGTTAACCCAGAGACTGGACTGGTTAGAGGCTTTGGTACTCCTGAGGGCAAAGTTGCGTTCTACTCGACTATTCTTGAGCAGATTGAATACGATCCGTTGCCGTATTATCAGGAATGCGCTTGGACACCAATTAGTGCACCTGATATTGCAAAAGACTACCCATTCATTATGACTAGTGGAGCCAGATTCCAAGAAGCCCACCATGGCGAACTACGACACATCAGCTTAATGCGGCATTTGCGTCCATTCCCACGTGTAAAGATGCACCCACTGACAGCACGCAACATGGGTATCGGAGACGGCGAATGGGTCTACATTGAAACACCTGTTGGCAGATGCATGCAGCAAGTACGGTACGATTTCGGAGTTAACCCAAAGGTAGTTTCTCCTGAACATGGCTGGTGGAGACCAGAATTGCCAGCTGAAGAACCAACACTGTACGGATGGACAGACTGGAACATCGACGTAACAATTCCAAACGATGATGAACAACTCAGCCCAGAACTTGGCGCATGGTGCTTCAAAGCAAACCTAGCAAAAGTGTACTCAGCCAACATTGGACCAGTAGGTCCATAAATTAAATTTTTCCCTTTTTGTTTTTTCTTTTTTTTCTTTTGACATAAGTTTAAGCAAAATTAAGATTACTTTGCCCAAACGCTTCTTGCCTCAGAACGTGTTTAGCCGTGATATATTTAGAGCCAGACGTAATTAGGCTTCTTTTAAGCTTCTTTAATATTATATCTTCATAATGAATATTCCAATTTGGAATTTATTTGAAGCTTTTGCAAAAATTTTTTATCAATTTTCCCATTAATTCAAACTATAGTTCTGAAATATCATGATTATAAAAACGATAAATCTTTATATAATATTTTTGACATATTAAGATAGCAGGGAAGGTAAATGGTTAAGAACCTGAAAGTAGTTAGCGTCGAAACCGTCTATGAAGAAGAACATTACATTGTTCAAAGCTACAAGATTGATGAGGATAAAAATGACGCTACCGATTTTGACAAGGACGAAATAAAAGGAAACATGAAAAAAGAAGCATCTAAGCCGCTTCATTTACGTCGAATCTAATGAAGTAACGCAAATTAACACCTGATATGGTTGTAGTCACGGCGACTATTGTAATTTCTCTAAAAGAAGAATCGCTAATCAATAAAGCGATGTGAAAAGTAAACAGAAGATAGGATAGTCATCGCCAACTAGGTTGCGTGTTTGGAAAACAATTAAGTTAAAAAGATGCGGATCTTTGCATGATTCGAATGGTTAATTCTATTCCTAATATGTGAACAATGCAGTGCTTAAAGTAAAATAGATTTGAAAGATTAAAAAAAAGTTTTGATGGTTGCGATTATTTCTTGCTTACGAGCCGTTCTCCTATCGCACCATACATCCATGGTCTCGTCACGTTAAGATCAATCACTTCAGACATTACAATTTTTCCTTCACTGACAAACTCTCGAATTTTGTCAACCACTTTAAGTGGGTCACCGTCTGTTTCAATCTCGTAGATTGCCAAATAACGTGCAGGGGCTTCATATGGGCCTTGGTCACCTTCAGCTAACTTGAAACGTTGGGCAGCAACTATGCCAGGAACTTTTGTCACTTGTGGCAAGTGCTGAGTGTCATACCAGTCATTATATTCCTTTTCCATTCCTTCTGAAGGCCCAGAAAAAACTGTGTATACATACTTTTTCTTAAACGACATGCTATCTTCCATCTCCCATTTTAGTCATAAAGATAGTTTACTTTTGGTATTAATGTTTTCTTTTATCATCAAACTAATCAATGAAATACTTAGCTGAGAAGCATTTGCTGACGGGTCACATTTTTTCAGGAGCTGTAACGCCAATTAATGTTAAGGCATTATGAAGTACAGTTTGGATTGCTTTTGTTAAGGCTATTCTTGCGTCGCTGAGTTCTTGTGAGTCTGCTTTAATCACGGGCAATGCATTGTAGAATGTGTTGAATTTGTCGGCTAAGGCATTTACGTAATCTGCGATCATGTTGGGTTTAAGGTATTCTGTTGCTTCAATAAACATGTCTGGGAAACCTGCCAAAGCTAAGATTAATTCTCGTTCCAGTTTTTCTTTTAGTAATTCGAATCCTGGTTTTTCGGGTTCCCGTGCTGCTTTGCGTAAGATGCTGCATGCTCTAGCGTGGGTGTATTGGACGTAGGGTGCACTGTTGGTTTCAAAGTTTAGCACTCGATCCCAAGTGAAAACCACGGATTTTGAAGCGTCCACATCCACAAGCGAATATCGTACTGCTCCGATGCCTACGAAATCTGCAATTTTGCGCTTTTCTTTCTCGGTCAGCATTGGTGATCGCTTGGAAACTTCTTCGTAAGCCCGTTGAACCGCTTCGTCTAAAACTTGGTCGAAAGTGATGTAGTGTCCTCTGCGGCTGCTCATTTTGTATCCTGGAAGAGTAACCAGATTATAAGCGAAATGTACAAAATTATCTGCAAAGTCACCCTTACCAAGTGCGTAAAGAGCAAGTTTTAATTGCAATTGTGCAAGCGACTGCTCCATGCCGATAACGTTGACCACTTTCTCAGCCAAATTAAACTTCCATAGCGTATAAGCTACGTCACGTGTGGTGTACAGTGTGGTGCCGTCAGCACGAACAAGCGTTAATGGCGGAACCTCATAGTTTTCATGCAGGCCCAACTTGGGTTTTAATTTAAGTTGGTTAACAGCTTTTTCGCCGTCAAACTCTAAAACTCCACTTTCACTGAAAACGTAGCCTGAAGCTTTGAGTTTCCGTAAAACCTCAGATACTTGGCTGCTCCAGACGAAATCGCTCTCCCAATCCCAAGAATCATATGTAACTGACACACGTTTTTGCGTTTCTCTGAAACCGTCAAGACATAATTCGCTGACTTCCCGAATTAGCTGTTTTGCTTTAGGTTCACCTTCTTCGTATGCACGATTTAACCGGTTAATTTCCTCTTCAGGATTTTCATCTTTGCTAACCTGCATCAGAAGCGTTTCAAAAAGCACAGGGTATTTTTCTTTCAATTCGGAGGCGATGGAAAGCCACTCGTCAATTTCCTTATTTACTTTAGCTAAATCGTCCGCAGAATCTGGGTCAATTGCTTGGCGAACTCTTTTTAAACGGTTGATTTCAACGATGCAACATGTAACCGTGTAGATTTTGCCAACGAACAAGTCGGCTTTTTCAGTGGGTTTTGGTCGACCAAGTTTGTCATAACCGTAGGCGACAACGCTGGATTGGCGACCAACATCATCAATGTAGTAGTGAGTTGAAACCGTGTGCCCCCTACATCTGAGAATGCGTGCTAAGGCATCTCCAAGCATCGGGATTTCTTGCTTGTCCAATATGAATAGGATGCAGAGGATTAACACTTGTATGTTCGACGATGATTTTTTTAGGCTTATCGGTTTTAACGAAACCGTAGTTAGAATTCAACTGCTTAACTGAATTCAAAGTTAAAGCGGAGAATTTGGTAAAATCAACATAAAAGTTGATGTATCCTGCACCGGCAGTAGCAACTTTTTCAATTAATTTAAAGCTGGATTTATCGATGTTATCGACAAGTTGGTTAGCAATATCAAGAGGCTTTTGCCCCAGTTTCTTAGCTAACTCAAAGCAAAGTGAAGAAGCCAATTGTCCATACTCAATGTTTGGCGTCTTGCTCAAGTTTATGGTTGTATGCTTGGTTTCTGGAAAGGACTTTTCTAAAGCTTGAGCTAATGCTGCTTCGCATTCTTGGCGGAACAGGGCAAAGGGGTTTTCAGTAGTCATCCGTTTTTTTTCTCCTTTAAGTTGCTAAACCTTAATAGCAAGTTGTATTTTAATTGAAGACAATCATTTATCTTGTATGGATTCGGAAAGCCATGAAAACAACAATAATCTATTCAGAAAAATGTTTAGGTTATGGAATAAGGCACATTGAAGGACCATCACGAGTTAAAAAAGCTCATGATATACTGGAGCAGAAGGGGTACAAGTTCGTTGAGCCAACTCCAGCAACAGAAGAGCAAATTCTAAGAGTTCACGACAAAGACTACATCGATAACCTCAAGAAAGGTTCAGTTGAAGATGAAGATACGCCAGCATATAAAGACATTTATGAGTATGCAAGGCTTTCAGCTGGCGGAGCAGTTTTAGCCTCAAAAATAAACGGTTTTTCACTTATGCGCCCACCCGGACATCACGCTGGAAAAAACGGTAATGCTCTTGGAGCTCATACTCGTGGATTTTGCTACATCAATAATATAGCAGTTGCTGTTAAGACGCTTGGCAAGAAAACTTTGATTTTGGATATTGATGGTCATCACGGAAATGGTACTCAAGATATTTTTCAAGATGACAGTAACGTAACCTATGTTTCGTTGCATTGTTATCCGCTTTATCCGCATACTGGAGCAACTTCTGAAGGAAACTGCTTATAATTTTCCTTTGCCAGCCGACTGCGGTGAAAAACAGTATTTAAAGACTTTTGATAAAGCTTTAAGCATGGTTGACGCAGACAAGTTTGAAGTGGTTGCTGTTTCAGCTGGTTTTGATACGCACAGGGGTGATTTAGCATCTTTGAATTTAATTGAAAAAAGTTATTGGGCTATTGGCAAAAGAATTGCTTTGCTAAAGAAGCCGACATTTTTTGTTTTCGAAGGCGGATACGTGGGTGAAAACAACGGTTTGGACATCGACATGTTTCTGAAAGGTTATGAAGAAAACATGGTTTAATCTTTATTGAAAAAATGAAAATAATAAAAAGATGTTACTTGCGTTTTTGGGCTAAAGCTTTCTTGTTTAGGGCTTCAAGTTTTTCTGCTGCTTTTGTCGCTCTTTTTTCAGCATCTGCTAGCAAGGGTTTCCAGTCTTTGTTTTTAACGATGTTGGTTAACTTTTCCATTTGTTCAGGCAGCCTTGCCAGTGCATCGTTGAATCTTTTTTCTGCAGCTTCATCTGAATCCACAATTTCTAAGGCTTCTTCTGGGCAGGCTTCAATGCATTGTGGTTCTCCTTCGCATAGGTCGCAGGCAACTGCTTTTCCAGTATCAGTATGGATGTTGATTCCTCCGTGCTCGCAAGCTTGTATGCACCAATCGCAACCTTTGCATTTTTTATCGTTAATTATTAGTATGCCCGTGTTTTCTGATTGAATTATCGCTTTCTCAGGACATGCTTTGACACATTTCGCATCTTTGCAAAATCTGCATGCCAGAGTAAAATTAAAAAACGGCGTCATCCGAACAACTCGTGCCCTGGAACGTATAGGATTCCAAACCAATTCGCCTTTTTCCAGAGCGCAAGCATACTCACAGATTCCGCAACCAGTACATTTGCCAGGGTCAACAGAAACAAATCTTCTCTTGCTTGACTTTGCAGATTGCATTTTTCTAACAGACCTTTATGAGTATGGGAATATTTGTGTGCATCATTAGCTAATAACCATTACTTAACAAAAACCATTTTTTGAAGGAAATTTCCATAAACTCAGGAATTGACGTGCGTTTCGCTTCTAAAAGTGGACATATCTTCCTTTTTTCAGATTTTTATAAGAAGCATTTGCAACACTATGTCCGGTGTTTGAAGGATTGCTACGGTGGCTTTCATTTTATAGATCACTTCGTAAGCTTCATCCACGGGTTTTAAGCCGATCTTGTGCGTAAGATCCCTGGTGGCAACGCACTGAAAAAGTAAAGCTCTTATGGTCTCTAAGATCTGATAAATCAGTTTTAGGCCCTTAAGAGGCTGGTTCAGTTGTTTCCCTACTTCTCGAAGAGGCCGCAATGGAGGGAGATCTTGGAGAAGGTTGGTGCTCTGTCTTTTCGGGAAGAAGTTCGCCATCATCGAAACGCTTATGGTGTCGGGCAAGTCTACCACGACAGCTGCCCTTCGCTATAAGACATTTTCGAATTACTTTACTTCGATCTGTCCTGCGTTCTCTCAAGAACTCTTCGAATAGCCGCGACAAACCGATCAGGTCGATCTTCTTGAACAGAGTGTGACAAGTGTTGATGATTTAGGAGTAAAATATAGAAGTAAAAAGGATATATTTTTAGGTAAGAAAGTAAGATTATATTAAAAGATTATAAATGACTCAGAATGAAAAAGCCGATCTTACAATTCTTAGCGCAAAAGGTCAAGTTGTCATACCTGCAAAAATAAGGTCTAAGAATGGGCTTGAAACCGAAAACAAAATTTCTCGTTTATGAATGCAACGACTCAGTAATTCTGAAAAAATTTGAAGAGCCTAACTTATCAAAAGAGCTTGAAGCCATATACAAAAGAGTTGATGAACGAATCGCAAAATATGGCGAGCTCTCAAACGACGAGATAAACCAGATAATCCATGAGCATAGGCAGAAGAAAAAAAGTTCAAAGTGACAATTGAAGAATGAAAGTTGTCCTTGACACCAATGTTTTGGTTTCAGCGTTAATTAAACCCGGAAAACCACGTGACCTCTTCAATAAATTGATAAAACATAAACAGCTAGTTTTATCCAAAGCTATACTCGAAGAGTTTCTGGATGTAATAGAAGACTCCAAGGTAGCAAAGTATACAAATGAACAAGATGTAACAATCTTTCTCAACATCTTGGGGAACGCTGCAAGAATAATAGAAATAAAATCCAAATTCAAAGCTGTCAAGGAAGACCCCAATGACGACGTTATTATTAGAACAGCATATGATGGAAAAGCTGACTTTATCATTTCAGGCGACAAGCACCTGCTTGCATTGAGAGAGTTCAAAGGGATAAAAATTTTAACTATTGATGAAATGCTCAGTGTGCTACACCATCTTTAACTTGACTAATTTGTGCTTCTTTTGTTCCTCGTTCTGTTTTTGCATTTTTACCAAGGACTTCGTGGACAAACAGGATGACTATGGTAATTGCTGCAAATACGGTGGCTGCAATGTAGAAGACATAATGTAAGGCTGCCTGCCGGAGGGAAACGACTTATAGATTGCTGTTCCAGCTTGTGACTGCCCGACGAGCACAGAAACAGTAAAAGTGCTAAAGCACAGCACCAACAATAGGTGCGCCAATGCTGTTGCGGAGGGTGGGATTTGAACCCACGAACTCCTGCGGGATAGGAGCCTCAGTCCTACGCCTTTTGGCCGTAATGACAAAAGTCCTAATCGGCGAAACGTTAAAATCTATAGTTACAGTTATATAAACCTGGTGATGCTTTGCCGACTACTGTTCAGGTAGATGAAAGGACTCTTCAAATGCTCAATAAAGCTAAAAAGGAAATGAAAGCGAAAAGCCATGATGAAGTCATAAAAAGGCTGCTCACCGAGCGAAAAAAGATTCCTGGCTCCATGTTTGGTTCAAACCGCAAGCTTTCTTCTTTCACAGAAGAGGATCGGGCGGAGTTTCATGAGTTTTAATTTTGTAATTGATTCTTACGCTTGGATTGAGTATTTTAAAGCTTCCAAAATGGGCGAAGTTGCAAAGGAATACATAGAAAGTGAGCACTCAGTTACGCCAACAATTGTGGTTTCAGAGATTAGTCGAAAACTGCTGAAGGATATTAGGCTTGGAAACGAAACTCGCGAAGGACGACTTCAACGGTTAGAGTTTATAAGATCAACGAGCCGGGTAGCGGAATTGGATTTTGAAACCGCAGTTGCAGCAGGAGAAATTAATGAAGAACTGAAAGAACAGGCAAAGGGATGGGGCTTAACAGATTCAATTATACTATGCATCGCCAGAAACTTGGGCGGAAAAGTAGTCACAGGTGATGAACATTTTCGCGAATTAAGCGAAGTAATATTCATCAAAAAATAAACCCGATGTTGTAGATTAAGTGCCCTTTGTTGGTGTTGAGAATGGGATTTGAACCCACGAACCCCTCGGGATAGGAACCCCAATCCTGCTATCACTAGGTATTGCTATTTTAAAAATACGACATTTTCAAGGTTCTTGAAGTGTTCATCTCCAGTTACTACGTCAGCTTTTTTAACTAATGCTGTTGCGTAAACTATCGAATCAGCCATGCCCCAGCCATTTATCTCTTTTTTCAAACGAACATTTACCTTAGCGGATTCTACAGCGATTAACTCATCCAAATATACTAGAGCACTTCTTTCTTTTATGAAAGACTTCTGCTTCTCGGCAAGCTCGCGACCTTCTACTTTTAGGGTTTTAGAGTAAACTTCTGCCAGACATATGGTTGGAGTGATTTTTTCTTCTGAATTTTCAATGATTGCTTTCGTTTTCTCACCTGTTTCTGTACCCATAAAATACTCAAGCCAAGCGTACGAGTCAATAACGTATCTCATTAGTAGCGATCCTTATGGTCTCTGAGATCTGATAAATCAGTTTTTTTCATGGTACCGAACATGCTTTCAGTCTTCTCAAAGTGCTCAATCAAAATTTTGTTTATTTCATTAGAAATATTTCGAGCCCCAGCTTTCTCTTTAAGCCGCTGATAAACATCATCGCGCAAAATAACTGTTGTTTTCTTTGACAAGCCATCACCATAAACATCTATGTTTTACTAACTTTTAAAAATTTCATCCTGAAAAACGGGAAACAAGAAATTTAATGGTGCGGAGGGTGGGATTTGAACCCACGAACCCCTGCGGGATAGGAGCCTCAGTCCTACGCCTTTGGCCATGCTGGGCGACCTCCGCTTTAATGCTTATGCCTAAAGCGTTTTTGGGAAATATAGAATCATTCAGCCCATTTAAAGGCTTTACCGTAAAATTCCATGCTAACAGGACAACGTACTTTAGGCCCCTGCTTTGGCAGGCGAAAAGCGCCACGAATCTGGCAAAGATCAGTTATTTTACGGCTCTGATTACTCCTTCAATCTTGTTTAACTCGTCGATCACGTTTTGTTCGACTCTTTGGTGCACAAGATAAACAGCCGTTGCATAACCCTGTCCTATTTGCCTAGATGGGTTTTCTCTGATGTTAACTCCATGGTCTGCAAGGACTTTGGCTATTTTGGCGAACATGCCTGGTTTGTCTTCGTGATAGATGAATAATTGGTAGGTTGGTCGCTGTTCTTGTTCGATGTTTTCTCCCGCGTTTACGGTGTTTGAAAAGTCTCCGTGTAGCAAGTAGTCGATTATGACTTTGGCCATTTCCACTGATGTTTTCTTCTGGGCTTCAATCGTGGATGCACCTAGATGAGGAGTAAAAATAACATTATCCAATTCTCTCAGCTTGGAGCAAAATTGTGATTCTTCTGCCGATGGCTCTTCTTCAAAGACATCTATTGCTGCACCTGCTATGCCTCCCGCTTTCAGAGCATTGTACAATGCTTTTTCTTCAACGTTTGCTCCGCGGGCTGTGTTAATCAGAAAAGAGGTTGGTTTCATGAGCCATAGCTCTTTTTCTTCTACGATGGGTTGGTTTCCGCTAACATGAATGCTAACGTAATCAGCTTGAGACAGGACCTCTTCTTTTGTCACCTGTTTTATTCTCGAGGATGGCTTTGCAACTGGATCGTAACCTATTATTTCCATGTTAAAGTTGCCTACGAGTTCGCTGAGGCGTTGACCTATTCTGCCACACCCAATAATGCCAAGAGTTTTTCCTGAAAGTTCTGTTCCCTCAAAACGCTTCTTTCTCCAAACGCCCTCTTTAAGAGAATAATATCCTTGAGGCACTTTTCTTGAAATATCAAGCATTAACGCAAGCGCCAATTCTGCAGTTGCATTAGTGTTCCCAAAAGGAGCAGACTTAACGACGACTCCTTTTTCTGTGGCGGCTTTTATGTCAATGTTGTCTACTCCAACGCCGGCTCTCCCCACGATTTTTAATTTACCTTTTACACCAGCCTCAATCACTTCCTTGGTGACTTTGGTTGCGCTTCTTACAACTAACGCATCAAATTCTCCAATCTGCGCTCGAAGAGAAACAGGGTCTCGCTTTTGTTTGTCTGCTTCAATTGCAGCTTGTTGAAAAAGTTTTATTCCTTCCTCATCCATGCCATCATTCAGTAACACTTTCATACAGATCAACCATAGATTCAATAACTAGTTGTATTCCGAAAATTTAGTTATTGCTGCCTTTTAACCTGTTCCTTCCAAAACTAGCGAGATATCAAGAAAAGCCCAATATCAGCAAACAAGTTCGGCAAAAAACTTACTCTATTTTTCTTTCTTATGAACCCTGAGCGCTCAATGTAAAAATTCCTTTTTTTGCAATACTCCTCAAAATCTGCAATGGCTAAAAAATGCAGGTTCGGAGTATCATACCATTCATAAGGCAACGCCTTCGTCACAGGAACTCTGCCTTTAAAGAAAATCTGAAGCCTCGCAGATACATTCACAAAGTTTGGAAAGCCCACAATTGTTTTTTTCCCCACTCTTAAAGCCTCCTTGAGCACTAAATCAGGCTTTTTCACCTGTTGAAGTGTTTGATTCAAGATAACGTAATCAAAGCTTCCATCAGCAAATTCACTCAATCCCGAATCAATATCCTCCTGAAAAACACTCAGACCCAACGCTACACAATGCTGAATTGCTTGATCACTTAGCTCGATTCCTTGCGCCCTAACCTGCTTTTCCGTGATCAGAAGGGTTAGGAGCTCACCGTCGCCGCAGCCGAGATCAAGCACAGAAGAGCCATTTTTGATCCATTCTGAAATTATTTTATGCTCCATTTTGAAGCGTGTATTAGCCATTTGCTTTCTTTCCATTCCCGTTTCCGTTGACTACTCCCTCAAGGAAGTTACCTATTAAGGGGACTTCTTGCTCGATTTCCAACAGAAAAGCATCGTGACCGTACGTGCTGTTAAGTTCACAGTAACTCGTGTCTACACCTGCTAACTTGCAGGCTTTCACGATTTCCTGCGATTGATACGATGGGTAGAGCCAATCTGACTTGAAGGATAGCACGAGCACTTTTGCTGTTAAACCTCTGAAAATACTGTTCAAGCTGTAACCGTTTAAGAGGTTGAAGTAGTCGATGGCTTTTGTTATGTAGAGGTAGCTGTTGGCGTCAAAACGTTTCACAAAGTTATCTCCTCTGTAACGCAGGTAGCCTTCAACTTCAAAGTCAGCGCCAAACTTGAAAGGCCCCTTATTAGCCCTGATTTTTCTGCCAAACTTTTCAGTCATAGACGTATCGCTCATGTACGTTATGTGTCCAACCATGCGGGCTACTGCTAAGCCTTTGGCTGGAGGGGAAGAATCATAATAGTCGCCGTTTTTCCAGTCTGGATCAGCTATTACCGCCTGTCGACCTACCTCGTTGAAGGCGATTTGCTGAGGAGTGTGCCTAAGCGTAGTTGCAACTGGAATTGCTGAGCGAATCCTGTTTGGATAAGAAACCATCCATTGCAAGACTTGCATGCCGCCCATAGAGCCGCCGATAACCGATAAAAGCTTTTCAATGCCTAAATTGTCGATGAATCGTTTTTGCGCTTGAACCATGTCGCTGATGCTGACTAATGGAAAACTAAGTCCGTACGGTTTACCAGTCCTCAGGTTAATTGAGGCTGGCCCAGTTGAGCCTCTGCAGCCACCTATCACATTACTGCATATAACAAAGTACTTGTCTGTATCAATACCTTTACCTGAATCGACAAGGTTACTCCACCAACCGTTGGGTCCAGCAACATGAGCATCACCGCTGAGTGCATGGAGAATAAGCACGGCATTGGATTTTTCAGCGTTCAGTTTTCCATAGGTTTCGTAAGCTAAAGTGACTGGGCTTAGTGTTTCCCCGCTTTCCAGTTTTAATTCGTCGAAACTGAAGGCTTGAATATTTTCATTTTGCTGGTTTAAGGTGGTTGTCGTCTTTATTGTCTCCATAAAAATGTTGGTGCTGCTTATTTTCACGATTTAGAGGTTTTTAGGGTTTGTTCGATTTTCACGGATGCTTTTAGGGCTTGATCAAGGTCTTCAATGATATCATCCACGTCTTCGATTCCCACTGATAATCTAATGTAGTCGTCTGTTACACCTGTTTCTTTCTGCTCTTCAGGCGTTAACTGCTGATGGGTTGTTGAGGCTGGATGAACAACGAGACTTTTCGCATCGCCAATATTTGCAAGGTGAGATAACAGTTTTACTGATTCAATGAATTTTCTTCCAGCATCTTTTCCACCT
This sequence comes from Candidatus Bathyarchaeota archaeon, assembly GCA_963717465.1. Taxonomy (GTDB): domain Archaea; phylum Thermoproteota; class Bathyarchaeia; order Bathyarchaeales; family Bathycorpusculaceae; genus Bathycorpusculum. The sequence continues at coordinate 630,432 of OY970340.1, forward strand.
TTAATGCCAAAACCAACGAGACCTCCATAGTTGCCCTTCAAATATTTTGTTGCAATCTTGTAGTTCGGATTGTCACTTAAGCCTGGATAGATAACCCAACTGACGAGTGGATGCTGCTTTAGAAACTGCGCAATTTTTAATGCGTTTTCCGAGTGCTTACGTTGCCTAAGCGGCAATGTTTCTAAGCCTTGGAGAAACAGGAAAGAATTAAATGGACTCAACGCCGCGCCTAAATCTCTTAAAAGAGTTACACGCGTCTTAAAGACGAAGGCGACATTCCCTAACCCTGGGAAATTGCCGAAAGCATCCCAATATCTAATGCCATGATAGCTTGGGTCCGGTTCAGTGAATTCTGGGAATTTTCCGTTGTTCCATTTGAACTTGCCTGAATCAACTATTACGCCTCCAATGCTTGTTCCATGTCCGCCTATGTATTTGGTTGCTGAGTCAACTATGATGTCTGCGCCGTAATCTATGGGTCTAACTAAGCCTACACCTACCGTGTTGTCCACAACAAGTGGGATTCCTGCATCGTGCGCTATCTTGGCTAAAGCTTCAAAATCCGGAACATCCAGCTTTGGATTGCCGATTGTTTCAGCATAAATGGCTCGGGTCTTTGGTGTTAATGCTTTTTTGAATTCTTCAGGTTTTTGTGAGTCTACGAATTTTACAGTTCTGCCAAGTCTTGCAAACGTATAGTGAAATAATTGGTAGGTGCCGCCGTATAGGTTGTTGGCTGAAACAATTTCATCGCCAAGACGTGTTATAGCTAATAATGCGTATGTTTCTGCAGCTTGTCCTGATGCTACTGCGAGTGCGCCTGTTCCTCCTTCGATTGCAGTTATTCTTCTTTCGAAGACGTCGGATGTGGGGTTCATTATTCTAGTGTAAATGTTTCCTAATTCTTTAAGTGCGAAAAGATTCGCTGCGTGATCGGTGTTTTTGAATAAGTATGATGCCGTCTGATAAATAGGAACAGCTCTTGAACCTGTCGTCGGTTCGGCTGTTTCTTGTCCCGCATGAACAGCGACTGTATCGAGTTTTTTTGCCATTTTGTTTCATGCTCCTTTTTTGTTTTTAGGTTGGTAAGACATTATCATCCGATAACGCCGTTATATGCTTTTTTGCAGCTTTTATTCCAAAAAGAATATGAGCAACCAGCAACAAAACGCATAGTCATGCTTCCAACAGCAGAAGATATCAGTCGAAAACGCCGCCAACTAGGCCTAAAACAAGCAGAACTCGCTAAAATGGCAGGCGTAAGCCAATCCTTAATAGCCAAACTTGAAGCAGGAACCATCGACTCTTCATACACCAAAGTAAAAACCATATTTGATGTTCTTGAGCGATTAGAAGCAAAAACAAAAATCCAAGAACGAAAAGTCGTACCCAACAGAGTAATCAGCATACAAAAAGATGAACCAATCTCAAAAGTCGTCCAACTCATGAAGGAACATGGCTACTCACAAATTCCAGTATTTAACCGCAATCAGTCTGTAGGAAGCATTTCAGAAAAAACCATTCTACGGCAGATTTTAGACGGCAACGATTTGACCCAAATATCCGATCTACCCGTAAAAGAAATCATGGAAGAAGCCTTTCCACAAGTTGCAGAAGACGCCCCACTATCCCTAATTTCAAGCTTACTTCAGACCTATCAAGCAGTACTAGTAGCAAAACAAGGATCAATAGTAGGCATCATAACAAAAGCCGATTTGCTAAGGATCGTTTAGCTCAACTCAAACAACTAAAAGCTCTATCCAAGAGCAGTCATGAACCTGTCAATTTCCTCACGAGTATTGTATATGTAAAAGCTTGCACGGGCAGAAGACGGCAACGTGAAAGTTTTATGCAAAGGTTGTGCACAGTGAAAGCCGCTTCGAATGGCTATGCCATAGTTATCGAGTACAAGTGCGACATCGTGAGATGAAAGACCCTCAACATTGAACGCGATGATTCCACTGCTAAAAGCTTTATTGCTATGCCCATAAATGGTGACACCTTTGAGTTCACCTAATCTTTTGAGGGCATAATCAGTTAACAGCCTTTCATGAGCCAAGACTTCCTTTAGCCCTATTTCTTGCAGGTAATCAACTGCAGCACCCAAGCCTATAGCACCGGCAATGTCAGGAGTGCCAGCCTCAAACTTTTCAGGCAGCACAGCATAAGATATGTCACACTGCTCTTTCTCCTCATCGAATGACACCTCTTTTATCATGCTCCCGCCACCGTGGAAGGGCGTTAACTTCTCAAGAACAGATGTTTTCCCATAAAGCACACCTATTCCAGTTGGACCAAGCATCTTATGACCGGAAAAAGCCAAAAAATCAGCATCTAAATCCTGGACATCCACGGGCATGTGCGGAACAGATTGAGCGCCATCAACCATCATCAACGCGCCATAATTATGAGCCAACCGGGCTAACTTTTTAATGTCATTGATTTCTCCAGTTACGTTTGAAACATGCGTTAAAGAAACAATCTTAGTCTTCGATGACAACTTCTTTTCAAAATCCCCATAATCAAGCGAGCCATCGCTCTTAATATCCACATATTTTACCTTAAAGCCTCTGATTCGAGAAAGAATGTTCCATGGAACAATGTTGCTATGATGCTCCATCAGCGAAAGCAAAACTTCATCGCCTTTCTTTAGCGAATGAAGCCCCAGCGAGTAAGCTACTAAGTTGATCGCTTCAGTAGTTCCTCTGACAAAAATGATTTCACCGGTTTCCTTGGCATTTATGAAACGGGCAACTTTTTCACGCGCTTGCTTTTCCATTTCTGTTGCTTCCAAGGCAAGAGTGTGAACACCTCTACTGATGTTGGCGTTGTGTTTTTCGTAGAAATCTACTATTGCTTTGATTACTTGCATTGGTTTTTGAGAAGTAGCTGCATTATCAAAGTAGATTAAAGGGTAATTGTTGATTTTGCGTTTCAGTATTGGAAAGTCTTCTCTAATCTTGTTAACGTCCATGCAATTACCCTTTCTAGTAGGTTATTTTGATAAATAACATCGTTATATAAATGTTCTTTAAATGACCAACCAATTCCCTTAGATCCACAATGAGAAAAACAATTTGAACCATGAAATTTATTAAGTTAAATTATAAGACTGTTATAAAGGATAAGGTAAAATGAGTGCTCGATGCGAAACTATTGGCAAGTTCGTAATGCCTGTTTTTAGGTCACTTGTTGCAAAAGAACTTGTGAACACCTATCATTTAACGCAAGTTGATGCCGCCAAGAAGCTTGGAACAACCCAAGCTGCAATAAGTCAATACCTTACTTCAAAACGGGCAATCAAAGGCAGTGAACAATTCGTTGCGTTGTTGCCGAAAATTCAGGCTAAAGCAAAAGACACTGCCGAGCGTCTTGTTAAAAATGAAGTAAGCTGGAAGAATGTGACAGCAGATTTTTGTAAACTCTGCCTAACATTCTGTAAAGAAGATCAAGCAAGCCAAGATTATAACATCTAACTACCGTTCTTTAAGCAGATTGTTGTAGTCATCCCAAACTGCAGGAGTTCGTTAACGGAGCTTCAATTTTGGTATTTGCGGCTCAAATAATTGGTAATTGTAGATTTACTTGCTAAGCTGTTTACCATAAGAGTTTTAAGCAACAATCTATAACAGTGTTATAATTATTGTAAAAGGTGAAAAAGACATGCAAATATCAAACAACGTATTAGACACAATAGGCAAAACACCCCTAGTACGCCTAAACCGATTAGTTGAAGGCTTAAACGCCACGGTTGTCGGCAAACTAGAATCCAGAAATCCAGGTGGAAGTGTTAAAGACCGCATATGCCTCAGCATGATAAATGAAGCTGAAAAACAGGGACTAATCAAAAAAGAAACCGTTATCATTGAACCTACAAGCGGAAACACCGGTATAGGCTTAGCCATGGTAGCAGCCGTAAGAGGATACAAACTTATCTTGGCAATGCCTGAAACCATGAGCATCGAGCGAAGAAATCTGCTAAAAGCCTACGGTGCACAACTCGTTTTGACACCAGGATCGGAAGGGATGAGCGGGGCAGTCAAAAAAGCGGAAGAACTTGCCAAAAACACGCCGAATAGTTTTGTTCCCCAGCAATTTAAAAACTTTGCAAACCCGAAAATTCACAAGGATACGACTGGACCAGAAATTTGGAATGATACTGATGGAAAAGTGGATATTTTAGTTTCAGGTGTCGGCACGGGAGGCACTATAACAGGCGTTGCACAGTACATTAAATCGTTAAAACCAACGTTCAAGGCGATAGCTGTTGAGCCAGCGGCATCACCAGTGCTGAGCGGTGGAGCTAAAGGACTGCATAAAATTCAAGGCATAGGCGCGGGCTTTATCCCAGAAGTGCTGAAACTTGACTTAGTCGATGAAATATTCAAGGTAAAAGATGAAGAAGCGATACAAACTGCACGCCAATTAGTACAAAAAGAAGGCTTGCTCGTAGGAATATCTTCAGGAGCAGCTGCGTTTGCTGCACTAGAAGTAGCCAAGAGAGCAGAAAACAAGGGCAAACTCATCGTGGTTATTCTTCCTGATACTGGAGAGCGATATTTGAGCACTGTGCTATTCCAAGAGCCGCCTGCGCCAGACAATAGTCCAAAGATTTAAAACCTAAAAACAATCTGTTTCTTTATATTCTTCTTTTGCGCCTTAAAAAGGGAAGTGAATATAAATGGCAAGAAAGGTCGGTAAATCGCTTCCGAAAAAGTGTAGGGAATGCAAAGAAAGAGACTTATCTTCTGACTGCTGGAACCCTGAGAAAATGCTGAGCACTCTTATGCAGAATGTTGATACAGTAGAGAAGAATTGGCTTGAAGCAAGCTTACCGCTACTTGTGGACCAAATAATGGCCAATTATGATAGGTTTGGAGGAATGGATCATCTTGAAGGAAGAGACCTCCCATCGAAAGATGTAGTTATTTCAGTCCTTGAAGACTTGTTCATGGTTCTTTTTCCAGGTTACATTGGGAAAGCAGAAATTACTAAGGCCAACATAAAATATCAGCTTGGAACGACCTTAACTTCAATTTATACAAGACTCACAGGCGAAGTTGAAAAAAGCCTCAAGTATATTTGTCGAAAAATCAGCGAGTGCCCTGAGGATATATGCCAGAAAAGAGCTCAAGTAGTAGTTAAAGAACTGCTGGAGAAAATACCTGAAATACGCTCTAAATTGAGTGGTGACATTGAATCAGCCTTCAGCGGGGACCCCGCTGCTACGAGCACGGAAGAAGTGATACTTAGTTACCCATGTGTTCTTGCAATAACAACTTACAGAATAGCCCACGAACTCTACCTTAGAGGAGTACCGTTAATTCCAAGAATAATGAGCGAGCACCTGCATTCATTAACGGGCATTGATATTCATCCTGGAGCAAAAATAGGCAAAAACTTTTTCATTGATCACGGTACAGGGGTTGTAATCGGAGAAACAACTGAAATAGGGGATAACGTGAAACTTTACCAAGGAGTAACATTAGGTGCCCTAAGTTTCCCAAAAGATGAAAAAGGAAACATCATTAAAGGAAGAAAAAGGCATCCAACTGTTGGAAACAACGTTGTAATCTATTCTGGAGCAACACTTCTGGGACCTGACGCAGTTATAGGAGATAATGTGGTCATAGGCGGAAACGTTTGGGTTACAGAAAAAGTGGAACCAGATACAAGAATAACCTTAGCAACCCCAGAACTAAAATACAAAAAAGAAAACCACAATAAAAAAAGCAAGTAAATCTGTCTTAAATCAATCTAAAGTTTTCTTTTACACTTGTCAGTACTACATGCGTGTTTGTTCGTTCAATGTGAGCCATGGACAGCAACTTTTTAGTGAAGTGGCTTAGTTCTTCTCTATTCTTAAACTTTGCAACTATCATTGCGTCTGTTGATCCAGTGACATCGTATACGCCGCAGACGTTTGGAATTTTAGCTATTTCGCTTTCCATTTCCAAGAGTCTGCCTTTTGAAACAGTAATCTCGGTTATAACAGTCAATTGGTAACCAAGTTTTTCATGATCCAAAATAGCTGAGTATCCTTTGATTAGACCCTCATCTTCCATTTTCTTGATTCTCGAAAGAACCGTGCCGACCGAAACGCCAACATTCTTTGCGATTTGTCGGCTTGAGAACCTTGCATCTTCTAAGAGGCTTTGCAGGATTTTAACGTCTGTTTCATTTAAATTCATAAATCATCTCACCTTGCACATTTTTTCAGCTATACACACTTTTTAGTGACATACTTCTAATTATCTCCATATTATCTTAATAAAAGTTTAGCTTAATCAAGTAACCAGTTTGATAAATAACTGCAAGCAAATATTTCTTAGCATATATAAAGAGCAATCTTAAATTACCACGTTAAGACCCAATAATCAGCGTGCGAAAATGCAAGTAAAATACGACACTATACTCGTGCTCGACTTCGGGGGGCAATACTGCCACTTAATAGGTAGAAGAATCAGGGAACAAGGAGTCTACTCAGAAATAGTTCCACACGATATAACACCGCAAGAAATTAACGCTTTAAACGAGAAGTTCAATGTTAAAGGCTTAATTTTCTCAGGAGGACCCTCAAGCGTTTACGAGCCAAACGCTCCAAAAATTGACCCAAATATTCTAGAAGTCAACTTGCCAATTCTTGGCCTCTGCTACGGGCATCAATTAATAGCTCAATTGTCAAAAGGCAAAGTTGAACCAGCAACATGCAAGGAATACGGGATCGCCCAAGTATTAATCGACAAACCCGTTGGCGTGTTAGAAGGTTTAAGCCAAAAAGAAAAGGTTTGGATGAGCCATGGGGATACTGTGTTCAGCTTACCCGTAGACTTTGAAGAGTTGGCGCATACTGAGAACTGCCCAGTTGCAGCCTTTAGACACAAACAAAAGCCCATTTACGGTTTACAATGGCATCCAGAAGTTATTCACACCGAAAACGGCGAACGTATGCTCCACAATTTTATCTTTCAAGTCTGCAAGTGCGAAGCTAACTGGCAAATGGAAGACCTAATAGAAAAAATGGTTAAAGAATTAAAAGCTGAAGTTGGCCAAGGCACAGCCATAATTGGCCTTAGCGGAGGCATCGATTCAAGCGTTGCCACAGCCATCGCAGCACGTGCATTGGATAATAGGTTAACAGCGGTTTTCGTTGACCATGGTTTCATGCGAGAAGGTGAGCCTGAATCGATTAGAGAAACGTTTCAGAAATTCAACATTAACTTCATAGTTGCCAATGCCCAAGAAAGATTCATGCAGAAACTTGAGGGCGTCAGTGAACCTGAAAAGAAACGCAAAATAATGGGAGAAGAATTTATTCGCGTTTTCGAAGAGGAAGCCCTCAAATCAGGAGCAGAATACCTTATTCAAGGAACAATTTATCCTGACAGAATAGAATCGGGGTTCCGAAAAAACTCGGATAAAATAAAAAGTCACCACAACGTGGCAGGGCTTCCTGAAAAAATAAAATTCAAAAAAATCCTGGAGCCTCTGCGCGACTTGTACAAAGATGAAGTGCGAAAGGTTGCCAGAATGCTTAATCTGCCAAATGAAATAGTTATGCGGCAACCGTTTCCTGGACCTGGACTTGCAGTTCGAATAATCGGTGAATTGACACTTGAGAAAGTTAGAATCACGAAGAAAGCTGACAAGATAGTCAGAGAGGAAATTGAGAAGAATGGCTTAGCTGAAAACCTTTGGCAGTACTTTGCCGTCTTAACAAACACTAGAGCAACAGGGGTTAAAGGTGATGCTCGAGCCTATGGCTACGTAGTTGCCGTTCGAACCATGGAAAGCCGTGAAGCCATGACTGCTAGCTTTGCAGAAATTCCATATCCAATTCTGGAAAAAATCTCAACTCGAATAACAAACGAAATCCGCGAAGTCACGCATGTGGTTTACGACATAACTCATAAACCGCCCGCAACTATCGAATGGGAATAGAGCGAGCCATAACTGTTTTATAAAGACAAGTTGAATATTGAAGCACGTCTGAAGGTGAAAATGCTGAAAGCTGTGATATTAGCAGGCGGGTTTGCAACCAGACTCAGACCATTAAGCTGTGCCAGACCCAAAACACTTTTCCCAATAGTAAATAAACCGTTATTAGAGTGGATTTTTGAAAGACTCGCCAAGAGTAACGTGCAAGAAGCGATAATGGCCGTCAACGCACTAACACAATTTTATCTTAAGCAGCAAAAAACACAGAAACACGGTTTAAGAATAAGGTTTTCCGTTGACCCCAAAACGCCTCTGGGAACGGGTGGACCGATAAAAAAGGCTGAAAAATTCATCGGACGAACCGAACCTTTTCTTGTCTTAAACGGAGACATATTTACGGACATAAATTATGTTGAACTGGTAAATGCTCATAAAAAAACAGGGGCGTTAGCGACATTAGCTCTCTGCAAAGTTGAAGACCCTTGCCAGTTTGGCGTTGCAGATTTAGACGAAAATAACTGCATAAAAAGATTCGTGGAGAAACCATCCAGAGACAAAGCACCCTCTAACTTGATAAACGCTGGAGTATACGTTTTCAACCCTGAAGTTCTTGACTACATCCCAAAAGGAAAAGCAGTCTCAATAGAACGAGAAGTTTTTCCTAAACTAGCTGAAGAAAACAAGTTGTACGGACACTTAGTTAACGGGTTATGGATGGATATAGGTAAACCTGAAGAGTATTTGGAAACAAACAAGATAATTCTGGATTCTCTAAACAATCCTCAAAATTACAGTAAAGCCCAAAATTACGAAGTTAAAATGCCGATCGCTCTGGATAAAAAAGTTGTCATTGGCGAAAAATCAGTTATAGGACCATACGCTATCCTAGGAAAAAACGTTACAGTTGGAAAACATGCAAAAATAAGAAACTCAGTCGTTTTTCCAGACACAATAATTGGCGATGGCACAGTAATAGATGGCGCCGTAATCGGTGAAGGTGCAGTACTGGGGAAGAATGTTAAGGTTAACAAGGGATGCATGATTGCAGATCGTGTTAAAATAAAAGACAACGTTAACTTAACAGAGGAATCTTCGGTCTGCCCAGCTAAAGAGGTATCTGAAAACATTTTAAAAAGAAATATCATTTGTTAATAGTAAGAGTTGAAAAAGAATTATGAGTTCAAAGAAACTTTTTGGAACGAATGGAATTCGTGGATTAGTTAACAAGGAATTAACCCCTGAAATGGCCATCAAAGTCGGCTCATCGATTGGAACTTTTTTTAAAAGAAAAGACTTGCTTGTAGGCTACGATGCGCGCACAAGCGGACCAATGTTTTCTAAAGCAGTTATTTCTGGCCTAACATCAACAGGATGCAATGTGTATTTAGCTGGAATGGCACCGACACCCGCACTTCAATTTGCAATTAAAAATCATAAAATGGACGGTGGAGTAATAATAACTGCATCACACAATCCTCCAGAATACAACGGCATCAAAGTCATCTGGAAAGATGGAATAGAAACTTCTCATGAACAAGAAGAAAAAATAGAAAACATTTACTTTAAGGAAAAGCAGGTTCTTGCAGAATGGAATAGGCTCGGAGAAAAACGGGAATTACCTGCAATAAACGAGGAATACATTGAAGCAATAAAAAAACATGTCAACACTGCAAAAATAGCAAGCAAACAATTCCATGTTGTTGTAGACGCTGCTAATAGTGTTGGCGGTCTCACAGCGCCCATATTGCTTCGGGATTTAGGCTGCAAAGTTACAAGCTTAAACGCCAACATTGATGGAACTTTCCCCGGCAGGTTGCCTGAACCACGTCCAGAAAGCTTGGGTGATTTGGCTTCAACTGTAAAAGCCATAGGCGCAGACATGGGTGTGGCCTTTGATGGCGACGCGGACAGGTCAATATTTGTCTCAGAAACAGGCGAAATTTACATGGGAGACAAATCATTCGCGATAATTTTGAAGCAATTCCTCATCGAGAATCCACATTCGAAAATTGTTACTCCAGTTAGTTCTTCAACGCTAATCAAAGATACTGTTGACGCTTACAAGGGCGAAATAGTGTGGACTAAAGTGGGAAGCGTTACGGTTTCCCAAAAAATGAAAGAAATAAAAGCCAAACTTGGTGGAGAAGAGAACGGCGGAGTTTTTTATGGTCCACATCAAGCAGTCAGGGATGGAGCAATGACAACTGCTTTAATTCTTAATATTATGGCTAAGACTGGAAAGAAACTTTCAGAGTTAGTGGACGAGCAACCGCAATACTTTATTGAGAAAGGAAAAGTTGAATGCCCTGAGGATAAGAAAGAGCCGCTTTTGAAGAAGTTGCTTGATCAAGTGAAAAATGAAAACGTAACTACGATTGATGGGGTGAAGATCTGGTTCGACGATAAAAGCGCGATTCTGATTAGACCAAGCGGTACAGAGCCTGTTTTTAGGTTATACGCGGAAGCTAAAAAGAAAGAAAAAGCATTAAAGCTAGTTAGCAACTACAGTTCAATTCTTACACGAATCATAAAGACCCTGTAAGCAATAGGCATTATTTAGAAAAATGGAGAATTTCCACTTTATGCCCTCGATGTTAACTGTAAAATCGGACGATGTCGATTCAAACGAGAAACGTTCAAAGTACACGGTAAGCGTTATAGAATGCAGGCAAAAAGGCGTTCTATACGCTAATGCTTTTGCGCAGGCTGGATTCAAGGTCATATGCGTTGACCCTGACCAAAGCATAGTAAAAAAGTTGACAAGGGGAAAAGCTCCTTTTTCAGAAGTGGAAACTGAAATTCAACTGAAAAATCTTGTTAACGCCGACAAAATATTGGCTTCAAACGATTTAAAAGAAACAGTTGCAAAGAGCGACATTATAGTGTTGACTTTAAACGGTAAACTTGATGACAAGAAGAATCCGAATTATTCTGAAGTGGAGAATACCTGCAAGCAAATAGGAGCCGTTTTACGTCAGGGCTCAATGGTTATTTATGAGGGTATTGCGTGTTTCGGTTTTATTGATGAAATCGTTAAGGAATCATTGGAAAATTCTTCAGGTCTGAAAGCTGGAACAGGCTTTGGTTTGGCTTATGCGCCTATCCAAATGCTGGGAAGTCAACCCGTGAAGTCAATAACTAATACTGAGTTAATGCTAGCGGCGACTGATAAAACAAGCTTGAACTCTGCGTCAATCATACTGCAGACAATATCAAAAAACATTAAACAGGTAAAAGAAATAAAAACACTTGAATTAGCGACCCTTTTTATGCTTGCAAAAAAAGATACAGACACCGCCTTAGCCAATGAACTGGCAATTCTATGCGAAAACGCAGGAACAGATTTTTTTGAAGTCTCCAAGCTCTTCAGCAATGGAGAACCAAGCTTTTACCCTGCAATTGCAGATGGAGACAAGAACAAAGAGTATTTCCTTCTTGATAGCGCTGAAAATTTAAACGTTAAACTTAGAATCCCCGCACTTTCTAGGCAAATAAACGAGGAAATGATGAAGCATGGAGCTTTCTTAGCGCAGGATGCTCTTAGTAGTTGCGGCAAAGCATTGAGGAGAGCAAGGATTGCAGTGCTCGGCGCTGTCAACTCTAAGGCTACAGCAAGCGCGTTTGTTAAGATTTTAGAAGGCAAAGGCGCAAAGACAAATATTTATGACCCAGCCATGGCAGAAACGGATGAAGCATCGCAAAATTTCAAGAGAAATATGACTGAAGCAGTGGAAGGAACCGATTGTGTCATCTTGTTATCAGATACAGATCAGTTTAAACGTCTAAATTTAAAGAAACTTAAAGCTCAAATGAAAAATCCAGCAGTGATCATAGATTTAATTGGTTTAATTGAACCAGAAAAAGTTGAGGCAGAAGGCTTCATATACCGAGGATTTGGAAGAGGGAACGGTAAACATTGAAGAAACTTGGAGTAGCAGTAATAGGAACAGGTTTTTGGGGAAAAAACCACGCAAGAGTCTACAAGGAGTTACCATCAACTGAACTTGTAGCAGTATGCGACGTCAACCCTGAAAGGGCAAAAATCACAGCTGAACAGTTCGGCGTAAAAGCTTACACCAATAGCACACAACTGCTGAAAAACAAAGAAGTTGAAGCATTAAGCGTGTGCGTGTGGTCAACACATCTTGCTCAAGAAGCACTCAAAGCCCTTCACGCGGGAAAACATGTACTAGTAGAAAAACCCATGGCGACTAACACTAAGCAAGCTCAAAAACTTGTGGAAACCGCCAAGCAAAACGGCCTTCACTTGACTGTTGGGTTTTTGATGAGGTTCATTCCCGGGTCTTGTACAGATCCATGAAGCGGTTGAAAACAAAAAAATCGGCGAATTAGTCTGCGCGACAGCCAAACGTGTTGCTCAGTGGCCTGAAAGAATAGGCGATGTTGGAGTAGTAAAAGACACAGCAATTCACGATATTGATGTCATGCGCTTCATATCAGGTAAGGACCCGGTAACAGTTTACGCTAAAATGGGAAGCAGACGGATAAAGAAATTTGAGGATTACGCTCAGATAATGTTAACTTATGAAGGTGGAGAAACTGCATTCATCGAATCCAATTGGCTTACTCCCTACAAAACGAGATTGTTAACTGTTACTGGAAGTGAAGCCATAATGAAGCTGGATTATATTACGCAGGATCTTTGGATTGAACGTCAAAAAGAAACAGTGCAACCAAGATACCCACAGCAAGAGCCGCTGAAACTTGAGCTTCAACACTTCTCAGAGTGTATATTGGAAAAGAAAAAACCACTTATAAGGGGAGAAGACGGCGTAAAAGCCTTGCAAGTTGCTGAAGCAGCAATCGTATCATCAGCAAAAAACAAATCGGTGAATTTAAAGAATTAATCTTAATATTATTTTAAGCTGAAAGGTTTGCCTTCTGCAACAATTTTTGCTGGTATCTTATCTTTCCATTTTTTCAAAAACGGTAAGTCTTCAGTTTCTTTTCGCAATTCATCGGGCAACATTTCGGGGATTTCATCTCTTATAGGGTACCATCGTAAACATTTTGGGCAAACGATTAAGCCTTCCACTATTTCCTCTTTTTCCTCAAAAACATGAAGCTCAAGTGGATAATACTTATCGATTGGGCAAGCGAGAATATCCATTAACTTACGTTTCATTCCAAACCACAATAAAAGTTAACGCTAAATGCTTATTAAAACTTGCTTGGTAAACCAGCTACGCGAATATCTAAAACAGTCTGATACCAGTTCGGCCCAGTGCTTCGCACAATACGCGAAAAGCAAAACTCGTAAGCCACGCCTAACTCATCAAGCTTCTCAGCGACCTTCAGTGAGGTCTTTGCAGTGGGATCCTCTTTTTTGGTTGCATGTTCAAAATCGTAATAGTGAATCCATCCACCCGAGGGTTTAACGGCTAACAATGCATAAGGCAGATATTCGAGCGCTTTTTCGGGCAAAGGCATCAAAACCCGGTCTGCAACCCCTTTCAATTGTGCGTTGACAATTTCTTTTGAATCTCCTAACAACGCAACCACTTTATCATCAACGTGATTAAGAACAACGTTCTTTTTCATGTATTCAATCGCGGTGGGATTAATATCAATAGAAAATATCTTGAAGCCGGCTGCTTTCTTAGCAATCATTATGGAGAAACAGCCTACACCTGCAAACATGTTAACAACGGTCTCACCATGCTTAACTAGGCTTGCAATACGTGACCGCTCATGCGAAAGTCTTGGTGAAAAATAGCAGTTCTCAACATCCACCGTAAAAGCGCATCCGAATTCCCTGTGAACAGTAACGGGATTGTCTTCTCCAGACAAACACAGCAACTTTCGAACTCTAAAATCTCCGTTAATGGGACTGACTTGAACAAAAACCGTTTTTACATTCTTGTAAACCAACTTGATGGCTTCTGCTGCTTTTTTGGCGACTTCAAGATTATCATCTGGCACTTTTATAACAGCAATTTTTCCAATCACATCGTATGAACTGTAAATTTTACCTTTCGCCTCATCGCAGAGATAATTTTGCAGCCTTTTCCTCAAGATATATCCATCACCAACAAAGTCATTGGAAACGTTTAAAAGAACTTTACCAAAAGAAAACGATGATTTTCAAATGCATCGCTTTTTTAGCATCGTGTTGAATAGTGCCAAGCTATGCTCATAAACGTATATCGCTAAAATTCAGAGCATAACAAGTTATAGCCAAGCGAGATGGATTTTTATGATCATACGCATTAATTCAAATTCGCTTCTCTTGAGTGAACAAATGTTTAGAAGTTTATGTGAAGCTTAAAAAAGCGTAGTCTTTGCCTTCCGAAAATCTTTTAAACACATCGGTATTAAGTGTGGAACTGTGAAAATCATGCCGTCACTTGATAGTGCAAAAAAGAAGACTGAAGTAGAAGCAAAAAAAGGCGTTGAAGGATTAAAGAAAGTCGAGGCTAAGGTTGTTAAGGAAGCCAAAGTAGTTGGCGCTGACGCAAAGAAAGCAGGCCACAAACTTGTTGACGAAACGGAAAAAGCAGCAAAGAAGGTAAAGGAAAAAGTTTAGCCCTGTCTACTTTCTATCCTTTTTTTTAACATTGCCACTCACGGGAAGTAGATAACTGACTATTTTGCTCAAAAACTAAAAAAGGCGCAAAAGAAAGGGCAAAATCAAACTAATGGAAAAATAGGCATTTTTACGCTCAATTAAAAACATAAATATGGCGGTTAGCAAAAAGAAAAAGGCTGTTACAGTTGGTGCTTTGATGGTTGTTCCAGTTGATGTTGAACTAGTGGCTCAAGATGCAAACAAAGCATCTAAAAGAGGAGACCTCATAATCGTAATCGACATTATCAGAGCTACAACTAGCATCATAGCCTCACTTGCTAACGGAGCGAAATCTGTTGTTCCTATCCAGACCATTAAAGAAGCCAAGCTATTACGCAATAAACACACTAACTACCTTCTTGCGGGGGAACGAAATGGCGTTAAACCCAAAGGATTCGACTTGGATAACTCCCCCTTGTCGCTTATTAAAGAGAATGTAGAGAGTAAAAATCTCATTATAACTACTACTAACGGAACAAAAGCTTTAGTCAAGTCAAAGAGGGCAAAATGGGTTATAGTAGGTGCCTTCGTCAATGCTGATGCAGTTGCTAAAAAAAGTGTGGAGATTGCCAGCAAGAATGAAGTCGGCATATCATTTGTGCTGGCTGGTCAAGACAACCATTTTGCAGTAGAGGACTTTATTTGCGCTGGAGGAATCATTGAAAGGCTTCCAAATAACATTGTTGAGCTTTCAGACAAGGCGTTAGGAGCACTATTAGCCTTCAATGGTGCTAAGCAAACTCTACAAGAGAACATCCGCAAAAGCAAACATGCTCAAGAATTACTGAAAATCGGCTTTAGCAGAGACATAGAGTTCGCTTGCCACATGGACTTTTACAATTTAGTACCATTTTATCATGATGGAAAAATAACTTTGTAAAGTGGGTTAAAATCGTGCACTTTTGCACTCCTGCTAATTTTCGAAACATTGTACAACGACTAAAAATACTTTATACTTGTTCGAAAAATCGCTGAAAACTTTAGAATATTGACAAAATATCAGCCCATTCTATTTTCCACACCAGAGCTAGGGCTTTTTCTTGCAGAAAAGAGGGCATGGATAAGGGCAGAATATTACGAATTTTTCGGAAAGTTTAAAAGCAAAATACTTTCCTTTGTAGGAAGAGGCGTTTCCATGGAAAAGTCAGGAATAGTTTATGAGTGCATGAGATGTGGATCCAGAGTTCCATCGGAAGAACTGGAGCTTAGAGGCGGAGAAACTAAGTGCATTATTTGTGGTTATAGGATTCTAAAAAAGGTTAAGCCGCCGGTAGTGAAACGTGTCCAATCACGCTGAAAAAGACTTGCCTTTAACAAAGGCAAGTAAGCAATGTTTTTGCTGCCTTAATTTTAGTAGTAGTCGTCACCAAGTTTTCGGAGTGCTTTCCCTTTAATCTTCACCGGTTTTGATGTGTTAAAGTCTTCGTCTTCTGGCGCCCTTTCAACTGTTTGCCGCTTTACTGTTTCACCGCATATGCCTTTTGGCAATAGTCTGCGTTTTGAGCACATCGAATATGTGCAGTTTGCAAGGTTGCAGATTTCTTCGGTCCATCTACACCAAACAGTGTCTCGGCGGAAGTAAGCAGAGTTTTTACCACATTTAAAAGATGGGCATGTTGGGGAACAGGTTTTTGATTGAACCAACAGATACACCTCAATCTTCCAATCAAAATTCAAATTGTACAGTTCTTATTGTTTGAGAGATTTCTGGTTTACTAATAATATAAACTTTTTTATGTAAAAGCTATTTTTTTACGTTTAGGCTTGTTGTGGAAACCACTTTTCTTCGCCTAAAGATTTCGATGAACAAAAACAAAAGTAAGGAGGCTAAAACCAAAATGAATGCTGTAAAGGCGTTGGTTGCAACCATGAATGAACCTAAGCTAATGAATTCACCCATTTTGATTGGAACAGTCGTTGAGCCATCGATCGTCAGGCTTACTGTCTGATAATTATTCTCCATTCCTGAAGGATAGGCCACTACTTGCATGCTGCCGCCAATAAAATTGTAGAAAGTTACCGTTCCATTACTTGATGTTATGGCTGATTTCACCTCATTTCCAGGACCAGAAAGCGTAACATTCGCGTTTGCTACCGGTTGGCCGAAGAAGTCAACAACCTTTACCGTAACTTGAATACCATACAGGGAGCATTGAACTGTGATTTGTGAGTCGTTGAAAACTTCAATATTAGTTTGTTTAAGCAAGACATCTCCTGAATAAACGCTTAACTGGTACATTCCAAACGTAACTGGCAGACTGACTACTCCATTAGTGTTTGTTGTTCCGTTTTGGAATATGCCGTTTGTTAATTCAATAAGAGTTAGATGGGCGTTAGGGATTGGGGTAGAAGTGCTGTCAAGTATTGTTAACGTTAAATTTTGAGTTGGACAAATAATGGTTACGTCAGAAACTGGTTGCAACGGAAGACTAGAAATTGTGTTATTACCGATGTTGAAGACTTCCCCGTAGATTGAAGCGTTGATTATGTAATTGATACCCGTAAGTGTTGAATTGTAAACGTAATTTCCATTGTCGTCTGTTTGACCCTGCACAGTCGTGTTATAGCTTGAACCATTCGTGCTTGAGACGTATTGGAAAGTTAAAGTCAAGTCGATACCGCGCATTAAAACGCCATCTGCATTTTCAACTGTTACGTTAATGTCAGTTAAATTACAGGTCAAATCATAAGTGGCTGCTCCAGTTATGGTCTGATTTAATTGACCAACTTGCACTACACCAAGATAATAAGCAGTTATGACAACGTCGCCTAACTCGAGATTAAAACTCGCCAGTCCATCACTTCCACTAGTCGCATTGTAAGTGATGTTCGTTGCTAAATCACATGCTTGGACATCTATTGAAGGTACAACTTCGCCTGCCAAATTGAAAGTGTGCACTTGAATTGGGTAACCTGATATG
Source organism: Candidatus Bathyarchaeota archaeon (assembly GCA_963717465.1). Classification (GTDB taxonomy): domain Archaea; phylum Thermoproteota; class Bathyarchaeia; order Bathyarchaeales; family Bathycorpusculaceae; genus Bathycorpusculum. Next base: position 647,880 of record OY970340.1, read on the forward strand.
TAAAATACTTGGGTGTCGTTTACGGTTTTGTTTGTGGTTTGAGAAATTATTGTTACGTTATACTCGTCTATTGGCGCGTTGGGGGGCACAGTCCAATCTGTACTAATTATTCCAATACTTGACGCTTTCAAATCTTCAGTGAGGAATGTAGTGTTTGTATCTGTGTCAGTTATTGTTAGTGTTGCATTCTCGCCTGATTGATAGCCTGCAGCTTGAATTTGAACTGTATCGTTTCTATGATACTGTGTTGCGTTAGTTAATCCAATAGTAAACTCGTCGTAAGCCAGACTGCTGGAATAGTTAAAATATGCAATGTAAGTTCCGACGTAATTTGTTGTTGCATTACTAAAATCATCTGGAAATACAATTTGTTGTTGAGCAGTTCCATTTGCGGATGTGCTCGATAAAGCAACAGCAGTAGAATTTGTGCCCAAAGACGAAGGAAGCACTACTGTTACATTAGCAGCATATGAAGTGCCGACTTGTCCTCCAGTCACATTTACATTTAATGCAACACTGTTTCCTTCCTGCAGTTGCAAAGGCGATGAAGGAACAATTGCTTCAATGTTGTAGCCGATTGTTACTGTAAAGTTTACGTTTGCAGTGTCACCCGTTGTAATATCTTGAAGCGTTACATTGTAGGTGCCGCCTGAAATCTCGGGAACAGTGAAAACGGAGACCGCTGCATACGACACTGAAGTGTTTGTTAACACTAAATCATTATTGAACAAAATATGGTATTGACCGTTTTCAGTTGTGATGTTTCCTTGCAGAGTCACGTTTGTGCCCACGTTTCCACTTGACGTGCTAAGTTGACCGATTGCTGTACTCACACTCGTGGCAGATACATCTGGGATGGGTAATAACAGTAAGACTCCTGAGGTCAATATCAGGAAGCAAATTAAAGCAGCCAAACGTTTATGCAAAGTAATCGTTCTCCAATCTGTATTTTATTTTATAACTGACGATGGATAGTATTTTAAACTTGCCTTTCATTAGCTGAGATGTTACCTTTCTTTCTTTAGAACACAATTTGGAAAGCAATATAATACTGAAAAATTACTCTTAGAAGGACCTAGAAAACTCGGTGAGAAAGTAAATCTTGGAAAATACAATTCCATCTCAGCTTATTCAAGCATTAAAAAAGCAAAAGTACCATATAATAGGCAATCATTCAGCAGTTAAAAGGTGCAAATGGTTTTATGAATCCTTAATTAACGACAGAACATGCTACAAACAAAAATTCTACGGCATTAAAAGTCATCAATGCATACAGATGACGCCTTCATTGTTCTATTGCACTCAACAATGCCTTTTTTGTTGGAGAGCTCAAAGCGGAGACTTGCAAGTTACATGGGATGAAATGAAGATGCCTGTAGTTGACGCGCCGGAGAGGATTGTTGAAGGAAGCATTAAAGCGCAAGAGAAGATTCTGAGTGGGTATAAGGGCAACGTCAAGATTAATTGGCATAAGTTTACAGAAGCTTTAACGCCAAAGCATGTAGCTATAAGTTTAACTGGGGAGCCAACTCTTTACGAGCCTATTGGTGAATTAATCAGAAATTTTCACAAAAGAAACTTTACAACGTTCCTAGTGTCTAACGGAACTCTCCCTCACAGGCTTGCAAATCTTAGTGAAGAACCAACGCAACTGTACATCTCCGTCTGTGCACCCAACGAGCAGATTTACAAGCAGGTTTGTCGTCCTCAATTAATGGACGCTTGGAGTAAACTGAATAAGTCCTTAGAGTTGCTTAGCAGTTTTAAATGTCCAACTGTAACTCGGATGACGTTGGTTAAAAATCTTAATATGAGCAATTTTGATGAATATGCGAGACTTATAGCGAAAGCTAATCCGACTTTTATTGAAGCTAAAGCGTACATGCATATTGGTTTCTCAAATCTTCGGTTAAGCTTTGACAGCATGCCTCAGCATTTTGAAGTGAAAGATTTCGCAAAGAATTTAGCTGAAAAGACTGGATACAACATCATTGATGAAGCAGTTGACAGCAGAGTTGTATTATTAAGTAAACTGGAGCGACCTTGTATTAGCAAATAATGCAGGCGCTTGCATTAGCAAATAATTCATTTGGATAATGTTTTGAAACAAATTAAAAAACATCGTATGTCTTGAGGATAACTTTAAATACTTTGGAATTAACTTGCAAACAAGTTTAATTATCGGTCGGTTGCGGTCATGGTAAACGAAGGGAAAGGACGCTTATTCAGGAGAAAAGACGGCAAGTACTTAATCTACATTCCAAAAGATTTAGCGGAAGACAGCATGTTCCCATTCAAAGGGGCAGAGTCAATATTCGTAAAAGTAAGTTTTAAACTGGGAAACAACCAACTTTTAATAGAAAAATGGAATTCAGAACAAACGGCAGCATAATAACAAACTAAAAAAAACAGCTTACATAATTATTTTATCTGTAATTAGCTAATCATTATTCGGATTTAGGGTGAAAACTTGTCTAGTCTAAAGTCAGTTCTGAAAGAAGTAAGAAAAGAACTCATGCAAAAAGATGAGATCAGGGAAGAAACCCACGACAGCATGCGGAAAGCAACTAGCCTATCAAAGCAGGCGATACTTCTTCTGCACCAAAAAAAACAAGAAGAAGCCGCGGGACTAATAGCAGAGGCTAAAGAAAGAATTTCCAACCTCCAAATCATGGCGAAAAAATATCCTGAAATTATTTACGGAGGTATGTTCAGCGCGGCTCTGCAAGAGTATTCAGAGGCCAACATATTTTTTGTGTTAATCAAGGAGTCACGCTTCGTGACGCCTAAAGAAATCAATGTGACCTCAGTGGATTACTTGCTTGGCATGGGAGATGTCGTGGGCGAGTATAGGCGCCAAGCCTTGGATGCATTACGCGAAGGTGATGCGGAGAAAGGAGAAAAATGCCTTGAAATTATGGATGAGATATTCATAGAGTTAATGGCTCTTGACGAGGCATACATGCTAGTACCAGGATTAAGAAGAAAAACTGATGTTGCAAGACGAATCATCGAAATAACTCGTGGAGATATAACTCAAGAAGTTAGAAGAAAATCACTAGAAGACTTCTTGAAAAAGTTCGAGTTTCCCAGCAAAGTAAAAAAGCAGGCTAAGAAAGACCACGATTGAGCCGCCATTTAAAGTCAGATTTTCAGTTAAAAAAGCTCGCAATGCGCAGAGGCTTTTATGCCAAAAAATTATATCCGAAGATAGACTGCCTCAAAAAATAAGAACCGTCGCCGGCGTAGACGTGTCATACTTTGGCGACAAGTGCATCGGCTGCGTCACAGTTTTAGATTTTGATTCTCTTGAACTTTTGGAAACGCAGACTGCAATCTGCCCAGTTAGAATTCCCTATATCCCAACTCTGCTTTCGTTTCGTGAAATGCCGCCAGCAATTGCTTGTATCAAGAAATTGAAGCTTAATCCAGACGTCCTCTTAGTCGACGCGCAAGGATTCGCTCATCCATACCGGTGCGGATTTGCCAGTCATCTCGGATTAGCTTTAAGCAAAGCTACTGTTGGAGCGGCAAAGAGCAGGTTAATCGGTGAACCAGTTAAAGTCAATGATAGAGTCTTATTGATTGATAAGGATGAGATTGTGGGGGCAGTGGTAACAACTAAGCAGGGTTTAAAACCATTATACGTGAGCGTGGGTCACATGGTTTCCCTTGAAACAGCAATAAAAATCGTTAATCACTGTTCAAGAAGCCGCATTCCTGAGCCTCTGTTGCAAGCTCACAGGTTAGCAACGAAGGAAAGAAGACTTTTAGAAGAACACGTTAAAGTTTAGACAAAAACATTATCTTAAGCGTTGACTATCGCAAATGTGGTGGATGAGAAAATGGCTGAAGTTACATTTGGAGATTTTCAGAAATTGGATTTTCGCGTTGGGAAAATAATTGAGGCATCACCTGTTCCAGATAGCAAGAAATTGATTCGGATCATGGTTGATTTTGGATCGGAGAAAAGGCAAGCAATAGCAGGACTCTTAAAATGGTATAAGCCTGAGGATTTGATTGGAAGAAAATGTGTTTTCTTGTTGAATTTGCAGAAGCGTATGTTAGCAGGTTTGGAATCTCAATGCATGATTTTAGCTGCTGAGGATGAAAATGGCAATGTAACTGTGCTTATCCCTGAAAAGGATATAACAGAAGGAAGTAAAGTCGGCTAATTTTCAGCTTTAGGGTCATAGAATTCGCCAGTTTTATTTCTTCAAATCATGGAAAAGTAAATTAAGAATGCAAAACAAGTTAAGCCTACATTTATTTGGTGAGTAATTCATGGCGACAAGCGAAGAAGCATTAATGTGGGTTGAAAAGTACCGTCCTAAAACTCTAAATGAGGTTGTGGATCTAAAGGACATTGTTGAGAGTCTCAAGGCTTTTTTGAAAAACCCAAAAACAATGCCGCATCTACTGTTAACTGGTATACCTGGCACGGGAAAAACAACTGTTGCCCTCTGCATTGCCCATGAATTGTTCGGTTCAAATTGGAAATCTTTTACGCTTGAGTTGAACGCTTCTGATGAGAGGGGAATTGATACTGTACGGGATAGGGTAAAGGATTTCTCGCGTTATAGTCGTTCAGGTTTTGGCGATGTCCCGTTTGCCTTGATTGTGCTTGATGAATGTGATCAGATGACTGGTCCAGCTCAAACTGCGCTTAGAAGAATAATGGAGATAGGTTCCCGAACATCCAGGTTTATTTTGATTTGTAATCAATCGAGCAAGATTATCGAGCCGATTCAGAGCCGTTGTGCAGTATTTCGGTTTTCGAAGCTTGATAGGAATGCGATGGTAGAGCATTTGCAGGTTATTGCTAAGAGGGAGAAGGTTAATTTGTCATCTGAAGCGGCGGAGAGAATAGTTGATTATTCTGAGGGTGACTTAAGGCATGCTATTAATGCTTTGCAGACGGCAGCTGTGTACAAGGAGCAGGGAGGCGTGGTGGATGAGAAGACTGTTCTTCAAGTAATCGGTGAAGCCAGTCCGAAGCAGGTTCAAATGATGCTAAATAAAGCCTTGAATGGTGATTTTATTGAAGCGAGAAAGATAATGTATGATTTGATGGGTTCGTTTGGTTTTTCTGGTTCGGATATTATTCGTCAGATGCAGCGGGAGCTTTTCAAGTTATCTTACATTTCGATGGAGCAGAAGGCGGAATTGAGTGATATTATCGGTGAATACGATTATCGTTTAACTCAAGGAGCCAACAGCGACATACAGTTAAGCGCGTTGTTAGCCCAGTTTGCCAAAATTGGGAAGGCATCCAAAGGGGAAGATACTTGAAAGATGACCTTTTATGGGTTGAAAAGTACAGGCCACATAAGATAGCTGACGTTGTTGGTAACGATGAAGCGAAAGCGGCGTTTATTGAATGGTTTAGGAATAAGCGGCATACGAAAAAAGCAGTCTTGCTTTATGGACCTCCTGGTGTAGGGAAAACTACGCTTGTTAATGCTGCCGCTAACGAGTTTGGCTTTCGAGTTATCGAAATGAACGCGAGTGATACGCGTACTGAAAAAGCAATAAATAAAGTTGCGGGCAAAGCAACCTCATACGTCGGCTTAGACACTTTCTCGTCTGATAGCAAAGGCAACGTAGTTTTTCTTGACGAGGTGGATGGCATCGCTGGGAATGAGGATCGAGGAGGAGTTTCCGCAATAATAGAGATAGTTGAGAATTCCAGGGTTCCAGTGATTATGGCTGCTAATGATCCTGATATTGAAAAGCTTAGACCGTTAAAGAAAGTTTGCGCCTTGATTAGGTTCCAACAAGTTCGTTTACCCCTAATAATTTTGACGCTGCAGAAGATTTGTAAAAGTGAAGGCGTGAAAGCAGAATTTAAGGCGCTTGAAAAAATTGCGTTGAACAGTCGAGGCGACGTACGATCTGCAATTAACGATTTACAAAGCTTAAGCGAAACAGACAAGACGCTTACAATGAAGGATACGGAAATGCTTGGCTTTAGAAACCAAGACATGAACATGTATGAAACGCTGAAACAGTACTTTTCGGCAAAATCCTTCAATGATGCTTCAATCTTGCTGAGCCGCTCAAACGTTGACTATGACGATTTAATGTTGTCGATTGGCGATAATTTGCCCAAGCGCTACATTGACGTAGTTGACTTAGCTGCTAGTTATGAGTTTGTTTCTCAAGCGGATGTTTTTCGGGGAAGAATCGGTACTGAGAGCTGGCATCTGTTAAAGTATTATTTTAATTGTCTTGCTCAGGCTGCAGCGGTTTCGCCTGAAACGTATAAGCCTTTTGATTTTATTATGCCGCCGATTAGGATTATTTCTTTGTTTTGGAGTAAGGGTAAACGGACCATGCTTGATAGTATATGTGGCAAGATAGGAGCACGGTGCCATGTTTCCAAAAGAACTGCCAAGGAAGATTTTGTTCCCCTTGTTAAGAGCATTCTTCAAAGAAGAAAAACTGACCCGATAATTGGCTACTTTGAGTTTACGCCTGAAGAAGTTGATCACTTACTAAACATGAACAGGTTTTAGGAGGAAAAATGGATGGTTGTTCTGAACAAGAAATCTTTCAAATTGCCGCGGATTGAAAAAGAAAAATTTGTTTCGCTGATGAGGATGGGAGTGGAGTATAATCGGGAGCAGGGCGTTTATTCGTTTAGCAGTTATAATAATATTGAAAAAGTCATTGATGCGCTTTCGGATATTTTGAAGATTGAGGTGCTTTTCTCGCAGAGTTGTACGGTTTGTGGAAAAGATTTTCCTTGCTCCGATTGCAGCTATTGTGATTTGTGTTCTACTAAGAATCTTCCTTTCAGTTGTGTATGTCCCCAGTGCTTGATTTTGGAAGAAGCGGTTAAGAACTAGTTTTGTTAGGGCTTATTGATTTGTCTTGCTTTCTTTTTTTAACTGCGTAACCTGCAAAATCATAGAAATTCCTTCAAATTCAAAATTTGGAATGGCCTGAAAATCTCGGAAAACCCAGCAGCAGAAGGGGAAAGTATAAACAAAGTGAAAAAAGTCTAGAAATTGGTTCTCCTGCAGGCTGCCCTTTCTAACCCTGGAAGAACAAAGGATACGAAAGGCTCGAGGCCTTGCAGTTTTAATTGGAAATGTCCAGAAATGTCCTGAAAACGAGGAAAACCCATGAATAACATGGAAAATCTGGAAAAAATCCTGGTAATTCTGGGAGCAGTATTGTGAATGCTGAAAAATTATAACGGTGTGATGTTTCTGTGTGAAACTGAAAAGATGGAGCGCAGAAAAGTTGTTATTCTGGAGATAATTATGAGTGTTCAAAGTCATTTTTTGGAAATGTTTAATTTTTTTCTTTGGGTTATATTATTGTGGTAAGCATGGAGTATGAATTGCTTTTTAAGGTGCCAAAGAATGATGCTCACAGGTTGCGTAAAGAAGCTGCGGTTAAGTTTCTAAGTTTAATTGCTGCGGGCAAACCTAAAGACGGCTTAGTTTTCTTTGCTTCTAATTGCTTAACGCATAATCCCTATACTGTTGGCGACATGGATGCGTTGACAGATGCGATGATTGAGGTGCAAAAACGTGGCAGTGAAGGAATAGTGAAGGGTTCAAAAGCTAACTTTAAACTTTCTATACGGCGGGTGCTCGCTGAAGGAGACCTTGTTGCAGTGCACACGGTACTATCCGGTTCCAACCCGGGTGAAGGCGGGTTGCGGCAGATTCATCTTTTCCGTTTCAAACGTAACAAGATTGTTGAGTACTGGGACATCACTCAGTTCATTCCTGAAGGGGCGCCCAACGCATCTGGAGCATTTTCTTGAGACCTCGAGGTTATTTTGCAAGACTTTGGTTGTTTGTTAAGTTTTTTACCAGCCATGTTTGATGATTGATGGTGTTAGAGGATGCTTATTTTCCTTGATTTTTTTGTGGCGTTTAAACTTGTTTATTTTGACTACGTTTTTTTCAAGAGTTGCCCAGTAAGCGTTGTTCAGGTTTTTGTGGTAAACGAACTTGTTCACGATCCTTTCCAGTTCTTGCGGGGAAACCTGTTCTGCGTTTAACTCTAACCCTTCGTGGCTTGATGATGAGTTTAGGTTAAACTGAGAGTGCATGAAACTTGAAAGAGCCTCTTTCTCGCCTTGCAGATCGCCCATGTCCACCTTTAAATGAGATTCATGTTTGAAGACCAATTTTATCGACGACAAATACATGGAGCTATAACTATTAAAGTATGCTTAAAATTGACCTGTTTGAAATCATAACGCTAATACGCCAGTTGAAGCAGTCAAACCTGCAACAGCCCACTATTGAAGATTGAAAGAATTGGTAAAAATCAGGAAATTCCGAGAAGTGAGTGCATGGAAAATTTTGAAAGAAATCAAAAGACATGTAGTTCACGCTCTCCTAACGCTAGGAACGCTGTAGCGGAAGAGCTCCTAACATTTGGAGATGGAAAGACATTAGCATCTCCATTAAGAGAGGGCGAAGGAGGGATATAAAAAAACGCTCCTGATTGTTAGTAGTAAAATTTGCAAAAAGTGCAGTAAAAGTGATTTTCTTGGATAAGAATCTGCTCAAAAAACGCCTCTTTTAGTTAAAACTCGAAGGAAATAGTTTTACGCTTAAGGAAATTTTTGCAGAAACATCCATCAAATTCGCGTGCCATACAGCTACCGCTTATCGAAAACGTGCTCAAGAGCCACTTAGCAGGGCTAAGAATTGTCGCGTGCAACTATACCATAAAGCCAGCTTCAAGTGTTCTCAAGCCAAACGCGATCGAGCACGCATCACGGCTTTGACCCCAAACGTGCGGTCGTTATCGCCAATTTTCCCTTTCTCCGCAACTTTCCTTTTTCTTTTTGAATGTTGCAATCTCTGGAGCGGCGGGTCCGGTGGAATTCACCTAAAAAATTAAGCGAATCCTCGTTTAAGAACCGCTATCAATAGGGTGGCGATCATATCTTCATTATGATGTGAACATTTATAGTCGTAAGTTACCTATCTTAGTCAGCGGAATGGAACCGCTAAGTATAACTTAAAAGGAAACCGCAAACTCGAAGATATTCGAGAATGCGGGTCTTTACTCCTGAGCCAGTGTGTTTGAATGCGGGTCAAGAAATTATGACTGAAGGATTAGACACTTATGAAAAGGCCATTTGAAGTAGATGTCTCAGAATACCCGTTCAGGGACAATTGGCTGTCTTATCGTGATGGGTATATTCATTATCTTGATGAGGGAAAAGGACCTACCGTTCTGCTTCTTCACGGAAATCCCACGTGGTCGTATATTTACAGAAATATCATTAAGGAATTGCGAGGAGAATGTCGCTTAATCGCTTTGGATTATCCGGGATTCGGGATGTCAAAAGCACCTTCTCAATATGGGTTTACACCCCAAGAACAATCAGAGGCGGTCCTCGAATTGATCCGTCGCTTGGAATTAAAGAACATCGTCCTTGTGGTTCAAGATTGGGGTGGACCCATTGGTATGAACTATGCAGTTCAGAATAGATCGAACCTTCGCGGCCTTGTGGTGATGAACACTTGGGCATGGCCCGCATCCTTTCTTCAAAGACTATTCTCCCTTGTGATGGGAGGATGGCCCCTCGGGTACTGGCTTCAAACACACCGAAATTACTTTGCAAAAGCGATGTTACCCGATGGGATTTTCCACAAGGAAAAGGTTACACCTAGTTTGAGAAAAGCTTATACCGACCCATTCCCGACGGTGGACTCAAGAAAACCCACTTATATTTTCCCGGGGCAAATCCGAAAAGCGCATGCGTGGCTGGGAAAGATTGAGTCAAAACTCCCGATTCTTAGTGACCTGCCAACACAAATTCTCTGGGGGGATAAGAACGATCCAGGTTTCGGACCTAAAGAACTGAAAAAGTGGCAAGGATTTCTCAAGATGCAGGAAACTGAGACCCTTGATGATGCCTCGCACTCTGTTCAAGAAGATCGACCTGATCGGGTTGTCGCGGCTATTCGAAGAGTTCTTGAGAGAACGCAAGACCAAGTCGAATCAAAGTAGTTCGAAAAGTCTCATAGCGAAAGGCAGCTGTCGTGGTAGACTTGCCGATAGAAGTTTTGGTGATGATTTAAAGGATGAGCATACATGTCAACGTATGCTGTGTGGCCTCGTGTCTCTTTATTGATGACCTAAAAGACAGAGGACCTATGCTCTTGATCTGGGAATGTACCAGCTGTGTTCATAAGGTGAATACATGATTGGCTTCAGAGGATGCTTGTTTTCTTTGATTTTTTTGTGGCGTTTATACTTGTTTATTTTGACGACGTTTTTTTCGAGTCTAACCCAGTAAGTGTTATTTAAGTTCTGATGGTAAAGGAACTTGTTAACGATCCTTTTCAGTTCTTGAGGGGAGACTTTTTCTGTATTTAACTGCAATCCTTCGTTGCTTGATGAGGAGTTCAGATTAAACTGAGAAAGCATAAAACTTGAAAGACCTTCTCTTTCACCTTTCAATTCACCCATGTCCACTTTTAAATGTGATTCATGTTTGAAGGTCACATTTCATCAACAACCAGTACATTGAGCTTATGGCTATTAAAAGCTATTTAAGCCTCCACCGTTGAACTCAATACAATAAACACGCGGGATGATTACTCCTGAATTAGTTTTCGAAGCATATAGAAATCCAGAATTCTTAAAACACGAGTTGCCTGTAAGGTAATTCTTATCTAGTTATTCATGATTAACATTTGTTGCAGAGTGCTTGTTTATGACAGAAGAACATACACCCTTAACTGTTGCTCTAGCTCAACTTGAACTTGCAGCTAAAAAATTAAAACTTGAATCTGGAATCCACAAGATGCTTAGTCAACCGAAACGTTCCATACTGGTCTCAATTGACATTCGTATGGATAACGGGTCTATCGGCGTTTTCAACGGGGTTCGGGTTCAGCATTGGGATGTGCGTGGACCATTCAAAGGCGGGATCAGGTATTATCCGAACATTACTCTTGATGAGGTTACTGCTTTGTCTATGCTTATGACTTGGAAGTGCGCTATTGCGGATATTCCGTTCGGTGGAGCAAAAGGCGGAGTCTGTGTTGACTCAAAAAAATTAAGCAAGCATGAACTTGAACGATTAACCAGAAGATACGTCAGCTTAATTTTCGATTACCTTGGACCGCATAGGGATATTCCAGCGCCAGATATGTACACTGACGGTCAAACTATGGCTTGGATTATGGATACGTACAGTCAGTTTAAGGGTTACAGTGTTCCCGAATGTGTAACTGGCAAACCTGTGGAAATCGGCGGTTCAGAAGGCAGAATCCAAGCTACAGGCAGAGGCGTAATACACTGTGTTAAGCAAGCAGCCACGCAGATGGGTCTCAAACTTGGGAACGCTGAAGTTGCAATCCAAGGCTTTGGCAACGTTGGGTACCATGCAGCAGTTACAGCCAAAGAAATCGGCTGCAAAGTCGTTGCTGTAAGCGATTCAACAGGCGCAATCTACTGCAAAGACGGCTTAAACCCGCCTGATGTACTTTCGCATAAGGAGAAAACGGGTTCAGTGCAAAACTACAAGAACTGCAAAAATATGACGAATGAAGAACTTTTAGAACTCAGATGCGATGTGCTGATACCTGCTGCCTTAGAAAACCAAATCACCCGAAAAAACGCTGACAAAATCAAAGCTAAAATGGTGGCAGAAGCAGCAAACGGACCAACAACACCAGAAGCAGACAAAGCATTATACGAAAAAGACGTTTGCCTAATCCCAGATATTTTAGCTAACAGCGGCGGAGTAACAGCAAGCTACTTTGAATGGGTACAAAACTTAACCCGCGAACACTGGACACTCGAAGAAGTCAACAAAAAACTAGAAGTAAAAATGACAAAAGCATACGACGACGTTCAAGCCCTAGCAAAAAAAGAAGGCTACGACATGCGCACAGGAGCACTAATGCTAGGCGTCGGAAGAGTTGCAAACGGAATAAAAACACTGGGATTGTGGCCTTAACTGAAAGAAAATTGAGACATGCCCCCCTTGAGTGTAATAATGCTTGCTTTCAGTGGGGAACCTGTATGGTTTTGGCTGTATATGGCGCCATTATTATGACTGAAGTTTGGGGCATTCCTTCTTTGACTTTTTGTTCAAACTGTTGTTTCTGTTTGTCTGATCCATGCATAGTTATCGCGACGGCTGGCTTAACATCAATTACCATTTTGTAGGCGTTTTCAGGTGAAGCTGTTGGGGACAATCTTCCAACAGGAACAATGGCTACTTGAGAAGGATAATCTTTGAGGTTCACGTACCCAGAGTCGCCTGCATGAAACAATGTTATGTCGTCCATTTTTATTTGATAGAGCATTATTGGGCCACGATGAATTCCCTGGATGGCTGTCGCAGTGACGTCGCCTAAAGTGTAGGTTTTGCCGTTCTCTGCGCTTACAAGTTTATCAGAGGGCAGTTTCCCCTTAAGTTTGTTGGCCACTTTAGGCTCGGCAAGAACTGAAGCCGCCGTTGCCTTGAAGATCGCTTGCGTTTTTCCTGACGAGAAATGATCTGCATGGTCATGCGTAAAAAGAACCAGATTAACAGTCTTTAGGGCGCTTACTTCGTCATCCTTCAGCATCCCTGCAGGGTCAAACAGGACTGCTTGGTTAAGGCTTCTTATGATGAAACCTGATACACCTAAATAAAAAACTGCGAGCTCATTTTTCTGCAGGGGCAAGGCGTAGAATCTACCAACCTCGTCTGCTTTGCTTTTTCTAAACATTTCCGTCACCAGCTTCTCTTCGAGAGAATCAACTATAAAAAATTAACGCATGCTTGACGACCTGCCGAACTCTTTTGTTGCCACTTAACGCGATTTCTCCTTCGGCATTGCAATCGTGCTTAACTCGGTTCCATAAATTAACTGAAATGAGCGAGCGAGGTCTATTTTTTCCTTGAACCCATTTTTTCGGTAATTTTGATAAACTGGCTAGAAGGCTTAGCTGTTCCAGCCGTGCTCTTATCAACGGCATCAGCTAATCCTTTTATTTTCTCCATCGGAATTGTTACAATAATGATGTTCTGGTCCCATCCTGCCATTCTCCTTGCACTTATGTCACCAACAGTAACATTGAAGTTACCTGACACAAGCGGGTAGGTTATGCTGCTCCAACAAAGCGACCCCCTCATCTCAAACGACGGAGTCTTGCCATCCCAGAACTGAGCCAACGTAACAAGTCTCGAAACCTGTTCTGCATTCACAAGGAAGATAACTAAATCGGGCACAAAGACGTTTTTGCTGATCGGATAAAGAAAGACCTTGCTTGCAATACCAATAAGTGGTTTAGCAATCTTCTCAGATTCAATACGCGACCGAGTCGCCGTCTTAACATCACACCAAAGCTTCTCCCCTTCAACAAGAAATTTAAGCGGTATCTCTACTCTTTCAACAAGCCCAATATGGGTTCTTCCTCCAGGGCAAGAGCAGGTCTCCTTGGAGAGCATTATCACTTTGCCATCAGCAGCCTCTAATATACCATTACATACAGTATATTGACCCTCAGCAAGCTTGGCTGTAGGGAGATCATCGGTGTATTTAACTCCCACTGCTTCCCTTTCAATACCCAGCGCCTCTCTTATTTTCTTAACCGCCTCCATCTTTAAACCATCCTTGAAACTTTAAGGAAATACTAGACATGTCGCACATAATCAATTTTTCTCTTCACGCGCTACCTCATTCTTCACTTGCTATTTGCGACTAAATCGAGAGGTCAAAAGTCCTGTGTGCCAGTAGCAAACGCGTTATAGAAACTTAATCTGGCAAGAGGAGATGGAATTTAACTGGTGGGGATTTGCACTAGCATCGTGACACGCCATAGTGCGTTGGAGTGGACTGACGGGGATTTGAACTCCAGACTTCTTGCTTACAAGTCGAGCGTCCACACCAGGCTGAGGTTGAAGCAATCTGCATAATTCTTAAGTACTACTGCCGTACTACCCCTTTTATGGACGGAATTTAATTTTGGGCGAAGAGGTTAAAGTTACAAGAAAATACCAAGTCACCATACCAGAAAGCGTACGTTCCAGAATTGGAATTAAAATTGGCGACAAACTCGTTGTAAAATCTGAGGACAAACGCATAATAATGGAGACGACCGCTCATATTAGCAATCCTTCCGATACGCTCTGGAATCTTTTTGGCAAACCTATGGACATCGACGCGACTCGGCTCGTTGAAGAATCCTGGAACCAACCACACCTCACACAAAAAAGAAAGCGGCCAAGGAAGCAGAAGGAACACTAATTGAGTTACTACGTTGACACTAACATTTTTGACTATTCTGCTTTGGCTCACCCAATCTACGGCAAAGCCTGCAAGCGCATAATCGACGACATCCAGAACAAAAAAATCGAAGCGAACTGCGGCTTTCTAGTTCCCATAGAACTCCTCGGTTCCCTCGCGAGGATAAACCCTGAAAAGGCAGCCTTAGCGCTTACGGCGTTTTTCTCACTACCCATAAACATGATACAAATCGACGAAAGAATACTTCAAACCGCAGCCACCATAATGCAAGAATCAAACGTAAGCTACGACGCTGTTCACGCCGCATGCATGAGGAATAGAGGCTTAGACACGATAATAACAGAAGATTTCGCAGACTGGAAAAAAATCAAAAACGTCAAAATCATCCGACCCCTTGAATACTCAAAATTGGCTAAAGTCAAAAAGACTACTTGAGTGAACAGGGGAATTTGAACCCTATGCACATTAGTGCAATAATGCTTAATCTTCAAGCACTTTTCTTTTCTCAACTTAGGCTCTTTTAGCCTTTCGTATCTGCATTTCCTCAGTTAATAGCCAAGTCTTGCCATTGTCATGTGTTTCTTCAGAACGCCACCGAAAAGACACTGACGTAATTTCAGAAAAATCCACTTCTCTGGAATGTCACTGTTTTGAAGTTCAAGAACAATTTCATCTTTGACCTTGCGGCCAATAAACATCTGCACTAAGCCTTTAAGAGGAGATAGCCAAGTACTGCGCCAAGCATCAATCTTGGAATCATAAAACCGAATCGTTGTCCCGAAAAGAACCATTTTGTCTTGGCCTTCAGGACAGCCCATCCAAACATCCTGAATTGCTGACCCGTTTAGAATCCAGCCGAAATGAACCTGCCCTCTCATCTGAACCCACGTGCCATCCGCCTGAACATAGCGCGCCTTAACAATATCCCAGTCGCCAATAAACTGGCCAAAAAGCATCAACTTATCAGCGAATTTTGGATCAGGGCCTTCTGCCGCTAATCCTTCTATTTTCCAATTACCAATCGGTTGCTTAGACATAGTTACCACTTAGACCATAGGTCCTGAATTGTATGCTTCTCAAAGCGGAATTAAATCTTCCTCATTTTCACTGACGAAAGCAGCTCAACTCTTTTGATATCGCCTGTAAGGAAACCAATACTGCCATCTTTCAATATAGTTGAAAAGCGATTGGTAGATCAGTGCTCCTTTGCTTAAGATTCGCTTTTACGCAACCCTTAAAACAGTTTTTGCATTATCTGTTGAACCCCACAAAAGCATTCAGACTTGGGAGGAAGAAGGGACATGCCAGAGAAAATATCCACGTTGGATTTCTGCTTTGAGAATTCGCTTGTCAAAATAGTGGCGAACAGAAATCAACCTGAAATTAAACTGGCAGGATTAAAGGTAGGTCCCTTTGACGAAGGAAACGAGTATGAAATTTATTATTGGGCAGCAAAAGAGTTAGCTGCTGCTGGAATAGTTCATTTTCGAGAGGATGACTGTTTAGATTCAACCAAACTCTACAAGATCCAGTGGAAAGAAGGCGTACAAATACCTGGACAAATATCCGACTTACCAGAGGATTTTTACCCGAAACTTCGCCGCTACTTAGCAGACGCAAAAGAAGAACTAACTAAACAACCGATAAAAGCACAGGAATTCGAAAAGACAAAGCATTTGGCTCAGGACATACTGCAGTTGCGTCTAAAGAAAATAATTGCTTTAGCCTCTGCACCCACACAAAGCGATCAGCTGCGAAAAAAATTCACACCTGAAGAAAAACTGATTTTCGAGCAACTCTGCAAACTAATCAACGAGTGGAAAACCAAGATTCTGGAAATTGAACTCGGCAGGTGAATTTGATGGCTAAAGAGTTAGAGATGGTTGACCCTCAAGAACTTTTTCTCGAATTTTTCAAGAAGGAGAAATACCGTCAAAGAATCTCGCAAATGTCGATCACTGGAAAAACATCAGTCACCGTTGACTTCGAGGAGCTTTACGGATTTGACCATCAACTCGCAGAACTCCTGCTAAACAAGCCTGAAGAATACCTGCAGCACGCTGGAAACGCAGCCTACGCGCAACTGAGGATTCAAGATCCAGAATACGCAGAAAAAATAGAAAAAGTAATAGTTAGAATTCGGCAACTACTTGGAAGAGAACAGCTGCGAAAACTCGGCTCAAAACAAATGAGCAAACTAATAATGGTTGAAGGCATAGTAGTCAGAGCCACACCAGTACGCCCAATGGTTTTGCAAGGAGCATTCAAATGCAAAAGATGCGGAACAATCAACAAAGTAGAACAAACAGGACAATTCCTCAAAGCACCCGCAGTCTGCGCAAGCACCTGATTGTGGAAAAGATGGACCATTCGAATTCGTCCAGGAAGAATCAACATTCATAGATTCACAAGACATACGTCTACAAGAAAGACCCGAAGAACTCCCACCAGGACAACTTCCACGCACCCTAAGCGTTAAACTTGTCGGCGATGAAATAGTGGATGTTGCAAGACCAGGCGACCACGTTTCAATAGTCGGAACCGTACGAGCCTTCGCCCCTTCACTAATGGGAATGGGAAAACTCCGCACATTCATCCTCCAATTAGATGCAAACTCAATAGAAGTCTTAGGAAAAGAACCAGAAACATCACCTCCAACCCCAGAAGAAGAAGAAAAAATCAAAGCTCTCTCAAAAGACCCATGGGTGCACAGAAAAATAATCAGATCAATCGCACCCTCAATCTTCGGCTATGAACACATTAAAGAAGCAATAATGTACCTGCTTTTCGGCGGAGTATCAAAAAGCCTTCCAGACATAACCATAAGAGGAGAAATGAATGCTCTTTTAATCGGTGATCCAGGCACAGCCAAATCACAACTCTTACAGTACATAGCAAGAATAGCGCCAAGAGGATTATACACTTCAGGAAGAGGAACAACCGCAGCAGGCTTAACCGCCGCAGTCGTCCGAGAAAAAGGCGGAAGCATGTCGCTGGAGGCGGGAGCTCTCGTGCTAGCCGACAAAGGAATTGCCTGCATTGACGAAATGGATAAAATGCGTCCTGAAGACCGAGTTGCAATCCACGAAGCTATGGAACAGCACACGGTTTCAGTTGCAAAAGGAGGCATCGTCGCCACTTTGAACGCTCGAACCGCAATTCTTGCAGCAGCCAACCCATCTTTAGGCAGATATGAACCGAACAGGACAGTTGCAGAAAACATTTCACTGCCAGTCACTATCCTGTCACGATTTGACTTGATTTTTGTTTTACGAGATGTGCCTAACAAAGATTCAGACGGAAAAATGTCAAAACATATTCTTGAAATTCACCGAAAAGGAGAAAGCCCCGTAGAAGCACAAGTAGATTCAGACTTATTGCGAAAGTATGTCAGTTACGCCAAAGGAATTAAGCCAGTGTTAAGTGAAGAAGCTGAGAAACGACTAAGCAACTTCTACTTAGCCATGCGTGGAGCCAGTGAAACAGAAGGTTCACCAGTTGCAATTACTGCACGTCAACTTGAATCACTTGTCCGAGTATCTGAAGCAAGAGCACGTGTCGCTCTACGAAAAGAAGTAACCGCTGAAGACGCTGAAGCAGCAATCGCAATAATGAAACGGTCCCTGGAAGAAGTTGGAATAGACTTATCCTCATACAAAGTTGACATCGACCTAATCATGACGGGCAAACCAAAGAGCATCAGAGACAGATTACACATAGTTATTTCAGTACTGATGGAAATGGAGAAAGAAAGCGGCATAGTTGAAAAAGACAGACTAGTGACTGAGTTGGAGACAAAACACAACATTCCAAGAGGCGAAATTGAACGCATGATAAGCCAACTACTACGCGAAGGCACAATCTATGAACCACGAGAAGGATGCCTAAAGAAAACCTAAAAACAAGCAATAAAACAGCAATACGAAATGCTTAGGATTTTAAGAAATATAAGTGGTTTTTTTATCTTCTTCTTTTCTTGTTTCTTCTGCTTGAATAGCTCTTTTTTCTTCAATCTGTTGCAGGCGAGTCACCATGGTATCAGCTTTTGCGATTTCCTTATCTAAGCCAGTTAAGTCTAATTCAAAGTTGAAAGCTGACCTCAAAATTCCAAAACACTTTTTGCCGCCAAAGGATCAGGCAGATAACCTCGTGTTTCACCTAAAAGGCAAAGAGCATCAATTTTCTTGAAACGAGATAACCCAAGTATTAATCCTGCTGTGCCCACAATTGGACTTCCAGAACTGCTTAATACTGCTCCTGCTTGAATAGCTTTATCCAAGAGTTCCTTTGAGGTTGCTGCAATGTACACTTTTGGTTTTTCTTTTGATTCCATTCGATAGCCGCCTATAGTCACGATTGTTTTCACGTTATGTTTTTGCGAGAAATCAAGCATTGTGTCGGCGATTTCGTATTGACCTTCAATTGTTTGCGATTGGCTATCTCCAGTGAATAGGATTAAATCGTTTGTTTCATTAGGGTTTTTCCAGATAGTAGAATGTTCCACGCAGCAGACGCACATTTCCTTTTTTGTTAACAAGAACAAAATATGGAAAGTGCGGAGAATAAAGATGAGCGATTCTTTTAGCGTTTAATTGTTTGATTAGGTAACGGATGGCTATTTTGCCTACAAGCCCTAATCCTGGAAGCCCTTCAATAAGAACGGGATTATTTGGTTCGATTTGCTCGAATTCTTTAATGTATGTTTCCTTCATTCTGAACTGCACTCCTTTTCATAGCCATTCGATACTTTAGATACTTGTCATCAGGCGAAAATTTTGCTGGATGCGGAATTCGAACGTTACCACCACAATAAGGGCAATTATTCTTGTTTAACGTGTACTTTTGGCATTTAACGCATTTTCGTAAAAGCCAAACCAACTATTTTTCCCTTCTAAAAGTGCCTTGTCCGCCAGCTTTGGTGATGTTTGACAAAACATTTTGTGCAGATTTTTGCAGAACATCTTCTGCTCGCTTGTAATCTTCAGCTAATGCTTCAATGCTGTATTTTGGTGCTGCAATAACATAGAATCTTACCGCCGCATTTTTCTTTTCAGACTTAGCTTTTAGGAATGCATCTTTTATAATTTTTACTCCGTTAGGTTTCATGCAACGAATTTCAAGAACACCTTTCACTTTAACCATTTTAACCTGCATTCGTTCTTCAGCTACTTCTGCAAAAGCTTTGGCAATATTTTCGGGAACACCAATTTTCGTTAACGCTTCAGGCCCATCAATAACTGACTTTTTCAAAGCCCTCATACAATCCAAATTTTTCTTCCACTAATGCTCCTGCTTTCTCATAAACTTCATCAGTGGTCAATCCAACTTTTTCTGCAACACCCCGGAGTAGCGCTTCTGCTTTTCTTTCTTTTTTCCACGAAAGAACTTTTTCGATTCTTTCTCTTTTAGTAACTCGTCCTAAGCGAAAGGTCAATGTGTCCTTTTTCTAGGTCAACTCTTAAAACTTTAAGAACCATTTTTTGTCCTTCTCGGACAAAATCTCTGATGTTTCTTATCCAAGAAGAAGAAATTTCAGAAACATGAAGCAAGCCCTCGTTTATCGTACTCGTCAAGTTTAGCGTAAGCACCATAATCAGTTACAGTTTCTATAGTGGCAATTATTAAATCTCCAGTTTCTGGCCATTCAGGCTTACGCTCAGCCATTTTAAATTTCACTTCTTATTCGAGAACTGCTTGAATTTCCCCTTTAATTTTTGCTTTGCCGCCTGTTGGTTCAGCAAGTGTTTCACCGCACACGTTACAGGTGACTTTGTTGACGGCGTTGCTGAAGACTAATTGTTCGTTTCCGCATTTTAAGCATTTTACTCGCAGGAAGCTACTTTGTGGTTTGGGAATAAACTTGTTCCATTCAGTCATAACTTTTTCTCCATTAATTATTGAATAACCAGTTTTCTTAGGCGAATTCCATCTTTATGCCGCATGAAACCACAGACTTTGCATTTTAAGCGCAGAGTTTGTTTTTTTGTGGTTTTAGCGAATTCTCTTTGAAGAGGATATTTTTGTCCACCGTACCCTTTTTTTTCTCGTTCATGGTGGCGTTCGCCTTTAGCTAAGGCTCTTCGTTTTCCAGCCTTGTATAGAGTAACTGCGTGAACTTGATGAGTTTTGCATTTCGGACAGTAAGTCTTAACTTCCTTGGGAACATTCAATTTAAACACACCGACTTTGCATAGAAGTAACGTACGCATTCTTATACTTTTTCGCTTTTTAACAAAAAAGCATGTTTTAGACGTGTATTTTCACTTTTACGGAGATTGAAGAACATCTCCATTTGAAGGCTGCTTAAATAAGCAAGTACTTTTTTCAATGTATCCATGCATGATTAATGCTAATAACATGTAAGGAAAAAGACCTCTTAAGGATTCTTAAGAGGTTTCAATTAATTCAGCTATGCCTTGTTTAACCAAGAGTTTAGCGTTTTCAATAGGCACAGAAGCAACATCCTCTACTGCAAACGGTCCATAGGTCTTCATATCAGCACCTATAATTGCTGGAACGGTTTTCGCGAACCGCAGACTTGCTCGTTTATGAGGCACCTCCACGTCAACCTTTGAAATTTGCCCCTGCAAAAGTCCTTTAGCGAATTTTTGATAACCATCCGTAAAAGGAACAAAAAGCTCAAAAATCTTGGCTTCTTCGAGAGCCAAAAGTTCCGAGTTTACTTTTTGACTGTCATGCGTCATCTTAACAAGCTTCTTGTACCGCAGCCAAACCAGTTCATTAAGCATGCGCTTAACATGCGTCAGTTCATGTTCAAGCAACGTTGCTTTGATCGATTTTCGGTCAAGCATTCTGTTCTCTTCTTTGATTCTTTTCAAGTAATCAGCAATTCGAACATAGAAATCAGATGGCAAGGCTCCAAGCGCATGATCTTGGGTTTCGCGTTGCCAAACAGCATACAGTTCATCATACATTCAATTTGTCACCTCTGCTCTACCTTTGCAGATAAGCATAACTGCGGCTGCTACGGGCAAATCAACTGTTTCATTTTTGTAAGGACCCAAGGTTTCTCCGCCCAATCTAAATTCTGGAGCATCAGAGACTAACACTTTCGCTTTTCCCTTTTTAAAAACTACGGCTTCAGTGAAGGGATCAAAATCATGCAAATGCTTAGCTGGAAACTCGATTTTTTTTAATCCAGTCTTACCATGTAAAGTTCCATTCATTCTAATTAAGCGATGAATATCCGTCGTGACAACAGTGTCAATCTTTGAGGTTTGAGCTTCTTTAACATGTAGAGCCATCTTTTTCCATGAACTATCACCAAGTTTATTCACGCCGCCCCAGACGCCATCTGTTAAACTCCTTTGTAATATTTTTTCTTTATTTCCAACAATTAAACTGGTAGTAGGCTCTTTCAACCCAATATTTTTTAAGTCTTCCTTTGTGGCATTACGGATAAAAACTTGCATGCCATCCTTAATCCGCTTATCCCACCCAGCATCAGCCAGCTTGAATCCTTGGGAAGACTTTTTCGCTTTTACCTTACTATCTTTTTCAAACAATGATAAACCTACACCTGTAACGTAATCAGCAATTTCTTTTCTAGCCAAGCCATCCAGAGTTCTTATTGATTCGTCTTCAACATGCACATGATAACCACGGTGACCAGAAAAAAACACGCGAATTTCGTCTAAGCTGAACCCAAAATCTTTTTCCAACATGTCTATCAGCTTGCCAGTCTCCTCTCTAGCTGACTGCAAACAAAGATCACAAGGCCAAGTTTTAGTTTCAAATTTTTGTCCTTCACACGCAGGGCAAACTTCCGGAGCTAATCCTTTACCGCTAAAGCCACATTTCCCGCATTTGAATTCGTCATGGATTTTGTTGCAGAGGGTGGGAATGTGGTCAGCGTCGATGTCGAAAACTAAGTCAGCGCCAGTCCAGCCTTTCTTTTCCATATCGTAGTCTGGGTTTTCATAATAAGCGCATGAATGGTAAACGTCTGATGGCGCAAACTGTCTCAGTACCGCCATAAAATCTTCGATCTTGTTAAATCTTTTATGCCTAATCATAAAACGCTCTTTAAACATTAAATAAGCAAATTCTCGTTGATTCAAAGTAACCGGCGAAGGAATACTTAGTAGAGGAATCGCGGTAATATTCACAAAATTTTGAATAAACAAAGTCTCGAGAAGACATTACCACTTCCTCTTTCAACGCCCGTTACTAATGGATTAGAACAAGAATTTAACTTATTCCACATTACCTGCGAATTCACAAATCACTATTTAGTTGAAAAGAATTTTCAAATTAGCCATCCTTTAAGGTTAAGCATTACAACTGTTGAAGCGAAAAAGCATGAGTCAATGTGGTATGTTAGTTGTTAAGTAATACTTTAAGGATGTAGGATAAGTAGCTTTTAAATTCAACTGATGTTAGCTTTGATTTTCCACGTTTCCTGTTTACGAAACAAATTGGAGATTCATTAACTTTGAAATCCCTTATAGACGCTTGCCTTATTGTTTCAATTTGAATTTCATAGGTTTGACTATGCAAGCTGCTAATAACAACTTTTAGAAAATCCGTAGAATAACATCTGAAACCGCTAGTGCAATCATGAAGATCTAAATTGAAACAAAATTGGGCGATTGCGTTTGCTGTACGGCTGATGACTTTTCTGGTTAGGGGCCAACCTCTTATTTCGCCACCTTTAATGTATCTGCTTCCTATCGTAATGCCGCAGCCATTTTTCATTGTAGATACCAATTGAGGTATTACTTGTGGATTATGTGAATAATCAGCATCCATCGTAATAACATACTTTGGAACATGAGGTAAATTCAGGAAAATCTTGAAACCATCTGTTATGGCGGAGCCTAAACCTAATTTTTTAGGTCTATTATAAAGAAGAATATTGCCATATTCCTTTTGCAAATTTAATACTTTTTCAGCTGTTTTATCTGGACTTGAATCATCAATAACTAGAATGCTAGTTTTAAATTTTAAATTTTCAATTTCATGAATTAAATTCTCAATATTTTCCTCTTCACGATAAGTAGGAAGAAGTACACCAACCTCTGAATCAACCGCCAAGTTACCATTTACCGCGTAACCCATGAATACCTACTCACTCAGTTAGTACCTAGTTGCTGTATTAGCAAGTTTACATTACCTTATAAATCTTAACAAATATAAGAAAAGAAGAGACCGCTATAAAGCTTATTTCTCGTTTATAATACGTTTATGTTATGCATGGGACAGCAAATTTGCGACCGGAAAACATCGCTAACCTAGCAACTTACTAGTTAATATGCGGTATCGAATATATCAATCTTCTCAGACTTTAGCACAGACTTTAGTAACTTTTAACTTATACTAAAGTAATCAGACAGTAGATGGCTGTTGCAAATGCAGGTGAGTTAGTATTCCTGTAACCATATCGGACATGGCGAAATACCCTTTCTTGCCACAAGCAAGAGACCATATTGCTAAGTCTGAATTAGACTATAGAACGCTTGTTGAGTTGCCTCGCGTAAGAGAGAGAGCAAAACAAAGAATCAAAGCATCTTTCGATCCATCACAACTGTCTACTCAGCTCATGAATGATGAAACAGAGATAGCATCCTTTCCTTTAGCTATTTTATACGTTGCCGGAGTAGGTGATCGCAGGTTAATTGAACGTTTTGCCTTATTCGAAGCACAACGTATTAACAATCATCTCAAAGAAGAGCAACGGGCAGATGTAATTCTTGAAATCGCCAAAGCATTCAAATGGAAAATAAATAACGATAAGAACGGGCAAGTTTTAGCTTCCTTTTCTAAATACCTTGAGAGTACGGCAAAGGGAAGGCTGTTGCATGTTCCCAAATGGAAACTAGTAAATAGAGCACTTGATAAGGGGTGGGTTTCAGTAACTCCCGTTGAATTGGCTAGGCTTCTTCAGGAAGATGTTAAAAATCGTATCGAGATTTAGCGAATCAGGAAACAGCTAGCATGCCTGATGAAATACAAGAGGATATTGAAGAAATAAGAAAGGAATTTTTGGAAAAAGTGCCTAATGTCGATGAAAGTGAGAGATTAATCAAAGCTCAGGAGTCAGATTATCCTCCATGTGTAACTTACTTACTGAAGCAGAGCATCAAAAGGGGAGCATCTGTCACACACTGAAAGATTCACTTTGGTGACTTATTTGCTACATCAGGGAGTAAGTGTTGATTCAATAGTCCTTCTGTTTTCAAACGTTTCAGATTTCAAAGAAAGCAAAACTCGATACCAAGTGGAAAATCTAGCTGGAAAAACTGGAGGAAGAATCAAGGCGTATATAACATACAATTGTGACACTCTTCAAACGCATGGAGTATGTAAGAACCCTTCTGATCCGATATGTCGAACGATAAGGAACCCTTTAACATATCATTTAAGAAAACAAAAATTGAATAGATTTTAAGAATATTAAAAGTCTAAAAAAATACTTAAGGGGATAAATGCCCTTTAAAGGTTGAAAACGCTGGTTTATTCTGTTTCGATTCGTGGAGCCAGGAAGAAAGTCAATTTTCCTTCTTTTGCTTGTTGGAAATCAATCCTAATAGGCATATCTGTTGAGAACTCGAGCGTGGCGATATCAGATGTTGCTGCGGCTGCTTTTATGATTTCAGAAAGGTAGCTTAAACTGAAGGTTGCTTTCGCGTTTTCTTTTACTTCCAAGTCGAGGAGTGCATCGTTTCCTTTTTGAAGAGTTATGGTTGCACCCATCAAATCGCCGGAAGCGCTGAGGGTTAACTTTTCTGGTTCAGCTTCTATGCGTACATGATCGCTTACTAATTGTGCGTCTTCGATTGCTTGGCTTAATCCTTGAGTTGTTGTTTTAGCCTTAACATTAAAAGTGACTTTGGGAGTTGGAACTTCTTCTTCTGAGGCTTCGAGCGTTGGCATAGTAAAGTTTCTACTGTATTTTCCAGCTATTTTTACTTGTAATCGACCAGTCTTGTCGTCTAAAGTTAACTCTACCGATTCATCTCTTCCCGCTCGTTTGAGAAGTTTTAGCAACTCGCTTATATTGATGCACATCTTTGTTGGTTCTTTGCATACGTATTCTTCAAAAAGGGTTTTAGGCCATTCAAAATCGATCATGGCAACCCGTGAGGGATCCATCGCCCGCAATTTTAGGCCTTCAGGCTCAATCTTGAAGGTTGCTTCATCAACTAAGATCGAGATTGCTGTTGACATGTCTCTTAAGAGTTTAGCGTCAGACACTTTAAGCTTAAACATGATACCTCTTCCTTGCTTAATGATATATTCTGTTATGTTATTAGATTTATGCTTTAATGTTTATCAGATAAATAAAGTGTTCTAAACTTCAAATTCAAGCTTAGCCAATCGGAAGTTGCATTGCATTTTTACATGTGAAAGAAAAAATTTGTGAGTTATTGTTTATCGTATTGTTCAATTTCATTATTCATTACGTCTAATTCAACGCCAGCTTCTTTGAACATCTGTATAGAATCTGCGTCAGCATGGTATCGTTTTTCACAAACTACACGCTTAATTCCAGCGTTAATTATCATCATTGCACAAGTTCGGCAGGGCGTCATTTTGCAGAAAAGGGTTGCACCTTCTAAAGGAATGCCAAATCTTGCTGCTTGAATGATTGCGTTTTGTTCTGCATGAAGCGTGCGCACGCAATGCTGAGTTACATTCCCGCTATTATCAAAAACCTTGCGCATATCATGCCCAACTTCATCGCAATGAGGAAGACCTGCTGGAGCGCCAACATATCCTGTCGTCATAATTCGCTTATCCTTAACAATAACACAGCCACTTTTACCACGATCACATGTTGCACGTCTAGCCACTGCCTCGCAGAGGTCTAAGAAATATCTATCCCAATCGGGTCTTGCGGTAGTACTCAAATTCTTCCTATCCTAGTGCTTTTTAAAATAAGCTCAAAACAAATTAATAAACAATAACCAAAGACAACTCTATGTCTGATTCTCGTTGCTTTCATTTTTTGAAAATGTGAATTTCTCTTCCAATTTTATGCCGCTCATCTACTTCAACCAATGAGTCAAGTTGAAGCAAATCTTTCCTGACCTTTTGCGCTTTCTGAAAATGATTCTTTTTTAAATGGTGGAATTCTTTGGAAGCCAACTTTTTCAGCTTTTTCGCCTATTGGCATGGTCGTTGGGCGTCCAGAACGAGTTATTATGTAAGGAGTAACTAACACTAATCGGCCGATTATTTTGAGTACTTTGTAAGCTTCTTCCACGAAACTGAAGAATAATGGTTTAAGTTTTTCAATAATCTTTGCAGCAGTAGGGTCCTGTTGGTACTTGGCGTAGAGCTGGACCTAAATCTGGTTCAGAGACTATGCAGTCAACGGTTTCTTGACCGATTTTACTTGCTAACTTTTCAACATTGCCTTGTACAACACGGAACTCAGCATTCTCAAGGTTGTATTCCTTTTCAAGCCACAATAGATTATCAATCGTTGCTTTTACGCACCATGGGTTGATGTCCATGCCTAACAACTTTAGCTTTGGATAATAGCGCTTCTTGAAGAACCGTGCCAACACCACAGAAAGGATCAAGCAGAGTTTTGCCAGGTGCGCATGAAGATAAGTTAACCATTATTCGAGCTATTCTCGGAGGCATGCCAAAAATTTTTCTTTGGCTCGGTTTGTAAATATCCCGTTTTTGAAATTCAAAAGGGTTATGAACCCCAGCGGTTGATGCAATCCAAGTTTCCTCTTTACCTATGCAGAACAGTATTTCAGCCTTTTTCTCAACAAGATTTTTCTTGAGAACTTCAATATGGCTTAGCTGGGCGGTTCTTCGATCCTTGGAGAAACCCATAAATTTCGAGTTTCTTCCAAAATCTGCTAACTCATCCTTAATGGCGCTTCCAATAAACCTTTGAATATTTCCAGATAAAGGTTGTAACTGTTTTTCAGGGCAATAGACGCTGACGCCGAAAAATACTTTACCCACTGACAAGTCTTTCATATCTTCACTTAAACCACTCGATTTAAGTGAATCCTTAATTTGCGCTTTTGCGTCCTTGTTTTTTTCAATAAATGCTTTTTTCACAATGTCTGTTGGAAGGCTTGCAAGTACAGTTCCACTTTTTATTGTTCCGCCTAAGCTGGAAATTTGAGCACTTACATTTTGCTCTTCATTAATTATGAAGTAGTCCTTTGAGAAAAAAGGCACTTCGAACTTTACTTTATTATTTTCTAAGAAGAAAATTAGCTCCGCTAACGAGAGATTCCAGTTTTTTCCTGAAATAAACACTTCTTTGAACATTCTCAAAAAATACAAGTTAATTAAATATATAAGCAAATGATAATTAATTAGCAAGAAAATAGCCTATAGAGACTGCAAATCGTTTAAATAGCCTGCTGATTTTATGCTACAAAAGGGATTGTATTATGCACGCTAAAAATTACAGGCACGTGAAAAACAGAGCGTATACGAGGAAAAAATACGCTAAAGGCTTTCCACCACCCAAAATAGTAAAGTTCACAATGGGTGACACGAAGGGAACTTTTGAAATTGAAGCTAAACTGATAGCTTTAGAGCGAGCTCAAATACGCCATAGTGCCTTGGAAGCGGCCCGTGTAGCAACAAACCGTATCTTAATGGATAAGCTCATAAATGATTACGTGATGGTTGTTCACCCGTATCCTCACATTATTCTAAGAGAAAACAAAATGATTTTTGGAGCCCATGCAGACCGGCTTCAACAGGGAATGAGACGTTCATTCGGAACAGCAATTGGTACTGCAGCAAAAGTAGAAGTAAATCAACCCATAATAACAGTAAAAGTGAAAGCTAACGCGGTTGAAACAGCTAAAGAATCCCTAAAAAGAGGAAGCGCGAAACTTCCAATTCCTTGTAGAATAGTAGTTTCTAAAATAGAAGCATCTCCAGAGACAACCAATAAGGTTATTGAGGAGACGGATAAAATTGAGTGAAAACAAAAAGGATCTTGTTCTATGGTTTGATGATTTAAGAAAGAATGATGTTTCCATTGTTGGCGGCAAAAACTCCAGCTTCGGTGAAATGATTCATGCTGGTTTACCTGTTCCGCCAGGATTTGCCGTAACTGCTTATTCTTATGAAAAATTTATCGTTGAAAAAAAGATAGCTGAAAAAATATATAAAATAATCAGAGAAACAATAAAAGATCTAAACGATCCAAAGCAGTATGAGGTTGCTTCAAAGAAGATACGTGAACTTATCGAGAAAACTTCAATGCCGAAAGAAATTGAAAACGCAATTAAGAACGGCATACGAGGACTTAAACAAGAGACTTGGGTTAAAAGATATTTTCGTGGCTGTCAGGTCAAGTGCTACAGCTGAAGATTTACCTGATGCATCTTTTGCTGGTCAACAAGAAACTTTTTTGAATGTTAAAGGTCCTGAAGACCTTCTCGATAAAGTCGTGAAATGCTGGTCGAGCCTGTTTACTCCTAGAGCTATCTTTTACCGCAACGAAAAGGGTTTTGCTCATGACAAGGTCTTCATCAGCGTTGGAGTTCAAAAGATGGTTAACTCCAGAGCTGCAGGAGTTATGTTCACAATAAACCCTGTAACAGGCGATCCAAACGAAATCGTAATCGAAGGCAACTATGGCTTAGGCGAAACAGTCGTTTCAGGCGTTGTCAACCCTGACGATTTTGTTATCGACAAAGAAGCCATGAAAATCAAGGAGCGAAAACTCGCAAGGAAAACAATCAAGTACGTACGCGACTCCTGATACAGGTAAAACAATTCATCTTGATATACCTGAAAAAGAGCAAAAAGTAACCTGCGTAAACGATCAAGAAATTATGACCCTTGCAGAACTTGCAAGGCGAATTGAAGCGCATTATGGCAAGCCTATGGATATTGAATGGGCAATTGACCAAGACTTATCATATCCTCAAAACATGTTCTTGGTTCAAGCACGCCCAGAAACAGTATGGAGTACTAAGAACTATGGAAATAGAAAAACCCAAAGTAGAAGAAAAGAAGGAAGTCTTAAAAATAGTTGTAAAAGGTCTACCAGCTGGTAAAAGAGGGTACGGAACTGGTATTGCCAAAGTTGCTTTAAGCATCGATGAAGCCTCCAAAGAAATGCAAAAGGGCAACATTCTCGTAACGGATATGACGAATCCTGATTTTGTACCATTCATGAAGATGGCAAGCGCTATCGTAACAGATAAAGGCGGAATAACATCACACGCTGCGATCGTTAGTCGTGAACTCAACATTCCATGCGTCGTTGGAACAGAAACTGGAACTAAAATGATGAAAACCGGTGTGGAGTACACTGTTGATTCAAGAAACGGAATCATCTATGAAGGAATTTTGGCACAAGCAGCTCAACCCATCGTAACACCAGGCATAGCAAACTCTGCATTAGCAGTTGATCCACCCGCTCCTGTGACAGCTACAAAGATATACATGAACTTGGCTATACCTGAAAAAATAGAAGAATACAAGAACCTGCCTTTCCAAGGCATAGGATTGATGCGCACGGAATTTATTTTCGCAAGTTACATAGGTGAACATCCTCTTTACCTGGTTGAAACAGGTCAAAATCAGAAACTCGTTGATAAATTAGCTGACGGCATCGCTACTGTAGCCCGCGCAATTCAACCTCGACCAGTTGTTGTTCGATTCAGCGATTTCAAAACTAATGAGTACCGACGACTCTAAAGGGTGGAGAAAAATACGAAATCGTTGAAGAAAACCCAATGCTGGGTTGGAGAGGTTGCAGCCGTTACATAAGCAAATGGTATGAGAAAGCTTTCCGACTTGAATGCGCAAGCCATCAAAAAATGTCGAGCTGAATGGGGACTGAAAAACGTTTATGTCATGCTTCCAATGGTTCGCACAGTCTGGGAAGCAAAAAAAGTTCTTGAAATCATGGCGCAAGAAGGTCTTGAAAGATCTCGCGATTTCAAAGTTTGGTTCATGGCTGAAACACCCTCAATAGCAATACTTGCAGACGAATTCAGCAAGTTGGTTGATGGTTTCTCAATAGGCTCAAATGACATGACACAGGGAATTCTAATGATTGACCGAGACTCTGAACGCTTAGGTCAAATGGGCTATTTCGACGAAAGAGACCCAGCAGTAAAAAGAATAATTGCACACTTAATCAAAGTAGCACATGAAAACGGATGCACAGTATCCATTTGCGGAGAAGGTCCATCAAACCTTCCAGACTTCGCAGAGTTCCTTGTACGCGCTGGAATCGATAGCATTTCAGTAAACAACGATGCGGTTATAACAACTAAGAATAATATTGCAAGCGTAGAACAGAAAATCATCCTAGAGCGATTAGCTGAGCAAGCTGCAATAGCTAGTGGACGACCACTCAAGAAACCCATTCCAGATTGGGAATGGAACCCCTAAACAACTGATTTTTTCTTATTTCAATTTTAAGAAATTCCAAAGATGGGAAGGGAAGAATGAAGAAATTCGATTTTGAAGAAGAAAGAATAAAAAGTGAAATTGCCAGTCTTGAAGCAAAACGTGTTCTGCTCCAGTTGCCTGAGGGATTAAACCTGAAGGCCCCCGTTTGGCAAAAATCGTTGAAAAATCAGGCGCTCTTCCAATAATTTCTGCTGATCCGTGCTATGGCGCTTGTGATATAGGTTTCAACGAAGCGGAACGTTTAGGCGTAGATTTGATAGTGCATTTTGGGCATTCTAAACTCTTAAAGCATGAACAAATTCCAACAGTTTATGTTGAAGCACGAGCAACAGTAACGGTTGATAAGGCTGTTGAAGAGGCAATTTCACTTCTTAGCAAGTATACAAAAATTGGTTTAGCAACTTCAGTGCAGCATTTACAAATGATTAATGAAACAAGGGAAATGCTTGTTAAAGCTGGAAAAATAGTCATCGTAGGCGATGCCGGGAAAATGAGTTATCCTGGACAAGTAATTGGATGTGATTACAGTAACGTTAAATCAATAGCTGATGAGGTTGAAGCATTCCTCTTTGTCGGCGGTGGAATGTTCCACGCGTTAGGCATTGCTTTAAGCACTTCTAAACCCACAGTCATTGCTGATCCATACGATAACAAGGCTTTCTCAATAGATAACGAAGCTAAAAAAATAATTAAGCAACGCTGGTCATGTATCGAGAAAAGCAAGCATGCAAAGACTTTCGGCGTACTAGTCGGATTAAAACCTGGCCAAAAGAAAATAGAAACAGCGCTAAAAGTTAAAGAGATAGCTGAGAAACAAGGCAAATCAGCTTACATATTGGCTGCAACGGAAATCACTCCTGAAGTGCTCTTAGAATTCCCATCAATTGATTCCTTCGTAAACACTGCTTGCCCAAGGATTTCTCTGGATGCTTCCTCGAAATTCTTAAAGCCAGTGCTTACAGTTAATGAGTTCATGGTTGTCTCTGGCGAATCAACATGGGAGAATTTGCTCAAAGAAGGATTATTCGAAAATTAGACCTGGAATTATTTCTTTCCAAAATAAAACCGCAACCCACTCCTAAAGTAAGTCTTGAGCAATATACAATTTCAGAATCAATTGCAGCAACCTTACTCCACATTGCCACCTACACTAACAATGACATTGTTGGAAAGAATATCATAGATTTAGGCTGTGGCACTGGCAGATTAGCTTTAGGTGCAGCGTACATGGGCGCAAAATCAGTTATCAGGAATTGATATCGACAAAAATACCCTGAGAATAGCCGCTGAAAACGCACGAGAACTGAGAGTATTTGCCAACACTCAATTTGTTGTCGGCGACATTTCCACAGTTAAGGGCGAGCTTCGATACGGCTCTGCAGAATCCACCGTTCGGAGTGCAAACCCGCGGTGCTGATCGGGCGTTCTTGGTGAAAGCCTTAGAGATTGGCAAATCAATCTATTCTCTGCATAATCATCCGCAGGTAGATGAACAATTAATTAAGCGATTAAAATCTTCAAAGGGATTGCTAGAGGTTCCTCCTTCTGCTTTTTTAAAAAACTTGATTGAGAAACATAACGGTATTGTTAATGTGGTTTACGCCTTGCTTATGACTATTCCACGCATGTTCGATTTTCACACTAAGGCAAAGCATGATTTTGTTGTTGATTTATACATTATAACCCGAAAAGACAATCGATGAACATCAAATATAAGAGGAAGGGTAATGCAAAAGGTTTATTGAGAAGCATGGAAACTAAGCATAATGCATTTAGCTAATGCGGTTATTCAGTTTATTTAAGGTTAAAAGGGAAATTGTATGAGTGTTAAAGCCCCTGAACAAAAAAGTGGTCATTTAGTGCTGCCTGGAGAACGCTTAGGCGTCATCGAAGAGTTTATTCCAGATTCTGGAACCTACGTTAAAGACGGCGTTATTTATTCAAAAATAGTGGGTCGTTCACTAATGGATTTACTGAACAAACGTGTTTCCGTTTATCCATTAATTAATGGTGCAGTAACGCCCAAAGTATCAAGCATAGTTATTGGGCAAGTTGGCAATTCACAATCAGACAATGTCTTAGTCAGAATTTCCAAAGTTGGAAAAAAGAAGATCTTAGGAAATTTCTCAGGAATCCTCCACATTTCTGATGCTCAAGACCGATATGTTAACTCGATGAGTGATGTATGCAAAACAGGAGACATAATAAGAGCTAAAGTCATAAGCGAAAAAAATCAAATATACCACTTATCCACTGCAGATAAGGGTTTGGGTGTTCTATATGCAGCTTGTTCACGTTGCGGCGGTTTACTTGAGCAGAAAAATCATGACTTACAATGCCCTAAATGCAAAAACATAGAAAATCGTAAGATAGCTCCAGATTATGGAGTCGAAGTCCTTTAAGGAGGGTAATGGATGAAAATAAAAGTATTAAACAAAAATGGGAATGAACTAAAAATTGAGATTAACGGTGCTGGCCACGAATTATGTAACTTACTTCAGAAAAAAATTCTTGAAGACGAAAAAGTGGATTTGGCTGGATACGATATACCACACCCCTTAGCTTCAAGTCCCGTAATTTACGTCAGAGCTAAGGGCAGAGTGAAGCCTGAAGATATCTTAATCAGAGCAGCCCAGAAAGCCATAGAAAATAACGACGCCTTCAGCAAAGAGCTAACAAAAGCATTAAAAGCATAAATCGTCAGTTAGGTCCGCCAACCCAAATTAATTTTGTTTTTTGAGGATTAATCTCAAATTTTGCTCAATGTTAAAGGTTAAATTATAAAAAGATAGTATCATATTATTTCTGAGTGTATGCTTGAAAGAAAAATCCGCAAGTTCCACAGCGATAAAGCCTGAAATCCGTGTTATAGGCATCGATGATTGCGCTCATATACCAAGGGTTAAAAGCCAAGTTCCTATAGTAGGCGTCATTTTCCGAGGCGGATTTTGGCTTGACGGAGTAATTTCTTCTAAAGTCAACGTTGATGGTTTTGATGCGACAGAAGCCATTTCCAACATGATAACAAATTCAGTTCACTACAAACAATTGCGAGTAATAATGTTGAATGGGGTTACTTTTGCAGGGTTTAATGTTGTTGATATCAATCAACTTAACATGCTTACAAAGCTGCCAGTAATCGCAGTTACACGTCAAAAACCTGATATGCCAGCAGTAATCGCAGCAATTCAGAAGCTAAGTAACCCTGAAGAGCGCTTAAAAGTCATCTTGCGTGCGGGCGAAATTGAACCAGTTAAAATTAAAAAAGGTGCAAGAGCAATTTATATCCAAACCGCAGGAATTTTAAGGGAAGATGCCCAAAAAATAATAGAAATGACGTCTACACGAAGCAATATCCCCGAACCTTTACGTGTTGCCCATATTATTGCTTCCGGGATTAGCTTGTGCACATCTTGATTTGGAAAAAGTTTAATAGCCACAATGCTAAGGGAATCAAAAACGGATAACGGAGGAACAACGTGTGGAGTTCTGCGTAAAGTGTGGCTCTCGTCTTGAGCCAAAAAAGTCAAAGAACAGTAAGGAGTCTAAAAACGCCTCCTTAGTTCTCGTTTGTCCAAAATGCGGCTATAAAAAACAGGAAGGAAACAAAAAAATCGAGCCACCAGCGAAGGTCATACAACATAATCCTCAACAATTTGTAGCCGTTATAGGCAAAGAAGAGCAAAAACTAAGCACGCTACCTACAGTGCGGATTGAATGCCCAAAATGTGGAAATAACACTGCTTATGTTTGGCAAGTACAAACTAGAGGCGCTGATGAATCTTCAACACAGTTTTTGCGATGCACAAAGTGTAACTATACTTTCAGAGAATACAGCTAAAGTCACTATTTCTTCTCTTTATCAGCATTGCCGAGATTTTATGATGCCATTTTTATGGCAAGCAAGCTCGTTTTTTAGGGTAACTTCAAGCAGTAAACCGCTTAAAAAACAAGGTCCGCCATGTCCACACTGTTTTCGTAAATCTGCTTTAAGAAAGACAGAGCTGCTAGGATTTGCGGCATTATTTCGACAGGATTAGCCTTTGCAATCTTTTCAGTGTTCGTGTATAAGGCTTCAATTTTTCCCCTCATTGAACGCACGTTTTCAGCTAAAGCAATATCCTTATTCACGAATGATTTCAATGCCTGTTCATGCGCATCGCTGCAAACTGCCTGAAAATCAAACAGCAACTTTTGCAACTCAACTGAAGGCTTAACACCGTTAAGGGATAAAGTTTTGGCTGCAACTTGAACACAGGCATCCCCTATGGCTTCAATTATGCTTGCAGCTAAACGATAATCTAAGCAGTCTATCGCACTAATTCCAAGTTTCTCGCCAAGCCGAGAATTTTGAATTACAGTTCGCAAAATTCTAACCAAGAGGAAATAGAGTCGGTTACTCTCATTGTCCCTAGCAATCACGCTTTTAGCCAGGTTCATGTCTGAATTGATGAAAGAAGAAGCTACGTCGCGAGCCATGCCGGCAACAATGGCATAGTTTCTTCTTAGGATTTTTTCTGGTGCAAAACCCGAAGGTTCAAGGAGACACTGCAAAACAATTTGAGAATAGTTTTCTTCAACAATCTCTAAGACCAATCAAAGAGCTAACAGTTTGTTTAACAAGGTCTCTAATGTCAAAATCTATGCGGTCTTTAGCTTCAATGCGAATGACGTCAAAACCAAGCAGATAACTCCCGATTACTTCACGACGCAGATAAGACCCAACATTCAAGGTAACTTCTTTTTGTTGTGGCTCCGCATTATATTTTGGGTCCACAATAAGTTTTCCGTCTTCAGTTAAGTCCAAATTAACCAAAGTTCCCTTCTTAAGACCATTTTGTGTAGCCCAAGACCTTGGCACACAAACAAAAAAAGTACCAGTTGGAGTGCGTTGAACTTTGCGTAAATCACCCAATCATATACACGCTCAGATATTCGAATCGAATTAAATTGAAAAATAAAAGGCTTATTTAAACCTGAATCCAAATTCTAGAGTTAAACAGCAATTATACAATTAGAGTATATTTTTGAAGCTCTGAATAAACGAATTTGCAGAATGCCAATATTGCTAATCTCCATTAAATTTTCAATTTCCAGTTGACAATGGTAAGAGTAAAATAAGCTAACAAAGCAAGAGCATATACGAAGGCTTGACATAAACAACCAGCCATCGCTAGGATAAAATATGCTATGATGGAAGCAAGAAAAACTTAAAAAGGCAATCGAAGCAACCATTGCAGCAGGTTACCAATTAAACAGCGAAGCTTTTGAGTTTTTAAAAACAAACCCTGCAGCTGAAGATCCTGTTGAAGTAATGAATTTAGCGATTCAAAGAATGGAACAATTGGAGAATAAGCCTTTATTCATAGGCAAGGAACTTATCTAGAAACAATTTTACAACCATCAAGCTCCAGAGAAGAAACAATCTCTTAAAGTCAAACTCAACCAAGCCCAAGCATGGAACCTCAAAATCAGACTCACTGTAGAAAAGGAAGACTTTTTTTACCCTTATGCTAAGTACATCCCAGCTCAAATTAACATTATTAGATGATTCAACAGGGAAGCTGAGTTCTAATGGAACGCTAGAGGAGTACCTTCGATACTTTCAAGATAGGTTTAAACGGATTGAACGTCTGCTGAGGCAAAGAATGGATGTTAAAGCTGCAACATCAATATTGGAAGCATTGAAATCTCAGCCTAAAACAAAGCTAAAAATTATTTGCATGCTAACTGAGAAACGCGAATCAAAAAATCAAATATTCTTATCAGTTGAAGATTTACATGGAAGCACCACTGTTCTAATCCCGCAAAAAGCGCCTGAAGAAGTGCATAAAAAGGCGGCTCAACTTACTGCCTGACCAGATAGTTTGCTTAGCCGTGATAAAAACAAGAACCAATCTCTTTCTAGCTGAAGACATAATTTTTCCAGAAGTAGGCAAGAAACCTCAACAGAGAGCTGATGAACCTGTTTATGCAGTATTAACTTCAGATATTCATATTGGAAGCAACAAATTCCAAAGAGAAGCATTCAACCGCTTTATTCAATGGCTTAACGGCAAATACGGAAACCAAGAAATGAAAGAAATCGCTGGCCGCGTAAAATACCTTCTCATCGCAGGCGACATTGTTGATGGCATCGGAGTTTACCCAAACCAAGTAAAAGAACTTTTGATAAGAGATGTTCATAAGCAATACAGGTTCGCAGCAAAACTTATGCAGCAAATTCCAGATTACATTCAAATCATAGTTTCACCGGGTAACCATGATGCATCAAGAAAATCCCTTCCGCAACCAGCTATACCACAAGAATACCTAAAAACGATAAATGAAAAAGGCAACATTTACTCCGTCGGTAGCCCCTGTGTGCTCACTATACATGGTGTTGAAGTCTTAATGTATCATGGCCGCAGTTTAGATGACCTAATCGGCACAGTTCCAGGGATAGATCATGATCACCCTGAAAAAGCAATGAAACTGCTTCTTGCAAGCACGTCATTTAGCACCAGTGTACGGTGGCAAAACAATGTTGTCGCCAGAAAACCGAGATTACTTAGTAATTGATAGAGTACCTGATATTTTCCATGCTGGCCACATTCACGTCTTAGGGCTACTGCAATTACCGAGGAGTTTTAGTCATAAATTCTGGCGGTTGGCAAGAGCAAACTGACTATATGCAGAAGTTAGGTTTGGTTCCAACGCCTGGGAAAGTGCCAGTAGTTAACTTGCAAACATTAGAAACATCAGTATTATCATTTAATTAGCATCGAAAAAGGCAGCAGAAAAACATTCAGGGTCTTACTTTAAGTGTTCTTGGAATTAACAGTAGTTGGAGTATATTCTAGCAAATGGCTAAACCTGCTGTCACTTCCAAATACGTCTTTGATCAGAGAACGCGATATTTCCAGCCTTATTTTTTTAGTTCGTCCATAGCGACCCATGCTCACTACTTTTGCATTCAAAAGACCCATCGAATCAAGTTCATTAATCAAAGTGCCTAATCGGCGTTGAGTTAAAAGCCCCGCGCCTTGTTCTCCGCAGAGTTCATTGTAAATATCGTATATTTCGCCAGTATTAGCGCTTGATTTGTTCAGATGATAAACGCTTAAAAGCACCAATTTTGAGTGTAAAGTTAAGTTTTTGAGCGCTTCGACAACACGGTTATGTTCTATATGTCTTTCAGCTTGCCTTACATGTTCATCTGTAATAATTTTGTCTTTTTGTCGTTCTGCAACTTCGCCAGCCACACGCAGCAGATCCAGGGCGCGGCGTGCATCACCATGTTCAGCAGCGGCTAAAGCTGAACAGATACTTAATGCAGCTTCAGATAAAACGCCTTCTTGAAACGAAAGCTTTGATCTTTCCAAGAATATATTGCGAAGTTCACTTGCATCATAGGGTCTGAAGACCAGTTCTTCCTCGCTAAGAGAACTGAAAACTCGTGGGTCAAGAAATTCTTTCAACCGTAAATCGTTGGATATTCCAATTATAGATACCTTACTCTTGCTAAGCGTTTCGTTTATTCTTGTTAATTCATACATGAAGCCGTCTCCATGCTCTTTAATCAAAGCGTCAACTTCGTCCAAGACTATTATGAAAATTATTCTTGAAGCGTCTAATCCTGATCGGAACCTATCGAAGACTTCGCCGACAGATAATCCAGTAAAAGGAATAGTTAAGCCAACGCTTTGACTTAGGCTTGCAAAAACTCGATATTCTGAGCCTACCATCCTGCAATTAATATAGCAAAACTTTACAAAAGATCCATACTCTTTAGATTTAGATTCTAAATGACTTAAGACATACTTGGTAACTGCAGTCTTTCCAGTTCCAGTTTTCCCATAAATAAAGATGTTTGAGCAACGTGCATTTTTTAGAACAGGAGCAACAGTTTGACCTAAAAGACGGATTTGTTCTTCTCTATGAGGCAATTTTTCAGGTAGGTAATCATGCCTTAGAACTTCGCGGTCCTTAAAGAGACAAACGCCATTTACAAAGTTGTCGAATACATCATTTAAGATACTTTGATTACCCATTAGCCAGTCCCTTCCACTTTAGAGGGAACATCGTTATTCAAAATGGAACAGATAAAGCCTATAGTACAAAAAACTGGTTTGAAGCACAATAATCCTAAAAATTAATGCAAGCAAGGGATGATAAGCAGGCAAACAGAGACTTACACGCACCCCAAGGTTTCTACTGGAAAAATTTGTTAAAAAAAATTTAATTAAGAAAAACTTAGATATAATATATATAAATAATAATATACTCTAATAGTTAAAGAGAATATTTGTTTATTAATTATTATTGTCAAGTATTTTAGACAAGTAGTCTGCAATTCTTTTTTCGAGAGTTTTTTAGCCGTTTTCATTGAAAAATATTTCGAGAGGAAATGTAGGGGTGTCGGCAAGTCCATGTGGTTGTCCATATAATTCCTCTTTTCCCTTTTTAAAAAAGATTTTAAACTTCAATTTTCTTGCCATGACTCTATATTGTAAAAAATATTATTCATTGTTAAATCTTAAGTCTCTTCTTTTTCCTTCACAGACTTGTGAACCAGTTGTGAAATTGATCATAAAATATCTCTTATTCAGCCTTTATTTTGTCATTGTATTCTATTTATGTCCTTTTTACTGTGAAGATGCCACCCCTGCATTTCTACTGGAGAAACAAGATCAGAATGAAGAAAAGAATTTTAAATCAATCAGAGATTGTGTGACCCTTGTAATTCTTAAAAAAATGAATTTTAAGCCTATTTTTAAAATTTAGTCATTATATCAGTCGTTTCACAAACTCCGATTTCACCATAACAATTATAAGGTGTAAAGCTGTAAAGTTGTGAACGTCTCAAGGTGCACCGCAAGCATGCCCGCTAGAAAAATGCGTGTGGAGTTATTCGATAACGAGGGAAATCGATACACTATAGCCTTTGAGGGACAAATCACTCGAGATAAAGCTTTGCGGCTCCTTGATCTTGTTGAATTGCTTGGTGGAGTGCCTGAGGGTCAACAGCCTTCTGGATTAGGAAATCTTCCAGGTGAGGCTTCTTCAAGATTTGAAAAAATGCGCTCAGTGATTCAGAAGAATTTTCCTCTTGTCTGGTTTTCATCCAAGGAAATTCAGTCGGTCTATGAGCAGGAACTTAAAGAACCCATAAGTTTGAGCACCGTTTCAACTTATTTAGCTAGAATGGCAGGCAAGGGCTACCTCCTTAGAACTGGCGGTGCCAACAATTTGAAGTACAAGATTTCGTCAGTGACTCCGCAAGCAGTTGTAAAACAAACAATGAAATGATAACTATTTTCCAAGTTGATTAATCTTTAGAAGATTATGAACTTCTGTTAAGCTGGTGGGTTCTCTGTTTTGTTTAAGAATTTTTCCATTTCTTTTTTAACGCTGTATCGGAATGGGATTTTGCCGGTTTCTCTTTCGAGGTATCCTCCTTCATACAGCTTCTTCATTAGTCTGGCTGTGTGCTCTCTGCTGAGTTTAACTCTGTCTTTAATTTCAGGCGCTGTTTTTGGCCCTTCAGAAGATAGCATTTCCAAGCACTGAAATTTCTGTATCAGTCAACGCAGCCATTGCTTTATCACGCCTAATTGGTATAACTGGTTCGGGCTTGTTTTCAGTTGGGGATGCAAACTTTTGAATCTGTTCTTCGAAACCCGAAATTCTTGTCTTAAAACTTTCCTGAGAGTTTTCAATATCCTTAATTTTCAGTTCAAAACCATTTAGACTTGCCAAAACTTTTTCATTGTCCTCTATTGCCTTGGCGAATTGGTTTTCTATCGGGTTTAGCTTCTTTTCTAAAGCTTCTGCTTTTTTGAATCCTGCGTCAGCTTTGGCTGAATTTCCTTCAACTTTGTAAGCAATCAATTCTAATCTGCTTGCTTCGCGCTTGAGTTCTCTGTTAAAGCTAAGAACAATGTCCTGAACCGAGTTCTTTGCCTTCTCGTACTCTTTTTGTGCATTCTTAATTTGCCTAAGAAAGATAATACACGAGATAACTATGGCTGCAAGCAGTACAGTTAATAAAACTAAACTTACGTCAGTCATGTTTGTTCATACTCCGTGATTCGTGCGTGATTCAAACAGTGTTGCATCACAAATCACAGTTACCATGAAACTTTTAAGTTTTATGGTGATATCTCGCTTTATCTGTCCTCCACATCACAGGTCACAAAATAAATCACAGCTTCTATCTTTACATCTGTGATCAGTGTTAACGTTTTATATCTTAAATTTTAGCTTATTTTCAGCAATAAAGCTCTATTTGAGCTTTTAACTATGAACCTTAAATTCATATGTGTAAAGTTTTCAAAACATAGCATCCTTATGTGATTTGTGACATCACAAAGGCTCTCCTGATGGACTAGAAAGCCGTTTTAAGCTCGTTTCAAGCTCTTCCCGGATGATTTCGACCAGTTTTAAGCGTTCTTTTAGCTCATCTTCCTTGTCTGGCACTTCCTGGTGTGCCTCCACATATTCCTTCAATTTATTGCTTATTTCGAGATACGGGTCAAGAGTAGTCGTTTCAAACACTCCTAAGTAGCCTAAAAGCAGTACAGTGTATATGGATTTTATCACGTTTTCTTTAGACTGTTTTAATGTCCTATTAAAGGAACCGCGACTTATTTTAGCCTTAGTTAGCCTTAAACAGGCTTTTTCATCGTACTTTAGCTGTTTGCCTGAAATATTCTCGGCTAAAATGTCTATTAACAGTGTTTCTAGCTGGATTTTTGTTAATTGGCTATTTTTAGCCAGTATTTTTACAATAGGGTCGTTTAATGCCCCGTTTAACCATGCTTGAACGCCTTCTTTTAGCTTCAAACTGCTCTACTTCTCCGTATATTGAAATGGATACGCTTTTGTATACTATGCCTGCTTTTTAAAATTTTCCTAACAGAAAGCTAACCCTGTTTTAGTTCTAAAATGGCATTAATTGAGGCTTAAAATAAAAATTAACTACTTTTTGAGGCATTATTAGAGTTATACAGTCAATATGTTTGTGTTTGGCTTAAATATGCTTGTACTGCCCTTCTCTGACCCAATAAAATGGTTGAGATTAACTAGATGTTGGCTGAGTGTTTGCCTGAATTATAGGTTCATTTTATCGATTGCATGTTAAGTTAATATAATTCACACAATTTACCTCTAAATTAAAAAGACTTTTCTGACGCTCCATTCTTTTTCTATGCGAGTGATATCATCATGAATTGTCTTCGTGATATCACCTTGTCACAAATAGTCACGTTGGATGCTCCATGGAATCTTTGATATCACAGCGTGATGTGACGCGTCTGTGATTTGCGAAATGATGGATTAAAAAAGTTCAGCTTGCTTCATTAACTCTAAGAAAAGCTCTGGTCTGAGGTCTCTTAAGGTTGGGATGAATGTTTCAGCCCCAATTAGGTCTTTGAAGTCAACTTCACAGGTGACGAAATCCTCTTCATCATACTTTGCCTTGGCAATTACTTCTCCAGTTGGGCTTACAAGTCTGCTTCCACCCCAGAACTGCAAGCCATCCTCAACTCCGGCAAGGTTAACGTAAGCGAGAAAAGCAGTGTTTTCCAGAGCTCTTGCGCTCGTCAGGATTTCAAAGTATCCTCTGCGGACGGCAGGTGATGCTGAGATACAGACTATTAATTGGGCCCCCTTTAGTCGTGTAAGGCGAATTACCTCAGGGAAGAAAATGTCATAGCAAATGCATAATCCTATTTTGCCTATTGCAGTGTCGAATGAGACGGTTTGGTATCCTGGGCGAAAATATCTTTTCTCTTCAAAAACGCTATGGGTTGGCAAGTAGAATTTACGGTATTTCCCTATCAAACCTTTAGGACCCACGAAAACTGCCGTGTTAAATATTGTTGCTTTGCTCTTTTCGCTAAGTTCAGGCATTCCAAAAATGATATGCCTTCCAGTTTTTTTCGCTAACGCTGCAACCTTTTCGGTTGTCGGTCCAGGAATTGTTTCAGCTAATTCGTAGAGTTGATCCATCACTACGTAGCCAGTCAAGGAAAGCTCAGGAAAAATCACTAAATCAGCCGCTTGCTCCTTTGCCTTAATTGTTACTTCTTCTATTTTGCGAAAATTCTGTTCCTTATCTTCGCGTCGACTGCTTATTTGGGCAAGGGCTAATTTTAATTTTATCTTTCAAATTATTTCCCTTTCCTTTTTCAATAGTTATGCCTTGGAAGCCTAAAATCGTTTCCCACTGTTCTATAACCAGTTTTAGCTGCCAAGGGCATCCGCCTCTTATGCTCCACTGCCAGCCATCTGCTCTTCACTTTGCTAACGACGCGTTTCTGGATGTTAAGTTGGTCGGCAATTTCTTCCACTGGAACAAAGCGTTCAAGTCCATAAAGAATAAGGTCTAAGAGTTCGTATTTTATTCCAAGTTCTGATTCGGCGAGCTGGTTTGGCCAAAGTGCTGGAGTGGAAGGCTTTAGTGCAATTTTTTCCGGGAAGCCTAAGTGTAGGGCTAGTTTGCGAACTTGGGTTTTATACAAATCCATTAAGGGTGATATATCTGCGGCTACGTCTCCCCATTTTGTGAAGTATCCCATCATGGTTTCTGACTTGTCTGAGCTACCGCAAACTATGAGGTTAAGCTTGTTTGCAAAATAGTAAAGGTAAATCATTCTTGTTCTGGCTTTAATGTTTCCCTTGGAAAGTCTATCCTTTTTGTCAAAGACGGGTATTCCCTCATAAAACCTGTCTAGAATTTGTGTCATGTCACAAACGTGGGTTTTAATTTGGAATTTCTCTGCTATTGTTTTCGCGTCGTCTATGTCTTGTTGATTGAATGTTTCTTTCTCAGGAAGCATAAGTCCAATCACCCGTTGCCCTCCTATGGATAAGCTTGAAAGTGCCGCAACCATGCTACTGTCAATTCCACCAGAGAGCCCAAGAACTATCCCTTCAGCCCCTGCGTTCTCAACGTACTCTTTTATGAAACGCGTTATCCTTTTTTCAACCTCTGGAAAATTTAATTCTAAGCAGGAAGAAGTTAACTTCACAACTAGCACCCTACTGAATTTCTTGGTAGGCAAGTATTTAAGGACAAAGTATGAATATAAAATGAATCGTTTAGAAGGCTAACAATATGGGGCGAAGGCGAAAGAAAGTTGTTCATATTCCTAAGAAGCGATTGCCCAAATTCTTTTCCTGCCCCAGATGTGGAAAAGAAACTGTTAGAGTTGAATTATTAAGGGAAGATGGTCGGGCAACTGCTCGTTGTAGTAGCTGTGGACTTCAAGAAGAATTCCCTATCAAACCTGCTCAAGGTGAAGTTGACGTTTACTGCATGCTTACCGACAGAGTTTATAGCACTTCAAGAAAGACTCCCATCACAAAGACAAAGACAGATTAGTCGAAGGATTATTCATGGTAGGACATGTCGAAAACTACTTGCTAGAAAAAATTAAAGCTGAAGGATCAATTCACATAACTCTTCTGGATCCAGA
The DNA here is from genome assembly GCA_963717465.1 of Candidatus Bathyarchaeota archaeon. Taxonomy (GTDB): domain Archaea; phylum Thermoproteota; class Bathyarchaeia; order Bathyarchaeales; family Bathycorpusculaceae; genus Bathycorpusculum. The sequence goes on from OY970340.1 coordinate 691,969, forward strand.
AAAAATAACACCTGATCAAGCAGCTCTTGTAGCTGAAAACTCCAAGAACAGCGGAACCTCAGCCATAATGATTGGCGGTTCAACCTCTATTTCTCAAATTCATCTCGATGAAGTTGTTGTAGCCATTAAAAAGACGGTTAAAATCCCAACTATCCTTTTCCCGGGCAACATAAATGGAATAAGTTCACACGCAGATGCTTTATGGTTCATGTCTCTGCTAAATTCAGTTGACCCCTACTTTGTCATAGGTGTTCAAACGTTAGGGGCTCCACTTGTCAAGAAGTTCAGTTTAGAACCAATCCCGATGGGCTACATTATTGTCGGCGATGGCGGCACCGCCGGCATAATTGGCAAAGCGATTTCAATTCCGTATAATAAGCCTGAGTTGGCAGCTGCTTACGCACTTGCTGGTCAATATCTTGGTATGCGCTTTATCTATCTTGAAGGCGGTTCAGGAGCTGCGGTTTCTGTTCCACCAGAAATGATTCGCACCGTCAAGAGTGTTATCAATGCAACCCTTGTTGTCGGTGGAGGAATAAGAACTAAAGAACAAGCGCTAGTTGCAGCGTCCGCAGGTGCTGACATCATAGTTACAGGGAACATCACAGAGACTGCTGATGGTAAGCAGCGGATTACTGAAATAGTCGAAGGCGTAAAGGGACTAAGAGTTTAGCGGTGGCTACCTTGCTTTTTTAGAAAGCCAAAATAACCCATCTCTTTATTATCTAACCGGGAACAGTCTTTGAAAATCAGCCTAGGCTATCAAAGCTATATAGAAACGATGGAAAATCAGCTTAAAGAATTGTACGCTTTAAGCGATAGCGCTAGAGCTAAGGGCCTTGATCCCTCCTTGAAGACTGAGTGCGTAATTGCAAAGGATATTGCAGACCTCGTTGAAGGCTTAGTGGGTCCTAAAGGAGTAGCCTTGAGCATTCGAGAATTGAGCTCTAAGATGCAACGTGAAGAAATCGCTTTTAAAATCGCTGAAGAAATCGCTCATGGCAAATTCGGTCACATGGAACCTGAAGCTTCAGCAGAGCAAGCAATCCGAACTGCATTGGCGATTTTTACTGAAGGCTTGACCGCAGCCCCTATACAAGGCATAGCCCAAGTTAAAATAAAAACTAATGCGGACAGAACAAAGTATCTTGCCATTTACTTCGCTGGTCCAATACGGTCTGCTGGAGGAACTGACCAGGCACTCACGCTTGTTGTAGGCGACTTCGTTCGTATACTGCTCGGATTAGATAAGTATAAGCCTACTGAAGAAGAAATCGCGCGTTTCATAGAAGAACTAAGACTTTATGAGCGGTCAGTAGGCAGATTTCAATATCACATCCCTGACGATGAATTAAAGAAAGCACTAAATTATTTGCCAGTTGAAGTTACTGGAACAGAATCAGATCCAGTGGAAGTTTCTTCGTACAGAAACCTCGAAAGAGTTGAAACAAACCGGGTAAGAGGAGGCGCTCTAAGGGTAGTCAACGACGGGATAGTTGGGCGAGCTCAAAAAGTCCTAGTAATCGTAGAAAAAATTGGCTTCCAAGGATGGGATTGGCTTAAAGAATTTCGCAAAAAGTCTGAAAAAAAGTCAGGCGGCTTCATGGACGACGTTATCGCCGGACGCCCAATCTTCTCTTTTCCCTCGAGACGAGGAGGTTTCAGGCTAAGATATGGCAGATCACGAAACACAGGTCTATCCGCTGTTGGAATTCACCCAGCAACAATGCTTGTTTTAGAAAGTTTTCTTGCAGCTGGCACTCAGATGCGTCTGGAGCTTCCTGGAAAAGGATGCGTTACTGTACCGGTGGATACACTTGAACTACCCGTTGTCTTGTTAAAGGACGATTCAGTAATCAGAGTATCAACCGAAAACTTCGACGATGTTAGAGACAAGATTAAGAAGATTCTATTTTTAGGGGACATTTTAATCAGCTTCGGAGACTTCCTCTATACTAGCAAAGGGCTTTCACCTTCAGGATATGTTGAAGAATGGTGGGTTAAAGACCTCAAAAAATCCATAATAGAAAAATTCTCTAATGATTTAAGTCGTGCATCAAACGCAACCAAGATTTCTGCCTTGAAGCTTGAGGGTTTTTTGAATGACCCCTTCACGGATAAACCCACAGTCAAAGAAGCAATAACTCTGAGTATGACTCTTGATGTGCCTTTGCATCCAGCTTTTACATTCTTTTGGTCAAGCTTATCATCCGCTCAAGATGTTGATTCTCTTAGGAAGTGGCTAGCGGCTTCTGAATTAACCTTTGAAGATGGCGTCGTTATCAGAATTATTGGCGCCGCAGATCCTGGAATTATTGCATTATTGAGAAAAATTCTTGCTCCCCACAAAATATTGAATGACAAAGTTGTGCTTGAGGGTGAAGACGCTGTTGCTCTTGCCTTTAGCCTAGGTAACGGCGGATCAAAGGATGCTGAAATATCACAGGTTGATTCTGTGCTTAAAGCAGTGAGTCAACTATCCAGAGTAACTATCAACGATAAAGCGCCTACTTTTGTCGGTGGCCGCATGGGGAGACCTGAAAAGGCGAAAAGGCGCGAAATGAAACCTTTAGTACATGTTCTTTACCCCGTTAGCTTAGCTGGAGGCTCTCACAGGGACATGCTAGAAGCTGCAAAGCAAGGTCCAGTGTTCGTTGAACTTGCCAAACGAAAATGCGTAAACTGTAAAACTTTCACATTAAAGTTAAAATGTCCAAATTGCGGGTGTGACACTGAACCTGAGAATAGTTGCCCTCGATGTGGAAAAGCTTTAAGGGACAAAACATGTCCAACTTGCAAAGCGAAAGCTGTGCAATATCAAAGGCAACCGGTAAACTTTAGAGAGTTGCTTGATGTCTCCTGCAAATCTCTTGGTTACCCAGTTCCCAAAGCCTTGCGAGGCGTCAAAGGATTAACTAACGAGGATAAGACTCCTGAAATTATTGAAAAAGGCGTCTTGCGGGCTAGATACGAATTATCAGTTTACAAAGATGGGACTATCCGTTTCGATGCCACAAATGCTCCTCTTACGCATATTAAGCCGGGCGAAATTGGGGTCTCAATCGATAAAATGAAGCGGTTAGGTTACACTTCTGACATTCATGGCAAAAGCCTAACTGATCCAGATCAGGTTTGTGAACTAAGAATCCAAGATGTAGTAATCCCCTGGCGTGCAGGCGAATATTTTATTCAAATAGCCGCTTTCGTCGATGACCTCCTCGCAAGAGTCTACAAGCTTCCCAAATACTACAACATAAAGAAACCCGAAGAACTTGTTGGACAATTAATCATGGGTTTAGCCCCTCATACTTGCGTGAGCATTTTAGGTCGAGTAGTCGGCTTTACAGACCGCAACGTAGTTTACGCTCATCCCATATGGCATTCAGCTAAGCGGCGTGACTGTGATGGCGATGAAGATGCAATCATGCTTGCCCTAGATATACTGCTTAATTTTTCTCGTAAGTATTTGCCTGCGCAGATAGGCGGAATCATGGATGCACCCATACTGCTGATTCCGTTCGTTAATACAAAGGAGGTGCAACGGCAAGCGCACGATTTTGATGTTGATGCTGATTACCCTGTTGAGTTCTACCAAAAAACTCTGGAAAAAGCTGAAGCCAGACCAGTCGGGTCGATTATGGATATTATTAGTCATAGGCTTGGGACAGAAGCGCAGTTTGAAGGGTTCAACTATACAACACCCGTTTCAAACATTAATCTGGGCAACGCTAACAGTTCTTACAAGCAGTTTAAAACGATGGTTGAAAAGCTAAACATGCAGTTAGCTTTAGGCGAAAAAATTGAAGCCGTGGACGTTAGGCGAGTCGCATTAAAAGTATTAACAACCCATTTCCTAAGAGATATTGCTGGCAACTTGCGTGCTTTTTCAACGCAAGCCTTTAGATGTAAATCATGCAACAAGCGTTTTCGTCGATTACCTCTCAAAGGCAGATGTCCTTTTTGTGGTGGAATGCTAACTCTTACCGTTTACCGAGGGGGTATAGAGAAATACTTAGATGCAGCTCAACAACTGGTCGACAAGTATGGATTACCCAAATACTATACTCAACGCCTCGACATGGTGAAAGAAGAAATAGTTTCCATGTTTGACAACAAAAAACCAAAACAGGCAAGCCTTTTTGACTTTCGCTAAACCTAAAGCTTTTCAACCAATAAGCCAATTATCCTTAAGAGGAATTAGCCATCATTAAAAATAACTTGCATCCGAACGCTTACTTACATCAAATAAAGAATGTTGCCAAAGGTCTCAAAACTCGAACTCTCATACTTACAATTCTTGAAGCCAAATCCGTCACTGCTTCAGAAATATCAAAAGAAACATCTCTAACATACGGGGTAATTATGCACCACTTAAAACTTTTAGAAAACGAAGGAATAGCCCAACGTAAGAATAAGGGTAAGCGCCAGTTTGTTTGGTCACTTTCTGGGCTTGGACAAAAACGTCTTAGTTAAGAAAGGACATTGGCAAGGGGATTGTCCACATTTAGGGCACTTGTTATTGTACTTATTCAAGGTTGCTTTTTCAAGGTCTATTCCTGTTATGTTGGCTAAAGATGCAAGCCACGCTATAACGTCAGCAAACTCTTTTTCAATAGCCTCTTTATCAGTTCCCTCCAAGGCATCTCCTAGTTCTGCCAACTCATCAGCAAGCCAATCATAAGTTCTAACCATTCCGCGTTGCATGTCTCTTTCAAAGTAAAGACGCTTCATCATCTCCTGAAATTCACTAATATGCATCAAACTCACCTGAACAGTCACTGCTTCTCAGTTGCTTTCATGGTTTAAACCTAATTGTTCATGACCTGATTTTACGCATCTTAATTGCGAAAGTAATTGCATAACATTAATATTAGGAACCAATTATAACGTAATATAACCTTGAAAAAGCCATCTATGGGATGTCGATGAGTAAGAAGAAGAAAGATAAAGCACCAATGCCCGCGGCAAGTGCAGGCTTACTTCGGTTTTTTGAAGAAGAAACCGAAGGTATTAAGATGAGGCCTGAATTTCTCATAGTCTTTGCCGTTGCTTTAATCGTTGTTTCAGTTCTAATAAAAGTGTACGTATAGTAAAATTGCTCTTTCTTTGTTAATTCTTTTAGCTTCTATCGCCTTGGAGATGTTGGGTGAATTACTTCTATTCTTTGAACCGAATTAAGGTGAAGGAATAGTTCGCTTCTTTCTTCCCTGCTTGCAACTTGGGGAATGGGTTGGGCAATCGTTGATCTTAGGACTATTGCTTCTGCGTCTGAAAGCCAGATTCCTGCTGGGTCATGAGTTACAGCGGCTAATGTGCCCTCAAAACCGTATGTCGGGTCCAAAATAACCCTTATTTTTTTGCCCACGTTCCTCTCCAACATGTGAAATATCGAAGGCGGTAAGTCCGGGTCTGGCATATGTTTCGCAAAACTAGTATAATGTGTCATCTAAAGATAAAACAATTCCCCTAATGATGCATGTTACATCCGACAGCCTTTGCGCTCTTTCAATTGAACTTATTCACTTTTTTGGCCGTTTATGCTAAATTTTTTGGTAATTAAGCTTTCAATAGTTGAGTTTTTGTGTTTATTGTCAACCGTTTTATTAGTTAGATTTTAATACAACTTTAATTCCATAAGGAAGGCAATCTTGTGAGAACATGGTAAATGAGGATTCACTAAATGATATGATTAACAGTGCTCAGAAGCATTATTCGTCCATGTTCTTCTTGCCAACATACAAGAAAGCGCTATTGGCCATAGCAGTTATTTGTATAGGTGTAATCGGGCTTTCGTCTTTAATTTTTTATCCGTCAACTGAAGGGTTAATTGGCAGTCTATCTCTTGGCATTTCCTTATTCTTGGTAACGTATATAATGGATATTTTACTGAGCAAAATAATCCTCAAAGACCCAATTTACATTTTAAGAAGGGCAGTTGCCTTATCCCTATTCTGCTGGATCGTATGGCTGTTTTTCATCTTGTTAGGCGTAGTAATAGGCGCTTTTTACGGACCAATTTGGTGGATAAGACTTTGTTTATTAGGCTTTGCATCTGTCCTAACTTTTCGCACAACAGTTTTCATTGCAACATCAAGAACAAGCATCTACCGACGTTTGGCATCGTCTTTGCTTCAACCTGTCTTCTGCATCATAGTATTCACTGCTTTTTGGTTTGTAAGCTCAAATTCTATTATTCCACAGTTTTGGCCATACTTGATTATCTCACCAATAATTGCGTGCGTTTCAGCCTATCTTTTCCTTTTGCCGATTGACCGTGTAGGATACCAAGTTTACGGCTGGGCTTCGCTGCCTATATTCAGAGCGTTTATGCTTGATTGGGTAGTAAATCAAAATGCGCCATTGGAAGAGTTTTTTGAGAAAATAGGAGAAACCACTGATGTTGAAGTTAATCTTCTAAAGTTTGATTCTTACAAACCTAAAGCTGCAATTATTATGCCCCTCGTGCATCCTGGTCCATTCAAGAACGTTGGTAGCAGTGTTTTGCCCTCTCTGCTTAAGCATGAATTCGAAAAGGCATTTAGTTGTGATACTTGTGTTCCCTTAGGGATTCTTGGTCATGAACTCGATTTAGCATCACAGGAGCAAAACATCAAAATAATTAATCATATAATTGAGTCTGCTAAATTCTCAGCATCTGATGATACTGCCACTCCTTTAGTAAAGGTAAAAGAGAATTATGCTGTAGCCTCATGCCAGATTTTTGGGAAGTCTGCATTGCTTTCTTTTACGCTTGCCCCAAAAACCACTGAAGATTTACCTCAAGAGTTAGGACGCATGGTTCGAGAAGAAGCGAAAAAACTGGGATTAACCTGTACAATGATAATTAATTCTCATAACAGCATAAACGATGTAATTGACACTGCTGAATCTTTAGGCGACTTGGAAATCGCCGCTTCAAAATGCCTAAAAAAAGCAGTTACAATGCCTACACATAAGTTTAAAGTTGGATCAGCAACTGTTTATCCCAGTGAATTCTCCGTAAAAGAAGGTATGGGTCCAGGCGGAATCACGGCAATAGTTGTCCAGGTGGAACAGCAAAAAGCAGCCTATACCATCATTGATGGAAACAACATGATTTCCGGATTACGCGAAAAAATTATTCCCGCCTTAGCCGCGGCTGGTTTTGATGAAAGCGAAGTTTTCACCACGGACACTCATGTAGTTAGTGCAGTAATCACTGGAAATCGAGGTTACAACCCTGTAGGGGAAGCAATGAATCACGAAGTCTTAATCAAGTACATTACTGATGTTGCGAAGGCAGCAGAGGCAAACATGGAAGAAAGTAAAGCAGGATGCCTAAGTCTAACTGTTCCCAACGTTAGAGTAATTGGAAAAGAAATGATAGGTTCTTTATCTCTTCTTGTCGACAAAGCATTGAAGAAAGCAAAACAAACAATACTGCCCGTCTTTGGTTTAGAAGGACTGTTATTGATTTTGTTATTAGTCCTTCTATAAACATAAAAACCGCTTAGTCAGGTTTTTATCGAATTGTAAATTCTTAAAAAAAGTTGCTTATCTTCTGCTTAAGGGATTACTCTGCCTTAATTCTCTTTATCGTTCTTCGAGGTTTTCTCTTAAGTTCCGTTCCGCAAACTTGGCATTCCTTGAAAGTTGAATTAACTGGGTATTCTCTGTGGCAAGCTGGGCAGTATCTGACCCAGTTTAACAGACGCTTTATGCCGAAAGTTGCGAGCGCTAAAAACTCTATTTCTAATTGTTTTGCGACGTTCTGAATGGAATAGTCATCAGTGACTATTTGTGGAGAATAACCTTTTGCTTTGAATTCTAAAGCTAAAGCCAAAAGTTGCTTGTCCGTTTCTGATAACAAGTAAGAATCGCCAACCTTACTTGCTGACGCTTGAATTCGATTCCAAAATTCTTCCGAGGGCGCTATGACCTTCAGTTTTCCACTTTCAACGGCTGTTTTAAACCTAGTAAATGACATGGAATTAATGGATATTTCATCTTCCACTTTAGGAGCAGTTACTTCTTCTTCACTTAAAGAAAACGGGTCAAGTCCTGCCACAAAGGCAGATGTATCAAGCACTAGCACACGTTTAGCTTGTTTAACTGGATTGTTCGATTGGATTTTTAATCACATTCCCTTAAACAGCAATCTGCCTCTCAATCGGCGATAAAAATCATTTTCAAACCTAATGAAAGAACTCACGTTTTTAGACCTCGTAATTTCTACAACAGGGTCATCCTTCGCATCAACCACTTTATGGTAATTGCCGTCGATTGAAACACGTATTTTCTTTGGTCGAACTACGTTCAGAGCAATCGTTGAATCTTTTGGAAAAACAAGCGAGTGAAATACAGTTAATGAGCAGATCGGCGTAAGGACGAAACCGTTGATTTCCCGATCCAAAACTGGTCCCCCAGCAGAAAGCGAATAAGCCGTTGATCCAATTTGCGTTGCAACGATTAATCCATCAGCTTGACAATTCAGTATCGGCTTGCCGTCCTTACATACTTCAGTGTAAACCAGTTTTAATGGTTCACTATTGGTAATAACAACATCGTTCAAAGCGTCCGGTAATACTTCATCGCCTAAAGAAGTGGCTAGTTTATCGCATTTCTCAATCTTGTATTCGCCATTTAAGCATTTTTCTAAAGCTACGGACGCATCTTTTGGTTCAATCTCGGTTAAGAAGCCTCTTACACCCATGTTTATGGCTAAAATTGGCGGTTCAGGATTTGGCAGAGTAATACACGTTCTAAAAATTGTTCCGTCGCCGCCGATAGTGATTACAAAATCAGTTTTCATTCTTGAAAGGGGAACCATATTTGCCTTGGCACTTATTTTTCCGGCTAAAGTATCTTCTACGTAAACCTCCAAGCCTCTATTCTCAAGATTCTTAGCCAAGTTATCTGCAAGTTTCAATGCAGGTTTCTTGTCGTAGCGGGCGACTAACCCCACGCTTTTGAACACTATCTTCACCGTTTCAGGTTAATACCGTTACCTTATTCTATATTACCCTTTCAGTGGCAAAGTCTCCAATTCTTCGCATTCTTTATCTTTTTCCACAATTGTTTCTTAAAACGTTTTTCAGGTTATCTAAGAGTCGAACCAGTTGCAACTGCAAAGCCAACCACGCTTTAGTTTATTAAGTCATTTTTCTAAAGAATACATGTGGACAGGAATCGGAATCTAAGTTGGACGAAAACCTAAGTCTTAGTTGTTGTGGGTGCAGGAGCAATTGGTTCAAGCGTGACTGGATGGGTTGCGCCAAAGTATGATAAGTTGCACTTACTTGCAAGGGGAGAAAGTGCCGATATTATTAGAAAACAAGGATTAAAGTTCTACCTAAAAGGTGAACAAGCAAGCGCAGTCCCTATCCCTATTAAAATTATCGAATCTTTAAAAGAAATTTCACCTCCAGATATAATGGTAATTGCCGTTAAAAACTACGATTTGGAGTCAACGGCAGCATCGCTTAGGGAACAGCTTGGTACGCATCAACCTATTATTGTTGCTTTGCAAAACGGCATTGAAAACCAGCGTGTCCTTCCTAAATATTTTGCTAAAATCATTTACAGCGTAGTTTGTTTCAACGCGTGGCGAGACGAACCAGGAAAAATAGGACACCAAAAACATGGTTACCTTATACTCGGTACACCCTTGAATGACCTCCAAACCGAACAGCAACAGGTCGCAGCCATCTTGAACATGGGAATGATTTGCACCCTAACAAACCGTTTGGAAGATGCCGTCCATTGTAAACTGTCAACTAATTTATCAAACGCTTTAGCCGCTTTAATCGGCTTCCAGGAGCTACCCATGGCGTCTTTCGATGCTTTTACTCACATGATTGCAAAGCTCATCTGGGAAGGAATTACAGTCATTAAGGCAAACGGTTTTAAGGAGCACAAGTTAGGGAATTTGCCGTCTTGGCGTGCCCTTAGAATGAGCGCTACTCTGCCTGCTGTTTTAATCAGTGCCCTTTACAGATTCAGGGCGCTGGAAGAAGTCGGGCTAAATAGTACAGCGCAGGACCTGTTAGCAGGCAAAACCACTACTGAACTGGAATCCCTCAACGGTTACATGCTGACCCTTGCCAAAAAGGCTGGGCTTTCAATGCCTATTAACCAAGCAGTCTACGAAATAGCCAAAGAACGCTTTGGACCCAACTTTCAACCGATGACTAAAAGGGAACTGTTAACCGACATTCACAAAAGGCTCCAAAAATAAACACAAAATTCTAAAAACTAAATCGTGTCGAATTTGAATAGGACAGACGGAAATTCAAAGGAAATTCCAAATCTAGCACGCCAATGGCTAGATTCAGGCAGATTTTTCAAGTGGACTTCCACTTTAGATGAGAATAAATCCTTTGGCGAATTGAACATTTTCTTCATTCAAAAAGGCGATGTCAACAAACCTGCAATTTTGATGATTCACGGTTATCCCACAAGCAGTTTTGACTTCATGGAGCTTTTTGATTTGCTCAGCATGGATTACTTTGTTTGTGCTCTGGATACTCCAGGATACGGATTCTCAGATAAGCCAAGAAACAGCTACAAATATTCGATTGAAGATGATGCAAAGCTTGTAGATTACTTCATAAATGAATTGTTAAAAGTTAAAAAGTTAACATTGGTCACTCACAACAAAGGAGACAGCGTCGGATTAGCCTTACTTGACATTTATAAAAACCAAAACCGATATGTCATCGACCATTTCATAATTACCAACGGAAACATTTACTTGCCATTAGCTAACCTGACAAATTTCCAAAAAGTTATCTTAGACAAATTCATCGGCCCCTTGGCAACCAAATTTGTTACAGGCAAAATGTTAGCTAACGGATTGGACAGAACAACCCATAACGTCAAGGAGTCCAGAGAAAAGCTGGAATCTAACGCGTTCATTTTGGACTATAAAAATGGCGGAAGCGTTCAACACTCAATTATACAATACTTGAATCAGAGAAAGAAAAACGAGATTCACTGGCTGGAGAATCTAAAAAACAGTAGCGTACCTGCAGCACTAGTTTGGGGTGAATACGATAAAATTGCTCCAACCCAGGTCTCAGATTACGTTTGGAACAACTACCTAAAAGACAGAACCGCAAAATCAGACTACTGGACAATTCCCAACGCAAATCACTATCTTCAAAATGATAAACCCCGTGTGATGAGCATGCTGATTCGGCAACTACTTGGCGAACAAGTGGATTTCAAAGAAATCGGCGAGAAAGAAAGGCCTATAAGCAAATAGTCCTAAAATTTTTTCAAAATAAGCTGGAAATTAGCTTCAAAAGCCAGCTAATTCTTCCATCGTTCTTCACTTGATAAGCATGGATCGAAAATGGGCGTTAGACGATTTGGGTTAATACTTAAATACACTCTTGTGTTAAGAGGAAATTTAATTGATTGTTAAACTGAAACAGATAATCTTAAATTAATTACGAATGGAGGCAAATTATTGTTTGATGGCGGCGGTCAAGGGCAAATGCGCCAAAGGCTTCGTTGGGTAATCGAAAAGTTTCGACAAAAAGGAGCCACAAGCCCTGATAAAGCCATGACTATTCAGGAACTCGAGTTGCCGCCGCGGTTTGAAGTAGCAATGCATCGTAGGCTTGGGCAGTTAGGCATTTTTGTTGAGGTAAACGGCAAATACTATTTGGATGAGGCAAAGCTTAAGCAAATTCAAGAGGAACGGGCAAAGGCAGGATATGGACGCAATAATGTAGGTGGATATGGAAGGCCAAATCAACCTTCATGGTACCGGGTTGTTGGAATTTTGCTTATGCTGCCCATCGGAATCATTGTCGCCATTGTGCTGGTTTATTTTTTTGCCTTTAACGGCGGTTGGTTTCCAGGGGAAATTCTACTAATATTGCTGGTTATTGCGTTGATTTTAGCTGTGGCTAGACTGCTTTTATGGAGATCAAGATGGCGGTACATGCGTGGATACTTGTAATTAATAGTGTAAGCGTGGTTTCTTAACTTAAGTGGGGCTTACTTTGACTTTTGACGGTATTAAATTGTATATTTATCGATAATCAGTATCGGTAATTAGTAAGTATTAAATGTACTTAGGAAAAACACCAATTTAGGTGAACTCCAAGTTTAATAACTCAAACCCGGAAGTGAAAAAATGAACGAAAAATTTTTTGCTATCATGCTATTAGCTGGTGTAGTTCTCCTAATTGTAGGTTCTATCGTGGTCTTTTCCGCCATGAATCAAGTGGTCGAAAGTCCATTCATTACAGATGTTAACAGCATTTGGAATGCTGAGCTCTATGGTTTAACAACATTAATGGCTGGAATTCTTCTAACCCTCATAGGAACCCTTAAGATTTTCAAGTACATGTAAACTGTGCTCTTTAGATGAAAAGGCTAAACTTAGCCAATCAACACGTCCAATTTTCTACCTTTTTCAGTAATGGTTAATCTTTTAGGTGACTAGTCACCTTGGCATATAGTATAGTTTACAGAAGGCTTAGTGGGGTCTTCAATATGGAGAAATTTGAAGAATTATCTTATTCAATTGAAAATTTCATTAAGACCAACGTTGAAAAACTGGAAAAGATGGCGCAATAATCGGGGTATAAGGGGAGGAATAGATTCTTCAGTTGTTGCTTTTCTCTGCGTTAAAGCACTGGGCAAGGGCAAAGTTTTCGGCTTAATAATGCCTGAAAAAGAAAGCTCCCCCGAAAATATAAGAGACGCTGAAGAAATCGCAAAAATTCTTAAAATAAAATATGAAAAAATAGACTTGACTCCCCTTTTGGAGAAGATAGGCGTCTACAAGCATATACCACCAGTTACTTTGAAGAACAAATTTTTAGTCGAAAAAAGCTTTGAAACTTATATTAAAAGCAAAGGAGGCAAAATGCTTCACAGCGCGGGCGCATTTGGCATGACAACTTCTGACCGCTTAGCTCAAAGAGTCACACAGCTACCATGTTGCCAAAACTGAGACTAAGAAGCATGCTCCTGTACTATCGCGCTACGCTGAAAAATTATCTAGTAGTTGGGACAACAAACAAAACTGAATATCTACTTGGTCACTATGATAAGTACGGCGATGGAGCCTGCGACATAGAACCTATAAGAAAACTCTACAAGACAAATGTAAAAAAGATTGCAAGATCCTTGGAAGTGCCAGAAAAAATAATTGCAAAACCGCCAACCCATTACTTACTCGCCGGATTCGTTTTAACAGATGAAAAAATGATGGGATATACTTTTGAAAAAGTTGATCCGATACTAGCAAAAATCGAAAAAGGAGAAAACACAGAAAAAATAGCTAAGGAATCAGATATTGACATTGACTCAGTAAAAGAGTTGGAAAAAGCGATACAGATTCAAGAAACACACAGAGAAATGCCTCTCTATCCCAAATTAACTTAATATAACCTACCTTTGTTGCGCGAAAGAAAAAAAGAAGCTTTCCCCGCATTTCTTCTTCCTTTTTCTAATTTGTTTAAAATAGATTCGAATTATGACACAAATTAGTTGCAAAAAACTATCCATATGACGCGAAAAAAGCCTCGAAAATGTAAAAAACTTATCAACAGCGAGAAATGCCAATCACTATCTATATATTGGTGTTGTTTAGAAATGCATTAAATAGAAAATAAACTGTGATGAGTGTATGAGCAAGCCAGTTGATGTTGGAAGTTTACGTGTTGGAGGCTACATGATTATCGATGGCGAACCATGCCGAATAGTGGACATTGCAAAATCAAAGCCTGGAAAACACGGTTCTGCAAAAGCAAGAATAGTAGCCATCGGCGTATTTGATAATCAAAAAAGACAATTCGTCAAACCTGTCGATTTAGGAGCTGAGGTTCCAATAATTGACAAAAGAACTGGACAAGTTTTTGCAATTAACCCAACAGGCGTCCAAATAATGGATTTAGAAACCTACGAATACTTAGACGCGCCTTTCCCTGACGAAGAAGACCTGAAGGCTAAGCTGGTTTCTGGCGCAGAAATAGAATACTGGAAGATACTTGGCAAGGTCAAAATTGTTAGAGTAAAATAAACCGATCGATTTCTTTCCAACTTTTACATCGTTCTTTATTATTCAAACACAAAGATTCGGCAGAAGATTCCATGAAAGTTTATTTCTTAGCTTATTGCTTTTTTGATGTTGAAGCCAATGATGCATGAAGAGCCGTCTGAATTTGTGAAGAACATTTTAATGGGGACTGAGGCTTCAAAACCCATTATCTAACCAAAAACTCATCTTCTCATTATCCTGTTATTAAGTATCATTCTAGCGATTATTAATGTAAAAAAATTACTTGGGATACAGAGATATGATGCTAATCTTCTCTCCAATTGAACAATTTTGTTGCGGCTACAAAGAGCACAATCGTAATTATTGCAATAACGGCAATATCGATCATAGCCTGTGTATAGTTACCGTATATCATTACAGCGCTTAAGCCGTCAATTACGTAGGTTAATGGAAGGACGTGTGCTACGTATTGCAGATACAGTGGTAGAGAGGTTACAGGATAGAATACGCCTGAAAGAAGCATCATCGGAATTAGTATCAAGTATAGTATCGTGTTAGCTGATTCGGGGTCCTTTGTTAAAGTTCCCGCTAGCATGCCTAATGCGGCGAAAAGTATCGGCCCCAAGATTAGGAATGGAATAAGCCAGACTGTTAATGAGATGTGTGCGCCGAAGACAAGTATTCCGACGGCAACCATCGGCAGGAAAGAGAGGGCATTCAAGAAAGTGCTCCATAGTGCTTTTGAGGCAAGCCATTCTGTCTTGGTTAAAGGGGTTAGCGATAGCTGTTTGAAGAGTTTTGTTTTTTTGTATTCAGATGAAACGCTTATTATAGCCTCCATCGGGGTCAAGCATAAAGAAAGGCCGATGAGTCCGGGGACAAGAAAATCAATGTATTTGTGCACTTCGGGGTTAACCGTGGTTTGACTCATTTCTATTATCGCTGAACCATTATAACGATTCAAGTTGAATGCGTTTATGACCCCGTTCACAGTTTCACTTACAATCGCGCTGGAGCTTGAAGCGGGATTCCCGTAAACGGTCACGTTGATAGGCTTGGCATCCTCATAACTCGAAGAAAAATTCGCAGGAATAACAATTCCGTCAGATGCCGATTGAGATGAGAGATACTGGGCGAAGTTATCAGAAGGATTCACCAGCAATATGTGAATTGTGCCTGTGCTATTAAGAGCGTTAATGAATTGGGTTGAAACTTGACCGTTGTCTTGGTTCTGAAGGTAGACATTTACTTGTCCGGAGGAGCTTCCAGAGAAAAAGGAAAAAATAGCGCCAAAAGCGAACATCATGATTAAAGGAGAAATTAGAGCTGCAAGCAGAAAAGTCCTGCTTCTTACAACTCCAAGACCATATAAATGCAGATCACCAAAAATTCTCTTTGCGCTGGTCATCTTTAGTGTCTCCTTTGACCTCCATGATTGTTGTTGCCATGCTCTGCCATGATTGTTCCATGCTCATCCATCTTTCCACGCACCAACTTGACGAACACATCGTCTAAGCTATCCTCGTGGGTGTGTATTTCTCCCCAATCAAGCCCTGATTGTTTAGCTGCAGTTAAAGCTGTTAATGCATCAGTTTTTTCGCTAAGCCGTATACGGATCAAGCTTTTGTCCTTATCATATTCAACATTTAGACCCGTGTTCGCAATGATGTAATTTGCCAGATTTTCAGATGCTTGGATTTCAAGTCTTTCCCCTGAACCATGCTCCTTAATGATTTCACCTGAAGTTCCCATCGCCATTATTTGTCCATGATCCATGATCGCTACTTCGTCCGAAAGTTGCTGAGCTTCATCCAGGTAGTGCGTAGTTAGAATTACTGTTTTCCCTTTGCTCTGCAACCCTTTTATGACTTCCCAGATTGTCCTTCTCGCGTTTGGGTCAAGTCCCGTGGTCGGTTCATCGAGAAAGAGAAGTTCAGGAGAATTCACAAGTGACAGGGCAAGCCCAACCTTTTGCTTCTGACCTCCAGAAAGATTCTCGTACAATACGCCTGCAGAATCCTCCAACAAAACTTCATTCAGGATGTCGTCTGGATTCACTTCTATGCCGAAAAGAATTCCATAGTATTTCACCGCTTCTCTTGGGGTTGCTTTGTTGAAAAATGTAAAGTTTTGAGGTATAACCCCGATTCTTTTACGAAGCAGGTTACTGTTTTCCCAAGGATCAAGACCGAATATTTTCACGATGCCTTCGTCTCTTTTCCGTAAACCCTCCAGAATCTCTATCAGAGTAGTCTTGCCTGCACCGTTCGGGCCGAGGAGAGCGAAGATCTCGCCCTCGTCTACTGAGAAGGAAACTCCATCAATTGCTTTCAGATTACCGTAAGACTTTTTGATTGAAGAAATTTCAACTGGAAGCATCCAAATGGCCTCTGATTTATTTGTCAAGTATGCCTGAGCTGTTTTATTTAGGTTAGCCTAATTAATAAGCTTTTAGGTTAACCTAATTAATAATCTTCATAAAACTTCATTTGCTTTAACAAAAATTTCAGCCGTTGTGAGATTTAAGCGTCATTCCACCAAAAAATCATAACAAACAAAAATGAAACCGTCAAAATGTGAACGTTTAATATTCTATGTTGTTGTGTAATCTTTATCTAAAAGCGCAATAGATGTTTAAGGGCTGGAGACACTGATGGCTTTAGACCGTTTAGGATCCTCACTTTACGATGCCTTAAAAAAGGTTTTTAGAGCTTCTGTAGTTGATGAGGCTACAGTTAAGGAGCTTGTTCGTGACATTCAAAGAGCTTTACTTCAGGCAGATGTTAATGTTCAACTTGTACTTGCAATATCTAAAAGCATTGAGGACCGAGCGCTGAAGGAAAATGTGCCGCCTGGCATTTCAAGACGAGAGCACGTTATAAAAGTTGTTTATGAGGAATTAACCAAATTTGTCGGCGATAAACCTGTTCCACTAAAAATGGAGCCTGGAAAAAAGAAGACTATCATGCTTGTCGGAATTCAAGGTTCTGGAAAAACCACTCAGGCCGCTAAACTTGCACGATATTTTCAGAAGAGAGGCTTAAAGCCCGCGTTAATCTGCGCTGACACTTATCGACCTGGTGCTTTCGCGCAGCTTCAACAGTTAGCAAACCGAATAAACCTACCCATTTACGGTGAACCCAACACTAAGGACCCCGTTAAAGTGGTCAGGGAAGGGTTGAAACAGTTTGATGACAAAGACTTGATAATCGTTGACACAGCTGGTAGGCATAAGGAAGAGAAAGAATTAATCAAAGAGATGAAAGAACTCGAGAAGAACATTAAGCCCGACGAAGTTATCATGGTAATAGACGGAACCATCGGTCAACAAGCGCTTATCCAAGCGAAAACATTCCATGAAGCAACACCAATAGGCGCAATAATAGTCACAAAACTCGATGGCTCCTCACGAGGCGGAGGAGCACTTTCAGCTGTCGCAGCAACCGGAGCACCGATAAAATTCATTGGCACCGGAGAAAAAATTGAAGATATTGAATCTTTTGTTCCTTCACGTTTTGTTGGACGCCTCTTAGGAATGGGTGATTTGGAGACTCTTCTGGAAAAAGTGAAAGACGCTCAGGTGCAGGTTCCCAAAAAGAAAGCCAAGGAAATTCTCAGCGGCAACTTCACTTTAACGGACATGTATGACCAGTTTGAAGCAGTCAAGGGCATGGGTCCATTCAGGAAAGTCCTCAAGATGCTGCCAGGAATGTCGTACGATTTACCTGAAGACATGCTTAACACTGCTGAAGATCGACTTGAAAAATGGCGCGTAATCATCCAATCAATGAGTCCTAAAGAGAAAGAGAATCCTAAACTGTTTAATTCTTCACGAATTCGACGCGTAGCTCGTGGCTCAGGAACAACTGAAAGAGACGTAAAAGACCTTCTAAAGCAATACGTGATGATGCGCAAAATGCTAAAGACATTCAAACACAAAAAGAAGTTACCCTTCGGCTTAGGCGGAATGGGCGGCAAGGGATTTCCAAAAGATTTCAAGTAGGCTTAACTGATGGATGTTTTAGAAAAAGCGTTTGAGCTTCTCAGCACACACCCTCTATGCGACAATTGCCTTGGAAGACAATTCGCATCACTTGGTTACAGCATGGAAAACAACATTCGCGGAACAGCAATAAAAATAAGCTTAACCATGCAAACAAGCGACTTAGCACAAACAAAAACAACTGAAGCTACCAAGCGCCTTAAAATTTTAGCAACAAATGGCTTTTCAAGAGAAGCTCAAGAAACCCTAAAGCACATGAAAAAAAAGGTTCCAAAAACAAGTACTGACTGCTTTTTGTGCGAAGGCAAGTTTAAGCTAATTGATAACATGCTTCCAAAATCTTTAGCTGCCCTAGCAAATTATGAGTACTCCACCTTTTTGGTTGGCATAGAGTTGCCCATGAAAGTAGAGGAGCGGGAAGATGAACTTAAAGCCCAATTTAACCTTTGCTATGGAGAAAGCATTAGACATGAATTTGGGCGATTGTTCGGAAAAGCCTTAGCTGAAAAGACGGGCAAAGAAGTTGATTATCTAACGCCTGATATCGTCGTGGTTATCAACCCTTTTTCTGAGAACTTTAGACTTCAGGTCAACCCCCTATTTGTTGCTGGTCGATACCGTAAACTTGTCAGGACTATTCCTCAATCAAAATGGTTCTGTTCAAACTGCCGTGGAAAAGGCTGCGAAAAATGCGGTGGAACCGGCAAACTGTATCCTGAATCCGTGGAAGAGTTAGCTTCAAAGCCCCTGCTTGAGGCTGTTGAAGGAGAAAAAACTGCTTTTCACGCTTCTGGAAGAGAAGATATTGATGCTCGGATGCTAGGTACGGGTCGACCATTCGTAATTGAAATTTCAAAACCCAAAAAACGATTTGTTGATTTGAAAGAAATTGAAGCAGCCATAAACGCAAATGCTGTTGATAAAGTCAAAGTTTCACGTCTGCATTTTTCGAGCAAGAACGCTGTTAGACGACTAAAAAAAGGTGAGGGCGCACAAAAAGAGTATCGGTTGCTTGCTAGCTTCGAATCTGACGTTTCAGATGAAGGCTTATGTATGTTAGAGGAAAAGCTCAGCGGCTGTTCAATCAAACAACAAACGCCCTTACGCGTTCTGCATAGAAGGGCAGATTTAACCCGAGAAAAGTACATATATAAGGTTAAAGTTAAGAAGGTGTCACCTAAAAGGGCTCTGTTGGAAATTCGTTGCCAAGGCGGCCTTTACGTTAAAGAATTGGTGTCTGGAGATGAAGGTAGAACCATACCAAACGTTTCGGATTTGCTTGGAAACAGAGCGAAGACGCTTAAACTTGATGTTTTAAACGTTATAATTGATGATTAAATGGTGAATGTTGAATGAGAGGTTCAAAAGGATATTACGCTGGAACTCGTAGTCTATTAAAGAAACCTAATCGAGAAAAAGGTAAACCACAGATTAGCAAATTACTGTATGAATATACTCCAGGCTCTCAAGTAATTATAAAGATGAACTCTAGCGTACAAAAAAGCATGCCTCACAAACGTTTTCACGGAAAAATAGGCAACATAGTCGAAAAGCGGGGTCGAAGCTACGTGGTAAGCGTGGCCCAAGGCAACGCAGTTAAGGAAATCATTGTTCGATCCGAGCATCTTGAACCTTACAAGGGTAGTTGAGAAAATGAGCAAGAGAGAATTAAGCGAAAGCCGCTTGACGCTGCCCCAAGTAAAAAAAGCCTTGGAATCCATAGGCGAAGAAAACTTGGACCAGTTTCAACGCAGAACCCTTGATTACGTTAGCAAGTTTTCAAAAATTAGCCCTGAAAAAGCAGAAGAACTCAAGGAAAAATTTGTGAAGGAATACGAACTTGATGAAGTTGAGGCTGTCCAAATCTTAAATTGCATGCCTGAAACAGTTGACGAATTACGCGTTTTTCTAGCCGGCGGACGCAAAATCATTGAAACATCAAAATTAGCCACTATAGTTGCACTTTTGAATGAGAATAAGACGCTTAAATAGCCTCCGAGCAACTAAGTATTTTTAAGCAGTAAATGCCAATAGAATACAGGTAGAATACAGGTTAGTGTGGCAGTTTAATGGAAAAACGATATGAGGAATACGCTTACGTACTAGACTTCTTGCAACATGGGAAGCCAGGCCTGCATCCGACTGGACGAGCAGGATACCGAGCTGGAGCTCTAATTCAATGTGTAGGCGAAGAATTCTTCACCATTCTGGAAGCCCTTGTGAAAGAAGGCTTAATTCTAAAGCCAGGTGACCGCGTTTACGTGGGGAAAGATTCACGCGAAGAGGTAACCTACATCATCGGACGCATAAATTTTGAAGAATTAACTGCCTCAGCGAAAGCGGAGCTTTCAAGCGTTATTAACCGTATAGTGTTGAACCGTGAGGCATGGTTTGTACACTTCTTTAATACTTCACAAGCTATTACTCCCCGAATGCATGCGCTAGAACTGGTTCCTGGCATTGGCAAAAAGTACATGTGGCAAGTAATCAACGAACGCACTAGAAAACCCTTTGAAAGCTTTGATGACTTGCAAAAGCGCACAGAACTACCCAATCCATCAAAGTTGATTACCAAAAGGGTTATGGAGGAGCTTGAGGGCGACAGTAAATATCGTTTATTCACGCGTGCGCAGTAAGGTTCAGAGATGACCCTTGAGGAAACGAAGCAGCTGCTTCGAACTTACCGAATTACACCGAACAAGCTTCTTGGCCAAAACTTCATGGTTGAACCAGCATTTTACCCAAAACTATGCAATTACGCTTCACTAAACGATTCTGATGTTGTGCTTGACGCCGGCGCAGGCTTTGGTTTTTTAGCACGTTTCATGGCGGCAAAATGTAAAACGGTAATCGCAGTTGAGAAAGACCCACAAATTGCCAATGCATTGCGTGAACAACTAGAAAACGTTAGCAACGTGGACATTATAGAAGGAAATGTGTTGAAAGTCAAGCTGCCCGCGTTTAACAAGGTCATTGCTATTCCCCCTTACTACTTATCCTCTAATTTGATAACATGGCTTATTGAAAGCACTATTGCTTGTTCCGTTTTGATTTTGCAAAAAGAATTTGCTCAAAGACTTATTGCACCCATTGGAAGTGAGGATTACAGTTGGCTAACAGTAGTCACCTACCAAAAGGCTGAAGTGGACCTTTTCGACAAGGTTTCGAAAGCATCGTTTTATCCTCAACCAGAAGTCGATTCAGTAATTGTGCACCTAAAACCATGGAGCAAAACACCATTCAAAGTTAATGACAGCAGCTTTTTTAGGCGAATGGTTAAATGGCTTTTTACGCAACGAAACAAAAAACTCAACAATGCACTTGCCCCATTTGCCAAAAATGAATTTAAAATTGACAAAATAGAAGCAAAAAGAATAGTTGATAATCTTCCTTTCCAAGATAAACGCGTTAGAGACCTTTCACCTGAAGATTTTGGAGCTATTGCCAATGCCCTCAGTCGTTAAACGAGTTAACTTCGACGACTTGAAATTCGACGTTAACGAGAACGTTTACGAACCTTCTGAAGACACTTTTCTTTTCGCCGAAAATCTTGATGTAAAAACTGGCGATCAAGTACTTGACATAGGTACTGGCTGCGGCATCCTAGCGATAATAGCAGCAAAAAAAGCAAACAATGTACTTGCAATAGACGTAAACCCTTATGCTGTTCAGTGCGCCAAAGAAAACGCGATATTAAACAAGGTTCACAATAAAATTTCTTTTATTCAAACAGACTTGTTCTCGACCTTAAACGACAATGCAAAATTCGACTTAGTCCTCTTCAACGCTCCATACCTGCCCTCAGAAGAAAAAGAAATGGATACTTGGATAGGCCGATCATGGGCTGGAGGCAAAACAGGTCGACAAGTTATTGATAGATTTATCCCAGCTAGTCCAAAGTATCTGCATTCTTCGGGGCGAATACTTCTTTTACAATCTTCCTTAACAAACGTTGAAGCGACATTACGCAGGTTTGAAAAATGCCGCCTCAAACCAAGCATTAAGGCAGAGTGTGCCCTGCCTTTTTTTGAGACAATTGCCTTAATAGAAGCTAAATGGGAATAAAAAAGCAAATAAACCAAGGTAAATCATTCTATTCAGCAGTGAAGGAGACTAAAAAATGACTCTTTGGTTTTATGTTAAAACAAGCGATGACCCACAAGTAGTTGGGGAAACTGTTTGTAAATTCAACTTTACGTTAGGCTTGCATCCTGAGGATAAATACTCATGGATCTTGGAGAAAGGAAAGGATGAGCCTGGCTACTGGGAGATAAAAGGCAAATACTCAGAAATAAAGGAGCTTACTGTTATCGGCATGGTTTACAGAACCGGTGACACAGTGGTGGTATCGGAGATAAATGACGCCTTAGCCCCAGACGTTATTGACCCACTGCTGGAGACGTATGGCTTCGATAACGTTAAATGGCTAGTTGTCCCATCAAGACATTAAAACAGCCTTCTTTTGATGAAAGACTGAAAACTCTTTTAGCATGCATTGTAAATCATAGGTTAAGCCGGGGTGGCGGAGTGGTTATCGCGCTGGCCTCGAGATCTAAAACAAAAGAGGGCTAAAGCCTAAAAGGCAAGTTAGCCAGTGGGCTTCGTGCTCGCAGGGGTTCGAATCCCTTCCCCGGCGCCAAATTCGCTAAAGCATACCTAATTGAGATTAATCTTGATGTATTCAAATAAAGAATTAAAGACATTAAGCTGTTATTGCTTGGAATATTTCAAATGTTTTATCTTTTTTAGCCCGTTTTTTCACCGCTTCAATATCCACTTTAGTAAACGCCAAAATCGCTTTCACATCTTCCTTATCTTTGACCGCCCGTTCAGGAGGTAAAGTTGCCTTAATCATTCGTAGTTTAGCTATAATCAAGCCCTCAGGCGATTGAAAAAAAGTTTTAACACCATTTATTTTCCCAGAGATTCTCTCAAGTTTACCTCTGAGCATGATGATGTCGACGCTGTATGGCGTTTTTTTGTCCTTGAATGTAGCTATTGAATAGTCTGATGTTAAAGCCATTTCAATTTTTCGTCCATCAACTTGCAGACCTGCTTTTCCTAAAACGGCTGCAATTTTGCTTTTTGCTTCGGTTTCGTTGCTCACCGCAATGATTATGTCAACGTCTGTGGTTGTTCTCGGAACACCGTAAAAACTTGCAGCTAAAGCGCCAGTGAAGGCATATTGTAACTCTTCACTTTCAAAGGCATCGATTAGTTTCTTTACAAAAGAGTAATATGCTTCCATTACTTTTCAATCCAACGATTGCGTTTAGACCATTCAAACCGCTCACGAAGTTTACCTATAAGTTCTTCGTCGGAGATATTTGGAAACTGGTTTCTTATTCCATCAGTGCATATCTGAACGCACCCCTCCGTCATATCTATGCAAAGCAACACTTTTTCTTCAGGTTTTAGTCTACCAAGATACTTCCAGTTCTTATCCATACGAAGCACTTGTTTTCAGAAGAATATTACGGGTCGATGTTAAAATAATCTTGTGCTGGCCGATCAAACTTTTAGCTTTTAACAGTTCAATTTTGATTCAAATGCTAATAATTTTTGAAATACCTCAGCGCCTAAAAAGGTTGAAGTAGATAAAAACTTGGCACCTCTCTTTTTTTTCGTAATAGTAAACATGTCGGAAACCTTTGGCAGTTTTCGCGCTTTATTGAATCCAGGTATCTTAAGCACATAGCGCTGCTCCTGAAATCTAAAAAGCACGCGACTTTCAATTCATTGAATAACGTATGCTCAATGCCAAATTGCTATTTTTTTAGCGCGTTTGTATCTGGAAAAAAATAAGTAAAGTTTTTTTAGCTTATCAGTAAACGAGCACTATGATGTAGCGTGAAGTAAATGGCAGAAATCACTGCAGAATATTCCCAGAGGGTGGTGGAAAAGCTTGAGGAGTTTATGCGTTATTGCCAAAGAGTGAAACATGGTGATGATTATATCCTTGTTAACCGAAGCGCCCCTTTATTGACTAAAGCAGCACTAAAAGCTGTGGAAAATTGCGGTCTAACCGTTCATGCCTTTAATTTGACAGCAAAGAAGCCGTATAAACACTTTCCAAAGGAACTTGTAAGATTACTTCGCCAAAAAACTCCGAAAGCTGGAATGGGTCTTTTTGATTATAGCTTAAATCCCGACTGGAACCTAAAAGAGGTCGGAGCAAGAATTGAATTACTGCATCAAACCATTGAGGAGGTTCCTATAAGCTGGGCACATTCACCAGGCATCACATTAGACATGGCAGTAAATGGACCATTGCAATGCAATTATAAAAAAATGGGTGAAGAGTCAGAGAAATTGCTACAAAAATTGCAGAATATAAAAAGAATCCACATAACCTCTCCGGCGGGGACAGATATAGAAGTTCAGGTGCCGCTTGAAGTTAAGTTCGACACGGATTGTACGATTGTACCGCCCAACATTTATGGTAAAGCTGGAAAGTTTGGCAACCTCCCCGTTGGAGAAGTCTGGTCACAGAAAGGTGAAATAATTGGAGTTCATAACAAAACAACAGGCAAAATAGAAAACCAGAATTACCCTGTGAAGCAAACTGCTAATGGCAGAATCGTATGTGACGTTACGGCAGGTGGATACTCTGGAAGAATAAATCCTAACAAACCACTAATTGCCGAATTTCACGATGGCATCTTAACGAGGTTGCATTGTGATGATCCAGCGCTTGATAGCCTTCGAAAAGAAATGATGAATGCTCAATCATTATATGGCTTGCCGACGGTTCTGGAGGAAGTCGGTATAGGGCTAAACGAGAGGGCAAGGGTGACTGGAAACATGCTGGAAGATGAAAAGATAAAGGGAACATGCCACCTTGCCCCAGGCAACATCAGATGCCACGTTGACATGCTGATTAATAAGCCAACAATCGTCGGCTGCTACAGTGATGGAACAATAAAAGAAATAATGAAAAACGGAATTTTAGCTTAGCTTAGTCTTGGTGTTGATTACTTGCCTGACAATTCACGAAGCGACAATGCTTCAGTTTCACAGGTCACTGCTGAAAGCTCAAAAAAGAATTCGGCAGACTTCACGCGGGTAGTCAACTCTGAAACATCAACAGATGTTGGGTGGGTTAAATCCGTTGTTCCCTTCAGTATCGCAACTGGTCCAATTAGTACTCTTGTTGTGCTTCTAATACTTAGTTTCAATGGAACCGTGATAGATGTTGGATATGCTGTTGCCATATTTAATGCAGTTAGCATACCAGCCTCCATATTCTGGGGGTTTGCCACTGACCGTTTTCACAGAAGAAGGCTAATAATCGTTGCAAGCTACTTAGCGACAGCTTTAGTTCTTATCTTGTTTCTGTTCGCAAGCAACCTATATTACGTCATATTGTTGTACGCTTTATTCTCTTTCGTAACAACTGCGGTTACCACACCTCTTAACCTCCTCGTCATGGAAACAAGCCCTAAGAAGAAATGGAGTAGCGCGTTCGCCTGGTTTTCCATGCTATCGAGCATCGGAACGACATCAGGGTTAATCCTGAGCACGGTCTGGGCATCCTTTCTTCTTCTTACCTACCTTCTAATTCCTTTATCGATTCTCTCAATAGCATCAGCAGTCATGTCTGTGATGTTGATTAAAGAGCCCTCATCCGTTTTTGAGGGCCAAATGATAATTCACAACAAACACAGTTTTTTCGATAGACTCCAAAGAGACCCCGTCATCTTCCTTCGAATTCCTCGATTAACTGATTTCAAAAGAGTTTTTAGAGCCCTAAAGTTTGACCTCACCAGGAATGTGCCAATTCTATATTTTTCCATCTTCATATTTTGGGTTGCAGCTGGGCTCTTCAACACCTCGATTATCCCGTCGATGACAGCAAACAAAATTTCAAACATCACAATTTTCTTTATCATAACAATAGTGA
Organism: Candidatus Bathyarchaeota archaeon; assembly: GCA_963717465.1. Taxonomy (GTDB): domain Archaea; phylum Thermoproteota; class Bathyarchaeia; order Bathyarchaeales; family Bathycorpusculaceae; genus Bathycorpusculum. Next base: position 717,877 of record OY970340.1, read on the forward strand.
ATATCATTCAAATTTTTTCATTCGAATATGCCGGATCATACACTGAAAAAAACTCCTTGATTAACGCATCAATTTTTGGACTTACCCTTAGAAGCATAGGTTACGCGTTACTGGGCATTTCCTTTTATTTCATATCTGGCATTTGGTATGCACTTTTAGCCTTGGTTTTCTACTCCCTCGCAAGCGGATTCGCATTCACCATATATTACACCGCCTCTAACACAATGGTTTTTAACACCATGGGAGGCAACAGCCAAGGATCTTCCCTAGGCGTTTACAGCGCCTTGGTAAGCATCGCCACCACAGCAGGCTCGTTGATCTCTGGATTCTTATCATTCTACCTCAACTTTAGTGCAACATTCATTATAGCCAGCATATGCTTGGCCTTTTCAATTTGGCTCATTTTCCTTTTGCGTGAAAAACCTCAAAATTAACACGCAAATTATTAGCTTTTATTTTATCAGTTTTCAGCGCAAATTCAATATTCCAGAGTATTTATCTGGCTAAAATAAGGAAATCGTTGCGTTAAATTTAAGAGAACCTAAGAAATAAAGAAGGTTGGCGATAAAGTTTGAACTGTAAATCGTGTGGTACCCAAATATCGGATGATGCAGCTTTCTGCTCTAAGTGTGGAGCAAGCACCGGATTAAATGCATCTAAGCAGGATTCTTCCTCAAATCAACCTGCTACTCCAAGTCAACCTGTTATTGCAGCTTCAGGAGTTACTGCTTTAAAATGCCCGAGCTGTGGAGGACCTATTGCTCCTAAATTCGGAGAAATGGTAATAACCTGCGAGTACTGCGGCAACGCTGTTACTCTGGGTGCCCAAGGCTGGACTAACATTCAGAAGCAGACAATGCTTTCTTTGAAGGTTGCCACAGTTGACCAAGTAAATTCAATAATTATACCTCTAATGGATAAGGGTCTATTACATAGGCATCTTCATGAGGATTCAAAACAGGAAGAAATGAGCCTGACGTTTGTGCCTTATTGGATTGTCAGCGTCTCTGCACGCACAAGTATTGTAGCTGCGGATGAAACTGCACAGGTGGCGCAGACCGCGACAACGGCCGCTTTATTGGGTGTCATCTTCGGCGGGATGGGAGGTGGCGGTGGCTATGGCGGTGGTGGTCGAGGTGGCGGTTTCGGAGGGGGAGGACGCAGACGAGCCTTCGGAGGGGAATTAAGGGCAAGCGACCCCTTTGCTGGAATTCTCGGGTTAAAACGATTAAGAATAATGGCTTTCGGAATGGGAATGGGCTACGGGGGCGGTAATAGAAAGACGATGCAGATGGATGAGAATTACAACTTTCCTGTGATAGCATTAAAAGCGTTAATGGATTATCAGCCTAAGGATTACCAATTCAATCTAGCAGGCAGAGAACTGTTTGACATTTCCAAGCTACCTAAGAACGTAAAGGTTCTTAATGGCGACATCAGCGAAGAATCAGCTAAAGCTCAGGCGAAAACCCTGGTAGATCAGCTCCAATCACAAAAAGCACACGCCAAGTATCATATGATCCAGCAGATACATACTGATTGCGATATTGGAGATGTCGAGCTACTACATGCACCAGTATGGTTCTCAAAGTTTGACCATAAAGGGAACAAAATTGTGCTAATTATCGACGCCAACTCTGAAAGAGTAATCAACAGCTTCGGCCTCTAAAAACGAACCAAAATTCATCGATCAACACGAAAAACTGTGAAGTCAAAAGGAAACGGCGTCACCACTCTCACCATCATTCAAATTTCACGCCCAGAAGAAGTCGAGCATTGGGATCAACCATGTGTACGCGTTTTTGAAAATGATGCTTTGAAATGTGCGCTTTATGACCTAAGTATATTAAAATTTGTTATTGCATCGAAACTACCACATAAAATTATATAGAATTTTAGTTTTATTAGTTAGAATAAACTCAAAGGGTGGATATATTTTTGGCAAAAAAACAAAAGAAACTAAAACCCAAAATGACAAAAGATGGAAAATATCAGTGTCCATATGACGACAAAGTATTTGACACCGTAGAAGGCGTAAAAACCTGCATCGAAAAGCACATGGCTAAAATTGTACCAGGATAAATAAGCATCTAACTAAAGGATTTTTGTACTTTACCCTTTTTCTTTAGAAACGAACCGTAAAATTACTATTTATCAACAATTCTTTTCCATGTCTATTTGCAAAAATGTTGCTAGCGAAAACAGGGATTGATTAAATCGGGAATAATATCGGGAATAATCCTGTCCGTGGTAGTCTAATTAAATCATCAATGTTTTAGTTGTTAATTGCTTTTGAAACCATATTTCTAATTTGTAGTTAGCGTTAACAACTTTAATTTACCCCTCAAAGCATTAAACAGCAGGTAAGGTATAGCAAGTAAGCTGATTTACGACAGATTCAAAAACCACTTTGGGAGATAAAGATAGATGTCGCATGAAAAAATTGACAAAAAAGGTTCTCTAAAGACCGTTAATGTAATGGTCAAGAAAGTAGTTACAGTTGATGAAAAAGCGTCAGTAAAAGAAGCGGCTGATTTGATGAGTCATTTCGAAATAGGATCTATTATTGTAACTCGGAAAGGTAAAGCGGTTGGAATAGTTACTGAGCGTGACCTTTTGAAGCGGATTGTCTCAGAAGGTAAAAACACAAAGAAGACGAAGGTTAATGAAATAATGTCAAGTCCACTGCTCGTCATTTCCCCTGATACAGCCTTAGAGGAGGCGGCACGCATAATGTTCGAGAAAAACATAAAGAAGCTGCCTGTAGCCGAACAAGACCACTTAGTCGGCGTGCTCAGTCTAACGGACATTGCTCGTCATCAATCGATGTTAAACGTTCTGTATAAACTAGCTGAGGCTCAACCCAATTCAAATAAGCTACAAGACGTCTTAAACAGTTGCAGTTACATCGTTTAACCTCTATTGTTGGCGGTTATAGCTGGCTGTAAAGTAACCAAGTTTTTGAAGAACTTGCTCAGCCAACTGTTGTGATGTGACTCTCCACTCCCAGCTAGGGCACGATCGACCTGGGCTGTTCATTCTAGCTTCGGAACCCAAGGATAAAGCATCTTGAATGGGAATAATGCTCAAGTTCGCTTTTGATGACAATGCTAGTTTTATAACTTCAAAACTTACTTCTTCAGTTGAGACTTTTCTGCCGATTTCTTCAAACAACTTTTGCTTTTTCGTTTCAGACGCTTCATCTAAAAACCAGCCTTTAACAGTGTTGGTGTCATGAGTGCCACTGTAAACTACCGCGTTTTCAGGATGACGACTTAAAATGTTTGGGTTGTCGTCGGTTCCGTCAAAAGCAAAAAGCATAACTCTCATGCCTGGGATTCCTAATCTTGTTATTGCCTGTTTTACTTCTTCATCTATTGAGCCTAAATCTTCGGCTATAAAGGGAAGGTTTGGAAACGTTTTTCTTGTGTTCTCAATGAATGCTTCTGGTTCAGATCTGACCCACTTTCCATTTTTCGCTGTCATGTCGTTAGCAGGAATTTGCCAGTATGCAACAAAACCCCGGAAATGGTCAAGACGGACTTTGTCATAAAACTTTAAGTTGTGAGCTAACCTATCCATCCACCATTCAAAACCCGTTTCCTTAATTTTTTCCCAATTGTAAACTGGGTTTCCCCAGAACTGTCCTGTGCTGCTAAAGTAATCAGGGGGGACGCCGCCTACAAATTTTAACTGTTTATTTTCTGTTAAACTAAAGAGTTCGGGGTGCACCCAAACATCAGCGCTGTCATGTGCAATGTAAAAAGGTATGTCCCCGACAATTTTCACTTGCCTTTCCTTGCAGTAATCTTTAAGCGAACACCACTGACTGAAAAAAATGAATTGAGCAAACTTTTCTTGTTCAATATCCTCTTTCAACTCCTGTTTTTTTTTCTCTAAACTATTTTTTTCGCGATCACGCAGCGAAGAGACCCAAGAATACCAAAAATTTCTATTGTTCTTCCTTAAGGCAATATACAAGGCGTAATCGTCTAGCCATTTTGTGTTTTCCGAGCAAAAAACTTCGTAGTCAGATTTTTTTTGACCTGTTTTCTTGAAATTCTCATAGGCATCTTGAAACATTAACCTCTTATTCCTATAAACCGCTCGATAATCGACTCGGTTATAAGACTGGCTTTTGATTTTCTCAAGGTATTCTTTAGCAAGAAAGCCATCTTCAACCATTTTCTCAGGACTTACAAGCAAAGTATTACCCGCAAAAGCAGAGCTTGTTTGGTACGGCGAGTTATCAACATCCGTATTTATAGGCGTAACCGGTAGAATGCTCCAGTAATGCTGCCTAAGATTTGCTAGTAGATCGATAAACTTGTAACTCTCCGGTCCCATGTCTCCTATGCCATACTCTGATGGAAGAGATGTGACATGAAGCAAAATGCCGCTAGCCCTTTTTTCACTCATAAAAATCATCCTTGACAAAGCAGTGCGACTGGAAAATCACTTAACGCTTCTTTAAGAAAAATCCTACCAGATATAGATTTAAGGTTTTTTCCCGTAAAAATGTTTGCCCAACTCGAAGGCTTACTGTTTGGAACTGAAATGTATGTTTCCTTCCAATCTACCGTTCCCCATTTAACTGGATATTTTGCTAAACTGGACAGAAACCTAGGTACAATAACGATGACGGACTCTTTGCCTTTTTCCCTGCAAAAAGCGATTACATGCTCCTTTTCTTCCCCTTCAACTTTTAACGGAATATATTTGCCTTCGTTAAACAGGCTTTTTGCCTTTCGCCTAAATCGTAACGATTTATTTATCAAGTATAATTTAGCTTTTCCATCCTCGAAATTCCCTAAGAGTTCATTGGTTTCTTTTGGTTTTAGCTTTGAAATTTCCGACAGCAGTCTTTGCCTTTTTTTGAAATCTACAAGTCTACGGTTATCGGGATCAACGAGGTTAAGGTCCCAAAGTTCAGCGCCTTGATAAAAGTCTGGGATTCCTGGGCTTGTAATCTTGAGTAATGTTTGCGAAAGAGTGTTAAAAAACCCGTAAAATGAGATTTTCTTTTGGAAGGGTAAAAAATCATCCATAAATCGTTGATTATTAATGATTTCAGCGGCGAAAGCAGTAACTGCTTCTTCGTAATTCAAGTTCGGAGAGATCCAATTGCTGTTAACCTTGGCTTCTCTCAAAGCCTTAACCATATGCGCTTTTATTCTAACTTCAAATTTAGGATCATCGCTCATAAAAGGGTAAGCGCAAAGAAGTGTTTGGTAAATGTAATATTCCTCGTTACTGCAAGGAACAAGGTTGTTTTCGATTTTTGTTTTTAGGTTTCTGTTTACTCCTGCCCATTTCCAGATTCGCTTATTGAATTCTCCTGGAATTTCGCTAATTACGTTTAGCCGGGCGCGTGCGTCTTCGCCTCTTTTAGTGTCGTGAGTACTCGTAGTGTTAAGCGATAAAGGCCAATTCTGTTGGCGTATTTTGTTGAATTCGTGAAAAAATTCGACAGTGGAGCCGAATTTGTCCGGATTGCTGCCGACTTCATTGAGCGATAATAGCCTATTATAACGGTAAAATACGGTGTCTTCATAGCCCTTAGCCATAATAGAGCCAGTGAACTGCTGGAATCTCATTATAGCGTATGATGCTTCAGGTGAATTTGGGATTTTTTCAAGCAAGTAGTCTATAGCCGCAAATTCAGTCTGCAAATCTTTATTTTTTTGTTCTGCCAGCTTTAACGCTTTTTTGAAAAGCTCGCCTTTTTCTTTTGTGGATGCGTCATCTAAGTAGGTTCTGTAAACGGAAAAGCACGCCAGTAATTCAGCGACTGCTTCAGTAAGTTTTAAGCGGTTAATTTTTTTTGTGTACCGCGCTCTCTGTAACGATTGAATAAGTAAGCGAGTAAGATTTCTGACATCTCCCAAAAAGAAATTTTCAATAATCAGTCTTTTGCTTTCACATGATGATTCATTGAAGGTTTGTGTGTTGCCAGTGAATTTCTTGTATATGAAATCAATTTTTCTTTTATTTGGTTTTTTCAGGAAAATCGCATTTACATGAGCTAGGAAATCGTAACCTGTTGTGCCTTCGACAGGCCATGAATCAGGCAATCTCTCTTCGTCAGATAGAATTTTCTCCACAACTGTATAAGTATCCGGTAAATGATTCCTAAGTTTTTGCAAGTATTCTTTGGGCTTAAATAACCCATCAATGTGGTCTACTCGTAATCCAGATATTTTTCCTGTTGCAACTAAATCAAAAATTAATCGGTGGGTTTCATTAAACACCTTAGGGTTTTCCATTCGGAGACCAATCAAATCGATTATGTCAAAGAATCGTCGATAGTTAATTTGTTTTAGTGCTGTTTTCCAGTATGTGAGCGTAAAGAACTGTTTTAAAAGCAAGTCGCCTAAAAGTCTTCGATTGTTGTTGTATCGCTTAATTGTTGCCTCAGTTGAATTATTTTTCCGCAGGCTTTTCGAGATGTTATCGCTTGCTGGAAACTGAATGTCACTGTATTTAATTTTAAGGCCATCGTCAGGGACAAGTGATATTTGCCCCTGTTTTAAGCATTCTTCATAGGTGTTCGCAAGGAAAGGTGCAAGAATTTTTCCTTTCAATCTGTGAGTAGGATGATTCCAATCGATGTCTAAAAAGGAAGAGTAGTCAGAGGCAACTCCCTTTCTCATTAAATCGTTGACTATTTTGTTCTCGACTGAATATGAAACGTGGTTCGGAACAATGTCTTGTATCCATTCTAAACTGTAATCGGCGAGTTTTCCGATTAAGCTTTCAAAGTCTCTTGCTCCGCCAAGCTCGTCGCTTATCTTGTTGTGATCAACTATGTCGTAGCCGTGTGCGCTTCCCTTTTTTGCTTTAAAAATTGGTGAAGCATAAACATGTGAAATCCCCAGCTGCTTCAAGTAGGGTAGAACATCCTCTAAGGATTTAAAATTAAATTCCCTGCCTAGCTGGATTCGATAAGTGGCTACAGGAATCTTCAAAATTAATCCAACCGTACGCCAATTAATTCGCATAATTGCTTGAAAGCTAAAACCCAGGCTTGGGAAACTTCATCTTTCTTGTTTTTGATATCTTTATATTGGTTTTCAGCTATTTTGAAGGCAATGTTCTGCGATTGCCAAAGATTCAAGTTAACCGGCAACTTGCTAACTGTTTTTATTAGACCATCAATCTTTTTTAGCGTTTCAATACTTTCTGGTTCTTTTGAAAGCTTGGCAAATTCACTATCAATTTTTTCGCTTGCTTTAAACGCTAAAAATCTCCAATCAAGGTTTATTGACAAGCTTTTAGAGTTATCAATTAATCTCTGCAGTGTTTCCAAATCTAAATTCTCAGATGATAACGCTTGATCTATTTCACTACTTAATATCACCTCTGCTGCTGTCCTAAACGGTTTAGGAGAAGGCATCCTATTTTCCTTCATAAAACGCAGCATCGCAGAGTTATCATGATAAACTATTCCAAACAAATCTTTAGCTTTTCTTAATCTGTCAGCAACAATAAAATCAAGAATTAAGCGTTGATCATCCTTAAACATGTCTTTAAGAGAATAATTATTTTGACCAAAATACTTGGATAAAACAATAATTATCTCATTTATCTGTCCCTTCTCAAAACATGAGAGCACCTCGTTACGCATAACGTTGAATGCTTCTTCCTGCATGTTATGCATGGCACCGCAAGAAACATTATGATCTCCAAGCCAAATTGCCGCGCAGCCAAACGACTTCTTCATCTAACGTTATGCCTGAATGAACTTTGGACAGGTTTGTTACTAGCCTAAATTTTCCATCATCGCGTTTTTCAATATTTTCCACTGTAATGGTAAAATAGCAATTTGCCAGTTGGGTGGCATCGATTTAATTTTATGTGGTCTGAAAAAAGATTCATTATAGTGTTTTGGGCACTTATTTTCGCAAAGTCAACTATTGACGGCTCTACAAAAATAGAGTATATTTTGCCTCCATTCTCAAATTCAGGTATATTGCTTGGTGCCTTCTTGAGAAAATTGACGTATTCATTTTCAAGTTCTAAACCGAAGACTTCGCGAGCCAACTGCATAGCTCTAGCAGCGTACATCATTACCTGCACCGTTTCTATCCCTGAAATTTCATCAAAAAACCAACCGCAACTAGTATACATGAGCATGCAATGTCGTTGAATTTCAAGTAGTTTTATTACGTGACGTTTTTCATCGTCGCTGAGAACTTTTTTTGCATGTTCTGCAAGAAATTTCTCTACATTTTCTTTGGACCTATCCAGCACAACTTTAATGTAATTGTTGCGTGCTTCCCATGGGTCTTTCAAGTATTCTTTTGCTTCGCGTTCGAAATTTGTCGCTAACGTGTCTCTTAGCCAATCCATAGCCTCTCGAAGAGGTTTTCTCCATGCTTGTTTCCAAGGCCTTTTGCCCATGTTACATCCGCAATCGTTTCTCCACCTTTCTATGCCATGTATGCAACTCCATGAAGTGTTCTCTTTGATTTGTATCTCGTATTGTGGCGGCGAATTTTTTTCCAGAAATTCAGCGTAGTTAGTTATTCTCGCCAGGTTGTTAGCTGTTATGTAGTAGAGGCAGTACGCTAAAGTCATGTCTCCATGAGTGATGATGATGACCGTATAACTCTCCGTCGCTTGCAACGCTCTCTAAGAAATTTTCTCCATTAGTCAATTTAAACACGTCAATTAACCGCTTAGCAAATGCCTCACCGCTATCAAGCAAATTTCCAAATGCAATGTCACTTGCTGTCGGTTTATCAAAGAAGAAAAGGTTAATCGATTTGCCTGAAGGTAGATTGCATAAATAAAATCTTCTTGATTCAAACTTGCTGCCATTTGGAAACATCAATCCACTCTTTCTCGCCGATTCTCCTTATCTTTGCTACTTGATGCGGACTCAGAAGAGTAAATTTTATTTTATGTTCAGCTAAAACTTCCAGCGTTTCAATGTCAACCGCTGTTTCGGGGAGCCACATGCCTTCAGGATACCGATTGAATCTTTTTTCAAAATCAAATATCGCCCATCTGACTTGTGTCTCCTTGTCTCTTCTGTTAGCTAAGGGCATAATCATGTGATTGTAAACTTGGGCAATTGCCGATCCGTGTCCTGAAAAGTTTTTTATGCTTTCTTTGTCAGCGTCAAGAATTGACTGATAAACTGGCTTATTATGTCTCTCAAGCCAATAGAGAAGTGTAGGGCCAAAGTTAAAACTGATTTTGAGTAATTGTTGATTAATCCAATTATCCTCCATTGAGGATCCATTATTCGTGAAACCGCGTTAGGCGCGTAGCATTCAGCAGTTACTCTTTCATTCCAATCATGATACGGCAATGCTGATTCTTGAAATTCCACTTCCTCAAGCCAAGGATTTTCACGCGGAGGCTGATAGAAATGACCGTGAATACAAATGTAGCGTTCAACCACGATTATCTCCTCCAGCAAGCCTTCTTTTCAAGTAAACCGCGATATTGCAGCCTTGAATAACCTGTTTGTCGCCAAATGCCGCTTTGTCTGATAGGCTTGCGCCTGGGCCATCCCAAACAAGATCTGCGGAATCCAAAATCTTTTCATATTCACCTTTAAATGGAAAAACAATTTCCTTAGGTGACTGTGAAAAATTAATTAAAATGCAACCAGTAAAATCTGCTTCTCTTCTTTGAACAAACAGTAACTTTTCTTCTTCACTTGAGAATACCTCAATTTGCCTGTTGCTAGTTGGACTAAAAACTGGTAAGCTCCTAAGTTTTATTAACGCTTGATAGTAAGCTGCAATTTTCTTGTTTTTTCCCTGATATCGCAGTTGCCAATTAAGCTTTGACTTCTCAAAAGTCTCAATGCTTTGAGGGTCTGGCGCTTCTGTTTTCCATTTGAAAGAAGCAAACTCTTTTTTTCTGCCTTCCCGAACTGCTTTTGCTAACTCTTTAGTTTGATAATCGGTGAAGAACAAGAAAGGAGCAGTTTCTCCGTATTCTTCGCCCATGAAAAGCAAGGGTACAAAGGGTGAAAGTAGCACTATTCCCGCAGCTGTTTTTGCTGCTTCAAAACCTGAAAGGACCGTTAAGCGTTCGCCAAGTCGTCTGTTTCCGACTTGATCGTGATTTTGAGAAAAAACCACAAATCTCTGAGTTGGAATGTGCCTGAAGGATTCATCTGGACTTCTGCGTCGAAGGTTCTCTTTATCCATGTAAACGTATGTTTCGGTTATTGCTTCAGCCAAGTCCTGAATTGTGCCGTATTTATTGTAATACCCTTGTTTTTCTCCGGTTAAAAGCACATGTAATGCATGTTCAAAATCCTCGAGCCATTGTGCATCGAACCCATCACCGCCCTGATTGGTAGGAGTTAAAGTCTTCTTTTCGTTAAATCCGCTTTCGGCAATAAGATGCAATCTTTTTCCAGTTTCTTTTGAATAATTGTCAATGGTGTCATTTAACTCGCTGAGAAAGCGTCTTGGGCTTGAATCCACGATTGCAAAGACTGCGTCTAACCTTATTCCGTCAATGTGGTAGTCTCGGTACCAGTGAATTGTATTTTCAAGAAAATAGTTTCTTACCAGCTCGTTCCATTGTCCATCAAAATTGATTACAGGGCCCCAAGGAGTCTTCTTTTCTGAAGAGAAATATGGTCCATAATCTATGAGGCAGTTTCCTTCTGGTCCTAAATGATTATAGACAAAATCTATGAATACCGAGACGTCGTTCAAGTGGCATTGGTTTACAAGCTTTTTTAGGTCCTCAGGGGTTCCATAGGTATTTTGAACTGCAAACGGGAAAACTCCATCGTAACCCCAGTTTCTTTTTCCTGAAAACTGTGTTATCGGCATCAATTCAAGCGCGTTTATTCCAAACTCAGCTAACTCTTTAATTCTTCTTGTAATAGCTTCAAAAGTGCCTTCTAAAGTGAAGGTTCCAACATGAACTTCGTAGAATACTAATTCCTTAAGGTCAAGTCCACGCCAACTCCTGATCTTTCCATTTAAACGATTCGTGGTCGATGACTGCTGATGAGCCGAAAACACCGTTGGGTTGAAAATGTGAAGCAGGATCAGGTCTACTTACTTGATCGTTTAGCAGGTACTTGTATGTCGTATTTGGCTTTAGCCCTTCCACACTAAGCGAAAAGTAGCCCTTTTCTGTCGCTTCCATTTCGCATTTTTCTTTTCAAGCAGCAATGAAACTTTCTCGTGGTATGGCGCCCAGACTACAAAGTCGCATTTTTTTTGCTTAAAACTTGCTCCAACTTGCACGTTGAATCCTGCTTCTCTTGTTGAGTTACAGCAAGAAGCTTGCTTCGAGCCTGAAGTTATAGAAAACATGGCCTGAATCTGTTGCACTTTCGAAAAGGCGAAGCTTCGCTTGCTGTTTAATCGTTAAAACTCTAACAACATTATTATGGGAGCACACTAATAATAATTTTGTCTTAGATCTTTCTTGTAAGCGGCTTTTTATTGGTGAATTTTTTTAATGTTACGAGTTGAATTATCGAGAAAAGTGGAGCTTGAAGATTATATAAAAATTGTCGGGGAACAGCAGATAGAAAACATTAGGGCGATTGGTGATAAATTAAAAGGTAAATCTGTTACTCATGTTAATTCTACTTCTTATGGGGGAGGAGTAGCGGAAATTTTACACAGCCTTGTTCCGCTAATGAGAGACGCTGGTTTAGATGTGCACTGGGAAGTAATGAAAGGCTCTTATGAATTCTTTAATGTTACAAAAAAAATTCACAATGCCCTGCAAGGCTTGAACGTTCACTTAACTAGAGAGGAAGAATACACTTACTTGGAATATAATCGTATGAACAGTGAATTAACAATTGTAGATACCGATCTTGTAATGGTTCATGACAATCAGCCTGCAGCCTTGATCCAATTCTTCCCCAACAAATATAACAAGTGGGTTTGGCGATGCCACGTTGACCTCTCTACCCCCAACTTAGGCGTCTGGAGCTTTCTTGAACAATACATTATGTCGTTATGACGCTGCAGTTTTTACAGCTAAAGAATATGTTATTCCAAGCCTTAAAATTCCTGAGATTGCTATTCGTCCCCCTTCTATAAATCCTATTAGCGAAAAAAACATGGACATATCAGAGAGCAAAACGAACGAGATTCTCCGTCAGATACGAGGTTAACCCGGAGCATCCGATAATCTCTCAGGTAGGACGTTTTGATCCATGGAAATGGCAACTCGGCGCAATCGATGTTTACAGGCTTGTTAAAAAGCAAATTCCAGAAGTTCAGCTTATACTGGCTGCAGGCATGGCTTCAGATGATCCTGAAGGTTGGCTGTACATGGAAAAAACTGCCAGGCACGCAGGCGAAGATCCGGATATTCACTTATTAACGGATTTAAAAGGTGTTAAAGACCTTGAAATCAATGCCTTTCAACGAGCTTCACAGGTTGTACTTCAAATGTCAACTCGCGAAGGCTTTGGATTAACCGTTGCAGAAGCACTCTGGAAAGGCGTGCCCGTTGTAGGACGTAAAGTCGGTGGAATTCCCCTTCAAATAATCGACGGGGTAACGGGTTACTTAGTGGACACAGTGGAACAAGCTGCTGAGAAAACACTTTTTCTGTTAAGAAATAGGGAAGAGGCAAAAAAGATGGGTGTAAACGGCAAAGAGCATGTAAAGCAAAACTTTTTAATAATCAATCATATGAAGAGACTACTTAATTTTATTCGCCGATCTTCTGCAGATCAAGCTCTAGTCAACTTGGAATTCGGTTCACTATCTTACAGTCAACGTATCTTATAGTCAACGTAACCACATATTAGACAGTAATGATTTCAGATTGAAATTAGATAGATACAAAGCTTTTTAAGCCGAAGATATCTTTTCAAAAAGTTCAGTTTGCCAAATTTAAGCGGTGGCTTTGGCAACTTCAGCTACAAAGCAATAGTATACCGATATCACTAGCAAATTGGGATGGAGGGGAAAACATTTACCGACATTCAAATAACCAACGTTGTAAATCAAGCGCAGCAATCAAAACAACCTGCTTATGCTTCAAGGTTTTCCCAATCAACAAAGACTTTTTCAATTGCCCGTCTGACTTTTAGGAGGCACACGGAATAACACATGCAGCTCTTTCCAAGAATTTCGGTGAAATGTTCAAAGAAACCTCATTAACATACCTATTTGATATAACGGGATTAATCGCTGGTTTCCTGATTGCCTTCCAACTTGGCATATTTCGACTTGCACCTTGGGCTATAGCTCTATATCCCGCCGTTTTAAGCATAAAAAGCTTAGTTAGCGGTTTGCTTAGCGGGCGCTTAAGCACCGCAGTTGCATTTGGGCACGATTTCTCCGTGTTTTCTCAAAAATTCTAAAAGTTTTTATAGAATTGTTGAAAGCATGCTTGTCTTGACTTTAATTATGAGTCTAACAGTGAGCTTGTTCTCGATAATTTTTGGTCAATTGTTCTGGAGAATATCGGTATCCGATTATTTTCCAATTTTTTCAGTTTTGGTTGCGACAATAACAATAAGTCTTATCATTGTATTATTAACGATAAAATTAGCTTTTTTTTCGTTTAAACGCGGTTTGGATCAAGATATGTTGGTTTATCCCGTGCTGTCTACTGCTGCCAGCATTTTGGGGACTTTGTGTTACGTTGTCGTGCTCAACATTTTCTTTTCCGGATTCATCGGCAACTGGATAATCAACATTATTACTATAGTAAGCATACTTCTTGCTTTATGCTTGTCATTTAAGAATATTCATCAGGCTGAATTTATAAAAACAATCAAAGATTCTCTGCCAATAATTTTGCTTGTCAGCTTTATGGTTAACATAACTGGAACCCTGCTCAAAGAGATAGGTGACTTTACTCAGAATCTCAAAGCGGTCTACACTGTTTATCCAGCTTTGGTTAACGTTGTAAGCGATGTTGGGTCAATCGTCGGTTCAACAGACGTCTACACAAATTGCCTTAGGTCTTGTTCCACCTTCTTTTTCTTCAATGGCTAAACATATAAAAAACGTTCTTAGCGCTGCTACTGCTTCACTTATAATGTTTATCCTGTTCGGGGTCTTATCCTTATTTATTAATGGAATATTTTCATTTCAGAGCATTACAAGCTTTATCTTGGTGATGATTATTTCAAACATAATTTCAGTTCTTATGATGGTCATTATTTCTCATGCAATCTCGATACTAAAGTTCAAAAAGGGTTTAGACTCTGATAGATTCGTCACGCCACTTGAAAGCTCATTTGCATATCTAACTACAACTATTGCTTTGTTATTGGCTTTGCTTTTACTGGCTTAAAAATCAAAAGAACATAAATATTTAATCGCCTATTATTTTATTATGGGGACTCTTTTAAGTATGTCTCGGATTGAAAAAATAAAATATAAACCCATACCAGTTCGCGATCTTCTACTTGAAATGAAGAACCTCTCTGAATTAATGATCGACCTATCATACTCCTCAGCTTTATATAACGATAAAGATCTTGCTAAAGACGTTCTTGAACTTGAAGGCAGGATAGACACTTTAGCATATCACTTAAACATGGAAGTCATGGTTGCTGCCCGAGGAGACCCCAAAGCAGCTGAGGACTTGTTGGGCATTTTAATAGTAGCCTCTGCCACAAACAAAATCTCAGATGCCGCTGCTGATATAGCTGCAATTGTAACACGAAACATCGGAGTACACTCTGTTGTAAGTGAAGTCTTCGAAAAAGTTGAAGAACATTTAATGAAAGTAACAGTCAAAGAAAAATCCGAAATTGTCGGCAAAAAAATATTCCAACTCAACTTAGCCGCAAGAATGGGCGTTGACATTATTGCAATCCGCCGAAACAATGAGTGGATTCTAAATCCAAAAAAAGATGAACGTGTATTAAAAAATGATATATTAATAACGCGTGGTGCTCCAAAAGGTATTCAAGCTTTCAAAGATTTAGCTGAGGGCTCCCTTGCAAAACTTAATCAATCTCAAATACTCAAGTTTGCGGAAATAGTTACGAGGCTTGTTGAGCTTAAAGACACTTCTGAACTGATGATTGACTTAGCCTATTCATCGTTAATGCTGGACAGTAGGGATCTGGCAGAAGAAGTGCAGATGCTTGAGGAAAGAGTTGATGAAATGCATACTGCTTTTGAGTTGCTTTGCTTGACGAGCGATTTTGAAAAGGCTGAGGCTTCTGGTTTTCTTGGCTTAATCAGGTTGGGTGTTGCAACAGAGAAAATAGCTGATGCTGCTGCTGATATGGCTGAGGTTGTCCTCAGAGGAATTGAGCCTCATCCAGTACTGCAACTAGCCATTAAGGAAGCTGAAGAAACAGTGGTTCAAGCATGCGTTGACTCAAATTCAGTATTAGTAAATAAAACTTTGAAGGAATCAAGAATAAACGAAGAGACTGGAATGAGAGTCTTAATTATTAAACGCGGCGACAAATGTTTACGTCCAAAAGGTGACTCGAGAATCCAAGTTGGTGATGCATTGATAGCTTCAGGTTACGCTGAAGGTGCAGAAGCTCTAAAACGCCTTGCCTCTCCAAAACAAAAATGTGTAGCTACCTAATTTTATCTCTTAATCTTCCATGTTGCATCCAATAATACTATAATTTCATTTTCCCATAAATCTTCATGAATCAATTAAAGCAGTGCTAATTAAAAATTGAATTGATATTGGAAAAACTTGGGAAATTCCTCAAAAATTTTGTCTCCGCCATCATATAGGCTACCGATTGAATGGATACAGATAGAATTCCATGCAATGCATAGATTTTAGGGATAGTTGATTGCATTGTTAAGAAATGAGGCTATAGTGCATGTTTTTTGAGACACACATTCACTTTTAGCCTGTATAAGTGATTTTTAAAAACAGATTAGGAAAGTAGATTGGAGACGGTACGGTTGTCCACGACCCTTCAAGAGCCTATGCCAGGTGTTGCCATTACTCCAGAGGTTGCTACTACTTCAGATACCGTACCGGCTAAACCTTTGAATGCTGAAGAAGTAACAATCATGGCCTCTGAGTTTTTGAGGCGGATCGGTCACAAGGGTAAACTAAAGCCTAAGCGGGTCTCCTTAGAGGAAGAAATTTACACGGTGGAGATTGAAACAAGCAAGTTAATGGCTGTGGTTAAGGTTAGCACTCAAATCACGCGAAATAACAGAATTCGATGTTCAACCTAAAAATGAGGAAAGTTCTTCTCCAATAAATCCAAAAATCATTATAACTATGCTGGTCATCTCTGCAATTGTTGATGTAGGACTGTCTTTCATTCTTAAGATATTTGGGCTCTAAAATCATTACACGCGTAATAAAATCATTAGATTAAAAATCAAATTAGAAATAAAAAAACTAAAGAATTGGGATTTTAAAGAAAAATATTGTTCTTTATTTCTTTTTCTTAGCTGGTGCTTCTGCAGGTGCTTCTGAAGTTTTCGTTTCAGCTGGTGCTTCTGTTTTTGGCTCTTCTTTCTTGTCCTCTATTTCAGTCGTGATTTCTTCGATTGGTTTCGGTGGAGGTGTTGTAGCCATAGTCCAGCCTATCCATGCCCCGATTAACATTATAGCTACGAAAGCTACAAAGACCGGGATAGCGATTAGCCAGAATTGAACGACTGACGCACTACCTAAGTAATATGGATAGAATAATGTTACAACATAGAATACTGCAACGATAACGCACACAGCTAGTATTGCTGCACCTATAGCTTGATCTTTGCTTACCATTATGATTCACCACTTTATAGGCATGTATTATTTCAAACCTTTTAAAGTTTGCCGTTTAGTATACCCGTCGAACACCCAATAGACTGCTGTAAAGAAGGTTCTGAATGGTCCATCTAACGTATCCAATGAGAAGCATGTTGGGAGAACTCATCGATAATGCCTGGCTTGACGCCTTCGCATAGGCGTGTAATATTGTTAATTTCATAAATTGTAAGTCAAATAGCCAAGTGGTTTGTGTCTATGGTTTACACTTATTATTCCTGCTTTAAACCAATCTACCTTTGTATAACTATTATATTATGCCATTCCACTTAGAAAGTGGATAAGACAAAAAGAGGCGAAACGGGATGGAATTAATTTTCTTAGGAACCGGAGCTGGAAATGGTGTTCCTTTATTTTATTGTGATTGTACAGCGTGCAAAGAAGCTAAAGAAAACCCTGCATTTTCAAGGATGCGATCAGCAATTTTAATAAAAGGTCCTGAAGAAAATACGCTCATTGATACTCCACCTGATATTAGATCTCAACTTTTACGGCAAAACATTTCTGATGTAGAGAGGGTGTTCCTTACACATGATCATTATGATCATTTTGGTGGAATGGGTGATTTACATTATTACGTTTTTCTTAAACGGAAAAAACCCTTAGACGTATATCTTCACAAGGAAGTTACTTCTATTTTTACAGATGCATTCGGGTTTATGACAGAATCCGTTAACCTGATACCCTTATCTATCTTTCAAGACTACACTTTTAAAGACTTGACAATTACTCCTATAAAGGCAAATCACGGTGTCAACGGGCTTGGCTTTATTATCAAGTCAAAACTGAAAATTGCTTACTTGCCGGATACTTATTATGTTCCAGAAGAAACAAGAAAATACTTGCACGATGTAGATATTTTGATAGCGGATTCCACTTTCTTTGAAGAAAGCTTGTTCAAGAAACGTTCCCATATGACTGTCGATGAAGCGATTGATCTTGGTCAGCAAATAGGAGCAAAAACCACTTATTTAACTCATCTTTCGATGCATTTCACCAAAACAATCACGAGCAAGTTCTTGGAAGAATACATAAAACAAAAAGGAAATGTTAAGGTAGCATACGACGGATTAACGCTTCAAATATAGCATCATTAGTGAAGCATTATATCTCTTTGATTTGGTGGCGCAGTTACGCTTAGGTTTAGTTTTTTAATAAATGACAGCGTGTTTTTTGGCACGTTGAGGTTTGGTTGAAATCCAGAGGCGTAGTCGATAGATCTTAAATTTACAACTAAAGCGGCCAGGTCGGATGGAATATCAACGTCGGTAACTAATTCAAGAATGGCAAAAGGAACATGCTTATCCATTAGCCTTTTTTGTATAAATTTCTAAAGATGTTATACCCTGCGCGTTGTAGAAAACATCCTTGAAATCAACTGGTATATTGCTTGTTTGTGCAACTAAATAAAGGCCCGCTTCCAAACATGGTCCAGCAACGATTGCTCCTCGATGGTATTCTTTTTCTAACCTTTCAAGATGCTCGAATGCTTCCTTTACAGAGTGCGGTTGAATAAGAGGATGGTCTCCTCCAATCATAACTGCTGATTCGTAGCCTCTTTTGAAAACGTTTCAAAAGACATTGCAATGCGATCGTTAAAGTTGTTACCGCTTGTCGTAAAAAGTTCTATTGAATCCTTTGGCAAGCCTTGCATGTCTACTTTTTCAAGTAATTTCCTTCAGTTTATCCTCTTGTTCTTTGGGTTCATAAGCGATAAACAGCTTGTTTTCCACAGTTGGTTTTTCTTCTTTGAATGACTTTATGACTTTTAAAACAACTTCCATCGTATCCATTAATGAAGCTTTGTAAAATGTTGCTGCCTCTTCAGGTGTTAAGAATCCTCCCTCTTCTTTTGCTGTAAGCCGAGTTTTAGTGTAGCCAGGCAATGGAACTCGCGTAAAAAGAATTGAGGCTAATTTATTCAAATGATTTGCACCTTTTTGTCCCGATAAAGTTGCTTCTCACTTTTAAAGTTTAAGCTATTCAACATCGAAGGGTTTTCTGTTAATGTTAAGACGTTAATGGAATTCGTGAAATTTCATCTTTTGACAAATTCTTCTCTTTTTTCCTGTGTCATACTACTCGCGTAATCGTGTGTTGCTTTAACCAATTCTTTAAGCCCTTCCGCATCATGCTCGTAAATTTCGGAAAGTGGCTGATTGCTATTTTCGGCTTGTTGAATCGATCTACCTACTGCTATACCACTTTCAGCGGCTAAACGTATGCCTTCCCCAGTAAACGCATTACAGAATCCAGCCGCATCCCCAGCTAGAATCACGTTACCTTTGCCAACCAGTTGATAACCGTATGGTACGGCAGCTGCGCTTTTCCGCTTTAGTTTCAATGGTTCAAACGCAAATTCTCGATTTAACCACTCCTTAAAATTGTCTATGCAATCGGATGCTGGGACGAGCAAAAGTTGCTAGTAGATCCAGTGCCAATTATTATTTCTTCGTCTTTCGGTATGACATAACCGTATGTTGGGGTAATGTTGCCGTCAAGAAAGAAGTAAAAAAAATCTTTGAAGTCGCCTTTTGCTTGCCAATGTTCTTGCAAGACAGTCATTATTTCTGTTCGTAAATTAGGATAAAGACATTTTTCTTATTTTAGAATGAACACCGTCGGCGCCAACTAGATAACGTGTAGTAAACTTCTTAGTGTGTCCTTTGGTTTTGGCAAGTACTGTTAAGCCTTCTTTTTTTTCTTCAAAACTCACAAACTCTGTGTTAAATGAGACTTCTGCTTTTTCGCTTTTTACAACCGAATCTTGCAGCCATTCATCAAATTTGTCGCGATTTAAATTTAATAGCTTGTAATTTTTGGGAGATCCGCTATTTCTTCTGCCACTTGGCGGAACGTACATTAGACCTAAAGATTCAGGTGAACTCATGACGCTTGTGGGAATATCTAAACCTATCTCTTTAAAAACATCGATGCCTACCGTTGGCATAACTCCGCCGCAGGGTTTATGGCGACCATATCGATTCTTTCTCAAGCACAAGCACATTGAAGCCTGCCTTAGAACAGGCTAATGCGGAAGTGCAGCCTGCTATGCCGCCGCCAACGATGATAACGTCAAAATCTTGCAAAGAATTTACCTTTTCACTTCTTTTGCCTGTGTTCCTTTTAGTAGTTTGGATAGAAGTTCCATTTTAAGCTGTGTTTGGACGTCAAAATTGCCTCTGTAAGCTTCATGGTCTTTGCCTAAATCATAGCACGTCTTGTCATCAATGTCAATAATTATTCCTGGCATACCTGCCTCTTCAAGTTCATCTTGATGTTTGCAGTAGAATGCTTCGCAACAGCAGCCGATAAAGCCCTTTGCGCCTGCTTTCTTTTTCTCAGATAGCGTGTCTCATTAAATGCTCGAAGTTTTGGATTGTAATTACGTCTTTTAGCCCAAGTTCTTCAGCCCATTTGTACACTTGCCCAACTGAGCATCGTCCGCATTTATTACAGCCTTCTATCCACTTGTACTTGCAATCGCTGGGTTTGGCACAGTAGGGTAAAAGGAGAAAATCATACCCGTTTTGCAATAGTTTTTTGTATTGGTTAGTTACGGGGTAAATGTGATTTGCATCTGGTAAACTGATTCCGAATGTTTCAAATGATGTTTTGTCGATTGCTTGAAGAATTAGCTGCAGAATTATTTCAGGTGTCACACCGGGCAAGCTGAATTTTTTTTTGAGCAAAGAAGTCAAAGACAATTTTCCTGATTTCATATGCGTCGCAGTGGACAAATTTCATGGTTGCTTCAAAGTCTAATATCGCTTTTGATGGGAAAACGAAGAAGTCACCCGTTACAAGGATGCTCTTTATGATGTTGGTTCCTCTGTCAATCGCTAGTGAAACTCGAATTAGTCCTCCAGGAGTTTTAGCTATGGCGTGAACGACTGCTGCTTCGTTTAATGGTCTGCGGTCAAGGTAAATCCATTCTTCCGACTTAAAGTATGGCAATTTTTTTTCAAAAAGTTTCTTTTCGGCAATTTTTAGTTTGCCTGGTTCAAGTTTAATGTTTAATGTATGCTCAAAGCTTTTTTTTATGGCGGTTTTTATTTCTTCCAAGTTTGAGCTGTGTCCAAGTTCGCGGTCTATCCAAGTTACTCTTTCTTTGGCTGATTTTAGCTCCTTATCCTTCAGTTTTGCAATTGGGATTCTTAAGGCTCGAATCATCATCTCAACGTTGAAGTCTATAAGAAGCGTTCCTTGAAACAGGAAAGCATCTTCTCTTTCGACTCCTCCTGTCCCTGAAATTTTTCTTCCTTTTACTTCTATGTCGTTTTTAGGGCGGTAAGTTGCTGGGATGCCGATTTTTTTTAATGCTTCAATTGCACCCTTGCACATTAACTGAAAAAGCCTTTCAACGTTAGTGTATTCAGGTACCGATTTGCGCAATGCTACGATTTCCCATCCGAGCACTTTTTCGTCAAAAAGCAGTGCGCCTCCTCCTGTTAATCTTCGATTGAAATCAATGTTGTTGCTTTTGACGTAGTCAAGGCGGACTTCATGTTCAATGTCTTGATGATAACCCACTAAGGCTGCTGGAGGACTGAATTGGAGAAAGCGAAATGTGTTCGGGGCGATATGTTTTGATACTGCTTCCAGAATTATGTCATCAAGTGTCATGTTTTCTGCGGCAGTCATATGTCCCGTGTCTAAAAATCGCCATTTCTTCACCTTACAAGCCGCTCCGTCGATGAATCGATTATTTCTTGCTTGTTCTTTAAAGATTCAATATCCTGCCAGATAAGCGAGCAGCATTCTTCGTGGAAAATTGTTTTTAGTCCTGCTTTCATGGCTGTTTTAGGGGCTTCTTCGCTTGGGTAAGCGATGCCGTTTATTCCTGCCTTAATCGCCAGCACGTCAGTTTTAACCCTGTGAATCCCTCCAGGTCTTGCGCATCCTAATAGTATTGGCTTATTAGGCATAAGATGTCTGCAAGCCAAAATCACACGAGCAACATCTAAGGCAGAAGGAGGTTTCACTTGCTCCATTGACGTGTTTTTTAGCGGTTTTAAGGCGACAATAACTACTGCAGTGGGGTTTGTTTCCGATATTATTTGAACAGCTTTTTTTTCGCCTTTAAGTTTGCCATAATGTATCCCAACCACTATATGGGGCACCGTTGGAATGTTGTTTTGCTGTAATGAAATAAGCGATTGCTTAAAAACATCTATGTCGCAATCAAGATGGTAAACGTCCTTAATTGTTTCTTCATTACCTAGCACATCCAGCATTGCCGCATCAATATGTGCTTTGGCTAATGCTTTGGCGAGTGAAGGCGAAATAAGCCCAGTGTGAACAACAACCTTTAGGTCGAGTTCCTCTTTTACTCGCTTTATTGTGGGAACAAATTCTGTTAGTGGAACAGCGCCTTCCTTTTGGCTTCCGCCGCTTATAAGACACCCTTGACCTCCAAGTTGTTTAATTTTTAGGCATTGATTGAATAATTCTTGAGGATTAGTGGCGGGAATCATGCTTTCAAGCAATGATTTTTTGCAGTGTTCACAGTTTAGTTGACAATTTTTTCCGGTAACCGAAATTGCAGGAAAACTTTGGCAGTTCTTAGTTTGGTAGACCTGTGTGTCATACTGTACCATGCTTGGAATGTAAAAGTGGATTTCGTCTGAAAAATTTTTACACCTTAAGGCAATGGCTTCATCAAATAGAGTCTTCAGACGGTTGAAGGGTTCGTTGAAACATTGGTTAATGGTTTTTTCAGCCAAATACGACCCATCTTTTAGCAGAATGCCTGATTTATGACAAGCAACTTATGCAGTTGCTGCATCCGAGTCCTTCCGCCCATTCTTTAACTGGGACATCGGAGTAGTCCAGCAGTTGTTTTCTAATTACTACTATGTCTTCGTTGTTAGGCGTGAAGGGATAATTTCGCATTTCACCCATGTAAGCTTGATACGGAGTGTAGTCTCCAAAGGGTCTGTTGCAAGCGTTATCTTTGGTTTTACTGGCACATCCCGATGTCATAAAGGGTAATCCACCCTTTATTTCATCGTTCAAGATTTCTTTGTCGACATTGTAGTTTGTAACTTTGCCTTCATCATTAAACGAGATCTGGTTTATAGTGATTTTTCCTTTATTAATGAGATATCGCGCAAGCTGTACCCGACGATAATGCCCAATGGGTGGTTGAAGACAATCCTGCATTTGCGACTCTTCTTCTGCGAAGAACGAGAACAGGTGAGTTGTCGCCCCGAGGTCATACGCGTTTTGGATTGCTTGTATCATTTGCTTTTCAGTTTCGCCTAAACCGACAATTAAGTGTGTTCCGACGTTGTATTGCCCGAAGATTTCTACTGTATCTTTAACTATTTTCCAGTAGTGTTCCCATTTATGTGGGCCTTTGACGCCTTTGCCTCGGAACTTATCAAACAATTCCGGAGTGACAGCGTCAATGGCTATTCCTATCTTGTCTGAGCCTGCATCTTTGAGTTTAGTTAGCCAGTCTTTGTTAATAATTGTAGGCGCTACCAATGTGGAAATAGCATCCGTTTTTTTCCGTAATTGTTTAACAATTTTTAGTGTATCTTCTTTTGCTCTCACGTTTGTAACCATCGAAACACAAACCCGTTCAATATGAGAGCATCCTTTACTACCCATTCTTTCCAAGATTTCGTTCAAGCTTACGGTTGGCCAGTCAACCCTGATGAAACTTTGCTGATTCCACTTCTTAGAATTATGTCGTCGCGCCTGATAACCCGCAGTATGCGCATTTTCCAACGCAGCCTTCGTTGTAGGTCAGTAATAGGTTGAGGCAGTAGAGTTTTGCATCTCGAAAGAATTTGCCTTCTGCTAAGCCCATTGTCATGGCTGCAGCATGGCTTACGCGCACGTATTCTGGGGATTCGTAACTATTCAATTCTTGGCACCTTTCAGAATTGTAATATCCTGTGATATATGAACTGGTGCTCCATTCTGCAGGGCTCTTAATGCGAAACTTGAGTTCTTTGTTATTTCAACGCATCTTTGGGCTCTAGCTTTGTCGGCTTCATTTGCTGTTTCAACATGAAAGACGGCGTCGACGCCGATTAATTCATAGCCGTTGGCGCCTAGTTTGACTACGGCGTTGACTGTAACTTTTAGGCTTTTAATTTTAAGTCTCATTCTCTCCTTCGTGTACAGGAAAGTTGTTAGTAAACAACCTCCAATTGACGAGAAGAAGAGTGCACATGGGCTGACAAATTTGCCTTTTCCACCAAACTCAGTAGGCCTGTCTAAGCTAAACTCATGAACAGGGCTTCCTTGATTATCGCCAACATGTACTTTTCCACCGCTTTTTCCATCCCACTCAATCTCAGCAGAATACTCCAAACTATTCGGGATGGAAATCAAAAACTTCAGCCTTTAAAAAACTAAAATTATTGGTTGTGTTTTACTGGAAAATATAAGAGGGATTATTTTTTGACTCTTGTTTCAATTTCTTTTTTGTACCATTCAACGGATGCTTCGCCATGTACCAAGGCTTCCATTTCTTCAGGCTTTGTTGGCTTTAATATGGCTATCCAGCCTTCACCGTAAGGGTCATCGTTAATCAATTTTGGTGTTGCTCGTAGTTTTGCATTTACTTCATCAACTGTGCCTGTAACTGGAGATTCGACTGCACCAACCCATTTTTGGCTTTCAATGTTTGCGACTGCCTTCCCTTGTTCGATTGCTGTGCCTTTTGGTTTAGCGCGGACAAACATCAATTGTTGAGCAAGCTTTTGTCCTAAATCAGTTATTCCAACTCTTATTCTGCCGTCTGGTTCTTTTTTTGCCCAAGTTACTCCTCTTGGCCAATAGTTAAGGTCTTCTTTAAGTTCATATTCTCCAACTTTAACCATATCTCTTCAACCCATTCCTTAAGTGTTAAGTTGTTATACCTTGTTCTTAGTTGATAAATATTTTGGGACTGACCTAATATTGATTTCTAAATAAGGCTCAGTAAAATTGTCGGCAAAACTACTCAAGTAAAAATTCGGTGGATTAATAGATTATTCCATGTGATGACCTGATATTTTTTCAATATCTTCGTGATTTGTAAACATCTTCGAATTTACCCATAAGGTTCTTTTTGGAGTTTAAGAATATATTACAAGAGGAATAAGAAATGGAGTTTGATAATGTTGTTGCTTCAAGGAAGAGCGTTCGAGATTTCTTGAGCAAGGACGTTGAAGATGAAAAATTAATGAAGATTTTGGAGGCGTCGAGATGGGCACCTTCTTGGGAGAACCATCAAAGCTGCCAGTTCATTGTAGTGAGAGATAAAGCTATCATACAAAAATTGTGCCTTTTTGAAAATGTACCTGTTCTTTTAGTTGCTTGCGCGAATCCTGAGGAGTCAGGCCAATTGAATGGCATGGACTATTATCTTGTGGATGTTGGCATATGCACCCAACAGCTTGTTTTAGCTGCAACTAATCTGGGTCTTGGAACATGCTGGACAGGCTTTTTCAACGAGGAAGATACCAAGAAAATGTTGCAGGTACCTGAAAATATTAAGATAGTAGCGTTAATACTATTAGGTTATCCTGATCCCGCTGGCACCATCGGCAAAGACTTGAGAGAAATGGTTAAGGGTGACACTAGAAAACCGCTTGAAGAAATGATCCACAAAGAAAAATGGTGACAAATCGGACTAAACGCTAAAGCTTTGCCAGTTCACCTACACTTCTTGTAAACTCATCTTGTTTTAAAGCAGCCCCTGCATGCACCAAATCAGGGCATTCACCCGGGACTTTACGGAACCCTGAATAAGCAGCCAAGTGAATGCATTCCATCTTCATCTGAATCTAAATTGCGCTTGCCTAATTATGCGCTTAGTTACCTGGATGGCGGGCAAGCTAAGTTTTGCAAGCAAGAAAAAATAAGCAAAGATGTGCGATCAAAAGCGAGGTTGAAATAAACCATCGTCAATGTTATTTTTAATATCCGCTGGTGGTGGCTGTGGCTTTACAGGTGGTAGACCTGGAAACTCTTTTCTTATGGTCATCCATGCTATCTTTAATGGTCTTTCCATGCTCTCTAGAAAGAATACGACGTCATCGTTTCCACCTAAAGTTACCAGTATCTCGCTGTTTATTAACAGGGCAACCATGTAAGACTCTCTGCCTTCCAAGCAATGTTTCAGTATCTGCACTGCTACATATTCCATAATCAGTGTTGGCTCTTTTACTGCTCCTTTGTGTACTGTTATTTTGTCTTGATGTGCTTCAATTTGCAAGTTGGCTTTAGGGCAATCTGCAAACCGGATTTCAACAACCATTTCACAGCCTTTAAAGGCTTCAAGAGCTGCAGGGTCTACACTAGCAATCGTGAATAATCGATGCATGAAGTCCAATAGCTTTGGTTCAATATCAGTTGACATATCATGTCCTCAACACTTTGATATTTTAACTAAGTACAATAAAAAGGTAATAAAAAAATTTAACTTATTTATGATAGTCTTTCAGGCTTTCCAAGATTACTTCTTCGGTACGTACTCTTTAGCTGCTTCGACGAAAGCTTTTACGTTCGCAAGTGGGACTACTGATGAGATTCCGCATCCTGGCTCCAGCAAATCAGCGCCTGCCTGTAATGCATTCATTGCTTCAGCTTTTACTTCAGCCGGTGTACCAAAGACTAGTGTCTTCTTTGAGGATACGTTGCCTAAGATTTTAACGTCACCGACTAAGTTCTTAATGTTAGCAATGTTTACAGCTTCTTCTATGCTTATGCCATCGAACCCTGAATCGACCATTTCAGGAATTAGTTTTTCTGTTCGCCCGCAAATGTGCAAGACTCTAATTCCGCCTAAGTTGTCAGTTAAATCGAGTAGTACGGGTTTTACAAATTTCTTGTACCAATCTACGCTTATCATTTCAAGTGACGCCATTGGCTCAGCAATACATACAATGTCAGCACCTGCTTGAAATTGCGCTTTTGCATATTGCAAAACGAAATCGTATCCAAATTTAGTGTATGCCTTGATGTTGTCAGGAGATCTTACAATCCATTTCAAGAAAGTTTCTATTCCTGGTAACTCTCCGGCAATTGTGAACGGTCCAACTACGTGACTTGCAATTGGTAGATAATCGCCTACTTGTTTCCTTAATAGTCTGATGGCTTCCAGCACAACGGGAATTCTGCCTAATTCGAGAATGTTTTCAGGCATTTTTAAGTCTTCGGGTTTCGCAAAGGGATGTCCTTTTACTGCAGGAAGATGCTCGGGGCTATCGAACCATTTGACCTCGCATCCTAATGCTTCAGCTTCTACCACGAAATCGAAGGGAACCCTGACACATTCGACGCCAGCTAATTCATAGCTAGCTATAGCTAGTTTTGCCATCTTTTCCGCGTTTTTGTGGGCGTCTGGCCAGAATATTCCAGTAGCGTTTTGCATATCAACGTTAACTGTTCCTCCACATCCCGCAACTGAAGTCGCTGGTATCCTATCAACAGGCCCTCCTAACAGGGCAGCCATAACTCGTCGTTTAGGGCTAAATTTTTTCAATTACTTTCCTCCTTTTCTTTCAAAATTAATCTTGCGTACCTAATAAGATTTCCGTAAAGAAGGCAAAACTATCCTGTGAGCAAAATAATATGGCGGAAAGATGTTTTTCAGGCAAAGTTCATGGGTTTGTTGTTTTACAAGTTTTCAAATGTTCAAGTTTTCAAAGTTTGCTGGCGAAGTTGCGCTAAGTTAAGAAATAGAATTGTTACTTGCTATAGTGTGCATCGTTAAACTTGTTTGGCGTACCCTGCAGCATGTTCTATTGATTGTGCGGGTGAGAAAAGCTTGTTAAAAGTTTTTTTGAAGCATTTATAAGGCTTTTGTCGACTTATCGCAAAAATATAAATACCTGCAAGCCCAACCAAGGTATTAGGTGAATAAAATTGAGACTTGGAATTAATATTCCTAAACGATTCGCTCCACCTATAGCAACAGACGAGGAGCTTATGAAAATCCATCAAGCCGCAATGTATCTATTACAGAACGTTGGAATTGGAGGAGTCACTCCTAAACTACAGAAATTGTTCAAGGATCTAGGCTGTACTGTTATTGACGAGAAGAAAGGCGTTGTTACGATACCTCAACATCTTGGAATGGAAGGCATAAATGCGATACCAACTACGAACATTTTGCCCGGTAGGGTACCCGCAAACGACATTGTCTTGGAAGCTGGAAGCCGAAGATGTTTTGCTGGGGCTTTCGGAATCATGGCCCTTTACGCAAAATTTAATCCGAGCAACCGAAACTTTGAGTATCGAGACGGAGTTGATGCTGACAACTGGAGAGAACAGAAGGTTACTGAGTACTTCCCAGAATTCGACATGGTAAGCCCAATTTACCTGCCTATGGACTTGGCAGAGGCAGGCTTGCCAGTGGACACTCATGACCTCAACAGCACCATTCAGTGCACTACCAAGCATATTTGGCACATTGACGCAATTGACCATATTGACTGCTACACTGAGTTAGCCGCTGAAGTTCTCGGAGGAATGGACGAAGTTGCGAAGAGACCATTCATTACTAACCATGGAGACACACCAGGCATCGTTTACGGTCAAAAGACCAGTGACAGAATGTACGCAACTGTAGAAGGCTGGCAAAAAGGCAGGCCTCTGATGATAGACTTCACTGATGTTTGCATACCTGGGTTCCAGGGTCCCCTTAGCTTAACAGGAGCTTACGCAGTGACCGTTGCTTGCGACATTTCAATGGCAGTAGGTTTAGCTCTAGGAATGAACGGAGTTGGAAAAGGGCGTATCCCCGACATGACCTACGCACTAGTCATGGCCATGGACGCATACACACAACAGTTAGGATGCATGACTGAATTTACCAAGTGTCTAGCTCTACACGCGAACTTCTGGCACCGCAACTACCCAACACCAAAAGCTACCATGTGGCCAGGTGTAACCATTGGAGGTAACATGGGTAATGCAGATACACAAGGTGGTATGTTTACTTACCATTTGATGAACGCCATGCAGAGCGGTACTGATCAGTTCGGATGTTGGCCCACAACCGTAGGTCCAAACGGAATTAGGATGGCAAGTCACACCATCAACGCTGAATGTATCCGAATGTTTACACACATGTTCCAAGACCTTGACTTCGGCGCTTCAAACTTCGCGTATGAAAAATGGCTCAAGAAAGGTCCAAGAGGCGACTTCATGAAGGAACCTGAAACTCTCAAAGGAATGGCAGACATTGGTTTCATGCCCATGAGACACGGTTACGGACTATATGAAACAAGGCAATGGCTACGATGGATTGAAGACAGACTCGGCTTAGATGACCGCGCAGAAGCTTTGACTGCAAAGATTATAAAGGAATATCCAGCTCCACTACCACCAAAAGACGTAGCTGACAAAATGAATGCAATAATCACTAAATACGACAAGGTACTACAAATCGGCGGCTATCAAGTAGACGTAAAGGGAACCGGAGCAAGATTCTAAGGAGACAAAAAAGAAGGAATCATTTATGGTAACTAAAGCTGAAGTACTTGAACACCTCGCAAAAGCAATCATTGACTATGATGAGGAAAAGGCTGTTGCAGCGGCAAAAGAAGCAGTAGAAAACAAGCTGGAGATTATGGACGCTATCGAGAAAGGCCTATCAGTTGGCATCAAAGAAGTTGGTGACCGCTTTGGCCGCTTCGAATACCCACTACCCTACGTAATCATGGCTGCAAACGCGATGACTGCTGCAGTTAACTACCTCAAAGAAAAGTATCCCAAAGACAAGCTGCCAAAGGCAAAAGGCATAGTCGTAATTGGCACGGCTTTCGGCGACATCCACAGCATCGGCAAGAACTTGATTGCTGACATGTTGCGTACCGATGGCTTTGACGTTTATGACTTAGGTGAAGAAATTCCAACCGAGGACTACGTCAAGAAGGCTGAAGAGGTCCATGCTGATATTGTTGCGATGGGCGCTTTGATGACTAGCAGCATGTCTTATCAGAGAGCGCTGGTTGATACGCTTGTTGAGCGTGGTCTTCGTAAGAAGTATAAGGTTCTTGTTGGCGGTACTCCGATGACTGATGATTTCTGCAAACGCATTAAGGCTGATACTTGGGGTGCGGACTGCGGAGACGCAATCAAGAAGGCAAGAATGCTCGTAGGCAAAACTTAAACAAACTGCAAAACCGAAAAACAAAAATATCTATCCTCTTTTTCTTTTCTCTGTATAAAATCTAAAATTTAAAATGAAAGGTGGAAAATGTTATGTCTTATGAAGATAAGTTGATGAATTTCGCGTATAAGTTGTATTCTAAGCTTGCTGATGATCCTGCTATTATTGATGCGTGTAAGGATCAGGAGAATGACATGATTGTTGAACTAAGTATTGGTGATGTTCCTGATGTTGTTTGGCAGATTGGTTCGAAGGGTAAGAAGTGGGTTGTGAATAAGGGTAGTGTTGATGAGGCTAATGCGGCTATTCAGTATCTTAAGCTTAAATACTTGAATGATTGGTGGTCTGGTAAGATGGGTGCTGACGCGTTGTTTTCGCAAGGAGCCATGTCACTGTTGTCTGGTGACCTGGGTGATCTGGGTTTCATGGCGCCAGTTGAAGAGCCATTAAAGAAAGTTTATCAGCAGATTAAAGGCGAATTTCCAGGTCTACCAGAGTAGACTGCAAAAATCCTATATTTTTATTTTTTTGTCGTTTAAAACATTGTTCTCTCAGAGAAAATAAGGCACTATTTCTTAAGGTCAAAACCTATAATAACAGTGCCTAGTTTTCGGTTAAAGATGTCTATTCCCATCCTGCTTTTTTGATAATTATCAGAATGGGGCGTTGGGGACCCTACTATAGCATTGCAGGCGCCTGAGACCTTTTCAACTTCGGGACATGGCAAAGGTGAGAAGACCACTTTGGAACGCTCTATAAGCATTTCCTCAGGTTTAGGCATCCTATCTTTGTAGAGCGCAATGTTCCCCATAAAGATGGCACTCTTATTCTTTTTTAATTCTTCCCGTTTGACAGGGTCAGGAATATCCTCTCCTATCACTTTTCCTTTCCACTCAACGATCATCATTGGTACAGGAGGCCATTCAAAAACCATATCCGTTACGCAAGCAACTACGACTTCCCGCTTTAGGACTTCCTTAACCCCACGGTTATCGCCAAGCCCAAGCCCCATCAATACCTCTCCCTCAGACAGCGCTTCAAGCTCCAAAATCTTCTGTCTATCCTCATTAGTGAGAACTAATACTTGACGGATACCTTTGAGACTTTTGAGTCTTGATAATACTTCGTTAACTACTTCCTGATGCGACAAGAATAATCCCTACGCCATGCCAGACGCAATAATAATTATCTATTCTCGTCTATAAATCATTAGGGTATGATCATGCAAATTTGCCAGAATCGAGGTTGACTGCATTAAGTTTGTAAAACAACTAAAGAACGAGAAAGATTTACTTCTTTTAAGACTGCTTGCTTGTTTGTTTTGGCATGATGATTTGGAGTTGATTGGATGGTGTCAATGTTTTGAGTTTTACATGTTCGATTTCGAAGACAACTGAACCTTTTAGTCCCGCATGAAGTCGCCACGTTCTCTTGTCGAAACTTGGAACAAAACCTTGTCGCCATAAATCTACTACCGATTGAAAAGGATAACCTGGAAGGTTTAGTTCTTCAGTGTATTTCCATTTTTTGATTTCTGGAAAGAGTGAACCTATGTAAGCCCAGAATGAATCCCCGACTGAGGCCCTGATTGTATCCCACACTGAGGCTCTGACTGAGGTTCCAACTGCCTCCCAGACTTGAGCCCAGCCCGAAGACATAACTGAATCCCAAATTGAATCCCAGAACTCATCCCCGAGTGAAGCCTTGACTGAATCCCAGACTGGATACCATGTTGCTTCCCAGATCGAATCCCCGATTGATGCCCCAACTGAATCTCCAACTGAACCCCCGATTGAATCCCAGACTGAATCATAGATCAAAACCCAATTTTGAAGAAGCATTACTTGCTCGTTGGTCACTTTCTTAGGTTCGAGTTTAAACGGGTGAACCGGTTTACACGCTTCCAAATAATTAAAACCGAACAAATCATTAATTTTTTCCTGCGGAATCTCCTCAACTATGGTCAATTCTTTGAAACCACATTTCTCTGTATCCTCGACTACTGGTTTTCCTTCAACCAAAAATAACCGAAAAGGAATTTTCGTGACAATAAATATGTCCAAAGGCCTTTTGCAAGCATGTAACACGCTGTCTGAACAGAGAACTGGCTTAGCTTTATAATTAGGTACTTTTATAATTCGCCCAATATTCTCCGCATAATTAATCGTGTTTCCACTATGCAAGTCCCATCCTTGAAGGTTGGCTGCTTTATAATAATGGTTGTTCCCCATTCCGAGTCCCCTCTACTTTTCTTGCACAGACACCCAAGACCCATTCGGCATTCTAATTTTAACTGACATTTGTTTTAACGTGCGACCTAAATAATCCATTCACTCGTCCTTTAATTTTTTTCCTTCTTGTTTCACATTTTGCTCTCTTTCTAACTTGTTACTTTGATCCTATAGTTGATGCAGACATTTTGAGATTAATGATGCCAAATTTTTAATATTAACGTCGACCATAACTATTCGAAATCAATGGAAAACGAAACTGTAAAAATTCTAATCCTCTTTACCAAGATTTCGTTGATGTCCAAATCAAGTTTAGAACACTTAATTGATTGGGTATAACTAGGCAAGGGAATGTGTCATGTTTAAGTTTAAGGCTTCACAAAAAATCTTCGAAATAGGCAATATGCGTATTGGCGGGCAGCCTGGTGAGCTTCCGAAAGTGTTGTTCGGAAGTATTTTTTACAGCAAACATAAAATCGTGAAGGATGCGAAAAAAGGGGTCTTTGACAGAAGAAAAGCAGAGATTTTGATAAACAAGCAAGAAGAACTTTCTGACCTTACCGGCAACCCCTGCGGAATAGATGTTGTATGCACCTCGCTTGAATCAGCTTGCGCACTAATCGATTTTGTCGCAGAAGCAACTGATGTGCCGATTTCTACTGATTGCTGGGCTCCAGAGATTAAGATCAAAGTTTTGCGTCACGTTGCTGAGGTTGGTTTGTCACAAAGAATTATTTATAATAGTATAATGTCTGTCCCGTTTCCTAAATAAGAAGAACTCAACGCTATTAGAGAATCTAAAGTTAAGGCAGCAATAATTTTATGCTATAACTTGAAGGATCGGTCAGCGAGCGGGGTTCTGTCTTTACTGAGAGGCACGGAAGAGCAAAGAGGCCTGTTGGAGATTGCACAAGAGGCAGGAATAGAAAAACCGTTGGTAGACGCAACCATATTTACATATATTCCGAGCATAGGCGTAGGCGCTAGGGCCTGCTTTATGGTGAAAGACGAATTTGGGCTTCCAGTAGGCGGTTCACCTGGAAATGCAACAACCGTTTGGAAAAAACCAAAGGAGCTTGGACAAGACATCTATAAAGCCTGTGAAGCAGCTTCAGAAGTCATACCCTTAGCCTTAGGCGCAGACTATCTACACTATGGACCAATCGAATCAGCTCCCTGGGTATTTCCAGCATGCGCTGGAATAGACGCAATGATTGCCATGGCAGCACAAACAGAATTCGGAACAAAGACCCTGACTACTACACATCCATTGAACAAGCTATTCCCAGATATCGTTGAAAAGTTAGAAAATAAAAAAAATCGGTTAGAAAAGCACTGAAAACGCAATAATGATGCACCAATGGATGTCATGACAAAGTTTTTATTATTGAAAAGGAATTAACCCTTTCAAAATTTACTGGGTAGATTAAAGTATGAGTGAAAATGAAATGCTAAAAAAACTTTCTGATGCGGTTGATGCTGGTGACACGGAAAAGGCTCAGAATGCAGCAAAAGAGTCTCTGGCTAAAGGTGTCCCACCATTGAAGGCAATCCTAAATGGACTAGCAGAAGGAATGAGAATAGTTGGTGAAAAGTATGAAAGACAAGAATATTTCTTGCCTGATATGCTTTCGTCAGCAGACGCCATGTACGCCGGTCTAGACATTTTAACTCCACAAATTCCTGCATCCGAAAAGACAACTAAAGGAAAGGTACTTCTCGGCGTTGTTGAAGGCGACGTACATGACATTGGAAAAAACATCGTTAAAATTATGCTAACAGCTTCTGGATACGAAGTCGTGGACTTAGGCAAAGATGTACCAACACCAGAATTCATTAACAAAGCTAAGAGTGAAGGCGCGCAAATACTAGCGATGTCAACACTTATGACACCAACACTCATGAACATGAAGGCTGTAGAAGACAAACTAAAGGAGGCAGGCTTGAAAGGCAAAGTGAAAACAATCATAGGCGGCGGTTCAGTAAGTGAAGAATGGAGAGCAAAAATAGGCTCAGACGCATATGGCAAGGATTCCACAGAAGCCGTTAACAAAGTTAAGCAGTTAATAGATAGCATGTAGAGGTTATGAAAGAAGAAAGAACAAAAAAAAGTTCATTGCCGTTTGCCGAAATCGAAATAGTTTTTCAACCTTATGGCAAACGAGCAAAATTTCCCCCCGGCATCGTAATTATGGATGCAGGTAAGACTTTAGGTGTAGATTTATCTTCACTTTGTTCTGGAAAAGGCACTTGTGGAAAATGCAAAATTAAGGTCCAAAAAGGGGCTGACGGATTAAGTCCTCTTACAGAAAAAGAACTCAAGCATCTGTCTGAAGAGGAACTTAACGCATCCTTTAGGTTAGCATGCCAAGCTCAATTAACTACGCCTTCGGTAATTTATGTTCCATTGATTAGAAGAGTTGGCGTACAAAGGCTGCAAACAGAAGGGCTTGATGTACCAGTAAAACCTAACCCATTTGTAAGAAAATACTTTTTGCAAATGCCTCAGCCGACGCTTCATGACAATAGATCCGATGAAGATAGACTCCTTGATTCATTAACTAGGCAGTTTGGCCTATCTAACCTTAAAATCGATTTTGAAGCTGCAAAAAGCCTTCCCATTAACCTTCGAAAAGAAAACTACGCTGCGACCGCAGTAATCTGGAACAATGAAATTAGAGCTGTTGAACCAGGAGATACGTCTGATAGATGCTATGGGCTTGCTGAGATATTGGGACCACGAAGTTGGCTGGCTTCTTGATGAATCTTAAAACAGGCAAAGTTGTTTCTGTCGCCGCTAGAATGAACCCTCAAATCCCATTTGGCGAAGATGTCATGTCGCGGATAACTTATGCCATGATGGGTGAATGGAAAGCCCTTAAAGAGCTTCAAGCAGCTGTTGTTTCGGGAATTAACGAAATAATCGAGGAAAGCTGCAAAAAAGCTAATGTGAAAATTGAGGAAATATACGAACTCAACTTCGTGGGTAATACGGCAATGCAACTTTTATTTCTCGGCATCTGGCCTCAATATGTTGGATTTTCCCCTTATCCACCAGTATTACGAAAAGGCGTTGACGTAAACGCTGCAAACTTGGGATTAAAATCTCATCCAAACGCGAATGCACACTTCGTCTCAATCATCGGAGGCTTCGTGGGAGCAGATAGCGTTGCAGATATTTTGGCATCAAAAATTTTTGAGTCAGACAAAATTATGATGACCATTGACGTGGGTACAAACACTGAGATTCATATAGGAGACAAAGACTATTGCATGGCTGACTCTTGCGCATCTGGACCTGCCTTTGAAGGAATGGAAATAAAATTCGGTATGAGGGCAGCTACAGGGTCCATCGAAAAAATAAGCATAGACCCGGACACCTTGGACCTTAACTACAGAACAATAGGGAACGTTCCTGCAGTTGGTATATGCGGCTCAGCACTTATAGACGCTCCAGCTGAGTTACTAAAGGCTGGCATAATTAATTTAAGAGGCAACTTTGTCCCTGAAATGACGGCAAAAACCAAAAGATTAAGAAAGGGACCTGACGGCGGGGAATTTATTGTTGCAAAGAAGAATGAAACAGGTATAGATACAGACATCGTGATAACTTTAGCAGATATCAGAAAGCTTCAGCAAGCAAAAGCTGCCATTCATACTGGTGCTGAAATTCTGATGAAAGCAATGAACATAACTGAAAAAGACATTAGTAAACTGGTAATTGCAGGTGCATTTGGAAACTATATCGACGCCGAAAACGCAAGAACCATCGGTATGTACCCTGAAATTCCCTATGAAAGAATCGAGTTCTGCGGAAACCTTGCTGGCACAGGCTCCAGGCTATCTCTAATTTCAAAAGAGATGAGAGACCAAACTGAAAGAATAAGTGAAAAAGTAAAATATTACGAGCTTGCAGCGGACCCCAACTTCCAAGCTGAATACGTGAAGTCTCTGTACTTACCCTACGCTGACCTGAATAAGTATCCAAGCACTAAAGAATTGCTGAAAAGGCTAGGTCGAGTTCCGTAAAATCTCCTCACTCCTCAAATTAACCATCCAATACAATATCCATAATCAATAACGCCTCTGCAGCAAGACTAACCGTCACCTGCTGGCTTTTTTTTGATGTTTTTGTTCTTTTCAATTGCGTTTTGCTCCTCTTCTTTTAAGACGAAAGCATTAAATTTATCGTGCACGCTCATAATAGCGCGCTATGTACGTATTAATTCATTAAATGAGGGGTAAAGATGTCTGTATCTTCATCGCTAACTGGTCGCCCAACGCCTATCTTATCCAAAGGCTACTCTAGGCTGAGGGACGTTAGAAGAAATAACATTAAGGTTGCAGTTTGGCTTTCCGAGAGCTTAAAAACAATGTTGGGTCCAAAAGGGATGAACAAGATGCTAGTGGACGTGCTCGGAAAACCACTTATTACAAATGATGGAAGAGAGGCGCTGGATAACATGGGTGCCACTAATCCTGTTGCCAAGATGATCATAGAAATTGCGAGAACCCAAGATTTCGTAGCTGGTGACGGCACGAAAACCTCTGTAATTCTCGCTGGAGAACTGCTAAAAAAAGCTGAAAAACTGTTAAACCAGAAAGTCCATCCAATATTTATAATCAAGGGTTATGAAGTAGCGTCCAAAAAGGCCCTAACGTTTCTAGATACTCTTGCCACCGGTGTGTCAATCGAAGACGAGGCGACTTTGAAAAAACTTGTCAAAACAGTTATTGGTGGCAGGCTTGATGAAGACTCTAAGAATCATCTCACTAATCTTATTGTTACTGCAGCCAAGACGATTGCTGAAGAAAAATCAGGCAAAATAGTTGTAGATCCTATTCATTTGGACATAAAGAAGCAAGAGGGAAAAAGCGTAAAAGATACGGAACTAGTTAGCGGCTTAGTCCTCACTAGAACGAAGCCTCACATAAAGATGCCAGATAAGATTGAAAATCCAAAAATTGCATTAGTTAAATTACCCCTTGATCCTCATGCGCACAGAGCTGTAGAAACACGCAAAATAATCATGCTTAATCGCCCAGAGGATTTGAAGGGAATCAGCGATATGGCAATTGAGCATGCTCAAGGTATTGTGAATCAAGTTAAACGCGCTGGAGCAAACGTGTTGTGCTGCCGCAAGACGATTAGTGACCTCATTCTAAGTTGTTTTGCAGACGCTGGTATACTCGCTTTGAATCTAGTTTCAGAAGAAGACTTACTAAGACTTGAGAAAGCGACGGGAGCCAAGATCGTGATGAGTATGAATGAATTAACTGCTGAAGACTTAGGCCAGGCTGGATTGGCAGAATATAGAAGCTCATCGTTCCATGAACTCCTATTTGTTGATCGATGCAAAGATCCAAGGGCTGTCACAATACTAGTTAGAGGTGGCACTGTTCAAATGGTCGCAGAAATAGAAAGGATAATTAAAGATTGCATCAAAGCGATTTCGGTGGCAATAGAAGCTGGAAAAGTTATTTCAGGCGGCGGAGCTGCAGAGATTGAAATCGCCCGAAAACTAAGAGCTTTATCAAGGACGTATAAAGGCAAGGAACAGTTGGCGATAGAAGCTTTCGCTGAAGCTGTGGAGACTATTCCAAGAACTCTTGCATCTAACGCTGGTTTAGACCCAATCGATGTACTGGTAGAGTTAAGGTCAGGTCATGCTAATGGCAACGTGAATCTCGGGGTTAATGGGCTTGGGCGTAAGGTTGAAGATATGGCGGAGAGAGGCTGTTTAGATGCATTCACCGTCAAGCAGCATGCAATTAAAGTTTCTTGCGAGATTGCCCAGATGATTTTAAGGATTGACGATGCCGTAGCCGCTACGAATCTGAAGGTAATTAAAGCTGAGAAGAAGAGGAAAGAAGACGAGGTTGCATTCAAGACTAACGAGAGGGTTATTGAAGCAAGTAAAAATCGTGAGGAGTTTAAAGAACTCGAAAAGTTTGATAAAGAATTAGACTATAGACAGGAGCATCCAGAAGTTCTTTAATCATTAAACAATGGCGTTAGTAGAAACAGGGGATGTATTCTCTAACCCTGAATTTAACCGCTAGCTCCTTTGTGACAGCCTCAACTTTCTGTATATCAACTTCTGGCATCCGTACAGCAGTGACTTCAACATCAAGCACGTCCTTTGCTCTTCGAATGAAATCGAGCACTTCTTCGTAAGCATCGTCAAAAGTTGGTCTGCAAATCTCATTGTACGTTCCTTTTTCGCCTGCGTTCAGGCTGACGCTGACTTTATTGATGCCTGCGGTTTTTAATTCATCAGCTATATCTCTGCCTGGATTAAGCTTGTAGCCATGCCCGTTAGTGTTAACTCGAAGTTGAACTTGCCTCCAAAAATTACTTCGTATCCACCTGGCGACCTCTAATAAACCATCAAGCCTCGCAGTAGGCTCTCCAAATCCGCAAAAAACGATTTCCGACCAGTTTCTCATATACAAAACATCGCTCAGTTCAGAAGTAATGTCCTCTATCGATGGGTCTTCACTTAATTTTAGGTTAAAGCCACCTACTCCACGCCTAAAGTTCCTAAGGCAAAAAAAGCAATTGTTTGAGCAATGGTTAGTTATATTGAGGTAAAGCTTGTCTTCCATCCAGTAAACAGTGACCGGTTTTTCACAATTACTCATGTTTTTCCCATATTACTAAGCTAATACACTCAAACTTTTATTTTAATGTAAAAGACTGCCCCAAAACATCTTTACGTGCGTCAGCTTTTTTAACTGCTTCTTCAGGGCTTATGCGCTTTTTTCATCTTATTTTAATGATTTTCTAACAAAATTTTTAGTGGGCGCATCAAACGATTTAAATAATAGTTTTGGAATAAACCCAAAGGGAGATAAAAATGAGCTCGCCTGAAGAAAAAATAATAAAGAAAATAAATGCACATATGAAGCAAGAACGGGGGAGAGTAAGATTCCAAAGTCTATCCCTGCTCATGATGGAAGTCACCATGGACGACTTATTCACCATACTTAAAAAGATGAAAACAGAAGGATCAATAACTTTCGGAGACGAAAACGGTCCAACCTCAGAAGTCCCCGCACTTCCAACACCAGCCTTATACGTTTACAGCACAAATAAGTAAAATAGGTCTCCACTAGAGCGCGTTCTTCCACGCTCCTTTCTTATCATTTTTTTTATTGCCAAAACATAACCTAAACTGTTATTTTTTGCCGCAGTCTCATTACTGGAAGCAAGCACAAAGCAAAAAAAAGCCGTTATTTGAGCAATAAATGGTAATTCTTAGGCAAATGAGTAAACTCGTCCAAAATGGTTTTACTTCACCACAATAGAATATTTATCAAGTGAAGTTGAAGTGCCGTTAATCACTAGTTTCGACCCTTGGCGTAGTGGTCTTTGTACTTGTCCAATCAAACTTACTTTTAACCCTTATACTGGCTGCGACCACAAATGTGTCTACTGCTATGCATCAAGCTACATCCGCAACTTCACTGATTGCCACCCAAAAAAGGACATTTACGAAGCCCTCAAACGTGAAGCAACAAAACTTAATGGAGAAATAATCTCCATATCGAACTCTTCTGATCCTTACCCGAAAATTGAAGTTTCAATCGGGCATACACGGAAATGTCTTCAAATCCTTTCAAAAAGTGATTGCAAAATCCAAATAATAACAAAAGGCGATATTGTTACGCGAGATGTTGATTTGCTACTTGATGTTCCTTCAACAGTTGCGTTAACAGTAATAACCGACGATGATTCAATCGCTAAAATTCTTGAGCCAGAAGCACCCTCACCAACTCAGCGCATAAGTGCTGCTCAAAACCTTATAAAAAAAGGAATTCCCGTCTCAGTGCGCATTGACCCAATAATTCCATTCGTTAATGATAACCAAGAAAAACTTGTTGCTGCACTGTCAAGCATCGGTGTTACGCATATAACAAGCTCAACCTACAAGGTTAAACCAGACAATTGGAGGCGTCTTTGCACGGCGTTGCCTAAAGCAGCTGAAAAATTGAAGCCGCTTTATTTTCAACAAGGCGAAAAAGTCGGCGGCAACATGCTTTTGCCAAGAGACTTGCGGTTTAAACTGTTGAAAAACATTCGTGACTTAGCCGACTTGCACGGCATTAAATTTGGCGTTTGCAGAGAAGGCATACCTAAACTTAACACAGCATCCTGTGATGGTTCATGGTTAATCCATAAGAAACGGTTGGAAGCCTGAAAATCATGCAAGCCCGTGTTATCATGCTGGTTGACTTCGATTACTTCTTTGCGCAATGCGAGGAACTTCGAAACCCAGCTTTGAAAGAAAAACCCGTAGTTGTCGGAGTCTATTCAGGTCGCACGGAAGATAGTGGCGCCGTAAGCACCAGCAATTACATTGCTCGAGAATATGGCGTTAAATCAGGGATGCCCCTGTTCTTGGCAAAGCGAAAACTTGAAGGCAAAGACGCAGTTTTCTTGCCAGTTGACCATACCTATTATGAACAAATAAGCGGAAAAATAATGGGGTCGTTACGAGGCTTTGCTGAGGCGTTTGAGCAGGTAAGCATAGACGAAGCTTACCTTGATGTATCATCGAAAGTCCAATGCAGTTTTGAAAATGCACGAATTCTTGCTCAAAAAATGAAAAATGAAATCAAGGGTCAGCTAAGGATATCTTTTTCGGTTGGTATTGGGTCTAACAAGCTCTTGGCTAAAATTGCATGTGACAGCCAAAAACCAGACGGCTTAACCGTTGTCACTCCGCAGGAAATTCATGATTTTCTTTCGCCCTTGCCCGTTGACAGATTGCTCGGTGTTGGAAAAAAGATTAGTGCTAAGAATGGCAGAATTAAGCATTAAAACAATCGGCGACTTGGCAAATTATGATGTGCAGATTCTAGTGGATGTCTTCGGAAAAACGTTAGGCGTTTACTTCCATAATGCCGCTAACGGCGTTGACG
This sequence comes from Candidatus Bathyarchaeota archaeon, assembly GCA_963717465.1. Classification (GTDB taxonomy): domain Archaea; phylum Thermoproteota; class Bathyarchaeia; order Bathyarchaeales; family Bathycorpusculaceae; genus Bathycorpusculum. Next base: position 758,887 of record OY970340.1, read on the forward strand.
ATGAACCTGTGGTGGAGCAAGGGGAAGCTGAATCCATCAGTAGAATAGCCACTCTAAAAAGCGATACACACGACCTCGCGTTTATTTTGCAGAAAACTGACCAGCTTGCTAACGAAATCGGTAAGGAACTTATGCAGAAGGACCTGAGTTACAAGCAAGTCACAATTATAGCCATCCTGACTGATTTAAGCACGAAAAGCCGTTCAGTAACACTTGAACATGCCACTAAAGATGCTGAAATAATCATGCACTCGGTAAGGTTGCTTCTTGAAAAGTTTCTGGGTGAATCAACACTTGATATCCGCAGGATAGGCGTAAAAGTCTCAGGTTTTTGCAAAGAAGAAAAAGGACAAAAACAGCTAACAAGTTTTTTTTCGAAGTAAATAATTACTTTTCAGAAAACTTTTTTTCGAAGGAAAACAAGATTTCTAGAGGTTTTTACATTTGTCTTCTGAAAATCAAAATAGTCTACCTCCTAACCAGACAGAAATAAAACGACTTTTACGCTGGGGGAAAGATCATCCTGGAATAAAATCAGCCACGCCACAATTAAAACTTGAAACATACCAATTAACCATCGATGGAGAAGTGCAAAATCCAGTGCGGCTTAAATGGGCTGACTTCTTAGCGTTGCCTCAGTCAGTGTCTGTGAGCGATTTTCACTGTGTCGAAAGTTGGAGCGTTAAAAACCTCAAATGGGAAGGAGTTCGCATTAGAGATATAGAAAAGCTCGTTAAGCCCTTAGACGTGGCAAAAGCTGTTACTTTTGAATCCGCAGACTCCTACAAAACTTCACTTTACCGCAATGAACTATCAGGCGACGACGTTTTATTAGCCTACAAACTTAACGACGAGGTACTTGAGGAAGGGTACGGCTTTCCAGTGCGACTAGTTGTACCATCCAAATATGCCTACAAAAGTGCCTTGTGGGTTATTGCTTTACATTTTACTCGTGATAAAGAATTGGGTTACTGGGAGAAACGCGGATACAGCGACAGCGCTGACGTCTGGAAGAACGACCGTTACAAACGATCATAAAGCCCTCATGCAAAACAATGGGTAAAACCAAACATGTCCGCTTTTTATTTTCAGTTTAACTGTTTATATGCCTGTTTCTGGAATCAATCGTAATAGAGGTTAAACTCTTGGATTTCACAGAAGCAAAGTTGGGTAAAATCTTTATTCTCAGATTGCGTGATGGAGAAAGATTGCACGAGGTTATAGAATCCTTTGCTCAAAAACAAAAAATCAAAAGCGCATTGTGCTTTTTTTTAGGCGGGGCACAAGATAAAAGCAAAGTTGTCGTAGGACCAAAAGAAGGCAACGCTATGCCCCCAAATCCAATGGTGACTCTATTGAAAGGAGTACATGAAGCGTGCGGTGTGGGCACAATTTTCCTAAATGAAGCCGGAGAACCCAAACTGCATATGCACGCAAGCTTCGGAAGAAACGATAACGCAGTCACAGGCTGTGTTAGAATGGGCGTTGACGTCTGGCAAATTGGCGAAGCCGTAATTCTGGAGTTATCCGGCGCTTCGGCTAAAAGAGTAAAAGATAAGCGCTCTGGTTTTGAAGTTTTAGAAACTTCCTAAGCGCCTTAATTCTTTGGGAATTACATTTTTTAAAATCCAAATATTTTCAATAAAAATTCAGTTATTTTGCCAGAATTTCTTTTTTGCTAAATAGTTATTCTTTTATATTTCTTTGGTCCCAGAAAAGGGAACGGGGTGAAGGGTTGACGAGCATTAGAAAACGCTTAGACAACGTCTTAAATGAGCTGTCAAACTTAGGCAGAGAGCCTGACGAAAAGGCGTGCGGTAATATTGCAGCTGAATTAGCTATCATTAGAGGAGCCTTTAAGGAATCATATCAGTTTCCTGTTTGCTGTTTTACTTATGATGCTAACGGTAAAGTCATCTGTGACATGAACGGTCCATTTGCAATCGAAGAATTCATGAATAAATGCAGACTTTGTCAAGCCCAAATTAAAGAAATTCTTACGATTCTCTAAGGGAAATTATCTCGAAAATAAGGAAAATTCCTTCAAGCCTATGGAAAATCCGGAAAATACCGGAACGCGTCTTCTAATTTATGTTTATTTGCCTACTGCTTTTGTTATGGTCAGATTACAATCACACAAGTTTAAGCGTTAATTTTACTTTAAATTTTTTAGGTGATTTTAAATGGAAAAATATCTAGTTTTTGTAAAATTGCACCCATCCAAAACTGAGCCATTCTTTAATTCTTTAAACGCACTTGATAAGGAGCCGATGGAAGGAGTCAAAGTTATTGCCACTTACAACGTTTTTGGAAATTGGGACTTCGCCGTATGGTTCGAAGCCGACAGCAATGATAACGCTTTGCATTTCGTCGGTGACATGATCAGGCCAATGGAGGGCATCATAGAAACTTCAACGATGCCGACAAGCCTAATAAAAGAATACAAAATGTAAAATACACCCTTTTTTCTTTAAACCACTTTTGCAAAGTGCACGAACGTTTTTGACGATTAGCTTAACCTTCCGTCTTTTTGAATCGAAGTAAATGAGAATGTCTCTTTCATACTTCGTCTTTTTTTGAGGCTCGCACTTGAATAAAAAACCAGAGAAAAACCAGATTCAACTGTGCGATCTGTTAAAGCAGTTTGGCATGCTTTACTCTGAAGAGCTTGGAATAGACGTTGAGAGAGACCCGTTTAAGTGGTTTTTGGCTTCATTTCTTTTTGGAGCAAGAATTTCGGCAACGATAGCTAAGAATACTTACAAGATTTATGAACGCGAAGGACTGACGACTCCAAAGAAACTTGCGTTGGCTGACCTGATGGTTTTGATTCGAATTCATGGGAAAGGCGGTTATGGTCACTATGATGGCGTTACAGCAAGATACGTTAATGCAATAGCGAATAAACTCTTGGCAGATTACGGTGGAAAAATCACTGAACTAGACAAGCGGAGCAAAAGTCCGACTGAGCTAGAAGCTAGGCTATTAGAATTCAAAGGCATTGGACCTGTTAGGGCACAGATTTTTCTTAGGGAACTTAGAGGCGTCTGGAATAACGCTGACCCACAGCTAACTGCAATGGAGATTTCAACCGCTAGACATCTAAAGATAATAGATTCTGACTTTGAAGCTTTGGAAAAGCTCAAAGATTTTTGGCGAAAGAACGCGGTTAAAGGTTTTGATTTTCGAAATTTTGAGAGTGCACTTGTAAGGTATGGGTTGAAATTGCGAAGAAGAAAAATCATCAAAGAGCTAGAAATAACTTTGTAGGCGCCGGGAGGGGGATTTGAACCCCCGTGGCCCCGAGAGGCCACAAGCTGATTGGTGCTTTTTATATGTAAGCATCTCCAGGCTTGCTCCCTGCCTGGCTAGGAGACCCCGGCATTACTAGTCTGGGTGCATTTCTTTTCTGAGATTAAATACATAAAGGTTTACTGTTTTTCGATTTATACTTGTGTGTTTGTTTGGACTTTTGATATTGTTAACGATGATTAGTGTTTATAAACGAGGCAAAAATTATATATGTTGGCAGACAAATAAGCACCTAAAGTAAGCCAAATAATCTGTAAGTCGTAAATAGAAAGGGTGGGCTTTTCAACGAAGCGAATAATAGTTACAGGTGTTGGTGGAGCAGCGGGTATCTCGATACTTTTAAGTCTCAAACGAAGCAATGATTACTACGTAATAGGTGTCGATTCAGACCCGTATGCCACTGGTCAATTCTTAGCCAGCGCTTTTCATGTTCTGCCAAAAGCAGATGATCCACTTTTCATCCCGTCGCTTCTTAACCTTTCACAAGGATGCGACGCCATGTTTTGCACTGTAGACGAAGAGATACCCAAAATAAACAGTGAAAAAAAAGCCTTTGGTTGCAAGATTTTTCTTTCAGAAACTGAATCAGTGGAAGCATGCTTGAACAAACTAAAATCTGCTCAGTTGATGAAAGCAAATAATATTCCAGTGCCGCAAACTTGGGCTTATGAAAAACGAGCGTCAGCTGTAAGAAAGATTGGTTTTCCATTAATTGTCAAACCAGTCATGGGCCGAGGCGGAAAAGATGTATTTAAAGTTTCTAATTTAAATGCACTTACTGCTGTCAGTTATTTGGTTCAGAAAAAATTATTAGTGCAAGAATACTTGCCTGAACCTGAATACACGGTTGACGTCCTTGCAAATGAACATTCGCAATTAAGAAAAATCGTGGCAAGAGAACGAGTTAGAGTAAAAGCTGGTGTTGCAACTGTTAGCAGGGTTGTTGATCCTCAGCCATTTATTGGGCCTGTCAAGCGTATTCTTGCCACATTTGGTTTGAAGTACATTTTCATGGTTCAATTTAGGTCTAATCCAGTCCAAGTCATAGAAATTGGTCCCAGACCCGCTGGAACACTAATTCTCTCCACCGAAGCCAATGTAAACATGCCTCTCATGCTTTTAGAGAACACTTATGATAACAACTTAACGGTTCCATACCAATCCGATGTTTGGTACTACAGGCTAAATCAAGGAATAGTATTTAAAAGATCAATTCCAACGCCTGTAGCAAATCCCGAGTTATCTCCAAAGGTTGATTTATCATGAATGTGCTCGTGGTAGCTCCTCACGCCGACGATGCAGAAATAATGTGCGGCGGAACAATTGTTCATCACATTAGAAACGGCGATAAAGTAACTTTCTTGATTCTCTGCAGTGAATACCTCAATGCTCCAAGCTCACTAAGACAAGCTGAAGCAAAAGAAAGTGTAAGAAGGCTTGGTGTAAATGAACTTGCCTTTGGAGGGCTAACGGACGGCAGCATCACTGACACCTCAAGCACCGTTTCCGTTATTGATGAATATATCAAAAAAACCAAGGCAAACCTAATCTACACAACCAGCACAAAAGATAGGCATCAGGATCACAGAAATACGTGCAGGGCAGTCGAATCTGCAGCCCGCCATGACGTAAACCTTCTCTCATGCGAAATGCCATCGGGCAGTCAAAACTTCTTTCCAACCTTTTTCGTTGACATTTCTGATTCAATAAAAGAAAAAATTAATGCTATCGAAGCGCATGTCTCTCAGAACAATGGTCACTCCATAGTGACATCCGTTATTGAAACAATGGCAAAATTCAGAGGCTCACAAGTTTACACTGAGTATGCAGAAGCATTCGAACCTATACATTACTTAATTAGGCGATTCTAACGAAAGTAGCTTGCGTTTTCGGAACTAGACCTGAAATCATAAAGTTTGCGCCAATAATATGGGCAGCAAAAGATTACCAAGAAATTAACCTGCTACTAATACACACAGGTCAACACTATGACTACTCGCTTAGCGACACTTTCATAAAGGATTTCAACCTTCCCCAGGCTAATTACAACCTCGGAGTTGGCTCTAATTCATCTGTAAGACAGATAGCTCAATCAATTGTTAAACTAGAAGAAGTACTTTTATGCGAAAAACCCGATGTGCTTCTGATTCAAGGTGACACGAATACTGTTCCTGCGGCAGCACTCGTATCTAGAAATCTGGGTATTCCCTTATGCCATGTTGAGGCTGGTCTAAGATCATTCAATGAAAGAAGTTGGGAAGAAATCAACCGAAGAATCGCTGACGTCTGTGCACTTTACCATTTTGCACCAACTGAATTTGCACGCGCAATCTTGAGGCGACAAGGGATCGATGAAGAAAGAATTTTTGTCACTGGCAATACCATTGTAGATGTAATAGAAAGAATGCGTAAAAGGCTCTTTATTCCAGAGTTTTTAAAAAAATTTAGTAAGTCTAAAACTGTTCTAATTACAATTCATCGTGCTGAGAACACTGATACAAAAAACTTGCTTGAAATAATTTCCGCCGTTGAAAAAATAAGTGAAACGTGCAATGTTGTACTTCCGCTTCATCCAAGGGCACGATTGAAAATTGAAGGTGCTAATCTATTAGGGCGACTTAATCAAGATAGTGTTCTCATAACTGAACCTCTTGATTACGTTACCTTCATTAGTGTTATGGTAAATGTTGATTTGATAATAACCGATTCGGGAGGCGTTCAAGAAGAAGCAGCCATATTAGGAAAGCCCACAATTACAACTAGACCGAGTACTCCTCGTTGGGAAACTCTTTTTGAAGGAAACAATAGCCTAGCAAACCCGACGAGTGCATCAATTCTTGATGCTTTCACTCTAGCCATCGAAGAAAACAAGCAAAAAAAATCTTCACCAAATCCATATCTATTCGGAGAACCTGGAGCGGGGAAAAGAATTGTAAAAATTCTGCTTGATCTCTGCAAGGCTGCAAAATTAGAATATCCATCGCCGGATTTTGCCGGTAAATCGTCAGAGCAAATTTTAGATGAATTATGGCGACATGTTAAATGCTGAAAGCTGTAGTTTTTGACCTTGATGACACGCTCTATGATCAATATGAATATCTTGCAAGTGCTTTTCGAGAATCAGCCAAGTATCTCAGTGCCAGATTGAATTTTAATGAGAATTACCTGTTGGACAGGTTGCTGGAAATATCGCGAACTATAGGAAGTGATTCAGGAAAAATCATAGATGCACTTATCCAGTCCTTAGGCGAAAACTTGTATGAAAAAGAACTTGCTGACGGAGCTGTCAATTCTTTCTTATCTTATCGCCCTGCCAAACTAGAAACATACGATGGCGTAAGAAATGTTCTTGAGAGTTTGAAAGCCAAGAATTTTAAAATCGGAGTCTTGACTGATGGAAGAAGAGAGATACAGATATCAAAGCTGCAAGCTTTATCTATAATTCATTATTTTGATGCTATAGTTACTTCTGATGATTATGGCAGGGAAAAACGTCGACCCGCCCCCTTCACGTACCATTTGATCTTGCGTAAACTTGAAGTTAAACCCCAAGAATGCGCTTTTGTTGCAGATAATCCGAAAAAAGATTTTATCACAGCAAAAAAAATTGGGATAATAACCATAAGAACATTAACGGGTGAGTACCAGAACCTGTCTCTTGTAGAAGAGTATGAGGCAGAATATACTATAAACCAAATTCAAGAATTAATAACAAAAATAAATGTAATAAATAAAATCTCTTTAAGAAAATATTATGAAGAAGTTGGGTCATTCGAAGAAAAAACTTCTACATACGAATCGATACTTCCTTCCAAGCAATTTTTTTTCAAAGAACGGTTAAAAACGACTCTAAAAATAGTAAGCAATTTTGAATCGCCTTTCTTAAACATTGGTTGTGGACTAGGTGTCTATGAAGAAAAAATCAATTTAGAAACAGTTTCAATCGACATTTCCAAGACTTTTCTCAATAAAGCCAAGAAATCAAACAAACAATTAATTGCTAAGAAAAGCACGAGTTTTATCCAAGCAGACGTAGCTATGTTGCCTTTTAAAGAAGGCGCATTCAAATCTGTACTCTGTTCAGAAGTTATTGAGCATCTTCCAGATCCTCCATCTGCCTTTAGTGAAATAAGAAGGGTCGCTAAAAACTCATGCCAATGTGTTATTTCAATACCTTCTCCGTACTCATTCGCGGAAAAAGAAAGACGCAGCCGGTTAAATAAGAACGGTAAATTCAATGATCATATCAGCCTTTTTACCCCAATGAATTTGCGAGAAACATTAAAAGTCAACAACATGAAAATAAGCAACGTTAGGTCTACTTTTTTCTTTCCACCTTTCTCTATAGATTTCTTTAACAGGAATCCCAAACTCTTGAGGCTATTCTTGGTTCAGAATATTCTTGGGCGATTGCCTATAGTGAGGTATCTGGGCTGGTGCTTGATTTATTCTTTGAAACCCACTAAACGCAAAACTGATAAAGCAAAAATTGACTAGGAGCTTGAAAGATGCTGGATCCTTTTTTCTGGGCTTCTTCTTTCTTGATTGATCTATTTTTCACCTTTTCTTTGGTGACGCTGGTTATTTATGCTTCGCTTTATTATATTATGTCGTTTGGAGCCCTGAAAAGAAAAAAAGGGATATTGCCGCCTTTACTAACTGATTATCCTTCAGTTTCAATTATTATCCCAATGCATAATGAAGAGCTTGTTGTTCCAACAACCATGGAGGCTTTGTCGCTTATTGATTATCCTAACTTGAAAGCTGAAATAATCATAGTGGAGGACAGATCAACCGATAATACACCAGAGTTATTGAAAAAATATGTAAACAATTTTCCATTTAAGTTAAAAATAATCTATAGAGAAGAAAACCAGCGAATGGGGAAGGCGGCGGCTTTGAATGATGGAATCAACGCATCCGTTGGTGATGTACTTGTCTTCTTTGATGCTGATCATAAACCTGACGTAAATTGCGTCAAGTTACTTGCTTTTAAACTGGTAAACTCTGGTCCAAAAGTTGCTGCAGTCCAAGGAGTAACTCACTATCTCAACGAGAACGAAAATATTTGCACAAAAATTGTTGCGTTAAACAGAGATCCCGGATTTGCAGTTTATCTTGAAGCTGGAAAATGTTTGTTTGTTGCAGGTAGCACATTAGCCATTAAAAGAGAGGTTTTAAATAAGGTCGGTCTTTTTAATGAAAATTCAGTTACGGAAGATACTGATTTAAGCGTACGCCTGTACTTGAACGGTTTTAAGATAGTTTCTGAAAGCAGCGCTTTTTCTTTAGAAGAAGCTGTTAACAATTTTAAAGCTATGCGAACAAGAACTTATCGCTGGTCACGAGGGCACGACAGGGTTTTACTTGATTACTGGAAGAAAGTACTTGAATCAAAATTGCCAAAAGCAAGCAAAATTTACTTAGAGTTTTATCTTGCTTACTTTTTGATTCCGGTTGTAACATTCTTTAGCGGTATCCTGTTCCTTCTTAGCATCCTACTTGTCTTCCCAATGAAAGCTTTCTTTATTAATTGGACGACGATTCCCTGGTTAATATTTAGCATTTTTTACTTTCTTTATTGTTTTCTTTCTATACCAACATTTTATTGGGTGGGAATCAAACTTACCGGTAGGCGTTTACGCGGCATTTTTGTCTTTTTGTTTGATGTTCTTTATGCTTTTGTCAACATATGGGTTTGTACAAGAGCTTTTTTTGATGAACTTTTTAAACGTAAGTATCTTTGGGTTAAGACTCCTAGAAGTGAGACTTTTTATAAAAATAAAAAAGAGAATTAATCCTTTTATTTAATTTTTGACGGCTTGCTTATGGTCGACTCAATAGCTAGACGCATTTTTAGTTTTTTTCTCGCAGATTTTTCAGCAGAAGTTTTGTTCAGCTTTTAGGGAAAAGTTATATACTTGTGAGTGACAAATAAGCACCATTTGTCTGCCAAATGGTGGAATTAAATGAAACCACAAATATACCCGCTTGAAAGCAAGAAAAGGTGTACTTTTAGAACAAATCGCGTAACATGGTGCCGAAAACTCGCCAAATTCTGTGACGCACCATATGAATACAATACATGCGGCAGCTACGAACCGAAGAAAAATCGAAATTTCGAAGGTAATTTCTAATGGAAGAATTATCCGATAAATCATTGGCTGGCCCTAAAAACCTGTTCATAATTGGAACACAAACTGGAGACTGCCCAATTTGCAAAAAAACAAAAACCTTACTCATATTGCGCTTCGGCCTTACCCTTTGTAACGAATGCTTGCTCGTTTGCATGAATATATTGGAAAATCTGCAGTATGGCGTAACTAAAGAATCTCAGAGAAAAAACTCGAGGATTTTTGCACAGGGTAAAAAAACTTCTAAAGTAACTCAGGCTGAAGAAAAAACAAATCGGATAACGCAATCCAGAATCCCTAAAACTACAAAGAAACGGGAGTCTAAGTAGAAATTGTCTTATCAACTTTTTAAGCAAACAAAAAATTCCCTATCGAACTGCCATCATAAAAAATTAGTGAACAAACAAGATCGCTTTCAGCACGATTATTTTAATAGATGCCCATTGGAGTGGTTAGGAAAATTATTGTTTTTCTTGGGTTTTCCATCAAATTCGTTTGATGGCTACCTTCCCCTTTGGCAGAAAACTCGACCCAAGAAATCGATATTCCAAATAATCACTCATAAAACTAGCTGGGGTGTAAAAAATGTTTACGATATAAATATTTAGAATTGCAATTTGTTCTAATAAGAAATAGCTTGCTGTTCGGAATCGAATTAATTTTTATAAAGACTTTTTGTTATTAAAGTTGATACAGTGAGGTGCAAAATATGTTCTGAAAATAATCAGAAAAAGCGTATAGGCGTAATCATGGCTAGCCCATATTTAGATGGCATGGCTGTGTTAATCAAGGATGGACTTTACCAAAGTCATACAGAAATCATCAAGGACGCTTTAAGGCGGCTTTTGCTTCATTATAAAATTGCTTTGATTGAAGAGCCGATTACGAATTAACCTTTTTCTTCATCTTTTATTCATGAGTTTTATTCTTAGATGCACTGCGTCTTTCAGGTGAAACGTTCAAACCATGATATTCATAAAGTATTCTTAAAGCGTCTCTTATGGCCTCGTTTCTGCTGTTGTAAACGCCTTTTTCTATCAGCATATTGAGCAACTCCAGGTACCGTTTTGTCAATCTAATAGTTATTCTTTCTCTCTTGTTTTCCTCCGACATTTTTCGCACCTTCGAACTTTTTAACTTGACAATTAAATTACCGAAAGCTAAAGATAAGTTCATGTCAGACAAATAATCACTCTTTATCTGCCAAAAATTGAAAAGTCGCAAAGCAAGCAATTTGAAAGTGAAGATTTGACTTGTTAAAATCAGTTTTGCTTTCCAAATATCTAGTGCAAAATGTCTTATATTTTACTTATGCATCAAAGCACATGACGATTCACGATTTTCTTCACGGTGTCCTATTTTTTCGACATTAGCACGCGGTAGCCGCTTTCAATGGCAAGAATGGTGCAATTGCCAAAAGTCTCATTAAAAACTGCAGGAAGAGTTTTCCCGCCGATTTTAGATCTTATCACCATTTGTAGAGATGATCCAGCAGCCATTACTTTGGGAGCTTGTTTTATAATAGCTTTCACTGTTTCCATTCCTGCACTTACAGGAGGATTGGAAAGAACGCAATTGAACTTTAAGTCTTCCACTGGCTCATACAAGAAGCCGTAACGCACTTCAGCATTCTTTACCTTGTTTAATTCAAGGTTTTTTCTAGCCAAACGTACCGCACGAAAGTTGACATCCGTCAACAGTACATGTAAATTTGGGTTAAAAGCTGCAGCGGCTATTCCTACTACGCCATATCCGCAACCTATGTCTAAGACACAGCCATTCTTTGGCAGGACCATCGATTCAACAAGTAGCTGCGTGCCTGAGTCAACTTTTTTCTTCGAAAAAACGCTTGATGCAGTCAGAAACTCAAAATTTTTACTTTTTATGCTGGTTTTAATGATACCAAATTTTTCTTTGGATTTTGGCAAAGAAGAAAAATAGTGTTCCACGCTTCGATTGTTATTACTCATTTGCTTTATCGCTTTTCCAAACTTTCGGGTAGGTCCCTCTTTGCATTAGTACCCTTTGCGATGCTGCAACTGCTCCATGTTTTAGATTTTGCATTTCTTCAGATGATACTAACGATTTTGCTAACGCTACAGCTTCGCCTTTCAAAGTGAAAACGCTAATGATAGAGTCTTTCTGAATCCCAGTTTCAAGCGACAGCACACCTGGAGCTGTAAGGTTTGCTCCGTGGCATATTGCATCAACAGCCGAATCTCTAATTGTTACTTTAGGAAGCAAAGCAAGCGCAGTTTCCATAGGCTGGATGAATTTATGCAGGACTTTTTGATCCTTTTTTTCTTCCCATTCGTTGAAGTAATATTGTACATCATGTAATGTTACTTTAGTACTGCTACTTTCGACGAATGGTCCTGCACGAGTTCTGCGTAGTTCTTGCATGTGCGCGCCTACGCCTACGACTTCGCCAATGTCAAAACAGAGTTTTCGAATGTATGTTCCTGCTTCGCAGCCGACTTTGAAGAGCACGTTGCGTCCCGTCAAACTCCAAAAAATCAATATAGTATATTCTTCTGGTTCGGATTTGTCGTTTAACTGAGGACCTCAATGGTGGGCGCTGAAAAATCAGGTCTTCAAATTCCTTGAGAACTTGAATTAGTCGCTCCTTGGTTACGTCTCCATGTAGTTTCATTACGCAAACGTATTCTTTGCCGCTGTAGAGGAGTGCTTGTACGATTTTTGTAGAGTCCTCTAAGGTGACGGGCAGGATGCCGGTTACTTTGGGATTTCTCTGGCTTTATACTAAGCCTCTAGAGTCCCGCCGTGACCGATGCTCGTTAAATGCATGATTTTTTTTGCCCATGCAGCAACTTCGTGGCTTGTGGGGCCTGCAGGTTTATCTAAATTTATTATGCCATATTGAATGTATTCTTTTGCTGGCCGTTCTGAAGGCAGGTGCCCGTATTTTGGGTCGGTTGTGGCTTCAGATTTGACGAGCAGTTCGCGTTTAATGTCCCATGGAGGGATTGTTCTAGGCATCGAATCGTATTCTCCCTTTTGAATAAGAAAAAGATGTTGTTGAGGTAATTAAAGATTGAATATTACGCGACTTGTTTCATTTCTTCAATTTTACCTGTGGCTTCAAGTGATTTTATTACGTCCTCGTCTGATGCGCCTCGTTTCACGTCGATTTTTTCTTGTAGAGGCATCACATGGTTCATGTTAACTCGTCTTCTTTTAACTCCCGTCACTTTTTTTGGTCCAGTGATTAAAATGAAGCTTTTATCCATGATGTCAATTACTACACATTTCTTTCCGTTTTCTCGTCCAGCTTGTTTTATGCATATTCGACCTATTTCAACAGCAGGCAATTAACTCAGCTCCTTAAACCAATCTATAACAATCAATATTTAAGTTTAACAGGTAAAAGGGTTAGCGCGTAGCTTTTCATTTTCTTAAGCCTTAAATAAGAAGGGGTGCAGAAAAATACCTGCTTGAAAAAATTAGCTCATGAACTTTTTTACTAGTTTCATAAAGCACGGTAGCACCGAAAACTAAGTTTTCAACTGAAATTCTTTCATCGATACCATGTTCACGCTTGATTATTTTCCCGTTAATTGGTGCCTCAGGATACATGGGTTGAAAACCGTAGCATACGCTTCCAGCTTCTCTGAAAAATCGTGAATCAGTTGCACCTGTCATGAGAGAGGGTGAAACTGTGCATTTGGGTTCAAAATTTCTGAGACCCTCAGCGATAACCTTGTAAAGCGGCGTTTTTAGTGGCGATTCTGAGCCTTCGTATGCTTGAATAATCTCAAACGATAACTTGTCCAAATCAGCCTCTGAGATTAAATCCTTAATCAAATCCAACGTTTCAGCGATGCTTTGCCCAGGAAGCAACCGGCAATCGAAGACGCATTCACATTCGCCGGGAATAATATTCTCTTTTGATCCACCTTGAATAATTGTTGGATTAATAGTCATGCTGATTCTTGAGCGAAGTTCCTCTGCTAACGGCTTATTCTTCAAAGCTAATTCTTCTAAGATGGTATCGCTTGATTTTGGGTTTGCAAGTAAACGCGAAATAATCTCTTGCAAATCATTATCTTGTTTGGCGATGACGTCTAAGAACTGTTTTATTGTTGGCACAAACTCAACTTTTGGACGATAACGATCCAGTCTATCAATAACTCTGCACATACGCAAAACTGCGTTGTCAGCCATGTTAGGCGTTGAACCATGACCTGGAAAACCTTTTGCTTTAATTTTGAACCATAAGATTCCTTTCTCCGCGGTGTTTATGGTGAAAACGTTTCCTTTGGCAGTTTTTATAGCTGATCCTCCACCCTCATTGAGGACATAATCAGCAAAAATTTTCTCACGGTGATTGCTTAGCAAGAATTTTGCTCCTGCCCAGCCCATGTTCTCTTCATCAGCTGTCGCAGCTAACAAGACATCTCCTTTGAGCTTGACGTTATCTTGTTTTAAGAGCTTCAAAGCAACAGTTTCTATAGCAGTCATGCCTTTCATGTCCAATGCACCTCTGCCCCAAACAAACCCATCCTTTATTACTCCACCAAAAGGGTCAACGCTCCACGCTTTAGCATCAGCTCCAACAACATCCAAATGAGAAAGCAAGAGCAAACTAGGTTTTTCTCCAGTACCCTTCAACCGCGTGATCAAGTTGCCTCTTGATGGTGACGATTCAATAATTTCACACTTAAAACCTGCTTGGCTAAGATGGTTAGCGACAAACTTGGCTGCTTGTGTTTCATTCCCAGGCGGGTTTGTCGTGTTTATTTTGATTAAATTGCTTAAGAAACCTGTTACTTCTTCTTCGATTTCATCGCGTGAATCAATATGCATATTAACTTGTTCAACCTACTTTATTTCGAGCTATATCAACTTATTGCTAGCAAATAAAAAGTTTATTAAGTTTTTCTCAATACTAAACAATTAAGTTTATATTTTAGCAAAAAATTCATGATATAAAAAAAGATGATAGTCATGAAAGAATTGAAACCAATCGACTATAAGCTCTTGTTCGAGTTAATGAAAGACTCGCATAGAAGCGACCGGCAATTAGCTAAAGCCTTAGGTGTTTCTCAGCCCACAGTAACTCGAAGAAGAGCAATGCTTGAAGAAAACTATATCGAAGGCTACACAGTTATACCAAAGTTCTTCCAAATAGGGTTCGAAATCTCTGCATTAACATTTTTCAAAACCACTCTGAAAAAGCAAAAGGGACAAGAAAAAGAAGAATCAATTAAGAAACTAAAAGAATGGTACATGAAACAAACAGGCGTCGTCCTATGCATGGATGGAATGGGCATGGGGTGGGATTCGATGTGCTTTTCATTCCACCCAAACTACACAAGCTACATCGAGTTCAAAAAATCTCTAGACTCAGAATTAGATTGGATAATTGAAAGCCAAACTTTCATCGTCAACTTTAGAACTGACACCGTGTTTAAGCCATTCCACATGAAATATTTAACAATGGACAAGAAATAAACTAAGTCCAAACCATTTTTTTATTTTTTCAAAATTTTCCATATTAGGACTGTTTTCATCTTTTAGATTATTAATCAATTATCTCAAATATAACAAGTTTCTTGTTCTCTCTTGTTGGAACGCAACTGCAAATATTTTATAGTATATGATGACACAATAATGTAAGCGCTCCCTATCATTGCAAGAGGCAAAACAAATGGCAATAGAACAAACAATTGTTCCGAAAGAGGACACATCAAATTTCACTGCTGTCAAAATCATCGGTTTAATTGCAGACACGCATATTCCTTCAAAGCAAGTTGCATTCCGCAGGGAGTTTTCAAAGCATTCGAAAAAGCAGATTTCATAATTCATGCTGGTGACTTGGTAGAATTGAAAGTTATCGATGAACTAGAGCAAATTGCTCCTGTGCTTGCTGTTCACGGTAACATGGACAGTCCAGAAGTTAGTGGTGCTTTGCCTCAACTTGACTCATTAAAAATTTATGATTGGAAAATAGGAGTTATGCATGACCCGAACACACTTTTTGGAATGAATAAAATGAGGGAAATTGCCAAACAAAACATTTTTAACGTTTTTGTTTACGGGCATACTCATAGCTCTAATATTAAGTGGGAAGAAAATATCTTGTATATTAATCCTGGAAGTCCAACTAACCCTTCCTCGATCGTTGACAAGCCTTCTGTCGCAGTTGTTAAAAATAACGAAAAATGAAATAAAACCTGAAATTATTCATATTTAACTGCTTTATATCATAGATATGAATGACACGTAAAGGCTCAAGTAAAGCAATGTTCCAAGAGCAATTGAAACCAGCCAAAGAATGTACGTAGCCAGCATAAGACGTTTTTTTTGGGAGACAATATTTCAAGTCTTTCCGTAAACGCCATGATGCAACTATCCAAATACCAAGAATCCAAGTTAAGGCTCCAACTGCGGCGTGAACGATGACGGTTGCAAAAACTGGACTTGAAAGGTTCAATGCGAAATAGATGCTTACTAAAGATGGAATCATAACTGATAAAACCATGGCAGTATGAAGAATTACTGCTGAAAGCATAACATAATCCATGTTGTCCGCAACTTATTTTCTCTTTTAAGCATGTAGCCAACGATGAGCAAAGCAAGCACAATAAATTGAATAACAAGATTTGTTGATTGCTAAAACAAAAACAAAATCCATTATTGGCTTCACAATATTAAAGTTAGAAGAATTACTTTAACCCATCTCTCCACGTAACCCGCAATCAGTTACATGATTTCTTTTATTAGGCTTTTTTGCAGAAATTGAAATCACTGGAGATACCAAAAATGGAGCAATGTAAAAACCCCTGGAAAAACGAGTGCAAAAGCGAAAACATACAACTCTATATTCTTTACAAAGGTGAAAAAGTTCCAATCTGCAGGCAATGTTGGAATAGTATAGCTGACAAAGAAAACGATTGGTGTTAAACATGGAAAATTTTAGCTTAAACAGTGCCAAATCCTTCATTGGAAAAAACGTGAATTTACATTTAAAAGATGGCTCAGTGATAATTAATGTTTATTTAACTGGCATTCAAGGTGGAATTTCAGGAAAATCTAAGTTTATCAAGTATGTCTCACTCTGGAAATTTGAACACTACAATACCCGTTGAGAAATGTTGCTTGGGCAGAGATGCTAAACACAAATTTAATCCAATTATTTGGCTAAATGCTTTTTTAACTTTTTTCCCAAGCATTATTTTTTTTGAAGAAATTTGTCGAAATGAAATAAAGCTTTTTTGCTTGTGCCTAAAGCAAGTAATAGAGCTTTTGCGCAGGATAGATGAACAAGCAAGGGCAAGAAGTTCTGATTAGCTTCCAACAGTTTTAAATAATCGAGTTTGAACCTTTCAAAGGTTGACCTGTATGCCTTGCACGGTAATTGTTGGGGCCTTCTGGGGAGATGAAGGCAAAGGAAAAATAATTTCCTACTTAGCTTTGAACGATAAGCTTGATTTTTGCGTTAGGACAGGTTCAGTAAACGCTGCGCACACTGTCTGGAATGATGGGAAAAAGTTTGCGTTGCATATGGTTCCAGCAGGTTTTCTTTATGAAAAGTGCCGTTTGCTCATTGGTGCTGGAGCTAACGTTCAAGTTCCCAAGTTCTTTGAAGAGTTGGAGTTAACCAAAGTTAAAGGTCGAATGGGAATAGACCAGATGGCATCGATAATCGAGGAGAAACATGCTGTTTTGGACAAAAGCAGTGCACATTTGAAAGGTATTGGAACGACAGGTTGGGGTGTTGGACCAGCATTGGAAGAACGCGTTAGAAGAACAGCTAAGCTTGCAAGGGATATTCCAGAGTTGAAGCCTTACCTTACTGATGTCTCAGCCGAAATCAACGATGGGTTAGATGCTGGAAAGAAGGTTTTGCTTGAAGGTACTCAGGGTTTCATGCTTTCGCTTTATTTTGGCACTTACCCCTACGTGACTGGAAGAGATACAAGTGCATCAGCTATCGCTTCTGAAGCCGGGGTTGGACCTACAAGGGTTGATAATGTATTGATAGTTTACAAGTCTTTCATAACACGAGTCGGCGCTGGGCCTTTACCTGGAGAAATGACAAAAGAAGAAGCGGTAAACAAAGGCTGGTTTGAAACTGCTGCTGGAACTGGACGAGACAGGCGTTCTGCACCATTTGATTTTGAGTTAGCCAAGAAGACTGCAAGGATCAACGGTGCAACCGAAGCGGCAATTACAAAACTTGACAGCATATTTCCAAGTTGCAAGGGCGCTAGGCGTTATGGTGATCTTTCTAAGGAAGCAAAAGCATTCGTTAAAGAAGTTGAAGCAAAGGCTGGTGTACCAGTGGTTTTAATCGGAACTGGACCTGAGGCTTTAGATATTATTGATAGACGCTGATTTGGGGCAACTCTTTTATTTCTTGGTAACATGCCCTATTTTTGAGGGCAAATTAAATGAATGCATACAGTGAACCAGTAAAACATACTCGCAGTTTCCTTATTCTAATCTTAGTTGCAGGAATACTTGTTGGAAGTATTGTAAGTGTGGCAGTATTTTATTTCCAGAACCAAGATTTAGCCAACCGTGTTACTGATTTGGAAAACCAAGTTTCGCTTCTTAGTGGTTTTCAAAATGCAACTTACCAGAACATTACGATTTACGAAAATGGTACCTCTTTAGCGGATATTTATGATAGTGTGCATAATTCAATAGTTTTAATTATGGGAACAAGCGGCGATGAGACAATACAAGGCTCTGGTTTCGTATACTATGATACTACTTACAATGAAAATGTTGTCATTACAAATTATCATGTAGTTGATGGCACTAGCGATACGAGTGTTACTTTTTCTGACGGCAACGGTTACGCAGCAACAGTTCTAGGCACTGATCCCTACGCAGATTTGGCTATTCTTTCTGTCCCAACTGCGCCTTCAAGCGAGTTTACGCCCATTCAAATCACCAGTTCATCAACATTGCGCATTGGCGAGCAAGTTTTTGCAATTGGAAATCCATACGGCTTGACAGGTTCTTTAACCACAGGTATAATAAGTGCTCTTGGAAGAACAATAACCGAGGATACCTCTAACGGTTATTCAATTGCAAACATAATTCAAACCGACACTTTGATCAATCCTGGAAACTCTGGAGGACCATTACTGAATGCAGCGGGAAACGTTGTTGGAATCACAACGGCGATTGCTTCCAATTCAGAAGGGATAGGTTTTGCCGTTCCATCTGACACGATTTTACGCGAAATAAATGAGTTGATAAGCACAAGAAGTTACAGTGGTCATTCTTACTTGGGCGTAACAGGAGAAGATATGAGTTATGATTTAGCTCAGGAGTATAACCTTAATGTCACTTACGGTTTTAGAATTGATACAGTTGTAGCTTCAAGTCCATCCTCAGGCATCTTATTGTCCGGAGATGTCATCATTGCGATGAATGGAACCAGAATAACAAATGGAGATGATTTAGCAAGTTACTTAGAGGAGAATACTCTTCCCGGAGATAATTTAGTTTTAACTGTGGTGAGAAATAACGCAGATATGAATGTCACAGTCACGCTAGGAACAAGACCTGCTTCTACATAAAAACAAATTTTTTCTTCATTTCATTAGGTCTACTTTTCCCCTCCCCTAATTTAACCTTAGAATGCTATTTTCCATAAGTTACTTA
This sequence comes from Candidatus Bathyarchaeota archaeon, assembly GCA_963717465.1. Taxonomy (GTDB): domain Archaea; phylum Thermoproteota; class Bathyarchaeia; order Bathyarchaeales; family Bathycorpusculaceae; genus Bathycorpusculum. The sequence continues at coordinate 777,978 of OY970340.1, forward strand.
ATAGACAGGCGGTGACTAGAGGACTATATAGTCGTGTAAAACCTTATGTTTTTGCCAATTATGACGAGTTGGATCTTGAATACTGCATTACAAATCAAATTGTGTCGGCAGCTGCAAGAATTTTAGGTTTTTTTAAGTTAAAGAAGCTTAATTGCTGAGTAAGAAAGAAGAAACAAAAAATCTGCTGGATTTCATGAAAGCTTAAGTTATTACATCTTGGAAAGTGACGAGTTCTACGGTTAGTGATGGTTTTACTGCTTCTGAGACGCGGGATGCGACTATGCGTTTAATTGTTTTTTCGCCTGCGATGTCTACTATTCTTTGAGTTATTATTCCGTCAAAAACAACTGTTTCTACGCCACTTACTTGCTGTAATCTATCTGCTAGCTGACTAACTGGCAGTCTTTCAATCAATTCAAATTTTTCATTGAGCAAAACTGCTTCAAGAGTGCCCTGCAACGTTTTCGCTGTTTGAGTGACAGATTCTGGCACTTCTACCTTAACTTTTTCAGGTTTCTTTTGTTTATAAACTTCAGATATAGGCACTCTGCTATCTAAAGCCTCAGCGATTTCTTTACAGTTGCATTCTTCGATTTCTTTTCCTCTCGGAGCACGACCGACAAATTTTATGTTTGTTACCTGCAATAGTTCTTTAAGTATTAAGTCGCCTCCTCTGTCTCCATCTAACAATGCGGTGGCTTCTTTCTCTTTAGTCAACCGTTTTATTGACTCTGGAACTTTAGCGCCTTCAAGAGCAACTGTATTAACGAATCCGCAACGCATCAGGTTAATTATGTCAGCTCTTCCTTCAACAACAATAATTTCTTTTGAAAATTCCAATCCTGGTCCAGCGGGTAAATCTTCTGGTCCATACTTGTCTACTTTTCCAATTTTCATTGTATCGGATATTTCTTTGTAGACCTCGTCGACGCTGGGCATGGATTCAATGTTCCACTTATGAAGTATTTCTTTAGCCCGGTCAATGATTATTTTTCTTCGTGATTCACGGATATCTTCTATCTTGTCAAGGTTGACTTTTGCTGAGCATGGTCCAACGCGATTTATGCTTTCCACACTTGCCGCAATGAGAGCCGTGGAAACGCGGTCAAGGCTTGTTGGTATTGTTATTGCACCGTTTGTTCGGTCATTTTTCGAGTGTAATTCAATTTCTATTCTACCGATGCGTCCAGTTTTCTGAAGTTCCCTTAAGTCCAGTTCTGGACCGAAAAGACCCTCAGTTTGACCAAAAACTGCTCCTATAACATCTGGTTTTTCAACTACACCCTCAATTTCAAATCTAGCGTGTATAACGTACTTTATAGTAAATGTTTGGGATGTTCCCGTAAGCGTACACCTTCCTAATTCGAAGTTTATTTATTTAGTTTATTTAGTTAATTTTACTTAATCACATTAACGAGTTATTCTCGTAATTATGAGATTATCTTTGATTATTCACCTTTAGAATGTAACTGGCTATTTTATAACACTTTTGGCTAGAACCATCCGTACTCACACTTATACTTATTAAAATTTGGCCAAAAATCGAAGAACTGTTTACTTTAGAACGAAAAATTATATTTGGCGGATCAAACGTTATTGACCAAATGCGGATAAACTAAAAACATAGCAGGGGGAAGAGAGAGGAGAGGAACCTTCCGCATTTGAAATCAATTGTTAATCCGCCAAATGCGCTACGTGGGTGGGTCTTGCAAAATAATAGGAACTTAAAGAAACATAAAAGAATATGTGACTTCACCCCAATACCAACATTCATCGCACCCACCTGTATTCAATATTCTTAACTGGAGCTTTTATCGTCCAACTTAAATAATAATAGTCACAAAGGTACGTTAGCTTGAGAATGCCTGGCGAATTAGTATGAGTTTGCGAGTAAACCCTGAATATGAGAAGTTGTTGCCGAGAATGTCAGATCCGGAATTTGGTGAGCTGAAAGAATCAATAAGGTTGGAGGGTCAGCATTATCCCATTATTGTTAATGAAAATCTTGAAGTTTTGGATGGTCATCACAGGTTTAAGGCGTGCGTTGAATTGAATATTGAGCCCGATTTTGAGGTTCGTAAATTTGAGGATAAACTTGTTGAGAAAAAATTCGTTATAGAAGCAAATTTGCGGAGACGGCACTTAAATAATTTTCAACTTGTAGAGTTAGCTGTTCCATTATTAGAAATAGAAAAAGCAATTGCTAAAAAGAAACAAGTTAAAGTTGTCAAAAACCAAGAGAGTGTCCTATCGGAAGAGATATCTGAAGACCTTGCGCCTGAATTAAGGGCAAAAGCAACTGAAACAGTGACTAAAAAAGCTGGAGTTTCGCCTCGAACGTTTGAGCGTGGTAAAAAAATTTTGGAAAACGCAAGCGAAGACCAAAAGCAAAATTTGAGAGAAGGAAAAACAAGCATTTCTAAAGTTTACAGTGAAATCGTTGGGTCCAATGTTAAAAAACGGGAAAAACCCGAGATTGACCCTTTGGATCCACGGTTTGAAAAAAATAAAACTGCTTTTTATGCTTTAGTTAGAAGCATGGTTGAGCAAGGGATCTTTTGTCCTTCCTGCGGTAGCAAACTATTCGAATGTAGCTAAATGTCACAAGACACTTCAGGACTTGGCACAATTACAGTTAAATGATAAGTCTTCTTGATTTTCGTCAGTGTTGGTCTCTGATCTAATGTTCTAATGTTGTTTTTATGGGAATATCTAGTGAGCCGTTTAGGTGCAGCATTCCTCTTCTCAATTTACCATTGATTTCGATGGAATTTTGAAAAGTAAAACTAAAACTTGGGTGCGGAAAAGGGGTCATGAATACTAAAGATTGTCAGACTGTTAAGTTAAGCGATCACGGACACGCGCTCAAGCTTTTTCTTTGCACTCTGCCAACTGGTCATCAACAGGTTTGCCACCTCTAAACGCTGAGAAAATTGCAGCTATGAAGCACAGGGCGGCACTGATAATGAAAGCTAGCTGAAGTGCACTCATGAAGGGTGCCGAGATAGCGTTTGGGAAAAATGTTGGTCCTGTTAATTTCGCCATTGCCGATTGAGGTATAGCATTGACTACATATGAGGGCAGTTGGGCCAGCATTGTGTTGATTGGGTTGTAACCTAGGAATGCTCCAAATAAAGCGCTCGTCGCAGGTATAGAACTGAAGGCTTGCGCTATTTGTGAAGTTGCTCCAGCGCTCGTCACAGCCGAAGCTAAGGCGCTCGGTAATGAAGTGTTGAGGGAAATAATTATGATGGTGAAAAATATCGCTAAGCTGACAGTTTGGGCACAATTCTGAAGAGTGGCACGCATGCCTGATGCAACACCTCTATGTTCTGCTGGAACACTGTTCATAACTGCTGCCGTGTTGGGCGAAAAGAAGAGACCGTTACCAATGCCCATTATGAAGAGCACGATGCCGAACGTTAGATAGGCAAAGTTTGCTTGGAAAAACGATAAAGCCAGCAGAGCAAGGCCCGTTATGCAACAACCCAGCGTAGCATAGAATCTTGCTCCATGCTTGTCTGACAACCATCCGCTGATTGGACCTGCAACTACGAAACCGATAGTCATAGGTATCATGAAAATCCCCGCCCAGAATGGTGCAGACTCGTAGCTGTACCCATGAAGCGGAAGCCAAATGCCCTGAAGCAAAATGATAAGCATTATCATCACGCCACCCCTAGCCATGGAACTTAGAAACGAGGCGAGGTTGCCCATACTGTACGCCTTTATCCTGAATAAGTCAAGTTTAAACAAAGGCTCTGAAACACGCTGCTCAATAAACGGAAATGCAATGAGCAAAGCAGCTCCGCTGATAAAAGAAGCAATGACCCATGGGCTGCCCCATCCCATAGGAGAATTGCCATAAGGCATTAAACCATAAGTGATTCCAAGGATAAGAAGCGTTAAGCCAACGCCGAAAGTTATGTTTCCCCAAACATCCAATTTCTGGTTACGTTTAATTGTGCCATGCTCTTTCATTTTCCAGTAAGACCAGATGGTGCCGAAAGCGCCGACGGGAACGCTTACAAGGAAGATCAATCGCCAATCAATGGTTGCCAGTATGCCACCAAGAATCAAGCCAACTAGTGAACCTGCTAGGAAAAAAACACCGTTGATTCCGAGCGCCTTCCCCCGTTCATTAACGGGAAAAGCATCAGTGATAATTGCGGCGCTATTTGCAAATATGAATGCACCGCCTATGCCTTGAATTATTCGAAAAATGATTAGTTCTAATGCACCTAAATTGCCTGTGCTCCACACTATCGAGCAGAGTATTGAGCCGACTGTGAAGATTGCGAACCCAAGATTAAACAGTTTTACTCTTCCAAACATGTCTGAAATTCTGCCGAAAGTAACAAGAAGAGTTGCGGTAACTAAGCCATAGCCGAAAAGTAGCCAAAGCATGTAATCGAAAGATGTGAAAGGATTGATGTTAATTCCCCTGAAAATAGCAGGAAGTGATATCAGAACAATAGTGCCATCTATTGAAGCCATCAAAGTGCCAATGGTGGTGTTGGAAAGAGCAACCCACTTGTATTCAACCATAAATTAGCAGTCTCCTATGTTAATTGATTTTATTGCAGTTCCCGCTAGGTTTTAGGAAATGTTTCAGTGCAATATGTTTCATTAGGATATAAGGATTTTCTAAAGCCACTGGCAGGACCCAACGAAATGATGCGAAAAAATGCTTAATATGCGGTCAGCTTTTAAATATTGGCGACGCGCGCTAAAAACTATGGTCGAATTCAAATTACTTTGCCCTGCTATTCAAAGAATTGCTAAGCGTTGATAAATTTATTTGCCGAAGATTCAGCACAATTTAATAGTGTAAGAAACGAACGCAAAAGACCCAAAAGAGAAAAAGTGAGCTTAATTTGATTGCTTCTTATTTTATTGAGGCATAAAATTCCTTAACCTTTTGGGAAGCGTTTGGCATTAGAGGTTCCCCGTGACCGCTTAGTAGTACATCAAAATCAAACGTGGATATCAGTCCAATAGATTCCTTTGCTTTGACCGGGTCCAAAGTGAAACTTTCAGGTGGACCCGCAATTTTGCGATTTCTAAATGTAATGGCATCTCCAACAAAGATTACTTTCTTTTCGGTGTTCAGAAGGGATATGCTTCCATATGAATGTCCAGGTGTGTGAATGACTGTTAATTTGCCGATTTTATCGTTATTTTTCAACAGCAAGTCTGGTTCCACAGGTGCTGTTTTTACAACTGACGAAAAAGCTTTGAGCAAAACGTTTTTTGGTTTAGGCGGCGCTTTTTTTCCAGCTACAATATCAGCTTCGTTTTCATGTACAGCTATTTTAGCGTTAGTTTGTTTCTTTAATTTTTGAGCGCTTCCAACGTGATCAATGTGAAAATGTGTCAAAATAATCGTTGATACATCCTGAGGCTCACAGCCTATTGAGTGGACATATTTTAGTATTTTTCCATCGCTTCTAGGCATACCGGTGTCGATTAAAATTAACTTGCCCACATCTTTAACAAGGTAAACGTTGCCGTTAATTCCATCAACCTGATGAATTCCATCGACAATTTCCATTCAAATTCCTTAAGATTGTTAACACGGTAGCTTGAACTTAAAAAGATTATCACTTCAAGCTGATGGCGGTTGGGAAAACATCAAAATTGTTTGTCGAATTGTGATCGTTATGCGTCGCTTATTCTTGTTTTTTGTCAATGGAAAAGCGAAAGCTGGGTATTGACAGAGAAAAGTTAAAGGTGTAATCTGGCAATAGCTTTTAATGGCGAGAGATATTGAAAAAACCAGAAGATGCCAAACAACTCATTGCGCAACCCTCGAAATTGCAAAACTTAATTGATTATCAAACCAGTTCCGTTGTCAGCCGAACAATAATTGATAAGAAAACTGGTACCGTAACATTGTTTGCGTTTGATAAAGGGCAGGGTTTAAGCGAGCATACAGCTCCCTATGACGCGTTGGTTTATGTCCTTGATGGAGAAGTTAACGTAACAATATCGGGAAAACCAGTAAAACTAGCACAGGGTGAAATGACTATTATACCGGCTAACCACCCGCACGCGCTTCATGCAGTTGCCCGTTTCAAAATGTTGCTGATAATGATAAAATCAAACTAATTTTTTACCCCAAGTGTCCACAAAGCAAAAGTCGCTAAGACTATTTCTTTTGCTTGAAGCTTTTTCAGCTGGGTAGCCAACGGCAATTAACGCTTGAGGCTCTATGTTCTTTGGAATTTTCAGTGCTTTTCTTACTGTTTGTTTGCAAAAACTTGGCGCTGAAAACCAGCATGCACCCAAACCCTTAGCATGCACCATGAGCAGCAAGTTCTGTATCGCCGCTCCTAAACTTTGCATGGCTAAGTCTCGTTCACATTTTTTTCTCTTGGCATCATTAAACTTTCTCATATTCTCCAAGCTTAAGCACGCAAGAATAAGCGCTGGTGCATTTGCAAACCTTTCGACATTGGCCTTACGCTTTGAGGCCTCAATTTTGGCGCCATCTTTAATCAAATCCGCATCCCACGCCTTAGCCATAGCCTCTGACAACTCCTCTTTCACGGACGCTTTTTCCAATACTATGAATCTCCAAGGTTGCGCGTTGTGTGCTGAAGGAGCCCACCTTGCAGCTTCCAACATTTCTTTAATGTCTTCTGTGGAGACTTGTTTTGGAACGTATTTTCTGATGCTTCGCCGATCTTTAATTGCCTTGATTATTTTAGACATGATAGATGATTTATCTAGCATTAGTTAATAAAACTTGAACGATTTCTAATGCCAGAATTTATTTGGTATCGAGGAATGAAGATTAAATTCCAAGAATAGAAAAATGCATGCAAACCAAGTAACCCAAAATGCTGCCTCCGACAAAACAAAGAAGCATAATCAAGCCATCGTGTTTTCCTTCAGTTGAATCAAACTTTCCTAACATTAATATCACTTATTATATGGATTCCGTTTCCTTATGAGAAATGTTTTATGAAGGATAAGTTAATATTTCAAATCACAAAAGCTTTTTAGCTATGGGCCGGTCGTCCAGCTCGGTAAGACGTCGCCCTCACGCGGCGAAGATCACCGGTTCAAATCCGGTCCGGCCCACCAACTCGTTTCTGTCTTCGCGCATTTTGATTTTCTTGCAGATGTTGATTAGCATGGGTACGGATAAGCAAGGCCAATGAGAATGGTGACTGTTTTAATTTGCATTCCTAACATGTATGGAACATACAGCTAATACCCTGAAATTCTGTATCGAACTTGGGCAATTTCACTGCTGGGGATGCATACAAGGACTGTAAAGTTGCTGCTTTGAAGACTTCGAGGGCTTGACTAATGTTCTTTTTTGTTATTTTTTGGTTGCTACTCATTTTTGGCTAAAAAGATTTTTATGTTTGAACTCAGTTTTGAGATGCTACTCATAAATTGGTGGGATTAGTATTTCAACATTCAACAACTCAATATATTTACAGAATTTAGCTTCAAGACGAAGAAAAGATATGGCTGCCCTAATTATGGGAGTAGCCGCAGGCGTCATTGCAATGGTTGCGGAAAGAGTTGACGCAGGATTGACTGGAGGGAACGCAACACCATTAGGCTACATTAACACTTACACTTGGCTTCTAGTTGCCATAGCGCTGACTGGTCTAAGAGGTGGAATCATAACAACTGAAATTCAAGCAGTGCTGGGACTGGTGGCTTATTCCAATCCGCTTTCTTGGTTATGGCCTTTTATGAATTTAGTTTTCGCCTTACTCGCAGGAGTCACTTGGATGGCTGTTACCAAACTCAAATCTTCAGCAGGGCTCAAGTCAAAAATTCTTCTCTCATCCATCTCATGCGCCCTTTTGGATATTCCGATGGTGTACGTTGTAATTGTACTAGTGTTAGGCTTGCCCTTTGTTGCCTACCTTGGAGTTTTGCCTATGTACATTGCCCTTCAAATAATTCCTTCAAGCATACTAGCTTTCTTGATTGTTAAAGTGATCATTCGCTCAGGTGTCTTAGGCAAATCACCTGAAAAAGGAGTAAAAACGGATTGAGCCAATCATCGCAAAATATTCGAGAAATGTTCATTAAGCTTTCAAAAAGGCAAAACTTAACTGCTGAAGAGGCAAAATTTGCGGCAAATCAAGTTTTCGGCGAGTTGAAAACAACTGATCCAGCCAGCATATTGCCATTGGTCAGCTTTTTCGGAAGTTTGACAGTTAAGGAAACCACAAATGAGGAACTTTTAGGCATAGCAAACGCCATGGAAACATCAAGAAATTTTACTTTTAACTTTGATACTAAGAAACCGCTGGTTACCGCTGGTGGAACAGGTGGAGACACAATACCCACGATAAATGTGACCACGACAGCAATTATAGTTGCAGCGGCTGCTGGTGCTAATGCATTAAAAAGTGGGTCCTCAGCGTTTTCATCGAAGACTGGGTCATCTGACGTGGCTGAGGCAATGGGTATTAATATTTATGCCTCAAAAGAAGTGGTTAAAAAATGCGTTGATGACATCGGTGTTACCGCTTGGGCTTCAGGCGGCGTTTACCCGTGGATGTATCCTTTAATTGAGCTAGGTTCAAAGCCACCTACAAGCACTGTTATGCCATTGTTGTATAGCTTAAGGTTTGCAATAGCCACTGGGCTAAACCCGTTTTCTCTTAAACGCCAAGTAAGAGGCGTCAGCAAGCCGATTAATGAAAAAATCGCTGAAGTATGGTTAGGATTGGGCTATGAAAAAGCTTTAGCAGTTACAGGCTATGGCAAGACTGATGGGATCATAATTGATGAGCTTTCAGTTTATGGCAAAAACCGTATTTCAGAGTTAAAAAAGGATGGCAGCATTGAAACGTACATGGTTTATCCTGAAGATGCAGGAATAAAAACAGCGGATTCGTATACAAGAAGCTGCGGCAAAGGAAAGCCATGTTAAAAATGCTAAGGTCTCTATGGACATACTTTCTGGAAAAGACCAAACTTCAAGAAGGGACCTCATTCTATTTAATGCTGCGGCAATTCTTTACGTTGCAGATGAAGTTAAAACATTCAAGGACGGATATGAAAAGGCATCGCAAGCAGTAAATGAAGGCAAAGCGTTGGAAAAGCTGCGAAATTTAGTTTTGCTCAGTGGTGGTCAAAGAGCAAAAACCGATGCCCTTTTGAAGCGATAAAGAAGGTGAAATGGTTGATTGAAAAGTACGAATTAAAGACAGATCATAAAAAATTTGTTAAGCTTGAAAACGCAAAGAACTTATTTGAAAAGGATACGGGTAAAAAAATCGAGTTGGCAGATTTTATCGACATGCTAGTTGACACGTTCATATCGTACAGAAACGCTAGAGGGCCATCTGAAAGCTCCCTTTTAGAAAACTTTGCCAAAAAGCCAAAAACAAAAAATCACTTATGAACTGAATACCACAAAACCAGTAAACCATCCACACATTCCATTCGCTCCAACGTTAAAGCTACCGCATCATCAGAAACTGTAAAGCCCGCACCTTCAACAAGCGTCGGAGCAGTTTTTCCGCCCCAAACATAAGGCATAATCCAAACAAACAATTCGTCAACAAGCTTTTCTTTAAAAAAACTCCAGCGTACTTCGCCGCCGCCTTCAATCAGCATCTTTTTCACGCCACGCTTTTCTAATTCATTTAGAAGCTCTTTCAGATCAACCCTTTCGTTGCTGCTAGTTATCATTACGTCAACGTTTCTGCATTTTAGTTGCAGGATACGTTCTTTTGAGGCTTTTTCTGATACTGCAATTAGTGTTGATGCGTCGTTATTCAGCACTTTTGAGTTCGGAGGCGTTCTAGCATTACTGTCAAGTATAACTCTTAGCGGATTTTTCCCTTCAACAGCACGAACGGTCAACGATGGATTATCCGCTATGACTGTATCAACGCCAATCAATATGGCATCAACTTCAGAGCGAATTTTATGGAGCATTTTTAAGTGCACCGGAGTCATGAACTTGGTGAATTCTTTCCCGTTTCTGTTGGCAGGTGCGATTTTGCCATCTATACTCATGAATCCGCCTACAATAACATTAATGTCATGCAAAGGGTACACTTCAATAACAAACCGTTTGTTTTAACATTTAGCTTTTCTTATAGGGCTGTAAGGGGTTTGGGCCGTTTTAGAGCCCGTTTTGGAAAATGTTTATTAGGACGTGTTGTTATCTATTATTTTTGTCGATATCGAATATCCGATATCGGAATAAAAATTGAGGTGAAAATCAATGTTTAGTCTCTTCAAAAGAGGCGGACTTCGTGCATGGATACTTGCACTTCTAAGGCAATCTCCTAAGAACGGAACAGAAATAATGGATCATATTGAAATGGCAAGCCAAGGCTGGTGGAGACCTTCACCCGGCTCAGTTTACCCGTTGCTTGAGGAACTTTCAAGAGATGGATTCATAAGGAAACGTGAAGACGGCAGATATGAAATGACGGAAAAAGAGTGTGCTGGAACCCGTATTTGCCGCCATGGGGAAATTATACTAAAGTGCCAAGAACCCCGCAAGAAATTGTCGTCGAAATGGAATCCAACATCGCATATTTAGAAGATAAGGTAAGAGTTGACAAAACAAACATCGGGGATTTTGCTGGGCGATTGCAAAACATTAAAGATCGCATAGACGAAATCATACAACAAAAAAACTGAATCGGCAAAAAGAAAATAAGCCTAAATGGCACTTTACCTTTTTTTCATTTGTGAGATAAAAATAAATAATTTATATAAATTAGCGAAAAAGAGCTTATTTTTCTTCTTCGTGTATTTCGCATTTTAGCTTCTTTACTATTTCGTCAACTCTTAACGGTTCAATCTTTAACGTGTACAGTTGACTTGGTGTTCGAAGCTTCAGTTTAACTGTTTCTTTAAGTCTTTTAACCATGCAATATTTTGCTTTGGCGCTCATCGCCACGAATTTTTCTATATCAGTAATTTCAGACGGCATATGATTTCCTCATTAATGAATGCACTGATGATCTGAAGCTTTTTATCTGTTTTGGTATCACTTGGCTCAAAGAAAAAACATCATTTGCTAAGGCATGGTTAGTTCAAAATAAAGAAAAAGGCGAATTCAAGACTTTTGAGCGCATTAGATTAAGTACTTTTTGACCCGTTTTTAGATCGAATCCCCAATTTAAGATTAACTTCAACATTATATTCATCCTCAATTTTTCCAACAGCGAAATTCCAATTCTTCACGTTAACATCAACATCTTTGAACTGCTCCATCAATGCATCTCTATAATCTTGTGCAGTTTGACTCATCTTTTGCATTTTTTCAGAAATATTAACACTTTCAGGCATAATTACACCTCCTAAGAAAACAAAATACCCTATTAACCATCTCACAGCCGAATCGCTTTAAGAATATGTGACTGTGCAAGCACAACAGCATTCAGCTTAAACTAGTAAAAACCGGCAATTACAGAATAGCAGGCAAGCTAACCTATATCCAAGAGTCCACGCAATATTTTATAGGGTTTTTTTTGAAAAAATATTCTGTAGGCATTTCAGGTTCATATGGCGGATTGAATCTTGGCGATGAAGCAATCCTCCAAAGCATCATAACACAGCTACGCTCAACTTTGCCAGTGGAAATAACAGTTTTTACACGCAACACAAATGACACTGCCCGCAGACACCAAGTTGACCATACAGTACAGGTTCGAGATTTAACCCGTCTTGAAGTCACTCCTGAAATAGAACGGCTTGACCTTCTGATTCTCGGCGGCGGTGGAATACTTTTCGATAAAGAAGCAGACGTTTTCTTGCGAGAACTAGAAATCGCCTCGCAACTTGGCGTTAAAACAATGGTTTACGCTGTCGGAGTAGGACCATTAAACACTGAGTTTTCACGTAAAAGAGTCCAAGAAGTCCTAAACAACGTAGATGTAATAACAGTTCGAGAACGTGAAGCCAAAAAAATTCTTGAAGAAATAGGTATAAAACGCGAAATCATCGTAACCGCTGACCCAGCACTGCTTTTAATTCCTGAGCCGCTTCCAGAAAACACGCTTAGACTGGAACAAATAAGCGGCAAACGAAGATTAGTTGGAATCTCTGTTCGCGAACCAGGTCCAGCAGCACCAGACATTAACTCGACATTTTATCATGATTTACTGGCAAACGCGGCTGATTTCGTAATTAGCCGTTGGGATGCGGACGTAATTTTTGTTCCAATGGAAAGGCAAGTTTTAGATGTCCAAAATTCGCATGCTGTAATCTCTAAAATGCTAAAGCCCCAACATGCATGGGTGCTAAAAGGCGAATATTCTCCTGGACAACTCTTATCGTTAATTGAGAATTTTGTGTTCGTTATTGGGATGCGACTTCACTTTCTAATTTTTGCCGCTTTGCAAAACGTCCCATTCGTAGCATTACCCTATGCATCGAAAGTCAGCGGTCTGCTCGAAAATCTTCAAGTTCCAATGCCACCGCTAAACCAGGTGAATTCAGGCTTAGTTAACGCGTATATTGATCAAGCTTGGGATAGTCGAAACGCAAATCAAAGAAAAAATTAAACAATTGCTTCCAGAAGTAAAAAATCTCGCCTTAGAAAACAATAGGTTGGCAGTAGATTTACTTAAGAAAAAAAGAACCCTGAAAGAAGATAATAATTGTGTTTCTAACCAGACTTTTACAGACCGTAATTGATAGGAAGCCAATTTCATGCCGGTTTTAAAACGTCCTCTTGAAACAATCGTGCTCTCGCCAAGAACAGGAAAACTTGTCTCCGATGTCGACGTGCTCGTGGTTGGTGGTGGACCAGCTGGTTTAGGCGCTGCAATCGGAGCAGCTCAAGCTGGAGCAAAAGTCGTTTTAGCAGAACGATATGGTTTTTTGGGCGGAAATGCTACTGCTGGACTAGTTTTATCGTGGGCTTCTTACTTTACTTCGCCTAGTCGCAAGACAGAAACTTTTGGACGAAAGCGTTTTCCCGTTAAGCAGGGCACTAGCAAGCCTGTCATTGCAGGTGTCCTAGCCCAATTAGTTGATCGGTTAGTTGCTGAAGGCGGAGCCTTAGCGCCTAGTTTGGAAACTGGGTTTGTTGTTCCGATTGATCCTGAAATTTTCAAGCTTGTTTCCTTAGAGATGCTTGATTCTTTAGGCGTTGAAATGTTGTTTCATGCTTTTGCAAGCGGCGTAATTGTTGACCGTGAAGTTAAAGGGGTTGTTTTTGAAACCAAATCTGGTCCAGTAGTTATTGAAGCTAAAGTGACTATTGATTGCACTGGTGACGGTGATGTTGCAGCTTTTGCAGGTGCACCTTTTGAACTTGGTCGTGAAGAAGACGGCTTAGTGCAACCTATGACTTTGATGTTTTTGATGGATGGTTTTTCTAAAGTAGATTTCAATCGCTTTGTGGCTAAAAATCCAGGCGAATGGTCAGGCGTTCAGGGACTCAAAAATCTTGTGACGGAAGCTATAATTAAAGGTGAATTGACGATTCCAAGAGAAGACCTCTTGTTTTTTGATGCGTTTAGGGATGGAAAAGTAAACGTGAATAGCACGCGTATACCCAATGTTTTAGGGACTGATGTTTGGGATTTAACTCTTGCTGAATTGAAAGGACGAAGGCAAGTTGCCCAATTAACCGCTTTCTTAAGGAAATACGTGCCTGGTTTTGAGAAGGCATACATTGACCAGACTGGAGCAGAAGTTGCTGTTCGAGAAACAAGACGTATTATGGGTGAATACAAGTTGTCAGCCAAGGATATTTTGGAAGCAAAGAAATTCAGTGATGTTATTGCTCATGGTACTTACCCTATTGATATTCATAATCCCGCTGGCATGAGTACACTTCTCAGGCGGGTTAAGCCCGGTGATGCTTATGATGTTCCGCTTAGATGCTTGTTGCCTTTGAAAGTTGAGAATTTACTGGTTGCTGGCCGATGTATTTCTGGAACGCATGAGGCACATGCATCTTATCGAATAATGCCCATTTGTATGGCTACTGGGCACGCTGCTGGCGTTTGTGCAGCAATTGCTTGCAAAAAAAATCAAACCCCACGAACTGTGCCTGCAAAACTTGTTCAAGAAGAGCTTATTCGTCAAGGTGCAAAGTTGATGCGTTAAAGCTTGTTTTCTTCTTTGCAAACGTAGAAGACGATTAGGCTATTTGGTCGCGTTGAAGAGTACAGCTGCCCCAAAAGTTAAATGCTTAAAGCTAGCCTTTCGAAATCCCGAGTTAATCAGCAATGAAGTTACTTCTTTTGCTGACTTAAAGTTAGCGGCAGATGACCCCAAATATTCGTAACTGTCCTTTTGTCTCGATATTAACCAGCCGACAAGAGGCACTAAACGCAGAAAATAAAGATGCAATAAGATTCTGACAAACTGATTGCTAGGTTGACTTGTTTCAACACAAATGAACCGGCCGCCTTTCTGAAGGGTCCTAGCAATTTCGGAAACGTGCTTTGTTGCTCGGGGATTTTTATAGAGCAAATTTCGAAAACCAAATGCGTTCCCAACCGTGTCAACGCTGTTTTCTCTGAGCGGAAGATTAGCTGCATCGGCCACAACAAAAGATAAACTCGGCACTTCAGCTTTTTTTGCACCGTTTTGATTTTGGCGATCTTGGCGTTTTTTACTTGCCGCTTCCGCAAGCATTTCCTTATTAAAATCTACACCGACTAGAAAGACGTCACCTGAGGAATACTCACTTATTGCTCGACTTAAATCTCCAGTTCCGCAGCACAAATCAATTATAACGTGCCCTTTAGCGCATTCCATAGCGCATTTCTGTCTCCAAACTCGGTCAAGTCCCCCTGTTATAATTGTGTTGATCCAAATGTATTTTCGAGCAATGCTGCTAAATATAGGTCTAAGTGACATGACATTTTTCTCTCAGGTTCAAAACCGCAAATAGACGCCAGTTCTAAGCGGCAATTGATGAAGTTCAAACTTGGAATCCAATAATTAAACTTTTTTTAAATGAGGACAAGAAAAAACGGTATGTAAATCCTCTTTACTAACTTTTAACAGCGCATTGGTGCATGATTTGTTTCAGCATTTTCCGTTTTTTAGGAACACGGTTGTCATAGCATTTATCTGCTGATCATCCTACCTTTGATGTCAATGGTTCAGCATCTGTAATTCGCTGTTCCCACAGCCCTTGTATGAGGACGATACAACCTTGGCTTGTCTTCCTTTAGGAGTTACTTCAAATATCAATTTACCAGCACAAGCTAACTCACAGAGATTGCAGCTTGAACAATAATCTTTGTTGGTATTAGCTTTAAGCGTTTCAACCTTAATTCTTCCCATACATAGCAGTGATGCTGCGCTTGAGGCTGCTGCTTTTGCTTGTGCGATTGTTGTTGTGATGTCTTTTGGTCCTTGGATTGCGCCTGCGAGGTAGATTCCTGGGGTTGGGGTTTCTACGGGTTTTAGTTTTGGGTGGCTTTCGAGTAGGAATCCGTCTGTGCCTGTTGGGATTTTGAGTTTGTTTGCTAGTTCGGGGAGGTCTTTGGGTGGAACTGTTCCAACTGCAAGAACAACCATATCAAACTCATGCTCCATCATCTCACCCATAACCATGTCTGCGCTTCTTAGGTTGATGTTGTGCGTGTTTGGGTTTTCTGACAGTTCAGAAGGAATTCCTTTGTTGAACTTTACTCCATCTTTCTGGACTTGATTGTAAAACTCTTCGTATCCTTTGCCAAAGCATCTTAAATCAATGTAGTAAATGCATATCTCGCTTTCTGGATGCTTTTCTTTTAACTGGTGCGCCTGCTTTAGCGAAGTCATACAACAAGTGTTTGAGCAGTATGAATGTCCTGCCCGTTCATCTCTTGAGCCGATGCATTGGATGAAGGCGATTGAATGGGGTTCTTTGTTGTCTGAGGGGCGTGCAAGTTTGCCTTCGTTTGGGCCAGAAGCACTAATAAGCCTTTCTAAATCCAAGCTTGTAAGCACGTTGGGGTACTTCTTATAACCCCATTCATTTTGTGTCTGAGGATCAAACGTATCGTATCCTGTTGCAACGATTATAGCTCCAACATTTAACTCGATAACTTTGCCCTTCTGTGCAAAGGCAAATTCTTTCTCGTTTACGAAGTTGGCTTTTTTAAGGATTTTTGTGTGGAAGTTGCCTGCTTCGCCGGAGACGTTTAGTATTTCGCTGCTGGTTAGGAGTGTTATGTTTGGGTGTTTGGTGGCGTCAATCATCTTAGGACCGAGGATGCAGATTGAGCGCTCCATTGTTGGGAAGGTTTTGTCGAGTTGGGCCATGTGTCCGCCTAATGTTGGTTTTTTTTCTATTATGTAGACTTTGTAGTTTTGGTCAGCTAAGTCGAGAGCTGCTTGGATGCCAGCAATTCCACCGCCAATTACGAGCACGGATTTTAACGCATGAACTTCTTGTTCTCCTAAAGGCTGAAGTAAGGTAGCTCTATCCAAAGCCATTTTAACTGTGTCTTTAGCTTCATGGATGGCTGTTTCAGGCATACTGCAGGGACAAATTAAGTCGCAGGGAGGAAACTCTGAGTATTCCTTTTCGTTAACATTTGCTACGGTCGTTTCAGCTTTGACTTTGTCCTTATTTAGTAGTGATGCTGCGCTTGAGGCAGCTGCCTTTGCTTGTGCGATTGTTGTTGTGATGTCTTTTGGTCCTTGGATTGCGCCTGCGAGGTAGATTCCTGTGGTTGGGGTTTCTACGGGTTTTAGTTTTGGGTGGCTTTCGAGTAGGAATCCGTCTGTGCCTGTTGGGATTTTGAGTTTGTTTGCTAGTTCAGGGAGGTCTTTGGGTGGAACTGTTCCAACTGCAAGAACAACCATGTCAAACTCTTGCTCTGCCACCTCACCTGAAAGCGTATCCTCGAAGCGTAGCAGAAGGTTGCCCGTCTTCCTGTTTTCAACGATCTCGCTGACTTTACCTCTTATAAAAGTTACAAAGTTGGATCGTGCTCTTCTGTAAAATTCTTCAAAGCCTTTTCCAAAAGCTCTAATATCAATGTAAAAGATGCAAATTTCGTACTCTGGGTGCTCTTCTTTTAGCAGTATGGCTTGCTTTATGGTTGTCATGCAACATGTGTTTGAGCAGTATAGATTTCCCGCTTTTTCATCTCTTGAGCCGATGCATTGGATGAAGGCGATTGAATGGGGTTCTTTGTTGTCTGAGGGGCGTGCAAATTTGCCTTCGTTTGGGCCAGAAGCACTAATTAGCCTTTCTAAATCCAAGCTTGTAAGCACGTTGGGGTACTTCTTATAACCCCACACATCTTGCTTTGAAGGATTAAAAGTATCGTATCCTGTTGCAACGATGATGGCTCCAACATTCAACTCGATAACTTTATCTTTTTGTGCAAAATCGATTGCTTTGGCTTCACATATTTTCTCGCAAACTTTGCAAGCACCATTGGTGAAGTATAAGCAGTGTTCCTTGTCTATCGTGTAGTTAGCTGGAACTCCCTGTAGGCATGGAGCGTAGATTGCTTTGCGACTGCTCAACCCCACGTCAAATTCGCTAGGAATTTCGATAGGACAATTTGCTGTACAATGCCCACAGCTAAAGCATTTTTTCTCGTCAACAAAGTTGGCTTTCTTTAGGATTTTTGTGTGGAAGTTGCCTGCTTCGCCGGAGACGTTTAGTATTTCGCTGCTGGTTAGGAGTGTTATGTTTGGGTGTTTGGTGGCGTCAATCATCTTAGGACCGAGGATGCAGATTGAGCGCTCCATTGTTGGGAAGGTTTTGTCGAGTTGGGCCATGTGTCCGCCTAATGTTGGTTTTTTTTCTATTATGTAGACTTTGTAGTTTTGGTCAGCTAAGTCGAGAGCTGCTTGGATGCCAGCAATTCCACCGCCAATTACAAGAACCGATTTTTTTCGATTTTGCATTTTCCTTTTCTCCGGGTGGGTACTATACAGTAAATACCCGTATTACTGCAAATACTAGTATTTTGAGTATATACTAATATATATACTATAAGTGAGTTCAAATTGTACTAACCTGTTATTTTTATTATTCAACGTTTTCTTTTTTTTTGGAACGCCACATTTGTTTTTCTGAAAGAATTTCGTTTCTTTTGCCCATCAAAATTGACTTTTGTCTTCCGCACAAAATTTATGTGATCTCAGTACATGGCGGATTTTACTCGTATTTCTTAAATTTGCGTTCCCTGTATGTGAGTGCTCAAGTATATACAAGGTATTCATTGCAGTTTGAGTCACTATATGCATGATTGAATGGGCTACTGTCATCTTGAATGCTCGCAACTCGTATGCGGATGTTCAAGCTATATACAAGGTATTTGTCACAGTTTGAGGTGCGCTTTGGGTTCATGGTAGGATGCGTTCACTCCTTCTTAGGTGCTTGCTGCGCGTATGCTATTCATGTATATACATAAAATTTGTGGCGTTTTTAAGGTGTCTTGCCTGTTGGTTGAGCTTAGCATATATATTTATCGACATTTATATATAAATAATCTAAAATAATATGTCAGAGAATACTTGATAGTGAGACAGCATGGAACGAAAAATTATGTCTTTGGGCAAATCGTCCCTCGTTATTTCTCTTCCACATGAATGGATGCAGATAAGTGAACTGAAAAAAGGGGACACTGTATCCTTCATAATTCAGAGTGACCGTTCTTTAGTTGTGTACCCAAGCGCCCTAAAAAAGCCTGAACAAAAAGAAATAACTCTGAACATTGGTCAAGAAGAAGATGAGATTCTTATCACCCAAAAAATACTCGGTAGTTTTCTTGGTGGGTACTCTGGGATCAGACTGGTTTCAGCAAAAGTTTTTACCGTTCCTCAAACAAAGGCGATTCGAAGAATTGCCGGGCGACTTTTTCTGAGAGTCATGGAATCAGACTCTAAAGGCGTCTACTTGCAAAGCCTGACTGACGAATCCAAAGCCTCTCTCGAACAGGCCATTCAAAGAATGCATCTGATTTCGCGTTCTATGTGTGAAGGCGCGATTAGTGCAGTAAAAAAACGTGATATTGCATTGGCTAAGTCCATTTATTCGCTTGATGACGATGTTGACCATTTCGCTTTTTTCATTCTAAGAATACTGCGTAATGCAGCTCAAAACCCTATTCTTGCAAACGAATTACACATAGCCCCTTTAGACTGCATGGACTATCAAACACTAGTTTACAGGTTGGAGCACGCCGCTGATTATGCTGCTGAAATTGCACGAAGCTTAATAATGATTGATGGTAGCCACCAAAGAATCTCTGATGATCTAACCGACCTCATAGCCGCTACTGGAAACGAAACTATTGACCTTTACATTAAAGCCGTTACTGCATTCTTTTCAAAAGATGTCCTTTTCGCCGTTGAAATAATAAAAAGCCAGCAAAGAATGGAGAAATTATACATTGAAATAGCTTCGAAGACTTTTTCGACTGAACAGAAAAGCTCTGAGCTTGTCTGTGCTATCTGCACCCTTAGAGATAACATAAGAAGAATTGCTCACTGCGCATTGAACATAGCTGAAGTTACTATAAACCGTGCTTTCAAAATGAACCCTTAAATGTAACCAGAAAAGCTTCTCACAATCGATAACCGCTACCTTTTCACCAATATTTATGGCGCCTTGCATTCAGGAAACCAATCGATGAAGAATTCTGCCTTCTTATTGCTCAAAAGCTTAAATTAAGACGCATCTATCATTTGGAAATAATCTTTAAAAACGCGTAGTTCAATTATTTCGTATGGACTACATGGATAGTTCCGAAATTTCTTCATTCCGCACTGAACTGAACGGTTATCTATCCAAAATTGAAACGGCTATTTCTGAGGAGCTGCATAATTATAGGGATTCCGTGTTTTTCACGCCTTTATCGTATGCTGCACGAGGCGGCGGACGGATAAGACCAATTATGCTGGTTCTTGCCCATGAAAGTGTAGGCGGAAAAGGATTATGTCCATTGCCAGCGGCAGTTGCGGTGGAGCTTGCTCACACGGAATCTTTGATACATGATGACATCATTGATAAGGATGACTTAAGAAGGGGATCGGCGGCTTTTCATGCTCTGTACGGATGGGGGTTATCCGCGTTGAGTGCAGATTTTATTTTATCCATGATTCTTGATATTGCTGCACGTTATTCAGACGCAAGGGTTACCCGGGCGCTTGCGTTCTGTGCTCGGATGATGTGTGAGGGAGAACTTGAGGAGCTTGAGGTTCAAGCCAATGAATCTTTAAGCTTGGATAAATTTATCGACATTGTGGAGAAGAAGACTGCTTCTCTTTTTGAGGTTTCAGCAAAGCTTGGAGCGCTAATTGGCGGTGCTAGCGAAGCAGAGGTTGAAGCTTTATCTGAGTACGGTAAGTTAGTGGGAACCGCTTATCAGATTCAGGATGACATTATAGATTGGGAGACAAGTACACTGGTGAAGATGGTCCAGCTTCCAAATTCAAGTTTAGAGAAGGCAAGTATTGTTGAGCACCTTGAAAGAATATCTAAGACATGCGTTCTTGAAGCAAAACAAAGACTTGATAAGCTTGAAGCAAGCAAGGGTAAAGATCTTCTTTACAAGTTGGCTGATTATGTAGCTTTGTCTCATTCGCTTTCGCCGAATGCAAACGTTAAATAGTTATTACACCTAAAAGGGCAAATGTAAAAAAAGTAGCTATAAGGATTGCATTAAAGCATTAGTATGCTACGACTATCCCAACGGTCATAAGCGTGGGTGTTAGCAGAACTGTTAGAACGTTGGATTTTAAGGCTGGCACCAATTTTCTCTATATTTTCAGGGTATTTTAGAGTTAGGTTGATGGCTTGTGCTGCTAATGGTATGGTTAGCAGAGCGATTAATGTTGTTATAGGAAGAATATGGAGCGCTACTGGAATAATTATGCTAACATAAGTTAAGATAGAAAGTGTTGCGTAGATTTTAGCTGCTGTTTTTCGTCCAAAAACTATGGGAATGGTTCGTGCGTTTGCCTGAACGATCAGCTTCAACGTCAGGAAACTCGTTTAAGAAGAGCAAGTTGCAAACAAGGATTCCTGGTGCAATGCAGGCTGCAATCGCTGGTATTGTGTATGTTCCGGCTGTTTGGGTTAGGTATGTGCCTAAAACTACTAGGGAGCCAAGGTTTAGTCCAGCTGCGAATTCTCCGATCGTCCATTTAGCGAAATGTGTTGTGTAAAAATAGATTGAGACGGCTGCGATGATGACTAAGGGAATCAGTGCAAGTGGATAAACGAGTACAAAGTAGACTCCGATTATGAGAGCAAGGATTAAAGTAGCAACTCCGAACTTGTAAACGCTTTTTGGATTTAGGGCTTTGGCTGGAAGGATACCGCTTCCGCCGCTGAAAGGAGTTTTAGGGGTGCGCAGATCTATGCCTGACTTAAAGTCAAAGTAATCGTTTATGACATTAACGCTAATGTGGCCTAAGACTACGCCTACAAGAGCTAAAGCGAGGTATAGTATGTTGAACGTATAACCGTTATAAGCGGCTAAGGCAGCACCTACAGAGACAACAATTGGATCTAGGATTAAGAATTGTGGCCTTGTCTCCTTAAACCAAGTTTTCAAGTTCATATGAAACCCACGATTTAATTAAGTATCTTTAAATAATTCGGTTCTGAATAAAAATGTTACGTACTCATGTATTTGATTACAGCAATCGGGTGAGCGGATGGATAAGAAAGTTTGGACATGTAAAAAAGTCGTCTTCTGTCTAAAGATGGTGTCTCGGCTTCGAGCCAATCTGATGTCAGAACCGCGGATTGGAGTTTACATTTGTCATTGTGGAGGAAACATTAGCAACACAGTGGATGTTGCGAAAGTAAAAGAAAATGTAGCTAAACTGAAAGGGGTTGTGGCTGCTGAGACGTATGAGTATGTTTGTAGTGACCCAGGACAGGATATGATTACTAAAGGCATAAAAGAGCTGGGACTTAACCGAATAGTAGTGGCTTCATGTTCTCCACGTATGCACCTTGACACTTTCAGGAAAAATTTAACATCAGCTGGATTGAACCCGTATTTTCTAGAAATGGCAAATATCCGTGAGCAATGCAGTTGGATTCATGATGACAAAGATATTGCCACAGCAAAAGCCATTGATCTAGTACGTGGGGCAGTTGAGCGCGCTAGGTTCCTTGAGCCATTGAACGTCAAGAGTATTCCCGTAAACAAGGAAGTGCTGGTTATTGGAGGCGGAATCGCAGGCATTAACACATCAATCGAATTGGCAGATAAAGGTTTCAAAGTACACTTGATCGAGAAGGGTCCAAGCATAGGTGGGCATATGGCTCAACTTAGTAAGACATTTCCAACTCTGGATTGTTCTCAGTGTATTCTTACGCCTAGGATGGTTTATGCGGCACAGCATCCAAACATCGAGATAACAAGCATGGCTGAGCTTGCAAGTGTTGAAGGTTCACCTGGCAACTATAAAGTTACGATTAAGAAGCATCCTCGATTTGTCACTGCCAACTGTACAGCATGCGGAGAATGTGAAACAAAGTGTCCTGTCAAAGTGCCCAAGTGAATTTGATGCTGGCTTATACCCGAGGAAGGCTATTTACACGTCGTTTAAGCAGGCAGTTCCGAAAACATACGCTATTGACAAAGAACATTGCCTTTACTTCACTAAGGGAGTTTGTAAGGTTTGTGAAAAGTTTTGCAAGGGAAAGGCAATTGATTTTGACCAAAAAGAAGAAGAGATAAAGTTAGATGTTGGCGCAATTGTTGCTTGCGTAGGCTTTGAGCTAGTTAATCCGCAAGCGCAAAGAGAGTACAGTTATGGTATGTCACCCTGACATCGTGACTATCTCTTCAGATGGAACGGTTAATAGGTCATGAAATGAGACGACCCTCTGATAACAACGTGGCTAAAAAAATCGCTTTCATACTATGTGCTGGAAGTCGAATGAGCAAGGATAACGGTAACAATCTTGATGGCGGGGTTGAGCATTGTTGCAAGATTGGTTGTATGGCTTCAATTAAACAGGCAATGCTGGTTCAAAAAGTAGTTCCAGATGCTGAACCCTGGATATTCTACACAGACATCAGGGCCGATGGAAAAGGCTACGAAGAATTCTACGCAAAAGCTCAAGATCACAATGTACGCTTTGTCAGGGGTAGAGTTGCCTGCGTTACACCATTAAAGGATAAGTTGCAGGTTAGGGCTGAGAACACGCTTCTCGGCATGCAAGTAGAACAGGATTTTGACCTTGTATCACTTTGCCTTGGAGTAGTTCCAGGTTCAGACACTAAAGATTTAGCCAAGACCCTTGGTATTCAGGTTGGGTCTGATGGCTTTCTATTGGAGAAGCACTTTAAACTGAGACCAGTTGACAGTCAACGAGAAGGAATATTCATCGCAGGATGCGATGTAAGC
The DNA here is from genome assembly GCA_963717465.1 of Candidatus Bathyarchaeota archaeon. GTDB lineage: Archaea > Thermoproteota > Bathyarchaeia > Bathyarchaeales > Bathycorpusculaceae > Bathycorpusculum. Next base: position 801,282 of record OY970340.1, read on the forward strand.
CCAAAGGATATACGTGAAACAACTTTAGAATCGATGGCTGTTGCATCAAAAGTTGCAACGTTCCTCGGGAAAGGTGAGGTTGCGCTTTCGCCAGAGATTGCGCAGATTAATTTGGAAAAATGTGATTCTTGCGGTATTTGCATAAATGTTTGTCCAGTTAAAGCCGTTGAAAAGACTTCCGCTGGGTTGCAGATTAATGCTATTTCCTGCATCGGTTGCGGAATTTGTGTTCCTAAGTGTCCAAAAGATGCGATTGAACTTAAAAATTGCACTGATGCACAATTGATCGGCCAGATTGAGGGTGTTGCATCTGGTGACAGGCATCCGAAGATCATTGCGTTCTTAGAGAAAGAGATCGCTTACGGTGCTGCTGATTTGGCGGGGCAATCAAGGGCTTCGTATACTCCGAACGTTGAAATTATTCGAGTTCCCACTGTTGGTCGTGTTGGTGTGAAACATTTATTGCATGCTTTTGCTGCAGGTGCCGATGGTATTATTTTCGTTGAGGATCACGGTGGAGTCATGACTGAAGATGCTCTGAGACAGTTTGTCCGGGACTTGCAGAAGGAACTTGGCGCTTACGGTATTGAACCTATGCGTTTGGCTTCGTTTATGACGACTTTGCCCGAATATAACAAGATTATTAACATTGCTGATACTTTAAATGCAAGGCTTCTAAAGATGAATCCAATATCTGAGGAAACGCGTTCAAAAATCAAAAAGAAACTTGAGGAGACTGGTTAATTATGGAAAGCAAGACGACTTGTTTGATTTCAGCTGAGAACACTGACCCATCCTTCCTCCAAGAGGTCTTGAAGCTTCCAGGAGGCAAGAAGATGCTTGACTGCATTAGATGCGGCATGTGCGGAGCCTCCTGTGACGTACGGTTCGCCACGGATTACAGTCCAATGCAGATTTTTGCTATGACTTCTTTAGGAATGAAGGAACAAGTATTGTCAAGTTTAGCGATATGGACTTGCGCATCATGCTACACTTGCGCCAGTAGATGCCCCAGAGGCATAGAAATTCCGCTAGTGATGTCAGGGCTAAAAAATATTGCTATTAAGAGTAATGTAGCCTTGGGTGACAATCCGAAACTCAAGTTTCACAATAGTTTTACCAAGTCAGTGAACAAGTACGGGCGATCATTTGAACTAGACATCATGATGAGTTTAATGTCCTTTAACGTACGTGACCCGAAAATTCGCAAAGAACTGTTCGAGAAAGCCGGCTTAGGAGTTAGAATGGTGCGCAAAGGCAAGATTAAGATGGTGCCGTCGAGAATCAAGCAGGTGGATCAGGTAAAGAAGATATATGAAAAAGCTTCAGGAGAGAAAAAGGCATGAAGTACGCTTACTTCCCTGGGTGTTCACAGGAATCCACAAGTAAAGAGTACGAGATATCTAATTCTGCAGTAAGCAAAGTGTTAGGCGTCGAGTTGGAAGAGATTCCTGGATGGAACTGTTGCGGTTCAATCGATGGCATTTACGCTACTAACCCACTTTTATCATTATCTTTGTCAGCTCGCAACCTTGCACTCGCTGAAAAGATGAACATGGACGTCGTTACTCTCTGCAGCGGATGTTTTCTTACTCTCGCCCGAGCAAATCGGTTGCTAAGTGAGAATTCTGATTTAAAGGATCAAGTTAACGCTGTTCTTGCCGAAATCGGCTTGAAAGTTGATAAGCCTGTTAAGATCAGGCATGCTATCGACGTTTACGTTAACGATGTTGGCTTAAAGAAAATCACAGAAACAGTAAAGTTTCCGTTGAAGGGCTTGAAAGTTGCTCCTTATTACGGTTGTATGCTTGTAAGGTCTAGGGATTCTGCTCGTGTTGACGACTATGAGCATCCAGTATTAATGGATAAGCTTGTTGAGGCTTTAGGTGGGACAAATGTAAATTATACCGCTAAAACACGATGCTGCGGGGCTTCACTTATGGTAACCAAAGAAAAGATTGCAATGGAGATGTCCATGGTTCCGTTGACTGAGGCAAAGAATGCTGGCGCTGATTGCATTGTTACCTTCTGTCCTTTCTGCCAGTTCAATCTTGATGCTAGACAAAAAGACATCATGGAAAAGTTTGAGACTGACCTGAATATTCCAGTGTTGCATATTACACAGTTAATGGGACTTGCGTTCGGTATTAAGCCGCGAAAGTTAGGTCTACAAAAGAATTGTGTGTATCCAACAAAGTTAGTTGCAACACTGAAAGTTTAATCTAGCATCTTTTTTCTTTTCGTTTCGTTGCTCATGACTTTCCCTTTTCTAGTAGTTAAAGCCAGTTTTTAGAAAATTTGGGAAAAATAGCAATGTGTAAGGTTGCTTAGACTTTTTCATTTTAATGAAATTGATATTTTTGCAAAAAAGTAGGTTAATATAAACTGAAGAGTTAAGTGAATGATCTCGTTGTGTGAGTTTTTACTTTGCCATTATTGGTTTGCCTATGGCGGTTACGACAACTTCGGTTCCGCTTGAGACTGTTGTTTGTCTGGTATCTCCCATCATGTCTGCTGAGATTCCTTTTCCAAGCTCGTAGAATAGGACCATGGCTTTTTCTCCGAGTGGTCTTATTACAGTTTTTATCTTGGGGTCTTGTATTCCTGCTTTTGCAGCTCTTTCTAATGCTAACTTTTCAGCCTCTGTTTTAGCAATATACAGCGCTCTATCTCCGGCTATGTAGATTGGTTCTTCGAGGCCAAAGATGGCGGCTATTCCTTCTTCTTTGGGTACTATCTGCACTATTACGGTTTCCATTACGACTCCGCTAATGGCTCCAACAGCGTTTCCTACTTCGTAATGTGGTGGAAGGACAAGTTTAGTGTTTAATCGTTCGCAAACTGGAGGCATGAGTAACGCAACAGGACCTCCAATAGCTACTATGGGATACTTAGTTGCGGCTTTGAAAGTGAAATATCCTTCTTTGCCTGTTGCAGCTTTATCGAGTAAGTATTGGCAGCTATCGCAGAGAGATTGCGAATCCATTTCATCGAAAAGCAGTTTTTTAGTTACTTCTTTGGTAACGTTGTGGTAGACAAAGTTTAATGCTCTATCGATAAGTTGTTCCTGAGTTATTTTCATGTTTGCAGGCTAAGGTGGTAACTCCCTTCTTGGCAGTTTCAACATCCCATTCAACATAAGTGCCTTGGCAGTGGAATAAGTCTGTGGGTGTTAATCCGACTCCTTCGATTATGTATTGTGCTTTAAAGTTTTTGACGTCAGTTAGAATAAGTGGTCCAGGTTTTACGAGGTCTCGAATTAACTCGTCGATAGTTACTGGCTGTAATTGTGTGATTGAGTCAAAGACTTCCTGTTCGGTTTTGTCAAGTTTTGCGTTTCTAGCGCTGTGTGCAATGAGGAAGTCTGTGCTTTTGTTCACTTCCATTTTCTTGATCAGGTTTGGATGTTTTTTAGCCGCCAGACTTAGCGGGATTACTCTTTCTGGTCCGACGCATAGGCAGCCGTTGTTTATCCAGATTCGGCTGTCTCCTGCTAGGCCGATGGTTCTCATGGATAAGGCTTTTACTCGGGTTATCCAGTTGCCTACCGAGGCTCCTTCTGGGTCTATTTGGCAGTTGCCGTCGTTTACTCTTCCTATGTCGGTGGATGTTCCTCCGATGTCCACGACGATGTAATCTTTCAGTTTTGATAGAACTCCTGCTCCGACGGCGCTTGCTGCTGGTCCGGAGAGCATTGTTTCCACTGGTCTTTCTCGTGCTACTAGTTCGCTTGTTAATGAACCGTCGCTTTTTACGACCATTAACGGTGCGTTAATGCCTCTTTCTTGAAGGCTTGCCTTTATTCTGTCCAAAAATTCTTTGATTATTGGGAGTAATCGTGCGTTGAGGTAGGCTGTTGTGGTTCTTTCGAACATGCCTATTTTAGGAGACATTTCGTGACCGCAGACGACGGGTAGGCCTGTCATTTCTTTTATTATTTTTCTTGTTATTATTTCGTGTTCTGGGTTTCTGCAGCCGAAGTATGCTGAGACTGCGAACGCTTTCACTTTGCTTGCCATGCTTTCTACGACTTTTCTGACTCCTTCTTCGTCTAATTCGTCTATTTCATCACCCAGGAGGTCGTGGCCACCCTGCACGAAGGCTTTTTCGATTTTTAATTCTTCCATTGCTTCTGGCGTGTAACCAATTAGTATTGTGCCTACGTCCCAGCCTTTGTTTTGGAGTATTGAGTTTGTGGCTAGGGTTGTTGAAACGGAGACAAGTTTTATGTCTTCGCCTTTTATTTTGCCTTGCTCAAACACTTTATCGATCGAATCGATTATGCCTATTGATAGGTCATAAGGTGTTGTGTGAGCTTTTGCAGTCGTGAAAAGTTCGCTGGTATCCATGTCCAAAATTGCGCAGTCGGTGTAAGATCCGCCTGTATCTATGCCCATTCCAAGGATTTTTGGCATCTCCAAACCCTCTTTTTTTACAAAATAATCGTTATGGACGTTGTTAAACTTTGTGTCCTTATATGTAAAACAATTGATGTATAATTTGGAGGAAAACCAGACACATTTTTTAACTTTGCATACTGCTTTGGGGGTGCATCAAGCTATTTCTTGGCTTTTAGAGTAGTAAAAAAGAGGTTTTTTAGGTGTTGCGAGAGTTGCTTTGGCTTATTTGAAAATTATCGGTGGCGACTGAAACCTAATCTGCCACCCTTACTTAGCGAATAACGCCCGCTGCAAGGGCAAGGGGACAATCTAAAGAGGGGTGCACAGAAAAAAGCTGGGGTACTTGAATGTCCTAAACCTAAAGACGGGCTGAAAATTCTTATTAAAGACTACACCACCAATAATTTAATACAAACTGGACCTGATTCTATGAAAGAAATCGGAATTGCAATCGACTTAGGAACAAGCGGCTTCAGAGCACAAGCCATCAACATAAAAGACGACACAATTATCTCAACGGCCATAACATTAAGACATCCACTTCCGGGCGCAAACGTAATAGATCATCTCCAATTCGCCAACGAAGCAGGAGGCGGATTGGCGCATGGAATAATAATCGAAACAGTCAACAAAATGCTAAAGCACCTATCAGTGGATTTAACACAGGTTGAAAGAATGGCAGTTTCAGGCAATCCAGCACAACTATCACTATTTCAAAACACAGAGATCAGAGACCTCGTCATAGCAGGCAAAAGATCCCAACAGTCACTGGGCATCGATAATGTGGATAGAAGCGCCAGAATCATCAAAGCCGCCCAAGTAGGGCTAAACCTGAACCCGGAAACGGACGTATACATACCTCCCGCGATCCAACATGAAGTAGGCGCCGATACCCTTGCAGTAATTCTGAAAGCCGGTTTGCTCGAAAAGAAGGGAAATTTAATGGTAACTGACTATGGCACAAACGCAGAGATCGCCCTAAAAGTGGGGGACGAAATCTATACCGGCTCAGCCGCCGCAGGACCCGCTATTGAGGGACAGGAGATCGAATGCGGAATGTTGGCTGCGCCTGGCGCCATCTCTGACATACAGCCATCAGGGTCTGGATGGGAACTCCAAGTACTTGACAGTGAACTTAAATCACGCCCTGGAAATCAAATCGACCCGAAAACCGGTACAATCCTCAAAAAAGGGAATATCGTCGCACGCGGCATCACTGGAACTGGGGTTGTTGCAGCAATCGCGACTGGAATGGATTCATCTCTTATCGATTTACCAAAGATAGTAACGCCCGATCAAAGAATTCATCTGCAGGACGGCTTCTTCATAACTCAAAAAGACCTTAACGAAGCTGGAAAAGCTTTCGGCGCTTTTACAGCGGGGCACATTGCAATGGCTGAAACAGCCGGAATCAGCGTCGCAGATATCGAAGAAATCTACATGGCAGGCGCCTCTGGAACCTACGTTGACCCGGTCAAAGCACAGAGAGTAGGATTAATCCCACCAGCAGTCAAGAAGGCTATCCAAATAGGAAACACTTCTCTTGCATTGGCTTGTGACATAGTAAAAAACCCGGCAATGCTCGACGATCTTCAAAAAACAGCTGAGCAACTTAAACGAAGCCACGTCATGTTTGCCACATCGAAACACTTTGAAAATGCGTATGTAGTTGCGCTAGGCCTATGGGGTTACATGAGCCACAATGCAATGCCCCTGGAAATGGCCAACAAAGTTCTCGCAAAATTCAACATCAAACCCATACCGCCAATACGTGGAGGACTTGAAACAGTCAGGATTGCCATGCGTGATATACCAGTATTGGGCAAGAAGGGACTAGCAATCGTGACAGACGTTGGAATGGAATTAACTGGCCTATTTGAAGACTGCGTAGGCTGCCAAACCTGTGAAAAAGAATGCCCAGAAAAAGTCTTAAAAGTGGTAGAAGAAGACAATTCCTACCGCATAATTATTCGCTCATCAGGCTGCCTTGGACTTGCATGCAGAAAATGCGAAACAGTATGCCCTGAAAACGCTTTAAAAATAAACAAGCTTTCGCTACGTAGCTACAAAGAACAATAGCCACAAACTTACACGTTGCTCAATGGTGAACCGAATCATTGAAACACGCGTGCGTTTCGGTATTGTCGTTAGATGGCAAAGTGGTTTTTGGTGTTGATTATTTATAGATATTTCTTCTGTTAGATGTCGAATTGAAAGAAAGTTGCAATTTTAGGGTTAACTTGGTTATGAAAAGGCTTGATTTGGAGAGGTTTTTCAAAATTTGGTTGAATTGGAGTTTTAAGTCTTCGCAAATTTGAAATGGTGCCCAACAAAAAGCAATCATCATCAGATACGTTCAAAAACTCACTGAAATCGGCAACAAGGCGTTACGTGCATTTAGGACGATTAAGAAAATGTTGGGCAAGTTAATAGTAAAGTTGTGAGCAGTTAAACGGTATAACAAGTGGTTGCTAACTGGAACTCATGTGTACCAGAGTAGATTGAAGGGAGACATTAATTTTGCTAAGTTGTTGTTTTTGCAGTTAAGGCAGATCCTTCACGGTTTTATTCAGTTCTGATTGCGCTTTCCTATAACGTGCAATCATCTCTTTTCCAAAATCGCTGACTTGTGATGATCCGCCTTTAGCTCCGCCGTGAACTCTGTGGACTAATAGTTCCCCCAGTCTTTTCTCGGCTAAGGTGATCCTGTGCAAGGCATAACGGTAAGACATGTCTAGAAACTCTGCAGCCTCAAAAATCGAGTTATGCCTGTCGATTTCTTCTAAAAGTTCTGCCAAACCATCTCCGAAAACTGCTTCGTGTTTCTCGTTAATTATCCAAAGTTTTATTTCATAAGATAAATTTTGCATGCAACACTTCTTCCTAAGCTGAGATATTTGAAAGCAATCAAGTTTAAGTTTTTCGGCTTGAATGCGCTTTGCTATGAGGCGCGGTGTAAAAAAGGTGCTTTATTAGTGACTTTTGCTTTTAGAATTAATGCGAGGGTTCAACAGTTGGTTTTGCAACGGTTTCATCTAATAGGAGATAAGAGATGAGGAACTTTTTTCGTTACTGGCCAACTGTTGCCCTATTTTCAGGTGTTTGCGGTTTCTATTCTTCTTTTCGAAGTTACAATCTTGTAATATCGGTGCTTTAGTATAAAAACTTTTTGACGTTGGCGTTGACTTGCGGTTCTCTGGCTTAAAATTAATATTGATGCGAGCACTTAAAGTTCAGTTTCAATGAAGAGGCCTTTAATTATTTTGGCTGCAATTGTCGTCATTGTTTTAGCTGTGTCACTGTTGATTTTTATGGAAATAAATGCTTCCGAAAACGCAGCAGTTACGTATTATGGTTATACAATAGTGAACACGTTTCCTCATAACACCAGCGTCTTTACAGAGGGGCTAGTGTATTCAAATGGTTTATTATATGAAAGTAATGGAAGCGGAATTAGCCCTAACGGGTTTTCAACTTTGCTTTGTGAAAACTTAACTACAAGCGTGGTTTTGCAGGAGTATACTCTGCCAAGTCAGTACTTTGGTGAAGGCATCGCCATCGTTAACAATACCCTTATCCAGTTGACTTGGCAGTCGCATATCGGCTTCATATACGATAAGACCACGTTTGCTCTGCTGGGCAATTTCAGTTATCCCACGCAAGGTTGGGGTTTGACCTTTGATGGTAAAAACTTAATCATGAGCGATGGCACAAGCAACCTCTACTTTCTTAATCCATCAACCTTTCAGCGGACAGGTGAAGTTCAAGTATATAACGGGGCAACTCCGGTTGAAAACATCAATTCGCTGGATTATATTGACGGTTACATCTATGCGAACATTTGGCTGACAAATACGATTGCCATAATCAATCCGCAGACTGGACAAGTCAAAGGTTTAATTGATCTTACAGGGTTGCCGGCTTCATCTGCAAGTAGTATAAACCCTAATTATGTACTTAATGGCATCGCATGTGACCAGCAAAACAGTCGACTCTTCGTAACAGGAAAGGATTGGGCGAGCCTCTATCAAATAGAGTTAATTCCAAAATCTAAGAATTAAAAGGCCACAAATCGAATAATTAAGCCAAACTGTCAGGCAAGCGCAGCTTGCTGATTTTTGTTCATTTTTGCTAAGAAACCCTCGCTATTCTTTTGATTTTGTTTATCCTATAGTTTTGTTTTGATTTTTTTTCTATTTTTGTTTTTGTACACTTGTTGATTAGGGTTCTTTTCGAGTAAAACATTACCTTTATTACCAATATTACCTGTATGTAATAACGAAAATTCGATGTTACATACTTGTAATGTCGACGGTGGCGAAAAAATGCTTTGGACCAAAACAATTGCAATAGGTTTGATAGAGTTACACTTCCATAACTCATTTCCTTCTGCATTTCTTCCTACAGTTATCGGTTACTTGTTAAACAAAAGGGGTTCTTCTTGTTTTGGAAGCAAACAGTTGAATTTTGGATGAGAACAGGTGCACAATTTGGGTAAGTTGCAAAAGAAATACAAATGGATGTATCTGCGTTTAATCCGTAAGCGGAGAAGAGGAACAGCAATAGTTGATACTTCTAAAGGAGTATTAGTTGTCAGTCATGATGGCAAAACATTTCATTTACCTGGTGGCGCCGCAAAAGATAATGAAAGCCGAGAAGATGCTGCTATAAGAGAATTAGAAGAAGAGACGGGGTTAAAACCCACTGAATGGTCGTATCTTTTTGCGTGCAAGGGTCGAATCCATCGCGATATTAAAGGCGTTTTCTTCAGAGATGCCCACAAAGTATACCTAATAAAGGCTTCAGGTGTTCCCCAACCAAGAAGTGAAATCAAGCATATAGCTTACACGAACAGTAACGTGAAATTAACTCCCACTACAAAACGAATAATTGCAAAATTCTTCAAAGGCGAAACGAAGTCTGAAAACTCAAATCATATAATTGATCCTGAGTATCCCATAACTCAATTTGTTGAAAGTGGCGAATCCAATTATCTTACGCACTTTTCATCAAGTCCCTGGAAAACAAGTTGAGATGTAGATGAAAAGACGTACACTTTTTACTCCCAGGCAGCTTGAGGTTTTGCGATTGAGAAATCGTGGGTTTACACAGGAAAATGTGGCTAGAATGTTTGGCACCAGCAGGGAAAATGTAACTATCATCGAAAGAAATGCTTACAAAGCCATTAAAGTGGCTAAATCAACAATTGAAGCTTTCGATTCGCTTAATGCGGACGGCATTTTTGTTATACCAGCGCGAACTTCAATTTACGATATTCCCCGAGTAATATTCTTGCGCGGCGATGTTCTTGGAGTGAAAATAGCAAATGATGCTCACGGCATATTTACCATGGTTAAGTCAAAAGGAAAAATAAGAAACCATCATTTGGTATCTCCAATTGCAGTGGACATCAAGCCGGATGGAAGACTAATAATTCGGTAGCCTGCAATGCTGCCAATTGCTAACAAGAATTCTCCAACGCCGTGATTGCACTTGAAACCAAATTATTTCTGTCGACGGAAAGTAAACAGAATGATTTACGAAAACTAATAAATGATGAGGAAACCGAGAATAACCAGAGAAACAAAAAATAAACTCTCAAAATACTTCACGCCAAAAGTTATACTTTAACTGGTAATAACTATGACTGAAAACAAGACTGAATTCGAAGAACTTCTACAAAGAGCTGCGGAACTTAGAGGGCACCTCTGCCTAGGTTTGCCCCTGGGCATAAAGATGGCGCAGATGGGGCTTAAGCTTCTCGATATGAACGAGGAAGAAAAGAGGGAAAACCTTGTAGTCTTTGTAGAGAATGACAAGTGTCCTGCAGATGCAATACAGATTGCTACAGGATGCAGTGCTGGAAGCAGAAAACTAAAAATGATGTACTACGGTAAGTCAGCCGCTACTTTCGTTGATGGTTTAACTGGAAAAGCTTACCGGGTGATATCAAAAAAAGATTTAACGGCTCGCGCCATGGACTTAGCCATAAAAGATGGAATAATCAAGGCAGGAGAGAATGTAGAAGAATTTTCAAAACTTGAAAGAACAGTGCTTATGAATGCTTTCATGAAGTTGACGGCTGAAGATCTTCTTGATTATCAAGAGGTTAAAATTACTTGGAAGAGCCCGCTTCTTCCTTCAAGAATGGAGCAACGGCAATATTGTGCTGATTGTGGAGAAGAAATTATGGGTGGGCATGGCATTACTCGTGGGGACGTCACGCTGTGTAAAGCATGTGTTGAAGGTTCATATTTTGAACGCCTATAATTTTGTTCAATGCTGAATTGCCCAAATTTTAAAAATTAAGTTTGTTGACCTTAAAATTCAAAGTATTTTTGTTGAGCAGCTTCTGGATTAGTGTAAACAAGTTGGTTTACCAAGAGCTATATGGTGGCTAATTAAAACGACTATCAAGGTCGTGGAAATACGTGAAAAAGCAACTGATTATTGTAATTGCAGTTGTCGTGATAATTGCGATATTGTTGGTGGGAACTCTTGTCCTTTATCCAATGTACTATAAGCCTTCAACTTCATCAGCAACTACTAGGACAATCACTGACATGTACGGAAGAACTGTAACAGTGCCTACAACAATTAACCGAGTGTTGACTACGGGACCAATAGAAAATGAGCTTGTCTATATGCTTGCACCTGACAAACTTGCCGGCTTAACTTTCTCACTAAATGGTAATCCAGTATTGGCAGAAACTCAATATGCTAATCTAACAATTGTAGGTGGAACGTACGCGAGTTATCATTATAATGCTGAGACGTTCCTAGCGGACAACCCCGACGTAATTATTGACGGTGCTGACACAACAAACACTTCCCTGAATACGGCACAACAGGAATTTAGTACAGTGCCAGTTGTAGGAGTTTATTGTGGCAGTGACGATTTGACTGGTTATGCCCAGGAGATCACATTCCTATGTAACCTACTTGGCGTACAATCTCAGGCACAGCTCTTACTGAACTACTATGACGAAGCAATGAACTACGTTCAACAAATCAACAACGAAACTTGGCAAAACAGAACAACAGTGTATTATGCAGAAGGATCAGCTGGACTTAATACAGACCCCACTGGCTCAATGCATACCACTCTCCTATCATTTTGCGGCGGTGTAAACGTAGCTAACGTTGCGTTATTACCAGGTTATGGCATGGCTACTGTTAATCCAGAGGACCTTCCAATTTGGAACCCAGACATCATAATTATCGGACGAGGTAGCGAAGCTTCACTTTACAGTCAAATAATGAACAGTTCTAATCCTGTTTGGAACTCTCTTACAGCGGTCGAAGCCGGTCGAGTATACATAAGACCAGATAATCCATGGTCATGGTTTGACGGGCCACCAGGACCAGGTCAAATTCTAGGCATGTACTGGATGGTGCATACACTTTACCCAACCCAAACTGCAAACTTAAACCTCGCCAACGAAACAACGACTTTCTACACTGACTTCTACCACTACAACCTAACAACTACTCAGGTTCAAACACTATTAAGCGGTGGCAACCTTTAATAGCTGTCACTTCCCAACTTTTTCTTTTAACTCGATAATTTATCTCTTGAACTTATCCGTGAAAAAACCGCTCAACCAAAAAGTAAACCATCCTGACACGAGTTGAGAACATTCAAGGACAACCAAATTACCCTGCAAAGCATAAAAACTGTGCTGAAAAACTCTTAAATACACTCAAAGCTTTACGCGGGCTTCCAGTAAGCATAATTTTACTTATCCTCCTTGTCATCCTCTTCATTGTTTCTTTGGGATTAGGAAGATACCCTGTAGCTCCTGCCGACGTTTTTCTGATTCTGATGGGTAATTTAAGAATCTCAATCGCTGAATTGATAAACTTTTTAAGTCTTGGTTATGCGCAACTTACTACATTCATGCAACCTAGTATCCCTGATACTGTGGTAATGCAAATTAGGTTGCCTAGAATAATCGCTGCTATGCTAATCGGTGGCACTCTATCTTTGGCAGGGGGCTCCTTCCAAGGGCTATTTCGCAATCCCTTAGTATCCCCAGATATTCTCGGCGTTTCTGCAGGCGCTGGCTTTGGGGCAGCACTTGCCATATTGCTTAATCAAAGTCAGGTTAACATAGAAATATTTGCCTTCTCTTTTGCAATCTTGGCAGTAGGTATTGCTTACGCAGTTAGTAAGGTAGTTAAGGGTAGTCGCACTCTTAGTTTAATCTTAGCTGGAATAGCAATCACCTCTTTTTTCAACGCTTGTCTTGCATTGGCTGAATATGTGGCTAATCCTAGCACTCAATTGCAAACAATAATCTTTTGGCTAATGGGAAGTTTAGCTAACGTTGTCACCTTCGATAATATTTCGATTGCAGCTATACCAATGATAGCCGGTATGGTTGTTCTCTTGCTTTTACGTTGGCGTTTTAATGTATTGGCAATGGGCGAAGAAGAAGCTCAATCAATGGGAGTAAATACAGGTCGCATGAGAGTAATAATCGTCGTTTGTTGTACACTAATGAGTGCATCAGCAGTCTGCATTGCTGGTATAGTTGGTTGGGTTGGGCTAGTCATTCCCCACATCAGTCGTTTACTAGTAGGGCCTGACCATAAGCGTCTTTTGCCAGTATCGCTTCTATTGGGAGCATCATATCTTTTGATTATTGATGATGTAGCAAGAACCGCTTCAAGTTTGGAAATACCGCTGGGAATACTTACGGCAATGATTGGTGCGCCATTCTTTATCTATATGCTCAGTAGGCAAGGAAAGGGGTGGTCATGAGACTTTGCGTTAGCCACGCTGAATTCCATTATGACTTGGCGAAAGCTCATGGCTTTAGGGATATAAACTTCACAATAGATCAAGCAGGGATCCTTACCATACTTGGACCGAATGGATGCGGAAAAACCACACTTCTAAAGTGCCTGGACAGACTGCTTAAACTAGAACGCGGAAGCATTTTGATTGATGGTAAAGACCTGTCCAGTATGTCAAGAGTTGAAATCGCAAAAGCTATTGGTTATGTTCCACAATTTCACCAACCGAACTTTGCGTTTTCAGTAATGGATGCTGTCCTTGTGGGAAGATCCCCTCATATTGGTTATCTAGACTCTCCAGGTAAAGAGGATATCAAGATTGCCAAAGAAGCTTTAGAAACCATGGGCATATCCTATTTGAAGGATGTACCTTATACCCAGGTCAGCGGCGGGGAAAGACAGATGGTACTTTTAGCCCGAATCTTAACCCAGCAGCCTTCACTGCTATTACTTGATGAACCAACTTCTCATTTGGACTTTGGAAACCAAATAAGGCTGTTAAATACGCTTCAAAAATTAGCAAACACAGGGTTGCCTATAATCATGACCTCTCATTTTCCAGACCACGCCTTCTTATCCAATAAAGTTGCTCTCATGAAAGACGGAGAACTAATCGAAATAGGCACTCCAGATGACATTATAACCGACCAAAACTTAGAAAAAGTTTACAAGATTAAAGTCAAAGTGATTAATGCGGAAGGCCTTAATCGCAAGATATGCGTACCAATAGGTGAATAAATTGAAAAAACAAAATGAAAACGAATTTAGAAAATATGTTAAGGAAGTCGGCGATTACCATGGACATATATGCTTTGGCATCGCCATGGGTACAAAAATGGCTTTAGCGGCAATGAAATATTTTGAATTAGATCTACAGGCTAAAAATAAGAACTTAATTGTTTATGCTGAAATTGACCGATGCATGACAGATGCACTACAGGTAATTACTGGTTGCACGCTGGGTCATCGAACGCTAAAATACGTTGATTACGGTAAATTTGCTGCCACCTTTGTGAACCTTACGAGCGGCAAAGCAATACGTATCACAATAAAAGAGAGTTTTGAAATAAAAGGTTCTCCAGATGAAGTGGTTGAAAAAATGGCTGTGACTCCTGAGACCCAAATTGTAAATATCCAAAAAGTTGAAGTGAAAATTCCGGAAACGGATTTGCCTGGTCTTCCGAAAAAACGGGAAAATTGCTCAAAGTGCGGAGAAAGAATTATGGATGGTCGAGAAGTCTACCGCGAAAATAAAATACTCTGCCGAGCATGTGCTAACGGAAAATACTATATTGAATTAACCTAAAAAGTGAAACATTACTAAAATCATGCGAAAGTTCTGTGAACTAGCTCTTTAATAAACGATAATTTCGCTTAGCCATTTCATCCAGTAAGTGTCGATCCTGAACGGTGTAGCAGTTGTTGGGCAAAAAGACTTGAAAGGTCCACCTTGATCGACAGTAAGTGTTTTTCCATTTATCTGGTAACCAATCATCATTTTTCCAGAGTTAAGCTCGTCAAAAGTGAAATTTCCAGGAACACTTACGCCAAGGCAGGCTTTTCCGTCAATCCCAATCAGCGAGACTTGGTGAGCATAGGATGAAACATTCGCGTAAGCTAACGCGTCCGTTATTAGTATTCCTGTCCAGTTTGCTGTAACAGAATTAAAGCCTGAGTAGTAAGTTGTTGCGTTGATTGTTGTTGATTTTATGAGCGTTATGTTAGTTGCTGTTAATGTTATCGGATCTGCTACGTTGCCTTTGATTGTGATTGTCCATGGTTCTACGTTGATTTTTGAAACCTCACTTATTTGATAGCTATCGTTGAAGTTAGGTGTAATTAACTGGATACATCCGCCATCTGTCTGGTTGGTCATCCATGCACCGTTCTTAACGAATGCTAAGAGTATCACGTTGTACTTGTAATAGTACCAAGCAGAGTTTGTACTGTTCCACGCCTGATAAAGATTCAGAGTCGTGGAATTTCCGCTTTCACCTGTGACTTGTATTCCTCCCGCATCCCAGTTCAATCTTGATTGGTTACAGAAATCAAACAAAGAGACGCCGATGTAAGTTGTGCTGTTGTCTGCAGTTGTAACGGTTGATAAGGGCATTTGCGTTAAATCGCTCAGTGTAACTATTCTTTCTTGTTGAACGTCACCTGCTAACTGGATTTGCCATTGTGGCGCTTCTCCGGAAGGTAACTGAATTGATTTTACTTTAGGATTGTTGCTGATTGTCTCGACATAAAGAATTGACGCCACAACAACCACAATTAGTATTGCAGCCACCATCGCCACAATTTTTTTCCTTTTCATTTCTACTACTCCTCTCCGATGTATATGTGAACACTATTAACGATATGTTTTAATTCACACAACGAAAATCGTTATTTAAAGTTTTCCACATAAACCCAAGAGAGAGCGAAAAAAGACTGTTTGATAATGCTACGGTCAGTAATCATGTTTTTAGCGAAATATTTTTATTTGCACATCGCGGAGTTAGCGTTCAAGAAGGAGATAAGAATGGCTTCAGAAACCAAAAAAATGGGAAAAATAAGCAGAAAAATCTTAGCAGTGATTCTAGTTGTTATAATTGCAGTGGCGGTAGCGGCTACAGCATTGTATGTTTTGTGGCCAAAGTCAACAACTAGTAACACAACGACTAGTAACACATTGCCAGCGATGTCCTTAACTCTTGTAGCTGCAAACGGCACTTCAATAACGATAAACCAAACAGAAATCGGTAAACTAACAACAGTTACAAGTGCTGGTGGATTAGAAAGTAGCGGTGGTGCAATCGAAGGAGTTGGCAACTATACAGGTGTACCGATATTGACGCTTCTTGGTTTAGTCGGCGGCATGACAAGTGATGAAACATTAACCATAACTGCAACTGACGGCTACTCGATGGTTTTTACTTATGATCAAGTCAACGGGCAAGGCTACCCAACATTTGATCCTGTAACTGGAAACGCAGTAGATTCAAATCAAACACTTACGTTGATTGCAGCTTACTATTATAACGATGTACCATTAACAAAAGACATAGGCCCGATAAGAATTGCCTTAGTTGGTTCACAAGGGTTGCTCACCGAGGGGCACTTCTGGATATTTTATGCGTCTACAATAGCCATCACAAGTGAAGTTAAAGATTGGAATTTAACAATTACGGCAATATCCGGCTTGGATGGCTCTACCCTTATGACTGATAATTTGACGCGCCAAGCTTTCGCTGCAGACCAAAATCCAAGTCATTTCGAAGCAAATTATACTGACCAGAGCGGTAACAGTAATAATTGGACTGGCACTACACTTTATCATTGGATATCGTGGGCAAACTATGACCATCCAACTCAGGTTTCTAACGCTTCACTTGCCAACGGCTACAAAGTTGTAATAATCTCTGGAGACGGCTCTAACGTTACATTAAATGATAGCCAAGTTTACACATTAACAAGTAACGGCACCGTAACTTACGAAAACAATAACATTATCGTTGCATCCGAGTTAAATGGCAATGTACTTAGCGATCCAATTTGGCCGTTAAACCTTGTCGGTTCCGATATCAATTCAACAAACACTATCGGTAACATCGTCGAAATAGAAATAATACTTGATAACCCAGCAAGCTAACAACGGAAAATCTCAACCTTTTCCTTATTTTTTGTAATTTAAGAACTGCATTGCTTGCCCAATACAAAATACTTTTATTTTCATATTGGTGAATATCGTCCAAGAAGGGAACAGGATGGCTTCAAAATACAAAACTGCAATAAGTAAAGTTTTGGCAATCGTTACGGCAGTAATAATTATTGTAGCAGCTGTCATCGGAATGGTCACATATTATAGTTGGTATCAAAATAGAGGTGAAACTAGCAATACTGTTGTTGCTAGTTGGAGTGTCGTTGTTAACGGCACAAGTGTTAAAAATATGACTGAATCAGACTTCGAAACTTTGGCGGCTGGTAATCCACAATCCTACGTTTCTAATGGTGCCACTTGGGCTGGCACACCGCTTCATCGAGTAATCCAAATCTGGGCACTTGACAATGGCGTTATAAATAGTTCAGAGGTAGCTAACGGTTATCTTGTAAAAGTGATTGGTTCGGATGGAAGCAGCGCAGAATTTAATGTCAGCCAAATTTATATGAACACAAACATTATTCTCGCTAACACCGAAAACGGCTTAAAAATAAACAGCGGCCAACCATATTACCCGTTGTACCTAACAGGTTCAGATTTAACTAGCGATGAACAGGTCAAAGGCGTGGCACAAATCCAGATTTTACCTTTGCAATGACAAACTTGACTTTTGCCTTGCTGGTAAAAAAGGAATAAACAATTTCAAACTTTTGACGCTAAATTAGACCATGGCTCTTGAAAAAAATAACGCGACTAAGTAAACTAACGATTTCAAGGCTTTTTTGTTCCTCACTATGAACCAGTTTCCGTTAATAGCCGAAATATTTTTATTTACATATCGCAGAGTAAGCGTCCAGAAGGGAAATGAGAAATGGCTTCAGAAACCAAAAAAACAGGAAAAATAAGCAGAAAAATCTTAGCAATAGTTCTGATCGTCATAATTGTAGTTGTAGCAATAGCGGCTATAGCATTATATTTAAATGGTCAAAAATCAACATCAACGACAACTAACTTGCCAGCAGCCACCTTAACTATTATAGGCGCAAACGGCACATCAGTAACACTAAACGCAACACAACTTGCAGCAATGGCACAAGCGTCTGGAAAAGGCGGAGAATTCAAAGGGTCGAAGGGCACTTTTGATTACGGAACTTATGCAGGCGTATCAATAATGACCTTGCTCAATGAAGTTGGCGGCATGAACAGTTCACAGGCCCTTAACGTTACAGGTGCAGATGGCTGGGGAGAACAGTTTTCATATGGGTTAGTCACTTGCAACTCAGCAGATTTAACGATGTACAACCCGAGCACAAATGCAACAGCAACTCCAACTAACCCAGTAACAATGATTCTTGCATACACTTTGAACGGAACTGCCACTAACATGAACACTTATGATAATGCATCATCTGCCAATAATGGAGCGTATCTGGGAATTGCTTTCGTTGGATCTGATGGGTTATCAACAACGGCTATGTATTACTGCTCGTACGTGGTTACACTTCAAGTCGTTAATCCACCGTCAACAACAACGCTTAGTTTGCCAGCAGCCACCTTAACTATTATAGGAGCAAGCGGCACATCAGTAACGCTAAATGCCACACAACTTGCAGCAATGACACAAACCTCTGGGCTTGGCGGAGAATTCAAAGGGTCGAAGGGCACTTTTGATTACGGAACTTATGCAGGCGTATCAATAATGACCTTGCTCAATGAAGTTGGCGGCATGAACAGTTCACAGGCCCTTAACGTTACAGGTGCAGATGGCTGGGGAGAACAGTTTTCATATGGGTTAGTCACTTGCAACTCAGCAGATTTAACGATGTACAACCCGAGCACAAATGCAACAGCAACTCCAACTAACCCAGTAACAATGATTCTTGCATACACTTTGAACGGAACTGCCACTAACATGAACACTTATGATAATGCATCATCTGCCAATAATGGAGCGTATCTGGGAATTGCTTTCGTTGGATCTGATGGGCTATCAACAACGGCTATGTATTACTGCTCGTACGTGGTTACACTTCAAGTCGTTGATGCACAGACTTGAGGATGACTCTTGAGACGAAGAAACATAGTGATTGCGGCAGTTCTTGTTGTAATCCTAATAGTATCCACCTATTTTTTTCTTGTAATTGATGTTTTACCTGAATCAAAACCAACTCTCACGATATTTTGTGCTACTAGCCTCGAATACCCCCTGAGCAAGGTTGATGCGGATTTTGAAGCCGCCTATCCAAATGTAAATGTCGAAATGATGGGGCATGGTAGCATACAGGTTATTCGGCAAGTAACTGAGGAAAACATGAAGGTTGACTTGTTAATGGTGGCGGATTACTCGCTTATCCCAACGATGATGTATAACACCATTGACGAGCAGACAAATCAAAGCTATGCGAACTATTACATTAGATTTGCCACAAACTCTCTTGTTCTAGCCTACACGAACAACAGCAAATATGCCAACGAAATTAATGCCACTAATTGGTACTCCATCCTAAGCCAACAAAATGTCAAAATTGGGCTTGTCAATCCAGAATTAGATGCACTTGGCTACCGCACTCTAATGGCAATCCAGCTATCAGAGAATTATTATAATGCGACCGGTTTATTTGCCAACTTAATTAGTGACAATTTTAACCCTTCAATAAACTCCATTCAAGACGGCTCAAATTATACGATCATGGTTCCAGACACTCAAACACCTCAAGGCGACAAGATAATTTTACGCGCAAGCGAAGTGGACTTAATCCCCCTGCTTCAAGATGGTACCATTGACTACTGCTTCCTATATGAAAGCAACGCCAAACAGTACGGTTTCAACTATGTTGAACTGCCTGATCAAGTCAATTTAGGCAACCCAGCTTACGCAAGCAATTACCAAACCGTCCAAATTGTTTACTCTCACCAAAGATTTTCAGACATAACCCTTGACCGCACAGGAGAACCCATCTACTACGGGTTAACCATACCCTCAAACGCTCCCGATCCACAATTGGCAGAAGAATTCATCCAGTTCATGCTCAAAGATCAAGGAAAAACCGATTTTGCCCAAGCATACCAACCAGTTTTCGCCCCTTCATACACTGACAATCTACAAGCACTACCGTCTAGCCTGCAATCATTGGTTGTAAGCGAACCATAACGCTCATAACGAATTAGCGCTTATCTTAACAGAAGAATTACTTGGGAGGCTAAAATTAAAGGATTGACTTGGCTAAAAGAAAAGTCACCATTCATCTTAATCTCGTTTGTTCTAGGCGTAATAATGGTTTTGTTTATTTTAGTTCCAATTGTTGGGTCTTTAGCGAACTCTGCCACAGGAGTCTATTCAGCTCTTGAGAGCATACAGACAATAAACGCGATTTTTACCAGTTTTTACTGCGCGTTCTTAGCAACTTTGCTCATGCTGATATTAGGTGTTCCATTTGCTTACCTGTTTGTCCGCAAGAATTTCAGGGGAAAAAAAGCCCTTGACGGTCTAATCGATCTTCCAATACTTATACCGCATAACACTGCAGGCATAGCATTGTTAAGTGTTGTCGCGCCAACTTTTCCTATTGGCGCAGCATTCGCAGCTTTAGGAATAAGTTTCATTGACACAGCTTGGGGCATTGTAATTGCTATGGCGTTCGTTAGCGCCCCCTTCATGATTCGAAGCGCTCAGGAAGCGTTCATGGCTGTTGATCCATCAATGGAAAAAATTGGCAGAGGCTTAGGGGCGACAAATTTTAAGCTTTTTAGGCATGTAACTCTTCCTTTAGCTTTAAGAGGAATATTAACTGGTTGCGTTTTAACCTGGGCAAGAGCAGTTAGCGAATTCGGCGCCGTAATAATCCTCGCCTATTATCCAGCTACGGCCCCAATCTACGTTCAAGACGTATTTACCAGCCAAGGCTTAAATGCTGCCCTTCCAATAAATGCGCTTTTAATAGTTCTCGCCATCGTAATTCTCGTAATATTCAAAATAGCGATTTCCAAGCCGAAAGAAGCAGGCTCAAGGTGAAAGCAGTGAGGCTTAAATTAGAAAATGTAACCAAAGAGTGGCGTGGATTTGCCCTAAAAAACATCAACCTTACAGTTGGTTCAGGCGAATATTGTGTTCTTTTAGGACCAACAGGGGCAGGAAAAACAATGCTTCTGGAAATAATCATGGGGTTTAACAAGCCTGACATGGGCAAAGTGTTCCTTGATGATGTTGATATAACAGAGTTAGCGCCTGAGAACAGGAATATAGGTTACGTTCCGCAATCGTCAATACTTTTTCCGCATATGACAGTTCGAGAAAATATTTCATTTGGTTTAAAGATGCGCAATAATTTCTCTTTTAATTCAAAGAAGCGTAAAGCATCTCAAGATACCCAAAAACAAGTCGTTGACCAAGTAATTGAATTAACAAAACTTAAATCATTAGAAAATCGATTACCGGCAACATTAAGCGGCGGAGAAAAACAAAAGGTAGCACTAGCAAGAGTACTAGCAATTGACCCTAAAATAATTCTGCTTGATGAACCGTTGGCCTCCATTGACACATCCACAGCACGTGAACTTAGAGCCGAGTTAAAAAGAATACATAGAGAACAGGGCAAAACTATAATTCACGTAACCCACAGTTTAGTTGAAGGGCTAGGTTTAGCTGATAAAGTGGCAATAATAAATGCTGGTGAAATATCTCAAGTTGGTAAAGCAAAAGAGTTGTTTGCCAAACCCAACAATGAATTTGTAGCCAAATTTTTGGGTTACGAGAATATTTTCAAAGCCAAAATAATTCATTCTGAGCAAGAATTTTCACTTCTTGACGTTCAAGGTTTACAGGTAAAAGTTTCGGGAAATATTCATGCTGCTGAAATGATTGCTGTGCGCCCAGAAGACATAACTGTTGAATTGTTCAAACCTAAGAATGCTAGCTTAAACATTTTCAGCGGAACCGTTGTTGAATGTGAAGATACTGGCCCTCTTGTTTTGGTAACAGTGGATGCAGGATTAATGTTTAAAGCATCAATAAATCGAAACATGTTTATAGAAAAGGAATTCGAAGTTGGCAAGAAAGTCTGGTTATATTTTTCTCAAATTGCTATATTAGCAGGTTCAACAAAAGAATTGGAAAAAACTAAGGAATAATTGAAGAGAAAATAAGTTTATTTTAAGAATTCGTCCATGCCCCGCATTATATTTTAAGATTTTCCACTACCTCCAACTGTAACTTTCGGGCAGTGGAATATGTATGATTGGGTAAACTCGGCATCGATAAGCTTTACATCTACATTTTCATATACCGTTATAGCTTAGTTAAGCAAGAGGCATATAACCCTCAACTATCTTTTTGTAAGTCGTATTACAAAAAATTTCGAGAAGATTTAATAAAACTATAGGGTGTGTTCAATAACGAAAAATGTTAGTCGCAAATCTATTGTTATCATTCTAGTCGCTACTTTATTATTGGCCGTTTGTTTTGAGATCTATGCTCACATTTACATAAAGATAGCTAACTTACCAGTAGTATCCTCTGCAGATGTTCTTAAGCTTCCTTACATAAGTAACGATACGTACATTTTATCAGCTAATGGAGCTGAATGGCTACTGGCTTTAAAGCAATTTAACGTAACATCTGAACCTGCAGGATTGGTGCTCTTCATCTTTAAAATAAAGCAGAACACAAATTTTTATATCCAAAGTATTGATCTTATTCCCGAAAATCTTCAAGTAAATCTTGGAATTAAGGATTCCAGCTTTTCAACTAATTTGACACCTTACTATACACAAAATAGTAATTGTACAATTCAACCAGCAACATATACTTTTTCTCCAGGAACATATAATTGCACTTTCAATTTCAAATTTAAAATATATGAATCAACGCTGCTTGGAATCTCAACTGTGAATGAAACCACGGTTCAATTCTATGAAACCAAAACGTATCCAATCTAAAGGATTCCCAAATCCCAAGAAAGGTGCCCTATATAGAAGGATTAACAAAATCAGGTTTGGGTTTATACTGCAACTAATTTCTTAAAAGTTAATATTTTGTCCAGCAGGCACGATGGCTTATTGCACTATGCAATGGATTGCCCCGCGTGCGGTATTTTGAATATTACGGTATGAGCAAAATAATTCTGTGCGAAGAAATAATCAAAAAAGGAACCTTTATAGAAATAGGCACGAGTCTTCTTACGTGCTCACTATATTGTTTTTTTATAAATTATCAAATATACAGAATTACTATAACACATTCAATGAACTTCCATAAAGCCAAAAAAATATTCCACAACTAATAGATGCAATTATCGTTACAATTATTAAAGCATAGTCAGTTTTTGTCATATGCATAGTGCGCATATAAGTCCGCTCGTTTTTCAAACGAAACGCGCGGGTTTCAATGGCAACTGCAGAGTTACGTGCCATTAACAAATAGTTAATTAGCAAAGGCGTCAACACCGGAATTAAGTTTTTCATTCTTTGAAGTAAACTGCCTTTTTCTAATTCTAATCCTCGAGCAGTTTGAGCTAACAAGATCTCGTTAGCCTTATCTCGGATGTCAGGTATGAATCGAAGAGCAATGTTAACCATGAAGGCTAATTCGAATGGCACTTTGATCTTGCGTAACGAGACTAAAAAATCTCTTGGAGCTGTAGTTAAGCTGAAAATAGTCGTGGCAATTAGCAATGCAATAAGTCTTACGCCTAATATTAGACCATGCACAACGCCGTCTAGACTGAATATTATGTAGTTTGCAAATATCGGTGAATTTGAGGGAACCGTAAGCAACGGGTAGAGTATTTTATAGGGATAAAAAATTCCCTGAACTATCGCAAGCAAAAAAATTAGATATGAAAAAAAACTAATGTATTTCCACAGTCGGCGCATTGGAATTTTAGCAATAAAAGTCATGACTAAACAGACTATGATTATACCAAGCATCAGATACAGGTTTACATATATTATTGCCAGTGTGGATATGCATATTACAATAAGTAGTTTGGTTAATGGGTCAAGCCTGTGAAAAAATGATTGGGAATCAGCAGTTGTCATAGCAGTTACGGTTAACCTCTCCTTACCAGTATACTTTGTATAAAGGTTGCCATTTCATCAACTGTCAAGATGGTTTTTGGGCATCCATATGCCCCAAACAAATCCGCTAACTCCATTATCGGCATACGCTTAAAATTTATTTTAGCTAATAAGTCCCAATCGCCTAGGATTTCCTCAGTTTTGCCATCAGCTGCTATCTGGCCTTCCTGCATAACAATAATTCGTTTGCAGCAAACTGCCACGTGCATTATGTCATGGCTTATCAGTATCACAAGTTTGCCTGCATTGTTAAGTTGGCGTACCAAATTCATTATTTCCAGCCGTCGAGGATAATCCTGTCCAGTTGTAGGTTCATCTAAGATAATCGCATTTGGCTGCATAGCTAAGATAGACGCAATAGCCACTCCTTGGCGTTGACCTAAACTCAAACACCTAGGATGAACCTCTTTGTACTTATCCAACTCAAGCGATTTTAACGCATCATCCACACGACTTTGAATCTCTGCTTCATCTAAGCCCATATTTCTCAGGCCGAAAGCAACCTCTTTGTTAACGCTGTCCGCAAACAGTTGATTATCAGGATTCTGAAATGCATAACCAATTTTGCGTCCAAGTTCAGCTATAGTAAAAGAAGAGTAATCTTTGTCTTCCACAAGTACTCTCCCACTAGCTGGCCGAAACATGCCTGTTAAAAGTTTAGCTAAAGTCGTTTTCCCCGAGCCATTGTTACCTATTAATGCAACAAATTCACCATGGCTAAACGAGACTGAAACATCTCTTATTGCTGAAGTTCCATCCCTATACTTGTAGCAGATATTTTCCGCTTGAATAAAATTAGGCGTCCAATCGCCTCTTAATTAGTTCAAACAATTCTGAAGCGGAAGAAGGATTTCTATCTAAATCAAGGCCGTTGTCTCGAAGTTTCATAATCAACTGAGTTAATTGGGGCGGAATCAAGCCAAACTTTTTAAAAATATCCTTGTTTGAGAACACTTCTGAAGGTAAGCCATTTGCTTGTATTTGTCCATCATTTAATATAATGATGCGACTTGCGCAATTGGCTAATAGGTCGATTTCGTGTGTTGCTAAGACTATAGTGGTTCCTTCCTGATTCAATTGCTTAATAAGGCTGATTATTCTATCGCTGCTTTCGGAATCGAGATTAGATGTTGGCTCATCCAAAAGCAGAATTTTCGGTTTCATTGCAAGCACAGAAGCGATAGCTACCAGTTGCTTCTGTCCTTCCGACAAATTAGTAGGCGACTTGTATCTTAACGAATTTAAATTAACTTTTGTCAAGATTTCATTCACGATGCGAATAATTTCATCTGAAGGGATGCACAAGTTTTCAGGACCAAATGCAATATCGTCTTCAACATTTTGGAAAAAAAGTTGCGTGTCTGGCTCTTGAAAAACTGTGCCGATGTGAGTTGCAATTTCTCCTATTTTAAGCATTTTAGAATCTAACCCGTCGATTAGAACATCGCCTTCAAGGTCACCATTAAAATAATGAGGAATAAGTCCATTCATCAACCGAAACAGCGTAGTTTTGCCCGTGCCTGTTAAACCTATTAAGCCTACAAACTCGCCGTAACCAATTTCCAGATTTAAGTTTCGAAGAGTTGGCGTATTCAAAAGTGGATATGTATATGTGACATTTTTTAGCTCAATAGCTTGCACACTCATCTACCTGATCAGCTGACATCCAAAACTGCAACTTCATAAACCCATCTTTCTGAATTAGGATCGCTTGATATAATAAGCCATAATGGTCCAAAGCCTGATGCTAACAATTCACCATTTTTCTCGTAAGCTAGTATCATGTTTGCATTGTTCTTTATCTCACTGATCTGAAGAATGATATAGTATTTATCTGAAGCTAAAACTGTCACTGATGTTGCGTTGCTCGGGATGCCTGCTTGCTGAAGTAGATACCAAAGATTTATACCAGTAAAGTTGAAGGTTCCGTCATCCTGTGGTTTCGAGGTGGAAGCAACTGTAGCAGTTACAGATGTCGACGGGAGAATCATTACTTCGTTTAGGGTCAAATTTAGTGTTTGGTTAACATTGCCTGTTACCAGTAGGTTCCCTTCAGTTGTATTGTTAACTAGGTTAACTGGACTTTTGACTTGAACAAGAGAATAAAGTGGTATGGTGGCTATAATGAGTGCGATTAAGATTGCAATTACGAGTATGTGTCTTTTTTGCATTTTCTTCCTCTCAACTTTGCTTTAAAACGTTGGAATACGCTGAAGGAGGTTTCTTCTTGGGTACTCCGATTCCTATTTTCCTGACCTCAATCAGCAACGCATTGGCTATTATTCCACCAATCCCTCCGAATATCAAAGCTATTATTAAGGAAAAAAGCAACGGAATGGTTGGTAGACCTAAATATATAGTCGATACCAAGTAAGTGCCAACGAAGTTTGCTGCAGCTGAAGCCGCGAAACACCCTATCAAACCGAAGCGGTGTTCTTGTTTCACCAATAAATAGATAACGTAGATACAATCTACAGCTATTCCTGGAAGAAGATAAATGACAAAAGAGAATACTCCGAAGTTGCCGAATGCAAATATGAGGCTAAGAAATGATTCAATTGCTGAAGTCAAGGTTGCTGCTCCTGGAATTCGTACGATACCGATCGCAAGGACGGACCACATCATGTATATTCCGCCGGCGACAGCTCCAGTGGGTATGCTAAAAGGTCCTGTTACTAATTGCAGGGTTGGAGCAATAATTTGTTTTGTACCCATATCTAAGCCAGCTAAAAGTGACATGGTGACTAGGTCAACGGTTGCGGTTCTTGCAAGTCCTCGCTTTTGAGTGTTCTTATTTTGCATGGGGAAACTCAGATATTACCCTGTCGTCACATCGGTTAATAAATAGTTTGGTTACTCATATGACCATCATATGCGCAAGCTGAAATAGCAAATTTGCCGAAATTATTCTTATCTTTGTTGGTTTCACACGTGTCTAAGCAGATGCTGACAAATAACCAATCAAAACCCAAAATTAAATAGGATTACTGACGAGCGCAATAACCTGTACGCTACAAAAAGAAACCGAAAAAGTAATAACTGGAAACGAGCAAAAAGGCACATTTGCCTTTGAAGAAGGTGCAGACGCACAAAACAATACATTTTTAAAAAGCAAGCCACACAGGGTTTTCCACAAGTTCTCGGTTTGCAAGAAGCCTCAACAACCTAATTATCAAAAATGCCTATCCCATGATTGTTTATCCCCTGCTGGTTAACATGGAAGGGCATCCTATGAAGACTTAACAGAACTAAACTTGCGATAAAGAAGTAAAGTATCTGAATTGGATTTCCATTTAATTTGTCTTTTGGACTGCATCTCACACCATCCACATTATTCAACTAAACAATATAATGAACTTTATTTTATGCAAAAATTTATTATCTAAAATTTAGATTTTATTCGAGAAAACAAAATAGCTCTTTAATTCATAAAATATTTAAACTAAAAGTTAGAGAAAGCTATCATGTCCACCGTCTTAGCATAGGACAAACAAAGCAAGGTCTAAGGTTGACGTTTAATCCAAGACTTATCCATAAACCAAACCCAAAACATTTAGCATCTTGGATTAAAACAGGGTCAACTTTAGAAAAAAGAAAGGAGCTATCTTTGTATGTCTCGTTTAATTTCATGGAGTTCTTTCTTTATCTCAACAAGAGACTCTGATATTTTGGAGAGTGTTTCTTGCATATCAGCAAGCACATTAACAAATTGTCCTAGCGCTTGAGCTATGTCATCATCGGTCATTTTTTTCTTCCCCAATTCTTGTTAAAATCAATCACAAGATAAATTTTGTGCTTTGTCTCAGCATCATATAGAAATTAAAGTCAATCACCCGAAAATTAACATGGATAATTAAAACCCTCTTTTTGTCACCCGTTTCTTAACGGCCATCACCTACAAAGTTAACAGAGCCCAACAACAAAAACTTCAATAAGCACGAAACAGCTGAAAAACCCTTAAACTGAAGCGACCCACTCTACAATTAAAAATCATAATAACCAACAAAACAATCAACATGAAGGAGCTACAAATTGTATTTTCTTGGGCATATGACATGGGCTTACGTTTTCGCAATGCTTGCGTGGGCTTTCATCCCAGGGATAAAAAAAACCGGAAAACTCTTTGTACCCGCAATCCTAATATTAGGCATTTTGCCTGATTCTGACCTTCTACTGGGCAGTCTCGGAATAGTTCATCGAACCGTCACGCACTCATTTTTTCTCTGGATTCTCCTGTTCATCCCCGTCTTCTACTTTCTCCGCCTAAAAGGAATCCCCTACTTCATAGCCGTAGTCCAACACTTCGCCTTCGGCGACTTCATAATGGGCAAAGTCATGATGTTCTGGCCATTCTACACAAAATTTATAGGCTTAGGTTTCGGGATGCCTTCGCTGATGGATACTGTAATGGAAATAGCTGGCTTGATATTAGCCGCAGGAATCATCATATACACAGGCGACCTGAAGCGACTTCTATCAGTCGACAAACGCAACCTCTACATGATTTTCCCATTACTTGCACTCGTGGTATCAGCCATATTTTTCATTTCACACATGACCCTAAACCCATTCATCCAATACGTCCTATCAAGCCAAATGCTCATAACCATGGCTATAGCCAACTTTATCCTACTCGGCTTCATAGCAGCCTCCACACTTCAAGGATTAAGAGCACTAATGCGCAGGAAAAACTAAACCTGAAAACCAGCTAATTCTAAACCATAACTCACTTTTCTGCCGAGCACACGTGCAAGAGATCGCCTGCGGCGATTCCTTTGGTTTTGGCTTTCAAAAAGCGCGCTATTTTGGCTTTTTCTGCCCCAAAATCGCTCAGTAACTGTATATTTTTTCTCATTCAACCAATAGCTAATTTTTCTTTAAACCTAAATGTTACCATATAGAGTAAAACAGATTGCTAAACTGTCAGTTCTCCATACAAGCCTCCTATGTTAGAAGAGGTTATTGCTATTTTGAAATGTGCTTCGGTTGCAACCAGCCGTCACAAAAGCATTTATAAACCGTGCCCTCAAATAGCGTCTTAGCGGTTGATTTATTGTGAAAATGACGCAAAAAGCTCTATTTCTCCTAATGTCCACTCTCCTTGTCGTATCTTTAAGTTCACAAGTTTACACTGCCTCATCCAGTTCTTCCTCAGTTGACGACTGGACCATGTTTCACCATGACCTCAGCCACACAGGAGCCTCCACATCAACTGGGCCAAGCACAAATAGCATTGCATGGAAATATGCAACAGGCGGTGGACAATCTTCTCCTGCAATAGCAAACGGAATGCTATACGTAGGTGCTGACAACGGCAACATCTATTGTCTGAATGCTGCAAACGGAGCTCTCATCTGGAACTACTCAACAGGGTCAGATCCCGTGGTGACTTCTCCCGCAGTCGATAATGGCATGGTCTACATAGAATCATATTCTGGAGTAGTCTACTGCCTGAATGCTACAAACGGCGCACTAATCTGGAAGGAAGGAGAAGAAGAAGGAGTAGGCACATTGTCTTCTCCAGTAGTCGCTAACGGCTTAATTTACTTACAGACTGGCAATTATGGCTGGCTCGATTGTCTGAATGCTACAAACGGCACCTTGGTCTGGGGGTACCTAATTGGAATGGGCGTTTATGCTGATTCCACTCCAGCTATCTCCGATGGAAATTTATACGTTGGCATAGACCAAAATAACCTGGTCTTTTGCTTTAACGCCGCAAACGGCGACCAAATCTGGAACCGCACAATGGATGTTGCTGCGGACCCTTCTACTACAGTCGCCAGCGACACGGTGTACAAAGTAGCCAACGGAATACAATATTCTTTGGACGCTGTAGCGGGCGGAGGAGCGCTGAAAAATGGGATGTCTTCTCCTGCAGTCTTTAACGGTATGTTATACATTGAAGGTGCCAACGGAGTAGTTTATTGTCTGAATGCTGCAAACGGAGCCTCCGTCTGGAACTATACAACCACTTATTCGGGTGGGGATTGGGAGTCTTCACCCGCAGTCGCTAACGGCATGGTCTATGTAGGTTCCGATGATAACAATGTCTATTGTTTGAGCGCTGCCAGTGGCTCTCTTGTCTGGAAGTACACAACAGGAAATATTGTGATTTCATCTCCAGCGGTTGCAGACGGGATGGTGTACGTGGGCTCCGAGGACAACAATACCTATTGCTTGAATGCTGCAAACGGAGACCTTGTCTGGAAGTACCAAACGGGTTCTGTGTGGTCTTCTCCCGCTATCGCTAACGGCTTGGCCTACATAAACGGCGGAGATGGGAACGTTTACGCATTCGGACCTCTAACAAATACAACATCAACTTCGTCCCCATCTGCAACTCCACCATCTTCAAGCGCCCCATCACCATATATCATGATTATAATTGTTGTAATCATAGTCCTGGTGATTATCATATTGATAGCAATCTTTGCCCGCAGGAAATCCGCTAAAGAAAAAAAGACAGCCAAGTAAATTAGAAATCGCACAAGATATACACGATCCATTGGCGTGTAAACATCAAAGTGACAATCCCTAACACTTAAACCTTTTTTTGCCTGTCAGTCTGTCTTAAATGTACTAAAAGGGAGCTATCCAAAGGTAGCGCGCGCGGAGGTTGTTAGGGATCTAGTGACTATGACTGGGTTCGTGTACTATTTAGACCTCGATTTCCACCCCGTCACCCAAATAGCGGAAATATTCAAACACGTGCATGAGACGCCAACAATATACTAGGAACCAAAAAAAATCAGCAACTCCTTTTTTCATTCAATTCATTCTTTACTTAGCGGCTCGTTGTGTCGTCTGGCTGGATGAGCTAATTTTTAATGATTTATACTCCAAGCTAGCAAGGTAAATTCCCAGTCCCATAAGCACCAAACCAACAATGAGCGCTGCAATGCTGTACGGGCTTGATTCGCCTAGGAAAAGAATGGCAGTTAAAAAGGCAAAAAATATGCCTAAGCCTGAACCGAATAATATTACTCCCCCATATTTCATTGCCTGCCTGCCCTGTTCTCATGCTGATTTATCCAGTTGTGAGGCTTTCTTAAAGATTTTGGCTATTGCTCGCCTTTGAAAGCCGGTCTCTTAGGCGCACACTGACCCTTAAGCAAAATCGCTAATACTTTATTCTGCCTCTTCTCTGACATATTTCTTACATCCCATTTTTTCAAGAAAATCCTTAAGACGCTTTAAGCCGCTTTCATCTTCAATAATATCCCCAAGGCTAACATATTCTATTACTAAATCAAGCAGTTTCCTGACAGAGCCATAACCATTCTTTACACTCACAACTTCCCCATTTTGAACGCCGAGCTCCTTCTGGTACTTATCCGCTAACGCCGCAAGCACCTCTTCGCTCCTTTTCAACATTAAAACCACGTCAGTCATGACTGATTCCACTTCTTTCAATTTCTTATCGTCTTGCTTGGACGCACTAATACTAATCAAGTGCTCCCCTTCAACGCACATTTTCCTACCCAAAAATCATCGACACCCACCTAACCTGACCCAAACCAAACAAAAGCAACCTGGTACCAAACCTTCCAAACCCAACCACCAACACTCACACATCCTTCATCAGGCATAGCATCGCCTTCTCAAAACCACCAAAACTCCCCTAAGCACTCGAAGACTACGAACGCCTCTTCCACCCCAAACGAAACTACGAATGACCCACTCTACTCCAAACAAAACAAACAAAACCAAAAACACCCTACAAAAAACCAAAACAAAAAACACTGACAAAAAACAACCAAAGCTTAAACCACAAAAGAACTAATTAGTGCTAATTAGCAACCGACAAACCATCCCAAAACACACCCTTAACCATGCAAAAAGTTCAAACCACACCACCAAAGACCATACAAAAAGTTCAAAACAAACAACCCCATCAAGACCAAAATAAGCACGCTTTTGCGAAAAACAAGCCCAAACCAACCGTCTTCAAACTAAAAAAATTTTCAAAATTGAACAAAAAAGTTCAAAAATCCCACCTCCGCCACACCAAAAACAACCACCAACCACACAAGCACTATAGACTAAGATGACAAAATTATAATACGCTACCTACACAATAATAAGGAAGTGGCAAACATGTCAAAAATAGTCCCAGTCAAGAATCAAAATCTAGCAAAACAAAAAGAAAAAAACCTGCTAAGCAACGTCACCTACGAAAACGGCTTCCACTTCTACACCGAAGTTGGAAAATACAGCGGAGTAACCGCAACCAGCCTAGCCGAGTTTGCCGATAAACTAAAAACAATACCCATCCAATCAGTAAACTTCCATTTTAAACGACAAGACTTCCAAAAATGGCTCAAAACCACAATCGGCGACGAAGAACTAGCCAGACGCATCGACTCAATCAAAACAACCCTAACCGACGAGAACTTAAGAAAAGAACTCTTCAAAACAATCCAAAACCGAATCACCGAAATAACCAAACCATAAACAAAAAACATCCCATTCAACTCCCAAAACCCCGTTATGCAACAAACAAATTATAAACCTTAAAGCGACAGCACTAACAAAAAATAGCCTTTCCCAAACACTCACTCAACCCACAAAAACAACGACCGCATAACCAATTCTTAATTAACAGCGACAATTAAGCCTAAGCGTAAAACAGGCGACTACATGTTTAACAGCATCCCCAAAGAAATCAAGGACAGAATGGCTTACCTGGAAAAACAGGATAAAAAAGACCGACAAAATGACACCCCCATGCTGCAAAGACTCAGGCAAGTGCCTCCTGAAACAGGAAAATTCATCGCTCTAATGCTCGCATACTCCCCCAAAGGAACCGCCCTAGAGATCGGCACAAGCGCTGGCTACTCAACACTCTGGCTCGCCTTAGCCTGCAGGACAAGAAAAAGACAAATCAACACGTTTGAAGTCTTAGATGAGAAAGCCAAGTTAGCTAAAGAAACCTTTAGGCTAGCAAACGTTGAAGATGTAGTTAAGCTTATTCAAGGAGATGCAAGAAAACTAATAAAAGAATACTCTGATGTAGCGTTTTGTTTTCTGGATTGCGAAAAAGAATACTACTTAGAATGCTACAACGCGCTAATTCCACGCATGATAAAAGGAGGCATCCTAATAGCTGACAACGTCATCAGCCACAAGGAGGACTTGAAAGATTTTTTGGAAACGGTGGAAAAAGATCAACGTGTAGATTCAGTTATTATCCCTTTTAAAACTGGGGACTTAGTTTGTCGAAAAACTTAGCTTTAATGAACTACTTACAGTGCAATAGGATATCCAATGGAAATCTGTCAAAATTCATGTATTACGCATTAGTATCCGGAATTCAGAAGGTTTAATTTCTTTGCAATTAACCTGCCTAAACTTGAGACAAACAATTAAAGTAGCGAAGGGTTCAACAAGGCGAGGTCATTGAGCAAGAATTATTGCAGAAGGGCATTCAACAAAATACCAGTTAATTATCTAGACCACACTCTCAAAAGCTTGGCAGAACACGTCAATCTAGGTTTTCACACAGATTCAACTTTTCGATTTTTCGAGACACTGAAGCATCACAACGAATATTAATGGAAAACTGGAAAAGTTGAGGTTAAAGTAAATGATGAACAAAAACAATACTATTGCAGATTGCAACGAAATCGAGAGAGAATTGAAAGAAGCGGAAGAACGCTACCGTGCACTGTTTGAAGAAGCACCATTAGGCGTTGTACTCATCGATCCTGAAACAATGGCCTTCATTGAATTCAACGACATAGCGCATCGTCAACTAGGATATTCAAGAGAAGACCTATCAAAACTAACGATTCTGCAACTTGTAGCCAAGGACCAAGGTGACGAAGTAAAGTCCCGTATGGCAAAAATAATGACGGATGGAGCTGCAGAGTTTGAATCCAAGCATTGCACAAAAAACGGCGAAGTCAGAAATGTCTTAGTAACCGCAAGAACAGTCGATTTACCGGCAAAAAATCTATAATTGCCATTTTTCATGACATAACCGAAATCAGAAAAATTCAGGATGCTCTCAAGAAAAGCGAAACAAAATATCGCCAACTAGTTGACCAAACGCAAGAAGGTGTTTGGATACTAGACAAAGAACATAAAACAACTTTTGTCAATAAGCGAATGGTCCAAATATTCGGTTACTCGGAAGAAGAAATGGTGACAAACAGTCCATACGAACTATTAAGCAAAGCCACTGCGATGCGAGCACGATCATTCCTAAAGGAAACCGAGAACAGACTCAACGGAAATTTTGAATGTGAATTCGTACGAAAAGACGGCTCTACTGTGTACGCGATGGCTGCCGTGTCTGAAATCAAAGATGAGAAAGGCCAATTCTCAGGTTCTCTTGTCCTAATTGCTGACATAACTGAACGCAAAAAGATCGAAGACCAACTTGAAATGTACTCCAAAGGTCTCGAAGAACAAATCAAACAGAGAACCAAGCAATTAGCAGAAGCACAATCCCAACTAGTTAAATCTGAGAGATTCGCAGCGATAGGCGAACTTGCAGGAATGGTAGGTCACGACCTCAGAAATCCTTTGACAGCAATTAAGAATGCAGCATACTATTTGAGAAAGAAGAATAGCACTGCAATAAGTGATAAGAGCAATGAGATGCTAAACGTTATCGATAAATCAGTTGAATACTCCAACAAGATTGTCAACGACCTCCTCGAATTCAGTCGAGAAATAAAACTCCAACCAGAAGAATGTTCACCAAAGTCACTAATCACCTATGTTTTGCTCTCAACTAAATATGCAAGCAACATAGTAATTCTAAACCACACTGAGGACTCTCCAGCAATTTGGGTAGACGCAAACAAGATTGAACGCGTATTCCTAAACATCATCAAAAATGCTATCGATGCAATGCCAGGAGGCGGCACACTTGAAATACGTAGTCGCCAAAACGATGAGAATGTAGAGTTCACTTTTTTAGATACTGGCATCGGCATACCTTACGAGATCATCGGCAGGATATTCACACCTTTGTTCACGACTAAAGCTCAAGGAATGGGTTTCGGACTAGCAATTTGCAAACGAATCGTGGAAGCTCATCAAGGAAAAATTTCCGTTGAAAGCACACCTAACAAAGGAACAACCTTCACTATATCCTTGCCAATAGAAAATCCAACAAGAATTGAAGCACCAGGGAACAGCAAACTAGAAGGAATCTCTATAATCGAAGACAACATAGAACGTTCAACGCCAAATTGAAAGAAGCCTCAAAAAAGATTGAAGAACAAACTCAAAAAGCAAAAGAACTTGCAGAAAAAATTTCCAAAGAAGCTAAAATCTAAGGGAGTTACTCTCAGGAACAAAAATTTCGGCGACAACAAACGCCTAATATTCTGAGGAAAGTGCTTGCTATTACTTCCTAATTTAATTTGTTTACGGATACCAATGGACAATGAGCAGGAATCCAAGAATAAGGAAAATAACAATCAATGCCAATCCAAGTATAACAAGCCAGTAAGAAGCTTTCAAAGACTCAGCAGTAATAGACGTATCTGAGGTTTTAATCGTTGGTAAAACAAATATTAAGTGATAGTATCCGAGTAAAGTCAATATTGCACCGACCCAAAATCCGAAAACGCAAAATTTGACTGTTGAAAAGTCGCTAAGAAATGCAATAAGTGCAGCAACAATCAGGAGCAAAGATAGAAGCATAAAACCAATAACATTCCTGTTTAGACTCTTGCCTGAAACGCTAAACTTGCTATCCTTTTTGTTTGTGTCGTTCTGTGTTTGGTTTTGGGTTCCATTTTTGTTTGTGTCGTTCTGTGTTTGGTTTTGGGTTCCATTTTTGTTTGTGTCGTTCTGAGTCATAGTTTCTAATATTATTAATTGCATATTAAACTGTTGGTTATAGCTGACCAACATTCTTACTAAAATGGTGCATATTAGGCGTATCAGCAAGCAGAATTTGTTGTTTATTTATGAAATTTGATGGAAAAGTGCCGAGGGCAGGGTTTGAACCTGCGACGACTCGGTCTTCAGCTTCGCCCTCAGTCACAAGAGTAACTGGGTCGAGCGCTCTCCCAGGCTGAGCTACCTCGGCAAGTTTTGGAATGATTTCGGATAGTGGAGAGGCTATTTAGTCAATGTTTCTCACATTTATTTACGTTTTCGTAAGAACATTGATTATTTTTCTGGCAAACATATTCAAAGCAACATTGAGTAATGTTTTAACGTCTTGAGGGCAGCGTGACTTTTTTTCGGCTTCATCCATCTTCTGACATTCTAGCGTTTGAAAAAAGCTATTTAACACTTACACAGTATTAGCATTATTTAAGCTACTTGCGCACAATATAGTAGCTATTAGGTGGGGTATTACCGTTTGGAGTCAATTACCCTAATTGAAGATTTAGCGAAAGAATTGTTTTTATCCACTGAATTGTTTCCAAAAGGAAAAAAATGCACTCTTGCCCTGAAATTGTTTCGTGAATATGCAATTAATGCATACTCAAAAAAGCCAGATCCACTCCCTACTTTATCAGCTATCACAAACAAGAAGGAATTCAGTTATAGGGAGGTAATAGACTGCGTCCGAACATTTGTGGGAGCAGGCTTGGCTGCTTGGATAGAACTTCCGCTGATGAAAAAAAAGGAGATCAAAAACCAAAGAGGAAGACGATTCGACTTGCTTTTTCTTCCTCCAAGAGAAATGATTGATGTTCTAAAGATACGAAGTCATTCTTTCACAATGGGCAAAGAAACTGACGATGCCTTAAACGAGTTGGAAGCTGACAACAAAGACGAATGGCTACTACCCTATGAGAGCGCCTATAACTTTCAAGGCATGATTCCATTGCTTTCAGCTCCAAAATGGTTTGTATTCGCCCTTTCTAAATTCTTGATGAAAATAAGTTTATCTCAAGAAAAACTCTTAGAAGTCATCTTTGTAACCCAAAGGTCCACAGCAATAGAATTTCCACAACTGACGAGTTTCTTTAATGAAATCAGCAGCTCTAATTGCCAAATCAAGAATTACTTTGACAAAAATGCCGTTGATCCACGTGCTTTCAAGGGTATGAAAGCGATTGGGAGAAACATTCAACTATTTTCAATCCCAAGTTCCGTAATCAGAGACGACCGTTACGTACTAGTAGGAGAGTACTTCATAAGCTGCCACAAGAGACTTTCTCCATACAAGAGCTCAAAATTAAGTTACTACGAAGATTTTTACAATGTTGATGTAATAAAAAGAAGCCAAGCCGTACAAGACTTCAAAGAAAGAATAGCGGAATGGAACAAACTTGGACTATGCAAAGAAATTGAAATTTCAAACAATAATTAGAAATATTATAGTAATCACCAAGCATGACTAAACATCATCCATTTTTCCATGCATATTATGTAAATTTTACAAAATAGTCGAAATTCGATAAAATATGCATAAAAGAAACTTCAAGCAAATAAGCACTTACTCGGAAAAGGAGAAGGCTAAAAACGTCTAAACCATCAAAAAAGGGGGGAATAAAAAGGGAAGCTCTAGCCACAATCGGCGGAGCGGTTAGAGAAATCATATAAAGCCAGTAGGTTTTATCAACGCAACCTACTGGCTTAGTTGCTGAATGCTTGGTAAAGGCTGCAGACAAAAAAGAGTGAGTTGAAAAAATGATTGTATAATCCCCTCCTAAGAAACCCATTTTTTAATTGGAAATTATCAAAAAAACAGTATTTTTGTGCCAATTGATTATGAAAACACGCGAGAAGAAAAGTTGGAGAAACCCAAAAAGTTATCAGTTTATTCTCCGTTAACTTGTTACTAACTAAAGGAGGATGAGGAAAATTTCATTTGACATGTTTGAGTTAGATCCTAAAACCAAGAGCCCTGATTGGTACTGGAAATTTGAAAAACCAACTTTTACAGATATAGACGAGCTGCTTTTCGAGCGTTTAGCTGACAGGCTTCGTGAAAACAACGAGAATAGAGCTGGAGGAGAAACTTTCGAAGCACTCGTCAATCCTGAAGAAGCCAAAAGAAACATGCTGACAACAACAATTGAAAGGGACGTATTAACCCTCAGAGTGCTTGATTCATGGGCTGACATAATAAAAATACCTGACTTACACAAGTATCCAAAGCTAAATCTTATAGCTCAGTTAATGTGGGTTTCAAAATTTGATTTGGACGGCTTTAACCTTTACACGCCCTCTTATGGGGAGCCTGAAGTCGGCGGCACAGCCAACATGACAGCCCACATGAGTCATGTCCCCAAAGAAAGAGCATTCGAATACATGGGTGGAATCGACAACGTTATTGTTCCAGACTTCAAGAATGTCGGTGCATACGCAAGGTATCTTTGGGTTGTTAAAGAAATCAAGAATTTCCTGACTAAGAACGGCATTTCCTTAACAGTCGGCGCATCCTCTTGCCCTGACCCCGCTGGAGTTGGGATAGTAATTTTTGGTCCTGAAAGAATGAAAAGACTCGCTAAAGAAGACCCAGACCTCTTCCATAAAGCATTGAAAATCGGGTATCAATACTCGCTTAATTTCACTAATGCCCTTTACGAAGCTGGAGCAGACTACGTTTGGCACTGCGCTCACCTCAACGATGTAGATTATGATTCTATAAAGCAATATGGATATGAAAAGTACAGTGTAGACCTTTACAATGCGACAAAAATCTTTGCTGGACCAATCGGAACACTTACTCCGAGGCACGCGGAAATATTTGCAAGCTTCCCAACAACAGGAATTTCACTGGAAGACAACGTGAATTTCGTTGAAGACATGAAGATACTCGTCAATCACGGTGTATACGCTACGTCGATTCTTGACACAAAAGTTGCTTCAAGCGGAACACCCGAGGAGATAAATAATGAAATTCGGTGGAAGTACAAGACAGCCCGAGAATTAGGACGCAACGAGTTCAACATGACTGCTGAATTTAAAGAATTCATGGTTCCAATGGAAAGAGTCCAGTTGGTTCTTGAATCTTTACGTGAAGGAAGCAGAGCTTTCATCCAAAAAACTCTTCAATAACCTTTTTCATTCATAGTATCGCGGTTATAAATGGAAAGCAGGGATGCATCAACCGAAATTAAAGCGCGCTGTGGTAAGTGTACAACCTGTCTTCTAACAAAATGTAATCGTGTCTGCGCTAACTTCGGCCGATGCTACACCATTTGCCCATTTTTAAAATCCGTTAAACTCACACCAAAGGAAATAGCAAACAGTTTCAACCCTAAACAATCCAGTCGACATTCAAAGAATTTACAGTTGCATGCAATGCGGTTTATGTGAACAAGCATTATGCCCCCAAGGCCTAAGCCCTGAAGAAATGATTCTAAACTATAGAGAAAAAGCAGTAGACCAAAACAAAGGTCCAATGCAGTATCATCGTTTCCAGTTCACAAACGAGAAAAACAACTTCTTCTCCATATACAAACAAGAATATGGTGGCCTTGAACAGCCGACCCTTGAAGGAAAATACGACTATGTGTTCTTTCCAGGCTGCGCCTTATCCGCTTTTGCTCCTGGACTGGTTAAGGCAACTCAGGATTTGCTTGTTGCAAAACTGGGAAATGTTGGGCTTTTGCTTGATTGCTGCTATCAACCCCTAAGAAACATTGGGCTGAAAGATGCGTTTAACAGCAGTCTGTCTCAACTAAAAGGTAAACTGAAAGAAATCGGCAATCCAAAACTCATTAGTCTCATGCCCCAACTGTTACCGTATCTTCGAAAAAAACTTGGACAAAAACTTGGTATTATCCGTTTATGACGTGCTAAAAGATCAACCCTTAAAGTTCAAGCCGTCTGGAAACATTGCCATTCATGATTCATGCCCATTCAGGTACTACCCAAAAGAATTAGACATAATACGAAAAATATTTACCTCAAATGGCATAAATCCAATTGAATTCGACTACAACAGAGAGCATACCATGTGCTGTGGAGCAGGCGGCGGCGTTGCATACGCTAATTCGGAATTGTCTGCTAAAATGAGCGAGGATATTTTGGCCGAAGCAAAACAGAAAGGTGCCGATGTTCTTGTCGCTTATTGCTCCTCGTGCATTAACCAGTTTTCGGCAGCTTCAGAAAAATACGGCATTAAACTGTACCATATGCTTGACCTAATCACTGGAGCGCAAACTGATTATCAGAAAATTAGCCAAAACATTCAAGAATTATTCACTGAACCCAAATGGAGCTCAGTGCTTTCAAGACTTGGAATATCGCAGTAAAAACCGGTTTATGCTTTGAGCGATTTGATTTCGATGGCATTGTTTGGGCAGTATCCTTTGCATACGTCGCAGGTTACACAGGCCTTTGCGTTTACCACTCTTGCTTTTCCATTAGTGACTTAAAGCAGTTCATTACGCACATGTCAACGCAGATGCCGCATCCATTGCATTTCTCCAAGTTAACTACCGGATGAGGCACCTAAGGTTTCCTTGTTCATTTGCTCGTCAAGGTTCCAGACTTTTCTTTTCTGGTCAACAATTAGCTTGTTTGGAAACGAACTTAGGCTCACCAAGTATTGATGGCAACATTTTCCATGGAATGCCGACAAGCAACTCGTTTTCCCCAAGATCGGTTGATCCTCTTGCGCCGTGACATCCGAAAGAAAAGTTGGGTTTCCCTGTCAAGTAAGGCGTCAAAGTAACATCGATGCACATGGCGTTGAATCCGCTCGTATTGAAGAAGGAACGTTCACCAGTGGAATAGGACATCGCACAAACAAACCACATAGCCTGCTCCGGATTAACAGTGAAAACAACAACATCAGGCGTAAACTCTGCCTCATCCAAAGGAGAAACCAACGTTGCCTTTATGCCGCCTTGCTTTTCAAGGCTGGGTCTCTCTTGAACCATACGTTTTGCTTCAGCAATCGTCTTGAACTTGCCAAAACCCATGTACAATTTACCATTTGCAAGTTTCTCAGGCATTTTAGTCATTCCAAGAAGAGCAGAACCGTCCGGGCAAGCATGCTTATCAGGAGTCATAAGCAATGTTTTCCCTTTTCGGCCAACATAACAGACTGGCAATGACGAAGCCTCCTGCTTAAGGATGGAATATTTTTCGGCAAAGGCTCACCATTTTTAATAAGCTTAACTGCCACAGGCTTCCACTTTAAACCCAAAATTTCGGAGAATTTTTGAGACATTTCGACTATTACTTGGCATTAATCAAATCAACCTTACATTACCTTTACCTTGAAATGTCTAAACTATAACATTTTCCTTTGAAAAAAACAAACTGAAGAACAATATTCGTCCTTTACCAGAAAAAACGGCATGCTTATTTTCTCTGGGAATTTTTTAAAGGCAATAAAAGGTCTATGATTCGCTGAATACTGCAGTGAGCAAGCGAAGTTCCGCTTTTCTTATATGAGTTGCCAAAGCTGATTTGTGGAGACCAAGTTTCTCGGATAATTCTCTAGAACTTATTTTTCGTGGCAGGTTATAGTATCCTAACTTGTAAGCGGCAATCATAATTCGCCTCTGCTTTTCAGTTAAAACGTTAAGCGGTGAATTGAGCGAAAATTTTGCATCCGTCAGTGACACTATTTTGTGGTGTATTTTTGCCTTTTCCAAGGCTTTGAGAGTCTCCTTAATTTGATGCACGCTTCCTAGAAAAGTCATTCTAAACTTTCCACCCCATATTTCTCTGGAGATAACATACCCACCTTTTTCCCAAACCGCTTGTGAACCAGTGCGAAGTTTCTGATCGTTTAGTCTGTGTTTGACGAGAACTATGTAAGCGCCTCCGTTTTCCCGTTCAAGTAACTGTACCTGATAGATGTTGTCGCTGACTAGCTTAGCGTATTCCTCAATGTTAGAAATATCGGTTTCAAGTTCCACCCTGCAAATCATCGTTATCTCTTCATCAGTATGGCGAAGAAAAAACAGGACTTCCATAGTCTTTATTTTTTGAAGAATTTTCGAGTTTCCCTCGATTTTGCTAAATTCACTCTTTGGAAATTCTAATGCAAGTCTTCGCATAAACTAATTGCACCTATAAACATGGTATATACGTTTCGATATGCGGACAGGTCCGCTAAAAGTAAATTCGGTTGAAAACCCTTTGCTTTTTGCAAACTGAAAATACGGTCGTGAAAAAATGACTGATGACATAATAGTCGTTGAAGGATTAACAAAAATCTTCAACAGAGCCTTTATCGCCGTTGACCATGTAAGCTTCAGTGTGAAAAGCGGTGAAATTTTCGGATTTTTGGGGCCAAACGGAGCAGGGAAAACAACAACGATCAAAATGCTTACGACTGTACTTAAGCCAACTGAAGGCAAAGCATTGATACTTGGGCAGGATGTTACCAAAAGAGGCTCAAGTGTAAAAAACTCTATCGGTGTGCTACAACAGGTTTACACTGCTGACGATGATTTAACAGGCTACCAGAATATAATGTTATGCGGTGCTCTTTACGGAGTTCCAAAAGATATTTCAAAGAAGCGTAGTTTAGAACTCCTAAATCTAGTTGAGCTTACTTCATTTAAAGATAAGGAAGTGTCAACTTATTCAGGTGGCATGCGTAGAAGATTAGAACTGGTTTGTAGTTTAATCAACAATCCTAAAGTGCTCTTTTTAGATGAACCCACCTTAGGCTTGGACGTACAAACTAGAACGGCAACTTGGAATTACCTTAGAACACTGAAAAAAGAGTTCGGCATAACTCTTTTTCTAACAACACACAATATGGAAGAAGCTGACTCGCTTTGCGACCGAGTAGCAATCATCGACCACGGTAAAATAGTTACAATTGGCACTCCGAATGACTTGAAAAAAGATCTCGGCGGAGACATCATAATGTTGAGCATACAAAACGACGCAACCGACATCTCGAGCATAATTGAGCGCGTTCCAGAAGTAAAGGAAGTGCAACGACAGGATGGAACCTACAGAATAAAGGTTGCAGATGGAGAGGAAGCAGCCCCTAATATTATGGATGTAGTTAGAACGGAAGGGCATAAGGTTGCAAGGCTTTCATTAGCTAAACCAACACTCGACGAAGTCTATCTGGAATTTACTGGTGAGAGCCTCAGAGAAGAAGAGGGGTCAAAAATTGCGGCGTTCCGGCAGAGAGAAACCATACAAAGAGCTGAAAGAAGAAAAAAGTGATGAAACATGACTAACAAGAACGATAACATTAATCCTCTGCACGGTTTAGGCGCGCTAACTATTCGTGAACTCACTAAATGGTTTAAAAACCCTATTGTCTTCATTCTCACTATCGTACAGCCAGTTATATGGCTTGGTCTTCTTGGGAAAGGCATGAACATTAGCGGGTTATTCACATCAAATAATTTTCCGCAACTATCACTCAGTCCACCGCCTACACAAGGGCAACTTTTGCAAATAAACAATTATTTCGCAGGTTTACAATCGCAAATAATGACGAATTTGTTTGGTGTGACTGATTACTTTTCTTTCTTAGCATGCGGCATCGTTATTTTTCTAACTCTAATGGCGACCACTTACAGTTCCCAAGCGGTTGTTTTGGATCGGCGTTTCGGCTTTATCGACAAACTCTTGACCACATCAGTTTCAAAGTCCGCAATAGTTATATCCAAAATCCTATCCGGAACACTGCGAGCACTAACGCAATCCGTCATTTTATTGGGCATCGCTTTCCTGTTCGGGCTCACAACAGGCGCAAACTTCAACGTACTTAGTATTCTTGGAACGGTTGCGATTATATTCCTGTTCGGCGTGGGAATGAGTTCAATCTTTGTTGCCGTTAGCTTAAGGTCAACCCGAATGGAAACACAAAGCGCTTTCATAAACTTCATAAATATACCTTTAGTATTTGCTAGTAACGCGTTTTTCCCAATTAGTTTGATGCCTAGCTGGTTGCAGGCAGTGGCAAACGTTAATCCTGTCTCGTACGCAATCAACGCGGTCAGATTATTCTTAATTGATAGTGGTGGTCTCAGTAACGTTGTGGTTGATTTCGCTTACGTTGGCGCTTTCGCTTTGATAATGTCCACAATAAGCATAGTGCTTGCATGGAGATTCCTAAACAAGTAATCTCTAAAATATGCTCTTCGTTTCAAAAATGATTACAAATGATTATTAATAATCGATCGATCACCATGTTCAAATATAATGTTGGGGGTGCTTGGATAGCCATATGTTTAGACGTAGAAGTCATAGGAATAGAAACACGAGTTTCATATCTTTGAATACTCATCTGTGCGCAGGCTGCTGGGCTTGTATTTCGGCTTGTCCAAATCATGTCCTTGGAAAGGTTGATTTACCAATGCATAAGCACGCTCGCATAGAGCAAGCCAGTAATTGCAAAGGTTGCTTGCTGTGCGTAAAATCATGCTCCAAAAATGCAATCATGGCAATAAAGCCTCTTTCAGGTTCCTAATGGCTAGTTTGTCTCTCGCCAGCCAAATCCCATGCTCATAAAGAGGTATGGTTCTAAAAATCAACCATCTACAACAGCAAAATAACAAACCCACATATTCAGCAATTAACTTATATACAATTTCAAAATCCAATTCTTAACCGTAAAAGCCGATGGCGTCCTACAGCTAGGTGGTCCTGGCATCGGACTTCAAATCCGATGAGTCCGGTAAGGTCTCGGGGTTCAATTCCCCTTGGACGCCGCCATTACTCCACCGTTTTCAAAACCGTGTCTAAGCGTTCAACTGCCAGTGCAACGTCTTCTTTTTGCATTCCTATGCCAACATCAAAATTGATGTAAGAAGAATGGTATTTTGGGCAGCATACTCCAAAATCAGTCGGGTCCAAAGCTCTTGCCCCTGTTACTCTTGACGCGAACAAGGCTTTGCCTATCTTTTTTGCGCTTCTACCATTCAGTGTCATTGCAACTGAAACTGGATTGTTAACGTTCAACACTCGCTGAGAGTGCTTTTTTGCAGTTTCCACCAAATATTCTTCTAAAAGTTTCCTGTTTTCTTCTTGTTCACTTCTTAGTTTTTCGTAGC
Organism: Candidatus Bathyarchaeota archaeon; assembly: GCA_963717465.1. GTDB lineage: Archaea > Thermoproteota > Bathyarchaeia > Bathyarchaeales > Bathycorpusculaceae > Bathycorpusculum. The sequence continues at coordinate 846,122 of OY970340.1, forward strand.
CATCTAATCCCATGGATAATATCGCTGCCAAGAACTGGGCAATAGGAGCTGCAGACGCTCTGCCAGGATAAACGTTAGCAATTTCATTCATGAATTCTTCGTTGGGCGAAGCAACTATAGCTCCTCCCACTGGCGCAAGAAAATTCTTGTCAGTACTTTGCACTACTGCGTCTACTCGGCCAGCATCAATTGCGCCTCTGATAAGCTTCATTACTTCTCTGCTTTGCACACCGTAAGCATTGTTTATGATATGTGGAACATTTTTTTCTTTAGCGATCTTGGCAATTTCCTTTATTTTGTCAGGTTCTCTGGGAGTGAAAAACGTTGTTGTCGATAAAATAGCTGTGGTTTTTTCGGAAACCGCCTCTTCAATTTCCTGCTCGGGAACGTTAACTGCGTCTCCAAAGATTTTTCCTTCAATAATTTTTTCCTGAAGTCCTGCAAGCCTGATTGCTTTTATAGGAGTTTTATGGTCAACTCTTGGATACACAACTTCATTTCCACCTTTGCAGTTTCTAGCGGCGCATAAGGTCAGTCCCAGCGCCATTCCTGTTGCAACGGGGAAAACAACTGCCTTTTTGATGTTTGGAGCTCCAAACCTTCTCATCGCATCGGTTGCCAATTTGTTAGCTAGAAAATACAGCAGTGTTCCTCCTGCTGCCTTAGGCTGCGGCCCAACTAAGTCGCCTGTTCTTCCGACACCATGGTGAAATCCAAAAGCAAGTTTGGAGATAAGAGGAGAAGCAACTCTTCCTTCCCTTTCACCTATCCGTGCAGCTTTGCTATCCTTATCCGAATCCATACCTGATAAGAAATTTAGCAAGCTTTGAATTTGATTGTCACTCCAGCCAGTCTGGGGTATTCTTCTTTGTTCAAAAAGCGTTTTTATCGGTTTGGACTCTGATTGAAGAACCATCAAACCTCGATCAAGAATTTCCTTAGGAATTGTATCCTTCAATTTTTCAGGCGGTATCAAAATCTCACGCTCATTTCCAAACCGTTTGCGCCAAACATTTTGGCTTAATCATATTCTTTTAGGCTTAATTGATTAGCTTGCCTGCCTATTTTAGGCTTAATTGATTAGCTTGCCTGCCTATTTTAGGCTTAACTGATTTCTGATTTCCTTTTGAAATAAGCTTTCCAGCGGGAAAGTTGATTGATGTAGGTTTTATCGTCGGTCGGGTCGGCTGGGCACACCAAATGGTGGCGCTCCAGGTTGGCCACGTTTTACTTGTGGTTTTCGAATCATCCATTCGTCTGCTGGTTTAACGCTTTGTTCAAGTTTTGTTTGGCTATCCAGTTTGTTAACGAAATCTCTTACTCGCGCGAACCATTTTTCGAATTCTGGTTCTATCTGATCTTTCGGGTAGTATCCTTTTATGTAGTATTTTGTGTTGATGACATCTACGAAGATTTCAAACTCCGAGTTTATCCACGAGAGAAACTGGCTATCCTCTATGACTCCTTTTCTTCTTAGTGTCGTGTAAAGCATGCTGGCTATGTCTGCTGCACGATACATTGAACAATAAGCCGCTCTAACGTGTCCATCTTTTGCTATTGGATCAGATGTTTCTAGAGCTGTTTGTATTCTTTCCCTTGCTGTTTTAAGTGAATTGTGAGCATCCTGTATTTCCTTTGCCATAATGTTTCCCCTGAGTGTTTGTATTTAGTTTGTGTAGTTCAAGGGTTTTTTTGCAATTAAGGGTTTCTGTTATTACACGTTCTTTTTGTTTCTTGTTTAAAGTCCTACTATTTTTTGTGAAATTGCTTTTTTTGGAGGTTTTGCCTTGATTCCGGTTCTTGTTTTAGTTTGAATATTGGTATTTGACCGGCTATTTGTGCAAAAAAGACCATAGCAGCATTATTTTTCTCTTTATATCTGTGCATTAGGCGCTTGTCTGCCAAGCCAAAACACTAACAGTACAAATGCTGATTGAATTGCTGTGATTAATACTTCAAGCCAAACGATGCTCCAGAAGCCGAAGATTAGTGCCGTGAGAACGTCAACGATATGAAAGCCGATGAATACTAAGAAGACTGGGTAGTCTTCTTTGAAGCTGAATTTTGACGTCATTCTTCCACGCCAGAAAACAGCCAGTAATATGACTGGTATGGTAACGTTTACTGCCAGCATTATCCATTCACCTATGCTGCCTTTGGACAAGAAAGGACCAAGCCACATTAGAAACTGGCTCGTCGGCAAAAATAGTGCACCTAAGGCAGCAAACATAGTTACAAAGGGATAAACTATGCCAATTTTCTCGCTGTAATTTGATTTTTTGAACCACCAGCGACCAAGCAGAATGAAAAATGCGCCAACGCCGCAAATTAGTGCCCAACCTGAGAAATTGTAAACAGGTACATTGAAAATGTTAGCTGTTGGTGAAGGGTTGAACCAAGTCCAGCGTCCAATTCCTGCAGGGTACTGAAGGTCCGGACATATGAGTCTAACCGATACAGGATCTAATGTAAAATCAAAAAGTGTCCCTGACAATCCGACAATAAATGGTTTGCACCATGTAGGAATATTCATGTGTCTTAGCATTCGTAAAGCAGCATACACAACTAAGAACTCAATAATTGGAACGGAAAGTGGGACATTTCCAATCATTAACAGTGATTTCCCGTAATCATAATAGCCAGCTAAAACGGCAAAATTCTCGTAAATCGCTGCATAAAAAACTGAAAAACAAAACATTTCCAGCAGTACGCTTGTGGGATGCTCTTCTTTCTTAAGTATATACATTACTGTTATGACCGCTACCGCTATAATAAGCAAGTCTGGGATAACCCAAGCCGGAACAAACGTTAAATCAGCCATACACTATTCCCCTTTGCCCAAAGAGCAAATTCACTCTTCCACTTCGGCACCTAATTTTCCGCTTGCAGTTTTTCTGCAAACGCTATTTTCTCTTCACGCCAGCTTAACACAAAAATTTTATACCTCGCATACTAGGCTTTAACGCAAAACCAAAGGCTGATCCGCAAAAATGCGAAGACTCATAATTGAAATTTCAAAAAGTGAACTTGAAAAAATAGGTGTATCCCAGTCTTCGATAAACAATATAAAATCATTAAATCTGATAAACTTCCTAAGACAAGACCCCGTAGAACTTTCAGGAATATGGCGCATAGAATTCAAAAACAAGGAAACCAAGGTTGAAGAGCTCAAGGAAACTTTTCAAACAGAAATCCAGGTTCTCCAACAAGAAAAAAACGGTGCATACACGATTTTCATGAGAGTTGGACCCAACTTATCTTCAACTTTAAGCACAGTAGCAGGAGCAGGAGGCTACTTTTTCCAACCATTAGAAATTCAAGACGAAAAAATCAAAATTTCATTTATCGGAAGCATAAGGCAAGTCAAAAGTTTCATAGCAAGCTTAAAAAAGCTGGGTATCCGCTTCAAGATTGCGTCGCTCACTGACCAAAACTTTTCTCCAACTTCACCCTTAAACAAGCTAACAGAAAAGCAAAGAAAAGTACTGCTGCTAGCATACAAGCAGGGTTATTACGATGTGCCAAGAAAAATTACTTCCAAGCAACTTGCAAAAAAGATAGGTATCTCTGACGCCACACTAATAGAACACTTAAGAAAAACACAACATCGCTTACTAATGACCCTTTTAGCACAGTAGACCGCAACCAAAAATCCCCGACATGAATATGATGATTAGCTTGAAAAAGGCTTACATGAACTGTACTTCACTGAATTTAAGTTAGATTGCAAATCAGTTCGAGCTTTCGCGACAAAATCAGTCATCTTTATAATTTCTGTTAACGTAATTGCAAGTCTATAATTCCATCATCAAAAATGCTGTAATGTGTTAACGATGAATTCAGTTTCTTGGTGATCTGGACCGGATTCGGATCGGCAACCTTCTGTGCCACTGAGTTGTAATTTGAGTGAATTTTAAGGGAGTGTTTGAAAGCCTGCTTCTCTAAAGTGGCTGTCAAACGTGAATGCTTCAAGAACTGAAAGATCTTTCATTAAGGCGAAACTAGTGCAATCAGTAAAACTCCATGGTTTTTGATCAGATTTTCGAAAACTGCTCAGTGCTTTTTCAAACAGGTTATCATCAACCCAGAACACACGCATACTCCTGCTTTTTCTTATTTTATCGATGAAAGTGGAGGCTGTTAACAAGTTTTTTCTTATCCGTAGCAAAGTCAATGTTTCATCTAGAATGTAGTCGGTTGTTATTGGAACACCATATTCTCCGGAAGCTAACTTAGATAGAAACCCGTATGCTTTTTCGTGGTTTACATCATCTTCCACTTCAATTGCGTACCATGCACTGGTGTCAACAAATATCACTATGCTTCCCCGTAAAGGTACTTGTCATGTTTTGTGGACCCATAATCTTTCTTTCCAGTTTTCTTGAAGCTGGGTGGGCTGGTGAAGATAGGATCGTTTTGGTCCACGTTGCCTTCCACCTTGGTTTTGATGGCTTCCCGAAGAACATCCTTGATGCTCATTGCGTTCTTCTTGGCGTATTCCTCAAGAAGTTTATGTTCCGCTTCGGTCAGGGTTGTCTGAACAACTTTCATGTTGCATGTCACATTCTGAATGAAACATTAAGCAAAATGAGATTTAAGCATTACCTCAGGTTTTAAAAATTGATGTTACCTGTATGCAAGAAGGTCTTGTTTGAAAAATCAAAAGAACTTGGATTCAACCTCAACGGAAAATTCGAAAATCACTTAAAACGATTAATTCACCAACCTTTCAAACAACCAAACTGCACAAAATAATATGTCATCACAGAATTCATGTTATTGGTGGACTGAACCGGATTCGGAGCAGCAGTCTTTTGTACATCAAGAAACCGTTCCTTAATTATGTGTAGGCTTGGTCATGGTGTGCATATTTCAGAACCCTAACGACCTTGGGATTTTCGAGCACTTCATAGATGAGAACAAACGATCCCACATGGACTCTTCTTAGCCCTTCTAAAGGGTGCCTTAAGGGTTTGAATTGCAATGGATCAGTTAGTATCTGGTCAATTTTTTTATTTATTGCTTCCAATTGTGGCTTGTCTTTTTTGGCTAATTTCTTGAATGTCTTATAGACTTCTTCCTCGAGTTCTAAGCTATACAAGCAATCACTTTTGCTTGAACTCTTCTGCAAAATCCTTAACTTTGACGAATTTGCCGTGGTCTCGAGCTTCTTCTACCTCTTTAATGAATTCTGGTCGCAATTGGGGTTCAAGCTCGAATTCCTCATATCGTTTTATGATTATGCTGAGCGCTTGACTTTTGTCTTTAAGACCGTATTTCGCCTTAACGATATTAATTACCCTGCTTTCTCGTTCTCCCAATTCAATTATGTTCTTTACCATCAGCCAAATCTCTTTAAATTATTCCGTATAATCTGATATAATTCAACATAATTTAAAGTTATGTATTTCCAGAAATCAATGACCTGCACTTGCGTTACTTTCAACAATTAATCAACCAACCTCCCAACAATAATGTGTCGTCAAAAAATTCGAGTTGTTGGTGGGCCGGACCGGATTCGGACCGGCGACCTTCTGCACGTCAAGCAGATGTCCTAACCAGGCTAGACGACCGGCCCACGTTATTTTCTGTACATGTTCTCGGCGCTCGGAATATTTATGGATAAGGCTAGGAACATTCGGGAAATTTTAAAGAGCGTAAGGCTTTTAGCTTATTTCCTTCCATGCTTTTCTTTCCCCCCACATTAAGAGAACTTAGAATATTTATGTGTTTTTAAAACTTGATATTATATTAAATGCAAACTTAGTAAAGTAATAATTAATCCTATTATTGCTATTATTAAGCCAACTGTCAGGGAAGCAATTAAGGTAATTATTTTATCATGGAAATTCCATTGTCTAGTTAGCCATTTCTTAAAGTCAATAGCCATAATTGTGATTGGAGCATGTCCTTCTTTTCGTTTAAACCTGATACAGTTTTTACTATATACGTTCGAATCGTTTAGACTAGCTTTAGAATAAGCACAAGTTAATTCAACTTTTTCTTTGGGAACACTGCCTACCGTTGTAGCATATACACTCAACACGGTTCTCTTTTCAATTAATCGAGAGCAATTAGAACAGTTTCTATTTTTGTCAAGATAATCGTAGAGTCTATTCAGTAATAGAGACATAGCCTTCTAAAGTCTTCTGATATTTCTTATTAGAGTTAATACAATGAAAATGCCCCAAATAAAACCAAAGATTACCAATATCGGCAAAGCAGCATTTGATAGATTTGCATTATTTATGTAAATGCCATAATAATACGCCAATAAAGATACTGCTACTACAAACGCTAATAGGCTATGGGCTGTATAGGTAACTCGTGACATGTATGTGTTTTAATTGTTAAAGGATAAATAAATTTTTCTATTAAAAGCAAAGAGAAGAGTAAAAGAGATGTTTATTATTCCACTTTTAACATAGAGATTAATCGGAATAAACTTAAAGCTACTACAATCAATATTCCTAGCTGTACGGCAAGTCCAACTGAAAGTATTCTTCCTTCAATAATATCATTCATCAACACTTCATAAGCCACTTGAATAAAGAATGCAAAGAGAGCACCTATAATTAGTAAATACAAGTCTCTTTCTTTTACTTTTATTTTATTCATGTTAACGCTATTTCTACGCTTTACAGATTTAAAATCTGTGTTCTAAGGTCTCAAGTATCTTTCAGTTGTTTTTTTAATTCAATAAGTGATGGGAGAGTATCGCCTTTTTCTATCCTTTCTACTATTCTGTTGATTTTTTCTAATTGCATCTTTTGCTGTTTTCTCATGTAATCCAATATCCAGAACATAGCAATAAGAGTTAAAACAAAGGCTATAGAGCCAGCTATAAAATTTGTCTGGTAAATTCCAGCAGAAAAAAGCAGTAACCCAATTATGCCACCAGCAGCAAAAGCACTTAGAAAATTAAACCATGATTGATATTGATTATCTAGAATCTGAACTTTCTGGAGATCGACATCTCTGTTTGTCTTTTTAGCCATGTAAGCTACTTCTGTTATGCAGATTTAAGACTTATTATTATGAAATGAATGCAAAAAGAATGGTAATTGCTACTAGTCTAAACGAGTAAGTCTCTGTATCTGTTTCTATATGGAAAATTTTGAGAAAGATATTGGAAGCAATTCTATAATGCTATGTACTTTTTTACATAGCGTAGTAGTTTCTTTTCCAATAACCACTTCAAGCACACATATTTTATACTAGCTCCTTACGCTCTGCTCCACTCGCTAATAGTAAAAGCTAGAAGCTAGTGAGATATGGTTATTCTAGTTAAGAATATACTTGGTTTAAAATTGGCGACTTAGAGGGGTTAGGTACATGCGCACGTAGGAAAAAATAAAGGCTAAAACCGTTATCTTTCGTTTAGTCTTATTTTAACTAAATACTTAATATTTAAGCTTATTCATGTAAACTTGAGTATTTTCATAGTCGTTTATTATTGAAATAGGTAGTTTTGCTACCATTCAGGCATAAGTAAATATTCTTAACAAAGATGGGGATATTCATTGGTTTTGCGCGAACTCTGGCGATAGTTTAATTCTCGATATATTGTTTTTTTCGCAATTTGTCTCTTAAAGAGCCCTTAGTATCTTGTTTCTTAATACACGGTGATTGTGGAATGGCTTTCACATTTCGATTCACGTTGAACCCGTACCTGTTGAGTTCGGTTTTCGTTGTTCTTGGCACAATGGATTGCTTAACAACAGTCTTTGGGATCTTTTATCTTGGTGCCACCGAAGAGAATCCTGTTATCTCTGGCATTGCAATGACTAATCTGCCCTTATTCGCCGTCATAAAGTTAGCTGCCACATTAGCTGTAGGCGTAATGGTTTATCAAGCGGAGAAGACTTTTCAAACAGTTGAAGACAAGACGAGCAAGTCATATAAATTTACCAGGGTAGGACTCAGAGTTGCCTATGTAGCTGCAATCGCATTCCTGTGTATTGTAGTATCGAATAACTTTACGGTTGTTTTCAAATTATTATCCTAATTAATTAAGCACCAAAATAATGTACTCTAAGAAGAGAGCAATGTCCAAGGAATTCTTTAAGCCACGAGTTGTTTGGCTAATACTTAACGGAAAAACTGAAGAAGCCCTCATCCTGCTTGCAGAAAACTATAAAGTAAGAACGCCAAGGCTGAAAGTGGGCCTTCCAAAAGGACACAAGGCAAGAACGTATGGATGCTACACCTCCAAAAATGAGACTATTTCAGTGCTTAACAGCGACTTTTTTGCAAACCCCTTTGTAATACTTCACGAGTTCTACCATCATCTCCGCTCAAAATCCATCGATAAAGAACATAAGGGAACAGAAAAAAATGCTAACCAGTTCGCATTGGAATTCATAGAAGCATACAAAAAAGCAACTGCAATTTCCTAAGTGGGCAGTTTACGTTTGGGTTATTTGTACAGGAATTTTTTCTCCATGTGAATTGTAAGCTACTACATCATTGGGACTGTTGTAAGGGTACCCAACGATCATGAGAATTCGCCCAAAAAAATGATTAAAATCCACATCAGAAGGCGTCTTATTTCCAGACGGATGAGAATGCACCGTTCCAACCAATGAAAAATCCATTGGCAACATGTAAAAAGGATAATTAGCAAAACCGTGCCCATAAGTGGCAAGCGGCGGAACCAAGAGTTCAAGAACGCGAATCTCCTCCTTGCTTTTCTTGCCTCTAAGAAGTAAAATGGTTTCTTTAGGGTGAAGCATTTTTGCACCCTCAAAAATATTATCCAATAATTCCTGACTCATCGAAACAGCAGTTGTCTTAGCCAAACAAAACTCCCAACAATCATATAATAGCAGTTGCGAGATAAGTCTTTTATCAATAACAGAAATAAACAAGTGCACTAATTAAGTTAAAAAAGAGCCGGGATGGCAGAGTGGTTAACGCGCGGGCCTTGAGAGCCCGTGGATCTTCCGGTCCGCATGGGTTCGAATCCCATTCCCGGCGCCTTCTGTTCACCAAAAGTTTAGTTGTTTTGTGTAGGTCTGCGAAGATCGGCAGGTTTATAAGATTTACTAACAATTAGTATAATTACAATTATGATAATCGTAATTGTGAGATGTGGCGATTGGTCTTCAAGGGTGAAATAGATAAACGAGTATTCGAGCTCATAACTGGCATCTACATCAGGTTTGAAAGGTTGGCACAGCATCAGCTTCGGGAATTAAACATGACTTTCTCTCAGTTCAGAACCATGCTTATGTTATCTCAACGAGATAAAATGACTCAACGCGAGTTTGCCGACATGATAGATACCGACACAACAACTGTCATGGTGCTATGCGATTCACTGGAGAAAAAGGGATGGTTGATAAGAATGCCCGATGCTACTGACCGCAGAGTAAACAGACTGATCTTGACTGAAAACGGCCAGAAGGCTTTTTCTCAAGCTCTCCCTCTGATCCAGAAATTGTACAATGACTTTGCTTTGAATAACATCTCAAACAATGAACTAGAAGCAGCTGTTGCAGCTTTAGAAAAACTGTTCCTAAACATCAACAACTGCTTAAAGCAAGCAAGAAACTAACCGAGACGAATCAAGTGACGAGCAACATAAAGAAAGTCATCTCCGCCATAATTCTTCTGGCCGTCTTCGGTGGATGGATTTATGCTGCAATCCTTACAGCAACGCCGTCGGAAAAAACGAGCGAGGTCTGCCTTCTGGGATATCATGCGCATTGTCCGTTTACGCCGATAAGCACTATAATTTGCGTTATCGCTGCTTTAATCACAATTTACGCTGCTGTAAAAATTGTTCGGAGGGAGTAGAATGATTGATAATCAAATCAGTTGTCCTTGTCCAAAAAAGAAGTGCCCAAGGCACGGAAAATGCCAAGAATGCCGAGAATTTCATGGAAGAAAGAACAAGTTGCCTCGTTGCGAACGAAAATCCGTTAAGGTCTTTTAGGTCGGCGCTTAAGAACTGATTAGCTTTTAGCTATAGCATTTGTAAAAGTTGTGAATTGGAAAATTGAAATCATGATTAGGTGCATTGATCGGGCTTACTAAGTATGACTGAAATTTAGTAGGTCAAATCAGTATTGTGCATAGTTAAGTGTTTTTGTCTTAAAATTCTTTTGGTTTTTTGGTTTTTAATGATTTTTTGATTTAAATTCATCATTATTAAGAGCTATTGTATATGATTCGCTACTGCTTTAATATGTATTGTCAATAAGTAATGCTTAATAGGTTGTCTGATAAGTATATTGAATAATAAGACTCAAGAAATAATATGAGAGTTTAATCGCGGAAAAAAAATAATAAAATAAACGGGAGGGAAAAAATAAAAATGAGTGTAGCAGAACTGAACAGCCTCATCACCGCAACAATATCACTGCTAAACCAAGTCGGCCCCCTTGTAACCCAAGTCACCCAATCCTACGTCTACCTGAACGATTTTCTCGGCTTGCTCTGGAACGCAGTCAGCACAGTAACAGGAATCGTAGGATCTGTAATGGGATTCGTTGGAACTGTAACTGGATTCGTAACTGGAACCGTACACACCGTTGTACAATTCTTCGCAGGACTTTAATTGCCACATAAATTAATGTGGCAATCAATTTCTCCATAAAATAAAACATATTATCATTAGCTCAGAAATGCTTCCATCTGTTCTGTACTATTTGTAGGAGGCAAACAAGTTTTGTCGCGACAAATATAAGCCGTTGCTTTCCCATCGATTTTCTTGTAACTTGTACCTATCACTTGCTTGCTTTCATGCATAAGAGAAATAATACTGTTGGGCTGAAAATTCTTTCGTAACACTCTAAGCATATCCAGTGTATCCACCTCGTTTATTTCACCTACTAAAACTACGCTAAATGCTGGCCCGACAGCAAAATCTACTCCGCAAAGGAAAAAAGTAAAAGCAGTAGGATGAGACTCAACATCTCTGAAAAAAACCTTTACGATTCTATCGGCATATCCTTCTAGATTGGATTCGTTGCTTATTCGTGCTAAACGGAGCAGGTTAAGCAGTGCAATCGAGGTGCCCGATGGAATAGCGTTATCGTAAGCTTGTTTCATTCGAGGAATCGTCTCTTTTGAGGTTTCAGGTGAAAAATAGAAGCCACCGTTAGTCTTATCCCAAAACTTTTCGATAAATGTCTTTGCTAAAACAAGCGATTTTTGCAGATATTTTTCTTCAAAACATGCTTCATAAACCTCGATTAGACCAAAGATTAAGAAGGCGTAGTCATCAAGAAAGCCTTCAACTGCCTTTTCACCTTTAGCAAAACGATGGAATAGCACGCCCTTATTGTCCGTCATGTTCTGCAGGATAAAATCTGAAGCTTTTATTGCTGCTTGAAGATACTTGGCTTCATTAAAAACTACGCTAGCTCTCGCTAAAGCTGCAATCATTAAACCGTTCCAATCAACAAGTATTTTATCGTCTTTTAAGGGGTGACCCCGTTTTTCCCTCGCCACAAAAAGCGCTTTTTTAATATCTCCAAGCCTAGGCTCGTTTACCGTTAAATCAGCTTCTTTTACTAAACGTTCCAAAGGCAAAGTCAAGTGCAGGATATTCTTTCCAGTCCCCACTGCATTTGGCTCATCATAATTTCCTTGGGCCTTAACATTAAAAAGCTGAATAGCTAAATCAGCATCTTCAGGCGGTAGAGCCTGGCGGATTTCATTTTCTGTCCAAAGATAGAATTTGCCTTCTTCACCCTCACTATCAGCATCTTCAGCAGAATAAAAACCCCCTTGAGGTGAAACCAATTCTCGGAAAACAAACTCAAAAATTTCTTCAGCAGCTTTCTTAAAGGCTATTTTGCCTGTGGCTTGGTAAGCTTCCGTGTAAGCTAAAGATAGCAATGCTTGATCATAAAGCATTTTTTCAAAGTGTGGGATAATCCATTGAGCGTCAGTGGAGTAACGGTGAACGCCGAAGCCGATTTGATCAAAAACTCCTCCAAAACGAATAGCCAGTAGCGTCTTTTCAACCATGCTTAAAGCTTTTTTATCTCCCGTTCTCTTCCAATATCTTAAAAGAAAGAGCAACTGATGTGGCATTGGAAATTTCGGAGCACCACCAAACCCGCCATTAATGGCATCAAAACGGCTGGCTAATTGTTCATAAGCTGCGGCAAGCACATTCTTGTCAAGTTCTTTTTCTGGAGCTCTAGCTTCTAACTCGATTAGTCTCTGGGCAACTTCTTCACCGATCTTTTCTAAATCTACTCTTTGTGTTTTCCATGCTTCCATAACCTGTGGGATAAGGTCAAGCATGCCTACTAAGTCATGATGACTTTTCTTAGGAATGTAACTTGCGACGAAAAACGGTTGCTTATCCGGTGTCATCAGCACGTTTAGAGGCCAGCCACAGTTTCTCCCCATTGCTTGGCAAACTGCCATGTATGCACCATCAAGATCAGGCCTTTCTTCCCTGTCAACTTTTATGCATACAAACGCTTGATTCATCTTATCCGCTACTTCATCGTCGTTGAAGCATTCTTCTTCCATTACATGGCACCAATGGCATGTCGAGTAACCTATGGATACAAAAACAATCTTATCTTCAGCCTTTGCTTTCTCAAATGCTTCAACGCCCCACGGGTACCAGTCAACAGGGTTGTAAGCGTGTTGAAGCAAGTATGGACTTTTCTCATGGATAAGCCTGTTTGGCTTACGATCTTCTGATGGTTTATTTAACACGAAAAAGTTTCTCCTAAATAATAATAGAAAATCGTTTTAATTAATACACTGTAATTTTACTGTAATGTTATTTGTCTTTAAAGTGTTGGTGTTAAAAGGGAAAAAATGTGGTTCTAATATTCAATGCTTAAGTAAAGCAGAACCATCAATGCTGCAAATTCAAATATGTCAGGTATTAACACGAATGGTCCAAGTCCGAAGGGACGAAATCCAAAGACCCCTATGAAGAAAGGATTTGAAACCAAATCCTTCAGAAGGAGAGCTCCAGCAAATATTAGAAGTCCTATTGTGAATTCGGAACGTGTTTTTACATATATGCTTGCGTAGTTAACAATCAAGATTACTAAGAGAACTATGTTAATAGTGGACAGTATGGTGTTGGCAAGGTAGAAAAACTCAAAGTCGCCTGGAATGTAGCCTGTTGCTGGATGTGGCCTTTCAGCGAATGGAGAGACAGGTCCATTATAATAGACATATGCTGCCCACACAATTATAGCTAGGGACACAAGGATTAAAGTCAGAATTATTAATTCACTTTTTTTATTCAATTTCATGCCAATTTGCATACCATGATTCTTCCTTTTTTATTTTTTCCCGATTTTCTTCACAATCTCCTCAAACAGGGCATAATTGTCCTCCATAACTTGCGACAGAAAGTACGTAGCACCATACCTGTCACCTACAGAAGTGATAATTTTATTTTTCTCTAAAACATCTAAGTGATGCCTCATTGTCTTGTAATCCATTTTAAGACTTGTTGCGAGTTGATTGGCGTTTTGAGGAGTTTCCTTTAATATTTCAATCATTTTAGCACGAGTGGGTCCACCACGAGTACCTACAATTAACCATCCAAGTAGGTACTTTAATGAACGTGAAGGGCCAGACATTTTTTTGTTGCTCCATGCCAAAGAGATTTGATGTTTTCAGTATGCAGACTTAAGTAATAAATAATTTCCCAAATGCAAAGCAAAATGGTAAAAATTAGGAGCCAAATTGGGTATAATTTTGAAAAATCGTTTAATAACTTTCCGCCTACACGTTTTAGAGGGAACCAAGGAGGTGAATGAACAAGCAATGAACACAAAAAGTAAAGCTTTAATCTTGCTGTCAATCGTCACGATAGCTGCAGTTGCAGTTGGCTTAGTTCTAGCAACACAAGCGTCATCTAAATCTGAAACGAGCAGTTCTGCTAATTCAAACGTAGCAACCACGACATCAAGCTCAACTGATGAAAATTCAAGTTTCCTAGGCACCGGAAACCTGCCTTGCTTTGGCAATGGAAACATGCTTGGAGGTTTAGCTAATGATAACGGAAATATGCTTGGAGGTTTTGCTGACCAACAAATGATGGGGGGATTCAATGGTTATGGCAATATTACGGTTAGTGACGCCTTTAAAGAAAACGTAACCAGCATAGCAGAGAACGATACAGACGTGCAAACCTTGCTTAACGACGGCTATAACATCACCTCAATACAGCCGATAATAACGACAACAATTGATGGAAACGGTTATGTTGTATCCCAAGCTACGAGTGCAATAGTGACTTTGCAGGAAAATTCAACCAGTACATCTGGAACGAGCACAATTGGAACAGCTTTAGTATGGGTTGACCTGACACAAGCAAAAGTAACACGAATAGAGATTACAACAAATACACTTATTGAAAAATAATTGACCACTTCGTGATGCATTTAGCTGCAAGCTAAACTCTTTTCTTTTTTGTTTTCTATTTTTTCAAAACCTACCTCCTTTTTTTGTTCTCACTTATTTTAACCTTTTTTTTATTCAAACTTAATTAAATTAGGGATAGATTTGGGTATTATTCTGCAAATTATTTAAAAGCTTTTTTCCAACACAGCAGTAGCAAGACAATCAAGAAGTGAAAAGAATGAAAAACAAAAATTCAGCTACCTTCCAGAAGCATCCTCTCAAGCATCCCCTTCTCTTCAATTCCTTCTTGATTGTCGATTTTTCTGATTAATGGTGAAAGAAATTGGGTATTGTCACAAGAGCAGTTAGAAATATTTCAAGAAGAAAAACGCGCGCATTATTAGTAATTATTGCTTTAGGTTTTGCCTTAGCAATAATGATTTCGATCCCAGCAGGAGTCATCGCCAATCAACAAACAGAAAGCAAAGTAGTATCCACGCTTACAAATGCAGAAGCGGCGCTCAACCTAACCTCAGACCAAATAACTTGCACTCTAGCTTCAAGTTCAGGAAGCTCCAATTTTCCTAACTTCACCGGATTTGGAGGATACAGTGGCAGTGCTTCAGGCTCTCGCCCTTCCTTTGGATTCGGGGGCGGCTCAGCATTCGGCGGTGGTGAAGCAACCGCCTTCAACGAAACAGAATACAGCGACATTAACGATACAATCCTTCTGACGAACGTATCAGCCGTCCAAACAGTGTTAGCGGTAGAAGAAGGACAAAACGAAACCTTTACGTTTAATGGAAACTCATTCACCCGTCTAGTGCCAAACTACATTATAGAAGGCGTATCATTAACCTCAGACCTAATCGACAATGGTTACTCGACCTTACCCACAAACATTACCGAGGGAACAACCCTTCAAGCAGGAGAAACAAATGAAGTGCTTCTTAGCGAAAACAACTCAAAATACTTCGGCGTAGGCGTCGGGAACACAGTTGACATCTTAGGAACAAACTTTACTGTTGTCGGCGTCTACACCCCCTCGAACGTTGAAGACACACAAGTACTATACATGAGCCTCTTAGATGCACAATCAATAACAAATGAAACGGATTACATAACTAGCTTCGTAGTCTTCGCCGATTCACCCTCAGACGTAAACACAGTAGTAACAGAACTGCAAAATCTGTATCCAGCTCTCAACGTAAACACCGCGGAAAGCATGTTATCCGCTGAAAATACCGAATTGGCTAGTGCTGAGAGTTCCCTCAGCTCAACCACTACTACCGCTCTTGAAGAAATAGTCATCGTTGTTGTAGCAACAAGCCTAATAGTACTGTTCGTAATGCTTTACACGGTAAAAGAAAGAACTAAAGAAATCGGGACACTCAAAGCCATCGGCTTCAGCAATAAAACGGTAATGGGGCAATTCATGCTAGAAGGTGTATTTCTCAGCGTTATTGCAGGTATAGTCGGGATAGCAATTGGTTTCGTGGCGGCGCCTACATTAGCTTCAGCATTGCTACCAAGCGTTAGCTCAAGCTTTAGCAGAGCTGCAGGGTTCGGCGAATCCTTTAGATCAAGCACAACCGCAAGCACAACTACTACAACAGCTACTTTGACTCCTGAGCTTGTACTCATAGGTTTAGCCGTAGCCATCCTACTTGGAATAGTAGGCAGTTTGTACCCAGCTTGGAGAGCAGCAAAAATAAAACCAGCGGAGGCAATGAGGTATGAGTAAACCAGTACTGCAACTTGAGAAGATAAACAAAACTTACATGCTCGGTAAACGACCAGTCACAGCTTTAATGAACCTCAACCTGACAGTAAACAGCGGCGAGTTTCTAGCGATCATGGGTCCTTCAGGCAGCGGCAAAACCACCCTATTAAACATCATAGGTTGCATTGACAAGCCAAGTACTGGAAAAATTGTGTTAGACGGCGCTGATATCACCAACACCCCTGAAAACCAGCTCTACAAGATCCGAAGAGACAAAATGGGATTCATTTTTCAAACCTTCAACCTGCTGCCATACCTAAACGCAAGAGAAAACGTTGAGTTACCGATGGAGACGAGCATTAAATCTTCGGAAAGCCGAAAGAAGCGTGCCAGCGAACTGTTAGCAATGGTTGGTCTTTCAGGCAGAGAAGAACATAGACCACAGCGGCTTAGTGCTGGGGAACAGCAGAGAGTAGCAATAGCTCGTGCATTAGCAAACAACCCCGCCGTAATTCTTGCAGACGAGCCTACTGGAAACTTGGACAGCCAGAACAAGAAAGATATCGTAAAATTACTTGCAAACCTGAACATTGACAGAGGAACCACAATAATTATGGTTACCCATGATGGCCAAGTGGCTTCCCACACAGAGCGAATGCTGCTTCTAAAGGATGGAAAAATCTTGAAGGAAAAACAAGGATTACATTATGCAAAAAAAAGTGGTCAAGCTCCGACAAACACTTTGAATCAAACGAAAACGTAGGTGCATTTAGGCTTCTTCAGTAAATTTCCTAGAAAAACTTCTTTTTTCTTTTTAAAATCAACGAAATTATTGAACTACGCAAGCTCAGCAATCTAGTAAGCATAAAACCTTAAATTTACACCAGTGAAGGAGCTTTAAACATCAATAAGCACTTATATTCGATAGCTAAGGGATGCCGCGCTTTGAGCAGTAAAAGTTTCCGTTAATTCTCTCAAAATATGGACATTTTCCTCCATCGCAATGCTCAAGCCATTGACAAGGTGAACGAACTTCGTGTACTCTTGGCATGTACCCACGATAAGAAACTGAAAGGTTTTTAGGATCTAATTCTTCTAAAATCGTTCCCAAATTTAAACACCTCAAAACTTTAACTTAATTTTTATAAAAATGAAAAGTTATTATTAAAATTGTGTTGCAAACACATAACAACAACAAAAACATATAAGCCTTAGCAAGCGCAAAAACGTTAATTACTTCATCTAAACCATCTTATTCTAAGGCACTTCAAATGGCGCTTCAAAATAGAGATATAATATCAATTCAAGACTTTACTAAACAAGAAATCACCCAAATTTTGCAGTTCAGCAAGTCGATGGAGCCAAAAGCAAAAACAGGCACAAACACCCTAAAAGGAAAAATTCTTGCCACGCTATTCTATGAACCTTCAACAAGGACCAGATTAAGCTTTGAAGCAGCTATGCAGAAACAAGGCGGAACAACCATAGGTTTCACGCAACCCCAAGAAGCAAGCATCAAAAAAGGAGAAAACCTTGCGGATACAATTCGCACAGTAGAGAATTATGCTGACGTAATCGCACTCCGTCATCCATTGGAAGGAGCAGCAAAATTAGCGGCTGAAATAAGCGAAAAGCCAATAATTAACGCTGGGACAGGTGCAGAAGAGCATCCAACACAAGCATTCACAGATTTGTACACTATCCAAAAAGAAAAAGGGACTATAGACAACTTGAAAATAGCCTTAATTGGCGATCTAAGATATGGTAGAACTGTTCACTCGCTTGCTTATGCGCTAATGAATTACAATGTTGAGTTGCACCTGATTTCTCCAGAGACTCTTCGTATGCAAAAAAGTGTTTTGAAAACGATAAAAACGAAGATAAATGTTGTAGAAGACGCAAATCTTGAAAAAATAATCCAAGAAATAGACGTCTTGTATGTAACAAGAATTCAAAAGGAACGTTTCCCTGATCAAGCTGAATACGCGAAGCTAAAAGGCACCTACAAAATAGATAAAAATACAATTTTGAACGCAAAGAAAGGCATGATTATTCTTCATCCTCTTCCAAGAATAGATGAAATAGCTCCAGAAGTTGATAAAACGCCGCATGCACGGTATTTTCAGCAAGCATGGAACGGACTTGTAGTCAGAATGGCACTGCTAACGTTGGTTTTAAGCGAAACCAAATAGAACTTAGGCTGAATCAAACCTGTCAAATTTTGCTATCGAGTTTATGGATCCACATGTGGGGCACTTGTGAAGATTTCCAAACCAGCTTTTCTTGCAGTTGTCACAGTAACTAATTACTCGATTGTATGTGAAGAAATTAAGTGTTTGATTCTCTATTAATTGCTTTGTAAAACTCAAAAGCATTTCCGGGGTGTATTCAGCCTCATGCAAATCTATTATGCCGAGAAAACAGCTTTTGAAGCCTTTTTGCTTCTTTCCAATCTTTATATCTTCAGGGGCAAATCCAAAATTCTCACTGTTTGCCTGCAAATGTATAGTTGTTGAGTAGTAAGGCTTCTCTCTTGTTCCAGAAAACTTGATTTTAGCTATCCCGTACTTCTCGATGTCCAGTCGCGCAAGTCTTTCAGATGCTTCAGGACTGTAAATTATTGCAGGATACAGACGTCTTCCAAGTCGTCTTCCGAGTATCACCTTGAAAGCTTGAATTTCCTGTATCACTTCTTCGAAAAACTTGCTGTTTTCTTCAACTCTGCCTGCTTTTTCAGTGAAAGATTCTGCTGCTTCATTTAAACCTGCAAAATTTATTAATCGCAAGCAATTTTCAAGCCTAAAGTACGCGTCACCCTTAGCCTTTTTTAGAAGAAATGGTAACGTATTATTGCCATATTTTTTTATAGCGTTATATTTAATATCTAAGGCACGAGCAGCTAATTCGCACCGATCTCTTAAAATCTCAAAAAACTTGTTCTTTTCCATATTGCTTTCTTGAACAATCCGCGGAATGTTTATGGTAACATACCCAAGACACCCCGTACGGAGCGTATCTGTTTCCCAGTCATCAGTTAAGTCTGGTGAAAAACTAGCTCCTGTGGCAGAAAAAGAATTGTCTTCAACTTCTTTTTGAATCATACATGCAAAGTTAGGAATTCCGTTTCTTGTAGCCAGTAGATGTGCTTTCAAAAGCACTTTCTTTGCTTTCTCATCAGCTAAAACGTTTTTGTCTATTTTTAAGACTAGATTAGGGCTAAATAATGGTTTGATTGCGCTTTCTTCCATCATTACCTCAACGGTTAAATCAGCCAGTAACACGGTTTCTGAAGCAAAATCGCTATATTTCCCATTAATTTTTCCTCCTGGGCCGATGGCTGGTTTTTCCCCTACCACTTTTGGAATTGAAAGCTCTAAGCCTAGCGTTACTTGGACGTGTTTGTTTAAGTTGAGCAGGAATAACCGCAGACTTTCCTTAATCCTTTGACGATCAAGACCTTTTGCGTAAGGTGCAAGAAACACAGTGAAGTAATTGCATGTTTGCATGCGATTTACTTCTTTACTTGAATGCAAAAGTACATTAAAGATGGTGATTAATGCCGATTCGAAGTTGTCTGGTGGGCGCGTTGAAAATTCATGCGGGTCATCAAAAATGATGCCGTTTTGGAAGAAAAACCGCATGTCGTGGATTACTTCGTTTGGTTTTAAAATCCACGTGCCTAAACCGTCTATGTGAATTGCGCCAGAGAGGTGTGCATCAGCTATGTCTCTTGGGAAAATGTTGAGAAGCGTGTATTCACCTATGACTGTTTGGCCTGCTTTTGCCAGAATGCTTGTTGAATCTTGTATTTTCTGTTTCGATATTATCAATAGAGTTACTTCGTGAATTGGCATGCCTACTCTGGTTAGTTTGTTGCGGTAATCTTCATAGCCCTTTTCGACTAGTATCCCATTTACAACTTCTCTGATTAGTGAAGCGGTCAGGTACTTGGTTTTGGACTTTAGCAAGCGTTTCTCAGCTTCTTTAGCTGCTTTTTGGGCTAACTCAACGGGTACTCTTGCTTCAGCTATAAGCGAATTCGCAATTTTGTTTGCGTCAAATTCTTCAAGCGTTAAATGCGAGGTTCTTACAAGCATTCCTCGTGGTTTAACAGCGTTTTTCTCAATTCTATCAGAAACATCTAGAACCATTTTGCCAAGATCTGTCAAGAAATACTTCTTTGATTCAACATCAGCTTCAACCAAGTTAGCCTTTAAAAGGAACTTTAGGTGATAAGCAAATCTTCCAGCATCTCGGCTGGGATTCATCTTAAGCGCATTCATCAATTCCGTGTATGAGAGAGCGCTTTTATCGAATAATAAGTTGAGAATTTGAAGCCTGAGGGGTGAAGAAACGGCTTTTAGAACCTTCACGCCGCGCGTTCGATGAGGTGGATTTACCATTCCATGCTTCCCCCACTCTAAATTTAGTGCTTTACTTATTATTAATTGCAGAGTTTAAACTTAGCTAAGGCTTTATTTATGCAAGCGCTTAAAAGGGGCTGTTTTATGTCGCTATTTTAGGGTACTTTCCTATTGATATATTATATCTTACGAAAGCACATTCAATATTGATAATCATTATATCTATCTCTGCACTAAGATAAGTTTTGAGAATTCGTTACGTTTATTTATGGTTTGGTATATTAAACTATCAGATAAGTCCGGGATGTACAAAGCATGTCGAAGAAACCGCAATCCAAAGATGAAGCATTCGAAGCCTTAGACTTCATCGTAAACGTACTTAAAGAGCACGAAAAAGACCTAGACCGACTAATAAACGAATTAGGAACAGTAACAGAACGTTTGGGCGAAACCGGTGAAGTAAGCAAAAAAGTGGAGAAAGTAGAGGAAAAAATAAACGGCTTACAGAATGAAGTAACAAACCTGATTAGCTATTTATCTACTTCACCTAAAGAAACCCCTACTCCATCAACCATTAGGACTCCAAAACTCGGTTCAGCAAATGCAACTTCGAACACTTTTACCCCTGCTGTACCTTCAGTGCAAAGCGGTCCTCCTGTAATTCTACGGTGCAAACAATGGGAAGATTTCCAAAATTTGGCGTCACAATCGCAAACAATATCATTCATGTATAAAGAAGCCGAAAAAGCGTTCCAAGTTGATGCAATAAAGGGCAATCAAATAGCCTCTTACAGCGGCGAGTTACCAAAGTTAGTTTCGCTTTTAAGAATGTGGCTATCAAAGCAGTTAGATGTTCCAGAAACCAGGATTTTAGAAGGCATTTTGGCCATCGGTTAGCTTTCAACTTAATCTTTATTTGCAATTCATAAGTCTTATATTTAGAGTTTCGTAAGTCTTATGACGTGATTGGAGGGCTTAATTACTTGGCGGCTACAACGGTAAAAAATTTTTCCGTTTTCGAAGCCTTCTCCTTTCTCCTCGACTACGGATTGAACTGTTGTAGCCGCTAAACAAGCCCTCCCATCACCAAATAACAAGCGTGAATCGGAATGACTCAAGAAAAGGCTCTTCGTAGACTCAATGAAGAAATGATACAGTTCGAAAAATCGGTGGAAGACATGAAGTTGTTGCAAAGCGTTTCAAAAGACCTAAAAAACTTCCGAAAAATGATAAAAGTCAAAAAATACGATTAAAATTCATCAGCATACAATCCTAAGCATACGACCCAAAGCGCCTTGGATTTGGATAAGGTATATAATTGTTAATTACTATGCGTTTACCGCCGAGTAAACGATCCTATGACATTGCAGAAGACCAGACTTAATCTTAAAACTATCTTAGTTCCGCTTGCAGGAATAGCTGCTTTTCTACTATACATATTTGTCATTAACACAATTAGCCAAAGTGGCTTATCGCAAATTATCGTGGACTTTCAAAAAGTAAACCCGCTTTATTATGGCTTAGCAGCCGTTTCAAGTTTGCTTGAAATGGTTTTTTTCACGTATTCATGGAAGACGCTTCTAGATAGTCTATCGGTAAAGTTGTCTTTTCTACGTGCCAACCTGTATGTTTTCTACGGAAATTTTGTTGACATCTTACTCCCAGCCGGGTCTGCTAGCAACGATTTAACTCGAGTTTACTTAGTCACCAAAGAGCATGGAAAAACAAGAAGCGGCCTAGCAATGGCTTCGCTTGTTATACACAGGTTCATCGGAATGGGCATGAATGTCTTAATTTTAATCATCGGAGTAGTTTTGCTCTTAAACGAACCGGACGCGATTAAAAATCAGTTTTTAGTCCATATAGGAGGCTTAAATTATATTATAGCTTTAACGGTCGCCATTGCAGCAGCGTTAGTCGTCTTAATTGTACTTTTAACTAACGATAAAGTTAGCGCCAAGTTCATCAATGCCATGATAAAATTCTCATCAAAAATCAGCCGTAACAAATGGAATCTTGGAAATCTACAGAATAACGTTTCGGAAATTGCTCAAAATTACCATGAATCAATGAATCACTATAAAAAGAACATGAAATCAGTGGCATTCTCTTTCTTCTTAATGGTGATCACTTGGGTTTTCAGTCTCACAACTCAATACCTAGTTTTCCTATCGCTTGGAATCCCAATTTCCTTTGGAGCAGTAGCAATAACTGCAGGAATAATTCTAGTTGTTTCTGCTATACCTTTTGGACCGTTTCAAGTTGGGATTCCTGATGTACTCATGAGTTTATTATATGGTATCTTTATAGGGAATTTTGGGGTTGCAGCTGTAGCCACTCTACTTATACGGTTTTTGACTCTTTGGCTCAGGTTCATCTTAGGCTTTGTTGCCCAACAATATCTTGAATTAAGACCGATGAAAGCACCTGAAACGCCTGAAATTTCAAATCCATCAAAAAACTAAAAATTACACATGTTTTCTTTTGTTTAAAGGTGTATGCAGGAATTAGTAATTGAAGGTGCGACCATAAAGTTTCTTGATAGATTATACGAGTTAGAAACTTTATGTTTTGATCATGAAGCGTTTACTAAGCGCCAATTATTGTATCTTCTAAGCGACCACGATACTTTTGGGTTAATCGCCCGGTTGAACGGTGAAATCGTCGGGTTTATTATTTTTCGAATAGAAAGTGATGAAGATACTTATGGTCATATAATAACGATAAATGTCTCCCCAAATCATCGACGCCGAGGTATCGGACAGAAGCTTATGAAGGAAATGGAACTTATCTTGAAACAGAAAGGGATAGTTGATTGTCGCTTAGAAGTTAGAGAGGGAAATGAGGCTGCATTGAGGCTTTATAGGCAACTTGGATACCAAGAGGCAGGTAGGCTGGAAGGATACTATGGAAAATCCCATGGATTATACCTCAGCAAAAGATTATAATTGCTTCAACTCTGGGTGCAACATTGAGAACAAACATTTAAAAACAATCTTGCGATTTGAATTATGAGGAATTTGGGGTGGGCTCTGAAGAGAAAATAACCAACGAACAAACGCTTGTTAAAACATTTGTTGTATTAATACGCAATACTACTTGGAGATGCGGAAAACTCGAAAAATCTATTATTCTCCACCTTCACAAGCGCCACGAAAACTTCGGCAAATCAGGTGCCTCAGTGGGCGATATCATGCAGACCCTAAATATTAACGGCAAGAAAAGAGACGAGTGCTTAGATGCACTAAAGAGACTTGAAAAACGGAATATAATTAAGATTTTGCCGCTTTAACCTTTTATCTTGTTATTTATTTTGCTCTTAATTTTGCCTCGGAAATCCATCTTTTAACAATTTTAGGCGATATCTGAAGGCTCTTTGCTACATCTTCAGCTGATGCATTTGCTAATTCTTCAAAACTGCTGATTCCTAAAGCATTCAATTGTGCAGCTCTTTTTTGCCCAATTCCTTTGAGTCTTTTCACTTGTGATCTTTTAACATGTGTAACTGGTTGTGTATCTGGCAAGGTTGTTGTTTCAGTTGCTGGCGATGGCGTTGGGGATAATGGTTGAGTTGGAGATTCTACGGTTACGGTGTTTTCGATGACTGGTGGCTTTTCAACAACTGCCACAGGTTCAGCAGGAATTTGAATTGTTTGCGGGACAACAGTCTCTGACACCGCTACATTTGACTGTACATTTGACTGTATACTTGTCTGTGGGGCTTGCATCAAAGCTTTTGGTCGTTGAAAGTAACCGAAGCCGATAGAAAGCAAGCCTAAGACGACTGTGGATACAACCCACAGCTGGTGTTCTGTCATCTCCATAGATATTGCTACGTAGGAAATTATTGTTACAACAAAAAATAGTCCGGCAACAACGTACATTATATAATCCAATCGCATGCACATTCACTGGTTCCTTATTTCCATAGAGTTTACTTAAAAAACTTTCCATAACTATTTTTGACTATTTCACAAATTAAAGAATCAAACAGAAAAAAAATTACTGCAAAAGCCATTTTTAACTGACCTCTGTCTTACTAAACAATACTTTACAGCAAATCGCCTGATTGCCTGAATTCTTAAAAATTCAAGTCGATTGTACAGTTTTTGATGGCTATTCCTAAATGTTCTTTAGTGCGCTTCGCAAAACTTTATACATTCTCGAAAATTAACCGAAGTGTACGCTTGAATGGCAAAATCGAACATGGATGAGCGCCCATTATTGTGGATTGGGTGTGCCTATCGAAACGTTTTACCTGATCTTCACAAAGAGATAACCCGCTTGTTAAATCGTCTTGGAGTCCAGTTTGAAACGTTGGACAAAGAAGAATGTTGCGGTTTCCCATTGATCCTCTCTGGAAACAATGATGAGGCCAAAAGGTTTGCAGAAAGAAACATACGCCAAATTGGTGATAAAAAGAGGGTTGTGACAGCATGTCCAGCTTGTTACAGGGCTTTTAATGAATTTTACCCAAATCTTCTCAAAAGTAAGCTTCCGTTTCGGAGTCTCTCATATAACACAGTATTACTGCGAACTCATAGATCGAGGCATTTTAAAGGCATCAATGCTAAAGCCTTTGAAAATTAAGGTTATGTATCATGATCCATGCGAACTGGGTAGGCATTCAAAGATTTTTGATGAGCCTCGAAGAGTGCTGAAGATGATTCCGAATCTATCTTTGTATGAGCCAAGGTTTAGCCGAGAATTGTCAACTTGTTGCGGTGGAGGAGGGCTGGTTTCAGCATATTTCCCAACACTTTCTGTAAATATTGCTAGCCGTAAAATATTAGAAGAAGACCATGTTCCAAATGATGTTTGGGCAATTGTCACGGAGTGCCCTCAATGCGTAAGTAATCTTCAACGGGCATGGAGCAAGGATGGTACCCCATTGGGCATTAAGGTGTATAATTTGGCTAAAATTTTGAACATGTCATTAGGTGATTAGAGTGACTGAAGACGCAAAAAAGGGAATAGATGAAACTTTTGCTCGCTACCGGGATGAACTTTGGAACGCAATGGAAGATGAAACTATTCACTTAGCTTTGTCAAGGGCTGTTGAATCCTTCAGGCGTAACAGAGATGAAGCCCTGAAGCTTTACCCGAAAGTTAAGGAAAAAGCAGCGCAATTGAGGGATATCAAAGAATACTCATTATTGCATGTGGATGAGCTTGTAAAACAGACTAAAGACAGGATTGAAGACCTAAAAGGGCAATGTTTCATCGCTGAAAAGCCAGAGGATGCTCTGAAATACATTTCTGAAATAACAAAGGAAAAAGACATCATAGTCAAATCTAAGAGCTTCACCAGCGAAGAACTTGACTTGAACGATTTCCTTGAAAAGCGTGGCTGCGAAGTCTATGAGACAGATTTAGGAGAATTCATAATTCAACATCTCAAGAGTCGTCCAATGCACATTCTATCTCCATCAATACATGTTCCAAAGGAAAAAGTCGCCGAATTATTCTCGTCAATCATGGGAAAACCTATCAGTCCAGACATAGGCGTCCTCGTGAAGGAGGCAAGACTTTTTCTGCGCGATATCTTTTTCAAAGCAAACATTGGAATAAGCGGAGCCAACGCTATAGCCGCTGAAACAGGAACAATATTTCTAATAGAGAACGAGGGCAACGCCAGACTTACAACAGGGCTCCCAAGGAAGCACATAGCAATCGCTGGTTTAGAAAAAATCGTGCCGACCTTGCAAGATGGAATGCTTGTAGTTGAGGTTGCTTCACGATACGCCAATTATAAAGCTCCTTCTTACGTCAGTCTTATAAGCTCTCCCAGCAAGACAGGTGACATTGAAAAACAAACAACTTACGGCGCTCATGGGCCCGAAGAACTCCACGTAATCCTATTGAACAATAACCGAACTGAAATGATTAAGAACGATACCTATAGACAGGCACTCTACTGCCTGCGATGTGGCGCTTGCTTCTACGAATGCTCAGTATATCCTTTAACTGCAGGCTATTTCGGTCATCGTTACATGGGAGGAATAGGAGCAATTCTAACCGCATTTCTATTGGGAGGATTAAAGAACGCCGCGCCAATTGCTTATACATGCACACTTTGTGGACGATGCAAAGAAGTTTGTCCAATGAAAATAGATGTCCCAGGCATGATTCTAAAACTACGCCAAACACTAGCAAAAGAAGATTACGTGCCCCAGCAGATAAAGCAAACAGAGAAAACAATAATTAAAGAAAGAAGCCTAAAATAAATCCCTCTATTTTTCATGCTTTGGAATCTAAAATAAGAACGTCCAGGTTTCTTTAGCCTTGGCAAGTAACTAATGAATTCGATTTATAATTACTCTAAAGACTCTTTCATTTTATCCTAAATGCATATTTTGGGCTTTAAAAAAACAAAGACGTGGAAAGCAAAAAAGCAAAAAAGGATTTTTTATTCGGCGAATACTAGCTTAGTATCTTTGTCTGTAACCGCCGCCAGAGCCTCTTCGGTCTCTGTCTCTTCCGCCACCGTAGCCTCCGCCGCCACCGCCTCGTCTGTCACCATAACCGCCGCCACCGCCGTATCCTCTGCCTCTGCCTCCTCCACCTCGGTAGGGTCGTCTTTCTTGTTCATATGCTTTGCTTGAAACGTTGTTTTCTTTGTTTACTTCAACTGCTAGTGGTTCTTTTGCGGGTTCGAGTTTGCCGTATTTTCCGATGTTTAAGCGTATATTTCCTTTGAATAATGTTACGTAACCGTTTTCTATGCGAACTGTGTCGTCATTGTTAATTTTTTCTATTTTATCGTCCCAAAGTGTTAGGTATACCACGCCTGTTTCGTCACCGATTAGTGCGTCGCATACTTTGTGCGGGGATCCATCTCTTCCCATTGGGATTTCTCTTGTTTCTGTTTTGGATACTACTTTGGCCGTAACATTAACCGCTCGTGATTGGGGGGTTAATTCTCCGACTTTAGCTTCTACAGGTTGCCTTTTGTTTTCGAAAAAACCTTCAACAGCCAATTTGGGTTCATCTTCCTGTTTTTTTGAATCTTAGGAGACATTTAGATTTCCTGCGCACTTAAGTGTTTTGGTGAATTATTTTAGTAATAAAACGAAGATTGTACATGAAAGAAGCAGACGGAAATGATGTTCAAATTAAAAAAATTATTTTCCTGCTGAATTTTTTATCAATAAATGTTATGACAGTATAGTGAAGGCAATTCAAAACTGTAGGTTAATACATCGTTCAATTCCCAAAATTCTTAGATGCTTCAGGACTAGAACTTGGTAAAGTTGAATCGAAGAAAAACTTAAAACCAAAGCAAAGAATTAATTACTTACAAGTCAATTTCTGACAATCTAGGTGATTTAAGTGAAACCCACAGTAAAGAAGCCCACTCAAAAAGAAAGCAAAGAAGCAAGTTCCTGGCCAATTTGGGAAAAAGAAGAATCGACTTTTCCATGGGACTACACTGAACAAGAAACATGCCTAATCCTAAAAGGAAAAGCCGCCGTAAAAACACCTGACGGAACCATAGAATTCGGCGAAGGCGACTACGTTATATTTCCAACCGGCTTAAAATGCACTTGGACCATAAAGCAGAAGATCAAAAAACACTACAAATTCGGCTAAACCCCCTTTTTGCCCTCCTAAGCTACCAGTTTTCTTTATTTCTCCATTTTGCTGAAAGCACAACTATCAAGAATATGTGCGTTTTCTATGAAGAAAAGAAAGGTATACAAGTAGTGCTTTCTGTTCGTTTTGTTTATATATGGGTGTTTAAACTATGCTTGTGCAAAAGAAGGAATATCTTTAGTATGGGTTCCAAGTCTCCAAGAGGCGAATTCGCCGCAAGGCAATTAAAAAAGAAGCGGAAAGACTTTCGCTGGTCAAACCGTTACTTTAACAGGCGCATGCTTATGCTAGACGAGAAGGTTGATCCGATGCAGGGTGCGCCTCAATCACGTGGTATCGTTCTAGAAAAAGTAGGTGTCGAATCAAAACAACCCAACAGCGCTATCCGTAAATGCGTAAGAACGCAACTCATTAAAAATGGTCGTCTTATCACCGCGTTTTTACCCGGAGACGGGGCGTTAAATGTAGTTGACGAGCACGACGAAGTTGTTGTTGAAGGCATAGGCGGAACAAGAGGAGGCGCCATGGGAGACATTCCAGGAGTACGCTGGAAAGTAGTCATGATTAACGGCGTTTCACTAAATGAGCTTGTCTACGGGCGAAAGCAAAAGCCAGCAAGGTAATTTTTATGAGTACACAATCAGTCGCTCAACCACAAGAAATTAAGCTTTTTCAAAAATGGAGCTTCAAGGATATTAAAGTCGAAGACATAGGCTTGCAACGCTACCTGAACTTAACCCCAATGGTTGCGCCCCACAGCATGGGCAGACATGAACATCAAAGGTTCCGCAAAGCAAAAGTCAACATAGTAGAACGCTTAATCAACGGTCTAATGCGTTCAGGCAAAAACAGCGGCAAAAAAGCCAAAGCCACAAACATAGTCAAGGAAACGTTTGAAATCATCAACGTACGCACAGGAAAAAACCCAATCGAGATACTTGTAAAAGCCGTAGAGAACGCTGCACCATGCGAAGACACAACAAGAATCAGTTACGGTGGAGTCGTCTACCACTTATCTGTTGACGTTGCACCGCAACGCAGGATCGACCTTGCCCTACGCCATATCACTGAAGGCGCCAGAGCCGCAAGCATAAACAACCCGCGCAGCATCCAAGAAACACTTGCAGACGAACTTGTGTTAGCAGCAAACAAGGATATCAAAAGTGCAGGCGTCGCTAAACGCAACGAAATCGAACGCGTCGCGCAATCAAGCAGATAATCAAAAACGATATTTTTTTCCTATTTTTTAATTTAGATTTTAGTGTGTATTTCTACTATATCCCCGTCTTCTAAAACAAAATTCAACCCAACCTTCTTGGGACTAAACGGCAAACGCTTAGCCCAAACCATGGCAAACATGAAGTTTGAGACAAGCTCCTTATGAATGTTTTTCGCCAATTCGTTAACGGTGGTGCCTCGCTTAAGAGCGAAAGGGTGGTCGCTATGCACCTTGTTGCCGGGTTCCTTTGTATAAACTCGAATTACGCCTAAAGACTCGAAGAGTGCTTTGCCCAGCGCCTCAAATCCAACCTTTTTCTCGCATGACATGGGCACGATAGGCAAATTACCGTTTACATATTTCTCTAAAACTTTCAAGTTATTTGCTGACCCCTTCAAATCTGTCTTGTTCGCGGCAATTACTGCCGGCTTGTACGTGGTGGTTTCAAAAATGGCGTCCTCTACATCGTCTAAACTTACTTCGCCGGTGATTTTCACGATTGCATCGTTTATTTTATAGGTGCGTATAAGCTCTTCGACATCCCGCATGTTGCAATCAAGCAATTTGCCGATAAGAATAATCCTTAAGCCAACTCCAGCATGGCGTCGATCAATCTCTACTTTTCCACTAGGCTTATTTACTAAAACGCGGCTCTTTTCCAATTCGCCCAAAACCAGCTTCAACTGCTCCACTGGATTATTGGACAAATCAACCATTAAAATTAAGCCATCAGCATTGCGTGCCAATCCAAGTGTTACGTGACCTGTTCCGCGTCCATCTGCGCTGCCTTCCATTACTGCTGGTGCTTCGACAATTTGGAATTGCACATCTAAATAGCTCATTATGCCCGGTACTGGTTCATGTGTACTGTAAGGCGTAGGTGTAACGAGCACTTTTGAGTTTGTTGTGGCATTCATTAAGCAGCTTTTGCCCACGTTTGTTGTGCCGATCAAGGCTATCTGTGCGGAAGCTTCCTTCTCGATGAAAAGTTTCGGTCCGCCACTGCTTTTGCCTGTTCCCATGCGTTTCTTGTGGTCAAGGTCTTTTTGGATGACTGCCATTCTCTTCTTGATGGTGCCTCGAAGCTTCATAGTGCCTTTATGCTGAGGGACAGTGCTTAGGAATTCCTGCATTTTCTGCAGTTTCTCTTTTGGGGTATGTGCAGCTTCTACTTCAGCCCATTTATCCAAAGCTTCAGGAGGCAAATTATTTGGCATACAGTCTTCAGCAATTATATTTCATAGACGACTTTAATACCATTTCTAATACGCGGACAAGAAATGCTCGGCAAATCACTGTTGAGCACGTTCTTGGTAAACTTGCCGGTAAAGCTGGAATGCAGTTGGCAGCTCGCAAGACCTAGGGGTAGTTATGCTTGGTTCTCTTTCAGCTTTGGCTTTTCTGACTTTGGAGGAGCCGCGAAAACAGGCCTGAAGACTTGTTGGTAAATGTCCAGAAATGTCCTGAAAATCTGGGAAAACCCGCGAATAACAGGGTAAATCTCGGAAAACCCTGATTTGCTCTTGACGATAATAAGAAAACCAACTGCAGTTTTGCTTCCATAGTTTAACTTTTAATTAAACTTGTTTTAATTGTTCGTCCAACTTTTAATTCAACTTTTTTCTTGGTTAGTCCTTTTGTTTAACTATAGGTTTAACTCATCCGAAATAAATGAAATTAATCTGAATAAGCAGATTGAGCGTTTAATGCCCACGTTTGCCGTCATAATGTTCAAGTTCAAGTGGCTAATCAGTAAATTTTGAACCATCTCAAGCGGACACGGAAGATTCGCCGAGTAAATTTTCACCAAGAGGGATGGACTGAAATCTTGCATGCCTTTTCACAAAAAGTCGCAAAGCAAGAGAATTTAACACGCTTCGCGCCGCGCTCCGCAAGTATTCATTATCGTAAAATTAAGCATTTGTCATTTTATTTTTATCTAAAAATTTTTTAATTAATTCTTCGTCACTTTTAATTTGACTATCATCAAATTTTCTAAGACGATGGAGCAAAATACTAAAACAGTCCTTCTTTTCACCAGTTTCTATATTCTTTTATGATTTTTCGTTCCAAAGGACTTAGAATATAATTTCGCATAACAACTCCATTAATCATATTCGCTTATAACTTTTTCAAATTCTAAGCAATCTAACCAAAAGATTTAAAAAATGACTTAAAAAAGTAATTTAGAAAAAGAGTTAATCTTTATTTTTTCTTTAAAGCTTGTTGAATCTCATCTCTCAAAGGTATTACGGCTTCCGCAAGAAATGCAAATACTAAAAGTATAGTTGTGCTTATCCACGTGTTGGTATCAATATGAATATATGGTGTAAAAAATGCAAATTGTACTATCAAAATTAAAATAAATGTAACAACCATAACTGCCTTATAGAAGTATGGAATTTGAGAAACAAGTTTTTCGGTTCTCTTAAAGGGAGTACGCGTAGGTTTAATCGCCAAATCATAGGCTATCATCGAAATAGGGTCACACAATTCGTCCTTTGACTCTTTGATAATAGCTGGAGAATCAACGTGTCTTAATCTACCTTCTATTTCAAAAACAGTCTTATCTCTGATAGCTCCCGAAGCATCTGTCTGTTGATAAGAGTAAATTCCAGAGGTATAAGCGACCGTCGCAAGAATCGACTGATTTTTATCATTTGCATCTGAACCTATGACCATTAAAACACTATCAACAAAACCAATGGGCATTTTGTAAACAAGATAACCGTCGCTTTCTTCTTTTCTTCTATAATCTTCCACTTTACCTATTACATCATCAACAATTTTGAAATTCGCATTGATAAAATACGTTTTTCTTGACACGCCAATCAAATTAGGACCTACCACTAATCTGACTATAAAGAGCTGAACGAATCCAGCAAAAATAAAAACAAAGCATAAGATGAATGCTACGAAAACCCATTGAGAAAACATGGTATTTATCATTGAAGTAGTTGGAATATAGTAACCTATGTAAAGAGTATTGTACATATGTAGAAACTCGATTGCAGCAAACGTCATCCAAGCAAAAATTTGGATATTTAAAGGAGAAACAATCCTTTTTGGCGAGAAAAACAGAGAAGCAGCTATACAATATAAAATGGGCAAAACAGCAAAACCTGATAAATACCAAACCCCGTAATCAGTAAGTACAAATGTGGCATTGCTCGCTGTCTGATTTATAGATACAAGTACTCCAGCGTAGAAAAGTACAACTTCAATTGGAACTAGAATAATTGTGGCTACGATTAGAGTCAATGTTGTTTGGGAATTTTTAATTCTTTCCAAGAGGTTCTCTTTCCCTTTCGTTGTTAAGCCTTTTTCGTATTTAGATTTTGCCAACAATTGGACATTATAGAAGACCGACATGCCATCAATTTTTTAAAAAGAGTTAATCTTAAGCGCACTGGCTTGTCCCTAAAATCGGAAGACTCCCTGAAACGCAAAACAAAAGAGTAAGTGAGGTGGAAATCGTTTCTTCAAAAATGCTGGCCACGTTGGGTTTTCATGGCGCGCACGCTATTTCTCATCGTGTTGACTTATACACCAACTAGGCAGGGCGCGCGTTTCGGCAACGACGCGAGCTGTGAACTTCGGGTTGCGCACGAGCTCTGAGCCAGTCATAGGACGGCCGCGCTCGTCGTAGTAGATGCCGGTCTGGCCTGATTCATTGGTCAAGATTTTGGTGATTACGCTTGCGGTTCGCTTCGAGGTGCTCATGTGTGGGATCAAAGGAGCGAGCGGCGCAAGGAGGTATTTAGCAAAGAAACGTAAGAAGATGTTGGCCTCACGCTCAAGACCGGTGCCCGGATTGAGGCCTGGTTCAAGTGCGCTGAAGCGTAATCGGGGAATCTCGTGGGCGAACTCTAATACCGTGGCAAGGCTGCACTGTTTTGAAGTGGCATAGGCGTCGAAGCCGGGATTCTTGGAGCCGCCAGGCTTCCACTCGCCACGTGCGCTGGCCTCCGCAGAGATATAGCGGCCGCCACGGAAGCCGAAGCGCTTGGCTAGTGAACGTGCGGGGTCTTCTACGGCGGAGACTAAAAAGACGATGTTCACGTCGTCGGCCAGGTGCGGAATGAGTTCTTCGGTAAGTAGGAATGGCCCTATGTGGTTGGTCGCGAACGTCATGTCCCAGCCAAATGAATTCTTCGTGGGTCGTTGCTGCCTGATACCGGCGTTGTTGACCAGACCGACGATTGGCAGATGCAGCGAGATGATCTCCGCTACTGCGTGCCGCACGCTCGCAGGCTCCGACAGATCGCAGATGACCGACACCGCGCGCTGTCCCATTTTCTCGATTGTCTTCTGCAAGTCCGCAAGCTTTTGGCGATCGCGGCCAACCAAGATAACTGTGCCGAGCTTAGCAAGCTCGAGTGCCGTGGAGCGACCTATGCCTGAGGTCGGGCCTGTGACGATGAACGCTTTCTGTGTTGCAGGGTTACTCGATTTAACATTCGGCATTTTTCCACCTGTAGTTGATTGTCTAGTCAGTCATTATCAATATGCGATATAAATGTTTGTCTAGTCAATCATTATTTAGTTCGAAAAATCAAGCAAGTGCGCGCCAGAGGGTGTCGAAACCGATCTTGCAGTATTTGGTAGCGTTGGTTGGGTCCTGAGCCATGAAATCCATCGTTGCTTCCGCTACTGAGTTCATTATTGCAACGACAAAATCCATCGAAGCATCACAAATAGGACCGTTTGAGCGACCTTGTTCCAGCAGTTTAGCGATGTCTGCCATGGTTTTGCGCGCCGCAGCACGACTTGCAGGGGTTATCTCATCTGAAACGCCGAGCAGCGCGAGTGCCCGTCGCTTACCAGGGTTGTTAACCGCCCAGTCCATCCAATTTGACCATACATGAAACAACTGATCATGAATCGTGGTCCCTGCTGGAAGTCCATCCATGGAAGCGGACGCCATCGCGGATTTCAGTTCAAGGTAGAGTTGGTTAAAAAGGTTAGCTTTAGTCTCGAAGTAGGTGAATAGTGAACCGTTAGAGATGCCTGCCTCTTGAGCTATTGTGGCCGTCGGTGCACTTAGCCCGTGAGTAACGATAACTTGGGTCGCTGCCGCCATGATAGCGTTCCGTTTTTCTTCGCTTTTCGGTCTAGCCATGTTTCTCATCACATAAATGAGTGTTTAATCAGTCATGTATATAAATTCTGTGACTTTTATCATGAAAAATAGTGAATTTGATCAGCGCGCCGCTTTGTCCATAAATTATGTGTTGAAGTAGGTTGGTGATACTGCTTTTTCATATCTGCCAATCCTCTGAGCTGCCTCTCTGTTTAGAACAAGGCAAAGAATGCTGCACAATGCATAGAATGTTACTTGCGCTAAACCCCTGACTTTGTTGTTAGCCATAGCTAAACTGTGTCTTAAGAAAACTGTTAACTGCCTCGATAGGGGTCTTTTGTGATATTCCATCTTTTGTTCTTCAGATCCATAAGTCCTAAACTTCCTATCAACTCGCAAAAGACCCTCAACACCCTTCATGTGATTCGCAGGATAAGGAATAGTTGCCGTCTCCACAGCGCCTCTAAGCTTAGAATCGCTATATTGACTATCCGCAACTGCACTTCTAACCTTGGCTTTGCACCGTTGCAGAATTCTCTTGGCTTTGTCAAGTATAGTCAAGGAATGTTTCTTCTCATTTTGGTTTGCAGAAACAAAGACGCTTGAAAGAGGAAGCATAGTTTTGTGGTCAATCGACAGATGTAGCTTATAGCCTAATGCAAAGGATCGTCCGGATCTGCCAACTCGGGCGTCAGCATCCGAATAGCCAGTTTGATTATCTGTTGGATGACGAATACTCCAAGCTTTGATGAAAGAAGCATCCAAAACAACATAAACCTCACCGCTTTGTTGTTCTTTCAGGAGTTTGACCACTTTGCTGTCTATTATTTTGTTGAGGCTTTCTTCGCCGACGCGTTTGGAGAATCTGCTTAGAACGCTTCGTGTGTAGCCTTTTTGTTTGTCATTGATTAGACAGAGCTTTCTGATTCTTTGGTCTGTGTTTAGGATGCGGGTCATTTCTCTTAGGCTGCATACTGCTTTCATGCGCATGATTAAGAAAGTTCGAAAGAGGCCGAGTGGGTTTCTGGGCGGTCTTCCGGGACCAGAAATGTGGAAACATCTGGTTAGGATTTTGTGGGCAAAGCTTAAGTCAACGTTTTTGAAGAGGGTTTCAAGGGTTTCGTGTTCATCCTGTCTCGCAGGGATTCACCTTCCTTGTGTTGATTGGTTCTCAAGATACGAGACCCCGTTTCTAGTAATAAGCGTTTCAATTTAGGGACAAGCCAGCGCGCTAAAATTATTGAATATAGGATTACCATAGAGCGCGCATGATAACGGATACAAAATATTTACCTCGAATTAATAAATCTCATATAATAAGTTCGCACAATTTGAAATTATGTCGAGAAAAAACCAGAGCCTACTAATAAGCAATAGTGTTCTTAGCATTAAGCCCGTTAGACGCCGCACGCGCGCCAAAAACACTTTTGGTACACCTTTGCTAAAAAGAAAGCCTATTGTGAGAGTAGGGAAAACAAGTAATTTCGTTGTTGATTACGATAGCACTGAAAGACTCATTCTGGTGTATGGAAAAGAAGCTCCAATCTCACATGGTTTCAAACTTGGATTAGATAAAAACGAAGCTACGGCTCTAATTAATTTATTGAAGCGCGCGTTATCGAGCAAATAAACGATTAGATTTATGAGTTATCAACAGCGAGCGAAGTATTTTCTTAAATTCGTCAAAAGAATCGATTTCCATAAACAAAATTCAAAATTCATAATGTTTTTCTTTCTAATTCCTAAAAGAATAGGCACAAGTGAATAAATTGAGCCAATTCTACTACGATTGCATGTTGAAAGGGAATTTTTACAAGGACATGATTAGGGTTATGCTGCAAAAATCTGGATATTCAGTTTGCCCTTATGGTTATGAGAGTACTTTGTCAGATGTCAAGTCAAAGCTTACGGAAGAAACAAGAAACTCCAAGACTGGTCGTAGAATTAGGTGCTCTCCAGATTTGCTTGTTTACGATGACCAAAACGTAATGCTTGTAGAAGTCAAGATGCGGAGCAAATCACCGCCAATGATAAGAGCCAGTGAAATTAAAAATGTTAAAGAGTTTTGGAATGATTCCATTCTTGTGGTCGTAGTCCCAGAAGATAACATCTTCTATGCTCAAGAGATGAGCAAATTAGAATTTCAAAAAACCGATTATTATCAATTATCAGATTTTGAGAAATTTCAAGATATTTTTACAAGGGTTCAGTTTAAGGACATTTCATATTATAAAGACATTGTGTTACAAAACATGACAAAGAACTCCAAAAAAGATTGACCCCTATACCTATGCCACATATTGACTTGCTTTTTCTTCAGAGAAGATACGCACAGCTAAAAACATAAGCGCACGCTTAAATCACTAACTAGCGTGCTTTTATTTTGAATTTTGGCGACCTATTATAACCGATTTTTGGATTATTCGATTTGTATTTCAGAATTAGTTCAACTTCTTTCTTGTTTACTTCTCTATCTGTTGCGTCATTGGATTGCCAAAGAATTTCCCTTCTTATCGTGAAATCCTTTTTTTCTTCATCAATAAAATCCGACTCCAAAAGTTTACTATCTGGACTGCCAAAATATCTAAACGTACCTGTTAAATCCTTTCCAATGTAGATTTTACCGTTAGGATATGTTATTTTATAAATAACCTTCAAACTTGCCACCATCTAAATATTTTTTGTTCTATCGGTCAAATTTTTCAAGAATCGATTTTGTCATTGACTAATTTGTAATCAGAGATTCGTATCGGTTCAACCAAACTGTTAGACAACAGAGAAGCAAAATCCCTAATGAGCATTCTTTCAAATGATAGTCTATGCTCAAACAACTCGTCTGGAAGAACATCATACCGAAAGTAATCCCAATTAGGTATTGATGCATGCTCTTGGCTTAATCTCTCTATCAACTTGGATGCTTCTCCAACGTACAAAAGTCTGTTCTTAGTGTCTATGAGAAAGTACAGAACATTATTAGCGCCTAATTCAAACTCTAATTCCTTGCGCGGTTTCCAATGAGTCTTATAGATTCTGAAAGGTGGCTTTTCATTTAACTCATCATCAATTTTGTGAAGCACAGGTGACCCTATAAAATGTTTGAATAACTCAGAGAACATTGGTTTTTGCGTATAGTAAGCTTGGAAATAGAACTGCTTTGTTTCCCTCTGATATTCGATATCAAGGAATTCCCAGAAGGGTATTTCGTCTTCTATGCTCCTTGTTTCTGATCCGTTAGATTTTCTGAGCCTGTCTTCAATGTCTCTGACAAAACTCATAACAAAAACATCTTTCAACTCATATGATAGTTTAGGTTCATACCATAATCTGTAAGCTGGTGTTTTTCGTCCTTCCTTAGCTATCGTCATCCATCCTTTGAATAGCCTTCCTTTGAAATTTACTTTAACTCTTGAATTTTGGTGGTTTCTTGATGTGCATTCTGAAAAGTCTTTTTCGATTTCCCACATCCTGCAAGCCCATTGAGGGATAGTCGTACCACTCTGTCGAAAAAGGGATGAGTCTACTTTCTTACGCCATAGTGGATGGTCAACATCTGACCGCTCAAGTTTCATGTTATCACTAAGTTTATTGTAGCAACGTATACTGTAAGTCAATTTAACGTTTAAAAAATTATTGACAAAAAAAGAGAAAAAATGTGCTTTTTAAAAGGTCTTAAATCTGAACAGCGCAGAATAGAAAAAACTGAATAAAACTGGTGGTGAGTGTGAAGGTCAAGGAATTAAATGGAGTATTAGTTCTTGATGGGGATGTGTTGATAGGTGGAGAAGAAGCCTTCACTGATACGAGATACATTGAAGCTTTTACTCTGCTACATGCCTTGATTGATTGGTGGAGGCTGACTTAATTCAATTTGATGAAGGTCTTTTCAAGCGCAAGTATAGATTCAGAAACTCAGTAAACTATCTCAAACGGGTCCTGGAATCCACTCTTTTCTTTCATGCCTTAAATATTTTGCCAACCAAATAATTCTTAAATGCTTAACCCCTAATTTCAATGGGCTCAATTATGGAAGATTGGGATTTAATAATAATTGGTGCAGGTGCAGCGGGGCTTGCAGCTGGAATTTACGCTGTTCGAAGCGGCTTGAAAACGTTAATTTTGGATGAAGAACTCGCTGGAGGAGTCCTCGGTAAAGTTCCGATTGTTGTGAATTACCCTGGTTTTACTGAAATAACTGGTGGAGAACTTGCAGAAAAATTTGCTTTGCAGTGCAAAAAAATAGGCGCCACGATCCATGAATTAGAAGCAGTAACCAGCTTAGATCTTAGGCAAGAAAAGAAAATTGTAAAGACTTCGCGTTCTATTTATGGTGCTAAAGCGGTCATTATCGCGTCTGGTTCACATCATAAAGAAATCGGCGTCAAAGGTGAAAAAGAATTTCTCGGAAAAGGCGTTAGTTATTGCGGCGTTTGTGATGGTCCATTTTTTAAAGGTAAACGCGTTCTGATTGTTGGCGGAGGAAATTCTGCTTGTGTGACTACTTTGTATCTTTCAGGGTTAGCTGCTGAAGTTTTTGTTTCGCATCGAAGAGGGGCTTTCAGGGCTGAGGAAGCCACAGCGAAGGACATTGCTGCTAAAACTAATGTGACTGTTTTTTGGAATACTGAAGTTAAAGAAATTAAAGGTGAAAAGACTGTGACTTCTGTTGTGCTGTACGATAACAAGACTGGGATGACTCGGGAATTGAATGTTGACGGTGTTTTCGTCCAAGTTGGCGAGTCGCCTAAAAGTCAACTTGCTAAAGAGTCAGGAGTTGAGGTTGATGATGAAGGCTTTATCAAGATTGATGTTTGCCAGCGAACTAACCTGCTTGGAGTTTTTGCAGCAGGAGACGTTTCGAATTATCCTGTTAAACAGATTGGAACCGCCGTTGGTCAAGGAATCATGGCAGCTCTTGAAGCCTATGCCTTCATTCGAAGTCCTTATTATAGGAAATAGGTTAAACGTATAGAAAAAAATATATCCTAAACGTTTTCCAAACAAGCACCAGTTAGCGTAGTTCAGGCGAAATGAGGTTCAGGTAAGATGAGTGAAGAGAAATGTCTAGCCGTAGTGGAAATTAATCAAGATCTTTGCGGTAGATGCTACGTTTGCCAATCGATTTGTCCTTTCGAAGCGATAAAACGCGATTCAGAAGGAAAAGTCGAAATAAACATTCAAGATTGCCAAGTTTGCGGCATATGCTACAGCGCTTGCCCAACATCCGCAATAAGCATGGATTACTACAACTATGAAAACCTCTCAAACAGCGTTAAGAAACTCAGAGCTAAAGCAAAAAGTAGCAAACAAATTGCGGGAAAAGACGCAGGCGAGACTCTTGTCTTAATGTGCCGTGGAAACTCGCCTTCTACAGGCGAAGTTGAGGAAATTCTTAAAGACCAAGGGTTAAAAGTTAACAGTTACATACCGTTAAGGTTACCTTGTTCGGGTCGAATCCCGACCAGCTTTATATTTGATGTTCTTAATTCAGGCGTAAAAAATGTTGTTTCCATCCAATGTGAAGACTCTTTTTGCCGCTACAAAGAAGGCACAAAAATTAACACTCAGCGGCTTTTATTATCAAAAAATGTTCTCAAACAATTAGGCTTCAATGAAGATGCAGTTAAAATCGTAAAATACTCTCGCAAGGCAGTTTACAACGTCAATGAATGCGTGGGCTGCGATAAATGCATCTTTATTTGCCCCTATAAAGCCTTAGAATTTGAATCTTTCGCGACGCCAAAGGTGATTAACGAAAAATGTATGGGTTGCGGCGCATGTCAACTTGTTTGTCCGCATCATGCTATCCAAGTAAAAGGCTTCGAATTTGAAAACGTACTGAAACGTTATGCTAACTCGGCATCAAAATTAAGAGCTAAGCGTAATAATCCTGTAATCCTCGCATTTATTTGTCAATGGTCAGAATTTTCAGCCTTAGACAACCCAAACAACATTTTCGCGGGCAAAAACGTTTTGGCTCTCGAAGTTCCCTGCTTCAAATCCTTGGATCCGGTTCACGTAGTAAATGCGTTGAACTGCGGTTTTGACGGTGTAATGGCTGTTGTCTGCTCATCTAAGGACTGCAAATTACAAGAGGGAAGAGATACTGCAGAGCGAAACATGGGCGTCTTAAAGAACTGTTTGAAAAAGACGGGTCTTCTCGATCGATTTGAGCTTTTCGAAGAATCCCCACGATGCGCAGGCGACTTCAACAAGAAACTAGACGCGTTTTACGAGAAAATTTCAGCTTTACCTAAACGCGAAATACTCTTGGAGGCAAAATAATGTACAAAATAGTAAATAAAAAAGAACTTGCCCCAAAAATAAAACTCTTTGAAGTCGACGCTCCAGACATAGCGTCTAAATCTGCAGTTGGTCAATTCCTAATAGTTATACATAATAAAACAGGCGAACGCATTCCCTTAACCATATGCGGATACGACACCGCTAAAGGAACCGTTTCATTCGCTTTCCACGAAGTTGGTAAAACAACTCAAACGCTTGGCTTG
This sequence comes from Candidatus Bathyarchaeota archaeon, assembly GCA_963717465.1. Classification (GTDB taxonomy): domain Archaea; phylum Thermoproteota; class Bathyarchaeia; order Bathyarchaeales; family Bathycorpusculaceae; genus Bathycorpusculum. Next base: position 886,956 of record OY970340.1, read on the forward strand.
CTAAGCAAAGGCGAATGCATAGACAACGTTACTGGTCCACTTGGAAATCCCTCTGAAATAAAAAAGTTCGGCAAAGTTCTCTGTGTAGGCGGAAGCGTTATGATTGCTCCACTGCTTTTGCAGGCTAAAGCCATGAAAGAAGCTGGAAACAATGTTACCACGATTATAGGTGCTCGGACAAAAGACTTCATCATGATGGAAGATGAAGCAAAAGCATTAAGCGACATTGTTTATGTGGCGACAGATGATGGTTCCAAAGGTTACAAGGGATTAGATTTCCTTAAAGAATTATTGAAGAAAGAAAAATTTGATCGCTGCGTAGTCATGGGTCCAGTTATCTTAATGAAAGATGTCAGCGAAATAACCAAGCCGTACGGTATACCGACAATAGTCACTTTAACACCCATAATGATTGATGGCATGGGAATGTGCGGCGTATGCCGTGTCACAGTCGGCGGCAAAATGCTTTTCGGCTGCATAGATGGACCGGAATTCGATGGTCACAAAACCGATTTTAACGAGTTAATTTTACGTCAACGAATGATGCTTCCCGAAGAACGCTTAAGTTCTGTTCTGTGGGACATGCGAGGAGGTTGTAAATGTGGCAGAAACAAAGCCTAAACCAAAATTAGTCAAGAAAGCAGTTGAAATGGCAAAACAAGACCCAAAGGTACGCGCTAAAAACTTCAGCGAAGTCGCTTTGGGCTACACAGAGGCGCAAGCTCAGGAAGAAGCGAATAGATGTTTGCAGTGTCCAAAACCTCAATGTACGACTGGTTGCCCAGTAGAAGTTCCTATACCTGCATTCATAAAGCTGATTAAAGAAAAGAAGTACGCCGAAGGCATATCTGCAATTAAAGCAAAGAATGCGTTGCCAGCTGTATGCGGACGAGTTTGCCCTCAAGAAGTGCAATGTCAAAGCAAATGCGTCGTCGGCAAGGTGGGTGAACCAATCAGCATTGGACGTTTAGAACGTTTTCTTGCAGATTGGGAACGTGATAACGGATTTCAGATTCCGCAGAAAGCGGCATCTACAGGCAAAAAAATTGCTGTCATCGGTGCCGGGCCCGCTGGATTAACTGTTGCTGCAGACCTCGTTAGGCTTGGCCATGATATTACAATGTTTGAAGCGCTGCATGTTGGCGGTGGCGTATTAAGTTATGGCATTCCAGAATTTCGTTTACCAAAAGCAATTGTTCAAAACGAAGTTTCATACATCCAAAAGCTTAGGCGTTGATTTAAGATTAGGCAACCTAATCGGCAGAATCCACACGATTCCTGAACTAATGAAAGACGGCTATGACGCTGTATTCATCGGCAGCGGGGCTGGTTTACCACAGTTTACAGGTTGCCCAGGCGAAAACCTCGGCGGAATATACTCTGCAAACGAATTTTTGATCCGCGTCAACCTAATGAAAGCCTTCATGTTTCCAGAAACTGACACACCAATACGCATAGGCAAAAAAGTTGTCGTCATCGGCGGCGGAAATGTTGCTATGGACTGCGCAAGATGTTCAATGCGCTTAGGCGCTGACGTATGCTTACTATACAGACGTTCACGAGACGAGTTACCTGCAAGACACGAGGAAATCGAGAATGCTGAAGAAGAAGGCTTAATGTGCAAGTTCCTAGCAGCTCCGATCGAATTTTACGGTGACGAAAAAGGCTGGGTAAAATCAATGAAATGCATAGCAATGGAGCTCAGGCGCACCTGATGCTAAAGGAAGACGCGGTGTAACACCGATTCCAAACTCTGAATTCACGATGGATGTAGACACAGTTATCATTGCAATCGGCCAAACACCCAACCCAATTATTCAAAGGACTACACAAGGCTTACAAAGTGACCCAAGACATGGCACAATAACCGTTAATGAAGTCGGCAAAACCAGTTTAGACGGCGTTTACGCTGGTGGCGACGTAGCCACAGGCGCAGCAACCGTAATCAGTGCGATGGGAGCAGGCAAAAAAGCAGCAAAAGCAATGCACGAATACTTAACAAGTAAGAAATAACATCTCAATTTTTTATAACTAAATTTTGTTGCTTCGAAACTCGAACTAAATAGTTGGTAATAGTGACTATTGAGTGTAGATTAGATTTGGTGTTTTAGGGTTGCTTCTCGATTCTTAAAGGCAAAGGCTTAAGAATAAAGGTTGCCCTTGATTCGAACAAAAAGTTCGATGTGCATTTGAAGATGGGCAAAATGAAGGTTTGTGTTGCTGGTCTTGGTCAGATTGGTTTTCCAGTTGCACAATACATTCAGGCTAAGGGTCTTGAAGTTGTAGGTTATGATATTAATCCCAGCACTGTTGCAAATGCTGGTAAAACTGGCAAGTTTAAAGCAACAAGCAAATGGGATGATGTACCGGATGTGGATGTCTTTATTTGTTGTGTCACAACTGGTCAAATTAATGATTCACCTGACTTGTCAGCGGTTTTTGATGTTTGCAAAAAAATGGCTGAAAAAACCACGCCTGATTCGCTTGTATCTATTGAAAGCACAATAATTCCAGGCACAAGCAAAAAAATATTTGAAGAAATTTTTAGTAGTAAAGTGTCTGTTTGTGCATGCTCCTCATAGGTACTGGGCAGACGAACCAGAAAAACACGGGGTCAACCAGCTCAGGGTAATCGGAGGAGTAAACTCAAAAAGCCTTAGCGCTGGCTTAAAATTCTATAAAGATACTTTAGGAATACCGATGCATAAGGTTTCCAAAGTTGAAGTCGCAGAAATGTGCAAGATCACAGAAAATTCGCATCGCTATCTGCAAATTGCGTTTGCTGAGGAACTGAAAATGATGTGCGACAAGCTGGACATGGATTTTAATGAGCTTCGTGATGCATGTAACTCGAAATGGAATGTTGATATGCCTGAAGCAAGAGATGGCATCGGAAGGCATTGCCTACCAAAAGATATTAGATACGTCACATCGCTTGTTCCCGATAACATTTTGCTGCAAAGTGCGGTTCAAGTTGACAAGAAATATAGAGAGTGGCTTGCTCAAAAAAAGTAAATGGAGAAAATAAATGCCTGATGTCTGGTTAGACACTGTTACGCCTAAAATCAGCATAGCAATCAACAGTTTACTTCCTATTCTGCATAAGAAAGATTACTCCACGCTTATCACGGCTAAGAAGGCAACTCAAACAACAGATATGTTTGACGCCTTAAAAGTTCAATATTACACGATAGGCGAATATGGCGAAACTCCAAAAGAAAAATTAGTAGTCGAGCAGAAACGGACTTTAGAATTTCTTGAGCTCTTCGAAAAAGTGGGCACTCCAAAAGTGCTCTGGACGCACGGCGACGTATCTGCCATTCGAACAGCTTTTGGACTCGGCATCCCAATCGTCTACGCTAACGACACAGTTTTTGCCTACCACGTAGCCAAACTTGCCGTTCCACTGGTGAACTGGTTAATTGCGCCAGCCTGTTTTGGAACCTCATGGAGCAAATTCGGAATCTCCAAAAAACAAATAATTCACTATGACGGCTTAGAGGAACTAGCATGGCTTAAAGGCACAAGATTCGAAAAACCGGGCTTTCTAAAGGAACTAAAAAGCAAAAAACCCATTATTCTCTTCCGAGACGCCGAGTATAAAGCCAGCTACTGCAAGGACGTTAAAGTTGACTCAATACAGCTTTTGGAAGAATTAACCAAGTTAGCAACTGTCGTATGCCTTCCCCGCTATGAAGAAGAAAGACAGCAATTCACCGCTTTAAACAACGTTTGGATACCGCCAAAACCAGTATTAACCGCCCAACTAATGCCCTATATCGACTTGATGGTTGGTAGCGGAGGTACTGCATGCCGTGAAACAGCCCTCTGCGGCATACCGACCATAAACTTTCACTTCTGGGATGTACAAGCACGCTACCTCTACAAGAAAGGTTTTCCCATCCAAATCTTAAGAGACAAAAATAAAATAGTTAAAGTAGCGAAGAAAATTCTTGAAAACCCGCAAAAACACCGATTGGACACAAAAATTTCGCTGGCAAAACTTGAATCCCCCATCCCTGTTTGGACTCGTTACATCCAACTATGCCTAAAAGACAAGTAATTATCATGAAGTAAGATAACCTCGCAGATAATAGAGACGAATCAACGGGTGGATATAGGCAAGTGAGGGTTCACGGGTTTGGTAAGCAACAAACAATCCAGTGAATGGCGATATCAAAAAACGGTAAATCACATCGAATTTTTTAATTGGCGGTTCCCTTTTGTGGGTAACGGAAGTGATTTTTCGCCACATTTCGGGCAACTGCTTGGCGTACCAGTATTGGTGGTTTAGTTCCTGTTTTAGGCTGCTTCGAAGATGAATTGACTGCACATTATAATCTACAAACCATTGATAGCCATGCCTGTCGATTTCGTAAGCTAGGACCGTGTCAACGCCGCTGCTTGATGCCAATTTAGGAAAGCCGTCTATCTCGCGAATGACGCTTGTTCTGAAAATCGTGTTATCCAATGTTTTGCCCAGCGTGAAAGCAGCCATCTCTCTGCCTTTAAGCCATGACTCCAATTGTGCTTCTCCACGGTACTTTTTTGCCACATACAACTGTAACATATGCACGCCAGGCGGCTTATCAGCAAAACGCATACCTGATGCCCCAGCAACTTTAAGGTTTTTTAGAGCTTCTGGAATTTTTTTCCACCAGTCATGCGATAGGAGTAAATCCTGCTCAAAGCAAACAAAAAATTCGGATTCCACATGCTTAAGCGCAGTATTGGCATTATCGCTGATGCCTTGACCCTCGTTAAAAACCACAGTCCAACCAAACGACTCGGCAATTTCGCGTGTGCCATCCGTACTTTTGTCGTCCGAAATGATTTTTTTATTCACCATTTCAGCAGGAATTACTTGGTTGATTCTTTTCAACACAGACGGCAGCGTTTTCTCGCCATTAAATGTCCACATTACCAAGTCGACTTTTCCAACCAAGCATAACACAACCGTTTAATTTTGCATCTAAGCAGCAATCCAGCCTTTAAATATGAGTACATTACTGCGAAAATGAATTTTGGAAGCTTCAAAATCTCTGGTTACAATATAAATCCAAATTGCCTTCGGTAAAGAACTTGCAAGCCAACGCAAAATTGTAATGAATTTGCCATAATGGTATTTTTTAAGAAGGTAGCCAGTGGTTATAAAACCCGTAGACCGTTCATTAGGCGTTAGATTATGCAGGCAATATGGTGAAGTAACTTTAAGGAAACGGTAACCTTTCTGGATAATGTAACGTCCAATAAAATCATCCTCATAAATATGCAAATCGGAAGGAATACGAATACCCGCTACTGCAGTAGACCTGACAAGAGTGTCATGCATCATGCACCGTTCACCGCGCATTTGCTTGACCAACAAATCCTTCATATCGAGATGATAAAGCCTAGACATGGCATAATTAATATTGTAGAAGTGTTTTTCAGAAGGTACGGCAACGCCCCAAACAGCACCAGTGTCGCTTTTCACGTTTTCCCACGCTTTGTAAAACCAGTCTCTTGTTAAAATAACATCTGAATCGATATGGACATGCCATTGGGTTTCAACGGCTTCAATACCTTTCTGCCCTAGCTGTTGCACGTGTACCTTTGTTGTCATGTATTAATTTCACGTTAGGAAGGGCTTTCAGCAAATCTAGTGTTCCATCTGTGCTTCCGCCATCGACAGCAATTAGCCTGTTAACTGGAATATTCGCATAAATAGAATCAACACATTCTTTCAAACATGGCTGCACGCTATTTTTTGTAAGTAAAACAACATCCAACTTCATTTCTTTGGCATAGTTAACTTGTTCCATGACCATTAATAGACCTCATTTTTGATTTATGCATTTTGTCTAAATACTTAAATCTAGAAAAAACAAGGTACAGCGGAAAAGGCGGATAAGGAGCAAGCATAGCTTTTTGCACTTCTCTATCGGACACTTGCCTGATAAATTTTTGAACCGTCTGCCTCTTACTCCATGTTTCTCGAAGATGAAGCCAATTCCAAAAAAAACCTTTCACAATAGCAAGGCTAACAAGTGGTCGACGTCTAGCAAGAGATAAAGCGGCATTACGCATCTCATAAAGAATTGAAACAGCGATTGCCTTTGAAAGTTGTTGTAAGCTGTAATTTTTTATAAGAACCATTAAATGATTTCTGGTGTAAAAAAACATGCGGTTTTGGTGCGTGAGCTTGGAGGCAGTAGACCCTGAGGCATGATAAACAATCGAATCAGCAGCAAACATTACTTTGTATCCGCTTAGCCATATTCTCCAGCACAAGTCAACTTCGTCAAAGTACATGAAAAAGTCTGGGTCAAATAGACCAGTTTCCTTTAATACAATACGCTTTATGAGAATTGCTGCGCCTTTGGCGTAAAAGACTGTGTCATTAGAATTATAATCACTAGCCTCTTCTCCTCGACCTCGTTCAAAATGATATCCGTAGTAGTCAACTAAACCGCCTGCGCAATCAAGAAGTTCAGGCGAATTCATAAGTAAAAGTTTGCTTTGAACGACTCCGACTCTTGGTTGCGACTTTATTGTGTTAACTAACGATGTTAGCCATTTCGGTTCAACCCGTGTATCGCTATTAACTAGAGCAATTAGATTGCTCGCAGATTTTCTTATGCCAATGTTGTTCCCTTCGGTAAAACCATAATTTCGACTATTTCTTATGATACGTAATTTCTTGTTTTTGCCAAAACGGCTTTCAATAAAATCGACGCTGCCATCTGTTGAGGCATTGTCAACGAATAACACTTCAAAACTGGGATAATCAGTTAAAAGTACTGAGTTAACGCAAGTTATCAGAAGTGGCCCTAAATGCTTTCTACCATTATAGTTTAGAATTATAACTGAAACCCTTTCAGCTTCCATTTAAAGGCCTCCACTAGTGAATGCAACCTTGATAGACAATCAAGGTTATATAAACAAGTGCGCTCCAACTTTTTAGCAAAAAAATTAATACCTGCAACTCTGTTCTGAAAATTGATTCTTCAAGCTCGTTCAGCATATTTGAGAGGCTACTTTTTGTTTTTTAACAACTCTATAATTGGCATTATGTCAAGTGTTTAATCAGACCCAAATCGCATATTATGTAATGCAACTCTGAAAACAGACCTGAAATATGGTTCATTGTATTTACAGGTTGAACATGTTTTGAATTTGTTTTTGTTTTTCAATATTCTTTCAACAATATCTACGTATGATTCTTGAGTTAAGTTGCCTACGGGACTTGATAACCCAAAATCCATGCAACACAGATAAACATCTCCATTTGGTAGTACAACAGGTTTAATTTCTTGATAAAATCTGGCGCACCAGCCTAATCTTTTCTGTTTCTTAACTAGTCCTCTTGTAGTATTTTCTCTATTATTTGTGACAAAATTATTATTCATTATGTTAAAGCTGACGTTTGAGTTACTTTCGATGAGTTCAAAGAAATGATTACGATAATTTTCCGTTATTGGCTCTTTCATTATTTGTCCATCTGGAAGATGAATGCATATTTGATTGAATTTAATGCGTTTCAATTCTTTCATATCTGCATCCTTTAATCCATACAAAGTCGTGTATAGTTCCAGTGTATGCTTATCCGTCATTTTAAAAAAATCTATGCACTTTGGATTTTTTAATGGCTCAGAAAATCCTGCAAATAGAATTCTAACATAATCCGGTACATTATTAAGTATTTTCTGATATGTTTCAACACTCATGTTTTTCTCGCATTTGTACCTTGACACTAATACTTCTTGTGGACAATATTTTGAACAGTTTACAGGGCATCCTATGTTAGTAGTTATTTCTAAAGCATATTTCATCATTATCACCAAATATTGAGCTTTAGAAGTCCTGAAATGACAACGGACAAACCGTTAACAAATCGAGTTTTTTCTGTCATTATGAGCAGAGTCTGCCTGGCTTCTTTATGGATTTTACTTCTTTGAGTCATGAACTTTATCTCTAATTTAAGAAATTACATTATTTTGTGTGTGCATAACTGCGACACACAAACGAATTAATTACAACTAAACTTCGTAAAAATGAACTGACACAATGGAGAGGAAATTAATACCCAAAAAAAACAAGAATTCAGAAAAATCATTCTTTTCTTCTTGCAATCTTTATATTATCACATGAAAACAGAGTATAGCTGTTAAGTGGGCTTAGCATAAAAAGAATTAACGTGCTTCAATTGGTCTACGGGTTCGGGATTGGTGGAACTGAAAAAGTAATGCAAACATTTTCTGAACAATTAAGCAAGGAAATTTTTGATGTTTCAGTATGCGCTGTTTCGGGCGGCGGCATCAGAGAAAAAATGCTAAATGAACATGGCATCCCAACTTGCACTGCACAAAAACAAGAAGAACTCACTCGGCTACTAATAGATAAGAAAATCCAAATTATGCATGTTCATAGAGCAGGAAAAGAACAGCCCTTTGAAATTCTACGAGCGCAACAAGCTAAAGTGCCAGTCATAATAGAAACAAATGTTTTTGGAATGTATGATTCGAGTGAAACTGGAAAAGCTATAAACATGCATTTAATGGTTAGCAAGAATGCTGCCTTAAACTATGTTAAAAGGGGCAAAATTTCAATTCAAGACTTTACACAAAATTGCCGAGTATTGTACAATCCAATTGAAGTTGACAAATTCGAAAATTTTAGAGCTGACATCGATGCATTTAGAGCTAAATACGGGATTGATAACGATGAACCATTGATTGCCAGAGTTGGAAGGCCAGACCTTATAAAATGGAGCCGTTTCACGGTAGACATGTTTAGGATATTGAACAAGAGAATGCCGAAAATCAGGTATTTAATTGTAGGTGGCATACCTGATACTATAAGAAAGGAATTTATCAAGATAGGCCTGGAGAAAAACATAATCGATGCTGGAGTTTTGTCTGAAGATGATCTTTTGACAGCCTACTATTGCATCGATGCTTTAGCACATTCTTCACAAATAGGCGAATCATTCGGAATCACGATTGCAGAGGCCATGGCAGCAAAAAAACCTGTAGTGGTGAACTCCACGCCTTGGGCGGACAATGCGCAAGTTGAACTTGTCGACCACAACGTGACGGGTTTAATTGCTAATTCACCAAGAACGTACGCGGAGGCCATTGTTCATCTGCTTGAAAACAAGAAAGAAACTGCTAAGATGGGTCAAGCAGGTTACGAGAAAGTGAAAAAAGAATATGACGCCAAAAAGGTAACCAAGCTTCTTGAGAAAATCTACATCACTCAACTAAACAAAAAGACAGGAGGAGTAAGCAAAGAAATTACCGCAAAATATACAGATTTGGAGTATTCGCCTTCAGACAATGATATGCTCAATTTCCCTGAAGAATACAAAAAAAGGCTAGCAAATCAGTTTGACAAGTTAACTATTTTTGAAAAAGTGTCACTTGAAGTCAGACCAAAATTAAGAGTACTGAAGAAGACTTTACGCAATCTTCTTAGCTAACTTTACAAGATCTTCAGCGATAACTTTTCTGTCTAAAACTTTTCTCCAGCACTGTGCAATTTCTTGAATGTTATATAAACCACTATCCCATTTCTGCGCATCCTCTAATAACGCATTCAAAATGGGCTTCATCTTAAAATTCGACGATATAGTTCCAGAGAAACCCTGTCGAGTTAGAAACTGTAAACTTTCAATTGGTGTACCTACTACTGAACAACCCATGCAGAGTGCTTCTCCAGAAGAGATGGAGAAGCTTTCCCATCGAGAAGGAACAAAAAATATTTTCCCATTTGCAAGATAATCTATAATTTTTGGGCGCTCAACAAAATCGTAAATTGTAATTCTTTCAGTAATGTTCGTGGGCAAATTTCCAACCATTTTACGTATTATTTGAGCGCCTCTGCCAAAAATTATTGCTCTGTAATCCTTGCGGGCTTTCAAGAATTCAACAAGAGCCTTTACCATGATTCGGGTGTTTTTTTGTTTGTAATCATTCCATCGACCATAAGAAACGACAATATTATCTTTCTTGCTTAGGGGAGCTTCAAGAAACTCAGGTGTTACGGGATTTGGCATGAAAAAAAGTTTTTTAGTCAAATCTGGTCTTTTCCAGAAAACTAAGAAACGCTTCAGATTGTCGAGTGCATTAGGGCTTTCAATCAAAACCGCGTCGCTTAATTCTATATGCTTAATTCTTTGGGATGCTCGTTCTGAATGAAGTTTTTTGAAGGGTAAGTGCCAAAAAATGTAACGGATAACATTGCGTGCAGAGAAATCTTCAAGCAATGGAATTCTTAAAAGAACATTACCCAAGGGATATCCTATTCTGCCGTCACTATCTGCTTTAACGATGACTTTCTTGCCGGCAAATTTCATTTTTTCTAAAATGGGCGTGTATGATTCGGAAATCCATGAATAGAACAAGATGACATCAGAGTCCAATTTCGTCCAGAACTTTTCGTTTACGAAAGTTTCATAGGAGTACTGTTCGAAGGCAAAATTCGGTTTATAATCAGTTAGTTCCTCTCTTTTGCTACAAATTATATCTGCATTAACGTGTAAATCATTCAAACCCAAGACAATTTGTACCGGATCTTTGGTTTCAAGCAATTTCTCATAAATGTCTATAAAAATCGATATTTTCATTTGTAGCTTATCACGAAATTACTTATCTATGCTTGCTGTATATAAGCGATAAACACAGTTTCTTAATTAATTCAACCGATTTTTTCCAATTGAAGGAAAAAAGAAGCATATTTACCAGCATAAGGATTTATAATTAGCTAAAATATTCACTACTTCAAGACGGCAACTGAAGCGCATGATAAAAATAAGACTCGATGTCGATTATCCGTATCCTTCACGGCTTAAAAGTTTTGTTTATGTAGGATTAAACAGGAAAAAACCAGGCAAAGATTACCTTAAAAATTCAAAGATAATCGCCATGATGATAAACGAGTCGAAAAAAGATGTGAAAGCTTACTGGTTCTTCACACCTTACACTATTCCAGACAAGGAACTTCTCGAAATGCTCGCATCCGGACAAGCATGAAGTAGCCCTTCACGTTGCCAACGATCCCTACGGAGAATTGTCCCAATTAGAAAAAGCAACAGGACGTAAAGTAACATACTATACAGTACATGGAACCGATCGCCTGTTTGCAAGGATAATGTGGCGCAGAAAACTCTCTGAAGCCAGAAAACCGATTCCAAACAATTTCCCATTAAAGTCGTTTTATGAATACCCAACATTTTCTCTGGACGTGTTATGCTACGACAAACCATTTGAACAAGCCAAGGCTTTTGCGGAAGAAAAAATTTCGGAAGGATTAGTCGTACATGTTCACCCTGAATGGATTTTTCAAAGTGGAAAACGAATTAATCATAGAGGACCATATTACAGCGTTTTTAAAGAAATTCTTGATGTTGATAACGAGCTGAACGATGTTGGCTTTCGTAAAAAAGTTTTCTTCAAAATTGCCAGCTACACAGATTTCAAAGAAGATGGTTTTGATTTAGCTTCATCTGAACAGTTCAAGAAGAAACTAGTCATTCGAGATATAGACCTATTTTCGTTTGCTGAACACAAAGAGTCAAGCGGCAACAGCCAAAATTACCCCAGTTACTGGACTAAAGAAGCAGATAATATCGCTCTTCTTCACATTTCTTCGTTCGACAAGTGGTGGAACAGCGTCGGAAAGAAAACGCGAAATATGGTTCGTAAAGCAGAGAAAAGCGACATTAAAACAATCGCGGTAGAACCAAACGATGATTTAGCTAAGGGCATATGCAACATTTATAACGAAACACCTATCCGTCAAGGAAGAGCTTTCCCGCATTTTGGTAGCACACTTAAAGACGCTGAAATATACGTCAACTCAATATCCAATTCAACTTTTATCGGAGCTTTCTTTAAGGAAGAGCTTGCAGGCTTTATACAACTTGTTTATCATGATGACATGGCCGTTATTGCACAAATTCTTTCCCTGCAAAAATACTGGGATAAAGCAATTAACAATGCGCTTGTTGCAAAAGCCGTTGAAATTTGTGCAGAAAAAAAAGTTCAAAAGTTGATGTATGGCAGAATAGGAAATCATCCATCACTTGACAACTTTAAAGAAAACAACAAATTCGTTAAATATAAAATAACTCGATATTATGTACCTTTAACTTTAAGGGGCAAAGTAGCCATTAAATTAAACCTTCACAAAGAAGTCAAAGATACACTTCCTGGACCATTAAAGAAACCGCTATTTCCTTTCTTTAACTGGATTAGCCGAACAAAAGTCAAGATACGACTAAAACTGCATCCTAAATCAATTTAACTGGGTAATTTGTCTTTCTAAATAATAATGCACAACTTCAAATTAACTTAATATTACCTCTTTATCCAAAAGGCAGTCGAGCAATTAACGAAAAACTATTACGTTAAAAAGTATATGAATTGTCTAATGTTCATGCAAGAAACCTCAATATACTAAAAAAACAAGTTGACCTGAGATTAGGAAAATGGAAAAAGAAAAGCCAAACGAAGAGCCGAATGGAAAAGAAAAATTGAAGATAAATTTTAGTTCTTTGAACATGGGTCTTAGCGGTGGAACACGCGTCATTTTGGAACTAGCAATACGTCTGCAAGCCATGGGTCATACAGTGACTATAAACGCTATCGGAAGAAATGGAGATACAGAATGGTTTGGAGATATCCCAAACATCAAAGTGAATTACAAGTTTCCTTCTAAAATTTCAAGATTATTGCATCAAAAAATACTAAAAGAATCATACTTGGACGTTCAAGCCAAATTATTAAGCAAAATGATTGCCCAGTCTGAATGCGACATAAATGTAGCAACATACTGCTTAACTGCTTTGCCTACTTTTGAAAGCAAAAAAGGCAAGGGGTTTTATCTAGTACAAAACTATGAACCATTGTTCTTTAAAGACCCAATCCATAAGGCGATGGCTGAAAAATCGTATAAACTCCCCCTAACAAAACTTTGCGTGTCAAAATGGTTGCAACAAAAAGTTGGCGGAAACTGGATTGGAAACGGAGTTAATACTAACACGTTCCATAAACGGAATTCTTTCGAAGAAAAAGAACCAAAAAGCATATTGTACATCTACAGGGACATTCCTTGGAAAGGAGATACCTTAGCCTTAGAAACGCTCAAACAACTGCACGATTTATGCCCAGAAACTTCAATCCATATAGCTTCAAGAAAAAAAATCGAGATAAATCAAAAATTCCCATTCAAACTGCACACTAATTTAACGGATAACGAATTGGCGGAACTTTACTCAAAAGTCGCCGTTTTATTGTTCACAAGCGATTTTGAAGGATATGGGCTACCACCCTTGGAGGCGTTCGCATGTGGAACAAATGTGGTATCGACCAACTTTACAGGAAACGATTACTTAGTTGATTCTGAAAACTGTTTCTTAGCAAGCAACGCAAGAGACTTAGCTAATGCGGCTCTGAAACTCTTTAACGGCAAAGAATTAGCCAAAAAGCAATTAGAGCGAGCACAACTGACAGTAGACGAGCATGATTTTGATTTGGTAGCTGAAAGAATGCTTGCACTTTTTAAAGGAGGATTTGAATAAATAACTAACTATGAAGTTACCTTTCAGATTAATGATTTTACTTCCGCTAAAAATGGACGATTTGCTTGGTTAAGATGGAATTAAAATGAGTAAAATGGTATCTAAAACAGGCAGGGCAGTAGGGCACCTCAGCAATGGCATATACTGCACAGTTTGCCTCAATCAAGGCAAAATATTGAAGCCAAAATATCTTTGGCTGGAAGTAACTGATAAATGCAATAGTAGATGCGAGTATTGTAACATATACAAGAAGAAGCCAACGGCTGATCCCCTCTCTCCAGAGGAAATCAAAAAGATTCTTTCAAGCTCCTTGTTTAGCCAAGTTAGTTACATAATCAATTCTGGTGGTGAACCGACAGTCAGATCAGATGTTCTTGATATTTTTTTGGCTGAACATGAAGCACTTCCAAAAGCGACATTGCAATATTCCACCAACGGTCTACTTCCAGAAAGAATCCTATCAGTAGTCAAAGAGTTATGTCGAAGGAACATTAAGGTTGATGTCGGAATAAGCTTGGATGGTATAGGCGATGCACATGATAAAATCCGCGGCGTAAAAGGCAATTTTGAAAAAGTTGATTATCTCGTCAAGAAACTCGTAGAAACTCAAGCTTCCGTCTCGCTAGGGTCAACCTTGACAGCTAAGAATCTTCAAGATAACATTCAAGCCAGAAAATACGCAAAGAACTTGAAAATCCCCTTTATGTATCATTGGTTTAATACTTCAGAATTCTATGATAACCAAGGATCAAATAACGACCTTTATTCAAAAAAGCAAGAAATAATCCAAGAAATAAAACAAACAGTACCAAACGGAATATACAAGGAAATGTGGATTAAAGAGGTCGAAAGCAAACAGCAACCAAAATTCCAGTGTTTTGCTCTGAATACGTTTGCAGTGCTAAAATGCAATGGGGATATAGCGCCATGTCTCTCGTTATGGGACAAAAACATCGGCAATGTCAGAAACGAGGACCCTCAAAAAGTCTGGAATAGCGTCAAGGCACAACAAGTAAGAAGAGAAATAAGGTATTGCAAAGGATGCCTAAATAGTTGGGGTGTAAGCTGGAGCTTGGCGAGCAGCTACTACCAAAATCTATTCTATAAAATAAGAAATAAAAAATAATATATTTGGTCTGCTCGTTATCTTATTTTTTCTCATTTAGATTTAGATTTATGAATTTGTTCACGAAAAAATCTTTACATTATTAGGGTCAAGCGTAAAAATTAACCGAGCCCCTAATCTGGACTGATTAAGCAGAATTAAAAAACAGCTTTCTAATCTTTTATTATTTGGATCTGGAAGTTTGCGTTCTTTTGCTACCTCTGCTTTCTCCTCCTTTTTTTCCAATTTCCTTGAAAAATTCTGATCCGCGTTCTTTAGCTACTTTTTCGCCTCCTTTTTTTCCAATTTCCTTGAAAAACTCAGAACCTCTTTCCTTAGCTACTTTTTCGCCTCCTTTTCTACCGGCTTCTGCGCGAGTCATTTTGCTTCTTTTTTCTTCACTTTTCATAGTCAAGTTTTTCACCTCCAATTTTTTTAACAAGAAGAGAAAATCCATAACACTTTACAGAGAAAACGAACTCAAATGAACATTATAAAATGCAGGTCAAATGCTAAAAAATAGTTCCACATTTACTTTATTTTTCCAATCTCTTTTGTTACGTCTATCGGCGAGCTATACGTCTTGTCAGGCAATTTGTTTATTAATTTCATAACGTCTTCAGAAGCGCCTTTTCCCTGTGCGTTGCTTGCCAACTTTTCTTTTCCAGCTGGGTAATGGATGCCTCCGAGATATCTTTCAACTATTGCCGGACTAACATGACCTGAGCCTCCGCTTTTGTCGGTATATTGCCTTCTTAATCCTCTGCCTTGCCCGATTCCTCTACGCCGAGTTACTTCACCCTCTTGCTTACTCGTAGTTTTTCACCTCCAATTTACCCTGTAAACGCTGGCGCTGAAAAATCGATAATAAAAACACTACTTTGTTTCTTCATAATCCTTTCCTTCCTGTATCAATTTCCTAACTTTCTGTCCGCCTTTGTGACCTATCTCACTATAAAATTCGTCGCCATGCGTTTCAGCGGTTTTTTGACCGCCCATTCGTCCAGCTTCCTCCACAGTCATCTTGCCCTTCCTTTTCTCATGAGACAAATGTGTTATCACCTCCTAAGCTAAAATCCACAAAAAACATGAAACTTCTAAAGCCTCTATTTTTTTTCGCGGGCTTTCCCTTGTTCAATTAATTTTCGAACTCTTTGCCCGCCTTTATGACCAATTTCTTCGTAGAATTTTCGTCCATGTGTCTCAGCGGTTTTTCTTCCGCCCTTCTGACCGCCTTTTCGTCCAGCCTCTTCAACGCTCATTTGACCTTTTTCTCTCTCCTGCGCCAATCAATTCACCTCCCATTTTTGGCAGAAACGGCGCAAAATGTGGATTGCATTAACATTCGAGAATAGGACTTATTTTTTTTCATATGCTCTTCCCTGTTGGATGAGTTTTCGTACTCTTTGGCCGCCTCTGTGGCCTGCTTCTTCAAGACTTGTTTTGCCTCTGGCTTCGGGTGAACCTTCATGTTGCTTAGCCCTTTTCGATCCACCTTTACTGCCTATTACACTGTAAAACTCTTCACCATGAGTTTTAGCTGTTCTTTGACCACCTCGTCTTCCAGCTTCTGCTACGGTCATTTTGCCTTTTCTCTTCTCGGTTTCACTTCGACTCAAAAACGAATTCACCTCCATCAAAAAACAGGTTACTACTAACCTCAATTTTTCTAGCCAGAAACGCACCTTTTAACATATGTGGCTGGCATAATACAATAACAATTGCTTTACTAAGTTGACTTTTAAGCGCAAAGTCAAAAATAGAGAAATTCTAGCTTTTTATAAAACAAAGGATTTCATGTTTACGCTATGGTGAGCTTCTTTGTCTCAACCAGTTCCTTCTTTGGAAGAGTAATCTGCAGTATGCCATCATTCAAGTTTGCTTGAGCTTGATTGGAATTAATTTCCTGGGGGAACGTTATCTTTCTGAAATAGGATTCAGCGGCTCTTTCTTTGCGTACATAGCGCTTTTTCTTATCTTCTTCCTCTTTCGACACGCCTTTTGCAGCTTGAATTGTCACGTAGTCATCAGTAACTTCAATGTTTAATTCCTCTTTCTTAAATCCCGGCATATCGACAGTTACAAAAAAATCTTTTTCCCGATCTTCAATATCAACAAAAGGCATTTCTGACCGCCATGGTGCTATTTCTCCATGCCTCTTTGGCAAGTCAAAGAAATCTTCAAAATCGCGAGTAATTCTATCTATTGCGCGATTAATATCCCTTTGGACATCACTTGACGCATAAAGCATTACGGGTTCCTTTTTTGACTCTTGATTTTTCTTTTCTTTTTCTCCCAAAATATCCCTCCTTCAAACCGTTAAATTCCAAAATTGGAAAGACTTGTGATTATTCTTCGCTTTCTTTTCCCTCTTTGACTAGCTTGCGAACTCTTTGGCCGCCTTTGGGTCCACCTATTTTTCCACCTTTTCGGCCAATTTCACTGTAAAACTCTTCGCCATGAGTTGCAGAAGTCTTCAATCCCCCTTTTCGTCCTGCTTCTTCAACGGTCATTTTTCCTTTCTTTTGTTCATCAGACAAACGCATCGTCACCTCCTTTTTATAAAAGCACTATTCTTAAAAGACAGAAAATTCGAAAAATAGGTTGAATTTGCTGTTATTTTATTCTTCGCTCTCCTTTCCTTGTTGAATGAGTTTTCGTACTCTTTGGCCGCCTCTGTGGCCTGCTTCTTCAAGACTTGTTTTGCCTCTGGCTTCGGGTGAACCTTCATGTTGCTTAGCTCTTTCAGAGCCACCTTTACTACCGATTTCACTGTAAAATTCAGGTCCTCGTTCCTCGGACACTTTCTCGCCGCCTTTCCGGCCAATTTCCTCGTAAAACTCTTTGCCGTGAGTTTCAGATGTTTTTTGTCCGCCTCGTCTTCCAGCTTCTGCTACGGTCATTTTGCCTTTTCTCTTCTCGGTTTCACTTCGACTCAAAAACGAATTCACCTCCGTTAATACTTCCAAAAACAAGTTCCTAATTTATAGAAGCCGAAATACCGCTCATAAACCTATGTGGTTGTTGCATAACAATAACATGCCCTT
This sequence comes from Candidatus Bathyarchaeota archaeon, assembly GCA_963717465.1. Taxonomy (GTDB): domain Archaea; phylum Thermoproteota; class Bathyarchaeia; order Bathyarchaeales; family Bathycorpusculaceae; genus Bathycorpusculum. The sequence continues at coordinate 904,672 of OY970340.1, forward strand.
GCATAACAAAACCAGAGAAAGCCAACAAATTGTTAACATTTGTTGTTGTTTACGGTTGTCCTAAGCACTTGAAAATTCGTTTTTTTAGAAAATAATTCTTTAAGAAAGATGAAGCGGGCCCGCTGGGATTTGAACCCAGGATTTTCGGCTTTCTTCCGCTTAAAGAAGCGTCCGGAGGCCGACGCCTTAATCCGTACTAGACTACGAGCCCAAGATATTGGAATATAGACCAAAAGGTCTTTAGGATTTAAAGCTAGCCGCTTGTTATTCTTGGACTAATTCTTCGCTTATCCACCAGGCTTTTTTCTTTCCTGATTTTTCTCCTCCGTAAAAATCAATGATTGGTTTCCCCAGTTGTTTGCTTGAGTTGCGCTGAATTTTTCTTAGCCTGTTTAGAATAAGCCACCTGTTTGTTTTGACGTAGTCAGCAAGCTCCGGTGTTGTGGCGCCCTTGTAATGGAGCAGGTAATCCATTATTTTATGGTCTAATTCGTCAATGCAGAATGAATAGGGGTTTATTTTTCCATGCTGATACGTGAGAAGCTCCAAATCTGCCAGGTATTTTCTAACTTCTCCGAATTCTTGTTCGATTTTTTTCATTCGCTCTTCCAAAGCTAAAAGTTTGTCTGGTTTAGGTGTTTTTTGTAGTTTTTCACTTATCGCCTCTCGGATAAAGTTGCTCCTGTCTCCTTCTGGGATGCGCAAAATCATTTCTTCATAGACATCTTCAGGAAGTTTAACTGAGACTACTCTAACTTCGCTCATGACTGTTTCTCCGGTATACGTGATTACGCTTTTTGTCTATTTCATTTTTTCTTTATTTAAAAGTACTAAAACTGGTTTATAATTCCGTAAGCTGTCAAAATTGAGCGTTATTGGTCGATAAGATTTGATAAATGGTTTATTAATTATTTATATTGAATTAAAATATATAAGATTGAAAAGGAAAGTTTTAGTATGTAGAATTAGTTGAATTGTTACTTGAAATGGTGACTATTGAGAATGAAGATTGCGGTTTTTGTCTATGAATATCCGCCTAAAATTGTAGGCGGGCTAGGAACTTACGCAGCTGAGATTACTCGTAAATTTGTTTTGATGGATCATGATGTTACAGTTTTTACCATGAATGATGATGGGGGAACGCTGCCGACAAGGGAGATTTGGCGTGGAATTGAAATCCATCGTCCATTGCACATTGATATTTCTGATTCTTTGCCAGATGTAATTTCGGAAGACATTAAGAAATGGGGCAGAGGAGCGAATTTTTTTGGCAAACTCATGGTTTACAATTACCTGTCTGCTTCCAAACTGATTAACGAATTGATTAAGAAAGAAGGGATGAAATATGACATCGTTGTCGCGCATGACTGGCTTTCCGTAATGGGCGGAGTTACTGTTAAACGTGAAACAGGTTTGCCTTTAGCTTTTCATGTTCACTCAACTGAGAAGGGCAGAACCTTAGGAAACGGATCAGGCGTAGTCAGCAACATTGAATTGCGCGGTGGGAACATGGCGGATCTTATCGTGACGGTTTCTTACGCGATGAAAGATGAGTTGATACAACTAGGGTATCCTAAGGACAAGATTCAGGTAAGTTACAATGGCGTTGACCAAGACAAGTATAATCCAGCCAACGTTTCAAAAGCAGACATTCAACGGGTTCGAGCCAAGTATGGCATTAAGGATGATGAGTTTATGCTTCTATTTTTAGGCAGACTTGTTGGAGTGAAAGGTGTTGACAAACTGATTATGGCAATGCCCCATATACTGCAAAAGATTCCTAAAGCTAGACTTGTAATTGTAGGAGTAGGCGACATGCAGGAGTACCTGGCAAATCTAACTAATACGGTTCGATTGAATGATTACGTTAAATTCTGCTTTGATTTCATAACTGAAGAGGAACGGATCGTGCATTATGCTGCTTGCGACGTAGCCGTTTTCCCAAGTTACTATGAGCCTTTCGGCATTGTTGCTATTGAAGCAATGAGCATGGAAAAACCCGTTGTAGTCGGAGCTGCAGGCGTTAGCGGCATGCGTGAAATCGTGATTTGCTGCGGCGAAGATCAATGTGGTTACCATGTTGACCCGAACAACCCTACAGATATAGCTTGGGGAGTGATAAGCACCCTTGAAAACCCTGAAAAAATGAAGATGCTGGGAAAGAATGGACGCAAACGGGTGCTAGCTGAGTTCACTTGGACCAGAATAGCTGAAAAAACCATTGACTTGTACGAGAAAGTAGTTAAGCGTTAGTTCTTTGCGATTGGTGAATGTTGATTGCTGACTCTGACTTAAGACTTCGTGTGGCTAGGGAAGCAGCCACCCTTCTATATTTTGGAGCCCAGAAAGAATTCAAACAAGCTAAATTGAAGGCTGCAGAAACTTTTGGCGTTCACTTTTTGCCTTCAAACCTTGAAGTTGCCTTAGAACTTGACAAAATTGCTCAAGAAAATGAGGGCGCCAAACGATCAGAACGCTTGATCCAAATGCGCAAAGAAGCTTTGAAAATAATGAAACTTTTAGAAGCATTCCATCCCCTATTGATTGGAAGTGTTTGGCGAGGCACTATTCGTAATGGAAGCGACATTGACATCGCAGTTTACTCAGACTCCTCAGATAATGTTGCCAAGCTGCTTAAAGAAAAAGGTGTAAAAATCTCTAAAACCAATCTGACAACCGTTAACAAGCATGGAGTAACCTTGGAGTCATTTCACATTTACGCGGAAACATCGGCTAAGTACTCGATTGAAATTGTTGTCAGAAGTTTGGAAGAAAAGGGCAAAAAGAGGAAATGCGAAGTTTTCGGTGATCAACTTAGAGGCTTAAGCATTTCTGAACTCGAAAAATGCCTTGAAAAAAACCCGTTGCAACGATTTATTCCAGATTAACACTTCAAATTCCCGTGTGAAATTTCATTTTCTATGCAAAGAAAATAAATATCAAAATTATCATTAATTATTGTAAATTGATGTGTAATGGCAATCGACAAAAAGACACTGAAGAAGTTGTTTCCAAACCTTTACAGGGAAATCGAAGAGCTAGACGAATGCAAAGTGCCAATAAACTCGGTTCGCGCAGACCCTAAAGCAGCGGAAGAAGAAGTTGAGCAAGAGAAAGAAGAAATACCGTCGCCCACGTTGCCACCTGATAAGTTTCGCCATTTTAACCCTTCAGCCACCGATTTTATCCGACGCTGCGAAACAGAAGCCCAAGCTGAAGAAATAATAGATTACCTTCAAAAAAGAGGCGAATTAACACCTCAAGACGCAAAGGAAATGAAGAATCAGCTTAAACGTGACGGCTTAAGAAGTTTCGGCCCCAAAAAAGAAGATTATTACTACTTCAAAGAAGCTGGAACATACTAAAATCAACCATCGATTTTGCCTAACTTGAGATGGTGATTATAGATTTTTTCGGTCACTTGGCTTCCAAGTTATCTTGTGAAATAAGCATCCAACAGCTTTAGCTGAGGCAGCATCGTTTTCTGAGTCTCCAACGAAGAGGATATTTTGGGTTGGAACCTTGAGTTTTGCTATCGCCATCTTCAATTGTTCAAGTCTGCTAAGTGAAACTTCTCTGGTTATGATCGCAGCGAAGGAGAAATGGTATTTTTCAATTATGCATTTTACGACTTTTTCGCCTTGAAGTGTGACTAGGATTTTGGGTTTGCTGGCGAAATCCTTGTAGAGGCCTGTTCCTTCTTCGTTAATTGTGATGTTTGGTATGGAGGTGACTTCTAGCTTTGTCCCATGCTTCGAAAACCTGTTTTTTGGTGGATTCATCAGCTTTAGAGACAGCTTCTGCTATTGGGTGAACTTTTTCGATATGCATTATTGATTTCATTTGGCTCATTAATGAATCATAGTCGATTTGTAAATTCACGAGTGTTCCGTCAAGGTCAAAGATTAGAGCTTCAATCATTAAGCGTACATTGCTCCGATGACCTTGTTGTCCTTCACTAACCGTGCGGGTGCATCCATGTGTCTTATCCAGTAAACATCAGAGGGTAAAACGTCGTACTTGTCAAGTTTTGGAATGCCTTCTTTGAATGCGAGTTTCGTGTACAAGTATGGAATGTTACTGCGGAAATCATTGAACAGTACTTTGCTTGCGTAAGAAAAGAAGAACGATGTGGTAAACATTCTTCCAGGGTTGATCTCTGTCACGCATGGAACGCCTTTTGCGTTTTCTTTCAGGTCAACTGATGCTATTCCGTTAAATCCTGAATCAATCGCCAGGACCGCTTCGGTTGCAATTTTGTTCACGTTAGCATCGTGCACGGTTCTTTGGACTGCTGGTGTACCCGTGATTCCTGATGGCGCAAGATAGGAATAGATGTATTCAATTCGTTCCCTCGCGTTCGAAACTACCAGTTCCCCGTTCTTCCATAGGCTGTGAAAAGCGATGTTTCTTCCAGGCAAATGCTCCTGCGCGATAAACTCCCAATCAACATCACGCGAACGCCAATACTTAATCCATGACCAAGCCGTTTCAGGATTGTTTGCTGGTGTGCTTCCTTTTCCGCCTGCGCCATGTCTCGCCCTAATCCAAATTGGGCTTCCAAACTGCTCAAATGCTTTCGTAACATCCTGTTCTTTCTTAATCGCGATTATTCTTGCAACTGGAACATTCTTTTTTTGCCAAATCACTGCTGACTCCAACTTGTCTTGGCAAGCCTTCACTGACTCTTTTAGAGGGAAGAAAAACAGTGGCCTCAAGTTTCTCCCGCTTTTCCGAAACAGCTTCCACTTCAATGTCAGGCTGTGCATGCAAAAACTCAATCCTTTGCTGACGGATAATCTCGTTCAACTTATCAATGTAACCTGCTTGGCTCGCCCGAGGCACTAAAAATTTCTCGTCAGTTGAAGCCAAATGAATAAAATGCTCGTTAGCTTCCGTGCCAACAAGAAGCATCTTTTCCGGCGCAACACGAAGAGACATAACAAAATTAATTCCAGCTGGACCACCAGCACCCGTACATAGAATTCTCTTCACCAAAACACCTCAAATCCAAACTTAAGCAAACGCATTCAACCTCAACCAAACAATAGCTTTCCATAAAGGATAAACCGAGTTATATTTATTCTCAATCAGCAAACTTAAAAACCACAAAACCACTAATCAAAGAAGAAAACCAGCAACGGGCCGGTCGTCTAGCTTGGTTAGGACGTTGGCTTTACGAGCCAAAGGTCGCCGGTTCAAGTCCGGCTCGGCCCACTTTTACACAGACCCGAGACATTTCGGGAAATATTGTAAAAACAATCTGGGAACTAAAAAAACAAGGCTATGCCCATTACACGCTTAAAGCATATGATTCCAGACTTAGAGGACTAGCTAAATTTGTTAATTTAAACAAACCAGAAGAAATTAGAGAATATGTAGCAAATAAAGAAAATTGGAGCAATGCATTCAAAGAAGGCGTCATAAAAGCTTACAACCATTATGTAAACATTAATGGTCTATCGTGGGATAGACCAAAGTACAAGTGCACAAAAAACCTTCCGCATATCGCTACTACTGAGCAACTAAATAAAATTATAGCTAATTGCAAGAGAAAATACGCCCTTATTTTGAGTATCCTAAGAGATACTGGCCTAAGACCTGTTGAACTTTATAGACTTAGACTGAACAATGTAGATTTGGAAAAAGGCCAAATAACAACTTTTTCGGCGAAAAACGGAAATCCATGGCTCTTAAAATTAAAAATGGAAACTCTGGCAATGTTTAAGGAATATGTTATCCGGAACGATTTTGGCATGAAAGATTGCATGTTTCCAGTGCCTGAGGCAATGAGAAAGGCTTATTGCAGAACAAGATTGCATTTATCTAAAAAACTGCATGAGCCAGATTTGATGAAAATCCTCCTTTATGATTTTAGACATTATTACGCAACTATGCTTTACCAGCGAACTAAAGATATTTTATATGTCAATAGCAGCTAGGCCATAAACGATTAGAAACAACTCTTACCTACACGCATTTAATTAATTTTTCCGAGGAGGAATTTATTGCTAGAGTTGCTAAAAATATAGAGGAGTCTTGCCAGCTAATAGAAGCAGGATTTGACTACGTAACTGAAGTTGACGGCGTAAAGATATTTAGAAAAAGGAAATGAGCAAACTATCCTGTCCTATTTTTAATTTTTTGCTATTTAGAGCGAATCTATTTTCCTCTTGCATTCTTCTTCGCACTTTTCTTGTTTATCGCATGTTTTGCACTTGTCATAAACGTTAAAATGTCCGAAACATTGTTCTTCAGCCATTAATTTTTCCTTCAAGAACCATAGTTCACCTTTGGTATAATGCGAAAGCTCGGATTGAACAAGTCCTAAAACGAATGCAGCGTCTGACACGTTAACTTTGCTTGCAAAAATTGTTTTCCATATTTGCTTTCTTAAATCGTCTGTTCTTTTATTTGAATCAATGACTATTTGTTGAAAGATTTCGTCTGTTTTACGCGTTTTCATCTTTTTTTTTTATCTCCCTCCTTTGTGTCTAATAATCCCTTAGGCGTTTGTCCTTTCATGGTTTTGCCGCACATTTTGCATATTTCGCTGCTGTTTTTTGATGACCAAATAACTCCACAATGTTCAAATTTGAAATAGAAATACTCCCTGTATTTTCCGCAATCTTCGCAGGTTCCAATTTCATCATACCATTGACAATCGCTGTCTTTACAAATTCCTTTTGCTGTCATGTATTCTCTTGTGGGCTTCGGCTGTTTCATTAGTTTGCTGATATTTTTGGCTAAATTCTTTTTTTATCGAGCTTTCGACACTATTCCCATTTTGAATTTCGTTGAGATCTTTGTCGATTAGTTTTTCCATTGCCTCTCTGCTGCTATTATAGTAATGTTTAGTGGCATTAGTTAATTTTTTAGCCCGTTCTTCTGAAATAAGCCCTTTTGACTGTTTTTCTTCAATTTTTTAATCTCTATGATTAACTATCGGAAAACCGTTTAGTACGAGAGATTATCCCTTATTATTATCTCTATTATATTATATTATATATGTATAATCGCGAAATTTTATTACTTGTAGCATGTAGCCATGTAGCACATTGTGCTACAGAAACTTGTTTTAGAATTATTGTATGTAGCCTTGTAGCACACTGTAGCACAGAAACTTGTTTTTTTATTTTCTGTAGCACAGTAGCACAATTTCTTGGATACTAAACATATTTTTAAAAAATGTAGCGCAGTAGCACAAAAGAGCGAAGCTTGACGTAAAAAAGTTGAAGGATAAGAAAAGATGTCGCACGCGTGCTAGATAACAATTACTATACTCATCTACAGAGGAGCAGAAATATTTTGACCAGTTTTTTTATTAACTTAGGGGCAACTTTAAAGTGTAAACCAAAAAACAGATATCTCGGAACATAAGACTAATTAATCAATGTGCTCTCTCGCTGAGAACCCTAAATTTCCTTCGACCCGTTTCCTTGGTAGCAAAGTAAAAATCATTGATTGGTTATGGGGCCACGTTTCAGACAGGAGATTTTCGACTGTGCTTGACGCCTTCGGGGGAACAGGTTGCTTCAGTTTTACGTCAAAGAAATACGGCAAGAGAACCTACTTTAACGACGCTTTATCTTTTAACCACGTCATAGGAACAGCCATAATTCAAAATTCAATTACAACAGTCTCTGAGAAAGAAACAGCAAAAGTGATGGTCGCCCACAAATCAGTTGAATACAAGAAATTTATAGAACAAACTTTTGCAGGAATATATTTTACTGATGAAGAGAACAAGTGGCTTGATTTAGTTGTACAAAATATTAGCTTAGTTGAGAATAAGTACAAACAAGCTATTCTTTTTTCAGCTCTCGGTCAATCCTGCCTAATTAAAAGACCATACAATCTCTTTCACAGAAAAAATCTTTACATGCGCATGAAGAAAGTTGAGCGAACCTTCAACAATAAAAAATGCTGGGATACTCCCTTCCAGCAATATTTCTTTCGCTTTGTCAAGGAATACAACGAAGCAGTTTTTTGCAATGGCAATCAAAACCTATCCACTTGTTCGGATGTTTTTAGTTTAAATGACAATTTTGATCTTGTATACCTTGACCCTCCGTACATGTCAGGCAAAATTAGCGACGATTACCTCTCACTATATCATTTTCTCGACGGTATTACTGATTATAATTCATGGCATGAAAGGATCGATTACTCAACAAAAAACAGAAAATTAAAGTCAAACAATCAAGTTAAGCAATGGGGAAGAAAGAGTACTATAGATTCGTTGTTAGACAAGCTGATCGAGAAATTTTCCGCAAGCATAATTGTTATGTCATACCGCAATGACGGCTACCCAACTTCCGAGAGAATCATTGAATTATTTAAGAAACATAAGGGAAAAGCTCCAGACATATATTCACTGCCTTATCAATATGCCCTAAGCAAAAAGCCTGTATCAGAACTTCTATTTATCGCAGAGTAAATTTTAGGTAATTGTTAGCACTTTTTTTACTTTATCTCTGTAGTAAGTAAGCATCCCCTTTTCAAGTACTTTAGATCTATGCCCCACATGCATATTCTTTAACTCGGCTGGAAATGCCAATGCTAATAGTACATTAATGTAAGTCTGCGTTTGTTTATAAGAAGTAAGCCATTCATTGAATCTTCCAATATCATATCGAGGCGAAAACATAGTTGGCTTTGTCTGAAAGCGTCGAGGGCTTGTGTGAATAAAGCCAGAAAGAGCGCCATAAAAAGTTTTAAGGCATTGGCCATCATCGCCAAACAAAGCCTTCTTGTCAGGGCTGCATTCTTTCTCAAAAGCTTGAAAAATTCTAGCGAAATACTCGTACTTCCGACCGTAGACGTCAGTAAAACTGTACTGCGTATGCCAATTTATTTCTTTTTTCCACCATTCATATTCTACCGGATGATTAACAAAATAAACCAATCGCAAGGTCGTCTCAATACTTGACCGTAATGATGTGTTAGCATACTTGTAGAGTCCCATCATAGCAAAGCTAATTGAGACGTAGCCATCCATCCATATTTCTGGCAAAAGGTTTGTTGCTACACTTGTTTGCCGCAGTTCATTGTTCCAAATTTCAAGACTGCCCAGCATTTCAAGCGATTCTTCAATCTCTGAATCATGCTCGCATAAAGTTTTTTTTATATTCCTTCTTTTGAAAGCACTTAGGCTTTCATACATTCCGCGTGTTTCAGGTTTTAGTTTACTAAGAGCGAATCGTGCCATCATACCACCTTCATAATGCCACCGAGAGATAACATTAGATTGTCATCAATTGCTTGGTGCTGTATTTGTTGCGAGGTAAGAATATACCCATGTTTACGTGACACTTGTCTGATTATGTTTTCTATTAGAGCTATCTTTTCATCATTGGCAACTGATGTTTCTGGTAGCGAAGTTATATCTAACCCTGTCCATCCTTGCGACAATATACCATCTGAAGTTTGTTTGAAGTTGTTCCGTTCAATATCTTTTCCGTTAAGAAGTGTAGTATAAATTAAGCCAAAAGCTCGCTTATCAGTAGTGGAGTTCTTTTGCTTAACGAAACAATGCTCTATTGCAATCAGTTCTTTTTCCACCCGGCCACAATATGAGTCACAATCTTGAGATGTAAAATCAATGTTAATTAGGTCCAAGGGGAATATTGCGTGAAGATTTCCATCGCTCTGAACTGAGTCCTCGTATCTTGTGCCACCGATTACTTGAAGCTTGTGAGGAAGTACCGTTTCGAGTCTTAATATCCGCGTAAATGAATTTGACCATGCAACTATTTTTTCATAAGTTGAGAGTTTAGAATTTACGAATCTTGATATCTCATTATAATTTAACGAGCTTGTAAGAGTTAGGATTTTCATTCCTTTATTTTTTCTCAGGCGTGGGTACAATAGTTCACCTGAGGCCGTTGCTATAGGCAACCACATATTTTCCAAGAAAGTGCTTTTTGTTTCTTGAACGGTAACCATTCAGGTCATTCTCACTCAACGAAAACTTCGGTTAACAATTTCTCGAGTTTGCCGAGCAAAACGTTCCCGTTAGGTTCACTTTTCAGGACCAACGCAAGTCCAAGCGCAAGTTGCTTGACAGCCCTGTTGCTTAATGCACTCTTAAACAAAGGATGGTTCTGGTTGTATTGCACTATATGGCCGTCTTCTGATAATCTGCAAATACTGGGTGGTTTATTACAATTCCATTCAGAATATTCTACATTAAAAGTTTGACCAAGTACATTTATGGTTTCGAAAAATGCAGGATGATCTTGATAAATTACAACATCCTTCTTATTATCAGCAACTTCTATTGGGGGTTTATCTTGAGCGACTGTACCGCTGACTATCCTCACATTCATGCCTTTATCGCTTGAAAGTAAGTCCATAAGCCGCGAAGCCGGTGATTTTGGATTTACGCGTCGACGCTTGCTTTTTGAAATAGAGCTTTGGGAAATTCGCAGCCTCTCTTTTGGGAATTGAATTATGTCGGCGTTTTGAAGTTCTTGAACAACACGCTCGCTTCCCAAAGTCTCTGAGAGGCCTTCATATAAGTCCTTATCTTGCGCAGACTTACTCTCAAGGAAATCATTCCATTTTATGAGTTGCCTCCTAAAGAAGGAATCAAAATTGGACACGTCGTTAGTATAGGAAAAACTATCTCTGTCAATCATAAGGTAATTCGCAAGTCCTTCAACTATGTGAACTTCGCCGCAAAGGTAATTCAACTTTCCCGCAACTTTTCCTGTTAGCTCACCAACATCAAAATCTTTTGGCATTCCTATGCCAACGTTTCGCAGTCTGATCTGCAAGCCCTTCATCTCAATTGGACGAACTGGAGAAAATGGCGTCATAATTACATATTTTACTTTAATATCTCCGAATCCAGTCTCTCCTTTGTCCAAGATCCTTGCGCCAGAGGGAACATTTCGGAATAGCTCTTCCCCATCCAACCAAACTCTTAAGGGCACCCTACCTGAAACTGCAAAGAAATCACTCAACTCATGTTGATCTTGAGGATATTCGAGAGGACAATACTGTTGCAATGTCCATTTGAATTTTTCAAAACCGCTAAGCTTTTCTATTGAAACCGAAAGGCTCCGTTCTTCTTTGCGTAGGTCATTAATAACGTGAGGTTTTAATTGGTCAAGTATAATTATCGTTTCGCCCTGTTCATAGGGAAGGTCACTTATCGTTGTAGTGTAAGGAAATTTTGCCTCTTCCATTTCCTTTTCCAAGATAAAAGTTTCCCCTTTAAAAAATCGACCTGCGTGGATATTTAACTCAACTGTTCTATCACTCTTCCGTTTCTTGGTTATAACAGTTAACTTTTCACAGTACGGAAAAACCGAGATTGATCCAATTCCAAAAGTGCCGACTCTTTTACGACCTAACTCATCAATATTTTCATCAAGTGGTGTAGGAAAACCAACTGCCATAAACTTTTCTTGAAGTTCCTCTATACCCATGCCTATTCCGTTATCTCTAACAATAAGTCGATTGTTTAGCAGGTCAAGCCTCATTTTCACTTCAGTGGCTTTGGCGTCATAGGCGTTAGAAACAAGTTCTTTTACTGCCCGTCCAAAATTTCGGTATAATCCAGCGCTAAAATAACTAATAATCTCTCTATGGACACGCATCGTTATTGTCCCATGACCGACAATGTTCTTGGACATCCAATCGCTCTCTTTTTTTGATTTAATTCACAATAGTTTTTCATAGTTATAAAACCTGTTATAAAACAAGCGGCAACACTTCAAATTGGGAATTCGATTAATACTTATGAAACAATTAAGTTATCAAGCTATAAGAAATCAGGTTTCGAGTTTATTCTGACGCACATTAGAGTGTGCGATCTTTTTATTTCCGTTTGCAGGGACCGGGAGGCAGGTTGATATAAAATGGAAAATCAAAAAAATAAATCAAAACGTTGGCTTTACGAGCCTGAGCGAAGCGAAGTCCTGAAGCGTAGCGGAAGGACAAAGGTCGCCGGTTCAAGTCCGGCTCGGCCCACTTTTCATTATTTTTGATTTCCAATTTACCGATATTTTGCGGAGACATCAGTGAATTACCATTCAATAAGTGTTTTAAGTGGTTTTCAAACGTTTTACTCAAATTAAATCCTAATTCTTTTGATTTTTCGACTAATTCTTTGTCTAAGTATAATACGACATTGCCCTTAGCTGGCATTTGCATTCGCATCCGAGGGCATGCGAAGAGAAGTTGTATGTTATATGTTTGTTCATTACTTTAGAGATTGATCAATAGAGATGAGGGCACCCTATACTAGAAATTTATTATTATCTATTGATTATTTGGCGAGTAAAGTCGTGTACGCTATAAAAACATGTTTCCTTGCAACACAAGAGTTCCGTAATCTGCATAGTCCTTTCCCGCAATCAATCAATTTTATAACTCTAAAATCTACATGTCCATTAGTTTGTAGTAAAACTAAAAAGAGTTAAGAACAATAACAATCAATTATGCAAGCTCGTTGTGGAACCTTAAACGCGCTCGGTCATTAAGCAAAAATAATAATTAACGGTAAAAGAAAAATGGGAGAAAAAGGAGAAAACCGCCTAAAAAAATTCAACCGACTGCTTATGTGGCCAACGTTGGTCCTTTTCATATTTTTGGTAATTTCTGGATATGGAATCTCTAATCCAACATTGGTCAATGAACTGACCGGAGGCTTGTTTACTCGCGCCTTTTCATTTCAGCTACACATGACTTTGGTTCTGCCTACTTTGACTTTGCTCACAATTCACGTTCTGATTGCAATCAGGGCGTCCCTGATTCGTTGGGGCATAAGAGAAGGCAAACTTCTAGATGCTTTTCTGATTCTTCTAGGAGCCTTCGCTCTGACCCTGATCGCACTTATGCAGTACCTCATAATGTAGAGAGTTGAAAAGATGCCCAAAACCCAAAGAATAGCTTCCCTGACCTTAGCGATAGTCATTGCTCTAGTCATCTGTCTGCCAACGCTGAAAACAACCGCTGCTCAAGAATCTGGCATGATAGAAATAACTGGGGATGTGAGCACGCCGTTAAACTTGACCTATGCTGAACTGCTTTCTATGCCGATGGTTTCAGAGGTAGCTGAGCTGAAATGCGTCACAGGTTCTCCAGACGTTACTTACAACTGGACTGGAATACCACTCTTCTATCTTCTGACTTTAGCTCAAATCAAACCCGACGCCTACAAGATAGTAACAATATGTTCAGACGGCTACACTTCAGACCTGCTCGTAGGAGACGCTTTGCAGCCCACGACAATTCTGGCTCTAAAAGCAAACGGAGTAAGCCTACCGCAACTGACTTACGGTCCTGAAGGTCCTAATAGACTGGTTGTCCCGGGCAAGTATGGTTATAAATGGTCTAGTGGGATTGTAGAAATAGAAGTTGTCACGACTGATTACAAGGGAGAATATGAAAGTTCAGGTTACAGTGACGATGCCAACGTGCCTAACTATGGACCAATGCCGACGCCAACTCCTCCTTTACAGACGCTGGATCTAACCTACGGAAACAGGACCTTCGAAGTTGGGGCGTTCACAAACGTTTCGATAGCGGCCTCTTCATTTGATGGTTCCTTGAAAACATTGAATGTGAATGTTACTGTTCCGGAAGGAACGTCGGGTTTCACCGACTTGATAATGCAACAAGACTTTCTAAGTAGACCATACAGCGTCACCTTGGATGGAAAGGCAGTGAGCACGGTTGAAGCTGATACCAACTCAACCTCGTACATATACTTGGCTCTTACGGATGGCTTTCACACGGTGAACATAGTAGGCGCAGAGTTTGTTCAAATCCCAGAGGTTATCGTAAACTATCCTTCAACGGTCAATGTTGGACAAGACGTGACTTTTGACGCGAGCAAGTCAGCTGACGTTGGATTTATAGTTTCGTATGATTGGAGTTTTGGCGATGGAACAAATGGAAATGGACCAGTTGTATCACATGTGTATGGCAAAGTAGGAACATACCAGGTGACGCTCAATGAGACTAACAATGTAGGTGCGAGTAGTTTGAAAACGTTCACGATAACAGTTGTAAATTCGCTGGATATCCTTCTTGTCGTAAAGATGCTTTTAGTGGCGATGCTGGTCGGGCTTGTTTTGATTTTTGGATTTCTTTTAAGAAAGAGGAGAATAACGCATCCGCCAAGCAACGGAAATTCAGGTGCTGATTAGCTTACTTATTAAACGTACGAGTGTAATTATTTTTTAATGCTCGCACTATTGTCTAACTGTATCACCTGCTATTACAAGCAGTACCAGCGCAGTAATTTTTTAATATTAAAATTTAATGCTTAATCCTTTAAGAATAACTCAATGGGTAATGACTAACTAATAAAAGAGAACTTTTTAAGTTAATTTTACACTCATTTCCTAATTTATTAATTCACCATTTTTGTGATTTTACCTGAATTTTCTAAATTTCTAATTTCTAAATCGGTAAAGAAATAAAAAATTTAGAAGGCTCTTATCCCTTTGTGGGAAGGCAATTAATTTTCTAAAAAATATTTAATTTTATAAATTATAAATAGAAAAAAAATGGCAATACGTAATGATTTACTGTACATTCATTTCTTAACTCTCCAAAAAGCAAAAAAACTGAAATAGCTTGAATTTACCAACTTTCAATATTGTTGCTTTCTGCCTACTTACCCTTTATTCTGTTGGTTCAGAAGGAAAAAGCAAAAAAAAGAGCTGATTTAACGAAAAAATAGGGGAGCGTTGTGGTTCCGGTCTGTTCATTCTACTCTGTTTGTATTTTTCGCATGTAGGCGGCTACAGTGAGAGGCATGAATATAGCCGCAACTACCGCTATCCCAATGAGTGATAGCCAGAAGTCATTACCGAAGGTGCCATGATTGAAAAGTTGCCGAATAGCATCAACAAGATAGGTTACTGGATTCAAATTGACAAATGTTTGCAGCCAGTTGGGCAGTGTGTTGGTAGGTACAAAGGCATTGGATAGGAAAGTAAGCGGAAATAATATGGCCATGGAGATTCCCTGTACAGTGGTTGCTGAATTAGCGATGACTCCCATAAAAGCAAATATCCAGCTGATACACCATGCAGCCAGAATAACGAGAAGGCAGCCAGCAACAGCGCCTCCAACACTAGCGCATCGGAAACCAAGGATGCAACCCATGCCGAATGTCAGAGAGGTGGCGATGCTGTAGCGTAGCAAATCGGCTATCGCTGCCCCAGTTATGGGAGTTTCGTGTGAGATTGGAAGGGATTTGAAACGATTGAACACGCCCTTAACCATGTCCTCGCTGAGTTGAACACCCATAGGCATGGTAGCAGTTAACGCAGTCTGAACCATAATACCTGGAATAATTATTGGTAGATAACCATTGATGTTGCCAGAGATCGCGCCTCCAAAGAGATAGGTAAACAAAAGCGTGAATAAAATAGGTTGTACGATAACGTCAAAAAGTTGTTCTGGGTTTCGGCGAATCAGAAGTAGATGACGATACGCCATGGTTAATGAGTTCCGGATAGTCATAGGAATGCTTGTGCGGTTCTTTAGTTTGCGTTCAACGCCTGGAACAATTTTTGTTGTCATTGTTTGTTTGCTCCTTTTTGTGCTTGCTTGTTTTCACGTTCGTGTTTGCTTTCACCGGTGAGAGTCAGGAAAACTTCGTCTAGAGTTGGTTCTTGCACGTTCACTCTAGAAAGGCGAATACTTTCTTCGCGCAGAGCGAGGAGTAAATCGGTTACTCGTTCAGGATCTGCCATGGGAGCGGTAATGAGTGTGGGCTCGTTTGACGATGCTTTTGCGTTGAGTACTGTTTGAACGATGCTTATTGCCTTGGCGTTATCTTTCTCATTATCGAGTCGCAGATGCAACGTTGCACTTCCAATTTTCGCTTTTAACTCGTTAGGTGTACCTTCAGCCACAACATGTCCATGATCGATAACGACGATTCGGTCAGCAAGTTGGTCGGCTTCATCGAGATACTGAGTGGTCAAAAGAATCGTTGACCCTGACGAAACAAGTTGTCTAATAATCTTCCACATCTGATTTCTCGTTCGTGGATCAAGCCCGGTTGTAGGCTCATCCAGAAAAATGAGCGGTGATTGCACAATGATGCTTGCCGCGAAATCAAGCTTGTGCCTCATACCTCCTGAGAATTTCTCGACTGGCCGGTTGGCAGCCTCGGTTAACCCGAATTCTTCCAGTAACTCTGCGGTTCTCTTGCGTGCTTCAGTTCTGCTTAATCCAAGTAACATTCCAAAAATGTTCAAGTTCTCGGCTGCGGATAGTTTCTCATCAAGAGCGGCATCTTGATCAGTTACACTGATGAGCTGTCGGACGATTTGCGCTTCATGCTGTATGTCGTGGCCAAATATTTTAGCAGTACCTTCATTAGGCTTTAGTAGGGTCGCAAGCATATTGATGGTTGTTGTCTTACCGGCACCGTTTGGTCCAAGTAAACCATATATGCAGCCTGTCGGTATGGCTAAATCCACGCCATCAACTGCTCGATTATCGCCAAATATCTTTACGAGTCCTTTAGCTTCCACGGCTAGTGTGTCTTGATCTGTTTTAGACGAATTCGTCGGGGTTTTAACCTGAATTTCTGATTGTTTAGACATTTTTTAACTTCCTTTTTTTATCTTAGCCTTTAGAGTCTTGCATTTTTTTGTTTATATTTTCAAGCTTTGTTATGGTCTCATTTAAAATCGTCAAGCTTTCGCTTTCTACTTGCTGAGAGTAATTTTGTCGTAGTTCCCCGATTAGCTGTACGGCTACATGCTGGAGCCTAATCATAGCGTGTACGAGTTCACTTCTCTCATGAGGTATTCCTCTCTGAAATTCTTCTAAGGGTGCCCTTTGAAAGAAACCCATGTGTTCCCTAACTCTGCCCATATGTTCCTTTACTTTCTGCTGATCTTTTTCAAGCAAAAGTCGTCCGTTTTCGGTTATTTGATAACGTTTTACGCCGTTTTCTTCAGGCAGTTCTTTGATGTATGTGCTGTCTTTTAGAAATGCGAGTAGCGGGTAGATTGAGCCGGGACTGGGTTTCCAAGCTCCACCTGTATGTTTTTGGATTTCATTCATGAGCTCCGAGCCTGACATTGGCTTTTCAGTTAAGGCTTCCAATACATGGTAACGTAGAAAACCCTTTGGCACCATGTCGATTCGATGAAGCCAATGGTGCAAATGCTTTGCATGATGATTGTGTTGAGTGTGTTCATCAAACATATCGATTCCGATATCGCATAAGATATCGCATGAGATATTTAAGTCTAGCTGTTGAGATAGTTTTCCGTAAAGCGCATATTTATCAACCTACTATTAGTTTAAGAAAAGTGCATCTGACACTGCATTCATTTCTTTATTTGTTCGTTTACTAAGAAATAAGCCAAAATTTCTTTTTTTCTAAATTCTAAATCGGGTAAGAAATAAAAATTAATTAAGCCATATTGTCACATTGTGATAATGGAAAATTAATTTCTATAAATTATAAATAGAAATCTCGAGCCGGCAATAAGCCAAAAGAATCATCGAGTTTGCGCCACTATAGTCATTTCTGTGCTTTTTTGTGATAAAATTCGGTTTATTGCTCTGCAACCAGGTTAACGCTAATCTGATTGAAAAAGCTTTTATCCACAGACGTACAAGGCAATTTATTGAGGAAAAATCAAATGAGTAGCAATGTCGAATCAAGTAAGACCTTAGCTGGTGTCGGTTCAATATTACTGATACTCAGCATGGTTCCTTATGCAGGTGCAGTATTAAGCATCATCGGTGCAATACTATTGCTCATAGGAATTAAGGGGCTCGCAAGTTACTATCAAGACAACGAAATCTACGAAAACACCTTGATGGGCATTATATTTTTAATAATCGCTGTAATAGTTGAGGCAATTCTCGTTTTCGGAGCAGTAATTAGCTTTGCAAGTCTAGCCGGCATTGGATTAGGACTAATAGAAATAGTATTAGGTTTAATTCTAGCGTTCATCTTTTACCTACTTTCAGCAATGCGTTTGAAAAAAACTTTTAATATGCTTTCGCAGAAATCAGGAGAAAATTCATTTGCGACCGCCGGAACTTTAATTTGGTGGGGAGCTATACTGACAATAATTTTCGTAGGCTTTATTCTAATATTTATCGCTTGGATATTTGCAACAATAGCCTTCTTCTCTATGAAACTTCAACCACCTCAGCAACCATTCGCTTCACAACCACCTGGCTACACTCCGCCTTCTGTGCCACCAGTAACACAACAAACGCAAACCTCACGATATTGCCCAAACTGTGGTGCCCCCCTTGGACCTGATGCAACTTTTTGTACAAACTGTGGAAAACAATTGCCAACAAAATAAAATCCAATTTTTTTTTCTATGCGCGTTTAATCTTACATTCATTTCATAATCTGTTGATTTACCATTTTTCCAATTTTACATCGAATTTTCTAAACGTTTTTTCGTTTGCCTTAAATAGGAAGGAGACTTACACACAAGAATATGACAATTGAAGAAACGTTATCTGTATTACGTAGAGTTTTGTTGAATCAATTGTTTAGGTATTATGTGAATGAAAATGGGTTTCAAAAAGAACCAGCAGATGGCAAGCTATTTGTTTATGAGGAATTAGATCTAAATGCTGTTTACGATCTTAAAAAAGCGTTTACTGATGATGCTTTATTAAAAGTTGACCGATTTGAACAGCCTCCAACACTGATCGGCTATATTAAGAAGAATTCAGAATTTGCTGGCCTCATCGTTAACGTAGATTATGGAGAATTGTTGCTTCAGACAATTAAAAGAACTAACAAATTAAAGTTACTTTCAAAGGCAAAATTTGCTTTCGCGATAACAACCGAAGAAGTGACCACTAAATTGTTAAAGACGCTCAAGAAAAACCAGCAATTGTACGAAAACATCGTTATTGCTACTTACATTAAACCTAACCTGTTCTATGGTCTTGGATTAACATACGGAGATTTAATAATCAACCCAATGTTCAAAAAAACTACTCCAAAATGTCTAACACCTTTAGTCCATGATACTAAAGAAAAAAGAAACAAATCCAAAACCAAAAAAAATTAATCACCATTCAGACGGCACTTTCGTGCTTCTTTTTCGTGTACGCGCAAATACACTTTTTGGGTTTAAGTCCATTCGTTAATAGAAGAATTTGAACTCAAAGAGGCGGCCGAGCAGGATTTGAACCAGCGACCTTTCGACTATCAGTCGAACGCTCCAGCCGTATTGAGTACCGACTCTCCATCTCTCTAACTCTAAATGGAACTCCATAATGGCTATATGTTTCAGCAAATTCTAACACCTAAGGCTGCCAAGTGTGCTGTGAGTTAAAGTCATTATGGGCTGAAGCCTTCAGAACACCCAAATTTAGCACATAAAACCTTAACTAATGCACTTAAAACCTTAACATTTTCCCTCCTGTTAATGCCGTCTCCTTCAAGCTTTAACGAAAATAAGCGCAATTCAAGGGTATCTCTCTCCGCGGAAATCAACTTTTTTAAGATTTACTTAACTTTTTGCAAATTTTACTACTGGCGACTTAGATTACACCATTCTTAAACTTAACAAAACCAATTTAGATATAATTTGGGGATGAGGGGCTTTCACTGGTGCCCGTCCACACCACCCGCTTAATTTCTGATTTGGCGCTCCCGACCTTGGGATACATAAAAGGGGATTTACGTGTGCATAGCAGGCATCCTAAGTGAAAGCCTAAAAAATACTGCTCTCTTGCTACTAAAAAAGTATTGTCCAAAGCCGCACAGACGCACAAATATACTTTGTTCGGCGCGTCTACATTTCCACACAATTTTTATTTTGAGCAATCCACCTTAAAGTATTCTTAACCGTTTGAATTCAAAACCAAATATGTTCGGGTCACCTCCGCCAGTTTAGGCTTTGATACATCAGGAATACTTTTCGCAGGGGAACCAGGCTAATTCTGATATACATCGCAATCTGATGTATTGCGCTTTTAGCAAGAAACTACTTAAATAAAAAAATAAAAGAAACTTTAATGCAAATACTACGAAAAAAAGTAAAGGACTTTTCTAGTTCAAGTCCAACCACAGCGGCGCCATCAGCAGAAGAAACCCTGCAGCAACCTTCACAAGCACCAACCAGTGAGCCAGCATTAGAAACAACTGCACTTCAGCAAGCCCTAAAAGACCAAATACTAACTCAATTAAATCAAATCTCAGAAACTTCAAGCAGAATCAAGGTCTTAGAGGCACAACTTGAATCAGAGAAAGAAAACTTATCCAAAGACCTAATCACCTTAAGACAAACATTTGCAGAACAACAAAAAGAAGTAAAAAGCTACTTCTGCAATGTAACTGCAGAAATTAAGAAACTAGACGCTGTCCTAACCGACAAAGAAATAATGAATAACAAAAATGAACAAAACCGTCCCAATAGGCGTTCACGTAACTCGCGCTCACGCAAAGGGAAGTCCTGAGTTATAATTTATAATTTTAGCTGCAGATTATCAGAAATAGCGCTCCCCTTCAACTATTCTTCAATCATAACGCATCTAAACAATGGCAGATGCCTTTCGCCCAACCTGTTTCTGACGATCATGAGCAATGGGAACTTAAGATGCTTGCCCATTGAATAAACTATTTACACCAGTTTGTACAGATTCAATCGCAAAGCTTATTATAGATTGTTTGCGAAAACAAAAGAGTACAGGGATATTAAATTGTCGTTTGAATCTGGAAAAAAGCTCGGCCTAATAAGCAGTATTATAAACGTTATAGCGCCTGTTATAAGTATTACACTTGGTATCCTCTGGGCTTTTATTCAAATCAGCAACATCTACCAAGATAGTTTAACCGTTACTCCTAATCCAACTAGCCAAATATTCCTAAATGAAGGAGCCCTAACAGCACTAATAGTGCTAACAGTAGTTATTATGGCAATTTACATTATCAGTAACGCACTGTTCTTTTTGTCCTCAAACCATCTTGCAAAATATTATGGATATCCATCAATTGCCGGAAACGTCCGCAAAGGCTTCATCATCTACATAATAAGCTATGTAGTTAGCGCCTTGTCTTCTTTTGTAACGATTACCTTGCTATCGCAAGGGATAATCGATTCTGTATCATTTATTTTCACGATCGTAAACTGGGTGCTGTCTTCATTTGCAGCTTACTTTTACTGGCAAACATTCAACAACTTAAGTGGCTGTTCAAACGAAGGCAAATTCAAAACCGCCGGCTTATTATTGTTCATCGGGAGCTTAACCACAATAATTGTCATCGGCGGCTTGATCGTCTGGATAGCATGGATCGTTGCAGCATCCGCCTTTAACGCATTGACTCCACGGCAAAAGCAACAAGAATTTAATCCGTATAGCCCACAAATACCCGGGGTGCCGCCAAATCTTTATGAAACTAACTATTGCACGAACTGCGGAGCGCCAGTTAACAAGTCAATGGCATTTTGCCCAAACTGCGGCAAAACAATACAAAGTCAACAAGATCAAAAATGAAAATGAAATTAGTGTTCTCAAGAAAAATGAGTGCCTAATTGGGTTCAGGCTAACTTTACAGGAAGCAAGATAAACTTGAAACATTGCATATCCGTGATGTTTTCTTTCGGCTGTAATCCCTCTTGTTATCTCTATGTGTGATGCTTGCCTGTTAAATTATGAATCGACAAGAAAACATAAGCTGCGTCATTTGAGAAAATGTGTTTTTATCGTATGGCTTCGTCTAGTTTTGATTCGCGTTTTGTTTTGGTGACTTCGTTGAATAGTTCGAGGCATTCTTTTTTTGTTGGTGCTTCTATACCTATGCTTCCGTAGGCGCCGATGTCTATTCTATATCTTTTCCTGTCCATTCTATCTTCATTTTGAGTTATGATCCTTCTCCCCCTGATACGAAATAATATTAGATTTAGTACAACGTATGGTGTACATAATTATAAGGTTAATCCCTGTTAACCGATAAAATCGAGAATTTTCTTTGGATTAAAAACAACAAACCGAGCGTACTTAAGGTATCTACCAATCCTCGGAATCAACCCCGCCGCGTCAGTCCCAAGTTTACAAGTCAAAACATGCTCAAACAACCCAAAAGAATCAACACCAATAACATCCCTAAACAGCCTTGCACGCTCAACAACCGCCTCCACTTCGTCAAGAGAAGAACCTAAAATAATCAACCTATCCAACAAAGCCTCCTCCCACAAACGAATTCTTTCAATCTGATCTGAAGAAAACTCTGCCTGCATAAAGCCTTGTTCGTCTTCTAACCCAATAATTCTCACGCTTATCGGTAATCCTTCACAAAAACCGTAAAGCTTAGCAATTTCACTTAAAGGAATTTTTCTTCCACGCATAAGTTGCTCTTGCAAATAAGCCAAAGACACTTTTGCCATGATACTTTTAGGTTCAAAAACCCCAATATCCACAAGCAAAGCATCACCGTTTTTTGCAGTCTTGATAATGTAGCCTTTGAAAGTCGACGAAACTGCGACTTCACCAATGCTTTTTGGGCAAATTCCAATTTCCCTTGAAACATAACTTGTGGCAATAGCTTCATCTTCCCCGGAAAGCGAAACTTGCACCCAATTCCCAACAGCATTACCTTGAACTTTTACTTCCACAGCCAAATTTTCAAATTCAGCAGTTAACAGTTGCTCGATTTTTCTAAGTTGGTGCACACTAGAAGTCTTAACTAGTAAATTCACGTTTACCATAGCTTATTGCTCTAACAGTTTAGTTATTTCTTCATTGAGCCTTCTAACTCTTTCCGCAGCCTCATCTTTATGCTCAGCTCTCAACTGATTGACCGTTATGTCTATAGATACTCTTTTTGAATTATCAACCAGTTTATCAGCATAAGAAACAATTTTCTCCTCCAAAGAAACGGGAAAATAATCCTCTTCTGGCCAACCAAATTTATTCGCTTCTTGAGCCGTAATGCCTCCACCGATATGCCTTTTGATAATCAAAATTACAGGCTCAGGTAAACCAAGAGACTTTGCAATTTTAGCTCCAACAACAACGTGGTCAACAGACTGCGTTTTTGAACGGCCAATATCATGAAGCAAAGCTCCTACTTCAATCAAACTTAAATCCAGCTTGAACCCTTTTTCAGAAAGCTGCTCGCCAGTTTCCACAGCTAATTTCGCAACATCTAAACAATGCTCAATTACTTTTGGATGGCAGCTAGTTTTGTAAAGAAGCTGAATTGCTTGCTCCCTTGACGGAAGCTGCTTACTCACCCAGTTCCTTCCTTAATATTTCCACTTTTTCCGATAATTTGGCAACCATTTTTTCGTTTCCAAAATGCACCAGAGGTTTGCCGCAGGATGAACAGTGGAAAACTAATTCGACAGCTTCTTCAAAAGGAACCCTTTTGCATTCAGGCGTATCACAATAGTAGAAGTCATGGTTTCTCTCATACTCCAACCGAACGTTCAATTTTTCAAGAACACGACGTTTCTGACTTAAAATAAACCCTTCAAGCTGATCAGGCTGAAGTCTCCAGTGAAAAATAAACCAGCCTGTTTTAGGGTCTCTTGTACGCCTTAAACTTACAAGCGAATGATCATAAAGCTTGTAGAGGATTTTGCGGACTGAATTTAGGCGAATACCCGTTTTATTTGCAATTTCATCATCTGTAATCTCCTCTAAGCTTTTCAGGTTCTCAATAAGTGTGATGGCTTCTTCCTCGCCAATAGCCGAAGCCACTTTCATTAAAGTTGCATCATCAATAGTGGACAGCATAACTAATTTCCTAGCCTATAATTATTGTACATTGTTCAATAAAACTCTTCTTACTTTTCGCTCTTACTTTCCTTGTTATAATCATCTTGAACTGCTAATTTTTTGCCTCTTTCTTGAGGAATTACACCTATCTTTGCTTTTTCAAAAGTCTTAGTTAATTCCTTGCCCTCAAAAAACCTGTCAAGAAATATTGCAAGAGCTGCACACTCAGAATGCGGTTGATTCCCAATTGACACGTTGAAATCGGAAACCTCACTTGAATAGAACTCTCCTGGAACCTTTTGACTTCCAACAAGAATTAACAGATTCCGATTCTGCTTTC
This sequence comes from Candidatus Bathyarchaeota archaeon, assembly GCA_963717465.1. GTDB lineage: Archaea > Thermoproteota > Bathyarchaeia > Bathyarchaeales > Bathycorpusculaceae > Bathycorpusculum. Next base: position 928,715 of record OY970340.1, read on the forward strand.
TTATCCTATCTAAAACATCACTTGACTTGAATGTTTTCACCATAAACAGTCAAGTGAACCACGATTCCCCCGTTCGCCTTCCAATTCTGGACTGCAGTCTTCCAAGGTGTCTCCCATTTCAAAATAGAATTCTCCACCCCAATTTCGGGTAATCTTCATCACTGTTTCTTCTATTTTTTGGTCAATTACGTCTGACAGGATAAATCCTGAAGCGCAAAGTGCACGCGCCGTTAAAGCAACATGAGTAGTTAACCTAACGTCTCTTTGTGGTCGATGACCCCACCTTAGAACTACGCATTTAACTTCTTCTTTACTTTGAGGTGTGACTGGATTGGAATTTTCCATTTAACTGTTCAACTTTCTTTTTAATTTGTTCTGTAAACTGCGGGGTTGCCTCGAAAACTACTTGCACGGAATCGTTATTGAAACTTTCACTTTTCACTTCAGCTACCTTGTGAACCCAGGAGATGAAAGGCATGGTTTGCGAAGTTAACGGGGCAGAAAATGAGGAGTGAATATAGTTTTCAAGTATCCTTAATATTTCTTGTCTAAGAGAGTTAAGGTTCGTTTGGCACTTTGCTGATAACAGTATAGGATTCTTGATTTTGCTTTCGAGAGTTTTCAGTTTTTCTTCTTTTTCGGATTCGCTGATCAAGTCAATTTTGTTGAGTGCAGTTATCACTGGTATGCCTGATGCTCCGAGTCGATTAATCGTTTCATTGCAAATGTTGTTTTTACTTTCAATTGTTTCAATGGGCTCACTTAAATCTAAAACCAGTATAATCAGGTCTGAATAAATTGTTTCTTCAAGAGTTGAATGGAAAGCTTCAATCAGCGATAAAGGTAAACGATCAATGAATCCAACAGTGTCAGTTAAAAGAAATTTCCGATTTGAAAATTCAACGACCCGCGTCGTCGTAGAAAGCGTGGTAAACAGGGACTTGTCAACCCGAACTGACTCTTCAGTTAAAGCATTAAACAAAGAGCTTTTTCCAGCATTCGTGTAACCAGCCAAAGAAATAGCTAAGAAACCAAGTTCAGTTCTTCTTTCACGATGAAGAACTCTTTTTTCACGGATTTTTACTAATTTTTTTATGAATTGTTTGAACTTGACGTTTTATTGCTTCCCTGTAAACGTCAGCCTCATAAGCTCCAAGACCCATAAATCCCGGTTGTTCACGCATTTTGGCTAATCGCACTTTTTCTTTTGCGTGCTTAAGCTCGTTCTTCAATGTTGCGAGTTGAATCTGAAGTTGTGCTTCGGTGGTTGTGGCTCTTTTAGTGAAGATTTCAAGGATAAGTTGAAAGCGGTCGATAACTTCAACTTTGGTTGCTTTCGCTAAATTGTATGTTTGAACGGTTCTTAATTGATTGTCAAAAATTATTTTGTTTGCATCGTTTTCTTTAACTAAAGCCGCTAGCTCCTCAACTTTTCCAGCGCCTATTTGATAACGAGCATCAGGCGGTCTTGTCTGCTCCATGGTTGCGACAACTGTGTAACCAGCGGATTCAGCTAGCTGTCTTAACTCATCTAAACTTGATTTTTCACGATTTAAACGTCGCTGAACTATGATTGCTTTCGTTCTTTAGGCTCCCCGCCTTCCTTGTTTAAATCAATAATGTCTCCCAGCGTCAATTCTCGGTTTGAAGATTTAGGAGTTTCCTGCTTGATTTTTTCTTCACTTATCGGCACAAGTAACTTGATTTTCAACACATGCTCAAGTTTCGAGGTAAGCAAGTTGTTTGGAGCCATTTTTCCTGTTTCAATATGCCTTAGAACGGAGGCTTTTTCATTTATTTTTGAGCCCAGTTCTTCATGGGATAAACCGAGTTTTTCCCTTGCCGACTCTTATGGCTGAATCGTAATCTTCAACTAATTCCTGAGTAAATTCAACTTTAGCAACTGGAGGCTTTTTTTTCTGCACCATCGCAACAGGCGCTCTTTGCCTTATTGAGTATTTGTGCCATTTGTGCTTTCTTTTCACGGTTTTCTTCTTCACGCAGAATTATTCTTCCATGCTTTGAACACTCAACGCAAACTGTTAATTTTGCGCCTTCAATTAATGCCCGAATTGGGTCACCGTGAATTTTGCGTCCACAGACTTCGCATCTCAAGATAAATTGTCCCCTTTCATTGTCTTTATTATATTGTAATGTTTATACTTGTCGAATAAAAAAACAAATAATGGTGAAATGCATGGAGGATTCACTGGGCAGAGTAAGAAGCGTTGCGGATTATCAATTCGGCAAAGGTGTAGGCGATAAACTCTTTCCTGAAAACGTTGAAATCCTGTATTCTCCAAGAACCGGAAGAATACGATACGTTAATTTGAACGGTGAAAGGCTAGCAACGATGCGCCCAACAGACGGTTTGCTTTCATTAAGTATTAAGGCTGCTTGCTTCATGGCTGAAAACCTAAGTTTTGCCCAATGTTTTGTTACTGTTCAAAATGATGTTTCAAAGTATATTGCTGCAGGCGGAGATGTTTTTGCCGTGCACGTCGTAAACACGTCTGAAGTTCGTGCTAAAGATGAAGTTATTGTTGTTGATGAAGAAAAACATGTTTTAGCTGTTGGACGGGCAATGCTTTCAAGTTCTGAGATGAAAGCTTTCAAAACTGGAGTTGCAGTTAAGGTAAGACATGGTTCAAAGGAAAGTTAAGTATATAGAGACCTAATGTAGAATACTAGGATAGAGTGGATCTTAATGCACAGACGCATGAATCCCCGTGAACAAAAACGATATGATGCAACGAATGGGCATGAACATGGATTCTGTGCCGACGTTAAACAAGTCATAATCAAAACCAGCAGCAAAGACATAATCATTAATGAGCCTGAAGTTGCAATTTTACAGGTTCAAGGTCAAAAAATGTACCAGATTATCGGCGGTCAAGTTTCAGAACAAACTGCTTCTCAACGCCAAGCTGCTGCACAGCTGCTCAATCTGCTCAGCCTGTAATTTCTGAGGAAGATGTGAGGCTTAGTTGCAGATCAAACGGGTAAAAGTTTGGCTGATGCTAAAAAAGCCCTAGAAGAATGTCAAGGAGATTTGGCTAAAGCTATACTGTTGCTTCAGTCTTAGCGTTTATTGAATGGTTATTTATATGTTGTTTGCACATTAATCATTCGAGGCTTGAGTAGTGATTCAAAACGCCGACGTAACAGTAGTCGGTCACTTCTCAATGGATACCATTTTACTGCCAAGCCGAATCTTCGCCATTCCATGTCTTAGGCGGTAGTGCAGCCTACACTTCCTTTATTGCCAGAAAATTATGCGCTTCCACCAGCGTTATCTCAAAAGTCGGCGGGGATTTCCCGAAAGCGTACTTGTGGTGGCTAAGTCAAGAAGGCATCGACGTATCGAATGTTACTAGAATTGCTGATGAGCATTCCACGAGTTTTGTGCTTGAATACAGCAAAGACTTGTCTGAAAGAACTTTAAGGTTAACAAGTAAAGGTTCCTCCGATTGACCTGTCAGATATACCTTCAAGATGCGTTCCAGTGGGATTCATGTTGCGCCAATCGCAAATGAAGTATCGCTTGAAGTTGTTGAAAAACTGAAGAGTTGCTGTGAACGTATTATCTATTGATCCTCAGGGTTTACTTAGAAGTTTCGATGAAAATGGAATCGTAAACAACAGCACTCAGATAGATAAACGCCTGCTTAGTTTTGTTACATTTACAAGTCTTCTTTAGATGAAATTTCTTCGTTAACAGGAATTTCAGAGATTGAAACCTGCAGTTAAGGCTATTCATGATTTTGGCGTAGAAACAGTGATAGCAACCATGGGTGCTAAAGGTGCTTTGCTTTCAGTTGAGGGCACTCAATACAAATTCCTGTTTGCCCCTCCAAAGTTTTGGTTGATCCGACGGGTGCAGGCGACGTTTTCATAGGCGCCTTCTTAAACGAGTACCTTAAAGATAAAGAATCTTTTTGGTGTGCTTGCGTTGGTTCAGCTGCGGCATCTTTGGTTATTGAGGGGATTGGACCAACTTATTTTGGGGAAAAAGAAGAGATTTATCAAAGAGCAACTTCTTTGTATGAAAAAGAAATTAAGCAATAGTGCACATGTACTTATTAAAATCGTGTCAATTAAGGCTGTAATGCATGGGACGCGTAGATAAAGGAGTTAAATGTGACGTGTTCAGGTTGCAGCACTGAAGCTGCTCGATCATTATCCGTTGACAAAGTTAAAGCTGCAGGGTTAAAGGTTAGCACTAGTGAGAAGCGAGCTTACCTTTGCAAAGAACATTATAAAGAATTCAAGAAGAAGAATAAGAAAGATAAAACGCTTGAAAAATGGCGTTATGGCGCTTAATTGACGAGAGAATGAATCATGAGGATCCTGCAGTTACACTCTGACTATATCGTTTTCAAGCCTATTGAGAAAGAAATCGCTATAGCTGAGGAAGCTGAGAAAAAAGAAAATCGTTTAGAAGAAATTGTAGTTTTATTCACCGCTGTTGAAGAAGGCGATAACGCTGCATTGGCACAAAAAGCCGTTGATGACGTTAGAGCTTTTCTTGGAAAACTCAAGGTTAACCGCATTCTAATTTATCCTTTCGCGCATCTAAGCAGTAACCTGTCAAAGCCATCTGAAGCATTAAAAATCATTAAAGACATGGAAGCATACGCAAAAGAAAAAGGAATAGAAACATATCGAGCACCCTTTGGCTGGAACAAGCAATTCACGATCTCGATTAAGGGGCATCCATTGGCTGAGCAAGCACGCTCTTACGCTCCAGCGGCAACGACCAAAACGGTCGAAGTGAAAACCTGAAGAGGAAAAAGTTTCAGCAGCCTTGAAAGCTGAGGATAAAATGGAGTCATTCTGGCATATACTAACTCCAGAAGGTCAACTCGTGCCCATTGAACAATTCAAGTTTAAAGGTCATGTTAACCTCGAAAAATTCTCAAGATACGAAATCAAAAAGGCCCGGGCGGTAACACAGATGCCTCCCCATGTAACCTTGATGAAGCGGCTGGAAATTGCAGATTATGAGATGGGCAGTGACCCTGGAAACATACGTTGGTATCCTAAAGGGCGCATGATTAAATCACTGCTTGAACAGTACGTTAATAATCGAGTGGCAGCATACGGCGGCATGGAAGTTGAAACTCCGCTCATGTACGACTTCAATCACCCAAGCTTATCAAGCTACCTCAACCGGTTCCCAGCACGTCAATACGTCCTTAAATCTGAAGATAAAGAACTTTTCCTGCGTTTTGCTGCATGCTTTGGTCAATTCCTAATGGCCCACGACGCCCAGTTTAGCTATAAGCAGATGCCATTGAAACTTTACGAACTTACCCGATACAGCTTCAGACGAGAAAAAAGCGGCGAAGTCGTCGGCTTAAAACGCTTGCGTGCATTTACTATGCCTGATTGCCATGCCTTCTGCACTGACATTGAACAAGCCAAAAAAGAATTCATGATACGCTTCAACCTATGCATCGATGTTCTAGCTCATATCGGCTTAGTGCCTGATGATTACGAAATTGCCATGCGCTTTACCAAAAACTTTTACGCTGAACACAAAGACTTCATAAATGAACTGGTAAAAGCGTTCGGTAAACCCATCCTCGCTGAAGTCTGGAATGAACGATTCTTCTATTTCGCGCTTAAATGGGACCTTAACTTTATTGACAACCAAGATAAAGCCGCAGCTCTTAGCACCGACCAAATTGATGTCGAAAACGCTAAACGGTACGAAATAACCTACGTTGATGAGAAAGGCGAGAAACAGTATCCGCTTATCCTGCATTGTTCACCAAGTGGAGCAATTGAAAGAGACATCTACGCTTTATTAGAGAAGGCCTACAAGGAGCAGATGGCTGGGCAAGCGCCTATGCTTCCATTGTGGCTTTCTCCGACTCAAGTGCGTTTGATTCCGATTTCTGACAAATTCCAGGGCAAAGTTGAAGAAATCGCCCAACAAGTTTCTTCACGTTGCATACGTGTGGACATTGATGATACGGCATCCACTTTGCAAAAGAAGATAAGGGAAGCTGAGCAAGAATGGGTCCCGTACATTATTGTGATCGGCGAAAAAGAGGTTGAGTCTGGAATGCTTTCAGTTAGAGAACGGGGAAGTAAAGGTGCGCAGAAGAATATAACTGTTGACGAGTTAATTGCTAAGATTACTGACAGAATTGCTGGTATGCCTTTTAAACCGGTTCCTTTGTCTATTTATCTTTCAAAAAGACCGCAATTTCACGGTTGATAAACGAATCGTATAGATTATTGTCATAAACTATATCAAAACGCGAAGACATGTAAAAAAAGGATTCGTGAGGGAAAAAAAGTGGATAAAGAATTAGTGGTTTACATCGATGGGGAATATTACCCCAAATCACAAGCCAAAATATCAGTTTTTGACCATGGCTTACTTTATGGCGATGGCGTATTCGAAGGAATTCGCGAATACAACGGCATCGTATTCAAACTCAAAGAGCATATTGATCGATTATACCGTTCAGCACATGCAATAACATTAAAGATTCCATTAACTAAGCAAGAAATGACAAATACCGTCCTGCAGACTTTGCGAAAAAACAATTTGAAAGATTCATACATACGGTTGGTTGTTACCAGAGGAGCTGGCGACCTCGGCTTAGATCCCAGAAAATGCCCCAAAGCCTCCGTTATAGTTATCACTGACGCTATTGTCCTGCATTCGGCGGGAGCAAAAGAAAACGGTATAACTACTATGTTCTCATGGGTCAGAAGAAACCCAGTTGATGCTGCGTCGCACGAGATAAAATCGCTCAATTACCTCAACAGTATACTTGCAAAGATCGAGGCAAACGCGAATGGAGTTGACGAAGCAATCTGTCTAGAAAGTAACGGGTACATAGCTGAAGGTGTGGGTGAAAACATTTTCATCGTTAAAGACGGCAGGATTCTAACTCCGCCGACGTCCACTGGAGCCTTAGCGGGTATTACTGCGGAAATCACTGTTAAACTTGCCAAAGACTTAGGCTACGATGTTACTGTAACTAATCTTACTCCATTCATGATGTTTACTGCTGACGAAGCATTCTTAACGGGAACAGCCATGGAGATGGTTCCAATAAGAGAAGTAAACAAAAGACAAATTGGTACAGGGAAGCCTGGACCAGTTACCAAGAAGTTGATGGGTGCATTTCAAAAGGTAATTGCTGACTCCTCGTCAGGTATACCTATCTAACTTTCTTATTTTTCATGAAATCTTCAATCTTGTTAAAGGCTTCCTCGAGTGTCTTTATCGGCGGCAAGAAGACTACTCTTGCATGTCCTGCACCGTAAACGGCATCAAAACCTGAACCGTTCACTGTTAAAACACCTGTTTCTCTTAGTAGGTCAACGACAAATTCCATGTCGTTTTTCCATCTTGAGCCCACGCCATGAATTTTTGGGAAAATGTAGAAGGCGCCATCAGGCTTAGTGGTGCTTATTCCTTCAATCTCATTTAGCCTTTTCCAAGAGAAGTCTCTTCGTTGTTTAAGTCGGTCAACGATGTCCTTTACCATATCTTGCGGCCCATTTAGTGCTGCTGTAGCTGCTATCTGCACTGGCGTGTTTGCGCATATTCGTATTCTGCATTCCTTCTCAACTGAATTCTTAAGTTCTTCAAGCTTTTTTCCTTCACCCTTGAAGTACATGTAGCCAAGCCGTAAACCCGTCATCTGGTAAACTTTTGAGAATCCATTTAATCCAACGACTTGCACATCCTTAGCGAGGTGAGCAGCACTCACAAATTCAGTATCATACACTATCTGATCATAGATTTCATCAGACACGACTAAAAGGTTGTATTCTGCAGCAATATCCAGCATCTCTTTAACGGTCTTTCTTCCGTAAACTGCTCCTGTAGGGTTGTTTGGGTTGATAATTACTATTGCGCGGGTTTTATCTGAAATTTTGCTTCTTAAATCATCCATGTTAGGCTGCCAATTTTGTTCTTCGATTGTTTCGTAGGCAACAGGTGTGCCGTCAAAGAATCTGGTATAAGAAATGTAAGGTGGATAAGTAGGTCCTGGAAAGAGGATTTCATCCCCTTTTTCTACGAGGGCAGCAAGTATCATCTGTATTCCTTCTGAAATGCCCTCGGTTACTAACACGTTTTCAGCTGTAATGTCAACATTGTTTATTCTTTTTTCTTTTTTAACGATTGCCTCACGAAGGTCAGCTCTTCCTTCTGAGGGCGAGTAATAATTATCATCCTGTTCAACTGCCTTGCATAAGGCATCTTTGACGTTTTGAGGAGTCTTGAAGTCAAATGCGGCAGGGTCGCCGATGTTAAGATAATAGATTTTTTTACCCTTTTTTATAAGCTCATCAGTGTAAGATATGACATCGCGTATTGCATATTCGATGTTTTTTGCTCTATTAGTTACTTTTATGTCCGCCAAAGTTAGTTACCTGTACCCCAACCGTGTGTTAACAAAAAAATAAAGCTTCCTAACAACTATTTTCCGTAACTTTCTTCAAATGTGGTTTTGTTCAACATTTCATAAAGCGGAATCATTTCTAAACATATTTTTATTCACGTTTCCACCTGTTCTTTAATGCTTTGGTGACATCCATTGAATGGTTGGAACGGCGTTTTTCTTAACGTAAACCTGAGTAAACAGAAGGCAGAAGCAGAGAGGTATACAGTTGACTTAGCGCAAAACTTCATGGGTGGAAGAGGCTTTGCCGTCAAAATTCTATGGGATAGACTTTCACCTGGAATCGACCCCTTGTCACCTGAAAATAAACTAATCTTTGCTACTGGTCCATTGACAGGAATCGGCCTGCCCAACAGTGGCAAGCTTGTTGTCGCATCCAAAAGTCCATTAACAGGAGGTTATGGTGATGGGAACATTGGAACAATGGCGGCTGTTCAAATGCGAAAGGCAGGCTACGACGCAATTATCATTGAAGGAAAAGCAAAAACGCCTGTTGTTCTGCACATTAAAGATAAAACCATCGAGTTTGTAGATGCCAAGGAATATTGGGGATTAACCGCGCCTAAAGCCGAAACTAAACTTCGAAAAATGTACACACGATCAACTGGAATCCTATCCATTGGTCCAGCCGGAGAAAACTTGGTCAAGTTTGCAGCTGTGGTTTCCCAAGAAGGTCGTGCAGGCGGAAGGCCTGGAATGGGTGCAGTTATGGGGTCTAAGAATTTGAAGGCTGTCGCGGTTGAAGGTAGCTACGAAATACCTCTTGGCCGACCAGAAAGAAATGAAACGATTAGCTGGCGATGGCTACCGTGAAGTCTTGACTAAACCAGTTTATCCGCTTTGGAAAAGGCAGGGGACAATGGGCACGGTGGAGTGGAGTCAAGCAAATTGCGTTCTGCCTACGTACAACTATAAGCAGGGAACATTTGACAAGGCCGACGAAGTGGGCGGTTACGCCATGGAAAAAATCAAGGTTAACAATCGCGGATGTCCACAATGTAACATGACCTGCGGAAACGTGGTTATCGACTCTGAGAAAAAAGAATCAGAGCTTGACTATGAAAATGTCGTAATGTTGGGTCCAAATATTGGTTTGGGAAATCTTGAAGAAATTGCTACTTTAAATCGAATGGCGGATGAGCTTGGGTTTGACTCGATTTCTCTTGGTAACGTGCTTGGTTTCGCAATGGAGGCTTCTGAAAAAGGATTAATCACTGAGGATGTTCCATGGGGAAGATTCCAAGAAACGAAGAGTTTGATCGAGGATATAGCTTACAGGCGAGGTTTAGGCGCGACCTTAGCTGACGGGGTCAGGGCTGCATCAGCTGTTTTTGGAGAGGAATCTCGTGATTGGGCAATGCACATAAAGGGATTGGAAATAACAGCTTATGATTGCCACGCAGCGCCCGGGATGGCTTTGGCTTACGGCACAAGCTCCATAGGTGCACATCATAAAGACGCGTGGATAATTACTTGGGAAATCAAAATTGGCAGAGATAACTACGATGAATCCAAGATTGACAAGATTATTGATGCTCAGCGGATTCGCGGCGGAGTTTTCGAGGCGCTTACGGTTTGTAAATTTCCCAGTAACTCGCTTGGTCTTGAACTTGAATGGTACCATAAATACTTACGTGCTGCTACTGGACAGGATTATTCTTTCAAGATGTTAAATCAAATTGCGGACCGAATACTGAACTTGATGAGGGCTTTCTGGGTACGAGAATCCGACGGAAAATGGAATCGGGAAATGGATTATCCTCCAGCAGAGATGGTTCAAGGAACCCTTGCCTGAGGGTCAATTGAAAGGCTCAAAGCTTGACAAGGGCAAGTACGATGAAATGCTTAGCATTTACTACCGAAAGAAAGGTTGGGATTCACGTGGAATACCAACAAAATCTACCTTGAAAAACCTTGGCTTGAATGATGAAGCAAAGCAGCTTGGTCAGTTTGTGAAATTGCAAGATTGAACGTTTGCGGTTAATATGACCGCGCAAAATACACTATTTCTTTAGCCTTTTGTCCGCAGTAAATGCAATTTGCTGTTATTTCTTCTTTTTGGAATGGTCGAACTCGAATTGTTGAGCCTGTTTCATCCTTTATTTTTGCTTCACAGTCAGCGCTTCCACACCATGCTGCCTTGATGAATCCGCCTTTATCTTCCAAGATTTTCTTAAATTCTTCGTATGTCTGTGCAGATGAGATTTTTTCTTTCAGTAGCGCTTGTGCTTTTGAAAACATGGATTTCTGTATTTCATCTAAAAGTTTAGGCACAGTTTCCAGAACTTCTTGTTCTTTAACTGGATTCTTTTGACCTGTATCTCTTCTTACCATTACCACTTGCTGTTGTTTTAGGTCTCTAGGTCCAATTTCTATTCTGATGGGTACTCCTTTTAGTTCCCAATGGTTAAATTTCCAGCCTGGAGTATACTCTTGCCTATCATCTAAGACAGCGGTTATTCCTTTCGCAGTTAGCATTTCATAGATTTCTTTTGCTTTGGCGGCTATTGCAGCGGGTTCAGCGCCCTTGTAGGGTATTGGCACAACGACTACTTGCGTGGGAGCAACTTTGGGAGGCATAACTAAGCCTTTGTCGTCTCCATGAACCATAATCATCGCGCCGATTAGGCGAGTCGATATGCCCCAGCTAGTTTGCCAAACGTAATGCTCTACTTTATCTTCACCGATGAATTTAATATCAAAAACTTTAGCAAAGTGCTGACCAAGATTGTGGCTTGTTCCCATTTGAAGAGCTTTTCCATCAGGCATAATTGCCTCCAGCGAGGTCGTATATTGGGCTCCAGCAAACTTTTCGCTGTCACTTTTCACACCGACTAAGACAGGAATAGCCAAGTAATTCTCAACTAAATCCTTGTACTCATTTAAAGCATAGGTCACTTCAGCTTCAGCTTCCTCGCTTGACGCATGTGCAGTGTGACCTTCTTGCCATAGGAACTCACGGGTTCGCAGGAAAAGTTTGGTAGCTTTTGTTTCCCACCTTACTATGTTACACCACTGGTTAATTTTTAAGGGTAAATCACGCCAACTGCGAATCCACTTGTTGAATGTGTCATACATTATGGTTTCGCTTGTCGGTCTAAGGGCTAATTTTTCATCTAAAGGTGTATCTCCGCCCTGAGTGATCCATGCTACTTCAGGTGTAAATCCCTCAAAATGCTCTGCTTCCTTTTTCAGAAAAGCTTCAGGAATAAACATTGGGAAATACACGTTCCGGTGTCCCGTAGCCTTGATTTTCTTGTTAAAGATTTCTTGAATTTTTTCCCAAACAGCGTAGGCATCTTCGCGGATAATCATGCAGCCTTTCACAGGGGCATAATCTGCAAGTTCAGCTTTCAAGACTACTTCAACGTACCATTCTGAAAAATCTTGGCTTTTCTTTAACGGTTACTCCAGTATCTGACATGAGTATACTCTTCGGTGTCAGTTCTATGCGTAAAAAGCATATAACCATAACGGGACACTAACAATAAACGCAAGGTTCAAAAGATTTTTCTTCTCCAAAAATTCATCGCGATTTCTCTCATTGAAACCGTTTTAATTCCAGGCAATCTAAAGCATAAAGGTTAATACTTGAAGACCACCAAATCCATCCCAGAGATGAAATTAAGTGCCTGTTGCATTTATTATTGGAACAGCTGGATCAGGAAAATCCCTTTTTACCGCTGCATTTAGTGAATGGTTAAAAATGTCAAAACAAGATGTTGCAGTCGTTAACTTGGACCCTGGAGTACTAAAACTTCCATATTCACCCGATGTCGACGTCCGCAATTACGTTGATGTTGGCAATTTAATGGAGCAATACGGTTTAGGGCCAAATGGTGCTTTAATTATGGCTGCTGATTTAATAGCGGATGAAATTGAAAATTTAACAAGAGACATCGACGACAGCGAACGCCGACATAGTACTGGTCGATACTCCTGGGCAAATGGAACTTTTCGCTTTCCGCGCAAGTGGCCCATACATCGTTAATGAGTTAACCAAAGAAAACAAGGCTCTGATTTACCTGTTTGACGCGGTTTTTTCCATCAACCCGTTAAACTATGTTTCAAACATGTTTCTTTCCGCTGCAGTTTACAACAGGTTCCTAACCCCTCAAATTCACCTGCTTTCAAAATGCGATTTAATCCCTGAAAAAGACGTGAAAGCAATCACAACTTGGTCTGCAAACCCCAAAGCGCTTGAGGATGCAATAGAACAGAAACTTGAAGGCACAAAACGTTTATTCAGCCGCAACATGATGCAAGCAATCGACAAGCTTGGTTTAAAATTCCTTCTAAGTCCAGTCTCAGCGAAAACAAATCAGGGAATGGTGAACGTTAACACTATACTTGAACGACTCTTAACTGGTGGAGAAAAATATACCTTTTAGCCCTCAGAATTAATCAATGACCAACTTGCCGCGAAAGCTCCACTCTTAGCCTTTAGCAAGGAATCACCTTCAGCAATAACTATCGCATCGTTATCTTTGGGCGAAAAATTCTTCAAAATAAAACTAACCGCCTTCGGGTAATCCTTTTTTAGGTTTCCACTAACAGACTCAATAGTTAAACAACCATTCTTAACAACAATCGCCGAAGCTTTACGTGCACCAGCAATTACAGCGGCATCACGCTGCTCAATTCCCGATTGAACCCTATTCCCCACATTCTGAACTAAAAAAGCAAAATTATGCTCCCCAAGAGTTAACTCAGTTTTGGGAAATTCGCTTCTCTTAGGAAATATCTTTTCAAACCTACACCAGAGCTCATAACCTTTTATCGTTAAGCTGCAGCCTGCTTTGGATGTAACGATTAAACCTGCACTTTTAAGCCGATTAATAATTGTCCGTATCGCGCCGTCACCAACTTCAAGTATCTCAGCAAGCTTGTTTCTTCCTACTGGTTTTTGAGACATTAGTTCGAGTGCATAAAAGAAATGAAAAACCGTAAAGGTCGTCGAAGGTCCCGGAGCTTTAACCCCAGCGATCTCTTGCATAACCTGTTTGAGTGAAGGAGATGAAGACATTTTTCTGCACTGTCTCTATTTAACCACTGTTTGTTTTTATAGTTTAGTGCTGCTTACCGTTTAATCTTTATGCAACGAGGTTTCAGCATGAGCTATCGGGATTAAGGTTTAGCCGCAATTATTACCCGTCTGAAACATGATTCAAAATTAAATGTTGATTATTTTAAGGAAAATAAATAAATTGTCGCCGATAATCGTAGAGGCAGGGATTTACTTGGATTACATGGTGACAATAGTTGGTTTAATCGCTGCTGCGGGAACCACTGGATCGCTTCTCCCACAGCTTGTAAAACTATTGAAGACAAAATCAACCAAAGACATTTCTTTAGTTATGTATTCTGTTTTTTCTGTGGGTGTTTTTCTATGGGTGATTTATGGCGTTTTGTTGAATGATTTTCCTATAATTATTGCAAATGCGCTAGCGTTTCTTCAAGGGTTAATCATTGTAGCTGTTAAATTGAAGTACAAGTAGTTCTCCTTTTTTTCAAACTTGCTCTATTGAATGGACAACATTAATGGTTGAATCAATCCAGCGTAGATATGAATTTAAGGCTGCGCGTAAAGCAATCACATCTTCTGCTTCAAAATTCAAAATAACAGACAAGTTTTGCCTGGTTAAGCTAACTTTGGAACGTTTTGTTAATGGATCATTCGCTTCAGGTTTCAAAGCATTGAAAATCGCGTTTAATTGTTTTTCTGATGAAAATTCTAAGCGCACGTTTGCGTTGGCTCTCGTTTTCATTTTCCTCTTTATAGGGACACTAAAAAGGGATAATTATGCTTATTTGAAATAAAAAGGTAAAAACGAAAAGAAAAGTAGGCTAATCAGTTTCTTCTTCAGTTACTGGGGTAGCAGACTTTTTTGCTTCTTCCACTGAGGTTCCTTTTGCTGCCCGCTTAGCTATAACGCCTAGCTTGGTTGTTGGAGTGTATGCTCCTCCAGCGAAGGTGAAATTGCATTTGCCGCATTTCCAGACGCCTACACTTTCTCGATGGACTTTCATGAAGCCGCATTGTGGGCATCTGTGAGGCTTTTTGAGTTCAGTAACTACTTTGACGTATCTTTTTCTAACGGTGGAACCATAACGTACTCCTAAGCCTCGTGTTGGACCTACTTTCTTTGTTTTTGGCAACTTTTTCACCAACCAAGTTTCTTTCGCATTTCAACTACTTTTTCCTGAGCAATCTTGGAAGCATCTAAAATCTGTTGCGGTGTGAAATAGCCTGATCCGCCTTTCTGTATGGCACAAATGTTGCCTTCGTCGTTCACAGCCATTGAAAGCCTGCATTCAATTACTTGTTCCTCTTCAAGAATAGGATCAACAAGCAAGGTGTTGTTTATCTTTACAATTGTAACTGTTATCGGATGACTTCTCATAGGTAATGGAGTGTAGCCCTGCTTAATCTTCAACTCCCCGTCCTTAATTTCGTAATTCGGCATCTTTGTATTGAGCAATGCAGCCATGGCAGCCATCGCAGAAGCATCAATCAAGTTACCATCATGATTCAAGACATAGACGTCTACGAAGACAACGAACACTTTCTTGCCTGCTTCGATGCAGAGCTTTTCAGTATCAATTGCCTTTGATTCTCTGATTCCTCTGTCCACAATTCTTGCCAGCTCGATTGAGTTTTCGTCGGGTGGTCCAGGCTCAAAACTAGCCGAAGCTATTGGTGTAAGCTCAGCATTAACCGTTTGAACGCCCTCATTCGGCGTATCTGGGAATGGAGTGCCTGTTTCAACTTTGACTCCGACAAGCACATCAGTCTTCCCGAGCAAAACTCTAGCTGAACCTTCGGCTTTTTCGATTAAGCCTTGTTCAACTTTAATTTCACGGTAATCAAGTAAGCCTCTTTCATCTGAGCGTTTTCCTTTCTCAACAAGTTGACTTATTTGCTTTAGTCTAACACGCGTAATAATTGACGACATTACTCTTCAGCCTCTTTAACAACCATATATTTTGTTTTTAACGCTTCTTTTTGCATTTCATAAATTTTCTTGCAGCCATCTATCGCCATGTTCATAGCTTTCTCGAATTCTTCTGATGTTAGTTTCCCATCCATTTGCAGCAATGTTACACCATTTAAGTTTGGCATATACGCAACTGGAAGGTCTGCAGCACCAAGTTTATCCTCTACGTCAAACAAGTCAAGAACCACCGTGTCTTCGACTTTGCCGGCTGCACATGCAACTACTAAATCACGCATTGGAACCCCCGCGTCAGCAATCGCTAAAGCAGCAGCTGTAATGCTTGCACATCTTGTTCCACCATCAGCCTGCAGTACTTCAACGAAAACGTCTACGCCTGTTCTCGGATAGAGATCCAGGAACAATACTGGTTCAAGGGATTCCCTGATGACCTTTGAGAGTTCCACTTCTCTTCTCGAAGGCGCAGGCGACTTGCGTTCCTGCACAGAGAAAGGTGCCATATGATAACGGCAACGTAGAACCATGCGATCTTGAAGCGCTAAATGCTTTGGGTGCATTTCTCTTGGCCCAAAAGCAGCCGCTAAAATCTTGTTTTTTCCATGCTCAACATAAGCTGAACCGTCCGCATTCGGCAAAACACCCACTTCAAGTTTTACTGGCCTTAGTTCGTCAGGTTTTCGGCCATCTAATCTTATACCTTTTTTATCAATTAGTTTTTCAACTTTTTCATTCAATCTTCTTTTCCTCCTCTGGTTTACCTTTACTTTCTTTAAGCAATTGTGTGATGCGATCTGTTAGACCGCTCGTATGAGATTCTTGCTCAATTTTTCGAATCGCGTTTATGGCGAGTTCCTCATCCTCAGGAGTTTTACCAGTGACCAATATTACCCCGTTGAGTCCAAGGATTATTTGGCAGTTCGTTTCCTGTTTTATCATTGAAATCATGGATCCTTTTCTGCCTATCACTCGTGGAATCTTTGTTGGAGTAACTCGCAGTATTTGCCCACGTGTTATTTTCCCTAATCCTGGTTCTCCAACTGTAAGTTGAGGATCATGAGCTCTGTCGTATGACGCTATTTTAGCTACAATCAAGTCTCCAGCGTTAAGAACTGCAGATAACTCGTCGCTTTGTGGTTTGAATTGCCTGCTCAAAACATCTGATGCACGTAAAATCGCTTGGTAGGGCGACCTGATATCTATGGTCCAGCCGTTGAATCCGACTTCTAAGACTGTGCCAATAACTATGTCGCCTGCTTTTGGCAGGTAAAAAGCTCTTAACGCTACGACATTTACCTTTTTGTTGTCAATATCCACAAGCCCAATTCTTTGGGTATAAATTTTGTTTTCTTCCATGTATGTATTTTCGCCCGGTAAATAGTCGCCTTCGGCGAGTAATTCTCCAGGCGTTACAAGTTGTTTTTTTTCAAAGAAAGTTGGCATATTTTTTCACCTTAACCATAATTTATTTTGAGATAATTTTTGCTTCTCCATTACCTTTAGTTACATTTCCAAGTTTATTTAACAGCGAAGAGTATGATCCCGCGGCTAGTTCCATTTCACCATACCATGAACCGTTAGAGCGCCATTCTTCCCTTTTTATCGTTCCCAAGGTCTTTATTGCGCCATAACCTCTGGCTGCAAACTCTGCTGGTATCGTAACAGCGACTATTATTTGTTCAATCTTTAAGGGTAAAATTGGTCTTAACAGTTTAACTATTTCCTTAGCTTGTTCTTCTACAGGTTTATACGGGTCGATTGGGTAGCGAATCTGCTCCATGGCGTTTTCAATGCGCATTGGAGGATGAGGCAAGTTAGTTTTCGGGTCAATCGCCTGCCTAGATATAAAATCAATTATTTGTTTTCTTTTTTCTTCAACCATTTTCCGTCTTTGGTCAGTTGTAAGCTGCAGTGTTCCTTTCTTAAGGATGATGTCAGCGATTTTAAGCGGGTCGATTGTTCCAAAAGCCTTTTGCATGTGTTCTTCAGATACTTTTGTACCCTTGTTTGCGTCAGAAAAAATTAATTCAGCCGCTAAAACATCCGTTATCCCAGAGATTTTCCCGTTTCGGTAATCTAGAGCCTTTTGCGGTTTAATGAGGATTTCAAAATGTTCGTTATCTTTTGTTAAACGCGCAACTGTGAACTTTTCACTCATTAAGTTGTCACTTGCTTGAACCTATGTCTTTGATGTATCCCTCTACTGCAGCGTCAGTCAGCATTTCCATCTTTTTCGTTTCAGTGGGGATTGTGGCAATTTTGATTCTTGGCGGTAATTGTCTTGCTTCTAAAGCTTTAACGAGACATTTAACAGCTAGTTTTATTGTTTTTTCAAGGCTCATGTCTTCTTTAAATTCATCTTTAAGGATTGCTAGTACAGTCTCTCTTCCAGCGCCTAAAGCTGTGGCTTTGTATCCTCTGTAGGTTCCGCTTGGGTGTGTTCCAAAAACTCTGGTTCCAGTTTTGTCGACTCCACCAAAGATTATTGAAACTCCAAATGGCCTGACTCCTGCGTGCTGAGTGTACATTTGCTGAATGTCGCAGATCCGTTTGGTTACGACTTCTACATCTATGGGTTCATCATAAGTTAATTTGTTACTTTGTGCGTAAATTCGTGCTTGATCAATAAGTATTCTGGCATCAGAGCTTAAACCAACAATTGCTGCGCCTATGTGGTCGTCAACTCTGAAGATTTTCCAGGAATAACCTGCTTCTTCAAGAACTTCAATGTTTTCTTCTGAGCCTAAGACTAATCCATCTTTAGATTGGATGCCTAAAATTGTGGCCCCACGATTAACTAACTCCATTGCGTATTCTACTTGGAAAAGTCGGCCATCTGGGGAGAAAACGGTTATTGCACGGTCATATGCTCCTGGTGCTGCAAATACGGACATAATATTAACCTCACTTCACACTATACACTTTTGCAAAGTCTCATATAATAACTAAACTAAAAACCTTTCCTATTTAAATAAAGTATCTTCTGACTCATAACATTTTAGTTTTTAAGGTAATTTTGACGTGTGGCTCCTGTTTTCTGTGATTTTGATTTTATTTGCTCAAAAATATTGGTCTTCTTGTTTTAAGTGATTTTTGGCTCATTTCAAGTTAACTTAGTTCTAGCCATAATTTTTGAGGTTTTTAGGCAGATGTGGCGGGAAATACTTATTTAAGAGGGAGGTGGTTATTGCTGAATACGGAAGGATTCAAGTTGAGTGATGAAGTTTCAAGGTTACCACCTGCAGTTCAAGAAAGGCTTCTAAGACTGCAACAACTGCAGCAAACTTTACAATCAGTTTTACAGCAGAAACAGCAAGTTGAAATGGAGAAAAGTGAAGTAGATCAGACAGTATATGAACTGGAAAAAATGGCAGCCGACGTTGTTATTTACAAGGCGATTGGGTCACTTTTAGTGAAAGGTGACAAAACGGCAATAGCTGCTGAACTGAATGAACGTAAGGAGCTCTTGACTGCACGAAGCACGGGTGTTGCAAAACAAGAAGAGAGATTGCGCAGTCAGATAAAAGAAGCTCAAGCAAAGCTTCAGGAAGAGCTCAATCCGGTTTCGCAATCTCCACCGCCTTAAAGGTGAAGTGAGAAATCGTGGTAGATCTGGGATTACCAGAGCTATCCACAGAGAAAATAGAAACTTTGTGTGAAACTGCGGAAAATGCAGCACGCAAACATATTCTTTCTAAGGTTTCCTCAAAAATGGTCGAAAAACTGGACATTAGCGTTGAGGCTGAAGGAACAAAACCCTTAGTTTTAACGGTTGAGATAGACCTTGTTTTATCGCAAAAAGCTGCAGACTTTGACGTTGACTCGCTCGTTAAAGAAGCAGTAAATAAAGCTCATGAAGACAGCGAAAAGTACCTGAGAAAAACAAAATGATTTTCCAAGAAATAATCAAAGTTTTAAACGATCAGCAAGCAAAATACGTCTTGCTATTGTGCCATCGCAGTGCAGATGCAGATGCCATATGTTCCGCTTACGCACTTCAAGGTCTATTGAAAAGGCTTGCCCCAGATGTTTTAGTGGAAATTGGGACTCCCTTAGGGGTTAGTAAGCCTGCCAAGCAGCTTCTTTCTAATTTGCCAATAACCGTGCATGCTAAGCCTAATGTTGAATCAGCCGACGTTGTAGTCTTAGTTGATTTGAATACGCTAGAGCAGCTTGACCAAGTGGGTGATACTTTAAGGAAATCGACAGCGTCAATAATTATCGTTGACCATCATGCAGCTAACGCAGAGACAATGAAGATATGTAAATTATGCATAATAGACGACCAAGCCGCAGCAACATGCGAGATAGTCTACAGGCTATTTGAGGAAGCAAATATTAAACCTTCTTTGGATGAGGCAAAAGCACTATTCTTAGGCATAGCGTTTGATACAAGGCATTTTGCATTGGCTAATTCACCCACCTTTAAGGCTTTATGCGGATTAGTTGATGCAGGTGTGGATGCCCAAGAAACATTGACGCTTTCTAATTTACCCTTAGACGTATCCGAAAGGTTAGCGAGATTAAAAGCCTGCAAAAGAGCAAAAATAATACGAGTAAACGATTGGGTACTGGTTTTTTCGCATGTTAGCGCTTTTCAAGCTTCAGCTGCAAAATCAATAGTCGATATGGGTGCACACGTTGCAGCCGTTGCAGGATTAAAAAATGGAATAATAGAAATTAGCCTGCGCAGCAACCGCCAATTCAAGGAGCAAACAGGTGTACACTTAGGAAAAGATGTAGCCGCTCCTTTAGGCGAACTTCTCAAAGGAGTCGGTGGAGGACATGCTATGGCCGCCGGAGTCAGAGGAGCTGGTGATAATGTGGAAGTTGTCTTAAAGCAGTGTCTGCGATTTTTGAGACTGAAAATTATCAAAACTGAGTAGCTACGCTTAAAAGAAAGACAGGTCACGCTTAAGACTGCAGGCACAAATTAATGTCCATCTTGGAAACTAAAGATCTTGTCTATACGTATCCTGGTGGTCAAAAGCCATCAATCGACGGAGTCTCCATAAAAGTGAAGAAAGGAGAATTCGTTTTGATTACTGGTCCAAGTGGCTGCGGGAAAACGACTTTGTGCCGATGTTTTAACGGTTTAATTCCTCATTTTTACCAAGGCGAATTACACGGCGAAATCCAAGTAACAGGATTAAACATTACTGAACACCCTACTCAAGAATTAGCACGGCATGTTGGCTTGGTTTTTCAAAATCCAGAAAATCAACTATTCGCTTTATCCGTCGAAAAAGACGTCGCGTTTGGCATGGAAAATCTCGGCGTACCCCGAAACGAAATGCGCGAAAGAGTTGATTGGGCATTAAACATGACTGGAATCGCTAATTTACGCGAAAGATCGCCGCATGAGGTTTCTGGGGGTCAACAGCAACGTGTTGCAATAGCATCGGTTCTTGCCATGAAACCGGAAATAATCGTTTTAGATGAACCCACATCTTTTCTTGACCCATTAAGCGCTGAAAAAATCTTTGAAGTTATCGCTGAACTTAACAAAAAGCAAGGCATAACAGTCATTCTAGTTGAGCATAGACTAGATTTAACGGCAAAGTACACTGACCATCTGATAGTGATGAATGAGGGAAAGGTTTGCTCTAGATGGAAATCCCCGAGAAATCCTTAATTCAGAGGAAACACGCCTAATCGGCGTCGGAATACCTAAAGCAACTCTCCTCTATCAAATGCTAAAGAAAGACGGGTTAGAACTAGGAAAAACAATCCCGTTATCTTCTGAAGAATTGGCCGACCAACTGAGGGAGGCTTTGAGAGCATTGATTGAGGTTGAAGACATCCATTTTTCTTACCCTAGTCAAGTCGAGGCGCTAAAAGGCGTTTCATTGACTATAAATGATGGTGAATTTGTTGCCATCATGGGACAAAACGGTGCTGGAAAAACAACACTCGTTAAACACTTTAATGGTTTACTCAAGCCTTCACAAGGAAGCATCCGCGTTGACGGCGTTGAAACAAAAAAATCAAGCTGTTGCAGCGTTGTCTAGAAATATCGGTTTTGTTTTTCAGAATCCAGATCATCAGTTGTTCAGCGAAACCGTCGAAGAAGAAATAGGGTTCGCACTCAAGAATTTTGGTTTTGAGCCAGAAACCATTGAAAAACAGATAACTTGGGCTCTAAACCTATTATCGTTAACGCAGTACAGGAAGACTTCACCGTTTATGCTCAGCGGGGGCGAACGCAAACGCGTTGCACTAGCCTCAGTGTTAGCTTGGGATCCTAAAACGTTGATTTTGGATGAGCCAACCATAGGCCAGGATCATGAACAAAAAGAAAAATTAAGGCAATTTATCATTCAAATGCAAACTCAGAAAAAAACAGTTGTTATAGTTACTCATGATGTGGAATTTGTTGCCGAATGCAACCCCCGTGTAATTTTCATGAAAGAAGGAAAAATCATCGGAGACGGCATTGGAAAAGAAATGCTTACAAATCAAGAACTACTTTCGCAATCATACATTGTTTTACCGCAAATAGCCCAAGTATTCAAAGATTTATCATCTTTAGGACTTCCAAGTGATATTATCGATATTTACGAAGCCAAAGATGTAATTTTGAAGGCTCAGGAGAGAAGAAGACAAAAATGAGCATTTTTGACGGTTTAAAATTCCGCAAAGTCTCCTCGCCTATTCATAATTTAGATCCTCGAATAAAATTCATTTATGTTATCGTAGTTTTTGTTGCTGCAATACTTTTTCCCGAGTTACTCCCGTTACTTGTTCTCTTTATAATTCAAATTCCGTTTGTTTTTATTGCTCATGTTCAAAAACAGTGGGTTCGTTCGTTACGCGGGGCGGCGTTCTTAGCTGCTTTCATTTTCACAATCAATGTCGCTACAAGCTACTTCATAAATCCAAGTAATTTCATAGTGAATTACGCCTTATCCATCGAGAATGCAGCTGCAATGACTATGCGTTTTGTCGTGCTCGTTGAGTCTTTCTCAGTTTTCTTCTTGACAACATCCCCAGATCATTTAGGCTTAGCATTGGAAAATTCACGCATGCCTTACGAATTCGCCTTTGCCTTTACAACAGCAGTTCGCTTCGTTCCAGTTCTCGCTGAGGAAGCCCAAACAATAATGGATGCCCAAAAAGCAAGAGGGTTAGAAATGGAGAAAGGCAATCTAATGAAAAGAATCAGAAATTACATTCCAGTGCTCATACCCTTAATAGTCAGCGCCATTCGCAGAAGTTTAGAGCTGGCTGAAGCAATGGAGTCACGTGCCTGGGGCGCAACTAAAAAACGCACAAACTTATACATGCTTAAGCTTCACAAGGGAGATTACGCGTTAATCGCCATCACAATTGGAATTTTGGCCTCTGCTATTTACGTCTACTTATACGTGCATATCCCACTTATCAGCCACCTGCTTGGTTACTAACTCACAGTTTAAATGCTGCTCGATTCTCAACAAAATTGGACTAATATTAAATATCCCTGAAGAATTTATGATAATCAGAACTAATTGAAATAATAGCCCAAAGACCTTTAAAAAGAACAAATGAAGGCTTTCAAGAGAGGTGAATCCTAAAATGAACTATAGACTTACAAAAGCTGTACCGGTACATGGATGAAGCTGCAAGCTCCCACAGTACCAGCTGGATAAACTTCTCGTCAAAGCCGGCGTGTCAATAAAACTTGGCGGCGAGTTGTTAGCTGGACCTTGGGAGAACTCAAGCGTCATGAAAATTGCAGAAGACCTTGCTTTACTGAACACTCTGGATTTTTTCACTCCGATAGTCGACGAACCCGAGGTACAGGGCAGAATCGCAGCAAACAATGTTACCAGCGACATTTACGCGATGGGCGTATCGAAAATAGTAAACGTTTTGTCAATTATGGGCTTTCCAGAGGAAATGCCAAACAAGTTAGCTGTAGGAATGCTGAAAGGATTCGCCGATTTTTGCCGAGAAATTGGTGCGCCTCTTGTTGGTGGGCACACAATTCGAAATCCATGGCCTATTTTGGGCGGTGCGGCGACCGGTGTTGCCAGCCCAAATAAAATTGTTTATACACGAGGTGCAAAACCTGACGATTTGTTGGTTTTAACTAAACCTTTGGGAATTCAGCCTGCTATGGCGGCTTATCGAATGTGGAAAGAGAAAACAGGCAGGGAATTGCTAAGTGATATCCCGAAAAAAGTGGTTAAAGATGCAATCTCTGGGGCGATTGAAGTAATGACATCTTCGAATAAACCTGTAGCGGAGGCAATGCAGCAGGTTCCAGTCCATGCTGCTACTGACATTACGGGTTTTGGTTTGAAGGGTCACGCTGAAAACATGGCAAAACTTGGTCAAGTAAATATTGTATTCGATGAATTAGCAGTTATCCGTGGTACGCCTGCTTTGGCTGAGGTGCAGGGTTATCCTTTGCTTAAGGGTGATGCAAGCGAGACTGCAGGAGGCATGCTTATAGCTGTAGGCAAAGGGGATTTAGATGATTTGCTTAAAGAGTTAGAAAAACGTAAGGTTAGACACTTTGAAGTTGGCCGTGTAATGAAGGGTCAAGGTACAGTGAAAATAGGTAAGCAAGTGAAAATTTTAGAAGTTTAATTTTTCGCGTTAGCATTTATTAACATCTTAGCATAGTCAAAGAAGAGAGGAAGAAAAAAGTGCCAGTTTCTCGCTGCCCATATCTACTTATAATGTGCGGGTTGCCTGCTTCAGGCAAAACAACCATATGCAGAAAGGTGGCTGCGATTCTCGAGGACAAACATGGCTTACCAACTATGATAATCAGCTCTGACGATTTCAGGCGTATGGTTACGTATTCTAGTTCGGGATTTCAGCCTGAAAAAGAGGCGGCTATTAAGCTTCTTTTTGAAAGAGCAATAAGTACTGCCTTGGAAAATTCTTTTTTAGTAATTTGCGATGACATGAACTATTATAAGTCGATGAGGGCAGACTTAGGCAAAATCGCTAAAAACTCAAATTCAGATTACGACATTGTCTTTGTCAATACTCCTGTTGACTTAGCGTTAAAATGGAATCAGGAGCGGGGCTTTACAGTCCCTAATTCGCTTATTGAGGAAATTAACCAAAAACTAGACGCGCCCAAAGGCGATTATAAATGGGATACTGCAATGGCCACCGTTGATCCGAGCAAACAGAGTTTAGATGAAATGGCAAACGTAATCGTCGGCGGCATTATTAAAAGATTGGAGAATCCAGTCAGAAGTAAACCCAAAAAGATTGTCGAGGACGAAAAATCATTAAGAGCACGGGGTATCGAGAGAGAAACTCGGAAATCAATGATGGAAGTTATGACGCGGTTCAAAAATCCAGATTTGGCTATTTCCCTCTCAAAGATCCGCAAGGAAGTAGTTAAGAAAGCCTTGCTGGAAGGGGTTCAACCCACAGTTGCTGTGGAAATGTTCCTAAGAGGTGCTGATGAAGTCACCAAAGGTTTCGCCATGCCCGAGACGAAAGGGTTGATTTCAGTCCATGTAGGCTTATTTGGTCACGTGGATCACGGCAAAACCATGCTTGCTAGACGATTAACAGAGAAGCCTTCAACTGCAGCGTTGGATAAAGCTCCTGATTCAGCGCGGCGTGGTATGACCTTGGATATGGGTTTCTCAGCTTTCTGGCTTGACAATTACATGGTGACACTTGTTGACCTGCCGGGGCATTTTAGCTTAATTAGGCATGCAGCTGCGGGAGCCAACATTATCGATTCTGCAATACTTGTTGTCGCGGCGGATCTTGGCTTGCAGATTCAAAGTGTCGAGCATTTTTCAATAATTAAAAACTTGGGCATAAAGGATCTTGTCGTGGCTTTAAACAAGATTGATGCGGCTTCTCCTGACAGAATCGAGGAAGTAAAAAAGAAAATCGCGCTTATGCTGAAAGGAACACGATACGAGAACGCCAAGATAGTTGGAGTTTCAGGCTTAACAGGCGCTGGCATGGAGGAATTAAAGAATGAAATCAAGATGTCACTTAAGCCTCCCGTTAGGCAATGGGTTGGGCCTTTTAAGATGCCCATTGATCACGCATTCATAATCGCTGGAGTCGGCACCGTTTTAACTGGAACAATTCATCGTGGAAAAGTAAAACTGAAGGATACTGTTGAGATCAAGCCGATCGATAAGACTGGGCAAGTCAGGTCTTTGAGGTCTTTTGGTGAAGAAAAGGAAGAAGCAATCGCTGGTGACCGCGTTGGAATGGCTGTTAAGGATATTAAACCTGATGATGCTCACAGAGGTTTCATCGCTTGCACCCCAGGGTCAATTAAGTCTACCCAGCGTATGCTTGTAGAATTTGAAATGGACAAGTATTACAAGCGTTCGATGGAGCCCAAAAGTGGAGTAACAGCATTCGTTGGGTCCTATGAAGTGTTAGCAACTGCTACACCTGGAACACTTGAAAACTCAAAATTCGTTGTTAAACCTTCAATCAGAGACGGAGAAAAATGCACAA
The DNA here is from genome assembly GCA_963717465.1 of Candidatus Bathyarchaeota archaeon. Lineage (GTDB taxonomy): Archaea > Thermoproteota > Bathyarchaeia > Bathyarchaeales > Bathycorpusculaceae > Bathycorpusculum. Next base: position 954,552 of record OY970340.1, read on the forward strand.
TTTATCTGGAACTTAAGGAGCCAGTGGTAGCGGAAAGCGGTGACCGTGTTCTACTGTTAAATACCGGGCTTCAAGCACGTGAATTCCGAATAATCGGCGGAGGAAGAATCATCGAAACAGAGAAAATACCTGAATTCTTCTCAAGAAAAGTCAAATCAGGAACCGTGAAGGAAAAGCAAACAGACAACAACTACATCATAAGCGGTTTAGCCAATGCTGAAGGCGCAGCTGTAAAGTATACGAAGAAGCAGATCACGACTGCAGCTGGCGTAAAAGGGGAAATTATCTCTCCTTCAAAATCAAGTGGAGATGTCGTTGCCACGTTTATCCAGCCGGTTCAGGTAGGCGAAAAAGTGTTTCTCGTTAAATATAAGAAACTGCAGGTTTGAGCGTTAAAGACTTGACTGAACGTACACGTTTTGGTCCAGCCGGTGTTCCTCCACCTTTTCGGATTCTTAGAGCCAAGTTATCGGATGTTCCTGGGCTTCTGCGGGAAGAGGGTCTTGATGCGTTTGAGTATCAAGCTTCACGTTGGGGTGCGACACCGCAAATCAAACAAGAGGATGCTGAGAAATTGGGCCTTGAAGCAAAGAAAAACGATGTCAAGCTCAGCGTTCATGGGTCCTACTTCATTAACCTATCTGGAAAAGATGATATCGTTGAAGCAAGCAAGCAACGTTTGATTGCTGGTGCAACCGCGGCGCAGTGGATGGGAGCATACGTCGTTGTTTTTCACTTGGGTTTTTATGGCCGATTTGAAAAGAGTTTTGCCTTCAAAAACTGCGTAACCGCTTTGAAAGACGTAAGTCAAACCTTAAAGAGTCTAGGAATCAAGGTGAAGCTCGGTCCAGAGACGATGGGCAGAAAATTTCAAGTCGGATCACTTGACGAAATATTAACGATTTGCCAAGAAGTTGAAGGCACACAGTTGGTTATTGATTGGGGCCATCTCCATGCGAGAAATCAGGGCGCATTCAAAAAAATTGAGGATTTCCGATCAGCCGTTGAAAAAGTTGAGTACCAACTCGGAACAGAAGCGATAAAGAATATGCACTGTCACTTCTCTAAAATCGAGTTCTCCAGCCAAGGAGAAAAGAGGCATCGAACATTGGAGGAAAAAAGGTATGGCCCAGACTTTGCGTTGCTTGCTCAAGTGATTGCGGATTTTAATTTGTATCCGACTTTGATTTGTGAAACGCCTCTTTTGGATATTGACGCAGTTAAAATGCGAGAAATTTATGATGGCGTACTGAAAGGAAAAATGTAAAAATAATCGTTGTCCTTTAGTTTAATGGTCTCAGCAGCAAGCTTGAAAATAAGCAATCCCTACAAAATCAATATCTTATTTTTGGCTCGACTGGAACTATCGCCTTACTGGCAAAAGCCTGACGACTTCATAGGCTTGTGCAGTTGAGGGATACTGAGAAGCGCTTTAATTTCGGCGCACCTTTAAAATATTAATTTAAAACAAGCAGCTAAGTAATTGCTCGTTCATAACTTTAATAGCTTTAGTTTCTTGGATTAAGTTAGGTTAATTCAAGAGTGTTTTCAATATTTTTGATTTTATTTCTCTGTTCGTGCGCAACTGCCAGATGGAAAGTATCTCAATTATCGATAGGGCAACAACCACATAAACGGAAATCCAATCATATCCATACATCTGAGAAACAATATTGCCATTTGTTTCTTTTTGTAGAAAGGTGAATCCGATGTTATAATAGAAGAAAAATGGCAAATTTGTTATCGTAATAAAAGCAATCGAACCGGCGATGAATTGCCATAAGCCCTTCCTATTATACCATAAAAGTAGGGGTAACGCAATAAGCGAACCACGAGGGTCAAATGCACTTAAGGCAAAGAAAATTGCTGAGGACCAAGGCTTTTTAGCAAAACCAAAGTAGAATGCGCCCACTATGAAAGCCGCTTGAATTACGTGTGCATTTCCCAAAGCATACCCGTCGTAGTAAAGTGGGCACAGTGAATGAAAAAATATGGAGAGAGAATTATATTCGTTAGGGGTTATAGGAAAGCCTGGCACTGGTGCAACTATGACTAGAAAGGTTGCAACTGCACCTAGAATGAGGCTCTTATCTTTTACAAGCTTGTAAACAAAGAAAGCTAAAACAAAAATAGAGGCAGCCTGCAACAGATCAAAAGCTGTAAAAGCATTCTGATAGCTAAATGCTAAAAAAGGTGAAAACCACAAGAAAAATGACGGTGCGTACTTGAAGACTTGAGGCGTTGGAGTTATCGGATAGTCACCAGGATAAAACCCGGCATCATAGATAGCCGTTGGGTTATGAAACAGCCTCCATGCACCAATGTAATATGCTGAAAAATCTCGCGCTAGCTCCGTTGACATGGGACTAAAAGTTACAGGGTAAGCAATAATGAACGATAATATGTTTATCGTTAAAGCTATGATAATTACTGAAATTATCAGCAACTTTTTAGGAAGCATTTGCCCTCTCCCTTTCTGATCAACATGATTTTTGGTAGCTATCAAGCTAAATTTTGGCTGTTGCCGGAAACGCTATTTCCGGTAACATATGCTTTAATGGAACATAACAAAAATATAATTTAAACCCTTTTCATGCCGACCCGTCTGCTCGGCGACCTCGCAGACTGCCGCAACGAGGGATACTTTGAAGCGCTTTTAAATCCTACACATTTCAAAATAATTGACGAGTAAGTAATATCATTTTCCGATTGTTGGTTTGCCTATCGCAGTTACAATAATTTCGGTTCCTTCTCCCATGGTTTTCACCTGCGTTTTTATTTGCGGGTCCTGTATTCCAGCTATTACTGTCCTCTCCCTCAATAGTCTAGTCGCCTCTGTTAAGGCATAATTTCTTGCTGTGTCAGCAACTGTATAGACAGGTTTTTCGAGACCAAATATGCGTACTTGGTCTTCTACTGCAGGGTTAGGTATTATTTGCACTGTTACTGTTTCCACGACAACGCCGCTGATAGCTCCCACGGCGTTTCCGACTGCGTAATACGGTGGTAGGACAAGTTTGGTGTTGAGTCGTTCGCAAACTGGGGGCATCATTAATCCAACTGGACCTCCAATAGCCACTATAGGCAAATTCGCCGTTATTTTTATTCCACAACGAGTTCCTTCACCTGATGAAGCTTTGTCTAATATATATTCGCAAGTGTCACACACAGATTTTTCTCCAATTTCATCGAACAATAATTTTTTGGTGACCTCTTTGCATAATCTGTTATAAATAAGGTTCAGAGCTCCAATGACTAGTTCGCTTGGGCTTGCTCCCAAGTTTGATGCAAAGACACTAACTCCCTTCTTAGAAATCTCAACATCCCATTCTGTATAGGTGCCTTGGAAATGAAATAGATCAGTAGGTGTTAAGCCAACTCCCTCAATTATGTACTGCGCTTTAAGGTCTTTAATAATCGTTTGTATGAGTGCTGCAGGCTTAGCTATTTCTTGAAGCAACTCGTTAAGTGTGACTGGCTGCAATCTTTCGATGGCACTAAAAACTTGTTGTTCAATCTTTTCAAGATTGGCATTTCTTGCACTATGCGCTATCAAGAAGTCAGTGCGCTTACTGGATTCAATTTTTTCTCGCAATTTTGGATATTTCTTAGCAGCAAGGCACAATGGGATTACCCTTTCAGGGCCAGCCCGCACGTAACCGTTGTTTATCCAGATTCGGCTGTCCCCTGCTAATCCAACAGTTCTCATGGATAAAGCTCTCACTCGAGTCCTCCAATCGCCTACGGAGGCTCCTTCAGAGTCAATTTGGCAGTTACCATCAATAACTATGCCTATGTCAGTGGATGTTCCTCCAATGTCAACAACTATAAAATCCTTAAGTTTAGATAGAACCACCGCCCCGACAGCGCTTGCAGCTGTTCCGGATAACATTGTTTCTACTGGTCTTTCGCGTGCAACTGCTTCGCTTGTTAGTGAACCGTCGCTTTTAACAACCATGAGAGGCGCATTGATACTTCTTTCAACAAGGCTCATCTTTATTTTGTCTAAAAATTCTTTGATTATGGGGAGCAATCGTGCATTAAGGTATGCCGTAGTGGTTCTTGCATCCATGCCCAGTCTAGGCGACATCTCATGACCACAGATGACGGGTAAACCTGTTAATTCTTTAATTATTTCTCTTGTCCTTATTTCATGCTCTGGGTTTCTGCAGCCGAAATAGGCTGAAACTGCAAATGCCTTAACTTTATTTGCCATAGATTCTACGGCTGATCTGACCGCCAATTCGTCTAAGGGCTCTATTTCCTCACCCATAAGGTCATGACCGCCCTTAACAAAAGCTTGATTGTTTCTTAGTTCTTTTATGTCGCCTGGCTGAATTAGTAGTGTTCCTACATTCCAGCCTTTGTTTTGAAGTATGGAGTTTGTGGCAAGTGTTGTGGAGACTGAAACAAGCTTAATCTCCTCGCCTTTGACGCGTCCTTGCCCGAACGCATTATTGATAGAATTGATTATGCCAACAGAAAAATCGTAGGGAGTTGTTTTAGCTATGCCTATTTCAATAATTTCTCTTTTTTCAAGGTCAATGATTACGCTTTGAGTGTTTGAACCTCCAGTGTCTGTGCCCATTCCTAAAACTTGTGGCATTTCGGAATCCTCATTTTTAAGCCTTCAACTGGACGAGCGACTATTTTCGCAGGGTTGGTTTGCCAATAGCAGTCACGATAATTTCAGTTCCACATGAAATCGTAGTTTGTTTGGCATTTGCGATGTCTTCTTGGGAAATATGTTGCCCTAATTCGAAATACAGCATCGCCGCTTTCTCCCCTGTGGGTCTCACGGTCGTCTTTATACGCGGGTCCTCTATTCCAACCCTTAGAGCTCTCTCTCTTGCTAATCTGATTGCTTCTTCTAGTGCATAATTTCCTGCTCTGTCAGCAGGCATGTAAATTGGCTCTTCTAAACCAAATATGGCAGCTTCGCCTTCAACTGAAGGATTGGGCATTATTTGTAATATTACTGTTTCCACGACGACGCCGCTGATGGCTCCCACGGCGTTTCCGACAGGGTAATATGACGGTAGAACAAGTTTAGTATTTAATCGTTCGCAAACTGGGGGCATGAGTAATCCAACAGGGCCTCCGATTGCCACAATAGGATAGTTCGCTGTCACTTTTATTCCGAAACGACCTTGCCTGCCTGTTGCAGCTTTGTCTAATAGGTATTGGCAAGTGTCGCATGTGGATTCCTCTTCCATTTCATCAAACAATAATTTTTTGGCAATTTCTTTGTACACATTGTTATAAACAAAGTTTAAGGCTGCAGTTACTAGTTCTTCTGGGGTTATTTTCAAATTTTGGGCAAAGACGATAACTCCTTTTTTGGAAGTTTCAGCATCCCATTCCAAGAAAGTACCTTGATAATGAAACAGGTCTGTAGGTGTTAAGCCAACCCCTTCAATTATGTACTGCGCTTTAAAGGTTTTAATGGCATTCTGAATTAGTGGCGCAGGTTTATTGAGATCCTGAACTAATTCGTAAAAAGTGGCCGGTTGTAATTTTTCTATTACCTCAAAGATTTCCCTTTCGTATTTTTCAAGTTTGGCATTTTTTGCACTGTGGGCTATTAAGAAATCAGTGCATTTACTTGACCCTATTTTTTCAGCTAATTTCGGATACTTTTTAGCGGCAAGGCACAGCGGGATTACCCTTTCGGGACCAGCCCATACGTAACCGTTGTTTATCCAGATTCGGCTGTCCCCTGCTAAACCAATAGTTCTCATGGATAAGGCTTTCACGCGTGTTTTCCAGCCTCCTACCGAGGCTCCTTCAGGGTCTATTTGGCAGTTACCATCCATAACCATTCCAATGTCAGTGGATGTACCTCCGATATCAACAACAATGTAATCTTTAAGTTTTGATAAAACTCCTGCTCCCACGGCGCTTGCAGCTGGTCCCGAGAGCAATGTTTCTACTGGTCTTTCGCGTGCAACTGCTTCGCTTGTTAGTGAACCGTCGCTTCTTACAACCATGAGGGGTGCATTGATGTCTCTTTCAATGAGGCTCATTTTCATTTTATCTATGAATTCTTTAATTATTGGAAGTAATCTAGCGTTAAGGTATGCTGTTGTAGTCCTTTCGTGCATACCGAGTTGAGGCGACATTTCGTGACCACAGACAACGGGCAGTCCTGTCATTTCTTTAATTATTTTTCTAGTCCTTATTTCGTGCTCTGGGTTTCTGCAGCCGAAGTAGGCTGAAACTGCAAATGCTTTAACTTTGCTTGCCATAGCTTCTACGGCTGATCTGACCGCTTGTTCATCTAAGGGCTCTAATGCCTCACCCATGAGGTCATGACCGCCACCCTTCACGAAAGCTTTCTCGATTTGCAACTCTTTTGTGGCTTCTGGTTGATAGCCGATTAGTATTGTGCCTACATTCCAGCCTTTGTTTTGGAGTATGGAGTTTGTGGCAAGTGTTGTGGAGACTGAAACAAGCTTAATCTCCTCGCCTTTAACGTGGCCTTGCCCGAACGCGTTATTGATAGAATTGATTATGCCTATTGAAAGGTCGTATGGAGTTGTGCTGGCTATTCCTGTTTCAATAATTTCGCCTGTTTCAATATCTAAAATTACGGTTTGAGTGTTTGAACCGCCAGTATCTATCCCCATTCCAAAGTTTTTCGGCATCTTCAAACCCACTTTACATTGAGCTAAGATGTTGTTAAGCCTTTGTTAGCCTAACACCCATATCAAATGCTTTCTTGCAGTCTAATGGAAAGACTTCTCTGCGTGTTTTTGTTTTATCCTCCACATCGAAATCATGGACATATTTTGAGTAATCGTTAAATTGGTAAGTGTTCACGACCACGAGCGATTCAGAAGCTCCACCAAATTGTCTGCTAAGCATCGCTTCATTAATCATTATTTGTTTGTCAAGTCCGAATAATTCTATCCTCTCTTCCGTACTGCCCATAGTGTAAATAAAGCCGCAATTTAATTTTTTAGGAGCAAGCGACTGATCCGACCCGTAAACCAAGTATGGGAACAATAATCGCTCAATAAAAGACCTCATCTCGCCAGACACTACTCCAATGTACACGGGGGAACCTAAAATCAATGCGTCTGCTTGTGCAACTTTTTCCAAAACCGGCGTCAAATCATCTTTATAAGCGCAACGCCCATAACTTTTTCCACCTTTGAGTTTGCAGGCAAAACAACTTGTGCAACCTTTAAAGTTCAAGTCGTAAAGGTGAATCAGCTCGGTTTGTGCTCCCGTCGAAGCGGCGCCCTCAAGAGCCTTGTTCAGCAAAGTCGCAGTATTCCAGGTTTTCCTTGGACTGCCATTAATGGCTATTACTTTCATTTTTATCACTTTACTTTGCTAGCGCTAAAAACATTATTTAAACCTATGTTAGATAACGTTTTTAACAATAGACATTTATGCTCTACAGGGATGCATAGATTGGTTAAGCTAAAAGGATTCCAGAAACTAACTTCTGTTGACGAAGCATTAAGCGTTTGGCTCGGTAAGCTTCAGGTGGAAAAACCTGTTGCGATTACGGTTCCGCTGAAAGAAGCTTTAGGTGGAGTTTTAGCTAAGGATTTAATTGCGGAAGATAATTTGCCGCGTTTTGATAGGTCCGCTATGGATGGTTATGCTGTTAAGTCTGAATACGCAGTTGGTGCATCACAGTTTAAACCTGCAATTTTTAAAATTACTGAAGCGCAAGAGGTTAAAGTAAAAGAGGCCAAGCAAGTTTGGACGGGTAATCCGATACCGAAAGGTGCTGATGCAGTTGTTATGGTTGAGAACACTCGTAAGCGTGATGGGGAATTGGAAGTTTGGACGCCGCTTGCAGTAGATGAGAACGTATCAAGAAAAGGAGAAGATGTCAAAAAAGGCGAAGTTATTGCAAAGGCTGGAACCCGTTTGAATCCATACCATATTGGTTTGGCTGCTGCACTTGGTGACAGTCAAGTTAGTGTTGCAAAAAAACCCATAATCAGCCATTGTTGCAACTGGAAACGAACTTGCAGAAGTAGGCTCTGAACCGTTGGCTGGTCAAATTTATGATTCAAATAAAGTCATGCTTTCCGCTATGTGCTTAGGAATTAGGTGCTGAACCGCTTGATTTAGGCATAGTAAAAGATGATTTGGAAGAAATTATATCGAAAATCAAGGAAGCCTTGAAGGTTTCTGATGCGGTCATTACCACAGGTGGAACCAGTGTTGGAGGTTTAGATTTAGTGCCTGATGCTGTAAACAAGATTGGTAAACCTGGTGTTGTTGCTCACGGGTTAGCCTTAAAACCTGCAATGCCCACAGGAGTCGGCATATTAGATGATAAACCAATCATGATTCTGTCAGGTAACCCAGTGGCATCAATTATCGGTTTTGAAGTATTTGGCAGACCATTAATCTCCAGAATGCTGGGAATGGAAAAAGAAGAACCAAGACCAGTTCTAAAAGCCGTCATGACAAGAAAAATAGCCACTACCTTGGGCAGAAAAACCTTTGTTCGCGTTAACGTGTCTGAGAAAAACGGTGAATTAGTCGCAGAACCTGTCAGTGCAAAGGGTTCAGGCGCCATATCCACCATGACAAGGGGTAACGGGTTTATTATAGTTCCAGAAAGCAGGGAAGGCGTAGGAGAAGGCGAAACAGTAACCGTTCACATGTATGGTCTGGTGGAGGCTACAAAACAGAATGTTTAGGAAGCTAATGACGGTTGATGAAGCAAAAAAAACTATTGACAGTTATTTTAAACCCACAATTTTAGGCGATGAATATGCCCCTTTAATAGAGGCTTACAATCGAGTTTTAAACGAAGATGTAACTTCTTCTCTTGATATTCCCCCGTTTAACCGTTCAACCGTTGACGGTTACGCAGTTAAGGCTGAGGATACTTTTGGAGCAGAAGAAAATAAACCTGCAAAATTAAAGATTGTTGGTTCCGTGGTTATCGGAGAAACTCCAAAAGTAGTTGTAAAAAAAGGTGAAACTGCGGAAATCGTAACTGGCGCACCCATTCCTGAAGGCGCAGATGCAGTTGTTATGGTAGAGGACACAGAGAGAAAAGATGATTACCTGCAAGTTTTTTCCTCAGTAACCAAGAATGCGAACATCCAAAAGAAAGGCTCAGACATCAAGAATGGAGAAAAAGTGCTTAAGATCAGGGCAGGTTTTAGGGACATCAGAAATCGGAGTTATAGCTGCTTTAGGTCTAACTAAAGTTAAGGTTCTTAAAGCTCCAATAGTTGCAGTTATTTCAACTGGTGGAGAAGTAACTGAACTTGGAAAAGAATTGCCTGCAGGAAAAATCTATGACATTAACGCCTACAGCGTAAGCGCTGCAGTAATTGAGAGTGGGGGAAAACCAGTTTATTTGGCGCAGTTCCATGATGATAAGGCTGCATTGACGAAGGCTTTGGAGTCTGCTTTGGCTTCCTGCTGATGTTGTAATTACTTCGGGCGGCGTTTCTGTTGGTCCCAAGGATTTTACTCCGCAAGTTTTAGATTCGCTTGGTAAACCTGGCGTTGTTGTTTGCGGTGTTGCTTTAAAGCCTGGGAAACCAACGACTGTTGCGTTTGTTAACGGTAAACCTGTTATTTCGTTGCCTGGTCACCCAACGTCTGCATTGCTTGTTTTCCATTTGTTCGCTAAACAAATTATTCAGCGGTTAGCAGGTAGATTTTCAGCGCAAGACAAGGTTGTGAAGGCAGTGGCTGGTTCAAGAATGTTTTCAGCCAAGGGTAGACGAACTTTTGTTATGGTAAAGTTAACTCGTGACAAGAACAATCGATTGGTAGCTGAACAAGTTGAATCGGGCCGTCAGGAGCTATAACGACACTTGCTAAAGCAGATGGATTTGTCGAGGTTGCAGAAAACAACCAGTTTATCGACGCTGACGAAGAAGTTGATGTCGTATTGCTCAGAGATGTCCAGATTTAGTCAGGCTTGCCAGTTTTTAAATACTGCAAAATAAACTGTGAAAACCCATACTAATACCACGTAAACGATTAAGCCTATACTTATTTCCCAATTAGTAAAGCCAGTTGCGAATACAGTGTACAATGAAAGCACAGTGGACAAGATGAATAAGATTGCAATCAACCATTTTGCCCAAACTGCTTTTGCTTGAATGCCGTACACAGTTATGATGCTTAAAACTCCTATTAACGCAACATGCGGAGGATAATTGGAAAAGGGCAGCAAAGCGAAAAGCAGAATTCCAGTTACTATATAGAATACTTTAGCTGCTAAATCTGCTTTGTTAGCTGATTTAAGTTTGGACACTAAGGACACAAGTATTCGCCTTTACCATAAGCATAAGAGTTGAATTTTATAAATTTGATGCTTACAAATCTCCATTATTTTTTTTGAAAACACTTTTCCTTACTGTTTCAGAGATTAAAGAGCGAAATCTAAATTTTTGTAGCCAAATCAGTCATTTGCTGGACAAACTTTTTTATGTTCTCAGGCTGACCGTAAATTACTAATCGCCCATCCTTCTGTTTGTCAAAGAACAGGTTTTGCTCCTTAGCCAGTTCTTCAAGTTTCCCAACAGGGATACTTTCAATCGGTTCCACTCGAATCCATTTTTGATCCCTTGGAACACCGGAAACAAATTTGTCTGCCTTATTTTTTTCTTTAAGCTGGGGATTTTCAACAGTAGTGTTTGCTTCCTCAATTTTTTTTAATAATTCGTCTGCTTTTTCTTGACCGAGCTTCTTTTGGATTTCCGTGATCAAATATCCTTCAACGTTATTGAGGTATTCCTCAACTTTCAAAATAGTTTCACCTGAACTATCCTTGTTCTCCAACAAAACAATCATTTGCTTAGCAGACCTTAAATCTTCCATAATATTTGTAGGTATGGCTACACTCTCTTTTTTAAGTTCAATCATCATGCTTTCAAGAGTTTTCCATACTTCCGCGTAACCCATAACAATCCCTGAAAATTTAATCATCCTTGATGTATAAAGAACTATTGTTGCCAACAACGCAATTTATTCAAAGGTTTTAGAAACTTCATGTTTGTTTGTTAGGTTACCCAGTAAGAGTAGACTTGCAAGTTTTTGCCCAAATTCTTTCTTGAGAAATTCCTTGATATCTTGATCTTCTATTGCAGCGAGTTCCAGAAGTGTCCTCATGTATTGGGATTCCTGTTTCTCTAAGCCTTTCACCTTTTGGAAAATCAACGTAAACATAATAATTATCGGCTGGAATAATCAACCGCAAACATGTAAATTCCCGCGTTGTCGCTTTTGAAATTCCGGCATGTTCAATATTGTAAACTATTGTTTTTGGTTTAATTTCTTTTACTAATCGTTTGAATTCTTCCCATTTGTCTAAGCGCACGTATCTATCGCTCAACTAGAAAACCTTGTTTTCTCTTCTTTCTCCTGCATCGTCTTTGCAATGCGAAGATTAGAATTAGCTTTCGGTTCCACCAATTGACTAACCAGTTTAAACTGCCTCTCGTAAACATGGCAATTTTTAGAATGAAAGATAAGTTTTCCAGTCTTTATTTCGAGATTTCCGCGTTCATTAATCTCAGATACAAGAGACTTCGTTAAACAATTGTAAACCTGCAATGTTAGCAGGTAATCCAGCATAAGCATCCCATGACCTGAAATAACACGTTAAATTCATTTGCCCATCAAGAATCTCAGTGTCTACTAAACTTAAACATGGCGGCTCATGTTTTTCTTTGGTTTCCATGTTAACTTTGCGGATATCTTCGGGAAATCTTACCACCATTGTTACTTGCCTATCACGTTGCTCTTTCACATAGCGCTTGATAGCTTCTTCAACTTGATCCACCGGTTCACGAAGTCGACTGCCGTACGTGTAAGTTTCATCTTGTTTGCCTTCACCCGTCCACAAATATGTCAAAGCGTACCATTGAACATACTTCATGTCGCAAGGCGCCTTATCACTAACCAGCGGACGATTTTCGGGATGAGCAATCTCCAGAGTCAGATTCAACTTTTTCGTCTTCGTTTCCTCTGAACCATATCCGACTTGAAAAAGATCGCCTTCACTCCATATACTGCTTAAAGTTTTAAACCATGCATCCGGACAATCGAACGCTGACACTTTAATATGCTTCAATGCAACCCGTTTCCCTAGCACCAATTACTTCATGCTTCAGAACACATAAAGTTTACCAAAACACAAAAAAAATGCTAAAGAAAAAATTAGTTTTTACGTCAGCAAACCACGCGCAAATTGTTGGATTTACTAACCAAGATTCTGGAATATACTTTACTCTTGTTCAAGGTTCATTGGATTGACTGTGCAGCCGGTCAGGGCTCCTCCCATGAAAGCGTAATCTACACTCAAGTCTGCACCGCTAATGTATGATGCAGCGTCGCTGTTTAGAAAAATCATTGCTTTTGCCTGCTCCTCTGGATTTGAATATCGGCCAACTGGGGAAACTAGTATGTCGGTTATCTCTGTGCCTTCCTGATTGAATGCTTCATTGAAATCTTTAATCATAGGCGTCATCGTTGCTCCCGATGCTACTGTGTTTATTCGAATTTTCTTATTTGCTATTTCCCATGCTCGCCGTTTCACATAGTAAATTAGAGCTTCCTTGGAGAATACGTAGGATTTCTGTGGATTAGATGGGTCTTCGATTGAGTCTTTATGATTATTAAGCCAATCTACAGCTTCATCAAATCCAGCTGTTTCATACAATTCCTTAAGTAAACCCATATGCGCCTGCCAGTTTGACCCTCCGATTGATGAGAGAATTGCTATTGCCCCATTTTCACTTAACCTTGGCATGAGTGATTCAATTAAGTGGCGTGCACCAACAAAGTTAATCGTAGCTACTTCAGTGGGAGTGTATTCTCTTCCAGCGTACTTAATACCAGCTACACCGGCAAAACTAAAGATTTTATCTATTCTATTTGGCAATTTTTGCACTGCCGTATCTATTGACTCTTTCTTACCCATGTTGATTGGCACCGCCTTAAGGGTTGGATCGCTAGGCGGTTTCACGTTAAACAACAGGTAGACTTCTGCTTCCATCTCTTTAAGAATCTTTACTGCTGCAGCGCCCATGCCTGAAGTGCCGCCTGTGACAACGCAAATTTTTCCTTTGTAGTTAAGAAGGTCTTCAGCCAAATTGATTTCTCCCAAATTACTAATATGTTGAAATTATGCTCTCATCAACATAAAATTTATGGTTGTTCATCCTTACTAAAAAACTATCTGAGTAGAAGTAAATTCGTTTCAAGAGTCTTTTTAGATACTTTCATGAAAACTTGCAAAATCAAATTTAGCTTAAAACAGAAACTGAAAATTAATTAAAAAATTGATAAAGAAAATGAGGGTTGGTTTTTAGTAGGGCATTCCACCCATTCCGCCGCCGGGCATTCCAGGCATTCCTGGCGATATTCCTTGTGGCATGCCGCCTGGGGGTATCGGTGGCATTCTTCCGCCGCCTTTGACGCTGATTAGGTCGTCGATTTTCAGAATCATGTTTGTTGCTTCTACGGCTGATTTGATGACTTGTTGCTTAACGCGTAATGGTTCAAGAACTTTCATGTCAAACATGTTCTTGATTTTACCTGATTCAACATCGATGCCGAAGTATTTGCTGTCTGCTTTCTCATGTTCTGCTCTTAATGCAACCATGATATCAATCGGGTCCAATCCAGCGTTTTCCGCCAAGGTCAAAGGAATTGATTCAACTGCTTCAGCAAAAGCTTCAACTGCTAATTGCTCTCGTCCACCAACTTTAACTGCGAAGCTTCGCAGGTTTTTGGCCAATTCTGCTTCTGGTGCACCACCGCCTGCAACTATCTTTCCGTCTTCTATTGCGTTTCTTACGACGCATAAGCCATCGTGTAGGGAGCGTTCTGCTTCGTCGATTAAGTTGTTTGTTGCGCCTCTGATAACTATTGTTACTGCCTTTGGATTCTTGCAATCTCGTATGTAGACAAGTTTGTCGTCGCCGATTTTTACTTCTTCAACTTTCTTTGCTTTTCCAAGCACATCAGGAGTTAAATCAGTTACTTGTGCAACTATTTTTCCGCCTGTTGCTCTGGCTAACTTTTCCATGTCTCCGCTGCTTATGGATTTAACTGCTAAAATACCTGCTTTGCCTAGAAAATGCTGTACCATGTCGTCAAGGCCTTTCTCGCAGAAAAGAACATTTGCACCTGACTTGACAACTGACAGTCACCATGTCTTTGAGCATTCGCTCCTCTTCATCTAGGAACATTTTCATTTGCTCTGGGCTTTCGATGTTTATTTTTGCTTCAAACTCTGTTTTTTCAATCTCCATTTTGGCATTCAGCAAAGCGATTTTTGCGCCGTCAATGAATTTTGGCATTGTTGGAGCAGCAATTTCTTTGTCAAGCACCATGCCTTTAACAAGTTCCGTTTCATCCAAGCTTTGACCATGCTTCTTAACAACTTTTATCAAATCAATATCAGCAACATATCTGTCCTCAACTTTTTCCGAAACCTGTTTAACAGCGGTGACAATCATCTTGGCAAAATGATCTTGGGCAATGTTTATGCCCTTGCTCGATAAGGATGTAATTGCTACCGTACGCAAAGTTTCTTCGTCATCTATGTTTACTGGAATCGCTATTTTCAGTAGAATTTCTTGAGCTTTTTCACTCGCCTTTTTGTAGCCGTCTATAATGACTGTTGAATGTATATTCTTATCAAGTAAACCTTCAGCTTTTGCAAGCAGTTCTCCCGCTAAAACCACTGCTGTCGTTGTGCCGTCACCAACTTCATTGTCCTGTGCTTTTGCAACTTCAACCAGCATTTTTGCTGCCGGATGTTGAACATCCAGTTCCTTCATTATTGTTGCGCCGTCATTAGTTATTGCAACGTCGCCTGTGCTGCTGACTAACATTTTGTCCATGCCGCATGGACCAAGTGTAGTCTTTACAGTTTCGGCAACTATTTTCGCTGCCATTATATTGTTCCTTTGGGCTTCGCGTCCTGTTGATCTGCCCGTACCTTCTTTTAAGACAAGAATTGGAACGGTTCCTCCACCTGTTGACATATTTATCACCAAATATTTTCCTTTACAAATTCCTGTATACTAATCGTAGGAACAATTAAACCTTGAAATATAAATTTTTCCCAACAGCAATGCTGTTAAGTAAGTTACATAGCATTTCTGGAGTTCATTAAGCTTTTTGAACAAACTTTTTTTAAACAACTTTTGAATTGATATAAATTCAAAGAGCAGTTAATTGCTTGAAATATAAAAGAACCCAAAAAATGGCCTAAAGATTGCTATTGCCCTGCCATGTTGATGATTTTCTTGGTGCTTGATCCATTCTTTCCTACAAGCTTCTGCAAAACCAACCATCGCATTGTCATGGACCAGGCTAGGTGGATTCGCGTTTGGTTCAGGCATAAGCGGGACTTTTCTAGTTAACGCCCAAGTTTCAAGCGATGTGGTGAGAGTTGAATTCTACTTAAATGGAGGTCTTCAAGCTAATGATACACATGCACCTTTCAACTGGATATTAGAAACAATCAATTTTCCCTTGGGCAATACAATATAACAGCGGTAGCCTACGACTCATCTGGACAGCAAGCCGCTACAACTTTAAACATAAACTTTGCATCCATTTTTATTGGATCCATATTAGCGATAGCTGCAATTTAGCAATGTTTATCGTGGCGCCAATACTTATCGTCTGGTACATTGCCAAAAAAAGCAAAAAAGTAAAGAATACTGTGAGTTAGAAGATAGCTATTTTATTTTGACTCGTTGTTGATTCCGAATTAATTCGTTTTTATTTTCTGTAGGTAAAGGTTGATTTCTATCTATAAATTTTACATCAGGGCAAAAGCTTTCTAAATGTAAATTTTTTAGTATTAAAAAGGCAAGATATTTGACAATAAAGTCTCGTATTTATTTGACAATCTTTCAAAGATTATATAGAAATGTTTATCAATGAATTGCTGGGCTATATTGCGTTAGCATTGCGCTAAGAGAAGGGGAAAACAGGCAGAGTAACATAAAATGAAGCTAGAAGACTTTTACTTTAAGTTGCCGTTGTTAAAAACGGATCCAATAATCGATGATAGTACACTCAGAGATGGTATTCAAATGCCTGGTTTAGCTGCAAGGCCAAAGGACTCAGCGAAAATAGCTAAGTACCTCAGCGAAATCGGCGTTGAACGCATCGAATTATTCCATTATCAGGAACCAGATAAGAAAGCTGCTAAACTCATCCATGACTTGAACCTTGATTTAAGGGTTGCAGGATGGTGTCGAGCCGTTAAAGAGGATATTGACAGTGCAGTAAAATGCGGCTTCAAAGAGGTCGGTATTTCTCATCCAGTTTCTGACTTGCACTTTAAGGCTAAATGGCCTGAAAAAACCCTTGATCAGATAATGGATAATGTGATAGACGTAACTGAGTATGCAGCTAAAACTTGCGGATTAAGAACTTTTGTCCATGGAGAAGATAGTACTCGTGCTGACTGGAACTTTGAGAAGCGTTTCATTAATGAGGTTGCTAAGGCGGGTGCGGAATGCTACCGAATCTGCGATACTGTTGGAATCGGGTTATCCGATCCAAATGCAGAATTGCCCAATGGTATCCCCGCAAAAGTAAAGGCAATAAAGAAAGAAACTAAAATAAAAGCCATAGAAATTCATGCTCACGATGATTTTGGGAACGCTGTTGAAAACACGCTAGCAGCGATAAAGACCGCTTCAGGATTGTACGATAAAGTCTATGCAAGCACAACTTATCTGGGCATTGGTGAAAGAGCTGGAAACGCTGAAACAGAAAAGGTTCTTCTAAACTTGTATTTGCACCATTCTATCAGAAAATTCGAGGGCAAAACTCACCGTCTTAAGCAAACAGCCGATTATATTGGCAAAGCCACGGGTTATGTTGTTCCTCCTAACAAGGCGATTGTTGGCGATTACGGTTTCGCGCATGAATCAGGCATTCACACTCACGGTGTATTGAATGATCCATGGACTTACGAGCCTTATCCGCCTGAACTGGTGGGCAACAATAGACGCTTAACCATCGGCAAACAATCGGGAAAAGGCATAGTTAAACACAAAATAAAGGAGCTAACGCACGAGGTTCCAGACGATAAAATCGTGGCGTCAGTTCTGGAAAAAGTTAAGGAAATGTACGCAAACGGTAGAAGAGCTTCGCTTAAAGAAGAAGAATTCAAAAAAATCCTAAAAGCAATGAAAGTACTAACTGAAAACAATGGCGCACCAATGAGACATAACAACTTTGTTTTCAAGTTTTTGCGGGTTTGAATGGTCTAGCAACCTGATTTATTGGTTGACCTACCACTTGCGCTTCGATGCTTCCTAAGCCTTTTTCGCTTGCTAGTCGGATATGTTTTACTTCGTTAGGGTTAAATCCCATTACTCTGCAGGCAGTTGCATCTGTTGCAACGACATCTGTTCCCGCAATAATCAAATCCATTTTTACCGGTGTGCCATCCGTTGGTCCTTTTCCTTCCATGGCTACAAAGCCGTCTATCACGGTTAATGTGGGTTTTAGAACCGTGTTGATGTCGACTACAACGTCGCTTATTCCTCTTGCATGGTATTTTCCCTTAAATTTATCGGGTAATAGTCCGAACATGTTCTTCATCCCTAAAGTCACTTTTGTAGCCATGTGAGTTTTAAGTTTAGCAGCACTTATAATCGCTGATTCAGTGACTAATCGCGGCACAGTAATATCTTTGAGTGTTTCCCCGTTTGGAATTTGCAGTTTAACTTTATCTTTTACATGTCGCAGGTTCAAATATTCTACTTTGTTGCGAGTACACATCTCTTTCATTCCGGTGGCTACGAAGGCTTTGTCAGCGTTAGTCATGGTTGCGTCAGATTCTACAACAAAAATATCCTTAATCGCCAGGTCTTTCAGCTTCATGATGATGGCTTCAACCACGATAGGATCCGTGGTGGCTCCTGTATCCCAAGTTTTAGTGGTGATAAAATTTACTTTGATTAATGCTTTATTGTAGCCGGTTAAGGCTTTCTTGTAATTGATTAGGTCGAGGGCTTCGAAAACTGGTTGATGCCCTCGTTCACCTTTAACGATTGCCACACAAGGTAAGATATTTCCCATAAGAATGGAATAATCAACCAGTTATAAATAATTTCACTATCTTATCATCGTGCAAATGGCGGTTTGCCCATTTAAAACAGCTTCAATTCTTTCAGGATGCAAACCATTAACAACACAACACTCAATTCCGCTTTTCAAAAGAATTTTAGGCAGATGCTTATCAACACTTGTCCGCTTACCCAAACTCAAAAGCTGTTCCGCAGTTAATTCGTGGATCAATTCTACTTGTTTGCTCTTCTTTGGATCTTTATCGTACACGCCATCGACATCCGTTATCAATAGGACTCTTCTCGTATTCAATTTTTTTGCAATATGGACTGCAATAGAATCAGAAGTAACATCCCAAGAATTCTCTAAATCGTCATCATCAAAAACCATCATAGAAGGAAGCAAAATGGATAATTTGCCCGATTCCAGAATAACTTTCACGGATTCTAAGCTGTCTGCAGGTCTTGAATTATGAATTAAGTCTGTGAGCAATAAGCCATATTGATCCATGCCTAAAATCGCCATTCTATGCGACGTTTGGTTCGAAAGAGCGAAAGTTTTATCCATTTTTCTTACAACATCTGCGAATTCTCCACCGCCAGGAATTATTATCATTGCGTGTTTTTCTGCTAATTCGCTTAGCTTAAGGCTTAGCTGGCGTAATTTTTTTGGTTTAAGCGTTAGACTGCCGCCCACTTTAACAACTGTTATTTCCATTTGATTTTTTCTCCCGCAAGTCTATTCGCAGTCAATAGGGCAACGCCTACTGCTGGAGACGCTAAAACAGCGGTTCTATGCATTAGATCGCTTAAATCAATAATTTTGTCAACGCCGATTGATTGGGCAGCTTTTTTAGCAATGAACTCTTTGCCTAAACCAGTGATTACCACTGGAACTTTCTCGGAGGTAAGCGATTTTAATCGTGAATAAACTTGATTTAAGCCTTCAGAAACTTGATGAATTTGCATGTCAGAAATGCACTGTGCTATTTCCGTAATTTCTTGCTTTGTTAACATTTCAGTGTCGGCGCATACTACTCTGGCAAGCCTTGCCGACGTTTCTTTTCTGGTTTTTCCTCTTCCATCAGCTGTTTCGCTGATATAGTCTTTAACGGTTATGTGATTTAATATTAAGTGGGCATCGCCGCTTAACGCAAAAAGCTCTGATGAAACTCTTGCTACACAATTTTTTATGGGAATGAAGTTGACGATTGTTGCAACGTTAGTACGCAAGCTTCCAGTATACACTAATTCTCCACACATCAGCTTAGCCAAGTCAGTTTTGCCTTTCACTGAAACTTGCCCGTTTACGATGGGAATTATGCTGGTGCTGGTGCTTCCAACATCAACCACAACGCAATTCGTGATATGCTGAGCTACTAGCCAGCCTGTTGCTGCCCAATTTGCCGAAGCAACTTTCAATGGCTCCTTTTTGGCTTTATTTATCGATAGCAGTTCTGCATCAACGTTTAAAACATAAATGGGGACATTACCAAAAGCCTGCTTAGCGCTCGACAGGATATGGTTGACTCCTTCACGTTTAGTTTGGTACGCGTCGGATAACTCCGCCGTCATCGTTAAGCCCACGCCGTCAAGATTTTTTCCGCAAAAACTTTTCTTAATCCTCAAAAGTGTGTCTGCAAGTTCGTCGCGTTTCTTCCAAACTGGAAAATATTTCACGGCAATTTTTGCATCTTTAACTTTGCCTTTTTTCGTGCTTATGCATGCAACCTTAATGTTGGCGCCTCCAATATCCCAGCCCGTAACATTTACCAATCCTGTTTTCCCCCGTTGATAATGTTGAGATAGCGCTTTTTAACTTCTTTCAGACGCGACTCTGCTTCTTCAGCCGAATCAGTCTTGGAGGCGATGAGTGCAAAGGATTTTGAATCGCAAACTGGAAACGGCGGCGAAACAACTTCATTCATATGAAAAGTCTTCAAGAGAACATCAAGCGTCGGTTTTACAGTTTCTATTTTCGAAAAACAAGCACACCCTTGGCATCCAATCTCTTTGGGCAACTCGCTTTTCGGAACAGCATCCAATAACGCTTGAGCAACGTTAAACTTGGCAACCCTGCTCAGACCAACGTAGGAAGTCGTTAACCTGGGATTAACATCCACAACTACAGGCTCCTTCTCTGTCAAGATTAAGTCAACCCCAAAATACCCTCTTAAGCCTGGGAAAATCCCCGCGATTTTTTCTGCTATTGCGAATGCTTCTTGTTTTTGTGGATGAACAAGCGGAACTGTTCCGCCATTATAATTTGAAACTTCATCAGAATACCCCAAAGTTATATCTTGACTGTTTAAACTCAGTGGTAACGCTTTTTTCTCTGTTGCAATTAAGCTTACGCTCACTGCTTTACCCTTAATTAGCTCTTGTATTACGAACTGTCTGCCAGAAGATTCAACTTTTATCTTCTTTATAGCTTTAGGTATTTGAGCGTCTTTTTCGACAACGCTTAATCCTCCGCAGCTCACCCCATCCAACGGCTTAAAAATAACCGGGTAGTCAAACATGCTTTTCATGTGTGTTTTAATTTTTTCTAAATCATCAAGAACATTGCATGTTATTGTTTGGGGTGTTGGCACACCTGCTTTTTCTAAGGTTTCATATAGAACGGCTTTGTTGGCAACTTTTTGAATAACGCTGCTTTGGCAGTTAAGCGATGCTACGCCGGAGTGCTCAACGGTTTCGATAATTGATTTTAATGTTTGAGCCGTTTCAGGTGCAATCACGTAAGCAGCATCAGAGGCACTGAGGGCTTTTGCGAAGGCTTCTCGCGCAAATTGAGAAGGAGGAAACTGGTATTATGCATTCAACGTCTAATAAAGGATTAAACTGTGAAATTCTTGAGTCAAGCAAAATCGTGACTTTGTGCCCTGCACCTTTAAGGTCGGAAACTAGGGTTCTTAGCATGCCGTATCCTTCACTTAGAACACTTGGTGGAATCGGCTTTGGCCTGCAAATCCACCTCCGCTGGCGTGCTCGTAAACCAGAAGCCTCAAATGCGTATTCTCCACGAATCGAAAAGGCGTCAATTGTTAAAGCTTTTTCTAAACTTGCAGGTCTTTCAGGAAGGCAACTGCATTTTGTTTTCGAACATGAGGCATCACAACTATTCTTATGCAGTCTAACCGGGAATGTAAGAGATAAACCAGCCTTTACTCCGCAGTTTATCCGCTAACAGTTTTGTGTTCTCGCTTCGGAATGCTACAATATTTAAAATTGGTTTCGTTACAAGTTTGAATCCGTGGTTCTCAAGTTCAGTTGCTAAAAAATTTGTGGTTTTCATGCAGTTATCCACGATTTTCTTGAATCCCTCTTTTCCCAAGAACGTTAAGAACGGTCCATGATGCTGCAGCAGAAGCTCCTGTTCTTGTTCCAATAAACGTGTATTGGCTGTCTTCAGTCAAATAGGGCGTTTGGGTCTTTATGAATTCCAGCGTTTTGTTTTCTCTGAACAGTATGCCTCCTGCGGGAATAGTTGCCAACCCCATTTTATGCGGGTCAACTGTTATCGATTGAACGCCATCTAAACTGAAGTCAAAGCGAAATCGGGCATTTGGCAGAAATGGGATTACCAAACCGCCGAAAGCAGCGTCAACATGCAAGTATAATTTATGGTTTAAAGCGATTTCTGAGAGTTTTTCAATCGGGTCAACTACGCCAAGTTCAGGAGTGCCAGCTGAGCCTACAATGGCAACCGTGGAGTCGCTAATGCATTTTTCAACTGAGGAAGGATCAACCCTAAAAGAATCATCCAAATCTGCATAAACCGGCTTTAACTGCAGCATTTGACATATTTTCTTGAATGAGAAATGAGTTGATTCCGGCAATACAACTTCAGGTTCCTTAACATTAGCCATGTTTCGGGCAGCAAGTAAGCGCAAGCAAATTTGCTTCTGTGCCGCCTGAAACAATAAACCCGCAACCATTTTCATTGTTAAGCAGTAACGAAAGCTCTTGGATGGCTTCTTTTTCAAGTTGAATGCTTCCTTTGAAAAGCCCAGGATCACCAAGGTTTGAATCTAAGAATAGTTTATGTGCTTTCACTGCTAGCGGATGGGGTTTCGTGCACATTGAGCAAAGAATTTTGCCGTCTTTGTATTTTGAGTCTAATTTACTTATTTTCTTTAGCTTCGACATTGCTTCTTTTTCGCTTAAGCCTTTATGCCGCAAATAATTAACCCTCTACTGCACTGTCGAAAGCTTTTTTACACTTTTTATTTCTTCGACAAGCTCGATTACTTTTTCTCGCGTGATTTCCCCTTTTACTGCGATCATTGTTTTTGCATGCTGCTCCTCTTAACCCGGCAACGTCAGCGCCTAAACCGTAAACTGTTTTTAAGTTTTCTTTTTTCAGTGATCCTGCCAAGTGCTGCTTCTAAACCGTGGTCATGTGCTGATTTTATGAATTTTTTTAGCTTGAGCAATTGTTAGGAAATCAAAGAGGCTTTTGCCGTCTTTAATCGAGGTGTCAATCATTGCGATGTCGACTTTAGCTTTGGAAGCTAATTCAGGAATAAGCAAGGGGTTAATTGAGTTGGCTTTTTCATGGTCGGCGTAGCCTACGGCGACAACTTTGATTTTGGATTGAAGTCTTTAACGGCTTTGGTTCACGCTTTCCAATAATGCTGTGGCTTGGCTGGTTTTCACATCCTTTTAGCCCAACTTTAACGTAATTTACGCCTAATGATGCGGCTCCAAGCGCTGCCAGTGACATTGAGCCTGGGATTTCAGGTGCTTCGCCGATGGTGCAGCTTAAAAGGATGTGTTTTGGCGTGATGTCTTTGATGCGTTTGATAGTCCATGGATAACTGGCGCCTAAAGAGCCTTCCAATGGGTTTTTGACATCAATTATGTCTGCTCCGTCAGTTATGGCTTGTGCCGCTTCTGTCTCATTCATGACGCTCAATAGCAACTTCAATAGGAATCATATTCATCCAATTGCCGTAAGTTTAAAAGTTTTACTGTGCGATAAGGATTAGGTTTTTTTAATAGGCTGAGCATGGTTGAAAGCGGCGTTAATCTTGAAAGTAATACCTGTAATCGACATTTTAAACGGGATAGCGGTCCATGCAGTGAGAGGAAAAAGAAAAGACTATCAACCACTGAAAAGCATACTAACAAGTTCAGTTGACCCTGTTGAGATTGCCAAAACATTTAGTCATTTGGGTTTTAGCGCCCTTTACGTGGCGGATTTAGATGCAATCATGGGTGGAAAAGCGAATTTTGAAGTTATAAAACGCATTACCCATGAAACTAACCTTGAATTGATGGTTGATTCAGGAATAACAGACAATAAAGCTATTGAGAAACTGTTAAAAATCAATGTGTCAAAAATCATCATTGGAACAGAAACATTAACCACAAAAAAATTCGTCGGGGACGCAGTTAGGCTTTATGGGGCAAACAGAATTATTGTTAGCATGGATTTTTTGGGGATGAAGTTAAGGTTAAATCTGGTTTTGATGGTCCAAAAAACTTTGAGGAGTCTTTTGTCTGATTTTGTGTCCGTTGGGGTTTTCCAGTTTATTGTTTTAGATTTGTCAAGGGTGGGCAGTGAAGAAGGCGTTAACTTGACGCTTCTAAAAAAGGCTAAGAGTAAAGATGTTAAGTTGTTTGCTGGCGGCGGGGTTAGGAGTTTTGATGATTTAGATGAGTTGAAACGGCTTGGTGTTTCAGGCGTGTTAGTAGCTACTGCTCTTGCATTCAGGTAAAATCAGAGTGGAAGATTTGAAGTTGGCAGAGATGCTTTAAGAATATATTTTTGTTATTCAGCTTTGAGTAAGCATATGATTCCGCCTAACTGATTGATGCGTGTTCCAGCATTAGATTCAGCTTTAACAATTCTTGTTTTAACTTGTTTGTTTTGCGGCTATTTGTATTAGCCTTTGAAGGCGGTTTTTGTTGCGGCTGTTTGCAAGGTAATTATCGGTAATCAGGAGGTATTCGGGTTTGGGTTTTTGGAGTGGTTGACTGTTTAAAATAATTTCTTCAGATTCTTCAAGAGAGAAACATGTTAGATTGTTGCCTGCGTTGAGGCGTTTTTCAATTATATCGAGAAGGTTTTCTGTTTCTTCAGCAGTTGTTTTTTCCACTAATTCTTTGAAAAGCGGTGTTTTTGTTAGGGTTGCAATTTGTGTTGGGGTGATTGCGGATCCAACTATTGTTGAGAAAGCGGCTTTGTTTTGTCCTTGGATTAGCCATGTGTGGTGTGTTTTTATGTGGTTTTGGAATTCTTGGGTAAAAGTTGTTTTTGATGGAGAGGCTATTATTATGCTTTTTACGCCTTCCTTTATTGTTGGTCTAATTGAGTTGATGATTGATTCGTGGAAGTTGTAGAGTGCTTTTGGGTCGTTCCTATTGCCGCCGAATGGGATTGTTTCTTTGTGCTTGGCTACTTGGCTGTAGATTCTCCATAAGGCTGCTTGAGATTGCTCGATCCCGATGAGAACTGCAATCGGGTAACCACGTTTGTAAGATTTAGGTTTCATTTTCTGTTTTTTATGGGTTTAATGTGTGTATATGTATTATGCTCAGCTTTTTGTTTCTGCAATAGCAAATTAGAGTTTTGCTTTAAGGGATGTTTGTAGGTTTGATGGTGGTTGTGGTTGCGGGGAAGGTGGCGGGCTTGTGAATGGTTGCCTGACCTGAATTACAATTGTTCTAGCGAAGCGGTCACTGTATTTTTGGTGCCCATCGGGTCCTGGTATCAAAACTGCAAGTAGCCAATCAATCACTAATAGAAGCCAGTAGATTTTACTAATGTTACGTATAAATGAACTGTAAGCAGTGACCTTCTGGTCGTTTTTCATTTGAACTTCGAAACCCAATATTTTTTTGCCTATGGTTGCTCCAATAAAAACTTCCAAAACGATGAAGTAAATAACCTCCACGATTCCTATTGTCAACGGGTAAGTGAGAACGTAGAATGGGGCTCCTAACCAGAAATATCCATGAG
This sequence comes from Candidatus Bathyarchaeota archaeon, assembly GCA_963717465.1. Taxonomy (GTDB): domain Archaea; phylum Thermoproteota; class Bathyarchaeia; order Bathyarchaeales; family Bathycorpusculaceae; genus Bathycorpusculum. The sequence continues at coordinate 979,578 of OY970340.1, forward strand.
CACCAATAAAGTATGCTGCAGCAATTATAAATGACATTATAATGCCCACTATAATTCCAATTATCAAGGTGTCTATGACGTATGCAATTAAACGTAAGAGCCAATGATTGAAATCAATGTGTCTACTAGAGCTATCTGTCATGCTTAAAACACCATAAATAAACTCAGTTTACTCCGCTTATTAATGGTTACCTACAAAGCATTTGAAAACTTACTGCTGAAGGCTAATGTTCTCGTTAAAATCATGATGGCAAAGTGTTGCTGCAATAAATAATCCTTATATTCTATGGTAAACCTTGATTAAGGAATATAGAGTTCAGGAGTTTTAGGATTTATGGAATTTTGCCCCGAATGTGGTTCTCGTATTGTGGCGAAAAAATCCCAAAAAGGTGCTGAAGTTGTTTTGGACTTTGTTTGTTCAAAATGTAGCTACAAAAAGCAGCCTTCAGACAAAAAGGAGGAGCCAAAAGTGGGGAAAGTTATTCAGCATACCACTAAGCCGTCCATGACTGTTATTACCGAGGAAGACCAGAAGATTAAGACGATGCAGACGATAAGAATGAAATGCGATAAGTGCGGAAACAATTTAGTGTATGTTTGGCAAGTACAAACTCGGGGTGGAGACGAAGCTTCAACCCAATTCATGCGATGCACAAAATGCGGTCATACTTTTCGAGAATACACATAAAAAAATTAATCTTTAAAATGGCCTTAGACAGTAAAAGCGTGCGAACAGCTTTTCTAAGCCAAGCTAATTTTATCTAATGAGAGCAAGCGGCAGCAAGAAAAAAAGTTTTTAATATCGAATTATTTTTTATTCGCTTTTTTGGCGCAGGCATCGCTGCAAAACTTTTTCTTGCTGTCAAATGTGGTAAAGGTTTTTTTGCAAACTGGGCATTTCTTTTCCATGTTAAACCATCCTCTTCTTAATAGGGAATATCATATTTATAAGCCTAAAACTTTCTACGGCATCAAGCGGCAACGAACTTGAAAATCAGTTCTTAATGGATAAGTTCAAGAGATACAAAATTAAAGTTTTAGTCATGGCAACAGTTAATAAAATGGTCAAGAAGGTCAAAGTTACAGAAAATGGTCCATACCTAGTTTCTGGCGAAATACCTGTCGCAGAGCAAATTGTTATTGCGGATAAGGATGGGACAGCTGTTGAGTGGCAAGAAGGGAAGAAGTATCCTGTTCAGAAAATTGTTTCTTTGTGTCGTTGTGGTCAATCGAACAATAAACCTTTTTGCGATGCAACCCATAAAAAAATCAACTTTAACGGTGCTGAAACAGCAAGCTTCGCTCCATGTCTTGATGGAGCAAAAGAAATTGACGGCCCCGCCTTGAAACTTGCTGATGTTGAAGATTTGTGTGCTTCAGCTTGTTTTTGTCACCGTGCAGGTGGAATCTGGAGTTTAATTCCTAAATCAAATATTCCTAAGACTAAAAAAATTGCGATTGAGGAAACCTGTGATTGCCCTTCGGGCAGGTTAAACCTTATGGACAACGAAACAAAGAAAATGATTGAGCCAAAATTTACGCCATCAATCGGAATTATTGAAGATCCGGAAGATGGCATTAGCGGTCCGATTTGGCTGCGAGGTAGTATCCCCATTGAATCCGCCAAAGGAAAAACCTATGAAGTCAGGAACAGAGTAACTCTTTGCCGATGCGGAAAATCTAACAACAAACCTTTCTGTGATAGCAGCCATTACCCAGAAGAATAATTTTCAGAAGAAAACCTTCAACTCATCATCTTTGCATCAGTTCATTTTGAGGGTTTTTCTGGAAGACTTTAAAAATTTCCAGTTTATCCCTTATTGACGGGGAAAATGCTTGTCAATCGTGGGTTTAGACTTAGCTGGCGTGGAAAATAGACCGACTGGTTTTTGTCTTCTTCGCGGATTATGTTCTGAAACCGCTTTACTTTACACGAACGATGAAATAATAGGGAAAGTGCAAGAGGCTAAGCCTGTTGTGGTTGCGATTGATGCTCCTTTGAGTTTGCCGCCGGGTAGAAAGACGATTCATGATCGCAATGGAAAGCACTTGCGGGAAAGTGACAGTGTGCTTCTGCGAAATGGAATCAAGTTTTTTCCCATAACTCTTGGTCCAATGCGCAAGTTAACTGAAAGAGGAATTCTCTTAAGAAGCATTCTTGAGGGTAAGCGTTTTACTGTGATTGAGGTTTATCCTGGTGGCGCTCAAGATGTATTTGGAATACCAAGAAAACAACGCGGCTTAGATAAACTAAGAGCTGGATTAGAAAAATTAGGCATTACAGGATTGACGAGCAATTTAAGCGACCACGAATTGGATGCTGCCACTTGTGCCTATGTTGGAAAGCTCTTTTTGGATGGAAAAACTGTACATTTTGGACCTGAAAATGATGCGATAATTATGCCAAAGAGCCCCACTGCAAATCATGCCCCGCCTAAACGAAAATGAAAATGGAAGCCCGCACCTATTCTGCACGTGCGTAGTCTGAAAAGCGGGGTTTACCTTATATAGCTGCATCTTCCGCTGCTGTGTGATGCTTCTTCATCCAATGAGTTAGCATAGTCTTTGAAGCCTGTGTGAACCCTTGCTCTAATTTCAACGCGCAGCCTTGAAGCATTTTTTGCCCAGTTCTTCATCATCGTAAAAATCTTGTAAAAATTCATTTGCCTGGCAACGGCTAAGAAAGCAATCATGCCAATAGAAGCGTACAAAGCAGTAAGGGGATTGATTGCGACTGCCAGCAAACACACGACGGCAACCAAGGCAACATAAATCATGTTTCTTATTTTTCGCATATCTGTTACCAAGGTTTCATAGGAGTAGGTTGCTAAAGGCTTTTTTACAGTGCGATGGGCATGGGAATGTTTTACGCAAGAGACAAGTTTGTTTCTTCATCTAAAATTATTTGTTAGTTTTGGTCATTATTGGGGTTTGACATAGACAAGCGAGAATATGTTTATTTTTGTTTTTACTGCCAGATTCTTTTCACCCAATCAATTCTATCGAAATCCTTATCATTAGAATAGATTTCGGTGATTTCATATTTCTTCATGATTTGAAGTGAAAGTGAATCAACAAAATCTATCTGCTTATCGCTGACATCTTTCAGAGCTGGAATAAAACTATCCCATAAACTCCCAAGTTTATCCAAGGATAAATAAGAATTTATTGCCAAAAGAAAAGTGTGAACTTCTTTTTTGCGGTTATTATACTCTAACCAATCCACAACTTCCTGGATTACGGCTGTGCTTGTGGCTGCCTGCTCACCTTTTTCGATTCGCTCAAGAATTTTCCGAGAAATTTCAAAGTCTTCTTTAGGAGATTTGATTAGGGTATAGATGAAAACGTTCGCATCTACAAACCGCATCTATTGCTTCGCCCTTCGAGTTTTCTTTTTCACTCTGGATGCAGCAGCTTTTCTTTAATTCATCCTTTATGGGTTCAACTGCTTGTACTTCTGATGCTAATCCAATGAGTGCTTCTGTTGGATTGGCTATTGTATTAGGCGGGAACAGTACTAGTTTGTTGTTTATTATTTGGAATTCAATTTTGTCGCCTTCTTTAATGTCCAATTTTTGTCTTATGCCAGCGGGTATGGTGATTTTTCCTTTTTGAAGGACTCTTGCTTGTTCACCCAAATAAATCACCCAATAAATATAATCTAATTTGGTTACCTAAAAAGATTATCTATCATTAACTTATCACTTAAAACCTAATATAGGTTCCTCAAATGCACCCATAGCTTCCCTCATCCTGAAAGATTATCTGGCTGTATTACCCCTTAATAAAAAAGAAATTTGTTGGTGAATTGGATGAGCGAATGCCCAAATCTGAAAACCAACTTAGCAGATTGCCCATGCACTTACTCATGCAGCTCGAAGGGTAAATGTTGCGAATGTATAAGAAGCCACAGAGAACATGATGAACTTCCAGCCTGCTACTTTTCTCCTGAAGTAGAAAAAACCTATGACAGATCAATAAGAAGATTCATAACGCTCCACAAGTAACAATATTGCGCCGCTAAGACATCTGCTCATTTGGGATATGTGTGGGACTAAAACAATGCTGCTAGGCAATACTTGTCCTTTTTCTTCCGCACCAGTAAATAGCCAGCAAAATAAGAGACTTTTCACACAATCTCAACAGCATACGCCTAATCAATAAATCTGCCAATTGTTTGCTTATAGTAAATCGTAGTTTATTTTAATCCTTCAAGTAGTGCTTTTATTGTGCCTGAAGCCGCTAAAACATTGACTGATGCATCCTTACCAGTTATCTTGGTTATCGAGGCTAAACAGGCTCTAACCAAATTAACGGTTTCAAGGGATGTACGAATAACAACGATTTTTCGGTCTGCATCAAAATTAATCAGTGCTAAACTCGTTAAACTTGCCCCAACTTCACCGTAAAGCTTGGTAACTGAACCCCACAATGCATCCATTAATTCTTTTTCGCTTGGTATCCCTTCAACCTCAAGCTGCAATGCAAGGTAACGACGTTTAGTACGTTTCAACAGTCTTTTCCTTCTTTAACTACTCGTATTCCAGGAGCAATAAAATCGCGCTTTAGCTTTTCACGGTTACGCTTAACAATTTTCAAGGGTAATGTTGAAACTGCATCCAACGCGTTAACTTCATCTAAGCCGAAAAGAAAGCTTAAACTTGCCATATCCCTTGGCATTCTCATAAACCGCTCTTCTCCGACTCCGCTTGAAAGAATAATGGGTATATGAAATTCTTTGGCGATGCTGATTTCTCGGCGCAAACTCATCAGAAACCTGTTCGAGCTGGGCCTTCCAAAACCAATAATGGTTTAACATCGACTTCTAACGCGGCTAAACTGTTGCTGGCTAACTCAGCTTCAGACCTGTCAAAAAAGCGTTTATGATAATCAAAGGATGGAAAATTCAACAAGTCAACACGCCTGTCTTTTGCAGCTTGGCGTGCAACCTCTTTGCTTTCACAAACAACCGCCGATCATCTCGTATTTGCGCCTGAGTCTTCGAAGATTTTGGGTTAAATCATCAGGTGATCTTGGACGCAAATCCACGCGTGAAACAAAATCTATTCCTGCATGGCTGCATGTTTCTTTTATTTCTTCTACTTCTTTTTGAGGTATTTCAAAATTGAATGGGATTGAAATAACATTGTATCCTAAAGTCGCCGCTTTGTTGATTAAACGTTTAGTCGTTTGTGGGTCTTTTGGGTTAGCGTGTAAGTGTAAGTCTGCAAAGCACCTAGTCATGGTAGTAACCCAGTTTTCCTGCAAATTTCAACTATTTCATTAAAAGTTTTGTTTTTAAAATGAATTTTAATATGAATCGGGTCATTCTGAGCAAACTTGTATGTTCCCGTATATGCTGATTGCTTATCAAAACGCAAGTAAAGATTTCGTTTTTCTAAATGCAGGTTCAAATCATGATCAAGCGTTTCCTTATCCAACGCTGATAAGCCTGCAGCAATTTTTTCAAGCAGGTTTGGAAGCGCTTTTTTATCCGTTAATGAAGAATTAAAAAGAATGATGGGGTTTCCATGATGCCCTGTTAAATCGTTTTTTTCAAAAACGGCGGTTTGAGCTAAATCATCCGATAGCAAATTGCGCACTGCGTTTAGGACTTTCTCTAGGTCTTCGGTTGCGTGTGCAAATACTCTAATGTCAACGTAATCTATTGGTGGTTTAGAAGAAGACATTGTATACCGATTTTGTTTGGCTACTTCTAGCTTTTAGCTTTTTTTCTCGTTTTAGTATCAGCGGCTGGTTTAGGTTCAAGTTTAGCTTGGGCTTCAGCTTTTGACGCATGTGATTTTATTGTTTCAACATTCTCGTCATGCAATGTTTTTCGTCTGTAATCGATTGGTAAGCCTAATCGTTTAGCTTGCAGTTTATTTACGCCTGCTTTTTCAAGCTCATTTGGGCTAAATCCTCTGCCTTTTCGCTGTTGTTTCATCCTGTTTAAGTATCATGGGTTTTATATGGTGCATTCTACTTTGCTCCTTTTCGTTTGCTTGGTCTAAATTTTTCTGCTCCTATGCCTCTGTGTCTTAAGCTTCTGACTTTTTTGCCGGCGCTTGTCATGCTTCTGAAAACGCGGCTTGTGTGTTGCTTTTCAGTTATCCAGCTTAACATCTTTGTCTGTTTTTATCACTGGACTGTTTGGATCAAGCAGTATGACTTCAAACCATTTGAGATCGTCCATCTTCGCCTACCCAATAACTGTTTAAGACTTCCAAGTTCGGAAACTTTTTTCCTGTTCGTTCCTCAGCGATAAGCCTTAAACTCTTAGCGGGCTTAAATTTGGCGACACCCATGCGTTTGGGGCGTCTTCCTGACCTTGGACGCTGTTTACGTAATCCACCACGTCTAACTTTTGTTCGTGCCATCACGAAGCCTTGTTTTGCTTTGTAGCCTAATTTTCTTGCTTTGTCAAGTCTTGTGGGTCTTTCAATGCGTATAACTGTTGGTTGTTTTCTCCAAAGAACCAGTCTTTCTCGCATTAGTTCTTCGACAAAGGAGTTTTCTGGTTTTGACCATTCTTCTGCAATATACTTGTATGCCATTTTTTTACCTCTCAGTTTATGCTTACGGTTCAGCCTTTCGGCCACATCCCAGCGGACATGATTATCCGCCTGCAGAATCCATCATAGCCTAAGGGAGTAAAATAAACCTTTCCAAGAAATGTCATGTTTGAAACTGTTGTACCTGCTTGTTTTAGGCTTGGATATGAGACTTTTTTTAGCTTTTTGGCTTTATCTTCAGTAATGTATGGGTATTTGAAAAGCCTCTTTTTGATTATTGCCAGTTGGACGAAAGGTTCTTAAGGTATTAGGCATCTTCTAAACGGCAAGAAATAGGCAGATTGCGACTGCCCATTCACGGTAACGGCCAGTTTCCCATAGCGATGCTGGTCTGACCATCTGAAAAGGTTAAAATAGTCCGATGAAGAGGTGAAAAGATATGGAAAACATTTACGCTGCGATGCTCCTTCACAAGGCAGGAAAAGAAATAAACGAAGAAACAGTAACAAGCGTTTTAACAGCAGCCGGCATCAACTGTTGATGCAGTGCAGGTTAAAGCGTTAGTAGCTTCCCTTAGCGAAGTAAACATTGATGAAGCAATAAAAGCCGCTCCGACAATGATGGCAGCAGCTCCAGTAGCAGCTCCAGCAGCAGGCGGCGCGCCAGAACAGAAAGCAGCAGCTCCAGAAGACAAGAAGAAGAAAGCTGAAGAAGAAAAAGCCAAAGAAGAAGCAGCGCTGGAAGGATTAGGCGCCCTATTCGGGTAAAAGCCTCAATTTACTTTAACTTTTATTTTTCCCAAATAAACAAAAACTGATTCGTTGGGTTCTTCTAAGGATTCTGAAAAACTTTTAGGTTCAACCTTATTCTCGTTCGGCAACGAATCCTGTTTAGGTTGAGTGTTATTCTTTTGTTTGCGTTTCTGGTAGTATAAAGCAACAGCAACTACAGGTAACCAACCTGTCATTATACATACCGTGGCTGGAAATCCGTGCAATATTGAAAAAATTATCTATGGTTGGTAAGAAGAGCTCCCAGATTCCAAAAGCTACTGCTATAACAAAGGCTGTAATATAAGCGGTTCTTTTGCCAAATTTCTTCAACGTTTGAATCGTAAGAATACCCGCAAAGAAAAAGTCCCCTAAACCAAGACCAATAGGTTCAAAACCACCTATCGTCGTGTACGGGTAATTGGCAGGGGCGTGGATAAGTGGTATTATGGGTAACCAAAGCAATACTGGCAGTCCCGCTCCGCTGAATGTCTCTGCGGCTTTAACCATCGGACCAGAGAACACCAAGATAACGTCAAGAGCCGTTAGGAGACCTGCAAACAGACCAACAGTCTTCCAAGTGAATAATGATGACAAATAGAGAATAATAAGTAAGGCAAATGTAAAGGCAAATACATCAAGCAGAAATGGGAACCATAAATCGACGCCGCCAGCATAAAATACGTTGAAGAGTGCAAAAAGCAAAATGAAAAACACTGTCGGTTGAATTGCAATATACCATCTTTCTTTGGTCTGGGCATTGCGTTTTTGATCAACTACTAGAATGGCAAAGCAGAAACCAGCGAGAACCAAAAAATGCAGCAGACCGGTAAATCGCAATTTTGTCAGCAACTGAGCTCAACAAGCTTACGACTGCAAAAATCAGGCTTGCAGCGCCAAAAAATCCTGAAATTAATTGCACTTTCTTCTTTTTGCCGTCTGAAAAAACATACGCAATCGTAAAAAGCAGTATCGAGTAGGCGATTACAAAGAATGTTACGAAGATGTTCGTGAATAAATCCGCAGGGTTGTACATCGCTGATACTGCAATAATTACTATAATAACCGCCATTGCAGCAACCAGCATTAAAATGTCTCTTCGGCTAAACTCCTTCTCCTCAACAGTGCTCTTCAACTTATTTTCCACACGATCGTTAAGAAACAGAGCCGCCAAGATCACGCCTAATAACACAATCGGCATGCCAATATCGACATATACCACGAGCATAAAAGCAAAGTAACCAAACCAACATTTATTCATTTAGCCAATCTTAACTAAAAGCCAAGGAAAATCATCCTTGGAAGTCAATATTGAAGACTGCCAGGGTGGCTAAAATTGCCTCCTCTGTTCGAACCGTCGCTGTGCCTTGATTGGGAATCGTATTAACAATAAAATCGACTTTATCCTGCAGTTTCACCCCTTCATCTTTAACAATTTCGTGCAAACCTCGTGTGGGCGGTCCAAACGCTACAAGAACATGTTTAGCGGTTGACCATTTTTCACCTATTTTTTCCCACACCTGCAGGAAACTTTTGCCTTTCTTGGAGGTTGCAATTGTTAAATCAAAATTTCCCCTCTCCAGAAGCTTTACGAAAGACTGTTTCTCAACAAGGACTCTGAATCCCCAGTATTCAGCTATGTCCTCGCGGTTTACGGCTTGAACTTCCACTGATTCCCCAACCTTCAACGCCTGCAAAGTTAAACGTTCACCAACGGAGAACTGCTGCTCTCTCAAAAGCGCTGGATGGTCGACTCCGATATCCACCAGCAGTCCTTCTTTTGACTGGGATAAAACTATGCCTTCACGGTACTCACCCACCTTCAAATCCACAATTTTGCCGCTTAACGGGTGATGCGGCGTACGCAACGGAGGCAAAATACCCGCAAACTGCAAGTCAGGCTCCAACTTGTAAAGTCGCTTGCGTAAATATTGAGGGGTCTCCAAGTAATTCAGCAAAAGAGCAATAAACTCTAAATCCTTTCTTTGATCAACCTTCAAATTATCAGAGTAAATGTAGATTTCATCCACTCCGAAAATTGCGGCTGCCCGACCGATTAAGCCTATTTTCGACGTTTTTTCTCGCAAATGAGGTGTATCAGAAATAACGGAGGCTGGAATAGCAATAGCAAGTTTTTTTTGCATCATTTTGTTCGCCTTTATGATCAGGTGTTATTATATGTACGTTCAGCTTAAAAGTCTGGGATGCGATATAAAACTGCGGGTTACCCCTCGAGGAATGAAGTTGGCAACACCCATTTTAGATGACAATAAAAAAATAAATTCAGTTGATAAGAGTAGTATGCTTGCTTTCTGCACTGATATGGCAAAGCATTACCTTGACTCTTCAAAGACTGCAAACTCCATTAAAATTAGCTATCCAAAGCCTGATAATATAATAATTGCTGGCATGGGCGGCTCGGCAATCGGTGGCGATCTACTGAAAGATTGGGCAAGAAACAAAACAAAAGTGCCCATCGAAGTAAGCCGAGAATACCATCTTCCAGCCTACGCAAACAAAAAAACCCTTGTGTTAATAACCAGCTATTCGGGCGACACGGAAGAATCCTTAAGCGCTTTTCTTGACGCCATAAAAAAGAAATGCATGGTTTTCTGCGTCAGTTCAGGCGGTGACCTGCTTAAATATGCAGAGAAATTCAAGCTTCCGTGTGTGCAGGTCAAAGGCGGCATGCCTCCCCGGGCAGCGCTTCCTCACCTTTTTGCTCCATTGCTTTCTGTTTTTGAGAAAATGGGCTTGGTTGAAGATGCAAAACAAGAGTTTTCTGAAGCTGTCACAGTACTAAAACAAGTGTGCAGTGACAATTCACCAAATAAGCCTTCAAAAGAGAACCCAGCTAAAACCTTAGCCGCTAACATTAATGGGACTGCTCCATTGGTTTACGGTTTTGGGTTTTATCGCAGCGTAGCTCAACGTTTCAAGCAGCAATTCAATGAAAACTGCAAGATTCCTGCAAAATGGGAGTTTTTCCCTGAGCTTGACCATAACGAGATTGTTGGTTGGGAAAAATCAGGCGACCTTTCACCATATTTCTCCGCGATTTTCATCAGGGACAAGGCTGAACCCGTTGAAATTCGAAGCAGAATTGAAACTACCCAAAAAATTATGCAACCTACTGGGGTAAAAATGCTTGAAGTGCAAAGCCGTGGCGAAAGCATACTGGCAAAAATGCTTTCAACCATATGCATCGGTGACTTTACAAGCGTATATCTGTCAGTTTTACGCGGAGTTGACCCAACACCAGTTGAAACGATAACTCATCTGAAAACATCCCTTCAAGAGAATGGGGTGAAAAAGAAAATTCTAAGCGAACTCAGCAGCATAAAAGCTTAAGCGTTTTCAGCGATGAACTTTGCGAATTCGTCCTCAGCAGTTTCGATTGAAACTAGGTGTGGTGGATGTTTAAATCCGTAAGCGCAGATTGGCGCTACTGGTCCGTTGAGTTTCTTGTTTAAGGCGATTTTAACTGCTCTGACAACATCGAATAGTACGCTGCCTGCGTTTGGTGCGTCAACTGTTGAAAACTTGAGGTCGATTTTTAATGGTGCATTGCAGAAGTATACGCCGCTTATCCAGAAGTAACTGTCTCGTTTGTTTTGAAGAAAATCAACATAATCCGTGGAGCCAGCAACTACTTCCGTCTTGTAAGGCAATGAAGCTGACACTGATTCAGTCTTAATCGCACGTTTAACGTCACGTGTGCGCTCATGCGTATCCGCAGATTCTGTTCCCCCACCTACATCCAACTGGTAAGTCTCATTAATTCGCACGCCATTCATAGACAAAAGCTTCAGCAATGTTTTATGCAACGCAGTTGATCCCGCTTGATCAACCAAGTCATCTCCGACAAGAGGAAGCTTTGCTGTTTCAAACCGTTTTGTCCACGAAGGATCGCTTGCAATAAAATTAGGCGTTGCATTAACGAACGCGCATCCAGCTGCTATTGCTTGTTCAGCATAATATTTTGTGGCATTCGTCGCCCCACTTGGAAGCAAATTAACCATGACTTCAGCGCCTGAATCCTTTAGGATTTTAGCAATGTTAGAGTCTGGTTTACTGCTAACTTGAACCATGGCTTGCGTTGATTTCCCAACACCATCAAGCAGCGGCCCCTTGTTAACAATCACACCCTTCACTGAAACTGGGTCACATACTCTTGGAGCGTTATTTGGCTTTGCAAAAATTGCTTCTGAGAGGTCTTTGCCCACTTTTCGTTCATCAACATCTAAAGCAGCAACAACCTGAATATCTTTCGGGGTCATACCAGCTAACGTTGGGTTGCGAAGTCCAATTGCATCTTTTTCACTTTTAATATTGCCATAGTACTGTAAGCCTTGAATAAAGGCTGAAGCGCAGTTCCCAACGCCCACCAATGCAACTTTAACCTTAACCAATTAATGGCACCTGCTGGCTTTTCCTTAGATACATTGTATTATAAAAAGTTACGTAGTAGTGAGAGCAGTTTTTGGGCCAAAATATTTAGTTGCTTGGAATAAATTGCCTATTTTCCCAATTTGTAGTGTCAATTGAGGTATAAGCAGTTTAAGTTGTTAAAGTCTGCTTTTCATTATGGCAACGTTTTAATTGCTAGCAGCATCTAAGCTAAAAAAAGGGTAACAAAATTGAGCGACGAATTCAAAAGCCAGAAGAATCTCGATAAATTCACTGCAATCAATGAGTTAGCTAAACGTAGAGGTTTTTTCTGGTCATCATTTGAAATTTACGGTGGAAGCGGCGGATTCGTAAGTTACGGTCCGCTGGGCACACGATTGAAACAGAATATTGAGGCTAAGCTTCGAGAGCTTTTTGTTAAACAAATCGGAATTTTCGAAATGGAGTCCTCAGTGATTGCTCCAGGCAAAGTTTTTGAAGCTTCAGGGCACGTGGATCACTTTAAGGAGCCGATGGTTGAATGTCAAAACTGCCATACTCGTTTCCGCGCGGATCATTTAATTGAAGAAGGTGCGAAAGTAAGCTCTGCAGACGCAGAAAAAATGAGCCTTGAAGAAATTAAGGAAGTCATCGAGAAAAACGCAATAGTCTGCCCAGACTGCAAAGGCCCGTTCGGTGAACCTCAAAGATACTTAACCATGTTTGAGACAACTATAGGGCCATACTCAGGCGCAATTGGTTACGGCAGACCTGAGGCGGCACAAAACATTTTCGTGGAGTTTAATCGGCTCTACAATGCAGCGCGTGAAAAGCTTCCATTCGGAGTAATTCAAATTGGACATGCATTACGTAATGAAATTTCGCCAAGGCAAGGTTTGATTAGGCTGCGAGAATTCACTATTGCTGATTTAGAATTCTTTTTTGACCCTGAAGAGCAAAGCTGCCAAATCCTAAAACAAGTTGAAGATGAGGTTTTGCCGATTTTGCTCTGTGAAACTCGCCTAAAAGACTCTGAAGATACCGTTAACGTGACTGTTAGGGAAGCATTGGATAAAAAAATAATCAGGTCAGAATGGCAAGCGTTCTTCATGGCGATGGCTAAGAAACTCTTAATTCAACTTGGCGTACCAGCAAGCAAGCAACGCTTCATCGAGAAACTCCCCTGGGAGAAAGCTCACTACTCAAGCCAAAGCTTTGATCAAGAAGTACTCGTTGACAGATGGGGCTGGGTTGAAGTTTCCGGTCACGCTTACCGAACAGATTTTGACTTAAAAAGTCACATCAAAGCCAGCGGCGTAGACATGACCGTTTACAAGGAATACCCAAAACCGGTTGAGAAAGAGGCATTAACGGTTAAGCCGATAATGGCTAAATTTGGACCAGCCTTCAAGAATGAAGCTGCAAAAGTAGCAGCGTTACTTGCACAGGTTTCGGCGCAGACAGTTTTTGATGCGATGGAGAAGCAAGGTTACTTTGAAGTTGAAAATTTTAAGGTTAACAAGAATCAGGTAGATATAAGCAAGCAAAAGACGATCGAACGTGGCACTCGTTTCATACCGCATGTTGTTGAACCCAGTTTTGGCTCAGACAGGCTATTCTACGTTACACTTGAATACGCGTACGGAGTGAAAGATGACCGTGCTGTTCTGAGTTTTCCACGAAGCATTGCACCAATTCAAGTTGGTGTTTACCCGTTAATGAGCAAGGACGGCTTAGACGAGAAAGCACTGGAACTGCGTAAAATGCTGGCTAATGAAGGGTTTATGGTCGAGTATGACGAAACGGGCTCGATAGGCAGAAGATACGCGCGGGCTGATGAAGCTGGAATTCCATTGGGCGTAACAGTGGACTATGAAACGTTCAAAGATGACACGGTTACTATTCGTGACAGGGATTCTTGGCAGCAGGTCAGAAGCAAAATAAACGATTTGCCAAAGCTGCTTAAGCTATATTTTGAAAATAAAGTGAATTTTCAAGATTTAGGGAGACAAATTTAAAACTTCATAGCTATCTTTTTAACACACATGCAGTAGATAATATTTCACTCGATGATGGTTATTTAGAGAGGGGAAAAAGATTGGTGCTTCCAGCTGAAACAGAAGAGCGCGTGAAACGCAGAGCTCTAAATGCTTGTCAGGATAACTTACGCAAGGTCGTAGATGTCTCAAGAAAGATTCCGCAGTTAGCAGAATTTTTTGCAAGCGGCGATAAGGATTCTGCAAGAAAACTTTTAAGCGAAATCAAAGCAGGCGAAGAAGAAGTAGTTAAAGCCAGACGAATGGTCTCTCAAGAATTAGCCGAGATAGGCGCTATTTTGCTTTCAAGGGAAGACTTTTTAAGATTCACAAATTTATCAAGCGAGATCGCTGATTTTTCAGAAGGCATCGCATATTATCTTGTTGAAATAATGGAGCATAATTGGAGCATCCCCTCTGACATAAAGAAGGACCTGCAAAAACTCTCTCTTGCAGTTCTAGATGCAGTGATAAAACTTAGGGAGACAATGATGGTTCTCAACTACGGCTCCCAAAAAACTCTGGAAAAAGCAAAAGATGTGGAAATCGCAGAAAGAATTGTTGACGACCTGTACCGCATGCTAACCATCAAAGCTCTATGCAGTAAACTCGACGTTTCAGCGTTGCTGCTTTTGAGAGAAATTCTGCAGCTCCTTGAAAATTCAGCGGATAAAGCTGAAGATGCCGCTGACGCAGCACGCATGTTATCCTTCATAATGTAACCATGTAAACTCTAAGAGCGAACAATATCAATGGATAAAATAAGAGTTGAGCTAATCGAAAATTTTCTTGTGGTCTGGGACCCAGTTGAGGGCTCAGAATTGTATAAAACTGGTTATTACGGTAAACCGCTTGGAATCTCAAAACCTAAAATTCCCGAATTCAATGTGCCGTTAGTGCTGGATTTAATGGAAGGTTTGTACCTTGCAGAAAACGACAAGATTATCGTTACCGAAAACTCGGGAGAAACCAAAGTCGGACTAAAAAAGTTACGACAAAAAACAAAAGAATTGTACAGCGAATTCGAAGAGAAGTACGCAGTATATCGCGACTTGCGTGACAGCGGATTAATCGTTACACCAGGCATAAAGTTCGGCTGCGACTTCGCCGTTTACAAATACGGCCCCGGCGTTGAGCATGCACCGTACATGGTTTCAGTGAAGAAGTCAGGCTCAGACATTTCAGCAACTGAAATCGTTAAAGCTGGACGGCTAGCAACTACTGTGCGCAAAAGATTCATTATCGCCGTGCCCGATACAGCAACTAAAAAACCCAAATACCTGATTTTTAAATGGTTTAAGGCTTAGCTTCGCCCTTTAATATTTGATTTTGATACTGGCCTTCTATGCGTTGATGAGGGTAAATTTTAGTTGCTGAAAGCAAACAGCCTTCTTCAATGATGACATCGTCCGCAACAACTGATATGGCACTTATTTTTACAGGTCTACTTTGACTTGAATTAACCGCTACATGTCTGCCGATGATGCTATTGTAAACTTCAGCGTTTTCTCCAATTATTACGCGATCCATCACAGCTGAATCTTTGACGACTGCATTTTTGCCAATTCGCGTGTAATTGTCAATGCATGAATTCTCAATTCTCACACCATCTTCTATTTGGCAGTGTCTGCCGATGAGAACTGCGCCTTTAATCTCAATCTTTTTCTTTTTAATTTTCTGTACGATTTCAAGTCGTCTCTTTTCTGAATCGCTACTTTCACCTTGAACCCAAATGGTGCTTCCTTCCTTTATTCTTCCGCCAAAATCATTCAGCATTGAAAATCCTCCGTTCAACAATTTCTTCATGGCTTCCAAGTAGTTTTTAGGTGTGCCAACATCGAACCAGCTGCCCTTCAATGTGTAACCGTAGACTGGATGACCAGCTTGAATTACGTAGGGGATGAAGTCGTAGCCGAAGTCTAACCTGTTCTTTTCCTTGATTATCTGTTGAACCCCTTTTTCTTTGAAAATTTTCTTAACTTCAGGAGACAATACATACAAGCCTGTGTTAGCAAGGTTGCTTGGGGCGTCTTTAGGCAAGGGTTTTTCAACAAATTTTCTTATGCGTCCGTTTTTGTCAATATCCGCTAAGCCTAATCCTTCAATGTTTTCTACTTCCCGTAGTACAATTGTTAAGGCTGCTCCTTTTTTTCTGTGAAAATCCATGAGGCTTTTTACTTTAATATCAAAGATATTGTCGCCTTGGACGGCAAAAACAACGTTTTGGATGTCGTAGTACTCCATGTTTATTCTCGCAGAATCCGCGCTTCCAAGGTCCTCAACGTTCGGCTGATATTTTATGTGAATTCTCGGTTTAACGTTATAGATTGAAGAGAAACCGCAACCTGACTCAAAATAATCATGTAAGTCACGGTAATTCGTGTAACCTTTTACTCCGAAGATAAAGTTTCTGATGCCTTGGCTTGCAAGTGAGAGAAGCGAAAACTCCACTAACGGTCTATTAAGCAAACGGAGACATGCTTTGCTTGTTTCAGCTGTTAACGGTAACAAGCGGGTGGCTTTGCCGCCTACTGGAATAATGACTCGTATCTTTTCAGGAGAATAATTATCTCCGACTAGGGGCGCGTAATTGTCGCTCAAGGCTTCACCAACAAAATCTCAATGCATAAAATAATTGTAAAGGCTCATCCTTTTTAAACTATGTTCTTTTAAAAATTTGTGTTGTCAAGTTTGAATTTTGATGCAAACTATTTTCTTTTGGTTAATATGAGGTTGCTTTAATTAAATTGAAAGCTTAAAAAGCAATTAGATTTTAATAATTAACCTTATAAAGAAAGATTGCAATGGTTTGGGAAGAATGAGTAAGCTTGTTGGCTTCGTCCGGTTAATGCGTCCTATTAACGGTTTGATGATGGGTTTTGCCGTTTTAGTAGGCGCGATACTGGCCACGCGAGCAAACGTCTATTTGTTTCAAAGTAACCTGCCAAGTTTACTTTATGGTTACTTAACTGGTTTCTTTCTAACTGCTTCTTCAATGGTGATTAATGATTATTATGACCGAAAAATCGACGCTATAAATGAGCCTGCTCGTCCAATTGCAAGCGGCACAGTTAAACCGCTAGAGGCACTTGTGTTCGCTTCTGCTCTAGCAATAATTGGTCTCTTTTTCGCTTACAGTTCTAATAGTTCAAGCGTTCTCTGTCTCATGATTGGGATAATTGCATGGTTAATAACTGTTGGTTATGCGACGGTGGGAAAACGTGCTGGTTTACCCGGAAACTTCTTGGTCAGCGCCTGTGTAGCGACCCCATTCATTTTCGGCAGTGTAGTCGTTACAAACACAGTCCAATTGAACGTTTTACTTTTCGCTTTAATGGCGTTTCTCTCCAACACAGGCAGAGAAATCACAAAAGGCATCGTAGATGTCAAAGGCGACAGTGCAGAAGGCATAAAAACTCTAGCCGTACGCTATGGAGAAAAAAAAGCCGCAATCGCCTCAGCAGCATTTTACATTTCAGCCGTCGCATTAACGCCTATACCCGTGATCCTTGGTGTTGTTTCATTCTGGTTTATACCCTTCGTGTTAGTCACCGACATAGGATTAGTTGTTTGTTCAGCAACCTTGCTCAAAGATTATTCAAGGGAAAACGCCAGAAAAGTGAAAAAGCTCGTTCTGATATTCTTTATGTTCGCTTTACTAGCATACATTTTAGGGGCCCTATGAAATCATCTCGTCTTTATTGAATGCTTTTATTTTCGACTACGCTTTAGTATTTTTGCCGGATGATGAGAAGGCATTAGCTTGACGTTCGCGGATGAAAGTTCAGAGTTACTCAGACGGCAACGTACGACTAACTCTGCATCTTTATCGCTAGTTTTTAGCAAACCGTCATCGATGTAGATCTTGACATTTCGTCTTGCTTCCTCAATCCGTTCCTTTTCTATCATAAAATCTCCTCCAACATTTTAAAAAGCATCTCCGCACCATATTGAACGATTCGATTGTCTATTGCCTCCCATGCAACATTAGGCTTTTTCTGTTTAAGAAGCTCCGAAAACTCCTCTGTAGTTAATATCGTCTCGTGGATCCCCAGAGGGCTAACACGCTGGACAGATGCAATAGCCGCTTCAACTTCATTTTGAAATTTGCGCTCAGGAATAACCAAGAGAACATCTAAATCTGATCTTGCCGAGGCTGTGCCCTTCCCGTGGGAGCCGAACAGCATGAGTGTAAAGAAGGGCAAAGTAATTTTTGAAGTTAAATCTTTGGCAAGGATTTCTATGTCTTTGTGTTTTTCGAAGAAGCGGCTGGCTCGTATGCCCTCTATGTATGCAAGAAGAGAAGAGTTACCTCGTAAGTTCAGTCTGCAGTAAGTTACTGGAGGTCTTTTCTCGGCAGTAATATAGTGCTGTTCTGCCAGGCGCTTGATCATGGTGTGAGTAATTTTGTAATCCTTTCCTATTCCCTCTGATATCTTTCGCACGGTAAAGCTTTCCCGAATTCTTGAGCTGAGAAAAGAAAGAATTTCGACTGATGTCTTATTCAAGGGTTCTAAGTACATAATATTATGTACCTAAGTACTTAACCTATAAATCTTGCAACCGACAGCGAAGCTCTTCTCAGAGTCGTGCACGCTCGTCCTTCCGCTGTTTCTAAAGCAGCATACTAACCCAACCTTTCGTATCACAAAGTCGCAGATTATGAGACTTTATGATATGAATCACAATATCAAACTTGATGCAGGTGTGTCAGCTATCCCTCTCCCTTAAATAACAAGAACAGAAGCATGAAACTTTGCACTTACCTGCTTCTATATTTGCAAAGATACGGGAATCATGCTCTGGCTCAAAGAATCGGTTTTATCATAGCTTAAATCCGAACGTAAAAAGACACAGGTAGACTAGAAACTTATCGACGACGTCTTGTCGTCAACGAGCTCTAACGTTTTCCCATTAGATCGCGCTAAAGGAAGGAAAGCTATCGAAAAAACGCGGAATTATCAACAATGCAGAACCGCTTGAAATATGAATTCTCTGAGGAGACAGATAATTGCTAAAGATAACCAAACATGACCTCCAAATTTGGGCAGATGAACAAGAACTCTCAGATACGTTATTTGCAGAATTGGACCATCGTTTGGTCAAAATATTGGATGCGAATAACTCCCTATCCTTTGAGTATTTTCAGGCATACTTTCTCTTCTATCCAGAAGCCTTGATCGACAAGTTGTTGAACCAAATCTTCAGGTGACTGCTTGATCAATCTCAGGTCCAAGAAAGCCTTAAGCAAAGCTATCGTTCCCATCACCTTAATTTTCAGCCTTCCTGCCGTTTTTCGGGCTTTCAAATCATCAAGCAACGCCATATCAGTTTTGAACTCAAGTGCCAGCGTCATCGTTTCTATCTCGCCTTTTCCCAAGCTTGACGAGAGCAGATTAAGAAGTTCAGTGTTTGAGCATTTCACCACTTCAACGAATCCTTCGTCGCTTAGTACGTGGATTTGCGTTACCGCTTCATCTTTGCTCACTTCTTCAAAAACTGATTGAGGTACATACACCTTATCGAATACTTCTTTTAGAAAGGGAAGATAGCCAAGTTTACCTAAAGCTAGTAAAACTGAGCTGTCTATTGTCGCTTTCAATTATGACGCTTCTTGAGTAAGTTCTTGCTTGCTTGCAATTCTTTCTGCAACTCCGCTTCATCCAGAAAAGTGTACTTAAAACCTACTGTTCGAAGCAACGCTGAAAATTCGGGGCGGGACATACCCATAACTTCAGCTGCCTTTGCCAAGGTAACAGTTCGCGAAGCAAGGAGCCCGAGGACAAGAAGAAAGCGCTCTTTTTCCTCTCTTTCGGTAAACAAAGGAAACTCGTCTATAACACTCTCTATCGACATTTTCAACACGCAAATGATAGTTGATTAATTGGAAATTTAACTGTTTTCATAGCTCGATAATTCGCTTCGACTAGAAAGTTTTAGTGCAAGATAAGCAATGGCAAAACACGAAACTTTGCACTTACATCCTTTTTTCTGAAGGCCAGACCCAAATCGCAGCTAGGAGCCGCAAGCTTAAGGGGGGATACATTTATATATTGAGGCTTGTGCGGAAAAGCTCTACCTGAAGCGTTAAAGCAAGCTTGGAATCGCTAGATTTAGCGTTGTACAGACGTTAACGTGCGTACAATCAGAGTTACTCAGACGGCAAACAACTAAATAATTGGAGAAGGACTCGGTTAAACTTGATTAATCTAAGCATTTTGAGTCTTTGTTGCTTATTAGCTAGGTAATTTGTCCATATTTTTTAGGAAGACTAGCTATTTGGACTTTGTTTTGTTCTATGAAATCTTTCAGCTTTGCCTTAGTTTTTTCATTGTTTTCAACAATATTTGTGGCTTCTTCGACTAGAACATAATTTGATTGAGCATATTTCTCAAGAGAGTCCTTAATTTCGTTGGCTTTCTTCTCAACGATTGCAGCGTCATTTCCCGTATTGGTTGATATTTTTGATACTTCCTTAACATCGTTAACAACATTCTCAATTAATTTCTTAACATCATTGGCAATAACTGCAACCTCTTCAGCGATTTTTTCGAGTTCCTGTGCTCCAGCAGTCTGCTGTTCAACCGAAGCAGAAACTTCTTCTGAAGCGGAAGAACTCTCTTCAGCAATACTAGCAACTTCAGATATAGTGTTAGCAACATTGTCTAACGAGTTAAGACCACGTTTAACGCCACTCGCTAAGTTACTCACTTTGTAAGTCATTGTAGCCATA
This sequence comes from Candidatus Bathyarchaeota archaeon, assembly GCA_963717465.1. GTDB lineage: Archaea > Thermoproteota > Bathyarchaeia > Bathyarchaeales > Bathycorpusculaceae > Bathycorpusculum. The sequence goes on from OY970340.1 coordinate 1,000,021, forward strand.
ATATTAGTAATGCCCTCAGCTTCTTTAATAGCATCCAAAACCACATTGGTTCCTTCTGCCGCGTTCTTATGAGACTGATTTGCAATAGCATTCGTCTGGGTACCAGCATCCTTAATACCCTTCACCAAAGTAATAGCAGAACCAGCAGCAACCTTAGATTGACCAGCCAAGCTCTTAACAGCATCAGCAACAACCGCAAAACCCCTGCCAGCTTCACCAGCCCTAGCCGCCTCAATAGCAGCGTTCAAAGCCAACATGTTTGTTTGCCCAGCAATGTCTGAAACTGAATTAGCCATCTGTCCAACCTGCTCTACACTATCAACCATGGATATGACAGCTTCAGAAACTTTGGTGATGTTAGCCTTGATATCTTCAATAGCATGAAGTCCTTGTTGCCCTTTTTCATTAGCTTGTTTGGACTTTGTCAAAGCTTGGGTAGTAACAGTGAGAGCTTCCTTTGCTATGCCACCCGCTTCATCCATAACTTTTTTTAAGGATTCAGTGTTTTTTGCTGCTTCCTGTGAAAGCTCAGCTAACTTTTGCGCTCCAGTAGAGACCTGTTTCGAAGCAGTGTTAACCTGCTCCATTCCAAGAGCCATCTGTTTAGATGTTTCTTCCACTTGCTTGCCCATATTCTCAACACTAACACCAGCCTTTGAAACATCTTCTGCACTTACTAAGGCTTTTTCGGCAAAGTTGCCAGATTCCTTAGTTGAAGTTGCTAATTTTGAAACTATTGTTGATGTGTCAAGTATAAGTTCACTATTAGTAGCAAGTATTGTGCTATCTTCCATGATTTGATTATTAACTTTTTTAGCTGAGTTAATAGTGCTATCATTTAAATTGATTGTTTCCTCAGCGATTTGAATTTCTTCTTCAAGTTTTTTAGCATACATTTGTAATATCTCTTGGTTTTGAGATCGAAGCTTCTTATTTTCTTCTTCTCTCTGTTCAACCTGTTTCTCAAGTTCTTTTATTCTTTCTTGATTCTCAATTGGCATTATAATCAATCTCGATCTGATTCGTTTGTTACATAATTCTTGATAAGTAAATTGCGATTTTGCACTATATACTGACCAGTCTTTTAATTGAAAAAGTTAATTTCGTTAAATTTAATTTAACACTTAACTGAATATTAATAATATTGCAATCAAAAAATCCTGATAATTACGAATTCATGTTTTAGAACAGTTTCAACTTTTATAACAAACTTGAATAAAATTAGACACCAATTGGCTAAACATGATAAATAAAGATGGTTCGAAGTTTGTTGCTCTTGTAGGTTTGTTTGTTGTAGCATAGCCAGTATTGTTATTTGTGAGAAGCAACATTTATAGTTCGTATCAAAGCGTTATTTAAAATCCATGACCCTTTTTCTTTACCTGTGAGCTGTGCGATTTCCTCCGGGTGGCAAACAACCGCAACGTAGGACATATATAGGTTCTACTTTTTGAGTTGAACACCTTGGCGCCACACAGCACGAATGGACAGCGTGTCAGAGATGCTCGTCGTTGGGTCCCCGTCGACCAGCAACAGGTCGGCACGAGCCCCTGGAGCCACTCGGCCTCGGTCGGTGAGGCCGAACCTACGCGCAGGGGTGGATGTCGCTGCCCGCAGCGCTTCGATCGGGGTCAATCCAGCCGCGACCAGAAGTTGCAGTTCTTGGTGCAAACTGGCGCCGTGGGCGAGTCCCCCGAGGCTGGGAATAGGCTCCGACACATCACAACCTGCCAGAATATCCACACCCGCCTTGTGGAGGGTCATGACGCCGGCATAAGCATTTTCAAGCTTTCCTTCCGGGTAGACGTTCATGCTACGAGAAAGCGAGTTAAGCCACTTCTGGCTCAGCCTGGAACTTACTCTTTTGTCGGCGGCCAGCGCGGATGCGTTATTGCCAACGGCAGAGGAGATTGTCACCAAGGTGGGGATAACAAACGCACCGGAAGTTGCAATGGTATCCACAAACTTGGGGGTAGGCTGACTATCAAAGAACAAGTGTGCCAGCCCATCTACTCCAGCGGCAATAGCTCGCCTGCCTTCTTCAGCGGTGGTTACGTGGGCGATGGCCATCTTACCTTTACGATGAGCTTCTTTTACGGCTGCATTGAGGGTTTCATCGTTCAGTACAGGAAGTCCAGGAAAACCGATGCTGGTTCCGTCCTCTATAAAGATTTTAATGTAGTCGGCTCCTTGGGCGATCTGTTTGTCGACGAATTTGACGGCCTCGTTAGGGGTTGAGACAGTCGGATAGCGGAAGAATAAGCGTATGAGTAAGTTGTTGCTTGAACTCATATATTCAGTTGGATGACCTCCTGGAGGAGTGAGGCCCATCCCAGGGGAGCGCAAATCAGCTATATCGCTCCGTTCAGCGATTTTCTTTCGCATCTTCGGTGTCCAATGGCCGTTCATCTCCAGCTCCGTGGTGACACCAAACGACAGCGCGGTCCGCAAGCCGTCCAGATCGGTATGCACATGGGAGTCAATCAAGCCTGGCATCAGGGTTGCGCCGTGACCATCAATGACAGTTGCCCCAGCTGGAACCTCGCCACCTACCGCCTGTATATATGCCCCTTTAATCACCACAGTCATGTCGTCAATGACACGGTCACCGTCGAAAATCCTCACGTTGGTTATAGCTGTAATCCGATCTTGTAAAAGTGCTGGCTTATTTCCGTCACCCCTCAAAAATCCAACAGCAAGAGTCCCAGTAACAAAGACCGTTGCCGTTTTCAAGAAGGTCTTTTTGGGCATTCCACGCTCGTGATTATGCTTGTTTTTATAAATGCGTTTTTCACATTTCTTTTTGCAAAACTCTTTAACCGCATTTACTATGCCAGCCTGTTTCTCGTCAACTTCAAACTGCATTAGTAGAAGCCTCTGCCAGCTTTTTTGCCAATCCATCCTTTATTGACATACTCTTCCAGCAGCGGGCAAGGGTTATATGTTTCCATTTTATGTTCAGCGTAAGCACGCTTCAGTTTCATCAATACGACATCTAAGCCTATTTTATCGGCGTATTCGCATGGTCCCGTTGGCCAATGAATGCCTAGCTTCATTCCTAAGTCGATTGTTTGGGGGTTTGCAGCGCCGTCATAGATGAGCCAGGCAGCTTCATTCACAGCTACTGCCCAGGATCGTTCGACGTCGTATTCGTTTTTTGGGCTTGATGGTATTTCGGGTTTACCTTTTGACCAGTCATAAAAGCCTGAGCCCTTTTTGCATCCAAACTTGCCTTGTTTCACAAGCGGTTCGATAACTTCATTGCATGGTTTAAACCGTTCACCATAAGCTTTGTACAGGGTTTTAGCTACTTCGTAAACTACGTCTAAACCCGCAAAGTCTGAAAGCTCAAACCAGCCCATGGGGAAATGGCCCGTGTACTTTAATGAAGCGTCTATGCCCTCCTTTGAAGCTTCGCCCCGATGGAATGTCCAGAATGCCTCATTAAACTCTGCTATTATGATGCGGTTTACGATGAATCCTCTTACATCCTTTTGGACTACGATGGGCGTTTTTCCAATTTTTTTAGAAAAAAAAGTTGCGGTGTCGATTGTTTCTTGACTGGTATTTTCTCCTTTGATTACTTCTACAAGCTCCATTTGCTGAGGCGGATTAAAAAAGTGCATCCCAACAATCTTGTCGGGGCGTTTTGTGACTTTGCCCATTTCTGTTATGCTTAAAGCTGAAGTGCCAGACGCAAAAATGGCATGTGAAGGCACAAGGGAATCAAGTTTAGAGAACACTTGACATTTTAAATCAAAGTTTTCGGGAACAGCTTCAAAAACAAAATCAGCATCTTTAGCTTCACCATAACTTGTTGTAGCATGTATTCGAGCCATGGTTTGGTCTGCATCTTCTTTGCTGATTCGGCTTTTTGCAACGAACTTGTCAAGACTCCACTTGATTTTCTCTATTCCTTTTCGAAGAGATTCTTCGTGGCGACCTATCATAACAACTTGGAATCCTGCCATAGCTGCAAGTTGAGCTATGCTGTGGCCGATGACTCCTGAGCCGATAACCGCGATTTTTTCAAGTTTTGAAGCTTTTCCCAAATGATTTTTGCACCGTAGAAATGGGGTTAAGAACAAATCTGCTAATTAAGCTTTTGAAAAACTAAACCTGAAAAAAGAAAACGCTATTTTAAAGGTACGAATTCGTATGTTGGGTTTCCTTCAGGTGAAACCTTTGCTACAAGTTTAGCTTTCATGCCAATTTTTACTTGTGAGGGCTTAAACCCGCTTAGCCAAGCTAAGACTTTAACTCCTTCTTTTAGGCGTCCAATGGCGACAACGTAAGGTTCATGGTTTGAGAAAGTTAACGGTCTAACCATGACATGCGTGAAAGTTTCTATTTCTGCTTCACTTGAAAGAGGCACCCATTGAACTTCAGAAGAGAGGCACTCTCCGCAGTCGGCAACGGGCGGAAAATAAATTTTGCCACATTTTGCACATTTGGTTGCGTAGACTTTTCCTTCTTTCAGATAATCCCAAAACTTCTGTGTCTTGGCAATTGGCACATCTTGAACATTCTTTATTTCATGAGTTTTAATGGTGGGAACATTTGTCGTATTTGTCACCTTCTAAGAATAGTTACGTAGCAGTAGTGTCCAGTTCCACCAGTATTATGAGCGAGACCAATGTAATTTTTCATTGGAGCTTGTCGTCCATTTTCCTTAACCTCTTCTCGGAGTTGTTTTGTTAACTCGTAAATCATTGAGCATCCCGTGGCGCCTATTGGATGTCCCTTCGCTTTTAAGCCACCGTCAACGTTCACTGGAATTTTTCCGCCAATCTCGGTTTGTCCTTCTCGAATTAGTTTGGCGCCTTCGCCTTTAGGGCATAAGCCTACGTCCTCGTAAGCTAATATTTCAGCAATCGTAAAGCAGTCATGGACATCTGCAACATCAACCTGTTTGGGCTTGATTTTTGCCATTTCGAACGCTTTTTGGGACGCTAAAACGCTTGCTTCTAACCCTAAATAATCGGTTCTTTTGCTTAAATTCGCTGTTCCACCAGCATAACCAATGCCAGCAACCCAAACCGGCGTGTCAACACCCAACTGTTTAGCTTTCTCCTCAGAAGCTAAAATTACGCATGAAGCGCCATCAGTCAATGGACAGCAATCAAAAAGCTTCAGCGGTGAAGCAATAACCGTTGACGATAAAACATCCTTCACTGTAATAGCCTTTTGCAACTGCGCTTTTGGATTCATGGCTGCATATTTATGGTTTTTAACAGCGACCAAAGCCATGTCTTCTTCTGTTGTCCCGAATCGAGCCATATGGGCATTCGCGTGTAACGCGTAATATGCTGGAAATGTTACTCCGAAATTATGGAATTCCCAAAAATAGTTGCCTGCCCGCCCTATCCACTCCATGGCTGTTGAGGAGTCAACTTCCTTCATTTTCTCAACGCCTAACGCCGCAGTTACTTCCGCTTGTCCACTTGCAATTGCCCAATAAGCAGTTGTAAACGCGGCGCTGCCACTTGCACAGGCAGCTTCACAACGAGCAAGGCCTGCGCTGCTGCTTAGTCCGCAGTATTCTGATGCGATAACGGCGGGAAGAAGTTCCTCATGCAATGTTCCCGCTCCCATGGACGCTAAAGCTAAGAATTCAATGGCTTTCGGGCTTACTTTTGCGTCTTCAACAGCGGGTTTAAACGCTTCAAATGTCAATTCAGCTAAGTTAACGTCGTTTCTGATGCCGAATTTTGAACTTCCAACGCCGATAACAGCAACTTTTCTCATTAACTAAACACAAGTGAATCAAGATGAGTGGAAAGAGATATGTTTTACTCATTTTTCTTCTTGGGCGGATTTCTTTCTTGACTTGAAGTCTTCTAAAGCTTTTTTAAATTCATCTGTTGATGTAGCCAAACCCAGCAAGCTGGCTTCCAAACGTAAACCTGCTTCTAGCGGCATTTGGCTCCCAAAGTTAACTGCTTGCTTAACATACTTCAAAGCAACAGGAGATTTTTTCGAAAAGTTTTGGGCAAACTCGGCAGTTTTTTCATGAAAAACTTTGGAATTAACCACCTGATTGACTAAGCCTATTTTCAGGGCTTCAGCAGCCATAATTCTATTTCCTATCATGACCATTTCTTTCGTTTTAGGCATGCCGACAATTCGCGCAAGTCTTTGAGCACCACCCCACCCAGGAATTAACCCAAAATTTATTTCCGGGAATCCCAATTCAGCTTTCTCTGAAGCCACGCGAAAATCGCAAGCCAAAGCCAATTCTAAGCCTCCGCCTAAAGCCAAACCATTGATTCCAGCAATCACTGGCTTAGAGAGTTCTTCTATTTTAGCAAATGCTTTTTGCCCCATTCTAGCAAGTTCTTCTGCTTGAGCAGGGGTTATGGATGAAAACATGGTTAAGTCAACACCTGCACTGAATGCTTTGTCACCAGCCCCTGTTATGACAATGCTGCGAACATTGGTGTTTTTTTCAGCTGCATCCAAAGCCTCGCTTAGTTCTGTAATTAACGCTTCATTAATCGCGTTATGCTGAAGGGGCCTGTTAAGAATTATCCACAAAGCATTCTGATCTTTTTCAGTTTTTATGTTTTCATACTTTGGGTTCAATAAATATCCCATTGCTTTATAGATTCATGGAAAATATATTCTTTCTTTTCTTTAACAAACAAAACACAATCAAGTCATGCAACCGGGTCCATGGGATTCAATAAAGTATTTGGATCTTAAGAAGGCGCGCATGCTAACCACGCGCCGCGCTTAATGCCTTCGTATCTACTTTTTTGGGCAACTTTTAAGAATTTAATGCCGGCTTACTTATAGTTTGGTTCTGCTCAATAGTGAGCCCTTTTGGTTGTCCTACAACATAGAGCACCCATCCGCATACCCAAACAATGCAAATTAATGGAATCAACAAAATTTTTAGCCATCCCTTAACCATAATCTCTCCCTGCAAGCGTACTATCGGCTAATATTAAAAAGGTTTGTTGCAAAGGCTATTTCACTGATTAGCAAATCTTACAAAACAAGGCATGTAGTACTCTTGAAGTGAATTATTCAGGTACATTTTTATTTGCTTAGACAGTACCGTCTCGATTTTTGTCGGCTTATTGAAGCTAATCATGAACACGTATGTTAGCGGCGAATATGGTTATAGCGAAAAAAAGAATTCCTTAAACCTTAGGGCCATAAACTTTAGGTAGCTGTTGCACTTTAGGTAAGTTTAGGAGGATATTGTTTATGTCTGCAAACTTGGAATGTAATAAAATCATCGATCAAGTAATTGAGTCCAGAAGGTCTATAAGAAAATTTAAGACTGAATCTCCCCCGAGAGAGCTTATTGAGAAAGTTTTGCAGGCGGGTCTTTGGGCACCTTACGCTAGTGCCGCAGTGACACGTGAAGACTATCGACGGTTTACTGTTATTCCAAGAGAAAGCAAAGCCACAGCTCAAGTGGCTCAAATCCTGAAGCGGCATATGCAATCTTTTGTCAAACAGCTAGAATCTAAAATGCTAACCGACGAATTTACAAAGCAGCATGCAGGACCTTTTGTGAGTCGGCTTAAAATGATGGGTGAACATGGCATGCCCCAGATTGGAACAGCCCCATATTACATTGTGATTGCTGAGCAACGAGGAATTCCATCTTCTGAACAACAATCTCTTGCCCACTGCCTTCAAAACATGTGGCTAAAAGCTACAGCTTTGGGGCTTGGAATGCAGTTGATTTCGCTCACTGAACAGTTGGCTAATGATAAAGAGTTCTGTGACCTCATAAATATCCCATTAGGCGAATATGCATTAGACGGCTGCGTAATCGGCTACCCGGACATGAACCCGCCAGCGCCAAAAAGACCCAAATTAAACAATGTCATAACTTGGCTTTAGCGCGCTTTTCGAATTTGAGGGTAGATTTAAGCACTTCACTAAACTATCAAACACTAACCATTCAAATCCAGCTATTCTCTCAGTAGCTTCAAGCTACTATGTTACTATCTTTTCCCGCGTCCAAGCAAAGGGGACTAAGATGCCATTAATTCAAAAAATATCTTGACAAGATCAAATGTTTCAGAGTATTTAGGATTTGAAGCAGAAAATTTTTTTAGTTATTATCACTTAACTTCTTTTTTAAGGATGATTTTTATGAGTTTAAAATTAAAAGTGGATGAAAAAGAAGTACCTCTCAACGAATTCGTAGCTAAAATTCTTCAGGGAACAATTATGGGTGCCGTAACATCTCTGCATGGAATAAACGATGACTGGAAGAAAATACAGATAGAAATCAAAAAATAGACTGGGTTATCCGTTGAATTCTACCTGGTTTTTTATTTCTGCAAACATTTCTTTTTTAGCTTTGCATATTGGGCAAACGTACGGTGGATCTTCCCTGAAAGCAACGTAGCCGCATTGCTTGCAATACCAAAGTTTCTTTTTTACTTCAGAAGTTTCTTTAGGTTTTGCTGACGGAGTTAGTGCCTCGACTGTTTTTTCTTGTGTTTCAGCTTTTGCTCCTTTTTGAGGAGTTGAACTTGTGTATGCTCTTGTTTGTTTGTCTTTTGGTCTGCGTTCAGGTACTTCGGGCAATTTTTTGCTTTCGTACACTGCTTTGTTAACGTAAAGTCTGCAGTAGCATGCTCCGTACTCTGCCACGTCTGGGTCTCTATAATCGCAGGGGCAGATTATGTCTCTGTCAAACTCGAATTTGCCAGAAGTAAGCCTGCAAGGGCACAGTGGATAACCGTAGCGTTCTTCGTTTGCTTTTAGTCCTTCAAGAAAAGCTTGTAGAAGTTCTGGGTCAGGAGTTAAATAGTAACCATAAGTCTTAGCGTCAGCTTCTGCACGCTGACGAACTTTCTCTATCGGTATCATAGTTTCAACACTTCTTTTAGTTCGTCTTTTCTAAAACCAGAGATAACATCTTTATCGTCAATAATTACGGTTGGGAAACCCACGTTTCCCGTCCTGTCATAAATTAGATTTTTTACTTTATCTTTGTCTTCCTCTTCAAGCAGATCCACGTCTAAATATTCATACGCAACACTGTTATCTTTCAAAAACTGCTTTGTTAATTTGCACCAAACACAAGTGCTCAAAGCGTAAAGAATGACCTTATGATTATTTTTTTCACCAGAAACCTTTGAGAATTTCATAAATCTCACTAATCTAGCATGATTTACGGGAAATATAACTGTTTAGCTAAACTTGCCTGCAAGTTGACCACACAAGCGATTGCCTGTTAAGCGGGCCTAAGGTTTCCAAAGGCGTTTTGCACTACTTCTGATAGGGCTGGATGGATATGCATTCCGTTAGCGATAGGCGCAAAGGTTCCTGGCTCAGTTGCCATCGCATTGACAATTTCTTGAATAAGAATCGCGGCTTCAGGTCCAATAATATGCGCTCCTAAGATCTTTCCTGTTTGCTTTTCCACGATAACTTTGACGAATCCATCTGGTTCACCCATTGCTGCACCCATAGCTGTGTCACGATAAAGTCCCTTGCCAACCAATATTTGGTGACCTTGCTTTTTTGCTTCTGCCTCTTTTAATCCAACAGAAGCAATTTGTGGATACGTAAAAGCTGCATGTGGAGTAGCGGAGAAATCCATCTTTGCTTTATGATCGTGAACAGCGTTGTGCCAAGCGATGCCGGCTTCGTAGTTAGCGACATGTTTGAACATTTCTTTGCCGATTGCATCTCCTAAAGCCCAAATATTCTTCTTACTTGTTTCAAGATAATCGTCAACTTTTATGTAGCCTCTCTCATCCAGTTTAACGCCTGTCCTTTCAGGCTTCAAAATATTAGCGTTGGAAACCCTGCCTGCAGCAATCATTACTGCTTCAGTAGTGAATTCTTTTATGCTGCCGTCCAACCTGTTTTTGGCGATGACGGTTTTCTCTAAATTGTTCTGTTTAATCTCTGACACTTCAAGATCCGTGTATATATCCATCTTTTTTGCCATCTCCAACTTGAGTAGGTCTGAGATTTCTGTTTCTTCGTCAGGAAGTATTCTTGAAGCTCGTTGAATGATGGTTGTTTTTACGCCTAGTCCTGAGAAAAAGTGGCCGTATTCGACGCCGATGTAGCCTCCACCTACGATAAGGATGCTCTTAGGAAGTGTTTCTAGCTCTAAGACTGTGTCGCTTGTTAAGTAATTGATATTTTCGATGCCTTTTATCGGAGGCCCCAAGTTTCTTGCTCCTGAAACAACAAAAATTTTCTTCGCCGTGATGGACTCTTTGCCTACTTGCATCGTGTAATCGGATGTAAATTCGCCTGTTTCCTTGAACCATTTAAGCCCGGTGGTTGCTTCGACTGATTTAGCTTGGCTGTTTGAGTCACCGTTTACGAGCGTGTGCATTCTTGTCATGATATTTTTAAAATCAACGGTGTTTACAGTTGCTTGTACTCCTATTTTCTGGGCATCCTTAATTTGGGCAGTGACATCTGCCGGATGAATCAGCATTTTTGACGGGACACATCCACGGTTAATGCAGGTTCCGCCCATTCGATTATTTTCAACGAGTGCTGTTTTCAAGCCTTGTCCTACTGCTTCGGAAGCAATTAGCATTCCTGAGCCGGAGCCGATGACGATTACATCGAATTTTTCTACCATAAATATCATAAAAAATAAGAAGGATTCGGCAAATAAACTTTTCAAAAGTGATTGCGGGAAAATTTTTTATGCAACTTGCTGCTAACTTCAATTTGGTGTAATTGTGTCAAAACCAAAAAAAGCAGCGGAAGAAGAAAAGAAGAAACAAGCCTATTACATTAAAAAAGAGAAAAAAGCCAAAGAAGTCAAGAAGAAGTAGCTTGCTCATCCAAAAATTTTGGAAGGCATCTTTCATCACTGATAGGGTCAAAACCTTCGAGTTCATTGATTGTCAGCGGTAACACGATTCGAGAGACTAAACCATTAAGGCTAAAAGGCAACCGAATCAAACGCATTTCCCCAGTAGTCACCCACTCGTCGATTTGAAAACCCTTACTTTTTATTTCTTTAGCAATTTCTTGTCTCCGCCCAGGACTGAGCTTATACGCTTCAGGGCTTAGAACGTGAATGTGAAAACCTCTCCCAGAATAAACTATTCTTAAACTTGAAAATCTATCCTGCAAGTATTCGTATAATCGTGTTGTTTCTTGTTTAACCAAGTCTAATTCAATTTTGCAGAAACTTAACCCTTGCTTTCGCGCCATCTTATCAGCTAACGTACCATGAATTGGGCAGGTAATGTTTTCTGGGTCAAGGTCGAAAGCTAATTCTTGACCAACCTTAATCTTGTTTTCGTAAACGTTTCGGTCGTAATATACTGCCTCAGGCAAGAAATCGATTATTTGTTGACGAACATCTTTCAGGTCAGAGTATTCGTCGATGATTATTGTGGTGTCCGAGTCTTTTTTGTATTTTTCTTGGAAAATTCGTGTATGTCTGCCCATTATGACTGCAAAATTGATTTTTCCAGGCCAATCTTTAATCCACTGAGCAACTTTGTCAAGCTTAAATTCTGAGGCATAAAATTTTTCTCTTTCTTTAAGTGTTGAGTAACGTAAGCCTGGAGGTAATTCGTATTTGGTCATTTCACTACCATTATTAAGGTGCTTGCACTGGCTCAAAATGTTTTGCGGAATCAGGTTTCTTAAAAAGCTATATTAATCATTTTAACTGATTTTATTGTGGTGAAATTTTTTGCCTATAGATTCTGAATTTCAAAAGAAACGACAGCCTGCAGGTGAACATAGTGGGCACAAAGTTTGGGGTCCGGTGGAACCGCCGCAAAAGCTTGGGATTCATGGAACTATGGTTGCTGTTGATTTAGACGTGTGCGTTGGAGACGGAGTATGCATTGACGTTTGTCCAGTGACAGTATTTGATTGGCATGAAACGCCTGGTCATCCATTGTCTGAAAAGAAAACTGATCCTGCCCGAGAGAAAGACTGCATCCAATGCATGGCCTGCGAACTACAATGCCCAGAACAAGCAATCAAGATAACGCCACCTTAAAATATCTAAAAATTTTTTTCCCTTTCTATTTTTCCAGAACATTTTTCGGCATCTTAATCATTAAAAAGCAGAATTTTTGTTTTTGGGCAAAGCCAACTTAGATGCAACTTTCAGTAAGTTAAAATTTTCTCAGCACTTCTTTTTTTAAAAAAAGAAATTAGGATTTAGACACTTAGTGGCGGCTAGTGTTTGCTCTTGATTTATTATTTTTTTTCAAGTGTTTGTTCAAACACTTAAGCCCAAAAGTCACTTATGCCCCAAAGTGTTTCTTTCCGCCTTCTATTTTGACTGAATCGTCATCCCAGTAGTTAGCTCCAGGAGTGGAAACCACCATCCCTGTGCCGCCGGGGGGATAATTCCAGTCTACTGCATCTTTTGGGCATATATGGAAACAAGTACCACATTCCATGCAAGTTTCGAGTCTGGCAACAACAGCTTTTCCCTTTGCATCGTCCATATCGAACACTCCGCCCATGCAGTACCTGTAGCATTTGCCGCAGCCGTCGCACTTGGACTCGTCTATCCGTATGAAGTTTTCCTTCGTCGGAATGAAGGCAGTGCACGACTTTATCTTATCCGACAGGTTTTTGCCAGCCCATTCCTTTTCCGTCTCAGAAACATCTACACTACATTTTGGGAATACACCAGAATTTGCAGGTTTAAAATTCGGCACCATGCTCCATACATTGGCGAGAGCTGGGACAATAACTCCCTCCATAAGTTTAGAAATGTTTTCTTTTTGCCCACGTGTTTGTGAAGCTGCAGGACACATGCCTGGAACTATTCTTGGGATTTTTCTTAGAAAAGGAGCCATTCCATCCTCAGTTCTCCATTTTCCATGAACCCATGGTTGGAGTGCGGCGTCAGCAACCCATACACGCTGTTTCCACCTGTCCTCGTACTCCTTCAGAACCGCTGCGGATACGTCTCCTTTTTCAATTGCTTTCTTTGCGACATCGGCAGCTATTATAGCGCAATCCCACGCAGGATATACGCCCATGCCTTGCCAACAAGTGCCTATACCAGCGTCTCCTACAACCAAAATTCCGTTTCCATAAGTTGGTCCATAACAACCCATATCTACAGTATCAGGGCATGCTTTGCAACTCATGGCTACAAGCTTGCCGTTGCTTACATAACTATTGTAAATCATGTGCTGCCCTATTCTAGCCAGCAAACCCCACGTGTTTGTGTGCATCCAGCAGTCACATTTGCCTCCTGGCTCAGCCATGCTGCCGGTACCTATTTTCAGGTAAGTTTTTCCGTCAGACTGTTTTAGGTAGTAAATCCACCCGTAACCATAGCCTACTTCGTGTGAATCTATGAGTTCAGTTTCCATAAAGTTGAAGGTACCTTGAACAGCAGGCGCCTCCTCTGGAGCAGCCGAACCCATTTCATACACAACCTCTGCAGCAATCCACAAGTCCTTTGAATGAAACTTGGGTCTTAATCCTGCTTTTCTAGTGACAATAGAGTTGGTTCCGTCAGCAGCCACCGTTATTGATGCTTCAATCTTTTCACCCTTGTCAGTTATTACTCCCTTCACTGTGGCACCGTCACGAATGATGTCAACCACTAAGGTTGAAGTCATCAGTTCGACTCCTCTTTTTACAACTATATCAGCAAACCATCTATCCCATTGATTACGATTAGAAACATAGACGCGCGCAGTAGGATCAGGGTCATCTGCGTCTCCTACTTCAAATGCATTAAAGTTGATAAATCCTCCATTCTTAAGAAGAGCTTTTTCAAAATAAACATGGAAACCGTCCATGTAAGCCATCAGCTTCTCCTTCGGCACTAAATCATCTATCTCAGGTAAAAGCGCTTCTGCATAATTCTGATTTTTACCGTTTACCGAGACGTTTTTTTCTCCAGGCCACCTTGTCCTTTCGATTAGCAATGTTTTCAAGCCTAACATGGATGCTCTAAGAGCAGTACTAGCCCCAGCGACTCCTGCACCCACAACTATTACATCATATTTTTTATCCTTTGGCACATTCTCACCCAAACATGGACTGGATTTGAGCTTATTTAAAAGCTTTAGCTAGAAATTGATTTTACAAGTCCCCTGTGCAAACTAGCAACTTCTTAAGTTGAATCGATTCAAGCATTGTTATTAATACAAATAAGTTGCCGTTGACAAACCTAAAAGAATAAAAAATCAGGAATCGATGATGTTAAACAATCCCCGATTAGAGAGCATTTAATTAATTTGCGAAATTCGACTAGCCATCATTAGTTGGGCATCAGTTTTTAGTTTTGAAGAAAAAGAGTGGTTGAGATTTGTTTTTATTTTGTTACAAGGCTCAGTGTCTTGTTGACTGCGTTCCAGTTGACTATGTTCCAGAAAGCTTCAATGAATTTTGGTCGTTCGTTTTTGTAGTCAAGGTAGTATGCGTGTTCCCAAACGTCAAGAACCATCAAGATCTGGAAAGTCGGATAAACATTCACGTTGTGTTTTTCTATCTGCATAATGAATGGTTTCTTGATGCATGGATGAATGGTTAATGCAGCCCAGCCTGATCCTTCTGTGCTGGCAGCGGCTTGTGTGAATTCTTTTTTGAATCTGTCGAAGCTTCCGAATTCTTTATCGATTAATTCAGCGATGGCTCCGCTGGGTTTTCCTCCTCCGCCTTTTCCGGCTGGAGCAAGATTGTCCCAGAATATTGTATGTAGAATGTGTCCGCCGACGTTGAATGATAATTCCTTCATTAGTGCTTTTATGTCTATTTCTGCGTTTTCTTTTCTTGCTTTGTCAAGTTTTTCAAGGATAGCGTTAGCGCCGTTTACGTATGTTTGATGATGCTTATCATGATGCAGTGTTAGTTGTTGCTCTGAAATGTACGGTGCGAGTGCATTATACTCGTAGGGTAATTTTGGCAGAGAATATACTTTTGCTGTCTCCATTTTAATTCACCAAAAACAACTATTTCAGAAGCAATTTTCAATTAATATACTTTGTCTTTTGCAGGTTAACGCTTTGTTGCTATTATCTTTTTCAGGTTAACGCTGATTAGCTAGCTACTTATTACTAACCTGCTGAATAGTTCTATATGTGAGAGTGAATAAAAATGGCAAAAACTATGGATAATTTGAAGGCTGCTTTTGCCGGCGAATCTCAAGCAAACAGGATGTACTTAGCTTTCGCTAAGAAGGCTGAGGAAGAAGGGTTCAAGCAAGTTGCTAAACTTTTTAGAGCTGCAGCTGAAGCTGAAACTGTGCACGCTTTAAACCATCTGAGAACAACTGGACAAGTAAAATCAACCCTTGAAAACTTAGGCACTGCCGTGTCGGGCGAAACCTACGAGTTCAAAAAAATGTATCCTGAGTTCATCGAGGAAGCAAAGAAAGAAGGAGACAAAAAAGCACTAATTAGTTTTGATTACGCAAACCAGGTTGAGCAAATCCACGCTGGCTTATACCAGAAAGCTCTTGATGCTTTAAAGAACAAGAAAGAACCTGCCAAAGTTGACTATTACGTATGTAGCGTCTGCGGAAACACATTTGAAGGCTCAGCACCTGACAAGTGCCCAATCTGCGGTACACCCAAAGAAAAATTCACCAAAATTGCCTAAAAGCAATCAGTGAATACTCGGAAAATACCAGAATAATTAATTTTCTTTTTTTATTTTGCGTTTTCTTTTTTTGATTTTTTTTTGTGCTTGTTAATTCTTCATGAAGTCGGTTAGTTTGAGGTTTTCTGAGGGAAGTTCAGCTGAGCCTAGCATGAAGTGTGGATGTTTTTCTAGCGATAGTTCGTTGGTGTATAGAGTTTTTTGGAAATACAGTACGGTTGAGGCTTTTTGGCAGGTGGCTTCTTTGAGTAACGTTTCGCGTTTGCTGTCTTGATGTCGTGAATAAGTGGCTATTATGATGATTTGGCGTTCTTTGGCGAAGCTTGCAAGGTAGCGTGTTATTTGATTGTAAATGCTCTGTGCTTCATCATCGGGAATGTCTTCATCGAGGAATAACTGCAGGATATCCGAGATGATTACGATTTTAGCATTATATTTGGTGATGGTTTCGCTTAGTTTATCCATTATAAGTGAAGTTAACTGGTAGGCCGTGAAGGCCCTTGAAATATAGATGCGGTCCAGTGTCTTCTTTGGGTCCATCTGGTGCACTTGGGCTAAACGGGTTACTTGGTAGAGCTTAAAATTGTTTCCCCCGTCTATGAATACAACATTGCTTCCTAAACCGCCAAGCTGTACAGGTAATTGTGCCCGTATGCAGAGTAGTGAAATTAATGAGTCTACTGATTGGGACCCGTAAAGAACAGCGAAGTCGCCAGGCTGCAAAACCTGGGAAAAGCTCGTCGACACCCTGCATATTTAATGAAAACAAAGTTTTGTTTACGTTTACATTCGGCTTTAATAGTATGTTCTGAGTCAACTTGTTTCTTCTCCTATCCTATTGAAGAAAATGTTACGCTGTTTAATGCCTTTTAAACTATCATTAAAGCGACAGGTGAAAGCAGAAGAGAGTGCGGTTAAAGTGAATTAAAATTTAATCAAACCAGCCCAAACCAGCCCAGCGATTTCAGGGTTTTTTTGTTCGATTGTTAAAATGAAAGTTCTTAATAATATATGGAATTATTATTATATTATGAGTAGATTTGTTGATTATGCTAAACTTGTTAGACCGTATGGTTTGCTGTTTTTAGGTTTCACTCCTTTTTTCGGAGCAGTTTGCAATGGAGAAAAAGATTTCTTTAGTCTGTTTTTATTGGTTTTAATCGGCGTTTCGATCCACATATTTACTTTTGTGCAGAATGATTATTTTGATTTAGAAATCGATAGAAAATCACCACACGTTCTTGATAGACCTCTTGTAACTGGCAGGATAAAAATGAAAACGGCTTTGTCCATGGTGATTATAGCATTTTTATTCTCTATCATTATCAATTTGTTGTTTTTATTTACTGTTCTGTCTTTTTCGATGCTATTGCTCTCTTTCCTTTTAATAACACTTTATAACAAGTATAGTAAGCGTTATTTCGGCATGGAATATGTTCTTGCGGCAGGTGTTTTTACAACCGGTTTATTTGGCGCTTACAGCGTTTCAACTGATATATCTAGTTTGGCAATCATAGTGTGCCTTGTTTGTATGATGCAATGGATTTTTAGTGTCGGCGTTTTTGCAAATCTGAAAGACGTAAAATACGATGTTAAAATGGGCGTCAAGACTACGCCAACGGTTCTCGGTGTAAAAGTAGTAAATGAGGATTTCAGTATGCCTTCATTATTTGTTGGCTATGCTTTTTTTATTAAAATCCTCCACATATTCATTGCTTTTCTTCCTATTTTACTGGGATATACTGCGGTGTTTATTTTCGATTTGCCGATACCGTTTTTGTTTTTCGTCTTGCTTTCAGCAGCAGTTTTATATCTTGTTGCAAAAATCTTATCAACGCCGCTGTCCAAAAGAGACAGAATGCTTGTTTATGATGGAGTCCAGGAAGGACTATCTTTTTTGTTAATTCCAGTGGTTATCATGAGCTTTCTGATTGAGAATATAGGTGTAGTCGCAACGGTTTTAATAATAATTTTGATGATTGTATGGCCTATATTATCCTTAAGATTAGTTTTTGGTAAAAAATTAATCCCACTAGAATAGAGCAGATCTAAAATCCGACAGCAATTTTAAAAAAGTAAAAAGGGAAAAAGGCTCGATTATGCAACCACTAAGAGCCATCTTGCTTAAGATACTTAGCTAACAGTAACGCTTCTTCGCTAATCAACATCTCAAACTCTTGTCTCTTTCCATGCCTAATTCTTGGTATCTCCACATATTCATCAAACAGCCTATCCAATGCAACCATGAAATTCTTAGTTTCCGTATCACTAAGGTACTCTCTTTTCCCAATTTTACCCTTGACAAGCACGTTAACGTCAAGTTAAGCTTACTCACGCTTACTATGGTAAATAAAGTGTTCTCCCTTAGTCATGGCTTCAAGTTTAGCTAATCTTTAAAGCTAAACTCTTTACTCAGAAGCCGCCTGTCTGATACAACATGAAACTTTGACTGGCTAGTGTGAATAAAGTTTTGCGTAAGGTCTACTTGATATTGGCAGAACCTTTTTGAATTTAGCTTTCAAGATTTCGTTGGCGTCCATATTGAAATAACCGCAGTATTCCTTTACTAATTCTTCTATCATGCGGAGGTCGCGTTTGTTTACGTCTGAGATTTTTGTGCCGTTTTCTGTTGTGAGGATGTCGCCGCGTTCGTAGATTACTCCACCGTGCATTCCTGTTCCAACGAATCGTGCGTTGCAACGTTCGCCTTCTTTTAGGTTTAAGCCTAAGAGCAGTATAATGCCGCCTGCCATGTATTCAGCTAAGAAGTCTCCTGCTGTTTGGCCGATGATTATTTTTGGGATTTTCTTTTTGTATTCTTTCATGTGTATGCCTACTCTGCAGCCGACGTAGTCTTTGACGAAAACTTTTCCGCCACGCATCGAATGCCCTGTTACGTCTCCTGCATGTCCATGAATGATTATTTTGCCTTCATCCATCGTATTACCGCAGCCATCTTGAGCACTACCATGAATAACCAACGTAGGTCCACTCATGAAAGCAGCCAAATCATTTCCAGGCGTCCCATGAACATCTATCTGCACCGTAGAATGCAAATCAGTTCCAAGATATCTTTGACCGATAACATTTTGGATATCAATCTTCTCCACACTGTTTTCCTTTCCATTCACGAGGGCTCGTAAGATTTGGTTTAAGTCTTTATAGTGCAAGCCGTCAGCGTCAATTTTTGCCATTTTTGCCTCTTTTTTCACCCTTGAAGTGAACTTTGAATTGATTTCTATTGTTGATTTTTCTTGTTCAATCATACTCTTCTTAGTCTCCTGCCATTTTTACCCCAAGAATATCAAGCTCAGTCTGTGTTAATCCTACGCCTCTTAACGCTAATCTGTTGCCTCGTAAGCTTTCAATAGCGTTTATACCCATTCCACCCATCATGTCTTTAATCTCTATGCTCCAACTGATCAACAAATTCATTAAGCGCTTTGAAGCTATGTCCGGGTTGATTCTTTTGCTGATCCACGGATCCGTTGTAGTTATACCCCAGGGGCACTTGCCAGTGTAGCAGCGTTGACAAACTGTGCATCCTATCGCAACCAAAGCGGCAGTTCCAATGTACACTGCGTCAGCGCCAAGTGCGATTGCTTTTGCCACATCTGAACTGCTCTTTATGCCGCCTGCAGCAACAATTGATGCTTTATTTCTTATGCCTTCATCCCTAAGACGCTGATCAACCTGTGCGATTGCCAACTCGATAGGTATGCCTACATTGTCTCTGATGACTTTTGGCGCTGCCCCTGTTGACCCTCTGATGCCATCCAACGCTATTATGTCAGCTCCAGCCCGCACCATTCCGCTTGCAATCGCTGAAGCATTGTGAACCGCTGCAATCTTGACTGAGATCGGCTTTGTATAGTTTGTTGCTTCTTTAAGCGCGTAAATCAACTGCCGCAGATCTTCAATTGAGTATATGTCATGTTGAGGATAAGGTGAAAGCGCATCTGTACCCGTTGGAATCATCCGGGTTTTAGCGACTTCACTCGTGACTTTTTCGCCTGGAAGGTGACCGCCGATGCCTGGTTTTGCACCCTGCCCAATCTTAATTTCAACTGCCGCACCAGCATGCAGGTATTGGGGGTGTACGCCGAATCGGCCAGATGCAACTTGGACGATTGCGTGAGCGCCGTACTTGTATAAGCTTTGGTCCAAGCCGCCTTCGCCCGTGTTAAAGTAAGTTCCGCATTCTGTAGCAGCTCTCGCCAGGGACTCATGCACGTTTAGGCTTACTGCTCCGTACGACATGGCGCTGAACATGATCGGGGTGTCAAGGCATAACTGCGGCGAAAGCTCAGTTTTTATTATGGCACCGTTTTTTTCCAGTTCTATTTTTAGCTGGTCTGGTTTTGCGCCAAGGTACGTTCTAATCTCCATCGGTTCCCGTAAGGGGTCAATGGATGGGTTAGTTACTTGGCTAGCATTAAGAACCAGGCGGTCCCAGTAAGTGAAGTTTGGTTTGTCGCATCCCATGCCTGTCAAGATTACTGCACCGGTTTCAGCCTGTTTTTTCAGGTCTCGAATGGCTTCAGTGGTCCAATTGCTGTTTTCCTTGATGTTGTTCTGGTTCTTCCTAATCGTGATTGCATGTGTGGGACAGAAGATGACGCATCGCTGGCAATTAACACAATTCTCATCTTTACTGCAAACGGTATCATCTTCCGCATCGTAATAGTGAGTATCGTAAGTGCATTGGTTAATGCAAACTTTGCAGCGGATACATCGGTTCTGGTCTCTATCAACTAGATATTCAGGGTTCACGTACGTCTTCAATGTAATTCACCGCCAGATCCTTCATTCTTTTTCTTTCCGTTTCTTAATTTGCCAATCACTGGTTCGCCTCCTCTTGGACACCAGTACTTATCCAAGTCTGGAGAAACCAGTCGAATCGCCGACTCCTCAGATGACAAGTACAAGACATCTCCACGCTGACCAGCCACGAGGGGTCGAAGTTTAATTCGGTCGGTTAAACCTATCATTTCGCCTTCATGCGCAATAATAATGCTGAACGGGCCATTCATCAGCAAGCTTCCGTAAGTTTGACGAAGCGCCCTTAGCAGCTCTGCCTTTTTTGGCTCCATCTTGTCTATTTCACTCCACAAAGGCGAAGCAAAAATTTGACTCACAATGTCAATTGGCAAATGTTGTCTTCGCATGAGCAAGTCAAGCGCATACGCTAAGACCTCCGTATCTGTTTGCATAGTGCATTTGTAACCGAACATTTCCAAATAGCGACGGTTGATGCCGTATGATGAGAGTTCGCCATTGTGCACCACTGTCCAATCTAAAATATTGAATGGGTGTGCTCCTCCCCACCAACCTGGAGTGTTCGTTGGGAACCTGCCGTGGCAAGTCCAGAGATAACCTTCATACTCATCTAAACAGTAAAACTCTGCAACATCTTCCGGAAAGCCTACCCCTTTAAAGACGCCCATGTTTTTACCACTGGAGAACACGAATGCTTTTCCAGTTTCAGTGTTAACATGCATGATTGCTTCTATCACGTAGTCTTCTACTGATTGGTTTTCAGGCCGATTCTTGCTGGGTTGAACAAAGTACCGCCAAACTAACGGTGGATCACGCACGTTAGCTGCGGGTCTTGTTTGCATTTCCTCGTCATGAATAATGTCAAATTTTGAGGCAAGAATCTTATCAGTTTTCTCTTTTGCGTCCTTGCTTAGGTACATGATATGAAAGGCATAATCATCTTTATGCTTCGGGTATATACCGTAGATTGCGAAGCCGCCGCCTAAACCGTTACCTCTCTCATGCATGTTAGTTATAGCTCTTATTGGATCGTGAGATGAGAAGCGTTTGCCCTCCAAATTCATCATGCCAAAGATAGAGCAGCCTGAAAAATCCTTGTCATCGCCAAAAGGATTGATTATTCTTCTATCCTGTCTATCCATTATTGCGCCACCTTCATTTTTCTCAGCACCGTCATTGGTAGTGTTGCTAAACCGAAATCATCTTGGAGAAGTTCTTGTTTGATTTTCTTTACTTTGATTTTGTTCTTCATTAAATAAAACAGGGTTCCAGCCCGTTCAATATCATTAATTAATGTTAATCCCACTATTTCGTCATCTTTGAGGACGATTTTCTTGTAAACAGTCTTAGCCGTGTCTAATTTGGTTAGGACTTCATATGGTGGTTCATCCTTGCCGTTTGCCATGCCTATGGAGATTATTGGGATGTTAAAGTACTTCAGAGAGCTCATGTTCGTGCCCCCTGCATACTCGGTTTTGCGTCCTGCCATGTTGTAACCTGCAATTCTTCCTTCCAAGGTGGCTAGTGGCCAAAGTGGCAAGAGGCGATTTTGGTTAAGAATGAAGTCATATGTTTCTGCTACGTCGCCGCTGGCGTAAACGTCTGGAACGCTTGTCTGCATGAAATTGTCAACGATTACTCCTCTGTTTGTTCTGATTTGGGTGCCTGCGACAAGCTCTGTTCTGGGAACAACGCCGATGGCAACAACCACTAAGTCGCATAGAATCTGATAACCGTTGGTCAAAATAACGCTGCCAACAGCTGTTTCTCTGTCGGGTTTTGCCAAGATTTTCTGGACAGATTGCCCTGTTACAATGCTAACGCCCGCTTTCCTGATGACACCTTCAACAAGGCTGGACGCTTTAGAGTCTAACAGTAGGCTGAGAATTCTATCCTGCAACTCTACAACTGTGACTCTTAAGCCTCGTTTAACAAGAGCTTCAGTAACGCTAATACCGATTAAGCCTGCGCCGATAACCACTGCGCTTTTTGCTTTGATAGCATCTATTTTTTCAGCTAAGCGCTCGGCATCTTTGAATGTTGTGAAAGTAAACACGTTTTCTTTATCCTGCCCTTCAATATTAGGGACGAATGGTTTGCCGCCTGTTGCAAGAAGCAGTTTCTCATAGGCGACTTTTTCACCGGTTTCCAACGTGACGGTTTTATCAGCAAGGTTTAACGCCGTTGCCTTAATACCTGTGAATTCCTGAACATTCTTGCTCTTCCAGAAATCGTCCGTGCGACATTTCATCTTATTAAAGTCTGCTTTGCCGCTGACGAAGTCGCTAATCATCGGTCTAGAATATTGTGGGCAGGGCTCTTCAGAGATTATTGCCATTGTACCTGCCTGGTCGACTTCACGAATGGCTTCAACTGCACCTATTCCAGCTGCAGAAGCGCCGACTATAACGTATTTTACCATGTTAGGACTTCACCTCTTTAAACTCCAACGCTTGATTAGGGCAGTTTGCCACGCACGCTGGAGTCTTTAGGTCTTGGCAAAGGTCGCATTTAGCGATAATTTTATTCTGCTGGTCCATCTTTACTGCGCCGTACGGGCATACCATGATGCAAGTCCAGCAGCCCATGCATTTCTCAGGGTTATGAATCACTTGGCCTGTTTTCTGGTCTTTTTGCATTGCTCCTGAGAGGCAAGCGGCTACGCATGCGGGATCCTCGCAGTTTCGGCATTGGATGGAGAATGAGATTGGTTTCTTCACTTCAAGCCTTATTCTGCTTATAGGTCGAGGGTTTTCCCTATTGTACGCTTTTATTGGATCTTTTGATTTTGAGTGTTGAACTATGCAGTAAACTTCGCATAATCCACATCCCATACATGCTTCTTGCTTGGCGATTATCTTTTTCATTATTAAACCTCGCTTCTTTTCCGCTTAGCGTGGACAAGTAATCATCAAAATATGAAGTTCAACGTCACTTGTACATGAGATCGCGTCACTTGTACTTATTTCATCAGAGTTTTTTACTATTGATTTGCAAGTGTTCAGCGGCATTTTTTCACTTCTTTTTTGCGGATTAGCCCATTTAAGTGCCATGTATTCTATATAACTTTGTTGAAAATCATTTATATGCAGGCTAATGAAATATGTAGTATATATGAAATATATGTACAAGTGAGCGGAAATGGCAGAAAAAGACCTAGGTTACAGACGCGTCCAATGCACAGGACGAGGCTCATACATAATATCATTACCCAAAGAATGGGTGGAAGACTTAGAATTAAAACGCGGAAGCGAAATCGCCTTCAGCATCCAACCAGATTCCACACTAACACTCGTACCGAGAAAATTAAAGGAAAAAGAGGGCAGAGACGAATCAGCCAAACTCAAAGAGTACTACATCAGCGTTAACCCAAAAGAAGACCCACAGTCAACATTACGCATGATCCGAGCATTGTACGCTATCGGCGCTGACATCATACGGATACATTTTAAGAACGTTGAAGACGTCGCAAAATACAAAGCTCAAACGAAAAATTTTGTTCGTGACAACTTCTTAGGTTCAGAAATAATAGATGAGGCACCAGACGAAATTACCCTGCAAATTCTAATCAAACACTCTGAGTTTCCCATTGAAAAAGCAGTAAGAAGAATGGCAATTGTGGCTCTTGCAGCCAACCGCGATGCTATTGCCGCGTTAAAAGACCAAAGCACCACGCTATTTGACAGCGTAATTAACGCCCACAATGATGTTGGCCGACTTGGATTGTACGTTGTTCGTCAGCTGAAGTATGGAATTGAACGAAACCTGTACCGTGAACTCGGATTTAAAACTCCTAAAGAGTTTCTCCTCTACCGAATAGCAGTCAATGACATCGAAAACATAAGCGAAAACGCAATAAACATAATAAACAATCTACGTGCACTGCAAAAGTTAATCGAGGAAGAAGCACTTTTCATAAAAGACCCCTTAGATGAAGAAATTTATAATCAACTGGCCAATTTCAGTTCTCTATCGCATCAACTGTACGAAGATGCTATAAAAGCACTCTTTAAAAGAGAATATAAAGATGCAGAAAAACTGATTTCTAAACGCGAATCCCTGATTCCGCTTGAAAACGAGTTAATTATGCTGATGTCCAGCAAGAAAATCGATCCTAACGTAATCTCACTTCTAAGATTAATCTTTGACAGCACAAGACGAATAATGGATTACAGCAGAAATATGGCTGAACTAACATTGAACAGGACAGTAGAAGAAATATGCTCAACACTCACTTCAAAGTAGCCTACAGAGAGTTTATACTTTAGCAATACTAACTAAAGTAGTGGCACAACTGCAAGTTGTCTTAAAATAGCTTTTTTAGAGCACTTGTTCAGATGATGTATGGAACTCTGCGAGGTTTCAGCCTGTGCAATTTGGTACATGGTTTTTCGGAGCCCTTGCTTCGTTGTTCCGAAACCTAAAATAAGCTGGTAACAAAAAGTATAGCGTCTTGAGGAAAGATTTAGTGTCATCGATAATTGAAGACCTTATTGCCCGAAAAGTGTTCAATAATCGGGGAGAGGAAACCATAGAAGTTGACGTTATTACAACTTCAGGTTTCGGTCGAGCTTCAGCGCCCAGCCGGAAAAAGCCGTGGGAAAGCCGAAGTAATTTATTATCCTCAAGGTGGAATTGATCAAGCAATTAAGAAGGTTGACGAGTTAATTACTCCAGAATTGGCGGGGTTAAACTCTGATTCTCAAGAAGAAATAGATTCTACACTTCATGAGATAGATGCCACTACAAACTTCAAGAACATTGGCGGAAACACTGCTTTTGCAATTTCCTTAGCTAACGCTGAAGCAGCAGCGAATTCGCATGGGCTTTTGCTTTTCCAGTTTTTAGGCGGAAATTCCGCTACTGCATTGCCTTTTCCGCTTGGAAACTGCATAAGCGGTGGATTGCATGCAAGGGGCAAATCGCCCGATATTCAAGAATACCTTGCGTTGCCACATGGCGCTGAGACTTTTCTTGAAGCAGCCACTGCAAATACCCAAATTCACAAGAAAATTGGTGACGCGCTGAAGAAGAAAGATAGCAACTTTAACGGTGGAAAAAGCGATGAGGGTGCATGGATTGCCAATGTTGACACGGTTGACGCTTTTGAAGTCATAGCTAAAGCCTGCGAGGAAGTGGGTAATGAGCTTGATTTTGAATGCGGTTTTGGTTTAGATGTTGCTGCTTCAAGTTTATGGAAAGAAAAAGATGAAGTTTACAATTACGGTAACGAGGGCAAAAAACGGGACAGTGGCGAGCAGCTTGAGTTTATTTTGGAATTAATCGAGAAATATCATCTATCTTATGTTGAAGATCCCTTTAACGAAGATGATTTTAAAAGTTTCGCTGAGCTTACTAAAAAAGCGAAAAATTGCCTCATTTGCGGCGATGATTTGTTCACAACTAACACTGAAAGGTTAAATAATGGAATAAAGATTAACGCGGGAAACGCAATCATAATAAAAGTCAACCAAATAGGTACACTTACAGACGCAATAGAAACGATTGAAACGGCGCAGAAAAGTGGTTACGTACCCGTAGTGTCTCATCGTTCAGGTGACACATGCGACTGGCACATAGCTCATTTAGCAGTGGGTTTAAAGTGCCCTTTAATTAAAACAGGCGTAGTTGAAGGCGCAAGAATCGCCAAGATAAACGAGCTAATAAGAATTGAGCATTTCCTTGGAAACAGGGCTAAAATGGCAAATCTAAAAGTAAAATAAAATTGAAGTGTAAAAAATGTCTGAGGACAAAATAAGAGAAAATTCAACAATAGATCAAGAAGAAACTGATCCTACTCAAACATCTGAAACAAAAGTTGAAGTGAAAAATCAGGAATCACAGCCAGCAGAGGAGCTTTTGCTTCCACGAGACGCATTGTTATCTGCGGGAATTCATATCGGCACTAGGATGAAAACGCTGGATATGGAGCCCTTCATTTATCGTGTCAGACCTGATGGATTATTCGTTTTGGACGTTAAAAAAACTGATGACCGAATTAGAATTGCAGCCAAATTCCTTGCACGTTATGAACCAGCAAAAGTAGCCTTGGCAGCAACAAGGCTTTACGCTCAGGAACCAATAAAGAAATTCTGCGAGATAACTGGATCGACACCGATTATCGGCAGGTTTATTCCAGGGCAAATCTCCAACCCGCAATATCCCAATCGTATTGACCCAGAAGTAATCGTAGTTTCAGACCCAAGAGCAGATGCTCAAGCAGTGAAAGAAGCCTCAAAAGTCGGCATTCCAATAGTTGCCTTATGCAGCACTGACAACGAGTTCGCCGGTGTAGACTTAGTTATTCCAACCAACAATAAGGGCAGACGAGCATTAGCCGTAATATTCTGGTTGCTGGCACGACAGATTCTGCGTGAACGAGGCGAATTAGCAGCAGACAAAGACCCAACAACAACAATCGATGATTTCGAAGCCAAGGTTTCAAGAGAAGAGGAGGAGGAAATCTAATAGTTTGCCCGTGATTCGGCGCCCAACTGTAGCTGGACAATTTTATGAAGGGACTGCTGAATCACTTAGGACACAAGTTACCTCTTGCTTTCTTCACCCGTTAGGTCCAAAAAAACTTCCAGCCGTCAACATGCATGACCACCCACGAAGAATAGTTGGCTTGGTTTCTCCACACGCGGGCTACATGTATTCTGGTCCTGTTGCAGCACATGGTTATTATGAGTTAGCTTTAGACGGACTGCCAGACACAGTAGTAGTTATGGGTCCTAATCATACTGGCTATGGCGGCGGCTTAGGACTTATGCGTGAGGGCACTTGGCGTACGCCGCTTGGAGATGTGCAAGTGGATTCTGCTTTGGCAGATGAGATTTTGCATGAATCGCGCATCGTTGACGTGGATGAACTGGCCCATCGTTACGAGCATTCGATTGAGGTTCAACTCCCGTTTCTTCAATTCCTGTACGGTGATAAATTCAAGATTGCGCCAATCTGCTTCCAAATGCAAGACATCGAAACTGCAACCGATGTTGGAAAAGCTCTAGTTAAAGTTCTAGCCACGAGAAACGCGGTAGTTATTGCCTCCTCAGATTTAACACATTATGAACCACAGAAAAACGCTTCCGCAAAAGATCACGAAGCCTTAGAAAAAGTGATAAACTTGGATGTTAAAGGCTTTTATCAGGTTCTTGAATCCAAAAGAGTCACTGCTTGCGGTTTTGCCCCAATTGCCGCAGCGATGACTTATGCTAAAGGCGTCGGTGTGAAGGAAACTAGGCTCCTAAGTTATCAAACAAGCGGAGACATAACAGGCGACCATTCCAGTGTAGTTGGTTATGGTTCAGTAGTTTTTAAGAAATAAACAGAAATTCAAATTCGTAACAATTATGCTATACTTTTGTAATATCCTATTGCTGAAATCAGCCAAAAATTAATTTAGAGCTTAAAAATGTTGAAGTAGCGGGGACTAGATTTGAACTAGTGATCTCTGGGTTATGAGCCCAGCGGGTTAATCCTGGCTACCCCACCCCGCTATATTTCATTTCTTTGTTCTTTTGGGTGAGTCAGTAATACTTCGTTGTCGAATATTAATAGTTTCTTTTTTTGTTTTAGCAAAAACATTTTAGTGTCGTAATTTAATTCTATGCAAAGGTGCAGTTTGCTTATGGATAAGCCGTATTTGCGTGAGATTAGTCGTCCAACTCTTGATAATCCAGTGTTCATTCAAGGTCTTCCAGGGTTTGGCAATGTTGGTAGGATAGCAGCTCATCTTCTCATAAAGTTCTGTGAAGCCAAGCCTTTTGCGGAGTTGTATTCTCCTTATTTTCCTGACTATGTTTCGGTTACTTCAAAGGGCATTTGTGATTTGCCAAAATATGATTTCTATTACGCAGTGTTTGAGAAAAATACTCTGGTAATAATGACTGGTGATGTTCAGCCTTCGTTTGATGATGTTGTTACGCATTATACGATTTGCGATGAAGTGTTGAATTTTGCGGAGACTTTAGGCTGCCGTTTTATCGTAACAATGGGCGGAGTACCCATAACAGAAGACAAAACCCAAGTATACATCGCCGCTACATCGCCCAAGCTTGCAACCGAGTTTATGGATAAAGGCGCTGTGATTTACAGCAAAGGTCGAATAGTCGGCGGCACAGGGCTCATGTTGGCGCTGGCGAAAGAAAAAAAAATTGATGGCGTCTGCTTGTTAGGAACCACGACTGGTTTCAATGCCGATCGCGAAGCTGGGCTTTCTGTCTTCAAGTTCTTGATGAAATCTTTAGGCAAAGAAATAAAAGAAGGGCTGAAAGAAAACAATGCAGTTGATCAGGATTAACAGGGTGCAGTGAACTGTATATGGCTAAAGATGATAAAACTAAAGATGGTGGCAGTAGCAGATTAGCAGAGTCGCGAGTCCTTAAAATGGTCTTGATACTATTGTCCATTTTACTAATCTTTGTTGGTCCAACGTATATTCCGTATTTGATGATACATCACTTATATCTCGACTTTGCAGCTTCAATGATATTTGGTTTAGCGCTTTTCGTAGTAGGCATAGTAATGATGGCTTTTCTCGTTAGAAAGAATATAGTTAATTAAATTAGCATTTGCCTCAGATACCCTAGGGTGCATCATCAGTTCAGCATTTTGGATTCTTCATCGGCGTTTTCTAGTGGCATACTCAGTATTATTAAGCATTCTTTTGGTTTCCAAAAAAGAGAATCTGAAATACATTCTTTGAATACATAAAAGACATATTAGATATTACCCGAGAAATAGGAAGTATGCAGGCAAACAGCAGAAAAAGGCTCGAAGAAATAGCTTTTAAAAACGATGAAGCGCGAAGAACCACTATTATCCTTGATAAAGCTGAAAGAGACTTTGTTGATTCGCTAATTAAAGAAGGCAAAGAACCAGGGATTAAACCGCTTATCTCAAAAATGCTTGAAGTGTATAGAAGCATGGCGATTTATGAATGGCGTTTTCCCGGAGAATACTATTTTGGGATAAGCCGAGTTGGCTTTGTAAATGTTGAATTATTAAATATTCTCATCCAACAAATTCCAAAAGAGAAATGGGTTGCAATAGGAAAAAAAATGGGCGACGCACTAAAGGTTTCTATTGAAACAACCATAGGCGTCGATTCAGGCAAGAAAGAGAATTGGGACAGCGTATTTTCACGCTTAAAAGTTCAGGGATTTGGAGATTTCGCCCTGAAAGACAAGTACCTGCTTCTAAAAACACCACTAATTAATTGCGCGGAAATTTGTGAAGGAATGATGGAGAGCCTATTAGGAGTAGAACTAGAAACAAAAAATTCAGCTTCGCCTATTGTTTTTGAAATAAAAACCAAAATGCATTCTAACTAATGAATTATTTCGACAATTAAATATTAAGGAAACACTTTATAAGGAAGACAGCAAATGGTGTCTTCCAGTGATTAACAATGAGGGATTGCGTTCATACAAGGCGATTGCATTCATCTGGAATAAAAGCAATCCAGAAAATCAGCGTCTAAAAACGAAAAACTATTTTATATTAGGCACAAAACCTCAAAAAACGATTTTTTCGAAACAATTTTTGAATAAAAAATCGTTCAGTTGTATCTCTCAAAAATTAGGTGTTAAAAAATGGAAAAATTAAAATTTGCCATACCAGCTGGCTCCTTATCAAAAGCAACCTATGAAATATTTGCGCGTTCAGGCTACAAGATTACAGGGCAAGAACGCACTTATAGACCTACAATAAATGACCCTAGAATTGAATTAAAAATTCTGCGACCGCAAGAAATCCCGTTCTTTGTAAGTGAAGGCTTACAGGATGCGGGAATCACTGGACAGGATTGGGTCAGGGAAACCAAAGTTGACGTTGAAGTAGTTCAGAACTTGGAGTACGGGAAAATCAGGTTAGTCGTTGCTGTACCAAAAAGTTTGAGTGAAATCGGCTCTATGTCTGCCATCATGGAGAATGTTTGGAGCAAAGGAAAAAACTTCCGCGTTTCAACCGAGTACCTCAACATTGCATCAGAATACATAAAAAGCAATGCATCGTACAAGAAGCGGTTTGGAAATTCTGATCCGATAATTGTTACTCCCTGGTGGAGGAAAGGTGACAATCCGCGAGCAAAAATATTCCTGTCTTTTGGCGCTACTGAAGCTAAACCGCCAGAAAACTCTGACTGCATCATCGACGTAACTGAAACAGGGTCAACGCTTGAAGCGAACAACCTGAAAATAATTGAAACAGCCATGGAGTCCTCAGCTGTCCTTATAGCAAACAAGAAATCGCTTGAAGACCCTGAGAAAAAAGAAAAAATCTTTCGACATAATGACCCTGCTCAAAGGCGTTGTAGATGGCTCTAAGCGAATTCACATTTTCGTTAACGTGCGCAAGGTAAACCTACAAAAACTGTTAACATCGCTGCCTGCATTAAAGAATCCTACAATTGCACCTTTGGCAGATGAGAATTGGTGTTCAGTTAACACGGTCATTGAAAAAGACTCACTTAATCGAGCTTTTGCCAAAAATACGCAAGCTTGCCCAAGGATTAGTAGTTTATGAGCCAAGGCAGGTTCTGGCATTGGATGAAATAAGCTTAAGAGAAGAAAAATCATGCCAAAACAAATCCAAATAAGAGTTTGGGAAGCCAAAAATTTACCTTCCAACTGGCTTAAGCGTCAATCAATCGACCAAAAAGACGACATGCAAGTGGAAAATAGTGTTAAGGATCGTTATAAAGCAAGTAGTCGAAAAAGGCAACGAGGCACTAATAGAGTTAACCGAGAAATTTGATAAAGCAAAATTAACCGCCGAAACTCTCAGAGTTACAACTGAAGAAATAAAGGAAGCCTACAAATCAGTAACCAAAGAACAAGTCAAAGCACTCAAACTAATGAAGGACAGAGTTAAAGCTTTTGAACAATCACAAATAAACAAAACCAAAACAGAAACAATCCGCAACGGCATCACCATCCAAACCGTTCTTAAGACCTCTTGAAAGCGTCGGTTGCTATGTTCCTGGCGGGCAAGCAGTTTACCCAAGCACGTTAATAATGACTGCGACTCCAGCTAAAGTTGCCGGTGTCCCAAGAATTGTTGCTTGTTCACCGCCAAACGCGGATGGAAAAGTTAACCCGCTAATTCTTGTCGCTGCTGACCTTTGCGGAGTTGACGAAGTGTACAAGGTTGGTGGAGCCCAGGCAATTGCTGCTTTAGCTTATGGGACAGAAACGATAAAGCCTGTGCGAAAAATCGTTGGTCCAGGCAGCAAGTATGTGACGATGGCCAAGGTTCTTGTTTCAAGAGATGTCGCCATTGATATGCCGGCTGGTCCAAGCGAAGTTCTCATTTTGGCTGATGATTCTGCTGATCCAAAGCTTATCGCGTACGACATGATTTCACAAGCAGAACATGGAAGTGACAGCGTCTCAGCACTCATAACCACTTCACAAGGAAATCGCAAATCAAGTCCAGGAAAACCTCACTGAACTGGCAAATTTAGCGGAAAGAGGTGAAAAAGTTGCTGCGTCACTGGAGAAATACGGGTTCATAATTACTTGTGACAGACATGGATCAAGCAATAAGCCTAACTAACGAGTTTGCATCTGAACACCTTGAAGTTATGACGGCTAAGCCTAAGGAAACCGCCAAAAAACTCACTGCAGGATTAATCTTGATAGGCCCATACTCTCCAGTTGCATTAAGCGATTATGCCGTTGGAACAAATCATGTGTTGCCCACAGCAGGCTTCGCACACTCATTCTCAGGTTTATCCGTTTTCGATTTCATGAGACGCGTTAACATTGTTGAAAGTTCAAAAGACGGATTAACAAAAGTGAAAGACATCAATTGAAGTCTTGACAAAAGCAGAAAACCTTCCCAATCACTACAAAGCAATAGACGCAAGGTTCAAGAAATGAGCGCATCCTACAGAAAATGGCTCGATCAAAAGCTCGCCAAATTGCAGGAAATCGACTGCTACTCAGCAGGTGCAACGCCTGAAACAGTAGCGAAGCAAATAGGCGTCTCAACAGAGAAGATTGTTAAGCTCAATTTTAACGAAAGCTTGTTTGTTGATAGAGCAAAGCAAGCGAAACTGGTTAAGGAGTTGGCTGATGAACTTGATTTGCGCCTGTATCCTGAAGATGAAGTGCCCCGATTTCTAGCCAAGCTTTCACGCTATATTGGGGCTCCAGAGGAGTGTCTTGTTGTCGGCAACGGCGGGGACGAATTAATCGATCGCATCATCAGGCTCTTTGTAGAAACAGGAGAAGTCACACTGGCCGTTCGCGCCGACGTTTAGCATTCCAAGACTTTGCGTTAAACGGCAAGGCGGCGAGTACATTGCAGTGCCTCTTCTGGGCAACTTGCAGCTTGATGTCAAAGGCTTGTTGGGTAAATTCTCTGAGAAAACAAGGTTGCTGTATTTATGCTCGCCTAATAATCCAACTGCAAATCAGTTCAAAATTGAAGACATTGAAACCTTAGTTAAAGAGTTTCCAGGTATAGTTATTTTAGACGAGGCCTATGGCGAGTTTGCTGATTACTCATTTGTTCCACGTCTGAGTGAGTTTCAAAATATGATAATTCTGCGAACGTTCTCTAAAGCCTTCGGGCTGGCGGCATTGCGGCTTGGTTATGCTGTTGCAAATCCAGATTTAGCAAGGATTCTTAGAGAGAAAGCTCCGTTGCCTTATCCAGTTAGCGGTTTCACGTTGCGGATGGGCTGCAAAATGCTTGACAACATTGCGCTAATGCAGAAGTCGGTAAAAGCGCTTGTTGCTGAACGGGGTAAGCTGATTAAGGCTCTAAACAAGATAGAGGGTGTGCAAGCTTTCGATTCTCAAGCTGACTTTTTATTGGTGAATACTCAAAAGCCTGCTGATGAAGTTAATGAGAAACTGCTTAAACGAGGTATAATGCTTAAAAAATGGGGTAAAATCCTTCAGTACGATAACTGTTTCCGTGTTACTGTAGGTTTACCTGAAATGAACAAGAAATTAATCGTTGCATTAAAAGAAATTCAAAGTGAATGAATATGGCTAGGATAGATGAAGTTAAACGTAAAACTAAAGAAACTGAAGTCAACGTGAAAGTAAATCTTGACGGCGAAGGCAAAGTAACCGTTGCTACGAATGTAGCGTTCCTTGACCACATGATAACCAGCCTTGCCACGCACAGCCTAATTGATATCGAGGCATCGGTGAAAGGCGATTTGGTGCACCACTGTATGGAAGACTTAGCCATCGGCTTAGGCGAAGCATTAAACAAAGCCTTAGGAACACGTGAAGGCATCACAAGGTTCGGTAACGCAGCTGCGCCAATGGATTGTTCCCTTGCTTTTGCGCAGTGGATTTGGTTAAGCGCCCATACTTCAAAATTGACCTAAAACTTAAAGGCAAGAAAATGGAGGACATGCCCACAGAGGATATTAATCACTTCTTTGAGTCACTTACCACTTCACTGCAAGCAAACGTTCACATATTCATTCAGTATGGTAGCAACGATCACCACAAAGCAGAAGCAGCAACCAAAGCACTCGCACTATCACTTCGACAAGCAGTCACGCTGGATCCAAGACGAAAAGGAGTACCAAGCTGCAAAGGAGTTATCTGATGCCACAAATAGTCATATTCGACTATGGCGTTGGAAACCTGCTCAGCCTAAAATGCGCACTTGAAAAAGCTGGTTTGACCGCTTCAATCGGAACATCAAAAGAGCAACTAAAGAATGCAGATGCAATCGCTTTGCCCGGAGTCGGCAACTTTAGCGCTGCCGCTACAAAACTAAATCAGGTGCAAGAGACAATTAAGTCCATGGTTGACGATGGAACACCACTTTTAGGCATATGTTTAGGTTTGCAACTTTTCTTCCAAGAAAGCCAAGAGGGACCCGGAGATGGCTTAGCGCTTTTTAGCGGCAAAAACATTTGGTTACCAAATTCAGTCAAAGTGCCCCATATGGGTTGGAACACGCTGGAAATGGTTAAGCAAGACGAGCTCTTCGACGGGGTTGCTCCTGGCTCTTTTGTTTACTTTGTTCACTCGCTCTATCCTGTACCGCTGGATAAAAATATAGTCTGCACCAAAACTTCTTACGGGGACATCTTTACTTCATCGATAACTTGCAAGAACGTTTATGGAACCCAGTTCCATCCTGAGAAATCAGGCGAAATCGGACTGAAAATTCTGCAAAACTTCGCTAAAATTGTAACAAGGTGATTAAGATGCAACTAATTCCCGCTATCGATCTTATGAATGGTAAAATTGTGAGGTTAAGCCGCGGCGACCCCAAGACTGCTAAAATTTACGAGCAGTTTGGAGGTCCCGTGGAGACTGCTAAAAAATGGCATGATGATGGCGCAAGAAAACTGCACATTATAGATTTAGATGCTGCATTTGGCACAGGGAATAATCGGGTGGTAATTTCAGAAATTGCAAAGAGCATCAATTTGCCCATTCAGGTGGGCGGCGGAATTCGCAGCTTCGAGATTGCCAAAGAACTGCTTTTGCAGCGGTGTGCGCCAAGTTATCTTGGGTTCTTTAGCATTCAGCAATGAAACGGTGATAAGTGAGATTCAAAGAGAGTTCGGGGTTGAAGCTGTGATTGTTGCTTTAGACAATAAGGATGGTAAAATAATGGTTGAAGGATGGAAAACAACTACAGATTTAACCGTTGAAGATGCCTTGGAGAAATTTACTTCATTAGGCGTTAATAGGTTTCTTATTACTTCAATAACGAAAGATGGGATGCTTTCAGGTCCAGATCTTGAAACACTCAGCCAAGCATGCCAATACCCCAATGTCAAAGTTATTGCGGCTGGCGGAATAGGTGCGTTAAAGGATTTAGCAGCGCTCAAACGTGTCGGCGTTGAAGGTGCAGTGATCGGCAAGGCTCTTTACGAAGACAGGTTCACGCTAAAAGATGCGTTAAAACTCATAGGAGATTAAGAAGAATTTGCCTTTAGCTAAGCGTATAGTTCCATGCTTGGATGTTGACAAGGGAAAAGTGGTAAAAGGTGTAAACTTTTTGCAGTTAAAGCACGCTGGCGACCCTGTTGAACTGGCTAAGCGTTATTCAGATGAAGGTGCTGATGAGCTTGTTTTTTTGGATATAACTGCTTCATCAGATAAGCGGGACATTTTGCGTGCAGTGGTTGAAGGCGTGGCTAGAGCAATAAGCATACCGTTTACCGTTGGCGGGGGCATACGAAATGTTTCAGATGCAAGGCTTGTCTTATGCAGTGGCGCTGACAAGGTTTCTGTCAACACTGCAGCGGTGGAAAACCCGAAAGTAATAACCGAATTAGCGGACGTTTTCGGCAGGCAATGCGTAGTTACCGCTATAGATGCGAAAAGAAACCACAATGTAACAGCGGACAAAATTGCAGTGCAGACAAGTCAAGGATCCGTATGGTTTGAGGTTTACACTTACGGTGGAAGAAAACCAACAGGAATAGATGCTATCCAATGGGCTACGCAAGCTGAGAAGCTTGGTGCAGGCGAGTTCCTCGTCACTTCCATGGATAAAGATGGCACAGAAGACGGCTACGACATGGAGCTAACCCGAACAATCTCAGAAAAAGTAAACGTCCCCGTTATCGCAAGCGGAGGAGCAGGAGTTCCAAAGCATTTCCTTGAAGTTTTCACAAATGGCAAAGCCGATGCAGCATTGGCCGCTTCAGTCTTCCACTACAACAAGTACCCAATTCCAGTCATCAAGGATTATCTTGCGAAAATCGGGGGTGACGATTAGATCATGACAGAACAAGATTTGCTCGGAAAATTGGATTTTAACAAGGGCAACGGGCTTATTCCCGTAGTTGTCCAAGACATGCAAAACAAAGGAGTTGTTGATGCTTGCTTACGCTAACAAGGAAGCATTAGAAAAAACGTTAAGCACAGGATTTGCTCACTACTGGAGTCGTTCGAGAGGCCAACTGTGGATGAAAGGTGAAACTTCGGGGCATACTCAGAAAATAGTTTCAGTTTTAACTGACTGCGACTACGACACACTATTGTACATAGTTGTTCAGAAGGGAAATGCTTGTCACACTGGCAAACCGACTTGCTTCTTCAACAAGATATTGTAGCCAACACTTTTAAGAAAAAACCTCCTTACTTATTAAACAAGTTTATTGCTGTTTGGTGAAAACGCAATGCCTTTACATGAAGCTATGCTTTACAGCAGACAAGCAGAGAACAAAGTCAAATGCTCATTATGCGCTAGGCGTTGCCTTATCAGTGATGGATCAACAGGTTTTTGTCTGGTTCGGGCAAATCAGGGCGGTACACTTTACTCGCTAAATTATGGAAAGGCGGTTTCAGCTTGTGTTGACCCTATAAGCAAAAAACCCTTATCACATTTTCATCCTAATGCACTTGTAATGTCGATTGCGGCAGCTGGCTGCAATTTCCGTTGCCAATTCTGCGATAACTGGATGATAAGTCAAGGAAAAGAAATCGCAGGTAAACCATTCAGCCCAGCAGATATTGTGAAAGCAGCAAGGGAAAGTAATTGCCAAGGAATAAGCTACACGTACACTGAGCCGACAATATTATATGGAGTACGCTTATGAAACCGCCAAGATTGCTCATCAAGTCGGTTTCTTTAACACTTTCGTCACAAACGGGTACATGACGCCTGAAGCAGTAAAATTAATTGCTCCAGTATTAGATGCGGCGACAGTTGATTTTAAAGGCGGCGGGGACCCAGAATTTTACAAGAGTTTTTCTGCAGTGCCAAGTGTTGAACCTATTTATGAAGCTCTAAAAGAGTTGAGATCGAATGGTGTTCATGTAGAAATTACTAATTTGATTGTTCCGAAAATTGGAGATTCAATGGATAGAATAAAGGAAATGGCCAATTGGATTAAGAATTACTTGGGAAAAGATACGCCGTTTCATTTGTTGCGTTTTCATCCTGATTATAAGATGACAACGATTCCAGCAACCTCATCTGAGAGTCTTAGAGAGAGCGTACATGACGGCGAAGAATGAAGGGTTAAATTATGTTTATCTTGGAAATCTGCCTGGGCATCCAGCAGAAAATACTTATTGTCCCAACTGCGGGGAAGCGGTGATTAAAAGGTACAGTTTTGAGATTACAAAGTGGAATCTAACTAAAGATATGACGTTGCCCAGTATGTGGACAAGCCATTCCCATCAAGGGCCGATTGTATCCCACTGGTTCTCGTTATCCATATGCGCTGTTTTAATTGGTTGTTTTAATCGTGTTCCATTTCAAATGGCAAGCAATCGACAAAAACTCTTAAATTAGTCAAATCCTAATCACTCAAGGATTCTCTATGTCATCCAATGGCAAATTTGAAGTATTAAGTTACGATGAGAAAACAAAGAAGTTTCTTGTTAAATCTGTATCAGGAAACAAGGTTCAAGTAGATGATACTTTTGCTGAAATGTTCGGTTTATGGGCTGGACGAGTACTTATAACCGCACAAAGCGAGAAATGGGCGACAATTGCAGGGCAAGTTGCCACTGGCTTTGCAACCAGCGTTATCGCAGCTTCGGCAGAAGCCGCAATAGAACGCGTGAGTTCCAGCTGATCAGACACCTGATAAACGTCCAGGATTGCTTATTCAAATTTATAACCGTGACCGATTTGAATTAAAACATCAACTAATGGAACGCATAGGTCAATGTGTATTGACTTGCCCAACCACATCAGCCTTCAACGGTCTTGATAAAACTAAACGCACACTCAACGTTGGAAGCAGTCTGCGCTATTTTGGTGATGGCTTCCAGAAAAAAACGATGGTTGGCGGAAGGAAATGCTGGAAAATCCCAGTTATGGAAGGCAACTTTATAGTTGAAGATGGATTCGGAGCACAAGAAGCAATTGCAGGCGGCAACTTTATGATTTTCGCTGAAACCCAGAAAGCAGGTCTTGAAGCCGCAGAAAAAGCCGCAGATGCGATACGAGCTAATGCGCCAGATGTTATAATGCCATTTCCAGGCGGATTATGTCGAGCAGGAAGCAAAGCTGGGTCACTTAAATATAAAATGAAAGCTTCAACAAACCACATCTATTGCCCCACATTAAGAGGAATAGTTCCTGATGTCAGTTGTTCCAGAAAATGTTCAATGCGTTTATGAAATAGTCATGAACGGCTTATCACTTGACGCTATTAAAGCAGGGTATAAAGCAGGTATTCAAGCAGCAGCTGACGTGCACAGGTGTAGTACTGATTACAGCAGGAAACTACGGCGGCAAGTTAGGCCCATTCAAAGCCTACCTGAAAGACGCGATAGGCGCCACATAGCTTCTTTTTTAAGTAACTTTTATTTGATTCCACACGACGTAAAGTGTGGAACAAAAAATATAACTTTATTTCGTGGAAAAATATTTGAGTACAGCAAAAAAGAGTTCCCTTGAGCTATTTCGCATAAAAAAAATGCTTGATTTCCTAGCTGACAAAGAGGGTCACGCAACAGAACTTATCACGCTATATGTTCCTCCAGGAAAACAAATTAGCGATGCCTCAAACATGCTAAGGGAAGAATATGGAACAGCAACGAACATTAAAAGCAACACTACAAGAAAAAACGTTCTTGACGCAATTACAAAAGTGCAACAGAAACTCAAACTTATAAAAGACCCAGGTGAAAACGGCTTCGTCATTTTTGCAGGTGCATTGCCACAGGAAGGCGGCGGAGGACCAGGCACAGAAAAAATCGGAAGCTTTCGTTATTGTTCCACCTGAACCAATCCGAATTTTCCTCTATAGGTGCGACGCAAAATTTCACATTGAGCATTTGCAGGAATTAATTCGTGAAAAAGAAACCTTTGGCATACTGCTTGTTGACGCTTCAGGCGCTACAATAGCCACTTTGCAGGGAAAAAGAATGCAAATTCTCCGTGAAATGTATTCGGGTGTTGCAGGAAAGACTAAGGCTGGTGGTCAATCAGCAAGGCGGTATGAACGGTTACGGGATATGCAGCTTAATGAGTATTTTACGCGTGTTGGCAAACATGCAAATGATATTTTCCTGCCAATTGAGACTTTGAAAGGTTTAATTCTTGCTGGTCCAGGACCAACAAAATATGATTTTGAAAAGGGCGATTATCTGAATTACATGTTAAAAAACAAGATACTCGACACAATTGACACGGCTTACGTTGAAGAGCAAGGTGTTAAAGAAGTTGTTGAGAAAGCACCTGAAATTATGCGGCGGGTGCGCTACATTGAAGAAAAGGAAATTATGCAGAAATTCCTGTACGAAGTTGGTCATGACACTGGATTAATTACTTATGGTGAAGCTGAAGTTAGAAAAGCTCTTCAATCAGGTATGGTTAGAACGCTTATTATTTCTGAAAGTCTTGACATGTTGCGTGTTACCGTAAAATGCAGTGCTTGCGGTTATCAAGAGCAGGAAACAGTTAAAACTTCAAACTTGAAGGTTTATGAGCAGAACCTATCAACTAAGCCTTGCCCAAAATGCGGTGCCCCTTCTCTTGGTATAGTTGAAAAGCAGGATGTTATTGATGATTTAGCTCAACTTGCTGAAAACTCCAATGCGGATGTTGAGGTAATTTCTGCTGAAACTGAGGAAGGGCAAATGCTGAAGAATGCTTTCGGCGGAATAGCGGCGATATTGCGGTATAAAATGCAAGGCTAAAACCTTTCAGCAATGAAATGATTATAAAAATTAGGACGCCAACAATATAGATCTAACAAAACATAAATTTTCTCGATTTTTGGATCTTATTGTGCGCTTTAAACAAATGTTAGTTTGATGATTAAAAGAACAAGTCCTGAACGTTTTCTTTGTTGCTTAAGTTCCGCTAAAGTTGACGTGCACTGAATCATGACAGTGTTGCTTGTGATTCGGCTAATAAAAACCGTTTTTGATCAAATTTCGGAACACCACGCGAGCTCCCTTTGTAATAGCGCTTGTATTATTCTGGAACTATTGTCGACGAAACGCGTTTCTTTAAATCGTTGTATCTTTGCGTTATTTCTTCCTTGGCAGCTGCAAGTTCAGCATTAAGTCTGGGTCTTGATTCAGGCGCCAAGTCTTTACTCTTTACAATGTCTCTCTCAATTTTCTCCAAATCGTGATCAGCATCTCTCATCATTTCTTCCGTTTTTACCAAAGATTCTGCCTTCACTTTCTGTATCTTAACCATGTTATCTTTTACTTCCGCAGCCTTTCTTTTTTGATTTCGCTTTAACGCTTTGTATTTTTTCTAAATAATCATTTTCGGAGTCGCCCATACTATTCCTTCATTGCTTAACTTTATTCAACCGATTGACTATTTTATGTTTTCTGCATAATCTTACTTCAAAGAGCATGCGCTTGCTGATAATTCGCGCTTTAAATTCCCTATTAAGTTATTAACATGGAAATTTGTCGTTTAGCCCAAAGCAAAGAGATAGGCATTGTCTACCAAAGAACCTTGCAGTTTTCCGTGTTTATTCTCAACTGTTCTTCATTGCGGAAAAAAGGCTAACAGGCAAACGCTATGTACTATTATTTAGCTTGAAATAAATGCACCTATTGTTTTTACCTTTGTTCTCAGTCCTGATAAGCTCAATTTTTCCAATCTCATTAAGGTTTTTAACATGGGTACCGCCATCCGCCTGCTTATCTACACCGACGATTTGGACGATTCTTAAAACCGGAAGGTCTGGCGGGAAAGCTTCAGCCATCTTGATTACACCAGGAATTTTCATAGCTTCTTCTCGGGGCAACTCATACCATTACACGGGAATGTCGGTCCAGGATCACATGCTTTCCATCTTTCACAGAAACTACGATTGCGTTAGATTCTTTGAGATAACTGTCGACTAAAAACAGTGCTTTTGTCATAAGACGCCTTCCCTTTGAAGATTTATTATTCTAGAATCAAATAAAGGGATACCCTATTCTGATTTTATCGGTTCTATGTGTAATCTTTGTCACTAAGTTGCCCTCTATTACATGTTGCCGAGAAAGAAAATTGCGGTTAACTGAAGTCAGTTGTTTTTGATTTTATCCGCTATTGTGAAGTCACTCAAAGGGAGTTGGCTTGTATCTTGACAGTATGCCTTTGTCGATTTTGGGTTTTCTTGGTTTCCACGCGGTTAACCGTTCCTTTAGTTCCTTATCTGGCAGCTCAACTTTTAAGATGCGGTTGGGTATGTCGATGGTGATTTTGTCGCCTTCCTGTAAGAACTGCGATTGGTCCGCCTTCGAATGCTTCTGGAGCAACGTGTCCGATGCATGGTCCTCGTGTTGCGCCTGAAAATCTTCCATCTGTTATGAGTGCTACGCTTTCTGTTAAGCCCATGCCTGCTATAGTTGCTGTTGGAATTAGCATTTCAGGCATTCCCGGTCCACCTCGAGGGCCTTCATAACGGATAACTACGACGTCGCCGGGAACAATCTTCTTTGCTCTAATTGCGACTATTGCTTCTTGTTCAGAGTCATAGATTTTTGCGGGACCAGTGTGCTTGAGCATTTTCGGTGAGACGCCTGCGGTTTTGATTACGCCGCCTTTAGGTGCAAGATTACCAGTTAAAATAGCGATTCCGCCTTCTTTATGAAGTGGGTCAGCTAAGGGGTGAATAACCTCGCGATTCAGTACTGTGGCATCTTTTATGTTTGCCCGTCACGGTTTTGCCTGAAACAGTTGGCAAGCCTAAGTGAAGTAAGCTTTGGATCTCGTTCATTACTGCTGGGACTCCGCCTGCGGCGTCTAAATCTTCAAGCGCATTGGGTCCGCTTGGAATCATGCCTGCTAAGTGCGGCACTTTTCTACCGATTTTATCAAAAATAGATAATGGCAAAGTGAATCCTGCTTCCTTAGCGATGGCTGGCAAATGCAGAACCGTGTTTGTTGATCCTCCAAGAGCCATATCCACTGAAATAGCGTTTTCAAAGGCAGCACGCTTCATGATATCTAAAGGCTTAACGTCTATCTTTAACAAGTGCAACTGCTCTTTTA
This sequence comes from Candidatus Bathyarchaeota archaeon, assembly GCA_963717465.1. Classification (GTDB taxonomy): domain Archaea; phylum Thermoproteota; class Bathyarchaeia; order Bathyarchaeales; family Bathycorpusculaceae; genus Bathycorpusculum. Next base: position 1,042,270 of record OY970340.1, read on the forward strand.
CCTGACTCTTTTGCAATTCGCATTTTCAACGCGCTTGTAGCCAGTGAAGTTGCACAGTAAGGAAGAGACATTCCCAACGCTTCCGTCATGCAAGCCATCGTGTTTGCCGTGAACATGCCACTGCAGGAGCCGCAGCCTGGACAAGCAGCATTTTCCAGACGTGCCAAGTCTTCTTCAGCCTTTTCCCAGCAACAACTTCTCCAAGGGCTTCTGGAACTGAAGAGTAACTTATTTTTTTGCCGTCAAGGCGACCTGCAACCATTGGTCCACCTGTAACGGCTATAGCTGGCACGTTTAATCTTGCTGCAGCCATAAGCATGCCTGGAGTGACTTTATCACAGTTTGTAACCATGACAAACCCGTCAAGTCTGTGGGCTTGAATCATGATTTCAACGCTGTCAGCAATTATTTCACGTGAGGGCAATGAATATCGCATGCCTTCATGACCCATGGCTAACCCGTCACATACAGCTATGGTGTTGAATTCAAAGGGTACGCCGCCAGCTGCAAGTATGCCTTCTTTAACAGCTTCTCCTATGGCTCTCAGATGAATGTGTCCTGGAACAATCGATGTGTAACTGTTTGCTATTCCAATGAATGGTTTAGTCATATCACTATCTATTACGCCTAAAGATTTTAAAAGTGCTCTATGAGGTGCTCGTTCAACTCCGCGCTTAATCAAATCGCTTCTCATTTCATTTTGCCTCGTGCACTAAGACAGACACCATAAATTTTATATTTAAGCATGACGCTCCTTGAAAAGTAAGTGATTGAAATGGGGTATCGTTTTATTTAACCGCTTCCCTAAAAAAATACGAATTTTTGACACCACTCTAAGAGATGGTGAACAAACACCCGGAATATCCCTAACACCTGAAAACAAATTAAGAATTGCTCAACGCTTAGATGAACTCGGCGTCAACGTGATTGAAGGCAGGCTTTGCAGCTGTTTCCGAAGGCGAACTGGAGGCAGTTAGCTCTCATTGCTAAGCAAGGTCTAAAAGCTGAAATTTGCAGTGCCGCAAGAGGTACAAAAGGAGACATTGACGCTGTAATCAAAAGCGGCGCAAACAAGCATAAACATGATTATCCCCACATCTGATTTACACATCGAATGTAAACTTCGAAAAACTCGGGAGCAAATTCTAAAAATAACCGAGGAATGCGTCCAATACGCTAAAGACCATGGCTTAATCGTGGAGCTTTCCGCTGAAGACGCAACAAGATCCGATTTTGATTACTTGACTAAAAGTCTTCAAGGTAGCTGTAAGTGCTGGAGTGGACAGAGTTGTTCCATGTGACACTGTTGGCATATTGACGCCTGAAAGATCATACGAGTTGTTCTCTAAGCTTCGAAAAACCATTAAAGTTCCAATCAGTGTACACTGCCATAACGATTTTGGCATGGCAGTTGCAAACTCCATCGCTGCCCTAAGAGCTGGAGCAAGCCAAGCTCACGCAACCATAAACGGGCTTAGGCGAACGAGCTGGAAATGCTTCACTTGAAGAAATAGTAGTTACTCTAAAATCACTTTACAAACTTGATTTAGACATTAAAACCGAGCTTATTATACAGCACTTCCCAATTGGTATCACGTTTAACAGGCATTTACGTTCAGCCTAACAAGGCAATAGTGGGCGAAAACGCGTTCACGCACGAATCAGGAATTCACACTCAAGGTTTACTGGCAAACCCATTAACCTACGAGCCTATCGCGCCAGAACTGGTAGGTGGGACAAGACGGATTTCGCCTGGTAAGCATTCGGGTTCTCATGGAATTAAGTCAGCCATGGAAAAAATGGGTTTAAACCCAACTGAAGAGCAGCTTAAAGAAATAATCATGAGAGTAAAAGGTTTAGGCGACAAAGGCAAAGCTGTAATGGATGCTGATTTGCTGGCGATAGCTGAAGCAGTGATGAATCTTAAAAACACAAGGCCGATAACTTTGCAAGAGATTACCGTGGTTAGCGGAAATAAAGTCATGCCTATGGCTTCAGTAACGTTAACTCATAACGAGAAAGAGGTTTGTGGAATAGGCACAGGCGTTGGTCCAGTTGATGCAGCAATAAACGCAGTTAAAGGCGCCATTACTGAATCTGAACCAATACAGCTTGAGCAATATCACGTTAAATCCATCACCGGCGGAACCGACGCAATGGTTGAAGTTGAAGTACGCATGCGTAAAGGCACCAAAACAGCAACTGCAATGGGAATACGCGAAGACATCGTAATGGCAAGCCTAGAGGCAGTAATCAACGGCATGAACGTTCTACTAACAAATTACAGCTCCTCAAATAACGCATCGAATAATTCAGTGCAAGAAGTGAAAGGTTAAAACTGTTTGCTTACCACAAACTTTTTAAATATAAGGGAATTATTGGTTAAGACACGAGGAAATTCACGGAGGAATACAAATGAGGGATTGCCACCTCCATCGGGTACATATTTTCATTTTCGCCTAGATTACCCTCCGAAGAAATCTCGTCTAAAACTGTTACAAAATTTTTTCCCATACTGGACAGTATAATTGTAAATAATAAAGGGGAAGACCTAACAAATGACTAAAACATCAGGGTCAAAAGCCCTAATTCAATCTTTAGAAAACAAGAATGTCGAAGTGATATTTGGAATACTGGGCGGAGCAATCTTGCCAGTATACGATACCCTATGCAACTCTAAAATACGCCATATACTCAGCAGACACGAACAAGGCGCAGCTCACGCAGCAGATGGCTATGCACGTGCTAGCGGAAAAGCCGGTGTTTGCTTAGCAACATCTGGTCCAGGCGCAACAAACTTGGTTACTGGCATCGCTAATGCCTACATGGATTCTTCACCTGTAATTGCACTAACAGGACAAGTTCCCTCAAACGGCGTTAATACTTCATATATGATTGGGAGAGATGCCTTCCAAGAAGCCGACATAATAGGGATAACAACAGCAATAACAAAATACAGCTATCCAAATACGCGATGCCGCTGAAATTCCCCGTGCGGTAAACTCAGCATTTTACATCGCAACAACAGGTAGACCTGGCCCAGTTCTAATAGACTTACCAAAAAACGTTCAAACTGAAATAAAAGAAATGGAATTCACGAATCGAGTGGAACTTAGAGGGTACAAACCGACAATCGACCCACATCCTTTACAAATAAAGAAAGCAGCTGACCTATTAGCTAGCGCTGAGCGCCCATTGATACTAGCAGGAGGCGGAGTAATAATCGCTGGGGCTTCAGACCAACTGTTCAAAGTCTCCCAACTGCTATTGGCTCCAGTTGCTACAACGCTTATGGGCAAAGGGGCTTTTCCAGAGATTCATCCCTTATCCGTCGGAAGCATCGGAATGCATGGAAACCCAGCTGCAAACAAATTGATAGAAGAAGCTGACGTACTGTTAGCTGTGGGCACTCGCTTTTCAGACAGATCGTCAGCGAACTTGGATAGTTTCTGTCCAGACGCAAAAAGAATCCATGTTGATGTTGATGCAGCAGAAATCGGCAAGAACGTTGATGTTGAAGTACCCATCGTTGGTGATGCAAAAGTATCCTTAGGCTTACTGTATGAAGCGCTGTTGAAACTGTTGAAGAAGAAGCCTGGAGAAGCATGGACAAACCGCGTTAAACAAGTCAAAGAGCAATTAAACCCATTAATGAATAATGAAACGCAAGAACTTACTCCAAAATCGTTGCTGATAGAATTAAGAAAGATATTGCCTGAAAACGGCATAGTCACAACAGAAGTAGGTCAAAACCAAATGTGGTCCGCATTATACTTTAAAGCGCTGCATCCGAGAACATTCATAACTTCAGGCGGGTTAGGAACAATGGGTTTTGGTTTTCCAGCAGCTTTAGGCGCAAAAGTCGCTTGTCCAGACCGACCGGTAGTGGATATTGCTGGTGATGGCAGCTTCATAATGACCGAACAAGAGTTAGCATGCTCAGTTAACGAGGATATTCCAGTCACAGTCATAGTCCTGAATAATTCAGTATTAGGCATGGTGGCACAGTGGCAACGAACACTCTACAATCGCCGCTACATGGCAGTGAACTTGGGCAAAAACCCTGATTTCGTAAAACTAGCTGAAGCCTATGGAGCACAAGGCTTCCATGTAGGTTCAATCGATGAATTCCAAAAAGCAATCAAAACCGCATTAAAAAGCAAAGTTACAACAGTCATCGACGTGCCAATCTCCTCAGAAGAAAACGTCAATCCGTTTGTGCCTCCAGGCTGCGGACTTACATCAACAAACAGGAGACTACTAAAATGAGTGAAACAAAAACCACAGTTATCTCTGCAATCGTAGAGAACAAACCCGGTGTGCTGCATAGCATATCGAACCTGTTTCGTCGAAGAAACTTTAACATTGAAAGCATCACTGTAGGACCAACAGAACAAGAAGATCTAGCAAGGATAACTATCACAGTCAACGGTGACGAAAAAACCCTTGAGCAAGTAATCAAGCAATTAAACAAACTTATCGATGTTATCAAAGTTGCCAGGCTTGAGTCAGGAAACATGGTCGCACGTGAATTAGCATTAATAAAAGTTAATGTGCAAGACACCAAAAACAGATCAGATATAATCAACTGCGTTGAAGTCTTCAGGGGTCACATCGTGGACTTTTCTCCAGGAGCACTAATGGTTGAAATTACAGGCAGTTCAGGCAAAATCGACGCTTTCCTAAACCTAATGAAAACATACGGAATTGTCGAACTTGCACGAACAGGAATAACAGCCCTTGCACGAGGATCAAAATCAGCAGTAATCGACGAGTAAACTATCACTCAAAAAGGAAAAACAAATTTCCACATTTATATTTCAGGATAAATCCAAGAAAAAATTAGTTTAAACAAATTAAGTTAAATCAAATGAAAAGAAGAGAAAAAACATGAATATTACAGAAAAAATATTGGCGAAGGCATCCGGCAAAAAAACCGTGCAGCCAGGCGAAATAGTCGACGCCAAAGTTGACATGGTTATGGTTCACGATTTAACCGGACCATTAGCCGTTGAAGCCTTCAAAAAAATTGGTACACAGAAAGTTTGGGACAACAAAAAGATAGTTGTAATTCTGGATCATCAAGTTCCAGCTGAATCAATTAAAGCTGCAGAACTCCACAAAACCATGCGCCAATTCGCTAAAGAACAAAAACTGCGCATCTACGATATAGGAAAAGGCGGAATATGCCACCAAGTAATGCCTGAAAAAGGACATGTAATTCCAGGAACAGTTATTGTAGGCGCTGATTCACACACATGCACTTACGGCGCTTTTGGCGCTTTTGCAACAGGCATTGGTTCAACAGAAGCCGCAGCAGTCTTTGCCACCGGCAAGATTTGGCTAAAAATTCCAGAAGCAATCAAAGTAAACGTTGAAGGACAATTCAAGAAGTTTGTCACCCCAAAGGATCTAGTCTTAGCTGTTATTGGTAAAATGAGTGTTGACGGTGCTACTTACAAGAGTGTCGAGTTCACCGGCTCCAGCAATAAAGGAAATGAGTATGGCTGGAAGAATGACACTGTGCAACATGGCTGTAGAAATGGGCGCTAAAAACGGAATAATTGAACCAGATGAAACAACCCGCAAATTCTTAGAAGGCAGAACAAGCAAACCTTTACCCTCATTTGAAGCATTAAAGAGCGATGAAGACGCCAAATACGCGCAAGACAATGGAGTTTGATGTAGGCAAATTAGAACCTCAAGTTGCCTGCCCCTCATCCGTTGACAACGTTAAACCCGTTTCAAAAATAGGCAACATGCCAATTGATCAAGCATTCATCGGTTCATGCACTAACGGCCGATTAGAAGATTTACGGTTAGCCGCTCAAGTATTAAAGGGCAAAAAAGTCAAGGACAACGTTAGAACACTGGTAATTCCTGCTTCCCAAGAAGTATACAAGCAAGCTCTACAAGAGGGCTTATTAGAGATATTTACTGATGCAGGCGCCATCGTTTGCGGCTCAGCATGTGGTCCCTGCTTGGGCGGGCACATTGGATTATTAGCAGCAGATGAAACATGCGTTAGCACTTCAAACCGTAACTTCATAGGAAGAATGGGTAGCACCAAAGCTAATGTTTTCTTAGCTTCCCCCGCTACAGTAGCAGCTTCAGCCGTTACAGGAAAAATAACTGATCCAAGAAAACTGGAGGTAAAATAAATGACTTTGAAAATAAAGGGAACTGCAATAAAATTCGGAAACAACATTGATACTGACGTGATTCTGCCTGGCAAATATTTAGTGTTGGTTGACCCTAAAGAATTAGCTAAACACGCCCTAGAAGGTTTAGATGCAGACTTCCCTGAAAAAGCGCAAAAAGGCGTGATTGTAGTCGGCGGTAGAAACTTTGGTTGCGGATCAAGCAGAGAACAAGCACCATTAGCCTTAAAATACTCAGGCGTAAAATGCGTAATAGCCGAATCTTTCGCCAGAATTTTCTACCGAAACTCAATCAACATAGGCTTGCCAGTAATCGAATGCCCAGCTATATCAGCAGCAGTTGAAACAGGCGATGAATTAACTGTTGATTTCGAAACGGGCAAGATAGAAAACAACACAAAGGGCAAAAGCTTCCAAGTAGACAAGCTCCCCACATTCATACTGGAAATTCTTTCAGATGGAGGATTAATAGAAAATCTACGCAGGAGACAGAAAAACCAATGAATGAATACAAAATATCCGTAATATCCGGTGATGGAATTGGTCCAGAACTAACAGAAGCAACACTAAAAGTTCTGGATGCAGTTCAAGAAAAATTCAACCTGAAACTGAAAATGATTGACGCACAAGCAGGCGACACTTGCCTTGAGCAAAGAGGCGTGCCCTTACCGGAAGACAGTGTACAGAAAATCAAAGATTCTGACGCATGCCTAAAAGGGCCTGTAGGAGAAACCGCAGCAGACGTTATTGTAAAACTGCGATTAATGTTCGATCTATACGCCAATTTGCGACCACTGAAGGCTTATCCATCAGTTGCCGTAGCACGTCCTGACATTGACATGCTGTTTGTCAGGGAGAATACAGAGGATGTTTACAAAGGCTTAGAATTTACAATTGGCAATGACACAACTATTTGCTTAAGAGTTATTACACGCAAAAACTGCGAACGAATAGCAAAGAAAGCCTTTGAGTTAGCGAGATTACGAAACGGCAAGAAGAAAGTAACAGCAATTCATAAAGCAAACGTTATGCGTGTAACCGACGGTTTATTCGCCAGCGTATGCAGAGAAACAGCGAAACAATACCCAGATATCGCATTCAACGAGCTTTACGTCGACGCTGCGTCGATGCGGCTGATAAAAGAACCTCAAGAATTTGATGTCTTTGTTACTCCGAACATGTTCGGCGACATTCTCTCTGATGAAGCAGCCCAGTTAATAGGTGGATTAGGAATGGCTCCGGGAGCAAACATTGGGGACAATTTTGCTTTGTTTGAGCCGATTCATGGCTCAGCACCTAATAGGGCAGGTAAGCAAACAGCTAACCCAATATCCATGATTTTAGCGGCGCAAATGATGATGAATTGGCTGGGCGAAAAACACAATGACCAAAGATGCATTGATGCAGGAAAAGCAATCGAGAAAGGCGTAATCTACGCTCTTGAGAATCATCAATCTGTACCAGACTGCGGCGGAAAAGCTACAACCTTGCAAATGGCTGAAGCTATCGCTGCAGCAATAATGAAGAATGGTTGAATACAAAATGAACAATTCAAAGTATGTCCGCATTTTTGACACAACCCTACGAGATGGTGAGCAATCACCCGGAGTCTCGTTAACGTTCGATGACAAAATGGAGATTGCAAAGCAACTGGGGTTACTAGGGGTTGATGTTATTGAAGCAGGTTTTCCCAGCTCATCTGAAGGAGAAAAAAAAGTTGTTAAAGAAATAGCGAAAGCTGGGTTTGTAAAGGAAACTTGCGGTTTATCACGGGCTATCCAGGGCGATGTTGACGCGGTAATCGGATGTGACGTTAATACAATTCACATTTTCATTTCAACTTCAGATGTGCAGATGAAGTACGCTTTAGGATTAACACCAGAACAAGTTCTTAAATCAACAGTTGACTCAATCGAATACGCCAAAAAACATGGGCTAACAGTCGAGTTTTCACCCATGGATGCAACCCGCTCCAAGCTGCCCTTCTTAAAAGAGGTTTGCAAAACTGCTGAGAAAGCAGGCATGGATAGGCTTAACGTTCCCGATACCGTAGGCATAATGACTCCTAGAACAACCTGTCAAGCTGATTGAGGAGCTAAAATCCACGGTTTCTGTTCCAATCAGCATTCATTGTCATGATGATTTTGGCATGGCTGTTGCAAACTCGCTAGCAGCGGTGGAAGCAGGAGCTGCTCAGGTGCATGTTGCCGTTAACGGTTTAGGTGAACGCGCTGGCAATGCTTCCTTGGAAGAAGTTGTTATGGCTTTGCACATGCTTTACAAGTGTAAAACAAGCGTAAATACACGCTTACTGTACAGCACTTCAAAACTGGTTTCGTCTCTGTCGGGCATACAAGTGCAAGCAAACAAAGCAATCGTAGGTGAAAATGCTTTTGCTCATGAGTCTGGAATTCACACACGTGGAGTAACAGAGAAACCGCTAACCTTCGAACCTATTAAACCTGAATTGGTTGGTCGTTCAAGAAAGTTGGTTGCTGGCAAACTGGCGGGAACTCGTGGAATAAAAGCTGAACTTGAAGAAATAGGAATAAACCCTAACATGGAGCAGCTGAAAGAAATTGTTCAACGAGTTAAGGAGTTAGGCGATAAGGGCAAGACAGTGACAGACGCCGATCTAATAGCTCTGACCTCAGCGGTTATGGGTGAAGTGATACAAGAAGAAAAAATCGTTGACTTATGCGATTTAGCAGTTGTAACCGGAATAAAAGTGCTTCCGACAGCTTCAGTACGCCTGGTCTTAGATGGAAAAGAGTACACCGCAGCTGAGACTGGCGTTGGCCCCGTGGACGCAGTACTGAAGGCTATCCAGAAATTAACCAACAATCTGGAAAAAATCCGTTTAAGCGAGTACCGTCTTGAAGCAATAACTGGAGGCTCAAACGCAGTAGCTGAAGTCATTATAAAGGTGGAAGACGATAAGGGTCACATGGTTTCAGCACGCGCCGCAAGAGAAGACATAGTTATGGCAAGCGTTGAAGCAATGATAAATGGCATAAACAAGTGCCTACTAAAAAATAGAAAGCAGGGAAACAAAAAGTGAAAATAGCCTTTCAAGGCGAACGAGGCGCATACAGCGAAAGCGCAGTCTACTCTTTCTTTGGAGAAAAAGTTGACGTCGAGCCTTGCAAGGACTTCAAAACCGTTTTCGAAAACATAAAGCAAAAAAAAGTTCAATCGGGCGTTGTTCCAGTCGAGAACTCCATCGAAGGCAGCGTCAACCAAACTTACGACTTATTCTTTAATTATAACCTGAAAGTTAAGGGCGAAGTAATAGTAAAAATCGCTCATTGCTTAATAGTTAACCCATCTACAACGATAAAAATGTTAAAGACTGTTTATTCTCATCCACAAGCTCTAGCGCAATGCAGCATTTTTCTTGAAAAGCAAAAATGGGAAATTATTCCAACTTACGACACCGCAGGAAGCGTCAAAATAATCAAAGAAAAAAATCTCAAAAATGTAGCCGCGATAGCAAGTGAAAAAGCCGCAGAAATCTACGGCATGAAAATCCTGGCCAAAGACCTCGCGGATAACTTGGAGAATTATACTCGTTTTTTTGTTTTGTCTCATGAGGATTCGCCTGTAACTGGAAGAGACAAAACATCAATTATTTTCTCTGCAACTCATGAGCCAGGAGCGCTTTATCATGTCTTGGGTGAATTTGCTAAACGGAACATTAACCTCACCCGCATTGAATCCAGACCTACTAAAACCACTGCTTGGCAGTATAATTTTTATTTGGACTTCGAGGGGCATCGAACGGAAAAGCGTTGCACAGAAGCTTTGGAAGCTCTAGAGAAGTACGTGACATTTGTGAAGATTCTGGGCTCCTATCCAAAGGCATAAATAATTAACCAAAAATTAGAAATTGTTTGAATAGCGCGTGGATATCATGATTAGTGGGGATTAATGTGACGCGGAATGTATTAGACAGTGAAGAAGCAAGCAAAAACGAAGAAGTAGAAGTCAATAAATCAAAGCAGGGAAATAAGGTGAACACTCTCGCCACACCAGAACCATTCAAGCCTCCATCTGATATGTTCATTGTAACGACACCATTCGTTTCAGGATATCACGTAACGCGTGTCATTGGCATGACATTTGGGTTGATTGTCAGGTCTCGTGGATTAGGTCAAAATATTTGGGCATATTTCCGAGCTTGGGGTGGCGGAGAAATAAAAGTGTACACGAAACTCCTCGAACAAGTACGCGCACAGGCTATTCAACGACTCAGTGATCATGCTAAGCGCTTGGGAGCAAATGCAGTTGTCTCCGTTGGCTTTGACACATCAGAGATGAGTAGTTCAATGACAGAAGTTCTTGCCTATGGAACTGCGGTGATTGTAGAACCTGGCATGTCTCCTGCACAACCTGTCGAACTGCATTAAAAGAAAAGATTGAATGGCATCTTATTTTTCAGTTTTTTGAGCGCGAAAAATAAGCTGAAACACACGCTCTTAAACGAAACATTCTCGTTATTAGAATTATTTTGCAATCTTTTCAAAGAAGTTTTGTATGACTTTGTGTCCTTCAGGGTTTGTTTGGTTTTTTATGGTTGTGCGTTCTGGGTGGAATTGGACTCCGTAGAAGGGTTTGCTGGTGTGCTTGACGGCTTCTACTTCGCATGAGGCTGAATCCGCTATCAACTTGAATCCCGCTTTTTCGAGGCTGTCTTTTAGAACGTAGTCAAAGTGGTTTTCCGCCAGTAGCAACGCTTGCTTGTCAGGGAAGCCAGCGAAAATTGCGTCTTTGTCCAAGACTTGAATATTTTCAAAGCGTTCCAAGACTCCTTGGGGAAGCGAACCTACTTTGGCACCTAGCGCCCAGCAGAGTATTTGGTGACCAAAACAGATGCCGAAAATCGGCAATTTGCAGGTTTGAACCAAATGCACAACTCCTTTGAATTTGGCTCGATCTGCTTGATCAACTACCCTGGCAGCTGAGCCGCTAATAACTATGGCATCAAAGTCTTTGTCAACGCAAAAGTCTTCAGAAACTTCACTATATGGAACGACTTTGAATTCACTAAATTTGTTGATTGCTGCGAATAAATCCTTGTTCACTGTGTTTTTGAGAGAACAGTTGACTAGCAAGGTTTTAGTCGTTGCATGCTCCTCATTTTTCTGTTGATTCCAGCATTTTGTACATGACTTCATATGATTCTGCGAAATCCTTGTCCGCTTTCAAGAGTTTAGTCTTCAACAGTTCCATGCGCTTAACAATTGCAGCTTCATCTTTCTTTTTGATTAAATTAAGCCATTCTTCAGCCTTTGCAATAAAAGAATCCTCAATTTTTCCTAAATCCGGCAAACTAGTTTGAAGGCTAGCATACAAGTCGGGTGTTTCCAATGCTGTTGCCTCAGCTAAAGTGAAAAGCATCCTGTAAGTCGTACCCGCAACTTTTTTTGACTCCGCCAAATTTTCCTGTTCCAAAAGAGTTTCGCAGGCGACTACTCCAACGAAATGGGGTAAGCCTAAAACAATCGACATTAGCTTGTCATGTTTCTCAGGTGATATTATGAAGACGTTTGCTTTTTCTTTTTCAAGCCATTCTTTGAATTCTTCAGGGCGAATTTTTGTTCTTTATCGTTTGTCGGTGTTAGGATGAATGCTTTGTGTTCAACTCCTTTGCTGCCTGGACCGAAAACTGGGTGAGTGCCCAAAACTAAGCCGTGTCTTATGTGCTCATGCATTAGTTTTACTGGTGTTTCCTTTATCGAACAAATATCCAAAACAACTTGACCATCGTGAATTGCTGGAGCGATTTTTTTTACTATTTCTTCGAAAGCGTTGATTGACACGCAAATCCAAACTTGATCAGCATCTTTAACGGCGTCAACGAATCCAGCAGTCTTAACCCCGAGCTCCTTCTCAAATTTTAATAGTTTTTCTTTTTTTCTGTCAGCAACAGTAACAGCGTAGCCTTTGGATTGAAAGAATTTTGCGAACCAAACACCCATCTTGCCGGCGCCAAGGATGGCAATTCTCATTTAAGTAAGCTCCTCGCAAATCCTCTCTAGACCAACTTTTATTTCGTCTCTTGGTGCGGTTAAGGATATTCTGAAATGCTCAGGGTAATCTCCAAAAGATGTCCCTGGAGCTATCGCGACGCCTTTGTCAAGCAGGTCTAAACAGAATTTCTCAGAGTTCAAACCTGACTTCTTTGGAAACACGTAGAACGGGGCATCTGGTTTGGAGAATGATAGTCCAGCTTTTGAAAGAATTTTGCTTGCCATTTCTGCCCTTTGCTGATACTCTTTTTGTATTTTTGTTGCGAGTTGTTTTTGCATTTCCAAAGCTTTCAATGCGGCATCTTGTATGAAAACGGGAACGTTGTTAATTGTTATTTGATTTAATTTAGTTATGTTGTCAATGAGTATCTTGTTTCCAATGATGTATCCGATTCGCCAGCCGGTCATAGTAAATGTTTTGGAGAAACCGTTGGATAAAATGTGGTTGTCTCCGTATTCTAGGATGCTTTTTGTTTTAACGAAACTGATTGTTCCGTAGATTTCGTCGGATAAGATCGTGACACCTTTCTTGTTGGCTATTTCAACTATTCCGTCAAGAGTTTTTGCATCTATGGCTTTGCTTGTCGGGTTATTGGGGTTGTTGAGAATTATCAACCGAGTGTCTTTATCAATCATGCCTTCAAGCTTGTCAAGGTCAACTTTCCAATCATTTTCAAGTTCCGTTCTTAACAGTTTAAACTGGAAGCCGAGGCTTTTAGCCATTAAGTCGTAAGCTGTCCAATATGGCGTTGGGATAATTACGTTTCCTCCGCCCTTCATCAACAAGTACATTGTGGCGAAAATGCCCCATTTAGAACCAGATGTAATTACGACGTTGTCAGTTTTGACACCGTGAAATTCTGCGATTTTGTCCCGTAATTTTTTTTCACCGTAAGACGAGGAATACTTTGTTTTTCCCGCCTTCATAGACGCGTACGCAGCTTCAATTATCTCATTAGGCGTAGCTAAGTCTGGGTCGCCTAAGTTTAATCGAATTATTTTTTTTCCTTCATTTTCAAGTCTTAGGGCTTTCTCGTTTAATTCATACAGCATTGGACAATACTCTCCGTTAAGAGTTCTTTTTCTACTCTTGAACAGCACTGCACATATTAACTATTTCGCGGTAAACCGCTTCAACCTGAACAGGATTCAAATCGAACTGGCTTGCTTTTTTCTTCAGACGGTTGAGAAGCTCTTTTTCTCTTAACGCGTCTTTTACAGGTTTTCCCTGTTTTTTCTTTGCTTGACCAATAGCTTTGCATACGTTTACTCTTTCAATCAAAGCATTTAGTATTTGATCATCAATTTCATCAATACGTTTACGATGCCGCTCTATATCGTCGCTCATTATTTATTGCTCCTTCAAAACTTTCGCTATAAAACCTGCCCGAATCAAGTGATCAACAAGAGTTATCGCAACTGCTGATTCTACAATGGGCACAGCTTTAGGAACTATGCAGGGGTCATGCCTACCCTTAACGCTAAAGGCTTCATCTTTCATTTTGGATAAACTAACAGTCTTCTGCTCTTTTCCTATGGAAGGAGTCGGTTTCACTGCGACTCTTACAATTAATGGCATACCACTTGATAATCCACCCAATATGCCACCTGCATTATTAGTTAGAGTTGTTACCTTCCCGTTCTTTACAGTGTAGGCGTCATTGTTTTCTGAACCCTTCAACTCAGCAGCTTTAAACCCAACTCCGAACTCCACACCTTTAACGCTTGGAATGGTGAACAATATTTTAGCGATATCCGCATCTAAAGAATCAAACAAGGGGTCACCGACACCAACTGGAACATTCAGAGCGATGCATTCGATTGTTCCACCAACGCTATCGCCATCCTTCTTAGCTGCAACGATTGCTTCTTCCATTTTCTTTGCAAGCTTCAAATCTGGACAGCGAACCGCTGAAGAAAAAGTGCTGTCGCGAATTTCCTCAACACTCAGTGACTTGTCCATTTTCACTGTGCCAATCGATTTTGTATAAGCGTAGACTTCAACGTTGACTTTGCCAAGAAGCTTCTTAGCGATGACACCAGCCAAGACCAGTGCAACTGTTACTCTTCCGGAAAACCTTCCGCCACCACGATAATCATTAAAACCACCATACTTTAAGCGGGCAGGATAATCCGAGTGACTTGGCCTTGGCAAATCCTTAATCTCCTCATAAGCGCTCGAATCAACATCCTTATTCTGCACTGTCACACATATTGGAGCGCCCGTTGTGAATCCATTAAAGACTCCTGAAAGTATTTTTGCGGTATCCTTTTCAGTTCTTCCTGAAACGATTTTCTGCTCTTTGGGAACCCGCCTATCAAGCTCAATTTGAAAATCAGTTTCAGAAAGTGAAAGCCCAGCTGGGCAGCCATCTACCACAATGCCGACAGTTTTGCCGTGGCTTTCCCCAAAAGTGGTTACAGTAAATTCTTTACCTATCGAATTTCCCGCCAACAACCTCAGCTCCTATACTGCTTAAATCAGTAAAGAATTGCGGATAAGATTTTCTAACGCATTCAGCATCCTGAATCTTGGTTTCTCCATTTGCGCGCAAAGCTGCAACTGCACAAGCCATCGCGATACGGTGATCATTATGCGGATCAATGATTGCACCATGCAAGTTGCATGAACCTTTAACCGTTAGGCTGCTTTCAATAACATCTATTTGCGCTCCCATCTTTTCTAACTCAACACAAATGGAAGACAACCTATCAGACTCCTTAAACCTAAGTCTATGAGCACCATATATTTTAGAAGTACCATTAGCAAAACATGCAAGCGCCGTTAAAACCGGCACGAGATCAGGAATATTCTTTGCATCCAAATTCAACGGCATGAGCGGATTGGTAGACCCTTCAACCCTAACTTTGCCCTTACTCATTTTTTCCTTTACACCCATTTGTTTCAAAATGTCCAAAATAACTTTATCGCCTTGAAGAGTCTGATAATCAAGATTGTTAACCTGCACCTCTGAATCTGTTATTGCAGCAGCGGCTAAAAGAAAAGCAGCTGACGAAAAATCGCCAGGCACCTTGCAGTCAGATTGCTTGTAAATTTGGCGTGAAGGTATACTAATGCTTCTAAAATTATCTTGGAAATCAACCTTCACCTGATGCATTGCCAGAACCTCTCGTGTCATCTTAACGTAATCTTCAGACTCCAATGGCGATGTAAGCGTTACTTTAGTTGGTTTTTTTGCCATCGGGCATGCAAACATTAGGCCTGAAACGAACTGGGAACTCACATCTCCAGGCATAGACGTTTCTCCTCCATTGATTCCGCCACCGCTAACGATCAGCGCGGTTTTATCGGAGATTCTTTCTTGAGTAACTTGTACTCTTAAATCATTGAGGCTTTTCAGTAAGGGTTCAATGGGTCTTTTCTCTAAGCCTTGTCCAAGAATAAACGTTGAAGCACCCGATGCTAATGCTGCAATGGGTATCATGAATCGCAAGGTGGCTCCAGATTCACCACAGTCAATCGGTTCCTTTGCCGCAGTAAGCGAATTAGTGCCTTCAACAATCCAGGCATTTTTTGCAATCTTTACTTTCGCGCCTAAAGCGGTAACAGCGCGTAGAGTGGCTGAAGTGTCCTCAGACAAGAGTGGATTCATCACTTTTCCAGGGCCATTTGATAGAGAAGCGGCTATGAGCATTCTTTGAGTGTAAGCTTTCGAGGAGGGCGCATTGACGGAACCATTTAGTTTCAAGGTTTTCTTTACAATCACGTTAGTCATGAGCTAGAGCACCGTTGCTTTTGAATTGTTCAAATTCGCTTGCAGAATTTCGCCCTCATAACTTTTCATCGCCGCAATTACAGGTTTGACTTTATTCTTAGGTGCAAGTGCTGTTATCGCTGGTCCTTTGCCGCATAGTCCTGCTGCAACGGCTCCTGCCGCTAAAGCATCCAATGCTATGGTAGTGTCGTATCCTAAGGCTGAAGAATAAATCAAACCGTTAAGCGTTAACGCTTCTAGGAAGTTGCCTTTTAAGGCTTCGTTGTAGGCGATTTCAACAAGTGGCTTAACAGTTTGCAGTCCAGCAAAATTGGATTGTGCAGTGTAAGATTTTTTGGGTGGAACATGAAACAGCACAGTTAAATCGCTCGGCAACGGGAACTGCTTAACTATTTCTCGTTTCGAGTTATCAGTAACTAATGCTCCGCCAAAAAATGAAGCGCATGCATCATCAAAAGCTCCTGTAACCGTGACATTGGCATCAAAGGCCGCTTCAACACCTAACTTTACAACTTCTAAATCATCCAGGCTCTTGCCTAAAGCGCCAAGGGTTGCGAGGGCAACGGCGTTTGCGGCGGCACTGCTACTTTTTAGTCCTCTAGCAATGGGAATGTTTGAGTAAGTTTTCACTTTGGCACCATACTTATTTTCTAACCCGAATCGTTGCAGTATTCTCAGCACAGTTTTTTTGGTTAGAAGAGTGTTTTCTTTTGGATCTGAAGTGATTGTTGCTTCCACATTTTTTGGGTCATCGGTTAATTCTAATTCAGCTTTAGTCCATAAGTCAACTCCAAACGCGGCACCCTTTCCTAAGGCAATTGCGTTAACTATCGTTGCTGCACCGTAAGATATTGCAACTGCTTTTCCCGCCATTTTTTACACCTTTAAATGTTCTAATGCTGCTTGTCTCATAACTTCGATTGGTGCTGGCTGAGACGTCCAGATTGTGAAGGATGCTGCACCTTGGTAGATTAGCATTTCAACGCCGTTTACAACTTTGGCCTTTGCCTTTTTCGCGTCCCTTATCAGTTTTGTTTCAACAGGATTATACACAATATCCATCACTACTAAGTCAGGTTTTAGCCATTCAGCCGCAACTAAACTTTGGTCAACGTTTGGTTTCATTCCCACTGAAGTAGCATTAACAAGAATATCCGACTCCTTAAGGCTCTCATGCACATTACTTGAGGTAAGCGCTTTGGAAACAATTTTCTTATTCACATTTCGCCTTAAAACTGCCGCTAAATTTTCTGCCTGTTTACCAGTCCGATTTAAAATTATCAGTTCACCAACTTTTTGAGCCAAACTGTACGCAATGGCTCTTGCAGCCCCACCTGCTCCAAGCAAAAGCAACTTTTTCCCTTTTAGATTCACATCGTTTTTTTCCAAAGCCCTTAATGCGCCAACTCCGTCCGTGTTAAAACCGCAAAGCCTACCATCCTTGTTTAGAATCGTGTTAACGGCATTTAGTGATTTGGAAGTTTGATCAATTTCATCTAAATAATTAATTACTGTACTTTTATGAGGCATTGTAACGTTTAACCCGTGAATGTCTAATGCACGCATGCCTTTCAACGCGTTTTCCACGTTTTCCTTTTTTACTCTAAAGGCTAAAAAAACATAATCCATTTTTAAATGGTCAAATGCTGCATTATGCAAGATGGGGCTTAAACTGTGCTCTATCGGGTCACCAATAACTCCGAACAAGCGTGTTTTTCCCGTTATACCCATTCATTTTAACCCCAAAAGGTCGATTGCATCTTTCATTTCTTGAATAGTCATTTGTCCTGGTGCAGTATGTTTGTCTTTTTCGATTGAGGCAAACGTGAAGAATGCGCCGAAAGTTGGGGAGAGAAGTCTTGAAACTTTGCCCTGTTCCCCCATGCAGAAACAAACAAGTTTTGTCTTGCTTGAGTTTGCGGAAATAAAATTTAGGGATTCCAAATTGTCTTGGCTTTTTCTTGCAGTCGTTACAATTTTGCAGATACTTGCTCCGCTGAGCGATTTCTTTTTCAAGAATTCCGTTCATTTCTTCAATGCTTAGTGGTCCATCATAATTATGGTGAGAAACAATCGATTCAGCGCCTAACGCTTTCATTTCTTTAACTAGTTCCTTAAGCTTTGAACTCTGCAGGTTCAAATCGACGTAGTTAAAACCTGCTTTTGCCGCTTGGATTAACGTTTGGTTTCGTTGCGTTTCAGAACCTGAGAAATAGCCTTTTTCGCTTAACATTTTGTTTGTGGCGATTAAGGGAATTTTGGTGCTTGCTGGGAGGTCTGATAGTTTTCGCGAGTTTTCCAGTTTGTCCATTCTTACTTCGATGAAGTCTGCGTGTGCTTTTTCTGCCTTCTCGATTAGATTCTGTGCTTCAGATATGTCTTTGGGAAGAATTGACACGCAGATTCTGGTTGTCACTTTTCAATCACCATTTCTTCAGGGACGGATACGCCGAAGTGTCTTCCTCCTTTCGCGGCTAAATGCACTAAGACTTCATCGTTTGGTTTTAATTCTGTTACAGGTTTTGAACCGCTGGGAGTTACTACACAAATGGTTTCTGCGTTTTGAAGTATGGTTTTGATTTTCGTGTTGTTTACTTTGGCTTCAACTAATATTAAGGGTCGGAATTCAATTTTTGACCTTCCAACGTTCGTAATTCTAACTTTTCCTTCTCTGTTCACAACTAAGACTTCATCGCCAGCTTTCAATTCAGAGAGGTAACGAGTATTCTGAAGCGACGTAAGAGTATACTGCGATGCTGGTCCCGCGTTAACACGGAACGGTCTTGATGCAACGTAAGGGTTTTCGTTCACTTCCGCTTCAACTAAAAAGAAGCCTGCTGATTGGCATCCGACAAGCATTCCTTCGCCTGAAGACATTAAGTCGCAGGTGTCAACGCAAACTCTTGCTCCGGAACTAATCGGTTTGATTGCTAAGACTTTGGCGGCTACTAAGATAACTTGCGGATTTATGGTTTTGACAATATTAATAGTCTTTGAGAGCTCGTCTGGAATCTTGGTTTCCAGTAAAACGCCGTCTGTTCCAAGTTCCAGCGCTTCAAGAACAAGTTTTGCGTCCTGCGCTGTCGTGACATGAGCGATTAGTTTGCTTTTTCCTCGTTTTTTAGCGATCAGGTTTTCTAATGGAATTACTCGCCAATCAAGACAGTTTATGATTATGTAATCAACTTGAAGTTGGGCTGCTTTTGCTGCTTTGTTTTCGTCTTCTTTTCCTTTAATGACTTATTTGAATGGCGGTTTTTTTGCCTTCGTTTTTTAATTGTGCAATGTTTTTTTCGTTTAGGTCAGCAAGAAAAGCTATTTCCTCTTTGCCATTTCGGCTTATTGCTTGCCCGTTTTCAAGGATTACATCTGCGTTTTCATTGGCAAGGCTAAGTAATGCTTCTTTATCCTTTTGTGAATCAACCTGTGTTATTTCAAACCAGAGTTCCTTCAATTGCTTTCACCAAGCAATTTAAGCGCTTGATCAACAGAGACTCCATCATGAACTATGCTTTTAAGTGCCTTAGCTATTAAAGCAGGGTTTTCATACTGGAAAATGTTTCGTCCAATGGTGAGTCCTGCTCCTCCAGCTTTTATCAGAGTCATGGGCTGTTTGAAGAATTTCTTTGGGCGTTTTGCATTTTGGTCCTCCTGAAATAACTACTGGTACCGGACAGCTTTCAACCACTGCCTTGAAGGTTTCTATGCTGCCTGTGTAGTTTGCTTTTATTATGTCTGCGCCTAGTTCTGCTCCTATTCTCGCTGCGTGTGCAACAAGGTCTGGTGCATGTTCATTTTGTATTTTTGGTCCTCTTGGGTACATCATTGCAAGTAATGGAATTCCGTATGCTTCGCATTCTTCGGCTACTTTGCCGAGGTTTTCAAGCATTTTTTCTTCATCTTGTGCGCCCACGTTTACGTGTACTGATACTGCGTCTGCGCCGATTCTGATGGCTTCTTGAACTGTGCATACTTGGGCTTTGCTGTTTACGTTTGGGGCTTAAGTTGGACAGACCTGATAGCATTACGATTAATCCTGCGTTTTTTGTGTCAACTATTTTTGCTATGCCTTTGTGGACAAGTACTGCGTCAACTTGTCCTTCTACGAGTTGGTTAATTATTTGCTGCATGTTGCCTATTCCTTGAACTGGGCCGATTGTTACACCGTGATCCATCGGAACGATTATGTTCGGTTGTCTTGCTGCATGATTCTTTTTAATCTGCGAGTTTTTCCTGAGTTCATTTTTTTTTCAACCTTTTATTTTTGTTTTCTTAATGAGTTTTTGATTAACTTGAGTGCTTCTTCCTTTTCATTCCAGTCTACAAAGAGTAGAATGCTTGATGTAATTGTTAATATTCCTGATATGTTTATGCCGTTTAATCTAAGGTCTTCGCTGATTTTTCCAATTATGCCATGTGTTTCTTCAAGCCCAACACCGCTTGTTTTAATGAAAACAAGGTCTTTTTTGACTGCCATCGCTATAGTTTCAGAGTGGCTTATTGTTATCTTGTGGATATCGTTGAAGAGAGCGCTTAGATTTTTTTCTTTTTCCTGTGAAACATAGAGTATGGCGGAGTTTGTATTCATTGACATGCCTAAAAGTTGCGTGTGCTGTTTGACTTTTTCCGCCATTTCCTGTATGATTTGCGGGTTTGCGGATAATCCGTTTCCAACCACGGTTATTTCAGCAACTGGTGAATCATGTGCGATTTCAGCGTCAAGTTCGGTGGCTAACCCACCTGTTATTATGCGTTCCTTCTTGCGTGAGGTTGCCCTGAGAATTACTGATCACTCGAACGTTGATGTTTTTAGGTTTGTACTTTAAGGCTTTGGTATGGATGAATTTCGCTCCTGAGTCTGCTAAGCCAACTAATGTGCTAACGTCGATTTCACTTAGTTTTTGTGGGGTTTTTACAATTTTTGGATCAGAGGACATTATGCCATCTGCATCAGTTACTAAAACTATTTCGTTTGCGTCCAATGCTTCGGCGATTATGAATGCAGTTGTGTCGCTTCCCCCTCTTCCGAGAGTGGTGATTTTACCGTCTTTGGTTTTCCCTAAAAAACCTGCAATTACAGGTATAATGTTCTTTTCAATTATCGGCTGGATTGCTTGGTTAATATTTTTTTTGCATTCTGTGAGGATTGGATTTGCGTTTTGGAATGTTGAGTCAGTTATTATTGGCCATTTGTCATCAATTGGGTCGAAGTAACAGGCGTTTACACCGTTAGTCTTAAGCGCTGCAGCAAATATCCGCACACTGGTTCGCTCACCCATCGAGAGTATATCATCTAAATCATGTTTTTCGAGTTTACCATTTGAAGTGTTTTTTGCTGTGGTCATGAGTATGTCGGTTGTCTTGCCCATTGCTGAAACTACAACGGCTATCTGTGTGCCTTTTTTTGCCTCATTCACTACGGCAACTGCAGCCTTGAGTAATTTTTCATGGTCAGCAAGGCTTGAACCGCCAAATTTAACCACAATTTTTTTGTTAGAATTATTTTTTTCCATAAGTTACACCCATGCTTTGCCCAGAACTTTTCTTAAAACTTAAGTTCTGAGCTTAAGGAAAATAATAATAAAAGCAGTATTCGAAGCTAAAGATATGATCTGAATTCGCTATCATTTCTTGAGTTAATAGACATTGCTTCGAACCTGCAAAAAAGACATAGCCTTCAAAATATAAGCGTTTCGGAGTTTGACTGCTATTTAGCCATTTCCTCTACACAAATTCAACCACTTGTGCAATTTTTAAAGAAAAAAGTTGTACAAGAAAAGATACAACTGATGACCTTTTTTCTTCCTTCACACTTGAGTTGCTAAGGAAGGACTGCTATTTGAGCTATCTAGTTTGCTTAAGACTGTTACTCCTTCAACGGGAGTCT
Organism: Candidatus Bathyarchaeota archaeon; assembly: GCA_963717465.1. Classification (GTDB taxonomy): domain Archaea; phylum Thermoproteota; class Bathyarchaeia; order Bathyarchaeales; family Bathycorpusculaceae; genus Bathycorpusculum. The sequence goes on from OY970340.1 coordinate 1,064,087, forward strand.
TCCTTCAAAAAGCTATTTTTTCCCCAGCTTTGTCGGCAAGTATTCGTCAACGATGTACGTCAACCCGTAGCGGCTGAAAGCCTCTTGTTCTGCCTTGCGCTTGATTTTAAGGAATAGTTTGATTTCTCGTTGCCAGAGTGGATCATCCTGGTATCTTGGGTCTTTCTGCAACTCGTAAAGTCTTTTGATGTCTACTTCGTCAAGTGGGTCCGTGGGTAGCTTGTATTCAATTATGTCTGAAGCCCAAACTCCACTCCAAACCGCATCAGGAGTGTTCAATTCTCGCAAGTGTGCCGCATTTGCTGAACCTGAAATAATAACTTGGGCAATATGCATTCCCCATGGGTCTCCATCGGTTAAAATGTAAACTGGCAAGTTTAGTTCATCGTGAAGTCTGCGTATAAAGCTGCGGGTTTGTCTTGGTGCTTGACCACCACAGGAAATTAGCATGGCCTTGTGCTTGTTATGAACGTTTTCTTCAATAAACCGTGTGAACAATGCACCTTTCTCAATTGCGATTACTTTGTCAGCTTTTGTATTGATGAATTCGGCGGAGGTTAAAGCTGGGCCGATGAGAACGCCGTCTGGGTGACTTGTCAAGTTTAAGGTCCTTCCTTCGTAGCCTGGGACTGTGTAGCTGATTGTTAAATCTCCAAAAATTGCAGAGCGCTCTTCAGGAAAAATGTGAAAGTCTTCACGAGCAAACCCTGTTAGCGTTTCTAGATCAGTTATGATGTTGTTTGATTCCTGTTGGTCAGTGAACGTCATCTCGTATGCTTGAGCTGAATAATAGACATCTCTTAAAGTCGAAGTCTTGCGTTGCGAAGTCAACTCGTTACTGAACATTGCAGCCCACGCCAACTGTGTAAAAGGCTTAATATGTCGAATGTTCCGTGCGCTTCGGCTGACATTCTTTTCTCCTAAAACATACTGGCGCAATACAGGATCAAAATTAATGTTCTCTGTCGAACGGCTTGGCATATTAATAGTCGGAAAGACTCCTTGGTCAAGCTGATTATAAATTTCCGTGCCAAACTTCTTTAGGCCTCCAATGACCTCATTTTTTCTCTCTACAATTTTAGCTTTCTTCGTCTGCGCCATACTTTTGCACACTCTTCAATAACTTTTCAATATCAGGGATTTTCTTTTTCCCAGCTAACATGGATGAAAACTGGGCAATTCTAGGCAAATACTTGCTGAAAATTCCAAGTCGCTTCTTCTCCATGTGCACATGTTCCTGTTTTGACAGGAAATGCTGTAGTTGACGAGCAACTTCACGCAGTGCATTTGCCTCTTCTCTTCGAACTTCAGGTCTGTCAGCAATGAATTCTTTCCCAACTGTTTTGTACGGAACTTTTGTGCTGCAAATATGAATGACAATGGCAATCGGCATGTCGGGAGTCACCTTGTAGCGGCGCCAATTTATAGCAGAAATAACCTTGAAGGAAACGTCACTGGCTTCATCATACAAAAGGGGAATCTTGTTGGCAAATCGGTAAATCATAAAATTTCCTTGTTTAGGCACATCTCCGCCATAAGCAACTGCCATTTCAATTATGAATGGATGACCCGCATAAGTTGACGGTTTACGTTGATGAACCACGAGGTACTCAGGTTTTAATTCCTTTATCACACCTGCCTTTAACAATTCTTCACCCAATGGTGACAAGCAACTTGCATCAGGCGGCAAAAAATCTTTGAATTTTTTAAGATTTTGCATCAAGCGCACTATTTCTTCATGCGTCAATTTTTTAGGATTCTTGCTCGGAGGCAGGGCGCTGAACTCTAGAAATTTTTGGGCTGTAATTTCACCTACTCGGTGAAAATGTCCCTTCAAAAATTCCAGCATGTTACTGTAAGGAGTAATCTGGATTAGCCGTTGAAGCAACTCTACGTCAACACCGTACGGATGTGGAAGAGTTTCCTTAGGCGGCTCAGGCATGTCAGTTGTTGCCCGAGTGAACTTGTACAACCTGCCTTTTGGATCAACAAATGTTAGGTTCGCATACGGGTTAACCATGGCTGTTTGCTTAAAATACTCCAGAATCTTAGGCATAGCCCGAAGGTAATCGCCTTCTATCGTAAATTCAACTATTGTTCCCCGCCAATTGTCCTTGTTAATCAAGACTTTTCTATCCAAGATTATTGGGCGGTTGCGTTGAATGTCAATCATCAACTTGAAACTGTAAATTTTCGCTTGCCCCGTGCTGGATGTAACTGTCACGGGTTGATGGGTAGTGATTTGACCGTACAAAACAGCCATTTTGCCACCTAAGCCGAATGTACCCCTCATCTGCTTAAGCTTGTATTTGGAGCCGTAGAGGACTTGTCCAAAAGCTGAAGGAATAAAACGTGGCTGAATACCTGAACCATTATCTTGAACACGTAGCTTGTAAATTTGGGTTTCCTTTGTTGCTTCACTCTCAAAAGATAAACGAACATAAATGTCAGGCGGAATTTTCTGGCTTTCTGCAGCGTCCAGAGAGTTTTCAACAATTTCTCTAATTGCTACGAATATTGCACGTGAAGGATTTGTTAAGCCAGCGATGTCTCGATTTCGATAGAAAAAGTCAGACGCACTTATTTCTTCAAATGTTGTTGCTTGAGCCACTTCTAGCCTACACACTTTCTCCTTTTTCTTCGCGAGTTGCTAAGTATATTTATGCTTGTTCTTTAAGTTAACTGAACAGCAAACAGTAAACGCTTGGTTATATATTTCGCTGCTTACTTGTTGAATGGTTATTTTTGCTTTAAACGTGTATAATAATACTCGCCGATCTGCTTTTGGAAAACATCCAATCGGCTGCCTTCCTTGTTAACTCTTGGACGCCTAGTCACTGAATCCCTGCGGAAAGAAATATCCATCGTCTTCAAGAAAGTGTTCATACCCTTCCGCAAACTTGTAGGCGGATTAGCAAAGCCTGAAACTCCAGGTTCTCCGTTGAAAACCATTAGTCGATCAGCAATAAAGTCCTGCGTCACCACGTCGTGTTCAACCACGAAGGCTGGAATGCCATGCGCTTCAACAATTCGCCGCAAAGTCTTCGCCATGTTTAATCTTTCATCAACATCAAGATACGCGCTAGGCTCATCAAGCAAGAAAAGATCTGCCTTCCTACTTAGACAAGCGGCAATTGCAACTTTTTGCAATTCTCCACCGCTCAATTCCATGACGTTACGATCCATAAGCGGCTGAAGCTTCAACGGCTCCGCAATCTCAGTTTTATACCAGCTGGAAGTAAAGTTTTCCTTAGCAACTCCCATCAGCAACTCCAGCACGGTTCCTTCGTATTCAGGAGCAATGTACTGGGGCTTGTAACTTACAGTTAGCTCGCCTAATTTTTGTTTATCATCAGTTTCTTCAAGTCCAGCTAAAATTTTTACGAAAGTTGTTTTTCCAATGCCGTTTGGGCCAAGTATTCCGATTATTTCTCCGCTCTTTATTTCGCCTGGTTCAACGGTCAGTTTGAATTCTTTAAATGTTTTTTCAAGTTTGTTCCATTTAAACGATGGTTCGCCGATGCTGGCGCCTGCTGTTGGTGGTTTCTCATGGAAAACTATGGGTTCTTTGCGGAACATGATGTTCTCGTCTGGGATGTAACCTTGCAGGTAAATGTTAATGCCTGTTCGCACGCCATGTACGTGTGAAACTACTCCGTAAACGCCTGCTTCCCCATAGAAAAGGCAGATTTGGTCTGACAAGTAATCGATTATGGCTAAGTCATGTTCAGCTACGATTATAGTTTTTTGTTGTTCCTTTAAGCTTCTTATGGCTTTGGCAACCTGCAATCTTTGCTTTACATCTAAGTAACTAGACGGCTCATCGAAAAGGTAAACGTCAGCTTCACGACTTAACGCTGCTGTGACTGCTACTCGTTGAAGTTCTCCTCCGCTTAAAACTTCTAGTGGTCTATCCCATACTTTGCGGAGCTCAAGGTCCTCAGCAATTTTGTCTAATTTCTTTCTTTCATCAACTTTTTCCAGTAGGTCGCCTACTTTTCCTGAAACTGCTTTAGGAATCTTGTCTACGTACTGCGGCTTGCTGCTTACCTTGAGTTTTTTCTCGCTCATCTTGGAGAAGTAGTCTTGAAGTGATGATCCTCGATAGTACTGTATGATTTCGTTCCATTCTGGAGGTTTATCGAATTTTCCAAGGTTTGGTTTGATTTCTCCTGAAAAAACTTTTAGGGTCGTGGTCTTGCCAATTCCATTTTGTCCAAGCAAGCCTAAGACTGTGCCCGGTGAAGGCATTGGTAACCTGAAGAGTTTAAACGTGTTGGGTCCAAAACGGTGACTGCAATCTTTCTCCAGTTCATCTGGGAGATTGACGATGCTGATTGCTTTGAAGGGGCATTTTTTAACGCATATTCCACATCCAGTGCATAGTTTTTCGGAGATGACTGCTTTGTTTCCTTCGATTCTTATGGCTTCTATGCGGCTTCGTACCATGGGGCAGTAGTTAACGCAGAGGTGTTCACATTTTTTTACTTTGCATTTGTCGATGTTAAGTACAGCAATTCGAGTCATGAAACGTCAAAGATGAAATTGACTTGTTAGTTATAAACTTGGAGTTTAAAAGTAGCTGTGGGCTTGAAGAATCGCTTCAAAGAAAAATAATAAGGTTAGCCTAGCAATTTACCATTCTTCTTCTTCCCATTCTTCATCTTCGCCTTCTTCCCATTCTTCGTCTTCTTCAAATATCATCTTGGATTTTTCACCTCCACAAATACGGCAAATACTTTAGCATTGCTTGCTTTAGTTTAAACATTTGCATTCGTCAAATGTCGTTAATCTAAATTTAAACTCTGGGGAAAGATGGTTTTGTTCGCATGATTCTTCTATATAAATAACAGATGGCCAAATTAGATTCAGGTAAAATTTAGGCACACCATGTTGTTATTTATCAAAATGAATAAATCTGCGTTACTTAGTTATTTTTGGGATGATGTGAGGCGACGGCTTCGAGCAATCGCTGTGAGAGCACGTCAAAAATCACTGACCTAACAAGAATTCTCCCCTAACATAACCTGAGCGGATATGCCAATTTGATTACGAACAATAGTTTAGTTAACTTGAACATAAAATTCTTAGGTAAAGCAGAAATAACTTTGAGTCATTTTATTTTTTTGGAGAAAAAGTATGCTTAAGGATTTCAATTTGTTAGCTTCGACTTCAAGGGGAAACGAGCGGCCAATGTGCAACGAACTGCATTACTTGCTCAAAGAAATGCTGGGTGATGCCGAAGCTGTGGTAAGCAAAACTGGCGTCCGAGGATTAGTTGCCGCCAAAACAACATTGGATCCAATTCAAGTGATAGAAAAATTTCGCCAGTTGCTAAAAGAGCGCCCCTATGAGTTTCGTTTTGCATTACGCATTATTCCTGTTCAACAAGTTTTGCCAACAGACTTAGAAGAAATTAAGCGCGCAGCAAACGAGCTCGCTAAAAAAATTGGCGAAACAGAATCTTTTAGAGTTACAGTTGAAAAACGGTTCACTTCGCTGCACTCGCAAGACCTTATTGCAGCTGTTGCATCAGACATCAAGCAGAAAGTCGATCTGAAAAATCCTGATTGGGTACTGCTAATCGAGGTTCTTGGCGGGTTTACTGGTTTATCACTTTTAAGACCGAATGAAATCTTAGCGGTCGTTAAAGAAAAAATGATGCCTGATTAGAGCTGAGTTGCCAATAAAGCAACTTGCTCAATGACAAGATTAACTATTGCCTGCTGCTTGTCATGAGTTGACAAAGTTTCAAGTTGGGCATTCGTAATTTTGAAGGCATCTTGGATTTTGCTTATTTTTTCTTCTGACAAATCAAGGACTGTTTCGTCAGGTTCCTTGCGGAATTGATGTGAAATCTCTTTGGTTACTTCTTGAACTGACGCTGGAATTTTCACCAATTATCACCGCTGCCAGATTCTTCATGTCTTGTTTTATGCCTAAAAGGTGGATGGCTTTCTTAATTTGTCTTTGTGATGAAGCATAAAGTATGGTTTCCATTGCAAGGTTTTTTGAAAGGTTTGTTTGATTTTTGAATGCTGCCATCGCGTTAAGTACAGCGAAGTACAAGTGTTCATGGGTAGCGATTAGCTGAGCGTTGAAGAACTGGATCATGATATCTTGATGAGGTTCAATTCTGCTTAATTTTAAGAAATTTTCAGCTTCATTAAATTTTATGCTTCGGTAGCCTGTAATTTCTACGTATTTTTCATATTCTTTAATATATTGAAGCATGTTTCGTCTTCCTTGGATGTTTCTAAGGCGATTTTCCTCGATAGATTACGATGCGGTCCCGTGACCTATGCTTGAGTTGGAATTTTGCGGTTATTCTTTTCACTTTAAGTTATTCATAAAAACCTTATAAAAGCGTGCATGCTCTTTTGGTTTGTTTTTTGAGTTGGTTCTCTTACATTTATAAGGAAGTTGTGTTATATTTTTGAGTTTGAAGAGTCGCGTCTTCAGAATGTTTCGCGAATCGTAATATAATTTAAAAAGCACCGAGTAATGTAAAGAAGATAAAGTAACAGGTGGAGGGTGTAAGGTTCAAATGAAGAAAAATGGAGAAGAGGAGAAGGTCACAAACATTCTTACAGACCCAAATCTCTCAGCAATCAAGGCAATGCTTGAAAAAGACCATTCAATCGATTGCCTTTTAATGCTTTATATTGATAAAGGAAAATGGAAGGATGCAAAAGATTTCATGCATAAGAACAAGCTTACGTTAAGCGACGGCACTTTCAGGGCTAGGATGATTGAGATTGAACAGTTAGGTTTAGCTAAGAGTGAACGTATTGATCCATTAAAGAAGTATTATTTGAAGACTGAGCTTGGCGAGAAAGTTGCGAAGCTCCTTTTGGGATTCTTTGATGAATTAATTGCTAAGGAATAACTGTTCTTTTTTTTCTGTATATTCTTCAGTATTTTATTTTTTGTGTTTAACTATTTTTGTTCCTTTTGATTTTTTTGTGGGTTTTGTGTATTTTTGTTGAACAAGTATGTAGTATTGTATCTTATGTCATAATATTTAAATGTCTCTTTCCAACATCTGATTACGTTGAACCCAAAAGGAGGGTTAAAAAAGAGAAATGTATACATTTAGAAAATTTAGAACGAATGCAAAAGCACTAAGCCCCGTCAGTCGCAACAATCATACTAATCGCTGTCACAGTCGCAGTCAGCATTGCAGTAGCCGCATGGATGGGCGGACTAACCACCAGTTTCATGGGAACAGAACAATTATCACTAGGAACGCCAACTTTCGCAACAGGAACAACAAATGGAACAATCACGATTGTTGTTAAGAATACAGGAACAACCGCAGTGACGCTATCATCTGTCTCCGTGAATAATGTGGATGAATCAATTAATGCTGCTGGACTTACTACAATAGGTGCCAACGCGAATTCAACTGTTACAATCAGCGGTTTGAGCATTGTTGCTGGAAACAACTACGCAATTAAATTCGTCACAGCCAAGAACAACCCATTCACAACGAGTGCCATAGCTCCGCAATAAATTTCCCTCATTATTGACGTTAAGAAATTCGTGGGGGTAGGGTGATAAAAACACCTTCAGTTTCCCTTTCTCTTGTTTCCTCTTAGAGGTGCAAAAAAACGATGGTAGTAGAAATAAAAGAATACAAGTCAGCGGAAGAAATAGCAGAAACTCTGGACAAAGAAATAGCAACGACTAAAAGCACGTTGGGCGAATACCTGCGGCGACTCGATGAAATTAGGGCGTTAGCAGAAAAGTCAAAGAAAATTCGAGAAGTTGTCCTAAAACTCGCGGGTAAAAAAGTGGCAAGTGAAAGCTTGGGAGAAATATCAATTGGAACACTAAACGTGATCTTGGATGCTAACCCTTTTCATGAATTAACCGCAATAGAAGCCGTTGTCCGCAGCCATCAAGAACGCCTATTAGTTCTGCAAAAAGCGCGAGAAGCACTAAAATGGCTTGATCAATTAGGCGATAGTGAAGGTCTCAAGTACTTAGTCGTTGAAACCGAAGGAATTCCTGAACGCATACTGTTTAAGATGAGCTAAACACGCTCAGTGCAACATGGAAATGCAGGAGCAAAGAAAAGTCAAATGTCCCAAATCTATTCAACAGCATTTAAAAGCACAATTGACGAAATCAAAAAAGTTGTTCCTCAAGTATCAAACACGTTCATTTTTGAAAAGAACTTGGATACCGTCATTAAAGATGATGAAACAAGTGAAGAATCTATCAAAAATTTAGTTGAATCTTTTAATGTTATTGCTGAAAAAGCTGACTGTTTGGATGAGTTAGAATCATTTACTATTCAAGGAACAAATGGTCAGGTAAACATCTCCTGTACAAACAATTTCTATTTTGCGTCAGTATCTTCATATGAAGCTGACGAAAAGACACTTAAAACATTAACATCTGTTTTAGTTCCAACCGTAATAAGACTTGTCGACCAAATAACCGAAAACTCCATTCTGAAAGATGATACCGAACAAGATGATACCGAACAATTTTCAAACGACACTGGGGCTAGCGGCACAGTTTTCGAAGATAAAGATGAATCGACTCAGCAATTGCAACAGTCAATGGCACAGCCTATTACGGACACATTAACCTCTGAACCGTTGCTTCCTAAGCCGCCTGTAAATCAGTTCATGGTTGAAAAAATCAGCGGTTTAATGGTGAGCTCAGATACAGTTCGAATCGACAAGGAAACAATAAGCGGATGGAGCAATATCTGCAACGATAAACATATTCCCGTAGTAATTATAGAAGCATTGAATGGGAAAAAGGCTAAGTGCAAATTCAAACCGATTAAAGATTCAAAATATTTCGGAAAAGGCGTTATTCAAATCCCAGCAAAAATCATGGACATCCTCGAACTTAGTCAAGGGCGAATTAATCATGGTTAAGCCAGTATTAGAATAATGGAGGAATCAGATTGGTTAAGAAAAAACGAAGCATACCTGGTTCCCCGACGGCGATGTACTTTGAAGATGACGCCATTGTAACATCAACAGATGACGAAGTTAAAACATACGCAAGTTTGGTTGAGAGTTCTAAAAGAAATAAGTAACATCGAAGGGCGTCACAGGGTATATTCTGCGAAATCAAACTAACGCGAACATAGCCCTGCAAGAAACTGAAAAAGTAACTCAATATGCCTTGTTAACACTAAAAATATTTGACTCCAACCAAACGATTGCTCAAATATTCGATGTAGGCGATGTCGAGAGTACAATTATTGAGGGAAAAAACATCAAAGCACTTTGTATAACTATCGGCGAAAACAAAATCAGTGTATTTATGAGAAAAACTGTTGATCATGACCAAATAGCAGATAGAATTTTGCATTAAACCGTTTTTACACAAAACATTAGTTGGCTACAAAATATCGGAAATAGCTCATATATCATGCTTTTTGTTCACCGAAATCAGCTGCACAAAAGCGTTCAGTAAAACTTTAATTAGATCTTTCATGCATTCAAACTAATTTTCTTCGTTACTTTTATCTTCAGAATTGTACATAAATCAAACATTCAAGATAAAGCCTTATATTTTAAATCGAGCCTTCCTTGCTGAGAAGGAATTCAAATTGCACAAGAAACTATTAATTCCTGGACCAACCGAAGTCAGCAAAGAAATGCTCAATGAGCAAACTCACTATTTAATCGGTCATAGAGAAAAAGAATTCTCCGATTTATACGGAGGAATAACTGAAAAACTTGCCCGATTTTTCGAGTTGCCAGCTAATATTAAGCCAACGGTAACTACTTCATCGGGAACACTCTGGTTTGACATAGTTGGAAGAAGCATAGTAAAAGAAAAAGCATTAGCCTGCGTTAACGGCGCTTTTTCTAAGCGATGCGCTGAAACCCTGAGCGCCTGCGGCAAAAAAACGGATGTCCTCGAAGTTGAATGGGGCAAAGCAATCAAACCAGAAATGATAGCTGAGAAACTCGATTCTGGAGAGTATGATACATTAACCGTTTGCCATAATGAATCTTCAACTGGCGTCAGAAACCCAATTCAAGAAATCGGGAAACTCGTTCGCAAAAAGTACCCAAACGTAATCTACGCCATCGATGCAGTTTCCTCTATGGCGGGCGACCGAACACTGCCCACGGAAATTGGCTGTGACATCATTTTTGCTTCTACACAGAAATGTTTCGCGTTGCCTCCAGGTTTGGCTGTTGCACTTGTTAATGATAAGGCTATTGAAAGAGCCAATCAAGTACCTAACCGTGGCACCTACACTGACCTGGTTGAAATCTTTGAGTTTGAAAAGAAACATCAAACGCCTTTCACGCCCTGTATTCCGCTGCTTTACGCTTTGAATAAACGCATGGATCTTTTACTCGAGGAAACATATGAAAAAATTTACAATCGTCATTTAGAAATGGCGCAGTACACGCAGAAGTGGGCAAACAATCACTTCAAAATGTTCTCTGAAAAAGGCTACGAGTCGTTAACAGTTAGCTGCATCGAAAACACTCAAGGAAAAAACATCAAAGAGCTAAAACAAAAATTATCCGAAAAAGGCTTCCTAATCTCTGCTGGCTACGGCAAATTAGCTGATAAAACCTTCCGCATTGGGCATATGGGCGAATGGAACCTAACAGGCATAAAAGAAGTCATATCCTTAATAGACGAAGTCTGGAGTTTGTGAGCTGAAATACGATTGGTTGATATCCGACCCTTCAAAGCCATAAGGTACACCAAGAAAGCCGGCGACCCAGCAAATTTGATTACTCAACCTTACGATAAAATCGATGCTGGCATGCAAAAAAAGTACTATGAAAAATCTCCATACAATTATTGTAGGCTAATTTTGCCCTTAGAAGAAAACAAGTACGACATAGCCCAACAACGCATTCAACAATGGCTAAAGGAAGGCATACTGGCAAAAGAATCTCAACCAACAATTTTCATTTCACGCCAAGAATTTACTTTAAATGGAAAGAATTTCAGTCGCACAGGCTTGATTGCTGCCATGCGTTTGCATCCCTATAATGAGAACATAGTTTTTCCTCACGAAATCACTTACAAGGCACCGAAAGCTGATAGACTTAACATGATGCGTACGGTTCAGAAAGATTTAGAGCCCGTTTTCCTGATTTATTCTGATCCCGAAAACAAAACTGTAAATTTTTTTGTGGAAGTTGCCAAAACAGAACCTATTGTTCAAGTGACTGATTCATTGCAGGTGAAGCATACCGTTTGGAAGGTAACTAAGCCACAAAAAATAAGCCAACTACAGAGTTATCTTAGTGATAAGGCCATGGTTATTACTGATGGTCACCACCGATATGAAAGTGCCCTTGCTTACAGAGACGAAATGCGCCAAAAAAGCCAATGGACAGAAGATTCAGCGTTTAACTTTCACATGTGCTACCTAGTTCCGATTCAGGAAAAAGGCCTTTGCGTTTTACCCACCCACCGGCTTTTAACAGAATTTAAGTTAACAAATGAAATTCTAAAAAGCTTAACGCAATTCTTTGATGTTTCAGAATTAAATCCAACTATGAACGCTGTACAAACTTTCTTAGATAACAATATTAAAAATCATGCGTTCTGCGTTTATGATGGTTCAAAAGCCTATGGCTTACTGCTTAAAGATGAGAAAGCCATCTCCCATCTGCTTGATGCCGACTGCCAAGAAGCATCATTTTTAGACGTGGTCATTTTAAGGGACGTTATTTTTAAAAATGTGCTTAAGCTTGGCGAGCTAAAACTTGACGAAAACATAATTTATGCTGGGTCTACGAGTGATGCATTTGAAAAAATTGCCAGTGGTGAGGCAAAACTGGCGTTTATTGTTAATCCGATCACTCCATCAATGGTTTGGAAGATAGCGCAAAAGCACTGTCGCCTACCTGAAAAGTCAACTAATTTTTATCCTAAATTAGTCTCCGGTTTAATAATGATGGATATTCCACCAAACGAAAGATTATAGGTTTCAAAACTTTTTCTTCGTTCCCATACGTTACTTCCAGTTTCAGGTTATGCACTTGCCCAAAATATGATACACAATAGAAAAAGGGGAAAAATGAGATTTTCCGCAGTCTATGATATGTTTGCCGAGTACACTTTAGGGTTTACTTTGAAGTGCCATGCGCCAAGTTCTGTGCTCAGCTGATCAGGACTGTCTGGGATTGTTTGGTTGATGTTCCAGTCTAGCCATCCGTACAGACTTGGCTCTTCACCTGGCAGTTCTGGACGCCACCAGCTATGCTCAGGATCAATTACCTTTGGGTTATGGCCAAAATCGTATCGTACTGTCTGTCTGCATTTGCCCGCCGGCGTCTCAATCCAAACCCATTCGCCATCTCCAATGCCCATGTTACGCGCTGTCAAAGGATGCATCTTCACACGCGGAACAGGAAGCAAATGCCGCATCAAACTGATGCGTCGCAGTTCTACATGGTGTGCTTCTTGGAATCTAGCGCCACTAGTCATGATTAAGGGGGTATTCCTTGGCTACGTCAGGCGCGCTTTATTGTTTTTTTTTTTTGAATATTATTTAAAAATATCAATTAGCGCGGTTTTTTGCTATTTTTGTTTCATTGCCCACTTGAGAACTATGAAAGATTTTAAGGAATCAGGAACAGATCTAAGCATTTTTGTGATGCTTGGTTTTATTGATGATCTTGGAGGAATTGAGCTTTGTTCCTAAGTATTTCTTGAAAAAGTAATAGCCAAGCGTCATAGAGATAGACCAGAAGTGGCAGGTAGAGAGTGATTTGAATCCGGGATTTCAAATAGAGTTATTATTCGTAAAACCTTCTTTTTTCTTGAATAAAATTCAAATAGCAGGCGGGAAAAGAAGAATTAAATGAGCTTTAACAATTTTACTTTTAAGTCTCAAGAAGCAATTCAGAAAGCCTTGGAAATAGCTTCTTCAAAGCAAAATCAGGCGATTGAACCTGTCCACTTACTAAAGGCAATGTTGATTGTTGATGAAAATGCGATTCCTTACCTGCTAAAGAAACTTGGAGTGAATATTGAAGTTCTTTCCAGCTCACTCGATAGGCTAATTGATTCATTACCTGCAGTCAGCGGTGGAAACCAATATTTATCTGCTAACTCAAACAAAGCCTTCAAAAAGCTCAGGAGTTAGCTTCCGAAAGCCAAGACAAATTTGTCTCTATTGAACAGTTGCTTTTAGCAATCTTATCCTTGAACGATCCAGCTTCCCGGTTACTTCAAAGTAATGGAGTTGTCAGAAAAGGGACTTAAAGAAGCAATAAAGCAATTAAGAAAGGGATCAACTGTGAATGACCAAACTACAGATGAAACCTATAACGCCCTAAACAGATTTGCAACAAATCTTAATAACTTGGCAAGAACAGGAAAACTTGATCCAGTCATCGGCCGAGACGAAGAAATCCGCCGAGTCTTACAAATCCTTTCCAGAAGAACAAAGAACAATCCCATTCTCATCGGTGAACCAGGCGTTGGTAAAACTGCAATCGCAGAAGGGCTTGCTCACCGAATAGTGAATGGTGATGTTCCTGAAAATCTCAAGTCAAAACAGATTTATTCACTGGATATGGGTGCCTTGATTGCTGGGTGCAAAATTTAAGGGAGAATTCGAGGAGCGCCTAAAAAGCGTCGTAAAAGAAGTCGTGTCCTCAGAAGGGGAAATAGTGCTTTTTATCGATGAGATTCATACGCTTGTTGGCGCTGGTGCTAGCGAAGGAGCCATGGATGCAGCCAACATCCTCAAACCAGCCTTGGCCAGAGGAGAGTTGCGTGCAATCGGCGCCACTACGCTTAAAGAATATCAAAAATACTTTGAAAAAGACAAAGCATTGGAAAGACGCTTCCAACCCGTCATGGTTAATGAACCAGATACATTAGATGCAATCTCTATCCTGCGAGGCTTAAAGGAACGCTATGAAGTATTTCATCATGTTAGAATCAAGGATGAAGCAATAATTGCTGCTGTTGAACTATCGCAAAGATACATTACTGATCGGTTTCTTCCCAGACAAAGCAATCGACCTAATCGATGAAGCAGCATCAAAACTAAGATTGGAAATCAACTCAGAGCCTGAGGAACTGGAAGCCATAGAACGAAAGATACGGCAACTGGAAATTGAACGTGAAGCCATAAAACGAGAAAAAGATGAAACGAAAATAAAATCCTTGAATCAGGAAATCGCAAATCTCAGCGAAGAAAGAAACAAGTTAAAAGCAAAATGGCAAGCAGAAAAAGATATCGTTGACCAAATCCAAAATAAAAAGAATGAAATCGAACAGTTAAAGTTTGAAGATGAAGAGGCAAACCGCAAGGGAGATCTTGGGAAAATTGCTGAAATAAGATATGGCAAAATCCCAGAAGCCACAAAAGCCATTGAAAACCTAAAACAGAAACTCTCTGAATTGCAAAAAGGCTCTCCCCTAATCAACGAAGAAGTTGATGCTGAAGAGATCGCTGAAGTAGTTTCCCATTGGACAGGTATACCTGTTAGTCGAATGCTGCAAAGTGAGAAAGAAAAACTTGCTAAACATTGAGACAGAGCTTCATATGCGAGTTGTCGGGCAGGATGAAGCAGTCCAAGCGGTCTCCGATGCGATTACGGCGAAGCCGTGCAGGTTTGCAGGATCCAAAGCGACCTATTGGGTCCTTTATCTTTTTAGGCACTACAGGTGTTGGAAAAACGGAACTGGCAAAAGCACTCGCTGAATTTCTGTTCAATAATGAAAACAACATGATTAGAATTGACATGTCGGAATATCAGGAGAGGCATACTGTATCAAGACTGGTAGGTGCGCCTCCTGGATACGTTGGCTATGAGGAAAGCGGGCAACTGACAGAGGCTGTAAGAAGAAAACCTTATTCTGTCGTTCTTCTTGATGAAATTGAAAAAGCGCATCCTGATGTTTTCAATATACTGCTTCAAGTCTTAGATGACGGTAGACTGACAGACAATAAAGGCCGAACAGTGGATTTCAAGAACACAATTATAATCATGACCTCGAACATCGGCTCACATATCATCCAAGAAAACTTGGAAAAAATAAACGCAAACAACAGAGAAGAAATCTGGAACCAGACAAAAGAAGCAAGTCTTCAACTTGCTAAAGAAAACCATTAAGCCTGAATTCCTCAACCGAATTGACGAAATAATCATGTTCCAATCCCTAACCGAAGAAGCAAGTTAGGAAAATAGTGGAAAATCAACTCAAAAACGTCCAGAAGATGCTTGAAAAAAACAGCAGCATTAAAATAAACTTCACAAAAAAAGCCATAGATTACATTGCCAAGTTAGGCTTTGACCCCCAATTCGGGGCAAGACCAATAAAACGAGTAATTCAAAAAAATGTTCTCAACGAACTATCAAAAATACTCTGCAAGAAAAAGTTGACAAAAACTTAGTAATAATAGTCGACGAAAAGAATGGCGAATTCGTATTCAAAAATAAACAATAAGCCTCTTTTACTTCACTCTTGAAGGCTTCCAAATAATTAAATTTCTTTTGACTTTCAGTTTCTAATCTTGTACGAAACCCTCGAATGTGACAGCTTTTTTAGGTTCGTTGTTTCTTTACGAAAGGCTTTCTGCGTAGGCTTAATATTCAAGTTTATTATCGCTTAAGGTTTGAAAAAGGGTCAGAACAATTAGTCCCTGTGGAACAGAAATTGTTAACGATAACGAAACTTAGTAAGAATGTCGAGGGAAGATGGCAATCGGAGACTTTGGAGTCTTTCCCAAAGTTAGTTGGTGAAGATTCTGTGTTATGGGTTGATGTTATTGACCCGACTGGAACTGATATCTATAGGCTAATAAAGAGTTTTGATTTAGGTGCTTTAGATTTTAGTGATATAATTGATGACGAAGCGGAATCAGAGATCGAGGAATACGAGAGATTTTTAATTTGTAAAATTATTTTGCCTAAGCGAGAAAGTTTCATTTCCGAAGGTGAATTGGAAAGGCTTTCGATTCTAATGGGGAAAAAATGGATTATCACAATTCATAATGAAGCTTCAAGTATTGTGAATGCAGTTTACAAAAAAATTAAAACACATGGGTATTTTTCTTTATCTTTGACTCCATCTTCCGATATTCTCCTATATATTTTCTTAGATTTGGCTGTAAATGAATTCTTTTTGACTTCCGATTTAGAGCATCAAGAATTGCAGAACTTAACTATGAAAGCAGGTGCTCTTTTCAGGGAGAGGCCCAGAGGACAGCAGACGAGTTTCAGGTTCGAAATTGCTAAATCCAGAAATCAAGTGCTTGGTATGAGCCAAGGCATTTATCCTTTGCGCGAAATAGTTGGAAAAATAACGAGAGGCGAATTCGCTTTAATCTCAAGGACTACAATTTCCCGTTTTGAGGATCTGCATGATAGGATAATCTCTTTGCATGAAGTGCTAGATACGCATCGTGAAGAAATTAGTGATATTGGAAATATATTGGTGAACGTTCAAACTTACAATACCAACAATGTGATCAGAGTTCTAACGATTGTATCCGTTGTTTTTCTTCCTTTAGCGCTCATAGCCGAAATTTATGGAACAAACTTTAGCCAAGGCTTTTTTATGCCGGGCAGTGATAGCATTTTAGGCTTCTATTTTATGATTATTGCGATGACTTGCATAGCTGTCGCGTTAGTATTGATTTTTAAGAAAAGGGGCTGGCTTTAAAAACTACGGCAGTAGGAAAGGATTAGTAATAAAACTTTGAGTGGGCTTAAAGGTGGAGAAATGCAGAGAAACTGGAAAAAAGTTATGAAATAGGCTCTTAGTAATAATGGTTTTAGAGGTTGATTATTCTTTTTTTAATTTTTTAGTCCAAGCGACTAGTTCCTCAAGTAATTCTTTTATGAATTCTCTCGATGTTTCATCTTTCAATTGTCCATTTTCATCGATTTTTTCAAAGGCTGAAGGCACTATTACTTCTGGTCTATTGATAGGATGCATATTTAGGAAAACGAATGTTTGCCGCAGTTGATATTGCGCTCTGGCACCGCCTAGCATTCCTATAGATGCGCTCATCACTGCAACAGGCTTGTCTTCAAAAGCGTTATCTCCATAAGGTCTTGAAGCCCAATCAATAGCATTCTTTAGAACACCAGGTATAGAATAATTATACTCCGGAGTAGCAATTAAAATCGCGTCTGCAGCCTTAATCTTTGACTTAAATTCCTTTACTTTTTCTGGTGGTGTTGACTCTTGATCCTGATTAAATGGAGGAATGCCTTCAAGATCAAAAATTTCAAGTTTAGCATCTGCTGGCAGCAATTCCTTAGCTGCACGAAGCAATGCCTTGTTGTAAGATTCCTTCCTTAAACTACCAGCAAAACCAAGAATAGTAACAAGTTTGTCCATAATTAACAAATCACCTTAATAAAATTAATACCGTATTATTTTAAAAAATTTTCCGTTGAAGTCTATAGGATTACATAAAGAAATAAGCAGCAGAGTTAATCTTCAGCAATCTCAGAGTTAAAAATTTGTGATTTATAACGTACTGTACCAAGAAAACGTGTTTACTTTCCTGCAATTTCTTTTGTCAGAGCTTTAGCAAGGAGTTTCCAAGCCTCTGAATCTGCTTTGCGCAATCTAGTAGAAAGAGTCTTTGCGCCCTCTTTGCTGTCGTACTCCAAATGAAGTGCAGTGAAATCTAGAAATGAACCGCCTTTTTCGTCAGGTGAAATCTTGTAGAGAAACTGAGAGTACTTGTTCGAGCCAGTCAGATGAGTGGCAACCCATGAGAATTGATCAGGATAGAGTTGCACTAGCTTTCTGCTTTTCAACAATACCAGTAGCCGTGTGAAAGGTGTCTTTAAGTATTATGGAGCCATCAGCAACTCTAGTTACAGTTCTTTCAGAGTTGCTGTAGCCCTTCAGTATCTGATCTTCTGGAGTGAAGTCAATACACCAATCGAATGCTGCTTTGGCAGACACTGGAAAATGTTGACGGAAATGATATCTAACAGTGGTCGGCATTAACCGTCACAGTTTAGCATGTATGAGAAACGGTTATAATATTTTGTGTTAAGGTAAAAGAGTCAGTTCAAAGCGTTGAATTTAAACCCACAACAAAATGAAAATTTCACTCAAAATCTTCTTTCGGATCAATTGGAGTGAGCTTTTGCTGAGCTAACAGATTTTAGGCGAAATCAAAATATAAAATTGCTCTATTAATTTTTTTTAGTTTTTTCTGTTTCTTTGTTGCTGAAAATTTCCAGGAAGCCTTTCATTTTCCAGTAGGTGTCAAGGAATTCTAAGCCGCGTGGAGTGGCAAAGTAAAGGTTTTGCTCGTCTGTCGTTAGTTTTCTTGTTAGGCCATAGTTGCAGAGTGCTTCTAAGATGGTTCTTAATCGGTCAACTGGCACGCCTACACCGTAAGAGATGCGTGTGATTTTGCCTCCTTCGGGATAACGAATGAGCACTTCTAGAACTTGGGCGTACAGATCTGTTTTTGAGCGCTTGGTCTCCCGTCTGTTCATAGACATGCGTCTCCAGCATTCTAAAATGGTGGTTTAGGAAGGTTGTCGACTTTTCTGGGTGGTTCGTCGATCTTTGCGTCAGGATCCACTTTTAGTTCTTGGGTGTAAGTGACTTGTCTTACAAATGAGCATTGTTCCAATTTTATTATATCCGCGAAAATGCTTCTCGCTCTGCTCATTTGTCCAATCACGACTTGAATTGCATAAATGTCATCAACTTTAGCCATTCCACCTGCGACGGCCCAAGCGGCTCCCCATCTAGGTCCAAAGCCGCCGTAGCTTAAATCCACGCTTTTTCCAACTTCCACAAGTTCGCCGATTAAAATTCCATCGCATCGACCGCCGCTTCGCACTGTTACCTGTTTAGCTTTTAGCCCCTGTATGGTTTCTAGTTTGCCGCTGATATCCGCCTCTTGTTTGACTGTTACTTTGTTTGCTACTAGTTTGCCCACGGTATGAAGTTGTATGCTTTCAATGTCGCCGTTTACTTCTGTTAGTCCGTAGCTTTCTAGCTTGCCTGATACTGTCAGCGACTTATTCACCTGCAATTTTCCTCCTACTTCAACTTTTTCTGCATGACAGTTGCCCATAATCTCGATGAAGCCGCTAGCTTCTATGTAATCACAAGTTAGGTCCCCATCAAATTCAAGCTTGCCAAAAGTTGAGACTTTATGTCCCTTACAGCCTGCAGGCAGTGAACCTTTGCCGTAGACTAACAGTTCGTTGAATTCCAGCAGTGATTTGCTGCTAAATTTTCCGCCAACTCGAATGTTGCCTGTTATAGACCCACCGCCGACTTCAACTTCGCCGCCTACACGCAGATCGCCGAGTTTTACCATGCCAAGCGAAATTACTTTGCCACCTACATCAACGCTTGCCGCCTCAAACTCGTCTCGAACATCTGCACGGCCACCGACCCGCATTCTATTGCATTTGATGGCGTTCGCCTGTATTCTTCCACCTACATCGATATCTCCGGCGCTGATTGAACCATTCACCTGCACAATGTGGCTAACGCTGAGTTGTTGATGAACCATCAAGTTGCCGTTTACTTCAAGACGGCCCACGTGTCTGGCTGTCAATTCAAGTCTTGCCCGATTAGAACGGTAACGCGTCTCCTTTGTCTTGGAAAACAATATTCCAGATTCCAAGGATTCGCATTCTAAGTCGCAGTTTACGTATGCTTTGCCTTCAAGATAGACTCCTTTAGTTACTACGACGTTTTTACCATTACTAGCTTCGATTCTTGCGTTGTGTCCTAGTTTGAGTTCGCCATCTACAATGTCAAGTTTGACTGTTTGTCCCCGTGGAACACGTAAATCTGTCATGTTTTTAGTACACCCCCTTAGCTTTTAAGGATGATTCATTTTGTAACATTTTACAGTATCTCTTTTTATTCAGCTTTCAAGGCTCTCCGTGCAATCAAGTAACCAATAGTCGCAAGAATCACGGTGAATATAACCAGATAAAGCATGTTTCCTGCCAATGTGAACAGTTGTGCTGATGAAAGGGTGCCGTTTACTATGAGTAATCTAGCAGTATCGACAGCTATCGTTATTGGGTTAACTTTTGCTATGCCGCTGAGCCATGATGGGAATATTGCAAGGGGGAACATGGAACTGCTAACGAATACCAGTGGGAATGCAAGGAAGTTAATAATTGCCACGAGCGAATCAACTTGTCTCACTGAGAAAGCGACTGCCGTGAAGATGCAACTGAACGCGAATGCCACGAGCCCTAAGCTCGCGAATGTTCCAAGCAAGTTTAGGATGCTAAAACCTGCTCCTACTTGCAAGCCGTTTGGAAGCAATACAGCTACGATGAATGTTAGGACAGCTATGAACATCGCCTTAACAAAGTTCTGTAAGACGCCTGAGAAGAATATTGAAGCTCTCGAAATTGGTGCGCTTAGTAACGAGTTTAGATAGCCTATCTGTCTATCAAGGATTATATCGATGCCGCCGTAACCCATGTTAACGATAACGATCAACGCGATTATGCCTGGCGTAAGAAATGTTATGTAGTTTGCTGCGCCACCAAAGACTGAAGTCATCGCAGTTTTAATTTGATCCACTAAGGCAGGTGGCAAAGTGGTGCCTGCAACTTGTGTGGGTACAAAGTTGACCGGGTTAAATGAGCTGCCGAAAAGAGCAAGCCAGAAGATTGCCATGAATAAGCCTGGCATTACAGCGGCTGGATTACGAATCCATTTTTTGAGTGAACGTGCTGTTAATGTTAATGTGTCGCTGAACATTTTACTTCAACCTCTCAATTAATACTCGCTGACCATACGAGTCGCCGTTTGTAGATTCATCTCGCATACTGTTGCCTGTGATTTGCAGGAAAATTTGATCTAAAGTCGGTTTAGCTAAGGTTATGTCGGAGATTTTGAGTCCTTTCTTGGTTACTGTTTCAACTATTGCTGGTATGGCATTGTCTGTTTTTTGGAGTTTGATTTTGTAAATGTTGTTTTCCTTTGTCACTTCCGTTACATCTTGTATGCCTTGGAGAGTGCTTGAAATGTCAGCGCCATTAGTGAGTTGTATTTTCAGCACTGTTCCGCTGAGTTTACTTTTTAGCTCTAAAGGGGAACCCGACGCCTTGATTACTCCATTATCGATGATGGCGATTCTATCACAAAGTGAGTCTGCTTCTTCCAAATAGTGAGTGGTCATAAACACTGTTATGCCGTCGTCATGATTTAGTTGTCGAATGTAAGACCACATATTCTGCCTCGTCTGAACATCTAGCCCCAAACTCGGTTCATCTAAAAAGAGGATTTTGGGATCATGAATTAGTCCTATAGCGAACTGAAGTCTTCTTCGCATGCCGCCTGAATAAGTTTTAACTTGTCTTTGAGCGGAGCCTTCAAGTTCCAAGAGTTCAAGTAAATCATGCGCTTTCCTCTTTGCTGTATCACTTGGGACATGATGGAGCTTGGCTGATAACAACAGATTTTCTATGCCTTTAAGCTCGTCATCTGCTGTGAGTTCCTGAGGGACAATTCCCACGATTTTACGGATTGTTGACGGGTCTTTTTCTACGTTGTATCCCGCTATAGTTACTTTCCCAGATGTTATATTTGCCAGAGTTGTTAGCATTTTGATTGTTGTTGTTTTTCCAGCGCCGTTTGGTCCAAGAAAACCGAACAGTTCTCCCTCTTCAACTGTGAAGGAAATGTCGTCAACAGCTTTAACTGATTTCTTGTAGATTTTTGTGAGGTTTTCAGCCTCAATTATCTTGTTTTTCATATACTTCACTTGATTTTGAAAGTCGCTGAATTTCAATAAATAGTCAGTTCACGAGTTGTAATCACAAAAAGTACTCACAATAAGTGAAGTTTACAATAATCAATCCTCTCGGCTTCAACTAAAATGAGGTTTCACCAACAATAGTCCCAAACAGGATTACGGATACATAACATATTTATGAAAAATCAAATTATCGAAAGAATAGTGATATCTCTTACTATTTAACTGGAGCGATAAATTCTCCGTTGGCGTTAAAGAAATAGACGCCAACACAAACAACTCATGTTATTTCAACGACTTAGCCAGCGCGTTGAGCAAAGGAGAAGCCAAAGCGTATCTTAAACCGCTTCTGGCAAAAACTTGTTGAGTATACTCAAGTACACTTTGCTACTGAGGAGAAATACATGAAAAAATGGAATTATCCTGGCTACGTCTATCACAAGGGTGAACACACACAATTTGTTAGCAAAGTAGCTGCGTTCCAGGCTGACTGCGAAGCAGGCAAAGTTGCCATGTCCGTCGAAGTTCTTTCTTTTCTTAAAGATTGGGTAAGCAATCATATTCAGATAACGGACAAAAAATACGGCCATTCTTTAATGACCATGGGTTAGATTAATTTCCTTGCTCCTGAAGTTGGGGATGGACGGCGAATTCCCAAAACATTGGGATACTTATCGAATTAAACCTATTTTTCGTTTTTCTTGTCAGAAATGGATCAATCTAAAGGGTAAATTCAATATTTGATTAGTGGTCATAGGATTTTGCTATTCATATTTGAAGTTCATAGTTCTTATTAGCCAATTCAAGAAATTTCTTTAGACTACAACTTAGGCGCATTTAGACCATGGACGTTTGCAATGATGAAAAGCAGAGGGCGTTCTAAATGAATTTATTCACATTGCTTTTATTAGCTGCAAGCATGGTTGGCCTTTGTTTAGGCTTGATAGTTTTTTCATTTAATAGAAAATCCACCTTAAACAGGCTGTTCTTGATAACTGTAGCTATAGGCTTTTTCTATTCATTTACAACAGTTATGATGTGGCAATCAACAAGCTTCGATAATGCATATTTCTGGAATAAAATGGGTTCAGTGTGGCCTTTTTTTGTTGCTTCCGTTGCTAGTTTTGCAATTTATTACACTGGTAGCAAAGGTTACAAAAACAAATTGACTTATTTATCTGTATATTTACCAGCACTTTTTTTTGCGCTTATTGGAATATTCACTGACTGGATAAATTCGGCTCCAGTGCTAACGTATTGGGGATATAACGATATACCAGCAAACACCCTTCTAAGTGGTATTAGCACTTTTTGGTCTGCGCTTTTATCTATTTTAGCAGGCATTCTATGTTTTGCTTATTATCGAAAAGTAAAGGATGATTATCAAAAAGGGCAAGCTAAACTGGTGACCATCGGCTTTTCAATATCTATAGTAACTTTCATTGTCACAGACATGGTTATTCGTCAATTTAATTTTGAAATTCCGAATTTAAGCATAATATCCATCATCTTTTTCGCTATTTTTGTGGGTTACACAATTTTTAGGTATGACCTGTTCGTTTTGGATACTGCCCTTGCTTCAGAAAATATTGTTACAACTATTCCTGACTCACTAATACTAACTGACATGAATGGAAAAATGCTTAAAGTAAATCAACGCCTGCTACAGTTTTCAGGTTACACCGAAAAAGAACTGATTGGCAAGCCAATTACCATTCTATTTTCCGACACCCAGTTTTTTACAATAAAAGAGGAGCTATTAAAAAATAGGGCAATTAGTAGCGAAGAGATTAAAGTTAGAACAAAGAATGGAACCCAAAAAACAGTGCTCTTCTCTGGCTCAATTGTTAAAAGCATTACAAAGAAAGACATAGGATTTACAGTTGTTATCCACGACATAACAGATCTTAAAAAAGTTCAAGATGAAATCGAAAACAACAAAAAGTACCTTGAATCTCTGCTTGACTCAATGCTTACAGGAGTCATTGTAATCGATGCTGATACACACACGATAATCAACGCGAACAACACTGCCTTGAAGATGATAGGCTTGACAGCTGAAGAAGTAATAGGAAAGGTTTGCCACAAATTCGTTTGTCAAGCAGAAAAAGGCAAGTGTCCAGTTACAGATTTGGGCTCGGTAGTGGATAGCCGAGAAGTTTCGCTGCTTGACGCGCAAGGAAGGGCCATTGATATTCTTAAAAGTGTTTCAAAAGTTGTTTTTAAGGACAAATGCTTGCTGGTTGAAAACTTCATGGATATTTCTGAACGTAGGAAAATGGAGCAGAGGCTTGTTAAAGCAGAAAGGTTGGTGTCCATTGGAGAATTAGCGAGACAGATTGGTCACGATCTTAGAAATCCATTGACTGGAATCAAATCTGGAGTCTACTTAATAAGAAAGAAATGGGATGGCATGACCGAACTTGAAAAGGAGCGTATTCTACTTAGAATAGACAATGCTATAGATGACTCAAATAGAATAATCAATGGGCTCGTAGATTATTCGAGTGATTTACATTTACAAATTAATTCTTGCACTCCCAAGTCACTTCTAACGAAAACTTTTGGCAAAATGCACGTGCCTGATCGAATCAAAATAATAGATCACACTTTAGATGAACCTCAACTTATTGTAGATTCTGAAAAAATTCAGAGGGCATTTGTAAACATCATCAGTAATTCTATTGAAGCTATTCCAACCACTGGAACTATAGAGGTCAAAAGTAGCACTCAAGAACCAAATGTCCTAATTCAATTTCATGATTCAGGCATAGGCATACCTAGAAGAGTTTTGGAAAGAATGTTTTCTCCTCTAAACACTACTAAAGCTAAAGGGATGGGTCTTAGTTTAGCCATATGTAAACGAATCGTAGAAGCTCACAATGGAAAGATAACAATAGATAGCGTCGAGGGTAAGGGCACTACAGTCTCACTGTTATTACCCATAAAAGGCAAGCCAGCAGAAAATGATGGCGATGATACAATGTTCGTAAACATAAAGAATGATAAATTAGTAGTAAATAAGCCTGCATCAAAGGAAAAGAATGATTCATAGGGTAATTTTGATTTTGAACTTGTGCATTGCTGCTAAAAAATAATGTTGTTTGAATAAAAATAAACGATTGCATTTCCTGTCAGACGATTATACATGGACTACAAAATCCATGCATCCAAGCGGTTCAATTGTCAGTATTCCCTGTTTATTTACCACAGTTTTGAAGCTGCCCTTGCAAGAGGGACAAATTACTATTTCATTTTCAGTTTCCGCGTCTGATAGAAACCAAACTAAGCACGATTTACAAATGTATTTTTTCATCTTTATCCCTATACATCAAAAAAAGGCCTTCCAGGGATATAGAAATTCTCACAATAATCTATAAAGAAGTAATTATCTATATATTTCAGTCGCGCTCCAGAATTTTGAACCTTAGTATTAATCTTTTATGTTAAAAGGACCGGTTGTCAGCTTGCTTCACCTTTGTAAAGCAAAGCTGTGTTACCATATTAGCTGATCCTTGAGTAGTCCATGAATTCAAAAGGTTTTATTAGAGAAAGTTTATTATATAATTCATAAATGCCCAGAAAGTTTTCAATATGGAAGACTTGGAAATATTTGACGTTGCGATAGTAGGTGGCGGACCAGCAGGCGCATATTGTGCCTATCACTTAGCGAAAAACGGGATTAACTCAGTTATTTTTGATCCTTCTCATCCGCGAGAAAAACCTTGTGGAGGCGGTTTGTCACCTGAAGTGTTGGATAGATACCCATTTATTCGCAATTTATCTTCAAAGCGATCTTCTGCAAGGTTAACGATGATAGCGCCTTCAGGTGAAGAAGCAATTGTAGAAGGCAAAAGGGCATGTTCTTATGTTTCAAGATTAGAACTAGATAAACATATTTTGGATATGTCAGTTGATGCGGGTTCGATGTTATTTGCGGAAAGAGTAACTCAATTGGCAAAAGAGAAATTATGGGTTCTGTCTACAGCTAAGAGGAAAATAAAATCAAGAATCGTCATTGGTGCAGATGGTGTCCACAGTCTTGTACGTAAGAAAATTTTGGGTCCTATACCTAAAGAGAATTTGGCAATAGCGATTGGATATATTGCAAAAGGCAAAGAAGTTGAAAGCGTGGTTATGAAGTATCTCAAGGATTTCTTTGGTTACATTTGGATATTTCCTAGAAAAGACCATTCCTCAATAGGTCTAGGCAGCCAACTAGAATATTCTAAATACCTTAAAAGAACACTTGATCAATTCATCAACTCATACTGTCCCCATATCAAAAAATTATCACCTTATGCCGCGGTTCTTCCATCCATAAAGAACCCAAACTTCTACAGTCTTCCTTGCTCAGGAGAAGACTGGATTCTAACCGGAGATGCAGCAGGACATGTTGATCCAGTCACTGGAGAAGGCATTCAATATGCTATGAAAGACGGCGAGTTCGCATCTAGGGCAGTAATGAGCAGTGACTTGAAATCATTCGATAAATTGTGGTGGAGAGAATACGGATACGACTTCAAAGAGGGCTGCAAACTGAGAAAAATATTTTATAACCCTTTCATAAAGGAGCTATTAATTAAGCAAGCATCAAAAAGTCGAACTTCTTCTCGCCTTTTATACAACATCGCATCAAGTGAACAAGATTATACAACTTATTTGTCTAAAAATGCAGTTAACTTACCAGGAATCATACTAGAAAGCATTCTCGGTTTTAAGGTGAAGCCATAAGACTCCCAGCAAACCTTTTAGCAAGCCTTTTATTGAGACGTACTGAAGTAGTAGCCAGCGAGGACTTTTTGGTGGAAAGCATCGACCTTGTTGCTGCGTTAGCAGATTTGAAAGAGCAAGATGCGCTAAAGATTGTTGATGAAAGACTGAATAGCGGTGGAGATCCTTTCAAAATCTTGGAAGATATCCATAGTGCCATGGAAATCGTTGGCAAACGCTTTGCAAGCAATGAATACTTCATAGCCGACCTGCTATACGCTGCTGAAATATTGGGAGTTGTCACTGAGAAGGTAAAGCCTAAGCTGGCGAAAACAAAGGAAGCTAAGCCTTTAGGAAAGGTCATAATCGGCAGCGTGGCTGGAGACATCCATGATATCGGTAAAAACATCGTAGTCTTTATGCTTGAGGCTAATGGCTTCGAAGTCTACGACTTAGGCGTAGATGTTTCACCAGAGAAATTTGTAAATAAGATTTTGGAGACGGGGTCCCATATCGTAGGTTTAAGCGGATTTCTAACCTTGGTCTTTGAATCGATGAAAAACACTGTGGAAGCAATAGAAAAAGCTGGCTTAAGGGAGAAGGTTAAAATTATGATAGGCGGAGGCCCAATAAATGAAGAGGTAAGAAGGCATACAGGTGCCGATGCCTACGGCAACGATGCTGTAGCCGCTGTGGCGCTTTCTAAAAAATGGGTTGCAGCTACATAAGGAGGAAATGGCATATGGAAGAAAAGCAAGAAGAATTATTCAATCGTTGGCTTTCACCGCAAGTCGAATTTGTAGATGAAAGAGCCGAGATGGCTTATAAAGCAAGAGTAGCCAGATTAAAAGACGCTATTCAGCAAAAGAAGACGCCTGATAGGGTGCCTGTTTTTGCAATTTTAGGGTTTTTTCCAGCCTACTATGCTGGGCTAACGCCGTATGATTTAATGTATGATTATAGCAAACTCGAAATGGCATACGGAAAATATGTTTCGAACTTTGAACCTGACGCGCATACTGGCACCATCGCAGCAGGTCCTGGTAAATTCTTTGAAATTCTCGACTACAAACTTTATGCCTGGCCTGGTCATGGCGTGGCAACTCAACATTCTTACCAGTGTCTCGAAAAAGAATACATGAAAGCCGACGAATATGACGCCCTAATTCGGGACCCAACTTACTTCTTCTTGTCTACTTACTTTCCACGAATATTCGCCACCTTAGAACCACTCAAGGATCTATCACCATTCACTAACGTACTTGAAATGTACGGAGGATTCACACCTGCCAGTTTCGTACCATTCGGCAAAACAGGCATCCAAACTGCTCTCAAATCATTGATTGAGGCTGGAAACGAATCTCTAAAGTGGATTCAATACGTAGCGGCAGCAGACAGGAAAATTGCTGCTGATGGATTCCCAGACATCTTTGGTGGAGGAACTAAGGCGCCTTTTGACACGATAGGAGATACCCTTCGGGGAACTAAGGGCATAATGCTGGACATGTATAGGCAACGTTACAAGCTTCTCCAAGCTATGGAGACCTTTACTCCCCTGATGATTAAAATGGGAGCATCTAAGGCAAAGGCAAACGGGAACCCGATAGTATTCATGCCGCTGCATAAAGGCGCTGACGGTTTTATGTCAGGCAAACAATTCGAAGAATTTTATTGGCCCACTCTTAAGAAAGTTATTTTGGGTTTAATCAACGAAGGATGTGTACCATTTCTATACGCCGAAGGAAGCTACAATTCACGTCTAGAACTGATAAAAAATGATCTGCCAAAAGGCAAAACGCTATGGGGCTTTGACCAAACAGATATGGCTAAAGCAAAGGAAATTATCGGCGATTCTGCATGCATCTGCGGCAATATTCCAACGTCACTCCTCACTATGGGAACTCCGCAGGACGTAAAAGATTACGCAAAAAAACTCATCGAGACATGTAGCGGAGGGGGCGGCTTCATACTGATGAATGGAGCAGTCCTCGACGAAGCGAAACCTGAAAATGTCAAGGCGATGATTGAGGCTACAAAAGAATTAGGCGCATACAAATAACAGCCCCTAACCCAGGCATTCGCTTATTCATCTATCGCTTCTTCAATTTTAAATCGATGGCGAAGTGGACTGTGAAGATTCGAACCCCCTCTTTCAAGGATATTTAATCAATAACATTTCTTTCTCTTCTCAGGCTCATTTTGCCTCTTTCTGAAATCTGATTATGAATTCTGAATAAACAAAGCTTAACTCTCTTCTGCGCAGAAGCTAACTCGGAAAAAAGGCGAGCTTTACATGCAGAAAGAGTCTATTTTCGATTCTAAGCCGCTAATTGAGACGCATGAACTTACAAAGAATTTTGGATCTGTTCAGGCTTTGGTCGATTTGAATTTGCGTATTATGCCTGGAGAAATTTACGGGTTGCTTGGTCCGAATGGCGCTGGTAAAACCACGACTATTAAGACCGTCTTGGGTTTGCTGGAGCCCACGTCAGGATGGATAAAGGTTGCTGGATATGACCCAATTAAGGATTCTTTGGAGGCTAAGTCGAAAATCGGTTATGTATCCGAGAATCCGATAGTTTACGATTCGCTTTCTCCCCGAGATTTCTTGCAGTTTGTCACGTCAATCAGGAAGCTTGATCAACGAGATACGAATGAGATGATTACTTATTTGGCTAATGCTTTTGGTATGTCGCAGTATTTTGATTCGCCCATAGCAACGTTATCGTTGGGGATGAAGCAAAAGGTTGCTTTGATAGCTTCACTTATTCATCGTCCAAGCGTTTTGCTGCTCGATGAACCGCTTAATTGCCTTGACGCAAAAAGCAGTCGCATCGTCAAGGATTTGGTTTCATTTCATGCTCAAAAAAATGGTGCTGTGCTGTTCTCCACGCACGTTTTGGAGGTTGCCGAGAAAATCTGCACGAGAATCGGTATAATAGATCAAGGCAAAGTTATAGCTGAGGGAACGCTGGATGAGCTGAAAAGTATGACTGGAGGGGTTGCTAAGACGCTTGAAGAGGTCTTTCTAAAGTTGACTCATGAAGACTTTGAAATCGCTGACACCAAGCGGATGCTGACGGAGGCATTCTTCAAGTAATGAAGTTGGCTGAAGCTTGGCGATTGAGCCAGTTGCCTTACCGGGAAGAGGTCTATCAGTCTTTGGCTGAAGAGAAAGGGCGAATGTGGTGGGGCGCTTTCGGTCGGCATCAATCAGGCATGGAAAACCAAAACGACTTTGAATTAGCCACCAGAGTTCTTAGAATCGCAAAATTTGACAAAATCCTAGTTTCAGTTTTTAACGTGATGGTTGCAGCTTTGCCTTTTGTGATGTTACTGTTTGGGACACAAGTTTTCGGTTTAGCTGATTCGGTCGCGTTGAGTTTGGCAGTTACCTTGGGCTTCACTGCCCTGTATGCAATCCAAACTCTTTCATCGTTTGTAAGCGCTGACTCTTCAGTTTTATTGTTAATTTTACCCTTAGCGCGCAATGATTTTTCTCTGATATCGATTTTCTCTTTCATCCGATCGGTTGATTATATGGTCGTAGGCTCAGTGGCTAGTCAAGTTGTACTAGTTGCCCTCGTGACTCATTCTCCTCTTGCAGCCTTAATTATGCTTGTGACTGCAGTGATGAATCAAGTGTTTGCAGTTACGATTGCACTTTGGTTTTCAACAGTTTTCCAAAGAAACCTGATGCGTGGCAGGAGATCAAAGGTTGATACATTTTTGCGTTTAATTTTCATTTTAATGTGGGGTTTATTGCTTGTTGGTGTAGGCTTCATGTTTGTCGTACCCTTGTATACTATGCCAGGTCAAGGCAGTCTACTGTTAGGGTTTGGCAATGTTTCAAGCGTGCTATTTGCTCTTTTGTATCCTTTCTCTACTGGCAATCTTATAGCAGGGATAACTTTTTCCAATGTTGCAACCTTAACTATGTTAGTGTCATCCTTAACCTTGACAGGATATGCAGTGCTGACACTTGTTGCGGGAAAATGGACATTTGAAACTGTTAAACGAATATCTTTAGGCGCTGGGAAAAAAAATATCCGAGTGGCTGCAAAAGATTTTTCAGTTAAAATCCACAGCCCACTGTTTGGCTACGTCCTTAAGGACTTAAAAGTTGCCTCCAAAAATCCAGCAACCGCCTTATTCTTCGCCCTTCCGGCTTTGGAAACAGTTATGACTATTCTGCTTGTTTCGAATCTATCTACACTAAGAACTGTGTTTCTGCTTGACGCCACATTAATGGGTGCAATCTTTGCCTTACTCATACCCCTTGCATTACTAACTGCAGAAGGAAGGGGCTTTGAATATTCAAAGACCTTGCCAATCAGTTCCCGAAGAATAGTTGTCTCCAAAACTCTTGTGTCCACTGCAACGTACATTCTTGTGCCGATAGCTTTGATCGGTTTATCCATCGTCAAACCTTTAACTTCGCCTTCCATCATTCTCATTCCATTGCTAACCACATTATCAGTTGCATCTGCAAGCATTTTTGAAATTATACTCTTCTTAAGATCGGCTGCAAAAAACAAAATCAACGCAATTGTAAACGACTTGGAAAAACTAATTGTCGGAGGTCTCGTCATACTTTTCCCGTTGGTGATGTATTCAATTGTTTTTCTTCTATCCTTCAACCATATCTTATCTATCTTAGTTATGGGACTTGTTGCCCTTTCTGAATTGACAGGGGCTATGTATTTGCTCAGGCGCTCTTGAAATCGAATTCCGTAAATGATAATTAACACTATGCAGCCTGCTTTTTTTTGAGCGATTTAAAATCTGTATTCTGTTTTCACATTTTATATATTCAAATTTAAAAAATATTGGGCGTAGATGTTCAAATCTTTAAGCTTGTGGAGTTTAGCTAAGACCTAAATTACTGGATGGAGGAAAAACGTTTACTTAGTATCTTTGGCATCCTTGGCTTCTCTGCCAGCGTCATATGTGTCTGCTTAGGCGCAATTGTTTTTTTCCTTAATCGGAAGTCTTCTCTGAACTTTCTTTTTGCTTTAGCAGCTCTTTTTGCTTCTTATTGGACGTTTACTGAAGCGATGACGGTACAAGCAAGCAATGCTGCGAATGCTGTTTGGTGGGATAAGGCAAATTGTTTGTGGCCGTTTTTTATCGTCCTTGCAGTTCATTTTTTAATGGTTTTTACTAATACCAAGTTGGCTAAGCCTAAATTATTTTATTCAGCTCTTTACTTGCCTGCGATATGTATTTCCTTAATCGGTTTAATAATTGATCCAATTTATTCAGTTGCCGTTGAAACGTATTGGGGATACATTGTTACTTACACTGACACATGGTCTACTGTCTTATGTACAGTTTGGGCGACAGGGTTGGCTCTTTTTGGAATTTTTTTGATTATAAAATATTATCTTAAGGTGGCAGATGAAACAAAAAAGTTACAGGCTAAATACGTTACAGTAGGGTTCTGTGTGCCTGCCTTTACCTACATGATAACAAATATATTTTTTCCAGCATTTGGAATAGCGACTCCAGATTTGGTTGGTATTTCCACCGGTATTTTGGGTTGCTTGGTTGCCTACGCAATTTGGAAATACGAGTTATTCAACTTGAACCCAGTTTTAGTCGCGGAAAATATTATTTCTACCATGCCTGATTCCTTAATTCTTGCTGATTCTCAGAATCGAATTCTTAGAGTAAACAAAGCAATCTTTAATTCTTTAGGCTATGCCGAATCAGAGCTTGTCGGTAAATCAGTCTCTGACTTGTTTTTAGACAAAAAGCAAGGCTCGCAGGTCATAGAGCAATTGTTCAGCAAACGTGAAATTAACAGTTTAGAAACAAAAATTAAAACCAAATCCGGTGAAGAAAAAACAGTTTTATTTTCAGGATCTGTGGTCAAGAATAAGAGAGGTCAAGACATTGGAATAACCTGCATTATTCATGAC
The DNA here is from genome assembly GCA_963717465.1 of Candidatus Bathyarchaeota archaeon. GTDB lineage: Archaea > Thermoproteota > Bathyarchaeia > Bathyarchaeales > Bathycorpusculaceae > Bathycorpusculum. The sequence continues at coordinate 1,096,427 of OY970340.1, forward strand.
ATAACTGATCGTAAATTGATGGAAGAAAAACTTGTCAAAGCGGAGCGGTTTGCCTCTATCGGCGAGTTGGCAGGCATGATTGGACATGATTTGCGCAACCCGTTAACAAGTATCCGTGCCGCAACTTATTACTTAAAGAACAAGTATCCTACCAAGATGACTGATACTGAAAAAGAAATGTTTCGCGCACTTGAGAGTGCCATTGCGTATTCGGATAAAATTATTGTTGATTTATTGGATTACTCAAGAAATATAGTACTGGAATTAAAACTTGTTAATCTGGAAATGTTGATATCAAATGTGTTTAAAAACATTCAGACACCGCAGAACATAGAGGTCAAGAATTTAATTGAAAAGACTCTGGAAGTAAATGTTGATGTAGTTAAAATGAATCGCGTTTTTGAAAATATTATTAAGAATGCTTTTGACGCTATGCCAAAAGGTGGGACCCTGACAATTTCAAGCCAAATAATCGACGAAAATTTGAGCTTGCAATTCAGTGATTCAGGTGAAGGCATGTCGGAGGATACTTTACATAAGATATGGGTTCCACTGTTTACTACCAAAGCTAAGGGGATAGGGTTTGGTTTATCCATTTGCAAGCGTATTGTTGAGGCTCATGGAGGTAGAATCTTTGCTGAAAGTACAATTGGGAAAGGAACAACAATCACAGTTGCGCTTCCCTCAAGTGCTCAACCATTCACAGAGAAAGAAAAACTTATGTTGACTGAATCTTAATCATTTTTGCTTTGAAAAAAAGCAGTGATGATCTATTCGGTTCAAAGGGCTCCAAAGAATAGCAGGGTCTTAGCGGCATCTTCTAATATTTGATGCCAAAAACATTATGCTTCATTATGCAACTTTACGGCTTAATTATTTTCGCTTTTTAGTCGCTTCCATTGGGAAAAGGTTAAATTTTTGATTTATGATTGTGCACAACCGAAGTTAAATAGAAACAGGCTATTTCAATGTCTAAGTTAAAAAGAGAAAATCATAGTTCTCAAACATATCAATTCAAGAATAATTATACATTAACAAACATGCTTTCCAAGATCAGATTCATTTCAGTAATGCTTGTTTCTGCAATTATTTTTTCTTGCGTCAGTATTCCTTTTGTTTTTGCTGACACGTCTACTCCTGATTACGCGTTTAATGGTGCAAATTTGACGTATCAGATTTCTGGGACATACGTATTTTCATACATTGGCAATGTTTCCTATGTAGTTAGCAATGTGAACTCGACTGCACAAACATTTCTCGTCACAGTCAACTACGGGGGCAACTTATCCGAAGTTTACAGTTCAGGTAGCAGTGTCGTTACATTTCAAGACCCTTCTCCCCTGCCTGCAGTCCCCCCGTCAGTTCTTCAAGAGTTACTTACAGGTCAAGGCAGTGGACCGTACGCTTATTACACGATAACTACTGGGGTTATAGTATCCGTACCTGCTGGTACATTCACTGCAGTTGAGTTGCAATATGGCGACACTAGCATGTGGGTTGATCAGAATACTGGTATAATTCTAAAATATACTGGGTCATCTAGTAGTCTCTCGTCCGTAGATGAGGAGCTGCAAAGCACAAATATTGCAGGGGCCTCAGCTTTTCCAACAGTCTTGGTTGCAGTAATTATTGCAGTGGTAGTTGTCGCATGTGTAATTATTTTTTTGCTTTTTAGAAGAAGATCAAGACAGAAGCTAATTGACAGCAATCTAAATCAATCAACCAACCAATGTGCCATCTCCTCCGCCACTGCCTTAAACTACAAGCGTAATGCGTAATGATATTGTGTGTACTGGACTTAGCAAAATTGATGTTGAAGTTGACCAAAGGGATTTGAACCCTTGCTAAATGCAACTATGCCGTTTTGTCATAGTCCTGTTCCCCAAAAGCTTCCTTTTTGAGAAAGGTTAAATTATGCTTGCTTGTTTTATCATTTTCCGCAGCCGAGTTAAATAAGGAATAGGTGAAAGGCTATTTCAGTGTTTAATCTAAAAGAAATAGGCTTAAGTTTAGACAGAGATTGCTTCGAACATAATTATAAATTAACAAGTATGTTTTCGAAAACTATATTCTTTTCAGTTATGCTTGTTTCTGCAATTATTTTTTCTTGTGTCAGTATTCCTTCTGTTTTTGCTGACACGTCTACTCCTGCTTACGCATTTAATGGTGCAAATGTAACATATCAGATTTCTGAAACAACTGGTGGCTCAACGTATAGCGGCACTATTTCTTATACGGTTAGCAATGTTGACACGACAGCGCAGACTTTTACTGTAACTACAAGTTATACTGGAAATTTGGCAACACTTGAGGGTTCAGGAGGCAGTGTTTCTACTTCATTTGATAGCTCTGGATTTGCAGTATCCCCGTCTGACCTTCAAGAGTTAAATAAAGGTCAAGCCACTGCTACATATGCTGATTATACTGTAACCGATGGAGTTTCAGTGACAGTACCCGCCGGCACATTTACCGCAGTAGAATTACAATCTAGCGATACTAGCATTTGGTTTGATCAGAACACGGGTATACTGCTAAAAATAACTGGTTCATACGGAGATCTTTCTTCAGCAAATGCACAACTTCAAAGCACAAATGTTCCAGGAACCTCAGCTTTTCCAACACTCTTAGTAGTAGTAATTATTGTTGCTGTCGCAGTTGTGTGCATAATCATTTTCCTAATGTTTAGAAGAAGAAAATCAAGACAAAAGCTGATAGATAGTAATTCAAATCAATCAACCAACCTTCCTCCTCCTCCGCCTCCTCCACCACCACCGCCGCCTTAACCAATAAGCACAATGTGTAATGATATCGAATGTACATTGGGAATTAGCAAAATGATGTTGAAGTTGACCGGCGAGGTAGCCCAAAGAAGATTTCATGCTAAAACCACTTTTTGCCATCGAATAATTGCTTGAGTCGTTGAGACTGCGCCTGTCCAGCAGAAATCATCAGTGCATTTTGCGTAAGGGGTCACTCGCCAATTAACCTCAATTATATCTGAAACCCCGTTCTTAACCTCGTTGTTATCAACTTGAAGAGTTGTTTAATCTAGCAAGCAAACGTTAGCTGATCGTTGAAAAATTTGTGGAATGGAATGCCTTAATATGCACTCCAGCCTTTATCGACTGAAAGAATTACACCGGTTATGAACGAAGAATCATCGCTTGCTAAGAATAATGCAGCCTTTGCAATTTCCTCGGGCTGGCCCATTTCAGTCATCGCTGCTCCATAATTGACATCGTCTTTAGCCATGCCCGCTTTACTAATATCTATTTCGAAGTTCATAGTTGTTTGAAAAGCACCAGGAGCTATTCCATTGCATCGTATACCTAAATTACGGTATAAGAATCCTGTATTTTTTGTTAACCCAACTAGAGCCCACTTACTTGAGGTATATGCAGCTCCAGCTTCACCTCCACCTAAGCCTCCTCTTGAACAAATGTTAACAATAACGCCAGCTCCCTTTGGCAGGAACACATTTTTGATAGCGTACCGCATTGACCTAAATGGGCCCTCAAAATTAACCCCCATTACTTTTTTCCACAGTCCATCATCAACTTCATGCACCAGACCGAAATTATCCATAACGCCAGCATTATTTACCAAAATATCCAATGTTCCATACGTGTTAACTGCTACGTTAATCATGTTTTGTACATCTTCTTCTTTTGTAACATTTGAAAGAAGAGTTGTTACTTGTCCACCCATCTGCTCAATTTCAGATTTAGTTTCATCAAGCCTAGTCTGAATGATATCAGTAGCTATAACTTTGCTACCTTCTGCAACAAACAATTTTGCAATTTCTTTTCCCATTCCAGAGCCTGCGCCAGTTACGATGGTTACTTTATTCTCCAATTTTTTCATTGTACTCTTCACCTCCTGCAAACGTGCCTATAACTAGATGTTTTAAAGGGAAAATTGTACATTATTCGAGGCCCATCATACTTTCTAACTCGTTCCGACGTTCTTTAAAACGCCATTTACCATCTTCGCACTTGACAAATTTGTCAAAGTACCGGCCGAAGCACAGAACGAAAGGTCCACTCTCTCCACCATTGTCGAGTCGCACAAAATATGTTACTGCCGATGCCTTGTCGTTGCCCTCCAACTTGATTACTGGCTCAATGATGAGATGTTTATGATAAGCCTCGGGAGCATGGTCATGCATGTGGATATAATCACTCAAGTCTTTTCCGCTGTATCCATCTTCGGGTTGTGGTATGCCGAAAAGTTCAGGCATTTTAACTCCACGGATACCTGACCAGTAATGTGCATCCTTAGTAAAGAGATCAAGCCATTCTTCGGCCAAGCCATAGTCGATTGCATGGGCATACGCGTTCATTGTTTGCTGTATGTCTCGTTCCGCCTCTAATGCTTCTAAACGTTGCTCCAAAGCTTTTACACGCTTTTCCATTTCACTCATAACTATTTCCTTCTAAATTTCCCATTCATTTTCTATCCGAAAATATTATCGTCATGCATGATGTATTGTCCTGTTCGGTCATCAATTTTTCCCGCTGCCATGAATAGAATCCGTTTGATAATTGCCTCAGGGCTTTGTGCATCCGCGTTATACACATCTTTGAACCAAGGCATCCATTTTTCATTTTTCTCCGTTAAGCAGTTATCATTTAAAGTTGTATTCTTCACAACTCCAGGTTCGGTGGCAAAGACGCTTATTCCGTGCTCTTGTAACTCAACAGCGAGGGTCTCAGTAAGTTTTGTAAGTGCAATCTTGCTAACCATGTAAGCGGACAAGTAAGGTAATGTCACAGAATATGCTCCACTGGTAATGTTAACAATACGTCCACGTCCACGCTTAATCATTCCAGGCAAAACAGCTCGGATAAGAAGAACTGGTCCCCGCAAATTGATGTTTTGGCATTGCCACCAGTCATCAGGGTCCACTTCCCAAAGAGGCCCAACTGGATCATTGGTTGCAGCACTGTTTACCAACAAATCAACGGGACCTAATTCCTTTTCAATCTGTTTTATCGCGCGCTCGACCGCAGGGCGATCAGTAACGTTCAGCGGTAAAGCGTATCCACGTCCTCCTTTTGCCTTAATAAGATCAACTGTTTTAGCTAAATGCTCAGCTGAACGGGAGATAACTGCTACAGTTGCTCCTGCCTCAGCGAGGGCTATAGCTAATGCCTGTCCTATTCCGGTTCCTCCGCCGGTAACAATCGCTACTTGATTTTTAAGATTTATAGATTCTTTTTGATCATTTTTACTCATAATTTTTTTCTCCACTTGTTTTTTCAACTATTATTCTTTAACGATTTCTTTTCCCGCTATGTAAGCCATGGTGAGTGCGGGTCCTATTGTAGATCCACCGCCAGGATAACCCCAGCCTAAAACGCATCCCGAGTTGTTTCCGGCTGCATATAGGCCTGGTATTGGTTTGTCATTCCAGTCGAGTGCTTGGCCATATTTGTTTATCGCTATGCCTCCTGCGGTGCCAAGAGCTCCGGGGAGAACTTGGATTGCGTAGTACGGTGGCTTCTCAATGGTTCCTAGGGTTGAATTCTTGTAGATTCCTCGTTTTTCGCCTATTTTGTCTCCGTAGAACCAGTCATAGTAGCTTTCGCCTCGATGGAATTCTGGGTCTTTGCCTTCTTTTGCATATTTGTTAAAGTTCTTCACTGTTTCCTCTAAGCCAGCGGGATCCATGCCGCATTTCTCAGCCAGTTCTTTTAGAGTATTTCCTTTTTTAACTGGTGGGTCTGGTAGGTCTTGGTCCATTGGAATCTGAGCGATTAAATGGGTTTTGTGGCAAAACTCGTCAAAAATCATCCAGGAGGGATGATTTGTCCATTCATGTTTTATTGCATCGTATTGTTGTAATGTTCTCATTACGCTTCTGTAGTTTTGGCCTTCGTCTGTGAATCGTTTTCCGTATTTGTTGACCCATATTGTTCCTGGGGCAACTTTATCGTACATGATGGTTCTGTAAGATGGTTGGCCTTCGTATGTATCTCCGGGGAAGTAGCATGTTGGGAAATACCATGCGTCTTGCATCTGTGACAGTTGTGCTCCAGCTTCCATTCCTATGCGTTGTCCATCGCCAGTGTTGTGTGGTCCGGGCATTGGTCCAATTAGTGGTCCTCTTGTAAAGGCTTTGATGAATTTTGGGTTCCATTCAAATCCGCCAGCGCACATGATTACTCCTTTTTTAGCGTGGATTGCTATTTCTTTGCCGTCTTTTTCTGCGATTAAGCCGACAACTTGGCCATTTTCTGTGACTAAGTGTTTAGCAGGTGTTTTAGTCATGATGTCGATTTTATTATCGTAGCATGTCCATGCGAGTAGTGCTATTAAAGAAAGTCCCATGGAAATAATGTTGTTATTTCCTCTTTCAAGTACGATTCCAAAGTCCCATGCGCCTTCAGTTCCAATCGTGTTGAGTCCGCCCCACTTGTCGTTTTCATCAATCACTACTGGAAAGCCCTGTGGCATAATGCGAAGTTTCTCAACTAGTTCAGGCGGCATTGTTTTGGTGTCAAAGGCTATTGGTTCTATGGTTCTGCCTGCTTTAACTGCGCCGTCCCAGTCTGGATAATATTCAGGCATTAGTCTACAATGTGTCCATTTTACATGTGTGTGGTCTTCAAGATAGTCAGCCATCTTCCATGCATTATCTATGTATGTTTCTATGAGTTCATCGGTTGAATATCCAAGTGAGCATCTTTTTGCATACCTTTTGGCCATCTGTTGGCCTTCTTCGTTATCGATCCGCTTCCAATTCCAAACTTTCTTTATTGGATCCCAGACTTCGACTTTGTAGCCCATTCTGAGGAATTTATTGTTAGGTACCCAAGCGCCGCCTCCAGAATAAGTTGTTGCTCCACCGATCATTTCGGTCTTCTCCAGCACAACAACTTTCTTTGCGCCTTCAAGAGATGCAACGTTAGCTGCGCATAAACCAGAAGCCCCAGAACCTACGACAACAACGTCGGTTTCAATATCCCATTTTCCAGAATCATTTTTAAGTTCCATATCCTATCACGATAATTTGAATTGTGTTGATAAATATTTAAAAAGAATCATAGGCAACTGTCAGTTTTCTGCCACAAAATTAGCCTACATATTTAAATTTCTTACTTGCTTGTTTCCATTGTTGCATCAAAACAATAATCTTTGATACAATGGCAATCACCAATAGACGGAAAATTCAACTTTTATTCTAAACTGTATTTTTAGCGAGCCTTCGAAGGAAAAAAACAGCAAGTAGGCTAATATGCATATGTTAATCTCTTCAGTGCATGCCAATTTATGTGTTATTGGGTAATTTGTGTTGAATGCTTCAATTGTTAACGGGCTATTGTTATTCTGTAGGTTCGAAGAATTTTCCAAAATTTCGCAGTGAAAACGGTTTTGGAAACTCTCTTCCAGTGCGAAACACGAAGGAGTTTACTTTTACGTTTTGAAGTATATTCTTCATCAATATTGCGTCTTTCTGTAATTTCTTAAATAACTCAACATATTCTTCATAATTTCTGTGCATTGATACAATAACAAAATTTGTTGCGCCTAAGCCTTCATCCTGTAGAAAACATAATATTGCAGGATATTTTTCCGCCCATACATGAAATTCACCAGGGGCTGGTGTAACCGCATCAGCACTTGAAACAAATGTAAACACGAGGATATCGATTCCTAATTTGTGCAAGTTCGGTATTGCGGTGTATTCTTGTATGTAGCCTTCTTGCTCCAGCTTTCTTATTCTTCTTGACAATGTTGTGTGAGTTATTCCTAAATCTTTAGAGATAGCTCTTTCGCTTTTATTACCTTGCGCCATTAGAGTAAACAAGACTTTGAGGATTTCCTGTTTCTCCTGTGTTTTCCTATCCACCATTTTCTTTTTCACAACTTTATCCATAGCATCAAAATATTCGCTACAAGTTTTAAATTTTTGTTTTTTATCGAATATTAATGTCAGTAAATGCGATTTAGACATTTTTGGATTAATTGTCTCTCATTGGGTGGTCGGTAACTTTTAGGTTCATTTTCGCGCTCTGTTGTTAGAAGACACTATAGAGCATCAGCTATTAATGCTGGAAAATTGTGGTTGTCTTGCAAATTGTAATTTGAATCGAGCATTTCAACTTTGAATATTGCAACGAGTTAAAGGGTTAAGTTTTCTCCTCAGCAGGATTTACTAAGAGAAACATGTTTTCCATGCCCACAACGATGACTGCTTCGCCCTTCTTTATCGATCTGCCTTTGGTGATGGCGCGCCAGAATTCGCCTTCTACTCGAACTTCTCCTTTAGGAATTAAGTCCGCAGTAGCGATGCCTTTCTTGCCTACCATGGTTTCCAAACCTGTGAGTTTTAAGCGTCGTCTTAGTGGCTTGATTATCCATCTGATGTATAAGCCAATGATAACTCCAAAAATCACAAGTGCCACAAGCTCAATATCTGTTATCGCCGTTATCGGTGAAGGTGAATACTGCACGCCGTACGAAAGGAAGTAGATTCCGATCGCACCAAGGATTACTCCAGCCATAAGCGCAAACCCGTGCCCCAGTTTAAGCTCCAAAATAATTAGTGCAGCCGCTGCTACGAGTATAACTATGCCCAGCCATGAGGCGCCAATTATCTCTGTTCCTACTAAGCCGGCAACTATTGCGATGACGCCTAAAATGGTTAGCCAAATGGTTGGGTGAAAAAAGTCTATCACAATTGCGACAATGCCTAATAGAATTAGGATGCCATCCAAAGTGGAATCGCTTAAGACGCTGAGCGTTTGCTCGTAGAAGCTTTCACTAAGCGTCACTTGGGGGTTTGCAGATAAACCCAGCTGATTCAGCGCGTCAGACAGCGAGTCTGCTGTCCCATCAGCAACATGGTTTGCCACTGCATCCTGCGCTGAAAATGCTTCGTCAGATTGAACCATATAATAAACTGCAGTTGTGTTGCGTCCCCAGTTCGATGCAAGGCTTGTCAAGTAATTCAGCATTGCCGCCTGCGTATGATTCTGTTCAAGGTCTGTTCCACCGACAACGATGGGTGTGCTGGGCCCAATTTCTGACCCTGGAGCCATAAGAATCTTGTTTGTTGCCATGGCTATGTAGCTGCCTGCAGAAGCGCCCAAGCCGTTAGGCACTATGAAAGTGTATGTTGGGATGCCTGATTGGTTAGCCGTTGTAATAGATGATACGATGGACATCATGTCACTCAAGGTTCCCCCAGGCGTATTCATCTCAATAACAATCGCAGATGCATTATCACTCTGAGCTGTCGTAACGACTCGGGCCATAAAAGCAGACGAACCTGGATCTACAGGAACATCAAAGTCCGCTATGATAACAGTGTTTCCCGACCCTGATGCAACTGGCTGCACTGACTCAGCAGCGGAAGAAGCCACAAAAACGCTTAACACAAACAGAAGCAATACTAAACCTAACAAGCCTACTATCAAAGAAGCACGAAAACGCTTCACTTTTAATTTACCCAATTTTCTTCTATTCTCGGCTACTAGCAAGTTACCTATAAGCTTTGGCATGCCACCTTGCCAAGTCTCTTCCAAACAAACTCGCATCAACACACTAGGAAAAAGTTTGCGGTTTACATAAAACAATTATGGCAGTCACAGTATAGTTCAGGTATTGTTCGGAATAGCCACGCTTCACCAAAGAGAAAGTGTAGGTACGTCCACTTTTTCCTTTTTTATACTGAGACACATAGGGGCGCCAATGTCACTTATTTGTGGAGTCTTTGTTTAATCGAGCTCCAGTATCGTGACAATAGCTGCTTTCCAACTAAGAACACGCCGAGATAGAATGTTCCTTCCATCAGGGCGAAAAAAACTGTGCCCAATGTTGCCTTCAGAGCAAGAGATATTCCCATGAAAGGCACGACAAAAATGCAGGCAAACCAAACTCCTGCAAGGAACACTAATGTAAGTCCGATCCATTTTTTCCACGGGTTTACGGGTTTTGCAGTGTGTTCTTGATTTTGTGTGGTCAATTGTTTTTACCTATTCTGAAGTTATTTTGCTTCTTTTCTTACTTGATTGCTTTGAGTTTTAGGCTTTCAAGGGGGATACCGTTGTATTGGGTTTTGCTTATTTCTTTATCTTCTGAGAGAATTTTAAAGTGGAACCCTGCAGATTCAATTTTATCAATATAATCCTGTTTTAACAATGCGCCTGCAACACAACCGCAAAGGAGTTTTTCATCTTTCTTTTGCTCCGAAGATAGTTCTTTTAGCAAGACTATGTCTGAAATGTACATTTTGCCGCCTTTTTTTAGAACACGATAGGCTTCTTTGAAAACTTTGGATTTGTTCGGGGCCAGATTAATCACGCAGTTGCTTATAATTACATCAACTGAATCGTCTTCAACCGGTAAGGCTTCAATATCACCAAGCCTGAAACCTACGTTGGTGTCATATCCATATTTTTCCGCAAGAGCTTTGGCCTTTTCAATCATTTCCTCTGTCATATCGACACCGATAACTTTGCCTGTTTTGCCCACTTTTTTTACTGCCAAGAAACTGTCAAAGCCTGCCCCACTACCTAAATCCAGAACGGTGTCGCCTTCTTTTATTTCTGCGAGAGCCGTCGGGTTACCACAGCCTAATCCCAAGTTAGCTTCTGGAACCGCATTCATTTCCTCATCAGAGTAACCGATGCTTTTAGATAGTTTTCTTGCGCCTTCAGGATCAATTCCTCCGCAACCACAAGAACAACAAGAATTGTCACCACTAGCAATCTTGGAATAAGCATCATGAACAATTTGCTTAACTTCATTTTGGTCAGCAGACGCTGAAGTTTTACGCTTATCTTGAGTTTTAGATTTTTTCTTGGTATGCATCCACGGGCACTCCTCCTTTTGAACGCAGTTTATGCATGCAATTCTCTTAGATACTTCAGGAGCCACTATATAGGAGTTTATTGCAAACACTACTATTAAGACTAAGACTGAATAATTAAAGTTGAACAAAAAAGAAATTACCCCTACAATAACTGGAATTGCATATATTGGAATAATCACTGGCATATTCTTTTTGAATTCTTTAGCAAAAAGTTGAATGTCCTTCTGTTTTTTAAAATATGCTGAAATTTGACCATGCCCACTGGGACATGTAATTCCAAAATTGGCACAATACGGACAAACAAATGAAGCCATCCAAAATACACCAATGATTCCGTAAGCAATGTATGCTGCTGCAGAGAGCCAAGCAATCTGAGAAAAATTAAATATGAACAGAAAAATGAATGCACCAAGTAAAATCATTATTATGTATGGCAGATTTTCAAGAAATATCGTAGAAAGCTTGGGTGCCTCTTTTGGCCTAATGATGACGTTACTTTTTACATCTTCCTGCAATCGGGTGACATTTGACATGGAAAAGTTTGCTTTCTTCTCTTCTGCATTTAGAGCCATGTTACTCACTAATTCTTAATTCTCAATTGTTGTCGCAATTAAGTTCGATTTATCTGTGCAGCAGGCTTTTTGCGATTTTCATTAATTATATCTGTTCTATGAATCCAACTGTCTCTGCACATGCAAACGTTAAAGCCATAACCTGCAGGCGGTTCAACTCCGTATTTCACGTAAATTTCAGCCAGCTTTTCTTTTGCCTTGCGGTAGTAATCTAAGTCAGGGGCTTTCATTTTGCCCATTACAGGTCTCCCAAAAGGTATCCATACTGATGCTATAGGCGCGATACCTTGGGAAGCAAAGTATTCAGCGCCTTTTAGAAAGCTCTCTAACGGTTCAAGGCCTGCAATGAGAACACTGCAAGCCTTGCTATGACCATACTCCTTTGCAATGTATTTAAGACAATCAAGATGACGTTGCCTTCCAGTGAACTTTGATTTTCCTGGCGTAATAGCTTTTGCTAATTCTTCATTCCAGACTTCAAGACTGCATATTACCCTATCTGCTCCAGCATCAAATACTTGATCAACTTCTTTTGGATCATTAGGCGGCGTTGTGTATACGAGAACTTCGCCCTGAATATTTTTTAGCCCAGCAATTGAATCAATCTCATCAAGAAGATTCTTGATGATTTTACATTCTGCTTGAGTGTTAAACGTTGAGCCTCCAGTTAATTGAACATGTTTTGCTACTTTTTCCTTGTTTACTGCGTAATCAGTGATTTCAGCAACATCCTTAACGGTGGGAATCTGAGGTGTTGGCTTTTTTTTCCGAGCCAGTTCTTGAGTTACTCCACCTGAATAACAGAATTGGCAGGCATAACCCGCTTTAGCATATTCACATGGCCATAAACATTGAAATGATAGAACATCAAAACCTTGCAATACGGCATTGCCAATGTAAGGCAGTCCACTTGAGGTTTTTTGTTCATAGAAATAAGATTTTGGGGGAAAATCAACCGATGTTACTTTCTCCCCATCAAATAGCAGGGCAGGTTCACCTGTATCGGATAAGTCTAGTTTGAAAGGAGTGTTCATCTGAGACATGTATTTGAGTTGTTTCATGTTCGACCAAGAGATTGCCGATTTTACATAATTCATATGAAACGCTATATCTGTTAATTGAACGATTGTCTTGTCTGGCAGAATGATGCAGTTGCAAGTTAGAGGATTAGGATTTATTCGGCATTTTTCTCTGAATTTTTTATAAACTTTACTGTTAACTTTAACGCCTCTTGAAACAATTAAGGCTTTTAAATCTATTGAATCCAGCTCTTCTCCGTTTAACTTATATTTGCTAAACATGTTAACGCTTCCCGCAAACAGGTATGTGTTTATGCAGCACTTGATTTTTTTAAACCTAATGTTTCTTTACAGATTATTTATTAAACAATATTTATCTCTTTTGTTTAATAAAATCACACCATATTATTGTGCGCGTGTTCAAATGAAATACTTGATTGTTTTCTAAAATAAGCGTAATTGTAATCTACCCAGTTCGTATATTATATAAACAAAAAATTTATTAGTTATTTAGTAATTAAACTACAGCTTGCCTAAAACACATACAGTGGCTGGTGCGCTTATCTAACGGCGCAAGCGAGCTGTTAAGGCAAGCGTTCCAGTCACAACTCCATCAACATGCCAATACTTGATGGCACCAGGAAAATTAGAAAGAAACGTTTCGCATAAGATAACTAATTTTTTAAACATTTTTGGGCCAATCCCAACAAATTTCAATACTTCTACAGAGACCGCGAGCATTCGAACCCATAAGCAAGTGGAGACTTCACTCGCAATTTCCATTTCTTTGTAAAATATTTTTTTCTTATTCTCGTTGTTTCGGATTAATGTTTAATGGTGTTCTAAAAAAAGTGCGTAAAATGATGGCTATCTTAAGTTGTACGGTTTTTTATGCGTTCGAGTCTTGACTTTTTAGCAGCAGTTTTGTGGAAAATAGCTATGACTGCCGTTGAGCAAGCGCTGACTAGAATCCATTGGGCTATGTTGAAATTGAGTTGTGGCAACGCAAAACTGTTGGTTGGGTCGACTTGGGTATAGCTTGCGTAGATTCTTGTTCCGTTTTGCCAGCCATTGTCCAATTCGACATCGTAATACATGGTTCCATTATAGAAGTTGCTTGCCGCCGTCGAGCCATAGTAGGCATTGTGTATGTCAAATGTTTCATATATACTCCAGGTTTGGCCGTTATCGATGCTCATCCAGATTCCAGCCACCCAAGTTGTTGGGTTTTCTCCGCCTACGAAGCTTACGTAGATGTAGCCGTTGAGGCTGTTGGTTCTTATCCAGTAGCCGTACGCCTGGTCTCCTGTATCAAAGACTAAATCGAAGTTGATGTCATCAGTGGTTCGGTAAATTTGCCCATCATCTAAGTCAGTAGCGAAAATCCGCGCCAACGGAATAAGCGTACCGTTCGAGGCGTATGTATCTATGCAGTCGATTGCAATCATCTGTGGTGAAGTTAAGATTTGTGTCCAAGTTTTACCGTCATCTGTTGAGCGGATTACATATGCTGTCCAGCTAGGTGAAACCCTGACGTCGCCCACGGACGCGTAGATATAGTTGTCCGCTTTATCGACCGCTATATCATGGATATGTCTAGCGCCGGAATCATAGTAGACAATGGTCCAATTGGCTCCGCCATCTGTGCTTTCGCATACACTTGCATTAGCCGTGGAGAGTCCTGTTGTATAGATGCCTGCAAACAGGTTTCCGTATGTATCTTCAGCCATAGGCCAAATAGTGCAATTTGGTAGCAGCTGCAAAACTTTTGTCCAGGTTTGTCCGCCGTCTGTGCTTCGCCATAACCCCAATTCATCGGCTGCTGCATTTGTATCCGGCGAGGTGAAGACGTAGTTTTTACTGTTAACGTAGACGCTCGATATTGTTGGGTTTGTTCCGTTGAAAGTTAAAAGCGGCTGCCATGTGACCCCTTGATCAAGGCTTTTGTAGAGAGTCTGGTTAACGCCTGCATACACTGTTCCGTTGCCATCTATCCAGCTTGCCTGTATAGGCATTGTGACATTTGCTTCCATGCACACTGGCGTCGGCGTTGACGACGGAGATGTTCCCGTTCCAATATATGATTGGGAAACCGCAACATCATCAAAGTAGACGTTTAATGAGTTGCTGCCTTTTTCATCATCTACGCCTAATGAGAAGTACCGAACCGAACTTCCGAGGCCAGTGTTAGATAATCCTGTTTCTGCCAGCAACTGTGCACCGTTAACATAGAGGTCGGTTACTCCTGAGCCGCTTCCAATAATCAGCTCGAATTCCACGCAGTACCAAGCGCCGACTATGATTGAGCCGACTGTGGCAGATTGCCACCCGTTATTGTAGTAGTTAACTCTCCACTGGACTGTGCCATTTTCATTTATGATATCAACTCTGGTTCCGACCGCATTAGGAAGCCAACCATCAGTTGAGAATCCAAAGATTTCAAGAGTGCTTCCAACTGCTGGCTTAGCAGTTAACTCTATGAAAACTCGGGCATCTAAACTTGAATAGCTGCTGCCTAAATTCTTGGATTCGCACGCGCCACTTTCACCGGCTGGGTCAGCTACTGCAACTTTCATAGCGTAGGTTCCATCGTATGCGACGCCTTTTTGCACTGACTCTATAACGCCTGACCCTACAGAGTTCGCAGTTGTCCATGCATTGAAGCTTCCACTCTCAAAGCCATCACTGAACAGATAAGTCGGCGTTGGAGTAGGGGTCGGTGTGGGAGAGGCTGTTGGTGTAGGCGTGGCTGTTGGAGTTGGCGTCGCCGTGGGAGTCGATGTTGGGGTTGCTGTTGGAGTCGGACTTGTGGTCGGCGAAGGGGATGGAGACGGTTCAGGTCCAATGTATGTGCTGGATATGGATATGTCGTCAAAGTACTTGTTTAAGGTGTTGCTGCCAAGTTCGTCATCAACGCCCAAAGAGAAGTACCTAACAGTTGAGCCGGAGCCAGTGTTGCTAAGTCCTGTCTCGCTTGCAATTTCCGAGCCGTTAACATAGAGGTCGGTTTCTCCTGAACCACTGCCGATAATTAACTTTGCCTCTACGGAATACCAGACGCCTGGGGTAATTGACCCAGCGTATGCACTTTTCCAGCTGCTGTTGTAATAGTTCAGTCGCCACTGAACTGTACCATTAATGTTTACGATGTCGACTCGTGTTCCAACAGCGTTGGGTAACCAGCCGTCGCTTGAAAATCCGAAAATTTCTAGCACGCTACCCACTGCTGGAGAAGCGCTTAACTGCACATAAACTCTGGCGTCGATTGTACTGTAAGTGGTGCCTAAGTCTTTGTATTGGCATGCGCCATTCTCTCCGGCGCCGTCAGAAACAGTTGTCTTCATAGCGTAGGTTCCATCAAAAGTAGTTGTCGTTTGTACGCTTGATGTGACGCCAGATCCTGTTCCTCTGGATCCTGTCCATGCGCTAAAGTTTCCGCTTTCAAAGCCGTCACTGAAGATAATGGAGGATTGAGCGTTAACGTAGTTTTGTGATATGAAAACAAGCAAAACGGACGAAACAAGAATGGTAATTATTACCGTTACTAAAAGTTCTGCCTTTTTGAGTTTCGATAAAAATGGTCTCCTCAGCAAATAGATTACCTTTAAAAAAAGAGAATCTCTGTCTAGAAGTGAACTGTTTGTTCTTTATAGGTCTTATGGCTAATTTCTCAACGAAAAAAGAGCTTGATTAATTTAATGCGTAAATGCTGCTAATTTTTGCTTTGCGAGTTTAATGTCAACTATCTAGAATTTTGCTCGACTTGTTGCCCGCTGTTAAATCTCTTAGTGTAAGTGAATAGTACGCACGGGTTATGATTGTAATAGTCTATGCCTAATCACATATTTTCATAAGTTTGGAAATTAAAGCCTCAAAAGGTAAGCTAATGGATGAAGAAGAAATAGATGCTGGAAGAATTCTGCGTTCTGTTCCTTATGAAGTGGGTTTTCACTTTACAGAGAATGGCGTTTATTCTGGAGTTACCGCAGTTAGCTTGTCAGATTTTTCAATGAAGTTAAGGGTTGTTCCTCTCAGTTCAATTCTGTTTCATTATGCGCGAAGTGATTTTCAAAATTGGGTTTCCAGTACGCTTGGAGATGAAGAATTAGCTAATCGATTGTCATCGATTAAATCAGGGCTTTCGGGCAAAAGTTTGAAAATGAACATTATAAAGATTGTAAGAAATCGCTTGAATGAACTTGAAGTTCTAAAAACTCAAAAATATCTTAAATACATGGCACACGTGCACGCAAGAGAAACAAAATAAAAAGGAATAGCTAGTTAAAGACTTATGCTGGTATTTCTTCAAGTTTGAGGTTTAATCGGATAAATTTCTAGAGTCTTAGTGTAGTCGGCAACTTCAATTTCTAAGCTTTCCCTTTTTTCTAACCATTTAGCATTTTTTTGATGCGTTTTGGATTCTGATGTTTTAATGAGTGAAATTGCGTCAAGAAGTAACTTGTCCAATTTAATTATGTTATGTAAGAAGTCCATATCACGTTGAAGGTAGCCTTTTTTTTGTGCGTCTAAAAAACTCTTCAATAATTCTCCAAAAAACCTCAATCGATGTTCAGAAGTTGCTTTTTCTATACTGCATAGATCGTCGGCTCTTCTGATTAACTCGTACAGTTCGCGAAAATCCATGTCTTCTGATGTTTCATTTTTTTCTTCACTTTTTAGAGTTTCTCTAATACTGATGTTGGCTTTTAGTTTGGCTTCTTTAATTTTTGCTCGACGATATCGCATGTAGTTACGTTGATATTTTGTTTTATCGAATTTTGTTTTATCTGTAGACTCCACTTGTCTAACAACACCTCCTAGTTAGATAGATTAATAATCTAGTCAAATAAAAACTTATCCAAAATTATTGACGGCTAAAAGGATTTGAACCTAACATTTGAAATTTCGTTCGCAACAAGTTTTTAAGAAAATAAAAATGGCAACAGGGGCAAAGATGCCGGCAATCCGCGAAATCTGTTGAAGTGGGTCCGTGCGGATTTGAACCACCACCAAGTGGATATTTCAATACAAATTCCATATCTACATTTTTTCAAAAGCAAATATTGATTCTTTGAAGTTACATAACCCGCACGCTGTAGCTCACATGCAGAGGTCAACTTGTGGTTGTGCTGTCCTTCCAGCATTGCTTTTTATGCCCCGATTCCTTTCTTGTAAAATGATACTGAGGATTTCTTATGAGCAAATCGACGCCCACTACACAGGAAAAGAAGCCTCTAGGCACCATAATAGCTGCTGTGGTCTTGGCTGTTGTTTCGATTTGGTGGCTCGCGCTTGGATTTTTGTATTTCTTCGGCTCATGGTATTGGCTGTTCTATGCAGGTATTCCTTTTGTCTGGGTTTGGGGAATACTTTACGGTTTCATGGGATTTATTGGTCTAATTATAGCCGGAGGACTTTATACCGGAGTTCGACAAGCTTGGACTATAACATTAATTATAGCAATATTAGACATTCTATTTAGCATACCAGCGCTATTCAACGGCTATGGAATAACCGGTGCAGTATTGTCTGCAGTGGTTATTATCGTTCTATTGATTCCAGGTACGAGGGCATACTATAAACGCGAAACCCCTCCAGCAAATGCTTCTAATCCAAAGAACTAAGTAAGAGCATCTGCGTTTGATAACAATGTAATTTCTTGCAAGGATAAGCTATTGTATTTTCTAAGAAACTACGCTAAGCAGATTGGGCATGTACTGTTAATTTTTTCTTCAGAATTGCAAGGTTAGCCTCCATAGTCCCACCCATAGTAGCCATCCCCGCTTGGATTTTTGTTTTCGGAAGCTGAAGCTGTTTTGCCGGTGTGGCATGTGCCAACAATAGGTATTTTTGTTCCGCACTTAGGGCAAGTGTATTTCGAAGTCAAGTTGTAAGTGACAGCGTACTGAAAAGTGTAAAAGTTCGAGGTACTTCTTTTAATTAGCTGTTCGCCGCATTCTGGGCAATTCGTGTTTTTTTCATAGTCGCTGTACACATATTTAAGCCCTAAATTTCTAAGACGATTGGATAGTTCCATTACGTGACCGCTTTCTACAGGCTTATTGTCAATCAAACATCCATACATAAAGGATAGTAAATGTAAAGGTGTTTCTGGACCTAAATTATCCAGTACCCATTTGCCAAGTTTAATTTGCTCCTGATCTGAATCGCCGTGTTCAAGCATAACTATATTTGATATTTCAACGTGAACTTTTTTTTCTTTAAACAATTTTGCGCATTCAAATATGGGCTGTACATTATGTACGTCGCATATTTCCTTGTAAAATTTGCTATTTCCTGAACCCTTGAAATCTATTGTTACCGCATCGATGTATGGCGCAATCATTTCTACAGCTTCAGGAGTCATGTATCCGTTAGTGATTAATACTGTGTTCAAATTAGACTTTTTAGCTAGCTTGGCAGTGTCGTATGCATATTCAAAAAAGATTGTTGGTTCATTAAAAGTGAAACTTACTCCTTGGCAGCCGGTTTTTATGGCCGCTTCTACAATTTCTGATGGCCAAACCTTTGCCACAGGTTTGAACTCTTTTTCACTGCTTAATTCGAAGTTTATGCAGAATTTGCATCTGAAATTGCAGCTTGTTGTGCCAAACGAATATGTTGCAGAACCAGGATTAAAATGAAACTGCAACTTTTTTTCTATATCATCAATATAGCGTATACTTAGTGCGCCATAAATATCCGTTAGTAAATTGCCTTCAAAATTTCTTCGTACGTTGCAAAATCCAACTTTGCCTTCAGGAATAACACATCGTCTAGCGCAAAGATCACACCGCACGCCTGAAGAAACTGGTGTATACAACTTCGCTAGCATTGACATAATTCATTGTCAACTCAGAATATCAATCTAGAAACGTACTATAAATCTATTAGTCTGAAATATAAATTACTTTCAAGAAACGAAAAAAGCACTTGTCCACTAGTATCGGTTTTCAGCAAAATCCGATGTCGTAAGAACCGGTAGGGATTTGAACCGCATGAATGTGGAGATTTCACCCGCAAATTCCTCGTCTTTTTTCTTAGGTTCGGTTTGGTAACGAAACAACGGAAATTTTAAGGGATAAGCTTTGAAAAGTTTACCATCGGTCGACTAACTTAAATAGTGACCTGAGAGGAGAGAAAATGAAGAAAAAGAAAAGCGTTACCGAAAAACCAAGCATATACATAAGTTGATTTTTTCCGCAACCTTTTTTCCGCAACCTTAATACATTAAAAAATAACCAAATACTAGAGCAATCAAATGCTAAGTTATGCCAAATTACGTCAATGCTTGAATTGATAGAAGGCATAGAAGGAAGGCAACTTGAAAAAAGAAATTATTCATAATCAAACTGCTGAACGAAAAACTTTGGAGGAAAGCGTCAAGCCAAAGAAATCAAAGTCAGCGCCTATCCTAGATGATGTTGACAGGCACATTCTGCAGATAATTCAGGATGATTTTCCCCTTGTTCAAAAACCGTGGCAGGAGATAAGTTCCAGACTTAGCATCAGTGAAAGCGAAGTAATGGCTAGGTTGCGGCGACTCAGCGAAGAAGGTGTAATTCGTAAAATAGGTCCAATCATCGAGAACTCAAAGATCGGCTTAAACGCTTCCACCTTAGTCGCGGTAAAAGTTCAGAAAGATCGAGTTGACCAAGTTTCCTGCATCATTAACCAGTTTGATAATGTTTCTCATAATTACGAGCGGGAAGATGAGTACAATGTTTGGTTCACTCTTGTTGCTTCAAGCAAAAGCAGATTGACTGAAATTCTGGATGAGATTAAGAGGAAAACTGGCGTTGAAGAACAGGATATGCTTAGTCTTCCGACTGTTCGGCGCTTCAAAATAAACGTGTGTTTTCAACTGACTGAACAAACTTCAGGTGAAAAGAATGGATGAAGTTGACCGAAACCTCCTTTCTGCATTAAAGAAAGGGATTCCTTTAACAGTTGAACCCTTCAACGAAGTCGCTAAGCAGTTGGGAATTAGTCCTCAAGAAGTTGTCTCCAGACTAATTGCATTTCAGAAGGATGGCGTAATTAGAAGGTTTGGCGCATTCGTGAAACCTAACAGCGTGGGTTTTCCAGCAAATGCTCTTGTAGCTTGGAAAGTACCTCAAGAAAGCATTTGTAAAGTCGGAAGTTATCTGTCAAAACTCAGGGAAGTCTCACATTGTTACGAGCGAGAAGTAGTCGCTGGGAAATGGAAATATAACCTCTACTTAGTGATTCATGCGAAAAATCGTGAGGATATTCAGCGGCTGGCCAAAGATATTTCAATGGAGCTGGCAATCAACGAGTATAAAATACTCTACAGCATAAGGAACCTAAGAGAAACAGTTCCTGTTTCATCAACACCGAAACTTTGAAAAGCTAACTGAATATGGAGACGTAGAAGGTAACTTGCTTTGATTAACATTTCTAAGCTTTGGTCAGGAACCCCTGGTTCAATGGATCACTTACGATACGGCAACAAAACTCATCAAAAACCTGTGGTTGTTTGGAATGCCACCCAGAGATGCAACCTTAACTGCGTCCACTGCTATTCAGAGTCCAAGAACAGAATTTACCCGAGCGAATTAACGACCGAGGAAGCGCAGGCTTTTGTAAAGGATTTGGCCGAGTTCGGGGTAAGTGTCCTGCTGTTTTCTGGCGGTGAACCCTTGCTTCGACATGACATCTTTGAAGTGGCGAGTTTAGCTTCTGATATGGGCATCAAGACAGTTTTGTCCACGAACGGCACCCTCATCACAGAAAACAAGGCGAAGATGCTTAAGAAGAAGGGTTTTTCGTACGTCGGCGTCAGTTTAGACGGCGTAGGCGAAACAAACAATAAGTTTAGAGGCAAAGAAAAAGCCTTCGAGCTGGCAGTTGAGGGAATAAGAAACTGTCTTAAGGCAGATGTTAAGCCAGGGTTGCGTTTTACGATTACAGCCTACAATTATAAGGATGTACCAGAAATCTTCAATTTTGTCGAAGCTGAACATGTTCCGAGGGTCTGCTTCTATCATCTGGCTTACGTTGGACGCGGGACAAACATTGCCTGCAGTGATCTGACGCATGCCCAGTCAAGAGCGTTTATGGATTACCTCTTAGAAAAAACTGAAGCCTTATACAAGAAGGGTTTAAACACTGAAATACTGACGGTGGATAACCATGCCGACGCAGCGTACTTGTACCTCAAGCTGAAGGAAAAAGATCCACAAAAAGCGGAGGAAACATTGAAACTTCTAAAGATTAATGGCGGCAACAGTTCAGGCTCGGGAATTGCGTGCGTTGATTCCACGGGTCTTGTGCATGCTGACCAATTTTGGAGACATTATTCAGTTGGCAACATCCGTACAAGGAAATTCAGTGAAATCTGGAATGATAACTCAGAGCCCCTTCTCCATGCTTTACGAAACAGAAAAGCATACTTGACTGGAAAATGTGTAGCATGCCGATTCCTCGGTATATGCAACGGTAACTTGAGGGTAAGAGCGGAAGCAGTTTACCGTGACATGTGGGCACCTGACCCAGCTTGCTATTTGACAAAAGCAGAAGTAAAAATGGATTGAAGGCAATGATATGAACGCAACAGAGCCGCATTCTGTTAAAAGGCAGGAGTTGGCGCCTAGAGTTTTAGCTTGGGAATCAACACGTGCCTGCAACTTTGCCTGTGTCCATTGCCGAGCCAAAGCCCAAAGGAAAGCTAACCCAAAGCAGCTTACCACTCAAGAAACATTAGACATGATTGATCAAATTGCCGCGTTCTGCAAACCCGTTTTTATCATAAGCGGTGGCGACCCTTTCCTTAGAGCAGACATATTCCAAGTTGCCTCGCATGCATGTAGCCAAGGCTTTCGGGTGGTTATGTCTCCAAGTGGCAGTAATATTACCTCAAAAACTTTCCAAGAAATGAAGAATGCAGGGGTGAAAATGATTTCCCTGAGCCTAGACGGGTCTACTTCAAAAATTCATGACAATTTTAGGCAAGTTCCAGGTGCATTCAACATGGCACTGGAGAACATGGCGTTGGCGCGTGAAAGCAACTTTCCGTTCCGCGTGAACACAACCGTCACCCAGCATAATCTCGGCGACCTTTCAAACATTCTTAAGCTGGCGACAGAAATAGGTGCCATAGAATGGGATGTCTTCATGCTGGTTCCAACGGGACGCGGAAAAGTCCAGATGGAAATAACGCCTCAACAGTACGAAGAAACCCTCCAATTCATCTACACAGCCAGCCTCAACGCGCCGATTCCCATCAAAATGACCTGCGCTCCCCACTACACGCGAGTTACCGCAGAACACCGAAAAAAAGCGAGTCAAAATGCTGATAATAGTAGACCTCAAACGGGTGGCAGAGGATGCATGGCGGGCAATGGGTTCTGCTTCATTTCCCACATTGGAGAAGTCTTCGGATGCGGTTTCCTTCCAGTCGCAGCGGGCAACATTAGGCAACAGAGCTTTAGGCAAATCTATCAGCAGTCGCCACTGTTTATTGAACTCCGTAATCATCAATTGTTAAAGGGCAAATGTGGAACCTGCGAGTACAAAGTGATGTGCGGAGGATGTAGAGCCAGAGCCTTGTCTATCAACAAAAATATTCAAGGAGAAGAACCATACTGCGTCTACGAACCTAAAAGATTGGGTATCGTTTAAAGTTGCATTTTGAAAAATCGATTTCCCTGTTTGCTTCAGCCAATGTTGCTAAGGCTGATAGTGCCTTTTCAAACTGTTTCTCAAGCATAATTTTAGCTTAGCTTCTATTCAATTTTAGTTTGATTTTTGAATTGAGTTCTAAATGGTTTCTAAAGCTTTTTGCTTCGCATCATCAAACTTGCCCTTCTTGAGCAGCTCCTTGACAGTCGAGTCCTCGATTATCCTGTTAAGGATTGCTTTTCTGGTTTTTTGGTCGGCAACCGTTTGCTTGAGTTCTTTACGCAGCTGTTCCTGCAATTCTATCTGCAGCAAATCCTCAGGCGTGATCATTTTCTCCACTCTCTTTCTCAGAATGCTAGCCATAGCTGGGCTTTTTCCACTGGTTGAAACAGCTATTTTAACGTCTCCGACCTTTGCAACAGCTGGAAGAACAATATCACTTATAGAGGGGTTGTCTGGCGAGTAGACAAGGCATCCCTCAGACTTGGCTGACTCGAAAAGTTGAGCATTAAACTCATGATTATTCGTAACTGCGACTACCACGAACGGTTTTAGGTCTAGGCTTTTTATAAAGGCGTTGGCGTCATTGATTTTTTCATTTCGTAGGCAAATTTTCTGTCTTTTACTCAACGCCAATATGTCGCTTGAAAAGGAACTGCTTACTACAAATATTTTGGCGCCTGCATCTAGAAAATCGATAGTTTTCCTGTAGGCTTCTTCGCCGCCGCCGACTACAACAACAAATTTGCCTTCAAGCTTCAGGTCTACAAGCATTCCTTATCATTCACCCTTAAAATGCTTCGAGCGTCAACACTAAAATCTTAAGTGCCCCGATTTGAATTTTTCTACCATAACAGCGTAATCCTTAATCCTACTCTATGCGATGCTATGTGGTTCGCTGCTTATGGTGATTTCAAGAGTAAAACTGCCGTTTGAGCAACGAACACAATGCTTGTAATTTAAAGCAAAGGCATGTTGAACTGGATCGGTGGGAATTTGAACCCCAAGCAAAGTGGAGATGCCACCCGCAAATCCCATCTTTTCTTTCTCTTTTGGAAAGAGCATGATTACTAATTATTTCTGAAGTTTCTGAAGTTCAGCGTTTTCTTTTTCGATTCTCTGATAACATTCCCAACAAACATAGCGTGCACGGCCTTTTTTTTGAATGGTAATGAGTGAAAGCATTTCACTAAATTGTTTACATACTTGACATATACCCAAACCTATCGCCTATACCCTGCTCTCAATTCCATTTTCAATATAGACTTTTCAATAGTTATTAAACATTAATCCCACTTCAATCGTTACTTCGCACGCTAAAAAAAGGATTAACGAAAAAGTGTTAGTGGACTTAACTGGAATATCCCTCGAATGGTTTGTGCACTAAGTGCGCGCGAGGCAGCAGTCCAAAAGATAAGGTTAAAGATAAAAATAAGATGGGAGGGTTGAAAACGATCAGTTGTGTAGTATTCAAGAATAAGGTGGCAAGTGTAGCCGCTAGTAGGCCAATCGCAGGGTTTAAAGCAAGTTTCGATATGCTCACTAGCGTGCCTTCAGAGTTTTAGATGTATAGCATTAGTGCGATTTTTATGATTTTCGGTTCTGTCATTTAATTGGTAATTGGGAGCAGCCAATCGCAAAAAAGCAAACTTTCAAAGGCACCCCTAATTTGATAGCTGTTTAAGACTAGAGGAGGACTTAAAAAGAACATCTGGCATAGTTCTTCGTGTAGCACGCATGCTTGTTCCGAAAATGGTTAAAAATGGTCAAAGGTCCATTTTTCGCGTTTTGACTGCACATTAAAGCATGACCCCGAATAGAAGTAGCAAGAGAGTTACACGACAAAAAGGTGAATTATAACCGTTTTTGACCAATTTAGAAACAGCCATGAGTACGCTAAAAATAAAAAATGGAGTGTATAAAATTGAGAGAAGGAACATACATACCTAAAAGATTTTGCCCGCCTATAGCGACAAAAGAGGAACTAATGATAATACACCAAGCAGCAGTGTATTTGTTAGAAAAAGTTGGGGTTGGAGGCCTTACACCTAAGCTACAGAAAATCTATAAACAGTTAGGTTGCACGGTTGCTGATGAGAAAAAGGGAATCGTAAAGATTCCTGAAAGACTTGCAGTGGAAGGCATAGACTCAGTGGCGAGCAGTTTCATTCTGCCAGCGAGGGTACCTAAGGAAGATATCTTTATGCAAGCTGGAAGCAACCATACCTTTGTTGGAGGTTTTGGCATAATGGCTCTATACTCTACGTGGAATCCAGCAACACGGAAATTTGAATTTCGAGATGGTGTAGATGCTGACAACTGGAGAGAACAGAAGGTCGTTGAGTATTTCCCCGAGTATGACATGACTAGCCCCATATACTTACCTATGGATTTGGCTGAGGCTGGTTTGCCAGTGGATACTCATGATCTCAACAGTACTATTCAATGCAATACCAAGCACATTTGGCATATTGACGCAATTGATCATATTGAATGTTACACTGAGTTAGCTGCTGAGGTTCTTGGAGGATTCGAAGAGCTTGCGAAGAGACCATTCATAACTAACCATGGAGATACACCAGGCTTAGTTTACGGCCAAAAAACTAGTGATAGAATGAGTGGAACTTTGGAAGGCTGGGAAAAGGGCAGACCTCTGCTTATTGATTACACGGATGTTTGTATACCTGGTTTTCAAGGACCCGCCAGCATAACAGGAGCATATGCAGTGACAGTTGCAACAGCTTTATCGATGACTGTGGGTTTAGGTTTGGGAAACAATGGAGTAGGAAGAGGGCGAATCCCTAACATGACCTATGACCTAGTCATGCCTATGGACCCCTACACTCAACAATTAGCAACTACCGAAGAAATATTTAGCAAAGCTTTATCCCTTCATGTGAACTTTTGGCATCGCAACTACAGTTGACCAAAAACTACAATGTGGCCCGGACAAGGCATAGGCGGTTGCTCAGGTGGTTCTGACACACAAAATGGTCTAGGAGCTTGGTGGCTGTTTAATGCATTCGCAAACGGTACTGATCAGACAGGAGAATGGTCAACAACCGCTGGGCCAAACGGAATCAACATGTGGGGCTATGCTGTATGCGCTGAAATGATTAAAATATTTAAGTATTATTTCAAAGATTTCGACTTCTCACCTGCGAGTTTCGATCCTGAAGGGTGGCTTACGAAAGGTCCCAGAGGAGACTTCATGAAAGAAAAAGAAACTGTGAAAAAAATGGTGGACTTGATGTTTGCGCCGATGCGTCATGGCTATGGCTTATATGAAATAAGGCAATATCTGCGATGGATTGAGGATAAACTTACCATGGATGATCGTGCAAACGCTTTAACCCAGAAGATCATTAAAGAGTTCCCTGCTCCACTGCCTCCAAAAGACGTATCTGATAGAATGAATGCAATCATAGCCAAATACGACAAGATGTACCAGATCGGCGGCTACACCGTAGACAAATCAGGTACAGGTGCAAGATTCTAAGGAGACAAAAAAGAAGGAATTCTCTATGGTAACTAAGGCTGAAGTACTTGAGCACCTCGCTAAAGCAATTATTGATTATGATGAGGATAAGGCTGTTGTAGCGGCTAAAGAGGCTGTTGAGAATAAGCTGGAGATTATGGACGCTATCGAGAAAGGCCTATCAGTTGGCATCAAAGAGGTTGGTGACCGATTCGGTCGCTTCGAATATCCTCTACCATACGTAATCATGGCGGCAAACGCGATGACTGCTGCAGTTAACTACCTCAAAGAAAAGTATCCCAAAGACAAGCTGCCAAAGGCAAAAGGCATAGTTGTCATCGGAACAGCTTTCGGTGACATCCACAGCATTGGCAAAAACCTTATTGCTGACATGTTGCGAACTGATGGCTTTGACGTTTATGACTTAGGTGAAGAAATTCCAACCGAGGACTATGTCAAGAAGGCTGAAGAGGTTCATGCAGACATTGTTGCAATGGGTGCGTTGATGACCAGCAGCATGTCCTATCAGAGAGCACTCGTTGATACGCTTGTTGAGCGTGGTCTTCGTAAGAAGTATAAGGTGCTTGTTGGCGGTACTCCGATGACTGATGATTTCTGCAAGCGGATTAAGGCTGATACTTGGGGTGCAGACTGCGGAGACGCAATCAAGAAAGCACGTATGCTCGTAGGCAAAACCTAAAAACAAAAAACTCTATTTTTTTTATATTTTTAGAATTAATTTCTTTGCTGATCTTATAGCCTGCGCTTCTTTTATTACTCACATCTTACTTTTAGTAAGAATAATGGTTTTACTAAAACTGTGCATTTATGAATTATTTTAGTCTAGTCTACGCTGCCCGAGCTTTTAATTCGAGTTTTTAGCTGGCAGATCGATCTGTTACTTTTGCAATTTACTACTCTCTATAAGTGACTATTTACCCTCTTATTTTAATTTCAAAAATCTAAACCGAGAGTGAATTAATGTCTATCGAGGAGTTTTTCGGTTACAAGTTTCGTACTAACCTATATTATAACGAGCATGTTTGGGCCAAACTAGAACCTGATGGAAATGTACGGGTGGGGTTCGACGATATTGTGGCTAGAGGTGCTGTCAAGATCTTTATGGTGAAACTAATGCCTCTTGGATCAGTTGTCGTGCAGAAAAAGAAGATAGGCATATTGGAATCAATAAAATATACTGGACCAATTGTTGCACCGCTTTCTGGGACGATTGTTTCTGTAAACGAGAATGTTCGCAAACTTGGTGCTAACGCATTCAAGGATGATCCATACGGCGAGGGTTGGCTATCTGTCATTAAACCATCAGATCTCGAGAATGAGTTGAAGAATATACTTTATGGTGAAGCTGCTGTAGAATGGTTTAAGAAAGAAGCTGAAAAGTCAAAGGATGACATAGCAGGTGGAGAGTATAAAGGCCTGTAATCATCAATTTTGTTCTCTGAGAATAGAACACTAAGCCCGTTCAACATTGTTGATTTACAATTAGATTAACTCTATGATAGAAAAAAAGAAGACTTTATTTTTGATATTTAATATAAAGCTTGCCTGCTAGTAGGTTCAGCGCCTACAATATGCTCTTACATAAATGCTGATTGGAGTTTCATCACGACTTCCATTGGGCCATCAACTTTTATTGCTCCACTCATCATTGCGCCCATGCCGTCAATAAGGCCGCTATATATCGCATCTACTGTGTCGGTTGTAGTGATGATTGTGGCTTGTGCTCCTTTCTTCTTCAACACTTTAAGATATCCTTTTTCAACTTTCTCAACTTTGCCATCCACACCGAATTTCAAATAGTAAACCTCTTCTGCATTTGTAAAATTAATGATAATAGCTCCACCCCAATTTTTAGATCCTTCCGGCTTAGCAGCTACTCTTTCAGTTAGACCCTTTATCAATTCATCTGCTTTTTCTTGAGCTGACATTTTTTCAAACCCCTTTTTGATTAAGTTGTCTATTGCCATTATGCTTTTAAGAAGTAACTAGCTAGTTTTGTTACAACCCAAAAAAACATTAATTATGACTGGTAAGAGTCCGTATTAAGCTCATAGTTTATGATTTTATTCGTGCTTGCACGAGTCCTATTTCCGAGATTTCTGATTCATTCCAAACTCTTTCAAAGAATTGAATGATGACATTAATTAGTTCTTTGTTATTCGTGACCATTATTTTCTTAAAGTAACCGTAATCGTCTTTTTCGAGTGACATTACCAGTTCTTTCCCATCTCTCTCAAAAAAGCATGGAAAGGTACCGTTGATTGTTTTGTTATATCTATTTTCAAAATTATCGGAGACCTTCCCTTTCTCTTCCTTCATCAGTTTTTTAGTGTATTCTCTATTTATCTTATTATCTTTACCAATACATCTGTATTTAACTCCGCGGATGATATTGGCTTTTGTTATTCGGTGACTTTCCTCAAAATTTGGCGTTTCTTTGTATGCATTGTCTATCATTATCAATATTTCCTTTTGAGTTTTCCTAAAGAACTCCATGAGTATAGCATAAATCGTGTTTTCATTTTCGACGACAGTAAATTTGTCGATTTCGTCTGGTTCTTTCTGTTCTGACAATTTTAGGGTTGCAAGTAGTGTCTCCTTGTTGCTTCTGAGCAGCATTGCCTCAGTGCTCTTAGATTCCGCCATAAAATCTATTACCTTGTCAAACGGTGTTGCAGAAAAATATGCTGGGCATCCAAGCGAAGATGCAACAAAATTTCTGTTTTGCAGACTCCTAAGATGGCGATAAACTTGGACTTTATTAATTTTTAACGTTCTCGCTATGTCCATTACTTTATGGGTTCCAGTTTTTGCCAAAAAAATGTATATGCGTGCTTCCTGTTCAGTAAACCCCAATTCAATTAGCTTAGCCAATATTAAATTCTGGTCCAATCTAGCTTCCTTCTCTCTGGAGCGTAACTCTATTTCTAGTATAGAAATTGTGAAGTATTTATACTGAATCAAAATTTGCGATATAGGTGCTTGAATTATTTTTGAGGAGTTGTTACTTTTGAAACTTATTAGAGCTTAATAGGTTTTCGGATATTAAGCTCTTTCAATAAACTGAAGGTAGGCAAATGGAATCGTTATATAGTGAACTAAAAGAAACTCTGAAGGCAGAAGATCCAAACAAGTTTGGGGAATTAACCCAAAAAGCTTTGGATGCCGGCGCTGACCCTTATGATTTGTTGAATAAAATCGTAGGTTACGCTAAAGAGCTTACATCGAAAAGCTGGTGGGCTGGAGGAACAGAAGGAGCGAGCAATGTTTCCGAAAAAGATGCTCTGCTACTATCAGATCTTATTGTGATAGGCGAATGCCTCATAAAAAGTACTGGCATTATAAAACCTCATTTGTTAGCAAGCGGAAGGAAAGCGGAACTTCCAGGAAAAATCGTTCTGGGAACTATCGAAGGGGATGTACATGATATTGGGAAAAGCCTAGTTAAAACGATGTATGAATCAGCTGGGTACCAAGTTAATGATATTGGCCAAGATATTCCAGTCAAGAACTTTGTAATGGAGACAAAAAGAACAAAGGCCGATGTAGTTGGCATCAGTTGTTCCATGTCTATGTGCAAAACAGCAATTCCTAAAGTTGTAAAAGAACTACAAAGAATGGGAATTCGAGACAACGTCAAAGTAATTGCAGGTGGGCAATCAACCTTCGAAAGTGATGTGCCACTATATGGCTTGGATGCTTGGGGAGCAGACATGGTTGATGCAGTTAAAAAAACTGATGAATTAATACGAATACTTAAAGAAGAGAAATTGAAGAAGGGGGTGAAATGATGAATATAGAATGGAATTCTGAAGAAATTAATCGTGACTATCCCTTGTGGTGGAATAAAGGGCCATTCAGTTACCAATTCACCGCTACGGAAGAGGTTATACTAGAGAAGGCGCGAGCAAAGTGGCTTGAACGCAAGAAAGATGAACCCATGATGCCTCGTGAACGATGGGCTAAAGCCCTATTTACTGATGAATCAATAGATCGGTTACCTTGTCACAACACAGGTATGCACCAGACTGTATGTCGAATATTCGATGGTTTCTGTGATCCACCATCAATCGTATCCATGAAAGATATGATAAATAACCCCAACTTAGATGCAATAGGACAACTATTATGGTATGCAAAATTTGCAAGCACTTGCGACATGATGTGGCCATACAACTATGGCTTTGGAGAAGAACTGGTGACTAGGAAATTCAGATTCATCGAAAATGGTCCACCACTGGCTGTGGAGCCTTTTGTCAGGACCAAAGAAGATGCTCTATTCTTCTTAGACAATGTTCCGGAGCCTGCCTTGAGAGCTGGAACTTGGCCTATATATTTCTGGGAAACTAAAACACTCATGAAACTATGTTCCAGAGATGCCAATAGTAGGATCCACTTGTGGCGGTCCAGTAACCATGGCTGGCTTCCTGAGGGGAATCAAGGATTTTGTATTGGATATTCGAAATAATATTGAGCTTGCCGAGCTATGTCTCAAGGGTACAACTGCTCTCTTGAAGAAGAAGATTGACAAACAGACAGAGATACTTGGTCAGCAAATAGATGACACCGGAGAGGGTAATTGGATAACTTGGTGTGACTCAACTAGCTACTTGTCGGGGGAGGAATTCGCAAAGGTATTTGACATAACCTACGTTGATGCGGTGAAATACTGTGCAAAGAAAGGATGGCAGCCTGAAGTTATCCCTGAAGGGCCAATGGTTGCTCACGTGCCAATCGCAAAGTGTCTCAGTGAAAACGGTGGTGGTGGAATGTTAGCTTTCAGTGAACATCCAAGCATTGAGGAATGGTATGATAACACACGAAAATATGATAATGTGTGGGCTCATGATGCATTTGATAATGTAATGATGTTTTCTCCTGATTATCAAAAAGCTATCCGAGAAGATCTGGCACGTCACGCAAAAATATTTGTAAAGTATCCGACAAAAGGACATAGAACCTATTTATCAGTGCCTACCGGAGATCCGACGATACCTCTTTCAGCTATTGAATTTGCAAGCAAGGCAATACTTGAAACCTTCAAATATCCACTTCAAATTTAACTACAGTGCGATTCTAAAAAATCGCAATTTTTTTTAATTAATTACGTCATGGGGCTGTTGCAGGGTTGGCATGTTGTCGTGTGTTTGCCGAGCGGAGATTGTTTCAAACGACTAAGCGGTTTTTCAGCAAACGCTAAAATAGGTGCTAACCCGTAGCGCTTATATGTTGCTATAGGCGTGATATTAAGTACGAAATGAACAATGCAGTAGAATTTAGGGAGATTGGCTATCATTGACGTGACTAACCGACTATCGAAAGCCAAATATATTAACCTTGAAACATACAAAAGAAACGGCGAAGCAGTCAGGACTCCCGTTTGGTTTGTAGAGAAAAATGGCTTGGTTTACTTTCATTCAATGGCAAAATCTTGGAAAGTAAAGAGGCTTAAAAGAAATCCTATGGTTCGTCTGGCACCTTGTTCAATGTCAGGTAAAATAAAGGGAGACTGGCTCAAGGGAAAAGTTACACTAATCGATGGAGAAGAAGGCAAAAGAATAGTCAAGCTGGTAAACTCCTCACAGTCAGGTATGGATAAAATTATTAGCTTTTTTGAGAAGAGGCGCGAGCGCGGTAGTGTTGCTTTCTCAATCAAATTGGAAGCCTGACCAAAATATCCTCATTTTTAGCTTTCACCTGGTAAGATGTAGCCTGCGACGCCTAAGAGGGCAGACGGTGTCGATTGTGGCATTAGATAGCCTTCATACGTGCCGCTATGCTCATACTTGTCATAACCTTTTTGCGAGCACAAAGCAAAGTTTATGTATTGAATACGTAAGCTAACGCGGGCGCGTACGTCAGATAAATTTTTTCCTTTTTAGCAGGAAAATTTTAGTTAGGTTAGAAAAATTTTCAGAACTGTTATTGCTGGTCGCCAATGTTAAAAATAATTTTCTAGATATAGGTACAGGAACTAGTAGTAGTTGTTCATTGGAACTAGGAGTAGTTTACTTAGGTTATAGGCAAAGATGCGTGCAAGGGATTAGAAAAACTCACTAATCATGCAGATAATATCGGGACAAGGCGAGGCGCCACCCAAGTTTTGGTCTACTGTTTAGCCGTGAAAACACGTTAGAGCGCTTATTGCAAAGTCTTTAATAGTTCTTCTTCTCCTCAAAAGGGCTGAACGGTGGTTTATTCACATGAAGGGGTTACGTGTTTTAGCAGCATTGGTTTGCGCACTTTTTGTTTTCAGTTTAGTTTTGATTCCGTTAACGAATGCTGACTGGATAATGTTTCGCGGAGACCTGTCTCGCAATGGTGTAGGAACAGGTAATCCGGCGCTTACGCCCACGCTACTCTGGAATTATACCACCGGCGGCATTGTTTTTTCGTCTCCTGCTGTTATAGATGGTGTAGTCTATGTGGGTTCACTGGACGGTAACGTTTATGCTTTAAACGCTGCTAGCGGCATCCAACTTTGGAATTATACTACCGGCAACTATGTTGAGTCATCTTACACTGTTTTAGGTATTAGCACGCTTGCAGACTCCCATGGGGGTCCTAGTGAATCGGTTTATTCGTCTCCTGCTGTTGTTGGTGGTGTGGTCTATGTGGGTTCACAGGATGGTAATGTTTATGCTTTGAACGATACTAGCGGCATCCGAGTTTGGAATTATACTACCGGCGGAGGGATTTGGTCATCTCCTGCGGTTGTCAACAACGTGGTCTACGTGGGCTCCGGTGACGACAATGTTTATGCTTTGAACTCTACCAACGGTGCCCAACTTTGGAATTACACAACTGGCAATTTTGTTGATTCGTCTCCTGCTGTTGTCAACGGCGCAGTCTACATAGGCTCCGATGACGGTAACGTTTATGCTTTGAACTCTACCAACGGTGCCCAACTTTGGAATTACACAACCGGCGACTATGTTAGGTCGTCTCCTGCTGTTGTTGGTGGTGTGGTCTATGTGGGTTCATACGACGATAAAGTTTATGCTTTGAACGCTACTACCGGCACCCAACTCTGGAATTACAGCACCGGCAGCGCGGTTTATTCGTCTCCTGCTGTCGACGATGGAGTCATCTACATAGGCTCAGAAGATGGTAATTTTTATGCTTTGAATGCTACCATTGGTAGCCAACTTTGGAATTACACCACCGAGGGCGGGATTGAGTCGTCTCCTGCGGTTGTCAACAACGTGGTCTACGTCGGCTCCGATGACGGTAACGTTTATGCTTTAAACGTTGCTACCGGCGCTAAACTTTGGAATTACACCACCACCGCCGATGTTGAGTCGTCTCCTGCGGTTGTCAACAACGTGGTCTACGTCGGCTCCGATGACGGTAACGTTTATGCTTTGGGTAGTTCTTCAACGCCAACTCCAACGCCCACTCCAACTTTGTCGCCGGCAGGTACAGCAGCATTTGTTTTCAGTCCACTCGACTGGGCCATAGTTGTAGTTGTCATCGCTATCATAATGTTACTTTTAATATTCCTTCTATTGTTCAGACGCGGCTGCAAGCTTACGGTGACGGTGCAAGATGCGGAAACGCTCTCGCCGATTTCAGGAGCAACGGTTTCAGCTAGTGGTCCGAAATCTTTGGCAGGTACTACTGGAAGCAATGGACAAGCTGTTTTTAGTAACGTGAAAAAAGGCGATTATTCAATCATAGCCAGCGCCACAGGATACAACACTTCAATGCCAGCATCCGTTTCAGTGAAAAATAAAACTGATTACGTAATTAAGCTGAGCCAAATGGTGCCCAAGACCAAAGAAACCTAAACAAAGTGAAAGCATACAATCTCCCTTTTTTAAGTGTCTTTAAAGGCACTGAACTGACTTGTAAACTAATTTCGGTGTTTTGCTCAAGCCGCTGATATTGATGTTTTTGTGTATTTTGTTGTGACTAATTGCTTGATCAACAGCGCGTGCGGAGGAGAAGTGCATAGTCCGAATATGTTTCTAAAAAGGAACAAGAAAATTCGGAGACACTATGTTTTAACAAAACCTATAATGCCTAAAAATAGCGAGATAAGGCCTGGTTTTTTTACTAAATGTAAGGCGTACTAAGCGGAAAAAACGTGATAAACCTAAACAAACGCCAATGTTAAAATAATTTTCACGATATAGGAGGAACTAGTTGTGGTTGTTTAGTAGAACTATTTAATTTTCTTGTTCGCTGTTATGATCCCGGGTTCAAATCCCGGCGACCGCACCACACTCACCACACACTGTATGACGAACAACTAAACGTGTGACAAACAGCTAAACGACTACTAAAAATGAAATTTAGTTCAAATTTACTTACCCTCACCAACCTATCCACACACAGTCAAATATGGAGTTACCAGACTGGTAGCGCGGTATTTTCTTCTTCCTGCTGTTGCAAACGGTGTTGTATAAGTAGGTTCATGGCGCACGCGCGTCTAATCCCATAAAGACCTAAACTAGTTAAAGCTTTGGATCTACTAATCATTCTCATTTTTGCATCTATTTTTGCTGCAAAATTCATTAATAACCTCAGTCTTGCCTCTTTATTTCATGAAATTCGTTAAAATCTTTTTCTTCTTCATTCATAAGCTGTAAAGTTAAGGTTTTACTACAGTGCGGACATTTTAACTCTAAATCAGTTATAATTTTTTCTTCTTAATCGAAAAAAACCGACCGTCAGGTCGGGAGGTCAATCTTAGCAAAAGGACTTTATTCCATTGCACTCATTGGGTGCACGGATAGCTTAGGCATCTCTGCGAGAGCGCCTGGTGGCATGATGTTTGGATATGGTTTCCAGCATCGGATCGAGGTTGATCCCAGTCCGTTAGTTAGCTTCTTTTTTCTGCCGTCTTTGTAAGTAAAGGTACCTTCGAGCTTATCCCAGTCCAATGCTAAAACTGGAGTATCTGGCACTTGTCCAGTGCTGCCTGCCAACATACCGCCAGTTACATTTGTGTCAAACTCTAAAACTCCAGTGTCACATTCTGCGACTATTTTGTAATGCGTTGGAACGAAAATTCCAGCTTGGCGAAGATATGCCCATTCACTGTGTATTATGTCAAATTTAACAACTGGGAAGTACTGTTTCTCATCGACTAAGTAAAGTGACATGTCTTTGTGGTTGCCGTACTTGAATTCGTACATGCTACCGAAGACTTCATCAAAGTGGAACCACATCCAGTCCTCCCATCCTCCTATTTCCGCGGGGCTTGTATCTAATGCGATATATCGTTCTCGGACGCCTTTGCCTTTAAAGTTCACCTTTTTCCCTTTGAGAGTAAATGTGCCTTCAATGGTTCCTGCCCAAAAGTATCCATAGGCAATGCTGTGAGTTGTAAGCACAGATGGCTTCTCATTTGGTCTCCCGTACCAAGTTGGATATCCTGCACCTTTGTGAATAAAGTCAACTTTCAGCTCGCTTTTCTTGTCCTCCACATTGTAGTGCCATGTGTGGTCGTCTTTGCATTTGAGATGAAAATCTCCACAATCAATTGCGACCTCATTGGCTGACTTCTTAATCGTGAGAGTGCCTCCCGGATAAATAGTCCGGGCTATCGGCGATGTTGGAAAGTCGGCAACCTTGTATATTGATCCAGGTAATTGAGCAACCGTTCCTTTGTCCGAGGTAACTCTTAGCATGAACATGTCTATCTTCTCCAACTTTAAGGACATCGGTGTTACTCCAAGCCGATACTGTTTGCCATCTTCTCCGAAGACAACTGCATCAATCATCCAATCCAAAAAACCTGCCTGGGCGCCCTCAGGAATTCCTGCTCCTTCTACATCTAATGTAACTTCCGGATTTGATACTTTCACCGTATTCACCTCCTTTGAAAATTAAAAAAAAGAGAACTAAAAAAAGGACCTTATGGTCCTGCGTGTCCTGTGTTTGTTGGGTATACTTTAGCGAGAAGGGATTTGAAGTTACAGGCTCCTAGTTCTGGGCTAAGCTGTTCCGGGTCGTCTGGCACTGTGGCATTGATGTTCCAGTCTGTCCATCCATACAGTGTTGGTTCCTCAGCTGGTAGCTCTGGACGCCACCAACCGTGTTCAGGAGAAACAATCTTTGGATTAACACCGAAATCATACCGTACCTGCTGCATGCATCTGCCAACAGGAGTCTCAATCCAGACCCATTCGCCATCTCCAATGCCCATGTTGCGGGCGGTCAATGGATGCATCTTAACTCGCGGGAATGGACGTAGATGTCTCATTAAGCTGAGATGTCGATGCTCGCCATGTTGAGCTTCTTGGAATCTTGCTCCACTGCACATAATCAACGGATAGTCCTTAGCAATATCAGGCGCCGCAATCGGCGTCCAAGGATTCTCAGTGTAATACGGCAATGGATCATATCTTAGCTTTTCTAGAATGGTTGAGTAGAGCGCGACTTTGCCTTCAGGTGTTCCAAATCTTCTCATCAATCCAGTCCCTGGATCAATTTCCTCGTACTTCTTGTATCTTGGCTCGTATGGTGGTACACCTTTCCATTGCTTTATGACTTTTTCACGAGTCCAGCCTGATCCCTCATAGAACATGTCCTGAAGTTCTTCTAGAGTCTTCCATGGCCAAGCGGTTTTGAGTTTTTCCTCGCCGACTACACCTACAGCAAGATGTCGGTATATTATGCTGTCATCCTCTAGATCCCACAGGCCAGGTATTTTCATTGGTAACGCGCGGTCACCTGCAATTTCAAACTCGACTTGTCCCTGAGTTGAAACAGATCCGTAACCTGATGGTCTCTCAAATTGGCTGGTGCCTGGTAACACGTAGTCTGCCAGCATTCCTTCAGGAGTCATCTGAGCACATTCAATGTAAACGAAGAGTTCAAGCTTCTTTAGAGCCTCATACACTTTTTTGATGTTGGGGTAGCATCTCATCGGGCCAATTTCACCAGAAATCATTGCCTTGATCGGATAGGGTTTTCCTGTTATAATTGCTTCCATTGTAGCTGGAAAATTAGGACCCCTTGTTCCACCAGATGTGCTCTGTCTCCAATATCCTTTGTCTGCACTTGCCCCTAACAGA
The DNA here is from genome assembly GCA_963717465.1 of Candidatus Bathyarchaeota archaeon. Lineage (GTDB taxonomy): Archaea > Thermoproteota > Bathyarchaeia > Bathyarchaeales > Bathycorpusculaceae > Bathycorpusculum. Next base: position 1,134,010 of record OY970340.1, read on the forward strand.
TGAGGCGTAATATTGGCGTTTTCAGCTCTATAATTCTGGATTCCTAACTGTTTTGCCATTTGTTCACGGTTGGCAATCTTTGCTAATGAAGCTGTTAATTGAACAGCAGTGTTGAAGTTTGGTTTTGCATGTAGGTATTCTCCGCCTTCTACGTCGATGTTTCCTGTTAAAGCAGGTAGCATGTATTTGGATCGGACGTTGCTCATAGAGTTTCTGCCTCCATTTTCTATGGCGTAACCGTATGGGAACGTGCAGGGATTGTTTTTAACTATCCACCTGGCTGCTTCTCTGATTTTTTCGGCTGGAATCCATGTGATTTCTGCAGCTTTCTCAGGTGTATACTGCTTAACGCGTTCTTTGAGCTTATCAAATCCAAAACACCATTTCTCCACAAACTCGTGATCGTATAGGTCCTCTTCAATGAGAACGTTCATTATTGCCATAATCAGCGCAGTGTCAGTTCCTGGTCTAATCGCCAACCACATTTCTGAGTTCCTAGTAGTCTCTGTGAACCTTGGGTCGACGTTAAGCATTTTCGCGCCACCTTCCACTCCTGAAACAAATCCCGGCCATGAATACGTCCAGGATTCACTTGGGTTTGTGCCGATCGTAAAGATGCCTTTGGTCTTGCCTGGAATTATGTTCGCATATGTTAATCCCACGCCATAGCCTAACCCTAAGGCTACAAACGTGGGGCCTGCTCAAAACTGAGCTGCAGCAGAGCCAAAGTTGGGGCTACCTATTGCCACATGGAAAGCGGCCAGTCCGATACCTAAGCCACAAGATCGGCCGGTGCCATGGAAACCACATACTGTTTCATAGCCATATTTTTCCCCTAATTCCTTTACCTTGGAGGATATTTCGCTGTATGCTTGCTCCCAGGATATTTTCTGCCATTTGCCTTCGCCGCGTTTGCCAATGCGCTTCGTTGGGTACATTGGCCTGTCCTTGTGGTAAATGTACTCTACAGAATACTTCCATTTCTGACAGTACGGCCCAGGATTAAATGGGCTTTCCCAGTCAGGTTCAACTTTAACGATTTTACCGTTCTCAACAAATTCAAGCAACTGACAAGAACCAGTACTGCAAAAACCGCAAATGCACCTGTGCACTCCATCGTAGCTTTTTGGGTCTTCAATTTCACTCATCAATTTTATCTCCTATTTTTATATGCTTTACACCATGAAAGCCAATTACTCGACTGATATTTAAGACGGAATAAAGGCTAGTTTACTCTTTTGAGACAAAACAAGATAGTTATCAGCAAAGATGCTGGCACTGTTGCATTTCAAATGTGTTTTTGACATTAATATTGCAATGCGTTTTTTGAACGAATAAATTAGTACTGCAAATCTTTTAAAAAAGGGCATTCTTAAAAAAATAAGCTTAATTGCTAAAAAAGGAAATGGGGGAAGAAATTAAATTTCTCTTCCCAATTTGTGACCAAAATACACAGCGTCGCAAATGTTGTGTGGACTGTTAGCATCTCCGAGACGGAAGAGGTTGCTGTTTTCCTTCCATCCTTGCTCTCTCAATTGCCAGAACAGCGTGTCGTTTGGCTGTTTTGATGTACAGAGTACAAATGTATCAGCTTCTACTTCAAACATTTCATGGTTAAAGCCGTTCATGAAACCGCCCTTATTCCCATTAATATATGTAAGCAGTGACATTGGACTGAACTTTACTCCTTTTGACATAGGACGCTCGTACATTTGAGCAAATTGCAAAGTCATGAACGTATCATTGCCGCCAATAAAGTGCCCCGCTGCCCTGATGTCAACAGTTTTTCCTGCATCAGCCAACATTTCAGCAAGACCTAAACCTTCATCATAACCAATTTGATCATAAAGTATTATTCTGGGACCAAGTTTGTTCATATCAACTTTGCCTGAGAGTATGTCTTCCCCGTTTACTACGTTTGGTTGATCCCAACCCTCTATGGCACAATATACGCCTGCATTGTCACCATCACGTTTAGGCTCTGCTCCAGTAGCAACTACCATCACATCAGGATTTATGCTTTTAACAAGTTCAAGTGTAACTTCCTTATTGAGGACAATCTTAACTCCTAACTTGTCACACTGTAACTTTAGCCATCTCTTGAAGCCATCATATTCCTGTCGTACAGGCAGTTTCATTGCTAAATTAATGGCCCCGCCGACGTCATTTGACTTTTCGTAAATAGTAACCTCATGACCCCTTGTTGTTGCGATTCTTGCGAATTCCATGCCACACGGACCAGCACCGGCAACCAAAATGTTCTTTCTCTTTGCAGCAGGCATAAGCGTTCCTATTCCCCAGTATTTCTCTTCGCCGACCGTTGGATTTACAGTGCACATCCTGGCACCAGTTTTCATGCAGCCTTCATTTTCATAAATGCATGGCCTTATGTCATCTAATCTTCCTGCCTTGGCTTTATTTGCAAATTCAGGATCAGCTATTTGACCCCTGCAAACGCCGATCCAGTCAGCTTTGCCTTCAGCTAAGATTTTTTCAGCGAATACTGGATCGTTAATTCTCCCTATGCAGCCTATAGGTATTTTCTTTACAACTTCTTTTACAGCTTCAACTCCGTACAGTTGGTAGCCAGGCTCCATGTACAGTGGAGCAACTATTACGTTTAGCCCTGAGGGTTCGATTGCTATGTCTATGTCCAAAGCATCAACCTTGTCTTCCAGTTTCTTTGAAATTTCTGCTCCATCCATAGGTCCTATCCCACCAGGAATAAATTCATCAACACACAGCCTGGTAATGACTGCCATGTCACTGTTAACGCCTTCCCTGCATCTTTTAATTGCTTCGTAAAGATACCTTAATCGATTATCTAAGCTTCCACCCCACTTGTCTTTTCGCCTATTCGTTAAGGGAGACATGAAATTGTGCACCATGCCCCCATGATCATGAATTTCGATGCCATCAAACCCTGCTTTCGCAGCGTTCTGTGAAACCAATCTGAAACCGTCAAGTGTCGATTCAATTTGCTCATCAGTCATCATTGCATTTGAGACCCTGGGATCTTCTGGGTCTACAGTTCTTGAAGGACCCCATCTACCCATCCAAACCCCACTAAGTCCTATTTGGGCGAAAATTTTTGTACCAGTGCCTGCATCGTGAACCATATCAACTATTCTTTTCAGTGCTGGAACTATTTCTGGCAATGTCCCGCGTGGATATGCAGCAAAACGAGAGGTGCTGGGACGCCCGTTTTCAAATGGATAACATGAAATGAATCCATAACATATCAGCCCACAGCCACCTTTCGCTCTTTCAGCCTGATAGTACGCCAAATGTTCTGTTGGTATGCCGTCTTGTATATGTGCATTTGCGTGGCCGGATAACATAATTCTATTAGGAATTGTTACGGGCCCCATTTTCAGCGGAGAAAAAAGATACTTAAATTTTACACTCAACTCGCATCAAACTCCCATTTTTACTTAATCTTTTTTATTTTCAGTGTTTCGACACAAAGGACCGACCGATATTTAAGATCGAATGTAGGCAAGTTTCAGATCCTGCGACAAAGACAAAACATGCGTTAGGTGAGTTGCTGGCGTTGTTGCATCGTAGATGTTTTTTTGACATTAACATTGCAATGCACTCTGCTTCACCCTAAGTGATAAGAATGCAAACCCTTGATTGATAAGAACAGAGAATTGCAATTGCAAGCAAGAACAGCATTCAACTTGCAGTTCGAGTTTTTATGCTTGAACAGAGATACTCAAAAATAGAATGATTGCAATTATGCGTCCTGTAGAGTATTGGCCAACTAATCTAAGTATTAGTAGGAGTTATTTTTCGGTCAGCTGTCTCTTACTAGGAGGATGCAATGGTTTTTTAGGCTGAAGTAGTATGGACTCCAAGTTTCGCAATGAGAACGGTGTCGGAAATTTGGTGCTCGTATGAAAAATGAAGCTACTCATGTCAATAGATGGATGAGATGGAAATTCTTCTTTGGATTTCTTAGCTAGTTCCAAGTAGTCATCATAACTCTTATGTGCAGATATAACAACCCAATTTACTCCCCACGCATCTTGCTCTTGCAAGATACCCAGTATTTCTGGGTGCCTCTGAGATAATTCTTTAACTTCTTCGGCTTGCTTTTGTGTTATCACTTCAGTAGTTTTGGCAAAAGAAAATATGATTAATTCTATTCCTATTTTATGGAGGTCAGGTATTAACGTGTACTCTTTTATATAACCCTCGTGCTCTATCTTTCTTTTTCTTCTAGATATTGTTGAGTTGCTTATACCCAAATTCTTAGCAATCACTCTATCGCTTCTACAACCCAACTTCATCAGAGCAAACAGAATTCTTAAGTCCATTTGCTCACTTTTATCTTGCTTACCCATAAACCCCACAATAATAGGGGGAGTACTCAAATGTTTTAAGGTTTTCGCGTGAGAGTTTTATTGCAGTTATATTTTAATTTTTGCAACAATGATCGCAGCATTTAGAAGCAAAATGGTTTTTCAGTAGCAAAATACAAAAAATATAAGTAATCAACTTTAAAAGATGAAAACAACTTCCTTTTGCAAGGATAGCTAGAGGGGGGCTGCTTGTCACTCACTTCAGATGATTCTAATCTCCTAAAGTTCCTCTGGCTATCCAAAAAAGCCGGTAGCGCGTGCGAGTTGCGTCTCACCGGTTCGTTCCATACATGGGAGGCCTGCGACTGAACATACTGAACTATACACGGCTCGTTTCTCGAAAACTTGCTCCAATTGATCAAACGCTGCTAATCCGCGAGACTTTTTACTTTTTCTTTTCATTTTTTAAACTCCTTTTTATGTGCGTTATTTTAAAATATAATACGCTGTACTTCAACCATGTCAACATTGCCAAGAGTAGCAATGGCTGGCACGCGTACTATTGAGAAATATAAAGAATACCTCGAAATATTTACTTCAACAAATTATTTGGCGATTAAAAGGGGCATAGGGGCGTAAAATAAATATCAATCTATTCTTACGAGCGCGCTTCTTTGTAACTGTATGTAATTGTAATTGTGTTAGTAGGGGAGTATGTATAAGTGAAGAATTAGCAGGGTTTGGATTTGGGATTAAATTTTAATCTTTCTCTCTTTCTCTCTCTGATTCTAACAAACTAACTCTCAGCCACACCGACACACGCTAACCACGACTGACTTTAAACCTCAACCGCTAACTGTCTCTTCTTATCACTCTTTCCCACGCATTATTTCGTTAGGTCGTTAGCTCGTTCGTTCCAGTTAGTTCCAGTTAGCTCGCTCAATAACTCGTTAGCTCGTTCGCCCGCGTGCCTAATGTCTTTCAGTCAGACTGTTTGTCACCGTCAGTCGGTCTGTCACACACACAAAGGTACTTGAAAAGATAGATAAGTCTTTTAAGCTATAATCTTGTGAAAGATAATCAATGAGCTCAACCTCAGGACATTTAAGCGAGAATTCATGGAACTCTCGCCTTGCTAATTCTTTGCAAACGAAAGGCTTTCCGACAGCAGATTTTGAAAGAATTTTGCCAACATTACGAGGAATAAGAAAACCTGATATACCATTTCAAAGTCCAGATGGTCTTTGTTTTGTTAGTGCTAAAATTGGTGCAAACAAAGAGGTTGATGCTGTAGCAAGTGCCTATGAATACCTTCAAAGCATAGGTGAAGTAAGCACGGTATCAGAAGCGTTTGCCTTAACTTATCCATCAGCAAACGAAAAAGAATTTCATCTTAGAGTTCTTGCTAACAATAAACACATGACTTTATCATGGATTTTCTCAAATTTTGAACAAGTAGTTGAAAAAATTTCAGTGGTAGTCAAAAACGATTGGGAAACCGCCCAAATTGGGAAAGAATCAACTATCACTTCTGCAATTCGTGTACTGAGAAATGGAGTAATCGGTTTATCATCAGCATTTACTAACACTTCACCTGAAGAATTTGAAGCTCTTTTTGGTGGAAAAGCTTTCTTCGAAAATGTACTTGGCTATGAAACAATAAAGAAAAATCAAGAGACAGATTTGAAATCGGCAGCAGCCTATCTCTTTGTAAACCAAATACTGTTTTACGAAATATTAAGCAGAGAAGCAGGTTTTGTCCCAATTGCAAAACAAGACCTAACAAGACCTGCTTTTCTAAAACCAATATATTTTGATAAAGTTCTAAAGATCGACTACAAACCAATTTTCAATTTTGACATCGCCTCAAAAATTAGCGGAAATGAAGCGGGGGATTCATGCAAACAAATTATCCTTGCAATTCGTACATTATTCCCTGCAAGAATAGACCATGATATTATTGGCAAAGTCTTTCATAATGTTATTCCGTTGGAGATTCGTAAAGTTGTAGCTGCCTACTTTACAAATAACGCTGCAGGAGATTTACTTGCAAAATTGGCAGTTAAGTCTAAAGATGATAAAGTTTTTGACCCTGCATGCGGAAGCGGTACACTGCTTGTATCAGCTTATAAAAGAAAACTGGAATTAAGCCATAGCAAAATTACAAAAGAAATTCATGAAAAGTTCGTTGAACGTGAATTAACAGGAATAGACATAATGCCTTTTTCAGCTCATCTCGCTGCAGTAAATTTGGCTTTGCTGGGGCTACCAAATAATACTGATAATCTTAGAATTGCGATTGATGATTCTACAAAACACAAAGTAGGCGATGAGATACCCCCAGCTCGAGAAGTTCTAAAAGATGCGTTTAAGTCAAGTCGAATTTCAGATTATTTTCCTGATGTACCGACAGAAACGAGTCCCAATTCCACTACAAAAATGGGTGCGTTAGCACTTCAAGAAAAAGATGCCACGTCAATATTACTTGAGAGCGTAGACTTGGTAATAATGAACCCTCCTTTCACAAGCAGTGACAACTTGCGTGGAGAATACAAGAATGAGTTAAGAAGGCGGTTCGCCTCACCTTCCACCTATGCTAAATGTCTAACAGGAAAACTGAGTTTTCAAGCATACTTCATATTGTTAGCTGACAAGTTCCTTAAGAAAGATGGACGAATAGCATGTGTATTGCCTTTCAGCACTTTCGTAGGAAAAGCTTTCCATAAGATAGATGAATTTTTGGTTAGGAACTTTACAATTGAGTGCATAATATTTGGTTTAGGACGATCAGCATTTTCAGACAACACTAATCTTTCTGAAGTGTTGTTTGTCGCAAAAAAAGCTAAACCACTTGAAAACAGGTTTGTGGTGATGGCTACAAAAACTCCGCCTACCGAATGGTCAGATGAAAACGTGGTTTCAATACAAGAACAGATAGAAGAAAGTCAAAGTATAACTAAGATAAAAGAAACCAAACTTGCCTTGAGTCTTTCATTTAAACAGTCAGACTTGATTGGAAGAAAAGGCGGTTTGAATCAGCTTTCACTTGAATTTGATAGGCATTTCTCAGAAGCATTATCTTTTCTTCATGATTCTTACTCAAAAAGTGGCAAAGTCAGACAGTTTCATAATGTCGCAAAATCAGCTAAGTTTGAGCTATTTGCATATGAACTAAGAATTAAAGGCGGGAAGTACTATGGATTTTCAGCCTTGTCAATTTCTGCATCAGAAAGTAGAATGAAAAAGAACACAGATGTATTATTATATTTAGAGCAAAATGAAAGAAACATTAAAGCTAAGAACCGTTTTACGAATGAAATATACACGTATCCAAAGGCAGCAGTAGTTAAACAAGTTAGGAGAATTTCTGATATAGACCGCGTGAACATCTCAGAAGATAATGAATTTGTAGTAAGCAAATATTTTGATGATTTACCAAACATTCTAAAGTCAATTTACTCTGAGGAAAAGGCAAAAGATTTTGAGTATAAGATAAGACGTGAATGGAGAAAGAAAGTAGCTCATGGAATGTCAAGGTTTATTTTCACAAGGAAAATAGACCTTGCCGCCCGTGGAACATTTCTGCTCAGTTTGTATTCTGAAGAGCCTCGTTTTCTCTCCGCCGATAGTTGGGGAATTAGAAACATATCCGCTGATGATTCTAAGATACTGACATTATGGTTTAACAGCACTTTGTTTTTGGCTGAAATAATATCTAAGCGTACACAAACAAGAGGTAGCTGGGGCAGAATTGACGAGCATTACGTTTTTGAAATGAATTGTATTGACCCTCTCAGAATAAGCGAGAAACAACGTATAATCCTATTAGAACTATTTGATACAATTGGCGATAAGACGTTTCCTTCATTGATAGAACAACTTAAAGATGGTTTTGAAACGAGAAGAAAACTTGATGCGGCATTTCTAACTATACTTGAAGTTAATGAAGAAAACCAAAAGAAGTTCCTTGACAGCCTTTATGAAACAATGTATAACCGTTTAAGTGCTATGAAAGAAACAATGCAAGGCGATTAACGTTTCTTCCTTCATATCTCGGGATTTTGCAGCTAATTGAGCGTAGAAATTCTTGGATTCCAGTCCTTGCGTTCACTTCTCAGATACTTAGCAAACAGATAAGCCTCTTCACTAATCAATGTATCAATAGTTTGTCTAATGCCAACCTTGATTCTTTCAACGTTAACTGTGCGGTCAAAGAATGCGTTTAAGTCTTCAGCTAAACTGTCAGTTTATGCCTCCTCTTAACGTAGCAAGAGCACTCGCTGCCTGATCTTTGTGCTTCGTTTTACCTAAAACCCTTTCTCTAGAGAAACTTTACCTCGCGGGCGATTTAAAGAACGACACGTAACGATCATTTTTCGTTACATAGTGTTTTAGTCTTTTACTAGATTTAATACTAACCATTTCCAGTTTCTCTTAAACCCGATAATCTTTTTTCCTTAATTTTTTCTGGATTAGCTCGAGCGAAAGTATTTCTTAGGACGCACAAATTGTTATACTGAATTCGCATCATCTATTGAAATCGAAACAGATAGACTGGGATTGTAAGAGTTGTTGTCAAGAGATTGTGATGGTTGCTCACAGCACAAGGCGTGTAGTCGGCGCTACAGAAAAGTGCAGAGTGGCGAAAAAGTCTACTGCCCAGACGGATCAGTGCATCTAGTGGATAACGCGTCTGAAATCCAAACAATTGAATTGCAAATTGCAGATTTATTAGAAAAGTATCCGCAAGCGCGTTTTAAAGTGCCATGACGCGTTATTCTTCTTAGTGGGTGCTCTCTTACTGTTGCAAACACTCGCTGTGTGAGTTATGCCCAGTTTTACCTAAAACCTCTTCTCTAGAGAAAATTCCTTTGTTTGCTTCCTCCGTAGCGAGCACACACAGTTTTAAGCGTAGTGAATGGACGGAAATATGCTAGCGGAAGACTATTCGATATGTTAAAAAATCGGACAATGGTTCATTGTTTTTTCTGATTCCGAGCCTAGATTTCTATTGGCATTTTAAAAAAAACAAAGGAATTGCCTTGATTTTTTGATTCTGTTTGTTTTTCAAAGACTTCGGAACAAAGTTGCTCGAAGCTCTACAAGCTACATTGTTCCGATTGCACGGGTATATGCCTTATATCTGCTGCTGCATCTTGTCTATGACCGGGATGCAACACTAGTTTTAACCTTTTTCCGGACGTACGGGAAAATCTGACCTGTGTGCACCCATTCCCCTATGTCCTTCTGTCCTCCCTTCCTGTGCCTCTATCTCTGTTTGTTCATATGTGCGTCATAGTTTCGACTCGGACGGCGAGAGAGAGGATTAAATTTTAATCCTACGTGTATTAATTTTTTGTCCGAAAAAGTTTAACACACCTCTTGTATCAATTCTTTAAAATGCTATTTTCATCAATAATCGCGATTGATATTCTCTTTCCTTTCTCTCTTCTAGCGTAATCGAATGCGAAATTCATCAGCTCTTTTCCGTGACCTTTGTGTCTATGTTCAGGGAGAACGGCTAATCTCTCCATATAGTAAAGTGCATCACTTGCTTTTTCTATGGCCACAAAACCAATTTGCTTGTTATTTTGAAAAAGCCCAAAAAGCTTTACTCCTTTTTCTTTTGATGCTTTTAGTTTCTCAAAAGTGATAAAAGCGGGATTCGTAGAGCAATTTTCTTCGTTGATATTGAACTCTTTTGCTACTGTGATAAAGGAGCCTTTTATAACCTTTATACTATCTTCCATTTCACTGTCATTGGTGATTTCTTTAATCATGTTTATTTCGTCCGTGATATCTAAAACTTAAATGCAAATCAACGGATACAGTTGCGGAACCTTCGTTCATTTCAAATGTATTTATTCAATCGAAAAAAGGATGTATATAAAACTCGTCATTACGTAGTGAAAACACTGTCGAAGCGCGCCGTGCAAGACAGGAGTCAACTTCCTGATCGGAACAGGACAATCTCATGTAGAGCTGTTCCATTTTCCTTGTTGGTAATCCCGTTGCGAGTCACATCTATCTCGAAATTCGATTCGAGCCTGAAATATCCCGGATGTAGACGCAACAAGTGTCTTGCTATGAACCTGAGCGGCATACTGAAGTTTTCGAGCATATCCTGGCTCTCAAGAATCTTTCTCACATCGAGGCTCATCTCAAGCTCGCTCGGGACCGAGATTGTTATCCTCCTAGGATAGCTGTGCTTAGCCCTTGGGTTATACTCATAGTTCTCCTTTCCGAATTCGAACTCCCCTGTGCTGAGCACCACATCTCTCCCGTCGGCCATCATTAAGACCTTAACCGCATGGTTGCCCACCTTGCCATTGCACTGAATGAAAGCATAGGACACGGTGTAATGCTGCGAATAGATCCGTCCCCACATCCAATAGTCGATGATGCTCTGGAAGGGGAAATCTAACCAGTTGTGATCGTGATAACCAACGCCCTTGACCTGAAAAACACGATCCCCATCGGCGATTGTTCCTTCAACTGAAGCTCTTGCAAAGGGGACCACCCAGGCAAAAGTGCCCATCTTCCCGAACTGAGAAACACCAGTTCCAGGTTTCCAACCGTTCACCTCGGCCTTGAAAGTCAGATGGCAACCTATGTCCTGTTCCTTCACATGAACCTCGTAGATGGGCAGCTCCCCCTGTGATTGCTTGGCTTTCAGATAATTCTCTCCAATCTTGACATCTGCCCCTGCACTGGAGGCGGCAAAGTCCGATTTACTGCATGGCACGAACCTTTGGGTCTTCCTGCCATCCGGTCTTAGGAGAACGATCTCGACGCCGGGCTTTCCTCCTGCCCCTGGATTGGGGTTCGCTGCGTAGAAGAATACTACGATAGTTTCGCCAGTTTCCATATGCGCGTCGAAGTACCACCACTCATACATTCCCTTTCCTATGCATGTCTATGTGGATGCCGTCTTCTTCAGGTGCGAGCGGTCTTACGACTGCATCACGTCTGCCAGGTCCGGTCCACCCTTCTTTGACCAAAGGTCCACTCATGCTATCGACCCTCCTCAGGTTCAGAATAGAAGAAGGGATCCGACGCGGTGTTTGGATCCAACGCCTTCTTTATCTTGCTCATGTACTTGGGATAGTCTCGGCAAGCTGGGCCGAAACGCTTGTTCATTTCACAACCGAACCCAGCGATCGGGATCCCCATGGCCTCCTCGACTGCCGCTTTGCATCCATCCTCGATGATCTCCCCGGAAGCCCTTACCGCCTCGGGATTTCCAGAAGCGTACATGAAGATGCCTTCAATATATCCAAGGTGAGAGTTCTCGAAGGTGCCTCCGCATCCCAAGTCACCGCCATCGTCAAGGAAAGTCCCCTTTTCGATATACTTCTTCTTCGCCAAGCTATCCATTCCCCTTGCTTGATACCCAGATCCCAAGTATCGAACGAGCCCAACATCGTCGACATCCCTTGGGAGGGACGAAAGGTCGCTTGCGTGTTGACCGCATTTCTGATCATCAGCCAGAATAACCGGGATTCTATCTGCAACTTCTGACGCCTTCCTACCGGAATGCTGTGAATTAGGTCCTGCAGGCGAGGGAGGCGACGAAGGACAGTAAACGGGTCCCCGACGTGTTTCAGTATGGGCTTCATGATTCGGAACATTCGAGGGGTCATCTTGATGTTCATGGGCACCTTCACCCCGCCCGTCTCCCTCATGATCTGCTTCATCGCGGCCGTTTTCCACTTGAATTCGCCATCCGAGTAGCCAATGACTGCATTGACCAGCACGTGGTGCATCGCTTTGTCAAAGAAACCGCTTTCCATAGCAACCTTAAGCTCTTCATTGTTCTCGGTCATTCCCAGAGCTGAGAGGAACAGTGGCGTACGGAAGCAGGCGTATTCTATCTCAGCCTCGCCGAGCTTGTAGCCAGCATCTGCCATGGCCTCCGCATTTGGGAATGCATGCACGTTCAGCGACATTCTTTCAGGTAATTCATCAAGAATGTAGACGGGCGATTTTCCGTGGAGCTTCCATTGCGCGGGTCCATTCCACTTGTAGAGTTTCACCGCGCACTTTGTGAACACGCCGAGCCCTCCGAAAGTCCCCTGAAAGCCACGCATGATGCCGCGCAGCGAGGGGCCAGGACCGTCGGCTGTGAACCAGCCTGTGCCGACGCCTCCGCTGCCAAGGGTCAGGACCTCGCCGGTGGGCAGCACCCATTCCACACCGAGCAGATTACGACCGCTGTAACTGGTCGCAGGTCCGCTCATGCCGTATCCCCAGGCGGCCGCAGTGGACGCCAGAATGGAATGATTGGAACCTGCGGAGACCGTGTGAACCGTCAGCCCCAGCTTGAAGATCTCCGTCTGCAGGTCGATTGCACGGACGTAGGGTTCCACAATCGCGATTTGGTTCTTAGCATCGATATCAATGATTCTGTTCATACGCTTGAGATCGAGGATTATCACCCGGTCCCTTGAGGCAGCGCATACTGCGTGGAACCCTGTCGAAAGCGGCTTTGCCATGAGGTGGTTCTTGTTGCAGAACCGCATGATCCCTTGGATTTCTTGTGTGCTCTTGGGTAGCGCAACGGCGACTGGACGAGGGAGCCATTTCGACCCGTCCTTCACGACGGTCTCTGGATTCATATAGAACGAGTACGTGTCCAGCATGCAGGGGGAGGTCGATACCCACTCCCGACCGACGATGCCCTGAAGTTCTTTAGTCTCTTCCTCGGTGATCGAAGACAGCACCTTCCTAGTAGTTCGAATCTGCGTAGTTGATCATCTCATAGCCCCCACTTGCCTCGGTTCAACACCCTGTTAGGATCGAATATTTCCTTCATCTTCTTTAGCACCTCATAGCTTAGCGGATTTTGACCGAACACCACGTCGCCGGCTGATCCGTATGGCCTGCTGAAGAATGCCCCCTTCCGAGCTAGTTTGGTCACCGCTTCCTTCTCGAGCCCGCGCATCAGCTCAACGTCGTTTGGCTTTGCGGGGTCGAAAGGGCACATGAGTTCCACGTGGCAGGCATGATTCTGAATGATGGGTTGTATGTATACTCCAACTGACTCCTTAAAGGCGTTTGCGCCCGCTAGGTCGATGAAGATATCTACGAGTTCAGGCGCTCTATCGAGGGTCGTCAGGAAGAACAGGGAAAGGCAATGGCCTTTCAGTCGGTAACGCCAGTCAGTTTCGCCGCACGGACGCGTAGCCATATCCAGCAGAACCTCTGCTTGAATACTTCCCTGAGATGTCGTCATGATGAACTTGTTCTCATTGGCGATGGATTCTATGTCCCTACACTGGTAGTCGACCCTTGACTTGGGCATCCTTTCAAATCCCGCGACGTTCACCAGGCAGACATGACTGGGAAGTGAGTTTCGTATCGATTCGAATTGTCCTCCGCCCTGCGCGCTTACGAGCATAGCCGCTGCGGTGCGGTTAAGAACAAAGGAATGCTCCCCCAACCATTGCCTTTGCACGTCGTAGATGAAGGGGATCAACGCCTGGAGGGAATCGGCACCGAGGAGGAAAGGATGCTCAAGGGTCGGTTTAAGCTCCGTGCGCATCGTAATCCATGTCACTACGCCCATGGTGCCTTGGGAACCTTGGATAACACGGTGAAAGTCCGTTTGGGATGGGCCTTGAGAGGATTTCTGGGCACCACCCATAGCACGCTGCTGCTCGAGAGTCCCGGGACCTCCTGCCGCGCCAGTGCGGAAAATCTCTCCGTTTCCGAAAATGAACTCCGTGCTGCCTACTGGGTCGCTGATGTCCCATTGTCTATTTGGCCATGTGGTGGGTTCTCTGTCCATCACTGATGCGACGACGCTCTTGCTGGTACGAGGTGCGAGGGGCATTGGGATGGTCATTCCATGGGGCTCAAGGGCTTTTAGCAATTCTCCGTAGGTTACGCCTGGCTCAATCTGGCAGACACGGTTTCGCCTGCTGATCCAAGGGATCTGCTTCCAATTGGACAGGTCTATCAAGATGTTTTCTTCCTTTGCCGCGAAGCCGCCCTTGCCATGGGCGCCCGTTGATGAGGACACTGTTAGATTTAGGCCGATTTGGTTGGCAAGCCGCATTAAACCCTGCAATTCGTCTACTGTGGAAGGGCGGAGCACATGGGAAGGCTTCACTGTCGAGTCTATGATAGGATTCGATTGGCTAAAAGCGCCGATGTCCGCGGGGTCACTGCTGACGGTTCCCTGATGCATAACCAAGCGCAGTCGCTCTTCAAGTTCAATACTTGCGATCACATTCGCTCACCTCGATCAGTTTCCGCGGCCTCGTAAACAAGATCGACAATGTCGACAACTGGAAGTAGTGGTTTTTCTAAGGATTGTTGGCTCTTGGACAGGTTTCGCTCTGCAGTGATGACACGCTGTAACCAGACACTCAGCTCCCACATCCACTGCTTCTTCTAGTCGGTCAAGAGCTGTTGAGCGCGCTAGGTCCGGATATGCCGATGGGACCCCGCCGCCTCCTCCGCAACAATACGAGTACTCACGGATGCGATGCATCTCGATGAAATCGATTCCTTTGATCGCACGCAGAATCTGACGCGGTGGTTCATAGACGCCATTCACTCCTCGGTTGATTTCTTTGGGAGGTTCGGTGTAGGTCATGCAACCCCGGGTGACTTTCTGCTCACCCTTCCATCTGAGAGGCGGTTCGCTCTGACGCCCAAGGTAACATGGATCATGATAGGTTACTTTTCGTCTGATGGGGTTACGCAAGCGCAGGCGATTATCAGCTATCAATTGCGCTAAGAATTCAGTAATGTGCAGGACCTTGGCCTTTGGCGCCCTCGCGTATTCAGGATACTTGGAACGTAGGGCTCCTAGGCACGACCCAGAAAGAACAATAACCGTCTTGATTTCCATATTGTCGAGCATGTCCACCAGATGGTTTGCTATGTTTGCAAAAACATCCCTGTGTCCTGTCCAGTAAGCCGGCAGCCCGCAGCATGTTTCATTCTCTCGCAGGATTCCGAAGTCCACTCTCGCTTGCTTCAGCAAGATAGCGCATTTTCGGGCCACTTCTGTGGCTCCTGGGTCACATTGCATGCAGCCCGTAAACAGGAGAATCGGCGCCTTTTGATCTGGTAATATCTTCAATCCCAGATCTTTTACCCAACTTAGATCTCGATTCCCTGATTTTCCCTCTGGATTTCCATATTCTTGGAGATTCTTTATCATGGACCGATGGGCAGGCAAAGCAAATCCTTTGTCCACAATGTGCTCTCTGAGCGCCATGTTTATCGCGTGGCGTTCCGCGTCCATGATGAATTTGCAGGAAACGTCACAGAGTCCGCATGTAGTGCAGGCGAATGTGATATCAGCAAGCGCTTGATCAACCTGAATGCGACCATTGACCAACGAGAGTGCCATGATGCTCTTGCCTGAACCAGAGTACCCATGGAAATGGTACAGGTGGCTGGCCGGGCAACCATCAGCATATTTCGGGTTCGTTACCGTTGGTAGTGGCACCATCTTGCAGAGAGAGCATCTGAAGCACTTCTGCATCTCTGGTTCCAGATCTCTAAGTCTAGGCAAGGACATTACATTGAACACTCCTCAATTAATGAGCGACTGACGCCTAAAAGGATATTGCGTGCTGGCTTGTCCCGAAATTATAGGTTTATTTTGGAGTTCAAGCAAGGTAAGTTTGAAATGTCGCAAGTACATTCTATTGTGTCTATAAGTGGCGGAAGAAATGACAAAAGCCAAGTTTGAAATACGTGAGACTGAAAAACATACAATTATTGTTAATGCGAGCGCGCTTCTAAAATACATCAAGATAGGAGTGGATGGCGAAAAAGTCGTTAATGAAGCAAACTTTCAGCCATTGCCAAAGAAGTTCCAGTTGGATGTGGGAAATTCCGAAAAGATCATTTGGAAATCAGTGCTGGACCGTTCTCGCCTATCAAACTATTCGTGGACGAAAAAGTAGCTCAAAAAAACTGAAACTGCATCGCTAGCGCGGACTAAAAATGAAAGAATTTGAGAAAATTAGCCCAACTGCTAAACTTGTAGCTTATTCAAGAACGTTTACTGACATTCCTTTTGCTAAAGAGATTGCAATTAAAAGTAACGCTAAACAATCCTTCGAAGAACAGACTGGGGATATTCGAGGCTCTCCAATCTGGGAAGCACGATATAAAGTCACTGACAAAATAATCAAAGAACATGGCATAACTCAAGTTTTAGAGATTGCCGCTGGGCTTTCTCCTCGTGGTTTATCGATGACAAGAAATTCCGATGTCGTATATGTAGCAACTGATTTGCCTCAAATTCTGGAAGAAGAAAAGGAAATTGCTAAGTCAATTCTTGCTCAGTCAAATGAATTACGTCCGAATCTCCACTTTCAAGCAGTAAATGCTCTTGACATGGTGAGTTTATCGAAGGCTGTTACTTTTTTCAAAAAAGACAAATCTCTTGCCTTTATCACTGAAGGACTTTTACCGTATTTTTCAATGGAAGAAAAACAAACCTTAGCTAAAAACATCCATAAAATATTCAGTGAATATTCTGGCTGTTGGATTACTAACGAGGTTTATAGCAAGGACGCACTAAAAAAAATTAGTCAATCAGCAGATGATTTTGCTAAAAATCGTATGAAACAGGACCAGTACAATATTTTATCTGGAAACAATGTTTTCTCCGATGAGGATGAAATAAAAAGATTTTTTGAAAAAGAAGGGTTTAAAATTGAGAAATATCCTCATTCAAAAATCTTCGGGGACTTAACGTCGGTAAAAAACTTGGGTCTTAGTGAAGAAGAGATAGTAAAAGTAAAGCAAATTCTGGATATTAAAGATACACTGATTTTAACACCATCTTACTGATAACTGGTGTCAAATGCTTAGTATGGTTGAAGATTTTAAGAGTAGATTTAATCCGATTGATACCACGCACAAGATGACTCATAACATACCTAAACCGAGTAAACATCACCTACCTTCTCAAAAAATCACTATTTTTTTTGGTTGGTTGGGTTAAATTTTAATCCACACACTCTAATGAATTTCGGGTCAAACCAGCGCGCTCCTTAAACTCTCTAATTTGCTTTGAAAGGAAAAGCAGTGTCTCTTGCAACCTCTATTGGCACCTAAACGAAGAATTTATCATAGGTCTTTCCACCTGTAGCGCGCAAAAGGTTACATAGTGTGTAACTCTTATGCTAAGAGTATTCTTTTGCATAAGTTTGAAGAGGTCTAACGTAACTCTCCTCTGCAAATTCCACATAAATATTTTGTTTTTTCTTACTTATTAAGAATATACGAAATTTCTAAAAGTTAGAGGCAACAAAATAAAGAACAAAAAGATAGAAAACAAACTACGCACATATTTAACAGTCAGCTGTGATTGAGCGTGGCATTAAACTGTTACTTACCGGGGAAAACGATTTTGATAGATGCTTCAGGGTGGAGTGACCTCTTGTTAGGCGTAGTGGTATGTGCGCTTAAACCTCCAGACCGCATGGTGATGGAGCGCAGAATCCCGACATCATCCTTCCAGCCGCCAAACTTCAAGAACAAGAAATATTTGGAAGATGCTGTAAAGATTGCCAATGAAATTGTCGCTGTTATGCAGCCTGACTCAGAAACCTGCTTTAAGGTTTGTTCAGAATACGTTTTATCGAGCGTAATCGAGCACTTGCAAAGCCAAGGTTTCAAAGTTGAAAAAATCGAATCAACAGGCGACTTAAAACAGATAGTAGAAAACGGCTATATTAGATGGTGTGTGGAAAAGGGTGTTCCAGAGGAAAAACTCCAAGACAGCAGACGCTTCTGGACTTTTATAGAGTGGGTTGCTGAAAAACCTCACTTGAGAGAGAGCCTTGTGAAGACTGGTTGGGCAAGTTGGG
Source organism: Candidatus Bathyarchaeota archaeon (assembly GCA_963717465.1). Lineage (GTDB taxonomy): Archaea > Thermoproteota > Bathyarchaeia > Bathyarchaeales > Bathycorpusculaceae > Bathycorpusculum. The sequence goes on from OY970340.1 coordinate 1,152,164, forward strand.
AAAATAAGTGGCGAGAAGAAATATTCAAGAAACCGTTAAACTTACGTGACTAAACTATTCATTTACTAAAAGTGCGCACATACATCTTTTCCGATGGTCAAAAGTCTTAAATCGGCAAAAGAAATAGGCTCAGAAAAGATGAGAATTTATGGTGTAAGTCTCTTTGGTTCGTGTAAAGAACGGTTTATAGCGCGCTAGAAAACTCTTGAAGCATTAAAAGGAACAATTTAAGATATTGAGGGCTAAAAAGAATAATTGATTAATCTCTATCAAAGCAAATTTTAACTGAATGTCCAATGTGCGTGGAAAATTTGAGTAATAAGTTTCAAACCAGACAATATATTTTTGAAAAATCCATAGGTTATAATTATAGGTTGCATTCTTAATCTCTTAGTTCTAAGTGTTGATTGACATGGACTTTAAGTTGCATATCATTAAGCGAGAAGACATTTTGGATTATTCTCAAAGGAATCGCATTTGCTTTGCGGTAATTGATATGCGCAAGTCTAAGAGTTATCCTTCAAATTTTGTTTGCATGTTGCCAATGGAAGTTCGAAAAGGCAAGAGTGAGAATGGTTTTGGAAGAGTTTTTGGTGAAAATAGTGTTGAACAGGCAAAGCTTTTGTTAACTGATGCTTTAAAAACAGTTGATGATTCTGAGGTTAGAGTTGAGATAGAGCGAAGACTAAGACTGCTTGAGTCCAAACAGGTTAATCAAATAAAGTGCAGTGGTTGTGGAAAGTTATTTCAGCCCAAGCGTTTAAGAAGGTTCAAGAACAATTTTTGTGAAGAATGCATGAAGAAGAGGTTGGCACGGCGAGATTAAAGACTCCTCACGCGCGCTCAGTTTCCTCTTATGAAACATTCAGCCATTTATGAATTCTGTCACGTGCGTTAACAAATCTTATACAGGCACTCTACTTTTTGGCTAAGCGCTATAGCTATAATTGAGTCGTTAAGCAAGCTTCCATTTAGAAGCTATTAGTATTGAAGCTCTTTGTTAACCTGATTTATCGCTGGTTTGCCCTCAGACACTCGTAGAATATTTTCCACAGCAAGTTGCAATTCAGCATTCATGCCTGCATCTGTAAGGGCTATGTTGTGAGGTGTGGCGATAACATTCGCTAACTTCCAAAACTCATATGGTTGAGTTTGACTAGATTCTGCCGATGGGTTCCACCAAGGTTCAGACCACCAGACATCAAGCCCAGCACCAGCAATCCATCCTTCTTTTAAAGCTCTGTAAAGCGGCTCTTCCTGAATGATTTGACCGCGGCCAACGTTCACAATATATGCTGTATGCTTCATTAAGTGGAGTTCACGCTCACCAATCATTCCACGCGTCTCAGGCGTCAAAGGTGCAGTAATTACCAAAAAATCAGACTCCCCAAGAACATAGTCAAGGTCACGGGGTCCGCCTAGGAAGTCAGGGATAAACTTAAGTCCCGAGGTGTCTTTCGGGTCTCGCTTTGTTGCATAAATCTTCATTTCAAAAGCTTTGAGGAGGCAAGCCACTTCCATTCCTACGTGTCCAATGCCTATAATGCCAGCATTTTTTCCTCGCAGTTCAACTCCCATTCTGGTTGTGTCGTCTCCTTGCGGGAAAAGGTCGTGTCGACGAACAATGTGCTTGGCTAGGGCCAAAACAAGAGCAACTGCTCCCTCAGCTAAAGGCGTTGGGTTAGCACCTGACGTATTTGCAACAGCAACCTCCTCTCTCAAAACATCGAAGGGTATACCATCGACGCCAGCCCCAATCTTTTGAACAAGTTTAAGCTTCTTAGCCGCCAAAGCTACTTTCTCAGAAAGAGTAACACAGATTATGATATCGACATCAGCAGCAAGCTGCACCAGTTCTTCCTCGGTTCCCTCCGTAGGAACGATTACTTGAACATCATCAGGAAACATACCTTTGAAACTCGAAAACATAGACATAGACTGAGACAAAAGAATCCAAGGAAAAGCAAGCAAAACCTTCATGAAAATCACTAAAGAAAATGAAAAATACCCATTTAATAAAGTTAATGCCATTTTACGCAAATCTTTAACTGATTCAACTGAGGGCAAACAGCGACTCACTCCGAGGAACCGCTAATGCGGTAGTCAGCTTGAACCTATTTGGCACACGCTGGCTTATCCCTTTAACGATTAAAAACTCTATAAGTCTGATTTTGCTCATTAGAGCCTAAAATGGGCTTCTTTGATAACCAGTTTTTAGCCGCGCTAAGAGAGGATTGAACACAGAAACTTCACTACACTTCTTAACTAAACTGGCTTCAGCCATAACACCTAGGAACAATCAGCGTCTTGGGCAAAGATCTAACTTAGCTTACAATTTGTAGAAAGTTATGCAAATCCGCAATAAATGGGAATAGTGGCTGTGCTTTTACTTTGTTAGGTTTCTTGAGTCTTAGGAGCAGTTGAGTTCAGCTTAATAACGTAATTCGTGTTATTCTTCACTGAAACGGCTGCTGGTACTGACGGATTGTATCCTGTGGCGCTGGCTATGATTGAGTAATCGCCTTTTTTCACGTTGCTAAAAACAGCTTCTCCCTTGCTTCCAGTAGTACCTGCCAAAGATTTCGGACCACTAACTGAAACCGTTGCTCCTGAAATCGGCGAGAGCGTTTCCGCATCTTGCGCCGTCACCGTAAGCTTGCGGCCGCGTCTGAACAATAGAAGGAATAGTAAAAGTAACGCTATGATAGCGATGACGACTACAACTATGGCCCAGTCGAGTGGACTGAAAACAAATGCTGCTGTACCTGCCGGCGACAAAGTTGGAGTGGGCGTTGGCGATACTGTAGGAGTTGGAGTGGGCGTTGGCGATACTGTAGGAGTTGGAGTGGGCGTTGGCGATGTTGAAGCTGCATTCATTGTAATAGTAGCAGTGTTGGATTGAGCTGAAGTCGTACTTGAATTGTCAGTAACCGTTGCGGTAATCAAGTAAGTACCTGCGGAGGCAGGAGAATAATTAAATGTTGACGCAGTCTGTTCATTTTGAAGAGTCCCATTCACATACCATTGATAACTTGTGTAATTGCCTGAGCCGCCGCTGGGAGTAGCATTGAACAGTTGAGACTGGCCAGCATCCAAAGTAACCGATGTAGGCGAAATAGACACTGCGGGAGCTGAAGAAGTTGAAGAAGTACCCAAAGCATAAACGTTACCCTCGGCGTCTTCATAGACTACGCCGCCGTCAACAGCAGGAGACGAATAAAATCCAATGCCCTCCGCAGTGTAATCCCAGAGGTAGCTACCGCTAGGTAGCGTTCAAAGCAAGTAAGCCTTCTTGGAGTGGGGCTGTATCGCCTATGTAGACTACGCCGCCGTCAACAGCAGGAGAAGACTCCACTTCAGTGGTTGTGTTGTAGTTCCATATTTGGGTGCCTGTGGTGGCGTTGAAAGCGTAAATGTAATCATTATTGTTGCCTGTGTAGACTACGTTGTTGGCAACAGCAGGAGAATCCCAAAAAGAACTGCAAATGGCGCTGGTGTAGTTCCATATTTGGGTGCCTGTGGTGGCGTTCAAAGCATAAAAGACGTCATTATCGTTGCCTATGTATACTACGCCGTTGGCAACAGCAGGAGACGACTCAAAAAAGTTATCGCTGGTGTCACCGCCGGTGATGGAGTAATTCCAGATCTTGGCGCCGTTTGTAACGTTTAAAGCATAAACGTCACTAGTTGGTATCCCATCGGAGCCTACGTAGACTATGCCATCAACAACAGCAGGAGACGAATGAGCAAAACCCTCTTGTGCACCCCCAGACACAATGCAGGTGTAGTTCCAGAGTTGGGCGCCGGTGGCAGCGTTCAAAGCATAAAAGACGCCAGTAGCACCGCCTACGTATACTACGTTGTTGGCAACAGCAGGAGAAGAATACTGAGAGTTAATAGTTAAATTCCAGAGTTGGGTGCCTGTGGTGGCGTTCAAAGCATAAAAGAGGTCGTACGCATCGTCCATGTAGACTACGCCGTTGGCAACAGCAGGAGACGACGAAATCCCTCCGATGGTAGTGTAATTCCAGAGTTGGATGCCGCTTGTAGCGTTCAAAGCCAACATGGATTTACTCACGCATGCGTAGACTACGCCGTTGGCAACAGCAGGAGAACTATACCCGCCCGAAGAGACTAAGGGAACACTCCAAAGTAGCGTGGGAGTAAGCACTGGATTACCTGTGCCGACGCCATCGTGAGATAGATCCCCGCGCCACATTATCCAGTCTGCGTTCGTTAACGGAATCAAAACTAAGCTGAAAACAAAAAATGTGCAAACCAATGCTGCTAAAACACGTAACCCCTTCATTTGAATAAAACCTTTTAGCCCTTTTGGGGCTTAAGAACTATTAAAGACTTTGCTATCGTTTTCTAACTTGTTTTAACGGCTAAACAGTAGACCAAAACTTGGGTGGCGCGTCGCCTTGTCCCGATAATGCCTAACGCGCAAAAAAGCTGCAACTGCTTTTTAAGTTTGAATTTATAAAATGCAAAAGTCGCATTTTGGGCGCTCGCGCGGCTTTTTCAGGCAAAGGGTTTATCGTTAATTCTAACAGACCTGCAAAAAGAGCAGAAGCAGTAGCTCTTCTAAACTCGCGCATGCCCCTTTAGGTTTTTTTGAGCAGCTTTGCCATCTGCATTGACTTGGGTAGACGAGAACGGTCCAGTATTAATTTTTTTTCTTATTCCATCTGCGGTTACCAGGTGGTCCTATAAGAAAATAAAGTATTAACATAAGAGCAATGGTTACAACGATAATTATCACAGCTGTTACTTCAGTCGTTACTCTCACCTCCATTTTTAGTGTCTAAGTCTAAATGCTTCCACTTAGTGCAGCGTAATTTTTTTCGGTGTTTATTACTTCAACCTGGAACTTTTTTGGCAATGACGAAAAGGTGATTATTTAACGACTTTTTCGCTATCCACTTCTATGGCGGTGTATTTTAGAAGAGGGGTCACATTAACAATAATGGTATTTTTTTTAGTCTCTCCTATTTCAAACTTGGCTTTTGTCATTTTTTTGAACCTCCCTCTTCTAACTTCGCTACTTCCACTTTGTTAGTATTTCCTCCCTTCGGAAAGTTGTTGTGCTAACATAGAACAGCGCTACATCAACTGCTAAAAGTATACCTGAGATTATAAGCAGGCTGTTTACGTCAAGAGTTATTATGCTTGTCTCACTGGCAAGGTATATGCCCAAGAGTGGAAAGAGGATAAAAATTCCAAAACTGCTAGCGCTGCGCACATCATTAACTCGCGATGAAACAATGACGCTGAACAAAATACTCATAACAATAGCGACCGGCATCAGAACTAGGAGCAAAGTGGCGATATTCCAGTTTGGAAAATAATAGTAGCCAAGCGTATGGAAAGTAACTCCATCAATGCCTACCATGAAGACTGCTGCAGCCGCATACATTGCTACTAAAGTTGGAATAACTGCGGAAATGGCTTTTCCAAGCAAAATCTCTCCATCAGTAAGGGGCGTGGCTAGAAGCGGTTCCAGACTCTTCTCCACTTTCTCCCCCACTATACTGTAGGAGGCAATCCCTAAGGGAACATATGCTGCTCCTATGACTAAGAAGAAGGAAAAGGAGTTAAGCAAATTCGGAAGCACACTCGGCGCTGCGAGTCCGTGGCTCCCCCTTACTGCTAAATACTCCAGTATCACCGGAAACAGAACCGAGATAACTACTGGGAAAATAATAATTGAGTACCAGACGTTTTTTACTCGCCTAAATATTTTGAAGTCCTTTGCTGCTACAATCCACGCCTTAGAGAGTCTCATGTTTATTTCCTCACAAGTTTTAGATAGGTATCTTCCAAAGTTGAGCCCACAACATTGATTGATTTGACATGACCGCCCGACAGCACTATAGCCTCTATAACAGGTGAATTTTCCTTGTCTGGGTTTTCCACGTCAAATGTTATCGTGTCGCCGCCGCTGGACAAATTCTTGAGCGGCAGTTTTTTCAGTGCCGCCAAAACGGCATCGTTCACTTGCTGTTCCAATCCGATAACTGTCTTCTTACCGCTAACGGACCTTTCAAGTTCCTGCGGAGTACCAATTGCCCTAAGACTCGTATTCATTATTGCTACCCTGTCGCAGATTCTCTGCGCCTCGTCGAGGTTGTGAGTGTTCAGGAAGATTGTCTTCTTCTCTTTTTTTAGTTGAAGAATGAAATCTCGGACTGTTTTCGCAGCCTCAGGATCTAGATTTGCAGTAGGCTCGTCCATGAAAAGGACTTGTGGGTCATGGATTAGGGCGCGGGCTATGGCGAGTTTTTGTTTCATGCCCTTGGAAAAGGTCCCTGCTAAATCGTTTCTCTTATCCCAAAGTCCTAACATTTCAAGAAAACGCTTATTGTTCTCTTTTCTTTGTGCATCCGAGCAGTCGTATATTTTTCCGTAAAAATCTATGTTGTCGTAGGCGGTCAGATTTTCAGATAACCCAACGTTATCAGGAACTAATCCGATGATTTTGCGGATTTTAATTGAGTCTTCCTTTTTTCCTATGTCATAGCCGCCTATGTTTGCGTTCCCACTAGTTTTTGATATTAGGCAGCAAAGCATTCTGATAGTTGTGGTTTTTCCTGCGCCATTCGGGTCCGAGAAAACCGAAAACTTCGCCATCGTTAACATGTAGCGTAAGGTTGTCAACGGCTGTAAGGTTGCCGAATTTTTTTGTCAGGTTTTCGGTATCGATCAACAAGAACCGCCAGTTATTAGCTCTCAATCAGTGACTGATATATTTAAAACGCGCGCTCAAAACACCGGGTGAAAGACAAAGCGGTGTCACCGACTTGCTTCAACATTTAATATCGGGACAAGGCAACCGCGCTTTCTATGTCGTCGAGGTTTAGACCACGCAAAACGGAGCAAGAACCATTATTCTTCTCCATAATAGACTGACCAAACGATCAAGGACAAATTTGTTAACAAGAAAGTGTTAATCAAAATAATTTAGCAACGAACTGGAGCACCTTCAAAATAGTCCACTTCAAAAAACCTTGAAAAAAAGCAATCCTAAACCTGCAGAAAACTAATTAGTAACTAATTAGCAGCCGACAAATGACCCCAAACCCTTCCTTTAACTATGCAAAAAGTTCAAACAACACCACCCCTGACCATAAAAAAGTTCAAAACACACAACCCCTCAAAACCAAAACCAAAACACTTTAGCAAAAAGAAGCCCAAACCAACCCTTTTCAAACCAAAAAAATTCCCAAAATTGAACAAAAAAGTTCAAAATTCCACTTCCACCACACCAAACCATGAACAACCACCAACCAAAAACAACAACCAACCACACAAACAACAACCCAAAAACCCACAGCGCCATTCAGCCTAAACCTAATTAACGGCGCGCACGTCTTTACCGTTCTTGCATCTAGAAGTACTAGTCGGTTTAGCCGTTGCACTGTTACGTTTTGCTTTGCACCTTAAGTTGCCTCCTCACTCACTTGATAAACCCCAAAACAACCTCATCAGACTGCTCCAAAACCAACTTTTGAAAATTCAAAGCACCCCAAAGCTTAGCATCAATCTCAAGATCTAGTGGACCGGTGGGGATCTGAACCCCCGAGCAAAGTGGAGATGTCACCTGCAAATCCGTTTTTTATCCTTCAAGTGGAATAATGCTCCGCACATCACAGCAACAATGCCAATATTGTGGTGGTAGAGCGCCCATGGCATTTCTGAAAATGAATTTTAAGAGTTCGTCCGTCACTACTTATGTATGTTGCTGAAGTGGTGTCTTTGTCCACCCTTTAGCTAAATAGAGTCCAGAAGTTATTTGCAATACCGTTTTAGTGGTTTATTGTTTCTTTCCCTTTGGGGGAAGTTGCTGTCTCGCCTGCTTCTTCTTTGCTTCTTTTTCGCGTTCCATTTTTTTCTGTTGTTCTATTTGAGTATTTTTTTGTTTACGTTTAGCTACACTCGGCATAAATATCACTTACAAATTAACGATAAACATGCAAACTAAAACACATTTCCTTTTCATTAATTGAGGAAGCCAATGAAGCCAATAATTATCAAAACTAACTTGTATTCCTTTCATTTTTACTAAAGAAGCCAAAACGTTACAATGTCAAAAAAAGAAACAAAGTTTAGAAATGTTCTATCTCGGGCTTAAGAAGTCTGTGTTTTGCTCTGTTTCTCCTTTTTTTCTTTCTTTTCTCGTCTCGCTCTTTTTTAGTCAATGATTAATCTTTTTTTGGCATTTTTGCTCCCAAAAATATAGTGTGCCTAACACTGCCTCAATAATTTTCAAAGAATCGCGGAATTCTATTTGCGAACTTGCCAACGATAGCCACAATCATGAAGTAACTGATGCCAAAATAGAACAAAAAGAGAAATAATGAATAGGAAAAATCACGGAAGTATTAAGTAAAATGCACTCAAAAAACAACTTACATGACCGTGTTTATTTTAGTGGACCGGTGGGGATTTGAACCGTGTTCAGACTGCGTGAAAAGTCTCTTTTTGTGCTCTTAGTTACCATTAAGCTTAAAGCTAGCTTCAGGACAACTGAAAAGCCATGAGCGAACATGTAAACGGAACACACAGTTGATGAGTTTGATGAAAGCGTAAAAAACGGAGAAGACGCAGAGAAAGATAGAAGACAATGGCTTAGATTACAGAGGCTCTTGCAATTTAGCTCTGGGTTTTGACACGGTCTGTGTTGAGTTCAAACCACAAGCCTAACCCACGCGCATAAGTGGTCATTAATTCTTTTTCAACCGATTTCTGAAAAATAGGCATAGAATTTAATCGAATAAGCTTTTAGAGGTGAGAGCGTAAAGGGATAGCTGAACGAGCCTCAAAGGAGGTGATAAAACCGATTTGGACGGTTATCAACGCCTTCCCCTTGGCACTCTCAAACTTCTATTTTCCACCATCGATATAAGTATAGCCGTAAGGCAAGTCGAGGCCCAGTACGTTAACTCCAAAAAAGGCAGACCCCACTATCCGGTTCGCTCCATGCTCCTTGCTTTGATGTTCATGTGTTTTGAAGCCGTACCAAGCGTGAGGAAGCTCTGCAGAAAACTCGAGAGAAGACATTACGCCAGGGAAATTTGCGAGTTTCAAGGCGACCAAGCGCCCAAACACAACACGTTTAGCCTCTTTATCAGCCGTGCAGGCCCAGAGACCATCGAAGGCCTATTCACAGAGCTCAGGGATCAAGCCTTCACCATGAACATAGTAGACAAGGACGAATGTGTGAAGGTTAGTTTGGACAGCACTTTCATGAAGGCGAATTCACGGCGTGGACGGAAAGGAGGCAAAGGTGATCGCGGCGCAAGGGTTGGCAAGATTGACCGCAGAAACTACGATGTCGGCTGGAGAGCCCATGCATCCACATCCATGTCGGCTTTGCCGTTAACATACGTTGTTAGGTCAGCAAATGTTAACGATAAAAAATCAGTTGAACCTTTGCTTAGGCAATCGTGCAGTTTGCTTAGTCGTTTTGGAAAGCGTGTCAGTCATGTCATTGCAGACAGGCAGTATTATTCAGCCGAGGTCTTTGCTGCAGTCTGGAAGCGAAAAGCGGAACCAATCATTCCTCATCCGTCTGGCGTTAAGGAGGCGTTGATTGATTTGTGGTTAACGAAACGTTTTAAGGTTAAGGGTGATGCGAGGTTGGTTGAGCTTTACAGGTTGAGGATGTCTGTTGAGAGAAGTTTTAGGGCTGGGAAGCTTGAGTTGATGATGGAGAATGTGGGTTGGAGGGGAATGGCTAAAGTGCGGATGCATGTGGGAATCTGTTTTGCATGCGTTTATGCTGTAGCTATCTTGGCTCATAGTATAGGCAGACCGGAATTAGCAAATTGCATAGCAGCCTTTACTTACTAAATTTCAAAGAAGGCGTTGTTTGCAAAATTAAGCCCAAAATGAATTAATGACCAATTATGCGCGCATGTGGTCAGCTGAAGCGTCTCCTGGAACAAAATATCAAAGCCGTTGGCGAATCAAGCCCCGGCAGGATGGAACAACTACAAAAAAGCCTTAACGAAGGCAACTTTAGCGAAACCTTGGTACATTGTCTTCCAGTTCAGCGTTGTTATCTTTATTGGGTTAATCCTGCCCATAAAACAATGGAGACAAGTTAAGACTTCCTTAAAGGATAAAAAATGGCGTTAAACAGTAATGTTGAGTGGTGTTTGATAATTCGCAAGCATTATATCAAGCTCATTCTCGAAAAAAAGAAGACTTGGGATGCTCAGGACCCAAGGACTCTTCGAGATAGGGTAAAGGATTGCGTTAGGAAACACGAAAACTAAGTTAATCGAAGGATATGCAACAGTTTCAGATGTGAAGAAAATGTCTGTTGCTAAAATGAAAAAGAATAACGACAAGCACTTTGCAAACGATTTTATAGATAATCATTGGAAAAATAGAAAATGGCTGTATGCTTTTGTTCTTTCAGAGGTTGAGCGCAATCCGAAAAAAGAACACTATCCGTCTTCACATGGTAATCCAAAAGTTCGCTTGCCGTAAAGGATATCTCTCAAGTTTTTTTGAACCTGGCTTAAGTCTTATTGTTGGATCTAAATGATTGGCAAACATGTCAGGTGGTGTGACTAATGACAAAAATAGATTACTAAATCTGAGAAATTGAGGTGCTCCTATTTACCTATGTTTACATATCTCTAACCGAATGACTACAAAGAATTTTAATTAGAATAGACAATTGTTACTAAACTTAAATACAGTTCATGCATTACAAAATTACAGGGTACGATTATGAGGACTCCAGCCATTTATATGGATAAAGAAGAGGATAGGGTTAGAACCATCTTGGGCGGTACTCCTTTGAGTGCTGAAAATATACGACTTAGTGAGGAAGCATTAGGAGCTCAATGGCATGGGACATCATGGTTCTTCTTGATGCATTTGATAGCTAAGACTTTCACAAAAGAAGATGAAATTAGGTTATCAACCCTAAAAACCATTGTTCAAGATTACGGCATAAAAAACTGGATCAATGACTATAACCTTAAACAGCAGCTTGTTAAAATTGTGGATGTTTTTAAACGAAGAGAATTAGGTAATGTACATTTAGATGGTGCTCTGTCGTTAAAAATTGATGGTTTAATATCGACCGATGAATTAAAAAAATATGCCGATCGACAATACGAGTATGCAATGGGAGAAGGACTAGTAAGGTACAGTGTGCCCAATAATACATGGTTTGACAGAAAGATGTCTGACTATGCAGAGCGCTTTTGGTGGCACTACATGATTATGGTTTTTGACGGCCCGAAAATTTACAGCAGTTCTAGTGGAGAGAGCGCCTTAAAGGCACTTTATAACGACTTAGAAGAGAAAATGGGCGGAAAACAGTTAGCATTTCATGGTGTAGACCTGTGGCAGAAGCCGCATTTGGAACACGCACTATCATTATTGGAAGGCTGGGAAAGAGGGCTTATTACTCGTCGAGTTCTCGCCACATTTAAATTTGGGGATGTTGAATTCGTTGCCCCGCGTTTTTTTGCAGAACCAGACGCCAAACCGATTAGTGCAGCGATTTTTTCCGGTAAGGATAATGAACGGGTATTGAGATTAATTGAAAAGCTAAGGCGATTTCCCGCATATCCAGTATACAAAGGTAATATCGAAGAATATAATTTAAGCACCGCTCTAGAAAGAGCAGGTGCAATTACAATAGTTGATGAGTCAGATACTAGTTACAGGGTCCCACACTTAGTTTATTTAGTTTCACGAGATATGGCAAATAAAGCAAACAGGATTTTGGATTTTAAGTATGCTCCAAGAGGTCCTAATGTTGATTTTGGAGATAATTCATTAGCGGACGAAATGTTTAGAACCCTAGGTCGGGCTCGTGCATATGCTCAGAAAATTATTCCAGAAGCAAGACTGGACAAAACAGATTACACTTCTATGATTGAAAAGATACTGAGCAGCCTTGAAACAAGAAAGGAAGCGAATTTAGGAGAAATAACTTCGATTTTCACACCTTTGAGCGGTGTTATGGGGGCAATTGAAATTGACGAAAAAAGCTCACACGCGGTGGTCAAAGGAGGTTACGATTTTGTCATTAAATTCCTTAGAGATTTCTGGGAGCAAATTTTAACCGACCGTTCAGTAGCTGATGTATTCTATCCTGTAAGCAAAAGTGTTGAAAAAAGCGAATTTGAACAAACAACGAAAAGCGAAAAGAGCCAAGTTGAAATTCAGATAAAAAACAGCTTAAAATCATACTTTGCAAAGTGATATTATGGAAGATTTCTCAAAAGATAAAGCCAAATTCTTCAAAGATTTCGTTAGTCAGGAGATTTTAGAGAAGGAATCAATCGTAAGTCAAGAATCCCTGATTAACATGAGTGAAGAAATCTCCCCAGAAATTATCAGGTGGGAAAATAACAAACCATCTTTACAACTTTGGCTCAAGTCACGATTGTTCGAGCCCGTCGTAGCATCAATCGGTGTCGAAAAATATATTGAAGACCTTCTCAGGTACAAGGGTGACAAACCAGAGAAAGAAGTCCAAATTAACTCTTTCCTAGCATCAACCAATATTTCAAGTTCCTTGAATCTTTTTATCGTCGAATTATTGAGAAAACTTAATAATAAAAACAAATTATCACTCAATGAATCCCATTTTCAAGCATTGTCTGATATATATAAGCCTAGAAAAGATTTCAAGGCTACATTTAATGACACAAAATTCTTTGTAGATGAGATTGAAAATATTCGAGATATTTTGCTCAGGACTTCTTTAGATTTGTTAACGGGATACAATTCAATGGAAGAGGGCTATTATTTAAGACCTGAACACAGGGTTGAGGATAATAAAATCCCAGACAATCTTATAAAAATTGGTTCTATTTCCGATTTTACAATTAGGCAATTAACCACAATTTCACAAACTTATACATCTTCTTTAAAAATATGGATAATGGAAGGTTATGTCGTATGGAAATTTAGGGATCAACCGACAATATTCTTGAAATCTGGGCAAGCGTATTACTCACCGAACCGTTCAAAATACCTTAAAACAAATGACAAGGAGATGGCAAAAAGACAGCTATTTCTTATTGAAGAAAAACTTGAAATTGCTCGAAAGTCTCCAACAGTGCCTTGCGCGATTTGTGGCGAGCGTTATACTTCAAACATAATGTATCATTCTAGCAAAGGAATAGCCCCAATTTGCGAGAACTGCTCGAAAGATGAAAAAGTCAAAGGTCACGTGGCAACGTTAAGAAATAAAGAAGAACCTACCTCCTAATAGGTGGTATTTTGACAATCAAACCCGACACTATTGACACTCTTATACAGCAAACAAGAGAGGCTCTTGAGGGTAGCAGATACGGAGATGCTTTAGCCAATGCTAGGATGGCGTGGAAGGAGGCAAAAAAACAGCTTAACAGAGTTAAAACAAAAGTTAACAGAATAGATGCCGTTACCGAAGAAAACATGGGCAAAATTGCCGAACAAAAGGAAAAACTGCAAGCATACCTCAGCACGATAGGTTCATTAATGCAAACAATCCGTAAAGAAAAGAAACATGCAGAAAAGTTCCGCCAGCTTATCGAAAAAATTCGCGAAGAAGGCATTACGGAAAAGATAGCGACCGTTCAATCTGAAATAGATAATCTGACATCAAAACCACGAACTCTAAATGGAACCGAACGCTACTTACTTTGCCTGAGAAGATGGAACTCTTTTACTCCTTTTCTTGCAAGTTATCCAGGTTCTAGCCAAGGAGGAGGATACTTTTTAGCGTGGTGTAACAAAGGAATTGTTATTGATCCGGGCATTAATTTTATTCAAAATTTCCTATCATCTGGGTTCTCGATTTGCGATATTGATTCAGTAATTTTGACGCATTCTCACGTTGACCATACGGCAGATCTCGAAGCAATACTTACTTTAATGCATGAGTTGAATAAATATAACGAAACAAACAATAGGGAAACCCACAAAGTAGATTTTTTCCTTAATGTCGGCTCAGCGAATAAATTTATGCAGCTTTTTTCAGTATCATACGATTCCGTTGGAAATATTGTTGTCCTTAAACAAGATGATAATTATCAGGTCTCACCGGAAGTTTCTCTCGCAACATACGCTTCTTTCCACACAGATCTTTATGCAAATCGAGCGAAGTGCTTAGGGTTAATTCTTAACTGCAAAAGTGAAAAGAAGAAAATAAGCTTCGGTCTTACAAGTGATACTGGGTATTCACCGGACTTAGCAAATTACTATACTGCATTAGAGGACGGTTTGATTGTGCTTCATATCGGTTCAATTTTGGAGAAAGAGTTATCAATAGTTAAACCAAGAGAAAAATTCTACGAAGAACACCTTGGATTACGAGGAATTTATAATTTGATTTATGACATCAAACCTAAATTAGCAATAATCTCCGAAATAGGTGAAGAACTGAAGGATACTATTCTGCCGATTGTTAAAGACTTAGGCGACATATTTCCTAACACAAAGGTATTGCCAGCTGACATAGGATTAAGGATCGACTTATCTAGTTATGGTAGTCCGTTCAAGGTAGAATGCTTTAAATGTAAAACATACAAAAATATTTCCGAGATTATGTTTAGCCCGCCCAATGAAAGCAGTGGAAGCAGTGGGATTCAATTCACCTGCAAAACATGTGGAAAACAATAATCAACCTCAAACGGCTCTCCCGAGGTCATAAAAATTTTTTGTCTCTTTTTTAAGTGATATTTAGCTTCCTATATCGACATTCAACATAATGAGCTTGAAAACAAAAGAAATTTTGTGTTAGCACTTGGCTTTGCTTAGTAGTCTTGTTCCGCAGGTTTTGCATCCGTATTTTTACGTTGTGGAAAAACATCTTCACTGGAAAGATTATAAAGCTAGCCATATTTTTCCCATGCTGAATAAGCTTGATAAAAGTTGAAAATGGCAGCGTTGTGTGTTAAATGCACAGCAGTAGAAGGTGCTGAGATCCTTAATTTTAAGGAGACTCTTTAACCTTAAATATAACAAAGTTCACAATTTTTCTACTATAACTTAATTAATAGAGAATTGGAATAGGCTAAATTTGAGGCTCAAATAGTCATCTTGTCATTCTATTTCCTAAAATTACATTATAGGAAAAGGGCGAGTGTTTAATTGCTAAACTGGCAATTATTTGAGTGAGTCAACCCCCACCCGACTAGGGGCTTTTTCTTAGGGCTTTGCTTAGCTAAAAGTTCTAAATACGCACAAATGAGTCGTGATTAATATTCGGCTGCTTTAAAAAGCGTTCCAGCATAAACCTTAAATACTTGAAGTATGTTTATAGTACTTGCAGTACTTAAAACAAACTTAAGGTACACTTAAGGTACGATAAAAATACTGCGGTGAGGTGGAATATGGAGAAGAATATGGAGAAAGCGTAAAAAGGCAGGACATTTCGCGGGCAGAAAATGCCCGCATACTACATTTAGATAAAAGCAGGTTATCGATAATCTTAAAAGTGAAATAGCGTTATAGTGGCTAAGAAATGTCTTTGCCTGAAGGGATATTTAATTGATTACCCATTATATATCAGATTTAGGATTTGAAAATGAAAAATTAACTTTACGTTTTAATTCGAGCATGGCTGAGTCCTTAAGACTATTTTCTGGTCAGACACTATTTAGTTGCTTTGATAAGGAAAAGGACCATAGACAACTCCTTCTCTCCCCAATTAAGCTGAATCCGACAATGAACTACTTCAGAGTATATATTAATAACGAAAGAGGTATACTTGAAAAAATATGTGAAGCCCTAAATGAATATGATGTCAACATCGCGGGATATGGGGCTTTTGTTCTTGGAAACCTAGCCGTTTTTGAAATAACAGCTGATTTTAAAAATGCTAAAGGAAGCCCTGATATGATTCGAACAAAGTTACAAGAAATCGGAGGGGTAGTTATTCACAGAAGGCTGATTGAGCTCATTCCTCTGTTCTTTAACAATCAAACGGTAATTACGGTCGAAAAAGAGGGAAAAAACCACGATCCGATTAAAGAATGGTCTTTAAATATTCCTAAATCGATTGCTAGTGAAGTAGGCATAAATTGGAATGAAAAGTCTTTTGCAATAATTAGTAATTATTCTCGCATCCCAGCATTATTAGTTGAGTTCCTGCTACCAAACTCACCTATAGTAAAACTATCAGCTAATCTAGTAGATCAACCGGGTGCTTTGTTTCGTCTCTCAAATGTGCTTAAGGATTACATCGACATTAAGGCAAGTTTCCAAACTCTTCTTGATGAAAAGACAGAGAAATACATGGCCATTGGTATTTTAATACAAGGCAATACCGAAGGAATAAAAAGCGCTTTGGAAAATCTACCTCAAGTGAAAGAATTTAATATTGAAAGAATTGGATGGTGAATAAACTTCGCAGACTTTATAGATCTTCGAGAAATGCGTGAAGTTTTCAAGGACAATTTGAAGAAAATGCTGATGTATCGTGGAATAACTGCTGAAATAGAACTGCCTGATCTAACATTAGATGGGACCCATTATCGAATTTCGGCTTACTTAAGTAATGCGAGAATAAAAACAAACCCAGAAGAGAAGTCTTTTGAAGGGGAATTAAATGTAGAAATTGACTTAGAAGAAGGAAAGCTTCGTTTAGAATGGTATTGCCCATTCCATTTAATGGACAAACTAAATTGGATAGAAACTGACCTGAGTAGGGAAGAGGAAAAACTCGAATCGATAAACAAAGAAAGACTTGAAATGCTTGACAAAGTATTTCAGCTTGTCCTATATAACATGGCTTGTCAATTCCTTGAACAACTAACTTGGTATATGTTAAATGTTGATCCCCCTAATTATTTAAAATTGCGAATATTGACAACATTGCTGCTTAAGAATCCTCGGTTAGTGTTGCCTCCTGCAGAGCCAAATGTAGATGTATTTGTATCTAGAAACAACGAAGGTTCTTACGATTTAGTGATGACATTGTACTTAATTGGCTTCTCTTTGGAGAATTATCCTCACATATCAAAAGCTTCAATAACTGTCGTTAATGAAGTTAAGAGTGGGAGAGAATCCTTCAATATATACCCAGTTGAGTTTACCTACAATAAAAATGAATTATCTGAGAAGGAGTTTGAAGAATACAAAGACCGATTTCTAGGCACTATTGTTAATCCTATGAAGGAATTATTTAAAGAATTGGATCCATTGGCATTTGCAATAGAGCTGAAGTAGAATGACTGGCGATGGTCACCCGTCAAAATTGCAAAAATGGAAATGGCCAAGCAGGATAGTTATTATTTTTCTAATAATTGTAATTATCTTTTTAGGAGTGTATTGTCCGAATAATGTTGAGGTTTTGTTGACGGCAATAATCTCAGTTGGGGCATGCGTTTTAGCATGGATTTTACTCGAATTGCATTTTCAAGAAAATATAAATGTTGAAGACCAGCAAGAAAAAGAAAGAATTATCATATTGCTAAGAGACCCGTTTTGTGGGTTAATCTTAAAAATGTTAATAAAAAATCAAAGCATCAGAGTCGATGAATTTTTAAAACTCTTTGATGACTCGGACCATAAGCGGTCTGCCCTTGATGCAATAGGTTCTTTATCAGAAATGGACTTTATTGCTTTTTTTGATTGGGCGATAAGCCCTGTAAATAAGGAACCTAACACAAGCACAATTGTTTTTAAAATTCAACTTACGAACCAATTTGACGTCCTTTGGAATAAATACAAGAGGGACTTACAACCCTATCTCGCGGGGACAAGATTGCCGTCCGCCAAACCCGCCTATTAAATGGATTTATGTAGCATGTAGTGCAGGCAATCGGTCAACAAAAACGGAATATTCTTCAGCGATTTGATATTTTCTAACAGCCCTTCTCGGGTTAGTTTTCACTTGTCCGAGGGTTTGAACTGTCCATTCATCTTTTAATATACCCATACTTGCCAAAAGCCTAAGTGCATTAACAATCGTTGTTTTTGAACCTTTAACTTGCTCACAAATCTGATTAAAATACAATTGTTTACCACCGCGCAACGTTCTGAGAATTTCATCAGCCTTCGGAATCCTGGCTATCTTAACAAGCATTAACACTTCTTTTTCATTGTATTGCTTAGTTGCTGCCAAATCTATCCCTCCTTTTGCTCAGTATATTCGTAATACCTCAAGTACGACAAACACAATTACTGCAAACTTCTAATAAAAGCTTTGTGCTTGCGATACGTTCTAACAATTTGCCCAACAAATAAGCAAGATGAGAAAACGATACCTTAAATCTTTCCAAAATGCTCGCTACCGATTCTTTATTCCCTTTTTATAATATCCTTTGCAAACCTCTGCAAGTAATTAAACCCAGTATGTATATCGTTTAAGTCGAGCCTTTTTTGCACCTTAAATGCAGCTATGATAGTATTATCATCTTTGATAATGTCACTGGCCACTGTTTCGCGGAACAGGTGAGGCCATAGAGTTTCGCTTGTTCGCCTTATCAGTAACAGCGCTAGTTTCTTCGAAATTCCAAACGGTGTTATCAGCATAGGGAAGCATGCCATCCATGGATGTTCAGCCCTTAGGAAAATAATAATCCCTCCGAGTGTGGCGATTGTGGAAAACAACCCGTTCTCCAGTTGTCCCTCTTTGACGTTGGTGAACCGCAGTCCCAATTTTATCTTTGAGAACGATGCATTGTACGACCGGAACAGGACATCAATCTTCTATTTTGCTATCAATAGCCCTTCAAAATCCTTCGTAATTCCGGAAGGGATTACTACCATTCAAAGGCATTCATTTTTTGGCTGTATCAGCCTGTCAAGCGTGACCATTCCGAGCAGCGTGAAGGTCATTGGTTACAACCCTTTCGCCAACTGTCCTTCTTTGTCACTTGTTAACCATAGTCCTAACTTTGTGTATGAAAATGGTGTGTTGTATGACAGAACCAAGACCAAGCTAATGTACTACTCGATGCGTAATCTTGGGAAGGAATTCTTGATCCCTCATACTGTCAGGACGATAGGACGGAATGCGTTCTTTGGGTGTAGCAATCTCAATTCTGTCATTATCTCTGATGGAGTGGATCGTGTAGATAAAGGAGCTTTCGCCTGTTGCACAGGACTAAAGAAACTCAATGTTGCTGGAAGCGTTGCTCACATTGAAGACTGGGCTTTTTATGGCTGTTCTAAATTGACATCCCTGAATGTGCCGAAGCATACTTCGATCGCAGACCATGCGTTTTCGAGGTGCCCCGTAAAGTTGACTAGATCTTAGGTGGAGCCATGAGCAAGAAGAGCAAGTCGGACAGAACAAACGTGCCGAGAAAAGATGAGCTTCTGAGGCACTTATCTGCTGTCACAAGGTTCGTCAGGAAGGCTAGTGATGACCCTTCCCTGTTGCGTTATCTGGAAGAGACGAAGAGGGCACTAGCCGAGACTAAGTACGGCCTCATCTTCGAAGAGCATTCGGAGGAAATAGAGAGGATCTTGGAGGAGAACGATGTCGAGCTGGTGGAGCAGAGGAAACTGGCAATCAAGAATGGTAAGAGGTTGAACATCTTGATAGAAGGGGAGAATCTCGCAGTTCTCCGGAAGCTGACAACCAAATATTCGGGAGAGGTGGACGTGATTTACGTCGACCCTCCGTACAACACAGGTATGAAATCCTTGAATTACGATGATTACGATTATGCTGACGCGGGCGATGCGTACGTTCATAGCAAGTGGCTTAGTTTCATGGGTAAGAGGCTCCGTGTTGCATATGGCCTCCTGTCAGGAAATGGTGTGATGTTCATTCACATTGATGAGCACGAAACAGGTACCCTGCTCCTCTTATGCCAAAGTATTTTTGGCGAAGCCAACGTGGTCGTCCTGGTTTGGCCCAAGACAGATCCCAAGTTTGATCAGAACCGTGTTGAAAAGCCATTTCACAACATTAAAATCGTGCACGAGAACATCTTTGCGTGTTTCAAAGACAAAAACAACACTATCTTTAATGCTCTGATGATGCCCTCACGTGCAAGTGGTGAAGAGTACGAAGAGACTCCGATCCGCATGGAAACTATATTGAAGGGTCTGGGGACAACATCATCCGCTAAAGACGAGCTTGAGGAGATTCTTGGGAGAAGAGACATCTTTCAGACCCCAAAACCCATGAAGCTTGTAAAGGAGCTGGTCAGGGCAGCAGCGGGGAAGCATGCGTTAGTCTTGGATTTCTTTGCTGGCTCGGGAACTACTGGTCACGCGGTCATGGACTTGAACATGGAGGATGGAGGAGATCGAAAATTCATTCTCGTAAACAACTCGGAGAATGGAATCTGTAGAGAGGTGACATACGAGCGCTTAAGAAGGGTGCTTGAGAGAGAACACTATCAGGAATGCTTGAGATACTTAAAAGTCAAGTACGTTCCGAGAATTCGCTAACAAGACGCTGAATTTTCTCCTACACGAACTCACGATTTTTTTATAGCGCGCCTTTCAAAACAGTCCACTTTAAAAAACCTTGAAAAAAACAATCCTAAACCTTCAGAAAACTAATTAGTAACTAATTAGCAGCCGACAAATGACCCCTAACCGTTTCTTAACCATGCAAAAAGTTCAAACAATACTACACATAACCATAAAAAAGTTCAAAACACACAACCCCTCAAGACCAAAACTAACGCACTTTTGCAAAAACAAGCCCAAACCAACCCTTTTCAAACCAAAAAAATTCTTAAAATTGAACAAAAAAGTTCAAAATTCCACTTCCACCAAACCATGAACAACCCCCAACCACACAAACAATACTCCCAAAAACCCACAGCAGCATTCAGCCTAAACCTAAACAACGGCGCGCACGTCTTTACCGTTCTTGTATCTAGGAGTACTAGTCGGTTTAGCCGTTGCGCTGTTACGTTTTGCTTTGCCCTTAAGTTGCCATCTCACACCTTGATAAACCCAAAACAACCTCATCAGACTGCTCCAAAACCAACTTCTGAAAATTCAAAGCACCCCTAAGCTTAGCATCAATCTCAAGTTCTAGTGGACCGGTGGGGATTTGAACCCCAGACCTCTTGAGTGCAAGTCAAGCGTTCATACCAACTGAACTACCGGCCCTTGCCTTTCCTCTCTTCGCCCCAGAATATTTAGTTTTTGCAAAGAAAAGACAAGAAAAAACAGGTTAAATCTAACTAAAAATAAAATGGATTAATAATAAACTAATGATGGTCAAGCGTTAAGCTTAATATCGTCTTGGCCTTGCTGGTCGTTTCTTTGCCCAGCATTCCCGGCAGTAAACTGGTCTGCTTGGATCAGGTTTGAATGGGACTTCACATTCCTGACCACATTCAGAGCAAGTTGCCTTATGCATTTCTTTTCCGGACACTATTTCAACTCCATTATCTGTTTATGGTGCACTACTATCAGTGCACATTTATTGCACTAGCATTGAAGAATATAAAATTTGTCGTAACAGAAACAAAACAAACAATTCACCAAGAAAAATTATCTCCATAAATTCGCTAGAAGCGACAGCAGAAACAAGTTTATTTAAAAAGTTAAATTCCCAAAAGTGCACAGACTATCATTAGGAGTAATTTAACATGGAGCTCAAAACAGTACAGATAAGTCCTCCAAAAGACTGCAACACGATATTGGGCATGGCGCATTTCATAAAAACAGCCGAAGACTTGTATGAAGCTCTAGTTAATGCAGTTCCAAACATTAAATTTGGAATCGGCTTCTGCGAAAGCTCAGGACCCTGCTTAGTCAGACATGAAGGAAACGAAGCTGACCTTGAACAATTAGCATCAGAAAAAGCCTTCGAAATCGCCTGCGGCCACAGTTTTATAATATTCATTAAAAACGCCTATCCGTTAAACGTACTCGATAAAATTAAGAAAGTGCCCGAAGTCTGCACTATTTACGCAGCAACAGCCAACCCGCTGGAAGTATTAATTGCTGAAACCAGTCAAGGCCGAGGAATAATAGGCCTCGTCGACGGCTTCAAAAGCAAAGGAATCGAAACGGACAACGATGTCAAAGAGCGACGCGCATTCTTAAGAACAATAGGCTACAAACTAAACTAAGAAAAATAAGCGGCATATATTTCTCCTAGACATTCATTTTAATCGGCGGTTTACCGTTCGGTCTAGTTAGTAACCAAGTTTCTGTCTCTGTATGGGAGTTTATTTAGACTTGTGTGTCAAGTAATTTATTGAAAAAAATTGTTAAGACAAGAGGCGTATTGGTAGAAAATAAGGCTAAGTTACATGGCAAATAATAAAATGAAAGCTTCAGTTAAGCCTGTCATTCTTCTAATCGCTTCTTTCTTGGGGATATTAGCTATAAGTTTTTTCTACGTGCCCTTTTTTACTGCAGCAAAAGTTCTATATCCTATCTTTGTTACACCCACGGTAGCTATTGACCTGTATGGTTTAGTCTTGCCCCTAATTGTTGTTCTCTCATGCACAGCGGTTTACATCAAACAATCGCGCTCCAAAATAGGTTTTGCAATCGCCTTTTTATGCTGCCTTTTAATTGCATTGTTCACTAGTCAAGTAACAACTGACGGCTTAAGAATCAATGCAGCTTTATTCTCCTTAGTTGCCAGCTTACTAGTCACGTCTGTATCGGCATCGCTTGCATTAATACGCGACAAAGCGATCAAGTTTAAATCAGTTTTTGTTTCTTCCTTACTTTTGGGCTCAATCTGCATACCGCTAGCGATGATCCTCATAGACATTTATTCTCTGCAATTTTATGCAGCTGCCGTCATAGGCGGGAACGGTCTCGCTGACGGAATTCTGCTTTCTACTTTATACTCACCTTTAGCGATAACTTTTGAATTCTCCATACTAGAGCTTGCTTTTTCAGTAGTCAACCAAATAAAACTATTTATCAAGGATTAGATTTATTAAAAATTAGACACGGCAGCAATTTTCAAAAACAACGTTTTTACCATGTTTATCACGTTCGCTGATGCCGATGATGTTTTCTAAACTTTCTTAAATATTTCAAAGATTGCGCGAGAAACGTTGATGCCATGAATGATTTGCATCTGAAGATCCTAACAAAGAAATTAATAGAGAAGAAAGAAAGCATGAGTGATTTTTCAAGGTCTACTTTCTGGGTTCTACTCGCCCTAAGTCTGGCAATTTTGGGAATCGACTTTTATATTATTAATCTTCCCCTTTCAGGTTGGATTTTGCAAGCTATTATCGTCGGTGTGTTTCTCGAGTACCTCAAGCCTAAAAAAACTCTTCTTTTGGTTGCATTAATCGAAATCTTCTTCATCAGCAGTTACGGTGGTTGGATGACTGTCTTAGCCCTTTTAAGCTTAATTGGGCAAGCATTCTTTTTACCATTAATTGTACTTTTTTACTTTGTTGCAGTTTTAGCCATCTTCTCGTTTGGAATAATTACCAATCACCTTTTTCACAAAATAAATCTATTCGAAAGATTAACCCGCAGCGGACATTTGCATCTGAATTAATAGACTCACGATTTGCTTTTTATCTTCTGAAAGAGTGACTCCAAAAACGCGTACTGCTGCAGTAAAAAGTGCAATGCCATAGCAATTCCACAGTTCTTTGCATAAAACCAGTGAACATTACTTTATCTGTCTACAAAACGTCAATCAGATGCTAAAAATGATTTGCTGCAAGACTAAAAAGTGCTTGTAATAAATAACTTGATTTTATCAAAAATGTACATAGAAGAAAATAGGATTATTACTAATATATTTCAAAAGATCGCCGCTAATGTGACAAGCCTTCTGCAGTTTATTCAAGTTTTAGATAGTTTGCTCTAGAAACGGTTTAAAAGCATGAAAAGCTACAACAAACTTTATTCACTTATGTGAACGCTGGTGGCTGACAAATGGCGGATGGCGCCCCGGGAAATCCGGAAATATTCAAGATTAAAGATGAGACCCCTTCAGCGCAGCCCCCTGTAACCGCAGAAGAGATTTTAACTGCTCCTGCAGACGAGTTAATGTCCCGTTTAGATACGTCACCTCAGGGTCTTAGCTCTCAAGAAGCAGAAAAAAGATTAAGCATTTATGGCACTAACGAATTAGCGCGAAAGAAAAAACGTTCTGCTATTATCAGTTTTCTTCTGCATTTCAAGAGCCCCTTAATCATCATACTTTTGGCCGCTGCGAGCATTCGCAGGAGCTACTGGTGATGTTGCAGATTTTACCATAATTTTCGTCATTGTAATAATCAGTGTTAGTATCGACCACTATCAAGAATCAAAAGCGGAAAATTCAGCTGAATTACTTAAAGAAAAAATCAGTACAACTGCCACAGTAATTCGTGATAACGTCAAAAGAGAACTTAAACTTTCCCAAATCGTTCCAGGAGACGTCGTCTATCTTTCAGCTGGAGACATAGTTCCGGCAGATGCAAGAATCCTCACCGCTAAAGATCTTTTCGTGAACCAAAGTGCTCTAACAGGTGAATCCTTCCCCGCTGAAAAGACAGCTAACAGTTTGGATTTAAAAGATCCATCATCAAGTTCCATTACTGAATGGAACAATTATCTGTTTATGGGCACCTCCGTTGTAAGCGGCACAGCGACAGCAGCGGTGGTTAAGACCGGTGGCTCAACAGAATACGGAAAAATTGCGAAAAAACTTGTTACAAAGCCGCCTGAAACAGAGTTTGAAAGAGGCGTAAAAGGATTCAGTTACCTAATCATGCAAGTAACCTTTGTACTAATTATCTTCGTTTTTATTGTACTTCTCTGGTTTAAACGTCCCTTTGTTGATTCGTTATTGTTTGCCGCAGCCCTTGCGGTGGGATTAACGCCTGAACTCTTGCCGATGATTATCACGATGAATCTCTCCAAAGGCGCAGTTAACATGTCAAAAAAAGGCGTAATTGTCAAACACTTGCCTTCAATCGAAAACTTTGGCAGCATGAACGTTTTGTGTACAGACAAAACTGGAACACTGACTGAAAATCGCATATCGCTTGTTATGCATGTTGATATGGAAGGCAAGAATAACGATAAAGTTCTTCTATTCTCTTACTTGAACAGCTACTTTCAAACTGGATTAAAAAGCCCTCTTGACGACGCCATACTCGTTCATAAAGAGGTCGATTATGCAGGTTTCCAGAAAATCGATGAGGTCCCATTTGATTTTGTTCGCAGACGCGTTTCAGTAGTAGTAGAAAAAGAACAGGAAAAATTCTTCATAGCTAAAGGCGCTCCAGAAGACGTACTGAAAGTCTCAGCTTATTATGAATTTGAGGGTTTACTGTACGATATCAATGAAGAGATTCGGAAAAAGATTGAGCAGAAATACGTCGATTTAAGTTCTGAAGGCTTAAGGGTCTTAGGAGTAGCATACCGAAAACTTCGAGAAGAAAGAACCACTTACTCAGTTAATGACGAAACAGATATGGTTTTTCTTGGTTTCATCGCATTTCTTGATCCCCCTAAGCAGACTGCAAAGGAATCGATAGCTCTTCTAGCGAAGGAAGGAATAGAACTAAAAATTTTAACTGGCGACAATGAATTAGTAACAAGAAACGTTTGTCAACAACTTGGCTTTGAAATCAAAGGAGTTGTTCTTGGTAACGAACTTGTTCAGATGCATAATGATTCACTTGCTCGAGTGGTAGAAGAAGCCAATGTTTTTGCTCGAGTAACCCCTGCCCAAAAAGATAGAATAATCAATCTGTTGAAAGACAACGGCCATGTTGTTGGCTTCATGGGCGACGGCATTAATGATGCTCCTTCGTTGAAAACCTCCGACGTTGGCGTTTCAGTTAACAACGCAGTAGATGTTGCAAAAGAAGCAGCCGACATTATCCTTCTAGAGAATGATTTGACGGTACTGGCTGAAGGTGTTACCGAGGGTAGAAAAACATTTGGCAACACCATGAAGTATGTAATGATGGGTATTAGCTCAAACTTTGGCAACATGTTTAGCGTTGCTGGAGCAGCGCTCTTTTTGCCGTTTCTCCCGATGACGTCCATACAGATATTGCTTAACAATCTGCTGTACACACTTTCTCAAACGACAATAGCCACAGACAACGTGGACGAAGAATACATTGAGCGCCCAAAAAGGTGGGATATTTCCTTTATACGAAACTTTATGATAGTTGAAGGTCCCACAAGTTCAATCTTCGATTACATCACCTTCTTCCTTATGATCTTTATTATTCCACTATTTGCAACTTTAATACAGCCTATCCAGCAATTTCAAACAGCGTGGTTTATAGAATCACTCTGCACTCAAACATTAGTTGTATTTGTCATTAGGACCAGGCAATCACCGTTCTGGAAGAGTAGACCCGGCAAGTATTTAACAATCAGCAGTCTCTCAATAGTTGCTGCAGCTCTTATTATTCCATATACGCCATTGGGACCAATATTTCAATTTACGCCCCCACCACCACTTTTCTACGTTTTCTTATTGGCGATTATCGTAACATATTTGTTATTAGCTGAAGTAGTGAAGAAAGAATTCTACAAACGGCATTCATACAAGATTGAACAGGCATTAGTTCCAAAAAGAAAAGCCTTCTACCTCAATAAAACTGCGCGGTTCGTATTGGATTCAGCAGCCGTAATATGCCTTCGCCCAGAAAACGAAATTTCATTCGATTCCTTAATTCAGGATTTAGCCAGAAGCATCAACTACCCAATTGAAAAAGACAAAATTGACCAAAGCCTGCAATACCTAAAGCGCGGCTGGATTCATCGAAGTGGACTGGCACAATCACACAATAAAAAGGACACAAACAATAAGAGAATACATTACAAAGTACGTTGTTCCAAGTAGAAGTTGGCAACTAGCATTTGACGATTGGCTGCGCATAAACAATACGATTCAAGAGAAATATGGAAAAACAAACCCTGACTTCCAAGACCTTTTAACACCAAAGCAACATTAACTGGGCTCATAGGCACCCTTAAAAAAAATGATAACTAGACTATTTTTGCTCTTAAAAACTTTTGAAAAATATTTCAAAAGTATCAATCTCTGAACAGTTCCTTAACATAACTGAATATGATAGCGGCATTATTCCAAGCAACTAAAAGGGAAGTCTGTAGTTATAATTGAAGGACTAAGTATAATATTGCAATACCTATTGCAATTACTCCAAGTCCAGCTGTCAAATAAACTATTTTTTGTTTCGCGGCGACCTTTATGAGAAAATCTATCAAAAATAAGCTGACTATAGTAGAAACGATAATAGCTACAACTAAACCCGTTAATCCTATTGCAGCAATGGATGGAGCAAGATTCGACTTGCTAAATAAAGCTATTCCGAAGGCTCCGGCGGAAGCAAATATTCCAGCGGTAAAGGATAGTCTAAATGCTTCATCTGGCTTAACTTTTAGTAGTAGCATTGTGCTAGTTGTAATTCCTGATCTGCTTACGCCTGGTAGTGCTGCTATGCCCTGTGTGATTCCTACCAACAAGTAGTCCTTGATCGTGAGGTTTTCCAGTTTTCTCGGTGCAATCCCTTGTGCTTGTCTATTTCTGGAATATCGTATGAGCGCTGCGTCAGCGATTAGAATGACCCCCACTATCAACATGGGGATGCCTATTATGACTCCCGTTATTGAATCTGCGATTATGTATAGTGGAACGGCAATCAAGCCAGTAACCACGGTAACGACTAAAACGTAGAAGAACAGTTTTCGTTTATCTTTATCCTTCGAGCCTAACAAAACCTGCACTAACTTAACTAGATCTTTTCTAAAGTATATTATAGCGGCAACCAGCGTACCAATTTCCATGAATAAGCCAAAAGTATACGCTTGCTGGTACGTGAGATTTAGAAGAATAGTGGAGGAAATCATAATTTGCGTCTTGCTGCTTATGGGAAGCCACTCTGAAATACCCTGAATAAGACCAATTATTATAGAGTACAGCAATTGAATAATATTGGACATGTTACCAACAGATACTGTAAGCTTGAAAATAAAGTTTTATCATTAAACCATTCTTAAAGATGAAAGATGTTCGAGGATATTGCAAGGTATATTTGCTTTCAAAAAGAGCAATTTTATTTGACTTAACGATTTGAACTGGCAAAAAATTTGTTATTAACAAAACGTCTACAAAATTGGAGTAAGAAGACAGAATGCTATTCCGCCCTTTTTCCAATGAAAAAAGCAAAAAATCAAAAACACTGCTTAAAGAAAATAACAAAGTATAGGAATAGTTGATGGACTAAAGGGCTACAAAATATGCTGTTTAAAAATTGGTATTGTTACAGTGTCATTTAGGCTTCTCTATATCGTGAAAGAGAGCGTTGTTTTCCTTCCATTCTTAAGTTGATATGAGAATTCCACGTTTTTTGAGGTAAGAAAAGAGAAAGAATTGCTAAAATAAAAACAATAATTTCCAGAAGTTTTAATTTGGTAATTAAAGGATTTAAAATTCGATATAGTCTCTTGATATTTAGGTCTTAACGAATTAACTGTTCCTTTATACCCAAGAACGCCAAAGTAAATGTCATTGTTGCCGCCTGCAACTTTAATATCCAAATGTACTTTCTGTCCTTTTCTAAGTGCTAATACAATCCTTTGAACTCTGGGTTCACTGCTCATTTTTTCCATAACTTGTGGTCTTATTAATCCTAAGTATCCTCTCCGTCGTTTTATTTTAGATGGCGTTTTGTTAAGTTTTGATGCTAAAATATTATCATCCATGCTAAGGAAATTTCTAAAAAGAAATTCATCCTCAATGGCTGACCAATTTTCATTACCAACTGTATTCTCTTTTTTGTATTGCCAACTATACTTCCAAGAATCCCCGAAGCCATTTTTAAGCAGATAAGCAGAACGCTTTTGTTCGTCAGAAAGTGTAGCGTAGGCTTCATTGATTTCTTTCATTTTTTCTTCAGCATCAGACGACTTGTTGCGATCGGGATGATACTTCATTGCAAGTGATCGATAAGCAGCTGTTATCTGGTCATCGGAGGCATCTTTCGGTATACCAAGCACATCAAAGTAATCCCTTTTTTCAGCCATCTGCTTTATCACTTGATTAAGAAAATAAAAGCTAACAGATTAAGACTTTATCCTTGCAGAATGCTGCATAATACCTTCTGAACACTAAACTTTTTAAACAAAAAAAGAGATGAGGATATTCTTACTAAGAAGCGTCTAAGTTTGCAGCTGCAGATCGCTAGGTCGCAAATGTCAATTCTGCCGTGTTGAGCGAAATCTAAGCTTTGATCATATCTTACTTGACCGAAAATTGAATGAAAGTCTGATAGAATGCTCTTTAGTTCTGAGGGGGTAACAGTGGCATTGGTTAACGTACCATCTTGAACGTTAGGATTCAATGCGAAGGGGCAAATCATTTTTTTAGTCTGGATAATCCTATCAAATGTGACTGTTCCAGATATAGTGTCAACGCCAGTTATTGAAAGAGTGAAGTTTTCCCAGCCACCTGTAACTGTTAGTGTTCCTATTGTATTGGTTGCTAAGGGTACCAGTGTTTGATCATTGTTAATGCTTACAATATTGCCATCAGCATCAGTAATTACAGTGTGGACATTGGTGACATTCCAAACATTCCACGTGCCATTCAAGTAAAAGTCATTTCCATTATAATCCAAAGCAGCATAAGAGGCATTAGTCAGTCTGGCCGTGTAGTAGGTATACGTAAAGTTTTCGCTTTCACGCACTGAAGCAGTCGGTACTGAACCATTAGTAGTCCATATTGCGGTAGAGGAGGACCACTGTTCATCTGTATTGTTAATAGATAATCCCTGAGTTTGTGCCGTAAGTGTACCTGTAGCGTTGCTTGATCCAAAGGTTGTTATTGAGCCTACCATGCGAACATATTCTTGTTGAAGACTAGTGTTCCTTGAATCGTTCAAAGCCTTAATCCAAGTGAAAATCGGCGCCGGCGAGAATAAAGCGTTGTTGTTACAAGTGTTGTTAGAAGAGTTGGTATTTTGAGTGTTCGAAGCGAATGCTCCTGCAGTTATGCTAAGGATACTTGCTGCAAAAATTGTCAACAATATTATTGCTAATTTTTTCTTCATTTCTTTTGCACCTTTTTCTGTAATTCACTACTTGCTTGCCAGAAATAAAAGCATTTCTGAAGCCCTTTTAGTTAAATAACCTTTATAACAGTTCATTTTAGTTCATTAACGTTCAATCAGGTTTTATTTATTTTTAACCCTTTAATTTAGTCAGAGTTTGCTCAAAATAATATGTTTTTAAACGCAATCGTTGATCTTAAGATTTTACTAATGATGATACTGATACTAAGTGCGGCGGGCGGCTCTATTGCGAAATTTGAGTCTAAATATAGAATCCTTAAATACGCATGATAAAATAATGCCTACACTGGTATAGATGAAGCATCAGATTCTCGCTACCCTTTTCGTAACTATGGCTATAGTGCTATTTTTAGCACCTATAGGTAGCGCTCAAGCTCAAACCCAGACTTCACTTCAGTATAAAGTGCAACTTAGTAGTGACAGGTCAGCGGTTTGGACAATAACACAAACTTCAGACCTAAACGGAACAGTCGACACATGGAGCAGTTTCCAGAGTAAAGTGACATCACTTGTCTTAACATGCGCAAACCAGACAGGCAGGCAAATGAGCGTTGACAATGACTCACTTCAAATAAGCACCGTAACATCAGGGGATTCAAAAACAACCGAGTACACGTTCACTTGGTTGAACTTTAGCGAAACACAAAATGGGCAGCTTATCGTTGGAGACGTCTTTGGAAATTCAAGTTTCTTCGACCAATTGTATGGGGTTGGCTATAATGACGTTGGTTATTCGTTCCAAATTAACTACCCTGCCAATTATTATGTAGGATCAATTAAACCTTCACCAAATTCTGAGGATAATTATACGCAAACCTTGCAATGGTTTGATGTATCATTATTCATAAATGGAAGCCCAAAGATCGTCTTTCAAGTAAACCCACAAACCGCATCCCCTTCAGGACAGACGCCCTATGTTCTCATAGCTCTCATTGCATCAGTTATAGCTATAGGGCTTTCTGGTGGCTTCTTGTTTGTAACTCGACGCAAAAATCGCAAGGGCTCAGAACCCGCTATCTCACCTGCGGTTTTACTTGAAACTGAGGAAGAGAAAGTCCTAAGAGTTCTCCGTTCGAACGGTGGTACCGCCTATCAATCTGCAATTACAGAACAATGCAAATTTTCTAAAGCTAAAACAAGTCAGTTGCTCACTGCCCTGGAGAAGAAGGGTTTTGTGAAAAGGTATAAAAAGGGACGGGATAAAATAGTCAACATCACCGAAAACGCCAAGAGGAATAATTAGATGCGTTCATATCGACGTAAATTGAGCATAATTTTGCTAATAATCGCCGCTTTCATGATTATTGTTGCACCCCTTCAACTAGCTAAAGCTCAGGACACAACCACTATCAGTGTTAGCCCGCAGACAACAACAGCAAGCGTGGGACAAACTGTGTCGGTCAAAATTGATGTTACTGATGTGCAAGGTCTCTACGCACTTGACCTAAACCTTGACTATAACAGTTCCGTGCTTCAATTGACAAGTGCTCAACCTGACTTAGGCACTAATTCTATCGCTAGCGGCGGTGTCTTGTACGGTAATCCATTAACAACTAACATCAACAATCTTCAATCAGGGGGCTTATACTATAACTCAACAATATCTTCAGGCAGCTATGAGCTTATTGCAACTTCTGCAGCCTCAGAAGGCTTCAGCGGAAGCGGAACAATCGTAACATTAAAGTTCACAGTAACAAATACGGGGCAATCAAACATAACAATAATTGATGCAAACGAAACGCTGGCAAACGATGCAGCACTGAATTCCGGTGATACATCAGAGTACATTACCCCAGTTAATGCAGTAAACGGTTTAGTTAACGCTACAGCATCATCTACTTCAAGTTCAAATCCGTTCTCAACTAATTTCCTCTTGTTACTCATTATAATTGTCATCATAGCGGTCATAGTGATCGCCGTCGCAATTACGTTGTCAAGAAGAAAGCCAAAAGTAACCAACACAAGTTAAAAAACAAACGTTAATAAAAATTAAGACACAATTTAAATGATTTTTCAATCATTTTATAATCAGCGGTATAGTTTTGAAGCGATAGATAAATAAAGGATATTGTGGCTCAAAAAGTTGGAAATTAACGATGTCAATGATTTATGTGCAACCCAGAATATGGAAATCCCATGGAATATCCGAGCATGCGGAATACTGTTTTGACGATTTTCTAGTTTTCGCAAAGGAACATGGTTACAACCTTGAATTGGGAACATTCGCTTACGCTGATGCATTGGACAGCAATTGGCGGCGGGTTGTAAAAGGTCATCAACGTGCCCTATCAGGTTTCAATGGCAAGTTATCGCTTCATGGAGTTTTTCAGGATATCTGTATTCATAGTAACGATAGCAAAATCGCCAAAATTTCAAAGCAGCGAATCCTCAGAAACATGGATATTGCTCAATCTCTAAATGCTAAATACGCAGTGTTTCATGCAAACTTTAACCCTTATATTTCCAGCGGACTCTACAAGAACAACTGGATTGCAAGAAACGCTAGTTTCTGGTCTGAAGTCCTAGACGAATACGAGGCTACTGTTCTCTTGGAAAACTTTTGGGAGCCTTCACCTGAAATCTTCAAGACGCTCTTAGAAAATGTGAACAATTCCCGCTTAAAGGTGTGCTTAGATACTGGTCACATAAATGCTTTCTCCAAAGTGCCCTTTGAAGAATGGATAACAAAACTAAATCAGATGATTCCTTACATGCATTTAAGCGATAACATGGGCACATCGGACCAGCATTTAGCAATAGGTTGCGGCACTACCAATTGGCAAGCGTTTACTGCCATCGTAAAGAAAAACAAATTTTATCCGGAAATTGTGCTTGAAACTGAAACGCTAAAGAAAACCATTCAATCATTGGATTACCTACAAAAAAACAATGTTTATCCATTTTAGACTAACTGCAGATATTTCATTTTTGTAGTCTTAAGCTTATGCAAGCATCTTGATCAAAACCAACTTGTTAATGAGTGAAATCAATTACTGACTCACTTTTAAGTTAGGTGTTGATTCGTAAACGAGAGCTCCCACTCCTGTTTTTGAAGGGTTAACAGTTATTTCTATAAAATAATAATCGTAATAGTTCGGCTTACTTTTCCCGTTGACATCGTTTTCCCAACCAGCCATTAGGAACTTGTCTTGTCCTAACTCAATAGTGGAGTATGCTTCTGTATACCCATTTTGTTCAATTGTGCGGCTCCATTGAAGTGTTCCATTGTCGTCGAGTTGGAATATCCAAAAGTCTCTTTCGCCTTTTCCATAAGATGTTGACCATCCTCCGATGATGTAGCCGCCGTATTGTGAAGCGATAATTGAAGTTGGCATGTCATAGTCGGTGCCGCCTACCGTTTTGTCCCATATTAGGGTGCCGTTTAAATCAACTTTTAAAATTAGGGCATTACTGGCTCCTGATCCGAAAGATAACGTGTTGCCAGCAACAAGGTAGCCTCCCGGAACACTTATGATTGCGCTAGCCATGTCCGCTTTTGATCCGCCGTAAGTGTGGAACCAAAGCATGTTTCCTGAAGAATTAACTTTCATAAGCAAGAAATCGTAATCGCCGGCCCCCGTGGAATTCGTGTAGCCCGCTATTATAAAGCAATTATCAGGTGTCGAAGTTATTGCTGTTCCTACGCCATCATCTGACCAGCCATACGACTCATTCCACAACAAATCTCCAGCGTTATCGATTTTTGCAAGCCATACGCTTGACTCATCTGCCGTGTTAGAATAAGAGTTAGTTAATCCAACCATTAATGCGCCGTCTCCTGTACTCATAGCAGAGAATAAGCGGTCCACTTTTTCTCCACCAACCGTCGTATTCCATATCACATTACCCTGATCATCTATCTTAACGATAAGTCCATTTACACTCCCAGACGGCCAAAATACGTTTCCAACAAGCAAGAAACCGTCATTTACGTTAATTGCATATCTGAACTCCGTGCTGATTCCC
Source organism: Candidatus Bathyarchaeota archaeon (assembly GCA_963717465.1). Lineage (GTDB taxonomy): Archaea > Thermoproteota > Bathyarchaeia > Bathyarchaeales > Bathycorpusculaceae > Bathycorpusculum. Next base: position 1,186,117 of record OY970340.1, read on the forward strand.
TCAACGAAAGACATGTTCCAGACAGGGTTTCCGTTTGTATCAAGTTTTAAAACCCATGCGGACATTTGACCTTGAGTGAATGAGGATGAGGAACCTACTGCCAAGTAGCCATCTTCTGTTGGCAAAGTATAGTAAAGTTTATCGTCTCCCGACCCGCCGTATGTTTTTTCCCAGCTTACGTTTGCTTGCTGATTGCTCACCGAAGATAAACTAGGCGTAAGAGCAGCGGAACTTTCAATGACAATAACGATTGCGGCCACAGCAATGATTACGGCAAATAGAAGAGCAAGTGCTGAACGTTTTTTTCTCACTTTTTTCCGTTCATTAATTTTTTTTTGTTGTTCCTCTACTTTTCTGATTTTTTCTTGTTCATTGACTTTTTTTCTTTGTTCCTTGATTTTTTTTCGCGTTGATTTCAATTTCATTATTTTTTAACCTTTTAGTTATGCTGCCTATTTTCGCTTGGAGCATATTTTAAGACTATTAAGTTTAAATCATGATTTGAAATCCATAATTTCACGTTTCACGCAGTTAATTGACCTAGGGACGATTTGCTTATATTATATGCAGGTTCCCCCTAACAGGGAAAGAAGGGTTCTGCATGAAAGACGCCAAAAATCTCTTAACGCCTGTAAGTAATTTTGACGAGTTTTCTTCACTAATTCAGAATTCAACAGAAGGCTTAAAACGGTACAATTTGCTGATGACCGCTTGGAACATAAAATTATTTGATTACACTATCAAACCTAAAACAGCACATGAATTAGCTGAGGCTTTAGGTTACTCTGAAATCATGGTTCAGTTGTTTTGTGAAGCTTTGACTGAAATTGGTCTATTGGAAAAAACAAATAACGCGTACACGAATTCATCGATAGCTAGCAATTATTTTAGTCGCTCTTCCCCTTATAGCATGGCAAATAAGCTTCAGATCATAATGGAGAACGCCAACCATTGGACTCAATTAACAAGCATACTCAAGAACGGTCCAATAACTGGAACATTTAAAGAGTTTTTTGGTGAAAGTCGGCTGATTAGCATCGCTGAATGGGCTGAAGGTTCAGCTACCGCAAATACTGTTAAAGCAGTGGCCGCTTGCCTTGGCATAAAGCAATGGAGTCGCCTCCTAGACATCGGTGGAGGACATGGTCTATTTGCTATAGCTTTTGCCGCATTTAATCCGCAACTTGAAGCATTCGTTTTCGACCTTCCCAACATACTTCCAATCACGGAAAGATACATAAAAGAATACGGCGCAGAAAGAGTCCATCCTTTGCCTGGTGACTTTTACAAGGATGACATCGGTCATGATTATGACGCAATTTTCTCATCACTTAACCCCAGTTGTTATGATCCCACGCTTATTCCAAAGTTAGTCAAAGCGCTAAAGCCGAAGAGCTATCTTATATTTCGTAGATTCAAAGACAGCATCCGAGAAAGCGCATTAGAAACACTGGATTGGAACTTGTTTGCTTTCGAAGGGAAAAAAGTTGGAAGCAAGCTCGTACTTCAGGCGATGTTTTAGACCTAAAAGCCTACCTTAACCAGTTAAAGTTGTCAAATCTTGACATATTAGACATAGTTAAGCAAGATGATTGTGATCTAATTATTGCACGCAAACTCTTAAAATAGCGCAGGAATATCCAACAATAACTTACTGATTTGGTAGTAAGTCAACTTGCAGATGGTAAAAGTTTACAAGATTAGAGTTAAAGTGATTAATATGAAAGGCGTTAATCAGAAGATAAGCGTATCGAACGGTGAACAAATTGAATAGGAAAGACGAAACTGAATTCAAGACGTATATTAAAGAAGTCGGCGATTACCATGGGCACGTATGCTTTGGAATTATAATGGGCACAAAAATGGCGTTAGTAGCTATGAAATATTTCGGATTAGACCCTCAAGTTAAGAATAAGGACTTGATTGTTTATACTGAAATTGACCGATGCATGACAGATGCATTGCAGGTTATTACTGGTTGCACGCTGGGTCACCGAACGCTAAAATTTGTTGATTATGGCAAATTCGCCGCTACCTTTGTGAACCTAACAAGTGGTAAGGCAATAAGGGTCACCATACGAGAAACTTTTGAAATAAAAGGCTCTCCCGAAGAAGTAATTGAAAAAATGACTATAACTCCTGAGAACCAAATTGTAAATATTCAAAAAGTTGAAGTAAACATTCCAGAAACAGATTTACCTGGAATGCCGAAAAAACGGGAGTTTTGCTCAAAATGTGGAGAAAGAATTAGTGACGGCCGAGAAGTCCACCGCGACAATAAAGTACTCTGCCGAGCATGCGCTAACGGCAAATACTACGTTGAATTAAACTAATTAAGAGTCACTAAATATTTAGGCAATAGCCGCAAAAAAGATGGCTGGGTAAATATGGCAAAGCGAATAGTTGAAGATGCACTAGAAAGAATTAAAAATGAAATACCTGAACTTAATAAAATAACCGCTGATAAAGTTATTTTAGGATTAGGTTACACTGCTGTAAAATTAAGCAGCGGGCACTCAGGAATCTGCTATACTTTTCAAGATGAAATTGCCCACGCCACAAGTCACTGTCAAGTCTCAGACTTAGCAGGAACTTTAGCGGGTTCAAACGCTTTTAAGCTAGCTGAGAAGGCAAAATCGTGGGAAATCAGCGAATGCGTAATCGGCTTCGCATCTCTTAATGCGCTATCCCAAATAATATTGGAAAAAAATCCCGAAAATTACACTATCACTTACGGCGACGCTTTGGACCAGATAAAACTTACAAAAAAAGACGTAGTGGCTATGGTTGGTAATATTGGGCCTTTTGTCGACCACATAAACGCGAAAGCAAAAAAACTCTATATTCTCGAAAGAACGCCTGCGAGGCGACATGAAGGCGTTTTTCCAGATGTGGCATGCGACCAAATTTTGCCAATGGCTGATATAGTTTTGATTACTGGGACAGCGATAGCAAACGGAACGATAGATCATCTGCTTGATTTAACAAAGAAGGCAAGAGAGGTTGCAATAGTAGGAGCTTCAGCTGGAATCCTTCCAGACGTTTTATTTGAGAGAGGTGTAACAATCGTCGGTGGAGTCAAAATTACTGATGCTGAAAAAATGTTGCAAGTTGTGGCAGAAGGCGGCGGAACACCTGCGCTAAAAGCCGTTGCGGAATTCATAAACATCAGACCAAAGCAAAAGAAGTGATTGCGTTTTCGTGCAAAGGCTCGTTAAGAAAAGCCTTCAGGTAAAGTTTTAAATTTAACCTAAGAATGGTTTCTTGCTATGTGGCGTTTAGGTTTCTTCTTTCACGATATGGCGTTCGGGTTGCTAACAGTTTTCATACCCCTTTACGTCATAGCTTTTCCACTAAACGATACAAGCATTTTAGGTGGGCCGCTGCTTGCAGTTGGGATCATGACATCCATTGCTATATTCTGCTCTATTCCCGCATCTTTTCTTTGGGGCTACCTCTGCGACAAAACACGCCACTACAAGATTTTTATTCTTCTTTCTTTTGCTTCCATAGCCACCATTCTTTTCCTTATGACTTTTCCGTTCGCTAAAAACCTGCTTGTTTTTGTCGGGTTATACATTGCAATGCAAATGCTTCATGTGGCTCACGAATCACCGAAAAACGTGCTCGTCACTGAGCATTATAGTCGAAATCAGTGGGAATATTCTTTTGGATTCTATGAGGGGCTCACAGAAATTGGCACAATTATTGGCTTAGCTTTGGGCATAGTTTTGTTTGTGTTTGCGTCAAGCCTTGGTTTCTCTGCTTTATCAACCTACACGTTTTATATCTGCAGCGGATTAAACGTGATAGGGTTAGTTCTAGGAACATTTTTGATTGCGGATCCTTTGATGATTTTTGAGAGACGCTTGGTCGGTATTGAAAATAAAGTAGATTATACTAGCCGTGCAGTTGAAGGCTCTTCCAGAGTATTGGATGGCTTGTCTTTGAATGGTCCTATTAAACAGGACAATTTTGCGGGCTTCGCGTTAGCGATAATCTTGTTTGCACTCGCAACTAGCCTGTTCTTTACGCCTTTGCCCATCTTTCTCAAGTCTGGTTTAGACTTGTCACCAAGCATGGTATATGTAGGTTATATCTTAAACTCTATCGGGGGAACAGCAGGTTATTTCTTGATTCGCGGCAAAGCTCAATCAATGGATATAAGGAAACAGATGCCTCGTTTCATCCTTTTACGAAGCGTGCTTATTTTTGCACTTGTCGGCGTCATCTGGTTGGCCATTTCAGAAACAATTAGCACATTTATTCTTTTGATGTTTATCGGCTTTGCCTATGCCATGTATTACATTATGATGCTTTCCCTTTCAATGGAAGTTATCCCTCAAGGCAAAGCTGGTTTATTTGACGGCTTTGTTGGTTTAGGCTCAGCCTTGGGTGCTTTTCTGGGGCCATTTCTTGCGTTTAAACTCTCTTATGTCCCAATGTTTGTCATTACCGCTGTTGTTTTTTTAGCTGCCTTCCTAGCTCTAAAACTACTCCGCTAAGATATTAGCTCCTGTTGAACGTTTGAGCGTTTTTGGTTTTTGAAAATTAAAGGAAAGACTTGCTTTTTGTGGATTTATTCAGTGTGTACTCTGAATAAGTCTATGTCTTCTCGCATGCTTGGTGTTAACTCAAGGAAGTTTCTAACTGCTCGTTCTACGTCTTTGGACTGTGTCACATACCTGCCTACAATGACTATATCAGCGCCTTTCTCTAATGCTTCTTTTGCGGTTTCTGGCACTATTCCGCCTGCAACAGCAATGAGGAATTTCTTATCTTGGTATGCTTGGCGAATTAATGGTATTCGTTCTAGTCCGCTGGAACGTCCTGTTTCTTGGTCAATGCCTCTGTGCAGAATAACGATATCTGGGAAATTCTTCAAAGATTTGAGTTTACCCAGAACATCATCAACATTCATCATGTCGATGACACCGTATATTCCGAGACGCTTAGCTTCATGAACGAATGCATCAATCGTTTCTGGCGCTGCCAATCCTGAAACAACTACCGCGTCTGCAGTGTCCTCGTAAGCTATGTCAACTTCGACTTTTCCAACGTCCAAAGTTTTAAGGTCAGCAACCATGAACACGTCCTTTGCCACTTGCCTTAATTCACTGATTACCTTTGTTCCATAACGTTTGATTAGCGGTGTTCCAGCTTCAATTATTATTCTATCGCTTCCTGGAAACTTTGATATTATCTTCTTCTGTTGTTCAAGTTCTGGTACATCAAGGGAAATTTGTAAGTATGGTGGTCTCCATAAACGAGGAACTTTGAAGCCCATTATTGGGTGTTTTGCTCGATCTTTTTCATAAATCAGTTTATCAAGCGACGGATAATTCTTAAGTGCTCTTTGTAAAGCCATTTTTACTGCACCATAGTTGTATTGATATATTTTTCTGTAATCTTTAGCTTCAGGATGAATGAAAACGCTGCATACAATTACCCACTCATCAAGCTTCGATATTGGGATCACTCCTTCCTCAGTGGAATCAGCGATAGCTTTTGCAACTGCGGCTTGAGCAGGACCAAAGATTTTTCCCGAGTCCTCCATATTTTTAATTGTAACTTTGGGAACAATTAGTGTCTGTGGTTTCGTTGGTAGGTTGGGTCTTATCACTGCGAGCAAAGGAGTGTGGCCAGCTGATGCGTTTGCCATGCCATTCGCAAATGCTTGCCCAACGGGTCCATCTTTATTGCCAATCATTAAATCAATATGTGCAACCTCGTTTCCTTCTCCGACAAGTGATTCACCGATTAAAAAGGTGTTTCCTTCCTTTTGTCTATTTTCATCAACAATATCTGTCGGCATATTCTCTAAAACCTCCTTAAAATCGACATGAAACTCTTTTAACCACGTGTAAAGCGTATCACGATGAATTTCCATTTCTTTAGCTGTTCCAATAATTGTCGGTTTTGCCGGCTTTCCCTTGGAATTCATTTCCTTCTTAGCGGCTTCAATCAACATTTTTACGAATTCTTCTTTTGTTTCTGGTTTTCTAACGTCATATCCCGACATTTATTTACCCTCTGGGCTTTGTTTAACATATCATATATAATGGTGTCGGAATTTAGCTTAAAGTTTTCGATCAACAAACAAAGCCCAGTCTTTACGAACTTCAATTAACAAAAGTCACAAATGTTCAGCGTTAAGTCTATATACTTTAAAAGAAACCAAGTTTTCATAATTTAAAGGATAGTTTCATATGTCTTGGACTGATTGGTTAATCTTAGGCATTGTTACAGCAGGATTCATAATGTTTCTTTTGGGTGCCAACGCAAGTTCTTTATGGAATCAACTGAACAATTATGATGCGACAGCCATAGGCTGGGCAGGAATTGTACTTTTCATAGGCGGAATCGTTTTCTACATCATCATTTTCATATACAGAGCTTTCAAGAGAAGCCCAGTTCTTTAAAAACCATAGAGTTCGCCATATTTGCTTCTTAGGTACTGCAGAAACATTTCAGAATCCAAGCTTTTTCCCGTTGCTTTTTCAATAAGCTCTTCAGGCTCGTATAAATCTCCTTGAGAATGAATGTTTTTGTTTAGCCAGGTGTTAACTTCCTTTAGCTTTCCTTGACTGAGTTGAATGCGCCAGTTCGGCTTTTCTTTTGTTATTGCAGCCTCGATTTGTCCACTGTAAATGTTGCCAAGAGTGTAGCTTGGGAAGTACCCGTATAGCCCGCTTGCCCAATGAGTATCCTGCATTACACCCTCTGAATCATTTTCCACTTTTACTTTCAAGTAGTCATTGTACTTTTGGTTCCAGACTTCAGGAAGTTCTTTTACAGTTAATTTGTCTGCGAAAAGGTCTCGTTCGATCTCAAAGCGAACTATCACATGCAGACTGTAAGTCACTTCATCAGCTTCAATGCGAATCTTAGATAACTCTACTCTGTTAACCGCACGAATAAACTGGTCTAAGTCCACAGTGGCTAAAGTAGGTGCAATCTTTTTTATCTTGGGCAAAGTATTCGTCCAGAATTCTCTTGAACGACCAATTATATTTTCACAAAAACGTGATTGCGATTCATGGATTCCAAAGGAACACGGTGAGCCTACTGGTTGAAATTTCCATTTTTTATTGATGTTTTGTTCATAAAGTGCGTGTCCTGATTCGTGAAGCACAGAAAAGATTGAACTTGAATAATTATTTGGGTAATAATGGGTCGTGATGCGTACATCATCATAGTTGCCTGAGGTGAAGGGGTGCTCTGTTTCATCTATTCTTCCGCGTGCGGTTTGTGAAACAGTGTCGTAACCAAGGGTTTCAGTTAATAGTTGAGCGATTTGTCGCTGATTTTCTACTGGCACAACCTGTTTAAGCAAACCTGAAGCAGGTTGCGTTTGATTTTCTTGAATTTTTTCTATCAGAGGCTTCAATCCGTTTAAAAGCTTACTAAAAGTGGCTGAAATCGTTTGAGTGGTCATTTTAGGCTCAAAATTATCAATCATTGCTTCATAAGGCGATTTGGTTTCTTTCACTTTCATTAATATCTCAGCTGCTTGCTTGCTTAAGCCTAAAAGCTTCTCTAAATCAGGTCTAAACAGCGAAAAATTTTTCTTAGCTTTCGCTTTCCTCCAAATGTTAACAGTCAATGCTTGTTGCTTAGCTAAATCAGCCACCAATTTTTCAGGAAGCTGAATTTGTTCATCATACGCCTTTTTTATCAAGTAAACATTGCGTTTTTCAAGTAAGCTTAACGTTTGATACGCGCTCTGAGTTTGAATAGATTCTAAAAGTTTTCCTATCTCCGGATTCGTACTCATTTTATGATTAATACGACTAAGCAATTCAAGCTGCAAGCTTCTCTGGTTCACGGCTCCTCGCGGCATTACAGTTTCCATGTCCCAACTAACTAAGGACGAAACTGACTGCATTATCATTAAATCCCTGGCTTTTGCAAGAAGCTGCTTGTAATCTGAACTTATTTTGGAAACCAAATCATATTCGCCTTTACACTGGTTTAATGCTAGGCTTCTATTTACTCTTGCCCAAAACACTTTCTAAAGAATCATGAGATTTGCTTTTGAAAAAAAAGCTATTATCGATAGACACAATTAACATTTTATTGAAGTAAAACTTGAATGAGTTGTATGGCGACAAGAATCCACAATTAAGCTATGACGACAAGAATCCGCCGTCAACAGCGACAAGCGCGCCTTCAACGTAGCTTGAAAGGTCGCTTGCGAGTACTAAAGCCATGCATGCTACTTCATCTGGGTCTCCTAACCTTCCAAGCGGAAGCCTTTGGCCATATCTAATGCCTGATCGAATGATTTTAACATTAAATTTGAGGGCTTCCTTGGCTAAACTTTTAGTGCTTGGCGTTATAATGCCGCCTGGAATTAACGCGTTTATTCTGAAGCCATGTCTACCATACTCAGCAGCGAGAGACCTTGTAAGAGTTATGATGCCGATTTTACTTAATCCATAGGGCACCAGGTCTTCTTTGAATGGCAAAAGCGCTTCAACTGATCCCACATTCACAATTACTCCTCCTTTTGCCATTCTACGCTTTATCATGTTCTGGCACATCCACAAAGCTGAATTTAAATTAATATCCAATACTTTATACAGAAAAGCCGCGTCTAATTCCAAAAAATTCTTCATCGGGTATATTCCTGCATTATTAACAAGAACATCCGGTTCTTTTCCATCAAGTTGAGTCCATAGCTGTTCTATTTCCTTTTTTTGGCTAAGATCAACTTTGAACGGATTTATTTTCACATTAAACTTTGAAAGTTCCTCACAGCAAGCTTTCATTTTCTCTTCATCAATATCAACAAGTATTAAATCCGCGCCAGCTTCCGCAAACCTAGAAGCCATCGCTTTACCTATACCTGACGCAAAACCAGTTATCAAAACGGTTTTTCCCTTTAAAGAAATGAGTTCAGCCAAAGTTTTTCGATTCTTTGATTGACTTCGTAACAATTATGAAACCTCTATAGATACTTAAGTGCTTTTCATAAAAAGGTTTGTTGACAAAATTATTGTTTAATAACGTTGAATCATAGAAGGTTTTGCAGATTATATTCGAGAGTTCATGTGGTTGCTTGTCTCGCGAAATATTCGTGCATAAAGGTGTTCGCTGTCATTATCTTATTTTGTCTCATGATAATTTATGTTAGGCTTATATAGATCAACATTATTTAGTCTGATTTTGTTTAGAAAATAAACAAGGCATGAAATATGGATGAAGTGGACAAGAAAATTTTAGCTCAACTTCAGCAAGATGGCAGAAAAACACTTCAAGATCTCGCCCAAGGAACTGGATTTACGAGCATGGGGATAAAGAAAAGATTAGAAAAACTTCAAAAGAACGGCACAATTAAAATTTCAGCTTTAGTAAATCCTGATGCCTTGAAAATTCGTACAGCACTCGTAATGTTGGAAATGGAAAGTTCTCAATCGATGCAAAAACTGCTTAATCTTTGGAAAGATTGCCCGCGGGTCGTGCAAATGTTCAAGGCTATCGGTAGCTATAACTTGATAGCCATTATTGTTGCAGAAGACCAAGATACATTAGAAAGTACTTCGATGGAAAAGTGCTCTTTAAGATGCTGCGAGGGAGTGAGGCGTTCTGAATTTTACCCACTTAGCGAAATTTGCTATTCACCTTTTTTGCAGATAAGAGAAAGTCTTGCTCATAAAGAAAAAACTCTTACACCCTGCAAGGTTGAATGCGAAACGTGTGAACGATTTAAAATTAAGAAATGCGTTGGCTGCCCAACCATCAAGAATTACAGAGGTCAGCTGTAGAGCACGTTGATGATAGACTGAAATATTAACGACAATGGCTTTTCAAAAGGTTGCTTTCTTGACCATTTCCGTAATTCAAAGATTTTTCACTCTCAACTGATTCTCAGCTGGAATACTATTTCTATTTAGTCGTTTAGTTAATATGGGTTATTCAAGGAAAAAATCTTTTTCATAAGGGTAAGTTTTAATAGTCCAAAGTTTGAAGTCCAGTCAGTAAAATAATTTACTGACAAAATTGTCAAGAGGCGTAAAAGTCAAATGTCAAAAATTAAGGAGAAATCCTTAAATGTTGATGTGAAAAGCTTATCGATATGCATCCATAAACATGTCGGGAAAGAGAGGAAAATCATATGCTCTTGGAAGCATTAATTGCATTTGCACTAATACTTATTTCAACAATCATAATTTACGCTTTAGGTAAGCGTTCAGCGCCTAAGACAACCATAAGCGAAAACGAACAAGCGTCCTACGCTTGTGGAGAAAAGGTTTCGTACAGCGGATTAAGAATAAACGTATCCTTATACAAGTACATAATCTACTTTGTAATTTTTGATGCTGCCGTTTTGCTTGTTGCTTTTTCTTCTTTTTCGCTAGAAGCGACTAACCCTCTTTACATGTTTCTTTACCTGGGCATAATACTTGCCGCAGGTTTGGTTCTCGTAGAAGGAGGTAAAGATTAATGCCTAATGCGGTAACATGGGCAAGAGTTAAGTCTCCTTGGGTTTTACATTTTAATTCCGGCGCGTGCAATGGTTGCGACATAGAAATAGTTGCTTTGCTTACTCCCAAGTACGATGTTGAACGCTTCGGAATAAAACTTGAACCTTCGCCACGCCATGCAGACGTCCTGCTCGTAACAGGTTGCGTCACTCAGCAGTGTGCAGACCGATTAAAACGAATTTATGATCAAATGCCACAACCCAAATTCGTCGTAGCTATTGGAGCTTGTGCATGCTCAGGTGGAGTTTTCGAAGGAAATTACAACGTAGTTGGAGGCGCAGATAAAGTTGTTCCAGTTACCGCTTACATACCTGGATGTCCGCCTCGTCCAGAAGCACTTGTGGACGGGGTAGTTAAACTTCTAAATGCGTTAAGTCCGCCTAAACAAAAGAAGTCTGCTAAAGAAGAAAAACCTGCTGAATTACCTAAGGAAGAAGCAAAAACACAGAAAGACCCTGCCTCACAAGAGTCAGTACGAACAGTTGAGGAGGTAAAAGCAGATGCCAAACAATAAAGTCGACGTTGTTAAGGTAATTGAATCCAAACTAGGTGGCAAGGTTCAAATTCAACTAGGGCAACTTGGCAAAGCCGCCGTAGTTGCAAATAATGGTTTACATAGGGACGTGATGAAAGCGATGGTTGACGCTGACGAGTACACCGCCATTGCAGCAATCACGGGTTTGGACCTTGGAACAAACTTGGGTGTTTTGTATCATGTTCGCACTTCAGACGGATTGGTAACGATACGTGCAGAAGTTCCCAAGAGCGACCCGAAGATTCAAACAATAAATGATATTTCTCCAAGTGCCACATTTCATGAATTAGAAGTGGCAGACCTCTTTGGTGTAGTCTTCGAGGGAAATCTACTCCCTGGTCACTTTGTCTTATCAGAGTATTGGCCGCAAGGCGTGTATCCGTTAAGGAAAGATGTTAACGCAAGCACAGTGAAGCTCAACCCGCCACCACCGACTGAAGAAACAAAAGAGTCTGAAACTGAAAGGGTTGTAAAAATTATAATAGGTCCCCAACACCCAGCGTTGCTTGAGCCAGAGAAGTTTGCAGTAACTGTTGATGGAGAAACAGTAACAAAGGTTGAGCCCCGGATAGGTTATGTTCACAGGGGTATCGAGAAGGCGGCTGAGTCACGCACCTACATACAGGATGTTTACTTAATTGAACGAATCTGTGGTATATGCAACACAGTTCATGCCTGTAACTTTGTTGAAGCAGTTGAAAAAATATTAAAGACTGAAGTGCCCCCGAGAGCCAAGTATCTTCGAGTAATAGCTTTAGAACTTAACAGGTTACACAGTCATCTTTTGACTTTAGGTCACGCAGGATTAGAAATAGGTTATGAAACTCTTTTCCAGTATTTCTGGCGAGACCGCGAACCAATCATGGATCTAATTGAGTTAACTAGCGGTAACCGCGTTTACTCTTCGCTTATGACTGTAGGCGGCGTAAGACGTGACATAAGAGATAACGATATTCCTAAAATAAAATCAACCTTGAAAGATTTGAGAGGAAAGCTACCTTTCTACCGCAAAATCTACGAGGATGAGCGTTCAATAAAGGCACGCATGCAAAACGTAGGCGTACTCAAACGAGAAGACGCTTTAAAACTTGGAGTAGTTGGTCCAGTAGCCCGCGGCTCAGGCGTAGATATTGATGTGCGCAAGGATGAGCCTTACGAAGCGTACGCTGAAATTCCATTCAAACTAATAGTCTACAATAACTGTGACACATGGGCAAGGATGAATGTTCGAATGGACGAAGTCGAAGAAAGCATCAACATAATCGAGTACGTACTTGATCATTTACCCTCAGGACCCTTCAGAATTAAAGTACCCAGAAACGTACCAGCCGGCGAGGCGTGCAACCGCGTCGAAGCTCCAAGAGGCGAACTATTCTGTTACGTCAAGGGCAACGGCACAACTTCCCCTGATCGGGTTAAGGTTCGTACTCCAACTTATGCGAACATTCCAGCATTCTTAAAGACAGCAATAGGAGAGAGCATAGCTGATGTTCCTCCGAATTTTGTCAGCTTAGACCCATGCTTCTCATGCACAGATAGGTGATAAAAATGATCGATGCTTCGCTAATTTTACAAATACTAATCTTCCCAGGTTTTGTATTTATTTTACTCTTAACTTTGATCTGCGACTGGATTGAGCGGAAAATTGAAGCTCGCATGCAGAATCGTGTTGGTCCCATGGTTGCGGGTCGAGGGGGGATTCTTCAACCGTTTGCTGATTTCATTAAACTTTTGACAAAAGAGGATATTGAGCCAAGAAATTCCAAAAAGATAATTTTTACCGCAGCGCCATTGATAGCTTTCGCCCTTATGGTTTTCGCAATGTGTTTTTTGCCTATAGATAGTCCAACCTCAATCTTAGGATTCAACGGTAGCTTAACTGGTGGGTTCAACGGCGACTTAATTGTTATCTTAGTGCTTGTTACAATTGCGAATTTTCTCTTGTTCCTTGCAGGATGGGCTTCATGCAATCCCTATAGCACTATTGGCTCAGCAAGAGTCCTGACCCAGTTTCTGGGTTACGATATACCGCTTTTCTTGCTCGCACTCGCACCGGCATTCTTAGCTGGAAGCCTGCAAATATCCACGATTGCTGCAAGCCAAACTTTTCCATTCATACTTTTAGCACCATGGGCTTTCGTTCTTTTTATTATAACTATGCAGGCAGAGCTTGAAAAAGATCCCTTTGATGTTCCACACGCAGAAAGTGAAGTAGTCGGAGGATTGTCAACTGAGTATACAGGAGCTAAACTTGCTTTTCTCCACTTAACAAACGATGTCCAAATTATTTTTGGCTCCGCCTTAGTTGTTGAACTGTTTCTAGGTGGACCATACGGGCCAGTATTCTTCGGTCTGCCAGCCTTTTGGTATACCTTATGGTTTATAATTAAACTCTTGATAGTCGTGGTGATTACCGAGTACATTTCGGTTCTATTTGCACGGTTGCGAATTGACCAAGTGTTATCATTTAATTGGAAAATAATTTTGCCTGCTGCCGTATTATCGTTGATGCTTACTTATGCGATGATATTATGGGTGTACCACCCATTCGGAGTGTTGTAAAAATGACAAAGAAATCACGTCTATCTCCAATGTGGAAAAGAACTGTTTCGCACCTGTTTACGAAACCTGCCACAACCAAATACCCGTTTGTAAAAGCAAAGGTTGCTGATGATTTCCGAGGTGAACAAGTCTTCAACATTGACTTGTGCGTAAGTTGCGGTCTTTGCAGTAGAGATTGCCCAGCTAAAGCGATTAAAATGATTGAAGTAAATGGCAAAAAACGACCTCAATTCTTGCTTGATAGGTGCATTTTCTGTTACCAATGTGCTGATAGCTGCCCTAAAAACGCAATAAAAAGCTCAACCCTATTCGAGCTAGCTACAACTGATAAATCATCGCTAGTTATAAATCCTAAAGCCAGTTCCAGCGGAGGCGCAAAATAATGTTATTTGAAATTTTATCAATTGGTTTAGTAATTTGCGCTTGCTTGGCACTCTTTTTAGATGAGGCTGTTTATTCAGTTGCAGCTTTAGCGGGCTGTTTCCTCTTTACAGCATTAATTTATGGGCTAGAGGGTGCTGTTTACGCTGCCGTTTTCCAATTTGCTGCTGGTGTTGGAACCTGTGCAATATTATTCTTGTCAGGAGAACTTCTAAGCAATAAAGCCGCAAAGAAGACCTCCATAAACAAGGCGCTTGGCCTGGTTGTTGCAGGGTTTATTTTATCTTTGCCCGCTCTGTTTCTTTCAATTTCTGGCCCCACAACTGCAACCACAAATGTCTCTTTCGGCGACGCTTTGTGGAGCTTAAACGGGTTGGATGTGATTCTGCAAGGTTTAGTTTTGTTGACTGTGGCTACAGGAATAGTCATTGTACTGTATGAAAAAAGGAGTGGTGGTAAATAATGGGATTCGTCATATTTTCTGTTGACTTTGTCATACTATCTGTCGTATTGCTTGCAATAGGCATCTATGGGTTGCTTACTAATCGACAACTATTGAAAATTTTCATTTCTATTGAATTAATCGCTATTGCTGCAACTTTGAATTTTGTAACGCTTTCTTCCACTAACACTATAGGTTTAGGTCAAGCTTATTCGGTCTTGGCATTTTCAACTGACACTGCCGTGAGTGCAGTGATTTTAGCGTTGCTTGTTGTGGTATCGAAAAAGTTTGGAACAAGCGATGTCGGTCAAATCCTAAAGATAGCGAGTGAAGATAAAGACGAGGTTGAATCGTAATGGTTTCATTTTATGATGTTTCTGCATGGCTTGTATGGGTCTTACCGCTTGTTTCAAGTTGTTTTGTTCCTCTTATCGCGAAGATCGGAGGTAAAGCAAGAGATGCCTTTGTGATTCTTATCTCTGCTGTTACTGCGTTTTTTGCATTTTCACTAATACCTAGCGCCTTATCGGGGACAACTTTATCGCAAATTCCATGGCTTCCAGGCATACAGGCAGGAGGCTTAGACGCGGGAGTGTACGTAGATTCACTCAGTGTTTTGTTTACTTGTCTTATCGCGTTCTTCGGGATAATCATTCTAGTCTACTCTTTGGGTTACATGAAAAAAGAGGAAGGTTTAACAAGGTACTACTTCTACATGCTACTTTTCATAGGCTCAATGATAGGTCTTGTGATCTCGGATAACCTTCTCCAATTGTTCATTTTCTGGGAGATGGTTGGTTTATGCTCATACGCTTTAGTTTCATTTTGGTATAAACGAAAAGAATCAGTTAATGCAGGCAACAAAGTTTTTATAATGACACGTATCGGGGACGCATGCCTTTTAGCAGCGATAGGATTACTTTACGCTGCACCTCTGGTAAATGGACAGCCCATTCTCTCCTTCAGCATACAAGACATAATGGCTAAACTGTCAACAGCAACTACCGGAAACTTGAACGCTGGGCTTTTAGTTTTAACATTCTTTTTAATTTTAGGCGGAGCTATTGCTAAATCAGCTCAACTCCCATTATTCACTTGGCTATACAGTGCAATGGAAGCCCCAACGTCAGTTAGCGCCCTTCTGCACGCGGCTACAATGGTAAAAGCAGGTATCTACCTTCTCTCAAGATTCATATTAATTGCCACAGTGGCGACTCCTATAATCCTTGCACTTCAACCAGCCTGGTTCCCAGCGGTTGCTTGGATAGGTGTTTTAACAGCGTTTATCGGAGCTACACTCGCCATTACTACCACTGATATTAAAGGAGTACTTGCCTACTCAACCGTTAGTCAAATCGGCTTCATGATGGCTGCCTTAGGCAGTGCCATTGCGGGTTCAGCAAGCGTCGGCTGGTTCGCAAGCTTGTCCCAAATGGTAAGTCACGCTTTCTTCGAAGGTCTCGGATTCCTCCTCGCCGGAGGCATCATCCATGCGCTTGGAACTCGAGACATGCGTTCGATGGGCGGTTTAAGAAAAGCTATGCCCATATCCTTCATTTTAATGCTTATAATGGTCATAACCACTAGTGGTCTGCCACCGTTTGCCGCATTTTTCAGCAAAGGCTTGGTCATTTCAAGTGTAACAGACGTAAGCCTAATACAAGGAATAATACTTTACATCTCTGCAGCA
This sequence comes from Candidatus Bathyarchaeota archaeon, assembly GCA_963717465.1. Classification (GTDB taxonomy): domain Archaea; phylum Thermoproteota; class Bathyarchaeia; order Bathyarchaeales; family Bathycorpusculaceae; genus Bathycorpusculum. Next base: position 1,202,217 of record OY970340.1, read on the forward strand.
ATCACATTCGCTTACTGCATAAGAATGTTGTACTTGGTGTTTCTCGGCAAAGAATCTGCGCTTTTGCAAAAGCAGCATGTGCATGAGGCTCCTTATATCATGCTTATCCCAGCTGCAATACTTGCGGCATTGTGCATTGTTTGGGGTTTAGCCTTGCCAGCAGTTGCTAGTTTTATGCAAGTAAGTAATACAGGATTAACATCGTTTAGTTCATTCATCTCTAGTTCATTCATCGGAACTGAAACGGGAATTTTTCTAGCAATTCTACTGCCCACTGCTTTGCTCGTCTACTTGGCTTACTGGAAGAACAACATGGCAATACGAAGTGTAGGCGGAGGCTCAAATCCAATTTCAAAATTACTAGGGCACGCTTACTTCTTTGACGGTGCTTACTATGCTATTGCCGAAGGATTCATGAAGTTTTCAGACGGTATTAAAATTGTTGAGGATTCAAGCACACGACTTCTTGATTCATTTGGATCAGGTTTAGTGCATGTTTCCTCAAGGCTCAGAAAAGTGCCTTCAGAAACTTATCAGAATTTAATCGTTGCTGCCTTAATCGGCTTGGTTCTTGTCATCGTGCTATTAATATTGACTGGGATAGGGGTGTAATAAAATGTCGTTTGCTCTTTTATCAGTATTTTTGATTCCAACTTTAAGCATACCATTCGTTTACTTAGTAGGAAAGAAATCAGCTAAAGCTGCAGCAGTATTCGTTTCTCTAATTGCTCTAGTCAACATAGCATTACTTTTAACGACTGTGCCAACTATTCTTAATAGCTCTAGCCACCAGTACATTGAATCCTACACATGGATTTCTGCAATTAACACATCATTTACTCTTTTCACCGATGGCATCAGCGTCTCCATCGCAACAGTCTGCCTATGCCTTATTCTAGCAGCCGCAATTTTCTCAATTTCGCATTTCGCAGGAAAAAAGAACCTGCCAGTTTACTACGCGTTGTTATGCATGCTTACCGTCGGCTCAGTCGGAGTTTTCCTAACATCCAACCTAATTCTATTCTACTTCTGCTGGGAAATGATGCTTATCCCCGCATTCTTCATCGTCGGAGAATGGGGAGGCAAAGACTCATACAAATCAGCATTTAAACTCTTCATATACACTCACATCGGAGCCGTTTTCGTCCTCTTAGGCATAGGCGCAACCTATGTTGCAACGGGTACAACCGACATGTTTGCAGCCCAAGCTGCTCTACTATCAGCGAGTCCAACACTTGTCGAATGGATTCTCATATCCTTCACAGCAGGGTTCGCCGTTAAAATGGCTGTTATACCAGTTCATATGTGGCTGCCTGATTCCTACTCTAACGCGCCGCCAGCAATGTCAGCTTTGCTAGGTGGAGTTCTGAGCGCCGCAGGAGCATACGCACTTCTACGCATTTCTCTTGGTATGGTCTTCCCCGCAGTTAGTTTAACATTCGCAACAGATTTCCTGTATGCATTGTGCATAATCGGAGTACTTTCTGCCTTTTTCGGATCATTCATGGCATTATCGTCTAAAGATATGAAACGCATCATCGCATACTCAAGCATCAGCCATATGGGTTACATAATGTTTGGGTTTTCGCTTTTTCCATTGAGCCCTGTCGTCGGAATTACCATAGCAATTAGTGGAACCGTGCTTCACATAATCAACCATTCTTTAAGCAAAGGTCTTTTCTTCCTCGGCGCAGGAGGAGTTGAAAACCAAACATCCGAGAGAGACATTGGCAAAATGGGTGGATTAGCAAGCAAGATGCCTTTCACAGCAGTTTCAACAACAATAGCCGCCTTAAGCATAGGCGGAGTGCCTCCGTTCGCATGCTTCATCAGCGAATTTCTAATATTCGTCGGCGCTTTCCAAGTAATAGGCGGCTCCATAAGCAGCTTCTATATCATACCCACAGCGCTTATGCTAGTAGCAACAATACTTTCACTTGCTTATTCGCTAAGATTCACTTCGCAAGTTTTTCTCGGGCAGTCACACGATGGAAGCGTTGAAGCTAATATTAAAGGAGAAAGTGAACGGAAAGTCGTTGACGTACCTAACTACATGAAATTGTCCTTTGCAATCTTAGTTGTATTGGTAATTCTTGTTGGTATTTTCCCAACATTCTTCTTGAACTTAATTCAAACGGTGAAAATAATTTAAAGGTGAAAACTCATGGTTGAACTAATAGACGTAATATCACCAATTCTTACCTTAGTTATTGCCGCGTTACTAACAATCCCTATACTACGAGCGATACGAACAACCTCTCATAAAACTGCCCTCACACTAGTCTGGTTCATAGCAGTCTTCGCCATCGCAGGCACACTAGTAGCAAACTTAGCCTCAAATTTCTACGCCTCACCAGGAACCATTACTTTGTCATTAACTAGCGGCGTCAACTACCTTTACTCAAGCACTTTTCTGGTAGACACAATATCAGTTTTCATGACAATACTCTTGATAACGATAAGCTCAGTAGTCGTAATTTACACTGTATTCGCCGTGGGTAACAACGAAAAAATTTCAGAACGATATTTTGCAATAATGCTTATAATCACAGCCGCTTTACTTGGCGCTGTACTCGCAGGCGACCTTCTAACGCTCTTCATATTCTGGGAAGTAGGATCGGTTGGTGCAGCCTTCTTAATGCTCTACAAGCGAAACGCCCTAAGCATAAATGCATTTTTAAAGTATCTAATTATGATAACTATTGCTTCCGCTTTAGTAGTTTTTGGGCTGTCACTGATTTATGGTCTAACTGGAACGCTTAACTACTTAGCAGTTAGCCAACTCTTGCACACGATAGGTAGTAATGACGTTTTGGTATTGGCATTCATATCCATCTTTGCGGGATACGCTATTGAAGCTGCGGTTGTGCCTTTTCACTTCTGGCTGCCAGATGCATACACTGCTGCTCCAGCTTCATCAGCAGCCTTCCTGTCAGCGCTCGTTGACCAAGCCAGCTACTACATACTCATCAGAGTCTTACTTTACATTCTGTTGCCCTCAACTCTTAACTGGACAATAATGTTAGCCATAATGGCTGCTTTAGCCATGATCATCGGCAACTTGTTTGCCCTAATACAAACCGACATAAAACGTATGGTAGCATACATCTGCGTCGCTGACGTAGGCTACAACTTGGTAGCAATTACAAGCCAAACAGTACTCGGCTTAGAAGGAAACCTTTACTTCCTTTTAATCGGAGGTATAACAACCGCTCTTGCATTCATGGTTGTCGGTGTAGCAAACAGTCAAGGATTCAAGAGTCTTGATGATTTTTCAGGCTTAGGCAAGAAAATGCCACTTGTATGCTTAGCCTTGGTAATGGCTGGATTATCGTTTGCTGGTGTTCCACCCTTTGGCGGGTTCACAGGCAAATTCCTAGTCTTCACAGCAGCGATAGAATCAAACCTAAGTTGGCTAGCAGTAATCGGCGTCTTAACAAGCGTCCTCCAAGCAGCAATCCTATTCAGGCTAACATGGGTCATGTACGGAAAGAAACCAAAAATCGAAGCAACAATAAAAGAATCAAAAAACCTTTTAATCCCAATCTTCATCTTAGCAGGCGCATTAATAATCCTAGGGATATTCCCAAACATAGTCTTAAACCTCATCCACTCAGTAACAATATAACCCAAGACGAAATAGCAAAGATTCAACTAGCGCTGAGACATTAACGAAGCCGGGAAGCCATTAATTACATTACTTTTTAACTCTAATTTCTTGAATTAAAAGGCCAGCTGAATTTAGTTGCTTTCTTTAAGATGGACTGGTATGCACCTCAAATCAGAATTCGCTTTCTAAAAAATTTTGATTACCTCTATACTCAAATGTCGTGTTTTCCTACTAAGAATTAGACTAATAGAATTTTGCTGCCTGGCTAATTCATCTTTCTGAAGGATTTTAAGCAATGTTTTTGTTTTTTTCGTGCGCGTATATGTGTCTTGTAAGCTGATTTTATTGCAATTTTGTAAACGTAGTTTAATGAAATGCCCTATTTTGTGATAAAACATGAAACAGACTTAGAATTTAACCTTAAATATCAATTAGGAACCACGTTATGTCGGAGTTGAAAAAAAATTGAGAACTGGAGCAAATATAGCTAGAAGGTATACTCGCCCTATAGCAACGAGAGAAGAATTAATGACAATCCATACTGCTGCAATGTTTCTATTGGAAAAAGTTGGAGCCGGGGGTATTACTCCTAAACTTCAAAAAGTCTACAAGGATTTAGGCTGCACCATCGCTGACGAGAAGAAAGGAATCGTAAAGATACCTCAAAATCTTGCAGTTGAAGCAATAAATGCAATACCAAGTGAGCAGGTTTTGCCAGGTAGGACGCCAGAAAACGATATTCTGATGAATGCCGGAAGTGGAAGAACTTTCCGTGGAGGTTTCGGCATCATGGCTCTATATTCAAAGTTGAATACAGATAACTACCATTTTGAATTCAGAGACTGTGTTGACGCTGACAATTGGAGAGAACAGAAGATTGTTGAGTACTTCCCAGAGTACGACATGACAAGCCCAATTTTCCTGCCGATGGACTTGGCGGAAGCTGGTTTGCCCGTTGATACTCATGACCTTAACAGCACTATTCAATGCAACACGAAGCACATTTGGCACATTGACGCGATTGACCACATCGAATGTTACACTGATTTGGCTGCTGAGGTTCTTGGAGGCATAGAAGAGCTTCAAAAGAGACCGTTCATTACTAACCATGGTGATACACCAGGTTTAGTTTATGGCCAAAAGACCAGTGACCGAATGAGTGGAACGTTGGAAGGTTGGGAAAAGGGTAGGCCTTTGCTTATAGATCATACTGATGTTTGCATACCTGGGTTCCAAGGTCCATGCACCTTAACTGGAGCTTACGCAGTGACTGTTGCCACATCCGCATCGATGGCAGTAGGTTTAGCCCTTGGAAAGAATGGAGTTGCAAAAGGACATATCCCTGTAATGACCTACGACCTAGTAATGCCTATGGATCCATACACTCAAATGCTATGCGCTTGTGCAGATTCATTCAGTAAAATGCTGGCTTTGCACGTAAACTTCTGGCACAACAACTATAATTTACCAAAAGCTACCATGTGGCCCGCATGTAACGTTGGAGGTACAGCAGCTGGTGGAGACACGCAAGCAGGCCTTCTAATTTACCATATGTTTAACGCCCACCAATCCGCTACGGATCAGTGTGGAGTTTGGTCCACAACTGTAGGTCCAAACGGAATCTGGCCCGACGGCTACGCGATAGCTGCTGAACTGCTTAAGATGCTTTCGTTCTATTTCAAAGATTTAGACTTTTCTCCCGAAGCTTATATGCAGGAAGGGTGGCTTGCTAAGGGTCCAAGAGGCGACTTCATGAAGGATAAATACACTCTAACACATATGGTTGACACTGGCTTCTATCCTATGCGTCATGGTTATGGCTTATGGGAGTTGAGGCAATATCTGCGTTGGATCGAAGATAAACTTGGAATAAATGACCGTGCACACGCTTTAACAAACAAGATCGTTAAGGAGTTCCCTGCCCCACTACCACCAAAAGATGTAGCTGACAGAATGCATGCAATAATCGCTAAATACGACAAGATGTACCAGATTGGCGGCTACACAGTTGACAAAGTAGGAACTGGTGCAAGATTCTAAGGAGACAAAGAAGAAGGAATCTTTATGGTAACTAAGGCTGAAGTACTTGAGCACCTCGCTAAAGCAATTATTGATTATGATGAGGATAAGGCTGTTGTAGCGGCTAAAGAGGCTGTTGAGAATAAGCTGGAGATTATGGATGCTATCGAGAAGGGCTTATCCGTGGGCATCAAAGAAGTTGGTGACCGCTTTGGCCGCTTCGAATATCCTCTACCCTACGTGATTATGGCTGCTAATGCGATGACTGCTGCAGTTAATTATCTTAAGGAAAAGTATCCCAAAGACAAGTTGCCAAAGGCAAAAGGAATAGTTGTAATTGGTACAGCGTTTGGTGATATTCACAGTATTGGCAAGAACTTGATTGCTGATATGTTGCGTACTGATGGCTTTGACGTTTATGATTTAGGTGAAGAGATTCCGACTGAGGATTATGTGAAGAAGGCTGAGGAAGTTCATGCTGATATTGTTGCAATGGGCGCATTGATGACTAGCAGTATGTCCTATCAAAGAGCGCTGGTTGATACATTGGTTGAGCGTGGTCTTCGTAAGAAGTACAAAGTGCTTGTTGGCGGTACTCCGATGACTGATGATTTCTGCAAGCGGATTAAGGCTGATACTTGGGGTGCAGACTGCGGTGACGCAATCAAGAAAGCACGAATGCTCGTAGGCAAAACTTAAGCAAACCAACACAAACCAAAAAATCCAAAAACAAACATCTCTCCTCTTTTCTTTAATGAAAAAAAATTAGGTGGGTAAAGTTATGTCGTATGAAGAAAAGCTGTTGAATTTCGTCTATAAGCTGTACTCTATGCTCGGCGATAGCCCAGCAGTTAGTGAGCCGTTAAAAGATCAAGAAAAAGATGTAGTGGTTGAACTTCGTATCGAAGATGTTCCTGATGTTGTATGGCAGATTGGTTCAAAAAATAAAAAGTGGCTTGTAAATAAAGGTGCAACCGATACGCCAAGTGCAGTCCTGCAATATCTTAAGGTGAAATACTTAAATGATTGGTGGGCAGGCAAAATGAACTCTGAGACATTGTTCTCATCAGGAGCTATGCAGATCGTGGAGGGCTCGTTTGATGATCTTATGTTCATGGCACCTGTGGAAGAACCGTTGAAAGTTGCTTATCAAAAGTTGAAAGGCGAGTTTCCAGGTCTACCAGAGTAGCCTGAAGGACTACAAATTCCCATACACTTTTTTTTTCTTTAACCAGCATGATTTATCTATCCACGAATCAATAGGAAAGATCTCAAAATGCAGCAAGAAAGTGAGACCCAGTATGATAGAAATCTCGGGAAAGAAGATGATAGAAAATAAATGGGTAGAGAAAGAGGAAAATTTTAAAGTTTTGTTTTCTCTGATGTCGTTTGGCAATAAAAGTGATAGGGCGATTTCCAAAATATTAGGTTTTAATAACTCAATATTTTCTAAGAGAAGAAAGCTGGAGAAAATGGGTTATGTAAAAGAATATACTATAATACCCGACTTCTGTAAATTAGGATTCGAATTCGTCGTATTTACGTTAGCTTCAACTACTAATGCTGTAAAATCAACGCAAATTGCTGAATTTTGTGCATTGACAAATAAACATCCTCAATGTTGATGCAAAAATAGCCTCTATTAACGTCTAAATTAGTGTGTGCCAAGGATGGTATAATAATACATGATGAGAACTATATCTACTTTTTAACGTGCATAGAACATGATTGATTGTATCATAATCAAATAAGCAGTTGCTGCAAAAGTCATCGATTTTTTATTTTAACTCGCAGAAATGGCAGACAAAAAAAAGACAAAAAACTTAAATATAGTAAGGGCTTAAGTATAAATACTTTACGAGTAGTCTGTTGGAATAAAATGATACAATTTGACGGGAAGACGCAAGAAAACCTTAAAGTTTTGTTTGCTCTAATGGCGTTAGGTGGTAAGAGCGATAGGGCGATTGCTAAAGCTCTTGGGGTAAGTAATACAGCATTGTCTAGAAGAAGGAGGAAGCTGGAGCAAGAGGGCTATATAAAAGAATACACGATAATACCTAACTTTCATAAAATGGGACTAAATGTTTTCGTATTCGCATTAGCCTCAACTACTATGTGCTTAAAGCCAGAGCAAGAAAAAGCATTTGCTGAATTGATGCAAAAACATCCTGAAATAATCTGCATGCTAGAGGATCAAGGCTTAACAGGAACAAACTGGGCTGGCATAACAGTACACAAGAGTTACGATGGTTTTATTGAAATGTATAAAGAATTGCAAAAAGAAGCGTCTAGTATTCCACAAGTGCCTCTCTCAGTGTATACAGCTGTTTTTAATTCTGGCAAACAACACCCAGTACCATTTTCGTTACGAAACATGGAACCGCTATTTCCAGGTGTCAAACTACTTCCAACTATTACCCCATCTTTGAGCGAGAAGGATACCTCTGAAGAAAAGACGCAAGATAACCTGAAAGTTTTGTTTGCTCTAATGGCTCTAGCAGGTAAAAGCGATAAAGTGATTTCCAAAACTCTGGGTATGAGTAACTCAGCATTATCTAGAAGAAGAAACAAGCTAGAGCAAGAGGGCTATATTCAAGAATACACTATAATACCTGATTTCCACAAAATGGGACTGGAAGTTATTGCGATTACATTAACCTCAACTTCTGGTACGATAACACAAGAGCAACTTAGAAATGTTCGTGACTTGGTGAGCAAGCATCCTGAAGTATTGTGCGTCCTTGAGGATCGAGGCTTAGCAGGAACAAACTGGGCTAGTATAACAGTACACAAGAATTATGATGGTTTCATTGAATTGTATAAACAAGTGGAAGAAGAATTATTGGCTTTGCATCGGGGTCAACAAATACCTCCTTATGAAACGCATACGATGATGTTTCATACTAGCAAACTGGCTCCAAAACCCATCTCATTACGAGACATTGAATCAATATACAATACTGTCATTACTCTTCAAACTGCCAAACAATCGCTTCGTGTTGGGACTAGGAGATTTGATAAAAATAAAAGCTGTTGATACTTAGAATGACCTGGCTGAATGACTTAATGTTCAGAATGTAGTTTTTTAATTTTTAAATTGATACTTGTTTGCGCTTTTCTCTTTTTTATTATTTAATTGAAAACCTAAAAAAGTATGAATTTCAAATTGTGTCTAAAAAACTGTTTTTCATGCAATTTTGTCAATGGCAATCGTTGAAAGCCTTATTTTTGTGTCGAAAGTCGAAGCTGACCTACAATTTAACCTTAAATATCCATTAGACCGCATTTTTACTCTTGTGTTAGAAACACGTAAAAAATAGGGGATAAAAATGAGTGAGGTTAAAATTGAAACAGACCCAATGAAGTACGATGGAGTGCATAGATGCATTTGCGGTTTCTGCAGTACTGGAACTTGCTTATTGCTTGAGACGGTTGAAAACGGAAAAATAACTAAGGTTGAACCTGACTGGGAAAGCCCGTTTAATCCCGGGCCCTACTGTGTAAAATGGAAGTATGCTTTGGAATACATTTATCATAAGGATAGGCCGACCTATCCGCAAAAGAGAGTTGGTAAACGCGGTGAGGGCAAGTGGCAACGGATATCATGGGAACAAGCGTTCAATGAAATACACGCCAAGATAAAGGAAATAACTGCAAAGTACGGTGCCGAATCAATGTGTGGCTTCTTTGGCACCGGCCGAGCCGCACATTTAGGTCAGGGAATGTACCGATACTTTTACTTATCAGGCAGCCCAAACATTGCTTCTGGGCAGGTCGAGCACTGAGATGGACCCACGTTCGCAGCGTTAACGACAACCTACGGCGTGGGAACTACGAATCCAATGATGATTCCAGGTAAGACGAAAGGTATCTTTAATATTGGCTCGAATCCTATTGAGTCTTGGACGTTTGCGTGGCCAATATACCTTGCGGCCTTGGAGGCCGGCGCGAAAATGCTCTGTGTCGATCCCAGATTTACGGAGACTGTGCGAAACAGTGAATTATGGCTAGCCATCAGACCGGGAACTGACACTGCTCTAATGATGGCCCTAATCAACGTTACCATTGAGGAGGACTTGTACGACCATGATTTTGTGGAGAAATGGTGCTTCGGATTTGACAAGCTCAAAGAACGAGCTAAGCAGTATACACCTGAGAAAGCTGCAGAAATAACATGGATTCCAGCTGAGAAGATCAGAGAGGCGGCAAGGTGGATAGCGAAAAATCATCCGTGTGATTTTCCATATGGTTACGGCATCGAATCATCAGGCAGGAACTCTATGAGCAATGTCCGATCAAAATACATTATGCCTGCGATAACTGGTAACATTGACATAGAAGGCGGCGATTACCTACATGCAAGACCGAAACAACATAATGGTCTGGAAGCCATGGTACCATCAATAAATTTGACGGATCAAAGCATATTTCAGAAAATGATTGGGGCAGAAAAATACAGAGCCGGAACCTTTACGTTAATGGCTTTGCTTATGGAGGCAGGAATGGATAAAGGATATTGGAAGGGCTCTCCAGTTCCTGCGTTCTCGGGACCAAATTGGCCCGCCACTATAGATACTATACTCACGGAAAAGCCCTATCCGATTAAGGTTATGATTGCTGGTGAAACAGGTCCGATGAGGTGTTATCCGAACATCAAAAAGGTATACGAGGCTATAAAGAAGCTTGATCTCTTCGTCTACATTGAAGACGCTCAAATGACACCCGAAGCAATGCTAGCAGATTATCTATTACCAACCACCAGTCAATTTGAGAGACCTTCTGGCTATTCGACTATTACAAGTCAAGGCGCCATGGAATTTGAGATTGCAGGTGATCGCGCATTACCCAACAAAATACCCGGCTTGTGGGACCTTAAAGATGACTGGAACGTGTTCCGCGAACTCGCAGTGCGCTCAGCTCCTGAGAAAATTGAAGAGGCATGGCCTTGGAGAAATTTGGAAGAAGCGCAGGATTGGTTCTATGAAAACACAGGCTATACGCGTCAGCAAATTGTTGAAGATTGGAAAGGTGTGGCACCATGGGAGCCCAGGTTTAAGAAGTATGCGGAGCCAGACCCAGAGACAGGTCAGCCAAGAGGCTTTGGAACATTTTCAGGCAAGGTTGAACTCTACAGCCAGATACTTGAAAAACTTGACTATAATCCGTTGCCGTACTATACTGAGTGTGCTTGGACGCCGATCAGCGCTCCTGACATTGCTAAAGACTATCCATTAATCATGACTAGCGGAGCCAGATTCCAGGAGGCGCATCATGGCGAACTACGACATATCAGCTTGATGCGAAAGCTACGGCCTGTTCCACGTGTCAAGATGCACCCACTGACAGCGCGTAACATGGGCATTGGAGATGGTGAATGGGTTTATATCGAGACGCCACTTGGCAGATGCAAACAGACAGTACGGTACGATTTCGGAGTAAACCCGAAGATAATTGATCCAGAGCATGGCTGGTGGAGACCCGAACTACCCGCTGAAGGACCAACACTATACGGCTGGCAAGACTGGAACATTAACGTCACCGTGCCTGATGACCCAGAGCATCTTAGCCCAGAGCTTGGTGCATGGTGCTTCAAGGCTAATCTTGCAAAAGTATACTCAGCAAAAGTTGGACCTACGGGGCCATAAGAAGAAAAATCATAATCTTCTTCTTTTTTTGTTCTTGGTTTTCAATTAATTGTTTACTAACAAATGAATAATAATATATTAAAAAAGAAACCCATAAATCAAATTCCAGCTATTTCTGTTTCTTACTTGAATTGAATTTTTTTCATAATATTCATAATACTCCCAAAAGTAGATTGTAATTTGTGCTAAGGAAGATGCTTTTAACGCAAAAACGTAAATACTATTTAGTGAATTGCATAATTTTGTAAATATAGCTAAAACAGGTTAAAATCTAATTTTAAATATCTATCGATCATATACAAGTTCAATTTTGAGCTAAGGAAAACAAAAAAGGAGTTTACAAAACTAGAAGGAATCTGAAATGAGTGTAAAATTTAAATACCTTTTCTCCCCGTTGAAAATAGGGCCAGTGATAATTCCTAACAGAATAATGTTAACTGGCCACGCAAATGCACACGTTGAAACACCGTTAGAAGGCCCAACAGCTCCTGGTGAACATTTGGCCTACTATCAGGCTGAAAGAGCAAAAGGCGGCTGTGGACTAATATGCTATGGATACATCTCAGTATGTCCATTTGAGAATGCGGACAGCAAGTTCCATCGCGCACGTCTTGGTGGTGCGAGAATACTTGGTGCATATCCAGCTGGTCCTGATCCTAAGGTTATTCCAGCTTTTAAGAGATTAGTTGACATGTGCCACCCTTATGGCACAAAAGTCTTCGCCCAAATAGGTGCTAGCGGAGTTTGGGAAGGCAGATGGGGACCTTCCAAAACTGTAGATCCAGAAGACCCAAGAAAATCAAACGCAGAAATGACTGAGGAGCAAATTGAAGCTGTACTTGAAGGTTATAGATTAACTGCCCAGAACGCAGTGAAAGCAGGTTTTGATGGCATTGAAATTCATGATCACGGTGGCATGGTGCATAATTTCATGTCTCCTTTAACGAATAGGCGAAAAGACAAGTGGGGCGGGAGCTTAGATAATAGGTTAAGATTCCTTTATGAAGCAATCAAGAGATGCAGAGAAGGCATGAACAGTGATATGGCATTAATTACTAGGCTTTGTGTTGACGAATTCATTCCCGGCGGAATAGGAGTGCAAGATGGAATAGAAGTCTCAAAGAGACTAGAAGACAAAGTGGACGGCCTTAATCTTGACATAGGAATCGAGCCTACAAGCCTTAACGTTATAGTTGCTCCACTGTTCATGGAGCCTGGTTATCAATTATACGGAGCTGAAGCAGTAAAAGAAGTCGTGAAAAAAATACCCATAGGTTGTGTCGGTCGAATTAACGACCCAGTGTTCGCTGAAAAAATCTTAGTTGACGGCAAGGCCGACTTTATAGGTATATGCAGAGGTCAAATAGCTGATCCTGAATTCGCCAATAAAGCCAAGGCAGGAAGACTCGATGACATAAGACCATGTATCTATGAAAATGAAGGCTGCTTTAAATCAGGTGCTGTACAATGCACTGTAAATCCCACGTGTGGTGTTGAGAAGTACTTGGGAATCGGAACCATCACGTCTGCCGAAAAGAAAAAGAAGATACTTAGTTGCTGGAGCTGGCCCTGCAGGATTAGAATTCGCCAGAATTGCAACTATCAGAGGTCATAATGTAACCGTTTACGAAAAGTCAAACGATATAGGAGGGGCTATTAATTTAGCCATGAAACTACCGGGAAGAATGGAATATGATGGCTTCAAGAGATGGCTTAAAATGCAGTGTGACAAGTTAGGCGTTAAAATTGTCCTCAATAAGGAGGTTACACCTGAACTTGTTAAGAGCGAAAACCCAGACGTTGTAGTGTGCGCCACTGGAGCTGACCCCATGCGAGACGGTGATAACGCGGGCGTATATTGTGCTATTGAGGGTTGGAATCAGCCGAACGTATGCGTAGGCGAAGACATTATTGAAGGCAAAGTTGACATGAGCAAACTTGGACCACGAGTGATCATTTATGATCAAATTGGCTATGATGAAGGTTTGGGAATTGCTGAAATGCTGGCTGATGCAGGAAAAACTGTTGATATTAGGGCTGCAGCGCATTTCGTCGGTGGTAATGATGTATTCATGACTATGCAATTTGCACAACTATACGAACGCCCTATGTCAAAAGGAGTAAAGTTCAGTCCAATGTCGATGATGACATACATAAATGGGAACAAAGCCGGGTTCATGAACGGATTTAGCCATGAAATGTTTGAAGTAGAAGCAGATTCTTTTGTGCTCTGTGTGTCTAAATCGCCAAATGATGACCTATTCAAGAAGCTAATGGCAGCAGGATACAAACACAACGGCAACCTATACAAGATCGGCGACGCCAATAGTCCGCACAACATCTGTGACGCTGTTTACTTCGGTCACGTTTTAGGAAGAGAAATTTAAAAGTTCTCACTCTTTTTCTTTTTTTCCTTAAAATTGGCAAACTTGCTCACTATTTAATTATCTTCTATGTCCATTTTAACGACCACGCCCGTTATTAGTCGCCTCTGTTGTCATCGCAACTGCTATGGGTAATAGCATAGAAAAGTTCAATCATTCCCCTAATAGATTGCAATTTCGTAAGTTAAAAGAACTTATTTACTTAAGGATGCCAGATTCAGTAAAGCTAAAATGGTGATTTCATTATGTGTCAGAAAAACTCTTTATTTTGCAAAAATGTCAACAGCAACTGCTAAAATGTCTTCTTTTGTGAGAAAAGCTTGAAAATCATTTATAATTTATCTTAAATATCAATCGTGCTGAATAAATTTTCCGTTAAAGAAGGAAATTAGGTTTAAGAGTGTTTGATGACCGGTTCGCTGGGGGAGGTGAATAACATGGTGAAATTTGGAACATTGGAATACTATCAGGTACACGCTGACGTTTTAAACAAGGATCCAGACTGGATAAAGGGAGCCTTTACCAGTAATTTGCTTTATGTCTTTTCTGATGTGCTTGGTGCAGACGGGCAGCCGAAAGCTTTCCTTTTGAAATTTGATAAAGGGAAAGTTACAGCTAGTGAAGCTAAAGCTTCTGATATTAGTTCCAAGGAAATCGAGTTCGCTCAAACCGCAAATTATGCTATGCATGTAGGTATTGCTAAAGGTGAAATTAGCGTGCAGAAAGCTAAATTAAAGCTTAGCATGATAAAAATAATGAAGCACCAAAAGACTTTTATGCGAATACTTGAGACCGCGCAAACACTTAAAGATGTTGAATACTGAGATAAGAAGTCTTAAATTGATCCCCTTGACGGAACTTAGACGTTAACGATTGCGAACAGTCATCTCATCTTATAACATTTCTGTGCTCTTTTTGGAAATGTTGCCCAAATAGAATAAGATTTGAAAGTAGCAAATCAAAAATTGCCTTTTCTTTTTGCTTTAAGGTCGATCAAGTAAGTCCAAAATTACATTTCAAATTGTGCTAAGAAAGACGTTTCTAGTGCAAAGATGTAAATCATTATAGAATCAATACTTCGTTTTGTTGCAAAAACTTGAGCAGACTCATAGTCTATGCTTAAATATCCACTAAAACGTGATAATTAAGAACAAAATAAATTCGATCAAAAAATTGAAATCATGACTTACCAGACATGAAGGTGCTCACGCTAGAAGTAACATTTTCACCTTTAGATGGTGGCTATAGGGACGGACTCCCTCCTCCTATAGCCATCGGTAGTGGCTGTAAGGGAATCTCAAACCTCTGTTCCCTGCTCTCGTTCTCTTATAGCCACTACCAGCCGGGTTGTCTATTTTGTTTTATAAGAGAGTCTCTTTTTCTCAGAATTTGTAATTTAAAAACCTGTCACAGTTTATTTTTCTTTTGCTATTTAATTTTGAACGAAGCCTAAAAGTTGCTCTGTAAATTGTGCCCAGAAGAGCATTTTTTTTGCAATAATGTCAATGATGATTAAATAAGTGCCTTGTTTTGTGTCGAAATACGAAAAGAGCTTGCAATTTACCTTAAATATCAATCATGCAACTCCTTTAACGCGCTGTGATTCATCAAGTCTCGCGCAATTCACCTCGGTGGTAGCTATAGGAAGCTTCGTAAAATCAATCTCCTATTATCTATCTCCTTCCTGTAGCTACTACCCGCTTGATTGCTAATTCTTTTTAGAATGAACTTTAATTTAGAATTTGCGGTTTAAAGACTTCCAACATGGCTTTTCTTTTTGCTTTTACAGCACATTAAGGAAAGCCAAAAGTGGTTGAACACTTTTTAAGTGAATGCTCGTTTTACAGCTAGAACCAGACTAACTTGGTTTATCTAAATATCCAGTTAGGGAGAAGAAATATAGAACCTGAAAAATCAGCTTATGCTAACTTTATTACACTCTTGAACAAAGCCAAAAACCATTTTAATTTTGTGCTAAGAAAGATGTTTTATATGCAAAAACGTCAATCGTTACAAAATAAATACTTTGTTTTGTGGCTAATGTGAAAAGAACCTTGCAATTTAACTTAAATATTGTAGCAAGACCCTCTAACGTGCGGCCGCTATTAACCTTTAGGTGGTGGCTATAGGATAGCCAAAGTCCCAACCTGTAGCCACCATCGCAAAAAGTGGAAAAAGAAGGCTTAAAAGTAATGAAGAAATTAGAACAGAAAGTATCCATTATAACAGGCGCTGGTTCCGGAATGGGGAAGGCAATCGCGTTATTGTTTGCTTTGGAAGGAAGTAGAATTGTAGCAACTGATATTGATCAGAATAGGCTAAATGATCTTAAAGCTGAAATTAACCAGATAGGGGGAGAAGTAACCACTCTTCTTTCTAATATTGCGAAAAAAGAGGACGTGGAAAATATGATACAAGTGTCAACTGCGACTTACGGGACACTAGATATTTTGGTAAATAATGCTGGTGTTATGGATAGTTTTGGTGCTGTGCATGAAGTTGATGATGCTACATTGGAAAGGTTAATGAAAATTAACTTTGAAGGTCCGTTTAGGGCGATGCGTGCAGCTATAAAAGATGTGTTTTTGCCAAAAAAATCTGGCGTTATTGTTAATATCTGCTCAAAAGCTGGTATTTGCGGGGGGCAGGCGGCGCGGCTTATACTGCAAGTAAATGGGCTCTAGTAGGATTAACGAAAAATACAGGTTTTCTATACTCTAATTCAGGTGTACGGTGTAATGGAATAGCTCCGGGCAGCGTTGTAACAAATATTCAACAATCAATAGATCCAGATAAAATGGGCATGTTTGCTGACGCGATGAACGCTGGATTAGTTATAAACCCAAGAGGAGGCGATCCTGAGGAAATAGCAAGAGTTGCCTTATTCTTAGCAAGTGATGATTCTTCATTTATAAATGGCGTAGTTATTCCAGTTGACAGTGGCTGGAGCGCATACTAAAATAATTCTTTATGCATGCGGAAGCTAACTCTTTTATTATTTTTAAATTGTGCTTCTTATTATCGGCTACGAAGTAACCAGAATGTATGTGCTTATGAAGCTATTTTTCTTGCAAGACTGTGAATGAAAACTGCTGAGATACTTTAATTTGTGTCAGAAAACTAAGTGCGTTTTATAATTTAACATAAATAATACTCTTCCTGAATAAAATTCGTCATTAAGATAAATTGCATGATACTATGGGGAATTGGAAAACCTTGGAAATAGATGATCTTAGAAAAGTAACAGCAGAAGTAAAAATGGAAGAAATGGAGAAATTAACCGACGAACTCATCAAGCAAGGCGTTGACCCCGTTAAAATACTGGAAGATGGCATAGTAAGAGGCCTCTACGATTTAGGAGAGAAATTTGAAAAACGAAAAGCATTCATCCCAGACTTAGTAAGAGGTGAAAAAGCAGCCAGAAAATGCATTGAAAAACTCACAAAACTTCTTCCAACGGCGCAGTCTGGCAAAATTTCTAAAAAAATCGTTATTGGAACAATGCTTAGCCAACATAACATTGGCAAAAACCTTGTAAGCACCTTCCTATCAATCAACGGTTTTGATGTCATTGATATTGGCGAGAAGAAGGAGCCGTGGGATTTCTATGAAAAAGCCGAGCAAGTTCACGCAGACATGATTGCGGTCTCATGCATCTTTTTGCCATCCCTGACTAAGTTCCCAGAGTTGATCGACGTATTGAAGCAAATGAAAGTACGCGACAAATACAAGGTCATTGTAGGCGGGACTTTAACCTCAAAGAAATGGGCTGAAGAAAACGGTGCCGACGGCTGGGGCTTTAACGCAAACGAAGGTGTACAAGTAGCAAAGAAACTTCTCGGCGTAGCCTAATAAACCAATGAGTATCTGAATAAAGCTTGTGAAAAAAAAGGTTATTTGAATGTCATCAAACACAAAAGAAACATCAACAAGTGAAATAAAAGAAAGCAAAGAAGCTGAAGAACTCAGGAAAAAATATTTAAAGAAAATTCGCAAAATGCCCGGAATTTGCTAATTCTCACTAACAATCGAACAATTGCTTTTATTTGCTGCCTGTTTGCATTATCACGCGTGCAAACTGCTAGTCTGTATCGTAGCGTTGTCTAAACGCCGTTAGCCTAGTTGCCAAGAATAGAAACGTAAGTCCAAGCATACTTATTTCAACATGCAAATCTCAATAAAGCGATGGCTAATTAGGTCACATTTGTCTTAGGGGGAAGTGCTAATTCTTTTTGCATAGCCACAACTGAGGACTTGCTTATTTACTCTTGAAACAAGAGATCTTTGATCCTGCCATTCAATTGAAAAGGGAATACTGAACTGCGTAACCTTTTGTAGCGGCTGTAAAGTCGGCTGATTCAGCAAAGCTGAACGAAACAGGATTATTCAGTTAAAAAGCATAAAGAATTTGCGGGTTCATTCTTGCTAAAAGTTCAAAATAAAATTGTGTCTAAAAAATTGTGTTTCATGCAAATATGTGAATGACGATTGCCTAATTGCTTTATTTTGTGATGAAAGCCGAGAATGGCTTATAATCTAACTTAATTATCATCCAAATCGCATAACTTGAGCCAGTGATAGAAATGGTCGATAAAAATAATCCTAAGAAATGGGATATTGAAACTGACGTTGTGGTGGTAGGGTCCGGGGCTGCCGGTTTATGTGCAGCTAACGTAGCAGCTACTGAAGGAGCGAAGGTTGTTGTGCTGGAAAAGACTGATCAGATCGGTGGAGCAACAGCGTTGTCAGGAGGCGGATTGTGGGTGCCTAACAATAAATTTCTCAGAATGGGCTTCAAAGTTGAAGTTTATGATCCGGTTAAAAAGACTTGGAGCTTTAAGCGTATCGATGGTGATGTAGGCAGAGAGATGGCTATAAGGTACTCAAAAAAGTGTTCAATGGGATATACAACTGATGAACTCATTGAAACTTACGTTGATAACGCATGGAAGATGACTGACTATCTTGAAGATCATACACGCGTAAGATGGGGTCATACGCGGTTTATGCCTGAATATTACCCAGAATGGGATGGAGCGATAAAAGCAGGCAGAACCATAGAATCACTACTTGTTGATTGTAAACAGATGCCAATGGAACTTGTTGAAAAGCTTCGAATATCGCCACAAGGCTTCCCAATGCTGATTGATGAAAATGACAAGTGGGGTGGACTTAACGCGATAGCCACTCCTGGCGCATGGGATATGGAAGCCTTACTTGAAAGGGGAAATAATCGATTAATTGCACTGGGACTTGGCTTGGTTGGATCGTTGGCTTGGTCGTGTAGAGATAAGGGAATCGACATTATGCTTGAGACTCCTGCAAAACACTTAGCGGTTGAGAAAGGTCGAGTTGTTGGTGTAATCGCAGAGAAGAAAGGAAAAGAATTGGCAGTTCACGCTAAGAAAGGCGTAATCTTGTGCGCTGGAGGCTTCGAATGGAACCCGATAATGACCAAGAGCTTTACAAGAGGTCCGCTGTTTGGACCTATGTCTGGACCCGGTAATGCTGGCGATGGGCAACGTATGGGAATGGAGATTGGAGCACAAATGTCGCAGATGCAGGATGCATGGTGGTTCCCAACAACTTACGTCGATGGAGATTCATATGAGGGTCATCCGTCTTACAGAATGATTATGTATGATAAGTCTACTCCCGGAACAATATGGGTTAACAAGTATGGGAAGCGGTTCGTTGATGAAGCCATTAACTATAGAAGTGTTATGAGAGCATTATCCAATTACGATGCCCTCAAACATGACTGGTCAAATTATCCAGCATACATGATCGTTGATGAAGCCTGCCGCAAAAACTATATGGTTGCACAATTTCCGCCAGGCGAAGAACTGAGATCACCTCCTTTTACAAAAGGCAATACACTAAGGGAGTTGGCTGAAAAGGTAGGCATAGACCCTAATGGATTGGAGGAAACAGTGAAGAACTTTAACAAGTTTGCTAAGGAAGGTAAGGATCCAGAGTTTCATCGAGGTGAAAGCTATTATGACTGGTTCTACGGAGACAAAAACTTTAAGGGTCCAAGTCCATGCCTTGCACCTCTTGAGACACCGCCGTTCTATGCTATCGCGGTTCTTCCAGGGGTTCTTGGTACTGCGGGAGGCGTTGCGATAAACACGAAGGCTCAGGTGCTTGATTACGACAACAAGATAATACCCGGTCTATATGCGGCTGGAAATAACACTGGATGCATTTTAGGCTGGGGTTATCCAGGTGGTGGATCTACAGTAGGGCCTGCTCTTACTATGGGATATATTGCTGCAAAAGAAATAGTTAAGGAGTAAAAAAGGAAAGGTGAAAAAATATGGGATATCTATTGTGGGAAGTCTTGGAAAGAACTAGAACTGGTCCAATCATGAAAGAAGACGAATTTGAGGTCACATATTTTCCGACGATACTAAAGAAGGTCATCCAAGATTACAAGATCAAATGGGATGGCGAGCCAGTAATGGCAGATGCACAGATGGCTGATGCTATTTTTGAAGCTGGTATACAAGTGCTAGTTCAGTGCGGATTATACTGCAAAGATACTAAACACATAGTTAAATTCAATGAAAATGAACTGAGAGAAGTTGTCAAAACACGAAAGCATGAGGTTGAGTGGGGAACCGGCAGAGACGTGCTAAAGATGGGTATTAGAGGTCCTGAGGATAAGCAGCATCCATACTGCCTAAATGCGGGCGGAACAATGGGAAGCAACATACAAGAGTGGAGGGACGCTGTTTATCTCGCTGCTCGTGAACCGACGACAGATGGAATGATGACGGGAATACTTGAGGCGTCTTTTGGTCAGAAGTCAACGTATGCTACGCCTACTGAGTCGCTTGCTGTTCATGCTGAATGTGAGTTGATGACTGCTGGGGCGCGCGCTGCGGGAAGGCCTGGTATGTTGCTTGGTTTTCCTGAGACTGGTACGAGTATGGTTGCGTTGATGCAGGCTTTTGATCCTGGTTACTATACGCCTAAGGAACTGTATGATGCCAGTGCATATACTGCAGGACATGAGGGTAGTCGTTGATAGGCTTAATCTTGCTTACTTTGCTATGCAGCATGGGATTGTTCCGTGGCAGAGTTGTAGTCCTACGCTGTACGCTTATATCAGTAGTCCTGAGGAAGCGGCTGTTGAGGGAATGGCTCATTCGCTGGGTCAGATGGCTTATGCAGACGGGTCATTCACCCAGGCAATGAACAACACAATTGATAACCTATATGTAGGTACAGATTGTTTTTGGACTAATTCAGCGATGGCTTTGGCTGCAGAAAGAAACATAAAGGTTCCTTGGATTTCCACCGGATTAGGATTAATGCAACCTATGACTGACGCTGATTGGTATGCAACAGCATGTAGCTGCATTAATGCTTGTATATCTGGCATGGAAGGAATGTGGATGGTCGATGGTGGTTGCCCCGTTATCGGTGTAAGATTTGGAAGTGAATTCACACGAGCAGCTGCTGGAATAAAAGTAAGCGAAGGGACCAAGATAATAAAAGAGCTCACCAAGAAATTTGCACCGGCTATAAAGGTATTTGACATTAGTCAAATAATGCGCAGTCTTTACTTGGACTATGACCCGGAAACTTTGAAACCTAGAAAGGAAACTGTGGATATGTACAATAGGATGACGAAAGAGTTTAAAGACATGGGTTTTGACTACCCAACATGGGGTTAATGAAGCCCCCATTTTTTTTGATCTAATTAATTTAAAATTAAAAAATTCTCTAATTCATTTAAAGCAGACATTATTTTCAAACACTAAGAGGGGAGCGTGCACGCGCGAGCAAGCACACATATTGATTCAGAGAAGATGGATAACTAAGTGTGAATAGCTCACGCGGTAAGGAGGCACTTTAACCGTAGCCTTGATCTTGCTGTTTCAATAACTAATATTCCACATCTGGAAGATTCTTTGCAAGCTCAGCCATTCGTGTTATAGTTTTAATGTTCTTCATCATCTTTGAGAATGGTCCTTCAATCTTGTATTTCCCAGTAACTGTTGCCTTCTGAGCATTAATCGTTCCTTGCACAACTCCAGCCCATGTTACATAATCACCTAGGAATTTAAAGTCAACTGGATCATTCAGGTTTCCCTCTTTAACAGTAACATTCCCATTGTCCCACGTAGCAATAAAAGTCAACGGAGTACCAAAATCAGTAATTTTGTCAGTAAAGACATACGCCCACTTCTCTGTAAGACTTCCCGCTTTCATGATCGGATCATTACTCATCGTTTTCGCCCACAAGTCATAATATGCTTGTGTACCATACTTTACTTTCGCCATCTTCTTGTCACCTCCTCATACTTTCCGTGTGCAGGTTTGTGAAGTTGAAAAACTATACTGTCTGATGAATATTTATGGTTGAATTATAGCAAGCTAATACTTCTAACACAAAATAAAGATATTTTGAGTTACCTATTTACAAAATTGCATGAATAAAAGGTTTTTAAGCACAATTTGAATTGCACCTTTTTTTTGCTTTCAATCATAAAATTGTTAGCGAAAGGCGATGACCGTGATAAAAATCACCAGTGTGCTCCAGAGCGTGTTCTGGGGTTAACTCAAAACCTCCATATCTTTTAAACTATTTTTTAATTTTTTACTTAACTAAAAAATTGCCTTGCCATTATCCACAAAAAGAAACTTGGGCATTATCATCATTTTCTTTGCTGCTAATCGTTAATTTTTCTCACCTAGCATGAAATGGAAAGAATTAAAATAAATTGGCAATCATCATACATAAAGACCGAAATTTGCATGCGCACTAACGCTTTTATTGCTTGGGTATTTTGAGCCAGCAAACTTGAGAATAACGTTTCCAAGTATGGACGATGTGCAAAAATTGTTAAGAACACAAGGCTGGGCTAGATTTGCCGTGTCTTAATTAGCAAAAAGAGCTTAAAGGGTGACTATTCTGCGAAAGTTGGTGCTTCGGCCTAGTTCTATACTCGGGTTCTGACTCGGAAAACACGCTTGATAGATTTTTGTTAATATCAATGAAATCGAATTCTGATAGTGCGGAGGGTAAGGCTTTGAACCCTCATCACGGTGGGGATGTCACTCGCCCTTCACCATCTTTTTTGCAGTACTTTTAGTTTGTTTTCTACGCGTTAAAGTTGCTTGCTTTTGTGTTGCTCCATAGTTATAATCTTTAGAGTCTAACCTTTTTATTTGCAATGTGTAAAAAATTAGGGATTTATATTTTAAGAACTTTGTATCATTGGGTTAAAAGTGGTTGATATGTCTGCCAATCCATTAGCTTCTGACGAAGTACGAAGAAAAAAGAGAGTAGTTGGTGTAATTGCAATAGTTCTTTTGCTGTTTTTCACCGTTTTGGATATATTACGATTCATTTCGGTAATAGTGTGGATTATAGCAGATTTGGCTGTGGCGTTAATAGCGAATTTTCTGATTAGAAGAATTGGAAGAGTAAGCCTCTAAATACTAATGTTTTGTCTGATGCCTTAAACGCTTGTTACCGCTGGCTAGACTTCATCTGGCTGTTGACGTTAGAAGTGATTTTGATAGCTGTTGAGGACGGTTTTGATCACGTCTGCGACTTCCAAGATGGTAACCTATTCAGAAAAAGAAAGTAACATGCTGGCGTATGGCAACTGCGGGAAACAAGTTTTGCCACCCCTCGGCAATTTACTTATAATGGTGCGCGGGGTGGGACTTGAACCCATGTCAGGGAGATGTCGCCCGCATCGTCTTCCCTTTTTTATAGCGCATTTAAGGTGTCGGGCGATAAGAAATGATATTGGGCAGGGGGCGCATCTATACCTTTCGGCGTCAGGGATTGCCTATGTCTGATGCTGTCGCGGCCGCCTTGATCAGCTCGCCGTCCTCGGCCAGCAAAAAGCCTGATTGTACAGCTGCATCAGTAGCCTTTCCTACAGCCTTTACATAAGTATGGTGGTCGGGGTACAATTTTGAGAGTGTTACTTTATCAAACAGCTTAGTAGTTCCGTAAAGACCCAGGCCGGAAAGCCTGGCGACAGGTACATCGACAAAGGGGGTGCGGATGCCACCTTTCACATTGCCAAGCTCATCGAGCACAAGTTCTGGGGGATTACCAGCGATCTCGAGTCGGGCAGCGGCAGTCGGGGCAACACCGGTGCACACCCATTTGTCGAGTTGGTGAATCGCCGCTCTTGTAATGAAATGCTGTGGTCCCGCATTTATCGGCAGATCGCAATCCGCAAAACCAGAATTAGGTCTTGCTACCTCAACTACATTGGCAAACGATGGATCATTACCGGTGTCATCTTTACCTGTGAGCAGATAGAGATCAGCGTGTGCGGTACCCGCCATTTCCCACAGCCGGATTTTATCCGTATCGTCCTGCCTTGCCTTATAATAACCAAGCAACATGAGATCCGTTTCCGACTCTAATATCAGAACGGGAACATTGATGTCAGTGCGGATGAAAACCTGATCCATATCTGAAAAATCAATATTCTCTTTAGAATTGACCTCAGTTGAATTGTTTTCGAATAATGCGAAACCCGATCGGCCGTGTAAAAGAAATCCATCAAAGACTTGATCACGGAGCTGGATAGCATTGACATAGGAAGTGAGATGCATAGCGGATTGTGATTCGCCTACCGCCAATATACGATCGGCATGGCATCCAGCGAGTAGATTGACGCTGCCCGGGCTACGAATGGCTCTGGCAGCTTGTGAATAAATATCATAGCAATATTCATCCCCGGGATGGGTTAGTGACCCATAACGTTGCGGATCAGCGGTTTTCAGATCCAATTTGACATTGCCTAATGAAATGGATGAGTGGCCTTCAACTCCTCCACATTGTGCCGACACGCCAATCCAGATATAACCCCGGCGGAGTAATTCGTTGTGCATAAATATCCAATCGGGTGCGTAATCGAGTCCGCCTGAAACGTTGAGCCACTCCATTACAACGGTGCCGTTGAATTTGGCAACATCCAAGGGCTGGCAGACTATAATCCTGGTCTTATAGGCAGCAGATCCCATCGGTTCTACTTCCCAGATGCCGTTCGCTGGTAATTCATTGACATTACGATATGATATAGCAGTTCCAGAGATGAAATATTCTTTTGTTTCGTATCCAGCGGCTGTTAGGACTTGATTCGATGGTGTGCTCATCAAAAAAGGTACGCTGGGACCGGCGATGGGTCCCTCGATAATGGGAATACTGATCACGATGACACCCTCGCTCGTGCGGTTAACTGCGGAATAATCTTGCTACCAATCAAATACAAACCCTCTTCAATTGGCATATTCATTTCTCCCCTTTCCTTCAAATTTGATAATAAAAGGTAAGCTCTAAGCGTATATTAGGTTAACTTTGGACGTAGTTCTTAACTTCAACTCAGTACTTTTGTGGCTAGTTGACTTTTGTTATTTAACAAGCAAATATACCTGCAGGTGCGTTGGATTCCACGCAACAGTAAATTGAACAGACATGACTTAAACCCCCAGTTAAGTGGAGATTTCACCTGCAAAGCCCCCTTTTTTCTTAAAAGCAACCATTCTGACAGCTAGGACGAGCCCTTCGATACCAATTACTTCTACTTCTTTATCTTTTTCTATCCAGCTCTCCTTTGCCACGGCTTGCCAGAATTCACTCTTGACACGAATTTCCCCCTTCTGTTTTAAATCAGTAATAGCAATTCCTATTGCGCCAACTAGTATTCTGGACCTGCCTTGACATTGGCAAGCATATCCATCCTAACTCCTCTGTAAAGACGAAACGCTCGGAAAGTTAATATCACAATACCGAATATGACAACCAAAACCTGAATTAGTAAACTAACCCTGAAAAAACTAAGACCTAAAACAATGAAAAACAAAATTAAACCCGGAATCAACGTCCAAAGAATAATCAGAAAAACCCACTCCAAAGGCTTGCTTAGATTCCTCCTTTCTTCGCATGCTAAAACAAAACCGCCATTCTTAAACCTCATTTTTCACGCTACCCGTGTAAACTTGATTTTGATCCACATTGTCCAAAAGATAATCTAGATGAAGAGTTACTTAAATAGAAAGAAGGTGTAGTTGGAATCAAGTATTACGTGCGCTTTTAATCCCAAACATATAAACCGTCTTTTGCTTATTTTTTGGGGGAGTTTTATGCTTGCGAAGTAATAAACGAATTTTCAGGGAAAACAAGCGGCAAATACGCTTAAACTAAGCTCGATTTGCAACGCCTTAATTACCAAAAAAAGCCTAAAAACTGACTATTTCGGGAAAGTTAATTAGTGCTCCGGCCTAGGTCTATACTCGGGTTTTAACTCGGAAAACACGATTTACATCTTTTTGTTAATTTGAATACTTTAAAGAAGAGGTTATCTCAAAAGAAGTGTTTAACATAATTTTACGTTTCATAAATCCAGTTTGATTAATTATCGCAACTTAAGCGGTTCCAATCCCTAAAATATTTAAATCCAAGAGAATAATTGTATTCATGGCTCAAGGCAGGAAAGAAGAACTAAAAAGCGCCGTTTTAGGAAAGAACGTCACAAAATTTGTTTTTAATCGTCCCAGCGCCAAAATTCTTGAGATATTTCAAAACAGGTACTCAAAACGTGATTATTTCATTAATATTGATATACCCGAGTTTACCAACATTTGTCCGTTAACTGGACAACCAGACTTTGCGGTAATTCGCATACGCTACGTTCCCGACGAAAAATGCTTAGAGTCAAAATCGCTGAAAATCTACATTTTCTCTTATCGCAATTTTCCTGAATTTCATGAAGATTGCATTAACAGAATTTTAGATGATTGTGTAAAGGTATGTGCGCCTAGATGGATGCAAGTATCGGGCAAGTTTAATGCCAGAGGAGGCATTTCATTCACGCCTGTGGCTGAGTTCACTAAAAAGGGTTTCAAATTGGCTCAGCAGAGCGCAAAATTAGATTTATGATGCTCGCAAGAGTTGAGGATGCAAAGATGAAAAAATCTGAATTCGACAAATATCTCCAAGAAAGGTACAATGACCAAGTAAAATGGTATGACACCAAAGCAATCCTTTACAAAAGATTGAATTACATATTCCAAATCCCAACAATCTTTGTTGCAGCAATTATTCCAATATTCGCTTTGCTTGAACAAAAATGGGTAACAGTAATCCTTTCAGCTACAATGGCTATATTTATCGGAATCCTGAACTATTCCAAATTCGAGGAAAAATGGCATAATTATAGGTTTACATGTGAAAGACTAAAGAAAGAACTCTTCTTTTACACAGGTAAAATTGACGACTATAAAAATGCAGAAGAACCAGAGAGCTTGTTTGTTCAGCGAGTTGAATCAATTACTTCCGACGAACATTCACAGTGGGTCACAATTGAAAAAACCAAGAAGAAACAAAATCAATAAGGCGATTTAATTGCTTGTTGAAAAAAAATCACTTAGATCTTTTAAAATTGAAGATTCTGGAAAATCATTTGAAACCCCTTTGTTTGTCCCTGCGACATCTAGTACAAAAGCAAATTGGACAGTTTTGCAATATATTGACTTAATAGAAAACGTCGGGTATCCGTCGTTTCTTGTCTCAGCTTATGATTATTGCAAGCTTGAAAAAAAGCAAAAAGAGGATTTTGAGAAGCTTTTGGGAAAATACAGAAAGAAAGGCACTTTTTTCTTTTTAGATAATGGTAACTATGAAGCTTATTGGTACAAAGACAAAAAATGGAATCTGGACGGATTAAGAGATGCTTTGGAGACTGTTTGCCCAGACTTTTGCTTTTCCTTTGATGTTTTCTGGGAAAAAGACACAAAAACAGAATCATACATCAAAGATACTGTATCGGCTATTGCAAAAACAGCAGGTTCGCAAAAAACAGGGTCAACTATTGCATTGTTTCATTCCAGGCCTGATTTATTTCCGAAAGTAGTTAGAAAAGTCGTTGATAGCATTAATCCCGAAATAATTGCTGTCCCTGAAAGGGAATTAGGATGTAGCGTTTTTGAACGTGCCCTATCAATTAAAAACATTCGAAGTGAACTTGATAAAGACGGAAAGTTGATACCAATGCATATTCTCGGCACAGGTAACCCACTTTCAATTCTTATTTACACATTGTGTGGAGCTGATACCTTCGATGCCCTTGATTGGTCAAGTGTATTTATGGACCCAAAAACTTGTCAGCAGGGTCATTTTTCACAGAAGGATTTGTCAACCTGTAGTTGCGAGGCATGTCAATTGAAACAGGTTCCATACGATTACCAGGTCATGGCCCACAATCTAATCTTCTATCAAAGATTCTTGGAAAAAATCAAAAAATCTCTTGAATCATGTAAAGTTGATACGCTGCTCAAAGAGTATCTATCTGACAAAAACGTATTGGAAGTAAAGAAAATAGCGGTATTGAAATGACTGAACTTTGCTTGATTACTGAAAGAATTGAGAATACTATTATGAAGGTGTGCGACTTCGTCGATTCACAACAAACAACTGGCTCTTGTTGGAAAAACCTCTGCGAGGAAGAGCTTTGGCCAGAATTGGTGTCCTGTATATTGGGCAGTAGAGTTAGATATGAGACTGCGAAAGCATGTTCTATCCAGTTATTAAAAACTGGTTTGCTTGATATTTCTACTATTTTGAAAAATCCTAAGCGTGTTGAAAAAGCAATAACCAAGGAATTAGGCAGACCCATGTATCCGCCAATGAAAGGCCGCCTAGGTTCAAGATAGCGTTACCCGAAATCCAAGTCTAAATTTATCGTAGACACCGCGGTTAAAATATACTATGAAGACAAAACTACGATAAAGGATATTCTAAATAGCTCTCATGATGGGATTGAAGCAAGAGCGACGCTGATTGAAAAATGCAAAGGTATAGGACCAAAACAAGCAAGTCTTTTTCTTAGAAACATAAGTTTTAGCAATGATTTGGCTATTCTTGATTGTCATGTTGACCGATACATGAGATTGCTTCGATTGAGCGATAGTTTGGACTTGATAGACAAGCAGAAAATGCATCCCTATTTTAAGATGGAAAATAAGTTGAGAATATACGCGATATCTAAAAAGAGATCGCTTGCAACTTTGGATATAGGCATTTGGACTGTTATGCGCCTAGTAAAAAAGGAGGATATAGTATGGCAGTTGTAAGTTTAGTTTCTGGTGGAATTGATTCTCTAACTATGTCAAAAATTATTGTTGAACAAGGAGAAGAAATATTACCGATTTTTATTGACTATGGTCAATTAGCTAAAGACAAGGAATGGGCTGCCTGTCAACTGGTTTTCAAGGAATCTGGCTTGTCTGCCCCAATCAGAATCGACTTAAGCGGTTATGGCAAATTAATGCCGACAGGAATTACTGACCCAAAAAAGGAAATACGTGATCAAGCTTTTCTTCCCGGAAGAAATCTCTTATTTCTTGTTGTCGGAAGTTCTTATGCTCATTTCAAAGGAGCTAGGGGAGTAGCAATCGGTTTGCTTACAGAAAAGTCACATATATTTCCTGATCAGACTGGCAGATTTGTTGTCAATACAAATATAGCTGTAAACGAAGCTCTGGACGATGATATTACTATATTGACGCCGCTGATTAATTTCTCCAAAAGCCAAGTAATCGAACTTGCTAAACACTACAAACTTCCAATAGAAAAAACATATTCTTGTCACTCGGGTAACGACACTTATTGTGGGAAGTGTATTTCTTGCCTGGAGCTTCTCGGTTCAATTGGAAAAGACTTGCCACAATTTAAAGCTAAAGGTGTTTAATGTGGGTGGTTCACCGGTATACAGCGATACGGGTCATGGTGGAGCAACTGATACTGACAAGTTGCAGGATATCGCTCGAAAAGAGCTTGAAAAACCAGCTCCAGAATCTAGAAAGAAAGTTTTCCTCAGCTTCAAAGGAGAAGATAAGACCTATGTTGACTTATTCCGTGGTCAGGCAAAAAATGAAAATTCAGACCTTGATTTCATTGACTTTTCGCTCAGAGCACCTTTTAACAGCGAAAACGCCGAGTATATCAAAAGTGGGATCAGACAAAGAATTGAGCAATCTTCTGTTACAATTGTGTGCTTAACTGAAGACACTCACAAGAGCGAATGGGTGGATTGGGAAATCAAAGAAAGCATAAGGCTTGGTAATGGTGTAATAGGTGTAAAAATGAAAGATGATTCCTCAATAAAGACACCAAAAGCAATGGAAGAAAATGGTTGCAAGGTGGTCAACTGGAATCACGAAGAGATTAATCAAGCGATGAGTGAGGCGGATAAAAAGCGCAAAGAACAATAATCTTTGGCAACTAAACATCTAAGGGCTATGTATCTTCTTCTTTGCCCTCGTTTTCTATTCTCTTGTGCTTCTAAGCCTGGAAACTAAACTGTGCAGACATTGACTATGTGAACTCAACCATCAGCATTACACCAGAAAAACTGGGAATTACACCCCAAGCAAATGGAGACGTCTCCCGCAAAACTCCCTTTTTTTGGATCGGTGGGGAATTTGAACGTAGCCGATAGTGGAGATATCACCCGCATATCTCCTTTTTATTTCGGCCTTAATTCGAGCTATTCTATTTTGCTTTTTAGATTAAAAAGGTTCAAAAATTTTTAACTACTGTTATAGAGATCAACGGGTCGTTTTGGCTTTCCCTCATAAAGTCCTTTTTTTGATTTCAAGCCAGACG
Source organism: Candidatus Bathyarchaeota archaeon (assembly GCA_963717465.1). GTDB lineage: Archaea > Thermoproteota > Bathyarchaeia > Bathyarchaeales > Bathycorpusculaceae > Bathycorpusculum. Next base: position 1,232,526 of record OY970340.1, read on the forward strand.
AGTGGAATTCCTGATAAAAATGAGCCAACAATAAGAAAAACAAAAGTCAAAATAGTGACGTAGTTATTGCTGAGTTTGAAATATGTCACAATGTCATTGGGGAAGGTGGCTGCTATTCCTATGAGAAGGATTCCAGCGATCATAGATACTATAAGGGAGTAAACTTCAAGTCTCTTTGACATTAATTTATATGGAAGCTTGATCGAAGGCGTCTCAAAATTCTCATCGGATTCTGTAACAACTATTTCTGAGCTTTCGCTTGTAAGAGTTTCTTTGGTTTGAAAATCAAAATACTTGGTATATTTGTCCTGAGCCATTGGCAAATCAATCTCTGATGAGCCTACATGGGATATTAATTTATCATCAACGCTAATGGTAATTTTTTTGTTTGGCTTGTTGTTATGCTTCTGATGATCTGGATTAAAAGCACTCAAAGATACAGCATACGGTCTTCCTTGACTGATTTTAAAAGAATGTTCTTCAATGGATAATTGGGACTTGAGCTCCGTTCTGAGAAGAATGTTGGTTCTGAAAAATATCGAATTACTAAATTGTTCTTGCCCTTTCAATCGGGCAATAGGGTCAGCTCTTGCCAACATTTTGGCTGTCTCTTCCCAAATCTCTTGTTGAGAGTTTGTGCTGTTTTGATTTCCAACTAAAGGGTCGGCGCCTTTTAACACAAGTTTTTGAAGATATTCATCACTATTTGGAGTGGCTTTTGATAACATTTTTTTTTGACTCAAAATAGTTCGGATATCATCGTTGAATTTCTTAGTGTCAACCGGATTTACGAAATCTTCCATGCTTAGAATAATCTGATAAGTTACCCCTATCGTAGGTGGTATGATTTCTGAAACTTTGCAACGTCTGATTGGATAAAATTCTGCGTTCTGTTTTGAATAATCAAGGAAGATTACGAGACCAGATATATTTTTAGCTTTGTTCAAATTCAATTTAATGTCATCGGATAGCCATTTTTCGTCATACTCGACAAATTGAATCAGGCCGTTTGGTAAACTGAGAATCGAAAGAATCTTCTGCCTGAAGTCGGGATAATAGGTTGATTTAAAGAAGAAAATGATTTCAGGTGTGCTCATTTATCCATTCATCTCTCTTTCAGAGCGGAACCTCACATCTGTATCTTCTTATCTCTGGCTCGCTATAAAAGCTTGGAAGAACACTTTCATACCACAATTGCGTAACAGTTTTCTGAAATCGCACAAATTTCGGAAACCACTCATCTGGACTTTCGTTATCGTGCCAAGGCAGTTTTCTTCCTTCTTTAAGGGCAGCGACCATATTTGGCTTCACAGCGGAATACGATTTAATTTGCAGCATGTTTGCCCTCAACGGAAGATTTGTATGAATTTGTTTGAGCCTACAACAACAAATATTCAATCTTCTTTTTAACTCGTCATTTTCAGCAAAAACCATCGGTATTAAATAGACATATGTGTCTGCCTTAAGTTCATTGACCAAGAAATTCAAAACCTCAAATTGTTTTGCGAAGAATTCAGGCTGTGAATTAGTAATCTGAGAAAAATCTTCCGATCCTACTTGTCCGTCTCCAATGCCTTTCAAGCACCCGACTATCCCAAAATTGTGGTTGCCTATAGTTTCCTTTAGTTCATCCAACACTCTTTCCAAGTAATTGGTTGTTGACAAATTACAATCTGCCCAAACGTAGACACTGTTTGAAATGTTTCGTTTGTCAAGTTCCCTGTAAACGTCGATTATTAGTTCGGGAACTATAGTTGTTGCTTCTCCCCCACTAATCCTAATAACATTCAGTTCCTCAGTGGTTGCCCTAAGTTTTTCGTACTCATCAATAATATCGCTTACTTTGAAGTATCGTCCTCTGCCAGCTTCAGGATTATTCAAATCCCTGTCCACATAGCAATAGCTGCAATCATAATCGCAACCGTTGAGTTGGATCGTAAACGTATTGTTGTATTTTCGAGGATCACCACCCATTTTCTTCGCTGCGCTGTAAGGTGGATTCTGAAACTCTAGTTTTTGAAAACCGCCTTCAAGTCCTAGAAATTTCGGTGACCAGATTTCTGAGGTTGGAACACTTGTCCACCATTGTGCATATAAATCTGACGGATCTCTGGGATCTATGTACGTTCTAGTCCGAAAATTTTTTTTAATGTCTTTACTATCCTTTATCTGGACTCCTTGAGTAAAATCCGGAACAAAATAGCTGTTCGTAGCTGGGTCTCTCATTTGTTTTCTGCGTTTTGCTGCTATTTCTTCTGGATTTAGCATATTTCTTGATTGCGCCTTTGGTAGTATTTTAATTCTTCCTATTTAGGTCACATAGATCCTAATCAAGAAGTCAAAAACCATTGGAATTCAATTCAGCCCATTTCACCAAGTGGATTTGATTCTGGAACAAACGTCTTATTGTTAAATCAATACACTGCTGCCAGTGCCGGAGCTGATTTACTGATGGGTACTGGTGTGTTTGCCCTCATCTGTATTGGTTGGTATGTACACAAGCAGTAGAGATATTACTTTCATCTATGTTCCCAAAGTCAACTGGTTTTTGAAGTTTTGAAATTTTACTAATGAGGCGTAAGCTTCCTGTTTGCTTACGCTTTAAAGGTTATGTATACACTCAACACAAAATTATCAACCCTAAAGAGTGTTCTGGCATTCTGATAAGGATAAAAAATGTGGCAATGGGGGAATGACAATTTCTCGAATATCCTTCAAACACTTATCAACTTTTCAGAAACTGGCTATCCGGTGAAATCTATATCGACCAAGGCCTTGAATCTGCGATGAGCATCAATCGAAGCGATTTTAAAATAACAAATCCGGATTACATCGCGCTCAAGAATTGGATTCATAATTTTTTGGATGACATCGTTTTCAAATATACTAACAAGCAATATTATCAAAAAGGACGGGAAAACAGAAAGAAAGAAGAAGAAACCGACAAATTTTCAACTCTGAACAGAATTGTAACCAATGAAATCGGAAACAATTATCGATTATGTTACCAAGAATTGCCTGAAAAAAACAATAGCGATAGACCAAAAACAAGAATAGGTAATAATAAACAATAGGCATCCGTTGTTTAGAAAGGTACCCAAACAATTTGAGAGTATTATTCAACAGATGTTTCTTTTGTTTAAGATAGCACAAGAGAAGAGTGGCGATGACGTAAAGAAATTAGAACTTCTGTTTGAAGAAGAGCTTGAGAAATGGATCACTGAGTAATCAGACTGCATTTAAAGCCATCCTTTCTTTATAATATAAAACGCTTTTTCAGCGAATAATGGAGTAAGTAACTAACTACAAAATTGAAATGTCCACAGTGAATCAATTATTAGAATTGACCAAGTGATAATGCATACCAAAAAGAGCTTAAAAAATGGCTATTTCGGGAAAGTTAATTAGTGCTCCGGCCGGGATTTGGACCCGGGTCCGCGACTCGAGAGGCCGCTATACTTGACCGGACTATACTACCGGAGCAGTTTTAGGCTTTAGCGTAAATACTGATTTAGCTTGTATTAATTTACTTTCCTCTTAAGGAATAAATCTGAAGCGTTCAAGTGTAAGTTCGATTCTTTAAATTCTTTCTATGGAATTATTTAGTAAGCTTTTGCTAGCTACCCTTCTTGAAAGTTAGCCCTTGTTGCGATTAAGAATAATGCTTTAAGAAAATTTAGGAAATGTTTAGTTTTTTGGTTACGGCTATTTAGGAAGTTTTAAAGAAAAATTAAGGGAGAATTTTATTCTTCAGGCATTCCGGGCATTCCGCCTGGTGCGCCGCCGCTTAATTTTGGTTTGGTTGCTTGTATTGTGTCGTCTATGCGTAGTATCATACATGCTGATTCTGCTGCTGATTTGATGGCTTGTTCTTTTACTACGACTGGCTCGATAACTCCGGTTTCTATGCAGTTTTGTATTTTTCCTGTGAATACGTTTAAGCCTTTGTTTTTGCCGTCTTCTTTATCGTGTGTCGAGCGCATTTCGACAAGTATATCTATTGGATCTAGACCGCCGTTTTCTGCGAGGGTTCTTGGGATTACTTCTATTGCGTCTGCGAAGGCTTCTACTGCTAGTTGTTCTCTTCCGCCGACTTTTGTTGCGTACTTTCGGAGTTCTTTAGCTACTTCGATTTCTACTGCTCCTCCACCAGCTACAATCTTGTTGTTTTCGACGACGTCCGAAATGACTGATAATGCGTCTATCATTGTTCTTTCTGCTTCGTCCACCATTCTTTCAAGTCCAGCTCGGATAAGAATGGATACACTGTGCGGGTCTTTGCATTTTTCTACAAAGATCATTTTGTCTTCGCCGATTTTGCGTTCTTCTACTATTCCTGCCATGCCTAGGTCGCTTGCTTTCAGGTCGTCAATGTTTGAAACTACCTTTGCACCTGTTGCTTTAGCGAGCTTTGCCATATCTGATTCTTTTACACGTCTTGCTGCCATTATGTTTTCTTTAGTTAGGAAGTGTTGTACCATGTCGTCAATGCCTTTCTGGCAGAATAATACTTCTGCTCCTGAAGCTTTGATTTTTATAGCCATTTGTTTCATCATGTCGTTTTCTTGGTCCAAGAATGCTTTCATTTGTTTTGGATCTTTAATGCGAATTTCCGCGCTAATGTCTGTTTTCTCAATTTCAAGTGCCACATCCAATAAGGCAATCTTTGCGTTTTCTTTCATTTTTGGCATGCCTGGGCTTACGACTTCTTTGTCGACGATTATTCCTTGGATAAGTTGAGTTTCTAAAAGGCTCTTGCCAGCTTTCTTTACGAGTTGCACGTTATCAATGTCAGCAAGTGTTTTGTCTCCGCGCTGTTCAGCGATTTGTTTGACTGCGTCAATTGCTATTTCTGCAAGGTGGTCTCGTGCTGAACCAACTGATTTGCTGCTTGTTGATGTCAATGCTACTTTAAGAAGTGTTTTGCGGTCATTAATGTCGACTGGCTCAGCAAGTTTGTATATGACCTCGATTGCTTTTTGAGCTGCTTTACGGTATCCGCTTACTAGTACTGTTGGATGAATGTTCTGATCTAAAAGCTCTTCAGCTTTTTTGAGAAGTTCACTTGCTAGTATTACAGCCGTGGTTGTTCCATCGCCAACCATGTCATCTTGCGTTTTGGCGATTTCAACCATCATTTTTGCTGCGGGATGTTCAACGTCTATTTCTTTTAGAATAGTTGCACCGTCATTTGTTATTGTTATGTCTCCTAAACTGTCGATAAGCATTTTATCCATGCCTTTTGGACCCAATGTGCTTTTCAGTACTTCGCCGACTATCTGTGCGGCTGCAATATTATTTTTCTGGGCTTCTTTACCCTTGCTTCTAGTTGTTCCTTCTTTAAGTATTAGGACTGGCTGTCCTGAACCTGTAGTTGTTAAATACGCCATATACTATCATTCCCTAGAACGTGTTTATCGGAAATATGCAAAAATCAAACTGAAATATAAACCTTAACCTTAATTTTGGCATTGTCTTGTTGATTTTGATGTTTTAGGGCTAAAAAAGGAGGCGAGTTTCCTAATCGAATCTTAATTGGTTTTAGCAAGTTCCGCGATGCCAAGTTAATTTGAGATTACTATGCGCTCGTCAAAAAAATTAATCAGGTAATTCTTTACGTCTTTTCACAGAAAAATACTTCGTAAATTAATGAGAATTGCATTTGATTAATTGTTGATCATTTAGCGTGACTTCTTCAGGAAGAAGGCTCTCAGAGGATTTTTGCTGATTTGTTTGGTAAAGGGTTAAATTTTAAGGTTTACATTCACTTGAAAGGTAACCTGTATGTCATTTGTCGATAAAGTTGCTGAAGCCTTGTTTGAGTCAGGATGTATCAAGTTTGGGTCTTTCAAGATAAAGTCAGGAGCAACCAGCCCATACTACATTGATCTTGCCCGTTTGCTTTCAAAGCCAAAACAGCTTTGCATAATTGCTGACGCGGCCGCTGACGAGATCAAGAGCATAATGGCTTACGATAGGATTGATAAGTTGGCTTCGATTGAGCTGAAGGGCGCGTTGATTTTGCCAAGTATCGCTTGTAAGGTTGATATGCCATGCGTCATAGTGCGAAAAGAAGACAAAGCCTACGGCGTAACAGGCAGAATCGCAGGAGCAGACGTCGCTCAAGGTGATAATGTCTTGTTTTTTGATGATGTCGTAAGTGAAGGATTATCCAAAATCGAGGGAATAAAACCGCTTCAAGACTTGGGTGCCCAAGTAAAGCACATGCTGGTTGTTGTAAATCGTGAACAAGGCGGCAAAGAAAACCTTGAAAAACTTGGCTACCAAGTTCACGCTTTAGCTAAAATCTCACAGGTAGTTGATGCTTTAGTTCGCTCCAAAAAAATTTCTAAGGAGCAAGCAAAAATCGTCCACGATTACATCAACATCTAAAAGCGCTCTCCTCACCTACCGTCGCATTGTCCAGTTATTCGCTTTTACAATTCTGCAAAGGATTAATTAAATCGTCTTAAGTTATGGCAATCTTTGTAGTCTGAAGATGTAATTAGTCTTCCACCATTATCAAAGTTAGTGTTGATCTTACTTGATTGATTGAGCGGATTTTTTGCGTAACTGTGTTCTTTAAGTTTTCCATGGTGTCAGCTTTTACTTTTATGATAAGGTCGTAGACTCCGTATGAAACGTAAGATTCCTCTACAGTCTCAATATTCTTAAGTTGTTTCAAAACTTCGTCTTCTGAACCTGTTGCAACATTAAGAAGGACAAAGGCTCTAGGCATTGAAATTATCCCTATCTTAATTATGTTTACGAAGTTAATTAATTTTTATCGAAGCAAAGTGATTCTAATTGATAAAAGTTCAGGATTTTTTGCGCTAAAAATGTAAATTATTAATTAAGCGACTTTACATGAAGTTTTTTTACATTACTGGGCTGTATTGCTTGGTTACTTTTTTGGACGTGTTTGCAGCTTGAAGAGAATTTTCTAGTTCACTTTGAATTATTGTCCAACATTGAGGTATTTATTTGAACGTTTAACTATTATGTTTTCTAATGGCTCTTCATATGGATAGGCTTTAATACTTCAATGTGCTAAATGCACAGCAAACAAGGTAATTAAGTAACAATTGTCAAAAGAGGAAAAACCAAATGTCTTTCAACTCTGGAGATATAGCATGGGTAATAACTGCAACAGCACTAGTCATGATAATGACGCCAGCCTTAGGATTCTTCTACGGTGGACTCGTACGCAGAAAAAACCTAATATCAACAATCGTTCAATGCTTTGCAATCTTCGCAGTGATAAGCATAGTCTGGATGCTCTGGGGTTACATGGAAGTCTTCGGAACAAGCGTTAATGGCATCATCGGCTTTGATCCAGGATTAATAGCCCTAAACAATTTGGGCATAAACACTCCATGGAGCAGCGCTCCACAAATCCCTGAACTGTTGTACTTTGCATTTCAATTAAAATTCGCCGCAATCACCCCTGCACTCATCATAGGAGCAACCGCAGAGCGTATCCGCTTTAAGCCCCTGCTAATCTTCATGGTGCTTTGGTCAACATTAATTTATGGTCCTATCGCCTGCTGGGTATGGAACCCAACTGGTTGGCTGCATAGTCTTGGCGCTATTGACTTTGCAGGAGGCATTGTAGTGCATATTTCTGCTGGTATATCTGCCTTAGCAGCGGCACTAGTAGTCGGTAGGAGAAAAGGTGCAGGAATTCCTTGGAAAAATCACATGAAAGCTCTCGACCAAAAAGATAGTGCGTCAGAATTCAAGCCTACAAACATTCCTTATGTGCTCTTAGGCGCAGCATTGCTATGGTTCGGATGGTTTGGATTCAACGCAGGCAGCGCACTAGCAGCAAACGATATAGCTGTTTCAGCTCTAGTAACCACGAACATTGCGGCAGCCGCAGCCGGAGTAAGCTGGATGCTTGTTGACTGGACAAGGAAAGGTAAGCCATCCGCATCTGGCTTGGCAATTGGTGCAGTTGTAGGCTTAGTTGCTATTACGCCAGCGGCAGGTTACGTTAGCGTTTCCTCAGCGCTGATTATTGGTTTAATCGCAGGCGTAATCTCAAACTTTGTAGGAAACTGGCGGGCAGCAAGAAGCCGTATTGACGATTCATTGGACGTTTTTGCCTGCCATGGTGTGGGCGGCTTGTGGGGTTCAATCGCAACAGGCTTGTTCGCTACGGCAGCTATCTCCACAGCAGGCGTCACAGGAGTCAATGGAGCGCTATTTGGAAATCCTATGCAACTAGTTTATCAGTTAATAGCGGTTGCCGTTGTTGTGCCTTTTGCCTTTTTCGGATCATATGCCCTGCTTAAAGTAATAAACAAGTTCTGCCCGTTGCGAGTTAGTGAGGCAGCGGAGGATGCAGGATTAGATTTAAGTGAACACGGGGAAGAAGCGTACCAGTTAGAGTAAATCAAGCGCATTTTCAAAACGCTTTTTTTCTAATTGTTCTCCAAAATTAATGCCTATTTTCCAAAATTAATGTAGAACAAATTAACTTTTTAATACTTGCTTATTTGAACAAAAATTGATTATTCGAGGATTATTTTAAACATATGTAAAGAAAAATTTTTGATTGTTTCTTGTTTTGGACATTTGTTCAAATTAACCCTTTCTAATTTCTCGAATGTCACATTTAAATATATGTTAAGTGCACAATAGAGAAGAATAATTCAGGGACAGGTATCGAAGCAGATGTCACTAAACGCAGGAGACGTAGCGTGGGTTCTTACCTCAACAGCACTAGTAATGCTAATGACACCCGCATTAAGCTTCTTTTATGGTGGACTTGTACGCCGAAAAAATCTGGTATCCACCCTTAGTACAATGCATAATAATTTTCGCGGTGGTCAGCCTTATCTGGTTTGCCTACGGCTACGGCTTGGTCTATGGTCCAAGCGTAGACGGGGTAATAGGCAACCCTTGGACTCTTCTAGGATTAAATAATATGACTTCATTCACAATGAGCTCTTATGCACCAGCAATACCGGAAGCACTCTTTTTTGCTTTCCAACTAAAATTTGCGGCAATAACACCAGCACTGATAATTGGTGCATGTGCTGAAAGGATTAGGTTTAAACCGCTATTGATCTTTGTTGTTTTATGGTCTACGTTCATTTACTCGCCGATTGCTCATTGGATTTGGAATGCAAACGGGTGGTTACATGTTCTTGGAGCCGTAGATTTTGCAGGTGGATTAGTAGTGCATGTTGCAGCAGGTTTATCTGCTCTTGCAGCAGCTCTGGTCGTTGGCAGAAGAAAAGGAAACTTGTACTGGAAAGACCAATTAAAAGCACTAAATCAAAAAGGCACAGAAGCACCGTCACTTGGCACTGAATTTAAGCCAACCAACATTCCATACGTGATCTTAGGCGCAGGCTTACTGTGGTTCGGATGGTTTGGATTCAACGGTGGCAGTGCATTAGCAGCAAACGGTATTGCAGTTTCAGCACTTGTAAATACCAATTTAGCCGCTGCAGCGGCAGCGGTAAGCTGGATGATCGTGGATTGGATTACTAAAGGAAAGCCGTCAGCCGTCGGCATTTCAGTTGGTGCAGTATGTGGATTAGCTGCTGTCACAGCTGCCTCAGGCTACATCAATTTCTATGCCGCCGTGATAATCGGCTTAGCAGCAGGAGTAATCTCTAATTTGGTAGCTAATTGGCGCTCGGGAAGGTCAAGAATAGACGATACGTTGGACGTGTTCGCATGTCACGGAGTAGGCGGAATGATTGGCGCTATAGCAGTAGGCTTATTTGCATCTGTAGCCGTGAACAATGTCAACGGTGTTAACGGATTGTTATATGGGAACCCATATCAGCTCGGTGTTCAATTGCTAGCAACGGTTGTTGTGTCAGCGTTCGCATTTTGCGGCTCCTATTTGCTTCTAAAAATCGTAGATAAAATTTCGCCACTAAGAGTAAGCCCTGAAGAAGAAGATGCAGGATTAGACATAAGCCAGCATGGCGAAGAAGCTTACTGTCTAGATTAGTTAGATTCAGTTCTGTTTTCTTTCTTATTTTTAATTTCAAAAAATTTACTAAACTGATAAACTCGGTGCAGAGATTTTGATAATTTTTTTGCAGATAGTTTATAACGCTAACTTGACTTAACAAATTAGCAGGTGACTAAAATGAAGGTTATCGCTTTTAATGGAAGCGGAAGAAAAGATGGAAACACCGCCATTCTAATCAAGAAAACCCTACAAGCCTTAGAAGCAGAGGGAATACAAACTGAATTTATACAATTAGCAGGAGAAGCCATCCATGGCTGCAAGGCCTGCCAAATCTGTCGAGAAAAAAAGAACAAACTTTGCGCCCAAAACGATAAGGTAAATGAGTATTTGCCCAAAATCTGGGAAGCTGACGGCTTGATTTTAGGTTCACCAGTCTACTTCGGAATGATGACGCCCGAATTAAAAGCGCTCATTGACCGAACTGGCTACGTGTCAATGCGAAATGATGGTCTGCTGAAAAGAAAAGTCGGCGCAGCTATAGTTGTGAATCGAAGAGCAGGCGCCTTAGCCACTTTTAGCGCGATAAACAACTTCTTTTTAATTAATCAAATGATAGTTCCAGGTTCCTCCTACTGGAACATCGGCATGGGCAGAGAAAAAGGCGAAGTAGAAAAAGATGAGGAAGGCATGCGTGTAATGGAGGGTTTGGGAAAAAACGTGGCTTGGCTTCTAAAACAGCTCGAAGCCGCCAAAAAAAATTCCTAAATTCTTTTTAATCCATTATTGCTTTAAAATCATCCCTGGGCAGTGCGGTTTTTGTCGGGGGAATTTTTTTTGGCATTTCTTGATATAATAAGCTAAGCAAGTAGGCAAATGTAACCTTGCCAATACAATTTTTATCAATTCAACACTTAATAATTAAATTTTAAGGCAAGAATTAAGAAATGCTTAACTGTTGCATGATAGATACTAATAGGGTTGAGTGGAGAAAATGCCACTATTCGACATATTCAGGAAACGTAAAAAGGAAGAAAAGCCAGTTGACAATTTGCCTCCTCAGGAGCCAGAAAAGCAGTCTGTAGCAGAATCGACTCAGGCAACGCAGGTAACATCGGAGCCTGAAAAAACAGTTGAAACCAAAGCCGAATCTACGGCTGAAGTAGCTAAAGAAGTGCCCAAGGAGCCAGAACCAGCAAAACCAGTTGAACCTGTTCAAGAACTAAAAATGGAAACTGAACCAAAACCTGTTCAAGAACTAAAAATGGCAGCTGAACCGACTAAAACATACCTGAAAGCGATGCCTCTTCATGATCTATCTGATCTTGAGGCTATCAAGGCGGACATTAACAACGGAGTTATTCTTATTCTAAAAATGAGCCCGCTTGCAACCAAAAGCATTGAGGACGTGAAACGTGCGGTAAATGAACTTTCTGAATTTGCTGGAGCAATCGGTGGAGACATTGCACGTTTAGGCGAAGAAAGAGTTGTGATTTGCCCGAAAAACATAAAAATTTGGCGTGAAAAAAAGTCAACTGCAAATGAGCCTGTGCCTACAGCAGCCTAAAAGTCTCTAAATTCGCCGGAGCAACCGTGCTAATACCAGCTTTAATATCCAGAAAATTAGCGAAGTTAATTGTTTTCTGTTTTTCACCGTGGCAAACAAATATCCGCTCAGGCTTAGGAGTTAGATGAGTTAAGTAATTAATCAGTTGTCTTCTGTCAGAGTGACCTGAAAAGCCTTCAATTGAATCAACCTGCAGCTTAACTTGTAGAGCCACCATTTTGCCCTCATTATCCATCATGGTTACTTCATTAACGCCTTTCTGAACCCTTTTACCCATTGTGCCTTCAATCTGGTAGCTGACAAAGATGATGGTGTTCTTTTCATCATTGGCCCAATTCTTAAAATACTCAATTACTGGTCCACCTTCAAGCATTCCTGAAGTCGCAAGGACAATGCATGGTTCCCCATCCATAATGCTTTGTCTCACACTCGGATGCTCGACAATAGTAAAGTAATCCGATTGGAACGGGTTTATTTCTTCATGCAAAATGCTGTGACGAACTTCGCGTCCCAAGTATTCAGGGTACGCGGTGTGAATCGCAGTAGCTTCACTAATCATGCCTTCAATGAAAACAGGTGCTTCCTTTAGCAAGCCTCGTTTCATGTATCCGTCAATTATAAGCATTATTTCTTGTGCTCTTCCAACAGCTGGAACAGGAATGAGCACTTTCCCCCTTCGCTCCAAAGTCTGATTAACAACCTTCACTAAGCCTTCTTCAGCTTCAACTCTTGTCGGCATAATATCATCAACTCCACCGTAGGTGCTCTCAGTTATTACCGTCTCGATGCGGGGAAACTCAGTGGTGGCTGCTTCTAAAAGCATAGTTCGCGCAAACTTGTAATCGCTCGTATAAACAATGTTATGCAATCCTTCGCCTATGTGTAAATGTACCATTGCTGAACCAAGAATATGCCCTGAATTATGAAGAGTTAAGCGAATATCCGGTGCAATGTCGGTGACAACCCCGAACCGCAAGGGAATTGTATGCAAAACGCATTCACGGACATCTTTTTGATCATAGTGAGGTGTAATGCCCTGTTTGCTTGCCACATCCAAATAGTCTAATTGAAGCATAGTCATTAGATTAGAAGTTGGCGCTGAACAGTAAATTGGGCCATCATAACCATACTTGTACAAAAACGGTGCCAAGCCACAGTGATCAAGATGTGCATGGCTGATAACTACTGCATCCAAGGAATCAATCTGGAACTCTGGCGAATCAAACCTTGGGAATGCCTCAAAAGGCTTCTGTGATCCAGGATTTATTCCGCAATCCAAAAGAACGCTGCTTTCACGAGTCTTAACAAGAAATGCGGAACGACCGACTTCTTGTGCTCCGCCAAGTACTGTTATCGTTACGTTGCCTACATCAAAGGTTTTTTGCCTGAAAATTCTTTCGCCAACTGTTCGAAGTATTCTTTCTCGTTCTTTACTTTCCGAATGAAGATAATGACGCATATGAGTGACGATTTTTGATTTAATCGGTGGGCTTCTTAAGACGTGAGGACGCCACTTGGTTTTCTTGATAATTTCCTGCAAAACAGCGCCGTTTCTTCCGATAACCAGACCTGGCTTTTTTGTTTCAATTATTATCTCGCCAAGACTCGGGTCAAAATTAATATCTGTTATTTCCGCTTCCTGGGGAATTAGTTCTCTTGCGATTTTTTCTGCTTCTACTTCTGGAAGTCGAACCGAGGGGTCAGGGCGAATTACAATTCTTTTTCTAATAACACTGACGATTTCAGCTACAATACTGCTTTGCTCGACCAGAACTTCAGGTTTTTTTGTGTAAACGCTGAGCATCGGTCCTTCGTATTCTATTCGGGTAACTTCTGCTTCTCTTGGAACGTGCTGAAGAATATATTGGCTAATTTCAACTTGGTCTTTTTCTTTTTCTTGGGTTCGAGCCACGATTTGAAACATCCTAGCTAAGAAGCTTGCTTTTTTCTTCTTCCGTTAATTCTCTGTAACCATTCTTGTCAATTACAGTTATGTTGTAGCTGTTGCCGCTTGCAACGTCACGTTTCATCGCTGCGTTAACGGCCTTTACAATAGTAGGTAACAGTTCCTTAATCGTCATTCCTTCACGATACTTATCCTCTAATATGCCATAAGCAATAGGTGAACCTGAACCGGTTGAAACAGATTTTTCCTCCATTAAGCTTCCATATGGATCTAAATTATACACGTGAGGACCAGTATCGTCAACGCCACCAACCAAAACTTGAGTTGACAACGGCAAATACCTGTTTTGGAACAACAAATTGGCTACAAGTCTTGCTGCGGAGCTAACTGGCATTGGTCTGTTTAAATTTATTTTGTAAAGCTTCGCGTTGGCAATAAGTATGTCAACAACTTTTTGTGCATCCGCAACTGTTCCCGCGATTGTCATGCCCAAATGATCATCAATCTGATAGACTTTTTTTCCGAATTTATGCGCAACATAGTAACCCATAGTAACGCGAGTGTCCGAAGCTAAAATCACTCCGTCCTTGCAGACGACGCCTATTGTTGTAGTACCTTTCAAGACCAATTGGCTAGTTGCATTATTCTGTGACATAGTTTTTGTTCTCCCTAAAACCAATTCAGGATGAATATCATCCACTATAGGAAGTAATTAACAAACATGTATTCGATACTGTGAACTTAATTAATATTACGGTTCACGGTTCTGTGAAGTTAGCGTTTGGTCATTTTTGCTGTGAAAATTCGTTTGGTGAAGCTTTAGATACGTTAAAATGTCTAAGTTCTTCAAATTTCCAGTTCATTATGTCAAATAGTAAGTCGTCAAAAGGTCTAACGTTTTTGCAGTATTCAGCATGTGGCTTTCTTTCGTAGTCATCGAAAATTCTTGATTCTATTCCTCGGTAACCTTGAGCCTCAGCTCTCTCAAAAACATGATAAAACGTGTCTATGTCAGTAACTATCCCATTATTCACTTGATCGTACTTCTTTATTATGTAGATTCTATCCAAGAAGCACTCAAGCAGTTTTCGAGGTTTATTTCCAGTTTCGCATGTTTTAAGCTCTGACTGATTTTTTTGTCCATATCTATCCGCATCTTCGGTAACAAGGACGTACTTGATTTTTTGAGGACGTACTAATTGTGCCCAAAAAAGGGCTTCTGTTTCTCTTGCATGAAACGAAACTTTACAGCTAACAATACAAAGAGGATGCCAAGCTTTGACTACATGGTTTACCTTATCCTCTTCTTTGTAAACAACAACAATATCCGTATCAGGTAATGTCAGAGATTGGTCTTGGGAACATGAATTTTTAATTTCTACTTTGAGATAGTTCAATAGTTTCCTGTGAACACCATCCGTCTTTGCCCATCGTGAAATTTGCGAAACTGAGAAAGCTTCAATATCTTTTTTGCTAAGTATTTGATTAAGAATTTTTCTAACATTGACTTCTAATTTTGACCCAGTTTCTTGTACACGTCTTTGCCTTTCTGATTCTACCATAAATCATGCTTCCAATACTAATATTTCAGGTTGAATTCTTTTACATACTGTATCAACGGAAAGACTCATTTGGGGTTTACAGAAATTTTCCAATCTTTTAAGAGCTATTTCGCAATATTCTTTGCAAATATCTATGTGCACAAATTGTCGGTCATTCTTCATGGCAACGTAAGCTACTGTACCTGTGCCCCCGAACATGTCCAACAATATGTCACCCTTGTATGTATAAAATTTTGCCAACCTGTAAATTAGTTCTTCTGGAAATGGGGCCGGATGACCGTTTCTAACTCTTTCCGCTGATATGTGCCAAAATCCTTCATTATCAGGTTGAATCTGCCAAAAGCCATCAGAGTATTTTTCAAACTCTTCTGGTCTAATATCAGCTTGAGCTTTCTCTTCTATATCGCCTTTTTTGCGTTTTGCATCAAGACGCCATTCATTCTTTGAAAAAACCATTACATATTCCCAAGATGGAATTATATGTGGGTTTGATGGACTTTGCCAACTTCCCCAAGCGGTTCTTTTAGCGGTCATGCTCTGTTTATACCAGATAATTTCTGTTCGCATTATCATACCGATATCTCTAACAATTCTGGAAATGTCATGGTGTACTGGTCTGAAATTCTTTATACTGGTTGGTGCGATATTGATAGCAAGTCTGCCACCTTCCATGAGTACCCGGTTAGTTTCTGCAAAAATGTCTTTTAGCCATTTTAGGTATTGGTCATATTCTAAGTCGTCGTTATATGTTGCGTAGTTTATGCCTAAATTATATGGTGGCGAGGTTATCGCCATGTGAATACTATTTGAGGGTATTTTCTTAAGGACTGCAAGAGCGTCTCCACAAATTATCTTATTTAGAAAGCTCTCTAGGCTTAGTTCCACTCTACAAGACGCTCTCCTTATGTGCTATTTATCGTCTGTTCTGCCTTATCAATACCTATGTTTCCCTTGGAAGGCTCTTTAATTGGTCTAACGACTAGAATTATGTTATTGTCTTTAGCTTCAAAGTCCCATTCAAGCCAATCACCAGCTTTAAGTTTGTAGTGTTTAAGGATACTCATAGGTACAGTGGTTCTTAGAGATTCTTTACCCGGTGTAGCAATTGAGAGTTTACTTTTTTCACCCATAATATTTACCTTCTTTAGGGTAATAAAGTTGGTGCGTAGTATATAAGTTTACCCGCTAAGAGATAAACTAAAATACCCTAAAGTTTATAAAGTGGCACACTATGTGGTAATGTTTAGGGTAAACAAGAGGGTAAACGATATGATGAGCATTGAAACACTTGAGAAAGTTCGTGAAGAAAGAGGTCTAGAGATAGCCCATAAGAAAGGAAATCAAGTTAATCGTATAGATGATTGCTTATACACTGTAAAATCTCAATCTGGAAGCGGTGAGTATGCTGTTTGTCAGGTTAACGGCGAGTTAGTTTGTGAATGCCCAGATTTTCAGTTTCGCCATGTAAAATGCAAACACATCTTTGCAGTTGAATTTTCCAAGTCACTAAGAGAAGCAACTAAACGGATTGCTCCAATAGAGAATCTTGGTGAATGTGTCTATTGTCAATCTTCTAATTTAATGAAGTATGGCGTTCGCAAAAATAAAAGTGGAAATCTTCAAGTGTTCTATTGTCGAAATTGCCAAAAATACTTCACCGTTAATATCGGTTTTGAACGAATGAAGCATAACCCTCAAGCGATAACCTCAGCTATGCAATTGTACTTTAGCGGTGAAAGCTTAAGAAATACTCAGAATTCGCTTAAGCTGTTGGGCGTTGAGGTTTCTTATCGAACAATTTTAAACTGGATTAAGAAGTATGTTGGTTTAATGAAGAATTATGTTGAAACTATCACTCCAAACGTTAGCGATACTTGGAGAGCCGATGAAATATACATCAAGGTAAAGGGCGATATGAAGTACCTTTTCGCTATGATGGATGATGAAACAAGATTCTGGATAGCTCAAGAAGTAGCAGAAACTAAGTATAGCCATGATGCAAGAAAGCTTTTGCAGATGTCTAAACAATTAATGGGCAAAAAACCAGTGACCTTCATAACTGATGGCTTGCCATCTTATCATGACGCATACAAGAAAGAGTTTTGGACACAGTTGAAAGAGACAAGAACCGAACACATTAACGCAATCAAACTTAGCGGTGATATGCACAATAACAAAATGGAAAGAATGAACGGAGAAATCCGAGATAGAGAAAAGACCATGAGAGGACTAAAAACAACCGACACAGCAATCTTGACAGGTTACCAATTATTCCATAACTTCATTAGACCACATGAAGCATTAAACGGTAAAACTCCGAGTGAAGCTTGCGGGATAACTATTGAGGGTGAGAATAAATGGAAAACTTTGATAGAAAACGCAAGCAAAAAGACAAAATAGACTTTTTCAAGTTACATTGGCTACCGTAAGTGTTAAGAACTTGAAATATAAAAAAGCTGATGGGGTTTGAATGAGTCAGCATAAATATTACCATTTTAGCATAACAGTTAAAACTGATATTAAATCAGTTCTCTATTGTTTACGGGCATTAAGTATGTATGCTCAAAAAACAGGTTTAAAGATGATTCCTTGGGGTGGTCAGACTGACAAAAAATGGGAAAAGAGCAATCATCAGGTCACGTTCTACTTTACAAGTGAAGAATATCGTAACTCGTTTGTTGTTGAAGCTCGGAAATTGCTGCCTGAGTCGTGGGAAATTATTGAAAAAAGAGATGATAATTCGCCCATACTACAATAGTTAACATGGACACAAAAACACCAAATGGTTTTTCACATGAACACCAAACCAAACGCTAACTTCACAGAACCCGGTTCACGGTTCTCTTAACAACTTTTTTCATAGTTAGTCATTCTCGTTAAATTCAAAAGAGTTTTAAGCTTTTATTCACTGACTATTATAGCCTTTGAATTAAGTGGACTAATATAGCCTTTGAGTTAAGGGGTAAATTTGACTTCAACTTACCATTACATGCAGCTTCCAAGGGAAGTGATTGTTGGGAAAGGAACAATTACACGGGTTCCCGAAGTTGTAAGACGGCTTGGACTTAGCGGGAAAGCCTTGATAATTGCAGGCGAAAAAAGCCATGAGCTAGCGGGGAAAAAGGTCTGCGAGTTTCTTGAAAAAGCAGGTATGAAATCTGATATTATAATTATTAAAGCTATAACGATGAAAGATGTTTTCGACATAGAAGATGAGATTGAAAAGTTAAGGCCTCAAGTCATATTCGGTGTCGGTGGAGGAACAAAAATCGATGCAGCAAAAATTTGTTCTGAAAGCCAAGGTTTGCCTTTTATTAGTGTGCCGACGACTGTTTCTCATGATGGAATTGCAAGTCCCCTTGCTTCTATTAAGGGGTCAAATAAGCCGTACTCAATCTTAACTCAGGCACCTTTAGCGGTTATAGCGGATACTGATATTATTTCTCAAGCGCCTTGGCGTTCAGTTATTAGTGGTTGTGGAGACGTAATTGCCAAGTTTACTGCTGTTAAGGATTGGAAGTTGGCGCATGTAGATAACAGCGAGTACTATGGCGGGTACGCTGCTAGTTTAGCTCTGATGAGTGCAAAATTAGTCATTGAAAACTCCAAGTTTTTTGTAGAAGGAAACGATGAGGGACTGCGTGTTCTTCTTGAAGCATTAATCAGCTGCGGAGTGGCAATGAGCATCGCGGGAAGCAGTCGTCCATGCAGTGGTTCAGAACACTTGTTCAGTCACGCCTTAGACATCGTTAACTCCCATCATGCGATGCATGGTGAACAATGCGGTGTCGGCTCAATTTTAACTGCTTATCTCCACCATTCAAAGTGGCTAAAAATTAAGAGCACGCTCAAGAAGATTGGTGCTCCAACAACCGCTCAAGAACTAGGCATTAAAGATGAAGAATTAATTAGGGCGTTGGAGGTTGCTGTGACAATTAGGCCCGAACGTTACACTATTCTCCATAAACTTAGTCTTAGTTTTGAGGAATGTGAGAAAGCAGCTAAAGAAACTGGAACAATAAATTAAAATTAATGGTTTGCTTGGCTTTTATGCGTTAGGTTGATTTTCTTTTGTTTCTTCCTGCTTGGTTTCTTGTTGTTTTGGTTCTTCTTTTGGTTCGATTTTTGGTACTTCAGTTTTGAAAGTTTCGATGAATTTTATTTCTGATATGACCATGATGTATTTTTGGATGTCCATTGCGATGCCTCGTTTGGCGATTTGTATTCCTTCAATGTAATAGGTTTCTTCAGGCATGTCGACTGTTAATGTCTGCTCTTGCACTGAAAGTTTAAATTTGTTTTCTTCAACGCTGGGTATTCTGCGGTGGATGAGAGCCGCGATTTTATCGTTAATTGCTTCTAATTTTTTGGTTATTGTAACATCGTAAACAAGTGTTCTTCCAGCTAATGGTGGATTAAAGTCAAGAAGTACTCTTCCTGCACCGGTTGAGCGGACTACTGCCATTTTTCCGTTGTACTCAATTCTTGCTCCCACGACAGGGTTAATTTGCTTTTCAAGTAACTGTTTGATTGGTACGCGTCTAATTTTTTCCGGATCTCTTTGTCCGAAGGCTTTTTCTGCTGGAATTTCAACGGTTGATTGCTTTTCGATTTCCATTGTTAGTAAGCTTTCATCAAGGGTTTTAAGAACCCAGCCTTCACCTGTTATGACAAGTTTCGGCTCGTATATGTCGCCTTCTCTGTGAAGGTGTTCTTTTTTGGCGACTTCATCAATTGTTGTATCAAAAACCTCGTTTGTTTCTTTAACTTTACCAACATAATTGATAAACACAAAGTCTCCTTTCTGCAGGGCCATCTTGAATCTTCCTTTACATTAAGTTTTAACGGCGAATGTAAGTTTCATACGCTAATAAAAACTTTCTCTAGCCAAAAATGATAGGTGCTCACAACCATACGTAAAAAGGAAGTAGCGATGGACCACTGCGGTTCGACGCCTAGACTCCGCCTGAAACTTCAAGCCCTAGACTCTTACCCGTGCCCCCTTGAGCGCATAGCGTCCAAACTTAGGTTGCTCTCTCCCGAGCCTAGCCAGGTTCGCCTGGTGAACAATGAAACAACTCCCCTACGGAAGCTGCCCATAGACCGCCAGCCCCAAAGGACGGATAGTCACTGGTTCGGAAATGAAGACTCAAGCGGCCTTTGACGCCTCATCCGCAGATGTCAGCCCGTCATATAGAGGGTTTACGGTATAATGGACCCCTACCCCACCGCCTAAGATCCATCGCCATTATAATCATTTTTAGTCTTTGCTATAAAAGTTTAGTTTTATTAGGAAATTCAGCTTTTTTTTATGCCTTCTTCATCCGCCTTTTAAATAAAAATTTGTAACGTCATTTTCTATTGATGGTTTTTGCCTGCATTAATTCGAATTTTTTCATCAGAATTGTTTGTTTTTTTGTTAATGCGTTTTCGTTAGCAATTAATTTTTTAATTAATGCTGACTTGTGTCCTTAAATACATGCTTAGATATGGTAAATAAAAAATGGAAGGTAGCAGCAATGGACTCAAAAAAAATTGCGGCTGCGTTGCTTATAGCAATTTTAGCGAGCATTATTGTTCCATGTGTATCGGCTTCTGATACTTTAACTAAAGATGATTTCAGTCAAACAAGTTTTTCAAAATCAATCGATTACTTTGACTATGTTCGCACATACCTTAACGATGTGGGCGTTACTGCGCCAAGCGGCTTTGACAATTGGCATGCGAACGTTTACATGAATTACGTTAACACAAGCGGCATTCAACTATTGTATGCTGGGCTTGAAAACATTTCTTCAATCAGCGATGTTTCATTAAATATTCCCATGCAGTCATTCATTTTGCATTACAAGACAGCCGATAATAGCGACGCATTTTTAAGTTCAACATTTTTAATGTTGATGGCTTTCAAAGAGGGGCCTAATACTAGTTATCCTGGTTCTCCCGACACAAATGATACTCTTTACGCCTCCTTTAGTTTTGGCGTTTCGGCCCTTACATCTGTATTGCCAATTTTAAACAGCCAAACAATCCTTACTCCTTTGACACATTCAAGCGACAATCTGCAATGGTCTTGGGGCATGACTTATACTAATTTGACAGCTTTGTGGTACACGATGTGGGCAGATCCGAATAATGCAACCTATAATAGCATTCCGGTAGCAGCGACTACCTATAACGAGTTAACATTCACCTATAACCTTACCATTAACCCCACAACAGACACAGTAACATTGCAGGAAAATCATGTTATTGGTAGGATACGCGATTTAGTAGTTTTTGACTCTGATAGACTTAGTTACGTTCACTATAACAGCACAGGCGAATATGAGTTATTAGGCTTAGAAAAAATAAGCAACACAACGGTCTACGATTATCTGGATAGTAACAACATTAAAATGAGCATTTTAAACTATCAAACATCTACAGTAGTTGGTCACACAACATACTGTTCAACGCCGTCAGGCCAAGACGTGAACGGAACGACTGACACAGACGTTTCAGACTCATCAATCAATACTTATACTGATACGGGAGAGAAAATTTTCACCTCAGATTTCGGCTCAAAACAACAATACAAACTCTATAATTATACCGCCGATCCAACAGAAAGCACCTATAATACGTACGATTCAATTACGCGGATAGTTCCAATCGCTGGTTACGCTGCAGACACTGGTTTGTTCTCATACCAAATGGAGTTTGCAAGTTATTTGCCATTGACAATTTATCACATGTCTCCAGGATTGTACGATGATGTGAAAGATTCGGTGGCTAACATGAGTCGGGCTGATTACTTGTATATAATCAGTTATCCAACATACAGCGGATTCAAAATCGTTCATGACCCAACATTCACTGCATATGCAACAATAACTCAACCATCAACTCAAATCTCGACAGGCGCTGGATTGCTATTTTTAGTAATAATAGCGGTTATCTTAGTAGCGGTTATTGCATTGGCGGCAACTTCGTTGAAAAGACACAAACAGACAGAACAAAAACAAAATACGAATTCATAATTTCCTATTTTTTCTCTTTAAAAGTAGCTGCCTTTAAGCTATGTGCCGTTTCTTCAAGTTCCTTAAGCATCAAATCAGCCTTATTCTCATTCTTAGCGATAATGTTTACGAAGGCGCTTCCAACTATGACTCCGTCGGCTCCTGCCTCGATTATGAGCTTAACATGTTCAGGCTTTGATATGCCAAATCCAACAGCCAACGGAATGCTCCCGGAAATTAGAGGCAAAACACGTTCAACTAGCTTTACCGTTTCCTTTTCCACTACCGATTTTGCCCCAGTTACTCCGAAATGTGAAACCAGATAAAGAAATCCTGAAGAGTAAGCAACAATTTTTTTGAACCGTTCATCAGACGTTGACGGTGCCGCCAAAAAAATGGTATCTAGCCCGCATGCGACTGCGGCTTTCTTGTAGTCACCTGCTTCTTCGACTGGTAAATCTGGAATTATTATGCCATCAACCATGCAATCTTTAGCAGAATGGCAAAAATGGTTAAGTCCCATCCTGAACACTGGATTATAGTAAGTCATGACTATCACTGGTAATTCATGTTTACTTTTAATTTGTTTAGCAACCTCTAAAACTTTAACGGGTGTTGTGCCAGATTGTAAGGCACGCAGACTTGCTGCCTGTATTGTAGGTCCGTCAGCAATCGGGTCAGAAAATGGAAGTCCAAGTTCTAGAATATCGACGCCTCCTTTGATTAGGGCGTCAGCAATCTTGGGCGTTAGCTCTAGTTTTGGGTCGCCGGCTGTGACGTAGCCGATAAGTGCTCCACTTTCTTTGGCTTTTGTTTTCTGAAATGCTTTGCTTATAGTTTTCATATTTTTTCACCGATAAAGTCCGCTATTGTATTCACATCCTTGTCTCCACGTCCAGAAAGAGTCACAACAATCGCTTTATTCTTCGGCATTTTCTTTGCCAGTTTCATTGCAAAAGCAACTGCGTGAGCAGATTCCAAGGCGGGCAAAATCCCTTCCTCATGTGACAGCGCCAAAAAAGCATCGACTGCTTCCTTATCCGTTATTGAAGCGTACTGTGCTCTTTTAATCGATTTCAAGAAAGAATGTTCTGGTCCAACTCCTGGGTAATCAAGCCCTGCTGAGACGCTGTGAGTGCTGCTTATTTGCCCAAACTCGTCTTGAAGGATATATGTTAACATGCCGTGAAAAACTCCTTCCATTCCTCCGCTGAGTGACGCAGCATGTTTGCCCGTGTCTAATCCTTGACCAGCCGCTTCAACGCCGTATAGTTCCACGGTTTTTTCATCTTCAAACGGGTAAAAAGTACCCATTGCATTGCTTCCGCCGCCTACGCAAGCAACTAATGCATCAGGGTATCTTCCCTCTTTTTGCATGAACTGTTTTTTCAGTTCCTTTCCGATTATGCTTTGAAAATCCCTAACTATCATAGGATACGGGTGAGGACCCACAACTGAACCAATCAAGTAGTATGTATCCTTGAGGTTTGTAACCCAATCCCTAAATGCTTCATTAATCGAATCCTTAAGCGTTTTAGAGCCTGAATCAACCGAATGCACTTGGGCACCTAAAAGTTTCATTCGGAAAACGTTCAGTTTCTGGCGCTCACAATCTTCAGTCCCCATGTAAACTTCAGCCTTCAAACCCAAAGTTGCACAAGCAATAGCAGTAGCAACGCCATGTTGACCGGCTCCAGTTTCAGCTATGACCCGTGTTTTGCCCATGCGTCTTAGCCAGCAAAGCCTGTCCAATAGTATTGTTTATTTTATGTGCGCCGCCGTGAGCTAAATCTTCACGCTTTAGAAAGATTTTTGCTCCGCCAATTCTCCTTGTCATATTTTGTGCATAATATAGTGGTGTTGGTCTTCCAACGAACTCTGATAGGTAATATGCAAGTTCTTTTTTAAACGTAGGATCTTTTTGCGCTTGTTTGTATGCTTCTTCCAACTCTTTTATTGCTTCCATGAGAATTTCTGGAACGAAGCGTCCGCCATATTTTCCATATTTCCCATTAACTGGGTAACTTTCAAGTTTCATTTTGCATTCACAAACTCCGAAATTTTCATTTCAATGTTGTCTGCTGCCATTACAGCTGTGCCGATGAGAAATGCTGATGCACCACAATTTTTGAGAAATAGTAAATCTTTTGCTGTTTTGATTCCGCTCTCACTTACAATTACTCTATGTTTAGGGTCAGGTTTATTTAGAATTTCTTTTGTGCTGTTAAAGTCCACGTTTAATGTCGCCAGGTTCCTGTTGTTGATTCCTACAAGATTCGCTTCTGATCGAATGGCACGGTTAAATTCCTCTTTAGTGTGGGCTTCAAGCAGAACTTCAAGGTCATTCGCCTGCGCTTTTGCTATCATTTCGTCAATGCCAATTTCAACGTAACCTCTGTCAAAGATTGCTTGGATCAACAACACAGCGTCAGCGCCCATATGTTTAGCAGCCTCAACCTGCCGTGGACTTACGATTATGTCCTTCATCAAAATCGGAAGCTTTACTGCTTTTCTAGCATTAACTAACATGTCTAATGAGCCATTGAAGAATTTTGGCTCAGTCAAGACTGATATGGCAACTGCACCGCTTTTTTCCATTGCCCTGGCAATCTTGTCTGCTTCCACGTGGCTTCTGATTGTTCCATTTGAAGGTGATGCAGATTTAATTTCAGTTATAACCGGTGTAACATGACAATTTTGGATTGCTTGCCGTAGACTAACCTGCAGGTGTTCCACAGGTATTGCTGTTTCGTAATAGCCAGCGTCAACAGTTTTTTTCGCGTCAAGTGCAAGTGCATCAAGAAAATCACTCATCAGCTTCCAACTCCTCAAGTTTAGACTTGTTTCCACCTGACGCTTCAATTAACGCCTCAAGCTTCCTAAATGCAGCTCCACTCTCAATCGATTCGCGTGCAGCTTCCATGCCTTCTTGAAAATTATGCGCTTTTCCTCCAACAATAATTCCAGCAGCACTGTTTACTAATACAATCTCAGCTTTCGAGTCAGAGAGTCTGCCTGAGAGAATTCCGAAGATGGTTTTTGCGCTTTCATCAGAAGTTGAAGCTTGCAAATCAGTTAGTCTTGCCTTTTTCACGCCAAAATCGCTTGGTTTGGATGTTATTTCTTCAATTTCTCCTTTTTTCAAATGCATGATGGTTGTTTTGCCTACAGTTGAGATTTCATCTAAGCCGTCTAGGCCATGGACAACCATTGCTTCTTCGCATCCGCTCTTCCTTAGGGCTTGAGCTAGTGGTTCTGTTAGTTTCGAATCGTAAACGCCTAATAGTTGGGCATTAGCGGATGCTGGGTTAGTCAATGGGCCTAAAAGGTTGAATATGGTTCGAAACCCTAGCTCTTTTCTGGGTTCAGCAGCGTATTTCATGGCTGGGTGGAAAGCTGGAGCGTACATGAAGCCTACGCCGATTTTTTCAATCGTGTCTTGTACAGTTTTGGGTTCCATGTTAAGGTTGGCGCCTAATTTTTCTAGCACGTCAGCGCTGCCGCTTTTGCTTGAAACTGCCCTGTTTCCATGTTTAGCTACTGCTACCCCTGCGCCTGCGATAACAAAAGCGGATGCTGTGCTTATATTGAATGTTTTTATTTTGTCTCCGCCTGTTCCGCATGTATCGACTAATCGACCTTGTACTTTTGGTTGTATTTTCTGGCAGTGTTTTTTCATTATCGATGCAAAAGCGATGAGTTCTTCAACAGTTTCTCCCTTCATTTTCAGCGCAGTTAAGAAAGCAGCTGTTTGCGCGTTCGTCGTTTTTCCCGACATGATTTCGTTCATTATCTGTTCTGATTCATCGACTGTAAGATTGTCAGCTTGAATTAATTTTTGTAAACCTTCCTTGATCATTGTTGCTTTGCATCCAAAAAGTTCTTGATGATAATTTTTCCATCTTCGCAAAGGATTGACTCAGGATGAAATTGTACTCCATCAATCGGGTAATCAACATGGCGTACGCCCATTATTTCTCCATCATCTATGCTTTCCGCCGTAATTTCTAGGCAGTTGGGAATTGAGTTTCGTTCACCTGCAAGTGAGTGGTATCTTGTTGCGTTGAAGGGGTTGCGGACGCCGTCGAAAATTCCTTTTTCGCAATGCTTTATGGTGCATGTTTTTCCATGCATTAGTTTTTTTGCGGGTATAATTTTTCCGCCGAATGCGTGAATTATTCCTTGATGGCCCAAACAAACGCCTAAAGTTGGTGTTGTGCGGCTCATGCTTCTGAGAATTTCTGTGCATACGCCGAAGTATTTTTCATCTTCAGGGGTTCCCGGGCCTGGTGAGATTACGATTCTTTCTGGTTTTAAAGTTTTCAACTGATCAAGGTTAACTTGGTCGTTTCTGTATACTATGGTTTCTGCGCCAAGTTCACCAATGTACTGGACAAGGTTGTAGACGAATGAGTCGTAATTGTCGATTACTAAAAC
This sequence comes from Candidatus Bathyarchaeota archaeon, assembly GCA_963717465.1. Classification (GTDB taxonomy): domain Archaea; phylum Thermoproteota; class Bathyarchaeia; order Bathyarchaeales; family Bathycorpusculaceae; genus Bathycorpusculum. The sequence goes on from OY970340.1 coordinate 1,258,936, forward strand.
TTTCATGGTTTGCTTTCTCCTGCAATTTCAAGTGCTCTGATAAGGGCTCTTGCCTTATGGTCAGTTTCGAACCACTCTGTTTCCGGGTTTGAATCCGCAACGATTCCTGCGCCGGCTTGAATGTATGCTTGGTCGCCATCGGCAAAGAGGGTTCGAATTGTTATGGCAAAATCCGCATTGCCATTGTTTGAAAAGTAGCCGACTGCGCCAGCGTAAGGTCCACGTGTTGACGGTTCAAGCTCATCGATTATTTGCATCGCTCGCACTTTTGGTGCTCCTGAGACTGTTCCCGCTGGAAAGACTGCCTTTAATGCGTCGTAACATTGGAGATTTTCTTTTAGGTCTCCTGTTACTTGTGAAACTATGTGTTGAACATGGCTGTACTGATGAATTTTCATGAATTCTGGAACTGTCACGCTGCCGTACCTTGAGATTTTTCCTAAATCGTTCCTCGCTAAATCAACAAGCATCACATGCTCCGCTCGTTCTTTTTGGTCAGCAAGCAATTCTCTGCCTAACTGTGCATTTTCGCTTGGGTTATCAGTTACTGGTCTCGTACCAGCGATGGGGAAAGTTTCAACTTTCCTGTTATCTACTCTGACAAGCATTTCTGGGCTTGAGCCTACGATTTGCCTGCTACCTGATTTGAAGAAGTACATGTAAGGCGAAGGGTTAATCCTGCGTAGACTTCTGTAGAATGCCACCAAGTTGCCTTTAACTTGGAAATTGTAGCGCTTGGATAGAACAACTTGGAAAATGTCTCCGGAAGTCACGTATTTCTTAGCTTGAACAACTGCTTTCTCAAAGTCTTCTTTTTGAATGTTAACTTTAGGCTGAGTAAACGACAGATTATCATTATCGCTTGGCTGCCCAAGCAGCCCTTCAACTTCATCTAAGCGATTTTCATCTTGAAAATAATAGTGTGCTCTTTCTTTTGTGTGATCAAACACGAATCCGTCTTCAAAGATGCCCATTTCCACGTCAGGAAAATTCAATTCGTCCTTGGGTTTTGTCGGGAGTTTTTCCCAGTAGCGAACAGCATCGTACGAGATGTATCCCACTGCTCCCCCCACTAATCGGAATTGATCGTTTTGTATGGCTTTAGCTTGGATTAATTTTTGAATTTGTTGCAAGGGATCGCTTGTTCGTTCACTGATTATTTCCTTAGTTTTTTCGTTTTGTATGGTGGCTTTTTGGTTTTTTACTTGAATTGTCAATGTGGGAGAAAAACCTATGAATGAATATTGAGCGAGTTTTTTTGGTCCTTCAATTGATTCTAAGAGGTAAATAGTTTTAAAGTGCTTGTAAAGCTTTGAAAATACTTCAAGAGGCTGTTGTGTGTATGGGATGCTTTCAAAATTTAGGGTGTTGGCTGATTGAGTGGCGGTTGTTTGCATTCCAAAGGCGATCCCTCATGTTCATGTACTCCGTGGAGCAAAATATACTTGAAAGCATTATTTAAGGCTTTTTAGTACAAAAATGTACATAAAAAGAGGATTGTTATCGGTTATTTAAGGACGCTCTGCATCCAATCTAAATAGTCTTTTGAACCAGCAACAATCGGAACGGCAATAATCTCTGGTACTTCATAACTGTGAAAAGCCTTAACACGTTTCGATAACTCATCAAATAAGTCAGCTCGAGACTTCATGATTATGCGGAATTCTTCAGCAGTCTCTATTTTTCCTTGCCAATTAAAAACCGAGGAGATTGGTCCATAGATGTGTGCGCATGAAACCAGTTTTTCTTCAACGAGTGTCGTAGTAATTTTTTCTGCTTGTTTTTTATCTGCAGTTGTAACGTATACGATAATAAAGTCTTTATTCAAAAATTCTTACCCAAAAACAAATATTTCCTTTTTTCCTAAAAAGGTTTAGTGTTAAGGCAAATTAATGTCTGTTTCTGTCTTTATCTATTTTTATTCGCCATTCTGGAACCCTAATATCTTTTATGGCATCCCACTTGTCATACGGCTTAATGTCTAAAACAGGTGTGCCGTCGTACGCGTCAAGACCTCTAACAGTCAGCATGTTGCCTTCTACTTTGAGGAGTTCCACCACGGTTAATCCAATGGGGTTAGGACGCGTACCTGTCCTTGTCGCGTAAACGCCCACTAATGGCATATCCATCCTTCCTCGCGGATGAACCTTAAGCGCTACCTGCTTTGCTGCATACTCGTTCAAATAGAACAGGACAAACAAGTGCGAAAAATCACTTAACCCTTCCAAGCCCTTCACAAGGTCGTTTTTTAAAACGATTTGTGCAATGCGATTCTTGTCTTTGACTTCATCGCCAACAGCTTCGGTCTTAACGTAGCCAATTGGCTTAAAAACTACATCCTTAAAAGACATAATAATCGCATAATATTTAGTTGAACGCGCTAATCAAATTATCGTGTTAAAAGCAGAAACGCTATGAGCACCCTTTGCCCTCTAATGTATTGCAATTTGAGCCTTCAAAACTTGTTCTATCTGATCCGTGTCTTCTGTAGTTTCATCGTCAAGGGGTATAATATTTATTTCATTAGCTGATGTTACGCCAAATCCAAGTTCAGCTGCCCGCTCAATTTGGTCTTGACTAAAAACGTCCTCTTTGCCTAATTTTCCTTTAGCTCCATACATTTTGAGAATTGCAGCGCCAACTGCGTCGATTGCCACTCGATCTTTGCTTGCAAGCAAAAGGTTTGGCTGCACAACTTTTCCCTGTTCTGGGCCATCTGTAACAAACGCTTTGAGCCCATCCATAACTATCAAGTCTGTGTTGTAGTGACTGTTTATTTCGGCAATCATTTTTCTTTGGTAAATTGAACTATGAAGCTCCATCATATAATTGTATAATTCGCCACGCACTCTTTTAGCAACCAGACCAACAGAATTCTTCATTGAAAGCGTGAAGTGACCGCCGAACCTATGCGTTTTAAGACAACATGTCTGCACAACTTTGTCTGCTTCCAAAAAAAGTTTCGCAATGTAGAAGCCGTTAAGCCAATGAGTGCCATTATGCTCGATTTTTTTCCATCCATTCTTGCCAAGGTCATCAAGTACAACGGCGTTAAACCCTAACTCTTTTGCAAGGTTAAAGACGCCCATTTGCTCTAGAACTTCTCTTGTGTCACCCATTCCGCTGCGTTCAGCTAAAGTGATGCTTTTTACATCAGCATTTTGCAAGTTTTCAACTATTGCTCGAAGAGTATCCAGATGAGTCGATGCTGGAAATGGGTCAGCACTGTTAAAATTAGCTTTCAAAGCAGCCTTTGCACCAGAAAAATCAGCTAAATCAAAATTTCTAAGCAATTCAGAAATACCAAAAGCCCTATCAAGCGTTCTTAGAACAAAAACTTTCCCTAAATCATTACGTGCCATAAAATTTTCAGAATAAAATTCGCTATTATTAGTCTTCACTGCATCATACTGCAACAACAACAATAATGATACCGTAAGCTCTATATTATCCAATGAAGCTTTTTTTCGGAAGAAGTGTTGGGCCCGTAGCTCAGTCAGGCCAGAGCGGCGGACTCTTAATCCGTAGGCCGCGGGTTCAATTCCCGTCGGGCCCGCCACATCGTAAACGTTTTTATTTTTTAGATTTGAAACTTGTTTAAACTGAAATTGTAGCAACACCTTTTTGGTAATAAGGTTTTCTCAAAAACAAATTAATCTTGCGATTTTATAAAAAGAAAAAATAAAAAGAGCGATTAGTGCAATCGGAATTATGCTTAGTATTCAACGCCTTTCATTTCTTTCTGAATAACTGCCATACGCTTTAGATTATTCTGGTTTTTCATTGCAAACATCATGTCAAGCTTTAGTTTAGCACCTTTCTGTGGATTAATCTCACCTTTAGCAATACCCGCGTGATTAGTGTACGTAGCAGTGTTTCCGAACTTGGACTTTTGAGATCAGCGGCTTTAGCTTCACTAGCTGTAGTCTTTCCATTTTCCATCTTTAGGAGAAAAGCTTTGGGTGTACCATCGGCGTTAAACACGTCAGTAAAGATATACATAAAACTGGTAGTCAAGGCTGCCTTCATCCAAGCTTCATCCTTATTCATGGCTTCAGCATATGCTTGCCAATATTCCAATGTTCCAAATTTCACCAAAATTTCACCTCCCTACCATAAGTGATTAAGCGACTTAGCATTAGATGAAAAAAGAGAATGGTGTTTGTTTATTTAGTTTTCCCCTTTAGGTCGAGGGTAAATAACCCGACGTGGCAAGATCCACTTGCCCAGTGTATATACCGCCTGCGAATCCATAGTCAACGAGAACGTCTGCCCCGCTTACATAACTTGCCAAATCGCTAGTCAGAAAGACAAGCACCCAAGCCTGCTCAGTAGCCTTTGCATAACGCCCGATAGGCGATATTATTTTTTTCCCTTCCTCATCTGACATTCCCTTCAACAGGGGCGTTTGAGTGACTCCAGGCATTATAGTGTTAATTCTAATGCCCCTTTCTGATAACTGAAAAGCTCTCTGTTTGACATAGCTAAGAACACACTCCTTCGAAAAGTTATATTCTCTAATGTTTTTCTTTGGTCCTCCGATGATCTCAGGGTCTTCTATACGCTGTTGTAGCCATGCAATTGCACCTTCCCAATCAGGTACGGCAATAAATTCAAGGCAATTCTGCATATTCATTGTCCAACCTAAGCCACCTAAAGATGAAACCCACCCAATTGCCCCAGTGCCATTAGGCATGCGAGGAAGAAGGCCTTCAATAATGCGTCTGTGTCCCATGAAATTTACCACCACTGTATCAACTCGATTATCCGATTCACCTATACCTGCAACATTGAATAGTCTGTCAATCTTTGAAGGCAACTTTGCGATGGCGGCATCTATGGATTCTTTTTTCCTCAAGTCTACATTAATGTACTTAACGCCAGGAACCGTAGGCTCTTTTATATCTAAGCCATACACTATGGCGCCAAAATCGACTAGTATCCGAGCTATTGCATCTCCCATTCCTGATGAGGCGCCAACAACTACCGTTGTCAGCTTTTCATATCCAAACAAATTTTTCATATCCATTTTTATCTACCTGTTTTTTTCTCCCTTCAAGAATCTAACATAATAGTTTACGTATAGTCATCTAATATAACCTTGTTCCAAGAGGTCTCTTCCCACAAAGCAATTTAAGATATTTTTTAAAACTAGAATCGCTACGAGGGAAAGTTGAGTATGCTAGGGTACTTTAACAAACTTCTAAGAGTAGATTTAAACACAAAAAAGATAACCGAAGAAAAAATAGAAGATGACACTCTAAAAACTTGGGTAGGGGGCACAGGTTTAGGATTAAAAATATTGTATGATGAGGTCCCAAAGGGAGTCGACGCTCTGGACCCTGAAAATAGGATAATATTTGCTACAGGTCCTCTTACTGGAACAGCTACACCTGGGTCTGGCACTTACTGTCTTGTTTCTAAATCACCGTTAACTAATTGTGTTGCATCCGCTCAAGCCAACGGGTTTTTCGGCGCTCGGCTTAAAAAAGCTGGTTACGATGCTATTGTAATTCAAGGAGCCTCTGATAAACCCGTATACTTATGGGTGCATGATGGTGCAGCAGAAATTCGTGATGCTGAAAAATTTTGGGGTACTACTACCACATTGGAATGCGAAGAAAAGGTTAAGGAAGATTTAAACCAAAAAAATGCAAGCGTTGCATGTATTGGTCCTGCCGGCGAGAACTTGGTGAGGTGTGCTTCAGTATTTAGTGATTTTGGCCATGTTGCCTCTTCAGGCGGTTTAGGAGCTGTTTTAGGCTCAAAGAAACTCAAAGCTATAGCAGTACTTGGAACGCAGAAAATCACTCTAGCAGACGAGCAAGAACTAAAAGCAGCCGCTAAAAGGTTGGTAGATGCTAATAAGGAATCCATGTACGGGCAAATTTTACCTACGTCAGGTACAGCCGGTCAGTTTGCAATGGTTGTTGAACAAGGCTTGATTCCACACAAGAATTGTACAACAAACGTTTACCCACCTGGAGTGCCAGAAAACTTTGCAAACCAAAGAAATACTGTTGATCGGTAAGCGGAATTCATGTTGGGCGTGTCCGATGGATCACTGCCAAATTTTTACAATTAAAGAAGGCCCACATAAAGGGTTAGTTTTAGAAGAACCAGAATATGAAGACCTTTCTGGCTGGGGGTTCAATATAGGGAATTATGATCTTGCAGAAGCTATGTATCTTACCCATGTAAACGATGGTTTAGGAATGGATGTAAAAGAGGCCTCATGGCTGATTAGCTTTGCAATGGAATGCTATGAAAATGGCATATTAGGAATGGAAGACACGGAGGGCATAGAGCTTAAGTGGGGAGACACTAAGGCAGTGGAAACACTTCTTGGAAAGATTGCTAGAAGGCAGAGTATATTGGGAAACACTTTGGCTGAGGGCATAAAGAGGGCTTCTTACTTGCTGGGTGCGCCAGATAGGGCAGTCTACTGCTAAGAATGCAGGCATGCATGTGGTCGACTTTAGAAGCATGATCCAAGTTCTATTTGACATGGGTGTTTCTGAAACAGCTTCTGGTCAGGGTAATAGCGCGAGCTCGCTACACCTGATCCAGAAGTAGAGGGTTTAATGAAAGAAGTTTATGTAAAGGGTTTAAATACACCATTTGTGCTTGGCAGATTTTCCAAAAGCAACTTCATAAACAGTCTCATAATATGCTTCTTTAACGTAAACATTGCAATGGAACCAATTATGTTTGAGCCTCATGTGTTAGACTTAGTGAGAGCTGCTACAGGCTGGAAAGACTACACCCTTCAAGATGCTCTGGCGGTTTCCGAAAAAATCATACAATTGGCGAGGGTATTTAACATAAAGCAAGGACTTACTCCAGAGGATGATACACCATCTCCCAGATTGCTTGAGCCTCCAGTAGATGGCCCATCAGAAGGTATAACGATGAAACAAGTCTACAAGGGACTATTATCGGCATATTATAGAATTATGGGTTGGGATGAGAAAACAGGTAAACCTCTAAAGAGTACTTTAGAAAATGTCGGCTTAGGCTATTGCTATAAAGATATTTACCCTTAACCCATATTTTTATTTCTTAGGCTGTTATTTTTACAGATAGGGGCAACAAGATTGCTCGTTCACGTTCAATTGATTAAACCTCTTACGGAAATGATTGGAGCAGACAAGGAAGTAGAGATTAACATAGATGAGGGAGCAACAGTAAAAGCACTTATTGATAAAATAGTTGAGTTGTATGGGGAAAAATCTAGGGAGGTAATATTAGACCGTAAGAAAGAGAAAATTAAAATCGTTGTGCTTGTAGATGGAAAAGTATGGCGAATTTAAAACCAAGTTAACCGAGAAATCCAAAGTGGTTTTAATGATACCCTACGGGGGTGGATAAACTTTTTCTCCATTCTGCAGCATTAGCTTTTGCTGTAGCTAGCATGCCTGTAGAAACTAACATTTTTTACATACGTTAAGCTTAACCATTTTAAGTTTCGTAGAAAGACCTGGTGTGAACTATAGTTTTTGCGTCAGGATCTTTCCATAATCTTTCAAATGTTTCCTTTATGATTGTGCTCAGTTCAGCAGCGGTAGTTACTATAGCCAGCTTATTATCTAATGAAAGAATGGGAAACCATACCTCTTCTGAATCGTACATTGCAAAAAAGTGTTTGTTTGTATGCTGAAGTGTTTTTAATTCGAAGTCCGCATTTTTAGGCATTATTCTTTTGAATCCATCGCTAAGTGTACTTTCTTTTTCTGATAGAAGGATTAAGACGCGGATTTTAATTTTGCGTTTTGCCATATTCCTAAATTTTTCTTCTAAATATTCCAGCCATTCAAAAGGTGCATCTGGCAACACAACAGCGTACTCAAACCTTACTTTTTTGAATGATAGTTCAGCCATATTAAAAGACATATTAAAAAGTTTTTCATAATCTAGAAGAACGAATTCGGCATTGGTTTCTTTTACGGTCTCTTATCATTCCGTATTTCCGTTACGACCCCTCTAAAAGAGTTGTCTAAGGATGTAATTTTTTCCTTTAACTCTTGTTTCTTTAGAAGAAGAAGCCGACTCAAGCCTAATTTAACTGGAATCTGTTTGATTACAATGGGCTTGTCATAGGTTTTGAGTATTAAGCCTTTTTTTTCAAGTTTAGCTAAAATTTTATATACATCTTGGGAGTGTATGTTTGTTTTGCCAGAAATTTCCTTAACATTTGTGTAATTAAATTTAATTATGCAAGAATATACTCTTGCTTCGTTTCTGAAAGACCAAAAGAGCATAAGTTCTTCGATCTTCAGTTTGTCTTTTTCAATCGGTTCCTCTATCACACCTTACACCTAATTATTTTTAGGACTCTGAGACCTTTCAGTTAGTTGAAATATCTTAAAGAAACCGTCGACGCTTTCCATGTGAACCTTCATCACTTTTTTCACCGATATGCATCAGAAACAATATCGACATTAAATTTGTGCAACATCATAATCATATTTATGCAACATCGTAATCATGTTACGATAATATCGTAATAAATCTTGCGATTTTATGACAAATTTTAAAAATCAATAATCTATTCAAATTTGAGATTTATAATGTACACGAAGGGTGCCGTAAACTACATGTCAAGTTATGTAGTTAACCCCTGGTTCAATTTATAATCAACCCAACACTTTACGGTATTTTTCCATCAACTTGCGGGAAAAATTTAATTTTTTGTTGAGTTAACTTTTGTTAAACTATTGGTTGTCCAAATAGTGTAATAGAAAATTTGACTTTTAGTGGAAATTTTTTTGATAACCCTGTTAACTTAATTTAACAAAGGGCGTAATTGTGCTTTTCAAAAATGTATAAAATAGATGAGGGCGATAGAAGAGGGTTCTCGGGAAGAGAGAGAAATGAATAAAGAGAGAATTAAAAAGACACTGCTATCCATAAAAGTCGTACGGAAACCTACAAAGCTAGCAGTCCTGTTCATCAGCGTTGTGTTCATAATTAGCATGTTTACAGTGCTCATGTCAGCAGATGCTTTATCAAATTCAGGAACTTTGACAAATTCATTGGCCCAAACAGCAATTTCCCAAACTCCAATAACTTCAGGATTACACACAGACGGCAAATACATCGAAGATAGCTCAGGAAACATAATTTATCTGCGGGGTTTTCAAAAAGTGGAGATGGCTGATTATTCTGATGGTGTATGGATGGGAAGCCTAACATGGAATGCCACAAACGTAAAGACAGAATTAGAAGCGATGAAATCTCAGGGCGCAAATACTGTACGTTGCATACAAGCAATCGAAAACTGGAAATACGATTTAAGCACCCCTGGCGGCATACCCAACAGGGAAGCTGTAGAACAATTACTGACGATTGCACAACAAGAAGGAATGTACGTTATATTCACACCCTACCGCGTTACAAACTACGTTGACGGGGGAAACCAAGACCCGTTACCATATCCTCCGTATCAAACCTCAGCCGGTGCATCATCAGTTATTGGCAGCACACAAGATTTCGTTGATTACTGGTCAAGCGTAGCTTCAGTGCTCAAAAATTACCCAAATGCAATCTTTGAAATCTGGAATGAACCTCATGGTGACGATGCAGCAATGACACAGTTCTTTGGTGTTCAGCAGCAAGTTATCAACGCAATCAGAGCCACTGGAGCACAAAACATAATCATGGCCCAATGGGACATGGGCAGCTGGGTAAACTTAGATGATCCAAGCAGTGGTTCAACAATGGCTTGGATAACTCAAGCAAACCTCACTGATCCATTGAACAATTTGGTTTACGTTACTCACATTTACCGTGAATATGGTGACACAGGCATTTACTCCGACCCTGCATCAATCGCAAAATGGGGAACAGACCACGCCTACGATTACAATGAACTAATCAAAGCTTTCCAAGATGAAAAACTTGACTGGGTCTTGAACACATTGAATAAGCCACTGTTCGTTACAGAAATAGGCTGTGATGTTGCTCAATCCGGTCCTGAAGCATCTTATGAAACAACTGCCTTCGCTAACGCACTGAAAATATTTAACGAATGGGGAATCAACTACATTATTCATTGGTGGAGAGACATAGGTATATTCAGCTTGAACAGCGGACCGCCGAATTTTACACCGACTGCAGGAGGCACTATTGCAGATTATTACTTACAACATCAACCAGCCGTACCAACTGGCACTTCAACAGGTTCCACATCAAATTCAAATTCATTAGTTGACGGCTCGCCAACATCTACAACTTTACCAGCATCCACACTCGCAATACTATCACCAATGACCATAACAACCATAATGATGAGTGCAGTTTTATTGGCCCTATTGATCATTCTGCCCACTCTTGTCACACGCTTAAGAAGCAAAGGTAGAAGTCAGTAAACGCCTTCCCTTTTTTGTTTTCTTAACTAAAAACCTATTTTTTCTATAACTGATTTTCTTAATTTTAAGTCTTAGGTCTCAAAACGAAACAATCAAACAAAAACAAAAAAAATGCCTTCTACAGATTATTTTTTTAGATTTACCGAAAAAGAAAAGAAAAACCGAAGTTCCTTATTTCCACAAATCATTCGCTATTTCATTTAAGTCAAGCTGTATAAGCTTGTTTTTCGAAGGCTTACCGGTTTCCCAATCCCAATCCATTAACTTGTTGTACTCCTGCACCATGTCTTTTAGGTATGAAGCAATCGAATGCCCTTTTGCACCACCATCCGGCGGAGCCTCCAAAAATCTAGGTGAGACATCCAAATCCATTTCAGGCAAAAACCCATGCCTAACATTAAATGCCCTCTGAACGTTAGCAATTCTCTCGCCAACAATTAACATTTCCTCAACACTAAGAGGCCACCCAGTGAGAGCAGTATACGCTTTAGACATAGTATCCAAACTTACACAGCCCCACAAGCAGACACCCAACGTATCTATCGCAAGCTTCTTACACTGTGTCCGACGCGCAGCATCACTTTTCCCAGCAATCTCAAAAGGATCCAACGGCTCATTAATCCCAATTTCCGCATCTGTTTGCAAATCAGAACCTCCACTTTCATGCCTGGGACCTGCACCTCCAATGCAAAACCCTAAAAACATCCCCCACATAGCCCTCATATCATGCGCATGGTTCGATTCTCCTTTAATATGAGACGCAAAACTCGAGGCTTCTTTGCCACCTATTTTCTCTGGTCCAGCTTTCAACCCTAATGCCAGAATATCACCTATCCCTTCCCGGTAAGCTATTCTTCTCAGAAGTTCTGCCGCAGCTTTTTCATCACCCCAGCGGAGCTCCAATCCATTAAGGTTATCCTTGTTAAGTATGCCTTTCTCGTATGCTTCTATTGCCCAGCTTACTATTGAACCAGCCCAATTACCGTCAAAGCCCAATTTATCCACATAATCAGTTAACCACAATACCGATCCAGGATCACTTATTCCGATGAGTGATCCTAAGTTTGTGCAATCTTCTAATTCTGGTTCCTCCCCTACAAACCCTGTATACGGGCCCTCGGTAACTTCCATCAGGTTAACATGTGCTATGGAGCAGCCAAAACATGGTTTTCGCGTAACTTTAAACTTCTCGCGCATATAGTACCCTGTTAATTTTTCAACCCCTGGGAAAACTCCAGTTTGAAAATTCTTTACTGGTACATCACCCATTTCATGCATCGGCTCAAGAACTGCAGCAGTTCCAGCCGAGTTAAGCAATCCGGTCATCATTGCTGATTCACTCTCTTCCCGCCACTTCTTAGCTAACTCTCTAAACTCTTCTGGGTTTGCAATGGGAATTTTTCCTGTCCCATGAACAGCAATTGCTTTAAGACGCTTAGAGCCCATAACTATTCCGACGTTGCCTTTAGCTGCGATGTGGCCGTAATCATTCTCTATACAGGCACTAGCACAAAGGTTTTCTCCGGCTGGACCAATAGCTAAAACATGGGGAGCGCTTTTCTGGTTTAATTCCTTCTTAATGAAGTCTTCAGTCTCAAACGTATTTGCTTTTCCCCAGATTTTGCTTGCGTCACGAATTTCATATTGACCATCGTGTATCCATAGATATACTGGTTTTTCAGAGGCGCCTTGTATTATAATGCCGTCGTATCCAGCGAACTTGAGGTTTGCACCCCAAAAACCGTGAGAGTTAGCAACGGCTATGTTGCAACCGGTTATTGGGTTTAATGATATTACTTGAAAGTTGGATGGTGATTGGACCATTGTACCTGTAAAGGGGCCGGTCATGAAGATAAGCCGATTTTCCGGGTCTGTCGCTTTTACTTCTGGAGAAACTTCCTCATACATAATTTTTGCCCCGATGCCGAGTTGTCCGATAAACTTCTTCAAAAAGTTATCATCAAGTTTTTCTTCTACTATCTTTTTATTGGAAAGATTCACGCGTAATAATTTGCCCATGCATCCCCCAAGTGTCATATATAGACCTCAAAATGATTAAATTTGATGCATACTTAAGTTTTCTTTATGCATTTCAATGCATAACGTTTAATGATGCTCTAGCAGATCACTGAAAGAAATGAGAAGACAAACAACCCTTAACCCAACAATTTAAAGGAAAATGAAGGTGACGTACTCCACTGAACGGGTACGAAATTTTTCCGAATAAATTAATTCTTTAAAAAAATAGCTCTGTTATCCATCACGTTTGACCAAATTCTCTAATAAACTCGTCTATGTCACCGTAAAAATAGTCAAGGTTTTCTCTGATTTTGTTTTCGTCCCAATTCCACCAAGCGATTGCTAACAGTTGCCGTATTTGTTCCTCGCTGTATCTGTACTTAATTATTCTTGCGGGTACTCCCCCAACTATAGCATAAGGCGGAACGTTGCGAGTTACAACTGCTCCAGCTCCGACAATTACCCCGTCTCCAACAGTTACTCTTGGAAGAATTATCGATCTTGCACCTATCCAAACATCGCTGCCAATTTTAACGTAGCCTCCTTTGTTTGGGAGAAAATATTTTTGTTTAAAACCGTTTTTCTTTAGGTTTGCCAGTGGAAAAGTTGAAACTCTCTTATTCATATATTCGCTAAGTGGTATGTGCCCCATCGATGTTACAATAATCACATCTGGGCCAATTGAGCAATAATTACCAATTGTCACGTTATCTCTGAAGAACATGTACATGTATGGGGTCCCCATGCAATGCTTCCCTAGATTAACTGAGCCTTTCGGCATCATGTACATGCGCCACAAATACGTTAGAGTTGTCTTAAAATCCATGTTTAACCGCTCAAGTAAAAAATTCTTGTTCACTTCTATTTTTCGTAGCCTTGTTTTTAAGAATTAGCTTGGTCAGTTGATGGAATAGCGATAGACTAACCATAAACTGAGATAACCATTTTTGAGAACAACTTGTTGCTTAAAAAAAGCTTACTCCATTAACAAAAGCCAGGCAAAACAACAAGATATTGATTACCTGGTCTTCCTTCATTAATGATAGATTCAATGACTTTGCTTTAGGTGCATCCACACATCAATGCCTAGGAACAAATCAAAGAGTAAAAATCCTAAGAAAATTGTAAGGTTTAGAAATAAGTTGGCCGTCGAGCTTCCAAAAAGCATCTCAATTAATACTATAACAGCTGCGACTGTGTTAATCGCAATGACGCCACGATGGAGCGGTTTGTTTTTGTTAGCATGAAACCTAAAGTCAGCTAAACTCATTGCCATTACCACGAAAAGTGCCCCGGATACAAAAAGGGTAATCGCAAAACTATAGGGATTAACAACAAGAACAGCTATCCCTAAAAACCATCCTGCAAAAGCAAAAACTGCATTTATGACTGAATGTTGACTCACTATTTTACTCAAGGTCTACTTCCACTTCGGTTTAGATTTAACTATGATTTCATTGGTTAACATTTAGATCCGTCTGAACGTATAAGTCAACAATGCGACAAGAATCAGGAATTTAACTTGGTTATTTTTTCTTAAGGAGGCGCCCATAACGGTCAATCTCTCCTTTACGGATACGAGTAGTTGAAATGGGCTTTCGGTTTTCAGCCGGAACCATGCGAATTGTTATTATTTTAAGGGGCTTAAGCCTTGCTTCTTTTCTTTTACCGTTTATTTTCTTTGCAATTCCCTTTGTTTCTTTGCTAACAACCAAAGCGTCAATTTCCTTATCAGATAACGTAACGCCGTATGAATCGTCTAGTTGAACAATTTCTGTTCTTGCTTTAACGCCATTTTTCTCCAAGAAGTCTTTTACTTCTTTAAGTCTCTCATCATAAGAAGCTGTCAGGTGAGGCTTATCCATTTTTGAAACAAATTCGTCAGATGATAAGCCAACTAAAACATGTTCTCCAACTTCAATAGCCTTATCAAGCAAAGCTTCATGTCCCATGTGAAGCTCATCAAATGTGCCGCCTACTGCTACTTTCTTAAATTTCTTCATCAACTTATCAGCCTGGCACCTTGAGAATCTATCTTGCTAACGATAACTTGCTTAATAGACTTAACCTGTTTGAATACTTCAGCAACTTTATCAGCATTCTCTTGACTTACAAGGGAGTGCACTGCTTCACCAAGCATGTTCTGTGCTGAACCAATCGCACCAGCCTTTTCCGCTAAACGTGCAAGTTCTCTAATTTGAGGCGTCATAAACCCAGTTTTCTCAGCAAACTTCAGGGAGTAATCCAAGAAATTCTCTAAGGTAGGCTTATTCATTATTTCTTGTAGCGTTTTGTTGCCCCACTGGTTAATTCTTCGCCGTTTCTCGGGTGAGGATAAAACCTGCTTAGTTGGAATCGGTCCGAAAAAACCTGCAACAACAACGCAATCTGGACTTATGGGTAACCTATCTATAACGCTTATTCCAGGCGCTCCCGGCTCCAGCGTAAGGGCGCAACCGCCCAGCATCAGGGGACCAACAGTACCTAAACCAGTTTTGCATTGAATTTCAGCAACATGGGCTATCCTGCCAATCTGGTTATACGTTAATGGCAAATTCAATGCTTCTTTAAGAGCCAACCCAGTAGTTAATGCCCCACCAGCGCTTGTTCCAAAACCAGCACCTATAGGCACCTCAACAGTGTGATGAACTACCACATCATAGGGTTTTTCCATTTTGCTTAGAAGCATCTCTGCAACTGTTCTAGTTGTCTCCGCCTCCGGAGCCATCGAGTTATTAATAAAAACCTTAATATCTATTTTTTTTGCTTCCTTAACATTGACTTGGGTCCAAACGCCTTTTTGAATTCCAAAGCCGCCGCCTCTGGATCCAACACGCTCCAAATCCAGAATCGGTTTACCTTTTATTTTATCGCAGATTTCAAAAAAACTGGAGATTCCTGCTGGGGCAAACGCCTTAGCGGTTTTCATTTTTTGCACTTTTTTCTTCTTGCTTTTTGGTTAGCTGTGGAAATGCTGCGTAGCAAGCTTTTATAATTGGCGGTGAAAGCAACATTAGAAATGGAATTTCTGTAGCAAAGGTCCAAACGAAATATAAAGGTATAACACTGGCTGACAATGGTGCTGTAAAGGTGCCTGTGGGCGAAAAGAAGATTAGACTGTAAACCCATACGCCAACTGATAATATGACTGAGCCGATTACTTGGCCGATGATTGCGCTAACGCCGAAGTTTTTGAATTCTTTCCAATACTTAGTTATTAATAAAAACGATGGTATAGTGACTGCCATTATGACAACAAAGAGAATAGCTAAAGTGATAGGTGTTAATGCATAAGCTGTCTGGGATTCCGTGGGAAAAATTAATGTTGGAGCCAATAAACCGAGGATTATTACTGCAGCACCCATTAAAAAGCTTAGGACCGTTTTTTTCCTATCCAACTTTGTCCTTGATAAGTACCCAACAATGAAAAATAAAGCAAAATTTGCTGTAACACCCGCAATTAGACTAAGCAATGGGTTACCTGTGACATACGCGTCTCTGATGAAGATGCCAATAGCGCCGCCTAATCCTCCAACCCAAGGACCAAAAAGGACTGCGAATATTGCTGGTATGAAAACTGCCGGCCAAAATGCAACATTACCAAAATTCAAGTTATAACTTGTCAGATAGCCCACCACTGCATAAAGTGCCGCGCACAATGCAACAGCAATAATATCACGGGATTTCAGTTTGACCATGTACTTAATGCTCCATTTTCGAATGGTTTAAGGCTTGAACGAATTCGTTATAGATAAAACTTACCTATGAACAGTTTAAATATGTTTAGACTTATCGCAAGTATCATCAAACTGGCTATTGATTAGAATCGCGGATCATGTTTTTTGTCGCTTCATCAGTTCAGTGTGGTCTTTTTTGTACTCTTCATGCTTGTAAGTGTAAGGCTTGTTGCTTGCAGGCAGGGGCGTGTTGTGCTTGTAACCTCGTTTACGCATTTCTTGCACTTCCTCGCTGTGGCGAGCATAAATTGATCTAAGCGATTTCTGAACCGCAATGTTTCAGGATGATGACTAAAAGCTTTGTATTTTCCCTCCAATGCGCCAACTATACAGTGGAGTTCCGCATGTTCTCCCAGTAAATGTTGGCGATCAAACTCTTGGACTGGCACACTCCAAATCCGAACCATAAAAAACACCTTATAAAAACTAATTTTTTAATCGGCTGCCTTGGAACTATCTTTTGATAGTCCTGCAAGCATCACAACGAATTGCCTTAATCAACTGACTTGAAGTTTTACTTTTTATGCCTTTTAATTCTATCTTGCTTTTGAGTCGCCATGCGCCAATCTTTCTTTCTCTGAGTCTGCATTACGAATCTTTCTTGTCGGGGCATTGGCGATAATTTGCGGTGATGTGCAATATTTTGGTAAAATGTTTCCAAATCACTCTTGTTCTCTTTTAAATCTAGTATTTTCTTGTTCAAGTCTTCTTTGTCTGCGGCACTATTTACTTTGTCAAATGTTTCTGAATAAACAAGGTATGCCGCATGAAACTGGAAATTTGAGGTGTCATCGATTAAAAGTTTCTCAATTTTGAGGGGTTCGTTATTGTTTGTTTTTGATTCTTCGGTCATGTTTTTCCCGTTATGCAATGGATGATGTGTTTTTCACCCTTTTATAGATGTGCCTCTAAAGTATTCCGCTGTACATTGAAAATAGATTTAATCGCTTATTTAAAGGGCAATTATTAAAATGGTATTTCTTTGGAAGAAGAGATTAATTTTAATACAATTTCAAAACACTATAACTCATGGATACTCTTGTAGATGATATCGGCAGTTTTCCATTCCCTTTAAATGCCAACAAAGAAAAATTTAATCGCGCTTATCAGATAGCAAGAGAAATGGCATTTAACAAAAAAGATTTTGCGAGCAATGATTTTTTAAAAGAAAATTTTAATTCTATAATCCTTAACGCATTTAAGAAGAAACTAGCTTCCGGACTAGATGTTGCTAATTATCCTCAACTCTACAATGGAATGAACCAAGTGTGTGACCTTATCCATTTAGCCAAGGAAAAAGGCTCATACGTCGTCGAAGAGAAAAAAGCTTTATTGCCCGAAATCTGCATTCTTGAAAAAGAAGCAAAAACCCTCTGTGAAGAATTCGGAAAGAAAATTCAGTTACGGGTATCACTTTTTGGACCGCTAGAATTATACTATCAAGAGATTGGAAGTATAGTTTACCCTGACGTATTATTAGCTTTAGCGGAAACTGTACGGCGAATTGCAAAGAATTCGGTTATTAACTCGAAGTACATTCAAACAAGGGTTGTATCCATTGATGAGCCCAGTTTAGGCTATACTGAGCTTGATGTTGAATCAGGCCTTTTCTGTGAGGTTGTAAAGAAAGCTTTTGATTTCAAAGACGCAGTAAAGCAGATTCATCTTCATTTACCTTACAAGTTTCATGAATTGTTAGGCGTTGAAAACCTTGACGTGTTATCGTTTGAGTATGCGGCTTCCCCCCAAAATATTGCTGTCGTGCCAAAGCGGCTTCTTGATCAAGCGGATAAGCAGATTAGGGTGGGCATTTCAAGGACTGACATAGACTCGTTGATTGCTGAACTTAAAGATAAGGGAATCTCTAAGCCTTCAAATGATCAATTAGTTGAGTCTGAAGCTACGATAAGAAAAAGGTATGTTTTCGCCAAAAAGAAATATGGCGAAACGCTCGCTTTTACGGGTCCTGACTGCGGTTTAAGCGGTTGGCCAAACCAAGAATCAGCACAGCTTCTGTTAGAGAGAACAGTAAAGGCTGTACGGTCATCTGAAACAACGTAATTGCTTACTCTTGTTTAGCTTCCTTTGCTTTTTCCGTTCCACTTCCTTTTTGACTCTTGGGCATTTCTCCCTTAGGCAGTTCTTTAAAGCCGTATACGCCGACTGGGGGCCAACCTGCTTCAGGCATCGATGCAGGCACTAACATTATTGTGTTTGTACCTGCTTGTTGACCAAGTTCATATAGGATGTTCATCCATCTAAGCCTTAATCCTTCTGCGCTTGACTCGTACATTTTTGCGGCTTCAATCATTTTTTGTGCGGCTTCAAATTCAGCTGTTGCTAAAGTAACTCGTGCAATACGTTCGCGTTCAGCTTGTGCTTGGCGGCTCATGGCGTCTTGAAGGTTGCCCGGTATAATAACATCCCGAATTTCTACGGCGGTGGCTTTTATTCCCCATGACTCAGTTTTTTCATCAATTATTTCCCGCAAATGTGCTCCTACTTTTTCACGTTCTGCCAATAACTCGTTGAGTGAAACTTTGCCGATAACTTCCCTAAGGGTGGTTTGAGAAGCCAATTGGGTGGCTTGATAATAATTTTCAACTTGTAAAACTGCTTTTTGAAGATCAACAGGCTTCATGTACAATACTGAATCAACGTTTACGGGGACGTTGTCTTTTGTGAGTGTTGACTCAGTCCTGAATTGTATAGTATCAAGTCGAGTTGAGATTTTTAAGGGTACGCGGTCAATGATGGGTATGATATATATGATGCCGGGGCCTTTCAAGCCCACAAAGCGTCCAAGTCTCAGCACGGGCACTCTTTCCCATTCTTTGAGTACACGAATACCGCTTAAAAAGAAAATTGCAACAAAAAATGCTATAATTCCAATAATAACTCCTGCAACTTCAGACATCTTTATTCCTCATAGCAGTTATTTGTTAACTGTAGAGTTAAGCTTTTTCCTCAACAGACTTAACTATTAAAAATATGTCATCCACATCTAAAACTTCAACGGCTTGTCCCTTACTGATTGCTTGACCTTTGGCAGTAGCTTGCCAGAACTCTCCCATAACTCGAACTTCGCCTTTAGGTTTCAAATCTGTCACTGCAACTCCTCTTGCACCGATAAACGTTTCTCTGCCTGTTTTCACACGTGAATGCCGTGTTCTAAAAGCCGTGAAGGCTATGAACCCTGTAAAGGCTGCCAAGATAAGTAGGATCACTGCTAAAGCCATCTCTGCTTGGGCTGTCACTCCAAAATAAGCAATTCCCGATAGGGCAAAATAAACAAGAAAAACTGCTATAATTAGCGAAATTGCAGATAAAAATGCTGCTACCCAATGGTTCATTCTTATTCCATTGATAAGTGGATATTAAATGCCTTATAAGTAATTTGTTTCAATACTTAAAGAAAAAAGGTTTTGTTCCCTAATCAAAAACAGAAAAGGGAACCATTTTGGCAACTGCAGATTCCATAGATATCTGCGGCATCGGCGAAGGTCTGCGAGGTGATGGGCGTATCGGTTGTGGCGGTTCAAGGTCTAGTGGCGCCTGGTTGATCATTCTTCTTCGTCACCTCGGATGGTTGGAACAATTGTTGCTTCGATGAGGTTTTCTCTTCGTATGATGGTTAGTTTTGATTCTTTCCCAACGACATCTTCAATTAAGAATCTTGGCAGGTCATAGAAGTCCATGACTGGTTTGTCGTTGATTTTCACTATTACGTCGCCCATTGCTAAGCCTGCTTTGCGTGCTGGTGAGTCTGGCTCGACAGAGAATATCATTACTCCGGTTTCTTGTTCTAATCCTGCTTGTTCAGCTATTTCTTGTGGAATTGCAACCGTATTGGCGATTATTCCTAAGTAGCCTTTCTTGACTGTTTTTCCAGTCATTAAACGATCAGCGATGGCCTTCACCTTGTTTACCGGGATAGCTATTCCTCGTTGCCAAACATAAGCGGAGTTTATGCCTATCACTTTGCCATCAGCATCAACAAGTGGCCCACCGCTAAAGCCTGGATTCAATTGTGCATCTGTCGCTATGATATTCTCCATTTGTGTTCCTCGCCAGCCTCTAAGTGTGCTGTTTACGCCTGTTATGATGCCTGTTGTGGCTGTTGGTTGATTCCGGTTGAAAGGATTAGCGAGTGCCAGAACATATTGGCCTACGTTGAGTTTTTCAGAATCGCCTAGTTCGACGGGGGTGAATTCGCCGCTTTGAGTCTTCAGTAAGGCCACGTCACTATATGGGTCTGTGCCTACAATTTTGGCATCGAATGTTTTTTCTCCTTTTCCTATTTTGACTGTGTTGCATCCTGCAAGCACATGGTTGCATGTAACTATGTAACCGTCAGATGTTAGAACGATGCCGGTTCCTCTTGACATCTCGGCTTTTACGCTGACTACGGACTCTGAGACTTTCTTGATTAAGCTGCTTGTTGCTTCTGATAGTTGCCTCAAAACTTCTAATGGATTCACAAGTTGAGTCATTTACTTTTTCACCTATCCAGTATTAATAAGCAAAAAAGTATTTGTTGACTAAGGAAGGCAAAAAGTCAGTCACAAATTAAGCAGGCATACTGAAAGGTGAATTCCCAAAGTATGCGACATGTCTCGCTACTCTTGAACCTTGGTAGAACTTGCTTATATTCGTCATTAGCTGATAAGAAGCTTTCAAGGCTAAATCCAGACTACTGCTTGTTAAAAACTTAGCATTAATATTCAAGGCTGAACCTTGGATGTTCGCGGTTATCTGGATCCCCCCATCTTCAGTAATCCACTTTAAAGTTACTCCTTGATTATTCTCCGACATGCCCAGCCAACGGAGAAGTCCAAACCATCTTCCTTTAAGGTCGCTAATTAGTTGCTGCGTCATCATATCAGACGGTAGAAATGTCTGCAAAAGCGGTGTCGATTGGTCTTCTTTATGACCTGCTGTGTTCAGTTTTAGTTTAGTAATTTTAGGAGTGACTGAGTACCCCTCGCGCCCTTTTTTCACTATTCCTTCTTCTTCTAGTCTACTGAGGATACGGGAAAGCGTTTCTGGATGTATGCCTGTTCTTCGTTTTAAACCGTCAAATGTAAATACGGTTAAACCTTCTTCTTCTATCAATGACAGAACATCGCTATCGCGTTCGCTAAATGAATAGTTAGCAGGCAGACTTTGCCAATTAACATCTAGCAGTAATATCATTATTCTAAATTTTAGAATAGGAGTTACTTTTGAATGTTGCTCTTATATTTGGAACAAAACTATGTATAACGGCGTTTTAGTAGGGTAACCATAATGAATCAGACATTCTTTAAATAGAAAAATTAATGAGGCATAACTTCATTAATTAATAAGTAAATAGCCAAAGTTTCATGAAAACTATGCATTGAGTTTAGTTCTGATTCAAAAACTGCTTTTGAAAGGTGAAAGGTGAGTCTTGTTTGAATAACACTTGTGAGTCTCAGGAAAAAGCAAGTGAGCCCTTGAGAATTAACGCTGAAACCATTCGTTCCACGCTAAATAACTCAAAAATTCCTGCTTCATTTAACATGATAACTTTTTCTCATAATGGAACGCCTACGGACTTTGTACATCTTGCCATAAACGAAGCCTACAAGAAATTAACAGGTCAAACCGAAGATGAATTAGTAGACAAAAGATTCACCGATGCCTTTAAGGAAAGACCAGAAAATAATGCTGGTTTGATATCTCTTTTTGCAAGCGTGGCACTGACAGGTGTGCCCGCTGAAATCGACAAATATTTCAATAGTCTTCAAAAATGGGTTCATATTTCCATTTTGAGCTCTGAAAAAAATTTTTTCACTTGGCTTCTTGAAGACATAACTGAGAAAAAACTGCTGGAATTAGAACTGGGCGGAAATAATCAAAATACACCATTAATGTCCAAACTTGACAGTGGACTGTGGGTGATAAACAATCAAGGGATCACTACATATGTGAATTCTAAAATTGCATGCATACTTGGTTACTCAGTCAATGAAATTCTGGGTCGCTGTTTTCTGAAGTTTTTAGATGACCACGAAATGGAAATCATTAAGGATGCTTGGCGAGAAAAAGATTCAATTGACCAAATTGAAATAGCATTTATTCGTAAAGACGGAACCCCCATTTACGCTTTAGTCTACACTTCGCTTTTACTAGACGGCGCGGGCGACATTTCAGGGAAAATCATGCGGGTAATAGACATTTCTGAACGCAAGAGATTTGAAGAGATCCTATCAAAAACTCAAACGAAGTATCAAAGTCTCTTTCAAAATATGGCTGAGGGCTTCGCTTATTTCCAAGTGCTATTCGACCAGCTTGGAAACCCTGTTGATTTTGTCTTTTCAGATGTTAATGAAGCGTTCAGGCGACTTGTTGGACTACAAAATAGGGCAGTCTTAGGGCGAAGAATTGGGGAAGTTTTTCCAATCTTAAGAAAGGATCTTTTTGATTGGTTTAAACTCATCGGTAACGTGTCCGTGGGTAGGAATATAGCTTTTGAAAAGTATGTGCCGCAAATGAACAAATGGTTATCTTTACACGCGTATTCTTCTGAGAAAGGCTATTTTGCTGTAATACTGGAAGATGTAACTTCTAGAAAAAGAATTGAACAGGATTTAAGGAAAAGTGAGAAAAGATACAAACAACTTGCCGATAGTATAACCGACCTTTTTTTTGCCGTAAATTCCAGTTTAAAATTCACTTACTGGAATAAAGCAAGTGAAATATTTACAGGACTTGGCAATGAAGAGGTTATTGAGCATCGTTTCTTTGATGTATTTGGAAAAGAGGATGATGTAGCTCAAAGAATTGCCAAGATCTGTCTTAACACAACTAAAACTAAGAAACCCCACGCTTATACTGGTAGACTGCCAAAATTCCATGGTGACCGCATCTTTGATGTCTATTTTTATCCGACTGGTAATGGCATCTCCATTTTAGCAAAAGATGTCACAGAGCGGAAAAAACTGCAGGAGACACTTGAGCATTACGCTCAACATTTAGAGGAACTCGTTAAGATTAGGACAGAAAAACTTAGAGGTGCTGAAAGGTTTGTTGCTATAGGCGAGACTGCTGGGATGATTGGCCATGATATTCGCAACCCCTTGCAGTCTATCATAGGCGAATTGTATCTTGCTAAAAATGAGTTACAAGCGCTGGATGACTGTGCAACCAAGGAAAATCTGTCTGAAAGCATTCGTTTTATTGAAGAGCAAACCGTTTACATCAACAAAATAGTTTCCGACCTGCAAGATTATTCTAAAGAAATAGCGCCTGTAATTGAGGAAACAAATGTGGAGGAACTTGTAAAGGCGGTAACATCCAAATTAGATGTCCCTGATGACATCAAGGTTTCTTATTCGGTGACCAAACCTTTCCCAGCAATACTAACTGACCCGTTGTTTTTGACCCGCATATTGACGAATTTAGCTCTTAACGGCTTGCAAGCCATACCGGATTCTGGAGGAGAATTAACCATAAACTCGTCTATTAGGGAACAAAAGGTTATAATCACCGTAGCAGACACCGGAAAAGGTATTCCCGATGAGATTAAGAGTAAAATTTTCAAGCCATTATTCACGACTAAACCTAAAGGTCAAGGTTTTGGCTTGGCAGTTGTAAAGAAACTAGTGGAAGGCTTAAACGGTACAGTATGCTTTGAGACTAGCATAGGAAAAGGGACGAAGTTTATCGTTGAAATCCCTTTTCTAAAAGAGTAACTAGCCAATAGCCAATTGATTTTTTGGTTTGGTTGGTTATTTGCTTCTTTTTATTCATTTTTTGTAGTAGAAACATTTATGAAATAAGCTGAAGAAGGACTTAAGCTCAAGAGATTATAATGGTTCAAAGTCGGTTACTAGCTAAAGGCATATTCTTAGATTTAGATGGTACAATAGTAGATTCCAGTGAAGCCTACATTGAAGCAGCAAGAATCGCCTATACCGCTGTTGGACTTAAGCCGCCTGAAGCAAAAACAGCACTACTAGAAATTCCACGTAGACTTGAACAACGCTTAGCTTTTGATGATATAATGAATGGGAATAAACAAAAATTTATTGATGTTTACTTAAGAAGTTACTATTCGCTTACCTATGAGAAAACGAGGCTTATTCCTAAGGTTGCTGCAACGCTTAAAATTCTTTCAGAGAAAGCCAAGTTAGCATTAATCACCATGCGTTATGTTTCTAAAGAAACAATTATTACCGAATTAACACAATTTGATGTTGCCAAATATTTTACTCATGTTGTAACCGCTTTGGATACTCCTAAACCTAAACCTTTCCCTGATGGGTTACTTGCCTGTGTGAAAGCCTTGGATGTTGAAGTGTGCCAATGTATCATTGCCGGCGATTCAATCAGTGATGTTCGGGCTGGAAAAGCTGCTGGAGCTAGGACAGTTGCCGTTTTATCAGGGATATTTTATCAGGAAGAACTTGCTAAGGAGCGTCCAGACTTAATTTTGCCTAATCTGAACATGCTTCCCGACTTTATCGAATAAGTATTTTGTAATATTCCCAAGCTGGTAATATTGCAAAAAACCGCCTAAAGCAGTTATATGCGGAAGAAAAATAAAGTTTAATTAAAACCTCCATTACATAGGTCTAATGGAGAGGGCTTCAGAGCGGGAATCAGAATGAACTTTGTTGAAATAATGATTGGGGAGAAATTAAAAGAAGCAGATCCAGCCTTAGACATTTTAGGCTCAGACCGCAAGGTTCTACAGGTTGCTTGCCAAGACTTCACAAACTACTTAAAGTTCCATTGGAACCTTATTGGAAATGAGTCAAGCCAATGTGAAATTGTCGAAAAACTGGAAAAAATTTTCCACGAAGAACCAAATGAACTAGAGTCTTTTCTTACTGTTTGGATTGGCATGTGGTTCAAGAAGTGGAAGGAACGTGTTAAACTGCTTATTGGAGACCAAAACGCTAAGCAAATGGAACAAAGCATCAAAAGCATTGAGTAATGCCGAGCCGTTATGGCGCAAAATCGAACACAAACAAGAACTTCAAGAAGTCGTAGTCTTTTCCCTGCTGAAGAATGGCGAAATCTGCGGAACTGAAATCTTATCTGAAAACCTGCTAAAAATGGAACTTGGCGAGAAAAACGTTCAATCAATGACAGATAAAGAACAAGTCTTCACAATCGTGAACAACGCTTTAAGAAAAGCTCGTGAAATGGCGCAAAGCAAAGGTCCGCTTATCTTCGTAAAGATTGATAAAGGATATTATAACTCATCAAACGAGTAAAAATTATAACTCATCAAACGAGTAAAAACTCATTTTTTAACTCTACATTACTTTCTTGTAAGAGTCATATTGAGTCTTACTTAAAAGCTTAAAGAAATCGTGTAGCAATAAACACTAGAACAAGAAAATGCAAAAAAGCTTGGTTGCTATTAAATTACTCTTTGGCGTTGCAGCGTCTTAGTCTGCCAGGCATAATGCCTGATAGTTGTTGTTTCACCGTAGCCGCAAGCTGCACAGCGTTTCTTTCGTACATGGTAAGCGCGTCTTCCGCATCGTCTGCATTTTATATGCACGGTTTTGCCTTGTCGCTTACCCATTGATGGAGTGCCTTTTCCCACGGCGATCACCTGGGCGGAGGCGAAATCAGGACTACGTTATCTCCACGAACGATTATCAGTCCAAGTTTCATCTGGTTTTCAATCACGGTTGTATCTTCTGTTTCTTCTAAAACAAGATTTAAGTGCTGGTCGAAACCCTTCAATCTTCCTCTAAGGCTTTTTCCGCCTTTAAGTCGCACAAGTACTATTTTGCCCAAGTTTTGCTCAAGAATTTCAGTGGTCATTTCGCTCATTCTGGAATCCTCATGTACATTTATGTCAATCTATACTTTAACTCTTTCAATTTAAACCTATCTAAGGAGAGATTCAAATTATTGCAGGTATGTTTCCATCCATTGATATCCAAACAACCATTTTCTGAGCATAAGTGTATATAGAAATATACGCACCGCATAGTGCACGAACTAATCATGTGCGTTCCTCATTATTTAACAGGTCTGCTTTAGTGATCGGCATAGTATTTGGCAATGGCTTCAAAGGATTCTTTTGGTTCCCATGGCATATCAGGATAAGTTTTGCCGTGCTTTCCATCATCGTAATATTTCACTAAGCTTGAGCTTGCCATGTTCTAGGTCAAAGTATGGGTTTTCAGAGTAAGGAGTAATCTGGGATATGAATTGAGATATGAATGCACCCTCTACTCCAGCTTTATCCAAAACATTGAGCTGATCAACGAGTTGACTGACTTGCCAAGCTTCGTCTCTGACATAATTGCCGCGAAGATGTGGACGCACTAATAAACCTATCAATGGTAATTGATGGAGAAACTGAGACCTGACATCAATTATGTTCGTGTTCAGACCCGCGGAACCTAATAGGCCTTCTGAGCCGATTCCTCCTTGATATGTTGCGTAGCCAAACTCAGTTATAACGACTGGTTTGCTAAAGGCAAAAAGCGGCTTCATCATGTCTACATATTGATCTTTGATTCGCTCGATTCGATAATGGTCGACTCCTACAAAATCGAATATGTTCCAATCTACCGCTTCAAAAATTAGTGAAACGTACGTAAGCTTCCCCTGAAACTCTTTTCTAACAGCCTTATTTACGGAAAACAAATAGTCATTTAATGGTTTGTTGTGCTCTCCAGCCATTATACCTGATTTTAAGTTTGGGTTCTTAATGCGTGAAACAAAGTTCCTGCCCTCAATTATTCCATTCATAAACAAAGTTAACTCAGAACCGACGCTGAGCACTATGGAATCTGACCAACGCTTATGCAAGGTTTCTGCCGCTATAGCGACTTTGCTCATGTACTTAAGTGTCTTCTCTGGGCTTTTGTTCCACATTTGGGGAGAAAGCCAAACTTCCAAACCCTGTCTAAGAGCATCCTCAGCGATAGTTATCAAACGATCAATGCTAAGACCACAGATTCTAACTGCATTGCAATGCAAATCATTCTTCATAATCTCCAGCTCTTGATGGACAATCCTTGGATTAAAATCAGGACGCCAATTATAACCCATTGAACATCCGACATCATAAGAAACTCCCTTTCGCTTCATTTTCTCATCTTTTCTAAACCTTACTCTGTATATCTTTTGTGCCGAATTTTCTTTAAATTTTCTGATTTCTATTAAATTTTAATTGAATAATTTTCAGATTTTTTCATGTTGCTCTAATTTAACTTTGCAGTGTTAATTATTAAATCGAAATAATGATTTTATATTTGACCTTTATTTTTATTGGTGGAGGGCTGAGGTGAATAGGGAGTTGGCAACGGGAGTTTTTTTAACTGGTAGTAATGGTTTCATCGGTACGCAGATTGCCAGAAACCTGATTCTTGAAACGAATTCCCAAATTACGGCTTTAGTTAGAGGTGAAAATCAGGAAAATGCTGTTCTGCGCCTTAAAAGGGCTTGGTGGGAATGGCCAGAGTTGAAAGATCAAGTTGGCAAGCGTGTTGTTGTCCTTAATGGGGATTTGTCAGCGCCTAACATGAGTTTGTCCGATTCCGATTATGATTATCTCGTTAATGATACTTCTTATGTCATTCATGCGGCTGCCAATACGACTCCCAATTTGCAATTGGAGGAACTTGAGAAAATAAATGTTGTTGGATCAGCCAACATAATGGAGCTTGCTAAAAAAATTCAGAATGACCATGGATTGAAGCGGCTTTCGCATATTTCTACGGCTTTTGTTGCTGGTCGGCGAGATGAATCAATCAGCGAAAACGACCTTACTGATAAATATGGTTTCAGCAGCCTTTATGAGAAAACAAAGTATCAAAGCGAGCTACTGATGAATGATGCAAGAAACGTATTGCCCATTTCGATTTTTAGACCAAGTCTCGTAGTAGGGGATTCAAAAACCGGCGCCATAAGGACGTTTAACACGGTTTACTACATGATAAAACTGTACATGACTGGGCACCTTAGGCTGGCGCCAGCTTCACCAGCACTTAAAATAAACATTGTTCCAGTGGACTATGTTGCCGACTCAGTTGTCAAACTAACGTTTGATGATAAAGCAAGCGGTTTAACCTTTCATCTTACATCACCAGCTGACAAGACGCCAACTGCTTCCGAACTATTCAAGTATGTCCGGGTGTGGGCAAGAGATAATATGAAATTGAATTTGCCAAATCTCATTTTTGCTCCATCGTTAGGAAAGGCAACGCAAAGCTATCTTTCGCTCACAAGCCATCAAAATCCATCCGCTAAGAAAATCAATGACGCCTTTAAGACGCTATCACCCTATTTCAGTCAAAACAAAGATTTCAAGCGTGAAAATATAGATCGACTGATGGGACCTTACACCCTTAACTGGATGGATTATCTTGGAAACTTGCTTCAATACGCTGTTCACTATAGCTTCTTCCACCGCTCTGAAAGAACAGTACATGAGCAAATTCTATTTCGTCTGCAAAGCGAAGCAAAGCCAATAACTTACCATGAAATATGCGACGGAAAAGTCATCACTTATAAAACAAAGGACGTGCGAGATGAAATATTAACAGTAGCCGCCGCCATGAAAAACATGGGCATTAAAAAAGGCGACGCTGTAGCTATAATAACACCTAATACCATTCGATACTTACTGGTTGACGTTGCCACCGGCTTGTTAGGTGCAGTTCTAAGCCCGTTGTACATCACAACACCGGTTGCAGAACTGAAAAAGATTCTTGCAGAGAATAAAGCAAAAATCTTGTTCGTAGGATCCGCTAAACTTTTGAAAGAAATTGCCAAAATAAACATCGATATAACAATTGTTTCTCTTCTTAAAGAGCACTTTGACTCAAAAGAATTCGATCAAGTATTATCTTGGCAGCAATTCGTGAGCAAATCAAACAATGAGAAAGTATCTGATATGGGACCTATGGGTTTTGAGGACCTCGCAACGATACGGTACACTTATGGATCAACAGGTGACTCCAAAGGTGCATGCCTTGAACACGGCGGCCTACGCTATCTTGCAGAGTCTTTAGCCTCAAATCTTCCTTGGAAGATTCGAAACTCGGAAATTCGTTACCTTTCGTTTCTTCCTTTAAACCATGTCGCCGAAGGCATAAATGCAGCATATGCTCCTTACTATGTTCCAGCCAAGATTGACCTTTACTATCTTGAAGATTTCAAATTCTTGCAGCAAGCTCTTAGAATAACAAGACCGAGCATATTCTTTTCTATTCCAAGGTTTTACGAGAAACTCTGGGAAGCCTTGTTAGCTAATCCAGTAGGGAAACGTTATGTCGAAGCAAAAAACGGGCTTGTGAAGAATTTACTAAGAAGATTGGTGCATAATAGTCTCCTTAGTAAGTCGGGCTTAGATGAATGTTCCGAATTCATTGTGGGAGCGGCTTGTACAAGTGACATATTGATTAAGAATTTTAAAGACTTAGGGATTGAAATACAGAATGCGTATGGGCTGTCGGAAGCGCCTCTTGTTACTATGAACAGGCTTGGTTTAAGCAAAGCAGATACGGTGGGTCCACCGCTTTTAGGTACTAACATACGCATTGATGAAGATGGCGAAGTTCTAATCAAGGGACCACAAGTAATGAAAGGATATCTTGGTTCTAAAAAAGAACAGCCTTTCAAGAACGGTTGGCTGGCAACTGGGGACATTGGAGAAATAACAGTTGATGGGCATTTAAAAATAAATGGGCGGAAGAAAACATATTCTCGTCACTTCATATGGCAAAAAGATTCCAGTTGATAAGATTGAAGCTTCACTAAAAACGATTGAATGCGTGAAAGATGCTTTGCTTGTAGGTAACAATCAGCCTTATTGCAGTGCGGTTATTTGGGTTGACAAGAATGAGCCCTATGATAAAACGAAAATAGCTCAAGCAATCGATGAAATCAATAAAGGCCTTGAAGGACCAGCGCAAATTAAACGCTTTGAAATAGTGGAAGAAGAATACTCAAAAACACCCGAAGACAGCTTAAAAATAAAAAGGCAAGACTTGCTTCAGAAAGCAGAGAAGACTATCGAACTTATATATTCTCCTCAAAACGCAAGCACCCAAATTAACTAATGATTGACCAGTTTATCATGAAAAGCGACTTATGTAACCTTTAAAGAAGGATAGTAATGCCGTAAATACTGGCTTAACTAGTTTTGTTTTGTCAGGATTCGTCTGATTTCTCGCTGCTCGCCATTTTCCAAGTCTTCACTGCTCCCTCGTAATTATTGTGAATCGCCATGTAACTAATTCAGGAGATAATTACTGATAATTCTTTCAGCCCTGATCGGCTTTGCCAAAATGAATGGTCTTTTAACAGTCTCTATGGCTTCACCTTTGCCTCTGGCGCGCGATGCAACTGATATGCGAGAATATAATTAATCATAAAAAATGAGAGATTGAACGCGAAATTGATTGTTCGGATTGTTACTTGATCGTCATTCCTTGCTTAAAAGTCACATTCACCAAAGCTTTTTAATCAAATCTAACGTAATCTTCAATCTAACGTACTCTTCATTAGAAATATTAGAGTGAGACTGGGAGAAGGCATATTATGAAAAATATGAAAATCTTTATGACGGGTGCCAGTGGATTTATTGGCCAACAGGTCGCTAATATTCTGTTGGAAAAGGGTCATGACCTTGTGTGCTTAACGCACCAGAAGAGCATAGACAATGCCCGCATCAAAACGGTGCAGGGTAACATCTTGGATAAAAACTCCTTGATAGCCATGAAAGGCTGCGATGCGGTTATTGCTGCCGCCGCCGTTTACGTGATCGGACCGACAAAACCGGTGCGTCGGACCATGCATGACATCAACGTGACTGGCGCCAAAAACACCTTGGATTTAGCCGTAGAATTGGGAATCCCCAAAATAGTCTATGTGTCCTCGATCGTGGTGTTCAATGACACCACGCCCTTCGGCGTCGCGAGTGAAAAAGATTTGGGAAATTATGCGAAACCGTGTTGGACGCTGTATGGCCAAACCAAACGGGATGCGCATATTTACGCCCAAAAGCTGATCGATGAAAAACACGCCCCGATTGTGATAGCAATGCCAAGCATGGTATTTGGGGAAGATGATCATTCCGTGACTGATGCTTTTCTCAAGCAAATTGTGCAAGGAACCTTAATGGGACAGATTCAATTTAAAGTGAGCGAAAATTTTAATTATGTGACAGATGTCGCGCAGGGAATTGTGCTCTGTTTGGAGAAAGGAACCCCTGGCCCGTATATCATCGGGGGGCCACCCGAAAATAATTTAAATCCCAGTACGTTTCTGGAAAAATGTGCGCAAGCGGGGGGATATCAACTACCAAAGCGAAGCTTCTCAGTGCGCGCGTTAAGCATATTTGAGAAATTCTATCGATTGCGGGGGGCCATCACAGGCAAGTATGAGACTGTCAATGCCGAATTGATCAAAATGAATTATTCTAACCTCCAAGTATCCAACGCCAAGGCGGTTCGGGAATTAGGATATCAACCCCGCCCCATCGAAGAGGGCATTCAGCGCACTATGGCGTGGTACAAGCAAAAATATGACAAACGAGTGGCGGAATCGTAATTTTTTTCTATAACTTTTTTTAACTCTTTGTCCAATTATTATATGAGTTAACTGGTACCTATGCTTGATTAAGAGAAAAGCTAAATTAACCTGCAAACAGAAAAATCCTTGATGATATGCCCACAAAAAATCGTAGGTACAGCCTAAAAGGCAAGGAATCAAAACAGGTTCTAAGTGAGCTTTCAAGTAAACTAAAAATTGATTTAGATACAAAAGATAATGTTGAAGTTGTCGAAGCTGAAGTTGGCACGATTTACCTGTTAAATGGCAAACCATGCTTTTTCAAAATAGAAAATGAGGAAGCTTTGCCTACCTTAACATGCAAAGAATTCTCAGACAAGGCACCTAAAATCGTCGTTGATATGGGCG
This sequence comes from Candidatus Bathyarchaeota archaeon, assembly GCA_963717465.1. Lineage (GTDB taxonomy): Archaea > Thermoproteota > Bathyarchaeia > Bathyarchaeales > Bathycorpusculaceae > Bathycorpusculum. The sequence goes on from OY970340.1 coordinate 1,290,989, forward strand.
CTGTTCCATATGTTTGCAAGGGAGCGGATGTTATGGCTCCAGGTATCGTGCGCTATGAAGGTAGCTTCTCTAAGGGTGATGTCGTGCTTGTTGTTGATGTAAAGTATGGTAAACATCTAGCATTAGGTGAAAGTCTATTCAACTCGGAAGAAGCTAAGAGCATTAAAAAAGGGGCCATTCTTAAAACTAAGCATTATGTTGGCGACAAAATTTGGAATTTCTCTAAAGCATTTTACGAGTAATTTTCGAAAATAACATATATTCAATAGTATTTTAATGATTATTGGAGTATTTCATGTCAGCGCTAAACAAGATCGCCTTCTACCAGAATAGGCGTGATGATGTTCCTAACCAGCAGCTTGCCAAAGAACTTGCGCAAACAGAAAACAAATCAGGCATAGCTGAACTCGCCAGTAACCTGCAAAACAAGAACAAGAACGTCCAAAGCGATTGCCTCAAGGTTCTGTACGAAATCGGCTACCTTAAACCTGAACTTATCGCTGATTGTGTATCTGATTTTTTAGGATTACTTAAGAGTAAGAATAACCGTTTGGTGTGGGGCTCCATGATTGCACTTGCAACAATCGCAGACAAAAAACCAAAAGAAATTTACGATAACCTTGAAGATGTTATATCGCATAGTAGATAAGGGACACTTATCACTGTAGTGTGGGGCGTAAAAGCCTTAGCCAAAGTTGCAGCTGCAGACAAAACTTACAAACAAAAAATTTTTCCGTTCTTACTCAAACAGCTTAAAAATTGTATTCCACGTGATTTACCTGTTCACGTTGAAAGTATCTTGCCTGCCATTGATGACCAAAATAAACAGGAAGTTCTCCGCATCATCGAGGCAAGAAAATCAGAAATGACATCCTCGCAACTTGCAAGGCTAAAGAAGGTTACAAAGAAGATTTAGCCTTATTTCTTTGGTTTTTTGTTTTCATCGATTGCTTTCTTGCACAATGCTTTATCGATAATTCTTACGTCTAAGCTGTGTTTTCCTGCGGTTTTTCTAAGTGCCATTAGAAGTTTTTGATAGTTTGCAGTGGATAACAGGTTAGGCGGCGGGTTACCAAGCAGCGGCTTCCATACTGCTACATCAAGAATGCCGTACTGTTTAGGATCAAAAAACGCCAAAATAACACTGGCTAGCACTGGGCTGACTCCTTCAAGCGTTAAGAGGCAGTTCATTCGATAAGCATCATCCGCAGATGGCAAATTGAAAACTTTGCTTGAAACGCCTTCCACATTGGCAGGATGTCATTTCGGGCAACCAACTCCAAAGCTCGCTTTTTCTTTTCAGGTTCATCCCAAAACTTCCATTCAACCACCAAAGCCAAATCATCCAATGTCAAAATCTTGTTTTTGCGAAACCTGGCACCCAGCTCCTGCTCCCTATTCAGTCGCCAACCCATACTTTTATCGTATTTGCGACTCCAAAGAACAAAATCAGACTTATCCAAAGAAACCAACCTTTAAACATGCACGCAAACAAGATAAAGTTTGCATTTTTTCTTAATCCAAAAAGTCAATCAAAGTTTAAAAATCAAAAATATGGGAATAAGAGGTTTTAGTCTTGGTCTACTAAGTGAACTGTTCCGTCTGGACAGTAGACTTTCTCATCCTTGCCTACACGCCTGTAGCGTTCGTTGCAAAGCGTAATTGGGTGCAACCGTCGCAGTCTCGACTTAGCATTTATTCGCCTCCTTGGGGCATAAGAGATTGCATGCAGAATAACTAATAAGCTTATGTAACATGCACATATACACAAGCATATTTACAATTAAAAACCATGCGAACTGCACGTTTTTAGGACATGATTATAGTCAGATAAACTTTTGATATGGGTCTAAGATTGCGTTAATGAGTTATTGCATAATTTGTTTAAAACAAGCAGTTGTAGCTAACTTGTAAGACGCTTAATTCGTTATTAAACAGTCAAAGGCTGATGCTCTAAACGTATTTTCATCCACGTGTACAGAGGTTTACCCATAACGTCCCTTATTTGTTCAGCAACCTTAAACGGGGACTGAATGAACAATAGCTTGGTTGTATTTTCGCTCTTAGAATGCACTATTACGTTTCCATAGCGAAAAATTCTTCCGCCTAATGATTGGTGGACTTCCAAGTCAGAGAATCCGTTAGGCGTGATTACAAAGGAATGCAATGTTATAAGCCCATGCTTAGCTTCCAAGCTGTCTCTTCGCAGAAAATAATGGTTTGATAACCATAAAAAAACCAGATGTAAAAGGGAAATTAACCAAGCAACCATAAGCACGATAATAGTCCACGCATAAACTGGCACGCCGATTAAATTGATGAATGCTACCTGAAAAAACAGTTCAAACCAATAAAACAAGACTATTACAACAAGAAAGGTAATTGAACGCACAATCGTAGATGGCACAATATAGGGTTTACCTAACCAAATAACCATCTCAGAAGACAAAAGAGGCTTAGTAGTTGGCAAAAAAAGCGCCTAAAGAAAAGTAACTTGAAAATAATATTTAGCGTTTTCCTTTACAGTTTCTATTTCCAGCTGAAATCCTTCCTTAATGAGGAAGGCTGAACGCCTAGAGCCTCAAAAAATCGCATCTGATTGGTTTGACTTAAAATTCATTTTTCCTTGATTACTACTTCCATTCACCCTACCATACAACTAACCATTAAGCAGCAAAGCCTAAGATGCTAATAACAATTTTTGCCAATAAGTGGAACTAATGTGCGACCAAAAGGCCCTGTACAATGTTTTAGTTAGCGAGTGTTTTTCCGTTTTTTCGGGTTTGCAATTAGGCCAGCATTTTTGGCAGTAAATTGGTTTGTCGGCTTTTGGCTGAAATGGTACTTGGCATTCAATTCCGCAATTACTGCATACTGCAGTGTAGACTGGTTCCTTATGAAATCGCTTAAATAATTGATACTTTTTTAGCTTTGGCCACCCTGTCTTTGCATACACAAGCATCTCTGGATTGTCTTTCAGCCAATGCATCATGTGGAAGAAGCTTTTTCCTCGTTTTTCTTCTCGTTCAATCAATGGTTCGTAGCCTAAATTGCGTATTTCATCTAAATAGGCGATTTCGGTTAGTCTTTGGGCTTCGCCGACAACTCTGATCCGTTTAACTCGGTCTTCGCCGTAAACTTTTCTGAGCTCTTCAGCTGCCACGTCAAAAATGCATCCTTGGCAAATATGTATTGCCTCATCTGGCTGCAAATTAAACAAGGAGACAAGCTTTGAGACGATACGCGAAGATTCTTGTAAGTACTCTTTTTCTCGGAATATTTCTTGGTAAAATCGAACATTGATCAAGTCGTACTTAAATTCGCCTGTTTCTTCTCGATAAGCGCCCACTACCACTCCCCAAAGCAAGTCACCGCTGCCTGCATCATCGACTATAACCGTCAACTACTAAATTCCCCTCTATGTCAGCCAACCAATTTAAGTACATGTATAAAAATAGTTCCACTGAAAAGAAACAAAAACACCATTAAATCTCACAAACAAGTATTCTCAGTATTCTGTAATCTTGAATAATAATATACAATTAAATAAAGTAGTTTATCCTAAGGCCCAGACAAATCATCTGTTTTTGCCCGATTTCTTCGGGCAAAGTTTATTTCTGATAAAAACAATGGCATTATGTTTATGAATATATTAGAAACTGAGAACTTGTCAGTTAAAGTTGAGAATAAGCTGATCTTAAAAGACGTGAATTTCAGCTTGAAAGCTGGCGTTAGTCACATTCTTTTTGGACCTAACGGTTCAGGGAAAACAACGCTTATCAGTACGCTTATGGGGCTTCCAGGATACGAGGTTGTTTCGGGAAAAATACTTTTCACTGGCATAGATATAACCAGCAAAAGCTGTTGAAGAAAGAGCAAAACTGGGTATGGTTGTAAGTTTCCAGAATCCTCCAGAAATAACTGGTGTAAAGCTTGGTGACCTGCTTAAGCTTTGTTTGGGTAAATCTTCAACTGATGAATTCAACTATGGAAGAGAAGAGAATGATTGATATTTTTAGGCTTAACGACTTTTTGGGTAGAGACATAAATGTTGGTTTTTCTGGAGGAGAGCGGAAACGCAGTGAGATACTTCAACTTATTTTCCTTAAACCAAAACTTATGCTTCTTGATGAACCTGACAGTGGCGTAGATGTTGAGAGTCTTAAGCTTATTGCATCGGAAATTCAACGCTATGTGGAAGGCTCAAAGAGTTCAGCGTTGATTATTACGCATAAAGGCGATATTCTGGAATATGTGAAAGCTGAGTATGGCTGCATTTTGCTTGATGGCCAATTCTACTGCTACAAAGACCCAAGCGGAATATACAATGATATTAAAAAACAGGGCTACGAGGGATGTGTAGCCTGTCGACACAGGGTGATATAATGAGTAAGGAAAACGAATTAACCCAAATTCCTCATAGGATTCTTGAAGAAGCACAGAAAGCCGGGATAGAATCTGAGGAGAAAAATCGTTCCGGAACCTTTTTCCACTTAAACCAGGAAACCATTGCATCAAAGGTTAACGAGCTGTATGAAGGCAAAATTGAACTGATGGATGTCAAAGCTGCACTGCGAAAATATTCTTGGCTTGAAGGTCACATGTGGAAATTAGTCGACAAAAACAAGGATGAATTCACTAAAAAAGTAGCTGAAGACTACAGCGGTGGCTACTTCATGCGTATTCTTCCAGGAGCTGAAATAGCTTTTCCACTTCAGTCATGTTTAATGATAACTCAGAGTAACTTGGAGCAGCGTATTCATAATATTATCATTGCTGAAGAAGACTCAAAAGCACATATAATTACAAGTTGCGTTCAGCATTCCACTGTTCCAAACGCATCCCATCTGGGCATTTCAGAGATTTTCGTTAAGAAAAACGCAATGCTCAACTTCACGATGATTCATCAATGGAGCGAGAACACACTAGTACGCCCCAGAAGTGCTGCTATAGTGGAGGATAAGGCGACCTTTGTTTCAAACTATGTCTGTATGCGTCCAGTTAGAGATGTGCAAATGTACCCTGCAGCTTACTGTGTAGGTGAAGACTCTCGAGTGAGCTTTAACAGTATACTTTATGGACAAAAAAACAGTCAACTCGATATTGGCTCCAAGGCAGTGCTCACAGGCAAAGGCAGCAAAGCAGAAATGATAAGCCGTGCCATCGCACGCGAAGGCTCCAAAATGATTATTCGAGGCTTGATCGATGGCGACAATGCGGATTGCAAAGGACATTTAGAATGCCGCGGCTTGCTTATGGATGACAAGTCGCTAATGCAGTCAATTCCAGAGCTTATCGCTAAGAAAAAAGGCGTAGAAATTACACATGAAGCGGCGGTTGGCAAGATTAGCGAGAAAGAAATTATCTACCTGATGACACGAAAACTATCGCGGGACCAAGCAGTTTCACTGATTATTCGAGGCTTCATGGACGTAGGAATTTTAGGTTTACCCGAGGCATTAAATAAAGAAATCAAAACAATAATTGACGAGCTCCACAGAAACTTCTATAACAATTAAAAGATCAAGAAAGGATGTACAGCCTTTTAATCTTAGTTTCTGGTACGATTCACAAAAGAAAGGAACAACTTAAGCGAAGATTCAGAGGGCTGAAATTCCATTTAGAACTTGAAGAGTTTCAGGCTGCCCTTGAAAAAATTTTTGGTGACGGAGTCCGTTGTAATGAAATTTCGATTACGATAAACATTTTCTAAAATTGGTCTGTCAATCATGGTTGAAAGTGAAAAAAGCTCTAATTTATACCTATTTGAATGCGCTAGGGAACTTTTTTAGAAAAAATAGTTTCTTTCGTACTATTTGTAAATTCATATCATGAATTCATAAAGGCTTTATCAGTAGACTTAGATTTCAAAGTTAGGAATGTTGAAAGTTAAGGGTGAAAAGGAAGAATGTCTGAAGTCGCTAAAATACTCTTAATTGATGATGATGAAAATATTACGGAGCGTTCTTGAGACAATACTTACAGATGAGGGGTACAGTGTTAAGCCTGTTGGAACCGCAAAATTAGGTATAGAGGCAAGTGAAAAAGCCTTTTTCAATTTAGCGTTAATCGATGTTCGTTTGCCTGACATGGAAGGAATAGAACTTCTTTCAAAGCTGCGTAAAACTAAACCTAAGATGCGAAAAATTATTGTTACTGGTTACCCGACTCTTCAAAACGCTGTTGAAGCTGTAAACAAAGGTGCTGATGCCTACGTTATGAAGCCGTTTGAAGTTGAAAAAATTCTCGTAACCATAAAAGAACAATTGGCAAAGCAACAGGAAGAAAAGAAGTACAGCGAAGCAAAACGTCGTTGAATTTATTGAAACGCGAATTAAAGAGTTAGAGACAACTGGACGGCCAGTCTGCCAGCTAAAAGGTGAAATTAAAACCAAAAAACTTGCAATAATTTTCTATTTTTTGAGTTAAAGAATTTTTACGTTTTAGATATATATCTTTTTTTCCAAACAAAGACTGCTTGCTAGTTTTTTTATTTCTTAAATTTTGTTTATTCTCTCCGTTAAAATTTTTTGTCTTGAACGCATATTTTTAAGATTTATGTATAAACAGCTTATTAAGCTCTAAATGTAGTGTGTTTACTTGCTTGTCGGCACTATAAACAAAACTGAAGCGTGGGTTGTTAAGGCATGAAATGTCCCTATTGTGGCTCTGAAAATTTCAAAACGTTGGAGACACGCGATTCCCCAGAGAACACTACGCGTAGACGGAAAGAGTGCATCAGTTGCAGTAAGCGCTTTACAACTTACGAGTACTTGGAAACTATAGAGTTTATGGTGAAAAAGAAAGATGGTAAGCTTGAGCGTTTTGACGTTAACAAGATAATTCGAGGTCTACAAAAAGCGTGTGAAAAAAGACCTGTAACTATGAATCAAATCAACGAGTTAGCAGCCCTTGTGCGGCAAGACCTCATGATTAAAGGTGCAGAAGAAGTTGCGTCTCAAGAAATCGGGGATTTAGTAATGAAATACCTTAAAAAAATTGATAGAATAGCGTACATCCGATTTGCCTCAGTTTATAAAGAATTTGAGGAGCCTGAAGATTTCAGGCGGTTATTGCTTGAGGTGAAAAAATGAAATATGTATTAAAAAGAGATAGTAAACTAGAACAATTCGATCAAGAAAGAATTACAACCGCCATTTGGAAAGCGGCTAAAGCCGTTGGCGGAAAAGATAAAGAGCAAGCGAAAAGAATAAGCGACGAGGTAGTTGTTGAGCTTCACAAACGCTTCGGCGAAGACGGAGTGCCTACTGTTGAAGAAATTCAAGATATCGTTGAAAAACGGTTAATTGAAAATGGACATGCACAGACAGCTAAAGCCTACATCCTTTACAGAAAGCAGCATAATGATATGCGTGAGTTAGCTGCACTTTTAAGCTCTGCAGATATGGTGGACCAGTACCTTGAGGTCGAGGACTGGCGTGTTAAAGAGAACTCGAACATGAGTTATTCACTTCAGGGTTTAAACAATTATTTATCATCAACTGTTATAGCGAAATACTGGATATCCCGAATTTACCCATCGAATATTGCTGACGCCCACTTTTCAGGCGACATTCATATCCATGACTTAGGCGTTCTTGGACCATACTGTGTTGGCTGGGATTTAAGCGACCTACTACTTTCAGGATTCGGCGGCGTCTCGGGAAAAATTGAAAGCAAACCAGCAAAGCATTTCCGCACAGCTTTAGGTCAAGTTGTGAATTTCTTCTATACGCTGCAAGGTGAAGCTGCAGGCGCTCAAGCATTCAGCAACTTTGACACTTATCTTGCACCATTCATACGGTACGATAACTTAAACCAAAAAGAAGTGGAACAGGCACTGCAAGAATTCTTTTTCAACATGAATGTTCCAACAAGAGTTGGTTTTCAAACACCATTCACGAATTTAACTTTGGATTTAACAGTTCCAGACTTCATGAAGAACGAGGCAGTTCTCTACAACGGTAAACTTGCTCCTGACACGTACGCTGACATGTCTAAAGAGATGGAAATGTTCAATTCAGCTTTCGCAGAAGTCATGCTTCAGGGAGATTCTAAAGGCAGAGTCTTCACTTTCCCAATACCCACCTACAATATCACCAAAGATTTTGATTGGGATCAAAAGTTGCAAAAGGAATCTTTGAAGTAACAGCCAAGTACGGCGTGCCCTACTTCTCAAACTTCATCAATAGCGACATGAAACCAGAAGATGTTCGAAGCATGTGTTGCCGCCTTAGAATAGACAACCGTGAACTGCGCAAACGAGGCGGTGGATTCTTCGGCGCTAATCCACTCACAGGCAGCATAGGCGTAGTTACTCTGAACATTCCAAGAATTGGCTACCTATCAAAGAACGAAGACGAATTCTTCGAACGCCTAGGAAATGTTATGGACGTTGCTAAATCAAGTTTGGAAATTAAACGTAAGATGCTTGAAGCATTTACCGACAATGGTCTTTACCCCTATTCACGACATTACCTACGCCACATTAAAGAAGGCTATGGAAAATACTGGAAGAACCACTTCGCAACCATAGGTGTAGTCGGAGTAAACGAAGGCGTCATTAACCTGTTAGGCCAAAATATTGCTACAAAAGAGGGGCAGAACTTTGCAGTTAAAATGCTCACTTTCATGCGCAATCGCTTATCAGACTATCCAAGGGGAAACAGGAAACATCTACAATCTTGAAGCAACACCCGCAGAGGGGACATCTTATCGCCTTGCACGCATCGATAAACGCCGATACCCAGCTATAATTATGGCAAACCAAAAACAGGTGATAGCAAATCATGCAGAGCCATTCTACACTAACTCTTCACAGTTACCAGTAGATTATAACGGCGACTTGTTTGAAGCATTGGAGCACCAGGAAAGCCTTCAAACACTGTACACGGGAGGAACAGTATTCCATATTTTCCTTGGCGAACGACTGCATTCTTGGCAATCAGCTGCTGAATTAATCAAGAAAGTCGCGTATAATTCCCATTTACCATACTTCACGTTAACGCCTACATTCAGTATTTGCCCGACACATGGTTACACAAGCGGTGAACATTCACAATGTCCAATCTGTGGTTCAAAAAGCGAAATCTACTCTCGAGTTGTCGGCTACTTAAGACCAGTTGACCAATGGAACGATGGAAAACAAGCAGAATTCTCAATACGCAAAACCTTCGACAAATCAACCATGATGAATACCGTACCTATGCCCATTTCAACTTAAGTGAGCCTGAAAAATGAAGTTCTGCGGCATCCAAAAAACCAGCTTAATAGATTACCCTTCCAAAGTAGCTAGTGTACTATTTACGCCAGGCTGCAACTTGCGGTGCCCGTTTTGCTACAACTGGCGAATAGCAGTCGACCCTCAACCGCCTTTCTTGCAGGAAGCAGTTGCATTAGAAATTCTTGAAAGCCGCAAGAAATATGTTGATGCTGTTGTGGTTACAGGCGGGGAGCCATGCATGAATAAAGATTTACCAAAGTTATTAGCGAAGCTTAAGGAGCGTGATTTTTTGGTTAAGCTCGACACAAACGGGTTCTATCCAGACGTGCTGGAAGAATGTTTAGGAACCGTAGATTACGTGGCAATGGATGTTAAGACAAGTGCTGATAAATACAAGCTGGTGGGTGCTAAGGACACGACTGGGTTCATGAAGAGCATTGAAATGCTGAAAACAGGCAAAGTACCATACGAGTTTCGAACCACGGTTGCTCCAGAAATTATAACCGCTCAAGACATCGTACGCATTGGCGAAATGGTAAAGGAAGCAAAAACATTCGCTCTACAACAGTTTATTCAAAAAGACACTTTGGAAAAAAGATTTGAAACACTCACGCCCTACACTCCAGAAACCATCAAAGAGTTCGCTGAAGTGCTGAAGAAATATTCAGAGCAAGTGATTTTACGCATTTAGCAAAGTCGCAGGTCAGAGCTTGTCCTAAGCTATCTCGCAAAACTTATTTTGTCGATTCTTTTCTTTTTTTGAAGTTATTAATTTGAATATACTGAAAATTTTACGGTTGACCATTTCCAAATCCTCAAGCATGGACTTTGCAATAACAAGGAAAGTCACTATCAATGATCGACTTGGCGGGTTTTTGGCTTCTTTCTGTTTGAATTATTAGCTTCTCATTGCTCTCAAAGCTGCGACATTATTCAAAACGTTGGTTCTTCCATTTGTAGGTCGTAGTTCTAAAACCAAGTTTCGTAACCTCGATTTGTCAATAGTTCCAAATACTCTATGAAAGTTGATATTGCCTTTACCCATTGGAAGATGCTGGTCCCCAAATTTACCGTCTTCTGTTCCTTGTATGCCAAAGTTGTCGTGAACGTGCATGTGAACCATATAAGGTTGCAGTAGCGTTACAAAATCCAAAATGTCAAATCCATACAAGTTTGCAGCTAGATTGGCGTGGCCGACATCGAAGCAGAATTTTAGATTTTCTTCTCCTACAACTTCGATGACCGTGAGGACTTCATTGGGCAATATGCCTATTCTGCCATTTTTGTTTTCTCTGGCCAGGTTCTCGATTAACAATACAACCGAATACTCATAAGCTCGTTTTGTAAGCTTTTTAAGGTTAGCTAATATGTTTGAGCAAGATTTTTTGTAATCACTGCCAACCTTGTCCCCGTGCATAACTATGTACTTGGCGTTCAAGTGATTCGCTATTTTGAAGACGTTCTCCATGATTTGGTAGTTCCTCTTGCATTTTACACCTAAATCAACTTTGTTTCCATTCCACGCAGTGGTTGTAGGTCCATGGATCGAGAATTCGTTTCCAAGGGAAGCTAGGTTTTCAAGCAATTTGAAATTGACCTCGCCATTTTTCAGAATTCCAGTTTCGTTTATGCCTATCTCTATTAGCTCTACTTCTTTTGCTAGGATGGGGCCATTAGAAATTTCTTTTATCATTCTTGAATTAATTCCAACTTTTAGGTTAGAATTCAAGATACATTGAAGCTGTTGCATTTATTTGACGCTCAATGTTAAAGTAATATTTAAATCTTATAGAGATTTTCAAGATAAACTATAGTTAATTAAATTATCTAAATATAAACTAAATCATCTATATATTAAAAAGCATCAACAGCCCATGATACCATGAAATAGTAGTATGATTTGTGGGAATTGAACCCAAAGTTTTCGCTAAAGGATCACAAGTAACGGAGTTTTTGTTATAGTTATTATGCTATCACACATTTAGAAAAACCAAGCTTTTCTTTTATTATTAGAGGAAAAAATATGAAAATTGCAATTATAGGCAAAGGCAATGTCGGAAACTCGATTGCTTCTGGTTTAGCAAGAAGCGGTCATGAAGTAAAGTTTGGGACTCGAGATCCAAATGAACCAGTGGATAAGGCTGCAAAATGGGGCGAAGTGATAGTTCTCGCTGTCCCGCATGGAAATGCCAGCGAAGCTGTAGAAGCGATGGGCCAATTTGCTGATGAAAAAATCTTGGTCGATGTGACTAACGCTATCGGCCCGGATATGACTTATGCTGCAGGTTGCCCAAATTCAGCTTCTGAAGAAATACAGAAAATGTTGCCGAAAGCAAAAGTGGTTAAAGCATTTAACACTGTATTTGCTCAAAACCAAGGCGTCGGCAAAGTTGGCAACCAGCAATTAACCGCTTTTATCGCTGGGGATGATGCCAAAGCTAAAAGTACAGTTATGCAGTTGACAAAAGAGATAGGTTTTGATCCAGTCGATTGTGGCCCATTAAAATCTGCTCGAAATCTTGAGTCAATGGCAATATTAATTATTAACTTGGCTTTTAAGCAAGGAATAGGCACACAAATGGGTTTTAGACTTGTGAAAGCCTAAGTCAACTTGGTTATAAAGAAAGGGAAAAAATTAGGTTGGGTTAAATTGTTGCCTTCATTAACAATGTGTAGTTAGCGTCATCTGTTTGCAATTTAGCTCCGATTCTAAGGATAGTGCTGCCTTGTGACCACGAATATGCATAGAATGCCTCAAGTTTCATGGTAATTGTTTGTCCATCCGCTGATGTGCCTTGAGATTTCATTAAGACTATGTGTCTGCCAGTTAGTACTGCACCGTTCCCACTAGTCAAAGTGTAAGAAATGCCGTTAATCGTTAATGTTCCGCTCACGACGCTGAATATTTTTACTGTGCCATTAGTTGATGTCGGCTGAAGCGTCAGGGTTAAGTTTGCTGGATAGTACTTTATTGTGTCGTTATCGATGACTTGGTAAGCGTTGCCGTAGGCTGTAATCGTTTTCATGTTTGAGGCTTGGTTGTCTGCAGTTACTTGGGCGCCTACGAGCGGTACAATTATCATCATGGCGACTGCTACGGCAGCTATTGTTATGATAGCTACCTTGCTTTTCTTGGTTAAATGGACCATTATTCTTTTCACCTCCACCTTGCTTGCAATGTAGCTTCTAAGGTGTGGTGTTTAAAAAGTAAGCCGCACTTTTGATGTTCACCTTAAGTGAACAGTTAAGCCTTGTCTGTATCCAGTTTTTCCTGCATTAATTCGTCTTCAACATGTTGCAGTAAGCCTATCCTACGCTCCCATTTGTTGAAGAAACGGTATTGAGAGTACGCGGCGTAAATGCTGTAGGCTAAAAAGATTCCTGCAATTACTAATAATGTAAAATCTATTGGCCCTAATTCGAAACGCCTGAAACGCAGCAAAATTAAAACTACGACTATAAAGAGGGTTCCGGAAGATAGAAGCCCAATTATGGAACCATTTCGGAATTTGCTCCATTCCTTATCCAATTCGAAGAGAAAATCATGTAATGAAGCAACTGGACCCTGATGTTTCTCCTCTGATTCTTTGGTCATTTTTCATTTCCTTCTTCTTTAACCAATTATTCTTTTTTATACATGATGCATCTTAAGGTGAACTGTTACAGTATTGACGGAAGTGACTTGCGAAGTTCGATGTAAATTCTTCTTCCTTCTTCAGTCAAAAGGCAGCAGTTTTCAGTAGTTTCTTTTATTAATTTCTTGTCCTCTAGATACGTTAAGTGTTTTAGAAAATCGTCGTAGGAAAGATTTGTCGATTTTCTCCAGATTGCAGTTCTCAATTGTGGCTTTGGGCTGAAGAATAGATACTCCAGAATTTCAAATCGAATCTGGGCGGCGCTTTTTCTGGGTTTTCCCATTTCTAAGGATGCACCAAGACAGTTGAGGCTAACTAGTTAGGCAAGTATATAAAATGGCATCCTCAATCTGTTGCTGTTTCCTACTATCTTAAGTCATCTTTGATGAGAGTGAGCAAATAAAAATGTATTGCTGGGTTGTGCAGTAGGGAAAAGTTTAAGGGACATGTTTGTTTTATGGTTTCGCGTAATCTTTGAGGTTTGTAGTTTGAGTCCTAAAATGCAATCAATCGAGGAACGCAAAGCGGAAGTCCTAATTAAACTTAAGAAAATACAAGCTTATAAAAAAGGAGAAGTTTGAAGAAGCCCTCGCTTACATCATTGATATTCCACAGGATAAAGAGAAAGCTCTTGTCTGGTGTATTCCTGGGGAGGCAACCGTCGGTATTGCTGCTATGAATACGTTGTATAAGATAATGAAAGAAAAGGAAATTGAACGTGCCATAGTAGTTACGGAGGGACGATACACGCATGCTGTTAAACTTGTGGCAAAAAAGAAGAACGTGGAGTTGCTTCCAAAGTCGTTTCCAGTATTTGATATTTTCGAGCATGCGCTTGTGCCATTTCATGAGATTTTGAGTGAAAAAGAAAAGAATGCGTTACTCGCGCAATTCAGGGTTCAACCGTATCAGATGCCTCAAATAAAATCAGCTGACCCCGCGGTCAAAGCAATAGGTGCTAAACCAGGCGATATTCTAAAAATAACCCGGAAAAGCGCAACAGCTGGAGAGCACGTTACCTTCAGGTACGTTGTAGAATAAAAAAAAGATTTATTTTATTTTGCAACAATAATTTCTGTTGATTTTATAATTGCTGTAACTTCATCGCCGACTTTTATATCTAAGTCTTCAACTGCTTCTTTAGTTATTACTGACGTAATGGTAACTGGCATTTTTACTTCCACCTTAACTTTTGCTGTGATAACGCCTTTTTCAACAGATACTACTTTTCCTTTTAACTGATTTCTTGCACTTAACTTCAATTCTCTCACCTTCAAACTATTTGGCTCAGATAAGACTTTATTCAAGTACGTTTCTACTTGCCTAAACTCTGCGAGCAAACTTTTCCCAAGGTCAGTGAGGATTGCGCCGCCTCCGCCTGATTTGCCGCCTTTGTAGGTTTCAATGATCGGAGCTTCTACTGCATTTTGTATGTCTTGAAGGTAATTCCAAACGTAACGGTATGACATCCCTAAGTTTTCTGCTGCTTTAGAAATGGATTTTTCTTTTTCTATTTGTTGAAGAATTTCTGCGCCGCCTTCGCCTATGACTGGATTGCCTTTGTATTCAATCCAAATTTTGCAGGAGAGCTTGTGCTTCTTGTTTGCTAGCATCAAATTAAGCTATGCATTCAATTAGATATAAATGTGATTCATGAACAGCCGTTTTTAAAGCGAAACTCTTGATTAAAAAATTAAAAGTGAGAAAAAAATTGTAGGCAAAAAACCGTTTTTTTGGAAAAAATAGTGTGTCGTTTTATGAGGTTAGCTTTTCAATGCGGCGATGATGCCACCGTCGACGAGTATTTCAACTCCAGTAACGTAGGATGCTTTTTCGCTGAGCAAGAAGTCCACAACATTAGCAATTTCTTCGGGTCTGCCTGGTCGATGCTGAATTGCCAAGTCAATCATGGGCTCTGTCGTATCAGCGGAAGCTTGGCGTTCAAGTTTAAGCATAGATGTATCTATCAATCCTGGCGAAAGTGAAACGATCCTAGCTTCTTGTGCGCCCCAAGAAGCAGCTTTCTTTGCACATAAGCGGATTACCCCATGTTTGCCTAAACAATAAGCTGTATTTGACTTGTCTTTTTCATCTCCAGACAATAGTGGCTCCATCTTCTCAAAGAAGTCTGGGTCTAATGGCTGATCCATTACAGCGTCTATCTCTGGCGTGCTATCCATCATGTAGGCAGAGTTTGAGCCGAAACACACGGCGGCAGTTCCGTTTCCAGCCAAAGGCAGGAGGGCTTCGAGCAAACGAGCTGTGCCGATCAAGTTAACATTAAAGATGCGTTTCCAATCTGCCATGCTCGGTGAAAGTCCAGCAGTATGTACGATGCCAGCAAACCTTCCTAGTGATGCAATGGTTTTTGCCAAAGTCTCAGCATCCTGCTCTTTAGAGACGTCGCAGACTAGTGTTTCAACGTCGAAGCCTTCTGAGCGAAGCTGTGTAGCAGCTTTTTCAATCGGTCTGCACTAATATCGACTAAAGTAATGTTCCTCTTTTTCCCAGAAGTCGCGCGCAAGCGACGCCCATTCCGCCGCCTCCGCCCGTAACTATATATATGTCAGATTTTCCCATTTTCAACACTTTCCAAGTCTCAATACTTTTTCGTTGTATTTGAAATTATTTCGGATTTGTATAACATAATGCTGGCAAGTCGTATATGAGAATTGCTATTAATCTATTGCAACATTGTTCCATGAACCAAAGCATAAATGAATAAACATTCTAGGAAATCAACATTATTTGAAACATGTTAAAATATTATCTATTGATTCATTTTTAAAGAATTTATGCTTGCACGTTGACTTTCCATCAATATACAACATCAAAAGCAAAATAGACTTTAACAGAGGTTAATTCAAAATTCTGAATGACTGTTTACGAATTTTGGAGCTTAATTCAGCATTTTCAAACAGCTTTTTTGTAAAGCAACTTCAATTGGTTTTGGAGCAAAACAAATCCTATTATTTTTCAAAGGTATCTAATCAAACATGCAATAGCCTTAAACTTTGCCTTTGCGCTCTTCAGCTAATTCGCTTAAAATTACAAGCGCCTCTCCAAAAGGCATATTTAACCTAGAAGCCAACTCGTTTGGAGAAATATCGGCGGCTGAAGGGATAATGCTGTCTCTTGTGTAAGCCTTATGCGTCGGGTACATAACTAAGGAGTGAACTGTTTCAACAAGCAGTTGCCAAAGCTTTTCCTTAGTATACTCGTCCAAACTCATAGTCATCAACGATGAATGCGCTCTATAAGTTATTAGTCTACCGCAACACCATCAGAAATTATTCAACAATGTTAATACTAACCGATGCAATTTCAATTATTTTTGAGGATGCTCTTTTTGAAAGCCGCTGTCTACCATGGTCCACATAAAATTAAAATTGATGAAGTTGAAGAACCAAAAATTTTAGGCACAAAGGTCCTTGTAAAATTTAAGGCTGGAGGCATTTGCGGGACTGACATGCACTTTTACAGGGGCGACTGGAAAATCAAAAAAGGAAGAATAATCGGGCACGACGCATGCGGAGTGCGGGAAGATACTGGCGAACGCGTAGTTATGGTTCCGGTTTTAAATTGTGGTCACTGCTACTTTTGTTTAAGAGGCTTGCCAGCAAGCTGCGTGCATGGAAAGTTTTATGGGATAACGAGTGATGGATTTTTCGCAGATAGTAAAGCGTTAAGCCCGAGGAGCCTAATTCCTATACCAGCGAACGTTGACGATGAGGAAGCCGCGGTTGTGGAACCAGTAGCGTTGGCGCTTCGTACGCTAGATTATCTCAAGCCAAACGTGGCTGATTGGGTAACCATTATTGGTCTAGGGCCAATAGGCTTGTTGATGACGCAGATTGCTCATCTTAAGAGTTGCAAAGTCATAGCTATTGATTTGAAAGATGACCGGCTGGAACTTGCCCAAAAGTTTGGTGCAGACGCAGTTATTAACGCGCAAAAAGAAGACACAATTGAAACAGTAAGGATGCTAACAAAGAAAGGATCCGACATCGTGATTGAATCAGCTGGGACAGTCAAAACCGTGGAGCAGACGCCATTCATAGTGAGGAAAGCTGGAAAGGTTGCTTTAGTAGGCGAATCTGAGGGCTATTTGAACCTTGGCAATGCAAGGGAAGCATTGTTTTTCACAATTTATATTTCGCCTGTAGAGTACCCGTTGGCGGTTGAGTTAATCGCTAAAAAAGAAGTGGACGTAAAGAGCTTGATATCTCACAGGTTCAAGTTGGACAATTTCGAAAATGCACTGCAAACAATCGAGTCTCAGGTTCAAAAACCGTTGAAAGTAATTATAACCGATAAGTGAATATGCAAGCTCCCAATTCGTTAGGTTTTAGAAAAGTGAAAAAGTGGATTCTGCAGTCTATTAAGACTAAGATGAAGTTGCCCGAATTACACTCGGCACTCGGATACCTGTCTTCTACTAAAAACTTTTCATAACTATATTTCGACGTTTGAACGTTTGGAACCATTTGGCATTTTCAACGGATTTATGGGTGGAACACAACTAAATCTAGTTTAACTGTTGCTTAGAAGTGCCGTCACCAAAAGTGATAGTAAAGTTAAATGAATTTTTCGTGTTCATAGCCGCTTGAATATTATAAATTCTTTGTTCTATAGTTGGATGGGTGTGAGGCATCAATTTAGAAAGCCAACTTGTTTTTTGTGGACGAAGCCTCGCCAGGGCAGATATCATGGCAGCCCCATTAACGAACTCGATGGCACTAAGGTCAGATTCAGCTTCTTGTTTCCTAAACCATTTAGCGTTAACATAATACGAACCAAACAAAAAGAAAAGGAAAGACAAAACCACTGCCGATGCAATGAGCAGAAATGAGGCAGAGTTAATAAAAAACAGGTAACCTATCACAACAGCAAGCACTGCAGCTGGAAGAACCGTTCGAGGTAACCTTTTTGCAATATGCTTTTTTGCTATGTGATTAAATTCGTGGGCGCCAATAGCAAGAACCTCATCAGACGAAAGCATTTGGTAGTAATTGGAGTTAAAGACAAGCGCGTCAGAGTAGGCTAAGCAAGGAATGGGAAGAATACTCGATTTATAATAGCGATGGAACCTATCTTTTTTAAGGATTGAAGTTGCTTTCATACTCTCTGCTAGTGTATCAAGTGCTTGCATTTCAAATGGTTGCGCTCCAAGCAGCCGAACCATAATGGAGCTTATTAATCCCATTTTCTATCATCCAAACGATTGATGGTTAATATAAAGGGGCTTGACTTTTAAGAGCGTGCGTGTGTTGCAACCTTGTCTGTGCTTATAAATATGGTTAAACGATACTGTGTCTTTGTGGTATTTTTGAAAGTATTTTAGTCTTCTAAATGCCCGGGTTGCGACCCGTTTCCTAGGTTATGTGCACGTATTTTTGTTCATTAACGATATAGTTCCATTAATTTAGCTTAGCTTCAAGGATATGATAGCTTTTTGAGGGCAAACACTGACGCATTTCCGACAGCCTAGCATGCTTTGCCTCAATTCTAAAAAGCTTCTGAATAAAACTTGCAGATTCTCAGGTTAGCCAGCGTTAGCCGCATTCTGACATAGTTTGCACTATTTTGGCGCAATACACCATCTTTTCTCTTTTTTTGATGACCTCTTTTGAATGTACTGTCAGTACGTATCGGCGGTGAGAAAGAGGTATAGTTCTGGAAATCCGAGAGTTGGGTCCATAGGAAGTATGTTAAAATGAAGTCCGTAGAGGTTAAGTGTCTAAGAAAATATTATGGCAGCATAAAAGCGGTGGATGGGCTTTCATTCACCGTCAACGACGGCGAAGTGTTCGGGCTTTTAGGACCCAACGGTGCCGGCAAAACAACAACCATAGAAATATTGGAGGGCTTGCGGAAAAGCGATAGCGGAGACATTAGAGTGCTGGGGCTTAACCCTTGGCGGGACGGCGCTGAACTCCACAAAAGAATCGGCGTTATCCCGCAGCATTTCACCTTCTTAGAAAAAACCACACCATACGATGCAGTCAAATACTACGCCAAGATCTTCGATGAGGACGTGAAAGTCGACCAGCTTCTTAGAGAAGTGCTGCTTGAAGAATCAGCCAACAACAACTTCGAAAACTTATCTGGCGGGCAAAGACAAAAACTTGGACTTGCGCTTTCCCTGGTGAATTCTCCTGAGTTATTGTTTCTTGATGAGCCCACAACTGGTCTTGATCCAAGCGCTAGAAGAGCCATCTGGGATGTCATACGTAAGTTGAAAGCTGTAGGCAAAACAGTAATTTTGACTACGCATTACCTTGAGGAGGCGCAGCAACTCTCGGACCAAGTTGCTATTGTTAACCGTGGGCGCATCATAGCCATGGGAACAGCAGACCAAATCATACAGCAGTATGGTTCAGGCGAAAGACTTGAAATTCAAGGCACTGAGGAACTGGCAAACTACATTAAAGCAAACACAAAACTGGACGTTGAATACAACTGCAAAGGTTTGATTACCATACAACTTCGAGACAAGAATGATGCCTTCAAAGCTTTATTCGCTGTTGAAGAGTCCAAGTTAAATTGGAGTGACCTTCAGACACGCCGTGATAGCCTTGAAGACGTGTTCGTGAAGCTATGCAGCGAGCAACCTGCCAATTTGGAAGATAAAAGCGTGAGCCAACTATAGGGAGGCAAGCAGTATGGTTAGCATAAAAAGAATCTTAGCAGACTTTAATGTGTTCAGACATGGTTATGTCAAAAACAGGATGGGACTGTTCTTTGCCCTGGCGTTTCCAGTCATTTTGATCATGATTTTCGGCATGATCTTCTCGACTAGTTCGGGAACTGTAACTGTTTATGTCCAGAACCAGGATGGCGGAGTAGTTTCAACACAGTTTCTAAACGCACTCAACAGCACTGGCACCGTTAACCTGCAGATAGTCAGCAACTCCCAGAACTTCACACAGTACCTCCTAGATAATTCAGCAGCTGACGGCATAGTTATTCCCGCGAATTTCTCTGCTGCCTACCAAGCGGGCGACGCAGTCAACATAACCGAATACGGCAACCCTGCTTCAAGCACAAGCAGCATAGTATCAAGCGCTGTTAATGGAGTATCGAACTACTTTAACATGCAACGGTATCACGGCTCCATCATAATAAGCGTCTCCCATACTACAGTTAACGTTGAGCAGGCATCCTATGTTGACGCGTTGATTCCCGGATTGATTGGGTTCTCAATGCTGGCTAGCTCGATGTCTTCGATGGTTAACCTCTCATCGGAATACAAGAAGGAGAAAATTTTTAAACAGTTGAGCCTGACGCCGCTGACGAAGATGGAGTGGCTAATCGCAAAGATCCTCTGGTACACCTGCCTTTCAGCCATTAGTCTCTTGCTCATGTACAGCATAGGAACCTTCATTTTTGGAGCCCAAATCACGTTGACCGTTTGGTTACTGCCGTTTCTAATCTTGGGTCCAATGTTGTTTGCGTCGCTAGGCATGTTGGTGGGCACCGTAACAAAGACCGTTGAAACAGCAGGCATAGTTGGAAACTTAATATCCTATCCAATGATGTTCCTGGCTGGCTCGTTCTTCCCCATTAGCCTGATGCCTCAGTACTTGCAAACAATCGCCCACGCATTGCCCCTATACTACATCGTTGACGGCTTAAGCGCAACCATGGTGTACGCAGACTACACGCAAGCAATCATTGACATCGCTGTAGTTGCAGCAATCACTGTCGTGGTCTTCGTCGCGGCGACAAAGTTGTTCAAATGGAGGGAGGATTAAGGCAGCTTCCAAGCTGAAACTCCCTTCTTCTAAAATTTGCAATGTTCAGGAGGTGTCTTAGCAATGAATACTGCGTACAGAGGAATTTTTTGGGCAGTCATAGGGGTAATCGTGGCAGCCGCAGGCATAGTAGACATGTTGCAGGAAGTCAATATAATTACGATCAATGAAGACGTGTTCGGTTCACTTATCCTTATTTTAATCGGCGTTTGGATAATAGTTGCGGCTGTCATTAGGGCAGGCAAACGCTAAGGGGTAGAAAGAGTTAAAACCATTTCTTATCCATCTTTCTTTTCAATTCTTGAAAGCTTGTTAAGGCTGAGTATGGTATGACAAAAGATAACGATTCGGCGAAAAATGAGCCCGTAGAGAGCATCGATGCAATCTACCTTCCATTGCTGCGGGACGCTGACAAGATTTTGTCTACGTTATCTAAGGTCTGGACTTATTCGCATATCGCTATCTTTTCGACTTTGTATTTTTTGGGTTTTATTTCCATAGTCACCTATTTTTTGTTTCCTGCAAATGACCGTTTTCTCACTATGGGCGAAGTCTTCTTGATTATAGCTATAATTGCTGCCTTGTTGTATTATGGGAGGAGAAACCGTCGCCGCCGCGCCGAAATTGTGCATTGGAAGTCTGTCCTTGCGTCTTATGTAAAACCTGATAATACTTTGAACAGTCAAAAAGACGGGGATTCAATACTTGAAGATCTCATGAAGGTTATTTTTGCGTCGGATAAGTGGATATCAAGGATTAAGCGTCGAATCTTCGTTATGCTTGTTTGGTTGACTGTTGCAGTAGCTGTTTTCTTTATGGTTGCTTATCAAGCGAGCTCCTTTCAGGTAGGACTTATCGAAGATGGCTTAGTCGTGTACGCTGCTTCCTTAGCAATAGCTGTTTACTTTAGCGTAAACTGGCGATTTCGTAGTTGGCAAAACAAAGTCGCCAAGTTCAAAAGCTACGCCTTTTCCGCTCTGGATCGCCTGTGAGTGAATGCCATGTCTGCCACTTTTGAAAAAGACGCCAAACCCGACCTCTACGTCGTTGCACGTTTCCTTGAGAAGCTTATCACTACGGGTGGAAGGCGCCGTAAAACAGAGTTGCAGATGGCGGTAGGATTGAACTTTAACGTTTATACGAAGTACCTGGATTGGCTTGAAGCCAAAGAGCTCATTCACGTCATAGAAGAAGACGAACGCTCAAAATACGTTGCCTTGACCTCCAAAGGATTAGACACTTACAAAACCTTGGTGCAATGGATAAAAGATGTTGTAGGCACCCCCTAAACAGTAACCTAGCTAACGCTTAGACTAGAAAAAGTCTTAAAAAGACCCGGAAGTTCGCAGACTGAAAATTGACGCACGTGATAATTTCCTTATTTTCTGTTTTATCACTGTCTCATTCATTTGACGCGTTAAACCAGCGTTAGGCACACTCTACCGCAAGGTATATCTCTCTTAAAGAATTGTTAACCCATCAATTCAAGTTATGCTGGAGCATCGCTCGTTATGGTAATAAGAGCAGTAATATTTGATTTAGATGGTACACTGGCAACATTCAACTTGGATTATAAAGCCCTTCGCGGCGACGTAAGAAGTTACCTGATTCGAGCAGGTGCCCCTGCTTCAGTATTGTCGGTTAACGAAAGCATTTTTGAAATGCTGAAAAAAGCAGAATTATTCTTCAGGCACTCTGGACGGCAAGATGATTTTTTGGCGATTAAAAATGGAGCGTTGGCTCTAGCTGAAAAATATGAGTTGGATGCGGCTGCAAGTACTAATTTGATGCCTGGGGCTTTAGAAACGCTAAAGTTGCTTAGTCAAATGGAAATTAAAATTGGGTTGTGCACGATAAACAGCGAGAAAGCCGCCAACCACATTTTGCAGAGCTTCAGAATTGCAAATTACTTTCCTGTTGTCGTTTCAAGAGAGAAAGTGAAGAACGTTAAGCCGAATCCTGAGCACTTTGAAGCGGCGATTAAAGCGTTAGGAACAGCACCGAAAGAGACAATGATAGTGGGCGACAGCATTGTTGACATGGAGAGTGCAAAAGAACTCAAAGCTATTGGTGTAGGTGTACCAACAGGTGTCTCAACAGTAGATCAGTTAACACGTAATGGAGCTAATTATATTATTACTTCAATAGCGGACCTGCCTGTTCTTATTGAAAACCTGAACAAGTTTATGCAGCAGTGACAACGTCGTCATGGCATTCAAGCTTTTTCTCTCTTAATAAACGCATGAATATTTCATTAAATACCTCTTTTGCTTGCTCGCCTGAATGGTTTATCCCGAAGACTTTTGCGGTCTCAGCGATAAGCGAATTGTTACTTATGCTCAAGGCATACTTTGCAATCATCGTCATAGCGTTCTCCACTTCTTCGGGTGGAATGTGCTCAGGCTTTCTTCTTGATTCAGGAACTCCTTCCATAGGAACGCGAATCGGCACCGATTTAAGCTCAGGCGGCCAAAGAAATTGGCCTTTAAAGACAACCTTTTGATATCTAAGCAGGCTGCTAAGCGCTTCTCTTATTGCTTGAGTAACTTTAGGGGTAACCCGTTTAACTCCCCACGCCTCGGCTAACCGCTGAACTGCGTAGTCAAAGTGAATTGGTCCCTCTTTTTCAACAAGCTCCGATAATAAGTCCGTCTGGATCTGCCGATTTTCTGGATAATAAAACTCATTCTTTTGAAGCTGGGGGCTATGAGACGATTTAGAATAAGTCTTTATGTAAGGCTCGAATGTGGCTTTAAGCGGATGAATCTGGTAAGGTACACAGATTTTTTCTATGCCTGCAAACTGGACTTTTTGGACTTCAGGTTGAACCAAGCTTTCCACTGATTCAAGAGTTTTTTCCGGCTCTTTTTCAAGCTGCAGTTTCTGCGCTTGCTCAAGAGCATCTTTCAACCGTTTGACTTCAGAATCACGTCTAGAAATCCACGCTGGCGCCCAGATACGGTGAATTCGCCAACCCAAATTCCTCAACACTTGTTCTCTTAATCTGTCTCTATCTCTTGCACTGTTACTTGATTTGTAAGCGGCTCCATCAAACTCTACGCCAAGAAGATAACTGCCACTATTAGCTGGGTCAACGACACCAAGACCAATTTTAAAGCTGCTGCTACCAACTTGAGGAACAACGGTGTAACCCATTTTTTGAATTTCAAAAGCTACATCCTCATCCAAGGCCGACTCAAACTCGCCAATCTTAGCCTTAGCAGGCGTCAACGTTTCATGCTCCTTTTCAGCATAATCCAGATATTGACGAAGAGTCTGAACGCCAAGTGCTTTTGCATCTGGATCTATATCAGAAGCCTTAATGGAGGTAATCAGAACTATTTTTTCTCGAGCACGAGTAACTGCAACATTTAACCTCCGTTCTCCTCCAGGCTTGTTTAATGGGCCAAAATTCATTGTCATTTGCCCCTGCGAATCACGTCCATAACCGACGCTGAAGAAGATAACGTCACGTTCGTCGCCTTGAACGTTTTCTAAATTCTTCACGAAGAAACCTTCCAAGCGGTCTTCTTTGAAGAATTGTTCAAATTCAGGCAACTCTTTTAAGCGGCGATCGATGGCTTCTTGGATTGCTTCCATTTGAGCAATGCTGAAAGTTACAACTCCCAAAGTTTTCTTCGGGTACAATCTGAAGTGCTCAAAAATCATGTTTACAACGACTTCTGCTTCTTTTTCGTTATCTCTTTTGCCGCCTCGATCATACACACCATCGGGAACATGGACTAATTTTACGCCAAGAGTATCGTGATTTGCCTGTGCTGCTGGGAAAGTTATGAGGCTATCATCGTAGAAATTGTGATTAGAGAAAGCTATCAGCGATTCGTGTTTGCTGCGGTAATGCCACTTTAACGTTTTGACAGGTAAACCTATTCCTAGACACTCATCTAGTATGCTATCGAAGACTTCAACATCTTCATCGCTCATTTCATCCCAGTCAACATCATCAATCAAGCTTTTCTGGAAAAACGAAGTAGGCGGCAACTGCTTGTTATCACCTGCAACAACCAGAGTTTTTCCACGATAAATTGACCCGATGGCGTCTTCAGGAACAATCTGCGAAGCCTCATCAAAGAGAACAAGGTCGAACCTTGCAAGTTCAGGAGTTAAAAACTGGCTAACCGAAATGGGACTCATGAGCAAGCAAGGCTTAATCTTAACAAGTAAATTCGGAATTTTCTGCATTAATGTGCGAATCGGCATTAGGCGCCTCTTTTTGGCTGCCTCTTTCATCAGGATTGCAGCTTCCGAATCGTTCGCTTGAATTAGAATATCATGCGGTTTTCTCTGGTTAGCTACTTCAATAACTCTGCTTGATGTCAAATGAATTAATTCGCGATCAAGCGTTTTGAAGTCAGCGATTAATTGCTCATGGTTTTCCCTTCGAAACGCGCCAAGCCTTGAATCCTGATTATAGAGGTTGTTTATCCACTCTTGATATGTACCCTTGCGGAAAACGTCGGTTAATTGTGCTGCTGGAATGCGTTGTTCGACAAGCCGGTTGAAGAATTGGTCTAAGCCTTGAAGGGCAAAACGGTTTTTAAAATTTTTAAAGTCGACCCAAATTTGGAGTTCATCAACTCGACTTCTTAACGTTTTAATTCTTTCAGCTAGAACTTGGATAGGTAAGTCACTAATTTTTTGGTTTTGATATTTTAATTCTGTTTCAAAACGCGCTTTCAGACCTGATAGTGACTGCAACATTGACTCATACTGCTGGTTTAACGGAAGAATTAGCGAGGATGCGTCTGGCGTTTTTGATGCTGTGTTTGCATAGGCTTCTGGAACAGCAATGTCGCCGAATGCGGCTTTAACTTTTTTAGTCCAGTCTAAGACTGAAATAATTTCAACCCAGTTCGTTTCTAGATCCTTATAGCGTGGGCCGAATTTCGTTTGAAGAACAGTTTTTTCAGCTTCAATTGCAGCTTGCCTTTTGCGTATTTCCTGGGCGTCTTGCAGGTCAGCTATTAGCTGTTTGTAATTTGCTGGTTCTGTTTCTTTACATACGGTTAATGTTTCCTTAGTTAATGCAAGCAAATTGTTTAGTTGAGTTTCTGTTTCCTTTGCCCATTCGTCAATTTGCGAAAAGAGATTTTGATCGAAGGGTAAGTTGGAGTTTGGCACGATTTTTGGAATCAGGCTGTTCAAGTCTTTTCCGTTTTGCTCCCATTCAGCAATCGAATCGGAAAGTTCATCGCCTAGATGCTTGATCATCGGTGAACCTTGTGATGAACTTGTAACAAGCTTAATCAAGCTCTCAGGAACCGGGCGCACCCATGATAATTTTTCTACTTCAACCGTTAACTCAACAGCTTTTTCCACTTTTTCAAAATCAGTCTTGTAGCCGCGATAAAAGTGGCCAAGCATATTTCTAACAGAATTATCCAGCGCTTCTATTTCGGAACGCAAAATTTTTTGTCTTCGTGCATCCATTAAATCGTTTAGTACTGTTTTGGGGACTTTTCCGTTGAGCGCTGTTTTCGCGATTTGTTTTTGATCCATCCTGTAACGTGAGCTGAAAATTCGCGTGAAGCTTTTGTAGGATCCATTATAACGTGTTATGAGTTCATCAAGGTCTAAATCGTAGATGCTTGCAGTGTACGTCTTTTCCAGTTTCGCTCTTAATTGATTGTGTTCTTGGATAGATTGTTTTGCTTTAGGCACTACCTCTTGAAATTGCATAAAGAATGAGTGGTCGAACCATTGGGGTTCAGGTTTATCTTCAAGGAAGCACAACGTAGCTATTCTAGGCAATTGCTTGACTCTTTCAAGTGTCAAGTTATCAATTGTAAGTGTCAAGTTATCAATTGTTAACCCAAAGATTTGTGCAAGAGATTGCGCATTTTCACTCCACTTTTTCAGGAGCACTTGCGTGTTTTTTAAGTGGGCAAGAAGTTTATCACGTTTAGTTAAAAGTTCGCTTTCCTCTAGGCTCCCTGCGGAAAGAGTTTTGCTTAAGGGTGCAAGTGCAACCTGTATTTCTTGGGAACGATTGAGAACCAAAGTGAATAATGCAGGCGTATAGTTTTTTGACAATCGAGTTTGAGTATTCTTAATCCATTCGAAACTTGTTTGAAGGCTTTTAGCCTCCTCAATGAGTTTATCAGAGTCTTTATTTGTTAACCAGTCTGCTTGTGGCAGGGGGCTCTCCGTGAGGAACTTGCCAAGTGATAATAGCCAGCTTACATTTTCAAGTGTGACTGGCGATTTTAATCCGAGTTGACCCGAACATTTTTCGGATTCATTTTGCAGCTGAGTTATCGTTGAGATGATGCCCTCAAGGGTGGTTAACAATTCTGACCTAACGTCTAAGTTGTAAGTGTTAGCGCGGTAGCCTGTCCATGGGAAATCTGGTTCCTCAACAACTATCCAGACTTTACTGAGTTGAGAAACCATTTCTTCAAGTTCATGCATTTTTTGAGGAGTTAAACCTTCCACGCCCACTAAGCCAACTTGCACAAAGGGGACGCGTTCCAAACCGGAAATTAGACTCAGTACTTCATAAGCGCTTTTCTGCAGGTAAGGTCGTCTCTCATGCAAAGCGTTGACGTAACCGTTTAACGATTCCCGGTACTGCATCATCTTCTGAAATTCATGAATCGAGGGTAGTTTACGTGGAACAAGATGTTCTTCAAGGCTGCGTTTTAGTTCAGCGACGACTTGCTGCTTATTGGCTTTGCTGCTGTGGAGTTCAAGGCAGAAATTAGCTAAGCCAGCCTCGCTTAGTCTTTTGTAAACAACTTCAAGAGCAGCCATTTTATCGCTGACGAAAAGAACAGATTTGCCGTTAGCGATGCATTCAGCAATTATGTTTGCGATTGTCTGGCTTTTTCCTGTTCCCGGTGGGCCTTCCATCACGAAACTCTGCCCCATCAGTGCATAGTCGATTGAAACCCTTTGGCTGCTGTCAGCGTCAAGAACCTGATAGGTTTTTTCTGGAAACTCGATTTTGTCAACATCTTTTTCTTGGGGTAACTGTTCTAAAACAAGGTTTTGATCTTTTATTCCAACGATGGCGCGGATGATTGGGTGATGAGTAACTAGTTCAGAGTTCGCTTCAAGATCCTTGTAGATAACAAGTTTATAGAAGGAAAAAAGTCCCAGATCAACTGATAATTCAACCTTCCAACCCATATCAGCTACTGCTTGAGCAACAGAATCTAAATATGCACTTAACTTTTGGTTTTCCCAATCTTCAGGCAAAGCTGGAAGATCAATCTTAAAATCCATTTTCAGCTTAACTTGCAGAGCTGGGTTTAAAACGGCTTCATCCTCAACCGGAGGCATTCCAATTGTGAATGGCTGACGGAAGGATTCCTTGAACAATTCAAGCGGCACAAGAACAAGAGGAGATTCAACCTGCTCTTTGGTTTCTTTATCAATCCAAATCAGCTTCCCGAAAGCCGCGTATAAAATGCGGACTCCTCGTTCCCTATAATCAAGAAGTGAACGACGCTGCAGATTTTTTAATGTTTTTTCCAGGTCAGTCCGCTTAAAATTCTCGCTCACCAATTGATTTATTTTTGGCTTCTTTGGTTCTTTGATTGCAGGAGTTTTTTCAGAAGCGTTTTTGAGTTCAACCCTCTTAGTCTTGTCGGTCTCCTCCTGTGCTTCTTCTGGAGGTAACCAAAATTCTAAACGGCGCTTTTTTATTACCAGCCCGTTAAAGATTGTTTCAGCATCAGGACTGGAAATTGGCAGGTTTCCTCGTTTTGTTTTATGGAAATAAAGCAGGTTGTTTCGTTTTGACAGATCGATAAGCCGGCTTTTCCAGTCTTCTATTCTGCGCATTGGTTGGGACGCGTATGCTTGAGCCATCAAATCATTTCCGCGCTAATAATTATAACCAGTATGAGTGGATTGTTCTTTAATAGTTACGGTATAATTTTTGACTTTTCAATATTTGAACCGCAGAACAAAACCGTAGATTTTAGTTTCACTTTGATTTGGCACGATTACGAGCTGCAGCTTCTTGAATTACTTGTTTTACTCCTTCAAGACCCAAATGCTTGACTTCAAGTACTGGAAGGCCCAGGCGCAGCTTGTATATTTCCTCAATGTTTTTTTCTGCGTTGCCAAGGGTGTCTATGAGTATGCAGCCTTTTAGTTCACCAAAATAACTTGAAAACTCGTCTTCGTCAACGCCTTTTTTTGCCAGTTTTTCCTTCATGCTCCTGAAGAAATCTATCCAGCCCGCACTGAAAAACAGGAAGTCATGACGAGGGTCGGCCTGTGAGATTTTTCCTTTTCCGCCTAATTGGCAGTCGATGCAGTTGAGAGCATCTACTTTTACTATGCCGTATTCTTCAACGAGCTTTTTCATTTCGCCGCATGAGCCGAGGCATAGGTCGCCGTAAACAAGTATTACTCCATCTGGATAGATTGGAATGGTTTTTTCAAGAATTCTCCGAATATTCTTCTCGATCAGATCGTAATCGACGTGAAAAAATTTACTTACGTAGATTACATCGAAATCTATGCAGCCTTGTTTTTTAAGTTGATTGATTTCTTCTTTTAATGAACTGCATGAAATTAGGCAAATTCTTGGTTTTTTGCTCATGCTTCTTCAGTCAACATGGTCTAAAGCAGTAACGTGTCCATTGAGGCCAAGTCTGGGTCTTGTCACACGAGCCAAAATCAATTGTTAAATCCATCCCTATCTTCAATTTTTCTTGTGTGACGTCTTTTATCAAGCCTGGAATTCTTAAGTCGCGTTCAAGCTGCACAATGCCAATAGCGTAAGGTGCTTGAGACTGGAATTGAGCTGGTGCAATGTGAATTATCGTGTATGTAAGCAATTTTCCTTTTCCAGAAATGGGCATCCAGTCAAAATTGTCCGACAAACAGTTATCACAGAGATTTCTCGGAGGCAAATGAATTTTTCCGCATTTAACACATTTCGCAGCCATCAATTTCTGCTCGCTTAGAAACTTGTAGAACTGCTCGATTGTAAAGGGTGGCTTGCTGCTCATTCTTGGTCGCTCCTGAAAATGTGAACCACTGCAGTTGCTCCTGAACCGCCAACGTTATGCGTTAAGCCGACAGTTGCATCTTTCACTTGACGCGCCCCAGCTTGCCCAGTTAACTGCAAGTACATTTCGTAGGCTTGAGCTGTGCCTGTCGCACCCACTGGGTGACCCTTAGATTTTAATCCGCCGCTTGTGTTAACGGGAATTCTTCCGTTAAGTTTTGTTTCACCGCTCTCTACAAGTTTTCCTCCTTCACCTACTGGGCAGAAACCAAGGTCTTCGTACGCCATTAACTCGGCGAATGTGAAGCAATCGTGAACTTCTGCTAGATTAATGTCACTTGGTTTCATTTTTGCCATTTCATAAGCTGTCTTAGCTGCGAGTTTTGATGCGTAAAGCGATGTTAAGCTTTGGCGTTCATACAAGCCGATTGTGTCGCTGGCTTGCCCACTGCCGATTATGTGGACTGGTTGGTCAGTGTATTTGTTTGCGTGCTCAGGCTTAGTTAAGACTACGCAGCTGGCGCCGTCAGTTATCAAGGAGCAATCGTAGAGTTTTAGTGGCCACGCAACCATTTTTGAAGACATGACTGTTTCAAGAGTTATTTCTTTTTGCATGTGTGCTTTTGGGTTTTTGATTCCATGAGAATGATTTTTCACTGCTGCAAGTGCCATCTGCTCCTGCGTTGTGCCGTACTCATGCATGTGAGCAGTTGCCATCAAAGCGAATAATCCTGGGAACGTTATGCCTTGCCATTGTTCAAACGGGTAATCAGACGCCATGGTTAAGTACTCAGTTACTTCAGCAGTGCTGCGATGCGTCATTTTTTCTACGCCGCCGACTAAGACAACATCGGCTAGCCCTGACATTACAGCGTAAATTCCTGACCGCAAGGCTACACCTGAAGAAGCGCATGCTGCCTCTGTTCGAGTTGCAGGAATTCCAGTGAGACCTGCCCAGTCTGACGCTGCAGCGCCTGTGTGTCCCTGATGCTCGTATGCTTCTCCCATGTGTCCAATGAACATGGCTTTGATGTCATTTTTAGGGTCAAGTTTGGGGCATCGGCTAAATGCTTCTTTTGCTGCTTCTGAGAAGATTTCTCGGGCTAATAAGCCGTCGAGTTTGCCAAATTTTGACATACCAGCAGTTACAATGCTGACAAGTGGTTTTCCATTCAAAACTTGTGTCCCTCTTCTCCTTCAATATTCTAGATAAAGTGTAAGTACAAGTTTAAAAATGTACCAATTATTCGAGCTTAAAACAGCCCTATTTACCGCTCTTGACTTGTTGTTTCCACCGTTCTTAGGGGAAAATCTAAATGTTAGTGTTAATCAGAAGTATAACAATTAAGAGTTGGCTGAAAATGAGTGGAAATGTGAAAGAAGACCCAGTTAAGCTGCATAAAGAAGCAAACAATCTTATGGATGCAGGAAAATACTCAGATGCAAAAGACCTTTTTATTAAAACTGCTGAACTGTATAAGAAAGCACAGAACTATTTTGACTCAGCAACCATGTATTACAAAGCTGGAGAAGCCAGTTTCGCATTAAAAGAAAATCAGGTTGCAGTTGAAAACTTTATGAAGTCTGCTAATCTTTCATTCGATAAAGGTTTTGACCGTTTTGGAGTCAGCGCGCTCGACTACGCAAGAGACTGCTACAAAGCTTTAGGCGACAATGCAAAAGTGGAAGAATTAACAAAGAAAATAAAAGAAACAAAAGAGAAACTTGAAAGCGCATTCTAAACGCTTGCTTCAAGCAAGCTATTCCTTATTTCCATTTTTCCGACTCAATTTAGACGCAAACACGTTTTGTAGTAAAGCCTGGTTACTATGCCAGAACATTTTATTGAATTAGCGAAATTGCTGGAAAGAATTGAAACTACAAAAAAACGGTTGGAAATTATAGATTTAACTGCTAACTTCCTTAAGACGTTGAGCTCAGACGAAGTTGAGCCTGCAATTTCAATGATGGTTGGAAGGTCATTTCCAAAGTGGAGCCAGAAAACGCTTGATGTAAACTGGTCGACTCTTACCCGCATTCTTCAAAATATAACGCGTTTTAACTGGGACCTCTTTAGGGAAGCGTTCAGCAGGACAGGTGATGTTGGTTCTGCGACAAAGGCTGTTCTTGAGGAAAGTGCAGTTAAACGGCAAGTTTTGCTGGTAGAGAAATCCTTGACTATACTGGAAGTTAGACGCCTGCTTGAAGCCATTGCTCAAGCTTCAGGTTCCGGCTCAAGAGAAAGAAAAAACCGGCTGATTACTGTGCTTTTAAGCCAGGCTAAACCGGTTGAAGCAAAATTTCTCATTAAAATCCTCACGGGAGAAATGCGTACGGGTTTACATGAGGGTTTAATGGAGCAAGCAGTTGCCTCAGCCTTTTGGGTTCCCTTGCATCTAGTGCAGCGCGCAGGAATGATTGCCGGTGATATCGGCGAAGTAGCAGCAATAATTAAGGCGAAGGGAAGTGAAGGCTTAGAGAACATTGGCTTTAGAGTTTTTAGACCTGTAAAACTGATGCTTGCCCAAACAGCAAAGGACGTTCAAGAAGCGTTAAATGTGCAAAGTGGCAAGACAGCGTTTGAATACAAGATTGATGGCGCAAGAATCCAAATCCACAAACAGACCAGCGAAGTGAAGATTTTTAGTCGAAGACTAACCGATGTAACTGAGAGTTTGCCAGAAATAGTTGAAAATGTAAAAGGCAACGTTACTGCGGACTCTGTTATTATGGAGGGTGAAGTCGTGGCTTTAGACAGTGCAGGTTATCCGATTGCTTTTCAACATTTAATGCGCCGCTTCAAACGAGTCCGCGACGTAAGTCAAATGGCAAAAGAAATGCCCCTGACGCTTTACTTGTTTGATATTCTCTATTTAAACGGTGAAAGTCTAATTGGGCTGCCGTACTTGCAGCGTCGGCAAATTCTTGCTCAAAACGCGAAAGAAATCCCCTTGACAAAGCAGGTTATTACTGACCAGGTTGAGCAGGCAGCAAGTTTTCTTAATGAAGCCCTTGAAGCTGGGCATGAAGGTTTAATGGCTAAAAAGCTTGATAGTCCTTATACTCCTGGAAGTCGAGGAAAGAAATGGTTGAAAATCAAGACTGTTCTTGAACCATTGGACCTTGTTATTACAGCTGCTGAATATGGTTATGGGCGAAGAAAGGACTGGTTGTCAGATTATTATTTGTCTGCAAGAGAACCAGAAACAGGTGGTTTTTTAACTGTGGGCAAAACTTTCAAGGGATTAACTGACGCTGAAATGATTCAAATGACTAAACAGCTCAAAGAGAATGCTCTTGGGCAAGAGGGGCATCGCGTGGATGTTCTTCCAAAGATTGTTGTCGAAGTACTATATAATGAAATTCAGAAAAGCCCAAAATACAAAAGCGAAATGGCGCTTAGATTTGCAAGAATAAGCCGAATAAGAGAGGACAAAACCCCTGAGGAATCAGACTCAATCAACAAAGTTAAGGAAATATTTGAAAAACAATTTAGGGTTAAAGGCAAATACAAAACCAACTAACCCTCACTTTTTAAAAACCTTATTGCTTAAAATTCCTAAGAACTAAAAGAGAAAACTGGCTTTCAAAAATCCTGAAAAAAATAAGTATAGGCAAGCAAAGACCAACTAGCTTGATGTCTCTGCTATCGCCAATAATGAAAGGTTCAAGCTTTATGTGGCAAGCATTTTTATTATTTTCTGAACTTCTGCAACTTCAGTTCTGAGATCATCTTCAGACGTGATTCCTTGGGCAATCAGTGTTTTTGCGTGAGCTTCAAGATAACTCATCTTAGGATTTTTACGCATGAGGTCGACTTCAATCTTCTCGTGTTTAATAACCCAAGCAATGCCGTAAGGATCAAGTTGCTTGTTGATAATGATTGTGTCTTTAGGATATGGAAAGTCAACTGTGTGTCGCTTCTTATTAAGCCACTTCGCCGCATACCAATTCATTCCGTCATAACCCGAGCCGCCTTTCTCTTCGATTCTTGAATCAACCAAAATTACCTTCAACTTCAAGGACTTAGGAACAACAGATCGCTTCTTCATGCTTGGACGAATAATCTTTTTTGGCTTCAGCTGCGCTTCAGACTTAGAGACTGAGATGACTTTGCCATTCTCGTTATTGAACAAATCAACAGTAATTTTGCTTTCTTCTCTCAGAGTCGAGGTAAGTGCAAAGTTGCTCATGCCACTTATATCAATGCAAGCTGCACGCTTCTTTGTTTCAGTGTACGTCGTAGTAATAATTCCTCAGTATTTCTTTCTCCCAACAGCATGTAAAGCATTTATGAATCTTTAATCAGAAGCGTCAAACATTAACTATCATCAAACTATTAAGTCATGCGGCAATAGCAATAGCACTAGCAGAATTATTATTGAGACCTCTGCAACGGACAATGAATTTCCGGAAACCGCTAAAACAACTCTTAACATAAATTGCATTTTTCGTGTTTCCAAGCTGAATAGTTTCGTCACTTAAGTGGTCGCAATTGTGAACACTTCAAGTTTATTAAAACACTTAGAACGTATTTTGTGACAGAAGTCGTGCGTGCTCTAAAAATAATTGGAGAAGGTGAATAGAATGAAGTTTGATCCGAATATATTAAACGTTAATCCGCTGTTTGCTTTGAACGAGTATATGCCCACGTATGGGGATGAATCGTTCTTTGCTGGTAATGCGGAAGAATATGTTTTGCTGTTTCTGTCTGATCGTGATGCTCTTCAAGCGGCATTACCTGAGCCTATGTTTAAAGTGGGTGAAAAACCCATTGTGAAGGTGGGGTTTACGTGGTTGAATAATTCTGCTGAGCTGGAGGGTGTTGGTGAGTATGGGATTTCCGTAGTCTTCGCCTCTGCACGGTTTGATGGGGAAAAAGATCACTTTGAAGGCGACTTTGCTTTAATGATGCCTGAGACTAATAATTATGCTGTTGTTCATGGTCGCGAAATGTCTGGTGATGCCAAATTCTTTGTCCATATGCCTAGGCCTTACTCAACGGGTAGTAATGGCCATATGCGATGTGAGACTCGAGTGTGGAACTATGAGAATAACGCGGCAGAGTGGAAAACTTTGTATGGCGTTGATTTTGAACCAATGAAGGAATGTGATAAAGCTGCCAAAGAAGAAATTTCAAAAATGGTTAATTCAGGACACCAGTTCACCTGGAAGGTGATATCATCCGTCGAAGGTGGCATTGAATTTGCGCATGCATATCGTTATAATTTAACGAGGAAAATAGAGCAATGCTGGCAGGGCAAATCGGGGGAATTATACCTCGGCGACATACCTAATAGAAGCTTGGTCTTGGAGCGTCACGTGATTGATGCCTTAAAGAAGCTGCCCGTGCGTGAAGTAATCGGGACATTACACTGGCGTGGCTCACTTGAGGCTATTTATGCGAGCAATCAAGGCGCTAAAATGAAGTAGCTATCAGATCAAACTGCAAATGTCGTATAGCAGTTGAGTTATCAATAAGATGACCCTCCTCATTTCTTTAAAATAAAGAGCATTATTTTATTTAGTGAATGAATGAAAGTTTTAATGTTTTTTCCAAACGTTGATTTTTGTTAAAAAATATTTGAGTGCAGTTTGCCCTGATTTTTAGGTGTGATGAGCGCACATGAATTGGTGGCACCTTTGAACCAATCGAGGATTACTGGTCATCTATTTTTTTTTGGATTAATATCCAATTTCTTTCCGCTGATTTTCTGCCTAGCCGACACACTTGTTTCTTTGCAACCACTATCCTCTAACCTTCTTTCTCTCTCCATCTCTTCTTCTATGGCCCTATTTTATCTGATACAATTAAAGAAAACAAATAATGATAAATAGCATAAATGAAAATTATTGTTAATTGAAAAAATTGATATTTATACACGCGCAGATTGTGCAACAGAAGAGTTAACGTATGCAGCATGATATGTCTGAAAATGGGAACGCTTGCAAGTGGGATGCTGAAGCTGATGTTATAGTGGTTGGTTTTGGTGCTTCAGGTGCAGCTGCAGCTTTAGAGGCTGCTCAGCAAGGAGCCTCAGTCTTAATAGTGGATCGTTTTCATGGTGGTGGAGCTACAGCAGCCAGTGGCGGAGTCGTCTACGCAGGTGGAGGAACAAAATATCAGAAAGCCGTGGGGTACGAGGATACTCCAGAGGAGATGTATCGCTATCTTAGACAAGAGATAAGCGACGCTGTATCAGACGAGACACTGCGGCTATTCTGCGAACAATCAGCGGGCAATATTGCCTGGTTGGAACAAGCAGGAGTCCCTTTCGAAGCTTCCCTATGTCCCTTTAAGACTTCTTATCCTACAGACAAGTACTTCCTTTACTTCTCAGGCAACGAAAAATACAGCCGCTACAAAGCAAATGCGAAGCCAGCACCACGCGGTCACCGAACCAGAGGAAAAGGCATTTCGGGCCTCGCACTCTTCCATGCACTGCAAAAAGCAGTACGCAGGCAGAGTGTTCAGGTTCGTTCTCAGACGCGGGTGGACCGGTTAATCTTCGATGATGACGGACAAGTAATAGGCGTAGAAGGAATATCTATTCCGCCTGGCCTTACAGCACGTCTGCACGGTGGAATCTCCTACGTCAATTCCAAGTTGACCACTTATTTACCGCCCCTGGCCATGCTGCTTCACGACATAGATAAGTTGCTCCTCAGATTGAAGGCCAAACCCTATCGCGCTAGGGCTCACAAAGCCATCATTTTAGCAGCTGGAGGCTTCATCTTTAATAAGCAAATGGTAAAAGAGTACGCTCCAATTTACTTGAATTGTTTGCCTCTGGGCACCTACGGCGATAACGGTGCAGGCATCCGGTTGGGAGTAAGCGCGGGCGGAGTTACGTCACACATGAACAAGATTAGCGCCTGGCGATTCTATGTACCTCCAGAAGCAATGATGCAAGGTGTACTGATCGACAAAAACGCTCAACGCATATGCAGTGAAGACCTCTATGGCGCAAAGCAAGGAGACTTTATCGCAGCGGTTGGCGGAGAAGCTTACCTGATTTTTGACAGCAAAACCTACAAGGAAGCCGTAGGAAAAATACGCGAGCAGTGCGCCTTGTTCCAGAAAATAACTATGATACCCCTGCTACTCGTAACCCGCAAGAAAGCCAAATCCTTCGTGAAACTGGCAGCCAAAATCAAAGTGCCACTGGGCGCTCTGGAACAAACAATGTCCGAATACAACACCACTGCTAGTAAGCACGAAACCGATCCGTTGGGCAAGATCGAGAAGCGCTTCGTGCCTCAGGATAAGCCGCCGTTTTATGCCATTGATTGCTCCTTCAAATCCAAGAGCGGAATACCTACCGCGTCGCTAACGTTAGGTGGCCTTGTCATTAACGAGAAGACTAGCCAAGTCGTGCGTCAAGACGGCTCATCCATTGATGGTCTCTACGCCGTAGGGCGTAACGCCGTGGGAATCACCAGCGACGGCTACTTTGCCAGCGGCAGCTCAATTGCAGACTGCATATTTTCTGGTCGACGCGCTGGTAAACACGCAGCTAGCATCCAAGCATCAACAAAAACTTTGAATGGGCGGATGGAGTTAAAGACAAATATAAACTCAATTAACACTCAATAAGTTGGGGGCTCACCTGAAAAGTGAATGCAGCAGAAAAAGAAGCGTTCGCTTCACAATACTACAGTAGGCAAATCACCCTAAAAGAACTAGGCGAAAAAGGACAAAAGCGACTATCAGAGTCTAAGGTTGCTGTTGTCGGCGTAGGTGGATTAGGCACAATTTCTTCGCTTTACCTTGCTTTGTCAGGTGTAGGGTACATGCGTTTAATCGACCAAGACACTATCGAAACCAAAAACCTTCACAGACAAATCCTATACTCTGCAGCAGATGTGAATTATCCCAAAGCAGAAATCGCACAGAAACGTTTAGAGCAGCTTAACCCGCTAATAAAAATTGAAGCCGTAACAGAAAACGTACACGCAAGCAATGCTGAACGTCTGCTTAAAGGAGTGGACTGCGTTGTCGATGGATTAGATAACATGATGACTCGTTACCTCATTAACCGTGCATGCGTAAGACTAAAAATTCCATATGTTTTCGGCGCGGCTATCGGCATCGAGGGGAACTTATCTGTTTTTTCTCCGCCTCAAACAGGCTGCCTTGAATGCCTCATGCCTAATTTATCCGACAATAACATGCAGACTTGCAGTACCCGTGGCGTTATAGGAGCAGCTCCAGGAATAATCGGTTCCATGCAAGCAATGGAAACCATAAAAGTCCTCACAGGCATGGGTTCACCCCTAAAAGGTAAACTCATGGTCTGCGACTTCAGCGACATGTACTTTACAACAGTTGATATTTCAAGAAACTCCAAATGCCCCGTCTGCCACGGCGACTTATCTTCGCTTGGAGGTCAAGAAAAACTGGCTTGGCTTTGCGGCAGAGACACGGCAAACATAAACCCTGAAAAACCATTAAACCTAACCCTTGACGCCATCTACCCAATCGTTAGCAAACAGTTTAGTGTCCGCTTGAAATCGCGTTTAGCGCTATTGTTTGAATACAAAACCTTTGAAGTTAGCCTCTTTAACGGGGGACGCATGCTAATAAAAAATGTTAAAGATGAAAAAACAGCTTTAGAAGCTTATCATGAAATACTTAAAAAACTGAATCAGGAATAAATGTCGGTATCAGGCAGTTGATGAACTTGCAGAACATAGACCCAATTTATTTCTTAACCCCAATTATCGTGATAGGATTTAGCGCTGGTTTAGTCGTTTACTGGCACGTAAAAAGAAGATTTACTCTTTGGGTGCTGCTTCTATCCCTTCTTGCCTACGCAGGCGCAATAATCACTAAAGAAGTCTTCCAGTATTTCACGCTTGTACCTTTCGAATCGGCAGTCGGAGGAAATACTGCAGCTCTCGGCATCTACTTTGGTTTGCAGACCGTGATCTTCGAAGTCGGAGGCGCATTTCTCGTAGCTTGGTACGCTTTCTCTCACGGCAAGATTAAAGCTAACGATGCCGAAGGCTATGGCATAGGACTTGCGTTTTGGGAAAACGCCGTCCTAATAGGTGGATTTTCGCTTCTTCTTCCATACATCATCTACTACGCTACATTATCAGGAGGAGGATCAGCAGCGCAACTACTCTTCTCCTCTTTGTCTAATGCAGCCCCTGTGCTCTTCTATTCTCCTTCTAGTGCCTTACCCATAATCGGCTTCTCAATACTGGAAAGAGTGTCGTCTCTTCTTGTTCACTTTTCATGGGGATTCCTCTGTGTACTCGCAGTAGCATACAGGAAGAAACTTTTTCTGTGGTTAGCTTTGCCTATGGGGTTCATTGATTTTCTGGTACCGTATGCCAGCATTCTCGGCGTTCAAGTCTTTGAGACGCTTATCTTTGGATTAAGCTTGTTATGCCTTTTGGTAGCTTTAGGATTCACAAAGATGACAAGGAAAAATGTCTTGCCAACTTCCTCTTCGATTGAAGGATCCAGCAGGTCTAAATCCCTTTTCCGGACAAACTTCAAGCGGGCTATAAGCTATGGTGCGGTCTACCTTGGCACTGGCCTCGTGATCTCCATCCTTTTCGGAGGCATCTTTAGTAGTATCGCATCGGTCGGTGGGTCGGTT
Organism: Candidatus Bathyarchaeota archaeon; assembly: GCA_963717465.1. Classification (GTDB taxonomy): domain Archaea; phylum Thermoproteota; class Bathyarchaeia; order Bathyarchaeales; family Bathycorpusculaceae; genus Bathycorpusculum. The sequence goes on from OY970340.1 coordinate 1,330,207, forward strand.
CCATTGGCTATATTGGAAGAGTTTCCGCTTATGCTCCCAATGTTTGTTGTCATAGGCTGCTTAGGAGGTTTGATGATCTTTGTGAGCGATAGAAGCAAGGGAGTGTACGAGTATTTGATTGCTTATGGCGTTAGCACTTACGAGATTTTCTGGTCGACTGTACAGGTCACACTTGGTCTGGTAACCATAATCCTTGCAAGTTCAATCGCTGCAAATATGGTTATGTCACTTCTGATAGGAGGATCAATACAACCAGTCATGATTGAGTTGTTGCTGATCTATACGATACCGCTTAGCTATGCTGGTGCAGCATTCATGAGTATGGCTTCTATGCTCTGGTCGTCCCTGACAGTCAGGATGGTGGGAGTTAATAGTCCAGTCGGCTTAGCCCCAATCTTGGGGATTGTGCCTGTGCTTGCAGTTTATTTTCTAGCATTGTTTGACTCAAGCGATTTCTTGCTAATTACAGTTGGTGCGACTTTAATCTTAGTAGCGTTGGTTATCGTAATGATGGTAGTGGCGAACAAGAAGATGAGTAGAGAGAGGTTGCTGTCAGATGCTTGAGCGGCAGAATGGTGCAGAGAAAATAGTTGATAAGCGATTGTCCCAAACTGAATCGTTGCCTGTTGTGCTGCTGGATTCAGTTAGCTCAGGTTACTTTGGAAGAAAAGTGTTAGATGGCATCTCTTTTCGTATAGACGAGCCAGCAGTGTACGTTGTCTTGGGACCCAATGGAGCTGGAAAGACAACACTGTTCAGGACGCTCGCAGGCATACTAAAGCCGTACACGGGTAGGATAGAGATAGGCGGATATCCGAGCGAGTCAAAAGAAGCAAGAGAACAGCTTGATTACATCACACACATAGACGGGATACCTGAGGGCATGAACGTCATCAATGCCCTGAGATTTTACGCGAATATAGAAGGAGCCACGGAGGCAGACGTGAGCAGAGTGATTGAGCTACTTGAACTCAGAGATCTCAGCGCCAAGCGTTATGGTCAGCTTAGTCAGGGTCAGAAGAAGAGGGTGTCTGTAGCCAGAATTTTTCTCAAGGAGAAGAAGGTTTACTTGCTGGATGAACCCACGAGCAATTTGGATCCGAAAATGGCAAGGGAGATAAGGGAACTAATATTGGGACTCAGCAAGGATAAGGTTGTCCTTTACTCGTCTCACAACCTCTTTGAGGCACGCGAAATTGGTTCCAGGGTAATTGTGATCAAGAAGGGAAAGCTTGCCCTATTCGGTAAGATATCAGAGATTAAAACAGAGAAGTATACGATTGGGATACGTATTCTCGGCGTGCAAGATGTGGCCGGCTCCATAGGGAAAGAAGGAGACTATCACCTATTTGAGTTACAGGGACCTGAGGAAGTTCCTAGTTTAATCGCCGAGCTGTCAGGAAAAGGTGTGCAGATTCGAGAAGTTAAAGAAATGCAGAATCCTCTGGAAGAATTGTTTAAATGAGCAAAATGCACGAATGAGTTCGTTCGGCTATGTTTATGTTCCTTTCTGCTGCTGGACCGTTTCGTAATCTTTTCGTCGGCGTTTAGCTCCACAATTTGGGCATGTCACGTTCCCCATGCCCGGAATGGCTGAACCAAAACCCATTACCTTTTCGTCCATGGCTGGAGCTTTAAAGACTTGACCGCAGTCAGGACACTTGAGTTGCTTACCGCGGTTGCGCAATACCAGTACCACAATGACAACAACAATTACAATTACAATCACCACTGACACTATTGTCAGCAAGTTTGCCCAAGCAGGAGTTTCAACAAAAATCTGGCTCAAAGTAGCAGTTGCTTGCTGACCAGACGAATCATAAGCTACTGCTGTAATGTTGTATTCCCCAAGTGCATAGCTGTTTGTGTTGAAACTCCAACTAAAAGGCGACGATGTATCGTTATCTTGCAAAGTGCCGTTCAGGTAGAATTCGACACGAGTCACATCGCTTGAAACCTGGGCGTTGAGGGTAAATTGCCCGTTTATATCAGAGCCAAGGCTATATCCATCAATTCTGTTAAGAGTTAACGATATGGTTGGCGTTGCAGAAACTTGAGAAGCAAAGAAGCAATACGCTAAAAAAGTCAGCAAAATTACCAATGCAAAGACTGGTTTTAGTTGTTTTGGGAGTCGCTGTTTTTTTGGCAATAAACTTCCTCCAGCTAAATCTGTTATTTAGATTCAGAGTTTCTTAAAAATATTCTTATCATAAAGAAAAATCTTGTTTTTCTCTATCTAAGATAGAAAAACTGTCCTAACTTAAACCAAAGATTCATCGATTTTTAAGAAATAACTGCAGGGTTCATTTTTGGACTATAATTAAGATCAAAAAAAGCTACTCATAGAAAAGTCAAACATTTCCTGAGTTGGAGTATAAAAAGTATCATTTTTCGGGGTCTTGTTTAGAATAGTTTTAACCTAGGCTTAATTCGATCCATAACACATGCGCGATTAAGCCAAAAAGAGACTTTTTATTCAAGCATTATTTTTTGCATTTAAATTGTTAATGGAATGCCTGTTTTTGTTTTGGGATGGATTTGGGTATAATTCTGAAAAAGTTATTTAAGCTTTTTTGAAAAAGTTAAACCGGCATGGTTAATTTTCCGTTCAAAAGAACCATCCTAATCTTGTTGGATGTAAGAAAAAACGGGTTTATCTATACCCTAAACACTGCATTAATATTTTCTTTTCAAGCATTAAACCCACGTCGTATATATCTGCCTAAGCAAAGGCTAATCAAAGTTAACGGGTCTTGGATGCTTGTATACCCAAAAAAGAAAGGCATTCAATTAGACCTGTATTTGTGTAGGGAAAGAGAGCCTTTATGCACAAAAATCCTACTAAATAATGCAATTATTAAGCAGGGTGACTGCATACTTGACATTGGCGCAAACATTGGCTACTATGTATTACTTGAATCCAGACTTGTCGGTGATTTTGGTATCGTGTACGGGGTTGAACCAGTAAAAACAACCTTTGCGCTCTTAAAAGAGAACGTGTCGTTGAATAGGCGCAGTAATGTCGAATTGCACAATTTAGCTGTTGGCGATAAAAATGAGCAAGCGGAAATTTATGTTTCAGATAAGAGTAATCTTAGCGCAATGAGGAAAGAAGCTAGCGGCGGCACTATCTTAGGAACTCAAGCAGTTAATGTTATCACTATTGATTATTTTTTGGTAGGTAAACGCTTTCCCAATTTGATCAGAATGGACGTTGAAGGTTACGAGTATGAAATAGTGAAGGGCATGGAGAAGACACTGCAGAAAGCGGATGATCTTTGGGTAATGATAGAACTACATGTATCGCCTAAACAATCAACGTGGGAACACGTTACTGAAATACTTTCTACACTTGAGAAGAACAATTTTAAAATTAGATATGTGATTTATAATCGTTCAGTGAAGGATAATAAAGTATTTCAGTATTTGCGGCACGGATTTGGGACGCCTTTTCCCTACATAGCAAGGGATATCTCCTACTCCAAGTTGCTAGAGTTACTTAAAGGTCAGCAAGAAGGCCCAAACATTCTGTTTCAGAAACAGAACTAGCCTTAGCATCCCTTTTTGAGATGGCAACTCAGAAATCAACATTTTATTTCACCATCGTATCTTCCACATTAATGCCGCTGCAGTTTTGGCAGAAAACCAGTTTTCCTAACAAACTCGATTTATGACCGTCATTTAAGAAAAAGTTCAATCTGCGGTTGCTCGGCATGAGAATCAGCAAATTGCTAAAAAAGTCTTAACCCTAAACTTAATTCGATCCATAATACTAAAGAAGCCACAGTGACTTCAACGATGGATAAGACTGCGCCAACTTTTAGGTAACTTTTAAGGCTAATGTTTACGCCTTTTCGCTTCATTGTTTCAAGCCACATCAAAATCGCAAGTGAACCCAGCGGAAAGAAATGTGGACCCAAATTGTTTCCGATAATGTTTGAGAAGATTAATCCCGTTAATGCTTGTCCGCTCAACCCCACAGCAGCCTGCTTGATCGAGAGCAATCCCAGAATTGTCATTGGCCAATTGTTTATGAAACTTGCACCAACAGTGACAATTAAGCTTGGCACAAGTACGGAGAGTACAGACGGCAAACTGCTACCCCACACAAGTGCTCTGAGATACGAAATCTACGATTCCGACATTGTTTAATCCTTGAACAACAATGAAGATGCCAAGCATGAAAATCACCATGTCCCAATTGATTTGCTTTATTATCCGCTTGATTCCTTGGGGTTCATCTCTTGGAAAAGAGCCCTTGTTTAACGCGACCCAGTAAACTGCGATGAGAAAGATTGCTCCTGAACAGACAACAAATGAAACTGGAACTCTTACAAACGAGGATAAGACATACCCAACATCGACAGCGATTAAAGTGGCGATGCTGATTTTTAAAAGAGCAGGAGCGATGAAATGTGATTTTTTTGTTAAATCTTCACCAAGCTCTGTAGAGTATGTTTTAGGAATTTTTTTGCGGAAGATAAAGTAGACTAGCATTAGACTGCTTGCGATAGTGGCAACTGAGACTAGACTCATTATTGTCATGTGGTCGATGAAACTGTACTTGAAAACATCTGCACTTACAATGTTCACTGGGTTACTCGTAATCAACGGCATTGCGGCGGTATCGGCAATTAACCCCGCGGAGAAAAGATACGCTAATCTTCCGTTAGAGTCAATTTTTAATTGGCTAACAATCTCTAAAACAATCGGCGTCAAAATCAAAACTGCACTGTCATTGGCAAAAAGTATACTTACAACCGCAGTTAAGAGTGCAATGTAAAAGTATAATTTAACGCCGTCCCCATGAGCATAACCTACCACCTTTAGAGCTGCCCACTTGAAAAAGCCCATAGCATCCAAAGTCACAGATAAAGCAACAATGCCCACGAACGCTAACGCTGCATCCCAAATAGTCATGACCGAAGTTAACGCGTCGCTAAACGCAACAGTCCCAAGCAGAAGCGAAGCTAAAGCCCCAATTCCCGCAACTAAACCAAGCTTAATTCCTCTAGGTCTTCGAATCATAAGAAAAAGAGTGGCTGCAAAGATTGAAAGCGAAATCACCGAAACGTAATTCACCCAAGTCACCCTTCTTCTCTTAGAGCAACTGCAAAATCTCTATAAAAAACTAACCAACAAAAGAAATAAAAGCGGACCAAACAAACTTGTGAAAACAAAAAATAAGGTTGAAGAATGGGGTTCTTAGAAGATCAGTGGCATTTTAAATGCTTTCTTTGACTTAGGTCTTAGTGAACGTACTGTTGCTCCAGCTCGCCACATTTCGCTTTCGCCTAAAGTCTTCAATTCGTCTGCAAGTTCCTGCCTGTAGTTTGGTTTGCTGCTTCTTTCAAGAACGATCCGCGTTTCCTCACCTGAAGAGACAAGTTCATAGAGTGACTCGAAAAGTGGTTTTGTGCCATTGCGAAAGCGCTCCTTCCACCGTAATGCTCCGATGCGTGCTGTTTCGCTGCAGTTGTTGTACATCCAATCCATTCCGTTCTCGTCGACAAGGCGAATTAGACTTTGAGTGAGTTCCTCAACTGTTTCGTTGAAAGCTTCACTTGGGCTGTGTCCTTTCTCACGAAGCGTGTAGTACTGAGCCTCCATGATTCCAGCTAAGGCCCCCATTAAGACGCCTCGTTCACCAGTTAAGTCACTGTAGACTTCTTTTTCAAACGTTGTCGGAAACAGGTAGCCCGAACCAATAGCGATTCCCAAGGCTTTCGTTCGGTTTTCAGCTTTGCCCGTGGAATCTTGAAAGACTGCGAAGCTGCTGTTTATTCCGCTTCCGTCGCAAAAGTTCTTCCTAACCGATGTTCCTGAACCTTTTGGCGCAACCAAAATAACATCGACGTTATTTGGCGGAATAACTCCCGTTTGCTCTTTATACACTATTGAGAATCCATGTGAAAAGTAAATAGCATCACCTTTTTTAAGTGACTTTTTAACTGTCGGCCAAGCCTCTTTTTGTCCAGCATCAGTTAACAGAAACATTTTAATTGTTCCTTTTTCCGCAGCCTCCTTCATCGAGAACAGGTTTTCTCCCGGAACCCAACCATCCTTTACTGCTAAATCATAGTATGCTTTGTGTACTCCCGTCTTCTCTTGACCAACGATTACTTTAATCCCATTATCCTCTCATATTTAGTGATTGAGCGCGACCTTGAATACCGTAGCCAAGCGAAACAACAACTTCATCTTTTAGAATTTTTTGAGCTTTGGCCACAGTAAACTCTTCACGAGTAATGACGTCTTCCTTAACGCCGCCGAAATCTATTTTCACCATTTTAATTGTTCCTCTAGCCAAACACTTTAGCAAATGCTATAATTAAGAATTATGTTGGCATTTCCTGTGATAATTATAGCTCAATGACAAGCCACAGTGTGCTAATTTAGATGTTTCACTTCAGCATTAACTAAAAAAGTGTCAATTAAAGCTCAATGATGTATACGCATGTTTCTTTAGAGCATAAATTAAAAATTCTGGAAGCGAGGTGAGTGACAAGCGCGCACCGAACAGCTAAGCGTTATTTGGATGAGACACGATGGACGAAAACTAAAAAAAAGTTGTTGAAGGAGAGAAATATGATTGGCAATAAGCAGCATCGATGAGGAAAGTAATATAGTGCAAAGTAGCTCGCTAGGCTTGTAAATATGGGTAAGAGGGATTTTATGAATGTTAAGCAAGCAAAGCTTAAATCCATAAAATGATATTAAAATAAGCAACCTAGATATCAATCGAAAGAAGAGTTATAAAAAATTGACTCAAACAAGCATGACACAAGCACCAAAGAAAAAAGGCAAGGTATTCTATGCTGGAGTAATCGCCTTTATCCTGATTGCTGGAGTAATAGTAGCAGTAGTTGAATCTAATTCCAATCCAGGTAACACTTCAAGTACTGCACCAATGACTACCCCTTTGACTGTATCGACCTCAATCAATACCCCGAATATAACAATCACATACAGCACAACAGAAGTATCACCGATTTATTGTGAACCATGTCTCACAAATACTTCACAATCTAGCTATCCTAGCTACGTAATTTTAGTAGTTAATATGACAATACAGAATAATGGATATAACGAAAGTTTCAGCGCGGCTCCTGGCGATTTCTCTGTCACTGCAAACGGTGTAGCTTACTATTGCAGCTATGGCGCCCTCGCTGTCGTAGGGAACCCACCTTTTGTTGCTAACAATTTTGATATGGTGGATGTACCCAATGGTGGAACTTATAGCGGTACACTAGTGTTTACTATTCCTGCATCCGCAGACATTTCAGGACTCGCATACTTAGGCATGTATTATGAGGACGGCACTGTCCACAACTTTAACGTGGTATTTACTCAGGCAAGTTAAATAGGGCTAAATATTGTAATTATAATTGTGTCTTTGCGCATACTCTGATACTTTCACTCTTCGCTCATCGTAGCATTCTCTAATTATCCCTCGATTTTATAAGTAATTAAATTGTCTCTTTTCGAAAAATCAAACCGCCTCCTCACTACCAAAAATGACAGAAGATTTCCATAACCCGCCAGTTCGTATTTTATGCAACCGCAAAATCTCTTCAATGGGAAATGACATGGTAATTGTTATTGTCTTGGTGCAACAGCAAAAAAATATATCTTTTTTCAATTCTCCTATTTTTAGATAAAATTTTTTTGAGGTAGAAAAATGCAAAAATATCTAGCCTTAATTAAACTGAGTCCCAATAGAACACAATCATTTTATGACTCCTTAAAGAGGATGTTAAGAAGGCCTGTTGCTGGAGTTAAAATCCAAGCATCATATAACATCTTTGGAAGCTGGGATTGCGCCATATGGTTTGAAGCTGAAAACAACGATTTAGCAGACCGGTTTTATCGCAGAAAAGATACGCCCCATAAACGGAGTATTCGAAACATTAACTATGCCTGCCACACCAATAGAAGAACCTAGCAAAGTACCAACCGACACCGTATTCTCCAGAATCCACACATAAAAAATTTCATCAACAACTCCTTCTTTTTAATACATTCAAAAACACCCTATTGAAGCAAGCAACTAATCCAGATTTACCACTCAGAGCAATCCTCGAAAAGAATCTACTATTCATTATAGTAGGTAGTTCCATCCAGATTTAACTTCTCTGGATCAACCCACCTGATCTTATCAGGTTCACCTCACAGCGTTCGCTCGACAGGTTCGACGTCGTTCAACCTTGCAGGTTCACTGTTAATTTGCGCATAAGACTCAAAAGCCGCGAAGCGTGCTTGATCGCTTTTAGCTTGAGTACACAGAAAGTTGGCTTTACGGTTCAACTATACATGGTATTGCAGCAACTGACTTTTAGGCCATGATTTAGTTTTAGCTTTCGCGATTACTACACGAAAAAGGTTTTCCGAGATTTTCCATGTTATTCGTGGGTTTTCCGAGATTTTCAGGACATTCCTGAAAGCCTAAAGCATAATAAATCACTTAGAGTAATACGCTCGTATGGCAAGCAAATTCACTCCTGAATTAATTGCGCCATGCGGGATTAACTGCGGAGTATGCAAAAATTACTTAGCCTTTACAAGAAGGGTTCCAACTAAACGAGGAAAAATCAGTCACTGTAAAGGTTGCATGATACGAGCTAAGAATTGTTACATTAAAAGCGGTTGCAATAAACTCGTCAAGGGGCAAGTAAAGTATTGTTTTGAATGCAATGATATGCCCTGCAAGAATATTCAACATTTGGACAAACGTTACAGAGAAAACTATGACATGAGCTTGGTTGAAAACCTAAAGGAACTAAAACTACACGGCATAGACGATTTCCTTAAGACACAGGGGGCAAAATATGAATGCCCAGTTTGCGGAGACGTCTTGTCGATGCATGACGGCAAATGCTACCTCTGCTTTCGCAAAAAACTGGGCTCAAATAGGTGACACTTAAAGTTTAGCATTCAGGTTTTTATGGCGAACATTTTTTCCAGTGAAGCTCGAGCTTTTCTGGCGACTGGCTCGGCAACTTTGACTACGTATTTTTCTTCTTTTAGTGAAGCATAAAGCCGGTCAAGAGTTGTTAGTTTCATATTTGGGCAAATTGCGCCGTCGTATGACAGTATAAATGTTTTGTCAGGATTTTCTTTGCGTAAGCGATGCAGGATGCCTTCTTCTGTGCCTACAATAAATGTTTTAGCGTTTGATTCCTTGACATAACGGCACATTTTTGAAGTGCTGCCGACAAAATCTGCCACTTTGCGCATTTCAGCGCTACATTCTGGGTGAACTATTACGCAAGCGTTTGGATGTTTAGCTTTGAGAACTTGAACGTCTTCAGGCTGGAACAGCAGGTGAGTTGGGCAAAATCCCCATTCCGGAAGTGGAATAATGGTTTTTCCTGTTTTCTCCGCAACGTATTCCCCAAGGTTCCTGTCAGGACCAAAAAGAATAGTGTCTGCATCAATTGATTTTATAACTTCAACAGCGTTAGCGCTTGTGCAGCATACATCGCAGTAAGCTTTAGCAGCTGCCAAAGTGTTCACGTAGAGGACGACTGGAGCCTTAGGATAAAGCGCCTTTGCTCTTTTGATTTCGTCCACGGTTAACATTTGAGCCATCGGGCAACGTGCACCCTGACAAGGCAAAAGCACTTTCTTGTTCGGATTAAGTATAGCAGCTGATTCAGCCATGAAATCCACCGCTGAAAAAACAATAATTTTAGCATCTTTTTCTTCCATCGCTTTGCGGCTAAGTTCTATGCTATCACCAATATAATCGGCAATATCTTGGATTTCTGGTCTTTGATAATTATGAGCTAAAATGACTGCCTTTTTTTCCTTTTTTAAATTGATGATTTTTTCACTTAAATTCATTATTTCGCCTTAAAGTGAATTATATCAACGTCAAATCATGAGATATATATTTTTACTTCATTCTTACGGCTTTTCATACTTAATCCATCGCATTTCAGACATTTCTGCTCAAATTTTCCCATCGACGATTATTCCGTTTAGGGAATACATGATTTATTAACGATTGATGATATGGATGGTTGGGCGAAAAGGGGAAGGCTTCAAACTTACATGCGTAAACTATTACCTAGAAGCTTCAAGTCAGTTTACTTGCTATTCCTAGTACCTATTTTTCTAGCGGTACTATCCTGGCTTTATTTCCCCACTGTAGCTACCTGGATTATCGCTAACGTATTTCACTACCTGGCACCTGCGTCAACAGCAAATCCAGTTTGGATGGGATTTGTCAGTTTCTTTTACAGTTGGTACACTTTAGCAATTGGAATTTCAGGCTTGTGGGTTGTAGCTGCTTACTTGTCAAGAAAAAAGCAACATGTGGAAAATGGGCATGGATTCAATCCTCTTGTTTCATTCATCATTCCAGCATTCAATCAGGAGAAAAACATTGCACGATGCATCCGATGCCTTTTCAAATGCACAGAAAAATACGACGGCATATGTGAAGTCATAATTGTGGATGATGGCAGTACAGATGAAACTTACAAAGCAGCAGCAAGAGAAATACAACTGGGAAAAACTTCGCATCCGCTCATTGGAGCAAAAATTTGTCGGCATTTGTCAAATTTAGGTAAAATTGAAGCTTTAAAAACAGGTAAGAACCGTGCAATGGGCGGTTTAATCGCGATCGTAGATGCTGATTCTGAATGGGCGCCTGAAACTCTGTTTTGGCTTGTAAATTACAAGCTTGCAAATGGCAAAAAAGCTTTAACAGGTTATGTTCATCCGAACGGGCAAGATTCTCATGGTAATTTGCTTGTAACTTTGCAGCGGTTGGAGTATAGTCAAAGCTTAGGCGTATGTCGCGCCGCTCAGAGTTTAGGAGATAATGTGTCTGTTGTCTCTGGAGCGATTGGGCTTTACGACGCTGATTTGCTTCGAAACATCTTGGCAGAAGGAAACATTCACAGTATAACCGAAGATTTGGAAATTACTCTTGAAATGCGTAAAAGAGGCGTAAAAGCCGAATACGTTAATTTTGCAAGAAGTGACACTGTTGCACCTGTAAGTTTAAACGCGCTATGGCATCAGCGCTTACGATGGTTTACTGGCTGGTTACATAACACGTCTGGGATTTATCGTGATTTAATGAAAAAGCGTTCATGGTTCTCGGCCCTTATATGGTACTGTTACATATTCGAGTTTGCAGGCGCATTCATTTATTTGGGAACATTAATTTCATTCCCGTTTTTGTGGTATTTTTCCCCTGACCCAGTTCAATTCGGATTAAACTTACTAGTGTTTATTCCATACGGCTTAGTGATCAGCGTAATTAATCAAGCAATAGCATTAAAGTTTGCTTATGGCAGTTATACCTTTGGCGACTTACTATTCTATACACCACTTAACATTTTCCTAAGGTTAATCAACATGTTTGCGCGTTCTGAAAGCGTAGTCAGATATTTAATGGGAAACAACGGAAATTGGCATGGAAATTGGAAGAGTTAAACAGCGAAAGATTTTAACTACCCTTCAACTAATGAGGGCTGAATTTACCATGATTAAAGCAGTTTTATTCGACTTATTTGATACTTTGCTCTTAATAGAAAAAAGAAAAGGTTATAATTTCCGCGAAAAAAGTCGCCAAGGAGGCGATGTTGCCTCAGGTTTAAAAAAAATGCATAGTTTCTTAGTTTCAAAAGGCGTTAATGTTACTTTTGAAGAATTCTATCAAGCATACGTGGAGGCTCGTGATGCCCTTTATGCTAAGGCTGATGTGAATCTTGAGGAGCCTCATTTTAATGTTAGAATTGTTGACACCTTAAAGAAACTTGGCTTTAACTGTGACATTTCAAGTTCAATTGTGACTGGGGCAACATGCGTTTTTTATGAGGAATTTATGAAATACGTTCAAATTGATGAGTATGCTAAATCAGTTTTAGAAAAACTGCATAAGGAAATACAAGCTTGGAATAATCTCAAACTTTGCAATTCCAGAGTGCGCATTAAAATTATTGTCTTTGCACGGTTTGGACGAACTGTTTGATTTGATTGTTATTTCTGGTGCAGTTAACAAGCGTAAGCCAAGTCCAGAAATTTTCATGGATGCTTTAAAGGCGCTTGGAGTTTCTGCTTCCGAAGCGGCGTTTGTTGGTGATACAGCTGATGCGGATGTTGCTGGCGCAAAAGCGGTTGGCATGTGTTCAATTTATCTTAAGAGGCGTCTTGAGGAAGATTTAGAGATGTATCATCCTGATTATATCATTGATAGTCTGAATGACTTGCCAGTTTTGCTAAGCAAAGTTAGTTTTTAATGAATTTGGTTTTTAATTTTAGAATATTCTAATTATTGCTGCAATTTCGGAATAAACTTAATATGGATGCATGCTTGTAGGGTGTATTGTGATATATGATATTGGATATTAATATCCAATAAATGGAAGTTATAAGAAAATGGATGAACAATTAAGCAAAGAAGAAATACGCTGGCTTGTTGTTAAATCAATGCTTGATGAATTTCCAAAATTAAGACGCAAAGTCAAGAATTACCTTTCTCAATAAAGATTTCTCAATAAAGATTGTTCTAAATATCTGCGAGGAAACTTCAAGCAAGACGAATTGTAAAACAGAATCATTATTTGCTATTTTGAGCGTTTCTATTTAACAGTTCATATAAATCATTGTATTGTTTGAGAAAATCAATGCCTTTGGAAGTAGCTAAGTAAATATCTCTGTTGTTTTCGCTGATTTGTCTTAGCAGGTCAGCATTTATCATGAATTTCAAGTAACCGTTGAGTTGCGCAAAGCTCAAGTTCGCCTTGTACATGACTTGCGTTTTTAAAGACCCATCTTTCGCTATTTGCAACACTTCTGCAATTATGCTTATCTTATCTCTTCTTTTTGACTTTGCATCCGCCATTATAGTGTTCACGATGCCTTTCTCCTTCCTCTCGATTTATGTTATAGATCTATGTTATCTCTATTTAATCATGCTTCGAAAGGTAAAATATTTCAAATTCCGTAATGTTTCAGTTTAAATGCAGAATCAGGAAAAACTTTAACTGCATAAAAAAGAAAACAAAAGATGGTAAAAACATGAAAATTGGGTTAATCTCAGATACACACGACAACCTGACACAAGTTGAGAAAGCAATTAAATTCCTTAACAATACAAAAACGGAAATAGTTCTTCACGCGGGTGATTATGTCGCGCCCTTCGTAATCCCAAAATTCAAAAATCTTCAATGCAACCTTATTGGTGTTTTTGGTAACAATGATGGAGATCACGAATTGCTTAAAAAAAGATTTAGCGAAACCAAGAACTGCACGATAAAAGACAGATTCGCTGAAATCAACGCAGACAACTATAAAATTGGACTTTTGCATGGTGATGAAACAGAACTGCTTAACGCTCTAATTAAAAGCGAATACTTTGATGCAATAGTTCATGGACATTCGCATTCAAAAAACATCGAACAGAAAGGAAAAACATTAGTTATAAATCCTGGAGAGGTCTGCGGTTATCTAACTGGGAAGTCTACTTTAGCAATATTGGATACGATTAAGCGGCAAGCAGAAATCGTTGAACTGCAAGGTTAATATCTGGCTGTTTAAAAGCGGGATTTCCTGTAGACTGTTTAATAACGAGACAGAAAATGAAAAATCCAGAGTTTGTACTGACTATTTAACTTTTGTGGGTTACAGCAGTTTTTTATTTTTTCGAATACTATGTGATATTGTTTTCGTATGCAGTGAGAGTGATAGCTTATGAACAAAATTGATCTACGAAAGGAGCTCAAAAACCTCTACAATTCTACTAGTGAAGTCGAAGTTGTGGATGTACCAGCAATGAATTTTCTCAAAGTTGATGGGTCAGGGGACCCGAACAAATCCAAGCAATATCAGGATGCAATAGAAGCCTTGTTTAGTCTTTCTTACACTCTTAAATTTATGATTAAGAAGAGCAAACAATCGATTGACTATGCGGTTATGCCCCTTGAGGGCTTATGGTGGAATGATAACCCAGATCAATTCAGTATGGAGAATAAGGATGTTTGGAGTTGGACTTCGATGATTATGCAACCGACGTACGTGTCTGAAGCATCGATTAAGGAGGCTGTTGAACATGTCAGAAAAAAGAAGGACCTGGTCGCACTGCCTAAACTACGTTTTGAGCCCTATCAAGAAGGCTTATCAGCCCAAATAATGCACATTGGACCATACACAAACGAGAAACCTACAATCGAAAGGCTGCACAATTTCATAAATGAAAACGGCTACAGGTTCAACGGAAAGCACCATGAAATCTACTTAAACGATTTAAGAAAGACCAAACCTGAAAAGCTTAAGACCTTGATTAGGCAACCGATAATCAAGAAGCAATAGGCATAATTAGATTAAATTTGTCATGCACCCTTGTTTGTCTTTTTTTCAGCACATTCTCGGTAGGAATTTATAGTACTTTTCTTATTTAGCTATCAGTTTCTTCGCGGTGCGCGTGATGAATGCGAAAAGTGTGCTTGATCTTATAGGCAATACTCCAATGGTTGAAGTTAAACGTTTGAATCCTAATCCTAACCTTGAAATGTACATTAAACTGGAAAAATATAATCCAGGCGGATCAGTTAAGGATAGAATTGCTAAGTACATGATTGCTCAAGCGGAAAAATCTGGGCAATTGACAAGTGGCAAAACTGTTATTGAACCAACCAGCGGAAACACAGGCATCGGATTAGCTTTAGTTTGCCGTGCTAAGGGGTATGATTTAATTTTAGTTATGCCTGAAACCATGTCTTTAGAAAGAAGACAAATCTTGATTTCGTATGGAGCTAAAATTCTGCTTAGCGAAGGTTCAAAAGGGATGGACGGTGCAGAAGATTTAGCACATGAAATTGTGGGTCGAAATCCTGACAAGTATTTTATGCCCAACCAGTTTGCAAACCAAGCAAATGTCTTAGCTCACTACGAGACAACCGGCGAGGAGATATGGCGAGATACTGCCGGACGCATTACCCATTTTATCGCGGGAATCGGTACCACTGGGACATTGATGGGCGTTTCAAAACGGCTTAAAGAATACAATCCAGCAGTGAAAATAATCGGAGTTCAGCCTGAACAAGGCACAATGATCCAGGGATTAAAAGATCTAAAAACCCAATATATCCCTGCAATTTGGAAGCCAGAACTGGTTGATGAAATCTACTACGTAAATCCGAAAGACGCTGAAGAAGCTTCAAGACTTCTAGCTCTACAAGAAGGCCTCTTCGTAGGCATCAGCTCCGGATCCATATTCCACATTGCAGCAAAAAAAGCTAAAGAAATTGAAAAAGGCGTGCTTGTCGCCCTCGCTCCGGATGGTGGAGAAAAATACTTGAGCACAACATTATGCGACCCTGCTCTCTGTCTAAGCTGCGTTAAAAAATACGGAATTAAATGCTCATACAGGGACAGCAGCCCAATCATGAAAGGCGACAAATCAACCGTAGACTCAATTTCCTCATGACAAAAAGCAGAGATTTTGGATGCTATCAGGGATGCTTAAGAAGAGCTGATTATTCTACTCATTATTTCAGGAAAATCTAGAATGTTTTCTACGGTAACCATTTTGCAGCCTGAATCTGCTAGCAACTTGTTTCCTTCTATATAGTGGTGTAAGAATGGATTGAATTTGATGAAATGGATTTGAACATCCATATTTTGCAGGGCGTTAATATGTTCCATCGATTCTTCGACGTCTTTGAGTTCAAAACCCATGTCTGAAAAGATTAAGCAGAATTTTGCTTGATTTCGGCTTAGAGGCGCAAATTCTTCCCTTGCGAATCTTACTGCTTTTGCAAGTTCTGTGCCCCCATGCGGCTCCATCGCAAGCAACCTGTCTGTAAGTTCCATGGAATCTTTTTTTTCAGCGAATTTTTTAATGACATTTAGCTCATCAGAGAAAAGCGAAATAGCACTTTGATCATCTCTTGGCAACCCATGAATTAATATTGCGCCACATATAGCGCTGGAAACTAGAACTCTGTAATCAAAGCTTGCACTCATATCTTGAAGATACAAAACACTTCGACGTTCACGCCTAACTTGACGAGTAAGAAAATCATCATAATTGAGCTCTGAAATTTTTTTCCCTTCTGAAAAAGCGCGCTCAAGAGTTAGCTCAAAATCAATTGCTGAAGGGTCATCAATTCCAACCCTATATTTTCGGTTAGAATAACCCTTTTCCGGACCTTGTCCTGAAACATAAAAATTATTGATAAAATGTCGGGCATAGTACAATCCTGTTTTAGCCAAAGCTTCTCTTGCTCTTGCTAGTACAATTTTTTTCTCGCTATCATTATAGTCTTCGCGGTTTCTAAACCAGTCATTGAGCACTTTCTCATCACTGGCTTTGCCCATAATAACTTCGGTCAATTCAACGGCTGCTTGCTTAAGCCTATCTTCACTTGGCGCCGATAGACTGACATAGGTTTTGACCGCCAATGACTGAGCTTCAGTCTCTCGTCTCAAGATGAGAGGTAATGACCGCAGATTCTACGTAATCCTGCTCAGTTAAACATTGATGCTGCAAAAGCCTAGTAGTTAATAATCTTGCAATGGCGATGGGTTGTCTTGAACTTGGTTTGAAAGCTTCTGGAATAGTATGGGAACTACGCATTTGGTTACAGAATTCTTCAGCGAATTTCACTGGATCAACAATGCTTTCTTTATTCAATGCAACCCGCACGCAAATTAGGCTTGATTTTCAAAATTAGTTTTGCATAAGTCTCTTTAGCTACTTCTTCAGCTATTTTCTGAATTTTAGGAAAAGACGTTACGACCGCTGCATCAACAAAATCTTCTGCTCGAAGCTTATTGTTTTTGAAGTACCTGTAGGATAATAACTTTGATATTGCGATAGATTGCCGGGTGCTGGGTATTGTTACATCTTTGCCTTGACTTTGCTCACGAAAATTGTTGACAAATTCAACAGAAAATTGTTCGATTAATTCGTGTGCTTCTATTTGCAAGTTAAACTCTTCCTAATCAAGGCTTTCAGGTTAGCCTCATTCCATCGGTTATTGCGCTCAGTTACAGACCCTAACAGGGTTTCATACGCAATATCCACGAGAACATCATCAGTTAATAGGTCCATTTCGGCGTATCTTGAAGCCACGCGTGCAATGGATATACCAGTTCGAACCGAGACAAACTTGGAAAACTCCTCGTGCTGTCTGGACTGGTCAACTATGTTGTGAATCTTTTGCATTAATTCGTAGCTAAGTTTGTTCTCTGGAGTGTTTGCAGCGATGATTTTAAGTTCAGTTTCTTTATCTGGGTAGCTTAAGCTTATCCAAACGTGAAGTCGATCTCTTAGCGCCTCTGAGATTCGGTGAGCTCCGGAGAATTCATAGGGATTTGCCACTGCGATGAAAACAAAATTGTCGCTTGCTCGGATTTTTCCAAGATGAGGGATATACAAGGTTTTTTCTTCAAGGGGTTCAAGGAAGCTGTTTTGGCAAAATTCTGAAGCGCGATTCAGCTCCTGCGCGACAAAGACTCCACCGCCAACCATTGCAAGTAATAATGGTCCTGGTTCAAAAGCTTCCATACAGTAGCCTTTGTTAACAAGGACTGCAGGGTTGAATGTTCCAACAAGATGGCTTGGGCTCATTAACTCGTCAAAGAACAATTCATAAAATGGTCTTTGAGTATCGTATGCGAATTTTCTGGCAAGTAATGATTTGCCTACACCAGGTGGACCTATGATTATCGGCGTTAATTTAGCTGATACTGCGTCATCTAAGAGTTCGTAAGCTTTTTTGTATTGCCCTTCGAGCACAATTTTTATTTCTGAAGGCCTAGGCGCTAAGTGAAGAGCAAACTGTTCCCTGAACAATTCGTTAGTATCACACTGTTTTTCCGACATTTTCTTCTCCTCGTCTTTGTCTATGGATAAAGCTTCTTTTTTATGAGATAACTCTGAGCTTTTTTTAACAACTCGTTTTCGTCAATTTTGCATTTTTCTCTTTCTTGACAAGTGTCGCAGATTGACTGGTCAGTTGTGACTCCGAAAAGTCTTATTCCACTCATTGTAAGCGATTGCTCAGAGGGTATGACGCTTACGGCTATGTTGATGCCTACGCAAAGGTTTATTTCCTTGCCGTTTAAGCCATATACTTTTCCAAGCTCTTTTATTTTCAACATCCCCTTGAATATAATTCGATGTTATTAAGGCAACAAAAATTGTCGCTCAACGTGATTTAAAGACTATTTAGTCTCAAAGGAGACAAACCCGTCCTTGATAGTCGTTTTTTGCTTTAATTTGAATATTGTATTAGACCTTTGAATATGATTGAAAATTACTCTATAAAAGCATATCTTGTTCTAATTTGGACAAATCAAAGTTCTTGACTAAAATTAGATGCGAGTAATTTTTCCTTTCATTTCAGCGATTTTGTCCAAAAGTCTTTATACCCTAAAAGTAAGTATATACACAAAGCATTAGTATGTGTAAAGCATCGGGCTCGCTTTAGTCAGTATGAGTGTATTAAATAAAGTTGAGGGGTGCGCGACGCCTAATTGAGTCTATACAGTGAAAATGGGGAAGAGAATTCTCTCCGCGTCCTAAAAGAAGTGCTTAGAAATATAGGAATTACGGGGAAAGCTGCGACAATTTACATTTTCTTATTGAATAAAGGGACACCCCAACACGCGAAAGATATAACGAGACTAATGAGAACAAATAAGGCTTTAGTTTACCGCAGCCTGAAATATTTGCAAGCCAACGGTTTTATACTGTCAACGATGACGTTTCCAGCCAGTTTTGCTGCTATTCCTCTCGGGGTCATACTCGATAATGCCTCAAAAACTAAAAAAAGAGAAGCTCGGATGCTAGAAAAGGATAAAAAATTGATGAGTACAGTCATAAAATCGTTGAAAATTGCTGATACCCCTGTTGTGGACGACGAGTACGCAATTCTTAGGAACCAGCATATTGCTCACCTAAAAGGCTATAGAGATGGTCAAACAAACGACGAATGAATGTTTGATTATATCTGATCGATTAACACGACGTGAATATGATATTCCTGAAGGCATGCGAACGGCAGTTGCAGCTACCGTAAGGAAAAAGAAAGCCCAATTTAGGCTTCTAACTAATGTGGATTATTCAACCCTTGGTTTAGCTAAGGAAATGGTTGCAAAATTAGGCATGTTAGGCGAGTACATTAAGATTCGGCATTTAAACTTGTCTCCAGCTTTGTTTCCAGGTTTCACTCTCAGCGATGAAAGTACAATAATCTTGCAATTTGATACGTGGAAGGGGATAGACTCGAAAAGCGCACTAGGGATGGATAAGCTACTTTTGACAAACAACAAGGCAATCATTCGATTGGCACGGTTGTTGTTCAATAAACTGTGGGATGAATCAATCGACATCCGCGAAAGAATTGCTGAACTTGAAAGCATGAAGAAGGTAGATAAGGAAAGCGTTGGTGATTCATCGCTAAAACTAGCTACGTAGCCCTTCCTTTTCAGTTACAAGAGCAACAAATCTATTACAAGTGATTAATTCCATTTAATGTTGTATGCATGCAAATTTAAAGAGGGTTTAACCGTTTTAGGGAATTAGTTGCGTCTTCAACTAAAGTTAAAACGCCATTGAAGCCTATAAGTGGTCTATAAGTTAGTATGATTTTTTCAGTGTACGGAAACGACGTTGGTATGAAAGCTTGGTGTTTATGTTCCATTGACTCTAATATTTGCTCCTCAATGCTGCTTCCAAGGATTAGATTTGGCGTCTTATCCCTGAGGCTTTCTCTAATCATGTACTGATCAGGGCTAATCAGAACAGTTGTATCTAAAGAGTTTTCTTTGATGTACTGCTCTAACGAAGCACGGTTGGCATTTCCCCTTTCTCTAATGCCTATGACATCTGGATACATTCCCAAGTACTTATGAAAGAACACTGTAAGCGGTGCTACTTGTGAGGAGTCGCCAAACACTGCAAAAGTTAAGCCTTTTAATCCACCTGTTAAAGAAGATACGCGTTCCAATGCATTGTAGCATTTCATTCTAACGTGTTTTGATTCAAGCTCGATTTTTTGACGAGAAAACCCAAAATAATCAGCAACCTTGCCAAACCAGTTCTCTGAGGCAGCAAGTCCAAATGGAGCCATTTCGCTTATGCCTAAACTTGGAATTCCGAATTCTGATTCAAGAAACTTTGCAACAGTATCGCCATATTCTTCGTATACAACAAGGTTAAGTTCAGCTTTGCTTGCCTGCTTAAGATTATCTATCGTTTCACCTGCTGACATGACTGAGAGCACCTTGACTCCGAGAAGATCAAGCGTCCGCTTTAATTCTGCAACATCGTTTTCCCAATTGTAGTGAAAAATGGTTGGTCCAATAATGTTGACGCTGAACGTTATTCTTTCATCGCTCTTTTTCACAATTGCTTTGAGAATTTCGATTGTGGCTTTTTTGAAGCCTTCAGCGAATGATCCTGTAAAACCAGTGCTATCAATGGCAACTGTCGGGAACTTTGGCTGGGCGCTTTTTATGAAACCCACAAGGTCATCTCCCGTTAATGATGTCCCGCAAGAGTTTATGACGCCTAGTAAATCGTAGTTTTCATTGTTGAGGTCGTGGATGGCACCTTTGATTTTTTCTTCTGCACCATGAACATAATCGTATTCGTCAATGTATGTGCAGGATGCTCTGGGTTGCCCGAAATGGTAGTTAGTTAAGTATTTTATGATATCGTGTGGGAAGAACTGTGGATCTTGCAGTTGAATAAGATGTGCTAAGTACGTTTTACATCCCAGAGGGCCATTGATTAATGCATGTGCTTTTCTGATTCCTTCAAAAGCCGCGACTGCTCCGGCAAGTGAATCTGGCCTATGCGGGGCTGTAAAATAGTCTTTCATCAGATCTCCAATCCTCTGCGAATGGCATTCTTATTCTAGATATCCACTTTTGAACATATATTAGCCCACTGTTAAACCCATATGTTGGGCAAAACGGCAAAATATCGTAGATGGTTTCTTGAGTTGGCGCCTTAATTGGCATGAAATTCATTAAAACCAAGTCAGGTTTGTTTTCCACTATGTCTTTTTCATATCTTTCAATGGGGTAGTCGGTTTCGATGTTGACTCTGTCAGAGTACTTTGACTCAAAATGTCTCTCTTAAGTAAAAGACGTGGGATAAGCATACTTTTTGTATGTTTACGTTTAAATCAAGAAGCGTCGAAATAGCCCAGTCCACGTTACTTGTTTGACTGAAGATCATTACTTTCTTGTTAGAGATGTATTTTTTTAGTTTTTGTAAGTTGCTTATCATAGCTGACTCGTGCTTGATTGATTAGGTTTTCAGCTTCTTCTTCTCTTCCGAATTTTGCTGCTATGGCTCTGGTGAAGGCTTCTGTCTGTTCAAAGGCTATGGGCAATGGAGCCTTAAGCGTAGGTACGTTGAAACGTTTCTCAAAAAAATCAGACAAGGCTTGAACTACCGGGTCAGTGGTTGCAGGAATGTTTACGCTGCCCTTCTTGAACTGTTTGATGTCATGTACGCTTGTTGCCTTGATAAAGCGGCAATTCACTTTAATTCTTAAATGACTTAGGATTTTTTCCAGTTCTTCGTAGTTCCTGTCAGTGGCTGAAGAGAGTGGTGGTTCCCCAATGATGTTTACTGCATCGACTGAAGGCTGTATGTTTTTGTCTATAAAGTGTTCAGCTATGTTTGTGTAAGCGTTTAGCAATCCATTGTTGAAGTCTCCTCCCATAACGCCGTCAAAATTAACTCTTAGAACCTCAAGCCCATTCTTATTTAATTGTGCTGTTACCCTGTCAAAGTCTTCTCCGATTATTCCTGAAGGGCAAGAACTAATCACGAAAAAGGCATTGGGTTTCAACCTACGGTTAGTGTCAATAATCATTTTTTCAAGGTTGCCTTCAGCACCAAAAACTACATCGCGTTCCCTCATATCTGTACAGAGAAGATTTGGAAAGATCAAGGTCTCGGGGTTCAAACTTGAACCCGTGCTCATTGTTGTGCAAAAACTATTGAAGGCACAACCTACTGGTGAATCCATCACGGAAACCCCGTCAAGGATTTGGCTAGCAACTGAATATGCTCCAGCAAGAGAACAGCCGTAAGTAGGTAAACGTGTTTTGGGAATGCTACGGGTCACATTAGGCTTGCTTGATGCAGCGCTTGTTTGGTTTAAACTTGAATAATTAGTGTTTGTTGCTTCGTTGCTTCTTTGGAATTGTGGTACTACACTTTTTCGTGTGATTTTTTTTCCGTAGCAAAATTCGCTAACGAATTCTTCAAGTTCCTCATCCTTTAGAGGTGTGGGTATTACTGGTGTTTTATTGTTTTCAATCATGTTAGCTATTGATCTGTAAATGTTTGCAAGCTCTGAGTTGGGCGCGTATTCTATTACGGTTTTTGATTCAAGTTCAGCGGCTTGAACAAGTTCGCTTCTGGGTATGAACCCAATCATTTCGGTGCCGATCTTTTTTGCGAAGGCAGCGATTAGTTCTTGTTCTTTTTTGGTTCCTCGTTCATTCCCTATTACTCCCGCCAGCTTGCCGTGAATATTTGAGTGACTTTTCAAGCCCTTGGCGATGTTGTTGGCGGCGTATAAAGACATGAACTCTCCTGAAGTGATTATGTAAACTTGATCAGCAAATCCTTCTCGCATTGGGACAGCGAAACCTCCGCATACGACGTCCCCAAGAACATCGAAAAAGACGAAGTCAAAATCGCGGGTGTTTAGCCCTTTTTCTTTGAGAAGGTTGACCATTTGAATTATGCCTCTTCCCGCGCATCCAACGCCTGGTTCTGGTCCTCCGGCTTCGATGCATTTGATGCCTTTGTAGCCGGCAAGCATGACTTCATCGAGGCCAACAATTCCTGAAGTATTTAATTGCTCAAGAACGGTTGACTGCATGAAGCCACCAAGAACGAGACGGGTTGAATCGTGTTTTGGGTCGCAGCCGATCTGCAGTACTTTCCGGCCTTTCTCAGCTAAAGCGCATGTGACATTTGAAATTATAGTTGATTTTCCTATGCCACCTTTTCCATAAAAGGCAACGTTTACCAATCTTTTCCCATCCATACTCCTGAATCTATGAGTGACTGATTATAACTTAATTATCTTCGGCTGGGAAATAGATTATGTTAGTCAACATTAAAACGCACTGATTCAGCCGCATCTTTAGAATTCCATTGCTACACGAAAAATATGAATTCTATTTAAAAAAAGAAAAAGATTTGAGCTTGTATCCCTTAAGATATTTATAGTCAAAAAGCTTTTAGTCGCGTGGTCATCCAAGAATTGCTAACTTTTTTTGCATTTTAGACAAACTAAGGCATTGTTCCCTCAGGTGTAATGATTGTGAGTCACGGGGTAATGTATGACTAAAGACGATGAGTTTAAACTGAGACCAAACATTCAATCGCTATCTGATCTTATTTTCGGATTAGCGTTATCAATTGGAGCGTTAACATTGATTGGTCAGCAGATACATAGTTTACAAGGACTGCTTGCCTCACTAATTTTTTATGCTTTCAGCTTTCTTATTTTAATTAGTGTTTGGCGAGTTTACTCTACTATAGTTTCCGTGCTGCCGACTGAAACAAACCGAATGATCAACCTCAATATTGCACTCCTGCTTTTGGTCACAATTGAGCCTTTTCTTCTAAACTTAGTTCTCACACAAAGCGGCGATTTGCTAAACTATGCCTCTATCATTTACGCCATTGACTTAGGATCAATGTTTCTAATTTTAGCTTACTTTGACCATGCACTGGCGCAAGAAGAGAAAAACCTGGTTCCCAAAAACTGTATTTCTATTTTTAGAAACAATCGTAACTTCGACTTGCTAGTTGCAGGATTATTTTTTATCTCCATGGTTCCAATTTTTGGAGATATACACATTTTCAATCTGACATTAAATGCCATAACTTACGGCTTAACCTTGAGAGCGCTTCTTTGGATTATAGTTTTACCATTAAGGCCGATAAAAAACTGGATACTTTACCGTGGAAAAAACCTGAAAGTATTAATTTAAAATGAAAGGTTCGGATTTTAAGAGGACATTTTCACAACCAAAAGGCGCCCGAAAAACAAGGCAAAGAATAAAGGATTAGCTAAGCAATCATCTAAACGAAGTGGACATGAAAAATACTTGCCCAATTGAACAGCAACAGCTTATATCCATTGAAGAACTGGTTTGTTTCATAATTTACTAGCCACACAATTTAATTAGCAACGCTAATATGTGATGTAAATCCACTCGTAAATGGGGTATCTATGTCCAAATCTAAGGTGAATTCAAAACCCGTTTTAATTCTAAGAGAAGGCGCCAGCAGCCATGGAAAAGATGCTCAGTTAAGCAGCATAAGAGCTGCTCGTGCTGTTTCTGAGGTCCTGAAAAGTTCGCTTGGGCCAAAAGGAATGGACAAGATGTTGGTGAATAATTTTGGCGATATAATCATTACTAATGATGGTCGTAAGATGATTCAGGAAATGGATCTTCAGCATCCTGCGGCTAGAATGTTGGTTGATGTTGCTCAAGCGGTTGATAATGAAGTGGGGGATGGTACCACAAGCAGTGTTGTAATAGCCGGCGAGCTTCTAGCAAAGGCTGAGCAGTTAATCAGTAAGGGAATACATCCAACGATTATTATTGATGGTTATGAGAAAGCGTCTGTCAAAGCTTTGGAGGCACTTGAAAGCATAGCTATCCCATTGACTATTGAGGATAAGGATGGGCTAGAAAAGATAGCCGCCACCGCATTAGAAAGCAAAATAATTGCCAATCTCAAAGAATCCCTGTCAAAGATTGTTGTGTCAGCGATTCTTAGCGTTAAACGCGAAGTTGATGGACTAAACATAGCTGATCTGAGCGATGTTATGGTGGAGAAAAAGCTAGGTGAATCGCTGGCAAGCACAAGATTAGTCAAAGGAGTGATCGTTAACAAAGAGTTGCTTCATCCAGCCATGCCCAAACAAGTCAAAAAGGCGAAAATTGCCCTAATTGATAGGGCGCTGGATATTGAAAAAGTGCAGTTTGATTCCAAGCTGATGATTGAAAATCCAGAGCAAATGGAAGAATTCATTAAACATGAAGAAGCAATCATTGGACGATTAGTTGATAAGATTGCAAATTCAGGTGCTAACGTTCTCATTTTGCAGGAAGACCTGAATAAAATAGCATATTACCTCTTAGCGAAGAAAGGGATAGCTGCAATTAGACGGGTTAAACAGCCATTAATGAGAAGCATATCCAAAGCCACTGGTGCACATATCGTATCAGATTTTGATGTCTTATCTGAGAAAGACTTAGGCTACGCAGAGCTAGTGGAAGAGAGAAAGATTGGTGATGACAAGATGCTTTTCATTGAGGAATGTAAAAACCCGAATTCTGTAACTATCCTAATTCGAGGGGCTAACAAGCGGGCCTTAGATGAAGCTGAAAGATCAATCCATGATGCTCTATGCGTTGTACGGGATGTCATAAAAGAAGAAAAAATTGTTGCCGGTGGCGGAGCACCAGAAATAGAAGCTGCAAAAGCAGTTAGAAAACTTGCATTTACTTTTGCTGGGAAGGAACAGCTTGCAGCAATGGCTTACGCGGAGGCTCTTGAAATTGTGCCAGAGGTTCTCTCAGAAAATGCAGGCTTGAGCCCGATCGATATTCTGCAGGAACTGAGAAACCGTCATGAAAAAAATGAATTATGGGCTGGAGTCAACGTGTTTGAAGGAAAAGTTCAGGATATGAAAGCTCTTGCAGTCTACGAGCCATTATCCGTCAAAAAACAGGTCGTGAAATCTGCTACTGAAGCAGCTGTAATGATCCTTAAAGTTGACGAGTTAGTTTCTACAAAAAAGCCGCTTAAAAGAGAAGAGCCCCCTAAAGGCGGACGTGCAAGAGAAGAATATCTGCGTGAACGCATGAAAACATTTCCAATGTTCTAACAGAATATTCCCGACTAAACTAAGTCCAAATCCGATAGCTTAAGCCTGTGGAGAGAAAAAAGAATAAGTATTTCATTTTGGTGGTATTGCGCTTGCCCAACAAATAGCTAGAAGTTCATCCGCTTGTTGTCGTTGCGGTGCAATCACATATTCTTAATTGCTATTCAAAGGGTTAATTAATCTAAGAGCTAAAATGGCTATCAACACAAATTTTGAAATTGTACCTAATATTATCCGTTTTTGTGAAAACCCAAAAAATAAGGATAGAATTATGACCAGACTAAATTTGAATGATGTTCAAGTACACGCATATTTGGCAATTCTCACTCAAAGTTTGCTCGTTCAAAATAATGGTAAATACGTCATTACGATGAGTGGAAAAAGTTACATTTACTCCATCGATAGATCGCTGGCAGTTCAAACTTTTTTCTGATTTGTTCCAGCGTGCTTTTTTCCGCTTAATACGTCTTATACTTAGTAAAAAATGTCCCTATCTCGTTGGCAAGAATTATTAAATTCTTGTATCACAATTTTTTGGACTACCAGATTTTTAGAAGAAAAACGGTAGCCCTCTTTTTATGAAAAACATTCCAGACATTGTCCCCCTCCAACACGTACACAGGAAGAAAGAACCATCTTTTTGTTTGTGTGTCAATGTGTAAGAGTTAAAGTCAGTGATCGGATTAAATTTTAGTCCAAACCAACCAACCAATGCAAATGGGGTTGGATGTACAGGTTGGACGGAGAATATATAGAGGGGGACACAAGGGTGTGTGTTCGCTACAGGGGAGACGAGCATCTGGAAAAAAAATATCGAACTAACGCATTTTCCGGGGGAAAAATACGTTTAAGCGGTATTTTTTTCGGATGGACAGGTTCTTGCGCTTTTTTCGTGGAAGGGGTCAGAAAAAGCGCTTATACCTCTGCTCGGTTATCATCATTATCATAAGAAGAAGTAGTAGTAATACCATTACTAATAGAAACTTGTAATATGTAATACACCTTCCATTCCTGGGATGTGGTACGAATCTTAGTTTGTACCACAAATTTAAAATGTGTTACAAATTAAGATTGTATTACAAACATGATTTTGTAGCACAGAACAGGAAATGTGGCATGGAAAGGGGCAGACTAAAAAAATTTTATAGATAGAGATTAATTAAAATTTTTAATTAAACCCTATGCATGTCTTAAAAAGTCGGATTAAAAAAAGAGTAGCGGGTTAAAATAATTCAGAAACAGACAGTTTTAGTAAAACCTATAATGTCTACAGATAAATGGTTTTTACTAAATGTAAGGCCGCCAAAGGTTCACTTTTTCCCTCGGCACACGGCTATTTGAAATTGATACTTGCGATACGCGCACTAATCAACGAAGAAGTTCTGCTATTAGCAAAATATCTTAGACCTGAAACGAAAGAATGGACACCAAGAATTCCTGCAATTAGATAAAGCGTGCGTCACGTCTGTTACGATATTTTGTTACAAACTAGTTTTTATTAAATTTTTTTGGGACTGGTTTAAGTGGTGATACTATGTCAAAGTTTAAAAAAAAATCTCCACAAGAGAAGGCTGATGAGCAAATTGAGAGATTGAAGGCAAAAATAAATGCTGCTGCAAGCCAAATAAAAGGATTTGATAATGCTTTTGTCTATAATTGTACTGACGCACCTGAAGCATATCTTATATCGATAGGCAAAGACGGTTCAGTTGAAAAAATCGAAAAAGGCCCTGCCGAAGATTTAAAGGAAAAGGGAATAGCTACAATCAGCTCCACTATTGACGATTTTAAGGCACAACTAGATGGTCAACTAGCTCCTATAGCAGGCATCCAAGCTGGTGTAATTCGCGTTGATGGTTCTATGGATGTTCTAATGAAACTAGCACCAGCATTAATGTAGTAGGCATTTCAATTTACTCTTTTTTTTGCCGTATTTCAGTCATCGATTCACTTTACTAGCGTGTTAATAGGAAAATTTATTGAAAAAATTGGTTAACTAAGATAAATCCTAACTACTCGGAACAGTTTTTACGAATTTGTTTTCTTCTTCGGCTTTTTCAGCGTCTATTTTATACCATTCTAACGCTTTATCTCCAGTTAAAAGGTTGCTTAGTTCCGCATCATAGTTGGAAGGTTTAATTATTGCAAGCCAGCCTTTTTCCCAAGGATCATCAACAAATGCATTAGCACCTATGCGATCAATCTCTGGATTGGTTGCAATAACCGTACCCGAAACGGGAGAAACAATTGGTCCAGTGTATTTGCGAGATTCGATAACTCCGACTTTTTTCTTTTGCTTTACGATAGTTCCTTCGTCAACCATTTTGATGAAATAAATTTCATGGGCTCCTCTTGCGACAACTTCGTCGAAACCAATTCTTACATTGCCATCTTGTTCCTTTTTAACCCAGACATGATCAGTGTTATAGTATAGTTCAGGCTTAAATTCGAAACCAAATACTTTTGTCATCAAATCACTCTCTTCATCGTCATTATTAAAATAAAAAAATGGTGATTATTTCAAAGGTAGTTTGAATAACTCCTTTTCTAATTTCAGCGTTAAATCAATCTTTTCAACTGGGGTCTGTACATCATAATTGTTGTGTATACTCACTCGTTGTCCTTTTGTTGTTGCTTTTGCACTGTTTACAATTCTCATTAGCTCATTTTTGATATCATCTGGACTTCCATTAAGGACTGTTCGAGTAGCAGGATAGGTCATTAGTACGACATTTGGATAGTTATTGAGCGTTTCGAAGCCTTGTTCAATTGCACCACTTGTTTCTGCGAACATAACTCCGCCACCGCCATTTTCTTGCATACATGAACCACAAGCTTCTAGAGTACCTTTTGGACCACCTAAAGCTGTATATGGATACCAACCCTTATCGGTAACGTATCTTATGCTTGCACCATAGTGTTCATCGAAATTCTTCTTGAATTCATCAGCTGTCATATAACCTCCAGCGCCATCGCACCACCAAACAATGTTACCTTTACCGTTATCATCTAATTGATCCCCAAGTATTGGAAGCATTATATCGATTCTTCTGTGAAGCACAGCAGTTGCACATTTGAAAGCTAAAGTAGCCAATTCTGGATCAGTTCTTACAGCAAGCAAGAATTCCTTAATGCCTAGCAAGAAGCCTGCGGCGCTAATTTGACCAGGGCAACATGCACCCCAAACAGAGAATTGGTCGCCTAAGTGTTTGATTCGCATTTTGGTGACCCACATGTTCACTGGGAATAAGCCTTGTTTTGCTGGGTCAGGTAAATTATCTAATAGAATTGTAGATCTTCTTTTGTTTTAGCGAACGGTTCAACCTGTAATGGTGGACCATGCTCTACAAAACGGAATTTCCGGCTAAGAATATCTTCACCAAAGGTAACTGGAGAAGAATACAAAGAATCCATTGGAAATCTAGGCATAAAACATTACCTCGCAAATCCACATGAGTGCGGGATTATTTAGTATGTCTTTCTGTGAAATAACTGGCGGTGATGGGGCAAAAGAGTCTATAACGCGACCAATGAGGTTTTGAGTTACAGAGAAAGTTGCTGGAATATGATCGACTTGTTGATCTGTATAGAAGTTTTTAGCTACCAACTCTCTTGGATTGTACTTTTCCTTCTTTATTCTTTCTAAGACTTTTAATCGAGCTTTCTCTATAATTAATTCTTCGTATTCATTGAAACTAACTCCAATGTTTTTTGCATTCCATGTCTTTGGATAATCACCGTTTACTTCCTTCGCGTCCCATTGAATTACATCTTTCATTTTTAACCACCTCCCTTTGATTTTTGTTCTTTTAGTATTCGCATTAATTCACTAACTTTTTTGAGTGCATCCTCAGTTTGTGCACCAAATGCATCTATTTTGTAAGTTTCTACGTCACCGTAAGAAGCGGCTTGCCCACCATCAATGATTTTTATTTTGTCTCGTATTCCAGCCTTTTCACATTCCTCTGTCACGCTACCTATGCCTACTCTGGCCATTCCCATTGAGCAACTGATACCAATTATATCGGCTTTTTTCATCTTGGCTTTTATAGCAAAAACTTTTGGAGGAATATCATAGCCCAGATCAATTACTTCATAGCCTGCTGCAGCTAACATAGATCCGATAATTTGTCGTCCGATATCATGCACATCTCCCTCAATGGTGCCCAGAATAACTCTGCCTAGGTTAGCTGCATTGCTATATTTCTTGGCTAATTCTGGCCTTAACACATTTGAGCAGGCAGTAAGACATTCTCCAATCATTATTAAATCAGATAACATTATGGGATTTTCATCTTCCTTTGTTTTTGTTTTTTCTTCAAAAATAGTCGCCGAATAATCCCTTTTTGTGATTTCTTTAGTCCAATCGAGCAGATTCTTTTCAAGCAGATCCATAGGGTCAGCGCCTAAGCCCAAAGCTTTCTGTGTTAATTCTGCACATTTTTTAGGGTCTTGCGCGTAAAAAGCATCTTTTAGTTCTTTTATTGCTGATTCAACGGACATACTGCTTATCCTCTTTAATCTTATCGACAGGCTAGAAAATGCAAAAATAATTTATAGAGAATTGTTTATATCAAAAGTTACAGATAGGTCGAAAAAATTGAATGCTCTAAGAGGGAGTAGTATTAGCAAAGATTTGATCGTAAATACTCTTTCAAAAATGGGCTTAAATGAGAAAGAAGCAGAACTCTATATTCTTCTTGTTAGGTCTGGACCAAAGATGGCAAAAGACCTTAATAATATAATGAAATGTAATAGAGTGCATTTATATCGTATGCTTAAAGATCTTCAGATGAAGGGCTTGGTTGAATCCACTCTTGATTTTCCAGCCGAATTTAACGCTGTTAAACCAAGGATAGCAATTGACTTGTTTTTAAGTTCAAAGAAGAAAGAACTCAATTTAATTCAGAAGAACAAGGCACAAATAATTGCATCTTTAGAAGAAATTCAAGCGGAAGAGCCTCTGACAACAATAGGGAAATTTGCTGTTATTGAAGGGATGGATTCGCTTGTTTCAAAAAGCTTGCAGATGTCCAAGGAGACCAAAAAGGAGCTTTTATTGGCTCATGACAAATTAGCTTGGATGATTGAAGACTTTGCTGGTGATTTCGGTGTTCATTTGAGAAATGCAAAGAAAGCACGAGCGTATGTAAGGCTATTAACAACATCAGCTAAAGATAATCTACAAATGGTAAATCAAATACGTGCAAAGAATAAATCATTGGAAAATTCTTTTGTTGTGAGGGTTCTTGACTTAGAACCATCACTATTTCAAGATTATTTAATAAGGGATGAGGAAGAAATCCTTTTCAGTTTGACTCCTTATGAAGACCTAAAAGTAACGAAATCATCTGAGTACAAAGGATTATGGACAAATAATCGACAATTTGTACGATCTATGAAAATGCTTTTTGAGAAAAACTGGAAAGAAGCACACGAAATTAAAAGTCTTAGTGAGAAGGGTATTGTGAGCAGTTAGTTAGAACTTCCCATATGAATATTCATATGTCTGTTTGCTTATTTTGCAATTATAATTGTATGTAATTGTAATTGTGTTAGTGGAGGAGTATGTGTAAGTGAAAAGAAGTCATAGTCGGTGAGTCGTAGAAGTTTGGTTTTGGTTTGGTTGGATTAAATTTTAGTCCAACCAACCAACAACACCGTATAACATACACAAAAACAGAGTGCGTGCTTGCAGAGACTGTTAAGTTAGAATATGACTTCTTGTTTCATAAATGCTATCTTTATTTATCCACACAGCATAACTGCAGAGTTGAAGTGAATTGAGTTCGAAAAAGAAAAGTATCCTTTCAAAGAAAACAATGTTTAGTGTAAATCGTTTCCGTACTGGTTCACAACGAATTATAGATACCACAATGAAAGCCAAGGCTGATCGATCAGCGATTGCAAGGAAAGCTGTAGCGCACAGAAAAAAATGCGCACACGCTATGGTTTAGCACTCAACAAGCTACCTCAATTTTTTTAACTATAAATCTACATTAAACAGTAGTTTGCCAAGTGCGTTGCATCTCAAACGGTAATAACTTCAGCCTGTTAGCATGCACTTTTGGGTTTGGGATTAAAGCGTGCGCTTCAATGGTTTTTTTGAGAGAGAGTTAACTTGGCATTTAGCTTAAATTAACAATCATTCTCTATTTTTAAATAGAGCTTTCTCAAACTTGTCAAAGACTAATGCTGCAAGTCGGTTACGGCTTCCTCTTGGAAAGATCGGAGGCTTAAAAAATAAATAAAAAATTTTCGATTGTTTTTGTTGTAATAATTGGGCTCTCCTTGTTTGTGGTAGCACTGTTCAGATTACCTAACTGGGATTTTTTTTCGAACGTCACTAATGCCACAAATACATGCGTTAGTTCGGGTGCAAGCCAGAGTTTAAGCAATGGCGTAGCGCACTTTATCGTTCCGTCGCCTGAAGCAGGAAATTACAGTTATTCGTATCTGCAGAAAAGCGGGTTTACCTCAACAGCCAATAGTACCATCACTGCGACCGAAGATGTCTATATTTCTGATGTTCCCAACAGTTACAGGCAAGGCACTGATGCAATATTCTTTTTCTACATTGTAGATCCGATTGAGGGTGCAAACAGCGGCAACATTGCGGTTGGAATAGACGGTTCAGGCGTTTGGTCGTTATGGATAGGTGGTCACTCACTTTATAATTATGTTTTCCAAGCGGTAGGTAATTCTCCAGAGAATGCCACATGGTATCATATCGTTTTATTAGTCAATAATTCTGCCCGAACTGTGACTCTTCAAGCAAACGGGACAACAGTCATTACAGCAGAACAAAACCAATTCACCAATAAAACGCATCCCATTAGCCTCTGGGTCGGTATCGGTGAAGACTGGTGGTGTAACGGTCCTAAACTTCTAGAATTAGATGTTACTAACGTAAAGTTGGAAATTTCCCAAGGTTTAACATCAACATATTCAACACTTTGGTATCGCGCGTATACTTAAGAGGTAATCGAACGTTCCTGTTTTTTTTATCTACAATGCTCTATATCTTTGGTATAAAGAATGCTAGTTGTTCTCACTCTGAAATACGATAGTCGCTAAGAGCAATAACACTCACCCATAAGAAATATTTATCAGAATATACTTCTTGTATTATCATAAGAACAATTTTTTTAACGTCGAAATGATCTGATGTTTTTAAAACGTTGGATCATTTTTGCATGGATATTTTTGGTTCTTCTTTTGTTCTTTAGCGAAGTCTTATTTTGTCAATTATCAACCAGCCAGTTGGTAGCACAAGAGAGTTTCACTTTGCCCTGCACTGTTGCTATGTATGGGAACGCTTGGGATGGCGTAATTGCCTTTGGATTGTCTGGACCCAGTAACTACTTGGTAGTCATGAGCACCCAACGGTACCTTGCTGACTTATCACACTTCCAAGCGGCGTTATGGCGTTGCCAAGAACAATGCTACCGATAGCCTTCTCTTTCAAGGCGAACCTCAAGTTGATGGCGCCACAACAGCTCCAATTTATGCTACACATATCTGGAACTTTACTTCAAATAGTATCCAATCTTTTCCGAATGTTACTGGACACCACGAAATTGATTATGACCCAGTTAACAATACTTTCCTAACTTTACAGAATTATGTCCGAAAGGTTGGAAATAATTCCTATCTTATTGATAAAATTGTGCAGTTTGACGTATCGGGTAATGTTCTCTGGCGTTGGGATGCATACGACTATATACCTCTAAGCGAGTCTGATCCATTTAATCTAACCTCCACACTTAACGGAAAGACTGTGATTGATTTTACGCATGCGAATTCTCTGATCTGGGATTACAACGATAGCATTATTTACCTGAACATTCGAAACACAAACACCTTCTACAAGATTAATCAAACAACCGGCAATGTAATTTGGGCATGTGGCCAATTTGGCAATTTTTTCCCTCGTAGATTCATGGAACGCAAGTCTCAAGTTTGTGGTACCACAGTCATGACCTTGAACAAGTAGCTCCTGATGTTTTTACTGTGTTCAATAATGATTTTGATAACACAACTAATCCAAACAACGCTAGCAGTCAACTGATCGAGGTCTCATTAAACGAGCAGAATTATACTGCCCGCGAAACCTTCAGTTGGACTGCACCTGAACAATATTACACTCAATATCTGGGCGCAGCCATAATATTGCCCGATGGAGATTGGATGGGTGACTTTGGCAGCTCTACGCATGAATTTTCAGAGAATGCTCCTTGGGACTTCAATAACACAAGAGCAGTTATAGTTGAAGTAAACGGACTGGGCAAATAGTGAAAACCATAACATTTCCATCTGGCTGGTTGTTTTATCCATTGTGGTCATATTAGCAACCGTTTTATTCGTAGCAACGGTTATTTTCATATCAAGAAGAAAATCAGCTTAATCAAAAAGATTTTACTTCCGTTAAAGTTGATGGATCGCTCTTCTAAACACGACTAGAAAACAAGAAAATTACGCCTTTTGTTGAAGATGTGGCTAGCAAAAATTATGTTAAATAAAGAGTTGGCTGCTTTGAGAGGCGGGGAATTTCAGCAATTGTCTGGCTGTTTTTACTGATTTGCGACTAGTTCGTCGAGTTCATTTATCACTACGCAACCATCATTTGCCGCCTTAGCCTTATTCCAATTAAAGACTGCAGTTTTCCAGTGTTCTATTTCTGAACTGGCCAACCTTTCTAAATCTCTGAGTTTTGTTTCGTCTACTTTGATTCCATTTACTGAAAGTGCCTGTTTGGGGTTTTTTAGTAGCAAAATTAGGAATACTTTGTTATCAAGAGCCATTTTGAATTCTGTCACCAATATCACCTCCGTCAGGATTGTACTCAAATTATGCTAGTTAGGAAAATTATTGGCACTTAATTAAGTATTGTGTATTAATAAACAATATTTATGCTTTTAGCCCATACTACATATCGTTTTTTTTATGTTGTTTGTATCGCAATAAAAAATACTTTACCCTGAAGAATAAAACTTCGAGAACTGCTACAAATGAAAACAGACTTAAACAGTTAATTCCAATTTGTGTAATAAAAGTTTTCTTTTTTGCCTTTTTGTGGAAAAAAACTGAGTAGATTTTCCTTTTTGTAGAGAAAGACCTTTGGCTTCAGACGCTAAACTACAAATTCGGTAAAAACTATTACTTTATTCGAAAGTGAGGGAAAAAATATGCCGGAAAAAAAGGAAAATGTTGATGTAGGCTTCGAAGACAAGAAGGAAATAATGGATAACTCGGTTAACATAGAAGTTGACTTGGAGAACTATACGAAATATCCTGTGGTAGATCCTAACAAGAGGTACAAGATAAAAGATGAACCTAAGGACGTACGGGGAGAGATTAAAGTAGACCCGAAAA
The DNA here is from genome assembly GCA_963717465.1 of Candidatus Bathyarchaeota archaeon. Lineage (GTDB taxonomy): Archaea > Thermoproteota > Bathyarchaeia > Bathyarchaeales > Bathycorpusculaceae > Bathycorpusculum. The sequence continues at coordinate 1,365,495 of OY970340.1, forward strand.
TAAATTTAAACGACTACAGCGGACCGTTCAAGCCAGATCTAAGGATGACGGATTTCACAAGAGAGGAACTCGCAAGAATGTATTTGATGGTCCATGAATATTTTTTATTGTGCATTGAAGCTTGGGGAAAAGAGGTTGCAGTAAGATACGGTCTTGATGCAATGTTGGAAATCCAAAATTCCATTTGGGGCGCTGGGGTGCTTGAAGAAACAAAAAATATAAAAAGGAACTGGATGAAAATCCAAGGACATAATGTTGAAGCATTCATGAAGGATATTCAAGTTGATAATACAGGAATGTATGGTAAGTACTTTGAATGTTCCTTTGAATATGATCCGAAAGAAGATGTTGGCACACTGACTTATATGAAATGCAAAGCAGCCACTCAGTGGGAAGAACTTGGACGACCAGATATTTTGGAGAAGACGTGTCATATGATCTGTCCGCCCTCTCTGATTGAGACTGCAAAATATTACAATCCTAATATGAAGATTGAAGTTCTAGCGATACCTCCTCGAAAAAGCAAAGATGATGTTTGCTGCAAGTTTAGACTTAGCATGAGGAAGCCATCAGACCCTGATTACGTTAAAGTGGACTATTGACAGCAGGCGTTAATCTGATTAATTAGAAGCAATATTCTCTTTTTTTATTTTTCCGCTGTTGTTCAATTTGGATGATATTAAAATTTTGAATTTGATCTTCTTCTTATAGAAGAAAAATTTAAAACAATTACTGGGCACAATGTTTAGTATGAATAAAATTGTGAGCAGGCAAATTACATTAAGCGGAAAAGAAAATCAAAATTCGAAGTTCACGGTTGATCTGTTGGCGCAATGTGGAAAAACCGACAGAGAGGTTGCTAAAGTCTTAGGAGTAAACAACTCTACACTGTCAAAAAGAAGAAGAAAGTTAGAGCGGGAAGGCTACATAAAAGAATATACCTTTCTGCCTGACTTCCACAAACTGGGACTTGAAGTTATCGTTTTTTCCTTCTCCTCAACTACAGAAGTAGTGCCAGAAGAAAATTCTAAATTACTTCGAGAATTGGCTCAGAACACTCCCGAAATGCTATGCCTCTTTGAAGACCATGATGCAGCAGGAACAAACTGGTTTGCCATAACTGTGCATAAAAGCTACGATGACTTTGTAGAACTATCTAAAAAAATTCAAAATGAATTAATTAACTTGCCTCGTTTACCGCATATAGAATCGAAACGTCTCGTATTCCATACGAACAAACTTGGTCCAAAACCATTCTCACTGCGAAACATGGAAGCACTATTTCAACCTACACAACCCATAACTTCATCAAAGAAGAGAAAGCATAATACGGAAAAGCCTACTGTTTTCTAAATAAGCAGCAGCATCAATTAATCCAAAAGAGCATTGGGAAAACGTTTTTTTGGATACTATTTGCCAGCGTTATGATGGAAGCCAGGCTTTCACTATATCTCCACCTTGAGGAGCCGTGGCGCCATAAGCGTCTGCTCCGATCTCCTCTGCAAATTTCTGTGAAACCGGAGCGCCTCCAATAATCACCTTTACCTTGTTTCTTAACTTTGCCTTTTTCAGCGATTCCATAACATCACGCATGCCAAGCATTGTCGTGGTTAACAAGGCAGACATGGCCAGCACGTCAGCTGAATTTTCTTTAACTGCCTGAACAAACCTTTCAGCGGAGACATCGCTACCAACGTCGATAACTTTAAAGCCGCTGCTTTCTAAGAGAAATCCAACTAGGTTTTTACCGATATCATGTACGTCGCCGTGAACGGTACCTAAAACTATAACGCCTGATTTCTGGGTAACTGGACCAGTTAAATGTGGTTTTAATATAGCCATTCCAGCTTTGAATGTGTCGCCAGCCACTGCTAGCTCTGGCACGAAGTAGTTACCTGCTTCAAACTGTTTACCTGCCTCCTCGAGACCCGCCATCATAGCCTTGAGACAATCCTCTGATTTTGTGCCGTCTTTAAGTTGCTGATTAATCAGGTCCTCGATATCGTATATTTCACCCTTAAGAATTGCATCAAAAATAACTTGTATCAAATTTAGTATCTCCCGTATTTTTTAACAGTGCTGAATATAATGTTTAATTTATTTAAGTCCGTTCCCGGTGGTACCGATCCACAAGCGAGACTAACGCGGACTCGCATGCTGGTAGCCATCTGGCATATTCGCTTAACTACATCCTCCAATTCTGCTGGAGTTGAATCTCTGAGAAACTTTCCTTGAATCATGTACGAGTAGGTCTTCCCATATTTTTTAGCCATTTTAAATATAATCTCATCATATTCAGGCAGGGAAACGCCTTGAGGAGTCGTTGGGAAAATATAGTTGGTAAAAGCAAGAGAACCAAGCTTTTTAAGCGTAGGATTAGCCATGAGCTTTTCAAGCTTTTGTGGGGATGAAACCATGTATGATATACTCACTTTGTTATCCAAAGCTTTGGCTGCTTTTTGTTCATATGGCAGTACATATTTTATATAATCGTCCATGCTGAGAACTGGTTCCGCTGCGAACTGATCAACCATCGCAGCTCCAAGCAAGTTAACACCATATTCTTTTGCCATTTTATAGTTTTGAATTACAATCTGCGTAGTTTTTTCCATAATCGCTGGCCATAAATCAGGGTTTCCGTAAGCTCTAATTTTTTTTCTGCGTTCTTCATCCTTTGATTCTACATAGTCTTTGTAAAGGCGAAAATCTCTGGGTAAATGCTGGTCTCCCCTAAGTAACATTGCCGTGTCCCAAGGGCCATCATTAACGTAGAAGAAGAAACTGTTTGGAAAGAGTTGCGGACCTTTCTTGTACATCTCTAAATATGCCTTGAAATACCCACTTGGCGTCGAAGGTGGAACTATTTTTTGGGCGTCTTCAATGCTACCTATTGGATGTTTTGAAGCATAAGGAACTCTGTCATCAGTTATCGTGAATTCCACTCCCATCTCGGCAGTCCCGGTTAGTGTTAGCCCTAGCCACCATGGCACCATTGCTACGTCAAATGGGTACTTTTCATTTATTTTACCAAATAGCTCTAATTGTAAATCTGTGCTTTTAGCTAAACTTGTGTAATTGTATTTTGAATCTACAAGGTATGGCTCGAGATTTCCAGCCGCTATTGAAACAGGCACTTGGTCGGGTATTGTCATTTGTGAAAGCATGAAACGTTCAGCACCAGTTAAAGTTCCTATCCTAAGTTTTCGCTTAATCATTGCTTTCAATATTGTAACCAAGAGGTTTGCCATACTCGTCTTCTCCTTATGGAGGATTCTATGAGAGGAAATTTAACTCTTTGTTTGTATGTGATGCATACTAATAATTCGCTTATCGTTCATTCGCTAAGTCTGACGGTGCTGGCAGGGGACAAAGTGAACTGCTTCTATCCCAAATTTTATTAAAATAGTCTTCTAAAGTCTCAGCTATTAATCTACTATTAGTCCAAAGTCCCTTAATTTCTTCGTCTCTAACAATAGTGCGCATATTCGAAAGACCGATGAGAGCTTCTTCCTTATCCCGAATAATAAAATCTGAAGGCACATTATCAGAAGTTGTATAACGTATTTCTAATCTCAAATTGTAACTCTTAGACAGCTTAAGAATTCTTGCAGTTTTTGACGTATCCAAAGATAAATTTACAATCATTCTAATTCTTATGTTGTGCTTTCTTGATGCGCATCTAATAAAGAGTTCAATATCCCTCAAAAGCTCTGTTTCATCTTGTTTCTCGCAATATAGGCATAAAAATTCCGTGTTGCTTTCATTAAGCATTCTTTGAGATCTTGAGAAAACGCGGTCATATCCCTGCATTACCGCTGCCCTCTCTTCTGAGATAAAAGATTCAGAGCTAAACGATAGCATTTCTGATAAAACATTCAGGTCAGTTATTATTTTTCTGAGTTCATTCTTTTTGATGTCTATACATAAAGTCTTTAATTTTTTTGGAGAAACTGCAAGAAATTTCTGCGGTCTCTCTAGAGTAGCTTCCACCAAGCCGTTTTTTTGCAAGTTTTTCAAGTAACCATATGTAAGGTCTCTATTAAATCTCAAATTTCTTGCTATGTCCAGTGCTTTTAGGGGTCCAGTTCTGCAAAGAAATGTATAAATGTTCCATTCTCGCTGCGTAAGCCCTAATGAAGTGAACACTCTCTGCTCAGCTTCATTATCACTCGTTGCATCTTTCCTCAAATATGTAGCCAACTTATTACCCCCCCTCAATGTAATCAAGCTTTTTTCAAAATTATTTATAGCTTTTCGTTTTTTGCATATAGGATTAAAACACGCGCTTGTTCATTAAAAAGGTTAAAACACACTGCTAAATTTAGTCACGGTCAACCGCCATGCTGTTTGACTATCTAATAAGCACTGTAAACTTTGAATTCCACAACAAATAATGCACGCTTAAGATAGAATTTAACCGATGCCTTTTATTCGAGACCCTGCTCCCAAGGTTCTTTATAATTCTCAGCAGTTTTTTCCATTATTTTAGGCACCATTTTTTGCTCTATCTTATCTATGTCCTCGGGAGATTTTGGCTCCTCAGATTCCGGAGTTTCTGATGGTTTTGCAGCCATTAAGTAATCGATTCTTAAGATTAATTCAGCAGTTTCAAAAGCAGAATTTATCGCTTGCAGTTTAACTCGAATAGGATCACAAACGCCCTGTCTCTCCATGTCACCTGCTTCTTTTCGTGCTGAATTTATCCCAATCTTTTTCTCGCCTTTTGCATGACTTAATTTTAGCATTGGTAGCGTATCTAGCAGATTCATACCAGCGTTTTTACATAGAACAGCGCAGATGTCTTCAAATGCTTGAGCAAAAGCGTTAACGGCTAACTGTTCTTTTGTTTTGATTTGGTTGGCGTATGCTTTTAGTTGAGAGGCGATTTCAATTTCAAAAGCGCCGCCCCCGTAAACGATGCGTGGGTCTTTGTAAAATTCTCTTATAGCGGACAAGCCATCATTTATCCCGCGATATGCTTCATCAACAAATAGTTTTGAGCCGCCGCGCAAGATTATTGTTGAAGCCAAAGAATCCTCTTTTCCTGTAAAGAACGCGTAGGTTTTTTCGTACAGTTTTTGGGTTAATATTAGTTTGCTTGATCCAAAGAACTTGGGAGTTAATTCATCTATGTTATCAGTAAGAATGCCCCCAGTGACTTTTTGTATTTTCGTTAAGTCAGGCATGAGAACCCTTTTGAATGCTGAAATGCCTTTGTTTGAGAAGTATTCCAAAGCTGCATCGTCGATATTCCAATTTGAAATAATTACGTTAGCTCCTGAAGAAGCAATTTTTAGGGCCATTTCTTGAGCTATTTCTTTCTTCTTTTCTGAAAAACCATCGATATGCTCTTTCTTAGTTACGTCTATTTTTATGAGATTTTCGTATTTTGATAGTTGACCCATGGAAAAGGCTTCTATTGGTCTTGTGATAAAGGTGATCTTTGCATTTTCAACTCGTTCTGGCATTCCAAAGCGGCTCATCGGAAACTCTATAACCCAACCATTAAACACGTAACTCTCAGACAGCAGTCCGTTTTCTATTTTTTCAACTTTAATGTTTGATAAGTCAAGCTTTCTGCCATTTTCTTCTTTTTCAGAGGCTGTTTGAGTAGCTTTTGCTACCAGATCGGTTATGTGCTTTATAGACTTCTGAGCTATTTTATTACTCATAGCCGTTGAGGCAATTTTTCTAATGGATGCGTTATCGTAAGGATCAATTGAGACCGCAAGACTATTTGCTATTTCCACCGTTTTCGCCCACGCTTTTTGATAACCATCAATTATTGTTCTCGGATGCAGGCCCTCACCGATTAGTTTTTGCGCTTTCTGCATAAGTTTGCCGATGAGGATGATTGTTGTTTTTACTCCGTCGCCTACTTCTGTATCAACTGTTTTTGCGGTTTCAGTTATTATTTTGCCGATTGGATTTTTCAAGTTGGCTCCATAGATTATTGTGTATCCATCACTTGTTATGTCATTTAAGTTTGGAGCCCAACCTAATTCATCTTGGATAACAGTCATTAACTTCTTTGATCCTTTGGGTCCAAATTCTGCCTCAAACATTTCGCCTATAACAGATGATAATCCAATGTAGACATCTCGAACCTGCTTAGCATTTAAAGGGGATGTATTGCTAATCTGGCTCTTAGGCGTAAACGAATCTTCTCTAGTATGAAAGTTCTTTCTGTGACTGTTACTCACTGCGAATGCATCTCTATTCTTTACAATGAAGCAGTAGCTTTGATAGCTATATTCTTTAGTCTTTCTCTCATGAAATGAACATGGTTTATTGCTTAAAGCTGCAAGAAATTTCATATTTGTCATCGGGGCGGGCGTGAAGCTACGTTTTAAATTTTTTTGCTTCGCGTACAATTTTTCTCTTTTTCTTAGAAAGCATTATTACTTTAAATATTAGTCAAAAGTATTCGTTCCTAACTTTTTTTCGCAAAAACAGAGTCTTTAATTTTTTTTCGATGTAGCTTTTCAAAATTATTAGTTTAGTAGTTAGTCTCTTAGTGTACTCCCCTATCCGTATAAATTATTCTCACTATACTCTTTTAAAGAAAAAGTGCACATCTAAAAAGCAAGTTGTTAGGGAACTTAAGAGGTTGAGGCTGCGTTAGGAGGCAGAGGTTTGGTCCTAACTTCAAAAAAGCATGAAAAAAATGAAAATGAAGTTGAGAAAAGGGTTTTCACTTCGTTAGGAATTACTCAACAAGAATGGGAAATATACACATACCTATGTAGGACTGGACCACTAAAAGCGATCGATATAGCAAGAAATTCAGGGATTAATAGAGTATTAATTTATAGTTACTTAAAAAACTTGCAAAAAAAAGGCTTGGTCGAAGGTACAATTGGCGTTCCACAAAAATTTGTTGCTGTTCCCCCGAAAAAAATGATGAGTTACTGCATTGAAAATAAAAAAGATGAGATTCGTGAGATAGCAAAAGATAGAAAGCTAATTGCTAGCATGTTATCGTATAGCGCTGAATCTTTTATTCCAGAAGAAAGATTAGCAATAATTCAAGGTGTAAGCCGCGTTTTACCGAGAATTAAGAGAATGATTAATGAATGCAAGTCAGAGTTTTTATGGGTAGTATCCACGAGGCAAGATGAATCTTTGCAATGGGATGATGTTGAACGGTTTATTGAAATTGCTTCAGATAAATCGGATATTGCGATTAAGCTCATCGTCAACTCATGCTTGAATACTCATCAATGCGCAAAGATTTTGGAAATATCCAAGAATTATAATTTAAAGCTTGAAATACGCCAATCATATTTTGAAAATGCTCCTAAACCTTCACCCTTTGTTATACGCGATAGAGAGGAAGGTTTTTTCACTCTTTCCAGTATGCATACGTATATTAAAAAAGAGGAAGAAATTGGACTTTGGACTAACAACAAATCCTTTATCGAAACGTTAGTGTTTCTTTTTGAAAAAATTTGGAACACAAGTAGCCCCGTATGTCTAAGTAAACCCACCGGCGTATTGCCACCCAAAAATTTTTACCCGCCTTAGTAGTAATTTTACTTACAATCAAAAGTATAAAAAATAGTTTTGACAAGTCTTCATAAAAAAAGGGTTGTTCAAAATGGCTGTAATAAAAAGTGACGAAACGTTCGGTTTTGAATTCCGCACCGACTTATACTACAGTAAAGATCATATATGGGTAAAAGTGGAATCAGATGGAAATGTTAAAGTAGGCTTCGATGACGTAGTCGCAAAAGGTTCACATGAGATTTTCATGATGAAGTTGTTGCCTCCTGGAACAGCTGCAAAAGCAAAGGGAAAAATAGGCATTATCGAATCAAGGAAATATACAGGTCCAATTGTTTCTCCAGTTGAGGGCACGGTAGTTACCGTAAACCCTGAAGTCAAGAGATTGGGTCCAATCGCTATAGTTGATAATTCCTATGACGTAGGCTGGTTAAGCGTGATGAAACCCTCAAATTTAGAAGCAGATTTGAAAAACCTCATGACTGGTGATGCTGCTCTTGAATGGTTTAAAAAAGAAGCTGAACCGTTAAAGGACGAAATGGAACATTACAACAATGTCCAAAAAGAGAAAAACGCAGTCTATAAAGGATAAAATAGAAAAACTCTTTTTTACCCATCAACTTAATTTTTTTCAAGAATTGCAAATAAAAATCAAGAAGATAAAGGCTGTTCAAGTTTTTATTTCTGCTAAAGGCAAAAGCTATAGTTGTTTATAAAATAAAAAAGAAGATATGACGCAAGGAAAGTATTTTAGCAATGTTTATTTCATTAACGCAGGGGCTATCTTGATTATACCGTCATAACTTCCTTCAATTTTGACTGCGCCGCTTGCTGCTGCGCTTTGGCCGTCAATTTCTCCTGATAACACACCTGATAAGGTGTCTGCTGTTGTCACAAGGGAAGATACGGCTTCTTTGGCTCTTATCTTCTTCCAAGGTCCTTTTTCAACTTTTTCAACTGTGCCGTCCATTGCTATTTTAATCCACCATCCCATGTCTATGTCCTCGAACCCGATTCTGAAAGCTTTGCCCCAGTCTTTCAACGATTCTGTGTTCTTTTTGAGTCTGCTGATAAGTTCATTAACCGAATCCTCGGCTATTTTTTCTTTATCTTCCGACATTCTTTCCACCTTAATACTTTCTCTAAAAAACATCTATTTAAAACTGAACTAATATAATTATTTACAAACAAGAGAATAAATGTTGATTTTACATTAACTTTATAGATAGTTTCGACTAACATGAGTAATGGTGAAAAGGGTTATGTCTCTTGACGAAAACACGAAAAAGGAAATTGAAGCTGCCTTCACTGAACAAAACGATATAAAATGTGCAGAACTAACGAAAAAAGCTCTTGATGCTGGTGCTGATCCAGCTGTAATTCTGGAAACTGAAATAGGAATCGTAAAGAAACTTTGTGAAAACAGTTGGTGGACAGGCGGTGTTGAGAAGAGTGCTAAAGAAAGCGAAAAGACTCTTCTACTCTCTGACTTAATAATGATTGGAGACTGTTTAAAGACTAGTGCCGAAATTCTTAAGCCTTCTCTAATGGGCAAAATTAGTAAAGCCGGTGGTGGACGAATAGTTACTGGAACGATTGAGGGCGATATTCACGATATAGGCAAAAACATAGTTGCCGATATCTGGACTTCGGCTGGATATCAAGTTGAAGACTTAGGTTTTGATGTGCCACCTAAAAACTTTATAAATTCTGTAAAAGCGGGCAGATGTGACATTGTTGCCATAAGCTGCTCAATGGGTATGGCTAAGACAGGGATTTCAAAGGTCGTTACTGAACTTAAAAAAATGGGGCTACGTGAAAAAGTAAAGATCATTGATGGTGGGCAAGCATGTTATACCACAGATGTTGAAAGACTTGGAGTTGATGTGATGGGATTAGATCAAATAGATGGTTTAAACAAAGCAAATGAATTAATGAGAATACTTAAAGAAGAAAGAGCTAAAAAAGAGGTGAAAGCATGAGTTTAAGAATACCTCAAGAAATAAACGGTGAATACTTTAGAACTCTTAACAATATTCCATTCACTTATCAGTGGACTGAAACTGAAGAATTCATCATTTCTAAATGCCGCGCAAGAATCATGGAAAAGAAGAGTGAAGAGCAATTAACACCAAGACAACGAGTTTCAAGAACTCTTTACAGCAATGGACCACTTGACCGCTTATCCACTGTTATTTCCGGAGTTCACAATGCAATGCCACGAGTTTTTGATGCCTTCGGTGAAACCCCCTCAGTATTCGGTCAAAAAGACATGATTAATTATCCAAACTTGGATTTCCTTGGGACAGTGATGTGGACTGCAAAGTTCTGGATGAATGACCAAGTTGCTCCTTCAAATTTCAGTTATGCAGAAGAAGTATTTAGCAGTAAGTACAGGTTGATTGAATATGGTCCGCCATTATCCATTGAGCCTTTACTGAGAAATAAAGAAGACGCATTATTCTTCCTAGACAACATGCCTGACCCAGCACTACAAGGAACTTACCCAGAATATTTGTGGCTGCTTAAACAGGGGCTCAAATTCTTCCCAGAATTCTACCTGTCAGGATCCGTTTGTCCCGGCACCATATCTGGCGCCAGTTTCCTTAGAGGAATAAAGAATCTCTTGGTTGACATGCGTAAAAATCCTGAAATGGCTGAACTAATACTCAAATGCTCCTCTCAATTCCTTAAGAAAAAGATGGATAGGATGATACCGATACTGGACCAAGACCTTGATGAGAATGGAAAAGGTAACTTCCTATGGTGGTGCGATGCTGCAAGCTTCTTTAATCTTGAAGAATTCAAGCGAACTTTGCCTCTCACTTATGGCTCTGATGTTCCTTATGCTGAAAAGAAAGGATTCAGATGCGGATTTGCTCCAGAAGCTCCTCTGGCCACAATGGACGTGGTAAGTCAAGTCGCTTCTGAGCACGGTGGATGCATTGGTATCCTTGGGCATAATGAGTCTCCACCAATCGAAGAATGGTACAAGATGACCCGGAAATATCGATAACGTAACAGCACTAGTAATTGCCGACGTTAAAACTATACTAGATGGTCCTAATGAAGCGATCAGTGAAATGTGGAAGCGACAACGAAAGATATTTCGCGGCATATCCAACACAGGGATACAGAACTCGACACTCGCTAGGCTTTCGATCCTACTACTCCACTACAAAACATGGAGTATACAGCCAAAGCATACCTTGAAACATTCAAACTTCCATTTGAAGCTTAAACCTACCTTTCTTTTTTCTTTTTTCGGTACCTGTCTTTTCAAAGGTTTTTTAAGAACTTATTTTTTAGTGAAAGTCATATTATCTTTGGGATTAATCGTTTCGTTCGTTTCATGTACTGTGCATAGCTGTTGCCTAATTCTTTGACAAGGACTTTTTCTTCCACGTGTATCCTGTAACCATAGACTAATCCGAAAATTGCTATATCAATAAATAATGCTGCCCAAGACTGTACTGCCAATCCCATGCCAACGAAGAAAACTAGAACTCCAGTGTACGAGGGATGTCTTACCAGACGGTAAGGCCCAGTTTCCACAATTTTATGTTCTTCCTGAACGCCTAGGATTTGAGAGAAATAGCGGCCAAGTACAGCAATAGCATATTGTCTAATCATAATTCCAACAAGCATAACTGCAATGCCTATGTAATACGACCAGTCAGGCAACAAGCCAAAACCAGCCTTAGCAAAGCCTACTGTAAAGGCTATGACGGCAACCCAAGAAATAATCACCATCGTGTTTGAGCCCACATTTCTCCGTTTCACTCTTGCGCCACCCCGCCTTAATGCTGGAATAATTACACCCCCAATTTGTTCACAAACAAAGAAAGCAACAATTACGATTATGAAACCGACGGCTGCAGAGTTCGAAGTCAAAACTGTTGAAACCATGCTTATCGAACGCGTATTAATTATAGGTATAACTTATGTGTATCTGAAAATTCATAATACTTAGTTACATGACACGTCAAACCAAGCTAAATGCTTCCCAAAACTTTTTTTTGGCAATTTCAATCGCTATCTTGACCGCAAGTCTTAAAAGATTTATTAAATAATTCCATTAATTGATTATCATGGTTTATTGCAGTAAATGCGGTACTCAAAATCCTGATGGTGCAAAAGTTTGCTCTAATTGCGGTGCACCCCTCTATGAAGTAGGTGCACAGTATCCTGGTAGCGAAAGGGAACATTACAAGCGAATGGAACATGAGTGTTTTGGCATACCTAATGGCGGAATGATAGTGGGCTTAATTGTAGGCTTAATAATCATAGTTGCTGGTATAGGTATATTTTTCGGCGTTAACTTTTGGACCTATTTATGGCCGTTAATTATAATAATTTTCGGCATACTTATCATTCTGGCTGCGATTTTTGGACGACGAAGATACGGGCATCACCATTACTGAAAGCACGATTGACACTTGTAGCAAATTCTTCTATTATTCCATTCAGATAACGAAATCCTAAACCACAGGAGAAATAAGATTAGTCCAAATACGTAAAGGTCTAAAAGTAAACTTTTCACTATCGAATCTACCTCAACCAAGGTTACCAATGAACCAATAACAAAAACAGCGTTGAGAATTGCTTTGGCGAATCCCGAGAATTTTGTTTGAGTTAGCCCTGCAAGCATTAAGATTTCACCCATTGCAACTATCCAAATGCTCCCCCCAGTTAAACTTAGATTGCCGGAAAAGTAGAGAATGGTTCCTACTAACGCAATGATGGCTCCGACTAGCAAGCCGCTGCATGCCGCACAAAAAGTTTGCTCTCCAACTTTGATACGATTACTTGAGAAGTTCTGGCAATCCGGATGATGACCTTTAATCTTCAAAGGTTTAGGAACCGTGTTTATTTTAGCTGGGATGTTTTGAGCATGCTGAAATGCGCCTCGACATTTTGTTGGGAAAAATACAGCTGCAATTCCTAGCAGGCAAAGAGCGCAGAACAAAACTCCAATCAGGCTGCGTTCCACCAGTGGCTGAGGATTCTCTAAATTCGGTTGCGAAACAATGGCAAAAATAAGGGCAAGTCCAATGATTGATATTAACAATGAGAATAGAATAGGAAAAATTGAAGCTTGCTGTCTATTCATTATCTCGCCTAGAACATTGACTTAAATCTTCCCATTACTCCACTTTGAGCCATGTGCCAAAAAACCTCTCTTTTCAACCTGTTTTCTGAGAATAGTCCGCCAAGCCTTCGATTCCACTGTCCATAAAAGCTGCGGTAGCAGCCGTACAGTTCTTCTTGCACCTGTTGAACCGAAAGTTCTTCAGTCGGCATTATCGCGTGGATCATGTCGTAGTGTGACCAGTTTTTATCTTTAATCCAGCCGTTGCGTTTTGCTTCGTTGTAGATTTCTGTTCCTGGGAAAGGCGTGAGGGTTCCGAACATTACAAGGTCTGGGTCTAACTCGTTAGTGAATTTTTTAAGTTGGGTTATGGTTTGTTTTGTGTCTTTGCGATTGCCAATTATGATCATGGCGTGTGCGAAAATTCCGTTTTGTTTCAGCAGGTGTACTGCTTCTTTTGCGTCCATTGGTGTTATACCTTTTTTGAAACTTTCTAATGTTTGCTGGCTCGAGTTTTCTACGCCGAGAAGTACCCAAATTAATCCTGACTTGCGCAGGCGGGGCAGTGCTTCTTTGTTGCGTATAATATCGTCGCATCGAGCTTGAACAAACCATGTTACATCTTCGGGAAGCTTTCGCTCAATTATTTCTTCGGCTATTTCTATTGGTCGTTGTCCTGATCCGAAGTTGTCGTCAGTTAGCCAAATGAATTTGCTTCCAAATTCGCGGTTGCAGAAAGCCATTTCATCGGCTATCCGTTTTGCTGACTTGACGCGCCAGCATGCTTGCCAGTGTCGCCATTGAGTGCAAAAAGTGCATTGGTGATTGCATCCGCGGGAGCCTTCGATTAGTGCGTAGGGGTTGTTTTTTCCTCCCATGATTCTGAAGTGGTATTTTTTCAGGTTCTCTTTAACGAGGTGATATCCTGGAAAAGGTAAGTCCTCAATGTTTTCCATTAAGGGTCTGATGGAATTATGAGTGATTGCCTTGTTGTTTGTGTACGAAATGCCCTGGATATTGCTAAAGCTGGTTTTGGATTGGTGTGCTCTGATGAGTTCGGTGAATGCTTGTTCGCCTTCTCCTCGCACGATCACGTCGATTTCAGGGAATTGCTGTAGGCTTTCTTGGGCAGTAGCGGTGAAATGTTGACCGCCTGTTACGGTTAGAACATTTGGAATAACACGTTTGGCAGTTTCAAGTGTTTTAGCTACAGCGTAAGTATTGCAGGTGGCCAATGAAGCGCAAGCTACCACGTCAGGCTTTGATGCAGCTATGCGTTGCTCCATGTTTTTCCAGTCCACTTTTTCAGCGTTGCAATCAAGCACCTCCACTCGTACATCATTCAGATGCTTTTCCAGGTACGCGCCAAGCTGAATGATGCCGTACGGCGGGGGAAGATATTCGCCCATTACAAAGAATATGTCTTTAGGTGGCTCAATAAACAGGATTTTCAACTGTCTTTTCCTCAAACGTTAATGCTTTTTATAGTGAATGTTAGACTTAAAATTGCTCCTATTGTCGATTTAAAATCCAACGATAAGTATTAGACAGAACTGATGGCAAAAAGTAGAAAAACAAAAGAATTGAACATGACAGGCTTAGGCTAGTGCTCCAAAAATTTATTTGCCAAACAGGCTGTTTTCAGATAGCGTTATAGTTTAGATTTTTAATAAATTCCTCTCTTGCGCCCGGGTTTCTTGTTTGCTGCTCATTTGCACTTTTAGCTGCCATCTAGCCCTGTGGGCAGGTTCTCGACAGTCGTCAGCCGTGTGACACGCAGGGTTTACGCCAAAGAACTGAGGATGAGAATTGAACCCTTTACCCCCAACTCAGAAGGGAAGGTGCTGGTTCACTCGCATAAGCGTTTGCTATGTCATCGGTGAAGGTGACAAAAACTATATGTTTAGCTTAACAAAATGCTTTTTTGTAGGGAAGAATTTGTTGGCGATAAGACCTGCAACATTGGCTGATTTAAGTGCGATCACCGAGATTTATAACGATGCTATACTTCACACTACTGCCACTTTTGACACTCAGCCTAAGACTTTGGAGGAACAGAACGTTTGGTTTGCAAATCACGGCTCCAAGTATCCAGTGTTGGTTGCTGAGGATGAGGGTAAAGTTCTTAGTTGGGCGTCTCTAAGTAAATGGTCTAATCGGTGTGCATACTCTGACACGGCTGAGGTCTCACTTTATGTCAGAAAAGAGTACCGCAGACAAGGAATTGGAAGACAGCTTCTTAAAGCGCTCATCTTGGAAGGCGAAAAAGTACATTTGCACACGTTGCTTGCTCTAATAACTGAGGGCAACGAGCCAAGCATAAACCTCTTCAAATCGGAACAATTCCAAACTATTGGCGTCATGAGAGAGGTCGGCCGAAAGTTTAGCAGTCTTCTCGATGTCCACATACTGCAAAAAATCTATAAATAGAATTCAATAACGGGCAGGGATTTGACCCTCAGCCTTGTGGATTCAGATAGGATTATTTTTTAACTTGTTACATAGCGATCAAGCATTCTGCCGTATCGTGAGCTTGTCATTCTGCTCGGAAAGTAAATGAATGCTCAGAAAAGCAAAACTTTACTTGGGGCATACTAGAGTTTTTAGGGAAAAAGAGGGAGCAATCACTGAAGCAGAGAATAATGGCTACAGAAAGTAGTGAAGACTTAAAACAGGAAATTGCTGATTACTGGAATAAGGGGCTTCAAATTTGGATAAAAAATAATGTTTTGGATGAAGAGACCAAGCATAGCGAAGCTTACCAAAAAGAGTTTAGAGCTTTAGTTGGAAATGAGCAATTAAAATCTCTGGATGTAGGGACTGGGTTTGGTTTTATCGCAACAGTTTTCGCGAAAGTTGGGGCATGATGTCACTGGAATAGATATCAGTAAAGACATGTTAGTTGCTGCAGAAAAATATACTAACGAACAAAAGGTTAAGGTGCAACTCTATGAGGCATGGGCATCTGAGACTCCTTTTGGAGATAATGAATTTGATGTTGTTGTAAACCGAGTGGTTTTCTGGACCCTCCCAGACCCCTCGAAAGCTATCAAGGAGTGGATAAGAGTGGCAAAATCAGGCGGCAGAATAATTATAATAGAGTGGGAGGGCATTGGAGGAGTTAGGAAACTTTTTCTCCAAATAATACAAGCTATGAGAGCTGTGCGAAGAGGAGAAAAAATAATAGAAAGTCAGCATAGCTATTCAAAGAGCACATGGGAAAAGCTTCCTTTCGGCCCAATGAACAAACGTTTAAGAGTTGAACAATGGCCCCAATACTTATCCTGCTTTCAAGTAGAGCAAATAAAAGTTAAAGATATCTCTTATGTCGACCAAGCGGAAAACAAAGCTTTCAGTGTTGAGTGGCTTATCAAGTATTTCCTTCCTCGTAGACTGATGATAACTTGTAAGGTAAAAAAATGAAAAGCAATGTTACATCAAAATAAAAACATGCTAAAAATTTTCTTCAGTCTGATCCTTTTTCTGTTTGGACTTTATAATGAGGAGGTTGTTAATTAGCAAAGTAAACATTTATTGATTTGAAACTCAAAGTGCTGAGCTTTTTTTGATTAATGGCACGGCGATTTTTCGGGAAATTTCGCCCCCTAAATAAATAATTTTAATGTCGACGCCGTAAGTCTCTTTTAGATTGTTTTCAGTCATTACCTCGTCGACATTGCCAATCGCTATGAAAGTCTTATTTTTCATCAAAGCGACTTTGTCTGATATATAAAAAGCATGGTCTGGAAAATGTGAGGTCATTACGATACACAATTTCTCTTTAGCAAGTTTTCTTATTAGCTCAATTGTGCGAACCTGATTAGCAATGTCCAGATGAGAAGTAGGTTCATCTAGCAACAAGATTTCTGGTGCTTGAGCCAAGACTCTTGCAAACAGTACTAGTTGCATTTCGCCGCCGCTTAACTTTGTATAAGGCTTATCTCGTAAATGATCAATCTCTAATGTGTGAATCGCTTTTTCAGCAAGTGCGTAATCTTTCTGGGAGGGTGTCGCTAACAAATTTAAATGTGGGGTCCTACCCATAAGAACTACATCTAATACTTTATAGGGAAATGTCGGCGTATGGGTTTGTGCAATAAAACCGATTTTCTTAGCTAGGTTGGCTGGAGAAAATAGAGCAATGTCTTTGCCGCCAACTAAAACCTTACCTTTACACATTTTGTACAATCCGCCGACGCATCTTAGCAAGGTTGATTTTCCAGTTCCGTTTGGACCTAAAATGCAAAAAATTTCTCCTGAGTTTACGGAGAAAGATAAATCTTCAAAAATATTCTTGTTCGGGGTATATGCGAACGTGACTTTGTCAGCTTCCAATTTTGCTGGCAGCTAAGGCCAAGCCTCCGAATTCTTCTTTAGGATGTACAAGAAAACCGGCGCGCCAACAATTGAAGTAACGATGCTGATCGGAATTTCATATGATACTAGACTTCTACAAAGAGTATCAACTATCAGAAGGAAAGAGGCGCCGAGAAGCATTGATGAGGGAATTAAAATTTTATTGTCTGGTCCCCCTAACATGCGAGAGATTTGGGGAATCACCAAGCCAATCCAGCCGATTGTTCCACAAATGCTAATTGACGCTGCCGTGATTAAAGTAACACATACAATAAAAATTGCTTTTAGAGTGGTTGTGTTAACTCCAAGTGCCCTAGCCTCTTCATCACCCATGGATAAAGCATTGAGGCGCCATCGTAGTAAGAATAAAATTATCATGCATGTAATCAAAATAGGCGCAAGTTCATAGACGCTTGTCCAGTCAGCTGCAGCAAATGAACCAAGTAGCCAGAACAGAATGTTGGGGAGTTTGCTTACGACGGATGAAGCGGGATTTGCATAAAGATATTCCATAAGTGATAGCATTGCTGTAAAAAGGCTTCCAATTATTATGCCAGCCAAAACGAGCACAAGAGTTTGATTACCGCCCCAGAAGCGGCTAATCAAATAGGTTAATCCAACTGCAAGTAAACCGAATGCAAAAGCAAAAATTTGTAAGGTGTAGAAATTCTGATTTGTTATGATGGCGATGGTGGCCCCTACACTGGCCCCTGCCTGAACGCCCAGTATTGATTCGGATACTAGTGGGTTACGGAACATCCCTTGAAAAGTGGCTCCTGAAACAGCTAGCCCTGCGCCTACAAGAATCACCGTTAACGCTCTTGGAAACCTAATGCTCCAGACAATTAAGGAGTCAACTAGCGTCCAAGATGGCTGAATATAAAAAAACTTTGACGCCAACATAAGAAGGATGGTGTAAGGGCTGATGAAGTAGCGGCCAATAAACAGCGTAACAAAGAAAGTAGCTCCAAGTAAAATCAGAAGAGTTACTATAATTGATGGCTGACTAAGTTTCATGCCCAACCGCCTTATATTCTGTATTGTTTTCGATAATTAGACTGGTCTTCTTTACGCTTGTTCTTTTGGACAGCTGGCTTTTATGATCCCACAATTTATTCAGCAAGTAGGGTTTTTTACAAAAAAAGATAGAGGGAAGGTCAGGTTTCAATTTTGTTTCCGTCTTCTTACCTCGACACTTGTTGTGGCTAATTTAGGTTTATGGTGCTGTCAGTATAGAGTTTGCTTGAGATCCGGACATTGTGTAGTTTAAGAACTCAGAGTAGAAGGACTGCATTGTAGTCGTCATGTTCACGTTTGCAAATATTGTTGGGTAAAGCTCTTTAGCGAGCCATTGGTATTCTAAGGCGCTTTCAGGAGATAGACCATCCCAGTTGTATATGCCTTCAGGATTAACTATCACGTCTTTATTTTGTACAGCAGTTAAGCCTTGCCAGTTACTGTCAGCATAAATTGCGGTAGAATCGCCTGTTGTAGAATCAACTAGGACAATTTGTGGGGTATACTGTAATATAGTCTCCATATCTACGGTTTCGTACCCGTTGTTTCCGTTAGTAACGTTGCCAACGACGTTAACGCCTCCAGCTACTTGGATATAGCTATCCTCAAAAGTGTTGGCTCCTGCAATCTCTGCGCCTCCGTTAGTGATGCTTTCAGCGAATAGTATTGTTGGTCTTGAATTGATTGGGACGCCTGCGAGGGCCAATGTGATATTTGCGATTTCAGTATTGACGTATGATGTGTATGCGTTGGCTTGGCTAATTGCATTGCCGCCGAAGAAGTTGCCTAGAAAATTTATTAGTTGTAAGTCTGTTTGGGTTGATGAGGGATTTTTTATTATAACTACTGGGATCCCCGTGCTTTCGACTTGGCTAAGTCTTGAATCAGTGGAATACATGAAGACAACTTGTGGCTTTGCTGCTAATAGTGATTCAGTGTTGACGGTTGATCCTGAGTACGGGTAGTTTGTTAGATTTAATAGTTCTGGATAAAGTTGTTTGAAGATGCTTGAGAAGCTTGTATTGACTGCAAGATTAGGCGCAACCTCATATTTAGCAACGCCAAGCATGATAAAGTCAACGTCTACTGCTGGGTAGGGGACTGAAACTCTGGTTATGTTATAGGGGACCGTTACGTTATTTCCTGCCATGTCAACAATAGATTTAGTGGCTGGAGTGGTTGAAGTCGTTGAAGTTGATGAGGTCTTATTGTTTAATGCATTGTAAGCAAACAGTGAACCTGCTGCCGCGATAATTAAAATCACAACAAGTATTGTTACAATTAATTTACGTTCCATCTTTTTCCTCTCGCTGATTAGGCGTTTACCGACATGAATATTTAAACATAACGCAATTTAATGTAGCTTAAAATGGGCACTTGAGGTCTTAACATTAAACGAGACACCGCATCATCAGCACTAAAAAATAACCAACATTATTTATAGCATGAAGGAAGTCAAATTTTGAACAGACGCTCAACAAAACTTTTAAAAAATGAGATGTTTTAGCTGGCCTGCTGTCAGTTTCGCTTGCAAGATACGTAGCGTATGCTTTGGTGGACTGCTTTTTATCTTATGCTGCTGAAACTTTTGTGGCCTGATTCTTCTCCGTCTAGAGAGGCGCTGTGGTCTATAAATCCTGTTTGAAGTATTGCTCTAAGTTCGCTTCGCAAACGTGATATGTTTTTTGAATAGTTTTTAAGCATTAAGAGTATTTTGCTAAGATTCATTTGCATGGCAAACATCAAGAGCATCATAAGGCTAACTGAAAGCATTAAGCTGGTTATGGGGTTGATTAAGGCAGTTAGCAAGCCTACAATCGCCACTGCGGAAATATAAATTATGCTTTTAACTTTTCGCATACATATCACCAATATTTGGAAGGATAAAGCTTGCTTAAATATTTTATGAAATTGGAAGTATTTAACTAAGCGCCCAATAGTCGCATGCAATGCTATTTTGAAAGGGTCTGTAATTATTCTTTCGAAAGATGCAATTGCATAACTGGCAACTTCTAAAAGCACTTAGCAATCTGGCATTAGTACCCGGCTTTCCCCTAACGTAGCAAGTGCTGAAGCATGGATAGACGAGAAATAGCAAATTAACCCCTCTTTTTTTATTGCACCATTAGTTTCTGAGCTGTTAAGGCAAGGCAGCTTTTTGAGATGGTAAAAGCGTCGTACCCGTAAAAGCGTGTGTTTGGAAAGTGTAATGCCTGACTTAGTCCTTCAACGAATAGATTGTTAGGTAACCATTTTCTTGCTTTAGTGTTAATTTATCCCTTGCAAGAATGGGGTCGAGCACTTTTTTTAGTTGCTCATTTAGATTTGGTTTCAATTTTTAGGGAAAAATCGCCTGTTTTGTCTTGGTTTAACGAGATTGAGTTAACATTCAACTGTTTTGAAAGTTCCAAAATCTCGCGTAGTAAAGCTACAGCTTTTTTCCTATCCAAGTGAGCGTTCTCCTGCTTACTGACATGAAACGAACCTGTTAAAAACCTTTCATAAAAGGGTCTTTTCCTCGCAATTGTTCAACATAAATATCCTTGAAGCACTAATCATGATTATAAGTAAACAATGAATAATTAGCCCTTCAAATTTTAAACAAGTTATGGATCGGAACCGGGCAATAGCCGTGATTGAGCAGATTTTAGGTAGCTGTGGCTTTTGCAAATCAATAGTACTCCTATTAGATCCAACCGATTGTTCAAAAATCGAGTGTAAGATAAAGATTGATGCAGATAGCAGCCAAAGGTCTGATATGTTCCAAGCGTGCGTGGAAAAAATCGTTAGAGAAAACGGTTTAGCTATTAGAAAAACAGACGCTTCGTTGATTATTTACAAACCCTGAAAGAGAGGAATAACACTAATTTTCAAAGCTCATTAGCGACAGCCTATATTTCCGTTTGGCAAACAAACGCTAAACAACCTTTTACCTAAATTGGATACTGCCAAGAGATAGACTGCGCGTAACGCAAGTATTATGCCAAGCTCAAAAAGCCAGAGTTTATCCCGTGGCGGGCGGGGAGGGATTCGAACCCCGGCTTTGCTCGTGATTTCACTCGTAAAACTCCCTTTTTTGTGCGCAGTTGGCGAACATCAGCGGAGGCTAAAACATTTAAACATAGAATTATCAATTGCCCACATTGCGGCAAGATCATCCCAGAGTACGTTCTCAAGGGAGAATCAAGAAAGAAATTCAGTGACCTGCCCCGAGTGCGGCAGCCAGAGGAACTGTGCGCGCTATAATGCAATTAAGCGGAGAACTGCGTCAGAGGTTTAGAATAGCTGACAGCATTGTTTCATGGATAACTTCAGGGCATCCTTGAGAGTCAAGAAGGCGATTGTAAGTTAAACAGTAATTTTTTCCCAATTATTCTTTGAATTTTCAAACAGTCCTTTATAATTCCCATTATGGTATTGTCCAACTATTTTTTGTCCTGACTTGCTTAGCGGTCCAGTTATTTCTTGGATGCAATAGATAGTCCTATCACCTTTGCTTTTTCCAGACCAACAGCCTATTTCATTAAAATAACTGAAATCTTCCTTTGCAAAGATATAGTAATCTGCCAATCGGACATCCTTCTGACCAACAATAACTAAAACGATATAGTCAACAGAGCTAAAGGCGCTCTTTCTTATTGTCGGCGAACTGAAACATTCAACATTCTTGACTATCTCATATCCATGCGGAAATTGAGTTTTAACTTGAATCTTTTTCCCATTCACGACTATATCAGCCTTAGGGGTTGTGCCACCTAAATAAAGAATGACAGATCGCTTCAGGTGTCTTTGGCAATTGAGCTGCTTCATAGTTAGGCACTCCCCAATTGTGCCTTTCAAGAAGACTGGAATTTGCATTCTATTTTTGCAGTATAGCTCTTGAAGATCCAAAAGTTTAGAAATTATCTCATCATAGGTTTCATCTCTCCGCGTCTCTTCAAATAATCGGGTGATACTTTTCTCAGTGACCCTTATGGTATGTCCTCTATTTTTTAGGTCTAATTTCCCTCTGGAGATCAGTGACCGAACTATTCCTGTGTCACTGAGTTTGAGATTTAGTCGTTGAGCAGTTTCGTTGATTGTGTATACTCTTTCCTGCATACCGGTAATTCTCTTGTAGGTTGGATATCTAGTTTAGCCCTGTCCAACCTTAAGACAGCATAATTCTTTTAAGTGGTTCCTTATCACTTGGTTGTAGAGGAAGCGAGCGATGCTTAAGTATAGCCAACTAGTTCTTGGTTCCAAAGCTTTTGTTGAGAATGAAAAACGCGATGCCATGTATAGAGTTTCGACCTATCTTATCAACGAATTCTGGGGAAAGCCGGAAGACATCGCTGATGCTTTAGGAGTCTTGCTTTTAACCTGGAACCAAGCGTTTTATAGATATGGTGGCTTTGACTCTGATGATTTAGAGAGTTGCCTCAAAAAGAATTCAGCGCTCATTCAGCAATACAGAAATCGAGATATTTTCACTTATGCTCCAAACGATGATAGCCCAATTAGCAAGCTTTTTAATGAAATGCTGATCGCCCTAAAGACTGATAGGGGAAAAAGTCCTGTGGCAGTCGCAAAAGCACTGCATCTTTTGGCTCCAAATTTCTTTCCCCTATGGGATGCTAAGATTGCAGAAAATGGATACGATTGTTATTGGGGCGCTGGCTCTTCGGCGGCAGCACAGAAATATTTGTGCTTAATGAAGAAGACCCAGGTACAAGTAGAAGATATAGTCAAAAGTTATAGTGAGTTTGGTGTATTGCCTTTGGATGAAAAGCGAGCTACCTTAGTAGATATATGCAAAAGCTGTTCAAACAACCTACCCTTTCAAAAGTCCATCCTTAAAATAATTGATGAGCATAACTACGCTAAATACACTAAAGGGTGGATTTAATCAATAGCGATCGTGGAACATGCTCGATACATTAAAGTCGAAAAATTTAAGTTCTTGAAAAAAAAACAAATTAGGTATTACACCAAGAACCAGTTGAATAAGAATAAGGCTTGGGATTCGGTTCTAAATAAACATCGGTTAATATCAAAGCGAACAAAGTTTTCTTTCCGCCTGCATACTCATCGATAAGTCGTTAGCCTGTTGCGATTCGGCTTTCTTGGTTTTGGTGTTTCCGAGCGCTATTGTGCCTCTGAAGTTCGTAGTTGTTCGTCTAATTTCCCAGGTCTTTTTTCCTTCCAATATTAGCCTAATCCACTTATCGTCGATCTTTAAGCACTTCAAGGTATCTCGCCCTTGCTTGCGGTGATCTCGATTTCAAGCTTTATGGGCGTCTTGTCGAACCTTCCTTGAAGGGTCACATTGAACTCCTGTGCAAGTAGAGATGTCACCCGCAATTCCCCTTTTTTGTCAAGATACTCATCGGAGCAACTTCTCAATGGTTCCTTCCTGAAGAGTGCAACCTGATAAAATCAAGATGTGCCCATTCTGGTGCGCAGAGAGAGCGTATTTATGGATTATATCGATCAATATCTGCCACTGGGTGCGCGGAAGATCGAATGGGTTTTTAGATCAGTTAAAGCTTTTAAATTTATCAAAGCAATTCTATTGTGTGGTATAGAATGTACATTCGAAACTTGGAACTCAGGAACATAATGTGTTTTGAAGAGGCAGGGTTGAGTTTCACAAACCAAAATGGCGAAATAATAAAATGGACCGTAATTCTTGGAGAAAACGGATTTGGAAAGAGCACAATTCTGAAAAATATTGCTCTGTTGCTTGCAGGACAAGATGCAGCAAGGGAATTACAGCATGAACCCCGCCGTATGGTTAGATTCGGCTGCAAAGAGGCAATTGCTGAAGCAGAAATTGACATGGGAAAAGCCTGTCCTCAACCAAGAAAAAGATTGAGGTTATCTCTTAATTACGTCGATAAACCCTACGCTGAAGGTTGGGGTGATACTCTCGCAAAGGTGGATCCTAGCAGAGCGAATTTTGAAGGTTGCCTCAAAGAATGCAGGCGAAGTTTTTTTGTTTGCGGTTATGGAGCAACACGCGTAGTACCACATGAAAAAGATACCAAACGAATTCATGCCCTGGAACGCAGAAGCCCTTTTTTTGAAAGGCTTGAGACTCTTTTCATTGATGATTCTCCATTAATGCCTGTTGATGATTGGCTAAGAACGCTCGAATATAACACGTTAAGAACCAATAAGGCAAGTTCTGCGAAAAACCGGTTTAAAAGTGCAACAGATCTGTTATCCAAGCTTCTCCCTTCTGTGCAGTTTAAGGAAATTAACGATAACGGCGAAGCTATTTTCAATACGCCTTATGGCGAAGTTTCACTGTCCGAGCTTTCAAGAGGATATCAAGACGTGTTGTCTTGGGTGTCCGATCTTGCAAGACGTTTGATAGATGCTTTTCCTGATAGCTCTCAACCTCTTGCAGAAGAAGGAATTGTGCTTATCGAAGAAATTTCTCTGCATCTTCATCCTATTTGGCAAAGAAAAGTAATCGGCTTTTTGCGTAGTCATTTCCCAAATATTCAGTTTATTGCAACAACGCATTCTCCTCTTGTTGCTCAAGCACTCCAACGCAACGAATTTGTTGTGTTACAATGTGGACGAAGAAACCGAAGTCATCAAGATACAATTAGAATAACAAGATTAGATCTGGAGCCGAGAGGGTTGAGTGCGGATCAAATCCTCACGAGTCCGCTCTTTGGTCTTTCATCTTCAAGGTCTGTCGGAAACGAAAGAATAGAGAGCGAGCTTTTCTCACTGAAAAAACTTATCAGTAGCGGCGAATCGTCCGAAGACCAGAAGAAACGATATACAGAACTCCTAACGCTTTATGAGAAACAACCAGAAGCACCTGGGACGTCTTATGATCAGTATAGACTCTTTCTTAAGCTAAACAAGACTCTTGAGTCATTGGGCAGGACAGATCTGCTTGATTTGCCTCCGTTGAAGTCTCTTGAAGAAAAAACCAAAAAGGAAGAAGCCAAAGAAAAGGCAGAGGAAAAGAGCAAGAATTGATCCGTTATAACCGAAATGGGAATGGAGCAACCCCTCCTGCCCATCTTGTTAACTCAAAAAGGATGAGGCAAAACACTGCAAAATTGGAGAAAGAATACACTCTAGCCATAGCCGAAAGCAGGAATATGAAATTTGAGAAAGGAGTTTATGGAAGTTCTTCTGTCAAAGCTCAACTTATAATTATTAGCTATGGCAAATGTTCATATTGTGATAGTCATGTCGTAGGCGTCGCGTATGGCGATGTCGAGCACTTTAGGCCTAAAGCTCATTATTGGTGGCTTGCATACACATGGGAAAACCTCTTGTTCTCATGCCAAATATGCAATCAAGAATATAAGAGAACGAATTTCCCAGTTGTAGGGAGTAGAGCGAACAAACCGACGGCAGATTTGACTTTGGAACAGCACTTATTGATTAATCCATTGGACGAGGATCCAGAACAACTTATTGCTTATGATTTTAAGGGAGATGAAGCAAAGATTATAGAGCAAAATTTGCAAGTGAAAGATCGGGTCGATGCATGCAAGAAGTATTTAGGACTAAATCGTGAGGATTTGCTTCATAGAAGGCGCGGAGTTCTTAGAATTTTAAAAGTATGGTATGCATTTTACCAAGATCCAAGAACCACAACCGGTATAAAGGATGAAATTCTTTCGGAGATGATTGCAATGGCAAACAATGATTCACAATACGCTGGCATGGTACGCTATTATTTAAGACATTGGGGCTTAATACCTTAGCGACGAGGAGCGTGCTCTAATCGCACCTTCCATATCGAAATAACGTGCGCGTTAAATTGGTCTAAAATGGTTAAAAGTCTCATTTTGCAAAGCTAATCCAAAAATGAAGTGCGTTAATTGTGGATGTCTGCATAGATAATGGTTGGTTTTTTTGAATTCCTAGGACTATTGCCTACGTTAGGCGTTCCATTTGCAAAGGAAACTGATAAGCTGAAAATACTGAATAAAAAGCTAAAAAAGTGCAATTTAACCTCTGAATGTAAAAAAAGGAATAAAAACCATTTTTAAACATTTTAGGAACAGAGACTGTTTGAAAAGTCAAAAACATTTCTGAAAATTGCGTCTTTCATGTTTAAAAATACCCAGCTAACACTTAATTTTTCAGACAAACAGTGCAACTTTTCAAAGCAAAAAATATTTTTCACACAGTCTCAACAGCCATGCGCGCTAGTTTCAAGTTTGCCTAGTTAATTAAAAGCAAAACTCAAACTAATAGAAGTAGCTTTCTTTCTAATGATTTTAATATGAAGTGCTTCGAATAATGAAAAGCGTTTAATAGTTAATCGGTGGATATGGACACAATCGATAGATGAGGGACCAAAAATAATAAACATTAATTCAGTTCTTTCACGCTATTCGAGAGTGGAACAAAGAGAATACCAAAAAGCTTGTATCAAAGATATAGTGAATGCATTGAATGATAGTTCTGATGCGTTAATTGCCCTTCCAACAGGCACAGGAAAGACCGTTGTTTTCAGTCCTGTAGTTGCAGAAAGCAGAGAAAACAATTCAAGGACGCTAGTTCTTGGTGCCACAAAACAAGCGCAAAGCCGAATTGAGCGTGAAATAAAGCGCTTCCTGTCTTCAGGAGATACGAAACTTGTTTTTGGTGTCGAAGAATACGATTGCCCTTTGTTAAAAAGCAAGGCTGAAAGTTGGTATTGTAGGGAAAATAAGGTTGAATGCAAAAAATTGAATATATCCTGCGCGGTCATTCAATCTGAAAAAGATTATCATGATAAACCACTTGTGATCACTAATTTCTCCAAGTTTCTTTTAGCTCAAGGAGGTGGTAGTTATGATTTTATTGTGCTGGACGATTCACATAGCTTTGAGAATGCAAAGGAACAAGCCTACCAGCTGACTATTCAGGCTGCCGATGGCAATAGCCTATACGAAAAGGGAATAAGCAACGATAAGATCAAGGCATTTGTTGAAGATTTTTTAAATATTTTCGCACAGGCATTTGAGCGTTGCTTAAATCCGAGCGACAAGGATGGAGTTGGAGTCGTCAGTCCTGATTATATTGCACATTTCGCATCGCTCTCAACCAAGCATGATTCAGAAAAACTAAAAAAAGAAATCGGAGGGATGCTTGCAGGCAAAGATCGCAAGGTTTGCTTGAATATGTACTATTTCGTTATGCATTGCACTAAAGCAAGCAGATACGAGTTTTTTGTAAGAAGCGACTTCTATAATCGCGAGTGGATAGATAGCGAGCTAATTTCTAGGCAAGTCGAAGTGGATTATCTTATAAAAAGTAAGTTTGGAAATAGCGCGATCATATATGCAACTGCAACTCCAGGTGACGCATTCAAACACGCGAATTCTTGCTCGTTACGTAATTATGATGATTCAAATTTGAAAATAACACCGATAGAGAAATTCGAGCAGGTTGAGAACTGGTTTAAAAATCTAAATATCTTGGTTGTGACGGATATCGGTGATACAAGAGAAACTGGTCCGTTTGATTCAGCACTTAATCTCACGACTGAAATACTCACAAAGAGAAATGAACGCTCATTAATTTTATTTAAAAACTATAGGGATCAAAGGAAAGCTAACGAACGCTTGAAGGGTCTTTTTTCTCCTAATCGACTATTCTTCTTAGATTCAACAATAGATAATAGCGATTTCGTTGAAAATCTAGCTAGCAAAAGTCAAATATCTCTTGCTTCAGCTTCATCCACGTTATGGGAGGGAATAAACATTCAAAGTCTAAGAATTGCTATCATAACTACAGCACCTTTTATTCGACCTATCGCGGGCAAAAAAATGAATTATCCTGATCTTGAGCGCAGAATGCTTATACGACTACAGCAAGGTATTGGTAGAATAATAAGAAGCGAATCTGATTTTGGTGTATCGATTTTAATGGATAGTCGGTTTCAAGGGTACGTCAAGAAAAAATACTTTGACAAACGTCTTCTCAATAGGACCAAGTTTGTTACAGCTGATCAAGTTATGCCAATAATCACCGAAGTACTTGAAAAAGGAGCTAAAGAATAATGTATCACGCAAATGCTTTTCCCCTTCTTAAAAGTGACGGATTGCCAGTTTTTGTTTATGCAACTGCTATAGAGCCCAAACCAGTCAACAATCCACAATACTATCAAATCTTAGGAGTTATTGCAAAAAAAATTATGTTTGAACAATGTATCCCCGTAGTCTCAATCGATGGTTATATTCAAAGCCTCCCCGATCGAATAAGCAGTTCTTTAGTTTATGACGTTGATATTCCAAATATTGGGAAGTTTAAAGTTAAGTTGGCTGAGATGAGCAAATCAATTGTCGGCATTGACGATTTCGAAAACTATTCTCATCTTGTATGCCGCTTAGCTGACATAGCACTAACCGTTTATTCAGATCAATATTACAAGTTTCACCCTAAAGCGCCATTTATTATAAGAGATGAACCTTATTTTGACTTAGATCTAATAGGCAAGACGGGGATAATCGACTCCAAGAGTTACTATAGAGGTTTATTTCAAATAAGCAATAAGCCAGTTTTTGTTTTGAACAGAGAAACTCAACTTAGATCAAACAAGAACTTGCTTGTTGAAATGAAAAGTCTGGCTAAATCTTTTGAGGAGAAAAATCAAGGGAAGAACATTGACTTTTATGATCCCCCTTCAGAGTTCATGGGCTACGTTAATAATTTGATTCGAGAAAAGGCGGCTGACATAGCAAGGTCAAGTTATCCAGGTCCGAAAGTGGAAAAAATTGAAGCGGTCACTTGGAAATTTAGGGCAGGTGAAAAAACACCAGGAGCAGAAGGAACGCCAATTGATTACTTGCACAATACATATGGAATCAATGGTTTAGACCCTCGACAACCGCTTGTTGTTTACACTGTGCAAGGAAGAACACAGTATCATATTCCTGAAGTTCTCTCTTTAGGGCACACGTTTGAGGATTTAGCAAAAAGAATTCCAGAGTGGCAAAGAAGCCAGGTCTGGGGAGATATTCATCCGGATTGCAAAAATCAACTGCACAAAATCTATGAGGTTCTTTTAGAAATCGATTCGACGCTGCGGAAGTGCCTGCCTGAAGTTTATCCCAAGTTTGTTGAAATATCAAGGGACCCATTAGACATCTCTAACGATGTCTCCGAACCTAATGAAATAGGTATTCAGTTCGCGGATAAGGCAATAAAAATAAAGCCACCATACGATCTCAGTTTTTATCGAAACTATTCTGGAAAGAAGAATTTGTTTGCAAGAGTAATCCCTAACTCCAAGATATTGGTTTGTTCCGACAGGGTTAATTCTAAGATTAAGAAGTTCTTGGCCAAGTTAGCAGCTGAGTATAAAATAAGAAACGGTTCTGACATTACTTACGATTTCGGACCGCTTGATCCACTTAAGAATAAATTTGCAAATTATCAAATAGTTTTAACCATTAGTACCGAGTCGCAAGACGATGAGAAATTATATACTTGGTATAAGAAAACCTTACAAAATGAAATGGGCATACCTCATCAGCATATTACTGTAGAAAATGCCGATGATAATTCTGTTATGCAAATAGTCATGCAAATATGTCTGAAGTTGGGTGGCGATCCTTGGCTACTGCCTGAGATGTTAAATATTGATTGCGTTTTTGGAATTAATAGTTATTTGAACCCTCAGACAGCAAGAGCAGAGATTTCAATGCTCTTAACTGATGCCGCGGGAAAACTAATAACTCAATTAGACCCTATCGATTGTTCAAACGCAGATAGAATCATTGAAACTATTAAAGAATTGGCTGGCAAATATCGAAGAGTTCTTTTTCTAACAACGTTTGATAGGTCAGGTTTAATTGATAAGATAAAAACATCGTTAGATATTTTGGCAAGCGAGTATTGTATTGTCACAGTTATTGATAACAACTATTTTCGATTTTTCGAAACATATTCCCCTCGACATGCGCCGAGATTTGGCAAGACAGTTTTGGAAGTAGCTAAATGCTCTATCGAAGCTATTGAAAATGCACCTCAAGGTCACATCTTTAAGTGCCAACCAGACATCTACTACTTGCTTACCGGAAAGACAATTGAAAAAGGTCTGTCTAAACGAGGGTGCCCTTTACCGATAAAAATCGAAATAAAATGTGTAAAAGGACAAAATTGGGACAAAATGGAACTTGCCAAATATATTATGGCGTTGTGCATGATGGGAAGAGCAAGTGGCCATATGACAAGGTTTCCGATGCCCCTCTATTATCTTCAGCTTAGCGAATACTACTACAACAGGTTCGGAGTCCCTAAGGATGCAAAACTCAAGAAATCAATTTTCTACATCTAGTATTTCTAATTTTAAACAATGGTTAACGGAATTAGAGCGGTGTTCCAAGAAGTACCAAAAATATGGGTCCTTAAAACCGACACAAGTACAACTACTTGAGCAGGTATTCACGAATATAATTTCAAATAAGTACAAGGTTGTTAGCTATACCGCTCCTCCTTCATCAGGAAAGACCCATGTTATAGCTCTTTGTTCCTCTTACTTGTGTAAAAATGGGTTTGATACATGCATAGTTACGCCAAACGGCGAATTAAAGTCCGATTTCGCCAAAGAAATGCTGGAAGTAGATGTAGGAATTAAACTTTCAATTCCAATCGAATCCATAAGCAGTTACCGCAAGAAAAAAGAGAATTTTGACTACGTATTTGTTGATGAAGCTCACAATCTTCGTTCATCGATAGAAATAGACGAATCTATAGTTAAAACCTTCCATTTTGAAGAAGGCGAAGAGCTTTTTGATTTCGTGACTTCAGGAGTTGACCAGAAGAATTATGTTGTTAGGGAGTTAGGGATAGAAAGCTCTTCAGAAATATTACATAAAATGTTAGAGATCGAACCTTTTAAAAAAGACGCAAGAAATCTCCTTAGGAAGCTCACTCAATGGAGGGCTTTCTACATTGGATATCAAAAATCTTGCAGTCTAAGGTTCCTTTTAGTCGATCCTC
Organism: Candidatus Bathyarchaeota archaeon; assembly: GCA_963717465.1. Taxonomy (GTDB): domain Archaea; phylum Thermoproteota; class Bathyarchaeia; order Bathyarchaeales; family Bathycorpusculaceae; genus Bathycorpusculum. Next base: position 1,396,423 of record OY970340.1, read on the forward strand.
AAAAAAGGAGCATATTACCAAAAGGCAGATTGTTCTTGTTTTCAGCAACACGATTGGAAGAGAGAGAACTTACATTTTATTGTAATATTCCTCCTGATTGTCTCATAACAATCGGAGAAAAAAAGACCCGCTTTGTTCCAAAAGAGAATATTCATTACAGCTTCTTGCATCTAGAAAATAATGATGCGAAGATTGCAGCTTCTTTCGCATTATTAAATATGGCTAGAGTGCGAACACTAATTTTGCTTAATAACAATTGCAATTGTTTATTATGGAAAAATGCGCTTAATAAGAAATTTGCCGATAGACTGACAGTTGTGCAGTCAGGTTTAACATATTTAGAAAGAATGAAGGCTTTTAAAACGTTTGATGAAGGTGACGCAAAAATACTCGTAACCTCTTCAAATGTTTACTGGGAAGGCATAACGATAAAGAATTTGAAATTACTTATTATTCCATATAATCCATTTCCCCAACCGTCAATTATTGAACTATCCGAGCGAAAAAACCCTGATTACCAAAAAATAGCAAACAGGCGTTTGGTCCAAGGCATAGGTCGCATTGGCAGGAAACCTGAAGAAACAGGTCTATGCGTTTTGCTTTTCCGTCCATCGAAAATGTTTCGATACGTTAAAGAAAGCACTTTAATAGAGCTTCTAAAGTTGTATTTGTGACTTTTCAAGCATTTAGCGAATAACAGCGCTCTACTATATGCTTGAAAGGTGTATTACCAATTTCTGTTTGAAGAAACGATTAATAGAACAAACATGAACACAGCGACTGCCAATGTTTCCCATTTTATTGAGACATTTTCAAGCCACAGAATTCCAGTTAAAAGCATGAATATTACGCAAAGAATTGCAAAAAGCGTATTTAAATTGTTTCTTCTCATCATTTTAATAGCTTCCGTTTCTCAAAATCCTTGGTTCCTTCGTAGCATGCTTTTCTCTTTATATAGTGGTCTACTGAACAGTTGGAATAACTGACACAAGCGTCAATATTTTCCATTAGTGGTGTTATCTTTAAAATCTTATTTTTAATATAGTTGTTAAGATCAGTCTTGCTAGCATTGGGCAAATAATTGATGAAATCGCGGAAAGCCCAATAATAACGTATAAAATTTATTTCATCCAATGCGAGGTTTTCTATATCGCGTTCATGCCATTTGAGGATGTGTGGCTCAATTGTTTTGTTTTTTACTTCCTTCTTGACTGCCCTGATAAGTTCGCGAACGTGTCTTTGCAGTGTGCTCATGTGCATGACTTTGACTCCCGTGAAAAGGCTGATATTCTTCTTTATTTTTTTCTTGAATTCTGGGACAAGTAGGATTAACTGATCTTGTAGGAAATATGAAAGCAGAGGTAAGAATACATTATCCCTTGTCTCTCCGAATAGATTAGATTGGGCATTATAATATCCCGCCTTATCATGCAAGGTTACACTACTATCCTGAACCATCGAAAGTGGATGAACAACGGTGTCTGAATTCAATTTGACTATAGTTGGGAAATCATCGTAATAATTTCCGCTTAATAAAATGGGACAGTTCTCTTTGTAGTGCCCGAGCAGTAAAACGCCAAGTTTATTGTTTTTTTGCACTTGTTCATACAAACCTGCAAGAAAATACGTATTGAGCTTCTCAAAAGGATAATCAAATCCACCTTTGAATGACAAAACGAGTGAGCACTCCGAGTTTTTTTTCTCGTGCTCGATTTTTGCTTTAAACATGTCGACATAGTCTTCGCCAGCTTCACTTAAAATTTTAACAATATCGAGTCCATTGAGTTCTTGAGGCAAGTGAATTACGGTCTCTACTAAAGAAGATGTATCCTCTTTAAAACTGGTTCTAACAGTGAAAGCTTTCTCAACCTCTAGAATGTATTCGTCATCAGTGATTTTTTTCCATCCAAATCTATCCGTAAACTCACGGATCATTTTGTCCAAATTATTAATCATATTAATCACAAATTAAACATAATTTGCGCTCCAATATTTAATAATTTCGTAAGGCAATAATCAAATTGAATGCTAGACAATACGTATGAAAAATGGCTTAAAAGAGTATCGCGTCAGCCCATGCGCGATGCAACTGGCGCAGCACCTACTGAAAGCCAATTCACCGGGATTTCTCCGATTTTCGCCACGTTCGTCCTGCTGGGATGCTCACCAGCGATACGATCGTCCGTGCCGAAATCCGTTCGGCATATCCATTTTTTCTTTCGCCTGTAGGACTTGCAGGACAAGGTTTTGGTTAATGTTTTCCTTCCGACCCTTTCTGAAACAAAGGTCAAAAAGTGTGCCTCGCAGGTCTCACAAATGAACGACTTTTGCAGCCGTGTTGGCCTCGGCTACGTAAGTTGTCAGCTGGTACCGCTTGGTCAATTGCTAGGGGCTTTGTGCAGGAGAGGCTTTCGCTACCGGATCCATTATGACGGAGACAGGACTGACATAGCCTTCCCAAGCAAAAAGGTGGCAGTATTCATAGATGGCTGCTTTTGGCATGAGTGCCCCATTCACTCCCATCAACCAAAGTCAAACCGAGCTTATTGGCTGCCAAAATTGAAAAAGAATATTCAAGAGACACTCCAACAAATGAGCGATTAAACGCTGAAGGGAGAGTAGTTTGCGATTTTGGGAGCATGAGATAGATGATATAGATTGCATTGTTAACAGAATTGCGGCTGCACTAAATTCAAATTGAATTATTGCTCTGCGCTTTCTATTAGGAGACGCTTGTTTTCTACATCGATTTTGACTTTGACTTTCTGGTTTGGCTTGAAGGGGAAGGCCGAATCGTTTGACACCTGCCTCGGAATGTAAACATAAAACTTGTCGTACATCTTCCTGCCCGTCTGCGTGGGTCTGTTTACCAGCTTTGATTCTGATTCCAACATCGTGAATCCTAAATTGGTGTAGCGGCTTGTTCCCCATAAGTGGCTTTTAAGATACCAAAATAGGAAACAATTTGATATACCAAAATGGTAGATTTTATTAAGCGAGGTAGCGATTAAAAAAGCGTGAAAGGGGGAGGTAGAATGGATCTAAAAACAGAAAGCGGCAAAACCACGCGTAAGGGTATGGCGCTGATTTCCCGAATCATTTTTATGCTTTTGGGCATTGGCACCATTGCAGCTCTTGTCTCAACTGTCACGCTTAATTTGTTAAACCCAAATTACTTACATTTCACTAACGGCGCCACCTAGGCTCAATTGGCAGCTCGCAGCTTTTCCTTTTCCGCATTTCTGGCATTTCTTGCAGTAGATGATATTGCGATGCTTTCGTGGTCAATAAGGCAGGTTCTATTGCGTCGGGGACCGATTTCACGGCCTATTTTTGCGGCTTTAATAATATTTGCATCCATCTTTTTTGTTCTTGCTCAGATTGAAACCACTGTTTTAGTCGCGGTCAGTTCCATTATTCTTTTGGCGCTTGACGTGATAGCGGTGCTCCTTTGGGCGCTCCTCTGGTTCGTGCGCAAATACGCCTGATGCCCCCGCAATGTACGCTGTATTTGGGCATGAAGGCCTTCAATTTTCTGGGGGGTATAAAGGGAAAGGCCTTCACGATTTTAACTAATCATTAGAACATATAAAATACAATAAATAAACTGCAAGTTGACTTATTCTACAGCATCCAACCGGCGACAGGCCTTTGCCCTATAACTTTCAATGTCTATAGTGTTTGTAGGCAAAGTCGCGGCATGCGGCATTGCCCGGATCGACATGCTTGATTTTCTTTTTGCAGTAATTCCTGCGGGAGGCAACCAACAGCTTCTTCATCGGCGACCCACGTGCTGGAGGTTCATGCGCCTTGTTTTCAGCGACAAAATGCTTGCAGTCTCCGCACGCGTTATCTTGCCACCTTGGCCCAAGAGCGTGGTCTCTTTCTCGTGCTTTATCTCTAAGTGTATCCCGACTCAAGACGAACATACCTCTGAACTATGGGACCGAAAGTTAGCGCGGCGCGCCTTTCCATTAGAATTTGGGAAAATAATGGATTCATGTCTATGTATACACTGCGTACACAAACAGTTATGTTTTTTGGCGGGCGGGGAGGGATTCGAACCCTCGACCCCCAACTTAGGAGGCTGGTGCTCTGTCCGTAAATCCTACAAAACAAACCTCGACCACCACAAATCTGGAAGAGGAGGCAAAGGAGGATTTAATCCGTGCTGAGCTACTCGCCCATGAGCCACAATCAACAAAGCAACTATCTATAGAAACCTTACTGAAAATAAAAAAAGTTTTAAACTATTTAGAAGCCAAAGGCAGAAGTGAAAACACACGAAACGGCGTAGAAAACACATCAAACAATAGCGCAAAGAGCAAACTTGCAACCCTGCAGAAGTAGAATTAGTAGGTTTAATTTTGTTTGTTTATTTAGAAACTGTAGGTGGAGGAGGCGGGGGAGTGGCACCACTTGGTTTTCTGAATTTTAAGAAGTATACTCCGATAAGAAGGACCACGATTACAACAACTACTATCACTGCTACAATGATACCCGTCGAGCTGGAACTGTTCGCATTGGGAGATGTGTTTGAACTGGAAGAGGATGAACCGCTAGGATTAGATGAGCCTGTTTTAAAAGATGAATCAGACAGTACAACCACTTGGTTAGCAGAAGTAGTTACAAAGATTTCGTTTCTGGTTTTGTCGTAGGCTAACTCCTGAGGCGTATTAGTCAAGCTAACGATTGAAGAAACAGTGGTAGCTGTGTCTGGAAGTATTGAAATTGTTGTGCCGTTCGCGATGATTATATCTCCTTTGGCATAATCGTAAGTTAAGGCACCCGGAGTTGCCTGAAAGTCGCCTGGTCCCACATTGATTTGTTCAACGGTTGAATTAGAGGCGTCACTTATGACATTAACTCTGCCGACTCCTCCAGCAGCACTTTCATAGATGTAGCCTTTACCTGAATCGTAAGCTAAATTAAAACTGACATATTGGAGCATTGTAATGTTTTCTACAACTGAATTACTAGCATCAGATATAATGGACACATCAAACGAATAAGCCTCGGAGACAAAGATCTCACCCTTACCAGAATCATAAACCAAGCCTCCAGCATCTGTAAACGGTATTTGAGTAATAACCGAGTTGGTTGTATCATTGATAACGTTAACCCCGTCACTTAAACCGGTGAATATTTCGCCTTTGGCTGAATCATAAGCCATTCCACAGCCCACATAATCAATGGATCCGACAACTCCTGGTATAGTTGCGACAACTTCGTTAGTGGTGTCATTTATAACTGATAATGCACCGGAGTATAAACCTGACACAAATACCTCGCCTTTACCTGAATCATAGACTATGTTTGCAGGATAGGATACAGTTATGTTTGCAACTATAGTGTTATTGGTGTCTGAAATAACTTGAACCATGTTGGCATCTGTTTCGACAACGAATACTTCCCCTTTGCCAGAATCATAAGCTATTGCGCCTGGTGAACTTCCAACTGCTATCGTAGTGGTTGAAGTAGAATCAGCATGAACCCAACCAACCATCGGCATGGCAAAAACCATAGTAAACATTAACCCTAAAATTACACAAGCTTTAACTCTCATAACCTTGACCTACCCCTTTCGTAAAGGAGCGATAACCCGAAATTAAATTTAAAGTTATCGCTAAAACACATACTTTCCATTACATTAAAGTAAATGCAAATTAAACTTTAGTGCACTATTTGATTTCTTCTTTGCAATTACTCGCACACGACATTTCGTAGCATTCAAACGAGCGATAGCACATTTATTGACCACTCATTCTTCACAAGGTTCTAAGAATAATTGACTGCTTGTTTGTAGCAACAACATTAAATATGTGAATTAATTTCTAGCTTAATGGAAGCTACTGCTTGATAGTTGTTTTATAGATAGCTTTTTGGTTGTGTATTTTTTGCTTGAAGTTTTTAAGATTCAAAGAAGTAAAACACAGTTTCTATCTTTCCCGAGAGTTACAAAAGCTGGTTTAGTTAATTTTAGAGACGCGAATAAAATGCAGTGTACATGTTGCTTGATTAAGGGGGGACTTCAAATTTGACGACTGAAACTCTTCTGCCTGAATCTTTACCTAAAGAAATTAGACTTTCTTTTCTTGAGGAACGCAAACGAATTTGGATGGAAATCATTGAAATGTCACAAAACGCTTCAAAAAACGAGAATTCCCCAGAAGGCTTAGAACATTGGGAAAAAATAAACATTGATGCCAACGAAAGAATAAAAAAAATCAACCAAGAAATAATACTGCTGAGAAGCAATAAATCCTTTTGAAGCTTTCAAATTTTAATTGGGGTAGGGTGAGGGATAACCCCTCGCCATAAAGAAGCCTTCTCCCTTTCTCCTTAAAAATATACTATTGCTTTAAGCTTTAAAAGGGATATTTCAATAATCGGCATATATCCAATTCTATTTTGCTTGATTCATCCTGCTTTATTCTTGCTTTCTTAAACCATGATCAAAAGGCTGCTAAAACGCCAGCTAACAAGAACGGCGTACGCATATATGAAAATCTTAAAGCACTCCAAAAACCAACATGTCGACTGTTTCAGCGATCCCTTAGACTTCTGGTTTTGGTTTACTAGTCTCCAAGCTGATTCTTTCTGCATCCTTTATAAGCCTTAACAGCTCTGGCTTTAAAACTTCAAAATTTCTCACTTTTACATGGCGCACGTTTCCTCGTTTTTCCCTGATTTCGCCCGTCTTCAGCAGGTCTGAGTCAAGGCTTCCACCCATAAAAAACTCCAAGTCAACATGGTCCTTAGCCTGTGTTAACCAAACGAAATCTTTGCTATCCAGTGTAAAAGTAATTTTTCCCTGCCGAACAATCTCCCCAGCCTCAGGAACAGCACTCTTAATCAATGCCCGAAGCTTCTGTGTAATCTCCTTCTGTTTCAATTCAAGGCTGTCAAGAACTTCTTCAACAGTCCTTTTCACTTTTTTAACCATACAAAATAAACTTTGTTTCACACGTTATTATTGCTTCCTTTTTGCATTCTGCAACTGAAGACACTCGCCAAACTCCACTTGGTCAATACGGAAATTTTGAGAGAATGCAAAAAACTTAAACAATACCCTGCTGTCAAATAGGTGCTGGTGCGAGGGTATCCGAGCCAGGTCTAAATAGGCGGCCAGATCATGAAAGCCTAAGATATGGAGGAGGACTTAAGATCCTCTGGCGTTGGCCTTCGTGGGTTCAAGTCCCACCCCTCGCACCACCATAGAAAAAAACGCGTGGGTTTATTATAGCGATGTTTCCCGCTTTCAAAATATAATCAAAGCTTTTTTCCTGGACAATTTGTGCATCCCAAAATCGAACACAGATTCGAAGACTGATTCAATCAGTAGATTTGCTAGCTCCTGTTTTTGTAACTTTAGAAACAAAGTTATTTTCATGCTTGAACGGCGCTTCTTTCAGCCGAATATGAATTAACTGTTTTTTGAGGGAATAAATGTTTATAAGTATGGTATGGCATACCACATTATAGTTTGCCACAGCGGAAGGTTAGCAATGATGATTAAAGCAAGAAACACGCCTCCAACAATGGGTGAAATTCAATTTAAAGTTCTTGAATATTTAGGTGAAAACCCTAATTCTTTAATTCTGCCAATTAGTGAAAAAATTGGGTCCGATCGGAAAAACACTTTTGACGCTTTGAAAACTCTTGCAGGGGAAAAAAAGGGAAAAAAGAGACCGAATAATTTACGTTATAAAAGGAGACATTGTCAAAAATGAGAAAGGAGTACAACTTCAAAGCTGGAAATTGTCTTCTTACGGTGTTGCTTGTGTTTTCGCTTACTCACAAAAAGAGACTGTAGTTAAAAGAACAGCCCAAAACTATGAGAGTTTTATAGCTCCAGATTATAAAGGCTTATTCTCTTCGATGGAAAAGGAACTAAATAATTGGTCTCTAATGCAGAAATTATTAAACTTGCTTGGACACACATACCTTTTGTATGGCTCAACAAGTTTAGATAACGCCACTAGGACTGGATTATTGTCAAAGAATTTTTTTACTCCCCACGAAGTAATAGAACTCAGTCGTATCGTTCCCAAGTTTCAACCATTAAAAGATGAATTTCAAACAGCAAGGGATCAGCTGGACGCAATTTTGAAAGGTGAAGAATAAGTTTAAACAACAAATTATTCCTTAAATATTTTTTATTAAGAAGAGGCGAGCACTCGAAGGGGATATCTTAGTTCTTATATCTCTTTTTAGCTCTACTCTCAGCGTATTTTGGTGAAGAAGCCTGTGCGAGAATATCCCAAGTTTTTAGCTAGAATTTACAGTTAAAGCTTTTCTACTGTTCCAGGCTGCAATTAAACAAGCTGATGCACTAGGATCTAAAGAAGTGGATAAGTAGTACTTGACCGTTTTTTCGTCAAACTTGTGGCCTTCAAAAGTTTGGTTCTTGCTGTTCCAAATTATCGTCCCTTCTTCATTCCTCTCCTTAAAAGTTCCAATACTTTCATGAAAAGCTCGATGAGAAAAGACGATAGCTGTAAGTATTTCAGGTTTTAAGCTAAGGGGGTCAATTATAAATCCCAAAAAGAAAAGTTTGATCTTACCCTCTTTCCTTAACTGATTAAACTCCTTAAAAGGTGAATCGTTATCCCAATCAATTTCGTATCTTATCTTTTCACTTGAAATGCTTGGGTTAATTAATTCCTCGTAATATTCCCGCATAATAGTTTTCCAAATATCAAAATCCTTCTCAATCATCACATCCGAATCTGATGAAGGCTGAAATTCACCCGCAGGAACAATATGCATTAACCCTTCCCCAATCGCTACATCTCTCGAACTTCGTTGATGCAAAATGAAACGGTAATCACCATCCTGCTGAAAAAGTGTGATTGCTTCAACACCCAAACCCGAACAACGAGCACCTAGCTCAACAGGGTTACCAAATGCTTTTCTAGCTTTAAGAGTGTCCCACTTCATTTTTTTCCCAGATTTTCGAGTTTGAATCTCTTTTCTGGCGCTCTCATAAGCGAGGGCTTCTAAAGTGCTAAACGAGTCAAAATATTTCCCAAGTCGAAATATCAACTCGTAATCTTTTCCAATTTCTATGTCCGTTATTCTATAATGTGGCATATCCCACCAAAGTCTAGGCTTGTCAAGTTTGCCTACCATATCACTGTATCTCGTCAACTTGGACTCACTGTAGTTTTTCGGCCACAAATATTCAAAAGCTTTCTCTGCGCCCTTTAATCCGCATTCTTCGAAGCATTCGGTTCTGTTCTCCACAATTTTTTTATCAGAATTCCAATTTTGATCCTTCAAAACTTCAACTCTGTCCAGAGTGATCGCAGGATTCGGAACCCATCCAGCCTTCGTCAAAACAAAAGCATTAAACATTTTGCCTTCCAACTTGCATTCTAACCTTGTATAGCCAACAGAATTCTTCACGTAAAAATCAAAAGCTTCCTTTGTCAATTTAAGACGATTTTGTTTTAAATAACGTCTAGCCTGCAAAAATGCTTCTTTTTCTCTTTGCATTCGCGTTCTCTTTATGTTCGGATAACCAAAGTAGATAGCGACAACAAGACTAATAATAGCAAGAACAATTGGAAATGCACTTAACCAATCCACGTTAAAGTCAAAATAAACTTCTTTTTACCCTACTTAATCTTTTGTTGTAACAATTAAGTACCAATAATGCCTCACAGGTACCTTGTTCCCCTTGACTGCAGTTCATTTAGAAAAGGCTTTGACCTTGACCCTCGCCTTTATTTGCAGTCGCAATGGCAGCAAAACTCCCCTTTAATAAATCGGAATCCTGAAGTAGCTTCAAAAATCATTTAAGCTAAAACGGTAATTGCCAAACCGATTTCACTATTGCCTATTGCTTGTTAATGAACCTCACGCGAGTCCCGTATATATGGGTTTTACATTTTGCATTAGGACGATTTTTTGCGCATAAACTTTAGATACTATTTTTCTTTATTCACTATATTGCTGTAGGTTTCAGCACTTGCTCTTCTTCTACGCAATTTAGTCTGCAGATCAATCGTGCACAATCCAAACTTCTTGCCGAAGCCTTGCGCCCATTCATAATTGTCTGTTAGAGCCCAATGGAAATATCCGCGGACATCAATTTTTTCTTCGCTAACTGCTTTTTCTAAAACTTTCAAATGTTCAGTTATGAATCTGGATCTAAGCGCATCTCTTTCATCTGCAAGACCATTTTCCGTAACGTAAAGTGGCTTTCCATACTTTTTCATCGCATTCAATGCCTCAAGCAACCCCTCTGGATACACTTCCCACCCTGAATCAGTAGTTGGCAAACCCTCAGCTGATTTGGCGGCAGGTTTACAACCAAAACCGTAATTCTCAACTATCTGTGGAATTACTGGAATTCCAACAAAAATCTTTGCTAACAAAAACTTTCTTCCCTTCACAACAAACCTAGTATAATAATTCACGCCTATCCAGTCAAGGCGTTGTCCAAGATAATTTTTAATTTCTTTTTCTTGCTTTATTCCGCTGAGGTTCTCATTCAACCAGCCATCACAAAGCGACTGTATAAAGAAGTGATTATGCATGTTATCCATAAACTTCGCAGCGTCAGCATCAGGCTTCCTACTAGGCGAAAATGGTCTTGCTGGAATCACATTATGTATTAATCCAACATTTGCAGGACTGCCACTTTCCTTATCAGCTTTTATCGTGTCAAACTTCTTTATTGCATCATAGGCACGGGCATGAGCAATGACAAGATGCCGAGCGGCTTTCCTTGAAGCCCTAAAATTGTTCACGCCAGGAGGAAATCCTGATTGAGCTATGATATAGCCAGTTTCAGGTATTACTCCAGGCTCATTAAAAGTTGCCCAGTTATCAACTATGTCCCCTAACTTCCAAGCCATGAACGCAGCATATTTAGTGAATTCTACAATTGTATTTTCATCAATCCAACCTTTAGGGCCTCTAAGCAAGCGTGTTTTACGCACGATGATAGGATCATGAATCCATAAAGGCAGAGTAAAATGGTTCAAACACACAAACACTTGAAAATCGTTACTGCGTAAATCCTCAATGACTTGTCGATAGTGGCTAACCGCCTCAATGTTAGCGATTTTCTCTAAAGCTTTGAGGACAGACTCATCAACTTCAATTCTTGCTATATTTCCATCAGAAGCCCTCTCAATTTCGACTTTGACGCTGGACGTGTTTTTAGGAAAAATTCTACTCCATTCAATCCCTATTCGATAAGCGTTTAAACCAAGTTCTTTGGCAATTGCATGATCTTGCTTGTAGAGATTCCAGTTGTTTATGCCTTTTTCAGGTAGGTTTCCGCTGACGATTCCTTTCTTAATGTTAAATGCATCGTGAACCCAAACATACCAATCCGTGTTGGGATCGATACTTTTTCCTTCAGGGTCACCCATCTCAAATTGAAATCCGCTTTCAGATACACCCCATAAAAAATCCTTTGAAAAAGTCATAACCTCACCAATACTCGCTAGGCATTATGTGCTATTAAATTTATTCGTTAATCAAGGTAGAAACATCAAAAATTGTAAACGGTGAAATTATAGGCCATTATCTTGGCAATCTTGAATCAGTCGCCCACGAAAAATGAGAACATCAGCTGAACCGCTAACTGTGAAAGGCTTTTCGCATGGTTCTGCGCTCATTTACGCTGTCAATTTTGGAGCATTCAGGTTAGAATTTTTGCAACAATGAGGCTAAAAGGGAGCAAATTCTGTACGTTGAAATGAAATTTTAAACATTATTTTGGATAAGTAAATTTGCCGTTTTTTTGCATTTTTCACCTTGAAAAAAGCAGGAATAATTTAAAAATAAATGAAAATATGTATATAAATTCAAAATTGCTAATTTTAATATAAAAATGTAATAAAAACTATGTTAAAATATTAACATAAAATGTGATAACCCTTATGAACTTCGAAAGCAATCCTATGGTATGACACTGGGAAGTATACCCAAAACTGAAACCAGCACTGTAGCCCTGACCCAAACTCAAATCATCAAGGGTTATGCGCAGTTCATTTCAGCAGAACGTGGATTAATGCTTTTCATGTTAGTTGTAGGTTCAACTTTCATAACAGGTAATGCATTAAGTCTGGGCAATGCAGCAAGTTTGTGGCCAGCAGCAATCTATCTCGGATTAATCACTTTTTGCATATGGAGTGCAGCTGATGCAATGAACAATATCTGCGATATGAACCTGGACGTTTATTCTGACCCTTTCAGAGCACAATTTACGAAAAGAATAGGCAAAACTGGATTGTATATCGCCATCGCGTTTACAGTTTTAGCTCTGGTCTTAGGGGCAATTGCACTGAATCCCTACGTTTTCCTATTCACCGCAATCGGTCTTGGCATAGGTGCATTATATTCGGTTCCTCCGATAAGGCTAAGAAAAACACCTTTCAAAGCAATGGTTAACTTTTCTGTAGGCGGCGTGCCAATCGCGATCGTGGCAGCATACTTTGGTCTTTCATCAATAAACATGATAACCTTGATTTTGCTCATGGGCATAACGATATCAGTATACAGTCTATGGGAAGACTTAGCGGATTTCGCATCAGACCTTGGCGGTGGCTCTCGCACGGTTCCGATAATAATGGGCTTTAAGCGTGGCCTGGTTCTGACAGTAATACTGGGTTACGTAATAATGGGGTTGATGGCGCTCGTCGGAGTCATGTTTGGTCTTCAATGGTACTACTTCGGCGTTATCTTGTTTGTCGCGGTTTTCATTTCAGCTAGGCTTGTCCAAAAAAGAGATTTGTTAGTTAAAAAAGTAAAAGAAGATGCGACTCTTTACAAGCTAGGAGAGACTTTAGCCAGAGACTTTCTACTAGTAGCAGTAATTTTTACGATCACTCTAATGGTAAGTGGCTTATTGTTGAAAGTTAGCTAACGACGCTATTCCTTTCGCCAACTTCTTTGTAGCACTTCTTTAGCTTTGCTTCTGCTGAAATTTCAGGTAAATTCTGTTCGATATTTCTCACATATATACCTGCATGTTAGCAACTATTAATTACTACATTTGCTGTAAACACAGTTCAGTGATGTTAACATGTCTGAAAATTTCGCTAAAAAATGGGGACAAAAAGAAAACAATAATGACTCGCTATCTCAAATGATTAGAGGCTCGCCTCCGCTGAAACCACGCTTAGACGTAGCGACAAGAAGACTCGACCTGCAAATAAGCAAGCTTGATCAAGCTAACGAACGCTTCACTCAAAAAGACAGAGCATTGTTCACCAAGCTGGTTGATGCTTACCAGAAACACGATATGTCGCATGCCAACATGTATGCCACAGAATTAGCTGAAGTCCGCAAAATGTCCAAGTTAACAATGAACGCTAGACTTGCCTTAGATCAAGTGTCGTTTAGAATAAGAACTGTAACGGAGCTAGGAGACGTCGTTTCCACACTAGGACCTTGCGTGGGCGTGCTTAGAAATGTCAGCTCCAGCATGGGCGGTATACTGCCTGAAGCTGAAAATGAACTAGGCGATATCGGTAACATGCTCAGTGGCTTAATGTTTGATGCCGGAGCAAGCAGCAGTGGAATGTCATTAAATTTCAACTCAGTAAATGAGGACGCATCAAAAATCCTCGCAGAAGCAGCAGTAGTCGCAGAGCAGAAAGTCAACGCAAACTTCCCTGATATGCCACCAGGAATGCCAACTTCAACCAACAAGTCACACGTTTAAAGAATCCCCTCAGCCTTTCTTTTTTTTATTGCTCTTCTAATCACGTTGTTAATCCAAATGCGCTAAAATCTAAGCAAATGAAAAACCACTATTATTCGATATTCTTTTGTTTAAGCTTCGTATTTATAACACTTAGCAATTTTTCAGGATTGATCGGCTTGCTCAGAAAAGCATCTGCGCCCTTGGCCTGATTTTTCAGTTGGATTTTACCCGTAAGCATAATTTTTACTGCTTTTGGTGATGATTTTTCAATTAATGGAATAAGTTCAATGCCTTCCATATCTGGAAGACAAAAATCAACAAGTGCAACATCAAAACGATTAGTGTGTAACTTTTCAATTGCTTCCTTGCCGTTTTTGGCAACAGTTACTGAAAAACCTTTATTCTGAAATATTTTATAAAAAACCCTTAATATTGAGGCGTCATCATCAACAATAAGCATAATCGGTTTGTATTTCATTAACAAAGCAGAAAACGCCTATATTTTATGAAGCAAGCCTTAACTAATAAATATTATGCTGGCTGCGAATTGCTGAAATGGCGCTGGGAGTTGGATTTGAAAGTTTGAGTTTGTGATGCTGAAGTGGGCGTGTTTGGCTCGTGGTTTCTGGTTTTAGGGGCAGGAGGAAAGGGCTTGGGAAATTTTGTGGTTCAATTGCTTTTGAACTGTTGCTTACTTTAGATTGAATGTTGTTAGTTTTTCGGCGGTATTGTTTGGGTGGTTGTTCATGTGTGGGTGTGGAAATTTGATGGCCTGCCGTTGAGGGCAGTTTTCTCGCCCGGCAACAAGTTTGACGGACCGTTTCTTCCAAGGCTTATTGAAGATTTAGAGGCAGACTACATTTTAGCAGATGAAGCTTATTGCTCAAAGCGCAATTTTAAAGCCCGTCAGAGACATGGGAGCTGTGCCAGTCATCGCTAATAATCCCCGCAAGAAAGGGAAAAGTCATAAAATTGAGTCAGATGCACTCTTGAAGACTAAGCGTTATGTGATTGAGCAGTTCAATGGACATATAAAGGACAATGTTTTGGGTGAATGCTGGCTTTGGCCAAGAGGCCTAGTGAAGAAGGCATCGATGGTTATGGCTGGTTTGATTTGTTACGATGTTGAGGCAGTGCGATCGCTTGTTGCTCGTGATGAAAGTCTAAAAAGCATAAGCAAGTACTGGGCTTGACCCAATAACAAAAGGTTATGGAGCCCTCAACGACACCAAACCAATGGTTTACGCGAGTACCAGCCCAGACCTGCTTAAAGATAACTTAACAGCAAACAGAATAAAAAACTAATTGTGCACAGTTCTAAATGATAGAAAAACCCTTGAATTTTCAAAGGCTCTTGTCCCGATCCAACTAATATGCATAGTAACTGATTGCCTAAACCTAAAGGAAAAGCTCTTCTGGTGCAGCTTCGTGAGTTCAAATCCCCATTCTGCTCTATCATGGTAAAACATATAGCGAGCAATCCATAATCTCTAAAATTTATTGCAGATAATTTAAAGTTGAATTAAGAAGAAAAAATAGTGCTTTTCTTTCTTGCGTTGGTGGGCCGCTGGGATTCAACGCACAATCGGTTAAGGGAATTAAAACCTAAGAAAAAAGAAGGAAAAAACGTGCAAACGGCGCACGCTCATGGTCGGTTCCCATCAAACCAACCAACGGCGCCTTGAAGAGTTTTTTCGAAAAAAGGATTTTGCGAGAACATCCATTGCATGTGAGGTTTAAATCCTCACCCTTCTAGGGAAGACATCACGACCGCGGCTTTTCCACATACGATGTTTAACTTTTAAGTAGGCTTTAGTAATAGTTTATCTTTAACGATTAGTCGGTGACAAAATGAAATTCGGTGTTGTAGTTGAAAAAGATGAAGATGGCTACTTCATTGCTTCGGTTCCGGAGTTGCCTAGTTGCCATTCTCAAGCCAAAACTCTTGATCAAGTAATGAAAAGGGTCAAGGAAGCCATTCAGGCTTATTTGGAAGCCAAAGGAGCTAAGAGCCACGTGCACACCGAACTCGTTGGGGTTCAGTTCGTAGAGGTTTAAGCTGAATGAGCTTGAAACCACAATCGGCAAAAAAGATAATCAAGACCTGTTAAAAATACTTCGGCAAATCAAGATTCAGTTCTGAAAAGCCTATTGTTGTTATTAAGGAATTGGTTGGCCTCACTATTTGTCTCTAAATTCATTGTGAGATAGGTTCTTATGATTGCTACTTCATCTTACTTTCTGGTATGTTCATGGTAACTCGTAAATATGCTTTTTTGCTTGAGGCTGCTGAGGAAGGAGGCTTTGTAGTTAAATCTATTGAGCTCCCAGTTGCATCTCAAGGCGAAACTAGAGAAGAAGCCTTAAAGAACATTAAAGAAGCAATAGAAGGTTACTTGGAAGTCAAAGCCCAAATTCTCAAACGCAAAGTCAAGGTCGAAAAGGCTGAAGTAATTGTCGAAGCTCCCTCTTCTCTCTTGGCAGAAAATTGTTAAGGCTCTTACTAAAGCCGGCTTTCAGGTTGTTTTGGCAAAAGGGAAGCCACTTGATTCTGGCTAAAGACGAAGTCATAGTTCCAGTTCCCAAGCATGACGAAATTAAACGCGGGCTGTTAATGGAAATCATTGCTGAAGCTGGTTTAACAAAAGAAGAATTCATTAAAATTTTAGAAACCGTGTAACCCTCTGGCCTTCGAAGGACAATACCGTGTGCCCTTGATAAGAATCAATTATCTAATGTTATTCGAGCAGCAGTTTTTTCTGTTGGCTTTTTGTTCCTTTTATCAATTGCCCCTTTTTGATTATATTATCTTTAAGTGTTGAAGGGACCTGCCTTATTTCCAACAAATCAACCGGCATTCTTAGCTCTCCTTCAATCTCTGAGTTCAAACGCAAAAAATCGTCAAAACCAACCTGAGGATCAGTATAAACCGCAACATCAACGTCTCGAACAACCGCTCGTCTCGTTATGCTGCCAAAAAGCCAAGCAAGTTTGACGACTTTTTTTTCATCGAGAAAAAACTTCAATCTACTGACTAAACGAGCTTTCTGTTCTACACTTAAATTGTAATAATAAACTCGGTCATAAACCATTTCCATACTTATCCCCAACAATCTCCAAGAATTTATCAACGCCCCTAAAATCATTCTTAATGGAATTGTAAACACGCTCATCATCAATAACCCAATAATGATGAGCCAGCAAATTCCTAAGCCGAACGAGCGGACGAAGATCCTTTGCACAGTCGCTACAAACGCCTTGCTCATCAAGGAACGTGAAGCATTCAGAGTATGAAAAAGGGGTCTGGCTAAATTCTTCAGTGGCTATATGCAGGCAAATCGAGCCCAACGCCTCAGCTAGAACTATTACATGATATCTGATAGCGTATTTCGTTTCCAAGTTCAGCTCTACGAAAGGCTTTGAAGTTAGCCTCTTTAGCTCTGCTTTCGCGCCTAAAACCTCAGCAATCCGCTGTTTAAGCTGGTTAACGTCAACGGGCATTTTTACCAAAATACACTATCTTAAGTTGAGCATATTACTGTTACTCTAACTTCAATTCAGCGCAATGATGCTATTTTCAAGATCTTAAAACGTTGGCTGAGGAGCTCCCAAAACTACGCCTTGCTGTTGAAGAGTTAGCTGAAACTCTGGAAGTTCTAAGCGATAAAAAACTGATTAAAAGCATTGACGCCAGCTCTAAAGACATCAAGGAGGGCAGAGTATTCAGCTACAAGGAACTCCTCGCAGAGCTGAAAATTAATGAAAAAGAAATGTGAAATCCAGTTCACCAGAGAATTCCTTAAGCAATCGTAATAAACCCTTTCACTCGTTTTTCTGGTTTTGATCAAGAGCCCAAGGTGATACGCTCGCAGAAGTCATGGACAACGTGAAAGAAGCCATAAGCCTCTACATAGAAACGCTTACAAAAAAAGAAAAGAAAGAAAGTTGAAGAAGCAATAGAGAAACCCCCCTAAATTTCTACCATAGTTGGAGGTTCAAATCCCTCCTCGCCCGCTACTAATATCCCCAACCCATTTTTTGGCTTACTACCTACACCAATGCTTTTTAGAGCCTCATTTTCTTAGCCACTTCTTTAGGTATCGGATTCTCGATGATTAGACCCCTCTCATTACATACTCTTGCTATGTGTTTGTCGTTGCTCACAATTACGGATATTTCATTTGTTTCCGCAATCGCGATTAAGGCCGCGTCAAAGGACCTGGCATTGTGAAGTTTGGCTATCTCTAAGGCTTTTCGGGTTGCATCGGCAGAAAGAGTTAGAAATCGTATTCTTGTGCTTCTAGTCAAGCCATCAAGCTTGTAGAATGCTTCTTGTCTTTCCACGCCATAACCCTCGACTAATGCATGATATGCTTCTAGCAAATTCGCTGTGGCGATCGCTGCACTTACCTTGCCATGAACTGCATTCTGCAATAGTGGCCAACAGTATGGGTGTGCATCATGTTTCTGGAAAAGAGCATAAGAAAGGATGTCTGCGTCGATTATTCTCATCGTATCCAAGCCTTTTCACGTGAGAACGCCTTATCACGTGCTTCTGGACTACCACTTTTACAGGGTTCTCTTAGGGAACGAATTGCTAAATCGTCTTCTTCAACTAGCGGAATTAGCTCGATAGCGTCTTCCCTGGCGATTAATTCTAATTTACCATCCTCTAAAAGACCATATTTCTCCCTGATTTCTTTTGGTATGACTATACGTCCTTGCTTGTCAATTGCCACTTTCAATGGAATCACCATATACCATCACCACTTAATTTACATATAATCCTTGCCTTTGACAGTTTTTGGAACTCGCATTCCAGCAATATCTTTCCATTTAATCTGAGAATTTTCTTCTTTTACTTCTGCAGGTATACGTTTTGCCGCTTCCCCAATAATCTCAAAATTCCTTACCACTGCGTCTACAACAAGAGTATCCTTTACAAACTTTAGGATCAAATTTCTAATTTTAGAGGAAAACAAAAAAGAGCAGGAAGCTTTTTAATTAACAAAAAGTGCGGGCGTAGAATAATGAAAATTCTGGTTTGCGGAAAAGGAGGAAGCGGAAAAAGCACAATTGCAGCTTTACTCGCAAAAAACTTGCTGCTCAAAGGTTACCGGGTTTTGGTTGTGGACGCTGATGAATCAAATTATGGCTTAAGCATTCAACTTGGACTCAATGATCCACAAGAACTTGTTGATTTTGTCGGCGGAAAAAAGACTGTTCAAGCAAAGATGACGCCTGGCCGCTCTCAGGATCAAAAGCCACCGGTGTTCACTGACCAGTGGAGCATCGAACAGATACCTTCGGATTGCATTTCAAAAGAAGGCAACCTCTACTTTTTGCAGGTAGGAAAAGTGAAACATTTTCAAGAAGGATGCGCATGCCCTATCGGCGTGCTATGTAAAGACTTCTTAACTCGCCTTAAATTGACATCAAAAGATTTTGTCATAGTTGACGCTGAAGCAGGCGTAGAACATTTAAGCCGAGGCATAGCAAGCAGCATAGACATGATCTTAGCTATCTTGGACCCATCGTATGAGTCAATCAGATTGTCAGAAAAAATTTCAGACATGGCAAAAGAAGCCCACAAGTCAATTTACTTTATCTTAAACAAGACAGATAATGAAAGCAAGAACAAAATGATTTCCCAATTGGGCAATAGCCGAATCATCGGCACTATCACATTTAGCAAAGCCATTCAGGACGCTGGTTTAAGCGGCAAAGCACTAGATACGACTATTGTTGATCTTAGAGAAGTAACAGAATTTATCGTTAGCCTGCAACAAAATGCTAAAGCGTAAAGAACCTTTTAACTGCTCTATCATAACAATCATGCTTGTTAATTGGAAAAGATTATGTTATATTAAAGACAATGTTTTGCTTAGAAAAATATTAAATAATGTCCAAGTAAAAAAAAAAATAAGTTTTTATGGGGACTATCATGAGTGAGACAATTGATAAACTTACCAAAGTTAAGCTGAACAATCTTAACAAAATCCTATACCCAAAAGGCAATGTTACAAAAGCACAGGTGATTGAGCATTACATTCGTTCAGCTCCAAAAATACTGGGTATAATTTCTGATCGACCCTTAGTTTTAACAAGATACCCCGATGGGGTTGGCAAGGATAAGGTGAATTTTTATGAAAAAAACGCGCCAGAGGGCAAGCCATCATGGGTGAAAACAGCGAGAATCTATTCGGAGACAGCTAAACGTGAGGTAGATTACATTTTGTGTAATGATCTTGATACGCTTATTTGGTTGGCAAACCTTGCAGCGTTAGAAATTCATATGCCCTTTTCCAGGTTTAGGTCGCGTGAGTTTCCCGATTTCCTATTTTTCGATGTAGATCCTGAACCGCCGGCTTCTATGGATGAGGCGGTTATAGTTTCGCTTGCTCTAAAGGATAAACTTTTAGCCAAAGGGCTTAAACCTTACATTAAAACTTCAGGTAAAAAAGGCCTTCACGTGGTTGTTCCGATATTTCCTAAGCTTTCTTTTGAGCAGACCCGCATGTTTGTGCATGAGATTGGAATTGAGTTGGCTAAAGAAAGTCAGATAGTTGTTTCAGAGTTTAAGGATACTAAAAAACCGGGTAAGGTCTTTGTGGATTACTTGCAGAATTCTCTTGGGCGTACGATGGTTGTTCCTTATAGTTTAAGGGCTACGCCTGAAGCTTCGGTTTCGGCGCCTTTGGAGTGGAGTGAAGTCAGGAAAGGATTAAACCCTTCGGAATTCAATATTTTTAGTGTGGTTAAGCGTAAGCGTGACCCGTGGAATGGAATTTTAGATGAAAGATGTAAACTTGAGGTGTGAACCAATTTGGAGCAGATGAATGAAAGTGGAAGCGCAACTATTCCCAGAAGAGCCATTTGGTCAGGAAGCGTAACTATCGGCTTAGTTAATCTTCCAATTAAATTGTACCCAATGATTTACGATAAAGGGATATCGTTTCGGTTTTTGCATAAAGTCGACGGTCAGCCGCTAAAGTATGTTAAAATGTGCACTAAAGATGAAAAGATAGTGCCTTGGAACGAGGTTACCCGAGGCTACGAAGTGGCAAAAAACGAGTACGTAACGTTTGACAATAAAGAACTTGATGCCGTTAAACCCGAGTCTGACCGAAAAATTCGGATCAGCAAGTTCGTCGATTTTTTTTCAGTTGACCCGATTTACTTCGATCGCTCCTACATTTTAATGCCCGACAAAAGCTCAGACGCCTACAGTCTGCTGTTAACAGCACTTAAGAAAAAGGGTAAAGCAGGTGCAGGCCGAATAACCTTGCGTACAAAAGAGTACC
The DNA here is from genome assembly GCA_963717465.1 of Candidatus Bathyarchaeota archaeon. Lineage (GTDB taxonomy): Archaea > Thermoproteota > Bathyarchaeia > Bathyarchaeales > Bathycorpusculaceae > Bathycorpusculum. The sequence continues at coordinate 1,417,399 of OY970340.1, forward strand.
CAGCGCTTCTGCATACTTACAAGGATTCTTTAATCTTAACAACGTTGCGATATGCAAATGAAGTTGTAGACCCGCAAGGATTTGAAGACTTAAAAAAATTGAAGTCGCCAGAAAAAACCGAGTTAGATTTAGCCGTAAAAATCGTTACAGATCTATCTGGAGAATTTGACATCACCGAATTTGAAGACAACTATAAACGAAAAATTGAGGAACTAATAGAAAAGAAGCTTAAAGGCGAAAAAATTAAGGTTGAAAAACCAGTTACTGAAGAAGCTAAGGGTCTTATGGTTGCTCTTCGAGAAACCCTTAAACAGTTGGAAAAGCAGAAATGAACCAGCGCATCTACAAGCCTATGCTTAGCAAAAGTTACCCCTGAACCCTTTTCAGATGCAGACTGGTTTTTCGAGGTGAAATGGGACGGATTCAGAGCAATAGCCTATATAAACGGTCAACTCAGTGTAAAAAGCCGAAACCAGAAAGAATTATTGCAGAATTTTCCAGAATTAACCGAGCTAAAACGCTTATGCAGCAACGTGGTTCTTGACGGAGAAATCATCGTTATGCAAAAAGGAAAGCCTGACTTTCAAGCTTTACTTGAGCGTGGACAAGCCGCTTCTCCGCTTGAAATTCAACGACAAACTAAACGAGCATCAGCGACATACATCGTTTTTGACATTTTGGAGAAAGATGCACGGTCGCTTGTTGATTTGCCGTTGGTTGAACGGAAAAAAATTTTGCAGAATTCTCTTCGGGAAGGTGCAAATGTTCTAGTCTCCGATTTCATAGAAGAAAAAGGTGAAGCGTACTACCAGTCAGTAATCGATAAAGGATTAGAAGGCTTGATTGCTAAAAGAAAAGATAGTTCATATGAAGAGGGTCGCAGGAGTGGAAATTGGTTGAAGATTAAAAGGCTCAAAAGTTGTGATTGCATAATCTTCGGTTACACAAAAGGTTCCAAGAATAGGGCATCAACTTTTGGAGCATTACTACTTGGATTACTCGATAAAGAAGGCAAGCCAGTTTACGTTGGTAAAGTCGGGACAGGATTCACTCAAAAGACGCTTCAAAATTTATCCAGTAAATTTGAAGTTTTAGCGACTGATGCTGCCCCTTTTACTCCTGAAGCAAGTGACGAAGTTGTCTGGTTAAAACCAGAGTTGGTTTGTGAAGTAATATACCAATCATTAACGCGGGATACTAGGCTTCGGATGGCGCGTTTTCAACGTTTAAGAACTGATAAAACACCGCAAGAATGCACCATTGACCAGATTGCTGAAGAAAAGCTTTCAGAATACAGTGCGAAACGCGATTTTAAAGCAACTCCCGAACCCACAGGAAGCGAAAAGAAAAGCAAAGGACTGATTTTTGTTGTTCAAGAGCACAATGCTCGAAGACTTCATTTTGACTTCAGATTAGAAAACAGTGGAGTTTTAAAAAGCTGGGCAGTTCCAAAAGGAATTCCAGAAAATTCTGGGGAAAAACGGCTCGCAGTGGAAACTGAGGATCATCCGCTTGATTATGCTAATTTTGAAGGCTCAATTCCTGAGGGTCATTATGGAGCGGGCACTGTAAAGATTTGGGACAAGGGTGAATACGAGCCTAAATTTTGGAGCGACCAAAAAATAGAATTTACACTTAAAGGCGAACGGTTGAGAGGGTCTTTTGCTTTAGTTAGGCTAAAGAAGGCTGGAGAGAAAAGCTGGCTTCTGCTTAAGGGACGCGACTAAATGCGAGAGTTTCATTTTGGAACTTTAGGTTGGAGCTACAATTTCTGGAAAGGCAACTTTTATCCGAAAAAACTTTCTTCAAGAATGTTTCTGTCATACTACTCTAAAATTTTCAATTCAGTAGAAATCGAAGGCACCTTCTATCGCATCCCACGAGAGGAAAGCGTGTTAAGCTGGAAAGAGCAAACGCCTGAGGATTTCGTTTTCTCAATAAAGTTTCCGCAAATAATAACTCACATAAAAATGTTCAAAGATTGCGAGGAAGAAACAAGCGTTTTTCTTGAGAGAGTTAAGCTTTTAGGTAGAAAGCTATGTTGTCTGCTGATCCAACTGCCGCCTACCTTCAAAAAAGAACACTTCAATTTTTTACATGGTTTTCTGAAAAGCCTTCCCAGAGAAATTCGCTATGTAGTCGAAGTCAGAAATAAAAACTTGCTAAATAATGACTTGTACTCTTTGCTTAAACGCTATAACGTAGTTTTGGCTTGGGTGGATAATCCCATGGTATCCACAATTAGTGAAGTTACTTCTGATTTTATCTATGTGCGTTGGGAGGGAGACCGAAAAAAGGTTAACGGCATGTTGGGCACAGTGGAAGTTAACCGGGAGAATGACATAAAGTTGTGGGCTGATAAAATTAAGCTGTTGTTGGAGACTCATGTGGTTTTCGGTTACTTTTCAAAGTATTATTCCGGCTATCCCGTAGCGGATGTCCATTGCCTGTTGAATTTTTTGGGAATAAAAAATGTTGCCAATAGCAATTTGTTTAGTCAAACTCAATTTTAAATTCTGGTTTGTTCCTTTTGGATAATGTGATGCTGAGTGTTGAAGTGTTTTCTGAAATTAGGCTATTTGTATGCCCTTCTTATCAATATCATCCCAGAATAACATGCCCATAGTTATTTGCGGCCTTTTACGATTGTTTGATTTTGCCTCCTATTTATAAATTTTTCATCATGGGTAAACATATTTTTTAATGAAAAAAGTTTAATTACCTTGAAAAAAGAATATAATGAATATATCCGGAGTGTATTTGGCATAAAGCTTTTTAATCATACATGGCGTAATATTGGTTTCATAAAAATATGGATTAACAATTCAGAGGTTTAATAAACAGCAATGACGAATTCATATCAAGAAGATACCTCCAGTTCCCTGGAGAGAGATAATTTGATAAAGTTACGGCTGAGGGCAATGCGCGCCGGCGTCTGGTTTAGACGCCTGTCGAGAATAGATCGCGCTCTAGTAGATTTGACGATAAGGGTTGCAAAGGATAGAATTTATGGCGTTTCATTGGTTCATCGCCTTTTAACTGTTGCATCCAAGCTTGAGGGTCTTTTTGAAAGCAAACTTTCCGTTATGGCAAGGCAAGTGGGTATGCCACTGGCAAGCAAACTCAGTTGTTTGGCAATGAAATGGGGTAATGTTGCGGCAAAGTTTTGGATTGACAATTCCAAGTTTGCCCGATATCTAGCGGTCGTGGAGTTGAATGCTTATTAGCCAAATCTTTGTATCGAGTTTTATTCAACTTGTTAGTTTTCTAAATTGCCCAATTAAAAATGACCATGAGGCGGCTTTTTAATGGGTCAAGTTGCTTTATCCTTTGTCATTCCAGCTTACAATGAAGAAGATTTCATTGAAGATTCACTGGGCGAATTAGATTCGATTATTAAGAGTGAGAATTTACCGTATGAGATAGTTGTAGTTAACGATGGCAGTCATGATAAAACCCTATTAAACGCTCTCAGTTATGCAAAGAGAAATGAACATGTCAAAGTCGTAACGTATTCAGAAAATATGGGCAAAGGATATGCTGTTAAAACTGGCTTTAAGCAGGCCAGTGGTGATGTTGTAATCTTCGTTGATAGTGATATGGAGGTCGATTTAAAAAACATTTCAACATACATTGACGCTTTGAAATATGGTGATATTGCTATCGCTTCTAAAACTCATCCTGATTCTCAAGTAGATGTTCCTTTCTCTCGCAAGATTCTGAGTTTTTGTTTTAATACTTTGGTTCGCTTCCTAACCGGAGTGCCTCTTAAAGACACCCAATCTGGACTCAAAGCAATGAAGAAAAGCGCGTTTGAAGACATTTTTCCCAAATTGATTGTAAAGCGATATGCTTTCGACGTGGAATTGTTGGCAGTGGCAAATCTCTACAAATTACAAATTGTTGAAATGCCTGTAAAGATTAAGCTCGATTCATCCTTCAAGATGAATCAAATACGTTTAATGCTTATAGACTTGTTCAAGATAGCCTATAGGCTTAGAGTTACCCACGCTTATTAACGCCAGAATTCAAATAAAGACAGATTCGAAAAAGCGCTCTCGTCTGTTATATCGTATGGATGGTTTAATGTCATCGAAACCCTCTGTTTCTATAGTAATTCCCTGCAAAAATATTGATGCCTACACCAAAGAATGTATTGACCAGTGCAAACGCCTAAATTATTCAAACTTTGAAATTATACTGCTCCCTGATATTGAAAATGAAAAAATTGACGACATTAAGACTATCGTTACTGGTTCAGTTTCTCCAGGAGCCAAAAGAAATATAGGCGTCAAGAATTCAACGGCTGAATTCTGTGCATTCATAGACAATGACGCTTATCCTCGAAGCGACTGGTTGACTAATGCTTTAAAGTATTTCAAGGACCCACTTATTGGCGCTGTTGGTGGTCCGGGGTTAACGCCTGAAAGTGATGATTTCATGCAAAAAGCAGGAGGGTACGTTTTATCGTCTTTCATGGTTGGTAGCCTATCAAATAGGTACAAAACTGAAAACTGTTATGAGTCAGATGATGTACATTCATGCAACTTTATAGCTAGAAAAAATGTAATTGAAGAAGCTGGCGGCTGGAGTGAAAAATACTGGCCTGGCGAAGACACCTTAATGTGTCTGGCAATCAAAAAATCAGGTAAAAAGCTCCTAGACGCTTCTGACGTCATAGTGTTTCACCATCGTCGTACTCTTTTTAGTCAACATTCAAAGCAAGTTTCACGGTTTGGAGAACATAGAGGTTTTTTCGTCAAAAAATTTCCTGAAAATTCATTTAAGCTAACTTATTTTTTTCCATCTATACTACTTATTGCACTTGCTGTTGGAATAGTCCTTTCGTTGATTGTTCCCTTTTTTATTTATGTTTTCTTAATCGGTCTATCGATTTATCTTATCTCGAGTTTAGTTGCTGCGGGTTTGCAGACAAAAAACATTAAGTTATTGTTTACAGTTTGGTCTGGTATCATTGTAACCCATTTAGTTTATGGATTTTATTTTCTATCTGGTTTGGCGAAGGGTAATTTAAAAAGATGAAGATCAACATATCTTATCCTCCTATTCATTCGGGAAAAGGTGTGCCTTTACTTAGCCAGAATAGACAGTTCCAGTATTTTCAATCACCCACATACATTTATCCTGTCGTTCCCGCATATGCAGCGACTTTGCTACATAACGCAGGTTTTGAAGTGCTCTGGGACGATGGCATAGCAGAAGAAAAGACCCTCAATCGCTGGTTAAGTGACCTTGAACGAGCTAATCCAGATGTAATCATGATTGAAACGAAGACACCCGTTGTGAAAAAACACTGGTCTATAATTAATGATGTAAAGAAAATTCTGCCTTCTTCAAAAGTGGTTCTTGTGGGAGATCACGTTACTGCGTTGCCTCAGGAATCAATGGAGCAAAGTAATGTTGATTTTATCCTCACAGGCGGTGACTATGACTTTCTAATGCTAAACTTAGTTAACTACCTGAGCGACAAGGTCAAACAGCTTGAATCAGGCGTTTGGTTCAGGGAAGATGAAACCGTAAAGAACACTGGTCCTTTCCGGTTAAATCATAGTCTAGATGATTTACCACCTATTAACCGTGACTTAACAAGATGGGACCTTTATAATGAAAAAAACGGTAACTTCAAAGCTATTCCAGGCGCCTACACGATGGCAGGTCGGGATTGTTGGTGGCGAAAAGACGGCGGCTGCACTTTTTGCTCATGGCCAACTTTATATCCGACCTTCAGAGCGATGAAACCTGAGAAATTGGCAGACGAAATTGGATTATTAATTGACAATTATAAAGTTAAAACAGTTTTTGATGACACTGGATGTTTTCCAGCTGGAGAATGGCTGAGGAAATTTTCGAATTTGATGATCGAACGCGGATATAATAAGCGCGTAGAATTTAGCTGCAACATGCGCTTCGGAGCGTTAAAACAAGAAGATTATCACCTGATGAGGAAAGCCGGTTTTAAGATGCTTCTTTTCGGCATAGAATCTGGCAGTCAGGTCACACTTGATCGGCTAAATAAAGGAACAAACATAAATTCAATCATAAACGAGTGCAAATTACCCGCAACGGAAGGATTAGAGCCACACATAACGATTATGGTGGGTTACCCTTGGGAAACGCGTCAAGAAGCTCTAAGTACTGTAAATGTGGCTAAAACCCTGATGCAGAAAGGCTGGGCCATCACACTTCAATCCACTGTTGTTATTCCTTATCCAGGAAGTAAATTGTACGCTGAAGCCCTAAGGAACGGCTGGTTCCGAGTTGATCCGAAGGATTATGAACGTTTTGATATGAAAGAACCTGTCATGACTGCTCCTGATATGACTCCTGAGGAAGTAATGAAAATTTGCGATGAAATATACAAGGTATTCCTAACACCACGCTATATGTTTAAGCAGCTACTTCGAATACGCTCTCTAAGAGACCTAAAATATTCTTTAAAAGGCGCTAGCAAAGTTTTGGGGCACCTAAAAGACTTTGACAAAAAGGAGTAACCTGGCATCCAATATTCTTTCTGTCGAAGCAACAAAGCCACTCGTTTCTGTTGTCGTCACAACTAAGAATGAAGCAGAAAACATTGGAAACTGTCTGCGATCAATAAAAAGTCAAACTTTTAAAAATATTGAACTAATTGTCATTGACAATTTCTCAGAGGATAAAACAGTTGAAATTGCAAAGGATTATGGCGCAAACGTTTATTCCAAAGGAAATGAGCGTTCTGTCCAAAGAAACTATGGAGCTAATGTTGCTCATGGCAAATACTTGATTTATCTTGATGCAGATATGATTTTAAGTCCAACTGTAATAGAGGAATGTGTAAAAACTTGTGAGGGCGACAATTATGTTGCTTTGCATATTCCTGAACGCATAGTTGGCAGTGGCTTCTGGATTAGAGTTCGAGATTTTGAACGAAGCTTTTACAACGGAACTGTAATAGACGCAGTGAGGTTCATTCGAAGAGACTTGTTCCTTCAAATAGAAGGGTTTGATGAAGATCTTATTGGTCCTGAAGATTGGGATCTTGACCGCAAGATAAGAAACATCGGTCGGACTGGAATTATTAGTGCTTGCCTTTTTCATAATGAGAGAAAATTTGATACCCAGAATTATCTAAGAAAAAAAATCTACTATACGGCCAGCATGAAAAAATACATTGCAAAATGGGGTCATAATGATGAAGAAATAAAAAAACAGTTAGGCCTCTCGTACCGGCTTTTTGGAGTTTTCATTGAACAAAACAAATGGAAAAAATTAACAAGAAATCTTCCTTATGCTCTTGCAATGTACTGGTTAAGGTTTAGAGTCGCGCTTTCTTACTATAAAAATAAGTAATAATAGATAAATAAAAATTTGAAATATTTGCTTAGTTCAAAGGATGCACTGAATAAAGACGCTTAGTCTTGGTACTAAAATGAAAATTATTGCATTTTTAAATTCTTATACTGAGGGGCTAAGCGGAGGAGACCTGCGATTTATCGAGATTATGAAAAGGTTGACGCAGAACGAAGATGTAAAATTAACAATAGTAACGTCAAAACTGGGAAAAAGTCTTTGTAAACTCAGAGGGTTAAATCAATCTTTCGTGGAAACAACTCAAGAGAATACAACTGGAAATATCTTATCACTTTATGCCAGACGAATTTTCTCTAGCTTATCTATTAAATTAGATTTTTACGGGAGTGTTTTTTATTCCACATCTGATTTTCTTCCAGATGTATTGCCTGCTTACAGAGCAAAATCTGGAAGTGACATCAAATGGGTTCAGGTAATTCATCATCTGTATGATAAACCTTTTTCGAGATTAGGCGAGAACTTTTTTATAAATTTTTTAGGCTTTTTTTCTCAACGATTCAGTTTAATTCTAATTAAAAGAAGAGCAGATTTAGTTATTGTCGTTAATCCTATCACAAAATTGCAATTGATGAGAATAGGATTTCGCGAAAATAAGATTTCCGTAAATTATAATGGTGTTGATGCTAAAAAGTTTCATTGCTTTGAAACTTCAATAAAAAAGTATGCAGCTGTTTTTCTTGGAAGACTAAGCGTTTCTAAAGGAATTTTCGATTTAATAGACGTTTGGAAAAGGGTTACTAAGGAAAAACCTGGTGAAGTTCTTGCAATAATTGGCCGTGGCAATGACCATGTTGAAAAAAGATTAAGAGACTTAATAAAAAATAATAACTTAGAAAATAACATCAATATTCTTGGCCCCCTGCAGGATCCAGATACAATTTCAATAATGAATAGCAGCAAACTTTTCCTCTTTCCAAGCCACGAGGAAGGTTTCGGTATTGCAGTTTTGGAAGCAATGGCATGTGGTTTGCCCGTAGTGGCTTGGAATTTATCTGTCTACAAAAACGTATTTTGTCAAGGCATGATTACTATTCCAGTGGGAGACTTTGAACGGATGGCAAATGCAGTTTTAGAATTATTGAATAATCCTGAACTAAGAAGCAATATTAGTAAATACTCTCAAATTCTTGCTTCAAAATATGATTGGAATGATATTGCAAGAAAAGAAAAGTTACTAATAGAAGTTCTTCAAAAATAAAACATCCGTTATAAGCGTTCACCTTAAGAGCAAAACTATTACTGAGAAAACTGGGTTAGAAAAATGGTAAGTTTGGAACAAATAATTGATTTTCCGATTTCACTACCTTTTCGACTAAAATGTAAGAAAATTGGAAAATCATTTTTGATTGGTCCAAATTATTCCTTTATAGGGTGTGACCTTTCAAGCGTGTCTATAGATGACAATGTTAAAATAGGCTTGAGGGCATGGAGACAAACTGTTGCTTTACTGGAACGTTCAAAGCCTGTCATTAAAATTGGCGATAACACGTATATTGGAAGAAATGTGGTTATTTAGGCAGCCGAAAAGATTTCGATAGGTAAGAACTGTTTAATCCTACAACGTTTCTGTTTTAGATCACAACCATGCTTTCGAAAATATAAATTTACCGCCTCTTTTACAAGGGATTGATAAACCAGAAGCGATTGAAATAGGTGAAGATTGTTTTTTGGGTGCTCATAGTTTTATCCTTAAGGGTGTTGTGCTGGGTAAGCATTGTATAGTAGACGCCAATAGCGTTGTTACTTCTTCTTTTGAGCCCTTTTCTGTTCTTGCGGGTGCGCCTGCAAGAAAAGTTCGAAATCTAAAAGACTAAATCTTCACAAATCAAATTTTCCTCATAAATATCCAATTTCAAGCTCAACTTTTTTAGATAGTTTGAAATAAAAAAGGACATAATAGTATATGGTTTCTGTGTCTTAGACATGAGCAATCCTTTGGTTTCGATAATAGTTTTAAACTTTAACGGGAAAGAGCATCTAAAGAATTGCTTTGAAGCACTTCAAAGGCAAACATAGAAATTTTGAGTGCATAATGGTGGATAATTCTTCCACGGATGGATCAATTGAGTGTGTCAAAAATAATTTCTTGTGGGTTAGATTAATCCAAAGTAATAAAAATTTAGGCTATGCTGGAGGGAACAATATTGGTGCAGAAGTTGCTAATGGAGATTATATTGTTATCCTGAATAACGATACGGAAGTTGATGGTCGCTGGCTTAACGAACTATTGAGTATTGTAAAATCTGATCTTCGATAGGAATTTGCGGATGCAAAATGATGGAATCAGGACGAAGAAGCATCATAAGCAGTTTTGGGTCATCTTGCGATATTTACGGTTTTCCATATCCCATAGGTGCCAGTGAGTTAAAGCGCAATCAATTTAATTCGGTTAGGGAAGTTTTTCTTATTGCTGGTGCAAGCTTCATTATAAAAAGTGATTTTTGGGCAGCACCGGGTGGTTTTGATTCTGAATATTTCGTACACATGGAAGAATTAGATTTATGCTGGCGCGCTTGATTAATATTTATATGAGAACTACACTTTAATATTTTTTAAAAGGAAGAATTGGTAGGTCAGAAAAATGAGCGTTGTATTACTGTATCCTCCTCATTATTTTAGATCTAATAGTTCATCAAAGGAGCCCTATGGTGGTATTGATGCGCATTGGGGACAAGCACCTCCTCTGGGTTTGCTTTACCTAGCTTCCTCACTGTTATCTAATGGCGTTAAAGTTCACGTGGTTGATTTAAACGAGCATAGACTTGGGCTCAAAGAAAGCGTGGACTTAATTGAACAAAGTACACCGCGTGTTGTTGGAATATCAGCTACATCATTCCAATTACGAGGAGCAGTTCAGCTTGCTGAAGCGTTACGAGAAAGATTTGGAGATAAAGTTATTATCGGGTTAGGCGGCGTTCATGTAAGTGTAGATCCCGATTTTATAAATCGTTTTCCTATATTTGATTTTGAAGTAATTGGCGAAGGAGAAATTACTTTTTCTTCGCTTGTGACCAAGATTCTAAACGGTGAAAATGTTCATGGAGTTTTTCGTGGAGAAGTCCCACTTAATCTTGATAATCTGCCTTTTCCAGCTCGTCATCTTATTGACACAAAGATGTATTTTTCTGGAGATAGATGCGCCACAATACTTGCTACGCGAGGTTGCCCTTTTGACTGCGTTTTTTGCTCAATTAAGACTTTAAGAGGTCAACGGGTTAGATATAGATCGCCAAAAAATGTTGCCGATGAAATGGATGCTATCGTAAAGACTGGGACTAAGCGCTTCTGGTTTGTAGACGATACCTTTACAGTAAACAAGGATTATGCTATTGCGCTCTGCGAGGAGATTATACATCGTAAGCTTGATGTTGAGTGGTGCTGTGAAACAAGAATTGCTTGTGTTGATGAAAATATCTTAAAAGTAATGCGCTCAGCGGGGTGCATAAAAATTTCTTTTGGTATAGAATCTGGAAGCGCGCGGATAAGAACTGATATTATCCACAAGGGTTTCACCAACGAGCAAGCCATTCGTGTATTTAATCTTTGTAAGAAGTATGGCATCTCACCTGAGGCTTATCTTATGGTTGGCTTTCCAACAGAAAGTGCCGAGGACCTTCGTTCCACCAAAAGTTTTTCTAGCAAACTAAATGCTGATACCATAGGCGTTCATATTGCTCAAATATTGCCTGGTTCTGACCTTTTTACGATTGCACTTAAAGAAGGTAAAATCAAAGCAGATGTGTATGATCAATACGCGAAAGGTGAACTCAGTGGTTCTTTACCAGTATACGTCCCTGAAGGTTTATCTCTGATAGATTTGCAGAAGACACGAGAGCAAGCTTACCGACAGTTTTATTTCAAACCAAAGTTTTTATTAAAGCGTTTAGGAAAAGATCTGCGTTCTTTCAGCAATCTAAAGAATGATCTTAGTGTAGCTAAGAAGCTATTCTTTGAAGGCAAAACAGTAGGAACCGGAATAGCTATGAATAGATTACTAAACAAAATTGGGCGCACGGCACGCGCTTAACACGAAACGGAATAGATACGGGAAAATCCACTATTTGTTCAAGCAACGCTATCATCTTTCTATCTCACCTTTAAGTTGCCTCACTTCAAAGGATACTTTAGGGAAATAATAGTTTACTATTTGAATCAATTCAGAGACTACTAACCAAAATGATTTTGGACGGAATTTTATTGTTGATAGGATCTGAAATCAGCCTCTTCCTGAGGCTCACTTCTTTTTCGTAAAGATTCATTCCAGCCATTACGGCTTTATAGCCTTTTCTCGTCACTTTTTCTGCAATTCGCTAACAAATGTGATAACACTCACTAATAATCCTAACAAAATTCTAAATTCATAAGTCCGAATGGAATACTTTTTAACCATACCCGTATCCAAATTTATTATCAATTTCATGATGATCTTTAAGGAGTTTGCTGAAGTCCATCCATGCGTCATTCAAATTTATATCATCGCTGCAGATTAGTCCTCCCTCTTTTATGTATGCTGATGCTGTTTTGAATTCGAACATCATATGTTCATAACTGTGGTTGCTGTCATGATAAAACATATCTATGGATCCTAGTTTCAGAGAATTCTTGGGAGAAGTTTTGTGGCATCTCCGATTTCCAATGTCCAATATTTGCGCAAGTTTTCAGGAACGAAACCACCTATCTGACTGGTAGGTAATTTTGAACCATTACCTTCCTTAACACCCAAATCTATTGACGTCAAATGACCTCTGCCATTGTCAGCCAAGCCTTGGAGTATAGCCCAACTAGTTTTTCCCGACCATACTCCTGTTTCAACAATTTCGTGCGGTTTTGAAGCGCGCACAAGATAGTAGAGCATTACAATATACGAAAATTCAGCACTTCTGTATATGAGAGCATCTTTAGGCAACTGAAAAGAAGGCGTAGATCTCTTCAAAAGCTTTTCAATTGTAGAGTCATCACATTTTGATAGGTTATTAAGTAGCCCCTTGAGAATAGCACGATATGCTTCTGTCTTTCCCCCCAGAATAAAAGAGACCGCAATTGATGGATGCTGCAAGACTAATTTAATATTTGAGAACGTAAAAGTTTTGTTTGTATCCAAATTGATCAACCTTCATTTTTCAACAAAATATTATTCGCTCTTTATAAAGCATCTTTTCAATAGGCTAGATTTCAAATAAAACGCCTTAATGTTTGAGAGAGGATTTCTTTTAAATGCATCAACTAAATCCTTAGTATTTTGCTTGGTACCAATATTGTTACTAAAAAACCGATTTACTTCCCTGAAGCCATTAAATGGCCAAACAAACAGAGTGGAGTGAAAATCGTTCATCGCTGCAGCGCGTGCCATAGGCTAATTAATAAGCTGGAAAAAGATATCAAGGAAAAGCTTTACATCGCACTGTGACCACGTTAAGGCGTAAAAGCTAAATCACTAAGATTGGAGAATAATGTGAGTCCTATCCCAAAAGATCTTGATTTCACGATTTGCATACCCACATATAATGGGTCCACTCTTATCGGAGAAACTTTAAAGAGTATTTTGGCACAAGATTTTAAAAATTATAAAATTCTTGTTTCAGATGATAATTCAACTGATGATACTGTAAATGTCGTAAAGAGTTTTAATGACTCAAGAATCGAAGTTTACAAGAATCAATTAAATTTGGGTTATGGAAAAAATCTTGAAGTTTTAAGAAATTTAGCAAAGGGAGATATTCTGTTTCTAATGGGACAGGATGATGTTCTCTGTAAAGGTGCTCTTCGAAAAACTAATAATGCTTTTTTATTAAGCGAAGACATAGGTGCAGTAACTCGACCTTATTTTTGGTTTGACGGAGATATCAAAACTCCTGTGAGAGCAGTGAGGCCTTATGATAGAAACAAGGATTCAATAATATCGATTTTTGATGGTAAGAAGGAAATAGAAAAAATTTTCGAGTCTGTTGGTCAGCTTTCAGGATTGGCTTATAGAAGGAAATTTCTGGATATGCCCTTTCACATAGATATCTTTCCAGCTCATATCTATCCTTTTGCTCATATTTTGAGGAAGCACAAAGTAGTTTTCTTGAAAGATTATACAGTAGCAGTTCGGATAGAAAGCAGCATGACTAGGCATAATTCCCATATCTATGATACATCTCCAACTGAGAGCTGGATAAAAATGTTTGAAACTGTTTATGCTGACGAGGATTTTGCGAATGTACGAAAGGACTGTATAGATTTCATGAGCCGTCATTACGAGGGTCTTATTCAACTAAAAACTGCTGGTTCTATGAAAAATTTGGCAAGAGAAATAGTTCTCCTAATTAAATATAGACGCAATAACATTTTTAACGTAAAGTTTTGGATGTTTGCTTTAGGAACCATACTGATGCCTAAAAAAATTTTAAGATCCTTCGTCGATAGCTTTAAAAGAAATGTTCTATCAAAAACTTTAAAGGACATTTCATTTGAAATCTAAAATAAAATTCCAAATGCTATTTTAGCTCCTTTGTTAGAGGCGCAGAGATAAAGTTGTTATCCATTTGCCTTGTTTCTTCAGGCGAAATTTTCGCCTTATTTTCTTGCCAGGTCTTTTAATCTGATAGTCTTTCCTCATTTTTATCCGGATTATTTTTTATGTCAACTGCAGTTGCACTTAATCGGCTTATGTTTGGTTATATCTTATTTAATCGGTTACGATTTTCTCAAGGAATTTGACAAAATGTTTAAACCATATTCTTTATAAATTTGGTTTCAACCTCTAAGTGACTACTAATGAAAAGTATTAAACTGCTAATCAGCAGCAAGTTACGTGATTTCTTATTGGCTTCATGTACCTACATAACTATCTCCATTTTCTTTCTCTTCGGGGTGATAATTAGTCAAGGTGACGTAGCCCAACAAGATTGGAGTATACCTGTAACAGCAAGCGGTACATTAGCCGTTTTCAGCTCCACCCTGTTTTCTTGGTCTTATAACGGCTTTGGAAGTGCGAATAAAGTGTGGGGTTTTCCTTTTTTCGAAATTATAAACGCTGCGTTAGGTCAAATAGGCTTTTTTGGTGGGGCAGAGATTAAGCTGTTAGCGGTTTTCCTCGTCGCTTTAGGCGGGATAACTGCATATGCCCTAGCCAAGTCTTTGGGTCTAAGACGCTGTTCCTCGTTTTTGGTAGGTCTCTTTTTCATGACCACGCCGATAGTATTCAATTGGCTTATGTTTGGTTGGATATTCTATCTGATTGCTTATGATCTTCTACCACTTTTTTTGATAGCCGCGAAGAAATTTTTAGAAACAAGTGATTTACGTTACGCCCTGGTCAGCGGCATTATACTCTCAATTGCCACAACACAAGTTTCCTTTATTCTCATTTACCCTGTGCTGGGATTTCTATTAGCTTTGTTTGAGTCTAAAGGTAATGTCAAAATTTTTGTCAGAGGCATTGTTGTCACAATAGTGTCTATATTAATATGGTTTTTAACATATCTGAATTTTATGGTATCGCTTAATAGCTCGAACCTTTTGTCATTCTATCAAGGTTCATTTCTTGCCGCAACTATTGCCCAATTCAGTCACTTATCAAATATATTAAATCCGATTAGGTTATGGGGAAGCACATTTAACTATCAATTTGAAACCTATTTTGCGAAAGAACTAACTATACTGTCATTTGTTCCTCTTATCATAGCTGTGATGGCCATAGCAATAAGACCGCGCGACAGGCATGTTCTTTTCGCTGCTTTTGCTTATCTCTTCGTTTTTGCAGCCTATTTTTCGTATGAAAATATGTCTTACATCGCGTTGCATTTGCCTTATGGTTCAATATTCGAGGCGCCGAGTGTCTTTCTGGTTCCTGCTAGTCTAGGTTTAGCATTACTGATAGGTTATGCGAATGAAACCATTCCGAATGTGTTTACAAAGTTTAAGGGCATTAAAAGTAGAAACATACGCATTATTTGCTTTGTTATGATTTTGGCACTGATTATCTTAGCTGCCAATCCTTGGTATACAGGACAGACTTCAGGTAACACTTTATCTGGGCCTCCTACCAAATTAAACTTGTATCAAACACCTTCTGGGTATAGTGAATGGAGCAAAACGATTTTGGGCAGTAGTGAGTACTTTGTGCTTTATCTGCCTTGTCCAGATGGCCAAGTAATTGACAGTACCTATTTTTCGCTACCTTACGAAGGCGTCAATGGAGTAATATATGGTGGATTCAACGGCATGCCCTGCATTTCAGCTTCAAATAGTTCATTATTTCTTAGTGAGCTACTTAACGGAAACTACTCCATTGCAGAAACATGGGGATCATATAGCATAAAATACATTGTTGTTTATACCAATATTCAAAGTGGATACAATACGACTGACCTGTTGGGCTGTCTTTCAGCACAGGGTGGCATAGAAAAAATTGAAACCCTTCCAGATGTTGTTGTATATCAGAATGAATATGCCGTTCCGGTTGTTCATACAAATAGTTCGGAGGCGAAACTGCAAATCACATATCAAAATCCGACTTCATATCAAGTCATTGTATATTCAAATTCATCGTTTCTTCTAACGCTTAATCAGGTTTATTCAAGCGGTTGGACGGCGACCCTCAATGGCACCGCTTTACCGGCTATTGATCACATTCAAGAAAATGATAGTTTCAATGGCTGGCTCATTAACTCCACTGGAACATTGATAATCAGCCTAACTTATTCACCCCAAACAACTTATTTCTTGGGTCTACTCATTTCATCGTTAATAGTAACTGCAATTCTGGTTTATCTTGCTTTTTCAACAGTAAGAATGTTAAAAAGAAGGTCGCCAGTTGGTAGCTAAACTTGGTAATTTTCTCTTAAAAATCACCCTGATGGTCTAACATTTTTGTTCATTACTGTTAAATTTCACCCAGCATACTAAGACCTTCCAAATGATAATTTCGGGAAAGATAGCGTACAGCCAAGCGTTTCTCACCAATTGAATTAGCCTAACAAATAAGATTTAAATCTGATAATGTCTTCAACTATGGGTCAAAAAACTGGTAGTTTAGATGGCTGATTCGTTTGTTAAGAAAGTAAGTATAATCATATTGAATTATAATGGCAAGCGACTTTTAGAGCATTTTTTATGGTCAGTAAAGAAACTAAATTATCCTAATTTCGAAGTCGTTATTTTGGACAATGGTTCTACAGATGATAGTGTTGAGTTCTTAACCAAGTATTTTCCTGAGTTTATAGTGTTTAAAAGTCAAAAGAATCTTGGGTTTTCCGAAGGATGCAATGTTGCAGTACAACATGCATCTGGAGACTATCTTCTCTTTGTAGCTAATGACATGGAGCTTGATTCCAACTTCATCAATGAGTTGATCGAAGTAATGGAATCTGACCCTACTATCGGAGTATGTACTGGCAAAACTCTAAAAATCGATAGTGCTAACAAAAGAACTAATTTGATCGATAACCTTGGCGGAGATGTAGATGTATTGGGCTTTGCTTCGCCGAGAGCCAAAAATAAAGTTAATGAAACCCAAAAAGATCTAAAATCCCCCGTTTTTTTTGCCTATGGTTGCCCCTCTATGATAAAGCGCCAAGTTTTTATTAAGGTGGGTGGATTTGATTCTGATTACTTTGCACTTTATGAGGATTTGGATATTTGCTGGCGGATCAGGCTGGCAGGCTATAAAGTATGTGTTAATCCATTAGCTGTCAGTTATCATAAAGTCTCAGTAACTGTCAACTCTATTTTCAAGCCAAGTAAAGTAAGATTCTTGGCAGAGAAGAATATTCTAAGAACCCTCACGAAGAATTACTCAATTTCGACTCTTGTAAGAATATTGCCGCAATATTTCGCGATATTATCAAGCGAAACGATGTTTTACTTACTTATAAAAAGAGTTGATATGGCTTCAGCAACGGTAAAATCGATTATTTGGAATATCAGACATCTTAGGAGTTGTCTTTTACTTCGCGCCAAAGCTCAAGAAATTAGAGTGATAAATGATAAAACCATTCAAAAAGGGATGATAAAAAAAAGTATTAAGGTAAGTATTCTTAAGCAATGGCTTTTAGGCATGTTTCCTATATGATATTACGATGCCCGAATTGAGCAAAAGCCTGAGTCTCAAAAGAGGTCGCGTAATTTTTTATCAGGTAAAGCGTGCACCTTGTGAAGTTCCTATTCAATCACTTTCCTTTCTAGTGCTGTGTCGAATGACTGAGAGTGCCTTTCAGGTGGTTACTCTGTTGTTTTTGGGTTTGAAGTTCAGTTTAGGTTTATTTTCATAAACAAGTTGTAAATTGAAGCTTTCAGCAACAACTCTTTGACTATGTTTGGCCACTTCACTTCACAGATGTACTCGCCGAACACACGTTTTATGCTTGAGAACGCCGACTCAACCATCCACCGATAACCATAACCCTGATTTTTTCTCCAATTGGGATTGCCAAGCTGCTCAATCACAACGAATTTACGAGGCATACAGCCGTCCCCTTTAACCGATGCATTTTTGCGCACCCAAAATCAACGGATCAATAACCCTATCAGCAAGCATCCTAAAATTGCTCTGAGAATCATACGCGCCATCAGCGATAATACGCTTCAAAGCTACCCTATTTTGCGAACTATCTACCAGCCGCCTAAGCATGCGTCCATCTCCAACATCCTCTTTGGTTACTTCAATGGCGAGGATCTGCTTTGTTTTGATGTCAACCGCTATATGCACCTTGATAAAGCCGCGTTGAACTCTCCATTTCTTATGCATCCACTCGCCACGATTAGAGACCTTTATGCCGCTTGAATCAACAGCAATAGTAACATCCTTGTCCAAGTCGACGCAAGATTCTAAATCCACTTTCATCTTTGCAATTCTCCACCAGATAGTAGTGTAATCTGGAGCTTTGAGATCATCGACGTACTGGCTTAAGCCGCGCGTGAAGCCTTCCAGCTGCCGATATGGCAAAACATAAGCGTGCACCACAGCTAGCAGTTTGATGAATGATTCTGGGTAACGGTATCTGCCTCCTTCTTTGCCATCGTTCATGGCTTCAAGTTCTCTAGACCAGCCTGCAACAAAGTCTAAATCCAGCAGAATCAAGCCTCTTTTCACTAATGCTTCATTGTAGCCTTTCCAATCTCTCAAATAATCCATAACAAGCGTTCTGCACACAAGAAGTATTTAAGTTATTCAACACAGCACTTTCTAGCACTTCCATCCGTTTCTCCTCCTAGTCAAATCAAGGCACGCGCCTATTCGACCACACCAAAGGGTCAATATGACGTCGCATCCAGGCTCCATCAATCATGGTGACTCCCACTTAGCACAATCGACATTTACTATAAACCTCAAACACTTTATTTAGGAAGACATAATCTCTGCGGTTGCGTTATCTGCTTTTTGTGTTTGTCTAATTGTTGCTACAGTATGGAAGTGGCGGAAAATAGATAACACTTCAAAAAGTTTTAAGGATACCCAATGTTTCCTGAAATCGTGCAGTTTGACCCGAAGTTGCCCCATACTGCTCCAAACTCATTTGATACTAAAACATTTCCTTCGACAAGACAGAAATCTTCTGAGCCTCCATTGGCTGTGACGTATATCCCATATCCTTGAGTTTTAGCCGTCTGATCGTCAAAAATAATATTTTGGGATATTATACTATTTACGACATGGTTAAGATTAATTCCATTGAAATATGTGCTGTCGCCAGCTTGACCAAAATCTGAAATAACGTTGCTTGTAATGGCCACATTTGAAATAGGCGTTGAATCTCCTTGCAAATTGATACCTGAGTAACCGCCACCTTGAATTTTGTTATTGGCAATGATACTTCCGCTTGGATAAATACTAAAACCATCTCCTCCACTTACTCCAAAATACGATGAATCTGTAATCGTGTTACCAATTACTGTCTCCTGTATCCCCGCCATCATGATTCCATTAGCACAATCAGTAATTGTGTTACCGATAATGGTTGTAGCGTTACCTCCAAATACTCCTGCTCCATTTTGAACGTGAGAGATTACGTTTCCTGTTACAATTATGCTGGTGCCTCCACATGCGTCAATGCCATTGCGGTATGAATCAGCAATTATGTTTCCGGAAATGGTAACGTTGGATGGATAATACAATAAGCTACCATCTGATTCAACAATTATTCCATCATATTCACCAACTCCACCGTAAACAACGTTTCCAGTAACTGTCCCCTGTTCTATATTTCCAAAAATGTCTATTCCAAATCCCACGCCGGGCTGGGATTGATTAATAATATTATCATTGATAACGAAATCATAATTCCGATTCGACCCAGCTGTCCCGATGCTTATCCCTGAATCATACGTTTGTTCTACGGTGTTACCTGTAAAGACATGTTCATTGCCGTCGCACATGTTGATGATCCAAATATTTTTTACAAAATTATTTTCAAAATATAAGTAGCTTCCATGTAAATCTATGGCGCCTTTCATAGCCGTCACTGGATTGGAAAATTCACAGTTTTGAATCGTCATATAAGTCGTGAAAGGATAAACAAACTCTGACCACCCATCAATTATCCTTTCAGCTAAATTATTTGAATCAAAACTGACATCTCGAATTGTTATGTTTGTATATCCAGTTACGGGAATAGTGGCAAACATAGTCATGTTATTCGTCATGGCACGAAAAACTACCCCTTGATCTCCATCGATCACCAAGTTGTTACTAAATGGCACATCCATATATAACGGATAAATACCGCTTCTAAAGTAAACTTCGCCACCATAAAAGAAAGCTTGAGTAATTACCGAACTTGCATCAGTTGAAGCGAAGTAAACAGAGCCATCGGCTTTAAAAGCAAGAAACCAAGTCGTCGATGTTGCTAAAGAAGTTTCGTTAGTCGCTATTGTATAACTACTAGAAACGTATCCTCCAAAAGCATTGTTAAAATCAGGCTCATCGATTTTAGCTCCATCAGCTATTGAGGCATATTTTATCCCAATGGTTTCAAGTTCAGCAACAATTGTAGCATTTCCAGGAACATTCAATTCTGCTCCAGTATAATTACCTGCCCGAATAGTTATTGTTCCTCCTTGAGCAATTGCGTCGTTAAGAGTGACGTTGGCGGATGTTGAAGCAAAGGCTGGAATTATGTTGCCGTTCGTACCATTAATCACTTGATAATTACTATTATCATCGCAAGAAACGATATAGCTTGCAGTTGAAGCTAAATTATTGTAAGTATCTATAAACAAAACTGCAGCCGCTGCATTAGCAGATTGAGCTGTAGAGTTCACGGTTACAGTTATCCAACAAAAATCCAGATTTCCCGTTAAAAACCTAAAAACCGCTTGGTTACCATCAGTCAACAAAAGAATCTCGGAACCATTGACTGCTAAATCGCCTAAGGAAGAGCTTTTAATTGACCAGACATAATTCAAAGATGTAGCAGTGGTACTTACGTCAGCAATAAAAACCTTAGTTTGATTCAAACCTAACGCAACAGGTCCAGAAGGCAGGATCGAAACCGAAAAAGTAGAATTTTCAGATAAACTGTTTTGCAAAACGGCATAACCAACAAATGAACTGCTTACTAGTATAGCTAGAAAGAGAAAAATGAACGGTTTCGAATAAAAAAACCTTGCGCCCATAAAAAATCTCCAAAAAAACAGGAAAAGGCTTGCTGCCTTGTCAACTGGTTACTATTTAATGGAGTAAACACAACGGCTCTAAATAGATATGTGACTGCAATACGTGACAACGAACGACGAAAACGTGACAACAAACGATGAAAAGCAATAAACAACTAAATGCTTATTTTATCTCAATTCTATTTTTTAAAGAAATAACTCAAAAACTACTCCTTAATAAAAGTTGGAAAACAAAAACAAGCTTTCTGAAATTTCCAATCCTAGTTCTGAACATGAAGCTTTGAATAGGTGTTTGTAGTTTAAGGGTTTTGCTATTAAGGCTGCAAGTGTGCAGATGGCGTAAAATTGAGTAAATATGTAAAAATCTTAGAGGTCTTTCCAGTAAAGAGCGAGCAATTCGCTTTTTTGTTGATGCTGTCATTTTCTGGGATAAAGTTTTTTGATAATTCATGATGTAATATTGATTTCGTTAAAAATATGATTCAATAGCTTAGAGGTTTAATAAACGGTAGTTATGTATTCGTTCAATGGAGACCCTTTCAGTTTTATGGATAGAGCAAGTTTGATAAGGTTACGCCTGAGCGCAATGCGCGCCGGCGTCTGGTTTAGACGCTTGCCACGAATAGACCGTGTACTCGTTGAATTAACTATAAGAGTTGCAAGAGCCAAAATTCTTGGCGCTTCGCTGATTCATCGGCTTTTTGCTGTTGTATCCAAGCTAAAGGGTCTTCTTGAAAACAAGCTTTCCCTTATGATAAAACAGTATGGTGTGCCGCTAGCAAACAAGATATGTTGTTTGGCGCAGAAATGGGGCAACGTTACGGCAAAGGCATGGGTTGACGATTTAGAGTTTGCCCGATACCTAGCTGCTTTGAAGCTTAATTCTAATTAGCTAAATCATGAATATTAGCGAAGCCAAAAATGTGAAACGTCTTTGGAAAACCATATTTAGTGCAGTTTTGATGGCTATTTTTATGGTTGTTTACGCTTGGATTTTGAATAACAGAATTGAAATATTAAGTAATTACTATTTGTGTTCTTATTTTTTCGATTTCGCAGGCTATTTATTATCGGCGGTAGCATCCATTTGCTGAGTGACTTGAGCAAGTGCTCCATTCTGATTATACATCGGTGCTTGACTAATGTCTAAACGATTTGTTTCTCTTATAATTCATTGCAAGAATACCAATGTTTATACCAGAGAATGTGTTAAACAGTGCGAACAGCTAGCTAAAAATGCAATCGTTGATAGTGAAAGGATGATGAGTGCACTTCCTATCCTTAACAAACTCAAAATTGGATGTCATAGAACAAACTTGCCATCTTAAAGAGGTTTTAAAGTGAAGATACTTGTAACTGGCGGCGCTGGAATGCTGGGAAGTTCTTTATGCCCTACGCTCTCGAAAAGGCAACACGAAATTTTTATTACCGATTTAGCCCCACCTAATACACAAATTGAGCACTTGGATGTTAGAAACTTAAAGCAAATAGAAGAAATGGTGACAAAAGTAAAACCTGACGTAATAATGCATTTAGCCGCTGAAACTGATGTTGATAAGTGCGAACTTGAGCCGGATACTGCATTTCTCACAAATACTATAGGGACTAAAAATGTTGCTTTAGTGTGCCAAAAACGAAAAATTGAACTGGCATACATAAGCACTGTCGGAGTATTTTATGGGGATAAACATGAACCCTACACAGAATTTGACGAACCAAATCCAATTAACTTCTATGGCAGAAGCAAACTCGAAGGCGAAAAGATAGTCCAAAATTTGTTAAAACATTATTACATCGTGCGAGCTGGCTGGATGTTTGGTGGGGGTCCAACAAGAGACAAAAAATTCGTAGGAAAAATCATTAAACTAATTTCTGAAACCAAAAATCTCAAGGTGGTTAATGATAAAATAGGAAGCCCAACATATACTGTGGACTTTTCCGAATGCTTGGCAGATTTAATTGAAACTGGCTATTATGGCCTCTATCATTTTACGAATAATGGAAGCGGTTCTAGATTCGATGTAGCTAAGAAGATTGTAGACTTTCTGGGCAAATCCGACGTGATGATCGAACCCGTGAGTTCCGCATGTTTTCCACTACCCGCTACTAGGGCAAACTCAGAGATGTCGAGAAACTATAAGCTGGAACTTCTAAAAATGGGTACGACAAGGACTTGGGAAGAAGCCCTTGAAGACTACATCGAAACATATTGGAAAAAATATCCTAACCTATAGCAATAGTGTGAATTATTCATCATCAATTTCAAAGTTACTCCAGACATTCAAATGACTTTTAATAATATTTTAATGGTTGAAGTCATAGGTATTGCTTTAAGACAGAAAAGATCAATTAGAAAATATATATGTTGATTTTTTTTATCTATCCATAATTTGGCATTTGAAAGGAGAGGGTGAAGAAAAATAAAGGTTTTTTTGTTATCCAGGAAAGCCTACGATAACGGAGAGCGTGATTATTTTGTATTTGGAGGCATGCACAGATATATTTTTGAACTTTGTAATGGATTGCTTAAGCAAAGAGTTAGCTTGGAATGCTTAACACAAAGCTTTAGAGCAAAACCATTCGGATCGGCATCGAGTGTATTGTTTTATGATTTTGGTATTTTCTTTCCCCTACTTAAGAGATTAAAGAGGAAACCTGATGAAGTATTTCATGCAGTCTTTCCAGAGCAAGGTCTGTTTTTTCCTTTGCTTAGGAATAAGAATAGCGTAGTGACATTTCATCACCTATCAGATTTCGAGAGCGCCGATGGGATTTATGGGTTGATTTATTGCCTGTATGAGTGGGTTTCTTATAAGATAGTTGCAAAATATGCAACAAAAATAATTGCGGTGTCTAGCTTAACTAAGGATGAGTTGATTTCACGGTTGGGCGTCAATCAAGATAAGATTTCAGTTATATCACAGGGCATAGATGACAGATTTAAGCCTAAAGACAAATTCGATGACAAAGACTTCTTTATTGTTGGATCTATAGGCGGGTTAGGTAAAAGAAAGGGCATGGATTTTATGATAAGTACAATCCATTCATTTGTAAAAAAATACCCTAATGTTAAAGTTAAATTTAGAATTTATGGAAGAGGAAGCCAGCAAGGTATGATAAAAAATACTATCAGAAGTTTAGGATTAGAAGAAAAAGTGGAACTCGAAGGTTACGCAGAAGAATCTGCCTTACCAGAAATTTACACTTCCTTTGATGTTTTTCTATTTTGTAGTACCCTTGAAGGCTTTGGTTTTCCAATATTGGAAAGCCAAAAGTCAGGAGTGCCCGTATTGTTGAGGAAGGCTCTGAGAATCCCAAAAGAAGTATCAGAGTGTGGTGTAAAATGTACAAGCGTAGAGGATATGGCGGATAAACTTTTTACTCTGCTAAAGGATAAAAAACTTTATAGCCAAATTCGCCAAAGAGGAATAAAATATTCTGAAAGATTTACGTGGGAGAATTGTGCTAAAGAAACTATTAAGGTATACAAAGAACTTAGTTGGAAGCCTATTCAAGAAAAAGCGAAGGATTAAAAATAAACTTATTTCTCTGAACGGATACTCTCAGCTAAGATTTGGGTTAAAGCAAACATTAAGTTTTCTAATTGGCGAGTAGATAAAAATTGAGTTTACTTGGCAGTATCAAGAGTTTTTATGAAAAACATCCCCTTCGAACTAATTTAGCCATTTTGGTGGCTACAATTATTGCGTTAACACTTCCGTATTTATTGGATTACAAGTTACCTTTCGGCTTTATGAGTGACCTATCAAGCGAGTATAAATGGTTTCTTGAAGTCACTCTTTTCTTGAAAAAAGGCGAAATATTGCCACTTTCTTGGGATGTTCTATATTCTAGCGCAAATTACTCTTTAAACATTTATTCAATGTTTCACTATTTGTTTTTCGTAATTTTCAATGGCAATACCGTTTACACATATAAAGTGTACATAATTTTTGAAATTTTTGTTTGTGGTCTTTCTATGCTTTTTGTGTCTTACAAGTTGTCTGGACATCGATTCGGTAGTTTGCTTGCAGCCATTTTCTATATACTGACGCCGTATTTTCTATACGAGCTAACGGCTCACATTTATTATTTATGGGGGTATGCGCTACTTCCATTAGCCTATTACTTGATTTACCTTGCGTTAATTAATAAAAGCATTAAATTTGCCATTTTAGCTGGACTAGCTTTAGTTGCCGTCACAATTTTTGCTACTACAGAGCTAATTTATGAAAACGGAATACCTCTCGCTATATTTTCATTGCTAATCATAATTTTTCATTTTAACCCAAAAAACATAAAAAAGGAAACCAAAACCGTTTTGGTAAGAATTGGATTACTTTTAATCGTTATAATAGTAACGCTTTTACTATCAGCTTACATAATTGTTGGGACTTACACGTCTTCTGGTGTTCCCGCAACAAATACGTTCTCCCAATATCAACAGTTAAGCGCTTACTCAAACAACTTTTGGCAGTCTTTTTTCCTTCTTCCAACCAATTCCACTTTTTCAAACACTTTTATTCCTGTTGTAATACTCCTGCCAATCCTTTCAGTAATTCTATTATTTTTTGAACGAAAGAAGCTTTACTACATTACGCTCATCACTGGTTTATTTGCGGTAGCATTAAGCGTTGGCATTAATACGCCTTTATGGGTTGCTTTGACAAGGTTCTTGCCCATTTTTAATGATATACAAGTGGCCTATCGTTTTTTGATAACCGTCAGCATGGTGTTTTCCATGATGGCAGGAATTTCAATAGACGTAATTCTAACAAAGCTTTTCCATATGTATCAAGCTCGACCAAAATTTACTCAAAAAAACAGGATTAATAAAATAAAGCTTTTCCATAAAAATCGCGAAAACAATAGCCATGGGTTTCAGTCATTAATTTGGCATTCTAAAATCAAAATATTACTCGCTTTAGCGATAATTATTATTATCCTTATACCCATCTCATACGTATTTTTTGAAGCCAATCTCGCCTATAGCAATATTGGTCCACTTACAAGTTATGAACCACAAATCAGTCCCCAAGACTCGTACGTTGTTCAGCTAAATCCATCTTTCTATTCGGCAATAGAAAATTGGTTAGACAACGCAGACCCTCAACACACTTATAGAGTAATTGATTTAGCATCTCCGGATGGAAAATTATTCTCATTTGATCAAAGCGCATTTGATTATTTGTATTCGGTCGACCTTTTCTTCACATATTATCAATCGCCATCCTTCGCTCAAATTCTTTCTCAATTTGGCGTCAAGTATATCGTTTGCTTGAACAATACCCAAGGTTTCCTAGGCAATGATATAGGGAATGAAATTTCTTTTGCAGAAATTAATAATGTTTTGTCTAACTCTTCTAATTTTAAAGTAGCTTACCAACTTGAAAATGTAGTTATCTACGAGAATAAACTTACAATGCCATGGATCTATTTAGCATCTGGAGTGCTAACTGTTGGAGGCCCTCAAGCTTTATCACTTTTTGACACACTAAACACTACACAAAACTGGACTCTTATTTACGCAGATCAGCTTTCAAATGATCAACTTCAAAACTTCAGCAGCTTCAAAACAATTTTGTTTGAAGACACAGATATTACAGACCTAGCGTTGATGAAAATAAATAATTTCATTGACCCATCAAATTATATTGACATAGAAAACCCTGACGGCTGGCAAATAGTTCGAACCTATAGCTTCACAGTTGATCATCCGTTTTTAAGGGTTCAAAACGCGAAAGATGGAGAGATGGGATTCTCAAACTATTTTGCATACACTGATGAAACTGCGAGTCTAAGAATGCCTATCAGTGTGACGCAAACTGGAAACTATAGCATCTGGATACGAGTGTTAGGCACATCAAATGACTCGATTTCATTAACTATAGATTCGGGTCAAACAGCAACGGCAAGTCTTACCAATGCTTCGGGTTTCCAATGGATTAAAATAAGCGCGTATCTTGAAAAGGGTACTCATCAGCTTTTGATACAAAATGATCAGCCAATTTCCCTTTATCTAGACGTGGTCTCTTTAGTCTCACAACAACAACTTCAAAGTCAAATTGATCAATTAACTACAATGATAAACCAAGCAGGTTTGAACACTCTTTACCTCTTAGATTGTGCCAATTTCTTTTCTGGTCAAAACACTTATGACACCCAAGAGATGTCCTCTTTTGCCTCGGCTGAAAATTCTGGAACATTACTAATGGAACCGAACTCAACAGCAACTGCAAATTTATACTTTGCAACTGACGGAAACTATACTTTAGGTCTCAGATTAGTTGCACCCTCAGGAAACATCAAAATATTACTCGACAATACCACAATTTATCAGGGGTCTATCACATCGAGCACCGCAAACTGGGTTTGGCTCACAATTAATTCAGTATTCATTAGCACAGGCGATCATACGATAACAATTGAAAATTCAATTAATGATAGCAACTTAGATTTCATGTATATCTCGACAACTGCAAACACCGAAACCGCAATTGCTCAAAACCTAAATTCGTCGTCAACTTCGATCGAATCATATTCCCCTATCCTATTTCCTGAAGACAACATAGGAACGGTTAATTTTACTCAAACAGGATTGCTAAATTGGGCAGGAAATGTGAAGGCAAATGAAACAGCGTTCCTTGTATTTTTGGAATCTTATGTCCCAGATAGATGGTTTGCACAAATAGAAAACTACTCTTTATCGGACACCCCTTTACCAGCTAATTACATTTTTAACGCTTTTCCGATAAATCTGACAATAAGTCAATTCGAGATTTCGTATTCTCAACCGTTATTGATAACAACAAGTCAGTTAGTTTCTGCCATTAGTGGGATAATAGTTGCATCAACGATAGTTATGATTTATTTTGAAATACGCCGTGATAAAAAACAAAAATGAGTGAAATACTTTGTTATGCTATTGTTTCAGATTTATTTAATATAATACGCCTCATACGATGGATTAACAGCATATTATTTTTTAACGCTAAATCATATGACATTAGATGGATTACTTAAATTTTAACCCAATCATCGGAAAATTATCATTGTAAAATAAAAAATAATAATATAAATGGGGTTAAACAAATCATTAAAATTTATCTCTTGGGCGTGTCACGCTAAAAGTTATTGTTGATTTTTCTAGCAGTACATTTGGGGCATCAGTTGGATGCTCTTCAAGTACTAATTGAAGTTCTTTCAACGATATATTCGAGAAATACAAAGGCAAATTAACTCCGCTTTTACTGTATAAAGAACGAACTATTCTGTTTTTCTTCACTTTGTCCTCGAAGATAGCGAATCTGACCATGAAGTCATTTTCCTGCAAGATTTTAAAAATTTCATTTAATTTATTTCTTGAGAGAAAAACTGGATGCAATTCAACAAGAATTTTAATATCACATTTAAGTGTCTTAGGCATTCCTTTTAGTATTTCATATTCATAGCCTTCAACATCCATACGAATAAGTTTCGGTGTTAACTTTTCTTCTAGAAAAGTGTCAACCGTTTGTTCAGAGACTGGTTGAACGTCTAAAATTTTTCCTCCAGCAGACTCTTTATTCATAGAGCTTAAGTTAGATGCGCTAGAAACATAAACTGTGGATTCTCTATTTTGACCTCCGAAGGCTAATTGGTAAATCTTCACATTTTTTAAATTATTTAACTTAACATTAATTTTTAATAATTCTATGGTGCTTTTGACTGGTTCTACTGCGTATACGGTTCCTTTTGTCCCAACAAGTTTGGATTCGATTAGTGTATAGTAGCCTATATTGGCGCCAGCATCTAACACTACATCGCCTTCTTTAATGATGCCATCATGGATTAAGTGGTCCGTGCAAATGCACTCTCTTTTTTTATATAAGTATAAATCTCTGTGTATAGTGCCTTTTTTTGGATAAAGTATCATTTTGGAATTGTTTACCGTCACAATGACGCTGCCTTTAGGCAGGTATTTTAACCATAAAAGAAATATATCGAGGAATGCTGCAATTGTCACAGAAACCTTTTCTTTAAAACTCTTGGAATTAAACGATTTAATTATTATGTAAGGGGAAGTAACCATTTTTATAGTTGGTCCGTACTTTACAGCAGCATTCAAAGTCCAAATAAAACTTTTCGGATAGAACAGTAAAAAATTACATTTGAACGATTAAGAAGCTGATAGTTTTTGGATTCTTATGTATAAATGCGAGCTAAAAGAAATTCGCCATGTTGCTTGCATACTTATGCCCGTTGCTCTCCATCCGCAGAAACGCCATCCTTATTGGTCATTATGGGGTATGCCCAACAGTACTTCTGTAGACTCAACCAAATCTGCTCCTGCTGCTTAATAGTAGCACTGTTTGGGTTCTGTTCGTCTGATTGCAAAAGCGTCATCTTCCCGCAAAGGCAAATAGACGTCTGGCACTTTAATTGACTTTTTTTCTCCATTAGCTATCTCTGCTTTAATCTTCTTTTCTCCAACTATTCTATTAATCCAGTTCCAAAAATCCTGCCTTTCACTTTCTAGCCACTTCCTGACCCTCTCTAAGCATTCCATCAATTCCTTCTTGAAATGTGCATGATGAATCCTAAAATTACCACTGCTCAACCTCATTCAGCATAAGCATGCCAGCTAATCTTCGAGTTTTTCTGATTTTGGTGGCTCTCAAGATGTGCAAAACTGTCGGCTTACCATGCCTGTTGTTGGATGTTAATTAGTCTGCTTTTTGTCTTTTTTATTGTAATTTTTTGGTTACCATTTGTCTGCCTAAATGTATTTTTTATAAGATTTTTTAAAAATTAAGTAAAAAATTTACTATATGTCATAAATTTCTAATTATTATTATGGTTTATTCAGATAAAGGTTTTTAAATATAATCAATAGATTCAGTAAAAATAACTCAATAGCATAGAGGTTTAG
This sequence comes from Candidatus Bathyarchaeota archaeon, assembly GCA_963717465.1. GTDB lineage: Archaea > Thermoproteota > Bathyarchaeia > Bathyarchaeales > Bathycorpusculaceae > Bathycorpusculum. The sequence goes on from OY970340.1 coordinate 1,447,280, forward strand.
TCAACGACAATTAGGAATCCATCCCAAGGAGATACTTCTAGTTCTCTGGAGAGAGCTAATTTGATAAAGTTGCGGCTGAGGGCAATGCACGCCGGCGTCTGGTTTAAACGATTATCGCGAATAGATCGTGCTCTTGTTGATTTAACGATAAGAGTTGCAAAGGTCAGAATTTATGGCGCTTCACTGGTTCATCGACTTCTCACTGTTACGTCCAAACTTGAGGATCTTCTTGAAAGCAAACTTTCCCTGATGACAAAGCAAATCGGTATGCCACTGACAAGCAAACTGGGTACTTTAGCGCAAAAATGGGGCAATGCAGCGGCAAAGTTGTGGATTAACAATCCAGAGTTTGCAAGGTACCTAACTGTCATGAAGCTTAATGCTAACTAATTAAATCATCATTATTCCAGGTAAAGCGTCTTTTGATTGTTGCTAAGTTAAAAATGAACAAAGGATTACGGTCATTTCAAGAATTGGCTAAGCAGAAAGGAATCGATTCATTCCACTATCCAACTCTTGAATCAGTAAAATTCGAAGTAGCAACATTTGGTTATAAATAGCGAAATACTAGTCAAAGCAACATTAAGTACTAGAGAACCAAGTACTCTGATTTCAAAGATAACAAAGAATGACGTAACAGTTGTCATTCCCGTCAAGAATGAAGAATTAGCCATCAGCTTAGTACTGGACGAACTTTCCCAAGAAGGATATGAAAACATTCTTGTTATCGATGGTTACTCTACAGATAAAACCATCGAAATCATCAAGCAAAGAAGAAGCATAGCCTTGCTTCAGCAACATGGTAAAGGCAAAACCGCTGCAATACGAACGGCTATTGAAAACGTTACAACATCCTACATTTTGGTCCTTGATGGAGATTTCACTTACCCGGCAAAAGACATCCAGCGCTTACTCAACCATTCAAGCAGTTATGCTCACATAATAGGCGTTAGGGACCAAAAAAATATCAGCTTATTTCACAGGCTCGGAAACTGGATAATAACTAAATCTTTCAACCTTCTGATGAATAGTCACCTCTCAGACATTTGTTCAGGAATGTATCTTCTAAGAACCGACGTAGCCCGTAACCTGGAATTATGCTCTAGAAACTTTGCTACGGAAGTAGAAATAGCCGCCCAAACAGTAGCCGATTACGAAGTAACCGAGGTCCCTATTGGGTATAGATCCAGAATAGGCAAAGCAAAACTTTCATGGCGCAACGGCTTTGGAATCTTATCATCCGTTGTCGGCCTCGCAAGAAAATACAATCCAGTACTACTTTACTCAGCGATATCCATCCTATCCATAATCCCAGCGTTCACCCTCCTAATTTGGGCAGCTCTTAGCAAATTAACAACAGGAGTTTGGCACAGCGGCTGGGCACTACTCGGTGTAATGCTCCTACTCTTCTCTTCTCAAGCTTTTGCAATCGGAAGCTTGGTTATTCTAATAAAAAGAACTGAAAAAAGATTAATTCAACGCATTGAAAGAGTGAGAAAGAACGAGTAAGTCAATAAAAGTTTCAATGGATAAAGACCTTATCATCGTTGACGCCCTATCAATTGCACTTATGATAACAATTTTTTCTGCTCCATTATCACCACTTAGAATTATACTAGGATTACCCTTCGTCCTCCTCTTCCCCGGATACGCATTAATCAATGCATTATTCCCAAAGAAAAACGATTTAGACATATTAGAACGATCAGCTTTAAGCATTGGACTAAGCATAGCGATTGTTCCTCTGGTTGGATTAGCTCTAAATTATTCTCCTTGGGGAATAAGGCTGCTTCCTATAATGGCTTCACTTTTCACATTCACTTTACTCATGTCCGCAATAACCAGATATAGAAGATCAAAACTATCCGTCGATCAAAGACTCAAATTTTCACTCTCTGTTAAAATTCCCAGTTGGAATGCAATACGCAAAGCCGATAAACTTTTTGTTATAGGCTTTTTGGTTAGCATTATGGTAGTTGGCAGTTTAATGGTTTATCTTGTTTCAACTCCGCAAACTGGTCAACAGTTTACCGAGTTTTACGTGCTTGGTTCAAACGGCCAATTATCCGATTATCCGACCAATTTGACGATTGGAGAAAACGCGACTCTTGCACTTTGCATTGTAAACCATGAGTCTGAAAACGTTACTTATCATATTGTTATTACGCTTAACAACAGCACAATTGAAACGATAAATAACATTACCTTGAGCAACGGAGAAACATGGGATCAAAACTACACTTTAACTCCAACCAAAACTGGAGATAACATGAATCTCAGTTTCTTACTCTATCGAGAAGGCTTGGACACTCCATACAGAAGTTTACAGTTATGGATAAACGTTCAGTAGCAAGAATAAAAGTAACACAAGAACTAAAAATATTCGTTTTCTACATTTTCCTCATTGCAATAGCTGAGACTTTAACATCACTAATTAATCCGATTGCAGGACTTTTTATGCATTCAATGATCCTTGTCTCTCTGATAGCCTTGTCAGCTTTCTGGCAAAAAACAAAAAATGCCTCAAACCTTTTCCTTTGTCTCTCAATGGCGCCGTTAATTAGAATATTCAGCCTATCCTTGCCTCTGCAATACTTGCCCACTTACTGCTGGTATTTGGTAGCTGCAATACCAATGTTTATTGCTAGCATTACTGTGATGAAAATCCAAGGCTTAAGCTTGACCAACGTGGGAATCACGTTCAAGAAACCCATTATTCAACTTTTAGTTATGTTAACTGGTATACCTTTCGGAATCATCGAATACTTGATCTTAAAGCCTGAGTCTATTGCGATGGGGCTATCAACCGATAGTATCATTTTTCTTGCTTTCGGATTAATACTAGCCACAGGATTTGTCGAAGAACTGCTTTTCAGAGGAATCTTCCTCAGCAATGCAGTGAAAACATTCGGCGACAAAGCAGGACTAATCACTATAACCGCGATTTTCGCAATTCTTCACATCGGCTGGCTAAGTGTACTCGACGTAGGTTTTGTTTTCATCATAGGTTTATTTTTTGGATTCTTGACGCTTAAAACTGGAAGTATCGCTGGCGTTAGCGTGTCCCATGGGTTAAACAATGTTGTCCTGTTTCTAATCATGCCTTCGATAAACCTGATAAACCTTATAAGCTTAATTATGCCTAAATAGTATCCAGTTGTCTGCCATGATCTCAACAGTAACCACAACAACCGTAACCACAATCGTGACATTAACTACTACTGGTATAAGCTTAGGCGTAATAGCTATCATACTGCTCATAGCCTTGCTGGGTGCACAGGAAGTTGCTACAGCCGACACGCGGCTTTCTCTAAAAGCCTTAGGCAAATACTTAAATGTTAGTGTACTGCCGCTACTATCAGTTTTTACATTAATTATACTTTTGAAAGTACTTGAAATTGCTTGATTTCTGCTATCCTTTCAGCTAAGACAGTTTTAATTATGGATGAAAACGCATTTGATGGCGTTCTAATAATAAACAATCTTACAAGTCATCGTACTTTTTGTAATTTAGCAAAAATGAAACCTTTGCTCTTAGTTCCGGATTGCGTGAGAAGCAAACTTGAAAGCTCTATTAGAGATCATAACATGCTCAGCTTTAATTCAAACCCAAAACGAGCCTAAAAGGGATTAAGATACTGCTTGTATTTGCAAGTAAATGCTAAGGGAACATTTAACGACGAGAAATAATTGTATGCTTAAGCAAACTGATTTATCACTAAATTTTTTGAATTGTGCTTCGCTGCTGCCAGATCTTCTGGATTATGAGAAATATGTTTCTCAAGATTTGCGGTTTGGCATGGTTGGTTTTGGGAAGATGGGTATATTACACAGCAGCATACTCAATTTGCTTAAACCTAATTGCGTAGAAATCATTGTAGATAAAAGTCGACTCATGGCGCTGAGCGCCTCTAGAATCGTTAGGAATGTCAAGTTCTATAGAGACTTGGACAAGATGCTAAGGACTAGTGATTTTAGCGCGATTTATGTGACTACTTCTGCACAGTCGCATTACCCTATTGTATCAAAATTGCTTGATAGTGGTGTTAAATATGTGTTTGTTGAGAAGCCTCCTACGGTAAACTTGACTCAGTTTTATTCATTGATCCAAAAGGTCAAGAATGATCAAGTGGTGATGGTAGGTCTCCAGAAAAGATTCGCGTTGCCATTTAGACATGCGAAATTGCTAATTTCAGAGAGGGCAATTGGCGAAGTAGAGAAGGTATCTGCCTACATAAAATCCAGCGATATAATGGTGTCCACTTCAAGGTTTAACTCTATTGGCAGGGGAGTGAATTTGGATCTAGGCATTCACTTACTCGATCTACTGGTGTGGATGTTCAACGTGAACAATGTGGAAAGCGCTAGGTGCAGGACGGTGTACAGTGGTGTAGATGATTATTTTGAAGCATTGTTGAAGAACCAAGATGGTCTTGAGTGTAACGTTGAAATGACATGGTCAAGTCCAGACCATCGCCTGCCAGAGACGTGTTTAGAAGTTTACGGGTCTAACGGGAAGCTTAAGGTTACCGAGGATTGTCTAAAGGTAAAGTTTGCGGAGGATCATAAGTTACTTAATAACCAGAAAGAGTTTGTATTTTATAAGCCACACTATTATCGAGACACACCGCCGGTTAACCTTGCTGACCCCGAATATACTTTGGAGGATATGCACTTCATTTGTAGCGTAGGCTCATCTGTGAGGCCTCTAACAGACTTGAGAAACCTTACCAAGGTCATGGGGCTCATAGATGAGATGTACAAGATAGCGGGTCAGCCAGCAAGCTAATGTAAATGATCCAGGAACTGTTGCTTGGCGATAACCCGTTCATCGGGGTTAGCCACTTATCTCAGGAAAAGGCTAGGGCTGAAGTAAGAGAAGCGCTGCTGGAGAATAGGGCTAGAGTTGTTGAGGCTGCTGTTAAAGGTGGAGCGACTGGCTTCACTTTCTCCACTCATGAAAATAACTTGGAATTGCTGACGTACCTGAACATCAATAATAGCGAAGTATTCAACAAGTTGAATTACTACATCTTAGTTCCGTATGCGCAACTTTATGTCAGGAAAGCCAACATTGAGGGGACACCAGCCCTTCTATCATCTGTGTTGAGTGAAATAGCTCATACTGGAAAATCATCTATTATAGATGCAGTGGCAGCGTTAACAACATTAAATCCTGCGAGGCTCGCTGAACTTTTCATTGAAATTGAACTAAGTCCTTACCTGAAAATTTTGCCTAAGAAAAATGTAAAGGCGATTTTGCTTCATGAGATTTTGACGGATCTTCTCTTAGCGCACGATCTTTTTGATGTGGTAGCAAGCGTCGGAAAGAGAATTAAGAAGAGGATAGGAACAGGCTTCGGAGTGGAAACCAGAAACTTTGGTTGCATGTTCAATTTTTTACTAACTTCAAATTGTTATCCCGAGTACGTAATGACGCCCATCAACAGGCTGGGATATCAAATGGCTCCGAAAAGGGAGACGGTTGAGAAAAACATCAAGGATTTGACCGGAAAAAGCAAGGTTATAGCCATTAACATTATGGCTTCTGGAGCGTTAAGTATGGAAGAAACTATACAGTACTTGGCAAAATACAAGGAAAACTTGTATGCAGTAACATGTGCCTCCTCTAAACCCGAAAGGGCACTCAGCAACTTCAAAAAACTCTCTCAGGCTTTCCTACAAACAGAGCTTAAGACTGTCATTGTTGAATAAAGGCCTTTTACGTCGCGAAAGGTTCTCTTGCGAATGAATGTTTTGTTCGTGGCGAGGGAGTATCCGCCTTTTGAAGTTGGGGGGGTTGCAAGGCATACGTTCTGTTTAGTTAAGCACCTCAGAAGACTCGGTGTTTCATGTAAGGTCTTATCCTTCGGTGATCCAAGGATCATTCAAGAAGGCGTAGTATTCATCAAACCATCCAGCTCCGTTATAAGCAGGTCTAATCGTCCGTTAGCTAATGATTCGAAGGTACTGGTTGACATATTACGGCTAACGACTGCTGCTAAAAAACTTGTTGCAAATGAGAAATTTGATGTTGTTCATGTTGAGGAACCCTACGTTGGGGCGTTCGTTACTTTCAAAAGGAAGATTACTACGATCCATGATACAAGTTATGGCGAGTTGAAACCTATTTTACGTGGTTCCCTTAGCTCTCCAAGCCTTAAGCGTGCCTTGTTCTATGTTCTGATGGGGTTTGGGTTTGAACAGGCTTGCGTCGCCTCAAGCAGGGTCATTATCACACCGTATGAACATGTGAAGGAAGAGCTTCTTCGTATATACAGGACGCCGAAGGAAAAGATTAAAGTGATTGTCAATGGCGTCGATGCATTGGACATTCCTGAAACTTGCAATAGCGAGAATAAGGTTGCAGCTAAGCGTAAGCTTGGACTGCCAATGACTGACCATCTAATCTTCACCACAGCGCAACACATTGCGAGGAAGCGTCTTGACACGTTGGTCGAGGCGGTTAAACTGTTACGCGGAAAAGAAGTGAAAGAATTTCACGTAGTAATTGGGGGCGACGGACCTTTGAGGTTGAGCGTCATGGGACTCGTAAGAAAATATGGACTCGAAAAAGATATATTGCTTCCTGGCTGGGTTTCACGAGAACAGCTAGAACTATATTACCAAGCGGCTGACATATTTGCGCTCCCTTCAGAGTACGAGGCTGGTCCGTTGACACTTCTTGAGGCTATGGCTTATGGCGTTCCTGTTGTTAGCTCAAGAATAGATGGGTTCGCTAGTCTAATACGTGATGGTATTGACGGCCTACTGTTTCCTGTAGGCGATCCCCATGCCCTTAGTGACTGCGTGAAAAAACTTTTACTTGATGATCCTCTACGTAGCCAAATATCTAGTTCAGCTAAGCTTTTTGCTCAAAGATTTGACTGGAAAACAGTTGCAGAAGAAACTCTGCGGGTTTACGAGAGCATGCAGTAGATGGAAACTTTTAAGATAGTTCAAGTGACGCATACATACCCGCCTTACGTAACAGGTCTTGCGCATGTAGCCGAGATGGTTTCTAAGAACCTGGTCAAGCAAGGGCATGAAGTGGAAGTTGTAACTCTTGATCCATCCCTAAAACTAAAGAAGAATGAAGATGATGACGGAGTATACGTGAGAAGGTTTTCTTGTCTTGCACCTTCAAACACATATTTTTTTCCGGATCCAAAAGTTGCATTGTATCTCAGAGATGTTAAAGCCGACCTTTTACATGCTCATAACATTGGTGCATTGCTTGTTCCTTTTTGCTGGTTGGCTACTAAAAGCCGTCTTGAAAAAGTTCCTTTCGTGCTTTCGCCTCATCACCATTTTGCAGGAAGCACATGGCATACAACGATGTTTTGGATGCCATACAAGCCAGTGGCAAAACTTGCAGTCCGTTCCGCTAATGTAGTGCACTGTGTTTCAGAGTTTGAGGCTAAATTAGTCAAGGATGAGTTCGGAGTGATGCCTGTTGTAGTGAGCAACGGTGTTGACGATGACGTTTTCTCGTTTCGCTGTAACCCTAATAAGGACAGGTTAATTTTAACGTATGCTGGCAGGGTTGAAAAGTACAAGAGAGTAAATTTGCTAGTGGAGGCTGCTTCAAATTTGCTTACAAGAGGGTACGATGTCACCCTGCGGATAATAGGCTACGGATCAGATCTTTCTAATGTTCTTCTGCTCTCAAAACTTAAGAGCGTTAAAGTGGAACACTACAATTTCTTGTATAGGCACGATTACCTTAAGCTTCTTTCAGAAAGCAGTTGCTTTGTAAACCTATCTCTTTACGAGGCATTCAGCATCGTTGTCGCGGAAGCCGCATGCATAGGTATGCCTGTTGTCGCTTCTCTTCCTTGGGGTAAAACTTTCAGTGGTTTCCCCAACGTTCTGCTAACAAAAAGCGATTCGCCGAGCGAGGTTGCTGATGCCTTATTGAAAGCGGTAAACCTGCCCATCGGAAATGACAGTAGAATTCTTTCGTGGCCTGAAATCACGCGGAAGATAGTTCGGCAAGTCTATGTTCCCTCTTTCTGTGTTCCCTCTTTAGCGAAGGTATCTTCTATTTGATGCTTCAGCAAGAGTGCCCGGCTGTTCCGCTTGAGATAGTTGTTAGGGGCATAGCTGCATACGCTGTTAGGTATGTATCCAGCGGATGGGTTTTTGATGAGCAATTTACCGATCAGCTGAGTTTACTTAGAAGCGATGAGGTGAAAGAGTTATCTCGTCTAATTGAGGCAAATCGTGTGACCGTTCCGGTCTATGAAGCGTTAAGCGAAATTGATGTACCTGCTGCAGGAGAACTGCGTGATAGTCTTAGAGCCGTTTATCTAAAGATAAAGGAGCATGGGCGGTATAGAGATACGCTGCTAAGAAGGCTTGTTGATGTGCTTGATGGCGGGGGCGTTGATTATGTTGTCTTTAAAACTTTTAACAGGTTGGGCTCGGTTGGTGTAGATATAGATATTCTTATCAATTCGTCAAGCTTTGATTTGTGCGTTGGTGCTCTTTTGGCAGACGGTTTTTTCGCCGTGGATGATCTTGCTAAAAGGTACGCGACGGGTTTTATGATTAGAGGAAACCCTATCATAGTTGATCTGCATACTGAGCTTGCGGTTCTAGGCGTCAGGTACATGTCTCCTGACTTGATGTTGAGAAATAGACAACGCGTTTTGTTCCAGCCTAGCGATGGCTCTACTTCGTTTTCCTTAATCGTGCTTGAAAACACTATGGATACTTTAGTGAGGATGGCACACTCTGTCTTGAAGGAGGGGCAAGTCACAATAAATGATGTAGCCGAAACACTTCATGGTTTCTCAGGTAACCTAAACTTGATGATGAAATATACTAATGAAGAAAACTTGCAGTTTGCAGCTTCGATTTTCTCCTCAGCCGCTCAGCACATGTTAAACGAAGAACGGTTCAAGCGTTTAATGATGTTCGATGAGACTCATACTCAAAGTATTGTTAGACGAATCTTAAATGATTCCCTCATGGGCTCCCTTCCTCCATTCAAGCTTCCAATAGCAGTGTGCCTACTTGCGTTTTTTGATCATCTGAGGAGGAACGGTGAAATATGCAAGTATCTGCCAATACTCATATATTCATTCAAATTTAGAAGAAACGCCGCGCATCTTGGACGAAAAATGCTTGAACGACTAACCTAGCTGTTCCATGCAAAAGGGTCGCTTGCAAACTGAAAATCTTGCAAATTAATTCGTGTAATTGCAAATCAAATTCCCCGCTAAATAAACTGGACGATAAAAAGTAATGTTCTTGTTTTGTTCCTGGATTAGGAAAGGCTTCGAGTTTCCTCCTTCTGTCAGTTTAAAAGGGTTCAATTCTGCTCATAGTTTTGGTTTCAAGCGTTACTAGGTGGATTAGAGCGTAGAGCCTTGCTTGCAAGTTAAATCGTGTTCGTGTTAGGTGTTACATTAATCTTGGTGAGTCTTAGCTTCACGGAAATTTTGCTTTTTGGGACTCCTGCACTTGCCGCTGTCTTCGTCTACTTTCTGTTAAAAAGAGGAGAAGGTGAGGGATTACACGTCTCTAAAGGATACGACACAATACGTTACGTTCATTATTCATTACTTTTAGCGCTTTCATTAACAACGGTTTACTCTGTTTATGCTGATTCTAGACCCTTCATCTACTTTTTGATTATATCTGCGCTTTTCGTAACGAGCGTGCTTATCGGGATGAATCCAAACAAAAAAAGTTCTCAAGGAATCTTGTTCCTGACCGCCATTATATTAGCGGTCTCTGTACCTACAGCCATCATCGTGGGCAACAATTTCTATCCTTTTAACAGTTTTGGAAGCGAGTCGATTCTGCAAACTGGAAACATACAAGCTTATCAGAGCAGTGCCATGGCAGCGGGTGATTACTACTACATACCGATTGAAACACTGCTTGAATGCTCAGTAGCGCTGGTTACGGGACAGGCCATAATCGCCCCCTTCGTTTACGTCGTAGCTTTTTTGGTTGCAGCTGTCGCGGGCATTTTTATACTGCTTCGGAGACTAAGCCACAGTGCCCTAACTGGAATTATAGGCGTTTTCTTTCTCATGTCCATTCCCTCCTTAACTATCCTTGGTCGAATGCCTGCAATAGTTTATGTGATTTTCTACATCTTATTCATGTTAATGATCTTCGAGTCGCACCATGCCTCAGTCATATGTCTCTGGATTGTAAGTTTGCCCATGATATTCATGCATCCATCTGGGCTTGTAGCCGTTATCGCGCTTCTTTTGCCTCTTGCAATATTAGGGATTAAAAACTGGCCTGGCAAAGGAATGAATAGCCGTAGAATGAGGCTTTCTATTCTAACAACGGTTATTATAGCTCTTGCATACTGGAGCTACACCTACTTGCTTTCATTTATGTCGAATGTAGGGATCAAGTTCTATTCAACTATCCAATCCTACTTCTCTGGGGTAACAGTAAGCGGTATTGGGTCAAATTATGCTCCATTATATTATTCTCCAGGTTATGAGGTCTACGCTTATGCTTGGGCAATTCCAGCTGCACTTGCAGCAACATTGTTAATATCAGTTATCTTCCAATTAATACGGAAGAAGAAACCTGAGCCAAGCCAGAGTCTAATAATAACTTCTGCTTTTACAGGTCTAGTTATAGTTATCATTGCATACTTATCCTATCCTAGAGGTGATATTGGGCAATATCTTATCCCCGTTGGATACTTCCTCCTATTATTGGCCTCTTCGGTTGTAGCTGCAAAACTTCTAACAAGTAAAAGGAAGAAGTTAGTTGTGATAGTAGCAGCAATGCTTGCTCTGTTTGTACTTGTAGGAACATTCTCGCCTGATTGGGCCCCTCTCGAACATCCAGACTTTGGAACCTCTGCAACCGTCTACCCATATCACTCTTATTTGGAAGCTGGAACAGTAATTCCTTTAATTCCCAAGAACGCAACAGTCTATTATGATTATGACTTTCCGATTGAAGAGGGTGCGTACAAGCCTGTTCGAGATGTAATCACACAGATTTCCACTGGAACTGACCCGACGGAGTTCGCAAACCCACCAGTCACTTTGTACGCTATTAGAGAAGAACGCTTTTCAAGTGGATCTGATCTAGAGAACTTCGACACTGTATACTCAAGCGGCTATCACAGAATAATAGTATTGCAAACAGGCTAAGCAAATATGGTCCTATTGAATAATTAGTTAATGTGTTCGGCCCTAATTAGAATTGATTGGTAATTATAACGTGATCGCTTTAAAGCACGCCAGAACTCCTTCAAGTTTCTTGCGTAAAAAGAATTGTGAATGAACTTTACGGTCAACAAAAGAATTTCTATGAGCTTACTAGTTTGTTTTCAAGTCAAGGTTTTGTTATGACGTATCTAATCAAATGCTGCCCGTATCTATAATTTTATACCTAAGACTTGTGAGATTGAATAAGAGGAAATGGATGCTTCATTTCGAATCTGCCAAGCGACTGATAGTTTGTAGATGAAACGACAATGCGCATTGGTGTTATGGTACCTGCATATAATGAGGAAAAGAACATATCTCTTTGTCTTAAGAGTCTTCTACGACAGACTCTTAGACCTGTTCAAATAATAGTGTGCGATAATGAAAGTACTGACAATACTAGGCAGATCGCTGATCAAATTCTAAATAAGAGTAATATTTCATTTCGTATAATTTCTGAAAGGAAGAAACCTTCAATAGAAAAGGGCAATATTAACTTCGTTTATTGGCGCGCGAGCAAATATCTTCAAAAAGACCTTGATCTTGTGGCATGCCTAGAGGCAGATGTTGTTCTCGATGAGAAGTATTATGCGGTTATTGCTCAAGAATTCAAGAAAGATTCAACTGTAGGATTGGCCTGCGGCATTTTATTGCCAGTGGGGTTCTCAAAACCTTTTCCCTTGCCTGAGCCTTATAAAATGACCTGGGGTGCAAATCGTGTATATGGGCACTCTTGTTGGTTAGATGTGAATACTGCAATCGACTTACGCCTCTTGCCCGCATGGGACACCGACCAGAACATACCTAGCATTTCTCAAAGGTTGGAAAATAGCCCAGTTTAAAGAGGCGATTTCTTGGCATCTACGACCGATTAATCCTGATCGAGGCATCGCAAGGGGAATTAAATATCGATGCATAGGTTATCCTATTTGGTGGATTATGTATAAGGCACTTAAAGATTTTGATCTAGGTTTGCTTGCGGGTTATACCCTCAAAACACTTTGGGGTACTCCTGATTTCCCACTGAAGAATATTTACCAACAAGCTATAACTTCTGAAGTGAAAAGACAAATTAAGAAGCTATAGCGAGTTTAGGGTGTAACCGTGCACAGAACATGCATAGCAAGTTGAGGCGCACTTTAAATGATGATAGACCCAATCATGCATAACATCATTGAACACTTAATACAAAAAGACAAGTTTGGCACAAATGAATATCTATCTAATTAGGCACACATTTTTGAAGCTCTTAGATGGCAAACTAAGGCCGTGTAATGATAGTGCATACTTAAAAATAGTATTCAAGAGTTTTAGAACTATTGCATTGGCAGCTTTATCGCAAATTAACTCAATTTTGTTCGTAAAGCCAGATTTGTGGAAAGAAGTATTTGCAACTTCAAAGTGTTTTCTGAACGCCACACAAGATGGCTTTAAGTTTATGATTAGATCAGCAGTTGACTTTCAAGCCGCAGATCTTCTGCACGAAAGAGAAGTAGCAAGTGCTATACTGAATCTGATCAAGAATTCTAAAGTCTTTGTAGACATTGGGGCAAATATTGGATGCTACACGGTTCGGGCTCCTAGTCTCATGAAAAATCTTTGCGTAGTATTAGCTTTTGAACCTCATCCATTAAGTTTTGCATTATTGAAAACAAATCTTCGGCTTAATTATTCGCCCGTTTCGCATCGAATAAAACTATTTAACTTGGCACTTGGGTCATTCGACGGCTACACAAAACTTTATGCGCCACCCGAAAGCTTGGCTCAGGCATCTACGAATCTGAAATTTATAGAAAAAACACGAACATTCAGTAATTATGACGTATACTATCCGAAATGTTGTAGATTGGATTCAGTAAAAGTTTTACGTGAACTGGACTGTATAGATTTCATCAAAATTGATGTTGAAGGAGCAGAATTAGACGTACTTAAAGGGGCAAGTCAAACATTAAGAAAAGTTGAAAACATTGTGATAGAGACTGATCATGAAAACGCTGTATGCACTCTTCTAAGCAAGTTCGGATTTAAATTGCGAAAAAGATTCCATTCGGGATTTTACTTATATTTCTCCAAAAACTAGTTATAGATCTAAAAGCTCACAGCTCAATTAGCAGTCATTTGCTATAAAACGAAGAAGAATACACGCTCAAAGCATAATTGTCTTGGAGCCATTTTGTCTAGGATGCATTCACAACAAAGATTGTGTGGTCTTTCTTGGAGATACAGAAAAGGAGCAAATTATTCCCTTAGGAATGAATTAGTTGTCATCGAAATGTTTCCTCACTGATAGCATTTCCTCGATACAGCATGCTGAAAGTCAAATTCTCTTCATTGAAGAACGGTTCATCAAAGATGGGGAGAAGACTATTTCGAACATAAGGCATGCATGGTATTCAGGGCATATAGCTGAGAGCTTAGCGATAACGTCATCTGCAAGCTCGTCTTCGGATTCATCCCCGAGTTCTTGGATCGCCACCACATACATGCCAAAAATTGATAGCGCATTGCCTGAAGTTTGTATAGTTGTACCAACTTACTTTGCTGGAAAAGTGCTCAGAGATGTTCTTGCTTCAATATGTATGCTGGATTATCCTAAGGATAAAATAGATGTTTTTGTTGTCGCCGTTCCTAACGATGAGGAAGCCTATTTTCATGTAAAAGAGACAGAGGATCTTTATAGACTGAAAATAAATTTTTTGACAGTAAATGCAGCAAATGTGGATATTCAAAGAAACTACGGTATTAGACTCAGTAAATTCGAACACGTTTTGTTAGTTGACGACGATGTGGTTCTTGACAAAAATGTACTAAAAAGAGCCGTTAGAATAGCGCTAAGCAACGAAAATATAGCTGCCGTTGTTTACCCAGTCATGAGCGATAATCCCTCTCTAATCGAGAAGCTTCATCATGGAAGATACATGGGTGCAACGCCAAACACATATACAGTGATGCCTTGCTCTCTCTTTAAAAGAAGCATTTTATTAAAGGTGGGTCTCTATCGCGAAGATATGGGTCCTCCACTTACAATTCACGAAGATTGGGAACTGGGCTCAAGACTACGAAAACATGGTTTCAAAATAATCGTTGATGGGTCTGTAGTTCAGAAGCATTTAAATTCGTTGCGAAGAAGCTTTTCAAAAACGGATTTTAATAATTCTACAAGTATTGATATCATGACTAGGACAAGACGAGGAGTAGCCTTACTGTGGTCATATGCAAGTTCCTATATGCAGTGTAATAGTAGGACTTTTTTTGGGGTTATGAAGTCCAGTCCCTTGTTGCAACAGATGGAATACGCTATCTACTTCATGATGCCGCTTATAGGTTTAGGTTTGTGCTTTTTTAACTTGCTCTACGCTTTGATCTACGTGCTATTCCTAATTGTTGGTGTTGATATCCACAGTTATGTTAATGGCTACTACAGGCTTTTCGGCCTAATAAAGCGCCTAACATATCCAATCGTACTAACTACTGTGCGGGTTGTTAGAACATACCTGTCGTTACTCGGCTTACTTAGAGAAACAATTGTTGAAACGTCATGAATAATGAAGTTATGTTTTTATGGCTTCTTATTTCGGGAAATCACCTGATTGCGTTAAGTAATTGAAGCTTATGAAAAAAAGGCTTTTTCAAAGAAGCGCTCAGGAAATCCTGTTTTTTGGGCCAGACGGTTCTGGGAAAACTACGCTAGCACGAGCATTGGCTGAAATCCATAAGAATATGAATTCTCACGTCAAGGTTTCCTGGATGAGAGGAACCCACACTTTTGCTTCCTTCATTGCATCTTTTCTTTCCAAACTTCAGGCGTTTCAAGGGCCAGACAATCCGTATTATAGAATCAGAATTCCATCTTCTATGAGACAATTCTGGCAGACTCTAGAATTCTTTGCGGCTATTCCTGTAATACTGATCAGGTTCGTAATCCCTAATTCTTTTGGTTTCTGCGTAATAGGCGAAAGATGCTTCCTAGATTTCATAGTTTGGGTTGCAATTGTTACGCGGGACGAATCCTACTTAAATAGCCTCCCTTCTGGTTTCCTTCAAAGCCTAGCTCTAAAAAGTCAGGCGAGAGTCTATATCACAGCCGATCTTAACACGCTTCTTAAGCGTAGAACTGATGTCTCAACTGAAATACTGAGCCAACAGCAGAGGCTCTACAAAACATTATCCAGCACAGTTGGCGCTTACACTCTTGATACTACTGGAAGAAGTGCTCAAGAATCGTTAGAAATACTTATGCTGATGCTTAATCTAAACTCTTCCATTTGTCTACCAAAGTTGAGTTCTAATGAAAGACGGTCCGTTTCTTTAAGAGGCTAATAAATGAGTTCTATTCTTGTTTTGCTCGAAAAGAAACCATTTGGTGGGGCGGAGCGGGCTACCAGTTTAATACTCGAGTTGCTAGCGAATGAAGGATTTAATATAACGGTTGTAACAGGAACAAGAGATATTGAGAACTTAAAGAATGTCAAATGGGTTTATTCTCCATTATTGGATGTAAAATCTAAAGTCCATTTATGGATGAACTTACTTACGCAAAATACTGATCAAATAGAGAATCTAGTAAAAAGAAACGATATAGTATACATTCCTAGGCTGGCATACCCGATTATACCGTTTGCTAAAAAATCAGGTAAAAAAGTCGTTGTGCATTTGCATGACTACCAGTCCATGTCGTATTCCGCTGCAGTATTTCCAGACTTACATACAAAGCAAAGCTTGCTTGGCGACATGAAATTAAGCTCGCAACGCGAACTTTTAGACGGCAAAGTTTCCAGTGCAATTCTATGCTCATTACTTTCTCCTTTGAACAGGTTCTGTGAATCATGGTTAAGTAAAGCAGATGAATTGATCTGCGTATCAAACAAGCAACGGGAAATTATGGAACCAGCTATGACAAACTTGGCCGGTAAGTTACGAGTTGTTTACAATCCTATTCCCGGAATTGAGGTGGCTGAAAAAAATCTTGGGCAGCCAGCTTTCATATATGTCGGGGGAGACAAACGCATAAAAGGTTTTCCATTTTTTTTGGATGCTTCTCAAAAGGTTCTAAATCAGGGCTTTAAGGTTAATTTTTTGCTTACAGGACATTACATGAATAATACTCAGCTACTTATAACGAAATTAAACAGAAAATTTAGCGGTCTTTACACTTATTTAGGGTTTATTAGCCATAAAGAAGTATTAAGATTAAACTCGCTCAGTAGCGCTCTAATTTTCCCATCTATACTCGAAGAACCCCTGCCTTATGCCGTAGTGGAGTCCATGATAGGCGGAACAATACCGATAGCGTCCAGTGTGGGAGGCGTGCCTGAAATTGTTAGAGGCACCTATGCTGAAAACATGCTTTGCACACCTAACGATTCCGAAGAAATTGTTGACCGCATAAGAAGTGTTTTGTCCTTATCTCGCGAACAATTAGGTGACATCTCCGTAAAATTAAGAGAAAGTACTTTACAGCGTTTCGACAATGAGCAAATCAAGCGGCAACTACTAAATATCTTCAATTAACTCAACTTAAGGAAACGTGCAAATTAACGTACAAAAATACTGAGCTAAATTCTATAAGCATTTTTGTAACTGAAGAAGACAAAATTGCTGTGCTAACAAAAAGGCCTGGCAAAGTAGCCTTCTTACAGCTTAATAGGCAGTTGGATCTCGTCGAAGAAATAGCCAGTTTCAAAGGTTTAGGAGGATCAATACTTTATGCTGGAAACGGCAATTTTCTAGTTAGTGTAGACGATCAGTTGCTATTTATCAATCATGGATATCCTAACGTTGTGTTAAAGGCGCCACGACCTGAAAATGTCTTTTGGCATTTTGCCGAGGGTCACGGTAAACTGTTCGTGCAAGAGTATGGCAAAAGCCCAACAGGTATCTATCAATCTGACGATTTTGAACACTGGGAAAAATTGATTGCCAATACTGAGCTTGATAAGTTCTCTAAGCACTTTCATTATGTTGCTTACGATAAATTTAGAGATTGGCTTATAGTTACATTGGGTGACGGCTGCAACACACGAGCATCAGTATCAACGGACTTAGGCAAATCATGGAGACCACTTTACAAAGGTCCATGGCAATTTGTCCCAATTGAGGTATTACCAAATAAATTAGTGTTTGGCATGGATAGCGGAATCACACAGGGCGGAGTAGGCATCTATCGTCCAGATAGTTCTGAATGGGACTTCATTTTTCTGAAATATTGTTTCAAAAGTAAAAATTTAGCTCAAATGTGCGACTTGAAATTCTTAGATAATGGTTATTGGATGGCAGGGCTTGGTTGTACTCAAATTATTGTTTCCAAAGATCTTTTCGATTGGTATGCAGTTTATGCGGATGAGTTTACCAAATGCTTCAATCGACAAGTGTCAGTGATTGAAGGTAAGGATTTCGTCATATGTTCTGGTGGAAAAACCCTTCTGTTGGTGGAAAAGAATGAACTTCCGAAATTCATTGCAGAAGCGCAATGTTTCATATCTAGCTGCAAAACATACTCAAATAGGTTCAAAGGCTTAGGCTTCAATTTGAAACAGCAAATCAAACAATTAATAAGATAACTTTCTGACGCGTGAAATCTGATTATAAAGAAAATATTGATGTTGAAACGCTTGAAAGTATTTCAAGTAAGCCAATTATGAAATTTAACTTTCTAAAATAATTATTCAAGAAGAAAAAATAAGGAGAAATAAGCATGCGAATATGTTTTGTTGTACCTGAGCTTTTTGCATTTAATAGGTTTGGCGGATATGGAAATTTTGTTCGTATTGTTGCAAGAGAACTTCAGAAGAGAAACATTGAAGTTTGTGCAGTAATTTGGCGAGATCCAGGTCAAAGATCTTTGGAAAATGTTGAAGGAATACTGACACTAAGTTATCCTTATAATTTTCTTAATGGAAGTGCATTATCACATGTCCTTTCATATAGGAAAGCACGGGAACTCTACCGCATAGCAGACGCAGACGTCTACCACAGCGTGGAAGCTTCTATCGATTCTTACATAGCTACAAAAGAAATGCCTGATAAGAAACATTTGATTCACTTCCAAGACCCATACGAGCCAGAAGACTATGTTCTGATGTCAAAGGTAGATAAATCCTTCAATTTTACTTTTACAAAAAAAGCTGTATTCCAGGCAAACAAGTACATCGTGAAAAAGGCTTGCAAAAGAGCTGAATTGTTTACTCAAGCAAAATACTTTGTTCCTAGGGTTAAAAAGCTGTACAGTATAACGAAGGAAATCAAGTTCCTGCCAAACCCTATTTCTATCCCTGACAAGTGCATAGCTAAGGACAGTGAACCAACAGTGTGCTTTTTAGGACGATGGGACCCACAAAAGAGGGTAGAAATGTTTCTTAATCTGGCAAAAGAGTTTCCTCAAGTTCATTTCATAGCACTCGGAAGAAGTCACAACAAAACATATGATCTGCAGGTTAGAGAGAAATACAAGAATGTGAAAAATCTAAGTATGCCAGGTTTTGTAACCGAAGAAACGAAATCAGATATTCTGGGGCGAAGCTGGATTTTGGTAAGTACAAGTATACGTGAGGGTCTACCGATAGCTTTTCTTGAAGCCTTAACTCAGAAAACAGCGATACTGAGTTCAGTTAATCCTGATAATTTAGCTAGTAGTTACGGCTTACACGTGACCGATGATGATTTCAAAATAGGATTGAAAAAACTGATCAACAATAGGCTCTGGGCAGCAAAGGGTGAGGAAGGATACAAGTATGTTTGTGAAGTGCACGACATTAATAAGGTTATCAACCAGTATGTAGAAACATACAAGGAGCTTTGCTCCTAAGCAGGCGCAGGATGTGGGGATGTTTTGAAGTTTGCCTCTATAAGTCTTGCCCTTATTTTCCGTTTATTATTGAAGGGACCTTGATGGATAAGGCTGTTTTGCAAATTAAGAAAGATATTAAATTGTCAGCACTTTACGTGATTTCTGTAAAGCATCCACAAAATTGGGTTAGGCGCATATAGATGATGAAACGGTCATTTTTTCGAGAGTACACAGAGAGGAATACCCAATGGCACCTAAGACCTTTCTGTGATGCAATCCTTGATTTACATATTATGCCTGAAAATAAAAAGGGAATAAGAATTCTCGACATAGGTTGCGCTAAAGGCTTTATGGTGAGAATGCTGAGAGAATATGGAGTAGAAGCATATGGCGTTGATGTTTCTGAATATGCGATCAATAATGTACCATCTGACATTAGATTATACTTGCGTGTTGCAAATGTGGAAAACGGTACGTTGCCATTTCAAGATGGATTCTTCGACTTTGTAGTCTCCATGTCAACATTTGAGCATCTGCGTTTGGAACAGATGAGCCTCACTTTGAAGGAAATTCAGAGGATTCTTAAGCCTGACGGCATGGTCATAATGAACGTGCCTAGTCCATCTAACAGGAAAGAAGCCAAAAAGCCTGAACATATAACGCTTCTTAAGAAGAATGACTGGATCTTGTTATTTGAGAAATCTGGATTCAACTTTGATTCAAGATTATCCAAACTTTTCGACACATTCAGAATCAAAGAGATCGCAAAGCTGTATGTTTCTTCAGGACACGCTTTTTCATTCATGGGCTATCAGTTTTTCCTTCCGAGATGCACACGAAGTGTCGCTGCTATCTTGATGATGTTTAGACGAAAATTGATTGCTCCAAACTTTTCACTGATATTTACATCTTGAAAGCTAAAAAGTTCAACAAGTAAGAAATGAGCAAGAATCTTGTTTGCACCAGCTGAAAGAGTCCTTTCAGGTGTTCAAAGGTTTCAAAAATAAGTTATCAAGTTTAGAAAAAAGTGAAAGAGATGCTGATTTCACGTCTGCCAAATTAGATGTGACTGATTTTTGAAGCAAGCGGTAATCTGCTTTCGTAAGCATATTCAGGTTGTTTTCTTAGGTCCAGTGGGAGTTGGAAAATCAACGCAGATTTCACTGCTCTACAGCTACTTTAAGCGTAACAATGTTTCAGTTAGCAGGCGCTTTATCAAGTCTTTCTATCCCTCCATGCTAAGAACAATTGCTCAGCTTGGCCACAAAACGTTTGAGAAAAAAGATGGTCGTTTAGTAGTTGCTCTAAATCCCTCAGTAGCTAAACGCATCATAAAAGGAGTTTTGATAATTGATATTGCAACTGTGATCACTGCTTACTTGATGATAATCAAGTTGCCCTTGTATTTTAAACAAGTAGTTTTAGTCGAGGAAGGTTTACTAGGCACAATTACTGAATACATGGATGCAGCTTGGAAAAGCCTTGTAGACATGAAGTTTGCGCTCAGATTAGTTCAGCTTCTCTTCTTAATTATTAATAAAGATAAACCCTTAGTCATAATTCTGGTTACAAAAAAGGAAACACTTACGGAAAGATGGCTTAAGAGAAAATCGCCGTTTGAAACTGATCAATACCTTGAATCCCAACATCGTGTCATTCACTCCATAGTCAAATTTCAAGAAAAAAAGATTGTCATTTACGATGATGAAAATACAATCTCAGAGATTCATAACACGATTGTTGATCAAATGCAGAAGCATATTTTGGATTCTGGACGAACTGCAATTATTTAGGAAAGAAATGAAAAAAATTTACATCAACGATTATGTAGCTATAGTGGAAATTTCGGCAGCACAGTCATCTTTGCAAGCGTTAGCTGCTAAAGCAAATGTGGAAAGGTGGATGCATGCAAGTTTTGGCTTTTAAAATGCTTTTCCGAAAAAAAGGGACTGCGTCGGCCATTCTTGCAATTGCACTTCTCATTGCCTTGTTAGCAGCAGTGAATTCATTGCTTAATAATATTAATGCGCAAACGACCCTGCTTAGTACGTTATCAAGAGTTGGGGAAACATTCATAATAATTAGTAAAAACTCGACTTCTTTATCTGGCAGTCAAATTAGTCCTGACTTAATCAATCAGATCCGTAATAATTCAAACGTTGAATATGCAACCTGCCAACAACTTCTTCAAGGAACTTTGACGTCAAAAAATGAGAATTATACAGTTAACGTGCTGGGAGTAGACAATTTATCAGCTTTCTTAAGTAACAGGCAAGCGCACTTAAACGGGTCAATCAGCTATGCCGGCTCTGAGACCGATATCGGAGTGATTCTTTCACAGCTTGCCCAAGTAAACCTTAACGATTCAGTCTTCTTGACAGTTGACAATGAATCAGTTCAGCTTAAAGTAGTCGGCATTGTTCAAACCTCACAGCAGAGCGATACTGAACTGATTATGCCTCTGGCAACACTTCAGACTCTTAGCAAGCAAAATTCCTCTGTTTCCTTCATAGAATTTACCCTCAAAAGCTCTGGCACATCAGGCAAAGCGCTAAGCAGCGTCACGCAGACACTGCCAAACAGCGTAAAGGTAACAAATACTCAACAAGCAGCCACTTTTGCCCAGGATCTTAATAATCAAGCGGTAAATTTCATAAATGTATGGTCAATTGTCGTTTACGCAGTGGTGATTGCTGCCTCTTTTGTTATGGCAACCCGCATAATTAATGAGTCAAATTATGATCTCTATACGCTTATAGCTCTTGGCGTAAAAAAGAACTCCACTGTAGGCCTAATTGTAGCGTACACGTTTACTTTGGCTTTTATCGGTACAATAATCGGCTTAGCCGTAGGTACTGTTGGGACTCAAATCGCTGCTACAGTTTTGCGGTGGGTTTGGGATAGCTCTCAATTGGCCCCCTTTCTGCAGCCAGAGCAAGCGTTGCAGATTCTTGTAATAGCTTTAGTGTCATCAGTTTTTGGCAGCATTTACCCATCAATCAAAGCTGCCAGTCTTGCCTGGGAGGGTTCATCTTAAGCTTAATCAGGTTTAGATATCTTCGAAGCAAGCATATTCTCATTTTAATTCTAATTTTGACCTTGACGTCAACGCTTTTTTTAGTAACCGCCTTTAGCTTTCTTGGGTTCTACGACGGTTTTACGGATTACGCTGGAGCAGGCAAAGATATTTTGGTAATTTACAGCGAAAGAGGCAGTACTCCATTCACCGGTATAGTGTCAATTGCGGTTCTCAACGATGTAGATTCTATCAAAGGTGTGATTGCTAGCAGTCCAGAAGTAATAGCAGCATGTACAATAAATGGTCAATCCCTCTTTGTTCGAGGTGTTATCCCCCAAGAACTCGCTCAACTGAATCCGTTGACAATGGTGGATGGGTGCAATTTGAACCTTAATGACACTGATTCTGTCATTGTAGGTCAAACATTAGCTCAGCGGTTAGATCTCAAAATTGGCAGTACAATCCTTGTGTTTGGCGTGTTATCACAAAAGTATTTAGAACTTAACGTTAAAGGCATTTTTTATTCAGCAACATCATTAAATGATGAAGCTATAGTTCCATTATACGTTGGTCAATGGTTAAGAGGCTTATCTTACGACGAAGTCACGCTAATACGAGCTAAAATAGACCCAAACCAAATCAGCCCCGACCAACTCTACAAATTAATTGCCAATATGACTCAGTCGACAACGCCTTCACCATCTGCCAGTCAAAATAATAACGTACAACAAGAACTTCAAAATTTGCTTCCTATCACACCGAGTACCATTGGCATAGAAAACGTGAATGTTGAAGAATCCCAGCAATTTATGACCAGTTACCTTGATCACTACGGCGTCAGCGAAGACGCGCTTCTTATCTTAGCCATACTGGTTCTCATATTTGCCAGCGGAACAACCATATCAGCTACAACTTTATTCATTAAACAGCACTCGTCCGACATAGCAGTAATTCGATCCATTGGAACGTCGAGTAGAAAAATAAAATTCGACATAGCCTTAAAATTATCACTTTGCGCCCTAATAGCAACTGCATTAGGTACACTTGCCAGTGAAGCGTTCTTGGTGGTCTTCCAAAAAGTAGGCTTTTTAGAGGTTCTCTCTCATACCCTAACTTTCCAGCTTGACCCATCAATCATAGTTGCAAATCTTGCTCTCTTAAGCCTGATAATTTGCTTAAACATCGGACGTATGGAGCTAAAGCCATGAAAAGAATGCTTTACATACTGATACCGTTGCTTATCGGTCTTGGACTTAGGCTGTACCCGACGCTTATAACTGGAATGCCCTTCTCAACAGATGGCTGGCCAATAATAAGAAATACGGAGCTTTTAATTGAAAACACGCCTGTGCCTCTAAACAGTCAAATCTTTGATGGCTACAACAATTTCATGCCCGCAAACAGCCTTTTCGCAGCGATACTATCGCAAGTTACCAATATCCCACCGATTCAAATTTTGGCTCTTGGTATGCCACTGGTTGGAGCATTATCAATTCCAGTGTTCTACGTTCTAGCATTCAAAATTACTAAGGTTTCGTCGGTATCACTGATTGCATCAATCCTTCTGGCAACTGCTTTTCCATTAACTATGTTTGGAGCAGGAGTTACGAAGGAAACGTTTGCCACACCAATTTATTTGTCGTTAATTTTAATTTTTCTGCTTAAGCATGATTGGAAGACCACTTTGTTGTTCTCCATTGTTTCACTTGCGCTTGTACTTTCCCATCAATTAACCACATTCTTGACATTAGGAATAATGGGAGTCTTGGCAATCGCCATGTACTTTTCCCGAGATACTAATACCCACATAAACTCAAACAAGTCAAATGTTATTTTTATAACAATCTTATCAATTATCGCAGGAATCTATTATGGGTTTTACGCTACGCCTGCCCTGACAATTACTATAGAACCAAGCAGTGTATTAGCAGTTGGCGCTTACATGGTCCTTACAGTTACAGGCGTCTTGTACTTTGTATATAAACCAATGAAGCCATCTTTAATGAGAACACTTCTAAAATACACATTAAGCATTCTTATCCCCGTAATGCTTCTATTCATATCAACACAAGTAGCCCTGCTACCCGGAAATCCGACGCTTCCATTTAGTTTTTTTCTATTCGCTTTACCTTTCTTAATTGAAGCTCCATTAATTATGTATGGCATACACGATTTACGCAAAGGCAATACTTCACCAATAATTCCGGTTTTTTGGCTAGCATCAGTACTTGGACTTGCATGCTTCGTAATTTTTGATAATCCTTTGGGTGGAGCAGGGCTGGTTTACAGGTTTCTAGATTTTATACTTCCACCATTTGTCTTGCTTGCAGCTATGGCTTTGAGTAAAATTTATTCGATTAAGCCGTGCTCCTTCGCTCCTAAGACAACTGCTAAAATCTCTGCTATTATGCTAATACTCATTATAGCTTGTACAAGTGTATACACTTTATGTGCAGCTGTCTCTTTGCAAGAACCAGATCTTGGCTACTTCTGGCGTTACGAACCGACTGAATACGTAGCGTCAGAGTGGATTATGCTTCACGGAAATAACCAAACCTTAACTGCTGATGTAAAAACCCAATATCTTTTGCACGGTTACTTCGGGGTTAATGTCGATGTTTTATCTGGATTAAACTACTTAGATGGAAATGGTACAGAACCCAAAATTATTTACATTTACAAAGAAATGGAAACAGACGGGTACGTCTTGTACGCGGGAACATCAGTTGCTTTACCGGTGAACTGGACTAGTAAACTAGCCGATTACAACATTATTTACGTAAACAGTGGCGTTACAATTTATGCAGAAAGATAATTGCATCATCGAGTTAACTGATATACGCATGGACTATGGGTCAACTGAAGTTTTAAGGGGTGTAAACTTAACCGTAAAGCAGGGGGATTTTATCTCAATTAGAGGGAAATCAGGTGCAGGTAAAACAAGCCTCTTCAAAATTATGGGTCTGTTGGAAGCGCCAAGCCAGGGCACAGTTAACATGTTTGGGCTAGACATATCTAAATTGAATGATAACCAAAAAACAAGTCTTAGGCTGGTAAAAATCGGCCTTGTTTTTCAATTTTTTAATCTTTTGCCTTCCCTCACCGTTACGGAAAATATCGAGTTGCCGATGGCATTGAACAAGATTGGAAAAACACAAAGGCAACAACGAGTAAGTGAACTTTTGAGTTTTTTTGCAATCTCGCAGCTTGCTAAAAGATATCCTGGCAACTTGAGCGGAGGAGAAAGGCAGCGTGTTGCAATACTTCGTGCATTAGCTAATTATCCTGTAATGCTTTTGGCTGATGAGCCGACATCGAGCCTTGATGATGAAAATTCAGCCCTGCTTATCGATTTACTCCTCAAAATTAGCAAAGAGCAACGAGTTACGGTTATCTTGACTTCAACTGACTTGTATGAAAACTTGCCAACAACACGAGACTATATGCTGAAAGAAGGGAAAATTTGGGTAATGCCTAAAAAAACCTCTCCGCCCAAGTTTTCAATTTTGAAAGGTCTTTATTCGCAGTTAGCGGATAATCAATAACTCAAATTGAATCAATGAAACTTAAATTGAAAAAAGTTCAAAAAATAAAACCTCAAAGCATCCTGACTTTATTGTAATTAATTCGTGGATTTTTAGAGAATTGTATCGGTGGCTATTTCCTAATCTATTCATAATCAACTATAAAATCAAGGGAGTAAAATAAATGTCAATTCAAACGAAATTCCAAATTCCGCAAAATGTTGTAGAATATTATAAGATTAGGTATTCAAAGCACAATGTTTGGAATTCTGACGAATACTACAGTCTCATCGTTGACTTGTTCGGGGATGTATCGGGTAAAAGATTTCTTGATGTAGGTTTTGGATTTGGTGAAGTTCTAAAGAAAGTTTTGGAACGGGGTGGAGTGTCGTTTGGAATTGAGATTGCAAAAGGAGCTTATGATTTTGTTAGAAGAGAAATACAGGGAGCTATTGTAGAATTAGCGCCAGCAGAGAAAATACCTTTTGATAACTCTTTGTTTGACATAGTGTTATGCAATGGTACACTTGAGCACTTTTTGGATATGAACGCTGGACTTAAAGAAATTAGGCGTGTTCTAAAAAAGGACGGCTTTTTGGTAACAGTTGTTCCGAACAAAAACTGGATCGGTAACATTTATGGAATGTTTGGTATCGCTTATGCGCATAGAAAACTGAGAAACGTATTACCTGATCAACTAATTGAAAGAGAATTTAGTTTAAGTCGTTGGTTATCCGTACTTGAACAGAATAACTTCCTGGTTTGCGGGTGGCAACCTTGGAATACGGATATTCCTTTACCTCTCATGAAAGGTATTTCGATAAAAGCTACTTACATAAGTTCCGCTTTGTGTAATCATTTTATAATTAAGTCTTGCCCCATTTAAGTACTGGTGTTGAGAAAAATGAATTATTCTCTCTTGCATGTATAGCTTTGATCATGAGACGTGAGTTATATTTTGATCTTAATTTCACCGTTTATTTGTTTTGGCATTGATATGTCCCAAGTTTTTAATAGTAGGCACATTACCGCAATTCGTAGATATATTGACAAAGCCATCATCCATGACGTGATAGGTATGACTGCGAAGCCTAAGTTCATGTGGAATAGTATTGTGCTTTGTGGAATGAGCCATTTGTTGTAGTAGGCTACCAAGTTGTACGTAGGCTTGATTACGCGTTGGATTGCGCCGTAGAGTAAGTCATTCATCAGTGAGGTTATGAATCCCAGTCCTATAGTTAATCTCCAATTTCTTATGTCGAATATTGACAGAATGACGAAGGGAAGAAAATACATGAAAGCTAGCCAGAGATGATACCCTAGTATATTGCTTCCGAGCGTATTTACATCTATATAGTTAATGAAGATTAAACCGTAGAGAATGGCGAAAATTATTAAGAACGGCAGCTTTCCTTCAAGATTTGTTGCGAGCCTTCTATTTTCAGGCCTTGATTCTTTGAGGCTAGTTGCTTTTGCGATCGTCAAACGCAACCGCCCAGTCAATGGGGTCTAATTAAGTGGCCATATGTCAACTTCTGAGAATCGTAGCCATCGTAAGTTCGCGAAATCACTTTTGTTCCTTCCCCTCTTTGCAGGTCGAATTATGTAGCTCTCGTAATTTTTAAGGCATTTTACATGACGCCGCTCACTTCTTCAAGTTTACTTACGGTTGGTAATCAAAAATTAAGTTTGAAGCTCGGAGCATAACTTAGAAAAGTGTGAACATCAAAGTGAGTAGCAGACACTGCAGGCTTTGCTAAAATAATCAACTTTGTACCGTTTTTTGTTTTATTGATTTGTGTTCAGTAAATTTTTTTTCTAAACTTTGTTGGTTTTGACTGATCTCGCAGTTTGTGTTATTGCTTCTTCGCTGTTGAGTGCTGGTTTCCACCCGAAAGCTTTGATTTTGTTGACGTCTAGTAACATTGTTTTGACGTCGCCTTTCCAGCCTCGTCCGCCATCAACGCCTCCTGTTAATTTTAATTTTACGTTTTCCAACTGCATTTCTTTTACGATTATTTTTGCTATTTTTTTAACGTTAATTTTATCTTCTGATCCCAAATTGTAAATATTAACCTGTTCAGGCAACTCGTTATCCAAAACTTGGAGAAAGGCAGATATGCAGTCTTTAACGTAAAGATATGACTTGTTTTGCGTGCCATCTCCTAAAATTTCAAGTTCATTTGGGTTATTCTGTAATTTTTTAACAAAATCAAAAATTATTCCATGGCCGCTTCGTGGGCCAACTATGTTTGCAAGCCTGAATATTATCGACTTAAATCCATAAGTGCTAGCGTAAGCGGAAATAAGCGCTTCACAAGCAAGCTTAGTTGCGCCATAAACTGATATCGGCTTTAGTGGCGCATAATCTTCTGGCGTTGGAATCTTGTCAGGTTCGCCGTAGACAACGGATGATGAGGCAAAAATGAGAGTGAGCTTGCTTTGATTCTTCCTTATGCATTCAAGTAAATTAAAGGTGGTTTGTATGTTTTGTTGAAAGTGTATTTTTGGGTTAGTTGAGCTGACTCTTACTTCAGGGTTTGCCGCCAAATGAAAAATCACATCGAATTTTCTTTCCTGCTGCAAGTTTTTATCTAAAAGGTCAAATTTCTTAAATTCAAACTTTGGGTTGCCCATCCATTTTTTAAAGTTATCCATGCTTCCGGAGCTTAGATTGTCAAGAACGCATACCTCTTCACCATTTTCCATTAAGGCGTCAACCAAATGACTTCCTATGAAACCTGCTCCACCTGTAACTAAAATTTTTTTTGAATTTGATTTTGAATGCGTTTTATGACACCGCGGTTTATAATTTTACTTGCGAGACTATATTTATGTTTGATGCAATTTTCCGCATACTTAACCAAGTTCTTGGTTGTTTACACTAAAATGGTATGATAAACATGAAAAATTATGGTAGCAATCAGGCTTGAAATAAACCGGAATTTGCTCATTTATCCTCCCAGAAGGAAAAAGTTAGCTAAATCCTCTATGTAAGCCGAGCTTTTTTGCACATTTTATAACTTTTAAGTATTCGTTTGAAGTTGGTCTTCTGTTTAACTCTGGATATTCATTTGCTTTGCCGCATGGTCTGTACTGGTCCATTATGTTGACGTAGCAGTCCAATGAAACCTCTTTTGCAATAAACTCTAGCATTCTTTTGCTTCCCCCAAGGTTATTTGGCAAAACTAAATGTCTGATTAAAAGCCCTCTTCTTGCAATTCCATCAGAATCAACCTTTAAATCCCCCACTTGGCGGTGCATTTCTGTAACAGCTAGTCTTACATTTTTCGAAGTAATCTAGGGCGTTAGAATATTTTTTTGCGGGTTCGCTTTCACTGTACTTTATATCTGGCATATAAATGTCAACTATGCCATCAAGCAGTTTTATAATCTCCACGTTTTCGTATCCACTGCAGTTCCAAACCAAAGGTAATTTCAAGCCATTCCTTGCAGCAATGGAAACTGCTGAAATAAGTTGCGGTGCAAAATGAGTGGGTGTTACAAGGTTGATGTTGTGACAACCCATATTCTGGAGGCTAAGCATCACTTGAGCCACTTTGTTTATTGATGCTTCTTCGCCAAAGCCTAAGTGGCTGATTTCGTAATTTTGGCAGTAGAGGCATAGCAAATTACAGTTCGTCAAAAAAATTGTACCTGAACCATTTGTGCCTGAAAGCTCTGGTTCTTCGCCAAAATGTGGACCATAACTTGAAACAACTAATTCTTTGCCTGACCTGCAATATCCTTTTTCTCCGACCAATCTGTTTACTCTGCATTTTCTAGGGCAAAGCTCACATGAACTTTGTATTCTAAGGAGCTTCTTTATTTTATCGTCTAACTCTTTATTTTCTAGAAGTTTAGAGTAACATGGCTCAAACACTTCAAATCGCTCTTTTATTGACCTGCACTTTTCATTTGTTAAATAAAGAAAATGCGCGGATATATTGAAATCGTTTTTGCTCCCGCAAAATTTGAGCGTTTTGTAACGCTGTGAAGTTTTGTGACAAAATAGGTCTGCTTATTTTGGCCTCTTCAAGCTCATTTAATTCATTTTTGTTTTAGCCTGAAATTTTAACTAGTTTAGTGCAGAAAACATATCAATACGTTGCAATTATCATCAATATACAAAATGACCCTATCATTTAGCTTGCCGAAAAGCACTCATGCTTCAGAAAATTGGCTTCAAGATATCCTAAAATGCAGCGGAAACATTGCCGCCGTGGAAACTCAAATAACTGCTCATGCTAGGCAAGATAGCCTTTGTGTAATCTGCAAGGGTTCAAGGTTTCTCTGTGGTAAAACGCGTTGCCCAATAATGGTTAAAGCTAACTATTTCTTAAAGAGCGTGCCATTACTATCAAGCGAAGATATCGCGGGAATGTCTCCTCCAAGCGTTTTTATTGGAAGAATCGGGTATCCAAATGTTTACGCTGGTCCGCTTGTTCCTCCTGTGCATGAAAACACAAGCCTTTATGATATGCCTGAAAGATGGTTTGGGAAGTCGATTGATGAAATTGTAGGTTTTCGCTCATTACTAGTGCGCGGTAAACATCGTGTACATGTTCAAAATCTGTTGTCTTCAGGCAAGATTCTTGATCAAACACGTGAATTGGCTCTTGCAGAGAATAGTGTTGACATCGAATTGAACCTTACAAAAAAGCCCAGAGGATCCATTTTTATGGATGATAATGTTCAACCTTTTGGTCCTTCAGCGCCAATACGAGATTTACACGTAGCCAATGCACGGTTTGACCAGCACGTGGAGAAAGCGTACTATGATTCTGATTTGCGGGCTGCTAACGCTGTTCTGGAACTTTACGGTCGCGGAGTAATTGTAAGCAAAATTCAAAAAGCTTTCAGTGTCGGGGCTTTTGGAATTGAGAAGAAGAGACGTTTAGTGCCGACACGCTGGAGCATAACAGCCGTAGATGACATTATTTCGAAGAGTCTTAGGGAAAAAGTGAAAACTTACCCGGAAATAAACGAGTATAGAGTTTATGAATCAATCTATATGGATAATGTTTTTGAAATCTTGATGATCCCCCGACAATGGAGCTATGAATCAATGGAGGCATGGTATCCAGGAACCGTTTGGAACCCAAATGGAAAAAACATTGCTATATTTTCAGATTGGGAGGGAAATAATGGACGGACAACTTACGCTGAGATTGGCGGATGCTATTACTCGGCAAGGCTTGCTACTTGTGAACAGCTTGTTAAAGAACGCCGCCAAGCTACAGTTATTGTGCTGCGGGAAGCAAGACCTGGCTACATTATGCCGATAGGCGTATGGCAGGTGCGTGAAAACGTGCGGAATGCGATGAGGCAAAAACCCTTTTTGTTCAAGAGTCTTGCCGAATCCTTGCAGTTTATAAGCGGCAGGTTTGAGATTCCCATTCAAAGGTGGATAATGCAGAGCGAATTGTTGAAGAAAGCTCTATTTCAAAAAAGAATATCGGATTATTGGCAATAAATCTTAGGATATCAATGTTCTTTAAAACGGGAAGGTACAACCTTTACAGTTACTCTGCCGAAGAAAAAATGGTGATTGTAAATTTATTCCAACTTTTTACTTATTTTTTTGTTTTCTCTTCTCTTTTTTGCTCTCTAATTATTCGTTCTTTTCCCTGAAAAATCAATTTTAATAGTTATATTATCTATGCTTATAGTTGCAATATGCCTTCTGCAATGCCTATTATTGAAAAAGTTGATTGTTGCCTATCTTGACTGTTTGGTTTTTCTTGGTGCGTAGATTTGTTCTAGGCGGTAGGCGTATCGTTTGTTGAACCATTTTTTGACGACCTCCACTAGGAACAGGTAGGTAGGGATTAGCGTTGCAAGGGCTATGTAGAACGCTGCTGGGGGTGGCGAAAACTTGAACAATACGCCAAGCGGCGTATATGGTATTATGAATGCGGCTGCTACAACGGCTAAGCTGCTTATCAGTAAGTATTTGCCGGGTTTGCTCTTGTAAAACGGTGTTTTTCTGGTTCTTAAAATGAAAACTACAAGCGTTTGTGTAGAAAGGGATTCTATGAACCATGCGGTTTGGAAAGTGGGAACTGTCGCTTTAAACACTACTAGCATCAGGAAGAAAGTTAAAAAGTCAAATATGGAACTTACTGGCCCCATAATTATCATGAATCTTCTTATGTACGAAATATCTAGTTTCTTGGGTTTTTCAATGTACTCCTCGTCCACGTTGTCTGTTGGTATTGTTGCTTCAGAAAGATCGTACAAGAGGTTGTTTAATAAAATTTGAGTAGCTGTCATGGGTAGAAAGCTTAGAAACAGTGATGCTCCGGCTACGCTGAACATTGTGCCAAAGTTTGAGCTGACGCCCATCATGATGTACTTCATTGTATTTCCGAAGGTTTTTCTGCCTTCCAGAACTCCTTGGTCAAGAACTGTCAAGTCAGGCTGCATAAGTATGAGGTCAGCGGATTCTTTGGCGACGTCAACCGCATTCTCCACTGACAAGCTTACGTCTGCTGCTTTCAGTGAGGGTGCATCGTTGATTCCATCTCCCATATACCCTACCACGTGTCCGTTAGTTCTTAAGGCGTTGATGACTCTGTTTTTCTGCGACGGGTTGACGCGGGCAAAAATGTTGTTGTCCTCAACAACCTGAGCCAAAGCATCGTCTTGGAGCAAAGCAATTTCGTTTCCAGTGATAACTCCTTTTATGTTAAAGCCCAGTTTCTCACAAGTTGTTTTTGTAACAAGCTCGTTATCGCCAGTGACGACTTTGAGTTCCACGCCGTCTCTAGCCAGCAAACGGATAGATTCCTTTGCACTTTCTTTAGGCGGATCCAGAAAAGACAGGAATCCAAGAAAAATCATTTCTTTTTCGTCGTCAATTGTGTAATGAGTTTTGTCGTCTTTGGCTCTCTTGTACGCGACCGCTAAGACTCTGTATCCCTGAGCGCTGAGAGCAGTGTATTTCTGATCAAAGTTGCTTTGGCAAACATTTGTCAAATCAGTTAGGTTTTCATCAACTTCACAGTAGGCGCAGATTTTTATTATTTCTTCTGGGGCGCCTTTAGAGATTAACAGTCTTTGCCCTTCGTGCTCGACTACTACTGAAACGCGTCTTCGGATAAAGTCAAAGGGTATTTCGTCAATTTTACTGATACCCGACGCATCAAACTTCTTATATTGAACCATTGCATCATCCAATGGGCTTTTTAATCCTGCCTCAAAAATGCTGTTAAAATACGCGTACATCAGCACTTTCGATGCTTCTTTTCCTTCTAGATCCTCGTACCCGCTTAGTGTAAGCTTGTTCTCAGTAAGCGTGCCAGTTTTATCAGTGCATAAAACGTCCATGTTGCCAAAGTTCTGAATTGAAGCAAGCCGTTTCACAATAACCCCCTTTTTAGACATCGCCACGGCGCCTCTGGATAAATTAATGGACATTATCATGGGCAAAAGTTCAGGCGTCAAACCTACCGCAAGAGCCACAGAGAAAAGAAGCGAGTCTAAAATGCTACGGGAACCAGCATAGAAAAACACGTTTACAAAAAAGACGAAAACTACTAGAAAAAGTGTGACCTCAGTCAATAAAGCTCCGAATCGTCTAAGTCCCTTCTCAAACTCGGTTTCAGGTGCCTTAGTTACGAGGTCTTTGGCGATTTTTCCGTACTCAGTGGTGCTTCCGGTCTTCACTACGACTGCGGTTCCAGTTCCGCTGATCACGGAGGTTCCCATGAAAATATAGTTGTTCCAGCCTGTCAGCTCAGACGTAACGGTTGTAAGCGGAGCTGCGTTTTTTTCAACTGGAAATGCTTCGCCAGTCAATGCTGACTGATTAAGGTTTAAGTCTTTAGTGTTGATTAATCTCGAATCCGCGGGGACAAGGTCTCCTGCTGAAAGATACAGTATGTCGCCTGGAACTATTTCTGACAGCTTCACTTCTTGTTTTACACCGTTTCTAAGGGTTGTTGCTTTTGTGGATACTCTTTCTTGAAGAGCTTCAGCGGCGTTCTGAGCTTTAGTTTCTTGATAAACATCAAGAATGATGCTGAGAAGTACAATCACAAAAATTATAATTGCGTCTGGTAGGTCTCCTACAAATCCAGCGATTAAGCCTGCAATCAGAAGGATAAGTACAAGTGGATTTCTCAGGTGATAAAGGACCTCAATAAGTCCTGTGCGTTTCTGCTTCTTTGCAAGCTCGTTTGGTCCGTAGGTGTCAAGGCGGCTTTGAACTTCACTTATGGAAAGCCCAGACTTTGACGTATTTAGTTGAGCTAAAACGTCGTCAACAGACTTAACCAAAATCTCTTGGTTATCCGCCATGAAATCAGCAACCGAAGAATAGTTGTTAAAAGCATAGTTTACAGCTGCGCCTATTAAACAATACCATACCCTAGAGATACATATATTTCACTTTAAACCCAGAATTCAAAAATTTTAAAAGTGCTAGAGGTGAGATGCTTTGTCTAAGATGACCGATAACTTAACCCTATTAATTTATTAGCTAAGTAACAATAATGCTTAGAACTCTGACTTTGCGTTACTTAATGTGTTGCTTAACCGAGTATATTAGTCACTTTTTATGTGATATAGCACTTTTTCGAGTTAACACTCTGCTAATAAAGCTGAAATTAGTCGTTTCTCCGCTTTTTCCCTATGCCTTACTACTGTTGCACCACGAATGTGTAACTTTTCGGCTATCTCATCAGTGTTCGTCTTTTTGGGGATATCATAGTAGCCAAGCTTGTAAGCGGTTATCAGGACTTTCTGCTGTTTTTCTGTTAGCAGACTAAGTGGTGAATTAGGCGAGAACTTGGCATCAGAGATTGAGACTATTTTGTATTGAAAGCCTGACTTGCCCAATAGTTGAAGTAGTTGCTTAATCTGTTGTGGAGTTCCAAGAAAACTTGCTTTGATTCTTCCGTCTTTTATTTCGAGAGGCAAGGAGAAATAACTTCCAGTTGCGAAGAAATTTGAGGCAAGAGCATTAGGATTGGTTCTTAGGAAGTAGACCTTTGACTCATTTTTTTCATTTTCAAGAAGCTGAACAATTGCCGATTCGTTGACAAAGCACTTATCAAAAGACAATGAGGCGTTTTTCATTTTTACCCTGCACACTATTGACCATTCATTTGATTCCTCTCTTAGAATGCTAATTATCTCGAACAATTCCAATTCTCGAATTATAGAATCAGTACCTAAGAATCTACCGACTTCGTCAATACCTGATTCAATAGTTACTCTTCGCATAATAGGCTAGTATAATAGCCTTAACTTTAATCTGGCGCTTGGAAAATAACAGTTTACTATGGCAACGCAAAAGAGAAAGCAGTTAAGACCAAAAGGTATCATAATAGCTTCAGTTCTTATGGTCATTTTCGGGATTGCTGAGATTTATGCTGGTTTCAGCCACAGTTTCTTTGGAATCACGACATCTCAAAGCATCTTGTTTACAGTCTCAGGTACAGCTATTGGTGTTTTTTATTTGGTAGCTGGATTGCTTACTTTGACCATGAAGAAATTGGGTGCAATATTAGCAATTGCATTACTTGTTGCAGACATTTTTGGAAGAATTATTCTTGTTATCGCAGGACTCTATCCGATTAATACTTATGAAAACACGTTTAGTATAGTTGCTGGAACAGTTATCGCAGGGTTATTTGCCATCTATATCGGATTGAAGTGGAAATCATTTAATTGATTAATTGCGTAGAAGTTTGAGTTTACCGAATGTGTTCACTTTTTTGTGAGAGTATTATGTTAATGTCTTAGTGTTAAATGGAAAATGATATAGTTTCTTCAGCATTAACTACTTGGGAATTAGACTGTATCACTTCTGTCTCAGTCAGTTGTATTTGTGGAATTTTCAAGTCATAGTTCCTTTTACAAAATATGTTGAACGCACGCTTCTATTTTGTCCTGTTCATTTCTTGTTAAGGTAATTGTTTAATGCTTTGAATGATTTCTGCCACATATCTGAATGCTCTTTTTTAATGTTCACGAACAGAGAATAAAGAGATATTACTAGGCTATTGGTTCTGGTGTTAAATCGAATTTGCACTTTCGTCTTTCCATTCATTGGCTTAAAGGTGTATTCCGAAGTTCCAATAATATCGCCTGCATACTCCACTTTTATTGACTTGGTTTCCACAATCTTTGTGATTTTGCCAGAAAGCTTGGAGGTTACACCTTTTTTATGGATAGCTAAGTCAAAAATTGCGCCCTCATGATTGAGAGGGACATCCCCCTTTAACTTGAATTCATAACAAGGCATAAACAAATGTGTTATCCCTGCGAATTCGTTCAAAAGAGCCTTGTAAACAACCATAGGTGGGGCATCAATAACGACTTCATCAGTAACATCAATTTTTGGTATAATACTTTACCTCCGTAACGCATGTGTTCACGAAACTGATTAATTTAATGAAAAGATATCAGATTTATTTCTTGTTAGCGTTAGCACGCGCAAAAAACATTTACGGTGATATAGGGCAAGACCTGAGAAAAGAATCAATCAGTAAACAAGATGAATGGTAACTATAGGTTAGGTTTTAACTGTTAATGTGTTGGAGAGCTAGGGGTTTAGCATTTGTTTTTCTACATTAAAACAAAAAATTAAAAACCAATTGTTGCTTTTTCTTTCAGAAAATTTTGGGAAACAAGGTTTGTCTTTTTTTAATGCTGGAGTTAACATTTGGACTTTTGACATTTTATAATGATTAAGATAAAAATAGGTGGAGATGAAACGTTCGCTTTGTTATAGTGATTAAGCTTTTTTATTTTTCTTTGCTTCTTTTTTGGCTTTTCTTTTTTCGTCTTTTTCTTTCTTACTTAGTGGTTTAGATTGCTTACTAGGCATTACCTATTTTCTCCACCTAACAGTATTGCTTTATTAGTTTAAAAATTATGCCGTAAATTTCTCCAAACAATCCATAGGTCCTTTTTGATAATCAAAAATTCATAAATGTTAGCTCGCATTTGGGCCTCTATTTGGTGGAATAAGTCATCATTGTATTCTAAATGAATACTGCCTTTAATATCGTGCTGACCGGATGACTGTAACTGCTTAGCCGTGGAGAGTCATTGTGAGGGTAAAATTCTTTTGGTTACCAGTACCAAGAATTTTTATTATCGGTTATTTTACGTTTTATTTGGTTTGCCTCTAATTAGTGAAATAATTGCGCCTGCTGCTGCAATGATGGCGGCAATGATAAATGTGCTTTGCATTGCTGCAACAAATTCTTTGGTGGCTACTCCTAAGGCTGCTGGGTTAACTCCTACGAAGAGAGCGGATAGAACACTGCTGGGCATGAAGGTTGCAAAAATTGCACTCATTAATGTTAAGCTTAATGATTGCCCTAGAGAACCTCATGGTTCCCAAAGTTCCAGATGCTATTCCAAGTCGGCTTTTATCAACAGATCCCATTACGGCGCTGGTGTTAGGAGATGAGAAGAGACCCATTCCCAAGCCGATGACAAATAATCCAAACGCAACATTTGTCGATGAAGAACTGAGGTTTAAAGTGCTGACCAGTAAAAGTCCTACGCATATCAAAGCCATGCCTGATGAGGCCAACGCGCGTGATCCAACTTTGTCCGAAAGCCACCCGCTTACCGGAGATAAAACTGCCATCGCTAATGGCATTATGAAGAGTATTATTCCAGCTTGCAACGCGGAATAACCCAAAGCGCGTTGAAGGTAAAATGAAATAAAAAAAGCTACTCCAAAATATGAAGTGTAGTTTAATAGGGCAGAAATGTTTGCTGCTGAAAACTGCCTGTTGCGGGTGAACAGTGTGACGTCAAGCATTGCTTGGTCTCCTTTTTTTCTTTCCAAAAGAACAAACCCAACCAGAAATGCGCCGCTTGCAATTAGGAGAGTAATTATCATAGGTGTACTCCAACCGTAGATTCCACCTAATGTCAATGCAAGAAGCAGTGGAATGATTCCTAATGAAAAGGACAAGGCACCGGTTAAGTCAAAGCCTTTTTCGCTGGATTTAAGGGGATCTTTTAGTTTCCAGAGTGACATTGCTACTACCAATATTCCGATTGGTATGTTCACGTAGAATATTGATCGCCAACCAACTACGCTGGTTAGGAAACCGCCTAAGCTTGGGCCGACGGCTAGTCCGACGTAGACTGACATTGCGTTTATTCCAAGAGCTTTTCCTCTTTCCTTGCCGGGGAATACGTCGGTAACTATTGCGGGTGAAGTTGCGGCCATGAAAGCTGCTCCTGCTCCTTGAACGGTTCGGAAAGCGATGAGCTGTAATCCGCTAATTGAAATGCTGCATAAGAACGAGGCTACCGTGAATACAGCAAAGCCGGTGATGAAAAAGGGTTTTCTACCTCTCATGTCTGAAAGCCTGCCTATACTTAGCAGCAAAACGGTTAGGGAAACTAAGTAGGCTGCAGGCACCCAGATTGCCATTGCATAAGTCATATTCAGGTCAGAAGTTATAGAGGGGAGAGAAACGCTAACTATTGAGCTGTCCATGGGTGACATGAATGAGCCTATGGAAGTTACCAACAAAATAAACCATTTATAAGAATCGCTGCTCATCCCCAAACCCCGCGGTTGTAGTTCACAAAAACGCTGCCAGAATATATTAGGCTTTGCAGCTTAAGCGTCTCTCGTAAGAAAAATGGAAAAGAAGGAGAAAATTGAAAATTTTATTTTTGTTTTATTATTTTGGGTGGCTTGTTGTTTTCAGGGACGAAAACAGCTACTGAAACCGTGGTTGTCCACAGTCCGTTTTTGTCTCCTGCTGCTGATTGTGTTATGTTAGCGGTTTTAATTATTAATCCTGTGGTTTTGAAAAGTTGCTTGCGTTCATCCCAAGCGGTTTCTGGGTCAAACTGGATACCCATGGTTGTTGCAAGCATGGTTGCTGCCAAGTCTTCTGCGTAGTCTCCTGCTGCCTCATCGGTTTGACCGTAAGAGTGGTGTTCTGATAGGTAACCGTACTGGTTTTTTTCTGAGGGAATAGCTACGCCGATTGATGAAGCGACTAGTCTGTGTGGCTCGTTTGTTGCGTTTCTAGCTAAAACTACGAATGTAATTTCTCCAGGCTGAACCATTCTTAATCCTTGCTCTCGAGTAATTAATTCGCATCCGGGGGGAACGATGCTTGAAACATTTACGAGGTTGCAGTGTTGAATGCCAGCGTTTCTTAATGCTAACTCAAAGCTTTGTAATTGCTCTTTATGTTTGCCTACGCCCTTTGTTAAGAAAAAGCATTTTGGTATCATTTTATTCCGAATTTAGTGAGTGGAATGCATTTATTAGTTTTGTGTTTCAAAACTGAAACCTGAATACTAAATCAAGGTTAACCTCTTGCAAAATATTTTTTGTAAAGCGTTGTATGCCCTTTTAGATACTGATTGTGGTGGAGCGTTGAGTCGCTTATTCTGATTCTTGTTTAGATTATTTTGATGGTAGGGTTATGCTGAATTTTGTTCCTTTTTCGGTTTCGCTCTTAAAGCTTATTGTTCCGCCTTGGGCTTCTATAACTCGTTTGCATACTGATAGACCGAAGCCTTGACCTTTCGATTTTGTTGTGAATAGAGGGGTGAAGATTTTAGGTTTAATCTCGTCAGGAATTCCGATACCAGTATCTTTAACTTCAATTTGTGTTTGGCCCTTCCTGTTAATGTATGCTTTTATTGTTAATTCGCCTCCGTTAGGCATGGCTTGAACCGAGTTTGTGATTAAATTAATTAGGACTCTTCTCAGCAGTTGAGGGTCTGCCTCGATAGTTAGTTTATCATTAAATTGGATTATTGTTTGAATATTTTCGGGGATGTCTATCTGCGCTAAAGTTGACGTGACAAGCGCATTCAAATCAATTAAATGCCTGTTTATTTCCACTGGTTTAACGAAAGTTTGCAAGTCACTTACTATTTTATCCATGTAGCTAACTTGTGTTTCAATGCCTTCGATGCTCTCATTCACCATTGTCTTCCCTTGTCCTTCAGGGACACCATCTAACTCTAATTTGGCAAGGTATAGCTCACCGATGATAGTTTGGAGTGGATTTCGCAAATCATGTCCAACCATGCCAGCAGTCTCACCTATTGCTGATAGCCTTTCTTTTTCCTGCAATTGCTTTTCCAGTATTTTACGTTCTGTTACATCTTCAGCGATTAAACCCATTTGGTTTCGATTCGGTTTCCACGCGAGAACTTCAAAATAGCGGTTAAGTACTTCACTTTTCATTAGAGAACGATTAGGCTTACCTGTGCTTTCCACTTCATTAAATATCTCCAGCCAATAACCGACTCCCAATTTCATCAAATCACTTGGACTTTTGTCCTTAAAGACATCCCTCGGTCTTTTGCCAATAACATCCTCTTTTCTTTTTCCAAGAAGCTTTAAAAATGCAGAGTTAGCATCGGTAATAAAATAATCAATTATTTTTCCTGATTTATCGTAAACCAAGTCTGCAACATAAAAAATTTCAGCCATAGAATCAAAAAATTGATGATATCTTTTTTCACTTTCATGCAAAGCGTGTTGAGCCTGCTTAAGCTCAGTCATGTCAACGCCTATCCCTCTTGCTCCAACTATTTTATCTTCCTTTACGATTGGAACACTAATTAGTAATACTGGGAATTGGGAACCGTTCTTTCTAACAAATAAGTATTCATTACTTTGCCGCTTGCCATTTGAAAACATTTTAATCATGTTTATTCTTGAACGCGTAACGTCCTCCTTAGCAACTAGTATGATTAGCATCAAAGCCACTTTCGAACTCTTCTCTAGAATAGCCCGTTTGTTCAATTGATTTAGAATTTGCAAAAACTATTATTCCTTTATCGTTGATCTCAAAAACCATTTCAGGTAATTTATCAACCATCTGTTGATACTTGTTCTCGCTTTCCCTTAGCGCTTCTTCAACTTTTTTGCGCTCTGTTACATCTCTGAATAAACCGCCGACTTTGCCCGCAAAAGGAAATATTTGAGCATCATACCACTTTCCCGAATGCCGATCAAAATTTTCATAACGTACCCACTCACCGCCTTTTGTAACTCTGCCAATTAGTGAAAACAATTCAGGCGAAAGATCACTGACACTCTCACTTGCCATTTTGCCTAGATTCTTCTTGAAGAATTCGCCTGTCTGGCGTTCATATGAAGGACTAATTTTCAACCACTTGAAATCATAAACTTTGCCACTTTGATTATACACTGGATCAATCAAAACAAAACCATCATCTGTTTTTTCAAACAGCGTTCTGTAAAGCTCCTCACTTTCCTTAATCGATTCCTCAGCTTTCTTGCGTTCAGTTACGTCTATAAATGAAGCTAAAAGGTAATCTTCATTCTGAATCTTAATAGTTGACGCTGACAAGCTTACTGTGATTTTAGTTCCATCTTTTCTTTTAAAAACGAAGTCTCTGTTACAAACAAATCCGTTTGAGTTAAGTTCATTTATCAGACTTGCGCGATTGCTGGAATCAGCCCAAACTTCTAACGAATTGCGACCAATTGCTTCCTCAGGAGTATAACCTAAAATGTTAAATGCTGACTCGTTGGCATCAATTATTTTACCGTCCCTTGAGCGAGTTAGCGATACAGCATTTGGGCTGAACCTGAATGCCTTTGAAAACTTTTCTTCCGATAATCGCAAAGCTTCTCCCATTTTCTTGATCTCAGTTATGTCCTGAGCAAAGACTAAAAGAGAATCAGGCTGATTATTCCTGAAAATCACTTTGGCATTGAATAATGCCCACAGAGTTTGTCCACTCTTTGTTCTTATTTCAATTTCTGATTTAAGGTTCTTTCCCTCAACTACTGCTTTCTTAAAGCCATCCCGAAATTTCTTTTTACTTTCACCGACCATTATCTCATCTAAAAGGTTCATTGTAAGAAGTTCTGCTTCCGAAAAGCCTAAAATTCTGCTCACCATTGAATTCGCATTTCGAAGCTTTGAACCTTCTAAACTTACTTCGAAGATTGCAATAGGGGCATCCTTTGAAAGTTGCCAAAATTTTTCTTCGCTTTTATATGGAGATTCTTTGGTTCTCTTGTCTGGTTCCACACGAACCTCCCCCAAAGAAAATAGCTTATTCTTTAAATTTAAATCAATTGGAAGCAAAAACGATTGAAAGTGTGCATTAATTATAGCCCAATAACTAATGGTGTCCAAGTGGCTGGTTGCACAATAATGAATGAGCGGATGCAAGGATATGCTTGGCTTGAGAGTGAAATTTTATGTTTGTGTTTCAAGACATAAATACTTCCATACTTTATGTGAAAAGAGTAAATGTTTCCAGGTTGAGCTTGGGGTCAAAGATTTGAGTTCAAATCAAAGCGTGTTTAAAGACGAATCGAAACTTGACATAAATTGGGTTCCGCCAAAATTGCCGCACAGGGAAAAGGAGCTTCGCTTGCTGATGGAATTCTTTAGTTTTCTTCTTCGCCATCCGGAAAAAATGGCGCAAAGAGTTATCATCACAGGTGAAGTAGGCACTGGAAAAACTGCTTTATCCCAAAGTTTCGGTGCAAACATCACTTCTGAAGCAAGGAAAAGAGCCATAAAACTTTTGTATGTTCACGTTAATTGCCGTGAGTGTCGAGGAAAACTTTTCCTTATCCTTCAGCATATATTAAGCATTGTTCGACCCAATTTTCCCAAACGTGGCTACTCCGTTGAAGAGGCCCTTGACACTTTAATGCAGAGTTTAGATGAAGAGAACGCTTTTTCATGATATTGGCTCTAGATGAATTTGACGCGTTGGTTGATAATGAAGGTTCAGAATCAGTTTACAAGTTAACTAGGATTCAGGAGATGCGCGCATGGCAAGGCTCAGCGGATGTCTTTGCTTTTTATTCTTAGAGATTTGAAAGCTGTTGACAAGTTGGATACTAGCACAAAAAGCACTTTGCAACGCAACGTGGTTGCATTGGTGCGTTATGAGAAGATGCAGCTTGCTGATATTTTAAATGACCGTGTGTCTTTGGCTTTTGAGTTAGGCGTGGTTCCAGAGGAAACAATTGTTCTTGTTTCTGAACTTGCATCTTCTGAAAGCGGAAATGCCCGTTTCGCTATTGAATTAATGTGGCGTGCTGGAAAATATGCTGATGCAGAAGATTCAGTTTCAGTGGAGCCTGAATGTGTGAGGAAAGCAGTGTCAAGCATTATTCCAACACTTCGACGCAGCGAGTTGGACGCCCTTGGTTTTCATGAACGATTATTCTTGTTGGCAGTGGCACGTTTCTTTAAGGAGAATCCGCAGGCATACGTAACACTGAGTCAAGCTGAACAAGCGTACTCTGTTGTATGCGAAGAATACGGAGAGCAGCCAAATAGTCATACGCAGGTTTGGAAGTACGTTCAATTGTTTTCTTCATTGGGCATTTTGAAAACTGAAGTGGCAACAGCGGCTACCCGTGGAAGGTCTACGCGAATTTATCTTGCCCTCTATTCCAGCGGTTGAATTGGAGAAAGAATTAAGTGCTCGCGTTAAAAGATGGGAAAGGTGCAAATTAAATGGAACTGGAAGAAGTTTTCTCTTCTAAACCGCGAATGAAAATTTTAAAGTTAATTTGGCAGTTGGGTTCGCTTAATGTTTCAGATATTGCTCGACGGCTTAAACTGAATTATTCCGCAACATTAAAGCACTTGGCGCTTTTAGAGAGAAGAAGAGATTTTGCAGCAGCGATCCTACGGACGGGTTCGCATGTACCGTTTCAGCGAATCATCTAAGGCAAAGGCTGTGGAAAACCTGATAAAGGCGTGGGAAACCAAATAAAATATTAAAATACTGCTTATTTTAGAAGCAGCTGGATGAAATAAAATGGTAATGGTTGATGTATCAGGTAAAGCGGAGATTTTCCGTGAAGCAACCGCTTCGGCACAATTAAATTGAAGGCTGAGACGATTAATTTGATTAAGGAAGGGAAAACTGCCAAGGGCGATCCTCTTTACACGGCAAAGATAGCTGGCATATTAGCGGCTAAGAAAACAAGTGAACTGATTCCTCTTTGTCACCCGTTGCCGTTAACTAACGTGGACGTGACGGCTAAAGTACTGGATAACCTTACAGTTGAAGTTTCAGCTACGGTTAAAACCAAGGCTCAAACAGGTGTAGAGATGGAAGCGCTCACCGCTGTTTCAGCTGGGTTACTTACAGTTTGGGACATGACAAAACAGTACGAAAAAGACTCAGCAGGTCAATACCCCAGCACAAGCATTAATGATATTCATGTCGTTAAAAAATTGAAGAAAGCGTGAATGATTATGAGTGAAACCAGCAAAATGCACAAGTCCAAAGCGCCTAAAGCATTAAATTTCGGAGTATACATTTGCAGCACCTCCAGACATAAACTTTGCGAAAAAGGCGAAAAAAACGTCAGCGATGTTTCAGGAGAAACCTTGGAAAAACTCGTTGAAAACGCTGGACACAAAGTGCTGTTCAAAAAAATTCTGCCAGACGATAAATCCATAATTGCTGAGGCTACTAAACAAGCTTTAGCTATGTCTGATTTAGACGTGGCTATTTTTTGCGGTGGCACAGGAATCACGCCGACAGATGTCACGATAGAATCTGTTTCGCCGTTTTTCGAAAAATCTCTTCCTGGCTTCGGCGAGTTTTTTAGGCGCCTAAGCTATGATAAAGTTGGCTCTCCAGCAGTTTTGTCGCGTGCTACAGCAGGAGTAGCCGGTGGCAAGGCATTTTTCTGCATTCCTGGTTCACCTGACGCTGTGCGAACTGCTGCGGAATTACTTATATTGCCTGAGGCTCCTCATATCGTAAAGCACGCAAGGGAATAGAAATAGAATGAGTCTTATTGATGACTGCGGTAGACCTTTACTTAACCTTCGCATTTCCA
Organism: Candidatus Bathyarchaeota archaeon; assembly: GCA_963717465.1. Lineage (GTDB taxonomy): Archaea > Thermoproteota > Bathyarchaeia > Bathyarchaeales > Bathycorpusculaceae > Bathycorpusculum. The sequence continues at coordinate 1,491,633 of OY970340.1, forward strand.
TAACGCAACGCTGCAATATACACTGCACTTATTGTCACCGCGAAGGAGAAGTAAAACGTGCAAATCGTTCAGCAGAAAAAATGTCCCTTGAAGAAATCACCAGAATAGCCAAAATAGCAATAAGCCTTGGAATTTCACGAATAAAATTAACTGGTGGAGAACCGCTCCTGCGCAAAGATATCCGTGAAATCGTCAAAGGCATATCAATGGTGCCAGGACTGAAGGATTTATCGCTAACAACAAACGGTATCCTGCTAAGTTCAGATTCTATGGCAAAAGACCTGCGTGAAAATGGATTAAAAAGAGTAAATGTTAGCCTGCCGTCTTTAAACTCTCAAACTTACAGCAAGTTGACCAGTGGAAAATTGGAGGCTGCCTTGAGCCGGAGTTAAAGCTGCGGTGGAAGTAGGTTTTTCCCAAGTTAAACTTAACATGGTTATCTTGAAGGATGTTAACATCGGCGATATTCCTGATATGATAGAATACGCGAAACAAACTGGCATCATACTGCAGCTTATAGAACTTGACCCAATAAATGTCGGACAAGAATACTACGATAATCATCATAACAGTTTAGACTCCTTTGAAAACATGCTCAGACAAAAAGCGTTGTCGGTTGAAACGCGAACAGTACATGCATAACCGCAGAATATACCATTTGCCAGGCGTAACCGTTGAAGCAGTTCATCCGATTGAAAACAGCGAATTCTGCCTGCACTGCACAAGGATGAGAGTCACAAGCGACGGCAAGCTTAAACCGTGCCTAATGAGAAACGACAACCTAACCGACATACTAACTCCAATCCGACAGGGCGCAAGTGATGAACAAATAAAACAACTATTCATAAAAGCAAACACGCTAAGAGAACCATTCAACAAAGGAACAATCTGATCCGCTTCAAAAGTTGACTTTTTAAGGCAACAGTCTCTAACAGTTTCTCAATGTTTGATTGATTTATTAAGCAATCAATAATCTTTTAATTTAGGCGATGAAGCACTATCTTGGAAAGTTCAAAAGAGTACTTAATTTCATTAAACTTCTAAGCGGAATTTTTTAGCCGAAAAAGTGCGCACGTTTATTATGTTTAAATACAAAAAAGCCCCCTTTTTATCGGGACTAAGGCATGATAAAGTGTGATCGTTGCGGAAAAGAAATGAAATCAGATGAAGTAAACTTGGTTAGGGATGTGCTTGGAAAATTCTGCCCTGAGTGCAAAGTTAAGCTTGAAACAGGCATTGATACAAAAGAATATCACGAAGATCAAAACATGGATTCCGTTGGCGGCGGTTAAGGTACTATTCATTTAATGGTTGCCTACGTTTTCAGCAAGCAAACGTCTTTCTGCTTTTCTTAAGTGTTCCCCCAACGTAGAGTTCCCAATATTAAGCTTTTTAGCAAGAGTCTCTGAATTTATTCTTCTTGGAATATCATAATAGCCAAGTTTGTAGGCTGTTATTATGACTTCCCTCTGCTTCTCTGTTAGCTTAGCAAGGGGCGAGTTGGGTGAAAACTTTGCGTCGGTCAATGAGACTATTTTATATCTTAAACCGATAGATGTAACTCTTTCGAGGGATTTTTGAATTTGTTCAGAGCTGCCGAAAAATGAAAATCTTATTTTCCCGTCCCGAACTCCCAAGGGAGGAAACAAATACCCTCTCTCAATTCCTATTGAATCAAAAACTGGAGATAGGCCTGGTCCCCCTTTCATAAAAACGGTATAACTTTTATTATTTTGTTGTTCAAGTACCTGAATATCTTTTATAACACCGTTGGCAAGTAGGTCGACAATTCGAGATGCTTCATCCTTGAATTCTATTCGTGCTATCACAGCAAATTGTTCGGCATCTTGTCTGAGGACATATTGCAACTCCAACGACTTTATTTTTTGAAAGTCCTCAGTTAGAATCCCGACTTTGCATAGGTCTTTTTCCAGTACTTCTAAAATTAGTCGGCGCATAAGATAGCTTCATTTTTTCTTCATTTAGGCTTTTTGGCTGAGCCGTATATATACGGTAGAAAATTAATCCGCCGTGCGTGCTAGAAAGAAGAAGGTAAAACGAAGGAGAGTAAAGATGAGCAAAGAGAATGAGAATAAAACAAACCAACCTGACACTCTAATTAATCGAAATAATGCTTTTGGCGAGAAGCTAGCTGAATTTATTTTGAATACTAAATACAGTAACATTCCTCAGGATGTGTTGTCATCCATAAAAGCGTTAACACTCAAGAACATCGCTGACATCGTGGTGGGTGCCAGTCTACCTCACTCCCGAAAAGTGGCAAATCTAATCAGAGAACATAGGTCACACGGCGAAGTGGGAGTTTTGACTTACGGGTTCCGTACGTCCCTTTGGGATGGCATCTTCATTAACGCTTTTTTTGCACACGCAGCTGAATTAGAAGACGATGCATTTTTTGATGCTGACTTTCAGCCTTGCGGTCCATCATGGTCAATCACCGTTATACCATTGCTTCTTACGCTTGCACAGAGGCAAAGACTATCAGGGAAACAGCTGCTAGAGGCAATTGTAATTGGATTAGAAGTTCACCGACGGACATGCTTGACTACGGTAGGGCATAGAGGCGTACTTTTGGGTCCAGGTGCTGTGGGTCCCGCAGCTGCGGCAGCTAAAGCTTTGGATCTAAACAAGGAAGAGATAATGTCAGCAATAGGTCTGGCAATTTCAGGGGCTGATGTTCAGAGAGTAAATTACGGGTACGATAGTCACTTTTTCGAGTCATCCATGCAGTCACTACACGGCATCATAGCGGCTCAGATGGCCCAAAATGGCTTAACGGGTAATCCTGACTTGCCTGCGTTCCTTTCTGTTAAATATGGGGAAACTGCAGTCAATAGTGATAAAATGTTGGCAGATCTGGGGGCTCGCTGGTTATGCAAAGACTTCTGGATCAAAAAGTATCCAGCTAGCTTTGGGCTTCATAACCTAATCGACGTGATGTGTGAATTCAAAAATAAATACAAATTCACAGTGGACGAAATTGATGTTATTGAGGCTTTTCCGCCTGGCGTTCAATTGGGCTTCATTCCGAAAACTCCACTGCAAACTGAGTTTAGCCTGTATTGGGTGCTGGGAGTAGCCGCAGTGGATGGAGATGTGAATGTCAGTCACCTGACTCAAGAAGCATTAGATAACCAAATTTACCAGAAAGCGGTTGCTAAAGTTAAACAAACCGTTCCCCCAGAGTTACAGAAAGAAGGTATGGGCATGATACCGTTTACCCATACTGATCGCTTGAAAGTCTATATGAAAGACGGAAGAGTGTTTTCAGGTGAAAGAAGATATCCCATCGGATCCCCCAAAGAGCCCTTGACAAGCGAACAAGTTACAAGTCTTTTCCAAAAATTCGTCTCGCACGTATTCTCACCTCAACACGTTGAAAAGATTTCAGATACATTTCTAAACCTTGAAAAACTCAATGATGTAGGTGAAATAATGGATCTGCTTACCTACAGAAATGAACGAGGCATATCCTAAGAAGTTATTACCCTTTTTTTAACTCTGAACTTTTTTTCTTGAATTCTGCAACAAAAATGCCTACAGATGAGTTTCCGATATTTGCCGTCTCATGATTTTACCACTTGAGAAGAACAACTGATCAATGAATTAAATCCATTTCTTGAAACGTGCACTTTTTTCAAAGTCTTCCGAGGCCAACCCATTTTCTTAAGACATTCCAAACTGTAGAGAAGTCGAAAAAACTGATATCCAAAAATTATGAATTTTCAAGCTCCAACTTCAAAATCGGCGAAAAAAACGTCTTAGCTTAAGCTGCACTATTCAGGGTACTTGAACTATTTATTTTGTTGTTCACTTTTATCTGAATCTGCTTGCCTTTTCCAATTTTCAGATCTGTAGGTGTCAAGCATTTTGTTGTAATAGTCAATTTCTTCAAATGCTGGATAGCGAGTTAATTCATATTTTAGTTGGCATTTCTTGCATTCTAAAATGACCTTGTCACTTTTAATGTTAGTTGCAACCGTATCCTGCTTGCAACGCGGGCATTTTCTAAACGGCTTAGTTAAGAACTTTGGTCTGCCTGCTCCATGTCGAATACCTCGACTTGAATTATTTTGTCTGGCATAGTTGTCTCTAGGCAAATCGTAACCTCTCATGTAACTTATCAGTATTGACAATTAACCTTTTCTGAAAAATGATAAACCTAAAAGTCGTTCTAAACTGCTTCACCACATACAATATAAGGACATCCACGATACACGAATCCTTCCAGACTAAGACGATGAAAACTATACCTTTTCAATTAACTGATTTTTCCGGATTCTCCAGAATTTTCCACATTTCCATGGTTTTTTATGGATTTTCAGAATTATTTACGGCGCGACTTTTATTTCCGTCTTTCCCGTTTTTGCTTTTTTATGCCAAGTTTAGGCTTTCACTCCAACAAGCCTGAAAGATAAGTTGTTTTTGCCTCGTTGACTTCAAGTTTCACTGTTTTTCCAATTAAACTTTCTTTGCTTTTGATCACGATTGGTTTGTAGGCAAAGTTGCGTCCAATCCATGATCCTGGCACTTTTCCTTTTTCGTCAACAAGTACTTCACCAACCCAGCCAACCCACTGCTTGTTATTCTCTGAAGATAATTGTTTGGCTAAATCTGACGCGATTTTGCTTCTGTGTTTAATCTCTGCTACATCAACTAAGCCATCACGCATTTTTGCTGCAGCAGTTTTCGGCCTGGCAAAAAACTTTGAGACATTAATAACATCAGGTTTTACATCACGCAAAAGCTTAAGCGTATTATCAAAAGCGTGCGATGTTTCTCCTGGAAAACCAACGATAACATCCGTTGCAAGTGTCAAATCATCAAAGCATTGCCTGAACGCATCCACGATTGATTTGAACTCTTTTGCTGAGTAAAACCTGTGCATCCGCCTAAGAACTTCATCATTCCCACTTTGAACGGGCAAATGCAAAAACTTGAATACCTTTTCGTTTTTGAAAGCTTCAATTAGTTCACTCTGAATATCCAAAACCAAGTTTGGGGTCATCATTCCAACTCTAATCTTAAAATCACCATTCGCCTTGCCTAAAGCATGCAATAGTTCGGCCAAGTTTGTACCGATGTCTCTGCCGTAGCTTGCTGTATCCTGTGAAGTAATCCAAAACTCTCTTGCACCAGCAGCATAATCGCTCTGCACTCGTGAGACAACATCTTCAATGCAATAACTCATCAGATGTCCTCTAGCAAAAACGACGCAGCAGTAAGCGCATGAACCTAAACAACCATAATTTATTGGAACAACGCTGACAAGTGGATTTGCAGAAATTCTTGGCAAATCAAGCATCGGCTTTTCCTTAATCGCCTCAAGATCAAAGACACGTTTACCAGCTGAAACGTTCTCGACAACTTCAACGATCCTTTTTCCAACTGAGGTTCCAACTGCGGCGTCAAAGCGGGCTTCGCGGGAAAGGCGTTCAAAACTGATTTTTGGCAAGCACCCCGCAACGATAAGCTTCTTATTTTTTGGTACTCGTTTTAATGCTTGGATTATTCGGTTTTCGGTTGGTCCCTTAACAGCGCAAGTGTTGTAGATTAAAATTTCCGCTGATGACTCTGACTTTGCAATTGTGTATCCAGCTTTCGCTAAGCAGCCTGCGTAAACATCGCTGTCAGCCGTGTTTGCGGGACAACCGAAGCTTCTGATATACACTTTTGTTTTGCTCATTTTGTGTTGCTAGATGCTTCACATTAAGAAATAAAAACATGGAGGTTGCTTGGTGCCTGAATTGACAAGAACTTGTACGCTATCTCCTTAATGATTTATAAACATAAACACAAACATGTTTGCAGTATATTTGTAGCATAACATATACAAGTATAACTGCCGAGTATACTTGTATAGCCATCGAGGAGAAGAGCCATGAAACTCATCACACTTTATCTACCTGAAACTTACATAAAAGCTTTAGACCAGCTCGTAGACGAGAGATTCTACCCAAACAGGGCGGAAGCAATCAGAGTCGCAATTCGAGACTTAATTAGTGCAGAAGTCTGGAGGCGAAACGGCGTTGACTAGACATGTTCATGACGAAACCTTGAAATCTCCCCTAAATGTCGATGACGTAAAAGTTGAAGTCGTACCAAAAATTTTAGACAACAGCCTAGCTATTGCGGGTGCACGACTTATCCCTGAACCTGTTAGCGAATTAAATGCCCAAACAGTTAAACCTAAAGCAACCGCTAAAAAATCAAAGCTCGGCAGAGCATTATCACAGCTATACAATCTTGAAGTAGGCAATAAACCAGACAAAATATTAAATTTAGATTTAGACTTGTACCAAATGGAAAACTTTTAATCTCCATTTTTTAATTTTTTTTGCAAAGTAAACCTGACTTGTAGAATTTTAGAAAATATTATTATCAGGCAGCCAATCTTTAATTCGCATGAACCAATTAATAGTGCAAATAAGAAAAGATTTGAAAGCTAACGTTGATGAGCAGACCAAAAAGAGTTGCCCGCGTTTCTTCAAAGAAGAAGTCACTTGTTATGGAGTTAAGACGCCGATGGTTGGAAAAATAGCGGGGAAATATTGGGGCCAAGTGGAGCTTTTGAGCAAGAAAGAGATTTTTGGCCTTTGTGAAATTTTGTTTGGTTCTGATTATATTGAGGAGGCGTTTGTGGTTTCGAAGTGGTTGCCGCGTATGGAGGGTCGATTTGAAATTGAAGATTTGGCGACTTTTAAAGTGTGGATTGAAAAGTACCTTAATAATTGGGCTAAGTGTGACAGTTTTTGCAATCATACCCTCGCGGGTTTCGTCATGAAATATCCCCAACTCATCGGCGAAATTGTAGGCTGGTCTAAAAATTCTAATAGGTGGCTAAAGCGGGCATCTGCTGTGTCGCTTATTTTGCCTGCTAGAGCGGGGCATTTTTTGCCTGAAGCTTTTGAAATTTGTGATGTGCTCTTGCTTGACAATGATGATATGGTGCAAAAGGGTTATGGTTGGCTGCTTAAAGAGGCAAGCAGACAACATACGCAGGAAGTTTTTGATTACGTTATGAAGAACCGGAGAGTTATGCCTAGAACCGCACTGCGGTATGCAATTGAGTTAATGCCTAAAGAGCTTAGAGTTGAAGCAATGAAAAAAGACTAATAAAATCACGTACCATATTGCATGGAGAAAACGTTTTTCTGTTTTAGGGTTTTGTATTTTTGTGTGGATGTGATTATTTTTTTAGGCATTTGGAGGGTTTGATTGATTATTTTTTAAGTGCGCTAGTTTATATTTGATTAAGTCTATAAGTTTTTGTGGAGATTTGTATGGCAAAGGCGTTAGTTGTTTATTCTAGCATGTTTGGAAATACTGAAAAGGTTGCTAAGGCTTTAGCAGCAGGCTTAGAAAAAGGAAGCGTTAATGTTGAGGTTGTCAAAGCAAGCGATGTTAAACTTGATCAACTGGATAAAGTTGATTTGTTATGTGTTGGTTCTCCTGTGAATGCTTGGGGCATGTCAAGTTCAGTGAAGGATTTTCTGGGGCACTTAGCAGTCGTAAAAGGTCTTAGCGGCAAGAAAGCTTTCGCGTTTGACACTAAATTGAAGGGTAGATTGGCTGGAACTGCTGGAGGAAAAATCGAGAAGAAATTGACGAAGCTCGGCTTGACTGTCGTTAGGCACAGTGAATCGGCTGTTGTTAAAGGTAGAGAAGGGCCGCTTGAAGAAGGTGCAGAAGCGAGGTTTACGCAAATAGGGGTAGAACTTGCTAAAATGATCTAGTTTCCTCTTGAATTAAACCCAGCGATTAGGACTGTTGAGAAGGCATAGCGTCAGCATTCTTTGGTTGGCTGTGCTATAATATTGTGTTTAAGCAGTCACATAATGATAAATAGAGATTTTTTCATTTCGCGTTAACAATCGATTGATGTAAAGGTAATGATTACATGCCCAAGGTGTTCTTCATCTGCAAAACCCACGGGCAAAGAAAGGGATACAGCGCCTTCCACGTTAAGCAATATATATGTTTTAGGGTGCGATAAGAAATTCCTGGAGTATTATAAAAATGGTAAACTCAGCCATACGATCCTTGCACCTAAACCGCCCAAACCTAGTTGTTAAAAGCCTTGAGGCTTTAACATGAAAAGTATGTGGATGGTTAGAGCGGGAGAAGATGCTTTTCTTATCGATGATTTTAGAAGAAAAAATTATGTTTCGATTGGTTGGAATGATCTCTCAGACCTTCAAAATGTGCCAAGTAGAGAAGCAATTAAAACTTTGGTGCAAAAGCATAGTCAGGATTATAGCTATACTAAGAAAAACCAAATCAACATTGCCACTAGTCAAATAAGCAGATTTCTGTTTGATTTCAAAAAAGGGGATTACGTTCTCTCTTATGATCCTACCAACAGAGTGTATCTTGTAGGAGAAATACAATCCGACTATGAGTACAACGAAAAAATAAGCGAGTACCACAATGTGAGAAGAGTTAAGTGGTTAGGGGAAGTGAGCCGAGACAAACTTTCAACTTCTACTCGAAACACTCTCGGTGCCATATCCACGATATTCCAAATCAACGAAACCGCGGCCAGAGAAATCATTGAAATTCTAGAGGGCAAAGAAAAAGCGCCTGAAGAAGTTGTCGAAGAGGAAGAGGCAGAAGAAGAAAGCCTCAAGGAAGATATGGTATCGAGAGCTAACGAACTAATTAAAGACAAAATAATGAAGCTTGATTGGGATGACCTGCAAAAACTTATAGCAGGAATACTGAGAGCTATGGGGTATAAAACGATAATTTCTGAGGGCGGTCCTGATCGTGGAAAAGATATCGAGGCATCTCCGGACGGGTTGATGCTGACAGAGCCACGTATACTTGTGGAGGTAAAACATCGCTCTGGGCAAATGGGTGCAAAAGAAGTACGTAGCTTCAACTCAGTGCTAAGGCAACAAAAGGGATTATACGTTTCAACTGGAGGCTTTTCCAAAGAAGCTAAATATGAAGCTGAACGAGGAGAAAAACAAATGACTCTTGTAGACACTGATCGGTTAGTACAACTTATCATCCAAAACTACGATAATTTCGACGTGGATACCAAATTGCTTGTTCCATTATCGAAAATCTACTGGCCCGCTTAGCTTGAATCCGAAACCGCAAACAACGCCCAGAACGTTTCTATTTCGAATGACGGAAGAACCGACCACGGGTGAAGAGATACCATCTTCAAAACCCTCTGCATTGCCCATTTCGATGACTTCTTTTTTCAGATCGTCAAATGAACCTATTTCAGTTGCTAACGGTATTATCCAACCTTTTCCCAAGCGCCTCATTGTATACATTTAACGGAGCCCAAAAAATGGGAAAAAGTTGCTTTTCAGTATATAAAAGTTTACGTTGGCGATTGAATCTCATCGGATTAGCTCCATCCAATAAATGTTTTAAAAGGGAGAAAGTAGCTGCGTAGAATTAGGAGAATTGGAGTGTCGCCAGTCTGTTGAGGGTTCGAATCCTCCTCCTGCTCTATCATGGAAAAACATATAGCGAGTTATCTCTAATCTCTAAAATTTATTGCAGATAATTTTAAGTTGAATTAAGAAAGAAATGGTATTAATGTGAATCTGCTTTGGAGTAATACCGTTCCCCGCCTTTCTCGGCAGCCCTCAAGTTGCCTATTGCATACTGCGCTTGAATAACAGCTTCGACATACGCATATCCAATATCATGTTTGCAGGTCTGTCGTAATTTGTTTCTAATCGGGGTCTATGAATGGAATTTTCTAGAATCAGCTTACTTATTTCTTGGTAAGAATAAAATTTGCAATTCTGCATTTTATTTAGGAAGTGTTTGCATCCTAAATCAAATACTCTGTCCATGTCTGATTCTTCAAGTGGCATAAGTTATCCCTGTTACCATAATTATTCGGTTTATGTAACAATCTTACAAAAAAAGGTTGGGCGGATGATATCTCCAACTTAAAGGCTTCAAATCCCCCAGCACCAAATATACATACGCATACAGGGGGACTCACTGGGCATGAAATCAAACAGTTTAGCGGTTGTGCAAACGTGTCGATTCATAACGTTTATCTGTGCACGTGTACACATACATAGTTATGGGCACCAAAACTATCTCCATAAAAGACGAAGCCTACGAAGCATTATTACGCGAAAAAATTGAAAAAGAAAGCTTCACTGACACTATTTTGCGTTTAACCAAGAAATCAGGCAAGATTGCTGACTGTTTTGGAACTTGGAAAATGACTGATGAAGAAGAGAAAGCCATTTGGGTCGAACTCTCTAAGGGATGGCATCTGGTTCAAGAGCGAATCTCGAATGAAATGTCTCGACAGTGACTTACTAGTCGCAATTCTTCGAGGTAAGCAAGATGCCCGCGCTGTAGTTGAGGAATTGGACCAAAAAGCAAAAGGCGCCACAACGTCGGTAAATGCTTTCGAAGTCTACTTTGGAGCAAACAAGTCGGATAGAATAAAAGAAAACACAAAAGAGGCTGCGAAACTGCTTGAAAGGTTGATAGTTTTTCCATTAGATCTCGCTTCTTCCCGAAGGGCAGCAGAAATATCAGCGAAACTCGTAGCAAAGGGCGAAACAATTGATTACAGAGACGCAATGATAGCTGCAATAGCGATGGAGAACGGTTTAACAATAGTCACCAGAAATCACATGCACTTTAGGAGAATAAAAGGTCTTCAAATCAAAGTCTGGTAGACTTTTGTGTTTGAAAACTTATTTATTTTTTAAAGATAAGATTATTGCTTTGAATTACCTGCTGATTTAGAATCAACTGCAGTTGTGGGGACTTCAGATTTAGGCTCAGCCGCAATTGTTTTATCTTTAAGCATGTTGTCCAAGAATGGTTTTAGTTTAGTGTTTTCTGCTTGTATCTTTTCTTTGCCGAGTGTTTTCATGTTGCCGTCCATTTCTTTGATTAATTCAGCGAACCTTACTCCTTCAGAAGCTGAAATGTATTCAACTCGGAACCTTTCAGAACTCAATCCCAGCTTAGTCAACACATTCTGTAGTGTGTCTGTTCGTGCCTTCATCTCCACATTCCCACTTATATAATGGCAATCGTATGGAAGATGGCATGCTCCAATCAAAACCATGCCTGCGCCCAATCGGTAAGCTTCCAAAACAAAATTACGAGCAACTCTTCCAGAGCACATTACACGGATTACTCTTACGCTTGGCGAGTACTCAAATCTGCTTGTTCCAGCCAAGTCTGCCCCTGCATAACTGCACCAGTTACACAGGAAAGCCAAAATTTTTCCTTCAGGTTTTTCCTCAAGTGCAGCTCGAATCTGAGCCATAATCTGGGCGTCAGTGAAATGCATTTGAGTTATGGCATCACTTGGGCATTCTGCAACGCATGTTCCGCACCCATGGCAGTTTGCAGTGGTAACTGTGGCTGCCTCGTTTTCTTTTATGGTTATGGCTTTGTATGGACATTTTTCAGCGCAAATGCCGCACTTAGCTTTTACGTTTTTGCATTTTGTTGGGTCTACAATTGATATGAGAGGTTCAATTTTCCACGTGGGCTTCATGAGCACTGTTGCTGCCCGTGCTGCTGCGCCGCTTCCTTGCGTGACGCTTGCTGGGATATCTTTAAGTCCTTGGCAGGCTCCTGCGAAGAAAATGCCATCAGAAGCAGCGTCCATCGGCTTAAGTTTCGGGTGGCTTTCCATGAAAAACCCGTCCTGGCCTCTTGTCAAGTTAAGTATGCGAGCAACGTTTTCCGTGCCTTCTTTAGGTATCGCAGCTGTGGCTAAAACTACCATGTCAACTTCGACGTTAACCATTTTTCCAAGAACCAAATCCACCGCATTTATCGACAGGTTGTTAGTTTTTGGGTCTTCCTCAATTTCAGTCGGTACACCCTTGATGAAATTCACCCATAAATTTCTGGCTCGAGTGTAGAAATCCTCGTATCCTTTTCCTGGACTGCGAATGTCAATGTAAAAAACATAGACTTCTATGTCTTGCTTGTACTTCTCTTTAAGCTGAATCGCATGCTTTAGACTGTACATGCAGCAAAAATTGGAGCAATATGAGTATTTTCTGATGTCTCTGGATCCGACGCATTGAATGAACGCTATGCGGTCAGGTTTTTTTCCATCCGATTGCCTGATAACTTTGCCGCCTGTTGGTCCAGCAGCCAATATTAGTCTTTCAAACTCAAGCGACGTAATTACATTGGGGTATTTGCCGTAACCAAGCTGTGGCTTATCAAGCGGAAAATACACGTCATATCCAGTCGAGACTATTATCGCGCCAACATCAAACTCGACATCCTCAGGCTTCTGCTCAAAGTCAATCGCATCCCGCGAACCACAGACGTCGACGCATTTTGAACATTCGATACAGTAATCGCGATTAATCGTGTAAACAAGAGGCACCGCCTGGTCACAGGGCACCGAAATTGCTTTTCGGACTCCAAGATTCATATCCCACGGGTTCGGGTACTCAATTGGGCAGGTATCTCTGCATTCTCCGCATCCAGTGCAGTTCTGCGCGATAACGTAACGAGGATTTTTGCGAACCTTCACATGAAAGTTGCCGATGAATCCTGACACGCCAACTAAATCTGCAAAAGAAATAATTTGGATGTTAGGGTGACGACCAACATCAACCATTTTTGGTCCTTCAATACAAATGCTGCAGTCAAGCGTTGGAAACGTCTTGTCCAGTTGAGCCATGTGTCCGCCGATGCTTTCGCTTTTTTCAACAAGGTACACTTTGATGCCCATTTCTGCTAAATCTAAAGCAGCGCTTATTCCAGCAATTCCACCGCCAAGCACCATTGCCTTGTTCGTAACTGGAACTTCAATTCTTGTTAACGGTTGAAGCAATCGGGCTTTTGCAACCGCCATCTTTATTATATCTTTAGATTTTTCCATGGCTTCTTCAGGCTGTCCAGAATGAGGCCACGAAGAAAACTCGCGGATGTTCGCTATCTCAAGCAGGAACGGGTTTAATCCAGCCTCGGAAATTGTTCTCCTAAAAGTCTGCTCATGCATTCTTGGGGAGCAGGCAGCCACTACAACACGGTTAAGCTTGCTTTCTTTGATTGCTTTGCGTATTATTTCTTGTCCAGGATCAGCGCATAAGTACCGGTTTTCTTTAGCAACGACGACATCCGGCAACGTTTTTGAGAATTTCACAAGAGCCTTTATGTCCAATGTTCCAGCAATGTTCAATCCACAATGACAAATGAAAATGCCTATCCGTGGTTTTCCTATCTTTTGCTCAGGCGCTACATCAATTTCCGACGCGAGATTCACCTCTTATGGGGTATTATGCGTAAATTTAACAAAAAGGATGTTCCCAACCCAATATATATTGATTTATTGCGCCAATCATGCAAATGAGCGGATAAGATTAGAATTTGTAATTTTCCCGTAAAGTTTTTGACTTAAAGGGCTAAAGCATGGAAAAATTATCAAAGTGAAGACTAAAATATTTATGTAGCGGAGCATCGAGGATAAACATTGATTTGCTTGTTATATGATATGCTTTCAAGTTAAGAAGGAAAATCCATGACTCAAGCACCTGTACCAAATAATAAAGAGCCCATAAAATCTTCTGAGATGGACCCGAATTTTAAGCGTGAACTCATGAAAATGCATGGGAGCGAAAAAATTCTCAGATGTTACCAGTGTGGAACTTGCACTTCTGATTGCCCTGTAGCACGCTATAGTGATTCTTACAGGCCGCGAACATTAATTCATATGGCTAAATTAGGCCTAAAAGACCGAGTTTTAAAGAGTGACACTTTATGGTTATGCGCTGCTTGCTTTACATGCACTGACCGTTGTCCACAAGGTGTTGAAGTAGCAAATGTCATTCGGGTACTGCGCAATTTAGCCGTTGAAAACGGATGCGTCCCCGATGTTTTCAAGGAGCAAACCGCAAGCCTACTTGATTCAGGGTACGCTTACAAAATTCCAGAGTTAAGAATCAAAAAACGTGAAACAACAGGGTTGCCACCCTTGCCAAAAGGAAACGCGGAAAACTTGCGTAAAGTGCTCAAAGGCGTTAAATTTATAGATAACATTCAAAAACCGGTGGAGTCACATGGTCAATAAATTCCTGTTTTTCCTCGGCTGCGCTATTCCTTATCGTGTGTCGTCGTACGAGATTTCGGCACGAAAAGTTCTCTTTAAGCTTGGCGTTGAATTGGTTGAGATGCCTGAATTCAATTGCTGTGGCCTTCCGTTTGATCCGGTTAGCCACGAAACAATGCTTATTCTTGCAGCAAAGAATTTGGCGTTGGCTGAGCAGCAAAAACTGGACGTGTTGACTTTATGCCCTGGATGCGCTGGAACGCTAAAGAAGGTTAACAAGAGTCTGAAAGAGGATAAAGTGTTAAGAGCAGAGATTAACGCTCACCTAAAAGAAGCAGGATTGGAATTCAAGGGAACCATCAATGCTAAACACTTGCTTCAAGTGCTCAAAGAAGATGTGGGATACGATAAAATTAAGGCTGCAGTTACTAAGCCGTTGAGTAACTTAAAGGTTGCTGAACACAATGGCTGCCACATTTTAAGACCAAAAGAGTATATTGGGTTTGATGATCCAGAAGATCCTAAGACACTAAGAGAACTGATTGAAGCTACGGGTGCAACATGCCTTGATTACATGGATAAAACTGAATGCTGCGGAGCACCAAGCGTAGGAATCAACGATAAAATTGCGCTTCAATTAGCAAGAGACAAACTTAACCACGTGAAAATCGTTGAAGCCCAAGCATTAATCACGATTTGCCCGTTCTGCCACATAATGTACGACACAAACGAGCTAAGAATCGAAAAAATGTTCAACGAAACCTACGGCATCCCCATAATCCATTACCCACAACTGCTCGGGTTAGCTATGGGCATGACTCCCGAAGAATTAGCATTCAACGAGCTACGAGTCAACGCATTAAAACTCCTAAACAGCCTCAAAAATCAATAATTTTCCAATGGTTAGAAAAACAACGGCTTGAATTTGCGGATTTAATTTTTTAAGGGCAGAGCTAATTTTTAGAAAAAGCATATAATGTTAAGGCTGATTAGCTAAAAAAGCAACAAATGCCTTCTGAAGTCATATATACTTTTTCTTTTAAAAGAAAACCGAATGGATTCCACGTATTTGTATTTAGGCGACTCAGTAGGCGACATCCATCGTGTCCCTCGCAAACAAATACGAAACAAGTTAGATCTTTTTGAGTTTAACTAAAATTTAATAGCGTGTGCTTCATAGAAATTCTTGGTGATTCTTTGATAAGTAACATATTAGTAGCTAATGATTTTTCCGAGAACGCAAATAGAGCGTTAGATTTTGCCGCCGATTTGGCAGAAAAATTAAACGCCTCAATAACTGTCGTAAATGTCATTCAATATGTACCTGGAATTGTTAAAGCTGCTGGAATTGATTCAAGTGGGTGTGGGTCAGAAACAGGAATACCTGTTCCAGAAAACTATTTTATCGATATGAGGAAAATGAGCGAGGAAGCAATGGCTAAGGTTGTTAACAAGGTTAAAGGCCTTAAACCTAATTTGAGGGTTTCCTCTATAGTTAAAGCAGGTTCTCCAGTGAATGAAATAATTAGTATGTCAGAAGATTTTGACATTATTGTAATTGGTCACAGCGGTCAAGATAGTTTGCGTGAAGCTTTTATGGGTGTTAATAGTGAAAGAATTGTTAATATGGTAAAATGCCCCGTCTTAGTCATCCCATAGCTAAAATAGACAGACTCTCCTTTGTAGAACATAGAAAAGAATTACGTGTCTCAAAAATGAATTTACCCATGTGAACTCTTACTACTTTCCTAATAAGCTTAACCTACCACCTTTCTCACAATCTCTTCTTAATCTGCAAGAAGGCATACCACTTACCCATACGAGGCTCTCCCTCACCATCGTCGCCGCACACGTATCAGAAGGGACGAGTAGTTTACATTTGAAAAAAATTGATGATATTTTCTATGGTTTAAACTTGAAACGGAATTTTGAAGGTTTCAAGATAAGCCTTAGCTGAATATTCCATATTTTCCAGCGGCGAAGTAGGATCAAAGCCTATCGCATGTCTGGTTCTATATCCCTGTGTAGGATACGCCGCAAATATCTTTGCTTGTCGCTTCCACATGTCAAGAATTCTTTGTTTAGGGCCGTCCAACATAGTTTTCACGTCAGCACCGCACATTGCTGTAACGTTATTAAATTTCCTAGTCATCTTGTACCATTCCTCTATAGGCGGTGACTCAGAGTGTCCTAAAATACCAATGCAACCACCGTTCTCAGATGCGATTTGACTAACGATTTCCATTGTGACTAAAGGTGCTTCTGGAGCAAACCCGCATCTAAATCCTTTTTTTGCAGCATAAGGAACATCGGAACCGTAAGTGAGAGGCAAAGTTCTCTTGAACTCTTCAAGATTAAAAAAGCTTGCGGCATCGCACCACCATAGCCAATTGCCTTTTCCGCTCTCATCTAGGTCAGAATCTAGTACGCTTATCATTCTGTCAATCTTTTTGTGGAGGAATTGAGATGAGCATTTAAGAATTAGTTCGGCCATTTCAGGATTTTTACGCATATCAACCAAAAGATTTTTGATTCCTCTAAGGAAGCTAGCGCCAGATATAGTGCCAGGACAAACCGATCCGTTTACCACAAATTCTGGGAAGAATTTGAATGATTGCCTAAGTAACCATAGATATGACGGGTATGTCCCTTGTAGTGCGGGATCAGGCATATTATCTAAGAAGAACAGTGCGTCTTCTCTGGATTTTAGTAAGGGTTCAATGGATAATGGTGGACCGTATTCAATCAATCGGTATTTTGAGCTAAGTACTTCTTCGGCGTAACTGAAATTATTAGGAGCGATCAGGTCGCTGAGCCAGAACTTAGTTGTCCATATCACTTGTCCGAGGAAATCTAAGTTTGGATAATTTATCATGTCTCTTTGTCCAAATACTGATGGGGTTTCAGCGAATGCATCAAATACCCTGGGCATGGCATTGTGAACTCCTGAACAGAGAATGGATAGGCGATCGAGTGGCCCATTGCTAAACTGAGTCCTTGCGAGCCGCTCTCTTGGTGTTAATTGTTCTTCGCCCTTTCTCTCCATAATTCTTTGGCGGCACTTCGTAATAATGAACTCTTCAGTTTCACTCCACTGATAAGTAAATGGAGCTTTGTTAAGAGTTCTAAAATAATCACCGTTTATTTCTTGAGGTATTCTTAAACTCATGATTTCGCCTCGCACGCTATTTGCTAATGATTGTCTCTGAAGTTAGCTATTATTAAATTCTAGTCAATTGCACATGTGCGAGCAAGGGAAGGATAGAACGGATTAAAATTTAATCCCCAAATCCAAATCCAAAACCTAAAAACGTGGGATGCGTCTAAGAAGTGCAGAAAAAGCAGTATTATGCTCTTTATGCCCCTTGCCAAATTATTGTTCCCAAAAAACATCAAAGGCACGCTAGACATAGTTACTCTGCAATTGTTAAACTCGCATCCAATGCCTGGTCATGAATCATAAAGCATTTTTCTTTGGTACATTTTAACCGAATATAATTTGCAGCTTCAAAGGTTCGGTTTGTGGCCCTTCAAGTCCTATCAGGCCTTTCAGTATGGCCGACATAGGGGATAATGTTTGTCCATTATTCCTTTGAAGGTTTCTGTTGTCCAACTTAAGGTTACAACTGCCTGATCCTTTTTAATTGCCTTTTCAAATTTCTCAAGGATACCTTCCATAGATAGCTTATACCAGTATCCAACGTTTGCATCAGTGTATATAACCTGAAATGCCTTGCCCCAACCTGTCATAACTTCCGCATTTTCCCTAATTCTATCAGCCATTCTATTTGCAAGTTCATCAGCTATCTTTTCCTTACTTTGTGACAATTTTTTTCACCGCAGTTTAATTCCTCTAAATCTT
Organism: Candidatus Bathyarchaeota archaeon; assembly: GCA_963717465.1. Classification (GTDB taxonomy): domain Archaea; phylum Thermoproteota; class Bathyarchaeia; order Bathyarchaeales; family Bathycorpusculaceae; genus Bathycorpusculum. The sequence goes on from OY970340.1 coordinate 1,509,548, forward strand.
TTATATAATTGAGTTCGTTTTATTGAGTTCGTTTTACTTGCAATGCACTAGAAGAAATAGGTTTACAGGCAAATAGCTAACAAGTTAAGCTTCTCAATTTTGAAAAAGTGCTCCAAAGAATGCGTGGGGATCACAGAAAGGCTTCAGCAACTATCTTTGGATGAAAACGGGGTTCTGAGAGAAAAATAAAGGATTTGAGGGGAGAATTAGCCTTTGGTTACCAGTAAGTTTGAATTTCTAGAGGTTGACCGTTTAGTTTTTAGTGAAAAGAAATATGTAAGTGAGGGATTCAAGGAAAAACAACTAGCATTTCGTCCTTTTGCAACGTCCTCAAAAATATAAACGTACAAGGCAGCACACCAATCAGGATAATGCATAGGTGTGTATATTATCATGTCAACAGGAGAAGTAAAAGAAGTAAAAAAAGAAGTAAAAGAAAGTGGTTTGGAAAAACAAAAAGCGGAATTTGAAAAACTTTTAATAAACGTTATGATAAAACAGGTAGGAAAGTTGCATGAGGGTATTAGCCAGCTCAGTGGCGAGGCGCAAGATATGATGCTCCGGAAGGTCTCTGAAGCATCGACTGAATTTGCGAAAGAAATGTACCCTCGTATGCTTGGCCGTACCATCGATACTTTGACCGTTGATGAGATGATGAAAATGGCAGAAATAATGGAGAATTCGGCTTCCGTGTTTTATGGTAATGGAGAGCCGGTAAGTATAACCAGAAAAGGTAACATTATAACATGGCAAGGCTGTAAAGTATGTTATGACCCCAGTATTACGAAGGGGTGGGTAAAGCCATACCCTGCTTATTGTGATTGGTGCAACAAGTATTATTTTGAAGATATTTTCAAGATTGCTCATAAAGGGCCAGTGAAGGTGAAGGGTCTCAAAAGCGTAATTCGTGGTGATGGCACGTGCCTTACCCAGATAGAATTGCTTTAGATGCCTGAACCTGCTTCCACTGCAAGGTTTCATCAACTTTCTTCTTTTCTTCTTTGAATTGGCTAAAGCGCGCCCTTAGACCCATATGGTTCAGGGAAAAGGGAAAGAAATAATGAATTGTTTTGGTTAGAGCGGAAAGAGTCCAGGCCCAATAGTGGGATGGATTTTCTTCCGTACATTTTATCCGAATATAATTTGCAGCTTCAAAAGCTCCGTTTGTGGCCCTTCAAGTCCTATTAGACCGTTCAGCATAGCCCCCATAGGTGACAATTCTTTGTCAAGTATTCCTTTGAATGTATCTGTCTTCCAACTCAAGGTTACCACGGCTTGATCCTTTTTAATCGCTTTCTCAAATTTCTCAAGATTACCATTCATATCTAACTTGTACCAGTATCCAACATTTGCGTCAGTATATATAACTTGAAATGCCTTACCCCAACCGGCCAACAGATCAGCATTTTCTTTAATTCTATCAGCCATTCTATTTGCAAGTTCATCAGCTAGCTTTTCCTTACTTTGTGACAATTTTTTTCACCGCAGTTTAATTCCTCTGAATCTTTTATATAATTGAGTTCGTTTTACTTGCAATGCACTAGAAGAAATAGGTTTACAGGCAAATAGCTAACAAGTTAAGCTTCTCAATTTTGAAAAAGTGCTCCAAAGAATGCGTGGGGATCACAGAAAGGCTTCAGCAACTATCTTTGGATGAAAACGGGGTTCTGAGAGAAAAATAAAGGATTTGAGGGGAGAATTAGCCTTTGGTTACCAGTAAGTTTGAATTTCTAGAGGTTGACCGTTTAGTTTTTAGTGAAAAGAAATATGTAAGTGAGGGATTCAAGGAAAAACAACTAGCATTTCGTCCTTTTGCAACGTCCTCAAAAATATAAACGATTAAGGCACCACTAACAATCGAGGTAAATGTAATAATGCCTTTAGTTGAAATCATCAAAGAACTTAAGGACGCATTCTACGCGCAGGACGATGCAAAATGCCCACAACTTACGAAGAAAGCTTTGGAGGCAGGCGTTGATCCACAGGAGCTGCTTGAAAACCATCTTTTAGCTTGGACAAAAGACATCACTGGCAGAAGCATTTTTGACTCATGCCGTGAAACCGACGGTACAGCACCTCCCAAGGCAGAAAATGCAATAATGCTCTCGGAACTGGTAGCAATCGCTGACTGCCTCATGGCTTCAGTAGCTGTCTTAAAGCCTGAATTAGAAAAGCGAGCCGTGAAGGTGGATAGCCCTGGGCGAATCGTAATTGGAACTGTCGAGGGAGACGTCCACGACATAGGGAAAAGTTTAGTTGGTTCTATGTTGCAATCAGCTGGATACGAGGTTTTCGACCTGGGATTTGATGTGCCAGCCAAGAATTTTGTCACGGAAGCAAAGCTCCATAAGGCCGATATCATCGCTTTAAGCTGCTCGATGGCCATGTCAAGGACAGTAATGAAAGAAGTAGTCAACGAATTGAAAAAACTTAACATGCGTACCAATGTGAAAATCATAACTGGTGGTCAAGCATCCTTTGATACTGATGTACAAACTTATGGTACAGACGCATTTGGCGCCAGCATCTCTGCGGCAATATCTCAATCTAAGGAAATGATGAGAATTCTCAAGGAAGAGAGAACAAAAAATAAATCATAATAAAAATTTGGAGGTATAAAAATGAATATAGAATGGAATAGTGAAGAAAATAAGGGGCAATACCCACGTACATGGAATAGTGCGAATTTTCACCTCGAATACACAGAGATAGAGGAGCTCATTATTAGTAGGTGCCACCAAAAGATTGTGGAAAAGACTCAAGCTGATAAATATACACCGCGCGAGAGATGCATGAGAGCTTATCATGGCAGTGATCCAGATCGGATTCCAATTGTTAACGCATTTTCGCCACCAGTTGCTACTAGAATCTTTGATAGTTTTGGTGAGACGCCGCCAGTAGTTCATAACAGGGATTTCATTGAATTTCCAGAATTGCACATGCTTTCGATAGCTTTGTGGTATTCTAGGTTTAAGTCTGACTTTATACAGCCTATTTCTAATACCTTTGGTGAAGAATTGGTCACCAAGAAGTTTAGGCTTATTGAACACGGTCCGCCGTTGGCTGTTGAACCCTTCGCTAAAACTAAGGAAGACATGGAATGGTTCTTGGATAACGTGCCTGATCCCGGTCACAGAGGAATTTACCCCCTAACGCTATGGATTACAAAGCAATGTATGAAAATTATGCCGGAACTTCTCACTGAAGGTAGTTGTTGTGCCGGTCCGCTTGCAGCGGCTACATTTTTCAGAGGACCTAGAGAATTTCTAACCGATGTACGTAAGAATCCTGAAATGGCAGACTTGGCTCTCAAATGCGTTTTAAAATTCTTCTTAAAGAAAGTTGATAGAATGGCGGAAGCACTAGGACCTGTATTTAATGCTGATACGCCGAACGGTAATATAATGTTTTGGTGTGATGGCGGAGGCGCTTACCTAACACTTGAAGAGTTCAAGAGAACTTGGGATCTACATTATGGAACCACTATTCCTTATTGTGCAAAGAAGGGCATTAATCCCCGCATTGCTCCTGTAGCATCAAAAGATCATGACGCATTAATCATTAAGATTATGGATGAGAACATCGGCGGAGAACTTGATGATTCTGATGAAGTGCCACCTGTGGAGGATTTCGTTCCAGTGTGGGAACAACGTGACAAGAAAGATAATAAAGTCTTTGGGTTAGCTGGTCCCCAAACTAGAAGTATATTGCTTGGTGAAGAAGCAACTCGCAAAGACATGTTAAGATTTGCAGGTCTTCTCGCAAAAACTCCTGAAAAAGGTCTAAGAGCGGCGACCGGTATAGTTGCTGATGCTAATACGCCGTTGACGAACATAGATATGGCGAATAGGTTGGTGTTTGAGCTATTCAAGTATCCAGTGACTGTTTAGGCTATGAATAATATACTCCTGCATAAAGAAAGCAAAAGTAACAGACTACGAAAAGAACGATGCTTACAACTCCCTTTCTCTCCCTTTTTTGATCTTCGTTTACGTGAAAGCGGTGAAATCTTTTTATAGTTAACTATATTGTCGGTTAATTTGTTGATGCTTCAGATTGCTACTCGCATGTGAATTGAAGTTGTCAGGTAAGAAGCAGCTAGTTCACTTGAAAGGTCACTTAGACAGGGCAATCTAGAAAGTTTTAAATGAAACTAACTTCTATGACATAGTCGGGCGAGGGGGATACATTTGAGCAATCCTCTATTTATCAATAATCTCTTCTTGGAGAAGACGCTATTTGACTTAGGAATGATTAAGGGGGCTTCGGAAATCTACACCTTTTTGCTAAAAAGAGGCCCTAAAATGGCAAAAGACATAACGAAATTTACAGGAGGAAACAAAGCCCTAGTCTATCGCAGGCTGAAATTTTTGTTATCCAAAGGCTATATCAAATCAACCCTAGATTTTCCAGCTCGATTTGAAGCGGTCCCTCTTGATTTGATAATTAATCAGTTTGCAGAAAGCAAGAAAAGAGAACTTCACAACATTAAGAGAAGTAGAGAAAAACTGCGAGACATTCTTGAAAACCTGGATACTGAAGAAGAAACAGCAAAAGATGAATTCTCAATAATGAAGAGTTCTTTCTTAGGCATAATCAAATGTTTATCGATAGCTAAGCAAACTAAAAATGAATACTTGATTATGAATGACCAACTGGCACCGTTTCAACATGATTTTATCAAAGATATGCAATTAATTGCCTCACAAACCTTACGAAACAAGGCTGAATTCAGATTCATAACTAATGTTGATAGTAAAAACTTGAACGAGGCAAAACAGATTGTAAAAAAATTAAACTTAAATAGTCCGTATATTGGGGTGCGTCACTTAGATTTGCATCAGGATGATTTTCCACGTTTTGCACTGGGCGACGAGGATGCGGTTGTCTTCTACTTTGATACATTAGATTTTAAGACGATGTTAAATCCAGAGAAATTATTTTGGACAAGCAACGTAGCTTTTATCAGATCAATGAGATTATTATTCAATGAGTTATGGCATAAATCAATCGATATTCGCGCAAGGATAGCTGAACTTGAAGGAACTGAATTTGCCATTCCGTCTTCACGAAACCAAGAACCTTTCTTACAGCTTCCATCTACTGAAAGCGGTCTCAAGGCTGATAGTCCTTTTGAAAATGGGCACCATGCTTGCCGAGCACGCGATACACAAATTGGCCTTTCATTTGAGGAATAAGCAAAATATTGCTTTCCAATTAACTAATTACTTGCGTCAATATTACTTTTATTTTGTTTTTATGATACAAACTTTTTAAATAGAGACTCTTCGTAATAACGGTATAGTTTGCAGTTTAATTTGTTATTTGTTGGTTAAAGATATTGGTATTTCGCTCTCTTGCAACTACCTTCAAAATATAAAGAATTGCGCCATTGAGACTATGAGGCGAATAACTAGATGACAGATATTTTAGGATTCGATTTTCGACCTGAACTATTTTATAGCACAGATCATGTATGGGCTAAGCCAGAAACTGACGGGACAGTAAGAGTGGGATTTGATGACATTATTTCTAAAGGAGCTCATGAGATTTTCTACATGAAACTTTTGCCCAAGGGAACAAGCGCAGGACAGAGAAAGAAATTAGGCGTCATTGAATCGCGCAAATATACAGGTCCCATTCCATCACCGATCTCAGGCGAAGTTTTGATTGTTAATGAAGAGGTTGTTAAACTTGGCGCTGAAGGTTTTATGGAGGATCCTTATGGGAGGGGTTGGTTGTTTATTATGAAACCTTCAAGTCTTGAGGCAGAACTGGCGACTCTTATGCATGGTGAACAGCGGCTGAATGGTTTAAAAAAGAAGCAGAGCCATTGGTGGATGAACTTGAGATCTTTAAGATGAAACACACACGAGCGAAATAGTATGTAACTACCTCACACAATGGGGGTCGACATAGTATTGTGTTCGCGCGAACAATTCTTGCAGAGACGAGAAACCTAATGTGTGCGCCTCTCCCTTCCTGTGCCTCTCTCCCTGTGTGTGTATATGTGTGTGAGTGTGAGAGAATTAGCGTAAAAGAGCAGGAGTCCGAGAGAGAATTAAATTTTAATCCACCACAAACCCAAACCCAAAAACTACTCCAACGCCTACACGCCTATACGTACTGCCCACACACTTTCCATTTCTTCTCTCTCTTATTCCCCCTCTAACACAATTACAATTACATACAATTACAATTACAATTACAAATAATAGAGAGTCAATCACTTAGTCAGTCACTGTCAGTCAGCTGATAGCACGCGCGCTTAAGACTTGTCATAAAGTCATTTGTCATGTCTAAGCTTCGGGATGAACCGTGGGGTTCGTTTCATGTATTTACGATATTCATCGCCGAATCTATCCATCAACATCGCCTCCTCCTTACTTATCTGCGCGTAAAAATTAATAGTCGTAAAAAGTGCAGGCAAAATAATGACCCAATTGGCTGCCACAAGAGCTTAGGCTACAAAGAAGGTGAAGGCTCCCAAGTACATCGAATGTCTAACATAATGGTCTGGTCCGCTCGTCACAAGTGTCGTAGCCTTTCTATGTTGGAACTCTGATGGGTTTAGGCAGTGAACCCAGTTCTTGCCAAGTGTTCGCCAACCCATAGCGTCAATAAAATGCTCAAAGCGCACAGAACGACCATGATTAACCTGAACCAATCAGGCAGTGGACTCGAATCCGACTGGGAAATGCGAGGAAGAGAATTATTCCCAGCCACCAGAATGGAGCAATCAAGGCACGCGTTATGATGTACAACCGTCTTTCATGCCGAACTGGCTGGTCACTCGGTTACTTACGACTAAGCTCTCTCGTTGAATACCTTACCAATGCTAAGCCAATAACGAAAATAATCCACAGAGATGAAAAGATGACTCTGAAAATCAGTTCGTTCGTCATGTTCATGACCAGCCTTCCAACCGATGAGGACAACCCTAAGGGACAATATCGAGGAAAAAAGCTTTGCACACATTAAAAATGCACTACAAATAACAACAACATCCGTTTTAGTGGAGGATGACAAATTTAATAAAACCGCGCGCTAGATTTTGGCAAGTTTTAAATATCACGCTTGATATCAAGCGTGATATATTGACAAAGTACAAGCAATCAGTGGTCTCATGTCTGAAGAAGAAATTAGCAAAGGAAAACGAAAATTAAAACAGCACACCGCCAAGGTTGCCGCAGGATTCATACGTTATCATGTACTTGTTGCACTCAATGAAAAACCGCTATCTGGATCAGAATTAATCGAAAATTTCGAGAGGAACACAGGCGGATTCTGGAAACCAAGCCCAGGCTCAATCTATCCACTTCTATCCTTCCTGCAGAATAACGGTTGCATAAGGGAATTCCCAGCTGAAAACGGCATGAAACGCTATGAACTAAACGAAAGAGGCAAAATACTACTTGAAGAACAAAAGAAAGTCATGAGTGACTTCTATGAAACGCTTGGCATTCAAAATGCGTCGTTTAGTGATTTCATTCCACGCGAAGATACACCTGTCTTTCAGAAAGCCTATATGCGTGCCGGCAAAGTGTGGCAGCAACTAGGAAATGCACTGCAAAAAAATTATTCCAAAGAAGCATTGTATGAAGCAGTGAAAGTAATGGATGAATCTTCTGAGAAACTTGAGAGAATTGTAAAGAAAATTGTGGGTGAAAAACTTGAGTGAAAAAAATATGATTGAAGTTGAAGGGTTAACCAAAGTCTTTAAGACTGGTCGCGATAAGAGTCTAACCGCAGTTGACCACGTTAACTTTAGTGTTAAGAAAGGGGAAATTTTTGGTCTGCTAGGTCCAAATGGAGCAGGCAAAAGCACAACACTGCGAATGCTCTCCACACTGGCTAAGCCCAGTGAGGGCAGCGCCAAGATTGGTGGCTTTGATATTGTTAAAAATGACAATGCTGTTCGAAAATTGATAGGAATTGTTTCTGAAAAAATGATTGTATACGACCAGTTAACTGCAAAAGAAAACCTGTGGTTTTTCGGCAGTCTTTATAGACTTCCAAAAGATAAAATGAACAAGCGAATTGATGAACTTTTAGAACTTGTTAACCTTACAGAGTTTAAAAACGTTCAGTCAGGTACCTTCTCAACAGGTATGAGACAGAGAATGAATGTTATTAGGGCCCTGCTTAACGAACCTCAAGTGCTATTCTTGGATGAACCTACTTTAGGTTTAGATCCTCAATCTTCCGTTGAAATTCGAGAGTTCATTAAAAAACTCAATAGAGACAGCGGAGTGACCATTATAGTGACGACACATATGATGGTTGATGCAGACATACTGTGCGATCGTATAGCGATTATGGATTATGGAAAGATTGTAGCTCTTGATACTTCAGCGAACTTGAAGAAAGCAACCAAGGGAGCGGATACTTTGATAATTAACATGGAAATAGCTAACTTGAACCTTGAGATGATTGACAAGGTAAAATGTATTTCAGGTGTTGACGCGGTAAATCAAGAAACCGATAATAAACTGCGCATTATTGTTCATGGCGAAAATGCTTTCGAGGAAATTCATGATAGCATACGTAACATGAATGGCAAAATTAGCTCGATGGAGAATTTGCAGCCAACTTTGGAAGATGTTTTCTTGCATATGACAGGTCATACTGTGAGGGATAGCGTGGGTGTGAAAGCGGATATGCCGCAAAAGCGTGGGTATATGAGTGTGAGAAGAGGAATGAGGTGAAAAACATGACGGTAATAACAGTTTTAGAAAATAGTTTAAGGATTGCTTGGAAGGACATTAGAGCGATGAGTCGAATGAAGGGAGTAATGGTGATGCTTATTCTTATGCCGATATTTATGATGGTTATGGTTGGCTTCATTTATCCAAGCGGCAGTTCCGTTGATATGAGTAGCTTAAAAGTTCAAGTTATCAACCAAGATATAGGATACAATAATGTTAGTTTAAGCGGGATTTTTACTTCAGCCTTTACTGTAGCTAATAATAATAGTACTAAAATGCAATTATTCACTGGTGCTAATGGCACAAATGAAGATACACTTAAGGACAGCATTAAGCAAGGTGATTTTGATGCAGGCATTATTATTCCTGAGAATTTCACCTATTGTATCCTGACTAAGCAGAAAGTAAACATAACTGTCATTACAGATAATTCTAATCCGCAAATCAGTCAATATTCTAGTGCCGCGTTGCAAGGATTAGTGGGAGCTGGCTGGGAAGGACTGATGATTGCACCAACTGTGAATCAGCAAATTGCACAGTTGTTCAGTTATTACAATCTGACAGACCCTAATGCAGGGTATTACATGGCACCTTATGCAGTCGCTTCAAGTGGTGTTGTAGGTGGTGCTAACACAAACTACTTCGAATTTATTGCTCCTGCCATGATAATGATGACTGTAATGTTCAGTGTAATGACTAATCTGCCGCAAGCTATAACTCATGAAAGAGAATTGGGCACGTTAGATGGCATTATGGTTGCTCCGATTAATAGACTTTCAATTATAGTTGGAAAAACATTGTCTTCACTTGTGTATGGCTTAATTCAGGGCTTAATAATAATGGCATTATCAATAGGTTTATTCGGAGTTACCATACAGGGAAACATTTTGCTCGTATTTGGTTTACTGTTTCTTGGCGTTTTCAGCTTTGTAGGATTAGGTATAGCTTTAACTTCACTTGCAAAAGATCAGCAGACAGCCTCAATGATAATGATGACATTGACATTCCCGATGATGATTCTCAGTGGCATATTCTTCCCGATAAAAATGATGCCACAATTCATGCAATATATCAGTGATTGCCTGCCGTTAACTTACGCTGCGGATGCCATGAGGAAAGTTATGGTGTTAGGTGCAAATGTTTCACAGATATCAACAGACCTGATCGTGCTAATTGTGTTCGGCATAGTTATGCTCGTAATCGCAGTGCCAATATTTAGAAGGATGATGACAAGATAAACTAGAAAGGCAGCTACATGCAAGCAACATTTTAAATTTCTTTTTTTTATTTCTTTCCGTACCATTAAAACTCGCGAGCACTATCGAGCTTTTTTCTTATGGTACGTCTAACTTTTGCTAACACGCGCGGCGCTCGTTAGCTGCAGAATTATAGGTTTTTACTAAACTATGCATTTCTGAATTATTTTAACCGGTTACTCTTTTTTCTTACTTTTTCCTAGAACCTGTTCCTCGCACTCTTGTTTAGCACCATTTTACGATTGTTTAAGCCTTTATCGATTTGCATTCGCCGCTAATCTGAACCATAAAGAACAAGTCGAAGCTATTATTGATTAAGAAAATTGAGATAGTCATGTAGTGCTATTTAATAAAGGCAAGCAAGCAAATCAAGATACTAATTATTAAGCAAAAAAGTTGGTAGTTTATTTAGACGGGTTTTCCCCCGTCGGTAGCTTTGGCAACTGGAGCAACAGGTTTTGCCACAGCTTGGTCGGCTGGTTTAGCTGCTGGGGCTGCTGCTGGAGCTGGGGCTGCTTTGCGTTTTAGCATGTTCTCTAGTGTTGGTTTAAGTTTTGCGTTTTCGGCTTTGATTTTGTCTTTTCCCAGTGTCTTAATTTGCTCGGTCATTTCCTTAACTATATCGGCGAATTTCGGTCCTTCAGCTGATGAAACATAATCAACCCTGAGTCTTTCTGGGCTCAACCCGAGCTTTTGAAGCATGCCAGATAAGGCATCCATGCGTGCTTTCATCTTTACGTTTCCAGAGATATAATGGCAATCGCTGGGAAGATGGCAAGCGGCAATCAGTACCCCTGCTGCTCCTAACCTAAATGCTTCCATAACGAAGTCCTTGTCCACTCGTCCAGTACACATTACTCGAATAGACCGTGTCATTGGCGGGTATTCAAGCCGGCTCGTCCCTGCACGGTCCGCGCCGGCGTAACCTCACCAGTTACACATAAACGTCAGTATCTTATCTTCCGGGTCTTTTTCTAGCGCACCCCTGATTTGTGAGAATATTTGTTCATCCGTAAAGTGCATCTGAGTTAAAGCATCTTGCGGGCATTCTGCAACACATGTTCCACAACCGTGGCACATAGCCGCATTGATCTGGGCTGGTTGTCCCGGATTCGCAGTTATGGCTCCAAAGGGGCAGCTTTTTACGCATATTCCGCATTTTGCTTTTGCGTTTCTGCACTTGGCTACGTCAACTATCGAGACGATGGGTTCTATCAACCATTTGGGTTGAGAAAGGATGGTTGCAGCTCGTGCTGCTGCGCCGCTTCCTTGTGATACGCTGTAGGGTATGTCTTTTGGTCCTTGGGCAGCGCCTGCTATGAATACTCCATCCATAGGTGTATCGATTGGTTTGAGTTTTGGGTGGCTTTCCATGAAGAACCCGTCTGATCCTCGCGTTATGTGGAGGATGCTGGCTAATTCTTGGGCTCCTTTGCTGGGTATTGCGGCTGTGCTTAACACAACGAGTTCCGTTTCGAGATCGAGGGGTAGTCCCAGCGCCATGTCTTCTGCTCGTACAATCAAGTTTTTGGTCTTTGTGTCTTCAATTATGTTGGATGCTTTTCCCCTGATGAAGTTGATTCCCATTTCACGGGCTCTTCGATAGAATTCTTCGTAGCCTTTGAAGGGAGTTCGCATATCCATGTAGAGAATGTAGACTTCCACATCATCATGGTAATGTTCTTTCAGAAGGATGGCTTCTTTGAGCCCATACATGCAGCAGAAACCTGAACAGTACTCGAACTTGTTTATGTCCCGTGAACCGACGCAATTAATGAAAGTGACGCTTTTCGGTTTCTTTCCATTGGACGGGCGGATCATGTGTCCACTTGTTGGGCCGCCTGCTGTGATAAGTCTCTCAAACTCCAAAGCTGTAATTACGTTATCGTATTTTCCATAGCCGTACCTGGCGTCGTCATAAGGCATATAAAAGTCGCAACCGGTTGTTACGATGATTGCTCCAACTTCCAATTCAACTTCTTCCGGCTTCTGATCAAAATTGATAGCTTCACGTGCACCACAAGCATCAACGCATTTGAAGCACTCTATGCAGTAATCCCTGTTTATTGAGTAGATAAGAGGCACTGCCTGATCAAACGGAATGGAGATAGCTTTTCTTAAACCTAAATTCATCTCAAACTCATTAGGATACTCTATTGGGCAAGCATCTCTGCATTCACCACAACCAGTACATTTTCCAGCCATAACGTACCTTGGGTTCTTGCGAACCTTCACTCTGAAATTGCCCACAAACCCCTCCACGTTGAGGACGTCCGCATTGGATATTACTTGGACCTTAGGATGGCGATATACTTCCACCATCCTAGGTCCTTCTATTCATATGCTGCAGTCTAAAGTGGGAAAAGTCTTGTCGAGTTGTGCCATGTGACCTCCTATGCTCGTGTTCTTCTCGACAAGGTATACTTGGAACCCCATGTTCGCCAAATCAAGAGCGGATTGGATGCCGGAAATGCCTCCGCCGATAACCAAGGCGTTTTTTGTCACCGGCACCTCCATGGTTTCAAGAGGCGCAAGTAACCTCGCTTTGGCAACAGCCATCCTTACAATGTCTTTTGCTTTTTCCGTGGCTTCTTTCGGAGTGCTGGGATGGCACCACGAAGAGAATTCACGTATGTTGGCCATTTCAAAAACATAAGGATTTAACCCTGCTTCACTTACGGTTTTCCGAAATGTTGGCTCATGCATTCTTGGGCTGCAAGCGGCTACAACGACGCGGTTTAGTTTGTGTTCTTTTATTGCTTTTCTGATTTCTTCTTGTCCGGGGTCGGCGCATGTGTAACGGTTCTCTTTAACTAAAACAACGTCAGGTATCGTTTTAGCGTATTCGACTACTTGTTTAATGTCAATTGTGCCAGCGATGTTTAAGCCGCAGTGGCAAACAAAAACTCCCACTCGTAAAGGTTCTGGTTGTTTGGCGGATTCAATTGGTTTCTGTGTTTCTTTATTGCTCATTTTGAAACCTCTTCAACAAATAATCTTCTTTCTACTGCTTCCTTTCTTTTCGAGGCAGCAGCAGCTTTCAATTCTTTAATAGCCTCAACAGGTGAAGTAAGCCTTTCTAAGGATTTATTCCATGTCCCTGAATGAATTGGAGTATGGTATATTTTGGTTCTTTTTAACCTTAGGGCTTCATCAACAGGACAAACCACTTTGCACGCACCGCAGAAATCGCAAAAAACATCGTTCACATGAACTTTTTTATCCTCGCCAAGCGTTAAGGCTCCTGGTATGGGGCAGACGTCAAGGCAATCTCTGCAACCTTCAGGGCATTTCTCCTGATCAATCTCTAATTATCCCTTCAATGCACTTTTTAACTTTAATCACTCCCGGTGCACATTTGAACTCGCAAACTCTGCAGGTTGGGCAATACTCTTTTTGAATGTCAAGGTTAACTCGCACATGTTTTTTTTCGTGTGGTGGCAATACATCTAGATTTTCCATTAGTTTGCCGTCGGATCAGTTTTTATAACTTTAATTAAAGATAGAGGACATGCGCTTTCACACTCGACGCATTCCTTTGGGCACTGACGTGAATTTACCGTAATATCGCGGATGAGTGATGGATAGCTTTCTTTTGACAACACAGCAAGATCATGCTTGCCATTTAACGTCACTTTAATAGCTCCATATGGACAGGTGACGTCGCAAATACCGCAAAAACTGCATTTCGCTAAGTCAATGTCGACTTTGGCTTTCTTTGTTTTTTCTCCCTGCACCTTTGGTTGCTTTTCGAGTGTTATTACACCTTTTGGGCAGGCTAAACTGCATATTTGGCAGCCTACACACCGCTTTTTATCTAACATTAGCTTGAGATCCTTTACTGGCAAAATCCACTCTAAAGTTAAAGAATCTGCGGAGTTTTTCTTTATTGTTTTTAAAGGCACTTACTTTAATCCTCCAATCGATTGTTTGCTCGTAACGGGTGCTCGCATTTGTTCGCAAACACCAACCAAACAGCAAGTCATTCGAACATCCCGCGCAGTTTTTAAGGGAAGTATTTTAGAATATAAATATTCCTTGCGGTAACATTGATTCCGCATGACTGCAAAAGAAACTCCGGTATCCTAATTTTCTAGTTTCTAATGCATACCGCAATATAACATTTTAAAAATTCTTCATCAAAAAACTGGACAATACTTAAGCTTGAATTTTTCAACATATCTATAAATTCCAATTGGGTGAACGCTTTCTTTAATCCAGTAACCACAAATCTGCCATTTTGCACGGTAACACGTTTCAACTCGTTTAAAGTTTCAGTTGGTTTAGGCATGTTTTGAAGTACAGTAAAAGCGAAAACCTCACTGAATAACGTGTTTTTGAACGGCAAAAAGTCTGCATCAGCCAACAACAAGTGAACATTGTTAGCTTTTCGGGTTTTTTTTTTTGCTTGAAGAAGCAACATGCGAGAAATATCAGCGCCAACAACTATTTCTGGCAAATCAACGTATCTGAAAAATAAGCCTGAGCCGCATCCAACATCCAAAACCACACTTTTCTTACTAAATTAATGTTGACTAACGCTTTTTTGTATTTAGCATCTTGTTCATCAGCATATCTTTCCTCGTACATTTGAGCAGTTAAATCATACCGATGCATTATCTGGCGTTTTTTACTCCAACTCGTCACGGGTTTTCCTTCAAGAAATCTTATGTACCAATGAACCATTTAAAATACTCTTGGCTGAAAAACATCTTGCAAGAAAACAAGCTAGCAGTATTAACAGAACCAACTCTTACAGTGGCTAAGTCGCTGATTGAAAAAGCATTTCTTCAAAGAAGAACCATAATAATTGCAGGTTTATGCCAGGTAAATTATTCTGGAAGGGCAAATTCAACGCTTGAACTGGGTGAACGCATACTAATCATCAAAGCGGATGGTTCACTTCTCGTCCACAGGCCAGTCGGCTATGAACCTGTAAATTGGCAGCCTTCAGGAAGCGTCTTTCACACGCAAATAAAAGAAAACTGCCTTGAAGTGAATGCGGCAAGACAGAAACCTCGAGAAAACGTAAAAATCAAATTCTCAAGCATCCTTTTAGTTTCCGCCCTTAAGCTTTTGGACGCTGGAGAATTTGTTCTAAACGCAAGCGAAGAAGACATGCACAAAGCAATACTGATCAAAGCCTGCGCTTATTGAGGATGGCTTTAAACCGATCAGCTACGAGAAAAAAGTTGAACCAGGCTTTATGGATGTTTACGGCGAAGATAAAAACGGAAAACTTGTAGTGATTGAGGTTAAAAGGAAAACAGCTGGAAAAGACGCTGCCCTGCAACTTGCAAGGTACATTGACGCTTAAAGCTTAAGGCTAACCGGGAAATTCGAGGAATTCTTGCTGCGCCAAACCTTGGCAAAGATGTTCAGCGGCTTCTTTTCACATTGGGATTAGAGTTTAAAACGTTAGAGCCAAAAAAATGTGCTGAAGTTCTAAAAAAAGCTGGAACAGCTAAACTGGAAAAGTTCTTTCAATAACGACAAATAAAAACTCAGAGGATTGGAAGTAAGATTAACACTTAGTAGCATAAAACTCAGCGTGAATCTGTGTTTTTAGAGTAGAGTTACTTTTACTTCCTGGATTTGCTTGTTTGCTTTTAGAGCTGTGATGAATGTTTGCATGGTTTGTGCGTCTCCTTTTGCTATAATGATTTCTATGCAATAGCCTTCCTCTATGTGAGTGTGCAGAAATGTAAGGACTATGTCGCCATACTCGATGTTGTGTGTCTACAATTTGGCTTCGCTTTGAACCTTTTTGGTAAATTATTGTTATCGTGGCAATGATTTTTCCTTTGTGCTCAGCCAAGTTTTTTGCCTCAGATATGTAAACCCGTAACGCTTGGCGTGTGATTTCTGAACGATTTTGGTAGCCTTGCTCTTTTATGTACTGGTCAACTTTTTCCAGTAAGTTATCAGGAATTGATATGCTAATAATGGTCATGTTACTAACTTTAAGCGTTTAAGTATATAAATTTATTAACATTTTAGAAAAATTTAATAATAATTGCACGATAGTGTTTTATTGGATTCTCCATGTGGAGCATTTTCAATCCGAGTTTGCCTTTACAGATTCAATGGCCGTTTTAGCCAGCACTATTATTTTTGCAATTCCAATAATTATTTATTAATTGGAAATAAAGATATCAAAATAGGCGAATTAAAAATGAAAAGATACACTGGCAAAACATCCACTGCAATAATCCCCTATTCTGAAGATAAAATTGTACTGATAAAAAGGAACACAGTTCCATTCAAGGGATATTGGGCTCTACCCGGCGGACGTGTAGATCCTGGAGAGACAGTTGATCAAACAGTCGTTCGTGAAGTTAAAGAAGAAACAGGTTTAGACGTTACAGTTGTCTCTGCAATAGGCGAGTATGTAGAGAAAGGCATCATGGATGATGTTGATTACGAGTACTATCCAACCTGTTTTTTAGTCAAAGTTGTGGGTGGCAAATTGGAGCGGCAGGAAAGTGAAATTCAGGAAATCCAGCTTTTCAGCATAAGAGCGCTTCCAAATCCTCTGGCGTTTGAGCATGACAAGATGATTAAAGACTATTTGACATTTCTGAGAAAAAAATACGGTTGCTTCTAGATTATCGCCCTAAATGACAAAAGACAACAGTATCGCCTCTGAAATTCAGGCTAATTAAGAAAGATCAATTTTTGATTTATTGAGCAGTCTACAATATTTAATAGATTGAAAAAGCTCATTTTTAATTATGGATTTTTTAAGGGATTATGCTGAAATTGTAGGCCAGAGTGTTATTGACAACCTCTTCGAGAAAGCTGACAGACTTTCTGGAAAACACATCGTGTGCATAAGTTCTACTTATCATGGTGGAGGCGTGGCTGAAATTCTGGATAGTGCAGTAATATTACTCAATGAGATCGGAGTAGAGATTGGTTGGCGAATTTTTCATGGAAGCCCAGATTTTTTTACTGTTACAAAGAAATTTCATAATGCTTTGCAAGGGGAAAAAATTAATCTGTCTGAACAGAAAAAGCGTATTTATTACGAGACAAATAGGCGGTTCTCTATTTTTACGCATATAGAGCATGATTTGGTTATGGTGCATGATCCTCAGCCTTTGCCGCTGATAGATTTTTACCATAAAAATTGCCCTTGGATTTTCAGGTGTCACATGGACTTGTCAGCTCCCAATCCTGAAGTCTGGAATTATCTTAAACATTTCATTTCAAAATATGACCGTTTCGTGGTATCGCTTGATGAGTATAAGCAGGACTTGCCGATTCCTCAAAGCGTTATTCACCCGGCCATAGATCCTTTAACTTCCAAAAATAAGGAAGCATCCGAAGAAGACGTAAGTAAATACCTGAAAAAATTTGAGATAGATCAAGAAAGACCTATTATTTCTCAAATTTCACGATTTGACAAATGGAAAGATCCATTGGGGCTTTTAGACGTCTTTGAAATGGTCAGAAATAAAATGGATTGTCAACTGGTACTTCTTGGTGCTCTTTCTATTGATGACCCTGAAGGTCACTTAATTTATGAGAAAGTTCATGAAAAAGCAATGAAATCTCGCTATGAAAATGATATTAAATTGCTTATGATCGATAATGATTTCTTGGTGAATTGTGTGCAGAGAGCTTCTTGGGTTGTTGTTCAAAAGTCTATCAGGGAAGGATTCGGATTGACTGTTTCTGAAGCTCTCTACAAGGGTACTCCTGTTGTGGCCTCTAACGTGGGAGGAATTCCTATCCAGCTAATCGACGGCTATGACGGATTTCTTCATGAACCTAAAGACTTTTCTGGATTTAGCCGCAGCATCATAAAATTATTGAAAGATGAAAAACTTAGAAAGAAACTGGGTCAAAACGGAAAAGAACACGTTAAAAAGAATTTCTTGATTACCCGATTCATTTCCGACTGGCTAACACTTTTTGAAAATACAATGAAAAAGCATGAATAATCTATTTTTTGTTTTTCTCCTGTTGCGGCTGCGGTATCGGGATTATAGATGCTTTTGTTAGGTTCTCTTGCTCATTAAGAATTAGTGATATGGCTTTTCCTTCAGGAACAATTATCTTGGTATTCTTCTCCAAAGCCGTTGCGATTGTTTCCAATTGCTTGTAGACGATTGCGCTATCCTTGAAGTACGTTGTTAAGACTTCATTTCTCAGTTTTTCGTTGCTTGAGCATCGCCTTCAGCTATCGCGATGGTAGCAGTTTTTTGGCCTTCAGCTTCGAGGATGACTGCTTGTTTTTGTCCTTCAGCAACCTGAATTGCAGCGTTCTTCTGTCCGCTTGCTAAGGTAGCTTGAGCTATGGCGGTTTTTTCAGCTGCTTGCCTATCGTTGTCTGCTTTAAGGACTGACTCCATGGATATTATCAGTTCTCGGGGTGGCTCCAAATCCTTGATTTCAGCACGAACAATCTCAATCCCCCACTTCTCAGTTTGTGCATCTAGGGCTGCCTTGAGGGAGGTGTTGATGATTGGTCTGGATGTGTTAGCTATAGCCATATCCATGCCGCCAATGATATCCCTAAGTACTGTTCTGGCAAGAATGTCGATTTGAGCTGAATAGTTGGCGACATTGTACTCTGAAGCTTTGACTGAGTTTTCATCAGACTTGACCTTGTAAAATACTACTGCGTCTACGCCCATGAAGACTTTGTCTTTGGTGATGACGTCTTGACGCTGTACGGGCGTCATACGCTCGGTAATGTTGACTCTTATTATGCGGTCAATTATTGGAAAAAGCAAGGTTACGCCTCCTTCAACAAAGCGGCGGTATTTTCCAAGGCGCTCAACTAAGCCTTTTTCAGTGGGTCTAACGATGTGAAACGACGCTACAAACAAATAAAGGATTACTGCTATGGGAACTACTATCGCCACTACTTCAAGCACACTTCAACCTTTGCTCCCTCTCTTATATTGTCTCATTGCGAGCAAGCATATTTGGGATTTAAGATTTGCTATTAGAAACAAACTTAAAACCATTAGGATTCAAACAAAATAAGCGGGCCCGGTGGGATTTGAACCCACGATCTCCGGCTCCGAAGGCCGACACCTTAATCCGTGCTAGGCTACGAGCCCTTTTCCATGCGATAACACTAGTACACGGAGCTAGAGATGATGCTTGCCTTTATCGGCTTTCGTTGCGGATTTCGTGTTTTTAAGAGTAAATGCAATATTTAGGCTTTGCATGTCCAACTATTCCATATAGGGTTTTCTAACTTCCACAGAATTTCTGATAGCTTTTCTTGCTGCTTCCCTGATTCTCGGACCACGCACTTCTACTTTGTTGTATTTTTGATCTCCAAAGCATTCTGAAGGTAAAAATTAAATAAAGCGTGCCTTAACCGATATAGTATGGATATCGGAATCGGGGAAATCGACAAAGAATTCTATAATCGACGTATAAAGGGGGTTGATTGGAAATCAATTTCTCCGGAAATAGCTAAAATATTGGTCAGCCCGAGTTTTTATCTTACGCAGGCGCAACTTCATTATCAAAGAAAAATTCGAGAATTGCTGGTCGATTTCGATGTGACGGAAACTCAGTTTAACTTGCTTGTCCGCCTGATGGTATTGGCAAAAAAAGGGCAGGTAGTCACACAGATGAACCTTGCTAATTTTTTGAACGCAAATAAGATGCAGGTTTCAAAAGTCCTGCGTACGATGGAGAAAAAGGAGCTAGTTGTACGGAAAAAAAATCCGCTGGACGGTCGGGCGAGATCCATTGTAGTAACTGAAAAAGGGCTCAAAACTATTGATAATGTATTGACTCTTGTCGTGAAATTTGATGAGGGCTTCTTTTCCATTCTTGATAATAAGGATGAATTCGTAACACAGCTGAAAAAATTATTCTGACTACATGCATTTTCTTTAAACGTAATATTTTCTAGACCAAAAATGCTAAATAGTAACCACGATTACTATATTACGATAAAAATGCTGACCATTTCAAAAAATTTCGCGACTAAAACCCGCTGGTGGGCAGGACCAATTTTCATCTTAAATCTTATCTCAATAATATTCGGAATCGCCTATCTTTCGTACTCTGCATACACAGTTGCATGGGAAGTTTTTGGAATTATCTTATTAATTACATTCTTCGGCAATTTGCTCCTCGTCTACTTGTCAGATGGGGTAATAAACAAAAACATCCCAGCTGGCAATCGCCTAAATTGGGCTTGTTATGGATTCCTTATTATTATAATGCTGGCTATGGTGGGGATGTTAGAAGGCAATACCACCAGTTCAGGTACCTATTCTAACGCCTTCGGGATAGGAAATGCAATTAGTATTGTGAGTTATTTTAGCATCGAAGTTATGGGCATGATAATCGCTGTTTGGGCTATTAGAATTCATCCATTTCGATCGGAATGGCAACCAACCCACAAATTGGCTCACCAATCTATTCCTCATAAACGGGTTAGAATCATTATCCTCATTCTTTCATTCATATTATTAATGGTAATGGGATATTTTGCAATTGCAACTTTGGCTGGAGCAACAATTGCTTCTCTGACTTCAGGAACCGTACATATTACAGCTGGATTAGTCGGCGTTTATGCTGCGGAGTTCGGAGGATTTTGGGTTTTCATTGCTCTATCCGCCACTATCTTTTTCTTAAAGGCTTCAAGGCGCTTTAATAAACGACTACTAGGCAACAATCATTTGTGCTTTAGGATTAGTTATCAGTCTAATACTCTTTATTCCGATGGTTGCAATGGCATCTTCCTTTCCAGCATCATCTGCGGATCAAGAAATGAACGACGCTTTTACTACTAGCTGGAGTGCTATTCCATCAAATGTGGAATCCTATTTCTTATCCTCTCGCTTTAACGTACCAGCTTATTACTTAGGAATTCCAGCAGAAAATTGCGAGGTAATTCCAAATGTATCCTTCTACAATGGGACAAGCGGGGTGGATGCAGGACTACAGTTGTATTTTGATGCCTATTTACCTCCAGATCATGGAATTGGTCTACCTGGTCAAAATTCCACACTAATTAGAATTCATGGAGGAGGCTGGACCATAAGTGATAAGGGCTTTCCCAATACTCTTCAGATGAACAAGTATTTTGCCGCCCAAGGTTATTGCGTCTTCGATATTGAGTATGGTCTAACTAATCAATCGCCCCCCCTGATTCCGGAAGCACAATCTGTAACGCCTTCGTACACTGTAGGGAACTTCACAATGAACGACATGGTTCGTCAAATCGGAATCTTTTGCAAGTATCTGACGACATATCATTCAGAATATGGTGCCAACATTAGCTCAGTTTTTATCGAGGGAGATTCAGCTGGAGGGCAATTAACTTGTGCGACTGCACTGGCAATTGCCAGCGGTAATTATACGTCACTTTTCGGAACAGGTTTAACTGTTCGGGGATTCATCCCTGTTTATCCTGGCAACGGAAATCATAAAAATGCTGACTACGGTATTTTACCCTATTCTTTAGATAACAATGCAAGTTTACCCCAATTCTATGATCCAACTCTCTTAGTGACTGCAAATAGTCCTCCCTGCATAGTGTTCCAGGGAACCCAAGATGGTCTTGTCAATCCAGCCACCTCAATAGCTTTGCAAACAGCCTACAAAAATCAGGGAAACTCAGCATGTGCGCTGATTCTAATGCCGTTCGCAAATCACGGGTTTACTCTATATTTCTCTGATTATTATACGTACTTCCTCGTTTATTATATGGAACGGTTTATGTATCTATACAGGTAATGGCGTGGAAAGTGAAGACCCATAATTTTTTATGCATTTGCTTCCGTTTTTAATTAAATGATTGATAATGGTTAAAAAAAGGTTCAAACTATCAGCTAACATATCTAGTGATAATCCATCCGCAATCAAACCAGTGTTGGAACGGATCATAGGCAATAAAGGAGTTGTCAAGCCCACGGCTGAGGGTTTCGAAGTTAACGCAGAACTTGATGGAGAAAGCGCCAAAGACCTAAACCGAGTTTTGCTATCAGAAATGCGCAAGGTTGAGAAGAAGACTAGAATTCGCTCGGAATGGATTTTGAGTGATACGGTTGAAAGGTTTTTTGATTATGTGCTTAAGTCAACTCGGAAAGTAAAATAAATTTTAGTATTCCGAGAATGATGTCGTGCTTTTTTGTTTTTATTTGTTATATTGATATTTATTTCGAAAGATTAAAGAGCTACTATAGTTGATAGTAAATGTAGTGAACCATACTTGACGGATGAGAAAAAACCCGGCGTCTCGCAATATAACATAGAGGGCAAAGCACTTGAAGCCTTCCTAGGTCCATTAGAATCAAGCATCATGGACACAATCTGGACATCAAATAAGACGCCCCTAACAGTAAGGGAAGTTTACGAAAACCTCAAAAAAACAAAAAATCTAGCCTACACAACCATTATGTCAACGATGGATCGATTGTTTGAGAAACGCCTTCTTGACCGCAAAGTAGAGAAGGGCAGAGGCGGCTTATACTATGTCTATTGGCCTTCACTAGAAAAGCAAACCTTTCAAAAATCCGCTGTTCGAGAAGTACTCTCTAGTCTAATTGACAATTTCGGTGATGTGGTAGCTAACTGTTTAGTGGATGAAACAAGCCTGAATGAAGAGGAACGTGCAGTTCTCAAAGAACAACTTAATAAAAACATGCCTAAGAAGAATTAAAAGTTGGCCGTTCAAAATGAACTTTGAAGCCATGCTCAACCAAGTATTTCAACCATACTTCTACTACTCAGTCATATCTTTAGTTATTTCTTTTATCTGCGTAAAAATCTTAACAAAATACTGCAGCTTCATAAGCAAT
Organism: Candidatus Bathyarchaeota archaeon; assembly: GCA_963717465.1. GTDB lineage: Archaea > Thermoproteota > Bathyarchaeia > Bathyarchaeales > Bathycorpusculaceae > Bathycorpusculum. Next base: position 1,532,300 of record OY970340.1, read on the forward strand.
AAAACAAAAAGCTTCCTTTTCCTTACCCCGCTAATACTGCCTTTGGTAGTCATGATCATCTTCAATCCTTCAACAGTCATCCAAACGACCACTCAGAGAATAGCTACTTTTGTTATGCCAAACGCAATTCAGGCAAACAACGTGTTTAGCACAGCTCCCGTTTTGCCGCCATCTTCCATGCCAGTGGGTATTATCGTAAGCTTTCTTACAATTACCGTCCCATCGTACACGGGAATAATCTGCATAATCGGCCTTATTTTAGGCGGATTGTTTGCTCTTCTAATAACGCTTGCTGATGACCGAATAACTAGAAGGATGCTGCATGTAATCTTGCTCTCTCCTAACGAGCAACCATGGTTAAAGGCGAAAGTGGATGAAGCCTCACAGAAATTGAAAATTGTCCCTCCGAAAATTGGAATAGTTGAAGATTTACGGCCGAACGCCTTCACTATTGGCTATGGGCACAGAGCAACGATTGTCTTCTCAATTGGTCTATTTAATATTCTTAAAAAAGAAGAATTAGAAGCTGTAGTGTCTCATGAACTGGCACATGTTAAGAATCAGGATTTCTTCTTCAAAACCCTATCAAACGCGTTAACAATGATTTCCTTCTTCAACCCTATTGCATACATCGCTTCCTCAACCGCTCAAAGAGAAAGAGAAATGTTTGCTGATGAACAAGCAATCTTAACTTTAAAAAGACCTGAAGCGTTGGCCGATGCGCTTGCTAAAATTTGCGTGGCAATTCAGACATTACCTAAAGAAGGAGCGCTAACCACTTTTTCTTCAAACCTCATAGTCGCATCATCAATTATTCATAAGGCTGATATACTCGCAACTCACCCAAAGCTAGATAAAAGAATTAAGAACATTTCGTTGATAAAACCAGGCAATAGCCATTGGAACATGAAAAATAAGTGGTATGCAATTCTGCTCTCTTTGCTTTTAGTTTCTTCAGCAGTAGCTGTGATGTTAGCTATGGCTAGTCTGCAAGCAAGTTATGCCAGCACACAAATTAATTTAACTCCAACTGTATTAAATCTTGGTTCTGAAGGTTTAAGTTCAGTAAATGGTCCTCCCTGCTGCAATTCAATAATTCTGCATTCAAATAGCACTCAATATATGGTTGTGCAAACTTATCAGCCCATTGTGGTGATGGGCAACGGTAGTAATACGTTTGGTAATGTCCAGTATCGGTATGAGGGTGGCTTTGTTGTCGTTTTTCAAAATTCTACTTCTAATAGCGTAGGAATTTTTGCTTCCAATTAAGTGTCATTAGTTGTGTTTCTTGTAGTTTTGTAGGTTTGGGACTTTGGGAATTTTGATAATGTTGGTAGTGCTTGATTAGGTTTGTTCGGATTTGTGTAAAGTTACTATTGGTAATAGTGGGTCTATAAAGGTTACTGTTGGTGAGGGCGGGTATATATAGACCGCTACTATCAATGTTAGTAACATTTATATTGGAAGCTATTACTTGTGATAGTAACTACTCCCAACGAACGGAAGTGGCCAGAAAAGACACCGCAAAACGCAAAATCCCCAAAATGAGCAAAAAAGAGGAACAAAAAATGACCACCACAAACATAAAAAGAACCCAGATCAAACCCCTATCATGCAAACAAACACTACTAGCCAATAAACCTCAAAGACAACAAACAGCAAAACCCCCAGGTGGAGGCAGCAAGCACAAGGAGGCCGAATAATGGAGTTTCCTTCTCCTTCTCCTTCGTCTGAGTCTCCTTCTCCTCCACCTGAATCTCCTTCGTCTGAGTCTCCTTCTCCTCCACCTGAATCTCCTTCGTCTGAGTCTCCTTCTCCTCCACCTGAATCTCCTTCGTCTGAGTCTCCTTCTCCTCCACCTGAATCTCCTTCGTCTGAGTCTCCTTCTCCTCCTTCAGTGAAGCCGCCGAGAGTTAAACGTCGTTTTTCAGCTTTATTTGTGGTGGGAGTGTTGTTGGTTGGATTAGTTGCTGGTAGCTTGATTTGTTATGCAGCTAGTTATTCGTTGTTTAACGGTAAACTTGCCTATTTAGAGTCAGCGCAGAGTAACCCGTTGAATGTTACTTACCTGAATGGTACTTACTATTTGGATGGAAACGTTTCGTTGTCTGCGGTCTACGGGCAAGTTCAGCAATCCGTTGTTGTCATTCGTGATCTTCTTCCTGAGTATACTTTCTTCGGAACGGAGTATGAAGAGTTGCAGGGGTCAGGTTTCGTGACAACTGTTGATAATCAGCAAGTCATAGTTACGAATAATCATGTGGTGGAAGGTACGACAAACATAACTGTGACGTTCGCGGATGGCAGTAGCTATATAGCAAATGAAATCGGTTCTGATTCGTTGGCAGATCTTGCGGTTCTTACTGTAAGCTCTATGCCTAGTGGTATACCGTCATTAACATTGGCTAGTTCAACTACTCTTCAGGTTGGTGACCCAGTTATTGCAATAGGTTCACCCTATGGGTTGTCAGGGACACTTACCACGGGCGTTATCAGTGCACTTGACAGAACGATAACTGAAGAATCAAGCGAAAGTGGTGCAACGGGTCCAACGATTCCTGATATGATTCAAACTAGTACTGCTATTAACCCGGGCAATTCAGGTGGACCGCTTGTTAACTATGCAGGTGATGTTGTAGGAATTACTACTGCAGCCGTAAGTGATTCTGAAGGTTTAGGTTTTGCGATTCCATCATCCACGATTATACGTGAATTATATTCGCTGGTAACAACAGGCACATATGATGAGCACCCAACGATTGATACTTCTGGAGTTGACATGGATTACGCTATTGCACAAGCCATGGGCACAAACGTAACATATGGTTATCTTGTTGAAAGTGTTTCCACGCAAAATGGCTTAGATGGCGGCAATACGCAAACAACAATAGAAGGCTCAACTGTAGTCATCGGCGGCGACATCATCATCGCTATCAACGGGACAAAAATTATCAACACTGACTCGCTGCTTGCTTACTTAGAGGAAAATACACTACCAGGACAAACCATGAACTTTACAGTAATACGTGATGGAGCAACTCAAACAGTTTCAGTGACCATTGGGAAACTTTCATAGCAACTTTTTAAGAGTGCTCCTTTCTTTTTCGGTACGCTTGAATGCGAAGGATCGATACTATTAAGTGCGTTTGATTGATTTTCCAATATATTTTTAGCTTTGTGTTATTACTTAAAATTATACGTCGAATTCTAAACGATAAAAACGTAAAAAGAAGACTCGAACAATGAAAGAAAGAATAAGACAAGTCATGGAGATGTTTGTTGTTGAGTGCAACGCCCGATGAGTCTGAAAAAACAGAGCCAGAACCGAGCCCTGTTGACATATCTACTTTGGACATTTATCAGCTTTTAGAATTGTTTATTATGCTGTTAAGTGAACAGGCGTGGCGTCTAATAGGATTACAGGTTGATCCGCGTACGAATAAAATAAATAAAGATCTGGTAAAAGCTCATGTCGCGATTGACTGCATAATCTCGCTCGTTGACAAGATGGAACCTGCCTTAAACGCTGTGGAAATGGAACGTTTGCGAAGGCTAATAACTGACCTGCAATTAAACTACGCCGAGCAAAGTTCAAAAAAGTAACATCAATCATTTTTAAATCCATAAATATTAAACTGTTTGAGCATGAATCTTCGGTGAGATTGGTAGTTTAAACCTTTAGCATTGCATAGGGTTTAAAAATAGGAAAAGAATTTACTTAAAACACTCTCTGGGATGACTGCTCTGGGAAAAACTCTGAGAGTGAGTATCCAAAGAAATGGGAATAACTCAATGACCTGACTACTGTCTTGTTGAGTTCCATTTCGAAAGAGACACTGAGGGCCGGTAGCTCAGCACGGCTGGAGCGTTCGACTGATAATCGAAAGGTCGCCGGTTCAAATCCGGCTCGGCCCACCAGTAAGCGGCTGAACGTTTTTTTAAAGCTAAAATCTTATTAAGATTAAATCTTATTAGTTGACCTGAAAGGGGAAGAAAAAAGTGGCAAAAGAAGATGAAATGCTACAGGAACTAAGAAAGATCAGAGAAGCACTTGAAAAACCGCCAGCGCCTGCGCCGCCAAAAGGTTTCTCGAACGAGTTTAAGGATTTTCTTTCGAAGTACAAGATTTTCGGGCTTGCAATTGCGTTTGTCATCGGTTTGTACGTTGGAGCCTTAGTCAGCGCGTTAGTCAAAGATTTGCTGGTGCCAGCGATTGGTCTTTTAATTCCAGGCATGAGCAATTTATCGCAGTTCACGTTTGGGCCATTCGGAATCGGCGATTTCCTGAACGCCTTAATAACGTTCCTATTCGTTGCTCTATTTGTCTTTGTGCTGGTGAAAGTTGCGAAACGTTGGGGCATCGAGTAATCGCAACGACTAACGCAGCGACTAGCCAACCAACTCTTTTTTTTCTTTTTAGTCCATTTTGGTGCAGATACTATCGTTGATTGTCGGCATTATTCATTTTAAGAGGTTAAGCTAAAACGGTCTTACCTAACAGAGAAGAGGTCCCAAAAAAATAAGTTTAATCGTTAACTGATATTCCTGATTATGTAAGACGTTAGTTTTAAATGGTGACAAGCATGATTAAAGAACGGTGTATTTCTTGAAGAAGGATGAAGCGGTGGCTTGCCTAAAGGAAATTCTGCTTAAATGCCAATTTTCAGCTAATTTTTACACCATAACTAGCCCTGAGAACAACATAATTTTAAAAACCGTTCTAGACGAGGCATGTCAAATAGAAATTGATAAGATCATTCAAAAATACGTTTTAGCCATAGATAGAAAGAACGGTTATTACTTAATTTTCGAGCCTGAAACGGGATCAGTGAAAAAATACCAAACATAATTTGCTACTTTAAAAGGGGTTCCACATTCATCACAAGTGTAAGTTGCTATGTTAAACACTGTATTTTTTAATTCTTTGTCAGGCGGTTTGTTGAGCTTCTTTCCGCATTTAGGGCAACTGAGCATTAAGGGCTACCTTAGTACATTAATTACCGCTTAATGATGCATATTTACAATAAATATGTATGTTGTCACATTATTGAGACAATTATTGATGATAATGATTCATAATTCATCTTCTCTATATGTGGGAGTTTATCCCATTCTGTAAATTGTTTTGGCAGGCAAACTTTGGCCTCATGGCTTTTGACGCAATTATAGTTCTCATTGTTGAAGGCTGGGAAATATAGACAGTGCGCACACTCTTACTCTTAATATGAAACTATATGTCGATAGTTACCGCGTAAACGGGAATGACGATAAATTAACAGAACCCACAATCGACCTCATCATAGAATCCTAAGGCTCAACACTCTACAGCTAGGAACTATTTTTGCTTTCCATCAAAGTGTAATAAAAGGAAGCTACAAAATTCAAATCTCTATCGTCTTTTAATTCGAGTTTAGGTTCAACCGGCAAAGTAACTGTGAAGGTTGTACCGTTGCCTTCGGAAGTCTCTACGTCAATTTTTCCACCATGAGCGTCAACTATGCGTTTGCATATGGCTAAGCCAAAACCCATACCCTGCGCCTTAGTCGTAAATAACGGCAAAAAGAGCTTTGGCAATATCTCTTTTGGAATACCTATACCTGTATCAGCGAAAGAAACTTGCACATTATCCTTGTCTCTTTTGCTGGTAATCGTCAATTTGCCTCCATTTGGCATAGCATCAAACGCATTCTTAGCAAGATTAGTAAATACTCTTTTTACTTTAACACAATCCACACGTAAGCTTAGTTCTTCAGGAAGATGATTTAAAACTCTTATTTTTTCAGGAACATTTAACATAGCTAAACTTTCGTCTAATAATTTTTTAAGCGAGGTCTTTTGCTTTTCCAACTGTATTTCTCTGGAATAATCTAGTAGATCCCTTATAATTTTGTCAGAATGATCAATACAACTGTTAATTGTTTGAAGCATTTCCATAGTCTGCTTTTCTTTGCCTGCTAAGGTATCGACGTTTCTATTCAAATAGTAAACGGCGCTTTTAATTCCAGTCAAAGGGTTACGCAGATCATGACCAATCATTCCTGCAAGTTCACCTATCGCTGCTAATCTCTCAGACTTTAAAAGTTTAGCCTGCGTTTCAGCCAACTGCATTGTTCTTTGCTTAACCAGTTCCTCAAGACCTTTAGAATAAGTCTCAAGCTGATCTTGCATCTTTTTACGCTCAGTTATATCAGATATCACTCCAAAATTTCCAATTAGTTGTCCCGTGTCATCTGTAATTTCAGAGGTCGCAACACTTGTGTAAACGCGCGATCCATCCTTTCGAGGAAATTCATATTCAAAATGTCCAATTTTCACATTCTCTCTTAAAAAGCTATTAAGATTTTCAACGTCTTTCTGGTCTACTAATTCAAATAAGCTTTTTTCCATAATTTCGCTTTCATTGTAGCCAAGTATTTGAGCCATGCAATGATTTACGAAAGTTGTTTTGTAATATTTATCGGTCACCCAGATGCCTTCTTGCGCGAGTTCAACTAATTTGCGAAACCGCAACTCGCTCTTCACAAGGTCATCTTGTATTTTCTTTATCTCAGTTATGTCGTGAAAAAGGCATTGAAGAACTTTCTTACCGGCCAATTCAATTGTTTTTACTGTTACTACGACATTTCTGATTTCGCCATTTTTTGTGTAATGCTCAGTTTCAAACTCAGCAACTCCATCCATCATTACTTCAGCTTCTTCAAGTGCTTCTTTTTCTTCTATCTGAGGAATTGTGAGCTTTGAGAATTCTTCTCTTGAATACCCTAGTTGACTATGTGCAACATCATTGAACTCAATAAAGGCCATTGTTTCTGGATCAATCACCAAGACTCCTAATGGCGCTTCTTCAAATAATGCACGATAACGCGCTTCCGCCTCTTTCAGCGCCTGCTCGTCTTGTCTTATTTTGGTGATATCTGTCACTATCCCGAGAATGGCTTGTTGACCCTCGTACTCAATAAGTTTCGCGTTAATCGCAACATCTATTCTTCGTCCATCTTTTGTAATCTCTTGAACGAAATACGGCGAGGAATCAACGCTACTCATGTGCCTGCGCAAACTATCCTTAGCAAGCTCCCTGTTTTCAGGAGCCATTAAATCTAGGAAATTAAATTCAGGTGAGTAAAAGTATTCTTTTGAATATCCCAATGATCGCTCGCATTCCTCATTAACATAAATGACTTTTCCATTTTGGAAAATGAAAATCATATTCGGGGATTGCTCGGCGAGATTACGAAATTTCTGTTCACTTTCAACCAAGGTTTGCTTGAGCATTTCTTGATGCTTGTTTCGCTCGGTAACATCGTGAAAAACTATAAGGTCAAGCAACTCGCCTTGATATTGAACTCGATTCCCATTGGCTTCTAGAAATATTAATTTTCCTTCTTTTGTAGTTATTTTAATCTCATATGGCGGGATGTCAACTCCGCTAAGCCTCTTCTCTATATTCTCCCCTAAACCTAAAACTTGCTCTTGATCAAAAAACTTGCTAAAGTGTTGCCCCACAAGTTCCTTGCTATCGAAACCAGTGAATTTTCCCGCCATTTTGTTGGCTGCAACAAAAATACCGTTCGCATCTAAAATCACCACGGAATTCGGGATGAGGTCGATTAAAGTTGAGAAATAATCTCTAAATTCTTTATTTTTGAGGTTGCCCATCATACTATCACAACTGAAATGTCACTAGACGGCTTTTACAGTGATTATTGCTCAAATCTATCTCGCCTGCACAAGCTTTCCATCAAACCATTATTTCTCTTTCTTAAGTATAGCTTGACTCGAAAGAAATTAAATGTCTTTTGAATTTCAGATACTGACCTTTAATTAATGAAATTAGTCATCTTTCTAAGTCTCTTTTCCGAAATTCTTTCATGACCCTTGTAGATATAATTTTTTTCTGGATTTCTTGTAGGTAGCAGAAAATAAATCCCTACTGGGAAGCAAGGGTTTAGTAAGGAACCAAAACTTGGTTTCTTGCTTCTTCAACCATTGGAAGAATTTGTCTTAGTTCTCTAAATTGCTTTAGCACGGTAATGCCACGTTGTGTTACAGCATAAACTACTCTAGATTTGCCCACAACTCGCTCTTCAACAAGACCTTGTTTTAGCAGAAAATCAAGATATTCTTTGAGTACACTGCAGTTTACGTTTGCTTTGTACATTACATGAGTTAGCTTTAACGGTCCTCGATGAGCCAATACCTTTAATACATCAATATAAATTTCGAGTTTTGACCTATGCATCCTTTTTAGCCTCTTATTATAGAACTCCTATTTTATTATAAAGATTTGTGGCGTTATAATCAATATTTTTTCCATTATTAAGGACGTTGTAACCAGTGCCAGAACTATATTAAGAAATAGCCTGTAGAGTCACATCAAAACTGCTTTTTTGCTTGTGAAATTTCCCAAGTTGTAAATTTATACTTGAATAAGTTATTTATACGTTTAAGAGTTAAAAATAAGCCGCTTAAGCTTAGCGATTAAGGCTCTTTAAGCGCTAAATCGCTTACTCGTATGCACCTTTCAGTTATTGGTTTTTTGATTCCAGGCATGAGTAATTTGTCGTCGTTCGTGTTAGGGCCATTTGGAATCCGCGACTTCTTGAACGCCTTTATAACATTCCTATTCGTTGCGTTATTTGTCTTCGTGCTAGTGAAGGTTGCGAAGCGCTGGGACATAGAATAAGTAAGCGGCTAACAATCCAACTCTCTTTTTTCTTATAGATCGGTTTCGGCACAGGCGTTACTGTTGTTTGATTTCATTGTTTACCAATTGTTGTTATTTGTATCATTTTATAGACCATTCGTGTATTCAGATTTTTCGAATAAAAAGAATTAAAAACTTTGAAGTTAGGAATCTAAAAATAAGCTTCCTATTAAGGATTCTAAGTTCATAAATGATTTATAAAAAAATTGACCATTCCAATTCAGATGGCAATACATGAACAGGTCTAAGCTAGAGTTCTATGAGGACATCATGCAGGCCTTGGCGAAAAGGCCCTTAAGTATCGAGCGAATAGCCTTCACCTGCAACATGGACTGCGTTAATTTGCGTCAAAGAATAAACTTTCTAATAAAGAACGACATTGTGCAAGAAAGGATGTACGGAAAAAAACCACTTTATGCCCTAACTGCAAGGGGATTAGCAATCTTTAATACCCTTAACCTGACGCATCAGTTGGAAAAGCTTCAGACAACAGCTGATGAATTTGACCAGAAAATCACTGTTCCATCTTTCTCAGAAATCAAGGAACAAAAGAAAAAGAAATCCGAAAAATATTAACCAAACCAAAAGTTTCTTCTTTACGAAAAATTATGATAGCTTTCTCTCCAGAAACGGTATGGAATGCTAACGAAAAAGAACTCTTATCAATGCTAGACCAAAATGGGTTTGTAAGCAAGCGTAAGGAAATTCGATTTTATGCCCCAAGTTTTACTTATTACAAAACAAGGTTTTATTGTTCGTCGCCTGTTGATTTTCCAACAATTTCAGTAACAGGAAATGGCTGCTCGCTTAACTGTAAGCATTGCGGAGGCAAAGTGCTTGAAACAATGCATCCAGCCAACACGCCTCAAGAACTCTATAATTTAGCAATAAAACTTAAGAAAGATGGTGCTTCTGGCTGCTTAATTAGCGGCGGATGCTTACCTAACGGTTCCGTGCCGCTTGATAAGTTCATTCCAACAATAAAAAGAATCAAGCATGAATTAGACCTTACAATTTTTGTTCACACAGGAATAATCGACCAGCAAACCGCTTTTTCACTAAAAGACGCAGGCGTTGATGCAGCTTTAATTGACATCATCGGCTCAGAAGAAACAATACGTAAAATTTACAACCTCAAGATAACCGTAAAAAATTACGCTGATTCGCTAAAAGCATTGCACAGGGCGAAATTGAATTTAATACCTCACATTATCGTCGGTTTGAATGATGGCAAATTAGACGGTGAATTCAAAGCGCTCCAAATAACTTCAACTGTTAAGCCTAATGCTCTAGTCATAATTGCTTTCATGCCTATTCACGGCACTGAGATGGCTCAAACCAAACCGCCAACACCAAACGACATCGCAAGAGTAACGGCGACGGCGCGACTAATGTTTCCTAAAACGCCAATGGTTCTCGGATGTATGAGGCCAAAAGGCAAATTGCGTGCAGAAACTGATATTTTAGCATTAAAGGCTGGGGTTGATGCTATAGCGTTTCCCAGTGAAGAAGCGATACAATATGCGCAAAGCAGGGGTTATGAAATTTCTTTTTCTTCTTATTGTTGTGCCCAAATTTATTTGGATGCAGCTTTTCGAAGGCCTTCGAAGTAAAAACATTGTGAAAGAGTTTTAGCTTAACTTTTTGCTTTTTTAATCATTAGGTAGCCGAGCACAAATGTCCAAATTGAACCAGCCAGTCCTGATATGAATTCTGGGATGGCAACTTTTGGAGCAAATTCAATTGTGAAATATAGTACCCATATTAAGGATGCAATTAACGCTAAAATCAACGTGAATACCACTAGTTTATTTTGATGTTTGAAAGCGAAAGCGGCCATGTTGACTATGAGTGCAATTCCAAGTAATGAGAAGAAAGCTACAGACACGATATAGTGTGTGGGTGAAAAGTGTTCGTTAAAAACTCCAATGGCAATCAAAGCTAAACTTGTTAAAGCGAAGAATACTGAACCGACGCGTCCGATAATGTTTTCTTTGAAGTAGAAAAATAAGCCTAAACCGAAGATGAATGCGAAGATACCTGCTAAAACCAGGCCTGTGTTGAATAGTATTGAAGTGGCCCCGGGAACAACTCCTAAGTCGCTTAGTGCATTATTTTGCCAACCGAACTGTGGATAAAAAGCGATTGCTAACAGAATAAACGTGAATGCTACAAAGGGTATGCATAAACCGAAAAATCCTGATATTTTAAGAATTGTAGAATCTCTTTTCGTTTGCAAGGTTCTTACCCTAACTTACAACTGCTTGTTTTCTTGTTTAAAAGTTTGCGTCTGCTGGAACATATCTTCTAAGCCCTTGGAGAGAACGTAGTTTTTCTTTTTCGCCGATTTTTGCGGCTTGCACTGCTTGCTTGAGAACTTGTATTGATTCGTCCATTGCTTTTCGGTCGACTGGGTATGGTACGCCGTCTTTTCCGCCGAAGGCGAAACTGAATTTTACGGGGTCTTCCCAGCTTGGTTGTTCGCCGTAAATGAGTTCTGCTACGAGTGCTAATCCTCGAACTGTTGCTGGTCCGACGCCTTTTACGCTTAATAATTCTTCGTAATTTTTGGGTTGAAACTCGTAAACTCTGCTGAGCGTGTCCCAGTTAATGTTTCTTGGCATGTTAAGAACGCCGACGGTTCGCCGCAGTGAATCCCCGCTTGGAAGCCATTCTTGAAGTGATTTTTGATTTGCAGGCTTAATTGCAGATTCAATTAGCCTCATTATTCTGTTCGGTGGCTCCTTAGCTAAATCCACTGATGCTTTTCTTGTGCCCTCACTTGTTTTCGCAACCATATTCAGAGCTTTCTCGCGTTTCACGTCGCCAACGATAGCATTATGAGGTTCAACCACAAAATCTCTTGTGCTGTCTGAAAGCCAATGATAGCGTCGTGCAGTTCGATCTTGATTGCTCATGCCCTGCTGGATAACTGCCCACTTCTCATCTTTTGTAATCAGGAAAGCGTGATGGTAAAGTTGGTAGCCTGCTTGAATAGCCGTATTATCCACCTTAGCCGTCATTCTGCTCGTGTAAGTGAGTTTGTTGGCGGTTTCTTCTGAAAAATGGAATTTTTCGGCTGCGACTGTTATTTCGTTTGGCGTTTTTCTGGATGTTTTGCCTTTGCCGCCGCAAACAATTATACCGTGTTCTGTTGGTGAGAGTGCTCCTTTAAGGATACCAGTAACTACTGTAGTTACGCCTGAACTGTGCCAGTCATAAGCTAAAACGCATCCGAACGCTTGAAACCAATAAGGGTCCGATAGGCGCTGGATGAATTTGCTTGTGCCTTGCTCCTCAATGATTATGTCTGCTACTTCTTTGGCTAATTTGCGCATTCGAATTGTAAGCCATGCTGGGGCTTTTCCTCCATGAAGCGGGAGGTCAGCAATACCTGTTCTTGACATTGTTTTCATTTTTCTTGATGGCTAAAGGTATATTTTGATATTTTGATCTTTTTAACAGCATTAATACAAAAATCCTTTGAACCTGATGGATGCTTGCAATATGCGGAAATAAATTGATTAAAGCCGTATGGGATTAAATTTTAATAGCGTGTTCGATTTGAAGAGAGATGTGGAGTAGGCAAGCAAACGAATGGAATTGGAGATTTGGCAATTTTAGCATCTGACTATTAAAAAGTCGCGCCGCTACAGGCAGTCTTGATTTGGCTAATACTGCTCGTGTTATGTGATGAACATTACCTTAAACAATAATAGCCTTGTTCCAAGTTGAATTTGTCAAAGTTTATGCAACTGCTGCATATGCAATTTTCTTGAATTTTCCTGTTCAAGAGATCCTTAAAATCAAATACCGCTTCTTTTGCCTTGCCTTTGGCGCAATAGAAATTGCTACTAAATTGGTTTTTCTTGAATGTTGGGCATTTTTGACAAATGCAATGGTTCATGTTTTCAATTGTATCTGGCACTGTAACCATTCATTCATTCACCTCCTATAAAAAATGTCAAACTATTCTGGGTTCTCTGTTGAATTGACTTATGTTTTTAAACCCTTGATTAGAACGTGATTATTTTCTGTTTGAACTTCAAATTTTGGTTCAGGCTCGCTGGCTGGTCCAGAGACTTTAATACCTGTTTTTACGTTGAACGATGAGTTATGACAAGGGCACGTTACGTTTTCTCTATCAAGTGTTCCTCTTGAAAGCAAACAGCCCATGTGAGTGCACACATTTCCTATAGCAAAAAATTCTCCATTTATGTTAGCGACAAGGACTTTATTATTCTCCACTGCAAAGCCCTTCATTTTACCAGGCTTTATCTCCTCCGTTGTACATAAGTTAACAAATGGCAACTTGAAAAATACCTCCAAGACTAAAACGTAGTGTTGGTTTGAATTAACCTAATTTTAATCCGAGCGAAAATAAAATTACCTGTTAGGTATGAAAGGGTCTTTTCACTTTGACTAAACGTCAACTCAACCAACTTTTTAACCAACTTTATGCTTTGCGCTTGTCAAAGTTATTTGGCTAATACTCTCTTATGATTATGTGACTGTATGATAGCAACAACATAGGGCTTAATATTACAACAACATTAGTCCTTACCTAACTGTAATACTAAGCGCACGCTATGACAAAGCGGAAAAAGCGCTGAAAATTGAGGGGATGAGTGTAAATGAAAAATGTGGAGATAGCAAAAGTTCTTTCCTTGTGTGATGAACTACATCTAGTTATTCTGGAAACTGAAGAGAGAAATGAGAAAAGCGTCTCTATGTCTAGGGAACAAGTCAAGGATATTATGAAAAACCAAGTAGCTAAACCTCTGTTTATCTTGCGAGCTGAATAATCTTTAGATGCTCTCAACAAATTAATCCTTATTTTATGTGAATTAGCACGCTTAATTTCAGGGAAAAGCAAATACTCTAGCGTGCATGGCTGTTTCTAAAATTGCTAGATAATGTTTTTGGTTAACTTTTTCTAAATAATTTTTATTGTAGAAACCTGCTAACGAAGCAAAAGCCAAAAACCGCAAAATAGAAAAGAATTACGTACTTCAAAAATGAATTTAGGAACACGCATGCTCTCCAAAAAAAATAGTTAAAAAAAGTGAGTGGTTAGGCTAAAGCCTCTATTGGTTAATCGTCGCGCACTTAACCGGGTTGCGTGAACAGAGAGTCTGGAAGTGAAGGATTAATTTGGATATTGGTGAAAGCAACCGTTCCTCCTGCATTCGTACCACTCGTTATATTATAAGTATAGCTTCCAGGCCACCATAGGCTTCTAGCATGTTTACGTATAAAGTTGCTGTTGATTCTACGCTAGATTGCAGAGATGCGTAATCGGTAGTGAGATTCGTCCATGTTCCGTCACTATATACCCATGCCTCCTGCGTTACTCCATTTATAATGGTCTCAGTGGTGCCACTCGAAGGAGTTGTTATTACCCATAGGTACTCAATGTTAGATGTCTCAAGATTTTTTGTAGCAATTTATGCCATGTCAAGTACGTTCCGTTACTAGCCTTTTCGGTTAAGTTGAACTCATAACTGGTTGCATCAGTGATAGAGTAGGTGTAGCTGTCGGGGTTGGTGTGGCTGTAGCGAACAAAAACCACCGAGCAACCTCTAAACTCGGCTCTTCCCACTTCGCAATAAACTTGGCAATTTTCTAAAGTCAAAATTAGTTTTCACATAGTCTCAACAGACCAGACATACGCGTAAATAATAATCCAGAAAGGACTGTTTTCAACAAATACCCCTTAAATTGCAGTTCACTCAAATTTTATTTAAACAGCAGCGATTTTTTTTATGGTGTTGGCGCAATCTTTTCTTTGGACTTGGGCATTTTTGCTTTAAATGTCTTCGGACTGTGGGGCGCGACAACCGAAGTAAATACCTTCTTCGTTCCTAGCGGGGAAAAAGAAACTAAATAGTAAGCATAGTTTAAGTCTGTTTACTTTGACAGCCCAAGTTGCTGCATAAAACCTACGACATCGTAGAATAGTCGCTCTTCGACGATTTCTCCGTTTTTCCATGTGGCGACAGTACAAAATTCGAGCTTTGCCGTTTTTCCGGTCGGCGGGATCATTTTCCCGTCAGGACCTTTCATCGGTTCCTTCATAGTTACAGTCCAATCGGCTACAGTGCACGTGTAGTCTCCAGCGCCGAACATTATTTTGTATGGGTTGTTGACGAGTTTGTTATCAAATTTCTTGAAGAACTCTACCGCTTCAACGTCGTGGGCATGACGTCCCATAGTAGGCAATGGTTGAGCTGGCCAGTACACTTTCACGTCTTCTCGGTGTCGCTTTCTAAAAGTCTCCCAGAGTGGGCTGTTTGGCCCCGCATTCCAAGCATCATCAAGGGTTTTCATCAACTCAAGATTTTCTTTAACTCCCATAAAATTCGCCTACTAGTTGTTTGGCGTTATTGTTAATAAACGTGAGCAATTTACAATCATAGCTTATTCCCTCTTCTTTGAAACATGTTAAAATAGGGTTCTGTAAAGTTGTCGGTAAGAAAGACGCACGCTATGGAAATTAAACCCGAGTACTCTAGCGATATCGCCAATCGTTCATTTTCTTGGTAGCTACTTTCTCTTTTTTAGAATAATCCTACTCTGGAGCAATCCGATGGGACTCGTAAACATGTGCGAAAAAGGTACGAGCGTTTCCTATTTTTCCAATTTTTTCCAAACTTACCAATAACGCTCGGTGAATCTTGCAGCTTAGGCTGCCAAGTAGGCCGTGTGTTAAAACCATTGTAAGCTGTAGCCTCAAAAACACCCCAATTTAGCACCTAAAACCTTAACTAATGCACATAAAACCTTAACAATTTCCGTCTTGTTAAAGCCGTCTCCTTCAAGCTTTAACGAAAATAAGCGTATTTCAAGCGTATCTCTCACCATAAAAACCACTTTTTTTAAGGTTTACTTAACTTTTTGCGAATTTTACTACCAGCCCTTGAAGTTACCTATTGTTTTATTCAACCGTGTGGATTCTCTAAAAATATACGAGTTTAAGCCAAAGAGCTGGAGATGGGAATTGCATCCCATGCAAGTGGAGTTATCTCCCGCAAAATTCTCTTTTTTCCATGCAGGCTATTTTCAATGAGAAGAGTTACCTTAGTTTTTTATGTTAAGGGCGTAATATTCTATTCATGCCTAATTATTCCAAGAAACCACTCCTAACAGTTAATGACGAAGAATACATGATATTAATCGAGGTTGCTGAAGAATTTCAGAGACAAAAAATCGGAAAAACAGCTTGTGAGACATCTGGAAATGCAACTGAAATAGTAATGCGCAATCATCTTTTGAGAAGAAATCTTAACCTTTCAATGAATCCAAACGTCAGAATTCAAGGATCAAAAATCAAAAACGATCTGCTTCTTTTAAAGAACGGCGTAAACCCAACCCAAGAAACCTTCACGTCTGACAATGTGAAAATAGTAATAGAGATTAAGAACAACGCCGTCGGTGGCAAAATTATGGAAAACGGAAAGCGGGAAGACCCTAACAAGGTGTTGCGTTCCAAATTCAACGAGCTTGAAGCAATTACCAATGTAAGAAATTTTGCTGTTATCGTTCTTTCTGAAACGCTACTTCCACCTAAAACCCCCTACAAATGGCGATTTAAAGAAGAGGTAATAGGAAAAGAAAACTGTAAAGTCTTTACTTTAGTTGCCCGTCAGATGTATCCTCCTGGTGGACTCTACATCAAGTCAAACATAGTAGAACTGCTCCAGAAAGAACAGATGAAAAAAACCGGAGAATTTCAATAGCTGATAAATTACCTTCAAAACTTGTAGAGCGCGCTCCGGAGGTCAAATATGATTTGTTCGTTTTAATGCTCAAAAATGGGCGGGATTATTTGCAGCGGGTGTGGAGGGATTCGCTCTCATCCCATAGTGGGGACATCTCCCGCAAACTATCCTCTTTTTCTTTTTATGCTAGACCTGAAGAACAGATTTTCTAAAATGCAATAAAACTAAAAGCAAAACTAAACTAGCAGAGACCAGATAAGATACTGTTAAGTTATTTGTCGCGCGCTATTACATAAAAGTAAAATCTACTAAGGGAAACAAGAATTGACTACTGAAAAAATAACTCGGTTTTACGGTTGCCAGTTAACAACCACTAATTCAGTAAAACAGCATAAGCTGAGAAGACTCGTAGCATGGTTATCCGATAAAGAGGGACAAGGAAAAGAATTCATCTCGCTTTACATACCTTCAGGAGCATCAAAAGATGCAATAGCAGCAAGCCTTAAAAAAGAATTTGATTCCATAACTAAATCAGGCACCATTGAAGAACGCGTCCAGACTGCGCTCAAAAATCTTATTCACCAAGTGAGGCAGTATAAGGAAATTCCAGAAAATGGATTGGCACTTTTTGCTGGGTCGTTTGAGAATGACAATCAAGAACGAGAAATTTTGAATGTTGAAGAGATAATCCCCCCAGAACCAGTTACTAACTACCTATATGAGGTAAACGACCATTTTCTCTTAGAGCCGTTAAGGCAAATGCTACGAGACCCAAGAATTATAGGCCTTATGATCATGGATTCTAAGGAGGCTAGCTTTGGAATTTTTGAGGGCGAACGCCTCGAAATAATCGAAAACATAACTTCGGGGGTTCCTGGCAAAACTGGCAAGGGCGGACAAAGCCAAAGGCGATATGAGAGAGAACGCGACATGGAACTTGCAAACTTTTTCCATCGGGTTTCTGAGCATGCAACGAAGGCATTTCTTGAGAGCCACAAAGTTACAACGTTAGTCGTCGGTGGCCCGAGTCTAACTAAAAATGATTTCTTAAAAGGCAACTACCTCCACTATGAGTTAAAAAATATGCTTCTAAGCATGGTTGACACCCAATCAGCGAGCAGAGAAGCTATCAGAGAACTTCTTGATAGGTCGTTTAATGCGTTAAATAATATGTGTTTGCCTGAGGAGAAGAAAATTATGCAGCGACTTTTGGTAGAGTTAGGTAAGCATGACGGTTTGGCTATTGCTGGGTTAGATGCAGTGCTTGATGGGCTTAAAAACGGTGAAGTGGAGGTTGCCTTGGCAACTGATAGCTCTCCTTTAATTGAAGTTATTGCCATTTGTAAAAAATGCGGTTTAGCAAAGATGCAAATAGTAGATAAGAAGGATGTCGGAGCAATACAGAAAATCATATCAGCATCATGCGAGAAGTGTCATTCGGCTGAATATGAGATGCAAGAGAAAGACATGATTGATGTGCTAGAGGATGCTGCTTCACAGACGGATGCAAGAGTTCAGGTAATAGCCACAGATTCAGAAGAAAAAACCAAGCTAATAGCTTTAGGAGGTTTTGCCGCTCTTTTGAGATACAAGCCTCATTAGACGAGCAGCACACGTTAAACATGCATGAGTGAATAGGCTTCATCCGACTGAAACAAACAAGGGCAAAGGCGTATTATTGTCAGCTTTCGAGGCAATACGTTAAGCGTGGGTTTTTCTCATTTTGGTTTTTTCTGGCAAAGCTGATATAGCTTTTTTATACAAAGAATATTAATCTTAAAGGGGAAGGTGTTCTATGACAAAAGCACTGTTTTTAGTCGACAGTTATCTCAAAGAATCTAACGCGACTGTAGTTTCTGTGAAAGATGGAAAGTATGTGGTCCTGGACCGAACAATCTTTTATGCGAAAGGAGGCGGTCAACCACATGACACGGGCAAGATGATTAAAGGCAACGAGGTCTTTAAAGTAGTCTTTGTCGGAAAGTTTTCGGGCGAAATCTCCCATGAAGTTGACCACATCGGTCTTCAACCCGGCGATGTTGTCTACTGTGGCCTAAACTGGGAAAGAAGATATAGACTGATGCAAAGTCATACTGCTGCGCATGTTCTTGCAGCTCTGCTCAACAAAGGTACAGGCGCCCTTATCACAGGTAACCAGCTTGAGGAAGATCACATCCGCTTCGACTTCAGCTTGGAAAAATTTGACAAAAACCTCCTTGAAGCTTATCTGGTGAAGGCAAACGAGTTGTTCGGCATCGACATTCCCGTGAAATGGTATGAGTTGCCCCGAGAAGAAGCGATGAAAATTCCCGGTGTAATCAAGATGGCTGAAGCATTCCCGCCAGACCTTCCTGTTCTAAGAATCGTCGAAATCGTTGGTGTAGATAAGCAGGCGGATGGCGGTACCCATGTTAAAAACCTTAATGAGATTGGAAAAATTGAGCTTATCAGGACTGAGAACAAAGGTAAAAACAATAGGCGCATTTATTTCAAGCTAAATAATAGTACATAGGGCTTGCTTGTACATAGGGCTTGCTTGTTAGCTTTTTCCGCAATGAAGGACAGTCGAGAACAAACACGGCAAACTGCACTGTTCTTTGGTGGACAGATGCTTATCTCTTTGCTGGGCGGCGTTACGCTACGACAAGCAAACAGTGGAAAACGTGCTAAAGTTACTTGAACGTGTTAGCATCAATTTCCTTGACTTCTGAAATTTTGTTTATTGATAGTTGAGCTTTCTTAGCGTGTTCATACAGTAGTTCAACATTTGGAGATTCGAAAACACAATATAAAATGTTTGATTTTTTTGGCGCGTAGCTCTTAATCCATTTTATCTTGCCAATTTCAGCCACAGCTTTTTTTGAACGTTTAACAGCTTCTGCTAGTTCATCATCACTTAAAGGTCTCCCAGTTTCGCGCTCAATCACATATAAAGGCATTTTAGTTCACATCCAAATACACTTAATTCCTAAATTTTAAGATGACGCTCATAACAGTTGCAGCGGGCTTAAGCTCAGTTGTACCTCGAAAACTTACCGATGTAGTTAGGTTAGGTAGCGCGAACTAAAATCGAGAGCCTAACACTTAAAGAATGCTAATGCACTCGTGTTAAGGGTAATACAATTCAACCGATTAATATTAGACAGTTCTGTGTGATTGCTTCTTTCGAGTTCCAAGTTAATTGTATGCCTGCATTTTTCATTGTTTTATTGATATCGATGCCCATTGCTTCCATGCTTGGTCTTGCTTCCCAGGGGTGCTTGCATGGAAATTTTAGTTCGCATGTTTCACATAACATGCAGGCGCCTGATCCAAGTCCAAGTGATAAATAATAGCCTTTGTTAAATGCTTCTCTTTCTATTGACGAAATAAGGTTTCTAAGTTTTTTACTAACAGTGTCCCATACAACTTTCATTTCTTTTTGAAATTCAGGTTTATTTATGATATCTTGGAATTTTGCTCCGTCAACATTTAGGTGATTTTTTATTTCGTCAACGTATGGATGACTTATTTGTGCTGCAATGGCATAATCATATTTTTTGACAATTTCCCGGAAGTCTTTTGCATTAGGCGTGTAAGGAGGACACATAAGATTTTTTCCATAGTTAATGCAGGGAGGATATACGCACTTTAGTTGAACTCTTTCGTCTACAACAACCTTCCCGGACTCTATTACTTTTACGTCGGTTGCACCATTTTTTAAGGCAAAATTGCTTAAATCTTCCAGGTCTTTTTTTAATCTATCCACTTCCATCCTATTCCCTCACTTAAGTTCGACGATTAAAGTTCTTAAATATTGGGTTGTTTGGTTTTTGAAAGAAGAGTTTTGTTTTAGACACCAGTCTTAATTTAGCGCTAGGAACGATTTGAACCCTCTCGCAATGGAGATTTTATCCGCGAAACTCCTTTTTTTTCTTTTTAAAAATAGTGGTTCAGTTCAATTCCTAAACTTAAATTTATGATATTCTTAAATTGAGAAATCGTTCTAAAGAATAAACCTAAAAGGTACTGAATTAAATAGTTAACAGCTGCAATGAAAGCGTAGTTGGCGTCAAGATGTCTGCACATTGGAAGTAAGTGTTAGCAATAGTAGCTGCAATCATTATTCTTGGGGCAGGAGCCCGCGCTTTAGGTGTCGAGTTAACTAACTTTAAACCAGACATAATAGCATCACCAAACTTGCCACTTAATCTAATCGAGCCTATGCAAAGCTGGACTAGTCCTGGTTTATCTACTGCCAATACAGCCACCGCCACTCCTACACAAACACCGACACCAACTCTCATGCCGCCTTCGGCCTCTGCATCTTTTTACGGGATTTTTGAACTTACAATTTCAGTTGAAAAGGACTCGTATGAAGTAGGCGAGCCAATTAACATAACTTTAGCGATAACAAACATCAGCAATAAGACCGTTAATTTTACACACACTGGGATGGATTTCGACTTCATAGTGACCGACGACAACAATAACTTAGTTTATCAATGGTCTACGGGCAAAGCCTTTCCTATGTTTGTCATGCTCGAGCCGCTTGGCCCCGACGAAAATGTGACGGCAACTTACGTTTGGGCTCAAACTTGCAACAGCAACCCTTCTTCGGTTAGCACACAAGTTGCCCCTGGAACATATTATATTGTTGGCAAAAGTGACTCAATTTACGAGTTGCAAACAAAACCAGTTCAAATCACGATAATTAGCTCTTGAACGCATGATAAAATTTTTAGAACTATCAAGTGGGTCCACTCGGCAAAGAAAGAAGGCAGCATTAAAACTCGGAAACCCACGCCTGCTGCAATTAACCTTCCATACATTCAGGCACTGAAGGCAACAATGGGCTATCATAAAACCAAAGACATCCTTTACGTCATGCACCTTTTAGGACATAAAAATATCAAGAATACCCTTGTTTACACAAAAATAGTTAATTTTCCAAAAGAAAAAGAATCCTCTGCAAAGTTGCCAAAACGCTTCAAGAAGCAAGCCAATTGATAGAAAATGGCTTTGAATTTGTCTACGCGATGGACGAAGTAAAGCTGTTCAGAAAACCAAGAAACTACATAGTAATCTCCCGAAAAGCTGAGGATTCGGCTAAAGAGCTGGGGATGGGAATTGAACCCATATAGAGCAGCTCTGCAGGCTACCGCCTGAACCATTCGGCCACCCCAGCATGGATGACTAGGCTTAGACTATAATAAAAATATTTTTGGGTATTCTTATGGTTTTTTGCATATGATTTATTTCTTAAAGGCTAAACCTGAAAAAAACGCGACGATTTTGTCCTCTTTTTTAACTGTAACATTGTATAGCCCTGTTGTTTTCCCATCATTCATCCTGACTGCCTCAGCTGTTAAGGTATCTCCTTCGATTGACGGTTTAAGAAAATGTATGCTAACTTGCACTGCTACAGCGACGTTATCTCCAAAGTTGCATGCTTGGGCAAAAGCGTAATCTGCAAGGCTAAAGATTGCCCCGCCATGCGTGAAGCCTAAAGCGTTCGTGTGATTCTTTTCAACCTTCATGGAAACTTTCGCATAACCATCCTTTGCTTCCAATAGTTTAATTCCCAAGTTTTCAGCAAACCAGTCTGTTCCCTTCATTTATTCTTACTCTCCTTATTCTGCGGCTTCTCTTCAGTCATTATCCAATTATAGAGCTTGCGGAATAATGGTATTAAGCCTCCTGGACTAAAAATGACGATTAAAAGCAGAATTACACCTATTAGCAAATAAGTTATGGGCGGTCCAACATAGCTAATTTTTGGAAATAATGGTCCCAACGAGTTATTAAGCGCTATTGTAACGCTCTGTGTTGCAAAAATTTGCTCTATTGATATCAAGAAAACTGAGCCGACTATTGGCCCTGCGACTGTGCCCAAGCCACCGATAACGCTCATTATAAGCGGGATAAATGACAGAGTCGGAGCAAAAATCGAGTTATCGACAAACCCGAAAAAATAAACGTACAATCCGCCAGCTATGCCCGCAAAGAACGTGCTAATAACGAAGGCTATCAGCTTGTACTTAGCCGTGTTAATTCCAATCATTCTCGCCTCAGCCTCATTGCCATGAATCGCCCTAAAAGCAAAACCAATTCGTGACTTCATGAGCAAGTACATTATCCCAATGGATGAGACAGCAAAACAAATCACCAAGATATAAAATGCGTAACCGCTTGGCACCAAGGTTACTGGCGGAAAACCGTTTATCCCATTTGTAACGGAATCAAACTGGTATGATATAGTAGTCAGCAATGACTGAGAAGCCAAACGTAACTATCGCCAGATACCAAGCTTTCAACCGTACACAAGCCAGCCCAATCAGCAAGCCAATTCCAGCTGATAAAAAGCCCCCGACGAGAATTACCAGAATCTGCAGTGAGACTGACAAAAGTCCTATAGGCATCGTATAGACACCTAATCCCAAAATGATTATAGTTGCTATTCTCGTGCCAATTATGGCTGACGCAAAACCTCCGATGCCTAAAAACATGGCATGACCAAGGGAGCCCTGTCCTGAATTGGCCAAGAAATTCCAGCTTGCCGCATAAATCCCATAGATAAAAATTAGTGTAAACGTGTAAAGAAAGAAACTGCTTCTTATTAAAAAGGGAATTAGGGCCAAAATTATTATGGCGATTAGAAAAAATTGAAAGCTTTTTGAATGCAGAAAAGTGCCAGTTTTAGGTTTGCTTACCATGTTATTCTCCTTTTTCGCCGAATAAGCCAGTAGGCTTGATAATGAGTACAATTATCAGCAAAGCAAACGCTATAGCGCTTGACCAGATTCCACCAAGAAACAAAGTTGCCATCTGCTCAGTAATGCCATACAGTAAGCCAGCCGACGATTGCTCCTCGTATGCTTCCTAAGCCTCCCAGAATAATTACTGCGAAAGCAATGATTGTTGGCATCTCCCCGCTTACATTATTAAATGAAAATACTATGCCGTAGAATCCTCCAGCTGCAGCAGCTAATGCGGTTCCTACCGCAAAAGCGATGATGTAAATTTTTTCAACGTTAATTCCCATAAGCATAGCTGTAAGACTAGATTGGCTGGTAGCTCTCATAGCTAATCCAATCTTTGTTCGATACATTAAAACTCCAAGGGCTAAGAGGATAATAACTACCGCCGCGATAACAACAAGAATGTCATAGCTAATAGAAATGTCTTGCAAGTTCAAACTTAAACCGTTAACAGGGCTCACAATCATGTGAGAGTTATTTCCCCAAAGAAGCACTGATGGCGTTTTCAAAGATGTAAATCAATCCAAGACTAACAAAAATCTCGTTCAACTTATCCGTGCCTAAGACCTTGCGAAAAGTAAACCGTTCAATAACGACACCTAGTACTGCGACGATTGCCATAGAGACAACAATAGCTACATAAGCGTTTAATCCAGCTTCAACTGAGATGGCCCAAGCGGCAAAAGCTCCAACGGTAAGAAACTGTCCATGGGCAAAATTCGCAAGTTTCATCACCCCAAAAATAATGTTTAGCCCAGTTGCTAAAAGCATGTAGACGCAGCCAATGGCCACACCCCAGATTAAAGCGAAGATGAAAGTCGATGCTATTATCATGCTAAACCTTTTTCCTCTTTGCCATAATCAATTGGCATTTGGCTCATCTATTTCTCACAAAAGTATTTAAAACATATTCGTTTCGAAACCAAAAGAAAAAAGGAATTGTGATAGGAAGGCTTGTTTAGCTTCCAGAGACGTATCCGTCTGGCAGAGTGAAGGTCGTTTGATTAAAGTCGCTTATGCCTGCAGCAGTTGATGGCCAGATGATTTTAGACTGCAATTTGTTAGTTGTTGAGTTCAGATAGAGTTGCTCCATGAACGTTATTGGCTGTATTTCATGATAGCTGATGCCTATACTGCTAGAAGTTCCGTTGCCTGTGCTGAACTGTATTTTGCCAGTCTGCGTAAGTATGAGGCTATCAGGCATATTCGTGTTCTCTAATGCATCGCGAACAGATGCTTTATCAACTGTTCCTGCACTTTCGATTGCTGCTTTAGCGATGTAAAATGCATCGTAAGTGTCAGCGCCCATCATTCCAGGCATCACTCCTAAGTCTGCGTTAAATGTCGTTGCGTAAGTTCCAACTGCTGATGAGTACGAAGGCATCATGAATGGATCCATTTTTGACTCCAGCAGAGTACCATTTCCCTCGGCCATATTACCCATGCCTTCAAGTAAACTATAGAACTGTGGGTCTTGATTGTTCTCGACTGCAACGTAAACAGTTTTTAGTCCAACAGTAACTCCATCCTTCCTGAATTAACGACGGTGTTAAGTTTGGGTTTTCAGCGACAAATACTGCATCCGGATTTGCAGCTTTAGCATTGTCAAGTGCGATTGCTGCGCTTGGATATAGTCAGTTACGACATGCAGTGTACCCTTGGTCAGCCACGACAGTGATTGGCAGACTTTCGTTTTGTATCCAGTATTTGGTTGCTTTATCAACGCTTTGGCCGAAAGCGTCATTTCGGTAGACTATGGCAAGGCTGAAGTTTCGATCAGGTGCGACAATTGGTTTCATTACTTGGGTAAAGAAATCAACTACTGTTTTAGTGTAGTCGTAGGTTGTGGTGCAATAGTGGAACATGTAACTCATTCCATCAGCATCGGTGATACTGGTGCTTGCTGTAGCTCCCTCGCCGCCATAGTTGCCTTGTGGTCCGCGTCTTGTTACAAGAGGGTTTGACGCACCGGTTATTATGAAGGGAATCTTATCTTGTATTGCCACGACTTCATCAGCGAGTGTTGCTGCGCTGCCATATCCGCCAATGAACATGTCAACAGGAGTTTGGCTCTCTAATTGACTTACTGCTGTTTCAGCGGCAGATCCAGAAGAATCAGTGCCTGTGTCAGCGACTGCCAAAGTTATGTTTACTTTTGTACGCCAACTGGAAACGTAAACGCCGCCTTGATCGTTAATTTGATTAACAGCCAACTGAGCCGCGTGATCCATATCTTGTCCTATTGAGGTTGACATAGGTGCAACTAAGCCAATTACAATGCTTCTTGCGTCTGGTGAAGGTTCAATGTATTGAGTGTATACTACTACTCCTACTGCAGCTATGATGATTATTACAATTACGATTATAGCTATTGTTTTTCTTAGCATTTTTCTTCTTTCTCCTCAATTTTTCTGTAGTAAATGATAACGTAAGATTAATAAAACTATCTTAAGACAGTCTGTCTACCAAGCTGAAAAGCCTTCAAATTCACGTTAACGTACTTATCCTTCAGTCTGCTGCTCATCGCTTTTTCAAAAGATTCTTTCTTCACTGGAATCTCAGATAAAGCCGAAAGAGCACCTAAAAGAACAGTATTAACAACCAGTAAATTTCCCAGTTGCTCAGCGATTCCGTTGCCATCAACCTCATGGACCTTTAGAGCTTTGGCTTTTATGATTTGCATTAACTCTTGGCTTGTTTTTGGTTTAGCACTGCTAAGCGTGCAGTTAGGCGGCATGTACTTCATGTTCACTACAACTGAACCTTCGCTCTTTAGCATAGGCAGAGTTCTTGCAGTTTCCAAAATCTCAAACCCAACTACAACATCAGCTTTCCCATGCTCAATCAGTGGTGACTCAACTTTGTCGCCGATTCGCGCGTAAGCAACTATTGAACCGCCACGCTGAGCCATCCCGTGAACTTCAGCTTTTGCAACATCAAAGCCGTCCAGCATGGCTGCCTCACAGTAAATATCGCTTAAAACAACAACTCCTTGCCCCCCAACGCCTGAAAAAATAACGTCTAACTTCATTTCTCTTTTCTCCCAACAGCGTCAAAAGGGCAAATCGCTTCACACACGCCGCATCCATAACAAAGCGTTGGATCAATTTCCGCATGCTCTCCAGATAAGGATATGGCTGGGCAACCGAAAGCTTTCACGCATAACCCACATGCATTACATTCATCTTTAACCTTCCTTATCTGACCTTTACTGATTAAAAGCGGACATGGTCTCTGAGAAATAACCACAGACGGCCCATTATAAACAAGCACATCCCTTAACACTTTAATCGTGCCATCAACATCATAAGGGTCAACAACATCTACCCTGTCAATTCCAAGTCCCTTGGCAACGTCAATGAGTCTGACTATTTTAGCGTCTTGACCCATCGCTGTTTTCCCAGAAGCAGGTGTTGGCTGATGACCAGTCATAGCAACAATATTATTATCAAGAATAACCACGCAGACATTAGCCTTATTATAAACTATATTCAACAAGCCAGGCATGCCAGCGTGAAAAAAAGTGGAATCTCCAATAACTGCAAAAACCTTATCATCAACACCTGCATGAACCATTCCAGCAGCTTGAGAAATTCCTGCCCCCATGCAGAGGCATGTTTGAACCGCGTTAACTGGTGGCAAAACGCCTAAAGTGTAACAGCCAATGTCGCCTGTAACAATTTTGTCTTTCGATTTTCCTGTCAGTGTTAAAGCGTTTTCAGGGCAAAGCTGAATACATTTTGGATCGCCTTGACAGGTATCGCAAATTATAATTTTCTTCTTGCTTGGATGCAACGTGATGGCTCCGTACTCGCAGGATTCGATGCACCAGCCGCAACCATTGCATTCATCTTCGTAGACATTTATTATTCCTGTTTCTTTTGACTGCGTTAATGCGTTTTTCGGGCAAGATTTCACGCATGGTGCGTTAAAGCATGTTTTGCAGGTTATTGCTGTGTTAAAGGTTTGGCTCAAACGCAGCGAGCGGATACGCGATTTTAAGGGGTTAAAGACTTTTTCTTTCTCATAGCTGCAGGCGTACTCGCATATATCGCATCCTACACATTTTTGACTGTCGCAATTAACGAATGGATTAACCATTCCTAAAGCGTAATAAAACGCTCTATGCGGGCAACCTGGGCAAAGAACTGGTGGACGTGGCGGCAAATCTAAAATCTCTTTTTTCTTAGCCTTCTCCGCTAATCCCAAGTTTGCAAATGCTTCGCGTATCGCGTCGGGAGTAAATTCGCCGATTTCTTCTAACTTTAACGCTTTTTTGCCAGAAATATCCAGCCTCAACCGCTGAATGTTTTCTTCAAGATATGGCCTTAATTCCTCAATCACAATTAGCTTCTTTACTTTAGCCGCAAACTTCTTCACTATCGCATCTGGAAAGGGATACACAAAGCCGAGTTTTAACCAAGAAAACCTTTTCGCATCTAGTACAGAACGCGTGTAGTAATAACCTACCCCGCTTCCAACAATACCCACATCACTGTTATTGTCTTCAATGGAGTTGAATCTTGATTTTTCGGCAAGCTTTTTTGCCTCCACTAACCTGCCCTCCAAAATTCTATGTTGCCTAATGGCGTTGGAAGGCACCATGACCCATTTTTCGCCTTTTTTATCAAACTCTACTCTTCGGGTGATTCTCTGGAACTCGCCCATTTTTACTCTTGCTTTTCCATGGGCAACTCGAGTGGTAAGCCTCAAAATTACGGGTAGATTTAATTCTTCGCTTAGTTCAAACGCATCCCTTGCCATGTCTAAAGCTTCCTGAGGGTTTCCAGCATCCAACAAAGGCAGTTTCGAATGAACCGCGAAAAATCTAGTATCCTGCTCATTTTGGCTACTGTGCAAGGCTGGATCATCGCATATTGCGATTAACATTCCGCCTACCACACCAGTGTAAGCCAGCGTCATTGCAGCGTCCGCAGCGACGTTTAATCCAACATGCTTCATGGATACGATTGCTCTTGCACCACTCATCGAAGCGCCTGCCGCAACTTCTGTTGCGACAATCTCGTTAACGCTCCATTCAGCGTAGATGTCGCGTTCTTTTGCAGCTTCAGCAAGAGCTTCTAAAATCTCAGTTGCGGGAGTGCCAGGATAAGAAGCAGCAACCTTAACGCCTGCTTCAATTGCCCCTCTTGCAACTGCTTCATCGCCGTTAAGCAGGGCATAACTGCCAGGCTTAGCCACTGCAATCTTTGAAGTCATAAATTTGATCCTTTACATTTTGCCCTTTCGTAAATCTAACACTCTTTTTGCTTTTCCTTCAGTTCTCGGAATTTCTCCGCACTTTACGATTTCAACATCCGCGGTCAATCCGGTGACAATGTGAATTCTCTGCTGAATATCATTTTTAAGAGCATTCTTGTCTATCTTCGAATTCTTAGAGGCTTGATCTGACAGTTCAACTTTAACAAGGAAAGTATCTAATGCCCCTGGTCTATCTAGAATGATTTGGTATTGAGTGGCTAATTCTGAGAAACACATCACAGCATACTCTATCTGCGAGGGAAAAACGTTCACTCCCCTAACGATTAGCATGTCATCAGACCTGCCGTGCACGCGCATCATTCTTGCATGCGTGCGACCGCACTTACACACGTCTGTTTCTATCTTAGAAATGTCTCGTGTTCTGTAGCGAAGCATCGGTAAACCTGTTTTTGTAAGCGTAGTAAATACGAGTTCACCTTCTTCTCCAGCAGGCAATGGTTCGCCTGTATCAGGATCAATTGTTTCAACGATAAAGTGATCTTCCCAAATGTGCAAGCCCTTATGCTCGGGGCACTCAACTGAGACGCCTGGTCCGCATAGTTCAGTTAAACCGTAAATGTCAAACGCTTCGATTCCAAGTTCCTGCTCAATTCTCTCCCTAATCTTATCTGACCAAGGTTCAGCCCCGAAGAGTCCCAGTCTTAATTTGAGGTCTTTTTTCGGGTTTATGCCTTCCTGAGCCATGGTTTCCGCAAGGTAAACGGCAAAGCTCGGTGTGCAGGCTAATGTTGTTACGCCCAGGTCTTTCATCAGTTTGATTTGTCTTTGTGTCATTCCGCCGCTTGCAGGAATTATTTTGGTTCCGATTTTTTGTGCACCATAATGGAATCCAAGTCCGCCTGTAAATAATCCGTAACCGTACGCGATATGGATAACGTCATTTGGTCTAGCGCCAGCAGCGTATATTGAACGTGCCATTAGTTCCTGCCATACATCCATGTCTTCTTTTGTGTAGGCACCAATTATAGGGTTTCCTGTAGTTCCGCTTGAAGCATGAATTTCGACGATTTCATCGGATTTCACGGTTACCATTCCAAACGGGTAGTTATCTCTTAAGTCGCTTTTCACGGTGAAAGGAATTTTTCTTATGTCTTCAAGCGATTTTATGTCTTCTGGCTTTAGGTCGATACTGTCAAATTTCTTTCTGTAAAAAGCGCTGTTGCTATAGCAGTGTTTCACCATTTGTTTAAGCTTTTTTAATTGACTTGTTCTTATTTCCTTACTGGGCATTGTTTCAATTTTGTTCCAATACTGATTCGTTACTTTTCCCCCTGCTTTCAAAGTCCAAGGTACACTTCCTTAATATGACTATTAGTTAGTAGTTCCCTGCTTTTTCCTTCTAAAATTATTTTTCCTTCTTCAAGAACGTATCCGCGGTCAGCAATGTTTAATGATTCATGGATATTCTGTTCAACCAACAAGACAGTTACTCCTTCCTCATTGATTTTGCGAACTGTATCCAAAACTTTCTCGACAATAATCGGCGCTAAGCCTAATGACGGTTCATCAAGAATCAGTAGTTTAGGGTTAGACATTAAGCTCCTGCAGACAACAAGCATTTGCTGCTCGCCGCCGCTGAGAGTTTGAGCAAGCGCTTTTTCCTTCTTTTTCAATACTGGGAAGATTTCGTAGACTTTTTCTTTTGTTTCTTTAACTTTGGCTCTGCCCTTTACCGTGTAGCCGCCTAAAAGCAGGTTCTCCTCAACAGTCATTTTAGGAAAGATTTCCCTGCCTTCAGGAATCATTGTTAATCCCCTCTTTACTATTTCGTTAGTGGCAAGTTTCTCGATGTTTTTTCCATCGAAGCGTATTACTCCCTTTTTAGGATGAAGCAAACCCATGATTGTTTTTACAAGGGTAGTTTTTCCAGCTCCGTTAGGTCCAATGATGCTGACGATTTCCTTTTCTTCAATGCGAAATGACAAATCGCGCAGTATCTGCACCATGCCATAACCCGCTGAAACGTTTTCAACTTCTAACATCTTAATCCTCGCCGAAGTTGAATCTCTTTCCCAAATACACTTTTACAACGTTTTCGTTGCAAACTATTTCTTTTGGGGCTCCTTCGCAGATTTTTTCTCCATGATGAAGAACAATGACTCGATTGCATAATCCCATGATTACTTTCATTACATGCTCTACCATGAGAATGGTTACGCCTTGCTTGTTGATTAGCCTAATTAAGCTTATTGCTTCATCAGATTCCTTAGGCGTCAAGCCAGTGAGAAGTTCATCTAACAAGAGCAATTTAGGGTTTGTAGCCAAAGCCTTAGCAAGTTGAATCCGCCTCAGTTCAACAACGTTTAGATTTTTCGCTTTAGTGTTAAATTTCTCCTTACTTAAACCAACAAATTCCAAAAATTCTTGAGATTTGCTTAATTGTTCATTTCTAGCGAGTTTTTGGTTAAAAAGCAAACTTGTTAATACATTTTCAACGGCCGTCATTTCTGGGAATGATTGGACTGTTTGTGCAGTCTTAGTGATACCTCTCCTACAGATTGCATATGGCCGGAGCTTCGTTATTTCCTTATCCAAAAAAATTATTTTGCCTGAATCCGGCTTGTAAACGCCGCTGATTAAGTTTAAAAGGGTTGATTTTCCAGAGCCGTTTGGCCCAACAAGTCCAGCGATTTCACCCTGGTTAACGGTTAAGTCTACTTTTTTTAATGCTTGAAGCCCTCCAAACTGTTTTGAGACTTCTATGCACGTTAACAATCCGTAGACTCACCCAATTTCGTTAAGTTAGTGCAAAAGTGAAAATATAAATATTCTTCAATTCAACATGGCACGGAAAATAAAACTCGGATAGTCTTTTTAGAAAAAGAATCTATAAATATTGTTTATAACAAAATCAGTACAGGGTGCCTGTTTGACTATACCTCAAGTAAGCGTATTCCTGGATAATCATCCTGGATCCCTTCATGACGTAATGATGCAGTTAGACAAGAATCAAATCAAAGTTTTCGCCTTATCCATCGCAGATGCAGGCGAATTTGGCTTAGTGCGAATGATAACTCAAAAACCTCAAAAGACAATTCAACTTCTTGAAGACGCAGAATTTAACCTTGCAAAATCTAAAAAGAACACTGAAGCCACCGCAGTTTTCATTACTGAAGAAGACAATCTGTCAAAGATAACAAAAATCCTCGGAGAGGGCGGCATAAACATTGAATATGCATATTCTTCAGCAATCCATGTAGAAGGCAAAATTGCATTAATACTACGACCCAGCAATATTGAGAAAGCCGAGCAAATGCTAACAGCTAAAGGCATATTCATCCTTTCACTTGACCAAATCGAAAAATACTTCCAATAAATAACAAAGAACCTACAGATTTCAATAGATTAGCGAGTTTAAATCGCATGACGATATCAATAACTTTTTCAATTTGGGCTGCATTCTGCCATGGAAAGTTCACGAAGCATTTGTAAACGCTAAACTTGCGCCTTATCTTGGTTTCTCGCGCACCCGAACAGTTTGGCACTTTCGTTAATAGAAGACAATAGGAAGTGTTCTTGCAGAGATCATGGCGTAACATTGCTTTAAATCTTTAACTATTTCGTTGCTAACATAAAATAAGAGTGGTCTCGGATGGAGTTAACAGTCGACATTTTATATATCACTACGGGCGGAAGCAGAATCGCCATTTTGAACGAGAAGAACGCCAATTTACTGGGCGTTCACAGTTCAGACAGAATAAAAATAACTTATGACAGCAAAGAAATGATTGCAATCGCAAACATTTCAGCTAAATTCCCAGTAAACCATGTCGGACTCTATGAGGAAACCGCTTCTGCCGCTGACGTAAAAAAAGGCGCAACCGTTAACGTGGAGTTAGCACAACTCCCCGAATCGCTTATGAATGTGAGAGCAAAACTTCACGGATTACGACTTCGCGAAGAAGATATCCTGACTATCGTAAAGGACGTAGTTGAGAGGCATTTAAGCACTGTTGAAATAGCTGCTTTCTTAACAGCCCTTAGCATCCATGGTTTAAGCATCAGCGAAAATGAAGCCTTATCAAGAGCCATGGTTGCAACGGGAAAAACGATTAGCTTTGGCGGTAAACAAATTCTTGATAAGCATAGTGTAGGCGGAATACCGGGCGACAAGACCTCAATGGTAGTCGTGCCCATTATTGCCGCCGCAGGATTCACAATTCCCAAAACCTCATCCAGAGCGATTACTTCTCCCTCCGGCACTGCTGACCGAGTTGAAACGCTTTGCCCCGTAAACTTGGCGATTGACGAAATAAAAAGTGTTGTTTCCAAAACAAACGGCTGCTTGGTTTGGGGAGGAGCTTTAGAATTAGCGCCAGCTGACGACTTGTTCATTCAGGTTGAATACCCCTTGGGAATCGACCCATTGCTGTTGCCTTCAATCTTAAGCAAGAAAAAAGCAATCGGCGCAACGCACGTGATTATTGATATTCCAACAGGCGTGGGCGCAAAAATTAAGACAAGAACCGAAGCCTACACTTTAGCTTCTGACTTTATCGATTTAGGCAAACGTTTAGACTTGAACATTCAATGTGCGTTAACTTATGGTGACCAACCACTTGGAAGCACGATGGGACCTGCCCTTGAAGCTCAAGAAGCCTTGAAGGCACTTATGGGTGCAGGACCGCCGGATTTGCGAGAAAAAGCCGTAAGTCTTTCAGGTTTACTCTTGGAAATGGTTGGCGTTGAAAACGGACGAGAAAAAGCTGAAGATTTAATAGATTCTGGCAAAGCTGAAAAGAAACTTCGAGAAATTATAGAGGCTCAAGGTGGAAACCCAAGAATTAAGCCTGATGACCTTCCAGTTGGCAAAGAAAAAGCTGAATTCAGGTCAAATTGTTCAGGAAAAGTCTTGTGGCTCAGCACTGATGACCTAGTTAGAATTGCACGCGAAGCTGGGACACCTAAAGAGAAAGGCGCAGGCATAGTACTTAAGGCAAAGCTAGGTGCAACAGTGCACAAAGACAGCGTATTGTTCGAAATTTACGCTGAACGAAGCAGCAAGCTAACAGCGGCTTTAGAGCTTGCAAATAAATTGCAACCTATAGTTCTAAGCAAGAAACCCGAGGAAAAAATGATTTTAGATCAAGTCCCTCAAAGAGGACTTCACGAAAAAACATTCATGCTTGACAGATGAAAAGTTTAACAAGTGAACTTGTGCAAAGGGCTTAGATGACCAACAAAAACGGACTGATGTTCCTTGTTAAAACTCAAGACTTAAAGATTCTTGTTGTTGGATCCGGAAAGATTGCTCGAAGAAAGATCTTTAAGCTCTCCGATGCAGGAGCAGATTTCACCGTTGTATCCAAAGATAAACCATCATTTACAGCCGCAAGAGTGAAGTTTGTTGTTGATGAAGGGTTAAACTACACCAAAAAAAACATCAGTAATTTTGACATTATAGTAGCAGCGACTAACAATAAAGAAGTAAACAACAAAATTGCAGAACTCGCATTGAAAGAAAAAACATCAATGTGGTAACCAACCCTGAAAAATGCAACATTTTCTTCCCAGCAATAATAGATTTCAAAAACTTCCAGATAGTGTAACGACACAAGGCAAAAGTCCGCTTATGGCAAAAATGCTCAAAAAGAAAATCCTAAAAGCAATCAAGAAAGAGGATCTTGACCAGATAAACTTTGCAATCCGAGCTAGAGAAGTTTTAAAGAGAAACAATTATGGCGCAGAAGAGATAAAAGAATTCGTTAAATCCATAGACAAATAAGCTGTAGATAAAATAACAGATGATGAAATCCTAAAACGGGCAAACAAGCTTCGTAAAGTATTTTAAAATAACTGAAAGTTCAAGAATTAAGGGTCAGCGTTTTTTATCTGTGCCTGTAAGATTGGCATGAATTAACGAATTTGCGTACTGTTTTTGGGCATGCAAGATAGAGGAGATGCGTATACATTCCCAAGGTCTCGTTATAGCGCAAGCCATCCATTGAGTTGTTGATGCCTTTTCCTCGAAGAACCTTGAACATAAAATTAGTTTCATTCAGGTTTTGTATGGCTGAGTAGTGGAACTCATGACCTTTAAGGCGGTCGCCCTGCTCAGCGATTGGATTGGCAGCTGTTGATTCGAGTAAAACGTAGCTGAGAGCTTGAGGTTTATCGCGCATCACGGCTTCACCGTTGAATACGCCGGCCATTCTCATTTTTGAACCTCCAGTTGTTATTGAATTGCACAGGTACATTAATCCGCCGCATTCGCCAATGATCGGCATGCCATTGTCAGACTTGTCTTTGACGTCCTTTCTTAAAGACGAGTTAGCTTCCAGCTGACGTGCGAAAACCTCAGGATAACCTCCCCCAATTATTAGGCCTGACGTATCATCGCCAACATTCGTATCGGATAAACTGTTTATTGTGTGCACGTTAACGCCACACTGCCGTAACGCGTCAATGTTGTCGGCGTAATAGAAAGTAAATGCTGAATCAGTGAATACTCCTACAGTCACATTCGGTCCACTATTGTCTGGAACTTTTTCTTCTTCAGGAGCCTCCAGCGGCGGAGCAGTTTTCATTATGTTGAGAAGGCCTTCAAGATCAAATGTTTCTTCAAGCATTAAACCAACAGATTCGATGACTCGAAGTGTCTCAGCGTTTTCCTGAACCGTGAGAAGACCTAAATGTCTCTTCGGAATCGCGAAGGACGAATCACGATATACTACGCCTAAAACAGGAATGTTAGCATAATATGAAATCGCGGATCGCAACTTGTCCTCGTGACGCTTGTCACTAACTTTGTTGAGGATTACTCCGGCTACCTGCACGTTTTTATCAAAAGCTTTTAAGCCTAAAAGGTTGGCTGCTGCACTTCTCGTGATACTTTGACAGTTCAACACAATTATCACAGGTGCATTGAGAATCTTGGCAATGTGCGCTGTGCTTCCATGCTCATCCAGAGGCGATTCAGCCTCGTAGAGGCCTCTTACACCCTCTATTATTGCAAGATCTGCTTTTGCCGCTGACTTTATGAACGAGCGCTTAATCGTCTCTTCATTCATGATCCATGAGTCAAGATTTCTCGAGGGCACGCCTGAAGCTATCGTATGGTAGCCTGGGTCGATGTAGTCGGGTCCAACTTTAAACGGCTGAACCCTGTAACCATGCTTATTCAGCAGCCAAAGAAGAGCCGTGGTCACTAATGTTTTTCCAGCATCGCTACCGTTGGCTGATATAACTACTCTAGGAGTGCTCAAACCTTAAAACCTCTAAGTCTTCATCCGAAATGAATTCCGGAACTCTTGAGAACTCATTTTTAAGGACGTTACTTGCAAGCTTCTTGAACGCTGTAGCCTCAACTGAGGAAGGGTAGGCCTCAATAACAGTTTTGTTTATGCGATCACAGACCTGAACAATTTCCGATGTGGGAGCCTCACCGATGATCGGCGTCTGGATTGCACGAGATAACTGTTCTATGTACTTGCGGCCTTCATCGCTTGCCTTGTTGTAGAGGAGACCGCATACTTTAACTTTTAACGATTTGAAACCATGGCAGAGATTGTTTGCGGCAAACAACGACATAAAATCATCTGAGGACACAATGAAAGTGTCTTTTGCATAACCTTCCTTGACCACTATTGCAAGTCCTCCACAAACAATGTCCGCTGGTACATCAAAAATTACCACATCATAAGAGCCGACAATACCGCAATCGTTAAGATACTTTAGACCAATAATCAAGCCTCTTCCTGCACAACCTACACCTGGCTCTGGACCTCCGATTTCAACGCAGGATACCCCATTAAACCCAGTTCGCAAAAACAATGAAGAATCAGGCTTCTTGTTTGTTTTCATAATCTCCAAAAGCGGCTTAATCCTCTTACCAACTATATTTATTGCAGTGTCTGATTTGGGATCACAGCCTACCAGAAGAGTCTTAAGCTTTTCGCCTCCGTAAACAGCGGCGATATTGCTTGAAATTGTTGATTTTCCTATCCCGCCTTTACCGTAGACTGCAAATGTCCTTGTCATTCTAGCCAACCGCCTTTCTCAGGGCGTATCCAAATCTTGATTGCTGAACCCGTTTATCTACTCCAAGGGAAACTGCGTGAGCGTCTCTATCAGCAACGGCAAATGTGTATCCGAGAGTTTTCAAATTTGATATTGCTCTGGTACCTACGGTGACAACTACGCATTTCATGGCATTTTCCAATTCTACGGCATGAGGTATCCCTGCAATAATGGCAATGTCAGGGGGATCATTTAGCAAAAATTCTTTTGCTTTAATGCCAGTTAATGGGTACTCATCCAGTCCTCCAGTGATGAAATCTAATTTTACCTGGTTATCTTGCAAGGTCTTGCGTACTGTGGATGCATATGATCGTATCCTTGGCAACCCAATATTCTCATCAAGGTTTGCAATGTATCTAACCTTCGCTCGACTCCTGACTGCCACTTCATTCATTGCAAGCAGAACGTCTGAGTAGAGAAAAACGGTCTCTTTCTTTGCGTTAAGAACGCAGTCTATGCGAGCACCTTCTTTGGCCAGTTTTATGATTGAGCGGGCGACTGCTACTGGATTATCGCCAGGCTTAGGCTCAAGGTACTCACCCCTAGCGGTTCCTCTTTTCTTTTCTAAATCGGTTGCCATTTCTAGCATTTTTTGTTGGCGATTGAATTCTTCTTGTGGGATAAGACCGAGACCTACTGCTTCTTTTAGCACCATTACGGCGCCAACAGTGTTATCGCCACTCCCACTGTGGACATTACAGCATATCGTCTTCTTGGATACGCCTGCTTCTTGTGCAACTTTCTTGAGGTCTTCTCCAATAATCATGCTAGCGCAGCTGCCGACAAGCCCTATCAAGTGTGGACTGAAAAGTTCATCAACTCTTTTGAGAACCTTTGCAAGCTTTTGCTCAGCGCCGAAGACAAAATCATCATCTGTCAACGCAGTAGTTATTACTTTCACTCCGTCTTTTTCAAGGAGCCGCGCTGGTCTAAAGCAGCATCCCGATGGACCATGTAAAACTATTACATCAGTGTTAAGATCCCTCAGAGTGTACATTGCGGCAGCAAGCGGACTTGGTCGAGGATGCATAATAATTGACATATTCAACGCCGCTCCAAATACAATACTGATTTACCATTTAGCGAATTCATATCAACAATTTTCTTATTCTTTAACAATGACTTTACAGCATCTCCGAGCTCGCCAAATAGCGCTACTTGGTTAACTTGGCTGCAATTGTTTATTACATTTGCAAACTCGTGTATGTCCATAAACCCGCAGGTTGTCTTGATCGTCCCGCCGATGCATAGCGAAACAGGAGAAGAATAAACTTCAATAAAATCGTTAATGGATTGCTGCAACGACACTGGATTAATCGAGGAGCTGATATTAACAATTCTTTTTGGAACTTTTTCGTCAAGAACCATCTTATTCGCTACGCCATCAAAACTTTCCAATTGTGCAATCTCCTTATCGCCTCCACCTAGAAAGACTACGATGGTCAATGCAAGCAAAAGGTTCTCTACATGTTGCCTTCCAACTAATCTGGAACTGGCATACACTGGGTACTTTTCAGAGACATGTTTTCCTTTAAAATTTTGAAAGTTGTTAAATGTGGCATTGAACCTGATGCCGGGTGCACTTAACTGAACACTGTCAGCAGTGACTTCAGCTGTTTTTCCCATGGTGGAAAATCGCTGCACATTTTCGAGAGCACAGAGCAATGGATCGTCAGCGTTAACAAGCGTAAAAGCAGATGGTCGCTTGTTTTTAATCATTGATGTCTTGGCATCGAAAGCGTGTAGAGTCTCAGCCGCAATCGGGTAATTATCGTATACGTTCTTTATGATTCCCAGATCGGCGAGGCCTGTTCCGCCGAGCGATACCTCAAATATGGCTGCGTCGAATGGTTTGGGGCAAAGCCTGACTGCTCGAATAATGTTTGCTGGTGTTGTGCTGACTTTTCCAGTTAGAGGCGTTACTGTGCCGCGGTTAACGTGAAAGATGCCCTCACTAGTTAGTGCAAGTATTGAGAGCCGACTCTTAATCATGTGCAGAGCAGCTAGTATAGTTTCAGTTTTTCCATAGCTTCCCGTAATTTCGACGACAGGGCACTTTAATTCTTTTTCCAGAAGATAATTGACTGCTTGATGAGCGGTAATTACACGTTTGTTTTTCAGGTCACCGAGACGTTTCCTTGGGAAGTGAATTGGGCTTATTATAAGATCAAATCCATCAAGATCTGGCAATTCTTTTTCTATTCTGAAGGTTCCTTTGAAGTTATCCGCGACTTCTTTGCTGAC
The DNA here is from genome assembly GCA_963717465.1 of Candidatus Bathyarchaeota archaeon. Classification (GTDB taxonomy): domain Archaea; phylum Thermoproteota; class Bathyarchaeia; order Bathyarchaeales; family Bathycorpusculaceae; genus Bathycorpusculum. Next base: position 1,571,011 of record OY970340.1, read on the forward strand.
GGTTTTGTGTACATCTGCACATACTACCTCGTAGCCTTTCTTCACGTATTCTTCTGAAAGGGTGAGGCCGCCGTGTGTTGCATCAATCACTAAAACTTTCATTTAAAGCGCCTCTGCAGACGAAATGACGTCGCTGAGTATGTCAATTAGCCGTGGGTCTTTTCCGATTGGTTCAGCGTACACGAGAAGAACCTCTTTATCCTTAGCTTTTAATGTCCTCTTTTTGGTGCCTGGCTTTAATCCTAATTCTTCAGGTATATCTTGGTCAATATGAATTCCTCTTGCCAAAAAGACGGGGACAACTATTATTTTCTCCATGCCAGCATCTATCGCTCTTTGCATAACTGTTGGAATCGACGGATCGTTGATTTGCATGAATGCTGAAGAAACAAAATCATAGCGACTCTTAAGCTTTGAAGCGTAGAATTCAATCGTTTCTTTGTTGTATGGTTCTTTGCTTCCGTGTCCTACTAAAATTATTCCAGTTTTCATTAGTTTTGCTTTCCCTCCTTTAGTTTCATTAAAACGCCATCAAGCGTGTGAACATCAGATACCTCAGGGTTAAGATTATACACGTCCAGTTCCTTAGCTGTCTCAGAACCAATACATACAGTTCTCACTTTCTTTAGCTTTGAGATAAGATCATCAAGAGCGTCTTTAAGCTTGAAGTATTCAATTATATAGTGAACTGAGGATCGGCTTGTAAAAACAACCGTGTCAACGCCACTTGCGAGTTGTTTGTAAAAGCTTTCTAGACCTTGCTCGTCTCGTTCTGTTCTGTATAGCTTGAATTCGGTGACTTTCATGTTGGCGCTGTGAAGCTTTTCGGAGAGAGAACTGTCAGCAAATGTGCTCCGCACTAATGCAACGCGACCCAACTCGCCTTTTTTATCGATTAGTATTTCAAGGAGTCCAGTGCTGCTGAAATCCGAAGGAATAGTTTCGACGCTAATGCCTTTTGCTTCCAAAGACTTCTTTGTAGATGGCCCAATAGCGTAGACCTTTACGCGTGACAAATAATCGAGATTTTCACGGTCAAAGTTAATCATGTCTACGGCTCTTGGGCTCATGAAAACAAGCGAATCGAATAATTTTGATTTTAAGGCCGCAAGAAAAGCAGTTATTTCTTCTTGGTTGGCAATCAACTTTATAACGGGCGTGACGATGGGAGTGAATCCTGAAGTGAAGAATTTTGAGGCAATAGATGTATCTAAAGAGGTTAAAAGAACCTTATTAGTACTCAGTGCTTTTGCAACTACATCGCCTATGACCACAACTACTGAATCTGCCTTTTCACTTACTTTGTCAGCAATGGTACTCACTGTTCCAAGAGTGACCGACAGGTCTTTTCCCTTTAGCGTCAGGGCCGCCACAGCCTTTTCTGGATTCATCCCGCTGCCCATGAACGTTTGCATAATGCTCAGGAGGTTTTTCTTTGCCATCAACAATACAATTGTTCCATCGAATTTCGCATGCTTAGCAAAATAAGATGCGTCTTCAGGCGATGCATGATGCCCCGTTAAGATCAGAATTGAAGATGAGACTTCCCGTATAGTTAAAGGGATACCAGCAAAAGTGGGTATAGCAATTGCAGAAGTTAAACCGGGAACCAACTCAAACTCGATGCCTGCATCTTTCAGCGCGAGCAGTTCTTCCCCCCCTCTGCCAAATATGAACGGATCGCCACTCTTTAACCGGACAACCGATTCGCCTTCATTCGCTTTTGTAGTTAAAGTTTTGATTATTTCTTTTTGAATAGCTGGGTCATCACCAGGCTCTTTTCCCATATAAATCAATTCAACGCCTGGTTTAGCTAATTCAATTACAGAGCTGTCAACAAGCCGATCATACACTACTACATCCGCCTCAGCTATCACCTTCGCAGCCTTGATAGTGAGAAAATCTATACTGCCAACGCCCGCACCAACCAGATACACCTTTCCTTTTATCAGTTTAGCCTCCAAAACGTCTTAACTATCTCGTCTTCAAGCATCAGTTGAGCAGCACGCCTACCAGACAATACGGGGTCGCCGAACCCCATATCTATAGATTCTACCTTAAACTTGGCACCATCTACAGAGTAAACACCCGCGGTTATTCTCAGTCGCCCGTCTTTTGCAGTGGCTGTGCAGCCAACTGGCGAGGCGCATCCTCCACCTAAAGTTCGCAGAAATTCCCGTTCAGCCAAAACTTCAGCTTGATATGCAGGAGAATTTATGCTTGCAACTAAATCCGTCAAGTACTGGTCAGAGGAAGAATTGCGAACAAGCACGCAGATTGCGGCTTGACCTGGGCTTGTCGGAAATGACTCTATGCTAAGTCGCTCTACAGTCTTCGGTAGCAAGCCAAGCCTCAAAAGTCCAGCTTCGGCTAATACAGCGCCATCGCAGGATTCGCCCATTACTTTCTTAAGTCTCGTGTCTACGTTGCCTCTCAGTGGAAGGATCTGGAGGTCTTTCTTGACAGCCATTAATTGTGCTTTTCGCCTCACACTGCTAGTGGCCAATTTTGCGTGCGCTGGTAAGGCTGCGAGTGACGGGTAGCGGGCGGAGATGAAAACATCATTCGGTGATTCGCGGTCAGGAATCGCACCTAGTTTGATACTTGGTGAAATGTTTAAGGGCACATCCTTCATGCTGTGGACTGCCAAATCAATCGTTCCGTCTATTAATGCGTTATCAACTTCTTTTTCAAAAGCGCCCTCACCAATCTTGTGCATCGGCGTGCGCGTTATGATGTCGCCTTGTGTTTTTATTGGGACAACTTCAAACTGGGCATCTGTGAACTTGGCTAGTTTATTGATTACAATGTCTGTTTGTATTAGTGCTAGTTTGCTGCCTCTTGTCCCTATTTTGATCTTCATTAAGGTTTCACTTGAGTCTGATTTACCGATTTAATCGAGATCTTCATGGTTTCGATGGTTTTTTCAATGTCTTCTTTTGAGTGTGCAGTTGAAAGGAAAGAACATTCAAATTGAGAAGGAGGTATGTACACTCCGTTGTCTAAGAGCGATCTGTGGAACTTTTTGAAGGTTTCAAGCTTAGACTTTTTCGCCGAGGCATAATCGATTACCTTCTCAGACGTGAAGAATACTGTAAAGATGGATGCTAAAATTGATAAGTAAAAATCTATTTTTTCGTCGCTTAGAATGTCGCTGATTGCTGAGCATAAAGAGCTAGTGTTCTGCCTAAGCTGGCGGTACAGTGATTCGTCGAGTTTTCGCAAAGATGCAATGCCGGCTGCCATGCTTAGAGGGTTGCCATTGAAAGTTCCAGCGTTATACATGCGGCCCTCAGGAGCGACAAGATGCATAATATCCTCTCTACCCCCAAAGGCTCCCATTGGGAGACCACCACCTAAGACTTTACCAAGCGTTGTTAGGTCCGCATGCACATTATAGTACTCTTGAGCACCTCCTTTTGCGATTCTAAACCCTGTTATGACTTCATCAAAAATGAGGAGGGCACCAGTCTCATCGCATCTTCTTCTGATCTCGTCAAGAAAGCCTGAAAGAGGCTGCACAAGTCCTATATTTCCCATAACTGGTTCAACTATTACGCAAGCAGTTTCTTCTCCTATCTTATCTAAAGCGTGAAAATCGTTGAAAGGAATAACTTTAGTCTTCTCGGCTACCACTTTGGGTACTCCATCTGAAAAAGGAGCCTGAGAAGTACCTACACCATTTACCATTAAAGAGTCCACTGCGCCATGGTAGCAGCCGTCAAACTTGACGACGACCTCTCTTTTCGTGCAGGCCCTGGCCAGCCGGATGGCATTGGTTGTAGCCTCACCTCCAGAGTTCACAAATCGTAACTTTTCAATAGAAGGAAAGGCTTTCTTAACTTCTTCTCCGAGCATAATTTCAAGGGCTGAAGGTGTTCCGTAAACTGTTCCTTTTGAAAGTTGATCTTTCAAAGCGTCTACAATAAATTGTGGTGAATGCCCAAATAGCAAGACCCCGTACGCCATACAGTAATCGATGATTTCTCTTTTATCAGCAGTGTAAAGCCTTGAACCGTGGGCATGATCTGTAAAAAAAGGATAAGGATCAAAATATCTCACCGGACTGTTGACTCCTTTCGGAAATATCGCTGAGCTTCTGGAGAAGAGTTCCTTTGAGTCCATTTACTTGTCCTCTTTTAGCCATTCAATCAACTGCGGAGTGAAGTATGAGATTATGATATCGGCGCCAGCTCGTTTCATAGAAAGCACGGTTTCTAATGCTACCTTCTTCTCTTCAGTCTTTGTGTGTTCACAATACAATTTGATCATCACGTATTCGCCGCTAACTTGAAATAGGGCAAGAGGTCGATAGAAGCGTCTCTTGATTTGAGCTGCAATATCAAGGCAGGGAAGAGCTGGCTTAACCATAAGGATGTCCGCACCTTCCTTGACGTCTAATGATGCTTCTAGTAGAGCTTCTTTCTTGTTGCGAACATCCATCTGGTATGATGAGCGATCACCGAATGCTGGTGAGGAACCGACTACTTCTCTAAATGGGCTGTAGAGAGAAGAAGCATATTTTGTGGTGTATGACATTATCAACGTGTCATGAAAGCCATTGCTGTCAAGCATGGTTCTTATGGCAGCAACCTGTCCATCTGTCATCGCTGAAGGCGCCACAATATCTGCTCCAGCTTCGGCATGGCTCACAGCTACTTTGGCTAAAGACTCGACAGTCTTTGTGATGTTAATTCGCCCATTATCATTTATTATTCCACAGTGACCATGACTCGTATATTCGCAGAGGCAAACATCAGTTATCAAATTAAGGGTTGGAAATTCTTTCTTTAGAATTCTTAACGACTCTTGAACGACGCCGTCTTTTGCATACGCATCTGATCCTAAATCGTCCTTCTTTGAGGTTATTCCGAAGATAATTACAGAATTAAGACCATTTTTCCAAATGGGACGAACATAGTCAGCGACTTGATCTATGGGCAGTCGCATTAATCCAGACCTGAAGACCTCCTCGATCTTTCCACCTTTTTTTACGAAAAGAGGAAGAACCAAGCTTGATGGATTTAAACTGGTTTCAGCTACAAGATTTCTTATCGCGGGGGACTGTCTCAACCTGCTGGGCATAATTGCGTTCATTAACACAAACCTCCTTTAGGATATTGCGAAGAATTTTTACGTGATCAGCATGATTTTCAGATTCTCGTAAGGGTTTTATGAATGGAATCATCAGGTCGCGCATTAGGGAATATGAAAAGTCGCTGATTACTTTCTTCTGTGCCTCGTCAAATTCCTCTTCTTTTAGGGCTCGCTCTAAATTCTTCTGTCTTTTTTCTTCACTCCAATTCATAAAGTCAGAAATCAAACTTGAATGCGGTGCCACTTCAATCCTCTTAAACACGTTTTTGATGTCTTCATCGATGATCTTTTCAGCTAGAAGGATGGCAGATTCCTTTTTGCGCTGATTATTTTTCGCTTGGTCTGCCAATTCATCAAGGTCAAGCAGGTCTACACCACGCATCTCCTTAACAATTGGGTCTACAGCCCTTGGATTTGACGCATCGATAAGGAGAAGATTTCCTTTCTTTCCGTCTTGCTTTCTCCGCTTAAGGGCAGAAGCAACATTGCTCGCTGAAATTATTCGATGAGGTGCTGAAGTTGCACAAACGGCGACATCAGACTTGGCAAGAACTTCTTCAAGTTTATCAAAGTTGACTGCTGTGCCGGATAACATCTCCGCAAGTTTTTTGGCTCGGGTAAAAGTTCTGTTTGCAACAAGGATTGTTTTTGTTTTTTCTTTTGCCACAGCTTTAGCCACTATGCTTCCGATTTTTCCAGCACCGATGATAGCAACCGTTCGACCATCGAAAGACTTTAGCTTTGATCTAGCTAACTTCACAGCAAGGTTTCCTATGGACACAGTGCCCTTGCTTATAGTGGTCTCTCTTCTGACTTTTCTCCCAGCTTGAACAGCACTTGTAAATAGCAGGCGCAATTCAGAACCTACTGTGCCAGTGTTACGAGCTAAATTGTATGAGTCTATAACTTGGTGAAGGATTTCATTCTCGCCAAGTAAAAGAGATTCAAGACCTGATGCAACACGAAATATATGCTTTACCGCTTGGGCATCCAAGTAAACATCTGCGAGATCTTGAGAAGAATAAACATTCGATGATTTTTCGCAAAGAAGAGATTTTAACATTTCAGGTTTAAGCCCTTCTAAGCTGCTTATGTATATCTCTACTCTATGGCATGTCTGAAGTATCACACATTCAGCTACGCCCTCTACCTGTTTGAGCTCAAGCAAAGTTTTGCTGACATTCCTGAATGTGAAATTTTCCAGTATCCGAACAGGAACCCTTCGGCAGCTTATAGAGACACAGCTAATCATCTATATCGCGCCCATCCTATTGGGAGGCTCTCTTTTTAACGTTTTTGTTTCATATGAAACAAAAATTTATTACATGTTTTAGTTGACCGCTGCTCAAAAAACATCAGCACAAGCATCCGAAGACGATGGAAAAGGATGAAGATTAAATATAAGCGTCTGACACGTTGCCAAACAAACTGAGAAAAAATTAGAAATTTTAAAATTACAGAAAAATAACATTATTTTTAGGAGAGCTGATTCCTTTTAGTCAATCAAAAGAGAAATGCAAAGTTCTCTATTGTAAACTGAAAATAATTGTCCCCGACAAATTTACTATCAAAGAATATAAAAGAAAAACCGATTACATTTTGTTAAGCCCACGAAAGCACATTTCCAAAGAAAAAGATAATTCTTATTCCATAACAGACGAAAGCGGAGAAAAAATTCCAAATATCGAATTGATTTTGGTAACCAAATGCAATTTTAAAACCGAAGAAGTCAACGTTTCCGCAGATTTTTTCAGCCTTAAAGGATTGCCGAAAAATATTGCGATAAGAAACATTATTTACTGCAAACCGTCAACAGAGGAAACTTGGGAAGTAACCATCTAAGCAAATGAGATTAAGATAGAAAGATTGCAATACACTTAATGGTCGCCCAAAGAATTCGCATGTTAGCTTTTAATGTACCGCCTATTCTAGGATTTTTTCTCCTCGAAGGCGGCAAATATTGTATATCCTTGATTTTAAGATTATTCTTTTTTGCGAGGACAATAAATTCGCCTCCAAAGGTTTCTCCTCCTTTAAGGTTTAATTCTGAAACGAATTCTTTTTTGAAAACACGGTAATTCGAAAATGAATCAGTCACGCCGACAAGTTTCCCCAATGTTTTAGAAGCAATTCTTTCTGAAAAACGCGGGATAATTGTACGAGAAGCAGAAACAACATCAAATTCACCAATAAATTTTACGAGCACAGGTATAAGATCAGGGTTGTTCTCCAAGTCAGAATCAATCGTGACAATAACAGGATACTTTGCCAGTTTCATTCCATAAAGCAAACCTTTTGTTTGGCCTTCCCGTTTTTTTGTCACTGCCACATCTGCAAAACGCTTGGCAACTTCAAATGTGCCGTCTTGCGATTCATCGTCCACAACTATTATTTCATACACATTCGGTTTTAGGACTTCTCTTACTTGCCTGATTAACTCAGCAATATTTTCTCTCTCATTCCAAGTAGTAGTAACGACTGAAATCCCAGGCACGCTTGAATTATTCTGCAATTTTTTCAGTTTCACTTCATCATTGCTAAATTAAATAATTTTCGCCAAAAAAGAACAAGCAATTACGCAAAGAAACTAAACTTTTCATTTTCTGGATTTTGCAATTTTTTATTGAAGCTTGAGTATTTTCATAACCTTTTCCAGTAAGTTAAAGATTTTGTGCGCAAGTTTACCTACGAATCCGATTTCGCTTGTCATTGCCCGCAAGTTGCTAATGTCCGAACTTGTGACTGATCTAGTCAGTACTATTGACAAAAAAAAGACCACGATAAATACCACTACGCCGATGACAAGCTGAACCCAACTTGAAAAACTCAGCAATGAGACGATCAAGTAAGTTACGGCTGCAGTTATTGCGGCTGAAAGAAGAATTTTTGCAGATGAGATCCAATCAACGCTTACTTCATAATGTTTTTTTAACCATCGTAAACCTATGAAAATGCTTGGGACCACGCTTGTAAGCGATGTCGCTAAAAGTCCTAAGACTCCAAACCGCATGATTAGGATGAAACCCATTGGAAACCCTATAACTGCTTGAAGAATTGTTAATTTTAGTGCATAGACGGTTTGCCCTTGACCGTTTAGTAAGTTGCCTATGCTCAAGTTTCCTAAGGCAGTATACAGGTAGTTTATGCAAAGCAGAGAAAGAAACAAGGGAGCCAAAGTAAAAGTCTGGCCGAAAAGAGTTTGAACCGCCGGTCCAGACAGGCACATCACAAGCGCTGCTACAGGAACAACAAGAAGAGAAGCGTACTTTACTGAAAATTGAAAAACATTTTTTAGGGCTTCTTTGTCTCTTTGAAAATCTAGTTTTGAAAAAGCTGGAAAAAGCATTGTGGTTATTGGAGTGGCAAAGAAACCTATTAAGACCACAAAGTTTTGAGCAATGTAATAGTTACCAAGCACTGTGTTCTGTGCAGAAGGATATACAATAGGTAATAAGAGTGTGTAAAAAGCGGTAAGAAAACCTGATATAATGGCGGCTATTGATAAAGGCATTCCGTAGCCAAACAATTTTTTGATATAGGATATTGTATTCCTTCGAATCGTTGTTGGTTTAGGCAATTTTTTGTAGATAGTCCACATGAGCAAGATTCCGATTAATCCAGCAATAAAAGTACCCACCGTGTATCCGATAACCGCTCCAGAAGTTTCTAAGCCTACGCTTAATAGTGTTATTACAAGCCCAAGTGAAACAAGTGTTTTAATTATGGATTGACAAATGAGCATTATACTGTTTAACTGCATTTCTTCAACGCCAGTAAAAGCACCTGCTGCAGCATTGATCAATCCTCCCGCAAAGATGGAAAATGAGGCAATTTGAATTAATGGAGCAATTTCTGGTCGGTTGAATACAGTTGTCGCTAAAAAGCCTGAAAGTGAGAATGAAATTATGGAAAGTACCAAGCCTAAAGCTATCTCAAAAATTAATCCTGACAAGAAAACGCTTCTAATTTCATAGAGTCGATCTTCTGCCTTATATTGGGCAGTGAATCGAACCATTGCCGAATTTACGCCCCAATCTCGAAATAGCAAAATTAAGTTTGGCACAACAAAGGCAATTCCGTACACACCGTAATTGCTTGATCCTAATAATCTAGCGATGAATATGAGACCTATAGCCGATATGACTTGGGATACTACCAGTCCCCACATGTAGTTGAAGCTTCCTTTAGCTGAAACCTTTCCGATGTCTGCGGCTTTGCTCATGCAGTCGTCTATCCTTTTCTTGAATCTTTTTTGAATTAACACTTGTTTAATTAGGATATGTTTATCAGTTGCGGTCTTTTTTCAAAAGAAAAACGTGAAAAAAAGTCTATTCGAAGTATGCCTATCATTTTGGACTTTTCGTATTCAAGAAATCACTCAAGAATGTGAAATTCCAATTTTGACCCATCAGATCCAGAACAATAGGTTTTTTGATTGTCTGGTGAGCGAGCCGTTGTTATTTAAATCTGACCTCCAAGCTGTCTGGCGATGGCAGTTTTAATACTGCGTATTAGGGTTGTGCTCAAACCCAGCTGAGAGGGATAAGCAGGTAAACTCACAGAAATGTTTTCTGTCTCTTTCAAACTCAGGTGTATTATTTTTTACGCGCATCGCCAACCAAGTGTGGGTGCGAGAAACAATAGCATGAGTTGAACCTTTTATACGCCACACGTTTTTTAATCTTTTTTTCATAAAAGTTAGATGGCGCCCAGGCCGGGATTCGGACCCGGGTCCTGCGGGCGACAGCCGCATATACTATTCCGTCAACATGAATTAATTCATGCTGAGACCGGACTATACTACCTGGGCTATTGTACGTTGGCTTAAGCGCCGCAACAATAAAAACTGTTTTAGCTAATTAACCTTTCTCGGCAAGGTTTGTATTCGGTTTTTGATGTTTTTTGCCTGTCAGGTCTTTCAAGTCGATCTTGCCTATGCTCGTTGATGCGAGTTTTTCTGGTTTAACTTTTGCCAGTTTATCTTCTGGGTTGGCAGAGAGCTGCCTAACTAACACTTCTAGCGCATGCTGCTTCTCCCTGAGGTCATCAACCTGGAAATACTCTCCTGAAAAATGCACTGATACGTAGGCATAGTCACACTCGTTCGTTACACCGTAATCCAGTATCGCTTGTCCCCAAACTTTGTTGTTTGATCTTAAATAGGCTAGTTTTTTGCCTTCAGGTGCACAGTGGAAGTATAGACAATTCTTTGCTTCATCATAGCCATGGCTTAATGAAACCAGATACGGCTCGTCATCCACGCAGAGGGCAACAGTAACATACTTGGTACTTTTTAGCACCTGTCGTAATTCATTTTGATCCGTGATTTCCCTATCTTTACGCCGAACATGAAAAGACATACCTCAAAAATATTTGTTCATATAATATTAACTTTTAGAACATGTATGTTTGTTACCTTTCGGTCTTCGAGAAACTGAAAGCTAATCTGAGAACAAAAAGAAAAATTGCATTTATCCAGATAATGTTATTTGTCGATTGAAATTCTGCTTGTGCCTGCTTCTTTCTCTAGAATTACAACGTGTTCAGCTTTACTTGCGAAGGATTCACTGTGCGTTACGGCAATGATTTGCTCAATTGCTTTGAATCGGGCTATTGCCTCAGCTAAATGTTCGATGCTGCCGTCTTCATTTCCCAAGTTTTCCGTAGGCTCATCTAGTACAAGCATGCTTAATCCGTGCCCAGTTCTTGATTGCATGATGAGTTGTCCTAAACCTAATCGATAAGCGAACGCAAGTAATGTTCGCTCGCCGCCAGAAAGATTTGCAACCTCACGATTTACTCCAGATTCGCTTTTGACATACGGCGTATATGTATCGTCGATAATTACGTTCAAAAATGCGGTTTCGCTGCCTACTAAACCATCTAAAACCTGTTGAACGAAACTTCGCAAAACACCCACGAACTCGCTTCGCAGCAAAGGCTGAACACTCCGATAAGCATCCCGAACAGCGCCTAAAACCTCAATCGTTTTACGAATTTTCTCGACGCGCTCAACCTTTTGCATAGAAACATCAATTCGCTCTTTCAAAATATCCAAACGTTCAAAAAGATCAGCTTTGCGATTTTCCTTAGTGCGCATGTCAGAATCAACCTGATAGTACTGCTTGAAAAGCTGCTCTCTGCGGGCTTTGGCTGATTCAAGCTCTGATAAATTGAACCTGCTAATTTCAAGGTTCACTAGTTCAAGTTGATTTTGAAGTTCAGCTTCTAACTTTTGCTTGCTCTCAAACTCGCTTGAAATATTGCCCATATTTAGTTCTTCTTCAGAAATACGCGCTTTAAGATCGTCAGCTCTGGTAACGCAGTTTTGCAGGTTAGAATATGCTTCAGATGCAATTTTTTTGCTTTTCTTAAGTTCCTCAATTTCAACTTGCAACTGTTTAATGATTTTTTCTCGTTCACAATTCTCATGTTCAATGCGCGTAAGTAGATTAGTCTTGTATTCACCATCTAATGGTTGCACGCAAAGGGGACACTTGTTCTCCTGCGACAACGAAATAGTTCTTTTTTGGTCGGTCTGCAAGCTCCGTAGAAGTTGCTTCTTGCTCAGCTTTTATAGTGCTGATTTTATCGTCAAAAGATGCCAGAAAAGAACCTAATGCTTCAAAAGGCTGACTTACAGGTAATCCTGCTTGTTCAAGTTTACTTAAACACAATTTAGCTTGGATATCAATAGAGTTTTGGCGCTGCAGCAAATTGTCAAGAATAGTTTTTTTACCCTCAAGTCTGTCATTCAATGAAGCAAGTGCATCCTTAAGGTTTAGCAAGTTAGCGTTTATTCTAGCTTCTTTTCGCTTCAACTCTTCGATTGCCACTTTTTTCTCTTCCAATCGCTTAAGCGTCTGATCAGCATCAGCCAGCACTTTTTTGGCAATAGCAAGTTTCTGGGTTAAACCTTCAAGATCCATTTCTAAAAGTGCAAATTCTTCACTTGCCCTATTGTATTCAGCGCTGAGTTTTTCCAATCCAGTAACATCTGAATCTTTTTCGTAAATTCTCTTCTCGTTATCATAATCTCGTTGATACTGTGCGATGTTGCTCCATGCAGATTCATAATCTGACAGGCCGAACAATTCGTCTAAGCGTTTTTGCCTATCGCGTGGTGCTAAATCTAAGAGCTCTTTTAGATGCTCCTGCCTGAACCATACTATTTCACGGTATAGATCTTTATCCAGACCTGTAATTGCCTTAAACTGTTCAGCAATTGCATCGCTCTTCATACTTGCAATGAGCGTTTCCTCTTCAAACAGTTTAAGCTCCTCAAAATTCTGGGTTACGCTTTTTCCGCGTCTTTTTAACCCCCGTATTAACTTGTAAGTTTTACCGCTCTGAGTAAATTGAACTGTTACCTTTCCTGAATCTGCTCCTTCGCGAAGCAGATATTCGAAGCTTCGGCCGATTGAATCGCCGAATAAACCAAAATCCAAGGCATATAAGACACTGGATTTTCCGCAACCCAAACCGCCTACAAGACAGTTAAATCCTCTGGTGAATGGCACCGTTGATTTAACGTGAGACCGCAGGTTCTCAAGCTGGACTATTTCAATTTTCACTTCGTCATCTCCTCGATTATCTGCTTCACTTTTTCGTCTTGCTTGCGCGTTAATGGTTCAATCAAATCAATTGCTAAGTGAGCTATTTTCTGCGCTTCTTCATTGCTGTAACGTTCAGAAAAAATCCGAACAAAATACTCCGAGGATTTAGTCTTTAAATCTTTAAATTCGCCCTCAAAAATTGAGCGGACAAGCTCGTCTGAAACCGCGCTTTCCTTGAGCATGACAATAGGATGAACAATCAAGGCTTTTTCTGCGGCACTTCTGATTTTGGCTATGTCAACTTCTGCACGGCTTGCTCCTGCTGGTAAAGTGCCCTTTAATACTGGAATGACGACTGAACCTTCCGTATCATTGTCTTTTACAAGTTGATAGCCTAAATCGCCAATTTTTCCTGGAGCCATGCCTGAAAAGTCATGATCGAAAACGACAAATCGTCTTGTACCTGTAAGGTCAACAAAGTCAGGTGTGACTTCGCCTTTTGCGTCAACTTGAACGTGGTAAAAGCCTTTATTGTATGCCGCTTCGTCATAACTGACTGTTTCAGTACTTCCGCTATAAGCTAAGTAACCAGTTTTGAATTTGCCCAAGTAACGTTGATGAATGTGACCAGCAGCGTAATACGTAAAACCTTCAGGTAATTGCTCAGGTGAAATTTCAGCTTCAATGTAAGGTGGCTTAACATTTGGTAGATCAACGGCGCCGTGAAAAACAAAGATGCTTCCAACATTTTCTTGAGGTGCTGGAGGATTTTCCGCCATGAATTTTGGCAATGCTTCAGATGTTTTATGCCTGCTTCGAAAATTTGGAACACCATAAACGTAACAGCAGTCTAGTTTGCGCCATGATCCTTGGTGCCGAGGTAAATGGTAAATTAGTCCTGCACTATCCAACGGGTAAAGAATTGTTCCGGTGATCATATTTGGAGCAGAATCATGTGAACCATCAACTGTCAAAACAGGGATTTGCATGTCTTTTAAGCGTTTGAAGCTTCTGATCGTATTTTCAAGTGTAACGTTGGATGGTCGGGCTTGGTGGAATAAGTCCCCTGCAATTATCATGAAGTCAGGTTTTAATTCGATTGTTTTATCAATTAATTCTGACAAAGCGTTGTCAAAGTCTTGTCTTCTCGCTTCCAACCCGTACTGAGAGTAACCTAAATGTAAATCTGAAGCGTGAACAAAGCTGAACGGTTTCAATCTGCTGCTCCCCATTTATCCTCCTGGATAGTTACGATTAAATTATGTTTGAGCTTGCTGGATTTTAAGCGTTTAGTTAAAGCCTTCCCAAGCTTTGTTCGGGTTTTATTAGGGGAAACATATAAACCTTTAATCTGCAATTTAGCTTAAATTGCGCGATAAAATGTATTGCCAGAAATGTGGGGTAGAAGTGGTTCTTCCCTTTCAATGCCCGTACTGTGGAGCCCAATTTTGCAGTGAACACCGTCTGCCTGAGAATCACAACTGCGCGAAAATTGACCAGGCCCGAGCAAAACTACAACAAAATGTCTTGCCCCAAAATTACGACTCGTTTAGGTATTCTTACTCATACGGCGCACCCATTAAAAGTAGAAGTCGCATCAATTTTAGTCCAAAAGAAATAAAACACATTACCGTTGCAGCCTTGCTAGTTATAGGAATAGGTTTTTCCATTGGATTGTACGATAACATCCTTGGCGCTTGGACAACTCCATGGAATTGGAGCATGATGACTGTTTTCGCGTTCCTAATCACTATATCCTTTTTGACGCATGAACTAGCACATAAAGCCGTTGCCCAAAAAAAGGGTTTATGGGCTGAATTCCGTTTGACCATGTGGGGAGCAATATTAACGTGTGTTTCAATTTTTATACCCTTTAAAATGATTGCTCCAGGCGCGATGATGATTTCAGGTTCTCCGAATGGCGATGCAATCGTAAAGATTTCGCTTGCAGGGCCTGTTACAAACATGATTTTTTCAGTTGGAATTCTCGGAGTGGCATTTGCTTTTCCCAACAGCATTTACTTTGTGCCTTTGCTTTTAGCTGCTTATTTTAACGCTTTTATTGCATTGTTTAATCTTATTCCTTTCAGCGTTTTAGATGGGCAAAAGATTTTTAATTGGAATAAGTGGATTTGGCTTTGTGCATTTCTTGTGAGCGCGGGTTTAACGCTGATTACTTACTTGCTTATATATGGCATTTGATAATCTATTGCAAATTCTCAAATTTTTTTAAACATGATTTAACGGCCGCTTTATTCAGGAAAGCTTATAGTCTTGCTGCATAAACTTTGAGTACATAGAGTTTAAATCGAGAATGTTTATGCTCAAATGCATTCGATGTGGATCAAAATTTCCAGATAAAACATTGAAAAGTAGGTGCACAAAATGTTCTGGAACACTTGAATACAATCCAGACCATCCAGTCCAAGGTAAAATTAGATTTTCGGGTCCAATTGGTTTTTGGAGGTACAGGCAGATGCTTCCTCCAGTTCAGCACATTATAAGTTTAGGAGAAGGCGGAACACCGCTGCTTAAGGCTGAAAGGCTCTCAAAAGAAATCGGATTAAAAGAGCTTTACTTAAAAGATGAAACGCGAAATCCGACACACTCATATAGAGACCGAGCAGCTGCTTTTTTAACGTCCAATGCGGTTGACTTAGGATGCAAGGCATTAGTTAGCGCATCTAATGGAAATATGGGTGCATCGATAGCGGCTTATTCTGCCAAGGCAGGCGTGATCTGCCATGTTCTAGTGCCTAAGCTAGTTGATGTAGGCAAGCTTGCTCAAATGATTGCTTACGACGCAGTTATCGAGGAATACGGCGACATAGTTGACGACTCAATACGTAAAGCTGAAGCATTAGCTAAGGAAACAGGATGGTATCAAGCAACCGCAGAACTTAACCCCTACGTTGTTGAAGCACAGAAAACAATTTCATACGAAATTTACGAACAGTTCGGCGTTCCCGAGTTCGTCTTGGTTTCGATGGGAAGCGGTGGAACAATTTATTCTCTTTGGAAGGGGTTCAAGGAGCTAAAACATCTTGGAATAACAAAATCACTTCCCAGAATGGTGGGAATTCAAACTGAAAGTTGTGCTTCAATAGTTGACACACTTACAGGTAACAATTTAACCACGATACAAAAATCAGGTAATCCTTCAACTCATGCGCTTGCCATACTAGTGGGTGAACCACTTCAAAGCGACTTGGCAGTAAAAGCATTAACAGAATCCAAAGGGTTGGCGTTAACAGTTTCTGATGCTGAAATGCTTGATGCCGAATTACAAATTGCAAAATATGAAGGGGTATTCGCTGAGCCAGCAAGTTCCGCAACTGTAGCAGCGCTTGAAAAGCTTGTAAACAGAAAAGAGATTTCTAGTAATAACAGTGTCGCGTGTATTATTACCGGGAGTGGACTGAAGGCGACTGATGTTTTGCAAGCGTTAACTAAAAAACAAAAAACCGCTGGGTTAAGCTTGGAGATAAGTACTAAGGCGAAAATCCTCAAAATTTTAAACGAAAAAGACACCTACGGTTACGATTTATGGAAGCTGCTTGGAAAAATCATGACTCGCGGAGCAATTTATCAGCATTTGAATGAGTTGTCAGAAAAAGGCTTAATCGTCGGCTATGATGAAAAAGGCAAAAAATTCTTTAGGATAACGCAGCATGGAAAAAGGGCTTTGTCTGCTTTTGATGACTTGAAATTCTTGATGTAGTTTCTACCAAAAATACTTAAATATAGTTGCTAATAGTATAGTAATAACTATACTATCTGCATAAGGTTATCTTAATGAATAAAACAAACATGAAACAGGCGTCTAACAAACTTGATCGCCAAAAGCACGTAACAGTAACCCTTGCAAGAACAAGCATCATGACGGCGCTAGTATTTGTTGCTACGTATATAGTGCAAGTTTATGTTCCAGCAACCCGAGGGTACTTGAATTTTGGTGATATCATGGTTTTCGTCAGCGCGCTAACTTTCGGTCCAGCGGTTGGCGGTTTTGCTGGTGGCGTTGGATCGGCATTGTCAGACGCGGTTTCAGGTTATGGATATTTTGCACCTTTTACGTTGATAATTAAAGGTTTGGAAGGGTTAATTGCAGGATTAATATCCAACCGTAAACAAGTTTGGCGAGACATAATCGCCGTGTCAGTGGCTGGAACAGTAATGGTGGTGGGATATTTCCTAGCCGAGTTTTTCCCGCTCCAAATCGGATATGCAGCTGTAGTGGAGATTCCAATCAATATCCTTCAGATAGTTGTAGGAGCCCTTGTAGGTGTCCCTATTGCTTTGGTGATTCGCACAAGATTGCCTGAAACATGGTTGAAATAAAGCAAGAATGAATTGCAGATAATATTATTGCTTAATAGCTTGATAGAGAGACTAGCTAAATGAGGAAAAGATGAGATGAAACTGCCGCCTGGAAAAATACCCGTTGATATTCTGAAAGATGTAGTTTTTAAGAATTTAGGAGCTGAACGCAAAGAAGTTACGCTTGGCCCCTCAGCTGGAATTGACGGAGCAGTCTTAGATTTCGGCAGCAAAAACGCTATTATCTCATTGGATCCTATAACTGGCGCTGTTGAACGCATTGGGTGGGAAGCCATTAATATTAACGCTAATGATGTAGCAACGTTCGGGGTGGAGCCAGCCTTCTTCTTTTCGTGCATTATGCTGCCAGAGAATGCTGACAGTTCCATGGTTCAAACTATAAGTACTCAAATGGGTTCTGCAGCGAAGAATTTGGGCATCGCCATTGTAGGGGGACATTGCGAATCTACTCCCGGCTTAACAAGCCCTATAGTGGTTGGCTGCATTATGGGCTTAACAGAGAAGGGCAAATACGTAACAGCGGCAGGAGCAAAGCCTGGAGACAAACTTATACTGACAAAGAGCGCTGGGATTGAGGGCACGGCAATATTAGCTTCTGACAGAGAAGCCCAATTAAAAAAAATCTTGAATCCAACGATGCTTGAGAGTGCAAAAGATTTTTACAAGCAAATAAGCGTAGTAAAAGACGCGTTAACCGCTTATGGGGCAGGTGGAGTGCATGCGATGCATGATCCAACTGAAGGTGGAATCCTTAACGGCATACATGAATTATGCGATGCTGCGGGTTTGGGCGTAAAGGTTTTCTCAGAAAAAATCGTTGTTGAACCCGAAACAGCAAGAATCTGTAGGTTCTTTGAAATTGATCCACTTCAACTTATCAGTTCTGGCGCGTTGTTGATTGCGGTTGAGGCTGAATCGGCAAACAAAGTAATTGAAAGTTTATTCCAGCAACACATTTATGCTTCAATAATAGGTGAATTCAACAAAAACGTGGATAAACGGGTACTGGTTCATGGAAACGATGTGGATATGCTTCCGCGACCATTGTCAGACCATTTATGGATTGCTTTAACGAGATAAAAAGTCTCGAAAACCGTTTAGGGGCAATTGTAAAAACCAGTAAAACATGAAAACAGGATAAAAGAAACTGTAAGCAATCATATGCGAATAAAGTAAACCACACTCAAATTCTACGATCGCTTGATTAATCATATTCTGAAAATTCCAATTAGTCGGCGGTTTGTAATGAAGACAGTAAACTTCGTTTCCAATTTTAGCTTTATAACCATGCTTTTTGATGCACTTAACAAGAAATGAATCCTCGAAAGCATGCAAGTTACCAGGAATTTTTACACCTTTGACGGCTTCTGTTCGAATGAGCGTATCATGCATTCCACCGCGTAAATCAAAGCATTGCCTAGCAATCAAAATTTGCAGAAAAATAATCCGTTTATCCTTAACATTTGGAATAACATCAACATTTAAACCCCATACAGCACCCACATTTTCTGATAAGTCTTCTTGGACTTTTTTAAACCAATCACGGCAAAGGACAACATCGCTGTCAACAAACACGAACCAGTCAGTGCTAACTTTGCTTATTCCTATCTCTCGCGCCCTTGCCCTCGTACCACTTGTCTTGTAGATCTTTACGTTTTTATGAATTTTTTTAAAATTATCGATTATTTTTAAAGTGTCATCCGTTGAGAATCCATCAATTACAATCAAGTTTTTAACTGGGATATTTTCGTAAATTGAAGTTATACACTTGCCCAGAAGATACTCGCTATTTTTGGTCAATAACACTACATCAACGTTGCCGGCAAGTGTCATCCCAATTCCTCCAGTTTTTAGCAGGGCAAATTTATTGTACAGAATACTAATAGGCTAAGATAATAATCTATGCCATGTTGAAGCTTCAGGCGAGCAATCGGTAAATCGAATACGCCGTGTAAAAACCATAAGCTAAAAACAATTTAGCGACCAAAAGAAAATCGCCAAACCTTAACGCGTCAACAATTAACTGTAAACTTCCTTTTAAGCTCCAAACTTCCTGAGGTCTGTAGTGAATGCAGAATGGACTGTAACACGCAATTACTTGATAACCTTTTTTTGTTATCCAATCTTTAATGAATGCATCCTCGAAAACATGCAAATTGGGAGGTATCTTCATGTCTGCTACAGCCGCAGTTCGGATAAGAGTGTCATGCGTTCCGCCTCGAACATCGAAAATTTTGCGGGTGACCATTAAAAACATCTTTAACGTTGACGGATTTGTAATCGTTGACCAGACCTCAATTCCCCAAATGGCGCCAACATGTTCGTTAACATATTTTGCGGCTTTACTATACCAATCGTTACAGAGAACAACGTCGCTATCAACAAACAAGAACCAATCAGTTTGCACACGACTTATGCCTTTTTGACGTGCTGTTGCACGAGTTCCATGGTCAAGAACAATTTTTACATTATGATACTTGGCATCGAAATCGCGCAGAATGTCTATGGTTTTATCAGTTGAGTAACCATCAACCACTATCAATTGCCTGACTGGAATGTTTTTGTAGATTGACTCGAGACATTTTTTGAGAACCCGCGAACTGTTTTTTGTCAGCAAGACAACATCAATGGATTGAAGCATGTTTGTCCTTTAGCCAGTATTAATTTTCAATACATTAATCTTTCCTGAACATCTCCCAGCCAACCTTATGCATGCTTTTATATTTCCAAACTAATTACACATTCTTAACAATTCAAAGAGTGATAATGCGTGAGTTCAGGCATCAAGAAAGCAGCTGGAGTAGCTGTACGCTCATTAATTAATGGTCAACCTCATCATGCGCAATGGTTAGTCACAAGAAGATGCAATTACCGATGTCTAGGCTGCAATGTTTGGAAGGAACAAGACAAAAATGAAATATCCACCGCGGAAGTAAAAAAGGGCTTAGACATTCTCAAAAAACTTGGGATAATAGAGCTTGTACTCTCGGGAGGAGACCCGCTTTTAAGGGACGATATCGGTGAGATAATTCAACATTCAACAAAAAATTTTATGACAACAGTGTATGATAACGGTAGCATGGCTGCCAAAAAAATTGATTGCCTGAGAGGAGTAGATTTTGCGGCCATTTCCATAGATAGCTTAGATGCAAAGAAGCATGACTACATCAAAGATGTGCCGGGTGCATGGAAAAAAGCCATGGAGACAGTTGAAATACTTCATAAAGAAGGCATAAAGGTATGCGTGACCCCAACGATTTCACAGTTAAACCTAAATGAAATCGTTGACATGACTAATTATTTTACGAAAAAAGATATTCCAGTTTGGTATTGCCTCTACTCGTACGATAAAACGATGGATGTCGATCAACTTTTCAAAATCGGCAAAGCTAATGACGAATTCATTATAACCGACAAAAAGGGCATGGTTAAACTCTGTGATGACTTAATTAAAATGAGAAAAAAGAACAATAAAATTTTAATTAGCGACAAACTGTTAAAAACAGTAAAAAGTTTATATCAAAATGAAAGGACATGGAGTTGCCTTGCACTCGACAGCTTTTTAGTCGTTGATCACCTAGGCAGAATCGCGGGATGCCACAACCACAATTTTGCTGGTTCAATTTTTGATTTACCCACAAAGTGGAAAAGCAACGAATTCAAAGAATTACGCAGAACCTACAATAATTGCACACAATGCACTTACTTATGTTACATTTTTTACTCGCTTCACGGAACCCCAAGGGGACACTTGTCATTAGCTGCTGAGCAATGGAAAAACGCAGGGTTACTTATTAACAAAAGCAAATAAGCATTACTAGTTAAGACGAGCTAAAGATAGCGTATATCGATTCTGTAAAGCAGAAGAATACCTCGTTCATGTTAGTAACGCTAGGAAGGTATTGTAAGTTAGATCGCAATAATCGTTCTAAGAGATCAACGATGTTCTGATTTCGCCAGTAAATTAACAGCAGTGACTCAAGGCTGAGCAATAATTTTTTTAAGTATTAACTTTTTTCTGCAATATGAATTTTAACTGCTGGATATATCCATTTACTTTCGACATAGTGTAATTTTGCTTTTTCAAATAGTTCCTTAAATTCTTTTGTTGAATACGTCTTTATGTGCGCTGCTTCAAGCCTACGGCTTAAGCCATCTATCATCTGCGTGAAAAAATTGTCAGCAGTGGCATCCAGAATGCAGACTTTGCCTTTGACTTTCAAGACTCTAAATGTCTCTTTGAGTGCCTTCTCAGAATCTGAAAAATGATGAAAAGCGTTAGAACTAATAACGAAATCAAAGAAGTTATCGCTGAAGGAAAGTTTTTCAACCATGGATTTTTCAAAAAAAACATTCGCATAACTCTTAGATTTTGTTTTTGCCTGCTCAATCATTTTGGATGAATTATCGACACCATAAAACGTTCCTTTCCCTCCTATTAGACGAGCAGAATAACGCACAGCCCATCCAGTACCGCAGGCTAAATCCAAAAGGCAAGGGTTCTCTCCGAACGAAAGTTGAGAAACAAGTTTTTTCTGAGTCCACCGTAAAAATCTGTAGCGCCAATCATATGTTTCAGCTCTTGAATCCCACAATTCTTCATTCAACTTAGCTTTCTCGTTAGATTTCTCCAAATATTTTCACCAACTTAAGCCTGATAAATCAGGTGTTACTAAGTTTTTTCTCATTTGAAGGTTTTTTCTCGTTCGAAGGCAATAAGAACACGATGACTACAATCGCCAGTATAATTACAATGGCTACGGGCAAACCCCAATAGGTATCCCTTATGGAAAGCGTTATCCAACCAAATAAGGGAATGCGCATGATAACTCTACCCACCACTAGATTCTGCGGAACCCCTTGTCCCCCATCCTGAGTGTCCCACCCATCGTAACCTGTTGTCGGTGTTTGAGGCCATGGGTTGCCGTTTCCGTCGCCTTTGGTGTCAAAGTACAAAGTACCATTAATTTCATGCACGTCTATTATGCGGTGAACGATCAAATAATTTGGATCATATGGGTGTTCTGGGCTATAAAACACGATTATGTCACTATTCGGATAATTGGTGTTTAAATCCGCGGGGTTCACTCCTTGAATTATAATAATGTCGCCTACGTTAAGGGTTTTATCAAATGGATGCTCTAAAGTTAATAGGAAATAGCTAAACAGATACGGAGGTCCTGGTTCAAAATCATAGGGAATACTCATGCTGCTGCTCTCTACAGTTAACGCGGGATAGGGCGTGTTAAGAACCGCTTGCAAACCAAACAATAAACCAAGAAAAACTACAACAATCAAAACAATAGCAACAAAGGTTTTGAAGGCATCTTTTTTCCATAGTTCTTTAAGGGTAATCAAAACTCCTTCCCTTTACATTAATGAATTTAACGTTATATGACGGCACTTATGTTTAAACTTACCTTTCCTTAAATCTGCAAAATTGTTTGCCGATAGTTTAGTCTGCGACTTCCTAATAGGTTTCTTGGTAAGCACAAAACTTTGATTGTTTTAAAGAATTCGTGCAAAGTGCCAATATGCTATAGGGTATGCACTTGTGATGATTATTTAAGTAGCCAGCCGCTATTGCTAAAAATGCTTAAAAATTAGTAGCGATTCAAAATTAATATTCAACTGCCTGCTACTAACATCTTTTAATTTTAGATGCATGGCTTATCGCTAAACGAAGCAAAGAATATAAGCGACTTTTAGAATGCCAATATTCTGATAAAAATGGGTTTATGGGAACTTAGACTTTCGATGGTGGCTACTCTTGCCATAATCATAGGGTTATCCACGTTAGTGTTAACTGCGATTATGATCTATTTAGGTATCTTTGACATTGTAACTTTAGGCGTTCTTGTGGTGGTTATTAATCTGGTTCAATGGCTGATTGCCCCTTACCTAGTTGGGGCCATGTATAAGGTTCGTAAGGTTTCGGAAGCTGAGAATCCGCAACTTCACCAAATCGTTGGTGAGTTGAGCCGAAAATGCAATATCGCTAAGCCGCAGCTTATGCTGGCGCAGATCCCGCTTCCAAACGCTTTCGCGTATGGTTCACCGCTGACTGGCAGCCGAGTCGCAGTAACTCAGGGATTATTGACGACACTGAACACGGGCGAAATTGAAGCAGTATTAGGACATGAACTTGGACACTTGCGACACAAGGATGTTCAAGTCATGATGGCCATTTCCTTCTTACCTGCCCTTTTCATGTACTTGGGATACGCCTTAATATTTTCAGGCTCTTCCGGAGGCAACGGAAGAGGCAACGGAGGTTACGGTGCAATTATCGGTATAGTGCTTATGGCGTTTTCGTGGGTTCTTAACATTTTCACCTTATACTTAAGCAGAATTCGCGAGTATTATGCCGATAGAAACAGCGTATCTGTAGTTAGTGATGGAGCTATGAAACTCTCAACAGGGCTCGCCAAAATCGTTAACGCAACAAAAAGAAACAGTAGGCCAAATAGCCGTGGGCAGCAACAAAACATTAGCGCATTTAAGGCGTTATTCATCGCTGATCCAGACAGGGCAAACACCGATTCTACTAAAGCAAACTTCGACGCACAATCTATGGTTCAAGAAATTCTTTCGAGAAAAATAACGTCAACAGATAATTTGATGGAAATCCTATCTACACACCCCAACATTACAAAACGGCTTCGAGCACTACAAGAACTAAGTCACAATCCTACTGCTTAAGACCTAATTTTTTTATTTTTTGCAAATATTTGCTCAAAATATTTTAATTTCTAATGCAACAGGTTTGGCTATAGTTTTTTCCTATTATGTAGAACATTCAACTTAGCTTCTGCGGCATTATGCAAAGAAAAAGAAGGAGAAGAGTAACTAACAGGCATAAATCTATTCATACTAGTGTAGCCCAGAATGCTTATAGTGGAATAGTGAATTTGATGAAATGTGCAAAGTGTGGGTACGAAAATGCTGCTGATAACGTATTTTGTAATATGTGCGGAACTAAACTAGGAGAAAATGCAAGCCAGACTGCGCCACCAACTCAGTCTGCAGTTGGTGTTGACGAGAATGTTAGAGGTGTCATTGTTAAGAGGTTTGACGCGATAAAGAATAAGGATGAAGCTACGGTTACAGGGTTAATGGATGAGAGTTATAGTAAGTTTGATGATTGGGCTCCTTATCAAAGGCAGGAGCGTTCTGAAGCCTTGCAGAACGAGTTTTCAGCATTTAAAGTATTATCAAATTATACGTATGAGCTAAACAATTTGAAAACCAGTATCTTAGGCGGTTTAGCAATAGCAACTTGCATAGTACATTATAAAGCAAATATTAGAAACCAACAATATGACATAACCTCTCGCGTTACCATTATTCTGAAAGGTCAAGATTCAACCTGGAAAATTGTCCATGAGCACTTCTCCAGGATTCCTCAAGAAGGTGCAAGTCAACAGCAATTCCAGAGGCAAAGACGATTCGGATTCCCATTTTAACCCTTTGAAAAATAAGATCTGGGCTCTAAACTGATAACCAGAACCCTTCTTTTCGGTTATAATGTGATTTTTTTGAAAAAAACTGTATTCATTTTTCTTTGCAACAAAGCAATATTAAGTTTGATAAAAATTTGGAAGAGTTAAATTTTTGCCATAAACCTTCTTTGGTCTGTTTGAGTTTATGCTATCCGTCTATTTCTCTTATAAGTCACGACTGAAAGGCTGATTACCATTGCGCCAAAACCCCAACAAGCAAAACCAGCAATAATATTTACAATAGAAATTTTAGTAGGTGTGTTTGCCGAATTAGAAGACGCTGTCGTTGTTGAAGTACTGTTGCGGTTGCTATTTTCTCCATTATCACTAGTAACACTGTGATTATTGGTATCGATAGAACCATATTGTCCTGTTGGATTGTTTGCGAAAGTGTTTATGAATACTTGTCCTCCTTGTGTTGGATTAAAGTTCGAATCACGCATGGCAAATTCACCGATATCTCTGAACCAATGCTGCCCAACTGAGATGTGATTTGCGATAGAAATGGCAAAGATGTTCTGTTCAGCAGTAATTTCATTTGCTAAGTCTGAATCCAAGTCTATGCCTGTTTCGCTCAAGAAAACAGGGTGATTCTGCGCGACTTGAAGTATTCCTTCTGTTTGCATCGCATTGTAGACATCGCTGTAACTGTAGCCTTGCGTAGTTGTCCCAAATGCAGAGTTAGACCTATACAAGTGAGTACCATAAATAATATTGCTGTCATTTAATCCCAGTGCGTTCAACCAGGAACTCATGTCAGTATGCATAACGGCCGAGTCTTCTGAAGATGTGCACCATGAATCAACTTCGCATTGAACTATTATTGGTTGAGTATATCCGACTGCTTCCATAGCTGAAACAGATTGATCTATAGCTTGAAACCAATCTTCCTGTGCAATACTACTTATATCAGTGTTTGGTTCGTTCCAAAGTTCAATCATAACGTTTGGATACGATTTTAAAATTTCTGCTTCATTTTGAGTGAATGCGACAAAGTCAGCTATGCTACTTATGCCAGAATTAATGCTTGTGGCAAAGGGTGGAAAAGGCAAAGGATCTTGCGTTGCTATTTGGTTGTTTGTCCAATAATCGCTTAATCTATAATTACAGACATCAACATACATTCCTAAACTTTGCGCATCTTGGCAAACCGTTTCAACCGCTGTTTGATAAGGCACCAATTCCGTGTTCGGATCGCCGCTAATTATTGCAGATGTGACGTTATTTAACCAATCTTGAGCGTTAACTAGTAATCTTACCGTATTTATACCCCAGCTTTGCATTATTTTAAGCTGAGCTAGCACATTCAAACTTAATTGTGCTTGCGATGTAAAACTTGATACGCCATTCCACACTCCATCAGGTCCGTCAGCCATTTCTACCACGTTTACACTTTGAAGAATTATTTCTTGTCCATTACTAGTTATGATTTTATTTCCTTGCACGTCTAATTCTGAAGCTGATGCAGTATTAGCATAGGTTCCAGAGATTAGAGAGGTTTCATCATCTTTGAGTAACAATGCAAGGGGTGACTTCGCAGGGTCTACATCTCCAGTTCCATTACTTGCCAATAGTGAGACCGTTGAAACTAAACCTGTTAAAAATATGCTGATTGCGCATATGGCAATTGGTTTTGCGTATTTACGAGCAATGCTCAGAGCCAATTGTACTTTTTGATTTTTGATGTTCAATCCTTCCTCTCCCGCATGAAGCTTCAGAATGTTTAGCAGTAAACTATTATACCTTGTTGAAAAGCTTGTTTTTCAGATTTTCCAAGTTTAATTCTTTTTGTTAATAATGTAAATTCTATTCGTACTTTCATCAAGTTACAAGAAACGAACTTTTTTCTCCGCACATTTCAAAAGTAATACTGTTCATAGAAAGACCTGACTTGAGATTCAAGAAACAAAATAACTCTAAAACCAAGGAGAACACCCTATCAGACGTCAGCATTACAATAAACACTTAACCACATGCAGCTTAAACGGAAAACGACGCATTCTCAGCGATGCCTGCGGTTAATTAGCCTTGATTGAATTGAGGACTTTATTCAAGCAATGGATAAAAACATCACTTTGGAAAGTTTTTCTAGTTTTCTTTTTTTGCACGTCTGTCCATCCATTCGTGGGCGAAAACTTCAGGCTGCCCATAGTCTATTGCTTCAAGAATTTTTTCTGCTATGTGCTCTGCTGAGTCAGGTTTAAATCGTTCATCAGCAACATGCTCGTTTGAATTTCTTTTTTGTTCCTCTTTTACAGCTTTGATTGTATTTTCTTCGAAATTAGTTAGTGTAATATACGGATAAACTACGGAGATTATGATACCGTCTTTTTTTAGCTCTTCTCTTGCAGTGATGCTTATGTGTGCCAGTGCCTGCTTTAGGCCACCGTAAGCGCTTGTGCCTGGAAGATTCATTAGGGCTAAACCTGAACTTATGTTAACAATTGACCCAGCACCTTGCTTTCGCATATAGGGCACTACTTGCTGCATTGCAACTATTGGACCTACTAAGTTCAAGTTAAAAATGTACTGAAATTTTTCCACGTCTATTTGTTCCATGAACGCGTCGTATCCTTGTCCAGCATTGTTAACAAGGATGTCTATTTTGCCAAAGTGCGATATTGTTTTTTGGATCATGCTCTTGATTTCACGAGGTTTTGTCATGTCTGCGGTGATTGCAATCGAGTCTGGAAGCTGTTTAGATAAAACTTCTAGTTTGTCTTTTGATCTTGCTGCTAACACAAGCTTTGTGTTTTTAGATGATAATAGTTTTGCAGTGGCTAATCCTATTCCACTTGAGGCTCCTGTTATTATGGCTACTTTACCTTTGACCTTCATATCAATTCCTTGCCAATTAGGTGGAGAAGTTCTAATTTATCTTTTTTCTGTTTTAACTAATATACGAGTAAATTCTTTTACCTTTTGACCTTTTTCAATTATCGGAAAAGGCAACTTTTTCCCTCTTTTATGAATCAATTTGGTCTAACACAAAAAAGCTGTCAAAACTATTCTATAGTTTGAGTGACAAGACGTATATTGAAGAAGGGCTATGGGGCATTCTTACATAATATCATATTATCAATAACTTTGCATAATACCTCAAAAACCTCATCGGCATCCAAGTTATTGGTGTCCAGCACTAAATCAAATGGAGCTAGGTCTTCGCCTAGGATAAAACCGTATAGATCTTTGTAAATTGCCCTAGTTTTTTCTTCTTTTTCTTTCAAAACTTCAAAAGCTTCTTTAATAGTTATTTTGTCGCGTTGCGCAACTCTGGTTGCTCTTTTCTCTATTGAAGCTTGCAGCCAAATCTTAAACCCTGTTTTTAGCAGCCAAGGCATTGTCCAACTATCCAAAAGAACATTGCCTTTTTTTGCGCGTTCAAGAAGCTTTGTATCGACAGCTTTATCGAATTTGGGGTCTTTGCTTCTTGCGTCTAAGAAGCTAAGTCCCAATGGTTTTTCCCACCAGCCTTCGCTATACACGGTATATCCTGCCTCTTTTGCTAAATCTTTAAGGGCATCTCCTCCTGAATAGTAATCAAGATTGTATTTTTGGGCTAACTTTTTTGATAAAGTGCTTTTTCCGGTTCCAGCCATGCCTGAAATGCAAATTACAACATTTTTTGGGGGAGGTTGGTTGTCAGTAAGATTTATGTTCATTGGGTATTGGCACCGCATAAATTTATTGGGCTAAGTGGGGAGGACTATTGGGTTAGTGCCGAGTATGCGTGTTGAAAGCGTGCTTAAGAAGAGCGAGCAGATAAAATACCAGTAAGTTAGGATTAAGCCACCATAGCCTGGAAGGTACGCGACAGGGGTTGTTCCGAAGGTTGGAAGTAAGACTAGCCACCATAATACAAGGCTGAAGAGCGATACACCCATCAAAACAAACTGGGGTTTCATCATTTTTTGTTGCATTGCGTTTATTTGTGGCTGCCTTTTTTTCAGTTTTTCCATTTGCTTAGTATCGTTTGAACGCGCAGCTTTCATAGTTTCACTTTGATATTCCTTCATTTCTTTTTGCATTGAAAGATATTCTTTCCAGCCGACAAGACGACTTATCAAAACCCGGTTAAGGCATTGGATAAGGATTGAAATTACAAGCGCTATTGAGAAAATAATCATTGTTGAAAAAGGTACTACTGTAAATATGGCCATTCGCTTTCCTTCGTCTTTTCTTTTATATTCTTAGCCTATCATCATTTTCTCGTTTATAATCGTTTTTGCTGTTTTGGTAAATTTTACGCTGATTTTCAGGCAAATGAGAAAAACTAGGCAGTTCTTTTCAAAGAAAGATGAACTTCTTATCTTAGCATATGCGTTTGCTCATTATTTATTCGCCTAGGATTCGTCTGAAAGCTGGGAACATTTCAGCTGCTCTTTCACGCATTAATAATTCATAGTACTGGTAGATTATGGTAACTGATAGCATGATGCCTGTGCCTGTGCCATATGCGCCTAATAAATCAGCAGATCCAGCGAGTAGCCCGATAGCGATGCCACCTAGAACTGTAACTACTGGAATATAGCGTCTAAGGATTAACTCGATCGGCTTTCCTGATCGCCTGTAACCAGGGATTTGCATTCCTGAATCCATTAGTTGCTGTGCAACTTTTGCTGGTCCAAGACCCCCGACTTCAAGCCAAACAAGCGAGAAAACTGCGCAGAATATTATCAAAATTACTATGTATACTAAGGCTCTTAACGGGTCCTCCCCTACAAGGAAGATGTTATTCGGAGCTGTCACGTAGTAAGCAAGACCACCAACAGGAGTTACAGAGGTACTGTTGGCAGGTATAATGTATTGTCCAAAAATGTTCGTGAGCATGTTTGCTCCAGGAGCTGGTTTACCTTGAGTACTCCAAAGGATTTGTGAGAAGAAGTAGACATTTGCGAACAGTGCAGAAGCAAAAATAACAGGTAAGTTTGAAACGTACAATAGTTTAATTGGATACCTGCTACGGAAGCCTTTGTATCCCGCGTATGTCATCGGGAGTTCCACTCTGACACCGTTTAAGTAAATGCAGATTGCGAAAATTACGAGGGTAGCTGTGAAACCGAGCAGTGACGGATAAGTCCCAGAAGCTTCCCCGAATACCCATTGAAAGCTACTTTGTGCGCCACTTAAGAATGTAGAAAGAGAACCTACAAACAAGCCGTTTTGGGGTGAAAACATATCCCAGAGAATAGTTTGTGCTACTCCCGCCATAATGAATAAGCTTATGCCACTGCCTATACCCCAGCCTTTCTGCACAAGCTCATCCATTAACATGACAATCATGCCCGCGCCTAATAACTGCAAGAAGATAATCACTGATGTTGTTGCCCCTATAGAGCCGTATATGCCGCTTACAAGGTAAGCTATAGATTGGATTGCCGTGAACATTATTGAAAAGACTTTGCTTGCAGAAGTGAACAATCCTCTGTCTTCTGCACTTGACATGTCACATTTTATTATCGAAGAACCAACTAGCAACTGGAGAATCAGACCTGCGGTAACTATTGGCCCAATGCCCAGTTGCATTAGAGTTCCACTGTTTGAAGCAAAAATAACTCTCAAAGCGTTAAATTGACTGGCTGCTGATGAACTGATACCGTAAAGTGGAATTTCAGTCATAACCAAATAAACAACTAATACGATACCGGTCCAGAAGATTTTCTCGTTGAAGCTGACTTTGCGTTGAGGCTTCTTGATTTCAGGCAAGACTCTGCCTATTGGTTTAAATAAACTGAGAAATCTTCCAGCCATCGGACGAGCTTACTCCCCATTATTCTTGGAAGTAATTATGATTTTTCCGCCTGCTTGCTGGATTTTTTCTTGGGCTGTTTTAGATGCTGATAACACTGTTACGCTTAGTGGCTTGTCTATTTTTCCTGTTCCTAAAAGCTTTGTATATCCTAGACTTGTTAGGTCAATGACGTTTTTTCCGTCTTTTTCTGCGGGCATAAGCTCATTTAGTTTCTGAAGGTTGATGGGATTATTTTTTGTTTTAAGGCTTTTTGGTGAGGTGAAACCGCTTTTGCCGAAGTAGTCAGGTTCATACGTGGAGACGTAACTCCATAGATGCTTGTGTCGTCCGACTTTTCGGTGACCTTTGGAGCCACTGTCACGGTGTTGGCCTATTCTTCCATAGCCTACTGTTCGTGAACCTCTCTTTTTCCGGATTTTTCTGAGTTTGTGAGGCATTTTTTTCAGCTTCTTTCTATTGTTTGTTCGCTTTGTGCTTTTTTAAGCTTAATCTCTAGCACACCGTTCTTGAATGTAGTGTGCATGATGTTGGGAATCACTACCTTTGGAAGATTTAAACTTTTATAGTATCTACGCTCTTTAGATTTTGCTGACAGCGTAATTTTCTGGTCTTTCACATTTATTTTGAGGGTTTCCTTATTAAAGCCTACTATTTCAGCTACGATAGTAATCCAATTCCCCTCTTGGAAAATGTCAATCAAGGGTTTTGGTTCTTTGAATTTTTTTTTCGTGTTTAACGTGGGTGGGTGAAAAGTTTGCGTGCGAGTAGATTTTATTGACTTAGTCTCTATTTTAAGTATTTTTGATTTTTTCGGTCTAATTTCAATGTTGTTTAAGTCTAGCCATTTTCTATTTTTTTTAGTTCTTCTCCATTTCGCACTCAAATACTTCCCCTCCGATTACTAACGCAGATTTCATTGTGATTATTAAAATGTATCGCAAATAAAACCAGAGAATACGGGCATTGCTTTGAAGCTAAATCCCATTAGAAAAAGGTTACAGCTTTGTTGCCTAATTTATCGCCTGTTTTCTTGATCAAAGCTTCCTTTTTAGGCATCTCTTCAGTTTAACAAAATTAGGCAATTATACCTAAAAACTGACGCGTAATCGCTGGCTTAAAATGGGGTTAGTTACCTAATCTTTCGGTCGACCAATTTCCCATTTGCATCAAACAATGTTATGTCCAAAGGCATTTCTCTAACCGCGTGGGTTGCACAGCTTAAACATGGGTCAAAAGCGCGGATTACCGCTTCAACCCTGTTAAGCATGCCTTCCTGCAGCTGTTTTGCATTTACGTATTTTTTCGCCACTTGAGTAACAGCCTGATTATAGGCGAGATTGTTGTGTTCAGTGGCGATAATCATGTTGTTCCAAAGTACAATGCCTTGAGAGTCAACCTTATAATGGTGAATCAGAGTTCCTCTTGGAGCTTCAGCCACTCCGATGCCTTCAAAATTGTTCACTAAAGCCTTTGAGGCCACGTGTTCTGACAGGATTTCTGGATCTTCAAGCAGACGTTTTGCCGTCTCCAAACAGAACAGCAATTCAATTAATCGAGCATAATGATAGTGAAACGTGTTCTGCACAGGGCCGTTTTTTCCAAGCTTCTTAAATTCCAGTAATTCCTTATCAGCAAGCGGAGTACCGCAGCTTGAAACAACGTTTAAACGTGCAAGCGGTCCAACACGGTAGCATCCCTGTGGATAACCTAATGGTTTGTAATACGGAAACTTCATGAAGGACCAGGGTTCAACTGCTTCACCAATGTACTCAAAGTATTTTTCTGGCTCAAGCTGGTCAGCAATGATTTTGCCGTTCTCGTCCAAAAAACGAATTTTTCCGTCATAGTGTTCAAGCTCACCGTTGAGCGTGACCAGACCCATGTACAGCGATGGAAAATTCCCGAAATTTTCAATTTCTTCAGAGTGATCATCCAGCCAAGATTTGTATAGCGCCAACGCACTGTTTGCGATATCCATAGCTTCAGGTAGATTAGCCAAAAGGAAAGCAACATTTTCTTTTGATAAAGGCCATTTCGCTCCACCCGGTAGAATCCATTCGCTTGAATGAATCTTTTTTCCTGCGACTTTTTCGATTATTTCTTGGCCGAACTTTCGCAGTTTTATTCCCTGCAATGCCAAATCAGGTTTTTTCTCAATCAAGCCAAAAATGTTTCTATGAGCTGGGTCAGAATCAATTCCTAAAAGCAAATCTGGGCCTGAAAGATGGTAAAAGTTTAGGGCATGTGATTGAATTAGTTGCCCCATATGCATTAAACGCCGAAGCATCGTTGTAGTTTTCGGTGGGGTAACCCCGACTATTGCGTCGCATGCTTTGGCTGAAGCTAACAGATGGCTAACTGGGCAGATTCCACATGCCCTTGATGTTATACTGGGCATTTCGTAGAATGGTCTGCCTTCAGTGAATTTTTCAAATCCTCGAAAATCAACCACTTTAAAATGTGCTTCGTGAACGGAGCCATCTTCATTTAGCATTATGGAGACTTGTGCATGACCTTCGATTCGGGTTATTGGGTTGATTATTACTTCTTTTTCTTTAACCATATTTTGACTTGTCCTCCATGTTTGGTGTTTTCCCAGCTAACAATTCAGTCAGCACGTAGCAAATCAGGTCTGCCGATGGTGGACAGCCAGGAATAAAATAGTCTACTTTAACTTCTTCATGAAGCGGGCGTGCCTTAGGCAA
Organism: Candidatus Bathyarchaeota archaeon; assembly: GCA_963717465.1. Classification (GTDB taxonomy): domain Archaea; phylum Thermoproteota; class Bathyarchaeia; order Bathyarchaeales; family Bathycorpusculaceae; genus Bathycorpusculum. The sequence continues at coordinate 1,603,964 of OY970340.1, forward strand.
AAGTTTTGGCACTTCTGTTGGCAATTGAGCATTGAAATTTGATTTATCAATAAAAGCGCGCTCTAAAATAGCTTGGTCACTGTGATGCCATGCATTTCTAAGAGCCGTCACATTGCCGGTGACTGCGCAGTCGCCGAGTGAGATCAAAATTTTTGTTCGAGATCTTGCCTTCTTGAGCAATGTTGATTGATCTTGATTTGCAACGGCTCCTTCAATTAGAGCAATGGTGGTGTTTTCTGGAAATTCTTTAATGTCAACAATCGGACTGCATACAAGCTCTATTTTCTGTGCAAGCGTTATGAGTCGTTCGTCTTGGTCTAAGAAGGACATGTGGCAGCCTGAACAGCCGCTTAGCCAAATCGTGGCTACTTTTGCTTTTGCCATTGCTATTTGTGTTGCCTCCGTGAAATGATGAATTGTGCGATGCTGCTTTGTTTGGTGTGATCGATGGGTTCACCTTCGATGTATATGGCTCCGACTGGGCAGACTTTAGCGCATTTTCTGCAGCTTGTGCAGGAGTGTGCCTTGGCCCATGGTTCATCTAAATCCATAATTACTTCAGAGTTTTTTCCGCGTAATTTCAAATCCAAAGTGTGAACTCCTTCAATCTGGTCGCAGACTCGGATGCATCTCGTGCATAAGATGCACCTATTTCGATCTATCACCAGAAAGTCATGGGTTGAATCGATTTCTTCACTTGTCCATTGTCGCTCAAACATCACGTGATCCACGCCATGCTTATTTGCTAAGGCTTGAAGCTCACAATGATCATTAGCCACGCATACAGGGCAGATGTGAGTTCGCTCAGAAAGAAGCAGTTGCAGTGACATTTTGCGGTATTCTTTCAGTTTTTCGGATTTGGTCGTGACCTCCATTCCTGTGCTGACAGGCGTGGTGCAAGAGGGAAAAAGTTTTGGTGAACCTCGAATTTCCACAAGACACATCCGGCATCCACCGAAACTTTTTAGGCCTTCAAGGTTGCAAATCGTCGGGATTATTATGCCGTAGCTTTTGGCTGCCTCCAGAATAGAAGTGCCTTCGGGAACGTTGACTTCGACGCCGTCAATTTTCAGTTTCACGTTTGGTTCACTCATTTTGATTTGTCTCCTCTTCGCTGAAGCATATGCCTGCCTCACACTTTTTTTCCGCGATATGCGTGAGATATTCATCCTTGAAGTACCGTAAAGTCGTAATAACCGGATTAGGGGCTGTTTGACCTAGACCACACAGGCTTGCTTCTCTAATGTAAATGCTTGATTTCTCCAACAGAGAGATATCACCCAATGTGCCCGCGCCATGAGTTATCCGATCAAAAACATCTAAAACTTTGCTTAGACCTACTCTGCAAGGTTGACATTTGCCGCATGATTCTTCAACGCCGAATTCTGTAAAAAAGCGTGCCGTGTCTACCATGCATGAATCTTGGTCGAGTACGACAATTCCGCCTGAACCCATGATTGCCCCGACTTTCATGAGTGAGTCATAGTCAACTGATGACTCCAGGAGAATTTCAGGTAGGCATCCGCCCGATGGACCGCCGACAAGAACGGCTTTGAATTCTTTGCCGTCTGGAACGCCTCCGCCGATATCGAACACTATTTCTCTTAGCGAGATGCCCATTGGAACTTCAATTAACCCTGGATTGTTTACTTTTCCCGTCAGGGAGAAGCATTTAGTTCCCGTGCATTTTGGCGTGCCAATTTTTGCGAACCATTGACCGCCATTATGAACAATTAGCGGAATATTCGCTAACGTTTCAACATTTTGGATTAGCGTCGGTTTATTCCAAAGCCCCGAGTTAGCTGGGTACGGTGGACGAGGCCTTGGTATTGCTCTACGCCCTTCCACTGAGGCCAAAATAGCGGTCTCTTCTCCGGCTACAAATGCGCCTGCGCCAAGCCGCAGTTCTAGATCAAACTTAAAGTCCGTCTCAAGAATATTATCGCCTACAAGTGACATGCTTTTTGCTTGAGCTAACGCTTTAAGAATGGTTTGGATAGCCACTGCGTATTCAGCTCTAATGTAAAGGTAGCCTTTTTCTGCACCTAACGCATAAGCAGCGATCAGCATGCCTTCAATAATCGCGTGCGGGTCAGCTTCCGCGAGAGTGCGGTTAGCGAAAACTCCTGGGTCGCCTTCATCCAAATTAGCAACAATGTACTTTGGATTATCATGTGCTCGTGCAACCAATTCCCATTTTTGACCAGTTGGAAACCCTGCGCCGCCTCTACCTCTTAACCCGCTAATTGTCACTTCATTTATGACGTCTTGGGGACTCATTGAGGTTAAGCATTTGGCGAAGGCTGAGTATCCGCCGACTTCAATGTAGTTCTGAATTCGCGAAGGGTCAATTTTGCCCGCGTTTCGCAAGACTAGCCTACGCTGTTTTTTGAAATAAGCTTCGTTTTTATAGAGTAATTCTTTAACGGGTAAACCTAAAACGACGTGGTCGCGAACGATCTGTTTTGCTTTTTCAGGAGTTACAGTTTGATACAAGTAATCGCCTGGCTCCACAGTTACTGCTGGACCTACCGAGCAGGTGCCTATGCATCCAGTTCGGGCGACCTTGCATTCCTTTTCAACACCCAATTCCTTCACGGCATCTTCAAATGCCTTTAAAACTTTCAGGGCGCCAAAAGGAATACAGCCACTTGAACAGCAAACATTTATTTTGTACCTGTAAGCGTCTTCAAAATCAAGTTCGTTTTCAGCGATTCTTTGCAGGTCGGACAGCTTCATTCTTCATTCCTTCCAAGTGCAATCTTAATCTTTTGGATGACTTCTTGACTGGTGGCTTTACCAATAACCTCATCATCTACTGCAATGTTTGGAGCCATGGCACAGGCACCGATACAACGAGAAATAAGCAGGGAAAGCTTGCCATCCGACGTTGAACCGCCTCTTTTAACATTAAACTCATGTTCAACTGACTCAACGACCCTTTCAACGCCTTTCACATAGCAAGCAGTGCCCAAGCAAACTGTTACCGTGTGCTGACCAGGCTTTAACAGCTTAAAGTAGTTGTAGAAGGTTGCGACTCCGTAAACATGGCTCGCTGGAATGTTCAAAGTGTCCGAAATATCCGTCAACAAATCCTTATCCAAATACCCGTAGATCTCTTGGGCGCGATGAAGAATTTCTAAAAGAGCGCTCTCGCTGTAATCGTGTTCCATAAAAACTTTTTCAAGCATAACTCGACGATTGTCGGCTTTCGCCAAAAAAATAAGCCTCTAATAACTACTAGATGTTTTGCTTAAAGAGTATAAAAATATGATGAAAATGCTTTTTCGCATAGCTATTTTTTTAACGAGTTTTAAGGCTGCTTAAGCTTTAGTAACAACGACCAGTCTATTTTCGACTGTTAATCGGCGAGCAGGAGTCTTAAGCATAACATCGATTCCTTTATCTCTGCATGACCATAATAACGATTAAGATATTAAGAAATAGCGTGCAATTATCTCGCGAGGATGTATCTTTGAAGTATGTAGATTATGTTGATTTAAATTATAAGCCGAAGGAAACTGACTTAATCTGCACTTTCAGTGTAGAACCAAAAGGGATTAGCCTTAAGGAAGCTGCTGGTGCAGTGGCGGCTGAAAGTTCAATTGGTACATGGACTGAACTTTCAACTTCAAAACCATACGTCAACGCGTTAGCAGCCCATGTTTTCAGCATCCGAAAAAACAAGATAAAAATAGCCTATCCAATCGAGTTGTTTGAGCAGGCTAATATGCCTAACATTTTAAGTAGCGTCGCAGGCAACGTTTTCGGGTTAAAAGCCCTTGAAAACCTAAAATTACTCGACATACAACTCCCCCTGAAACTGGCAGACAGCTTTAAGGGACCAAAGTTTGGCATTGCAGGGATTCGTGAGCTCTTGAAAGTTCCCAGGCGTCCACTTGTGGGAACAATAATTAAGCCTAAACTTGGCTTAAAAACGAAGGACCACGCGCGAGGTGGCTTATGAGGCTTGGAGTGGAGGATGCGACATCGTTAAGGATGACGAAAATCTAAGCAGCCAAAAATTCAATCCGTTTGAAGACCGTCTTGTGCAGACCTTGGAGAGCCGAGACAAAGCGGAACAAGAGACAGGTGAACGCAAAGTCTACATGATTAACGTTACTGCTGAAACACAAACCATGCTTAAGCGTGCTCAACTTGTCCTTGACAGCGGGGGTGAATATGTTATGGTTGACATTTTAACTTGCGGTTGGTCAGCGCTTCAAACCTTAAAAGATCAGAACTTTAAACTTGTTATTCACGCTCACAGGGCAGGACACGCAGCTTTCACGAAGAACCCGTTGCATGGAATTGCTATGCGCCCAATCGCCACTGTTGCAAGAATTATCGGCGTGGATCAGCTTCATGTAGGCACGGTTGTTGGTAAAATGTCTGAGACTAAAAGTGAGGTTCAAGAAAACATTGATGCTTGCAAGATCAAGTTGGGAGGCATTAAGCCTGTGTTGCCTGTTGCCTCAGGTGGATTGTACCCGCAGCTGGTTCCTGCTCTGATGGAAACTTTTGGTGAAGATTTTGTGATTCAAGCAGGCGGCGGTATCCACGGACATCCGGATGGGACAGTTGCTGGAGCCAAGGCAATGCGACAAGCAGTAGATGCGGTTCTGAATGGTTTAACCTTAGAAGAATATGCCAAGTCGCACAAAGAATTGAAAGCTGCACTTAAACAGTGGCCAAGCTAATTCTGTTTGAAAACTTCACGAGGTAATTCTGATCGTTATTAGTAAAACTTGCAAAAAGCGCAGTAAAAGTGATTTTTTTAAATAAGAATCTGCTTGAATTACGACTCTTTGAGCTAAAACTCGAAGGATACGGCTTTACGCTTAAAGAGATTGTTGCAAAAACATACATGAAATTCGCGTGACAGAGGGCTACCGCTTATTGAGAGCTTGCTCACTGTGTTAGATGGTAGCTTATGCTGCAGGAATTCGTTGAGGTGTTGTTGAAGGCTGAGAATTGCCTCTCGCGGGTTAGACATGGCAATAGGTAACCTTAATGAGTATTGACAACGAGGACGCCCGGAAACATCGACGAAATGAGCTTCAGGAATACTCTGAGAATCTCGGAAAACCCGCGAATAGCATGGGAAATCTCGGAAATCCAAAATCAGAGGGTTGACCGCATGGTTGGAGACACCGTTCAACCTTCTATGTGCATAGGCAGTATATTATGAGGGTTGACTTGGCAAAGCTTCACGGTGCTGAGGGTTAGGTTTACATTCGCGTTTAAATTTCATGCGAAAAACTAAGAAATATAAGGAAAGCGATTGTGCTCGCCTTTTTTATGGAAGCATTTTTTCTCTTCTAATCAGCCTGCTTGACAAAATCAAAAGCACAATTGATAACGCACCAACTACGCCGGCAATAAGCAGCTCAATTAAGACACCGGTAAAAAACGGTAAAATAGCCGCAAGTAAGAGAGTGAGAGCGATAATCGGCATGCCAAGCGTTAAAGCAAGAGGACTATTTGCGCCTACTCTCTGCTTTAGCAACGAGCTGAAATCAACCATAGCGACTGTAACAAATGAAACGACTGAGAAACCTAATGCGGCGGTAACAGCTGACACCACTAAACTTAAAATGAGGGTAACCGATGTTCCTATAACCACACTTACTGCAACATTGACGGCTAATTCGTAAATAAAAATAGTAAGCGCCAAGAAGAGCGCGGCTTCTAAGTAGCGCTTAAAGATGTCGTGTTGATTCCAACCAAGCGAAAGCAAGTACTCCAAAACCCCGTTGTTTTTGTCATAAACATACAGCAAAATAATAGGGATTGAGGAAAGAAGAATTCCCTCAGCCATAAGAGAAACAGAAAAGAGCGCGGCTTGGCCATTTGCAAGGACAAGCCCATTTATAGTTAAATGGTTGCCGGCGTTAAATAACAAGATCCCGGCAGAAGCAATGACAATCCCCATTACAAATTGTATTTTGCTTAAACTGAGGCTTCGCTTGGCAAAAATCAAAGCATTATTAGGCAACTTGCTGTGACTCCTTTTGTGTTTTTTCTACGTTTACGTTTGGTGTCTCGAAAAGTTCTTGCAATGGATTATCTAGCTGGCGCATTTCAGTGACTAAAATACCATTTTCGACCAGTTTTTTCAAAGCAAGCCCTGCGTCCTCAGGGCTAGATACATTCAAAACAAAGTAATCGCCCTCACGTTGGGCATCAACAATCTTAGATATGTCCGTTGAGGCTTTGATACCTACTCGGTATTGTTTAGGTTTAATGTTTGAGATCTTATCAAAAAATGTTACGGAACCATTTTTGATTAAAATCAGGTAAGTGCCAATGTCCGTTGCTTCATAGAGGTTATGTGAAGAGTACAGAATCATTTTATCCTTACTTAATTTTAGAATGATATCTCGAATTTCCTTTGAAACTGCTGGGTCTAAATTCGCGGTGGGTTCATCCAGCAAATACAAATCTCTTTCGCACAGAAACACCTTTGCGATGGCAGCTCGCTTCTTTTGTCCTTGCGAAAGGTCAGAGAAACGCTTATTTTTCAGTTGGTCAAGGTCCAGCAAATCAATCGCGTTATCAGGATCGCCACCTTCCATATCAGCGTAAAACTTCAATGCGTTAAATACCGTCATCTCTTCAGGCATCGCATTTTGCGAGAAGAAGCTCATTCTTTTTCTGGCTTCACGCGAGTTAGTTATGTTTTGGCCATCAAGAAGAATTTCGCCGCTGAATGGCTCTAATACGCCTGCGATTGTTCTAAACAATGTTGTCTTGCCTGCGCCGTTTGGCCCTAAAACAACGTATATTGATGGCTCTTTCAGTTTAAAGCTGATATCGTGTAAAATGGCTTGCCCGTTGTAACCAGAAGTTATGTTATTCAATTCCAAAGTATGCATTTTTATTCACCTTTTTTTTGATTTCATAATCCGAATCAGCTCTACCCTGCTTGTTTTGCTCATCGCGCGCGATGCTCATTATCGCACCACTTTTCTGGCGACAATTATAACGCGCGCACTAATCCCTTATCATTTTTTTTCTTTTGGCTTATTTTCTGTTTGGCCATAGACGTATTTACCGCCTCTAAGCATCGAGAGGATGGCTGCTATAAAGCACATTATAGCGCCTGCAATAAACACTTCTTTTAGTGAATTCATAAACGGCGAGGCAATGGCGTTTGGAAAGAACGCTGTTTGTGTGAGTTTTTGAATGGCGGTTGCAGGTATGCTACTAATGACTGAGTGCGGCAATGTTCCTAGTATAGTTTGAATGGGGTTGTAACCTAAGAGTGCTCCGAATAAAGCAGCGGTTGCAGGGGTAGAACTTAGAACTTTGGCAATTTGCAAAGAAGCGCCAGCATTTGTTACCGCCAAAGATAGGGCGCCTGGAAGAGTGCCATTGAGGGCTACTATTACGATAGTGAAGAATAATGCTTGGCCTATTGTTTGAGCGCTGTTTTGGAGTGTTGCACGCATGCCTGATGCGGCGCCTCGATGTTCAGGCGGAACACTATTCATAATCGCCGCCGCGTTAGGCGAAATGAAGAGGCCGCTACCTATACCCATTATAAAGAGTATCATCCCGAAGGCTAAGCATGCAAAATTGACTTGGAGAAAGGCAAAGGCGATAAATGTTAACCCAGTAACGACATTGCCCATTGTAGCGAGTGTTCTCGCGCCATACTTATCTGATAACCAACCGCTAATTGGACCTGCAATGACAAATCCAATTGTCATTGGTATAATGAATATTCCTGCCCAGAACGGCGTTGAATCGTAGCTGTAGCCATTTAGTGGAAGCCAGATGCCTTGAAGTAGTACTACAAGCATAATCATGACTCCTCCACGGGCCATGGAATTTAAGAACGATGCGATGTTACCTATACTGAACGCTCTTATTTTGAAAAGTTCAAGTCTAAACAATGGTTCAGCAACATGTCGTTCGATAAAGGGGAATGCGACGAGAAGTCCTGCTCCAATAACCAAGGAAGCAATTACAAATGGGCTGCTCCAGCCCATAGCTGAACTGCCATAAGGCAATAGCCCGTAAGTTATTCCTATCAAGATAAGGGTTAAACCGGCACCTAAGGTTATGTTTCCCCAAATGTCCAATTTCTGGTGATGCTTAATTGTGGCGAGTTCCTTTAGTTTCCAGTAAGACCAAACGGTACCGACCACACCCACTGGAACATTCACAAGGAATACTAATCGCCAATCGTATGTTGCTAGAATTCCGCCAAGCGCCAAGCCAATCAATGAACCAGCCAAAGAAGCTACCGAATTGATGCCTAACGCTTTTCCGCGTTCATTGACCGGGAACGAGTCAGTAATTATGGCGGCGCTGTTTGCAAGGAGAAATGCTCCGCCAACGCCTTGGATGAGTCTAAATGCGATTAGTTCGATTGCTCCCAGATTGCCTTGGTTTGGTGTTATGGCGCAAAGGATTGAGCCTGCTGTAAATATGGCAAATCCTAAGTTGTATAGTTTGACTCTTCCGAGCATGTCTGATATTCTGCCGAAGGTTACGAGCAAGGTTGCGGTTACGATGCTGTAGCCGAATAGTATCCAGAGCAGATATTGAAAAGAAGTAAACGGATTAACGTTTAAACCTCTGAAAATAGCTGGCAAGGCTATCAGAACAATAGTTGCGTCAATCGTAGCCATTAGTGTGCCTATGGTTGTGTTTGAAAGGGCGACCCATTTGTATTCAACCATACTGCTCACTTCGGTTCTTTTTCTTTTAACTGAATGATGTCAGTGCGGATTAATCTTATAGCGAGCATATTCGCTACACAAATTATTTATTGAATGAAAGTGATTTAAATCACATGCGCAGGCTAGTTGTAGAATGGTCAATAAACGAATCAATCAAAAAAATCAAGGATCGAGAAATCGAGAGACTCAAAATATCTGGAGCGGATGACAATTCCGAATTAATCAAAAAAGCTCAATTGACTGAACTAAACAGGCTCGAAACCATGAAAAAAATCAAGTCATTTGAGATGCTACACATTTTACGACTTGATTCCTCTGAAACTGCAGCCATATTCAGACTAGAAGCCAAGGATGACTCTTTGGAAGTTGAGGAACTTCTGAAGTCACTTCTTCACAACATCAAATTTGAATGTCAGCTTTTAGAGCGTGATAGAGGCGCTTGCATCTACTTTATCAAGGGAAACCCGGCTCAGTCAACTTCGGGAACGTCTAACAGAAGCGGAATGTACCCCCTGTTGCCTTTTGCTGTCAGGGATGGAAAAGTTAGAGTTACCCTTGTCGGAGATAATGAGCAGGTTAAGGGGTTCCTTGAAACTATGGGAGTTAACTACAAGGTGTTGTCGCTGACGGATGCCAAATTTTCACTCAATTCGCCGATCAGTCGCTTGACTGAAAAGCAGCAGGAAGCGATTTCTTTAGCTTTTAGGCTTGGCTACTTTGATACACCCAGAAAAGTAAGCGCAGATGAGCTGGCAGCAAAGCTTGGTCTTGCGAGTTCTACTTTAGCTGTTCATTTGAGAAGAGCCGAACGACGCCTGCTTTCAGAAACACTGAACACCGCCTAAAACCAGTAAAAGAAGCGCGCTGAGTCTTAGCCGTATTCTTAATCCTTTGAAGAGGTCTTTTTTAAGGCGGCTGATTTTCTAGGGATTCTTTGTAGGGATATCCATTCCTGGTTAAGAATCCCCATTTGTCAGGATACGCAGGGGAATCTTAGTATGAGACTTGGATTCGACCTGATGAGAATTGCCGCATTGGCTTTTGAGTCTTCTTCATTCATGTTATAGATTTGCGGGAAAAATTTCCTTGAAATAAACTCGTAAACTCTGGCGTATTGGCTTGTTTTAAATAAGCCATCAACTTGGTTTTGACAGTGAGTGCAGTATCTTGCGTCAAATTTGGATGGTTCCCCATCATTTACCATGTCAATATTGCAGTTGGCACATCTTTTTTGATCCGATTCACCCATACTTTTACCTCAAATCTTGCGAGCATCTTCAGATTTACGTACTTCTGATTTTTAGACAAGTAATCTTTCTCTTAAACAATGGTTATTATCAGGATTGACTGACCATTCATCGCGCAATGCTAAGGCTTTAGGTGTTTAATGAAAACTGGTTAACCCGATTATGCTTTCTAGAAAAGCCATGGATATAATCGTCTTGCCGTTTCTGTCACGATGGCTGGCGCGATTACTCCTTCTTCGCAGATTAAGCCGTGAATTAAATCGCGTCGAGTAACATCGAAAGCTGGGTTGCAGACGTTTAGTTTAGCTGGGGCGTCTTCCCAGACTTCTTTTGGATTTCGCATTTCAATTTTCTCATAATCTCCGCATAAGGTTGTTGGATCGTATTTTAAGAGTTCTGATGCAACGTAGAAGGGTTTTCTTGCTTCCTTGGCTAAAACGGCAAGTGTGCCTGTGCCAATCTTGTTTACCACATTTCCCTCTGCAGTAATTGCGTCAGCGCCTACTATGACAATATCCGCTTTGCTTATGTATGATCGAGCGGCTGAATCAACAATAAAAGTGGTTTCCACTCCAAGCTCTAAGAGTTCTTTAGCTGTTATCCTTCCTTGAAGGGCAGGTCTTGTTTCGGTGCAGATAACCTTGAAGTTTCTGCCATCTTTTTTTGCTAATGCTAACATGCGAGTTACAGTTGAGGAGTGACAGTGAGTAAAAACCGTGTAACCATCGCGGATTCGCCTGGAGCCTATCTGCGCAACAAGTTCTCGCGAATTTTCAAGATTCTTCAAGAACTGTTCAGCGCTTGCCGAAACAGTTTTGCCAAGCAGCTTCATGTTTTTATCGCGGCTGTTTTCAACTTGAGTAATTATCCATCTAACAGCATTTCTCATCAGCGGCTCAGTTTCTCTTGAAGCAAAAAGAACACTTTGAGCTTGGGAGAGTTCGCTTAAAAACTCAGTTTTAGTTTTTGCTTCTGTCTGTTCAGCCAAAGTTTGAAGGGCTTTAATTGCTGCTATTGCAACGTTTCTTGCCCCTTGAACTTGCAGTTTCCTTATTTTTTCAGCTGTGGCGCTGATGGTTTCAGTCATTTTGCTCATCCTTTGCAAAAATGTTTTGGCTTTGTAAGGTATGCATGGAGAAGCATATAAGCCGATTGAACTGTTACTATTGCGAAGAAAATGTCGTCGCCAACCGATGGTAACCTTGACGTTTTAAACTCCATAATTGGGCCTTGGTACGAGTCTCTTGAGAATCCTCAAAAATCACAAGAGCAAGTGCTAACCCAATTACTTAGCAAGTACGCCGTTTCAGATTATGGCCAAAACCACAAAGCAACTAAAGTAGTAGGCATCGCTGATTTCCGTAAGAATTTTCCGATAATTAATTACCAGGGGCTACTGCCGTACATTGCACAAATTCAGAACGGAAACTACAAGGCATTCCTTTCTGAACCGCCTGATTGCTGGGTTATGACTCGGGGTTCGACCGGAAAATCCAAAGTCATGCCCGCAACGCAAACCCATTTGAAACAAATCTTCAGTTGCGGCGCAAGAGGCTTAGTAAATTTTGCAGTTAAGAAGCAGAACTTTGAGGCTTTTTCTGGTTACATTCTTAACTTGAATTTTCCCTCAAGCGTTCATACACTTGTTCAGAACAACAAGAAGATCAATTATGGCTATAGCTCTGGAACGTATGCTAGGCTTAATCCCATGTTTAATCAGGTAAGCTTGCTTCCACGTCAAGAGGATATTGACGCTATAGGTCAAGGAATTGGAAAAGCGGACTGGGAGAAACGTTTTGAACTTGTCTATCAGCAAGCTCTTGACAAGAATGTAACTGCCACTATGGGTGTCACCCCGGTGATTATCTCTTTCGCGAGGTACATTCAAAAGAAGCACGGTAAGAAGCCTCGTGAATTATGGAAGCCTCAAGCCTTTTTCTGCACAAGCGTGCGAAAGATACAGTTCAAATATGGGCCTATTTTAAGAAAATATTATGGTGATGCTCCTATTGTGGAAATGTACTCTGCGACGGAAGGGGTTTTTGCCCAGCAGCTTGATGATTTACCGTATGTGACGCCTAATTATGATACTTACTTTTTTGAAGTTGTTACAGGAAGTGGCGTGAAGATGCTTCATGAGCTTAAGCGTGGTGAATGGGGTAGACTTATTATTTCTTCGTGTATGCTTCCACGATACGATATTGGGGACATGGTTGAATCTGCAGGAAAAAATTATTTTCGAATATTTGGTCGAGCAGATACTTTGAATATTTTAGAGCACAGGATATACCGATTGTTCTTTAATTGGCTTCTTTAAGTTGGCGGTGGATTTCGTCTTCGAGCTGTAGTTGAATAGTATATAGCCGCGACTATAACAATTATGCCAATCATTAGCAAGATCAAAGCTCCGCTTGTCGTCGAAGTCAAGTAGCCACTAACTTGCAAGAGTGCGAAAAAGCCGATTATAATCAGCAGTAAACCACCAATTAGCCAGCCGGCAAAGCCGTATTCTCCTTTCTCATGCTTTTCACCTGCTTCACCTTTTTCCTCCTTCTCATGTTTCTCCTGCTTCTCCTGTTTTTCTTGCTTCTCATCTTTCTCGTCTCTGCCTTGGTAAGGTGGAGGTGCTGAAGGTGCAGGTGCTGCTTGAGTTCCCCCAATCCTTAGAGGTGCCCCGCATTTTGGGCAGAACGCCATATTTTCATCAACTTTATTGCCACATTTTGGACAATACGACATACCGCTCATCCTGCTTTATCATAAATCAGGACTCCCTATTTAAAACATCACTTTTAAATCGAAAAATATATGTGCTTACAGCTTAAATAATGGGCTGAGGAGACAAAGCTTGACCAATTATTCAAGCACAAAAGCCCGTCCTAATACAACTTATACAGATAGTGTTTCGTCAGCAGTTTCGGTTGGAGCATTTTTCATAATAATAAGCGTGATCTACATAATTCATCTTAGTCCACAATTTAATCTTTGGAACAACTTTATTTCTTTTTTAACTTCGTTTACACTCGCGCAGGTTCCTAATACAACAATATTTTGGCCCGCACCAAGTAACCCTGCAGGTTTTACAGAGCTTTACTCAGCTTTCTTCCAATTTTGCATCGCTACAGGAATCGTGAACGCGATACTGTTAATTCTGCGGTTTTGGTTTAACTCCTCAATCGATAGAAAAGCTGAAACAATTGGGAATATAGTTTTTTGGTTTGGCACAGGTTACCTGATAACCGTTTACCTCACCAGTTCTGTAACCTTGTATACATGGTTCGTATTTTGGATTTGGGTTTTAATGGTTTTAGGGTGGTCTCTAATTGCTCGGGCTTTTGCTTTCCTAGCGAAAAGAGCGCCATCTAAAACATAGCTCTTTTTTTTTCAATGTTATAGCAATATCAGCCGTCAGTTCATATTAAATGAATCTTGAAATCACTTAATCTTCTGTTCTTTTCACTGTCGGTTTATTAGAAATTTGCCTAAGAAAGTTATTAAAGCAAGGATTTGATGCTAACTCGTGTAGGTGGGATTACCTTCAAGAAGCTTGCAGTAGCAAAATTTGGCGGCAGCTTGTTAGACACGGACGGCAAAGGAATACCTAAAATCGTTAGACGCATAAAAGAGTTAAATGCAAAAAACGGTTTTGGGCCAATTGTTGTTTTCTCCGCACCAATGGGCTGCACTGACATGCTCATTCACATTGGAGAATCTTACGCCCAGTCAACACCGATTCCAATTGAGCCAGTCTTTGAAGTTTACGATCAATTGGCCAAGGCTCATATTAAGAGTGAATTGCTTGAACAGGCACAAAAAGAGTTAGGCAAATACAAAGCGCTTACTTCAACTGCTCTTAAATCAATTAATAAACGCTTCAATGGAAACATTAAGGCTAAAATACTTACGTTAGGCGGCGAATTAGCCATGTCTACGTTAGCAGACTATATTTTAAAAGTAATGATTTAGACTCGTGCAGGCTTCCATTTGAAAATTGGCCCATTGTAACTGATGATAATTTTGAGGATGCATGGCCAAATTACACTTTCAGCCTAAAAAAAATCGACTGCCCTAATCGAACCGTTAGAGGAAGGCAAAATTGTTTCGATGGCGGGATTTTTAGGAGCAACCGCAGATGGTCTTGAAACAATCTTAGGCAGAGGCGGCTCCGATTTAACTGCGGTCTTCACTTCATGTCTACTAAAAAACATCTACAACACTGAGACTTTACTATACAAGGATGTGCCTGTTCAAAGTGCTGACCCAAAAGTTGTGCGAGGACAAAAAACAGAACATGTAAAATCGCTAACATACAATGAAGCCCATAAAGCATCAATGATGGGCATGAAAATTGTTCAAAGCCCCGCAATCGCAATGGCAAGACGATTCACTCAGCCCTTAATTGTAGTGCCAATCAATGAGCCAGAGAAAATTTCAGTAATTCATTCGCAATCAAGCGAAGGCGAAGTTGTAAAATGCTTAACTGGAAAAGCTGGATGCGCAATACTTTCAATGAACGATGAGAAAAGCAGATCACTTGAAGATTCCCTGCGAATATGGGAGAGACGGAATGACTTCATAGATTTAGGCGCTGAAACCCTTGAAACAGGCGAAAGCATTCGCGATTTTCTTTTCTTGGACTCTGATTTCCTAAAAAAGAACGAAGAAAAACTGAAAGGATTCGACGAGAACATGAAAATTGAATATGGGCTAGGCGTCGTCACGCTTATCGGAGACAAAATGAAGGATTCAGCGGGCATAGCTTCACTAGCTATCGGCGCAATATCAGGCATAAACATTAAACGAGGAATCTTTGCACCCCACACATCACAAATAATAATCGTCGTAAACGAGAAAAACGTTCATGCAACAGTCGCCGCAATTCACCAAAAAAAGGCAGAAATGAACAAACCCATCGATTAAAATTAAAAACTTATTAGCATTCACGGGCAAAGCGGTGGTAACTTATTTGCGTTTTGCAGGCGTTCTTTAACTCTTCAACTCCAACTGTGAACCAACAAATTACTAGCAATACGGAAAAATCTTGCAAAGTAAAAGCTTAGCACTTGGATTCCCAGTTTAATAGAACTATTTCATTTTATTGTAGATGGCGTTTGTTAGTGCTTCGAATGGTTTGCCTAAAAGAGAGTAACCCTTATCGCCAAGGTTTTTTCTGATATAGAATTGAGTCATGCCTTTGATGATTGCGAACTTTAGCTTGGGCTCAGTGACTTGTGAATCAAACAATAGTTTATGCTTTATCAATTGAATATTTTTTGGTTCTTCCCATTCTTCCGAAAACATTTCTCCTTTAAGTCTTTGAAATAAGGGGGTTCCTGGAATAGGGTACGGTAGTGTGAAAGAAAGATAATCCAATGGGATGGAAGATGCAAATTTTACGGTGTCCAAGATTGTTTTTTCGTTTTCGCCTGGATACCCTAAAATGAAAAAAGCTCCAGCCTTAATGTTTTTCGTTTTGCATAATTGGACAGCTGAATATGCCTGACTTGTTGTTGTTTGCTTGTTCATGATTTTAAGAATTTCATCGTTTCCTGATTCAATTCCGAAGAAAATTCTTACGCATCCAGCTTGCTTCATTTTCTCGGCAACTTCGGAATCAAATGTGTCAACTCTTGATAGACATTCCCAGCTAATTTTCAAATTGCGTTTGATTATTTCATCACAAATTCCTATGAGCCTTCTGCAATTTAAGGTAAAACAGTCATCAGCAAACCATATCCTATTATAACCCAAAGAAGCAACTTCTTCGACCTCGTCAGCCACATTTGACGCCGTTCTCGCCCTGAAATTGTTACCGAACACTGGTCTGCTACAGAAATCACAGTTAAACGGGCAACCTCTGGAAGTCATAATAGCAGTAGTCGTATAGCCAAACCTTTCAAAATAATATTTCTTGTATGCATCGTTATCAAATAGATCTCGTGAAGGAAGCGGCAAACTATCCAAGTCATCAACAAAATCGCGCGGCGAAGTATGTTTGATTTGACCTGTGTCTTTATCTTTATATACCAATCCTTTAATCTGAGACAACGCGCTACCCTTCTCGAATGCACCAACCAGTTCAAGCATCGTTTGTTCGCCTTCACCAACAACAGTAACATCGAAAGCATCGAGAAATTCTTCAGGCTGCATGGTTGGAAGCGCTCCACCTGCAACAAGAAGTTCACAATGCTCTCTTAGCAAGCGGGCTAATTCTATTGACTTGTCTTTCATTGAATACATTGATTGGATTCCGATTATTTTCGGCTTTGAATTAATAATTTTTCTAAGTGCTTCATGCTGGTCAAGAAAAGTGCAGTCTACAACTTTAACTGAAATTCCATTTTGTTTTAGAACGGCTGCAATATATCCAAGACCTAATGGTGGAAACCTAAAAATTGATGTGTCAAAACTAGGGTGAAAGTATGGGTAAACCAAGAGAACATCTGTCATATAATGTGGTCACCCAAAAACTTCAATTTCGTATTCGAACGAATCGCGATGGGCGTTGATCTCGTAGTCTAGGCCGATCCAATCCAAAGACCCTTCTACTAATTCCCTCCCACGTCGCAACAATGTTCCCTTAATATTTTTCAATTTGAAGCCTATTCTTCCTTGTTCATCCGCTATTTTCGCGTACTGAGCTGTAACGCTGTCCCAAAAACCGATTTTGTCATCATACAAATTAAGGCCATCAGAGTCAAAATATTTTTTGAAGAAATGTGCACCTTGCTCGTTTAAAACAAAAACCTTTTCAAGTCTTTGCCGATCAAGTTGGCTAATATCTAAATTCAAATCGATTAAGTTCTTCTTAATCATGCAAGTTAAGATAACCTTACCTTTCGGAGTCGTTTTATCAAAAATTGATTTTACTCCAAACTTTGAAAGTAATCCTTGGGTGAAGATAATGAATCGAGCAATCCACTTATTTTTTTGATAAAACAAGGAAACAAAATCTATCATTGAACGCAACTGCTTATTTTCAAGTTTGAGGCTTCGAAACTGGTCCCTTGCTATCAAATCCATGGAAAACTCTTTTCGGATTACAACGAAATCTTTCCTTCTATGAACTCCTAAAAGAGACGAACCTGAAAAAACTGTTTCATCAGAATATTTTGCGATAGGAGCTCCAAAACCCATTCCTTCTCCAACAACTTCTCTACCGTTGTACAATAGAATAATTCCTTTCTGTAAATTCGCAGTTTTCATTATCTTAGGTTTTGTATCAGAATAGATTCTAGCTGCAACAAAATCAGAAATAGTAAAAGTATGCTGCGCCGCTGATGAAAACATTTGGTTTTGATTTGACATTTCTAATTCTTAATCCTCAAAAACTATTTTTTCCCGATCACGATTTAAGAAATGTACCTGGAATTTTAAATTGAACTTAAGCGGAACTGTAAAAAATTATGCCTGTAAAAATGACTTTATACTCTGTAAAGATACAACGGTTCAGTTGCTTGCTTCTTCTTTTCAGTTTGAGGCATTCTTTGAAATGAATTTTCAAGTCCTTTTTGGCAGTTCAATTTACTCAACCACTTTACAACTTTGTCAAGTTTTGAAAAATATTAACACTTGTGACTGTGCCGACACAGCAACAACCGAGTTAGCTGTAGCAAAGCAAGCTCTAATAGAAGGGGGTCTTAGTTAATAACCCTCAAAAGGTTTGCTCAATTGCTCGGAAAGCAACAACCGTCCTTTTAAAGTCGCCAAGTGTTCATGCAGTTTACTGCGATATTTATCTTTTCAAGTTATTATTCCGAAAAATGAATATATTTACAAGATAATTTAGGGGAATTTGTATTTTTTGCAAAACAAAATATTTTCATTATTTAGTTTCCTTTTTTGGGTTTTTATCTTTTGATCTGATAGTTTTCAGTAAAAAAGGTAGGCTTTTTAATGCAAACTTTCCCACTCTTGGCTAAAGCGATTTTTATGATTTGGAGACTGCGCCAGATAAGAACTTGTACAAAATGATCATGATATCAAAGTTCAAGTCTTCCGCAAACATAAATAGTTGGATAATGCGCTTTTGATTTGGACAATGAGGATATCGAGGTACGCCGAGGCTGAAGGCGGGGAAAATATGCTGGAGGCTTGTGAGTGCTTTTTCCGCTACTGAGTCTGTCAAAAGCCGCTAAATGTCGTAAAGGTAATTGAAGTAAGCAACAATACCTGTTGCCTTTTTCTATGTGTTTCTCTTCGCTCTAAAAGAGTTCAGGGTGAATTTCAGGTTAAGAATTAGGGCTAAAGATGAAAATGTCAGGTTTAAAAACCATGTTTTGGGCAAAAACCATTAAGAATTACCTCAGCCATATGGTGATGTATGCCAAATGGAATTAGCCAAACCAAAGAATCGAAAACTGAAAGCGAAAAAACCAGGATTTATCAACTTTTATGCGTTGCCATTGGCGCTGAAAATGTCTCCACTCAAGAAGTAGATCGGGTAGCTTATTCAAGAGATTATTGGCCAATCGCCTTTAGGTGGTTTCTTGAAGGAAAAAATCCCACGTTGCCAGATTTCGTTTGCTGGCCTGGAAGTGCAAAAGAGGTTTCAGAAATCGTAAAGATAGCCTGTGAACAAAAAGTCCCCATTACGCCTTTTGGAGAGGGATCTGGAGTTTTAGGCGGCGCAATCCCAATCGATGGCGGCATAATCGTGGACCTAAAAAGAGTGAATAAAATTATTGAAATCAACGATCAAAACCTAACCGTCACCGCGCAAACTGGAATCAACTTAACAAATTTAGAGGAAGAACTAAATAGAAAACAGTACACAATGGGGCATTTCCCCCAATCGTTTTATTGCTCTTCACTCGGAGGCAATCTTTCAACGCGAGCAGCAGGAGAATTCTCGACAAAGTACGGCAAAATAGACGACATTGTAATATCTCTTGAAGCAGTCCTCCCGCAAGGAGAAATAATCAAGTCGAAAACCACGCCAAAGTCTTCCACAGGTCCCGCTGTTGAACGCCTTTTAGTGGGCGGTGAAGGAACACTTGGCATTATCACTCAAGCAACACTTAAGATATGGCCTAAACCAGAAAAAACTGTTTTCAAATCTTATGCCTTTGTTAACATGCAAGACGGGTTAGACGTAATCAGAAAAATTCTAAGAAAAGGCATCTTTCCAGCAGCCGTCAGATTATACGATAAACTGGAAACAGAAAGGCAGTTTTACCAGTTTTCTTTGGCAAAAGACAAGTGCATGCTAGTCCTGGTAATGGAGGGCAGCGAAGAACTTGTGGACTTGGAGCAAAAAGTAACTGAAAAACTATGCAACGCGCAGGCTGTTGATACAGGTGAAGAACCAGCACGCCACTGGCTTGAAAAAAGGTTCAACGTGAGGGAACTTGCAGATTTTTCACCGAAAGATGTGATTATTGACACGATTGAAGTGTCGGTCACATGGGATAAATCAATTAGTCTGTATGACTCGATTACTTCAGCGATAAATAGAATTAACGGGATATTCTATATCTCCGCGCACGCTTCACATTTCTATCCTCAAGGCGTATGTTTCTACTTCACTTTTGCAGGAGTACCAACGAAAACAAAGCCTGAAGATTTCTACAATAAAGTATGGGATAAAGCTATGAAGACTACTCTGGAAGTTGGGGGTTCAATAAGTCACCATCACGGCATAGGTATAATGCGTGAAAAATGGCTCGCCGATGAGTTAGGACAAAGCATGGAGGCGCTGAGAAAGATAAAGCATGCCTTGGACCCAGATAACATTATGAATCCGGGAAAAATGGGATTATAAATTGGAAAAAATTCGAAAAAATTCATGGTTAATCAAGCTCATAGTAAAAGCAAACCTTTCAACAAAGAACCAACTGATAAAAAGCTTACTTTTCTCCGAAAAAAAATACTTGCCCAAAACAAGGCTTGAAGCAGACGCAAAAAGCGTGCTAAAGTGTGCTCTTTGCCCAAACATGTGCAGGTTTGCTTGCCCTATATTGAAAGCCGAAAAATCTGAAGCAGTATCGCCTTCTGGGAAAACAAGAATTGCCCATCTTTTAGAAACTGACCATTTGGAATACAAAAAAGAAAACGTGGACATTTTTTACAATGATTTGGATTGCGAAGCTTGCAGGCAATGGTGCCCTTTCGGTTTCTCAGTCGGCGAGCTATCAATAGGCGTTAAACGAGATATTGCAAAAAAAGGATTAACCCCTAAAGCATTGCTTGAAGTCAAAGATAAGTTGCTTAAAGAGCATACGATTTATCCGGAAGGAATAACTTCATTTGCAGACCCGAAAGAAAAGAAAGCAAATATCTTGTACTTCGCTGGATGCACCACTCTAAACAAAAGAAAAGAAATCGCAGTCGCCACAACAAAAATACTGGAAAAGGCGGGAATCAGTTTTACGGTTTTACAAGAGGAGTGGTGTTGTGGCTATCCCCTGTATGCCTTGGGTTTTCAGGAAGAATTTCAATCATTCGCTGAGCGTAATTCAAAAGGCATCAAAGAGACTGGGTGCAAAATGATAATCTGCAGTTGCCCAACCTGTGCTTACGTGCTTAAAAAAATGTATCCACTTGGTAACTGCGAAGTTAAGCATGCATCACAGTACTTTCTTGAACTAATAAAAGGCAACAAGCTCAACCTAAAAGAAGTTGACAAAGAGTTTGTTTACCATGATCCATGTGTTCTTTCCAGAAAATTAGACGTTACTGAGGAGCCAAGGCAAGTCTTAAAAAGCATCCCAAATCTAACCTTAAAAGAGACCTATTTTAACAAAAAAAACACTCAATGCTGCGGAAAAGGCGGCGGATTAGGACTAGCGAACCCTGAGCTTTCCTTCCAAATAGCCCAAAATAGGGTCTCACAGCTAGAAGAAGTCTCATCCTCTATAGTCACCGCGTGCCCCTCATGTGAGCTTGCGCTCAAAAGTGCTGGTAAATCAATCGAGGTACTGGATTTATCTGAAATCATCTTGGCGGCTTTAAACAATGAAGGATGAAGAACTCGACAGGAAAGTAAAGCAATCTCTGAAAGAATTCGTCTTTCAGATAAACAGCACGGTAAAAGATGGCATCGTTTACTTAGATGGGCATGTGGATAATTGGGAGAACGTTGTTGAATTAGGTCACCGCGTCGGGAAAATAAAGGGCGTGGAAGAAGTCGTCAACGACATCCTTTCAAATGAACCTGCTGGAGAAGTGGCACAGCCCCAGGTCAGACTTCCCAAGAAAATTTATGACCCAATCTTGCCAAAGAAAGCTGATGTAGTAATAATTGGAGGCGGCGTAATCGGCAGTTTTATCGCACGAGAACTATCGCGGTACAAACTGGACATCGTTCTATTGGAAAAGGAAAGCGACGTATGTGGCGCTGCAACAAGATCCAACAATGCACAAATACACACGGGGGTAGGCGAAAGTTCTGGGACATTGAAAAGAAAATTGTGCATAAAATCCTGGCCCTTATTTGATAAAATTTCTGATGAGTTAGATGTACCCTACAATAAAACTGGTCTACTAGTTCTTGTAACTAAGGATAGCCTATCCAAAAAAATCCCCACGCCTCTTAGGCATTTTTTGTGTAAATACTTGATTCCTTTGCCTATTTGGATAATGGCAAAAAGAGCCAAAGACAAACCAAAGATTGTTAGAAAAGCGAAGCTGCAGCAAATGGAACCGTACCTGACTGAAAATGCGCTTGTCGGGGTTCTTATGCCAAATTATGGAATAATTGACCCTTTTAGACTGACTCTTTCACTCGCTGAAAACGCGGTTCAAAATGGTGCACAAGTATTTATTGACACCGAGGTAACAGGCATAAAAGTTGAGGATAAAAAGATCAAAGCAGTTGTTACCACTAGAGGAATGATTGATACAGATTTTGTAGTAAATGCAGCAGGCGTTTATGCTGATAGGATCGCTGATATCGCTGGGACTCGAGAATTTACCATACACCCAAGAAAAGGCGGAACCGTACTTTTCGATAAAAAGACAAACAAATATGCTGCCCATCAATTAAACGAGTTTAAGCTTCCAAGGGACGAGCACACTAAAGGCGGTGGAGTATTAAAAACCCCAGAGGGGAACATAAACTTTGGACCAAGCGCTGTGGAAGTTCCCGACAAAGAGGATACGTCGATGTCAAGAGAGGATCTTGATAACATCCTCGAGAAATATTCTACCGTTTTCTCCAGTTTTCCAAAAAAATCAGTAATTACCTATTTTTCTGGGCTAAGAGCTTGCACATACAAAGAAGATTTTTTGATAAAGCCCTCAAAAAACGTTAAAGGCCTAATCCATGCAGCGGGGATTCAATCTCCAGGATTAACATGCTCCCCAACTATCGCAAGAATGATTTTGGAGATTCTGGGAAAGGAGGGATTGCCCATGAGCGAAAAAGAAAATTTTAATCCTCTTTCAAAAAGAGTCCCAGTATTTAGAGAGCTAACCTTGGAGGAAAAAAAGAAAATCGTTTCAGAAGACAAACTTTATGGAAATGTGGTCTGCAGATGTGAGCACGTTACTGAAGGAGAAATAGTCAAGGCTATTCATTCGCCAATTCCAGCTCTCACTGTAGACGCTATAAAGAGGAGGACAAGAGCGGGGATGGGAAGGTGCCAAAGTGGTTTCTGCGGGTATCTGGTTGCCCGAATACTTGCTAGAGAATTGGGTATTCCCATGGAGGAGATAACGAAGAACGGTGGTAATTCACGCCTTTTCATTGGCAAAACTAAGGAGCTTTTGGCAGGGGATTAGCATGATGAACGTTGACACGCTTGTTATTGGCGGTGGGCCAGCAGGTTTAGCTGCTGCTTTAAGCGCGTACAAGAATGGAGTAAAAGATGTGTTGCTTATTGAACGTAATCCAGAGCTAGGCGGAATACTTCCTCAATGCATACATGATGGGTTTGGAACCGTAATTTTCAAGGAGCGATTAACAGGGCCAGAATACGCAGAGCGCTATATCCAAGAAATCAAAAAATCGGCCATAAATGTGAAGCTGGAAACAATGGTTTTGCAGATAGATCGCTTCAAGAGAGTAATTGCTGTCAACCCGACTGATGGTTTGCTTGACATACAAGCAAAAAGCTTGATTTTGACGATGGGTTGCAGAGAGCGAACGCGACAGCAAATTATCATCCCGGGAGATAGACCGGCAGGAATTTACACAGCAGGGGTAGCTCAAAGATACATAAATATGCAGGGAATAATGCCTGGCAAAGAAATTGTGATTCTTGGTTCTGGAGATGTCGGCCTTATAATGGCTAGAAGATTTACTCTGGAAGGAGCCAAAGTGGAGGGAGTTTACGAGGTCATGCCGACTCCTGGAGGATTAACTAGAAATCTTGTTCAGTGCCTGCAAGATTATGAAATTCCTCTGCATCTTTCTCACACGATTGTAAACATAAAAGGTAAAGAACGGGTTGAAGGAGTAACTGTTGCACAAGTCGATTCTAACATGAAGCCCATTCAAAGTACTGAAAGGTTTGTTCCATGCGACACAGTGATAGTGTCCGTGGGTTTAATTCCTGAAAATGAACTCTCCGAAATGGTGCCTTTAAATTTTGATTCTGAGACTGGTGGTCCAGTAGTTGATGAATCCATGGAAACTTCAGAAGCAGGAGTTTTCGCCGCTGGAAATGTTGTTTACGTACATGACTTAGTTGATGATGTTTCAGCTGAAGGCGAAATAGCAGGAAAGGCAGCTGCAAAATACATCAAGGGAGAATTACAGGAGAGAGAAAAATTAGTAAAGGTCGAGGCGGGAGAAAACGTAAGGTATGTTGTTCCGCAAATAATTCGCAAAAAAGGTTTTGAAGAAAACATAAAACTCTGCTTTCGTGTGAAAGAAGTTCAAAAAAACATTTCTGTAAAAACGTTTGCAGATGACAAAGAGATTTGCTCAGTGAAGCAACGCATTGTAAGACCGCCGGAGATGCTTTCCGTTAATGTGTCCTCTTCAGCATTGGAAAATGCCAAAGTTGTTAAATTAAAGGTGACGAAAGAATGAAAAAAGTCCATAAATTAACCTGTATAGGCTGCCCGTCTAGTTGCGAGATTAAGGTAATCGAGAGCGACGACAAGCAGTTGCAGGTAGTTGGCGGCTGTAAAATAGGCAAAGAATACGTAATCAAGGAAGTTACAGCTCCCGAGAGAATTTTAACTTCGACCGTTAGAGTTGAAAATGGCGTATTGCCTGTTCTCCCTGTTAAAAGTGAGAAGCCACTTCCTAAAGGATTAATTAAAGAATCTGTGCGAGAGCTTGCAAAAATTAAGGTTAAAGCACCTGTAGAGCAAGGAAGCATAATTTATGGAAATATGCTAAATACAGGTGTCAACGTCATAGCATCTAGAAGCTTGGAGGCGAGAAGTCTTGAATGAAAAGAAGTATATTTTGGTGAACGATGTCGGAACCACGATGCTAAAAGCCGTTGTGCTTGACGAGCTTCTCAACATCGTAGCTGAAGCTTCAGAAGAAATATCACAAATTTATCCGAAGCCTGGATGGTGCGAACAAGACCCAAACGAGATTTGGGATAAAAGCTTGGCTGCATCAAAAAGGGCTCTGCAAAAAGTTGGTGCAGAAAACATTGCAGCCATGGGTTTAGTAACCCAAAGAGCCACAATTATTGTCTGGGATAAGACAACAGGAAAACCAGTCTACAATGCTATAACATGGCAAGACATCAGGACTGCAAGCTTTTGCCAAAAAATAAACAGCAAAGCAAGCGTCAAACTTTTTCATGGCTTAGGCAAAACCGTCCAAAAAATATCACTTGTAATTAAACCTCTAAGAAAATCAGCTAGTACGAATAGGCTTATTCAACTTTCGCACTTTAATTTTTTGCCAGTTCAGGCTGGAGCACGCTTTAACTGGATAATGAATAATGTGCCCGAAGCAAAAGAAATTCAGCAGAGTGGCAATTTGCTTTTTGGGACGGTTGACACTTGGCTATTATGGAAGCATACTCAAGGACAAATTTACGCAACAGACTACTCTAACGCATCCTCCACTGGCATCTTTGACCCCTTTACTTTAGGCTGGAGCAAGTTCATAATGGACTCTTTTGAAATGCCAAAAAATCTAAAGCTTCCTGAAATCAAACAAACCAGCGATAACTTTGGCAAAACCAGCGCATTCGGTGTGCCAATCAACATAAGAAGTGTTGTGGCGGATCAGCAGGCGGCATTATTTGGGGAAGCATGTTTCTCTAATGGAGATGTTAAATGCACTAATGGAACTGGCACATTTATCGACATAAACACTGGTAATACTCCCATCGCGTCGAGTCATGGTCTTACTCCTTTGGTAGCTTGGAAAATAAATGATAAAGTCACTTTCATGTTGGAAGGTTTTGTCCAAAATACTGGTTCATTGGTACAGTGGTTAAAAGACTTAGAACTCATCAGCAGTCCCCAAGAAAGTGAGGATTTAGCCAAGAGCATTGAAGACACTGCCGGAGTCATTGTTGTGCCAGCTCTAACGGGACTTGGCGCCCCATATTGGGACCCTAATGCTCGGGGAACAGTGATAGGTCTTACTAGAAAGGCTAAAAAAGAACACATCGTTAGAGCTGCCTTAGAATCCATCGGATACAGCTGCAACGACATATTGGAAGTCCTGAAAAAAGACACGGGTTTTTTGATATCTTCGATTAAAACAGATGGAGGAGCATCGAAAAACAATTTCATCATACAATTTCTCGCCGACATAACAAACGCACAAATTGAAAGACCAAAAAATTTAGAAATGACCGCTATAGGCGCAGGATGCTTAGCTGGTCTTGCAGTTGGCTACTGGAAATCAACTGAGGACCTGCTAAAAAATCGCAAGGTCGACAAGGTGTTCTCGCCCAAAATGGAAGATAGTCTGAGAATGACTTTGTGTTCTCAGTGGAAGAGAGCTATCCAAAGAAGCTACGATTGGGCAACTGATGAGATTCAATAACAAGTAACCTCTTTTTCTACAAGCGGCGGTTTTGGCGTGCATTTGCTTTTTAATGTACCCTCTGAACTAGCTTATTTTCCTGCTTTTTTGGTTGGTCGGATTAACTTTTAGGTTAAGATAAAAATTAAGTAACCAAATCATTACAACATCAAGGTGCGGCGAAGCTGAATGCGGGGAATTTAGGCTGGACGCTTGTGAGTGCTTTTTCCGCTACTGGGTTCGACAAAGATTGATAGACTTACCTTGCTAAGTTATCAAAGTGCAACGGAGCTTAAGCCATCAGGGAGTGAATACAGAGCGAAGGTTTAGGCTTAAGATAAAATTTTGATCAAAAAATAATTATTATAAGTATATTTTTTAAATTAACATGATTTTTAAGTTAAATAGCATATAAGTTCAATCACAAGAGTCCAGCAATTCTTGCAAGAAGGAACTTAATATGTTAATGAAGTCGAGTGACACAATTGAAGAAATGACATGTTACACAGACACGTGTTGCTATAAAGGAAAGGTCCCAGGGAATTTAAAAGTTAAACTTAAAGACTTCGATACTGGATGGGCACAAAACGAAGAAGCCAAATTTTTAGGAAAAGGTAAATTGAAGGAATGGGCAAACAAGTTGCTGGAGGAAAATCGACAGCAACTGGCAAAAGCACAGGAGTTGCTCTATGCAAATAATACTTACGCTTTGCTTGTGATTTTCCAAGGCATGGATGCAGCCGGCAAAGACGGAATAATCAAGCATGTGATGTCAGGTGTTAACCCGCAGGGTTGTTGTGTAACAAGTTTTAAGCAGCCTTCTGTTACGGAGTTGGAGCATGATTTTTTGTGGCGACAGGTTGTGGCTTTGCCTGAAAAGGGCATGATAGGCATTTTCAACCGATCCTATTATGAAGAAGTCTTGGTTGTCAAGGTACACCAAAACCTCTTAAATAACCAAAATCTCCCAAAGAAAAAGTATAACGATAAGTTTTGGAAAAATCGTTATGAAGACATTACAAGTTTTGAGCATCATCTTGTGCGGAACGGAACGTTAATACTAAAGTTCTTTTTGCATATTTCTAGAGATGAGCAGAAGAAACGTTTTATTGAACGCTTAAGCGATCCAGGTAAATATTGGAAGTTTTCTGAAGCTGACCTTAAAGAAAGGGACTATTGGGATAACTACATGAAAGCTTACGAGGGCATGTTAAATAATACAAGCACGCAATGGGCACCATGGTACATTATCCCTGCAGACTACAAATGGTTAGCTCGCTCACTAGTTGCAGATATCATAACCACGAACATACTATCTTTGGGCATCAAATACCCACTCTTGAATGAACAAAAACTTAAAGCAATCAAAGAAGCAAAAAGAAAACTTGAATAAACACAATAATAGCAAAACCCAACAATTTGTCATGTATCTAAAGAGTTAACTCAAGGAAAATAAACTGATAAAATTAAAGTCAAAAGTTAGTGAGCAAAGACTTTTTTCAAGAAAAATCCTCATACGTTCATGCTTTTTTTAAATCTTGTAGACAAAAATTCTTTCTTCACTTTTAAGTAACTTCATGTTTTCAATTGGCCAGTAATAACTTATCACTTTAGTCCCAGTTCGCGCGTCTGAAATTATTTTTTTTCGCAATTCTATCGTTTATCTTTCCTCTATATTGAAATACAAAAATGACATCAGCGTCAAAAATGTCATGTTTGAAAAGGTTTCCTAAAATAACTTGGGCTTTTCTCGCTCTAAGCTTGGCTATAAACCATCTAATAGGTTCTATCTCGATTCCCTTAACGTGATCGCACAACTTTGAGGCAACAATAAGGGCTTCTCCTGTGCCACATCCGAGGTCATAGAATACTTCGTCTTTTTTGAGATCAACTAATTTTAGAGCTTCTGCTATAACGCTCTTTGGCGTGGAAGTGTACCCGGCACCTCCTGTAAGCATGGGATAGAAAAAAGAAGCTACTGCATATGCACATAACGCAATAATTACAATGAAAACGCCAATGAATATGTCCATGTAAAGATTCCTTTTTATGCGTTAAAGAGCCATAATTGTTGAGAAGAGCTTTTCACTCTTAAAGATGTTCGCAAGGTCGAACCCCTAAAAATAGTTATGTCATAAATTCCCTTGGGACGTAAGCTAATAAACACCTTTCGATAAGACGCAGATGAAACAAGGTCACTTTTACCAAGGTTTCTTGTTTTATTTCTGAAACTGTTTAGGCTTTTGATGCCAGAAGGGCTTCAAAAAGTGTTACTGTTTTCTTGATCATAGATATAATTGAACCAGAAAGCAACGGGTCATCGCTCTCACTCAAAGATTTTGTAAGGTCAGCCCATTTAGCGGAATCTTGTGTTTCACTTTCGAATTTTCTAAAAATATCTGAAGCATAATTCGATTTGAAGAGTTGCAACACTAATAACAAGTTTGTACTTAGACTGTGTTTAATATTAATTCTTTCATCATGATTATCCCACTGATGCGGACCATACCCCACATATTTGAAGAGATCTTTTTTAAGGTCATCAACTGCAATTTTCAGTTTCGGAATTTCTGACATGATATTCGCCACAATTATTGGTTTCTTATATTAATAATAGGACTTTTTAACTATTCGTGCTAAAACCCATACGCGCGTTAACATAGTTCATGAGAAGAATTTTTCAATTATTTTTTTACATAGCATTACAGATAGGCTTTGGATTTAGCGGAGTATTTTCATATATTTTTATTAGCAGCAATTACAACTACACCCATTATCTAACACAATTTAAAAATCATTTTGTTAACTTTTTACATGACTTGTTTGATCAAAACCTATCTCTGAAAAGTTTAACAATTTTACTATCAAGTTATTTTAGTCCGGGTATCCTTGTGCGCTAAAGCTGAAAATAAAAAAGAAGCTTTTTGCAGGTTTCTCCAAGAGAAATCTATAGCTGGCTGTTATAAAGAAAGAAGTGGGGGTGGTTTTGTTTAGTACTTTGTTTTGTTATCCGTCATGTAAGCCCATACAGTAACCATGATTACGGTTATTGCAGCGCCCGCAAATCCTGAAATTAGAAAACTCCAATTAATCAACGGTATGATAGCTTGAAGCCACGGGATGAGAGTCGTCCATGCAACTTGTGCTAGTAAACCTGCAAAAAAGCCTAAGATGGCTACTGTTGCAAATATTTTTATTCTTCCCATTCGATTCACCTTTTTGTTTTTAGGATTGGTTCAAGCTTCTTTTTAGTCTAACTATCATATTTCTGTCTAATCTGCACTAATCGGTTGGCTAATGTTTTAATTTTTTAATTAAAG
Organism: Candidatus Bathyarchaeota archaeon; assembly: GCA_963717465.1. Taxonomy (GTDB): domain Archaea; phylum Thermoproteota; class Bathyarchaeia; order Bathyarchaeales; family Bathycorpusculaceae; genus Bathycorpusculum. The sequence continues at coordinate 1,633,119 of OY970340.1, forward strand.
CCTAAGGCATGTTTTAACACGTGTATATCTCTACGTATATACGTGCATATTGTTAACATATTAACAATGTATAAGATTGTTTTCTACAGTTCTGTGTGTTTTGGAGGAAAATTAATTGTCAGAAAGATTCTCGAAAAAGTGGGAAAATAAACAAGAGGAACAGCCTTTCACAAACCGCCTTAAAGACGCTGTGAAACCGCCAGGTCCACTCAAGCCAAGACTTGATTTTGCAGTTAGACGCATTGACCTTCAAGTACAGAAGCTTGACCAAGCAAATGAAAGGTTCACACAAAGAGACAAAGCAATCTTCGCCAGGATAGTTGATGCCTACTCAAAGCATGACAGTGCACGTGCAAACGTTTTTGCAAACGAATTAGCAGAGGTCCGCAAAATGTCAAAGTTAATCATGAATGCTAAACTTGCACTCGAACAAATAACATTAAGATTACGAACAGTTTCAGAACTAGGTGATGTCGTATCCACTTTAGGTCCAGCCGTAGGAGTATTGCGCTCAGTTAAAGCTGGATTAGTTAGCGTATTTCCAGAAGCAGAAAGCGAACTGGGCGAAATAGGAAACATGCTAAGCGGAATAATGATTGAAGCAGGCCAAGGCTCAGGAATGACAATAAACTTTGACACTGTAAACGAGGACGCATCAAAGATTCTTACAGAAGCAGCAACAGTTGCCGAACAAAAGATAAAAGACAAATTCCCAGATCTGCCGCCAGGAATGCCCTCAATGGCAAATCCGCAAGCAGAGAAAACAACAGAGAGCTACTAAATAAGGAGGTAAAAAAATGTCTAACTCCAATCTTTTTCTTTCTCTTGGTAAACCCGTTAAAAATGATTATGGAAAAATAATAGGAAAAGTTGCATCCTTCGCATTAACTCCAAACGGAAAATTTGAATCCGTTTTTATAGAATTTGGTGACGGTCTATTCTCGAAACAATCGATTGATGACCTAAAATTTGATGGCACCACAGTTACAATTACCTCAAAAATCAGATCTAAAGCCAGTTATGTATGCGAACAAATCACCCTCATCTGGCGAAAAGATCAGGCTATAAAAGACCTTAATGAAAAAAGAAAAATCAACTCAGATTTATACCAGGAACTTCACAGTAGTTTTGAGACGGTACTAACTCAACTAAAGAAAGATGCTCAAGTTCTTAACGAAGAGGCATCAGTTGAAGTGGCGCGTTGTGACGAAGAAATAAAGTCCTTAAGCTATGCTATACTTCATGTAGAATTGGAACATGAAATAGGCCAAATAGACGAAGAAAACTACAACGCAGCATCAGTAATACTGCAAGAAAATCTTAAGCGTGCACAGACAGAAAAAACAGATTACGAATTAACAAAAAGCAGAATTGCAGGCGTACTACTTGGAGATACATCAATACAAAATCTGGTTAAAATCAACAAAGTATATGCTGAACCAGTCACAGCTGCAGCTGACCTTCCAGAGCCCCCAGTCGTTGTTTACGTTAAGGAAACTGGCAAAACGGTATTCTAAAAAATATAACGAATAAGAGTGACTTCAGACGGAGGGAAACATTATTAAAAGTTTAACTAATCCCAACCCTCCGCCAATCCGTGAAGTCGCAAACAAATCTATTTCTACACTTAAAGTTCAACAAAACAAGCTTGAACAAGCTAGTTTTCGCCTTAAAGAACGTGATAGAGTACTTTTTGAGACCTGCATGGGCGCATTAAAAAGAAATAATAAAGAAAGAGCCGCAATGTGCGCAACTGAACTGTCTGAAGTACGTCGCTTAGTAAAGTTTCTTTCTAACGTTCAGTTAGCAATTGAACGTGTGGTTTTGCGACTTGAGACTATTAGAGAACTAAGCGATATAGTTGTTGACTTAAAACCTGCCCTGCGGCTGCTTCAAAATGTTTCATCAGAATTATTTCAAGTATTACCTGACGTCAGCAACGAGCTAAGCAATGTAAACGACGCCATAAGCGAAACCCTTCACGTAACAAAACTTCAAGCTGACGAAAACATTATCCCCGTTGGAAGAAAGACAGAAGCCGGTGCTGAAATACTAAAAGAAGTTTCATCTTTCATGGAGAAAAAGATGGCTGAAACTCTTCCTGAACCCCCGCGTGCTTCCCCTGCTAAAGCGAAATCGCCAATCAAGGAGCTCGTTGCGCTTTCCGCTTCCTCTTCTGATTTACATGGAAACAAAACTGAAGAGAAAGAGGATTCCTCTCAAACAGTTATTTCTTACAAAAAATCTGAAATTAAAGAAATTACTATGAAAGTCAAGCAGCCATCATTAGAAGATGTGCTTCTTGAGTACGTAAGAAAGAGCAAAGGTCAAATTGATATGTCACGTTGCTCGAATGAGCTTAATACTTCTAACAAAGAAATTGAGCGTGCCCTAGAAAATCTGGGAACACAGGGCAAAATAAAAATCGAGTTAAAATCGCCTGAATAGGAGAAATAAAATGAGTGCCTCACATGAACTAGAAAAATCTGCAACGGCATACGCTTTAGATGCCGTTAAAATGGATAAACAAGGCCAAAAAGGCAGAGCAATAACCCTTTATCAGAAAGCAATTGAGAATCTCTTGCAGCTTGTTCAATTATATCCTGAATATGGTCTGAACAAAGTTTATGTTCAGAGAGCAATTGCTTACCAAGAACGAATTAAAGCCCTTCAAGGAGCAGTTTCATCAAATGAAATGCGGGAAGAAGCAATCGACGCTGAAGGTGTACCCAAAACGCCTGAGATCAATGGAAAAGCAGCCGAGGAATTAATCGTTACTGAAAAGCCGATGGTTAACTGGGCTGAAGTTGTCGGTTTAGATCCTGCTAAAAAGGCAGTTAAAGAAGCAATAGTTTATCCTGTGCAAAGACCTGATCTGTTTCCGCTTGGTTGGCCGCGAGGAATTTTACTTTTTGGTCCTCCTGGCTGCGGTAAAACTTTGCTGGCTGCTGCTGTGGCTACAGAGATTAACGCGAACTTTTACTCGATTGATGCAGCTTCGGTTATGTCTAAGTGGCTTGGTGAAGCGGAGCAGAATGTCGCAAAACTTTTCGGGTCAGCCCGTAAATCCTCAAATGAAGGTAAGGCTGCTATTGTGTTTGTTGATGAGTTGGATTCACTTATGGGTCAGCATGCAAATGAAGTAGGCGGAGAAATTCGTGTTCGCAACCAGTTCCTTAAGGAAATGGATGGCATAGTGGATAAAGGAAAGAACTTGCATGTCTATGTTATTGGCGCGACGAATAAGCCTTGGGATTTAGATTGGGCGTTTATTAGGCGTTTTCAAAAGAGAATTCTTGTTCCTCTTCCAGATAACTCAACAAGACTAAGTATGTTAAAGCTTTATTCAAGTAATCTTAAGATTGATGCAGATGTTGATTTGTGTGAGTTAGCAAGGCTTTCCGAGGGCTTTTCGGGAAGTGATATTCGTGATGTTTGTCAGTCAGCTCAGTTGTCACTTATCGGCGAGTTCTTTGAGTCTGGAAAAGCTCAGGATAAGGAGGCAAAGCCGCGGTTGTTAACGATGGCCGATTTCCGCCAAATCCTAGAAGAGCGCAAGCCAAGTGTCTCGTTAGATATGCTATCGCAGTATAATAGATGGTTTGAGGCTTTCAAAGCCTTATAACATGGAGGGCAAAAACCGAAACAAAAACGGGTTGGGTGGAAAGGTTTGGAGAAAATAAATTTTTTGCACGCTCTCCCTTCTCCCCCTCAAATTATCTCCAAACCCCACAACCCAAAAAAACTAAAAACGATTAGACGCCAACCATAAAACGAAAAAGAACTAGGTTTAAGAGTTGTTTTTCATTTCTTCTTTGAAAATTTCTTCAAGCGTTCTTTCGTTTATGCCGATTTCTTCCGCTAACCGTTTTACTTGTTTTACGTAGGTGCGGAATAAGCTTTGAAGAATATCAGCTTTTTCTTCTTCCGTTAATTCTTTCTCTTCAGCTAGCAGCAGAGCGAACCATCTTCCAAGATCTGTTAGCTTAAAAGTTTTTACCCAGGTTATTCTGCCTTCATGCTCATTTTTTTCCATGCATTCAGTCAAGACGCCAAGTTCAGTGAGTGTTTTTAGATTCTCGATTATTGTCTTGTTTGAATAGTTTAATTTCTTAACCAAATCTTTCTGGTAGAGATTTTTTGAAATACCCTGCTTAAGCGAAAACCTAAGCAAGTCAACTCCTGCTTTTGAACCGAAAATCGCACTTAGTATCCTATCTTTTTTTTCACTTGGAAGAAAAATTACATATGGACGTAAATGTGCTACCATACTTGACGATTTTAATTGTTGAGATGTAACTTATAAAAATTCTGATTAAATCAACTTAAGAACCAAAACAGACAAAATCTATTACCCATGCATGCGTTGTCGCCGTCTTATTTCAATTCCGGGTTTTCCTGTTTAAGTTCTGATGCTCTAGCTTTTACGTTCATTATGTCATTTTCTAGTTTTTTTGTAAGTTCTTCTAACAATGCTTTTTGTTCAGCATCTAGATTTTCTAATATTACCGTAAGTTTATGATTAGAAACGTCGTTTTGTTGATTTGTTTGTGTCTGAATTCTACTTTCTGTATTGTGATCTTCATCAAATAAATCATATAGATCAAGTAGCTCAATCATCCAATTCACCTACATCAAATACTAACGCTAACCCGTTTTAAATATGGTTTATTTTTAAGGCATATACTGCATCATCACATATAAAGTCATCATATAAAAGACAAGATTCAACCATAAAAGAAGCTAACCAAAAAATAAGCTTCTGATGAAGGATTTTCTGCAGAAAGTTCAATGGCGGGCTCGACGGGAATTGAACCCGCGACCCCCGGATTAAAAGTCCGGTGCTCTAGCCTGACTGAGCTACGAGCCCACATGTTATTTTATTGCGTTGATTAGAAGACTATGAAGGGGTTTTTTAGCGTTTCTGTTCGAAAACCCTTCATGTGGTGAAAATCACCCACGCCCAATTCCCTTTTTTCTCTTTTTTGGAGGCTTTTCTTAATGGCTAATTTTATCGTTAGTTTTGATCATGCAAGCACTTCTTGGGTAATTGGAAAGCCATGTTTGAAGTGTAAAAAACTGATTGCCGAAGGCGATAAAGTTGTTTCTAGACCTCATGAACGCATTTATCATGAAAAATGTTGGGACGGGTGTTTTGTTGGGTATGCGTGCTTAACAAGTTTTATTTTTTGCGAATATCTAGTAAGAAAGTATGGAAATATGCCTGTGCCCGCATATTAGAAAATGCCAGCTGTTTTGCGTTGAACACAACAACAACCAACTTTTACACGAAAAATGCAAAATAAGCAGCAGTCATCGAAATTTTTGAGCTGAAACAATAAAACCTCTTGTTCAGGTGCTCATCTGTTATACGTTTCAACATCTTAAACAGGTAAGTAACTGTTCAACATATAATACTTGGATAATAACACGGGGAACAAGAGATGCTGAACAAAAAGCGCGTTTTCTTTTCTGTCGTAATCATATTGGGCATCTTAGACTGGCTTACAACAGTAATAGGCATTTTCTTCTGCGGCGCAACAGAAGCTAACCCTTTGCTCTCTGGATTAACACAATCAAGCATGCTGCTCTTCAGCGTGGTTAAGTTTTCAGCACTCTTACTCGGGGGCTTCGCATTCTACAAAGCATCAGCTATAAGCGAATCGGCAACCGGTGACTGGCAATTCCCCCAAAAAATCACGTTTGGTGCATACTCACTAACCTCTCTCATTCTCGCCGCTGTAGTAACCAGCAACATGATAACAATCTTGGGCTCGCATTTCTAAGCAAAATGCCACGCGCTAGCATTTTGGTGTACCTAATAACCTTTTTCCCTTTTTTAAGCAAGAATAGGAGTAAGTTATAAATAGATAAAGAATAAGTTATAAATAAATAAACAGAACAAAATATTTTTTGCAGAATTGGCTTTAAGAGTCTATAAATTGAATCAGACTAAAATCATGCTTTTCTCTTTTGGAATAATATTGTTAATCATTGGTGTGTTTTTGGCAATACAAACTCAGCAACAAGCAACGTGCACAAGCATGTATGGAGTTCAGATTCCCACAGGATCAGTAACAGTTTATCCTTACTTAATTGAGGTCATACCAACTTTAGTAATTGGAGTAATAATAATTGTATCTGCTTTTACAATTAAAGAAAAAGAAGAGAATACACAAAGCAAACAAGCTCTAAAGATTCACTTCCACACTTTGAGGTATTGGAAAGCTAGCGGGGAATACGAGAAAACAGGCGATATTTATGCTGTAAAAGACTTGCTAGGCCATAAAAGTCTAATGAATACAGATCGTTACCAACACAGCAATTATACAAGCGATGAATACATAACTAAGCGACTAAGACAAGCCAAGAAGAGGATGCTTTAATTTCCGCTGGATTTGAGTATGTGCGTTTTGACGATAGAGAGCAAGTGCCTATCTATAGGAAAAGGAAGTAACAACATGACTCAGAATTATAGTGTTATCGTTGTTTTTGTATTGTTTCTGTTCGAATAATTAAGAAAAAGTAGGGGTTGGCTTTTTTTATGTTTTTAAAATGGTTGACAGGAAGCCTTTGATTTTGTCGTTTGAGTTAAGTATTACTTCGATGGTGCTTGTTCCTTTTGGGGTAAGTTTGTAGATTCTTTTTCGTTCAATCCAGGCGCCTTCAATTAGACCGTTCCTTTCTAGTGAGTAAAGTAGTGAGTAGACTGTTCCTGAACTAACTAGAAAACCATACTTGTTATGAATGTACGTTATTATGTCGTAGCCGCTTATTGCGTCATTCCGTAGCTCTGACATTATTATCGCGTCCAGGAAGCTTTTGATTATGCGTTCATGAATTTTCTTAAGGACTTTTGCCTCCATTTTTTCGCCGTTTACGCTGACTGAAAGTGGAACCATGTTTTTCTCGCCAGCAATGTCTATTCATGTTTATATATTTAAGTTTAATTCTAATTTCGAATAAAATATATAAATAAATTTATATTATTTAAACAATTACTGTATATTCAAACTATGTTAGCCTTGTCCTCAAATAAACAACTAGTAATTTTAGCCTGCGTGTCAACAATGCTATGTTCTTAAAAAAATGTATAAAAAAATAAAAAACATAGGCTACAAATCTTCAATTTTACATGTAAATGTCATAGCGCTAACTTTACATTAAAAAAAATTTACTCTTTAATTAAATAAGCAATCAAGCAAAGAGCTATTTTTAACTCTTAATTTCCATTTTCGTCGCAAGTTAAATCGTTTTTAATAGCCAGCGATATATGTGCATGTTAATAAACGTTAATTCAACTATCGCCTTAAAAGCAATCGGTGCCCAAGATTTGATTTCATGGAAATACTCCTACAAACAATTAAACGAAGAATATAATCTGGCCAATAAGAAAAAACAAGCTCTTAGACAAATTGTACCAAACAGGAAAAATTAGTCAAACCACCCATGACTTATTTGACAGCGACATAAGAACAGCGCTAACGGAAATTGAGAAAAAGCAAAAAGATCTGCTTGTATCTATGCAGTCAAAATCCCAAGAGTTGATTAACCAAATTGCAACTTTAGAATCGCTACTTACGAATTCTGAAATTCAACATGTTGTTGGCGAAATTGAAGATGACACTTACCAACGAGAGATAGACCTTATGGCAGCAAGCCTTGACAGCGCAAAAAACGAGTTAAGCCTAATTAAGCAAGCAATGGATCAAATTTGCCCAGAAACAGTTCTAGAAGCCACTTCCACGCCAGAGCACATGGATAACCCATCTGTTATTGACATTCCAACGGCCGATCCCATTGCAGAAAATATTCCATCCGAATCTATACCAATAGTATCTGCCACAGAGGAAGCTTCTCAAGATACGACTCCCAAAGAAACTATACCTACAGAGGTTGCCTCAGCTGAAGATGCACAGAGCCAAAATTCTTTAAATCCATCCGAACCTAACGTCGAGGTTATAACAGAACCTAAAGAACCCGAAATTACTGAGCCAACAATACACGAACCAATAATAAGCATGGAAACAGCAAACGAGCAACCAGCAATTAGCGTTGCACCCGTAGTCTTCGAAGCCGTTCCCGAAAATACTGCAGAATTATCAGTTGCGCCAACAACTGAAATAGAAAACAAAGAAATCCCAAAAATTCAAACCACAGAAGAAACGTCAAACAGTACACAATAAACTATCCTTTTCTTTTTCTGTTCTATTTGCAGTTCAAATCTTAAAATTCATCAATTTAAAATTGAATTTGCATTTTTGTTTTGATTTTATTATTTTGATTGATTTTTGTGCCTCAGAACCTTAATTATGCGTTTATGTCATCTTTCCCAGAAAGAATTCTGGTCAATGCTAACGTGCAATTATCATCATAGGCACCAAATCTTGTGTTAAATCATGAAGGACAAAAAGATAAACTATACCAAGGTAACCAAAAGATTCGCTAATCAGTTTTCTGCTAGAATAATTTTATAAGCTAAAAATTGCAAGTTAAGCCTTCATGCAAGCGGAATTTGGAATAATCGGTGGGACTGGTCTTTACGACCCAAAATTGCTAAAGAATATTCAAGAAGTAGAAATTGAAACGCCTTATGGGAAGCCATCTGACACCATAACAATCGGTGAAATAGGCGGTAAAACAGCTGCATTTCTGCCTAGGCACGGAAAAAAACACAATATCCGACCGACCGACATTAACGTTAGAGCAAACATTTTTGCGTTAAAGAAACTCGGGGTTAAATATGTGCTTGCTCCTTCCACAGTTGGCTCTCTCAGAGAGGAATATCAGCCGGGCGAAATAGTTTTTGTTGACCAGTTCATTGACAGGACAACTCGCCGTGAGCAATCATTCTATACTCAGGATAAAGTATGCCATATTTCAGTAGCTGAACCAATGTGTCCAAATCTAAGAAAAACCTTAATCTCCGTTGCTAAAAAAATGGGAATCAAAATGCATGAAACTGGAACTTACGTATGCATCGAAGGACCGCGTTTTTCAACGAAGGCTGAATCCAAAATGTTCCGAACATGGGGAGCAGACATTGTAGGCATGACACTGGTTCCTGAATGCGTTTTAGCACGTGAAGCAGAATTATGTTACGCCTCCATATCAACCGTAACAGACTACGATGTATGGAAAGAACACCCAGTTTGCGTAAGCGAAGTGCTAAAAATCATGAAGGCTAACATTGAAAATGTAAAACGCCTAATCGCTCAAACCATAACGGACCTGCCAAGCGAACGAGACTGTAAATGCAAAGACGCCCTAAAGGAAGCATTAGTTTAGAAGGAGATAAAGAATGAGCAAGACTGCAAAACAAGTCGATCTAAAGTCAAAAATTAGAAGGATACCTGAATTCAAAGGGGTTGTATTTTGGGATATAACCCCTCTGCTAAAAGATAAGTCCTGCTTTCATAATTGCATTAAGAAATTAGCTGATCATTATAAAAACAAGAAAATTGACGTTGTTGTATCAAACGAAGCAAGAGGATTCATTATAGGCGCTGCATTAGCCTACGAACTCGGCACAGGTTTCGTCCCAATCCGAAAAAAAGGAAAATTGCCCTACAAATGCGTTAATTTTGAGTACAAAAAAGAATATGAATGCGACACAATCGAGATACACGAAGACGCAATCAAGAAAGGCCAAAACGTCTTATTGATCGATGACTTGTTAGCTACCGGCGGCACAGTGAAGGCAAACATCGCACTTATTGAGCAGTTAGGCGGTAAAATTGTCGGTGTAGGCTTCCTAATTGAACTTGGCTATTTAGAAGGCAGAAAACTAATCGGCAACAAGTACGACGTGTACTCACTCGTAAAGTTAGAAACAACGAACGGCTAATATACGCCAAAATGCCACATGCGTCAGCATCAATTTTTATTTGGGCTTAGCATCCTAGAAAACACAATTCAAACTCCATTCATTTCCTTCTTTTCAATCTGCGAAAAATATAATTTGAATTGCTGCGATTTTTGCTTTTGTTGAATTTTCTGGAAAAAAGCATCGGTTTCGCCAGCTCAAGCTTTTTCAGCTGAAAAGAGTAAGCGAGCCGCACCGATTTTATATTGATTTGTTGTTGCAGTTATGCGACAACTTATGTTAATAGCTTTGTTTCAATGGTTTTAATTTGTAAATTGAGGTGAGATTAATTTTGGAGGACGTATATGCAGGTACAGTTGAATCCATAGTAGTTGATTCTATGGATAGAAAGCCTACTAACCCAGAGTTGCTACGACGAGCTTTTGTATTTATCACGACAGAGCAAGAGCAATGTGATCTTGCAGTTGAAGACTTAAGACAAATTGAAGGGGTCGATGAAGTTTATCGTTCTCTTGGATGCTATGATATCGTAGCTAAAGTAAGTGCTAAATCAGTAGATCTTCTAAGAGAATTGGTTTTTCAGCGAATTAAAAATCTTTCAAGCATAAAATCAACTTTAACATTAACTATAGTTTAATCATTCAAAATTCCTGCGAATTTGGAAACTCTCTTTTTTTTGTAAATACCTGATACTGAGAATTAACTTAAATTATTTAAGAACAAGAAACTTGCTAAAAGCTGTAATATAAGCAGCTGCGGGTCTGACAATAAGGGTCTTTTATTGAATTGTTACATAGAACTTTTCAAGAAAATATTTATTCTGCGAGATAATCTAAGCAATAATCATTGAAAGCAAGTTGATGTTCATTAATGAGCGAAACTGAAAAACATTCAGACACCCACTTTAAGAATGAGGTAGAAAAGAAGGAAACCGCAATCGTTCTGTTTTATGCATCTTGGTGTCCTTTCTCACAGAGATTCCTGCCTATTTTTGAGGAATACGCAAAGAACAATCCGAAACAGTGTCTAAGTTTAAAAATGGATGATAAAGAGTATCTTTGTGACGATTACTCTATAGAGTATTACCCAACAGTAATTCTTTTCAAAAAAGGAAAAATTCACAAAAGACTCGATTCAGAACATGGTCTTGGATTAACTGAAGAACAATTTAAGAAATTTGTAAACAAAATGTAACGCCTTCACTTTTAGTTCCTTCATGCAGCAGATTAGCGAAATACTTGTTGGTGCCAAAGTGAACCAACAATCGTTTTTATCTACGAGCAACTAGAGCTTCATTTTGAAGAATTTCAGATACTAAAGAATTTTTTTAGTCTGTTTTGACCCGCCAAATTTGCTGAAAATTCCTCGCAAGTTTGGAGAAAAAACATGAAAAAAAGAAGAATAGGTTTTTTAATTTTCTTTCTCGAGGTTGCAGTTTTAATTCTAATCCTGATTTATAGTGCGGAGTTGTTGACTGAAGGTTTTTCGGTTCAAAGTGCAATAAACAGTCCAAATCTATCAATATCAACTTCAAACGAAAAAGTAACGATTAATGCTGATTTATTACCCAACGCAACGTCGTCTCCGACGCCGACTCCTTCTCCCAGCTCATCTCCAAGTCCTTCCCCGTCCGCAACGCCAACCCCCTCGCCAAGTGCGACTCCCTCGCCAAGTGCGACTCCCTCACCGACTGTGACTCCCGCACCGAGTGCAACTCCAAATCCAACCCCTACTCAAACACCAACTCCGACAAGCATTCCCAAAACTACGCCTTCCCCTTCACCTTCGCCGTCGCCGACGCCAAGCGTGTCTTCAGTTACCCCAACTCCTTCACCAAGCGTTGACCAAGCATCAGTCTCACCAAACCCTAATGCTCTATCACCGAATAGTGAATACGGAATTAGCGCTTATTATTGGGCAACATTGGTAGCGGCAGTGACAATTATTTTTGTGGTTATCGCTACGTCAGTCTTTAAGAAGAAGCAGATTAAATAAAATAAAGATGCTGAGCTATAAAAAATAAAATGAGTTTTTAGATCGCTAAAGCCTGCTGGTTTTGCCTAAAATAAAGTAAAAATAAGTTTTAGAGGAAATTGAGGTGAAATTAGGTTTGGTGAGCATTTGCTCATTCTTTGGAGGATATTGGTTGAACTTCTTGTTTTGCGTTGATCTTTTGCATGAGGTTTTTTCTGACGTCTTCTTTTAGTGGTCCCATTTTCGAAATTCTATTGTTGAATACTTCAAAGACGTTTATTATTTTGTTGTATTCTGGGAGCGTAGTCGAATACGATATTATCCGCATCGGTTCGATATTGTAAGCGCTTAAATCTTTTTTCAACTGGTTGGTATATTCCCGCAAGGCGTCTTCGCTGAACACGCCGCCATGATCTTCAAACATTATAACACCGTCAGCTCCATAAGCAAAAGCGTGCAACAAATGCTTCAAGCCTATACGTCCTGTACTGGGAACTCTTATTATTTTGACGTTTGCTGGGTAAGTTGCTCGGCTTTGTCCTGCTAAATCTGCAGCTCCATAGGCGATTTCTTTTTCAAGAAACGCTACTAGCTTTGGTGTCATGCTGTAATCGCTGACACTGTGAATTTGAGCCATTAACTGTTCTTCAGTTGAATTATTGAGGTTGATTGCTTCTTTTGGACACTTTGGCACGCAGATTCCGCATCCAATGCACGAAATAGAATTGACGGTTATGGCTTTCGATGACTTTTCAATCGCTGAGACTGGGCATACTTTTATGCATATTTCGCAGCTGTCACATTTCTTCGGATCTATGTATGCCACTTCTGGGGAGATTGAGATTTCACCTTTGCCCAAAAACGTAGCTACTCTTGACGCAACTGCCGACGATTCTAAGGTTGTCTCTCTGATATCTTTTGGACTTACAGCGCACCCGGCGATGAATATTCCTTCTCGTTGACTATCAACTGGTTTTAGCTTGTAGTGCTTTTCTACGAGGAACTCGTCTGATCCAATCTGAATTCCAAGTTTTTTAGCTAATTCCTGAGCACCTGAAGCTGGAGTAATTCCGAGAACTAGCACAACTAAATCGAAAACTCCTTCAATGGGGCATCCGACAAGGGTATCCTCTGCTTTTACTAATAAATCGCCGCTCTTTAATGGTAAAATTTCGGCTACACGCCCTCTAACAAATTTTACGTTATGCTCTCTGGCTTTAGCGTAAAACTCTTCGTATCCCTTTCCATCAGCTCTTATATCAGTGTAGAAAATCCATGGTTCAGCGTCTGGCACTACTTTTTGAACCAACATTGCTTGTTTAATTGAAGCCATGCAGCCAATCTTACAGCAGTGCTCCACGCCGCCAAGCTCTTTATTCGTCATTCGGCTGCCTACGCAAAGGACAAAAGCAACTTTCTTTGCGACTTTCTTATCTGAAGGCCTTTTCATCTCCTGACCTATAAGTCGTTCAAGCTGCAAGTTGGTTATTACATCTGGATTTAAGCCGAACTTGTATTCCCCAAATTTCTTTGCATCAACAAGTTCAAAGCCTGTTGAAGAAATTACAGAACCAACATCAAGTTCAATATTTTCTTCCTTTTGGTTAAAATCAATGGCTTTGCCTTTGCAGAATTTCTCGCAGAGTCTGCAAACTCCTTTTGTTAAATATAGACAATGCTCTTTATCGATTACATACGTCTTTGGGACTGCTTGCTTAAAAGGTGTATAAATGGCTTTTCGAGTTGACAAATTAGCATCAAATTCGCTTGGTACATTGACTGGGCAAACCTTTTCGCATTCGCCGCATGCGGTACAATTGGCGGCATTAACAAATCTTGGGCTTTTCTTGATTAAAGCTCGGTAGTTTCCTGGAGATCCCTCAACGGCTTGTACTTCTGCCATTGGAATAATTTTGATGTTAGGATGTTGCGCAACGCTTACCATTTTTGGCGTCAATATGCATTGTGAGCAGTCCAAGGTTGGGAAAGTTTTGCTTAGTTGAGCCATGTGTCCGCCTATGCTTGGACTTCGCTCCACTAAGTATACTTGATAACCTTTATCTGCAATCTCTATCGAAGTGGTAATGCCTGCAATTCCGCCTCCAATGACAAGAGTGTCTTTTTTCACTGGAATTGCCTTGGCAGTTAAGGGTTCCAAGTAGCGAGCTCTCGATACTGCGCTGCGAATTATGTCGATGGCTTTAGAGGTTGCTTCGTCTTTGTTTCCGTGAACCCAACTGCATTGTTCTCTGATATTTGCCATTTCGAGCAAGTAAGGGTTTAAACCTGCTGCTTCTACGACACGTCTAAATGTGTCCAGATGCATTCGCGGCGAGCAGGATGCTACAACGATTCTGTTTAATCCGTTTTCCTTAATGCCTTTTTTGATCATTTCTTGCCCTGGGTCACTGCATACGTATTCGTATTTTTCTACGACTTTTACGCCGTCAAGTTTTGAAACAGCTTCTTTTACCTTGGCAACGTCAACTGTGTCGCTTATGTTTCCTCCACAGTGGCAAATATAAACTCCGATCTTTGCTTTTTCAGTCAATTTTCGTTACATCTCTTATGCTTTAAGTTTGTTAACGAGAGTTTGAACTTGGGTTTTATTTTTGTCCAGGCCGATCTCTGCTGGGGTCATACCGAGCGCTAAACCCAAGAGTTGCGTTAGAAAGACTACTGGTAACTCGTATTTAGTTTTCAACTTTTGATTTATTTCAACTTGTCCGTTATCAAATTGGAGATGACAGAAGGCACATGGTGTGACTACACAATCTGCTCCAGCACTAAGCATGTTGTCAATCTTTGACCTGGTGAAATCAAGGGCAACATCAATGGCGTCAGATCTCACTCCGCCGCCTGCGCCGCAGCATTGCATTTTATCCTTGTAATCAACGCTTTCTGCACCCAATGTTCTAACAAAATCATCGATTATAGTTGGGTTTTCAGCTGAACCGTGTTTTCTCACCGCGCTTGGCTTTAAAAAGTGGCAACCATAGTGGACTGCAACTTTGATGTTGCTAAGTGGGACTTTTACCTTTTCTTTAATAGCTGAGTAGCCAACATCTTCGTTTAAAACTTCAATTATGTGTTTTACTTTTGTTGTTCCTTTATATTCTCTATTGACTTCTTTGAAGATATCATTCACCTGATGCTTCAATTCGTCATTTTCCATTAAGAGGCAGTTAGTCTCCTGAAGTGACCCGTAGCAGCCATTACAGGTAACTGCTATATCCTTATTCATTTGCTCGGCGATAGTAAGGTTTCTTGCACTAATCACAGCCCATGTTAACATGTCAAAAGAGCCGAAGACTCCTGGAGCAGGGCAGCATGAAGCCCCCTTCATATCCAGTAATTCTATTCCAAAAACTCCAAGTGTTTTTTTGGTTGCTAATTCAATTCCAGGGTAACGGTTGGGCGCAATACATCCAAGAAAGTAAGCATACTGTTTCATTTTTTAACCTCTCCCTTAACTGCTTTTTCTGCAACGAGAACCTTAAATCCTGTTTTTTCAAGTAACTTGTTTATTTCTTTAAGTCCCTCAGGATCACTGAGAGTAGTTGGCGGAACCTCTGATAGTCCCATGTTTTTTCTAACTGCTTTCATTTCATCATTAATAGGCACGGCATGCCCACTCGCCATGAAAGCTTTGGCGATTTTTCTATGTGATTCTTTTATGTTGCCATTTTTCACGGCCATGTTTCTGAGAATTCTAACTATGTCAGTAGTGTGAATGCCTCGGGGGCACCTTTCTTGACAGGTATAACAAGTAGTGCATTTCCACAAATCATCACTCGAAAGAACTTTATCTTTTAATCCTGTCGAAGTCTCTTCAAAAATTTTTCTAATTCGCCATGAAGTTCGTCTTCCAGAGGGGCAGCCTCCGACACACCTTCCGCATTGAAGGCATTGTCTAAGTTTTTCTATTTCTTCCTTGTTATAGAATTTTGAACCAGCATCTATAACTTCATTGCGAAAATTAAATGATGCGTCTTGAATAACTTCTTTCTTTGGAGCCATCCTTATCCCCATGCTCTTTTCTTAGCCAACTCTACGCTGCTTAGTTTTGAATAAACATTGACCCGTGAATTTAAACATTTTTACCTCACCGAATTCATTTAAAATGTTAAAGTCTGCTCAGTTTTATAATGAAAGTTAACTGTTGCATGTACCTTGAGGTGCATTATAATGGCAAGCCGATAAGAAATTAACATGACAAGACATAAATAAGCTCAATCGCTTTTTAGTTTCTTAAAAAATAGGAGTGCTACAACTATAATGGATTTAAAAGAAAGGTTTCTTGCTTCAACGAAGCGTAAACCAGTTGATAGAGTTCCTTGTGCAAGTCCCCTTCAAACGGCAACAGTAGATTTAATGAATAAATGTGGCGCGAGTTGGCCTGAAGCTTTTAGAAATGCAGAGAAAATGGCTACTCTTTCCGCTGCAGCTTACGAAATAGGCGGAATTGAAAGTGTTCGAGTGCCTTTTGACTTATCCGTCGAGGCAGAAACGTTGGGCTGCAAAATTAAACCAGGCTTGGTCAACGTCCAGCCGCAAACATTAGAAGGCATAATTAATAGTCCCGATGATGTTGGCAAAGTGAAGGTTCCTGATCCGAAAACAGCTGAACCTATGGCAACAGTCTTAAAAGCAGTAAAGATTCTCAAAGGAAAGTATCCCGACAAAGTACCTATTATCGGTGCAGCTTTGGGTCCCATGACGCTAGCCGGACACGTTAATGGTATAGAAAAATTTTTGGTGGCCTTGAGAAAGCAACAGGATTTTGCCAGATCAATTCTTGATTTTGCAACGCAAGTTTCAACAACTTATTCGCTTGCGCTAGTTGAAGCTGGCGCTGACGTCATAAGTTTAATAGATCCCTCAGCAACTGGGGAAATATTAGGGCCAAGGTTCGAAAAAGAGTTCGCTACTCCATACACCAAGAAAGTGGTTGAGCAAATACACAAAGCAGGAGTACCTGTAATCTTACATATCTGCGGCAAATCTACCATTATTTGGGATTCTATGGTTGAGACTGGATCAGACATGCTCAGCATCAGTGAGCAAGTTGACATGGCTGAAGCAAAACAAAAAATAGGCAGCAAAGTTGCTCTTGCTGGCAACATTAATCCGATTCAGACTTTGCAGTTTGGGACACCGCAAGACGTGGAGAAAGCAGTCAAAGAATGCATAGAAAAGGGCGTAGATAACCTTTGCCCAGGTTGCGGATTCACACCGAATACATCACTAGAAAACATGAAGAAAATGACAGATGCGTGCAGAGCTGTAGGAGCCAAACGATAAATTCAAAGGCATGCAGCTTAAACAGCCCTCTCTTTTATTTTAGCGGTATGTAACTGCTCAGAAATGTTTATAATAAATTTTCGCAAATTTCGTAATTTTCTAACCCTTTCTCAACATTTTTGCCAGCATGTAGTGTGTATTATTCGTCAATAAACGAAATACATACCTTTCCATGCACGTTTAGTGTTTTGGCACTCTATAAGGTAGGTCCGTGAGCGTCGCGCAGCCTTTCGGCAGTGCGCGCTAAATTGCGTCTTGTTAAGTTCAATAGTTGCTCAAAGAGTTTATTATAACCTTGAAGGATGTATTCAATGACTTCTCCTTTATCATTAAAGACAAGCTCACAGACTTGAACGTCTACATTAAGCATTCTAAAAGTTTAAGACAATTATCAAAACTATTTTG
Source organism: Candidatus Bathyarchaeota archaeon (assembly GCA_963717465.1). Lineage (GTDB taxonomy): Archaea > Thermoproteota > Bathyarchaeia > Bathyarchaeales > Bathycorpusculaceae > Bathycorpusculum. The sequence goes on from OY970340.1 coordinate 1,650,628, forward strand.
GAAGATATCTTGAACGATTTGTTTTTCTTCCATAAATCCCAATAATTAATTATTTCTGATTAGGTACTTTATTAATTCTGATTAGGTATTTTATTTTTTAGGTTTAATCTAATTAACATGACAAAACCACAAGCAGAGATGGCTTGAATTGACCTTGTTTTAGTCCAAGCGAATGCAAAAACTGGCAGGAAGAAGAGGTGAAGCATTCCACTTTGGATTAAATGTCAATTCAACCAGCCTCATATTTTTGGATTGGGTTTAGTGCGCACTCCAAATCAATTGTCTTTTGCGTTATGAAAATATCGTAAGCTGCTTTTACGCATTGATTGGCTGCTTCAAAAATATTTTGATTTGAACTATGATTAAATGGTTCTGTAGGTATTAATCCCTAAATATGTCTTGGGAGAAATGAGTCTTGAAATCGACATTATTGGATTTTGACCTTTTTGGTTTAAGTCGGTAGGCCTAGCGCTGCTACAATATATTTAATTAATGTTTACTTAAAGGCTTAAATATCAGTAAAATTTCCAAAGCATTTATGACAACTCCATATGATCGATTGATTAATGTTTTGAGTGGTAAAAAAGCTGAAGTTGATCGACTTCCCGTTATAAACCCTGTCTCCACTTACACATATGATTCTATGAAAGCATATGACGCCTATTGGCCAGCTGCCCATAGAGATCCTGAAAAAATGGCAAAGCTAGCCGCAGGGCTCCATAGACTTGCAGGCTTAGGTAACGTGACAGTTCCATTTGAATTGACCTTCGAGGCTGAGATTCTCGGTGCCCCAGTGCAGTTTTTCGAAGACAAGATAAAATGGCCCACTGTTAAGGGTTTTATTGCTCATGAAGTTTCTGACCTTAAATTTCCCAAGGATATATCAACGGCTGGAAGAATACCAGTTGTTACTAATGCTATTAAAATATTAAAAAGGGAATTCGAAGGCAAAGTCCCAATAATTGCGTACATAAATTGTCCATTCACCAGCATCAGTAGCTACTTAGTTGAACCAGTCGAATTCCTGAAATCTCTAAGACGTGAACCCGAGAAGGTTCGCGAATTCTACAAAGCATCCTACCCATTTTATGGTGAAATTGCAAACGCGTTTAAGGAAGCCGGCGCCGACATAATCACATATAGGGAAGAAGGTGTCTCACTTGACAACATCTCAATCAAGGATTTCGACGAATATGTTAAGCCATATCTCACTAAACTGATTGGTCTCACAAAGTCGCCGAAAATTCTCCACACCTGCGGTTTATGCATAAGCCGTGAAAAGGAAATTATTGGAAGGATGATAGAATGCGGTGCCGATGCAATTTCCATTGAGGAAAGGACACCAATGAAAGCAGCAAGAGAATTCGCCGACAAGGCTAAACCAGGTTATCCTATATGCGGAAATGTTGCTCCTTTTTCGGTTATACATAATGGTCCTATTGAAAGAATCAGATTAGCCGTTAAAAAAGCAATTGATGAAGGAGTGGATATAGTATCACCTGGCTGCGACTTTTACTTGGAGACCCCGACTGAGCATGTGAAGGCTTTCGTCAATGCCGCTATTGAGTTTGGTACACAAACAAGGTGAGGAAGTCTGTCAACTTCGTTAGGGAAATCTAAAGGTAAATTTTCGAGGAAACGTTAAGGATTATAATCGGCAAACCTCTTCTTTCGGCACTTGCCAATAAGCTTGGCATGTCGAAAAGTCTTTATTTTTTCTTTACATTTTTTATATGTGTACATTACTTAGAAAAGCATGTGCTCTGTAACTTACCTTTCAACTATTATCCTTATTGTGAAAGCGTTCGCCATGAAGAAAGAGTTGATGAATTAATCGAAAAATAAACAGTCACTTTAAGAATTTTTTACAACATTAAGAGATAAAGGTAATACTTAACGAATTTGACAGAAATCGGCAGGTTATGGGCAAATAAAGAAGAAGTTTACAAAAAAGTAAAAATATAGGTGTTTTTTGCTAAAAAACAACAGGTGAACAAAGACATGTTTAAATTTAAATCTCAACAAAAAATTTTCAAGATAGGAAATGTGAGTATAGGTGGACAGCCGGGAGAACTCCCGAAGGTGCTGTTCGGAACCATTTTTTATGGCAAACATAAAATCGTAGAGGACCAGAAAAAAGGCATTTTCGACAGGAAAAAGGCAGAGGAACTGATAAATAAACAAGAAGAGCTTTCTGATCTTACTGGTAACCCTTGCGGGTTAGATGTTGTATGCATCTCGCTTGAGTCAGCTTGTAAGTTCATCGATTTTGTTGCAGAGACAACTGATTGTCCGATTTCAGCAGATATTTGGACGCCCGAGATTAAAATTAAAGTTCTAAATCATATTGCTGAGGTAGGTCTTTCAGATCGAATCATTTACAACAGTGTGATGTCAGTTCCGTTGCCCAGCGAAGATGAACTTAATGCTATTAGAGAGTCAAAGGTTAAGTCAGCTGTAATTCTATGTTACAACACAAAGGATCGTACGACCAAAGGTGTTTTGTCTTTGCTCAGGGGCACTGAAGAGCAAAAGGGCTTGCTGGACATAGCTCAGGGAGCAGGAATAGAAAAGCCATTAGTTGACGCAACCATCTTTACATACATTCCAAGCATAGGCGTTGGAGCTAGAGCATGTTACTTAGTAAAAGATGAATTCGGTCTTCCAGTGGGCGGTTCACCTGGAAACGCAACTACTGTTTGGAAAGAACCAAAAAAGTGGGGACAAGATATCTTTAAAGCGTGTGAAGCAGCGGCAGAAGTTGTACCTTTAGCCTTAGGCGCAGATTACCTGTTTTATGGACCAGTTGAGTCGGCCCCTTGGGTATTTCCAGCCTGCGCTGGAGTTGACGCAATGATTGCCAGCAGCAGCTAAAACTGAATTCGGAATAAAAACCTTGACGAAAGAGCATCCACTGTATAAATTATTCCCCGAAATCGTTAAAAAGTTAGACATTGAATAAGAATAAAGAGATGATGCAATATGGTTGAATTGACTTCTTATGACAGAGTCATGGCTGTTTTAAACGGCAAGAAAAGTTCTGTTGATAGGCTTCCTTGCATAAACTCTGTTAGTGTAAGCACGATTGATTTCATGAAGTCTTATGATGCTTATTGGCCAGCCGCACACAAAGACCCTGTGAAAATGGCCAAACTTGGCTCGGCGGCTCACAGATTATGTGGTCTTGATAACGTGACAGTACCATTTTGTATGACAGTTGAAGCGGAGGCACTTGGAGCGGTGATTAATTTTCACGAAGACACAATAAAGTGGCCCTCAATTAAAGAATTTCACGTGAACGAGCCTTCAGATCTTAAATTTCCCAATGACGTATCAACAGCTGGAAGAGTTCCAGTCGTCATTGAAGCAATCAAAATATTGAAAAAAGAATTTGAAGGCAAAGTTCCCGTAAATGCTTACATAACACCACCATTCACGAGCATCAGCAGTTACCTAGTGGACAGCGTTACTTTCTTGAAGTGGCTGAGAGTTTCGCCAGAAAAGGTTCATCAATTCGTAAAAAGCGCTAACGATTTTTACGCAAAAATAGCAAAATTATACGAAGAAGCTGGGGCTGACATAATTACTCTTCATGAGATGGGTGCTTCTACAGATAACATATCACCGAGACATTTTGATCAATTCGTTAAGCCTTATATCGTTGACTTGATTAAGCCTTTGAAGGCAAAAACGATTTTGAACATTTGCGGAGATGCTAATATGATTGTTGACAAAATGGTTGGAACTGGTGCAAGTGCCATATCAGTAGATGAGAGAACAAAAATTAGCGGAGTTAGAAATGCAGTGGATAAGATTAAGCCAGGTTATCCTGTCGCCGGTAATTGCCCATCCTACACAGTGATACACTTAGGTACTGTCGAAAAAATAAGGGACTATGTCAAGCAAAACATCCAAGATGGCGTTGATATTGTGGCTCCCGGTTGTGATTTTTGGCTAGAGACTTCTGTTGATCATGTGAAGGCTTTTATTGATGCAGCCAAAGAATTTGGGAAACTACAATGATAAAGAGGAATACTTTACAAAAAAGTATTTATTCCTGCAACAAAACTCACGAAACTTAAAGAACTAATAATTTAATGGAGAGAAAAAATAATGAGTGAAACTGAAATATTTAAGAAACTTTCTGATGCAGTTGATACTGGAAACGTTGAGATGGCTAAAGAGGCTGCTAACGAGGCTATCGCTAAGGGCGTTCCAGCTTTGAAGGCGATTTTGAATGGGCTTGCAGAAGGAATGAGAATTGTTGGCGTAAAATACGAAGAAAAGGAATATTTCTTGCCTGACATGCTTGCGGCAGCAGATGCAATGTACGCTGGGATAGAACTTTTGACTCCTCATATTCCTGCGGCGGATAGAAAATCAAAAGGAAAGATAGTTATGGGTGTTGTAGAAGGCGATGTTCATGACATTGGAAAAAACATTGTAAAAATAATGTTGACGGCTTCTGGATATGAAATCGTGGACTTGGGCAAAGATGTGCCAACAGGCGAATTTATTAATAAAGCTAAGAGTGAAGGAGCGCAAGTAATAGCGATGTCAACGCTTATGACGCCAACGCTCATGTCTATGAAAACAGTAGAAGAAAAACTGAAAGAATCAGGAATGAAAGACACTGTTAAAACTATCATAGGCGGCGGCTCAGTAAGCGAGGAATGGAAGAATAAAATAGGTTCAGATGCTTATGGCGCGGATTCTTCAGAAGCTGTCAGCAAAGTTAAGCAGTTGCTAGATAGTATCATGACCGCTGTAGACGTAATGAAAAAAGATCAGAAACAATAAGAAGGTAGACTAGTTTGGCTCCTGAAGAAATTGAGATCGTATTTCAGCCCTATGGCAAACGAACAAAGTTTCCATCGGGCATCAACCTTTTAGATGCCGCCAAAGGTTTAGGCATAGATTTATCTTCACTATGCTCAGGAAAAGGCACTTGCGGAAAATGCAAAATCAAGATTCAAAAAGGAGCAGAGGGTTTAAGTCCCCTCACAGAAAAGGAATCAAAGCGCCTATCCCAAGAGGAACTTGACACATCCCACAGATTAGCATGCCAAGCTACAATAACAAACTCTGCAATAATCTATGTTCCACTAACAAGCAGAGTGGGAGTTCAGAGACTACAAACTGACGGGCTTGATGTACCAGTAAAACCCAACCCCTTCGTGAGAAAATACTATTTAGAAATGACTCAACCATCACTTCATGACATGAGGTCTGATGAAGACAGAGTTTTTGATGCATTAAACAAGGAGTACGGTCTTTCTAACGTAAAATTTGACTTTGACACCGCAAAAACTCTTCCAATAAACCTTCGAAAAGAAGATTGCAAAGCAACCGCTGTTGTCTGGAACGACAAAGAAATTATTGCTCTCGAACCTGGAAATACCTCCGATAGATGCTTTGGACTTGCCGTGGATATCGGATCTACAAAGCTAGCAGGATTCTTGATGGATCTTAAAACCGGTCAAGTTGTTGCCGTCGCAGCTAGAATGAACCCCCAAATTCCGCTGGGCGAAGATGTCATGTCAAGGATAACCTATGCTATGATGGGTGAGTGGAAAGCCATCCAGGAACTCCAAACAGCTGTTGTCTCAGGAATTAACGAAATAACTGAGGAATGCTGCAAAAAGGCAAATGTGAAAATTGAAGAAATATACGAAACCAACTTCGTCGGTAACACAGCAATGCAACTTTGTTTCCTCGGTTTCTGGTCTAGATATGTAGGCTTCTCACCTTACCCGCCAGTACTTCGAAGAGGTGTTGATGTACGCGCTGCAAGGTTAGGCTTAAAGGCTCACCCAAATGCGAATACGCACTATCTCCCGGTCATTGGAGGTTTCGTGGGAGCAGATAGTATTGCATGCATCTTAGCATCAAAACTTCTAGAAGAAGATGAAATCAAAATGATTATCGACGTAGGCACAAACACTGAAATCATGTGCGGAAATAAAGACCTATGCATGGCTGACTCTTGTGCATCTGGTCCAGCCTTTGAAGGAATGGAAATAAAATTCGGCATGAGAGCAGCAACAGGAGCTATCGAAAAAATTAGCATTGATCCTGATACATTGGACCTTAACTTCAGAACTATTGGAAATGCTCCTGCTGTTGGCATAACTGGATCCGCACTCGTCGACGCTCCAGCTGAGCTTCTGAAGTCTGGTATAATAAACTTGAGGGGCAACTTTGTTCCAGAAATGATGAAGAGAACTGATAGATTAAGAAAGGGATCTAGCGGCTGGGAATTTGTGATAGCGAGAAAGAATGAAACAAGCATCGGCACAGATGTCGTTTTAACCTTAGCTGATGTTAGAGCACTCCAGCAGGCAAAAGCTGCAATGCACGTTGGAGCAGACATTCTGATGAAAAGGATGAACATTCCAATAGAGAAACTGGATAAACTGGTGATTGCTGGGGCCTTCGGAAACTATATCGACGCCGAAAACGCAAGGACAATCGGCATGTATCCTGAAGTGCCGCTTGAAAAGATCGCTTTCGTTGGAAACCTTGCTGGCACAGGTTCTAGACTTGCTTTGATTTCAAAAGAAGAAAGAGCGAAAGCTGAAGAAATAAGCAAAAAGGTAAAGTACTATGAACTTGCAGTGGATCCTGAATTCCAGACAGAATATGCGAAGTCACTGTACTTCCCGCACTCTGACCTGGATAAGTATCCAAGCACTAAAGAATTACTGAAGAAGTTAGGTCGCATTCCTTAACTTCACAATTCCTCAATTTTTTTATTTAAATGCGAATTACTAGATTATCAGTTGCATCTATTAAGGCACTAACAATGTAATATTGTTTCAAACCATTTTCTGCGGACCGTGCGTAGAACTGATGTTTCCTTGGGTTTTTTGATCTGCAGTTTGGCTCGGAACGCTCGCTTTCTGTTTCTTTCATTATTAGGTTAATGAGTGGGAGACCAGGTTTTGCAAAGCAGAAATGTACCTACAGTCAAATCAATCAACAAGTCGTTCAAACTTACTCATACTCTTCGTGTGCTGTCCTTAAGAGTGCGATGGCTGCTAGCGCTATAAATTTATTATAATAATTAATTCTTATTTTTTTCTTACTTGCTCAAGTTGTTGTATTCTTGTATTCACATCGACAGCTTTGCCCCATAACCCCTCAAAAAATACTCGCAACACTCGAATAAACACTTCGCTATCAGTCCAAAAAGCAACCATATCTTCGCCCATCTTAGATTCCCAAACTAGCATCGCACTTTTATCATCTCCTATTAAAAGTCTATATGTTATATTTTCCTCCAAAACTAAACAACGCGATTCTGCATTAATACCTAATTCAATAGTCGTAGCCATAAATCGGTTAACTTTTTCGACTTCTTCACGTTTAAAATTGATTAAAGATCTAATTTTCACATTCTTAAAATTGCCTTGTACTATCTGTTCAGAAGATAGTCCCTTAAAATTTGAGACCATCCATAATATCTCTTTCTTTGCATCAAGAACCACCTGTACGCCTTTTGCAGATATAATTTCTTGCCGTTTAAGAATTAGAAATTTTTCATTATCCGCTATTGGGTAATCAGATGTTATTGACTTAAATTGAGCTATGATCTCCTTTTTATCAGCTTCTAAGCAATGAGTTTGTTCTTTCATTGCTTTAATATTCAAGTCTAGAACTTTTTCAATTGGAACAGCAATATATGCCATTGGGCGGTCTATTGTTGATTCTACGATGCCCTTACTTTGTAAACTCTTTAGAGCACGATATGTATCCCCTTTATGGAGTCTTAGTCTGTTTATAATTTCCTTAGCATTGGTAGGGACTTGATTTTTTGCGAGGTAAAGGAAAACTTCTTGCTCTTTTTTAGTCAGCCCCAGTTTTGTAAGAATCTCTGATAACTGATTGTTGTATCCATTCATCTGTTAATCTTCCATTGATATTTTAGACTGGCTTTGAAAATGAATAAGTACTTCCAAGAAAATAACTTTCATAGTAATTGATCATAAACCATTAACTAACCTTCACTACCACTAGTCTCAGGGTGTTCGCATTTTCGACTTACCAAATTATATATTTGAATATTTACATAAAAGCCTTGTGATGGTGTGATGGTTTAGGGAGGTGTTCTTCATGTACATACTCCAGGTCTCAATACTTGATTCCAACTCCCTAACTAATCTCCAATAAAATTGTCAGAAATATGGGGGATCATAAGAATATATGTCTGGGCGTAGGAGGAATATGGTCTCAAAAGCTGCTTTTGATATTCTTCGCCTTCTTTCATTAAATGGACGAACAAGATACACTCAAATTTGCTTTGAATTGGCTTTAAGTAAGACTACTGTAAGCATTTGTCTGAAAAAATTGATTGCCGAAGGCTTGGTTAAAAGCAGAATTAGCATTGCTGGAATCAAAGTTTACTCTAACACGGCTAAAGGTAACAAAGTCTATGAGCGCAAAAAAACAACTGTAGTAATCTTAAGTTGATGCTGTTATGACTGAGTTTGTAGCGGGTTTAAGTCGTAATAAAACTAAAACTCAGATTTTCACCAAGTATTGTATGCGCTGCGATAAACCGTTCAGGCTAAATGATAAAGTTGTAAGTCGCCCACGGAGAAATCAACTCCAAAGATACTATCATAAAGATTGCTATGAAGAAATGTTTGTTTAAGCACGCGCAGTCTTTTTGCGTGTTTAGCGGACCGATACAACTAGGCAATTCTCTGTTAAGATAAGGCTCCAAGTTTCCACGTGTCAATGTTATAAAATCGCTAACACGTAAGCCTAACGACTTGCCAACTGTAATGACGTATTGTTTGGTTAAATTACCTATATCAGCCATTTTCTTTAAATCATCCCTAGTAAACCGATAGTCTTCGGTTTTACGACTTGCCTTGTTGTTTTTTACTTTCTTGTGTTCGTAAAACAATTGGCATGTAAAAGTATGTGAAAAAACTTCTAGGCGCAATGGTTGCGGTTTTTGCGTACTTGAATGAAACCCTTGTTTTTTAGCCATTGTTTGAATGACATTATTTTGCGTTCCCAGCTATGTTCGGTATCGGTTTTGCGGTCTGCAAGTATTTGGTCGCCTGTCATGCCTGTAAATTCCAAAAAATTTAACCAGTTGTAAAATTAACCATCCCTCGTTGCATTTAAACTATCCAACCATTCTGTCGAAGCTTTATCGGTTGGGTCGATAGTTCTTGGGGTTTTAGAGCGGTAAGCGCCTTTTCTCAATTAATCTAACCTTCCTACTTGGTTGATTAACTTTTAGCGCCTTGGATTTAGGCTATTTGTGGATTTAAGGCGAATATGAGACTTTATTTTAAAGCGCGACTTAAAAAAATATGTTGGAAAATTTCGTTTTTTCAGCAAAGTTTATAATAAAAGTTTTATATAGTCTGAAAGAATATCATAATAAAACCAAAAGGTCATGATCGGAATGAAGTACAAGGACAAAATAGACCTGTATAGTGAGGAAGGAAAACTACTTGAGTCTAATGTACCTCTTGAGGCCATTAGTCCAATTTTAAACCCTGCGATTAAGAAAATAATTCATACATTGATGAGATCCGTCGCTGTTAACTTAGAAGGCATAGAGAAATCTTTGGCAAACGGAACAGTTGGCGGTGAAGGATGTAAGATTCCTGGAAGAGAACTACAACTCGACATTGTGAAAAATGCCAATGTCATTGCAGACAAGGTTTTGGAAAAAGTCAGAGCTAAGAAAGGCGATGATGCTGAAGTTCAAATTCTAGCTGGCGGAAAACAACTCCTAGTTAAATCTCCAACTCTGAGACTCGAAGCTAGTGCTGAATACACAACATCTTTAACTAACATTGCATCAGCTGTGACGCAAACGATCATTGATGTATTCAACGTATCAATGTTCGATGCGGATATGGTTAAAGCAGCTGTTTGGGGCAGGTACCCACAATCAATTAATCTAATGGGCAGTAATCTTGCCTCTGTCCTAGGTGTGCCACAGGCAAACGAGGGCTTAGGTTACGCTCTAAGAAACATATCCGCGGCTTATGTAGCAATGATATGCAAGAAGAACGCTTTAAACACAGCAGCCTTATCCTCAATACTTGAACAGATCAGCAGCGTTCGAAATGGGAGACGCAATCGGCGACTTTGAAAGAATGCAACTTCTCGGACTCGCATTCCAAGGATTAAACGCTAACAACCTCGTTTACGACCTTGTTAAGGAAAACGGTAAAACCGGAACAGTCGGCACTGTTATTACCAGCCTCGTAAAACGTGCACTCAAAGACAAAGTTATACGACCTCTTGAAAAGAACGAATCAGGTTTTGTTACATATACTACTGACGACATGGCGCTCTGGAACGCATACGCAGGAGCTGGATTATTAGCAGCCACAATGATAAGCCAAGGCGCAATGAGAGCTATGCAAGGAGTTTCAGCAGTAGTAGTATATTTCAACGACATGCTCGAACACGAAACAGGATTGCCCTCAGTCGAGTTCGGCAAATCCATGGGTTCAGGAGTTGAATTCTCATTCTTCAGCCACTCAATATACGGCGGTGGAAGCCCAGTCGTATTCCACGGAAACCACATCGTGACAAGACACAGCAAAGGATTCTCCATACCTCCAGTCGCAGCAGCAATCGCACTCGACGCAGGAACAGTTTACTATACACCAGAAAAAGTCGCTGGAATAATTAGCGAAGTTTTCAGCACAATACCAGAACTAAGAGAGCCAATCGCTCATGTAGCAAAAGCTGCTGCAGAAGTGAAGGCCTCTATATAGGCGAAAAAATCGGTGCCAAACACACCCCCTCAATTTTCTTTTAAAAATATTTCTGAAAATAACGAAGAAATCGAAATTTTTCCGAATCGTCTATTAAGCCTTGCAACTTTAGAAAAAATATTAAATAAAATTTCTAAAATTGAAGAAGTTATCTCTGTAACCTTGCAGGGTCAGCGTCTTCCTAAAGAAGAAGCTACTTGCGCTTGTGAAGCTGAAAACCAAGTTGAGAGCAGAAAGATTCTTGTGCAAAATCAGGAAATTGAAATTCACATCATGACTGGTCGAATAATTCTCGAAGTGCCAAGCCAAGAAACTGAAAAAGTTATCAAAAAAATTAAGAAAATATCTGATCAACTGTCTTCCATTTGGCTATAGTATTAGAGTTGGCAAATTCCTTAAAAGAAACGTGTCACTAGCTGATTATAAGAGAGAATGGTTTCAAAATATCTCCAAAAAATAATTCGTATCTTTAAGATTCTTAGGAGTCGATGATAAAGTTGCCTGGTGGTTCTTGTCGCAGAATGGAGAAGCCTTGCATAGGCAAAAAGACACAGTTTATCGATTGCCGAGAGGTAATGGGTTTAGGTTTAGGTGGAGGATTAGCGCAACGTGGAACTCTCGCTGAAGCGTCTCCTGCAGATGTTATTGTTATAGCTATGTCACCTGGAAGAAGGCATATTACTAAACCCGTTTGCGAAATTACCTCTGCATTAAGAGAAGCTGGTATCAGTGTGAGTGTTTTGATTTTAGATGCTGGTTCAAGTGTACCACCTGATGCACCTTCCTCAAGACAAGGGTACGGACCAATCTTTGGTTTGTCTCCAGAAGAATTTGCAAAGAATTTCAAAGCATAAACTTGCAATAATTCATTTGGGAAATGTTAGAGCTCACATTGTTTATAAAGCTCGTGCAATTTTGAGAATGGTCAATATTCCTGCGGTTGTTATTTGTCAATGTCCAGTTGATTTTGAGGATTTTGCTGAAGTCGGTGTTAGAACGCGCTTTGTAAAACCGAATGCGACTGAGGAGCAGACTCTTGGTGAGATTGTTGAAATTGTTACTGACGTGGTAAGGGGTCAAACATGCCCTCGAAGTAAACTCGATGAGATAAGTGGAAAAGTCAAGTCATCACTAAACTTATTAAGGAAAACAAAATAATAGTTGAAAAGAAACCATACAATAATTGAGACAAAACGGAGTGTATAGCATTTGGAAAAATCAGATTATAAGCCTCAATATACCCCTGGCGTCTCCGATGTAGCTAAGAACAGAAGAAACTACATGGACCCAAAGCACAAATTGGAGAAGCTTCGCTCAATTTCTGACGAATCTCTGATAAGGTTGCTTGGGCATCGCGAGCCTGGAGAAGCCTATAAATCAGTTCACCCACCCCTTGAAGAAATGGGCGAACCTAAATGCACGATAAGGAAACTTGTTGAACCCACACCTGGAGCCAAAGCTGGTGACAGAATCACATTCATACAATTCACCGATTCTGTGTACTTCTCGCCTTTGGCACCCTACAGCAGGTGCTGGATGTACATGTCAAGATACAGAGGTGTAGACCCTGGCGCTCTATCAGGAAGATGCCCCCTTGAAATGAGAGAAAGAGATTTAGAAGCAGTTTCAAAGGAGCTAATTGAAACAGAAGTTTTCGACCCAGCAAGAACCGCAGTTAGAGGCGCAACAGTACACGGCCACTCTTTGAGACTGGACGAGAACGGAATGATGTTTGACTTATTAAGACGCTCTGTTTACGACAAGAAGAAGCAAGAAATCACATATGTTAAAGATCAGTTGGGAGTACCGTTAGACACGCCAATTGCACTTGGAAAACCGTTACCAGAAGAAGAATTAAGGAAAAGAACAACAATCTTCAGGGCAGACGGAACATCCATACGAAAAGATCCAGAGCTACTAAAATATATTCAAAGAATTCACACACTAAGAACAATCGCTGGTCATAACCCGGAAAAAGCCAAAGGACTATAAAAAGAGGTTAAAATGAGGTAATAATTATGGTTAAGAAAGAAAAAATGTTTTTAGAAGAACTTGAGAAGAAATTCAAGGAAGATCCTACTAAAAAGACTACTACCTACTACCATTTTGGTGGCTGGAAGCAGTCAAAGAGAAAGCAAGAATTCTACAGAGCTAGCCAAAAGATCGAGAAAGAGAGAGGCATACCGATGTACTCTCCGGATACTTCACTTAGGTGGTGTACCTGTAGGTCAAAGACTTCTTATGCCCTATAAGATCTCTGGGACAGACGTTTATTGTGAAGGAGACGACTTACATTTCATCAACAACGCAGCCATGCAGCAAATGTGGGACGACATAAGAAGGACAGTAATCGTAGGCTTAGATGCCCCGCACAAAGTATTAGAAAGCAGATTAGGCAAAGAAGTAACACCAGAAACAATAAGCGAATACATGGAAATACTCAACCACACAATGCCTGGAGCAGCAGTAGTTCAAGAACACATGGTTGAAACACACCCCGCACTAGTGTCAGATTGCTATGTAAAACTATTCACAGGCAACGATGAGCTTGCAGATGCCATAGACAAAAGATTCGTAATTAACATAAACAAATTATTCCCCAAAGAAAATGCTGCAGCCCTAAAGAAAGCAATCGGAAACCGCGTTTGGCAAGTAGTCAGAGCACCCTCAATGGTTGGTCGTGTCTGCGACGGTGGAACAATTTCCAGATGGTCAGCAATGCAAATTTGCATGGCTATGATATGCTCATACAAACTAATGGCAGGAGAAGCAGCCACTGGAGAATTCGCCTATGCATCAAAACACGCCGAATTAATTGAAATGGGTACAATGACACCTTGGAGAAGACAAAGAGGTCCAAACGAGCCTGGTGGTATTACATTTGGTTATCTAGCTGATATGATCCAATACGACAGAGTTCACCCAGATGACCCAGTAAGACAATCCCTTGAAACAATCGCTGCAGGCGCAATGCTATTCGACCAAATATACTTCGGCAGCTACATGTCAGGTGGTGTAGGATTCACTCAATATGCAACAGCAACCTACACAGACAACATTCTTGACGATATGTGCTATAACATTGCTGATTACGTTAAGAAGAAATATGGCGGATTTACAAAGGCAAAAGTTTCCATGGACACTATACTCGACGTTGCAACAGAAGCTACAGAATATGGTCTTGACCAATATGACATGTACCCAACTCTAGCGGAAACTCACTTCGGAGGCTCACAAAGAACCTCAGTAGTATCTGCCTCAGCAGGAGTAGGTGTCGCTCTCGCTACTGGACGTGCTCAAGCAGGAGTAAACGGATGGTACCTATCTCAAATACTGCACAAAGAAATAGCCGGCAGACTCTGGATTCTACGGTTACGATGCACAAGACCAAATGGGAGCAGCAAACAGCTTTGCCTTCCGAGGCGACGAAGGATTGCCAATGGAACTACGAGGACCTAACTATCCAAACTACGCAATGAACGTTGGCCACACCGGTGAATACGCAGGAATAGTCGCAGCAGCGCATTCAGCTCGAGGAGACGCCTGGTGTTGCAACCCAATAATCAAAGTCGCATTCGCAGACCCAAGCCTCAAATTCGACTTCGTAAACGTCAGAGCATGCTTCGCAAAAGGCGCCACAAGAGAATTCATGCCTGCTGCAGAACGTACAGCAGTCATACCTCCAAAGTAAATTCTCTCTTTCCTTTTTCATTTTTTTTAAGTAATTTGTTTGCCTTTTATTTCCAAAAAATTAATATCATAAAAAATTACAGACTACTTCAAAGGGAAAAATTTAGCAGTTTTAATGAATAATTACGGGGAGTATGAAGTCATGGTAACGTTAAAAGTCGATCCTGGCGCTTGCAGATTCAACGCAGTCATCAATGTTAAGAAAGTGCTGGACGGAGAAGTTGAGCAAAAGAAAGCATCCGGCGCAGACATATTGAGGACGCTTGGTGGAGAAGTTGAAATAAGCATCATAAGTCAATGCCCAAATATTACGAAGCTAAAACAAGCAATAGGTAAGGTTAAAATTTCTGAGGCAATTACATTGCCAAGTAGAAACATTATAATAAAAAAGGCTAATGAAACGTTGCCACACTCGGCATGTCCACTTCCCTGTGCAATAATTAAAGCTGTTGAAGCAGAAATAGGCTTTGCAACCAAAAAAGATGTGGAGATATCCTTTGAAAAGTCTGAAAACATTTAATCAGTTTTTTTGGTTAGCGTGTATTAATAGAAATGAGTTGGCTTAATTTATCCGGAGAGACTTTTGGGCAATTATTTTGATTAAAGAACCAAGAATCTCTTTTTTCTTGGCGAAGTTTATGTTACCAAGTGCTGGAAGGTTTTTCTAGCCTTTTTCTTTTCTTACTTAGTCATTCTGCTTACTTGCAAATTATTTGCCTCTTCCTGCCGGTCCTCACACTTGTTCTCTTTATGAGCGTTAAAAGTTTGACGTGAAGGGATTTTAGCAACAAGGCCTTATAGATAAGTTAGCTACATTCCCCTATAATCCCGTATACTATCTTTATGAGGAGGTGAATTATCTTGAATGATATAGAAGAAAAGGCTGCTGGGCTCCAAAAATTTGTGAAATTGTTTGAGACAAAACCTGAAGCTGGCTTATTAAAGCCAAAGATTAAAGCAACTAACAAGGATGGTGTAGTGACCCTTAAAGCGGGTAACAGTAGTTGGGAAGAAGATTTTCCTCCCTCACTCGGAGGGCGTGATACAACAATCGGACCAATCCCTCATTTGCTCGGGTCACTGGCTGGTTGCGCTGCAGGTTTAATCAAGAATACACTTGCCCCACAAACAAATACATCAATTGACTCAGTTGATGCAGATGTCCAATGCGAATTTGATTTAAAAGGAATTCTCGGCATGGAAGGTGCTAAAGCAGACATTGGAAACGTTTCACTCACAGTTACAGTTTACTCAAATGACAGTCAAGATAAAATTGAGAAGTTACTTGAAGAATGGAAAAAGCGTTGCCCAGTATATCTATGTTTTACAAAACCAATTCAGGTCTCCACTAACCTAATAGTGAAAAAATCGGAAAGCAAGTAGTCCTTTCGCTCTATGGGCAAGTGAATTAATTCTGATTAACTCTTTTTTCAATTTATCGTTCAATGGGTGCTTATGATTTATGCTTCTTCTGGGCACTGATTACTTCTAGAGCCTATTGACAACTGACGGAGGTCGGAATTCATTCCCATAGCAGTTATCTTCATTTTTTTGCTGCACGCCGGAGCTTCCGCAGCCTAAACTTGGTTATTTTCTAAACCAAACAGATTAATACTGTTTATGTTACATCTAAACTTAACAAAATTGATCAATGAGGTGAGAAAACGTTTACTAAAATTGTAATACCAGTTGATGATCAAAACGGTCTAGAATCACGTTTGGCTGAACATTTCGGAGAAGCACCTTACTACGCAATTATTGAATTGGATGAAAATAGCAAAATAACCAATTTCCAAACCGAACCAAATAAGAGCGTCCATGTAGGCGGAACTGGATATCCACATGAGCACCTGTTACTTCTGAAACCCAACGTTTTTGTCGTCCGCGGTATGGGACCAGGATGCCTAGCAAGTATTCGAAGCTACGGAATCAATGTGCTAAAAGCTGATGGGAGTACCGTTAAGGAAATAGTTGATTTCTATATTGGCGGAAATTTAATGCAACTTATCGGCGGCTGCAATCATGCACATAATCACTCCAACAACTGCTAAAAATGTGTAGCGCCAAAGAAGTCATGGGGCAAAATATTGCTTAAATTCTGATTTATTTTCTAAACTTTATACCGAATTTTTATTCCAAAAGCCATAAATATGTTTATTTAATAATCAGGCAGACGAGAAAGTGTTTGTAAAATGTCAAGTAGACTCAGCGATAAAGAAATTCAAATTATCCTAAATAAATCACTATCAAATAAACTCATCACAAAAGAAGAAGCAACAGCCCTTATGAAAGTTCCAATATTCTCAAAAGAAATGTATGACCTATGCTATGTGGCAAACAAATTGTCGCGTGATCAATTCAAAAACAAAGGTGAAGTACATGCTCAAGTAGGCTTGGATTTCTCACCGTGCGCCAACGACTGTAAATTCTGCGTTTTTGGCAGTTTGGACCAGAAAGCAATTAGATTAAGTCCTCAGGAAGTTGTAGAAAGAGCCAAAGCCTTTCAAGATGCAGGAGCAAACGCAATTTACCTGATGACGACAGGTAGCTATGACTTCAAAGAATTCATTAGTATTGGCAAGAAAGTAAAAGCAGCTTTATTACCTACTATGCCTTTAGTTGCGAACATTTATGATTTTGGAGCAGAACAAGCTGAAGACTTAGCAAAAGCAGGTTTTACGGCAATATACCATGCCATTAGACTCCGAGAAGGAAAAGACACAAAAATTGACCCTAAAAAAAGAATACAAACAATAAAAAACGCTCAGAAAGCAGGATTAGACAGTTTATTCTGCATTGAACCTATTGGACCGGAACATGCAGTAGATGAAATAGTTGATCTCATGTTTTTAGGAAAAGAACTTAGAGTAACATTCAGTGGAGCAATGAAA
Source organism: Candidatus Bathyarchaeota archaeon (assembly GCA_963717465.1). GTDB lineage: Archaea > Thermoproteota > Bathyarchaeia > Bathyarchaeales > Bathycorpusculaceae > Bathycorpusculum. The sequence continues at coordinate 1,667,969 of OY970340.1, forward strand.
AGAGTCTGTGCACCAGGCACACCACTCCATAAAAACGGTGAAATCTCCTATTGGGAACTTGCCAAAACGGTCGCTGTATCAAGGCTCGTTATGGGCAAATCTGCTTTAGGTCACTGCACCCACGAGCCAAATATGCCCTCATTGCTTGCGGGGGCAAATTTGATTTGGGCTGAGACAGGACCAAACCCAAGAGATGCTGAAAAAGAGACATCAAAATCCCGTGGGCTTGCTGTTTTGAATTGTCGCAAAATTTTGTGGGAATCAGGTTTCGAGCAGCTTGAGGGTCCATCGCCTTCTGCATTGGGTTCTCTACGCAAGCAGCAGGTTTAACCATTTTCTTTCTTCTTGAGGCTTTGAGAATTGAATCAGCCGTTAAAAGGTTTCTTGCCATGGACTTGCGTAATCGTTGCTTCGGTTGCAACCATTTTTATAGGTAACTATTTTGGCGTGGATCCTGTCACTTTATCAGTCTATACGTTATTTGCGTGTTGGTTCTCTTTTATTATTTCCTATTCTGACAAATGGCCACTGAGAAAATATTCACAGCCCCTTCAAGGAGCACTATTTCTTGTCGCGTGTATCATTTACGCGTTTGTTCAACCCTATGTCCAAGTGAACATTCTCAATTATGGAACAGAGAATTATTGGCCGATAATTGCAAACCTTTTCTTTGCATTAGGCTTATCTGCCGCATTTGATAACAGACTTGTTAAAGGGTTAAAACAGCCCAAAGCGGTGATTCTCAACGCCTTTTTCTGGTACCTCATAACAATCGTGTTACTATTAACAATCGGATATGTTCCATCAATTTGGTTTGCATTTTTCGTGTTGTACTTTTTCTGGTTTGACAGATACCCAATTGGAACTATGAAACAGCCATTCAAAGGAATTTTGTCATTTGTAGTGATGGGTGCGTCATCTTTGGTTTTAGAGTTTGCTTTTAGGCTTGCTGGCACAAGCTTTGTTGGAGGGAACTTGGTTGGTCCAGTTTGGTTTGCTCATTGGGTTTTTTGGCTGGTGGCAACCTCGTGGGTTTTTAAAAATTATCCTTTTGAGAAACTTCGGCAACCCTTAAAAGGGATAGTTGGAACAGCAATGACTGTCGCTTTAGCCTTATGTTCATTTTACATAACTAATAATTTAGCAGGCCTGCCCCTGGCAGAGAATTTGGGATACGCGTGGGTGTTTGTAAGCTGGGTATACATTTGGCCCATCGTCTTTGGATCGTGGCCAGCTCGTGATAAAGAGATAAAAAATTGAAGCGCGCTTTTAATAATTTAGCTACTGAAATTTATTCAGTTTTTTATTGAAAGTTCAATGTTCACTGAAATTTTTTCGCTGTAGATATGTAGCACTGGGCAATTTGCTATTGTTCTTCGCTCGGTGATGTCGATTTCCAACTAATTTTAATTGTCTAATTAGTAATTTTTAACGTTAATTGTCATTCTCTTGAAGCAATATTTTCTATTATCCTTTTATTTTCTTCGGCAGACATTTTCTGGATCTTCTTATACATTAATTCCATGACATTGCCTCCTGCGTATTCCAGCACTCTGCCAAGTGTGTATCGTCCGCCATTTTTTGCAAAAACTTCTTCTACCAATGCTTGATTTTGAGTAATTTTTTCTACAAATTCCTTATAAAAGTTATTAGCCAATTTTTTAAGTCCAGGTTCCAGTTCTTTTATGTCAACGTCTCGAAGGATTGGCGTAACTGCTGAATAGTATTTTTGGCCCTGCTTATCTGTTGCCAACACCACAACTAAGCCAGAGTCGACTAGTTGTTTTAAGCATCCCTGAACCACTTCCGGTGGAAGATCCAGATACTCTGCAACAACCCTGCTGGGTAAAGCTGCCCGAGACAACATTTCCAAAATATTCCTTTTTACGCCGTCAATCATTGTTACACTAAATTCGAGAAGATCCTTAAAGTTTTTATAAACTATAACTGGCATAAGTCTCAAACCATTTTTAATAAAACATTACACCTTTAAACGACCTCAGCTCTTATAAAAGTTTAACCTACTAATGTTTCTTAAAAATATCTTGGACTCAACTTCAAAATAAATCTGTTTTCAGGTTGTTTTTCTGAAATTTCTGTTTCTTCAGCGGGTTTTAGCGGATTTTTTATTAAAATACCCAATGATTGTAGACATGGGAATTTTGAACTGACGAAGGGAAGCTACATCTATGTTTTAAAACGCTTGTTGTGATTCAAATCGCACATTAAAAGGCTCACTAAAATCGAATTTCGGTAATAGACATTAATGCGATTACGTTAGAGGCTTTGGCGATCTTTCAACCGTTAGTGTAGGTAGCTTTGCTTTCAATATCACTAACGGTTCCTTAAGTGCTTCTGCTCTTGCCAACAAAATGCCCTTACCAGTTTCTGTAATAGCGAACACGGGTATTGCCATGCCTTCTTGAAGTAAAGCTTTAGGTCCAACAATCTCACGAACAGTCTTCGATGCGCAACCCCACACTATATCCGCATGGTTAGCTAAGATTTCAGCGTCTTGCAGGCTTATCCCAGTGTTATGAACCGCAAAAATAACCACGTTGACTCCCTTTTCTTTCTCAATCTTTCTAATCTTTATAACTTCTTGTGCTTCTCGTCCAGTCACCGTTACTGCAATCTTCTTATAGCCCGAATCAGCAGCTTTACAAACACCTTTTGCCTGATTTATCGTTGCATCTAATGGATTTAAAACTGAAGCACCTTTCGCCTCCAGTTTCTCTATGACCTTGGGAACAGGAGAGGTCTTTTCGATTCCAGTTAGTCTCGCTCCAATTCCTTGGACAAGATAAGGATTATTCGTCACCACAGTACCGGCTCCATCACACGCGATAACGGCTGAATCGAGAATTCCTCTCATCATCACTGTCATGATCATTTCTGACGCTCCAAAGAGCACAAAATCTTCATGATCCAAAGCTCTTCGCTCGGTGTATGTTCCAAATTTCCTGATGTTTTGCTCAACCATTGATCTTATAGTATCCTTAGTGAGAAACTTAATTCCATAAGCGCGGTCATAAAGTGGACAATAATTTGTCGTGAGATCTTCAATTTCTTTTACAATACCGTCCTCTATTACAACACGAGCTCCGGCAAATCGAATGACGTGCCTGTCTTTCGTCCCGTATGCACTTTTACGTTGATTTTTTTTGCCAGTCATAAAGTGTCCCTTAACTAATTGCGAACCTATAATTTTTAATGCAATTTAAATTACATTTAATGTTAGATTGTGATTGCAACAACTGATTCTGGTAGGATCTTTACTATTGTGTGTCCTTTTATTTCTGATGCTTTGACTTTAGCGACGTCTCTTATCTTAACTTTCTCTGCAAGATTTACGTTTAGAATTTTTTCTTGGTACTTGTTGAAGGGAAGTTTTACTCTTAACCCGTCAAGTTTGACTACTATTGGAGCTGGTGAAACAACTTGCTTTATAGCTGGAACTTGCTGTTCTATCATTTTCTTAACAAAAAATGGTTGAATTGCAGGGGGATCGTTGTCTATATCTTCTCTTCTCTTATCAATACAACGTGTTACCGCGTTTGCAATGCGTTCAAGTACTTTGATTTCTTCCTCTTTTTGAAACCGACGGCATATCCTTTCTACCCCACTAACGTACTCACCCACATACGGCATTTTCTCTTCAATCTGTGGAGCGCCAGTGACGATTATTGGAATCGTTATATCTGAAATCAGCTTTGCTTTTTCCGTAATGCATTTGCTAAAACATCCAAGAGCAAGCACAGCAGCATCATGCTCCTCAAGCAATCTTTTTTCCGACTCACTTATCTGGGCAATCCTGCGGCCAACCCCTCTTGCTAACCCAATAAAATTGGTTTTTGCACCTTGACGCCTCAAGTATTCAGCTATGTCGCAGAGTGGATGAGGCATATGTTGAGGGGAAAGAGAAGGCGCAACGATAGCTATTTCAGTGCCACCTAAAGGCGCGTTTTCTATTTCCCCATGGAGTTCTTGAGCTTTTTCTCGAACTTTGTTCGTGTCTTTCTCTGGTACTGCAATTAGCATAATTACTCCTGTTTGGGTAATGTTCTTTTGTACCACAAATCCTCCAAGATCCTCTACTAACTCTTCGATTTCATTCTGCCTATACACTCCGCCGGTGTAGGTTAATGTGATATACAAGTGTCATCCTCTCGGTTGATGCCTCTTTTTTCTAAGCCTGGGATTCCGCATGCATCTGCTCTACACATTTTGCATAATCTAAACTGTGGAATATGAGGTTCGCAAAGGTCACGACTCGTCCTTAATTCTTCGCATGTTGGAGAGCGCAAGTCTTTGAAGTTATGAAGCGGCAAAAGCGGAATTATGTTCATTTTAAACGCTCCAAGTTTGGAGACTACTTTCGCGATTTCTTCAACATGTTTATCGTTTATTCCAGGTATGAGAACAGTGTTTACTTTTATGCATAAGCCTTTTTTTGCGGCTAATTTTATTCCTTCAATCTGGTTCTTTGTAATTATCTCTCCAGCACGCAAACCCGTGTATTTCTTTCCTTCATACACGATATATTCATAGATTTTTGCTGCGATGGCTGGATCCACGGCGTTGACTGTGACAGTTATGGTTTTTACGCCAGCCTCCACTAGTTCATCCACTTTCTTTGGCAAGAGTAAACCGTTTGTTGCGATACAATTTATTAGGTTTGGAAACTCTTGATGAACTCTCTTAAGAGTTGTGAATGTTGCTTCATTTGCAAGAGAATCCCCTGGACCGGCAACTCCGACTACTGTTAGTTGCGGATACTCTTTGACGGTTTTTCTGACTTTTTCTAAAGCTTCATCCGGAGTTAAGATGCGTGATGCTACGCCTGGTCTATTCTCGCATTTGTTAATGCTTCTTTTGCAGAAATTGCATTGTACATTACATTTGGGTGCAACAGGCAAGTGTAGTCTTGCACATTGAGAATGAGCTTTATCATTGAAGCATGGGTGCAGCATCGTTGCATGAGCGAACTTTGAGTATTGTTTCGCGTCACGTGCACTCTTAAATTTATAATTAAATCCTTTATCTTTCAAGCGAATCAGCCTTCTTAATAATTTCTTTGGATAATTCGAGCCATGACGGTTTAATCGGGTCTTCAGAGGCAACGATCAAGATTTTTGAGTCATGCGTTGTTGAGTATCTAACACGCATTCCTTCAGGAATCATTCTAGTCAACGTGTCTATTATTCTATTAAGTAGCTCCTCTTTTGGGTCATCAATAACCATTTCCGATAATTCTTCAACTTTTATCGGCTTTTCAATGACGATTTCATACCTGCTGGGTTGGCTGACTTCTTCTTTCCCGTACTTGTTGAAAAGGGCTCTTAGCAGTTTTGGCATGTAAGAATCGTCTTCTGCCGTTAGACTAACTCCTTTTTCAAGTTGTCGAATGGTTATAACCTCTGAGGCTTTTACTGCTCTGCCTGATACAGCGTAAACTGCATAGATCATGAAGACTGGTTCTTCTGGATTAATGTAAATATACAAGCTCTTGATGGCGCTTTGAATCATGGACTCTGCTAAGATTGATTCGATATAAGTTTGGTATGCTCGGCGGCTTGCCTCATCTGGAACTTCTATTGTGAGTTTTTCGGAACCTATTGTTGACATTACTTGTCCTCCAGCAGTCCGGAAACTAGGACGGCTGAACCGACGGCGCCTATGAACGGAGAATGTTCTGGAACTATTACATCCATGTAGAGTGTGTCTTCCATGGCTTTTACTAATCCCTTAACTAAAGATGTTCCTCCGACCTCAATTATTGGCGGTCGAAGGTCGATTTCTTGTAGTTGCTGCTCGAAAACTTGTTCTGCTACGCTGTGGCACGCTGCAGCTGCGACGTCTGCTGGTGATGTTCCCGCTGCTAACGCGGTGCTTAAGTCCTGCATTCCGAAGACTATGCAGTATGCATTCATCATTACTTTGTCATAATGCCCTTTTAGAGCCAATTCACCTAGCTCGACAACGTCCATTCCTAATCTTTTCGCGGTTACTTCAAGAAATTTCCCTGAGGCGCCTGCGCAAATACCTCCCACTGTGAAGCTGTCAGGTATGCCGTCATGCAGAGTTACTGCTTTGTTATCCATTCCTCCAATATCTAGTACTGTTGCGTCGCCTTTTTGCCTGTTCGCTAAAAATACTGCTCCTTTTGAATTTACTGTTATTTCGTCTTGGATTAGTTTTGCTTTGAAACGTTCTCCGACCAGGAATCTTCCATAGCCAGTTGTGCCAATAGCTTGAATGTCCTTTGCTTGAACTTTGGCTTGTTCTAACGCGGTTTCAAACGCTTTTTGGGCTGTTTCAACAATGTCAACTGTAGGTATCCACGCTTCGCCGATAATTTGGTTATCTTTCATAATTGCGACTTTTGTTGTGGTAGAACCTGAGTCTATCCCTGCGGTAAGTCCTTCTTGCTTGGTTCTAGCCAATAACGCTTTTTTAGCGATGATATTTACTAGTGCTTCCATTCTTAAACGAAAATTGCCTGCTTTTGTTCTCTCAGTAAACGAGTAGGAAACAATTGGAATGTTTGCTTCAAGTTGAAGGTACCTTCTTATTGCGCTTCGCACAATTGCTCCTTCAGCACATCTGAAACAGGTTGCAATTAAAGCGCCATCGACGTTGGATTTTCCTTCAGCGATTGATTTGGCTCTTGCCATCATAACTTTTAAGCCATTACTTGCAACCTTCAATCCGAACTCTTGGGAAACCTTGTTAATGTCTTCAGTAGCAACTTCAGGTATAACGATAGTTGCTCCAACATCTTTTGCAGTAGTTTCAATTTCTTTTTGAATTCCACTGTATTCTGTTCCGCAGGATATTTGTGCAATTTTTATCAATTTTTCGTCTCCTCTAATGATTTGAGAAAGTCTATTATTTTGCTAACCATCTGTTTTGCTTCTTTCTTGTTTTTCGGATAATTGACAACGATGTGCGGAATTTTATGCTGCTTGATAAGATACACTAAGAACTCATTTGACCTGGCGCAACCACAACACCCAAACCCGAAATCAGCGTCGTCAATTATAATTGCTGCGTCAGCTTTCTCTACGAGCGGTCCCCACATTGATAGACGGCCCCTGACTCCTGAGGGCACCTCGACAGCCGCGTACTTCAAGCCTTTTCTTGGTTCTTCAGCTGTTATGTTCATGGGCGGAGAATCTATTTCTGGATTCTTTACGATTTTTCCAATTTCGCTCATCATTGTTAAAGGTACATGACCGCTCCTCTCAACTATATCAGCCAGAACAAGACTGTTTACTGGAGAAATTAGAACATTTTTAGCCAGATTTATCACGCTTCTGCTTATTCTTATTTGAATTTAAAATATCAATCGCAATTTCTTTAATTTCATCAGCTTCCACTTTTCTCTCTTCTCTTTTTTTAGCTACACGCTTGCCTCTATCAATATCTTCTAAGGCTTCACTGATGAATGGTAGAACATCAAATTCCATTTCAAGCTGATGATAGCCTGGTTTAGGGCCTCCTCCTCTATCAGCTCTACAAATTCTGCGATCACCAATCGGGAAACCTCTCTCTTTCATAAAAACATCGTAAGTAAATGACTTTCTCAATTCTTGAACAGCTTTATTCACATGCTCTGCTTCTCCCTCAATAAGAAGGCCGTAGCATGTTTCCTTAACCTTGATTGGCAGTCCTAACGAGTAAACCTTCACCGCGAGTTCAGAAGGCGTACGATTTGATTTTGGTGAAAGCACAACCATTCTCGTCTTAACTTCACTCATGAGACTACTCCTCAATTAAGTAAATTTTTTCGTCTTCCTTAACTTTCTTCAAGAAATCCATACCTTCAGTAATTTGCCCAATAATGTTCGTGGAATCTAAATTCTCTCCTGTAGGCCCGTACTTCTCGCTGTCAGATAGTCTTATGCCTATTAGACCTGCATGCTTAGTTGACATGTTAGTTACACCCAACGTTTTTGATTTTACAAGGTTTTTAGGAATATTTTCTGGAATCAACGGCTCTAAAGGCGCTGCCTCGGCTTTAAAAATAATAAGATCCTTTGTTTTGAAATGAACCTTAAGTAGTCCAATGGGCTTATCTAAAAGTTGCGCTGCTGATCTGAAAAATTGGCAGGTCTTTGGCGCTTTTTGATCCAGTAATTTGATTTTAACAATTTTTTCTTTTGATAATCCGTATGTTTTTATCGAACCTTCCTTAATCGCTTCAAAAGTTTTCTTCGGGCTTTGAGCTATTATTATTGCGTCATCATTCTTCAGGCCATTGCGCAATTGTTTAATGCCAACAGTGGAAAGTAAACCCGAAGCATCTGATTGTGAGCGACCAAGAACCATTATTCTGGAAGGCTTAGTGATGACTGCTATTTTGTCGCCTTTTTTTGCAGAATCCAACAACTCGAGTCCTGTATAAACACTTCCAAAAACGCTGTGAGAACTGTTCGGCATCTCTTCGCTCCTGTAGATATAGATATCTCCTGTGCCAGAGCCAGTGTTTCTCACAGTTACTGAGCCCTTATTTCTGTTCTTTAGATTCTCTTTTGCTATTGCTAATCCACTTAAGCCCTTAAACTTCACATAAGAAGTTGAAGTATCGTTAACTTCTGCTACTTTGCTTTCAAGAACGCTTAATGCATATTCGGAACACGAGGAAGCGGTTTCGTTTAGGTTTATGCCGATGAAAGTGAATATTTCAAGGTTATCATGCAATTCGTCAGTCATTCTTGCAAGTTGAGCGTTGCTTGCCACCAAGCTTCTGTCAATAACTGGCTCAATACTTTGGATTGCGTCTGCTTGTTGCAAGTTTTCAGCGGTGAACCTTCCGCTCACGACTTTTGCGAAAACTCCACGATTGCCCTCTGGAACACAGTATTCTGCTTCATGTCGCCTTTTGGAAATGATAATATGCGAGTTTTCTGGGTCAAATCCGGTTAAGCTTAGAATAGCTTCCCAACGGTCGTATTCATGTGAGCCTTTTGTTGGTTGTAAAGATGTTGAAAATGGCCCTATTGCTACACAATTTTTTGTTGTGAAAGTGACCTTTAGCTCCTTTAGTGCTGGCGACTTCTTTCTCCATTCTTCAATAAGTGGGATAGCGGAACCGTCTTCGAGTTTAATGTTTATTGTTCCTTTATTGGTTTTAATCAAGTACAGGTCAGTTTGCCTTAGAAGTTCTTCCCTGCTGTGAATTAACGCTATGATTGTACCCTCAACATGTGGTTCCTGTGATGCTTTGATAGCATCCTGAACATTGGAGCCTTCGGGCAGAGTGATTGTTTTTCCATTAATCTTAACTAACATAGCTCCAACCAATTCTTAACTTGCTTACTGCTTGTTAACTAATCTAAATAAATCCCTTTACCTTAGGATTAGTATGCATATCTTATCGCATATATTTAGTTTTTTTATGAAAAGTGAGCAGATAACATTAAATGTTAGGAAGATTTAGCACATAAACAACTTTGGGCAATTTCATGGATTCAGGTGAATTCTTTGAAAGAGGATTTTCTGAAAATCGAAGGCGTAAGTAAAGAATTCGATGAAACCAGCGTCTTGGAAAACGTTAATGTAACCATAAAAGAAGGCGAAGCATTAGGCATTATCGGTAGAAGCGGAGCAGGCAAATCAGTTCTTATTCACATGTTAAGAGGCATGAAAGGTTATGAACCAACTAAAGGCAAAATAACCTATATAGTATCCGTATGCCCTCATTGCCTTTGGGTTGATCTTCCAAGCAAAAAAAATCAACCATGCCCAATGTGCAAATCCACGCTTGAATTGAAAGAAATCGATTTTTGGAATTCAAAGAATTCAGCTTATTTTGAGCCGATTAGACGAAGAATTGCAATAATGTTTCAAAGAACCTTTTCTCTTTTCGGCGACTTTTCATCGCTTCAAAACGTTATGGAGTCCTTGCGGTGGGCAGGTTGCAAAGATGAAAATGCAATTGTTAACAAATCCTTAGAGCTATTAAAAATGGTGAACTTAACCCATCGATTAACTCATCCAACAAGGGACTTGAGTGGTGGCGAGAAGCAAAGGGTTGTACTTGCCCGCCAGTTAGCTATTGACCCATTAATGTTGCTGGCTGATGAACCAACTGGCACTCTTGACCCTCAAAATGCAAAGCTAATCTACTCAGTTCTTGACCAGTATATTCGAAAAAGCGGAAAAACTATGCTGGTGACTTCTCATATTCCTGAGGCAATTGAAAAGTTAACGGATAGGGCTATTTGGCTTGATCAAGGCAAGACGGTTTTAGACGGCAATTCAAAAGAGGTTATTGAAAAGTTCCTGAAAAAGACTAAGCCTCTCCGTGAGATGGAAAAAGAAAAGATTGGAGACGACATTATAAGACTCGTTGATGTTAAAAAGCACTTTTTATCCATCGAACGAGGCATCGTGAAAGCTGTTGACGGCGTAACGTTGAACATTAGGGAGAAAGAAATTTTTGGCCTTATAGGCTTAAGCGGAATGGGCAAAACAACGATTGCGCGAATTATGGCGGGCATAACTACTCCAACAAGTGGAGAGGTTTATGTTAAGGTTGGTGATGAATGGATTGATCTTCGCAATCCAGGTCCCTTTGGCAAGGGGAGAGCTACTCAGTACATCAGGATTTTGCACCAAGAGTATGCCTTGTATAGTTACAGAACCGTTCTAGAAAACCTGACCGAGTCAATCGGCGTTGAACTTCCAAGTGAATTTGCAGAAGTCAAAGTCTACGATGTCTTAAAGAGTGTTAGTTTCAATGAATCAGCCATAAAGAAAATACTCAACAAGTACCCCGAAGAAATGAGCGAAGGCGAAAGACACAGAGTTGCCTTGGCTCAAGTGATGGCAAAGGAACCCCGAGTCGTGATTTTGGACGAACCCTCTGGAACAATGGATCCACTGACAAAAATTGAAGTGGCCAAAGCTATTAGACAATCCAGATCAGAACTTGAAACAACAATAATCATAGTATCCCATGACATGGACTTCGTTTGTTCAACCTGCGATCGAGCAGCCTTGGTACGAGATGGAAAAATCGCAACAATGGGCACGCCAACTGAAATCGTAAAGCAAATAACAGCTTAAGCTGGTTGTAGCCAACAAGTTTAAAACATCGTTAAAATCTTTCCTTTCTTTGGGAACAAAATAGCCTTAAATATTTTGTTTCATATGAACAGTCGAGTATGTTCCAGTTAGTTTATGATATTGAGCTTAAGAATGATCCGCATGGTGCAAGGGTTAGACTGGTTCGTTTGCTTCGGAAAAATGATGCTGTTCAGCTTCAACGGTCTGTTTGGCTAATATCTGACATACCGCCTAATCTTTTCAAAATGTTGAATGAAATACGACAATTGAACGGAGCGGTTCTAATTTCCGAGTGGAAACCCAAGAATCTAAACGATTTCAGAAATTCACAATTCGATAAGCTTGAGGAAGGAAGCATTGTTGGCGTTATTGTCCATGGTCCCGAAGTCATTGACAGCGGCTGGGCTCAAAAATTTATAAGAATTTTTGAAGATTTCGGCGTGAAAGTAATAGCTAAGCTTGGAGGGACCATGGGTAGGACCGCTATTATAGACGCTGGGCTTGAGGACAAAGTTGATGCTATGGAAAGTCTTCAGCCAAGCCATATCTTGGATGATTTTGTACGGCAAGGCGTTGACGCTATATTTCTTTTAAATCATGGAAAAACGGTTGAAAGTGGCGTTTCACTTGGCATGGGTATCTTGGAAAGATCTCGATTAATTAGGGAAGTTGAACTGCCCTTCTTTCAAATTGAAAGACCTGGAGAATCTGACGGGTTAGTTTTGCCTTGGGTAAAGGGCGAGGCTTTGGCAAAATGGGTGGGAAGTAACCTTAACCTGGAAGTAATTAAGCCGCCCCCTATTGCTAAGACAATCGAATCCAAGCATGATACTATCTATAGGTCGGTTGGAGGAGTGCTGCCTGGAGAGAAAATCCTCGTTAACGGCGTGGTAATTGGAGTAAGCTCTTCCTCAAACGTAGTCGTAGCGGCTCGAAAAGGGCAAATAATCGATTTGAATGGTGGACAATTGAACAAGTATGGCGTAAGAAAGCTACGCAAAGTCGACTTAGCTAATGCCTCTATAAAATCAGCTGAAGTACTTCGCAGAAGCGAACCTTTGAAAAAGGCGCAGATTAAAAGAGGTTACATAACAAAAAGAATCGCGCTATTAGAAAAAGCTGAAGATACTATTGATCTTGCTAAGACTGCTGACGCTATCGTTTCTGTTGGCGACGATACCACGGCGATTGCTGCTGAAATCTTGTCAAGGTTCAATATTCCCATGATTGGTGTCATCGATGGTGATGCTGACGGGCTAATTCGGCAAATAAGCAAAAAGGCTTCGATCGAGGAATATCAAATGATAGCGCCTCCAAAATCTGTCATCATAAAGCTCGAAGCAGGAGCCGATGACAACGCAAGAGGATTGATTCGACGCATAATTTTCAATAATACCAAAATAATTGAGTTGAAAGAAACAGAAAATATAGACAATGTAAAAGATAAGATAATTCGATTACTCGGAGATTATGTCGTAAAGATATCCAGTGTCTAAAATCCCAAAATGTTCATTTTTTCAGAAATAAAAAGAAAATAATTCTTATTGTTCAAGCTAGCTTTAATAGAAAACTATGAAGACTTTATTCTTCTTTTTCGAGTTTTGCTGTTTTTGCTTTTGTGTTCTTCTTTTTTAATCCGAAGATTGATTCTTTTTCAAGATTAAAAAGGGTTTCAACTTGTCCTTTGTAGGATATCTGAATAATCCTTTTCTTTAAAATTGATCCGACAACATTTGCGGTTAGACCATGCTTCCTAAGCAGCATAATGCATTCTTCGGGCTTGTCTGTAGTGAATACAAAACCAATTGATGGGTAAGTCACAAGCCATTCTTGCAATGAGATGTTTTCCGGTTTTGGTATGCTTTCAATGTTTATTTGGGCTCCAACGTGGCTTGATTCGCACAACATGGCGATAGTTCCGATAACACCTGGCCCGCTTACATCTTTACTTGTGTGCACAAGGTTTTTCTCTGCTAATTGCATTGGGGCTTCTAATCGCGTTAACACTTGTTTTCTAGTTTTAGACTGGACTGAGTCGAAGGTTTTGACCCAGCCTTTTGATCCAGGTTTTCCCTCTACATCTACTGCAATAATTATGCTGTCATTTAGTTTTGCAGTAGCACTTGATATAAAACTGTGTGAAACGCCTATGACTGCCGCGTCAACAGCATCGTAGGGCGTGTCTGGATGAGTATGCCCCTTTAGAAATTTTAATCCGTATTTGTCCAAGCCATATTTTATCCCTTTAACTATTTGCAATCTAAGGTTAGGGGAACTTGAAGATAAAACGTGGACATACCCAAGTGGCCGTGCTCCCTTGGCAACAATATCATTCACATTAACCACAACTGAGTAGAAGCCTGCAAGCCAAGGGTCATCTTTAACCAAGCTGTCTACGATACCGTCAGCTGAAACCACAATTTTTGTATCGCCTAAATTAAGAGAACCTGCATCATCGTACACGTTTTCCCCCATGATTTCTAATAGATCACCCAGGGCAGATTTGCGTGTTAGCCCCTTAAACTGCTTCAATGCGCTCGATAACTCTGAAACGGACGGTTGAGTTTGGTCTAGCCCCAACTTTAGATTGTCACCTAATAACCCGTTACTTTTTCAATCAACTTTAATATCTCTTTTGATAAGATTGCAGGGCTAAACCTAACCTTGTCGAAAAAATGAAAAAATCACAGTTAGATTGCTTTTGCAATAGCTCTCGAGTGCGATTTTTCGCCAGCCATATTGATGCTTTTTTCAGCCCATTATTTTCCATTCAGTGATAAGTTGTGAACTGATCAAAGAAATCTATTTTCAAAAGCTTGACTTTGGGAATTAATCTTTATATTTCTAAACATTCGTTGGTAGGTGATTGGACAGGGGAAACTAAGTGCTAAATATTCAAAAGCTTATTGTTATTGGTGGCTGCGGGAAAAGCGGTGAAAAAGAGGCTGTTGAAAGAGTCGTTTTTTCCGGCGGAACGGTCGCAAGCATTGTTGGTCCCACTGGTAGCGGTAAAACGGCACTTATTAATGATATTGCGCTTTTTGCAAACCAAAATACTCCTTCGAAAAGAAGAATTTTGATTAATGGTAAAGATCCGCTTGAAGACATGATGGAGAATCCCTCTCAAAACCCGATTGCATTAATCACTCAGCATACGAATTTTCTTTCAGATTTGCCTGTTGGAAAGTTTCTGCAAACGCATGCTGCGATTCGTCACTGCGAAAAGGATATTACCGAAACCTTGAGTTTTGCGAATCAGTTGACGGGTGAGCCGATTAACATTAATTCAAGCATGACTGAACTGTCAGGCGGTCAAACAAGGGCGCTTTTAATCGCTGATGCCGTGATTATTGGAAATTCCCCAATTATTTTGCTTGATGAAATCGAGAATGCCGGGATTTACAGGGCTAAAGCGTTAGAGTTGCTTAAAGGCTACAAGAAACTGTTTATCTTTGTCACACATGACCCTTTCATCGCCTTGCTGTCTGACTTCAGAATTATCATGAAAAATGGGGCAATGCAAAAGCTCATTTTCACCAATGATGAAGAAAAAACTGTAGCAAAAGAAATAAAAAAGCTCGATGAACAGCTAACGCATTGCCGTGATAAACTACGCAACGGCGAAATCCTAAGCACTGCCGACTTGGAGCTGAATTAATTGAAGGCGATCATTTGCGCGGGTCCACCCGACAAGCGGGAAAACAATGGTGCTCAAGCAGGTTGTTCGCCGATTATTAGGCAAGTACAAGATTGCCTACATTAAAATCGATGTTCAATTTGCAGATGAAGATGAAATATTCGCCAAGGAATTTGGCATTCCAACCAAAAAAGTTTATTCAGGAGACCTATGCCCAGACCACTGCAATGTAGTGGTTTTAGGTGATGCAATAAACTGGGCTCAAGAAAAAGGTGCGGATATATTTCTAATCGAAACCGCAGGGCTTTGCCTTCGATGCTCACCTTACATCAATAACTCGCTTGGCGTCGTTATTTTGGAAGCTACAAGCGGCATGAATCTTCCCAGAAAAATCGGTCCAATGCTTTCACTCTCAGATGTAGCTGTCGTGACAAAGATTGATTTGGTTTCTCAGGCTGAAAAAGAAGTTTTCCGCGCAAACATTTTAGCAGCCTCAAACGTCAAAGTCATCGAGACTGATGCCCTAAGAGGAATAAACATTGATTTTCTAACAAGACTCATCGAAAAGGCTCCAGAACTGCAAAAACCATTGTTCTTAAGAGGCAATCCACCTTTGGGAACATGCACGATATGCGTTGGCAAAAAAGAAATCGGAAAAGAAGCACACTTTGGAACATTAAGGCCATTAAACAATGAAATATTCTTCAGAGGAGAATAAATTGTCAAAAGAAGAAATACTGAAAACTTTGCCCAAGAAAAACTGCGGCTTATGCGGTTTCAAAACTTGCGACGAAATGGCTCAAGCAATGACATTAAAACCTGAACTTATTGAGCACTGCACTGTTAGAGAAACTCGCGGTCCAAGCAGTAGCGAATCTGAAAATTTTGAGCCTTTAACTTTCAAGGATTTTCTTGGCAGAGAGTACGATTTTGTATTGGACAAGTTCCCAAAGGATCACGGTCCGAAAGAGACAATTTTTCCATTCAACCCAGCGATTGTTGAAAAGCTCAAGCTTAAGAAAGGCGACCTTATCTTTGGGCGTCCAAGCTGGATAAGCTGCGGTTGCCCAGTTACACATGTTGGTTTAATAGTTGAAGATCCAGACTACTTCAACGGGCTTATCGTGTGGAACATTATGGGTCCATTAGCTGGCCGCCAGAAAGGAGCAATCGAAATCGGACACTACAACGCCATTGCGTACGAAGGCATCGTAAAAGATGTCAAACCAGGCATCGAACTGAAAATTGGCATGCGCTACTTCTTCCAGCCCAGGTACTGCATGATGCAATGGCGCCACAGCGGACTTATCAACTTCATGCAAAACACTCCCGACGGATTGCACGTAAGAATCGAAGGCATCTGGATAGCCTAAACACGCAATTCACAAATCTCTAAACTTCGAAAATCTCATAATAGCTTAAATGCTCAAAGGTAATGCTTACTTTTTAAGTAAAAATCAAAACCCTGATTTCCATAAGATTTATGAATTCCAAAGAATCTGTTTCCCCTAAGCGTACAATAACACGCTAACTGGAAAAGTGGGCTTTATGAAGTACAAAACAATCTGCGAATCATGTCACGAAACACTCAAACCCCAAGTCGGCTTAAGCTCCACCTGCCCAAACGAATGCAGCTCACTTGCAAAGAACATCTTTACAACAGAAAAAATAACGCTTCGAGATTTGCCTGGGGTTTGGCGGTATCTGGATTGGCTTCCAGTTAACAAACCGTCAAGTTATGACGGCAAGAGTGTCACTTACAAAAGCAAAAAATTATCTAAGGAGCTTGGACTAAAAAACCTCTATGTGACGTTTACTGGTTACTGGCCTGAAATTGGTGCCCGTGTGAAGACTTGCACTTTTAAGGAGCTTGAAACTGCCGTCGGAATTCAATATGCCAAGGAGCAGGGTGCGTCTCACTTAATCATTGCCTCGGCTGGGAGTACAGCCAACGCTTATGCCTATCTTGGCTCAATTGAAAAAATTAGCGTAGTCTTGGTGGTGCCTTCAAAGGTTGAAGATTGCCTTTGCGCGCCATTGGTTGATGGGAAATTCGTGAAAACCATTGCTGTGAAAGGGGAATATTCCGATGCTATTGCAGTTGCTCAAAGATTGGCTGGTTTGCCTAGTTTTGCTTATGATGCTGGAGGCAAAAGCCCTGTGAGAAGAGATGGGGCTGGCACGGTTATGCTTGAAGCCGTTGAAAAAATGAAGATTATCCCTAGCCATTATTTTCAAGCGGTATCCAGCGGGGCAGGAGCAATAGCTGCTTTCGATGCGGTAGAAAGGCTTGCCAGAGATGGCAGGTTCGGTGCGTCAAAATTTAAACTTCACCTTTCCCAAAACGACCCGTTTATACCTGTTGTGAAAGCTTGGAAAGCAAAAAGGTGCATGATTGAAAAAACAGATGCGGAACCTGCGAATCCATTAGACGTCATTTACGCTAAGGTTCTCTCAAACAAGCAACCCTTATACGGGGTAAAAGGAGGCATGTTCGACGCTCTGCAGGCAACTTCTGGAGAAACGTATTCAGTGACAAATAAGCAAGCTCAAGATGCTCAAAAAATGTTCAGTCAACTGGAGGGAATCGATATTCATCCTGCAGCAGGAGTAGCGTTGGCTTCGTTAATTGATTCTGTTAATCAGGGAAAAGTAGGTTCAGAAGAAAACATCATGCTAAACATCACTGGCGGCGGATTTGAGCGAGCTTGAAAAGGAACTTGGCACTCAGAAAATACCGTTCACCGCAAAAGTTGATAAGGATGCGTCGCTTGAGAAATTGAGGGATATTCTGCTTTGAACGTCTTTGCAGAAATTTCTCAGATTCTTAAAGACTCAGGCGTAAACTTCTTCGCCATCCATCCATGCGAAAAAGTTGCCGGATTGTACAATTTAATCTCTAAAGATTTTAAGCATGTTTCTTTGGCAAAAGAAGAAGAAGGAGTAGGAATATGCGCAGGAGCATTTCTTGCAGGCGCAAAACCTGCAATGCTTATCCAAAGCTCAGGTCTTGGAAACATGCCCAACGCGTTATGCTCTCTTACTCAAACTTACCAGATGCCCTTACTGGTTCTGGCAAGCTGGAGAGGCATATACCAAGAAGGTATCGTAGCCCAAATTCCTCTTGGAAAAAGCATTCCCAAACTGCTTGAAGCAATCAACGTAAATTACACAATCATAGAAGACAGCGATAACCTCCCATTAATCGCCAATGCTGCAAACGAATGCTACCAACAAAATAAGGCGCATGTAGTTCTTTTAAGCCCTAAACTATCGGCTCAACAAGAAAAAATTCCTTATGACGCCACCTGCACAAACCGCAAACAGACAATTTCATTCAGAAAAACCACATTTGCTAAACCGGTTTTGACAAGATTCGAAATCTTACAGTGCATTGCTCCATTCCTCAAGGATAAAATTGTGGTGTGCAATCTTGGCATTCCCAGCAAAGAATTGTATTCGATTTGTCATCAGAAATCAAACTTTTACATGCTTGGAAGCATGGGCTTAGCCTCATCAATTGGACTTGGCTTATCATTGTTTACTCCAAAAGAAGTCGTTGTAATCGATGGGGATGGAAGCTTGCTAGCAAACCTTGGAACCCTCTCAACTATAGCCAAAGAGAAACCTAAGAACTTGACCATTATAGCAATTGATAACGGTGCTCACGGTTCAACCGGCAACCAGCCTACAGCAACAGCAAGCTGTGTGGACTTAGAAAAAGTAGCCCGAGCGTCAGGCTTTAAAAAAACCTGCAAAGAGGCAAACCCAAAACGACTGCTGCCTACCTTACAGAAAGTGGGTTCAGGACCGAATTTTGTACACTTACTTGCAAAACCTGGAAATTCCACTGTGCCAAACGTGCCCTTAACGCCAGAAGAAATAAAACGCAATGTGCAAGAGGCTATTTTGCGTGGATAAGGTTCGAATTGGGCATTTAACAACTTCCTATCATACTGCTTTGATTATTATGGGAGCCGGCTGGGTTGAGAAAGAAATCGGCGTAAAACCTGAATGGCGACTGTTTCCAACTGGTCCTGAAATGATAAAAGCGTTTTCCAGAGACGAATTGGATATTGGCTATGTTGGGCTTCCTCCGGCAATGATTGGCATAACAAAAGGAATTCCACTAAAATGCATTGCAGGCGGGCATATGGAAGGCACCGTCATGACCGGTAAAGAAAACTTGAGATCGTATCAGGAAACAGGAAGCATCAAGAAAACTCTTGAGCAATTAAAAGGCAAAACCGTGGGGACACCGTCAAAAGGTTCAATCCACGATGTAATACTGCGTACCATTCTTGACGAGTCTAATCTTTCACAGAACGTATTAGTTAGAAATTTTGATTGGGCGGACATGATACTTGATGCGATGGAAAATGATGAGGTACAAGCCGCAGTTGGTACTCCTCCACTTGCAGTTTTAGCTTCCAAATCATTAGGTGCCAAAATAATACTTCCGCCTTCTGTGCTTTGGCCCCATAACCCAAGCTATGGAATCATAACGACAAAGACAATGATTGATAATTCTACTGAAACGTTAAGAAAGTTTTTGATTTTACATGAAAAAGCATCTAATCTGATCAGAGAAGAGCCGCATAAAGCTGCCAAAATAGTCGCAAACACCGTTAAGCTCATGGATGAAGACTTTGTTTTCCAAGTTTACAAGGTTTCTCCGAAATATTGTGCGAGTCTTTCCCCAGAATACGTGCAGTCCACGATGGCATTTGTTCCAGTCCTTCAAAGAATGCAATATATCAGCGGCAAGATAACTGAGGAGCAAGTTTTCTGCAAAGAATTAATTAAAAGAGTGCATACAGAGTCAGCCGCATTACGATTTCCCGTTAATGCTTGCCAAATGATTCTAGTCAAGCATTTTTCTCTGAATTAACGTAGTGCCCATAATCTGTTTTGCTATAACTATCTTGAGATGTGTATGCTTCTAATTTCTGGTGATAGTTCAGCAAAGTCGTCATCGCCAACGTGAAATACTGGTTTAAACTTTGCAATGTTACAATTTGGTGAAAAAGCTCCTTTTGTTGTGTAGGCTGCTAAAACTTCACCAACTACAATTATGTGATCCCCAGCAGGAATCTTGTTCACTACTTTGCATTCCAGATGAGCAAAGCATTCGTTTATGATTGGCGCTTTTACTTTCTTTGAAACGCCTGGTGTTAATTTTGATTCTTTAAATTTATCATGATTTCTTCCTGAAACTCTTCCACATAAAAGCGTCTCTTTGACAAAGTCCATGGATGGAACATTCACTACGAACTCTCCTGTTTCCTCAATCATTTTGGTAGAGCAATGGGTAGGTCTAAGACTGGCTGCCACTAGCGGCGGCACGTAAGAAACAGGCATTGACCAAGCGACAGTGACTATATCCGTTTTGCCCTCCTTATTGGCACATGATATGAGAACAGTATGGCGAGGATGCAAAAGCCGACAGCTCATGCCAAGATCAAAATCCACTTTTTCCATATTCAACAAGCTAACCCTCAAACCTTAATTTTAATTAGCCATAAATAAAATTTGTTAAAAATTAGACCGTGAAAAGCAAGAATTACGTGCTTCTATTAAAGAAAAGGTTAGTTTCTTGTGCAACTAATGAAGGTTTTTTAAGTTGACTCTTTTTATTCATACCAAATTTCAAATTCGTCCAATCAAAAACCTCATAGTTGTGAAATTTAACAATGACAAATGAATGGCGTCTTTTAGATTCTGATCTTGTTGACCCAATAACTGGCGTCGCCACGGTTGAAGCCGTCGGAATAGCTAGATCAAAAAACTTGGTTCCGAATACAATAATTTTTTGGCGACCGAAAACACGTTTTGTTTGTTTAGGTTACTTTCAGTACGTGAAAGATGAAGTTTACCCAGAAATATGCGAAAAACTCGGTGTAAAAATTGCTCGCAGAATTCTCGGAGGCGGAATGGGTTACGTGGATCAAAACCAACTTTTGTACGATGTTGTAATGGGTTCAGAATACAAGGTAACTCCAGTCGCTTCTAGCATTGAACGAATGTACAAGCACGTTTTAAGCGGAGTAATTCAAGGCTTAAGAGAACTCGGTTTCACAGATGTACTTCTAATGCCTGATTATAACTCTGCTATTTGGTTAAACGGCAAGAAAGTCTCTGGAAATTGTGCAACCAGCTTAACTGGAGCCCAAATAGTTGGCGGCAGTCTGCTTGTAGATTTCGATTTCGAAATGCTCGAAAAAGTCAGTAGAAATCCATACAAGAAGTCTCAAGTCAGGCATAACTTCACTTGAAGAAGGTTTAACATGTATTAACCGAGAAAGCAAAAAAAATGTCAGCTTAAAGAATGTAAAAGTTGCCGTTAAAACTGGCTTTGAAAAAGCTCTGAACATAAAATTGAAGCATGGAGCCCTAATCAAAGAAGAAGAAGATTTAATCAATGAATTAGAGCCAAAGTTTTCTTCCAAAGAATGGACTTATCATATGGACATCAAGAGCCAAAAATTGATGCCGTACCCAGAAACTGGAGAGACATAATCTGACCAAACTTGACAGAATTGCAAGAAAAAGCATTCAACGATGAAGCCATATCAAAAAATGAAGCAGACGTAATTTTACATCTTTCAGATGAACGGCAAATATCAGATTTAATCAAGCTCACAAGAGCCGTGTCTGATAAGCAAAATGGGAAAAGAATTAATTTTTACTATACAGGGAATTATTTTCCTGCATTATCTGTGACAGGCAGCAATTGTGCGCTTGCGATGTAAACACTGCGAAACCAAGCTCTTGCAGCAATTACCTGCAGCCCCAACGCCGCAAAAACTATGTTGAAATGTGCTTAAAACTAAATGAAAAGGGTGCAAAAGGTGTTCTGATCACTGGCGGCTGCTCAAGTAATGGTAAGGTTCCTATCAGTAAATTTCTCGACGCTATATCAGAAATTAAGAAGAAGACTAGTCTTATCGTTATAGCGCACACGGGAATTCTTGAAACAAAGGAAGCCAAGGAACTTGTTAATGCAGGATTGGATGGAGCAGCTGTAGACGTTGTTGGATTGCCTGAAACAATCAACTCCGTTTATTGCGCAGAATTCAAGCCAGAAGATTATGCTAATACTCTTAGAGCTCTTGGAAACAGCTAAGATGCCAATAATATCTCCCCATGTTTGTGTAGGGCTCAATTTTGGCAGTCTCAAACATGAATTAGACTCATTAAGCATAATTGCAAAAATTAAACCTACAACCGTCGTGATCACCGCTATTTTGCCTCTAAGAGGAACGCCCATGGAAAAAGTAAGAGTAGCAGCCTTTGATGTTGCCAAAGTTGTTATCGCTGCTAAACTAATGTTCCCCAATATTCCAATAACTCTAGGTTGTGCAAGATCAAAAGGTCCAGATAGAGAACATATAGAGAAACTTGCAATTCACGCAGGAGTAACTAACGTAGCCGTCCCCTCCGAATCAGCCATCAAAGAAGCAGAATCTATAGGGCTCAAAATTACTAGCTTATGGTGCTTGTTGTGCGGTTCCTCCGCTTGCTTCTCTTAAACTTGAAAAATGGAGAACTGTTGACGCATGACTTCATCGCCAGTAGAAAAAATCCGGTTGTCAATTGGGACTGCAGTGATTTTAGGTCTTGAAATAGCTTTTATGAATAAGGATAATGCACCTACAACCGCCTACTTGCAGACTTATCATCCTGGCAGATGTGCAGCTAACTGCAAATTCTGTGCGCAGGCAAGAGATTCCGATGCGAAAGTTGACAAGATCGCCCGTGGATTGTACTTGCCCTACGATGCGGAGTTAGTAATTACTCGACTGAAAAAAGCAACTGAACGCAAATTCATCAAAAGAATATGCATACAAACCATGAACTACCCTAAACTCATGGATGAACTACTCTGGCTCATCAAAAGGTTAAGCAGTGAAGTTTCAGCACCAATATCAGTATCAATTTACTCAATTTCACCCGAGAAAATCAGGCTTATAAAAGAAGCGGGCGCTCAAAAAATGATAATTCCATTGGATGCGGCGAACGAAAAAATATTTGATGAAATTAAAGGCGCCAAAACTGCGGGTCCATACAGGTGGAAAAGCCACTTTTCAACCCTTGAAAATGCCCTTCAAATCATGGGCAAAGGAAACGTTGGAACACATCTAATGGTTGGCTTAGGCGAAACTGAAGAGGAAATAGTTAATTTGCTTGAAAAACTCGAAGAAATGGGCATCTACTGCGGACTTTTCGCTTTTACTCCCATCCCTGGAACTCAACTGGAAAAAATGGAGTCTCCTTCAATCGAGAGTTATCGCCGAATAAAACTCGCAAACTACTTAATTTACAACAATTTAACCGAAGTCAACAAAATACGTTTTAATGAAACGGGAGAAATCGTTGATTTTGGAATAAAACAAGAAGAATTGGACAAAGCCATGGCGAAAGGTGAACCTTTCCTTACTTCAGGCTGCCCAGATTGCAACAGGCCGTTCGCAAACGAGGCTCCTGAAAAAACAATTTACAATTATCCCAATCTTCCAAAAAAAGTGGATCTTGGAAAAATCAAGAAACAGATAAAAAACAGTGGGATTTGAAGAAATGAGCCAAGAAGATTTTGTTCCAGTGGCTGGAGGTTTTGGAGTAAAAATCCATGCTCCAAGCGATGGCTGCATTGCATTCTGCAATAGTCCTTTCCCAGCGCACCGAGAATCCAGCGCTTTAGATATTTATCCAGCTGACGCAAAATTCGGAGATGAAGTTTCTTGTCCAGTAAACGGAATCGTCAAAGAGACACGGAAGTTTTCTTCACCCAATCTTTTTCCTGACAAGCCACCACTTGATGAGTACTTGATTCTTATTGAGTCTGCTGATAATCCTGAGGTATACGTAAAAATCATTCATGCTCATCCGAAAGTTAGAAAAGGTGAAAAGGTTAACGTCGGGGATACTTTGGCGGTGTTAGTGCGCAGCGGTTACTGGGCTTATTCGGTTGACCCTCACATCCATGTGGAACTTCGCAATCCAAAAGATGCAATTAGAGCTTTAGGGTCCTATCCTCTGGAAGTATTAAACTCTCCAGAAAAAAAATGCGAAATAAGAGAACACGATAGAGAGTGATGTCTTAGGCGTTGTTGTTAAAGTGGAAAAGCGTTATGCAATTGTTCGCCCAAATCCTGAGAATTGGGTTAACAATCGGCAATTTTTCAGGTTTAGCAGCAAACTGTTGGAAACTGTGTTGGCATTCTTGACGGAGGCTTACCATTTATGGGTTACGGAGGCGTTATAGGAACTGAAAAAGGCACGATTGCAGATGCTCCAGTAATCTTAAGTGGGAAAACTATCGGAAGAATAACTACAAGCTTGGAGGGGCTGTCTAAATTTGAAACAGTTCCCTTCAAAGTCAAAGCAGGCACCTGTTCGGATGACTTGGGGATTTCTCTTAAGGTTTTTGTTGGGAAAACAACGAGAAATAAAACTTGTTCCAGCAAAAAACAATCAAATCAACGTTAAAGAGGACGATGTTGTAACAATAAAAAAGGATTAAAATATGAATAAAACAATCAATGCACAACTTTCAGTTATTGGAGTGAATTTGTTTGGTTAAAATTGAAGGATTCAGTTTCCCGGAAAAACTCTATTATAGCGAAGATCACCTTTGGATAAAACTTAAGGGAAATGAGGCGACAGTTGGCTTTACAAGTCTTGGAGAGGCCTTATGCAAAGAAATTGTGCATGTCGATTTGCCTTTTGAAGGTGACGAAAAAAAGCAAGAGTGAAGAAATCGGTTCTTTCGAAAGCATTAAAGCAGTGTTTCGAATCCATGCGCCATTAAGCGGAAAAGTTACAAAAACAAACAATGACTTGTATCAGCAACCTGATTTGATAAACGAAGCTCCGTATGGAAAAGGTTGGTTATTTGTAATGGCTGCAACCGATCCGAAAGGTGAATTAAAGAAGCTAATGGATGCAAAAAAAGCAACTGCATACTACAAAGTTATTATCGATGAGGAACGAGCAAAATTCGGCGAGTACGATGAACCCTGAATACCTAAACTTTAGCTATGGAGTTCTCTGAATTTTTGGAAAAGCAAGAATTAAATAATATTTTAGATAAGGCCCTTACCAGACCAATTACTGGCCAAGAAGCGCAAAAACTGTTATTGATTGATAAAGTTCAGCTTCCAGAATTATTATCGACATCACGGATTGTTTCAGACAAAAAAACCGACAAAACGCTGACTGTTTATCACAAAGCGTTTCAACCCGTATCAATAACAGGACGAACTTGTGCTTTAAACTGTAAACATTGCAGTCAACATTATTTAGAGCACATGATTCCTGCAAGTAATCCTGAAAAACTGCTTACAAATCTGCAAGAATCTTAAGGCAAATCACGCGCCAGGTGTTCTTTTAAGTGGAGGTAGCAGAAAAGATGGAACCGTTCCATTAGACGAATTTGCGCATACAATAAGTTTGATCAAGAAAGAAACAGGCTTACTAATTTCTGCTCACACAGGTCCAATAAATTATGAAAATGCCAAAATCCTAGTTGAAGCCGGATTAGATATTGCTTTGCTTGATGTTGTAGGTTCAGCAGAAACCACAAAAAGCGTTTACGGCGTCAGTATAACTCCGGAGGATTACCAAAAAACTTTAATGCTCTAAATGCTGCTGGTATCCCAAATATTTCTCCTCATATCTGTGTTGGGCTTCATTTTGGGAAACTTCTTGGAGAAGCAAAAGCTTTAGAGTTTAGTTTCACATGCCAAAGTGTCTACAATAGCCATAGTGGTGCTAATTCCAACAAAGGAAACGGCTATGGCTGAAGTTGATCCTTCTTCACCTGAGGACATAGCCAAAGTCATTGCAATCGCCAACTTGATGTTTCCAAAAACGCCTGTTTCGCTTGGTTGTGTGCGGCCTGGGAAAACTTTTCGTGCAAAGATTGATGAATTGGCAATCAAAGCTGGCATAGGAAAATTGGCGATTCCAACTGGAAATTCGCTTGAAGATTGCCCGAAGCGAAGGACTTAAAATTAAATCTTTTGAGGATGTAATGTGCTGTTCAGTTGATGAATCTCAAATGAAATGAGTCTCTGCAACATTCTGATTTGAAATAGAGGAGTAGTGCCATCTTAAACTAACTAAAAATTAAATATTTGGCTAATCAACCATTATAAAGCCTTAAAATCTGTTGAGTGTGTAATGCTTGGATAAATGGAGATTTATTGATTTAGACACTACTGATCTTCCTTCTGTTCACGCTATAGAAGAAGCTATAGCTGAAGAAAAAATCGGAAATACACTATTACTATGGCGAGTAAACAAACCCGCTTTAACGCATAGGCTATTTTCAGAACGTTTATGAGGAAATTGATGTTGAAAAAGCAAAAGAACTTGGCGTCCCATTTATAAGACGCATGGGCGGAGGCGGAACAGGTTATCTTACGCCAACTGTTTTAGCATATTCAATAATAGTCAGCGAAAAAAGCAATGTTATGCCTAAAAATGTTGAAGAAACATACGGTGTCATATGTAACGGGGTGACGCTTGGTCTTAAGGAATTAGGGCTTGATGCAGTTCACGTGCCAATAAATGATGTTTTAATTGGCGGGAAAAAATTCTCTGGAAGTTCTCAGCATAGAAGCTATGGAATGATTATCCAGCATGGATTCATAACTACAGAATTAGACCTTCCCACATTGGCCAAGTTGATTAAAGCTCCTAAAGAAAAGCTTCAGGATAAAGGCATAACCAAAATAGAAGATAGGATAACTTGGATTAACCGGGAAATTCAAAAAGCTGGAAGAGAACCGTTAAGTTTAGAGCAGATAAAGAAAGCGATTAGAACAGGATTTGAAAAAGCGCTTAAAGTCACTTTCCAGGATAGCAAACTTACGAAGCAGGAATTGGAAGCTGCAAAGAATTTTAAAGAAAGATTTGAACTTGAAACATGGAACATCAATCCTAGACTATTCAAACGAGTCAACGCAGCATCAATTATTAAAGCACCTAAAGGCGTTATCAGAGTAAACGCGTACGTTGCCAACGGTAAGATACTGGAGATAATGATAACCGGTGACTACATGATGCATCCTGTTGAAGCCATATCATCTCTTGAAGCTATGCTTACAGGAGCTAAAACTGATGAGCAAACAATACGAAAAATAGTGAATGAATTTTACGCTAAAGAGACAGTAATTACTCCTGGGGCTTCTCCGGATGATTTTGTAAAAGCAATAATGAAGGCAAAGAAACCTTCCTGAATTTTAAGAAGAACTTTAAAAATGATCATGCCTTTTATAAAAAAACTTTTAGAAGATACCTTAAAGACCTTTTTACATAAAACTGTTAATTGGATGGGAGAAGCAACATGAATGAGAAACCCACGAATAGGCGTTTATATTTGTCACTGTGGCTTGAACATTGCTGCCACAGTTGATGTTAAATCAGTTGCAGAATATGCAAAGAATCTCCCTAATGTTGTTGTATCCAAAGATTACAAGTATACGTGTTCTGACCCTGGCCAGGAAATGATAAAGAAAGATATCAAAGAGCAAAAGCTTAACAGAATTATTGTTGCAGCTTGCTCTCCAAGGATGCATGAGCCTACTTATCGAAAGCTTTTGGAAGAATCAGGATTAAACCCGTACTTGTTTGAAATGGTCAATATCCGAGAACAAGTTTCTTGGGTTCACATGAAGGATCCTGAAAAAGCCACTGAAAAAGCTAAAGACTTAATCAGAATGGCAGTTGCTAAAGCTGCCTTATTGCAGCCTTTAGAAGAACAAGAAGTTCCTGTATTAAAATCGGTACTTATAATCGGCGGCGGTATTGCTGGTATTCAAGCAGCCCTTGATTTAGCTGATCAAGATTACAAAGTTACCTTAGTGGAAAAGAAGCCAACCCTCGGAGGTCATATGGCTCAGCTTGACAAGACTTTCCCGACAATGGACTGCTCAATCTGTATTTTCGGTCCTAAAATGGTTGACGTCTACAAACACCCAAACGTTACACTTCTAGTTAACAGTGAAGTGCAAGATATCTCTGGTGCAGCGGGTAACTTCCATGCAAAAGTCTTGAAGAAAGCAAGATATGTTGACGAGAAGAAATGTGTCGGTTGCGGCGTATGCGCAACAAAATGTCCAATTAAGACTCCTAACGAGTTCGACAAGAATCTTGGTATGCGCAAAGCAATCTACATCCCATTCCCGCAAGGAGTTCCAGCTAAATACACGATTGATAAAGAACACTGCTTGTTCTTCACTAAAGGCGTCTGTAAAGTTTGCGAGAAAATGTGTGAAGCCAAAGCAATCGACTATACTCAAGAAGACCAAGTTGTTGAATTCGATATTGGCGCGATTGTCGTTGCAACAGGCTATGATACTTTTGATCCCCAAATACAAAAAGAATGGGGCTACAAAAAGTATCCAAACGTTGTTAGCAAGCTTAGACTTAGAAAGATTGATTAGTGCTTTTGGTCCAAAGGAAGGCAAACTTGTACGTCCCTCAGACGGTAAAGAGCCTCATTCAATCGGCTTTGTCCAATGCGTAGGTTCAAGGGATGAACGAGTAGGAAATCCATACTGTTCAAACATTTGTTGCATGGCAACAATCAAGCAAGCCGTCCTTCTAAAAGAGAAGCACCCCGAATTCGAAATTTACGTCTTCTATAATGACATTAGAGCTTTCGGTAAAGGCTTTGAAGAATTTTACAACAGAGCACGGGCGAACTTTATAACTTTCATAAAAGGCATACCTTCTGAACTGTCAGAAGACCCATCAACACACAACATCAACTTAAGAAGCGCTGACATGGTTCTTGGAAAAACAGTCGAATTAGACCTTGACATGGTAGTTCTCGCAGTCGGTATGGTTCCGCCAAAAGATCTCGCTGAATTAGCAAGCAAACTCAGAATTCCGAGAGGCGCAGACGGATTCTTACTTGAAAGCCACCCGAAACTTAAACCTGTTGATGCACCAACTACTGGAATATTCCTTGCTGGCGCCGTTCAAGGACCAAAAGATATTCCGGCAACAGTTGCCCAGGCAAAAGCGGCTGCTTCAAGTGTGGCATCCCTGTTATCTAAAGGGAAAATTAAGGCAGAGACGAACATAGCAAACGTTAACGAAGAAAAATGCTTAGGTTGCGGCCTCTGCGAATTAGTTTGTCCCTATAAGGCTGTACGAGTTGAGGTTACTCCAAAGGGAAGAAAAGCTAAGGTAATATCCTCGTCATGTAAAGGATGCGGAACATGCGCCGCCACCTGCAGGTGTGGAGCTATAGACATCAAAGGCGTTACAGATCAGCAAATAAACTCTATGATAGTTGCGTTAAGGTGAATATGAAATGACTGAAGACTGAAAAGAACTGGGAACCAAAAATCTTAGCTTTCTTATGCAACTGGTGTAGTTATGCTGGAGCAGACCTTGCAGGAATAAGCAGGATGCAGTATTCCCCTAACATTAGAGTAATCCGAGTTCCATGCTCAGGAAGAGTTAACCCATACTTCATAATAAAAGCCCTGCAAACCGGATGGGATGGAGTCCTGGTTTCTGGTTGCCACCCAGGCGACTGCCATTATATAAGCGGAAACCTTGCAGCAAGAAGAAGATTCGCTGTCCTGAAAGACTTGCTCGAATACATTGGAATCGAGCCTGGGCGGGTAAACTTTTCGTGGGTTTCAGCCTCTGAAGGTGACAAATTCGCTAAGGTTGTAAATGAAGTAGTAGAAACAGTGAAGGAGTTAGGGCCTCCTAATAAACTGGTGAAGAAGTGATACTTATGGCAGACATTGAGAATTCGATAAAAGAAACTGCTGAAAAGCTTCTTAACGAGAAAAAAGTTGACGTAATAATCGGATATGAAAAGGGAACCTTGCCTCTCCGTACGACTCCTTGCTTTGTGGACAAAGCTGGAGACGTTAAGAAACTGGTTTGGAACCCAAGCTGCGATGCCAACCTTGCAAAATACGTAGTGGGCAGAAAGGGAAAAGTAGGCATCATCGCAAAGGGTTGTGACGCGCGGCTAATAACGGTTTGTGAAATAGAAAACCAGATTCCAAAAGAAAACGTGGTTGTAATAGGCGTCCCTTGCGTAGGAGTTATTGATAGGAAAAAGATAGAAGAGAAACTTGAAGGTAAAGAAGTTCTCGAAAGCACGATTGAGGGCGACCAAATCAAGGTTAAGGGTGAAGGTTTCGAGGTTTATTTGCCATTAAAAGAGTTTCTCTCTGACTCATGTATAACTTGCAAGCATAGAAACGCACCCATCTGCGATGTGTTTGTTGGAGAAAAAAGTCCGGAAAATGCAGAGGTAGACCAGTTCGCTGAAGTTTCTAAGCTCGAAGCAAAGTCACCAGATGAAAGATGGAAACATTTCGAAGAGGATCTAAGCAAATGCATCAGATGCTACGCTTGCCGGAATGTTTGTCCTCTCTGCTACTGCAAAACATGCGTGGTCGACCAGAATATGCCTGCTTGGATTGGCAAAACGAATGATCCCTCAGACACGATGATCTATCACATAGCCCGAGCTTTACACGGCGCTGGAAGATGCGTTGACTGCGGAGCCTGCACTCGAGCTTGTCCCATGGGCATTAACCTCAGTGAACTCATGAAGAAAGCTGAAAAAATCATGAAAGAACGATACGGCTTTGAAGCGGGAGTAAGCCAAGATAAAGTTCCTCCGTTGGGAGAGAACAAACCGGATGATTCCCAAGAATTCATCAAGTAAAATGGAGGCAGCAAAGTTGAAAGTAATAGAAAAAAGCAAAATGCCTGATTTCGTTAACGGTCTAATCAAAGAATATGAGGTTTTCGCGCCAGTCAAGGACAAAAACATAGTATCCTTCGGAAAAATCTCCTCTGAAAATCAAGTCTACCTAAATGCTCCAAACACGAAGAAGCCTGTTAAAGAGGTTTTCCTTCCGCAAACCGAGACACTTTTCACCTACAAAGTGGACGGTAAAAACGCGGAGGTAGTACCATCTCCAACTGTGAATGGAAAACGAGTAGTACTAGGTGTTCGTCCTTGCGATGCTAGAAGCTTAGTAATGATGGACAAATTTTTTGGTGGGGGATACCAAGACGTTTACTTCTTAGATAAGAGAAAGAACACGACCGTGATCGGATTAGCCTGCAATCATCCTCTGAGCACTTGCTTCTGCACTTCAGTTGGAGGAAATCCGTCAGCAAAGGAGGGTATGGATTTACTCCTTCACGACGTAGACGGTAAATACTTGGTAGAACCAGTCACTCAAAAAGGAGAAGAAGTCATCAAAAAGTTTCCATGGCTTGCCGATGCTGAAAAAGCAGACGAGGAAAAGGCAAAGCAGCTAGCTGAAGACGCTGAAAAAGCAATAACCTCTAAGGTTTTAGCTAAAGATGTAAACGTTAAGCTCTGCAAAATGTTCGATGATCCAATATGGGACCAGATATATCAGAAGTGCTTAGGCTGCGGAATCTGCGCTTTCCTTTGTCCCACCTGCACCTGCTTTGACGTTGTAGACGAAGGAGCACAGCATGAAGGAAAAAGAGTCAGAATTTGGGATTGCTGTCAATTTGGCTGCTTTACACAGGAAGGTTCTGGACATAATCCTCGCCCCTCAGGAAAGGAGAGAACGAGACAAAGAATCATGCACAAATTCGAACTATTGCGTTGATAATTACGGCGAAGGCTTCTGCGTAGGCTGTGGAAGATGCGTTCGTGAATGTCCAGTTAATCTTGACATCAGAGAAGTAATTGGCGCAATTAATCAGAAGGGTAAGTGAGAAGAATGAGTAATCCATATATTCCAAATCTTGCAGTCATCAAGAAAATCACAAGCGAAAACGACAGTTAACGACATAAAAACCTTTGACCTTGCTTTTAAAGACCCTGAGGCGATGAAGAATTTCAATTATACATGTGGTCAGTTCGCAGAAATCTCTGTCTTCGGAGCTGGAGAGTGCCCGATAGGCATAGCTTCATCACCCATGGACAAAGATTGCATCCAATTCACCGTGAAAAAAGTAGGCGTTGTCACGTCGACCTTGCACAACAGCGACGAAGGAACCGTCGTTGGAGTCAGAGGACCTTTTGGCAATGGATTTCCAATGTCAAAATTAGAAGACCATAATCTCGTTATTATCGGGGGAGGATTCGCTTTCTCTACTTTGAGATCTCTAACAAAATTTGCTCTTCATGAAGAAAACAGAGACAAATTCAAAGACTTAACTATTATCTATGGAGCCCGCAATCCTGGTGAACTTAATTCAAATATGACCTTGACGAATGGGCAAAAAGAAAAGACATCAGCCTTTCGTTACTGTTGACGCTGGAACTCCCAGCTGGACGGGGCTTGTTGGTTTAATTCCAAACATTGTCAAGCAAGTTGCCCCATCCTCAAAGAATTCAGTCGCCATCATTTGTGGTCCACCAGTAATGATAAAGTTCACTATGCCTGTAATTCGCGACCTTGGCTTCTCCCCAGAAGATGTCTACTTATCCCTTGAAATGAGGATGAAGTGCGGCATTGGAAAGTGTGGAAGATGCAACATAGGGAGCAAGTTCGTGTGTAAAGATGGTCCCGTATTCTCAAGCAAAGAGCTTGAGTCGATGACAAAAGAGTACTAAGTTTAGCATGTTAACAATTTGAGGGAGTAAGAATGCAAGAACAAAAAAGCGTAAAATTCGACCCAAAGTTCAAGTATGAAGTTGCAGCTATGCCTGGCGGCGAAAGCGTAAAATTCTGCTTTCAATGCGGCAAATGTGAAGCAACTTGCCCAATTAGGCGCTTCAAAGATCAGTATCGACCAGCACAAGTCATAAGAGCAATTATGGTTGGAGATCGCGAGGCAGCTTTAAACAGTCAAACCATTTGGTTATGCGCAACATGCTATTCATGCAGTGAACATTGCCCTCAGGGAGTACATTTCACTGATATAATGCAAGTTATCCGAAACATAGCTGTTGCTCAAGGAAAAACTAACCCGACTTACCAAAAAATCGCTGATGTTATTCTTGCTAACGGAAAAATCTTTGACTCCGTTGACTTCATTAATGAAATGCGTTCTGATCTTGGGCTTCCACCAGTAACGACATTGAACAAAGAGGAAATGAAAAAAATGCTTAGTGACGCAAAAGAAGTTCATAAGAAACATGAAAGTGAAGCAGCATGCAAAGAAAGAAAAAAGTGAGCATCACTAGGTGATTTTAATGAAGTATTTGTTTTATCAAGGTTGTACAACTCCGCAAAAAGAAAACGGGTATGAAGTATCAATGAGAAAAATCGCTTCCAAATTAGATATCGAGCTTGTTCCGCTTGAAGAACAAAACTGTTGCGGCTTCTTTGTTAACCCAGTTGACCACTTTAGCTCGATGATAATGGCCGCACGAAACTTGGCGCTTTTTGATGCTGCTGGACTTGACGCTATTACTCCTTGCCCGGCATGCTTTGGTCATCTTACTAAAGTGAGAAACGAGCTTTTGGCCGACAAAAAATTGGCAGATGAAGTTAACGAAATCCTGCAAAAATACGGAAAGAAATTCACTGGCGTTCAAAAAATTAAACATTTAGTAAACGTGCTCATCGACGAAGTTGGCATGGAAAAAATCAAAGCATCAATAACAAGGCCGTTAACTAACTTAAGGGTTGCACCTCACTATGGCTGTCACGTGCTCAAGCCATCTTACGAGGTAAATACTGATGATCCAGAAGATCCTGAATTGCTTGATTCCTTGGTTGCAGTAACAGGAGCTAAAGTTGTTGAATATAGCGAGAAGAAACTCTGTTGCGGTTCAACAGTTGCAAATGCCGACGAAGCTCTCTCTATTCAAATGACCAAAACTAAACTAGAGAGTGTGCGCAAGGCTGGAGCAGATGCAATTGTAACACTCTGTCCGGCATGTCATATGCAACTAGACCTTGTGGCAGGTGCAAAGCTTCGTGAAATCAGCCTTCCAGTACTGCATTATACTCAATTGCTTGGGCTTGCTCAAGGATTTAGTGCAGAAGAACTTGCATTCGGCGAAAACCGCATTGATACAGAAAGAGTCGTTGAAATAGCGTTATCGCCCGCCAGTAGTCTCTGCTGAAAAAAAGTAGGTAAAGACATAGAAGACGATACTTCACTTGTAGATATTGATTCATCATTGTACGTCTTCTCACTTATTTGTTTACAAATTTCTGCTCGAATGCCTAAAATTTAAGCCTGAGTAAATTGTAAATTTGAGCAGTATGAAACTTGTCCCTATGCCCTTGTAAATTATATTACATACAATAAATATTTATAAGGAAGATTTTTCGTCTAAAGATGCAACTGCATGCAGTGGATAGGAGAAAGTATGAGTGAGAAACCTAGAATTGGCGTTTATATATGCCATTGTGGTTTGAACATTGCCGCCACGGTTGATCCCAAATCAGTTTCAGAATACGCAAAAACTCTCCCTAATGTTGTTGTATCAAAAGATTATAAGTACACGTGTTCTGATCCTGGTCAAGAAATGATAAAGAAAGACATCAAAGAGCAAAATCTCAATAGAATTATTGTAGCTGCTTGCTCTCCAAGGATG
Organism: Candidatus Bathyarchaeota archaeon; assembly: GCA_963717465.1. Taxonomy (GTDB): domain Archaea; phylum Thermoproteota; class Bathyarchaeia; order Bathyarchaeales; family Bathycorpusculaceae; genus Bathycorpusculum. The sequence goes on from OY970340.1 coordinate 1,702,216, forward strand.
CATGAGCCTACTTATCGTAAGCTTTTGGAAGAATCAGGGTTAAACCCCTACTTATTTGAAATGGTCAACATCAGAGAGCAGGATTCTTGGGTTCACATGAAAGACCCTGAAAAAGCCACCCAAAAAGCAAAAGACTTAGTCAAAATGGCAGTTGCCAGAGCTGCCTTACTAGAGCCTTTAGAAGAAAAAGAAGTCCCTGTGCTAAAATCAGTGCTTATAATCGGCGGCGGCATCGCTGGCATTCAAGCAGCCCTTGATTTGTCTGAACAAGATTACAAAGTTACATTAGTAGAGAAGCAACCTATTATCGGAGGCCATATGGCTCAGCTTGACAAAACTTTCCCGACAATGGACTGCTCAATCTGCATTTTCGGTCCTAAAATGGTTGATGCCTACAAGAGCCCAAATGTTACACTTTTGGTTAACAGTGAAGTGCAAGATGTTTCGGGTGTAGCAGGTAACTTCCATATTAAAGTCTTGAAGAAAGCAAGGTATGTTGACGAGAAGAAATGTGTCGGTTGCGGTGTATGCGCAACAAAATGCCCAATTAAGACTCCTAACGAGTTTGACAGAGACCTCGGCATGCGTAAAGCAATCTACATTCCATTCCCACAGGGAGTTCCAGCTAAGTACACGATTGATAAAGAACACTGTTTATACTTCACTAAAGGCGTCTGCAAAGTTTGCGAGAAGATGTGTGAAGCCAAAGCAATCGACTACAAACAAGAGGACCAAGTTGTCGAATTTGACGTGGGCGCTATCGTAGTTGCAACGGGCTATGATACTTTTGATCCTACAAAACAAGATGTATGGGGATACAAAAAGTATCCAAACGTTGTCACAAGCCTAGACTTGGAGAGATTAATCAGCGCATTTGGTCCAAAGGAAGGCAAACTTGTTCGTCCCTCAGACGGTAAAGAACCTCATTCAATCGCTTTTGTCCAATGCGTAGGTTCAAGGGATGAAACGGTAGGAAATCCTTGGTGTTCAAACATTTGCTGCATGGCTTCCCTTAAACAAGCGCATCAATTAAAAGAGAAGCATCCGGAAACAGAGATCTGCATTTTCTATATCGATCTAAGATGCTTTGGCAAAGGATATGAAGAATTTTACAATCGGGTCCAGAGCGAAGGAGTAAGATTCAACAGAGGCAAGGTTAGCGAGATTATTGAGAACAAGAAGACCGGAAATCTTCAGGTGAAATTTGAGAATACTCTTGCAGGCGAAGTGATTGAGAAAGAGTTTGACATGGTAGTTCTCGCAGCAGGTATGATTCCACCAAAAGGTCTTGCTGAATTAGCAAACAAACTTAGGATTCCAAGGAGCGCAGACGGTTTCCTGCTTGAAACTCACCCAAAGCTTAGACCAGTCGATGCACCGACTCCTGGAATATTCCTTGCAGGTGCCGTTCAAGGACCCAAAGACATTCCAGCAGCAGTTGCTCAAGCAAAAGCAGCAGCTTCAAGCGTAGCCTCATTACTGTCTAAGGGCAAGATAAAAACTGAATCAGCAATTGCACTGATAGATGAAGAACTGTGTAGCGGATGTAAAGTGTGCATCCCACTGTGTAGATATGACGCTATAAAAGTTAAAGAGAAAAATGGTAAGACAGTTGCCGAGGTGTCTGAAGTTTCATGCATGGGCTGCGGAACGTGCGCTTCAGGTTGCCCGACTAAATCAATAACTATGAAGCACTTTACTGATAAGCAAATCTTAGCTGAAATACGCGCATTAGCGCCCGACGATAAATTGGTTGTTGAAACAGCAGGAGGAGCATAAAAATGTCGACTGAAACTTTTGAGCCTAAAATTGTAGGTTTCCTTTGTAACTGGTGTAGCTACGCAGGTGCAGACTTAGCTGGAATCAGCAGAATGCAATATCCAACAAACGTGCGAGTTATCCGCGTTATGTGTAGCGGAAGAGTTGATCCTGGTTTTGTTCTTGAAGCCTTCAAAAGTGGAGCTGACGCTGTTCTAATCGCTGGTTGCCACTTGCCTTCAGACTGCCACTACATCGGAGGTAATTTCAAAGCTAACCGAAGAATAGCGCTTCTAAGACAAGTATTAACCGGATTTGGCATTGAACCTGAACGGCTTAGACTTGAATGGATATCTGCATCTGAAGGGGACCAGTTCGCAAAAACAATAAAAGAATTAACTGAACAAATACGAAAACTTGGTCCGAGTCCTTTGAAAAATGGGGTAAAGGAAAAGGTGAATTAAGAAAATGTGCGCTGAAAAATTAAAATTAGCCTTTTACTGGGCTGCAAGCTGCGGTGGATGCGAAATCGCTGTATTAGACATAAATGAAAAAATACTCGATGTCTTAAACATCGCTGACATAAAATTCTGGCCAGTTGCAATGGACATTAAGTACAAAGACGTCGAAGCGATGCCCGACAAATACCTTGACATAACTTTCTTTAACGGTTCAGTCAGAAGCGAAGAACAAGAACACATGGCCAAACTGCTTAGAGAAAAATCAAAAACACTCGTCGCGTTTGGATCTTGTGCTCAAGAAGGATGCATACCTGGATTAGCAAACCTGCACACAAAGAATGAAATCTTCAACACAGTATATCTTGACAAACAAAACCCGTCACTTTCAAACACAGAAGGCGTTTCACCTAAACTCTCAACACAAGTTAAAGAAGGCACATTAAAACTTCCCGCACTATTCGATACAGTTAAGACATTAGACCAAACTGTTGACGTAGACTATTATATCCCAGGCTGTCCACCACCAGTAAAACTGATCCTTAACGCAGTAAACGCAGTTGCAACAGGAAAACTGCCACCAAAAGGTTCAGTTTTAGCACCCTTAGAATCAGTTTGCTTCGAATGCCCCCGCAAGAAGGAAAACAAGAGCATAGAGAAAATTTACCGAGTTCACGAAAAAACTCCCGAACCTGAGAAATGCCTGCTTGAACAAGGAATAATATGCATGGGACCAGCCACCAGAAGCGGTTGCGGCGCTCAATGTTTAACGGTTGATATGCCTTGCACAGGTTGCGGCGGACCTTGTCCAAACGCTTTGGAGCAAGGTGCGTCAATGATTAGTGCATTGGCTTCAATCCTTGACTTGGCTGATGAGAATACAAAGTATAGTCTTGAGGATGTCAACAAGGTTATGTCTCAAATTAAAGATCCGGTTGGAACGTTTTACATGTATTCGCTACCAAGCTCAATTTTGAAAAGAAAGGTGATTAAACAATGAAAGAAATACTAATCGATCCAGTTACTAGACTTGAAGGACACGGGAACATATCGATATTCCTCAACGACCAAGGCGAAGTTGAGAATGCATACTTTAAAGTTCCTGAACTTAGAGGTTTTGAACAATTCTGCGTTGGCAGAAGAGCTGAATTGATGCCTCTTCTTACGACCAGAATTTGCGGTGTCTGTCCTGTTGCTCACCACTTTGCTTCTGTAAAAGCATTAGATCAAGCATTCAATGTTGAGCCTCCGTCAGCAGCAAAGAAACTAAGAGAACTCATGTATGCTGGGTATTACATTTATGATCATACTTTGCACTTTTACTTCCTCGGCGGACCAGACTTTGTCGTAGGTCCAGATGCTCCACCAGAAAAACGCAACATTATAGGCGTAATCGAAAAGGCAGGCTTAGATGTTGCAAAAGAAGTAATCAAACATAGAGCTTACGGACAAAAAATAACCGCAATCATAGGTGGAAAAGCAACTCATCCAGTCTGTGGATTACCCGGTGGAATGTCCAAAGCTCTAAGTGAAACTGACAGAAAAGAAATTCTTATGATGGCCGAATCATCCGTTAAATTTGCTCAATTGACACTGAAAATATTCCATGACATCGTGCTTGGAAACAGTGGCTATGTTGATTTAATAAAAAGCGATGCTTATACTCAACAGACTTACTATATGGGCATGGTCGATGACAACAACAAAGTAAGCTTCTACGACGGAAAAATCCGAGTAGTTGACCCTGCAGGCAAAGAATTTGTAAAATTCGAAGGAAAAGACTACGCGAACCAGATTGGTGAACACGTAGAGGAATGGTCATACGCTAAATTCCCATACCTTAAGAAGGTTGGCTGGAAAGGATTAACATATGGTCCAGACAGCGGCGTTTACCGAGTTGGCCCACTTGGACGATTAAATGCGTCTGATGGCATGACAACTCCATTAGCACAAGCAGAATACGAAGAACTGAAAAAGACTTTAGGCAAACCAGTTCATGGCACCTTAGCATTCCACTGGGCACGATTAGTTGAATTACTGTACGCAGCAGAGCACGCAGTTGAAATGGCAAAGGATCCAGAGATAACAAGCACAAACATTCGTGCTAAACCAGGTGAACCAGGCGAAGGCGTAGGCGTAGTAGAAGCATGCAGAGGAACACTTTTCCATCACTATACTTTAGACAAGGATGCATTAGTAAAAAGCGTTAACATGATAGTCGCCACCACAAACAATTATCCGGCAATATGCATGTCAATCCGCGATGCAGCTAAAGGCTTAATCCACAACGGCAAATTCGATCAAGGCACACTCAACAAGGTAGAAATGGCCTTCAGAGCTTACGACCCATGCTTCGGCTGTGCAACACACTTTGCAGTTGGACAGATGCCGCTTGAAATAACTGTCTACGATTCAAACAGAAAAATCGTAAACACAATCAAACGCTAAGCTCTTCTCAATCTTTTCAATCTCGACGTTATGCATCGAATCTATTTTTATCAACTTTTAAAAAATCAAATAGGCACAGCGATAGTTAGAATCTTTAACCGGTGACTTCAAAGAAGAGAATTATTTATATTCATTTCCTATATTCTAAATCCAAGCCAGTAAAATTGAAAGATTAAAATAGTTTGATAGAATGCAGGGGATTACGATGTCTAAAGCATGTGTTGATAAAGCTTGTTCTTTGATTAAAGAGTGCAAGGGAGTTTGTTCAATCGTTAAAGTGTTAGATGAAAAGGAACGCAGTAAACTGCTTGAGTTAGAAAAAGCTGAAGAAGGCAGTATGGTTCAGTTTGGCGCAGGGTTTGAGAATCAGGGAATGGCTGAAGCGTTAAGCCGAGATGTTGTTATTTTGATAATAAATGATAATACTTTTGAGTACCGTGAGCCAACAATTGTCCTTAAGGCTGATGAAGAAATAGTTGGCGAGATAGTATCTGATCCAGAAAAAATTCGAGAAATGAAGAATAAACCTGGTTACTTGGTCTCAGGAAACAATTTTGTTATTTATACCCATAAGTTAAGGGGGAAAAAGGGGATCAAGATGAAGTTTATTACGCTACCATTTTCGCTTCCCCATGACGGTCTTAAAAACGGTTCTGCTGACTTCGGAGTAACAGATGTAATATGCGGATGGCCTTCAAGAGGCGTCGACTCCTACATAAAAAGCCAGTATAACTTAGAAACTAAGGACCTCAACATTGGCACCTTACTGGTAGGTTTCAACGTCAAAAAGTAAATACTTGATTTAAGTTATGCCAAATTTCATTTCATTTTGCTTAAAATGTCTATTTCGTTTGCATAGCAATTGAGCGTCTTGTTAGACCTAGCCCAAGAAAGTTTCTTAGTGTTTGGCAGTTTTTTACGGCGTTAGCGTTATAATCGTTATTGAAGTAACAGTAGACTTGCTTGGACTTTATTTTATTGATTTTTTGCGTCCATCCTTCCAGTTCCTCATCAGGATAGAAATGCTTGTACCATCCATTCTTCCCATGAAACCGGATATAAACGATGCTTGCGTTTTTTACTAGGTAATCAGGCAGATCAGAAGCGGAAACACTGCAAAAAACTAAGCCATTTTTCTCCATGAAACTGTAAACTTCCTTATCCCACCAGCTTTCATGCCTAAACTCCAACACGTTAGTAATTGATGGGTCAACCTGATTTGCTATCTTTTCAAGCAATTCCATGTTTTTGTTGACGAATGGCGGCAACTGAAAAAGCACACAAGATAACTTTTCATTTAAAAATTTAGCAGCTGCATAGAATCGGTCTATTAATTCTTTGGTTTCATTGAATTTGCGTGAATGCGTTATTAGACGGTTAGCTTTCAGGATAAATTTGAAATCTTCTGGTGTTTGTTGGTGCCAGTTTTGAAGCATGCTTTGTTTGGGAAACCTGTAAAATGTGCTGTTAACTTCTAACGTGTTGAAGTATTGTGAGTAAAATTCAAGCCATTTTTTCTTGGCTAAATTTGATGGGTAAAAAAGGTTTTTCCAATGATCGTAGTAGTAGCCAGAACAACCCAGATAAAACTGCCTATTCATAATTTAAAGTTCCAATCATTAAGCAAGTGTGATTAAACTTTTATCGATTTGTTGGCTAACCGATTACAACCACAGAAAGTAATTCTTGCATTCTATTACCATCTGGGTGCGGTTTGGCAATTACAAAGGCAACATTACCGTTTAGGTGACTTTCGAATCTGTATAAAGATTCAAACTCAACAAGTTTTTTATTCAGATCATTCGTTCTGTGCTTGGAGATAAATCGTGACCTATGAACTCGAACTAATCACGGCCACAACTGTTGCTCTAATCGTTATAATCATGGCTGTATACCTGCTCGTTCTAAGAAGAAACGGTTGGGCAGGCAAGAGCACCAATTATCAATGCACAAACCCAGCGTGCAAAAAAACCTTCCAAAAACCATTAGAAGTTACAGATTCAGCAGATTCACGACTAACTCATTTTGTCTGCCCTGAATGTGGCTACGATCTAAGCACGCTTGTTTCTAAAAAACGCCTCATCTTTAATAAAGACTCAAACCTAAAAAGCAGACATACTCTGAATCTATCAAGAAACAAGGAACAACCATCAAGAATTGACGAGACACCCTTAGGATGCAAGTTTCATTTCGGGTACTTATTTTCTCTTCAAAAAGGTTCACCATTTCCTCATCAATGCTTTGAATGTCCAAAACTAATAGATTGTTACAGACCACTGGAAAAAAGAATGAAAAATGAACCAGGTGGGATTTGAACCCAGCGTAAGTTGAGATAACACCCGCATTTTCTATCTTCTTCAAGATATAGTGGCTGATTTTTCAAGCTAAATGAGCACTCCAATCAAAAAGCTTATCTTTTTAGCTTCAATGTCTAAGTGTTTTTGATTAGTTTTAGGCTTCTGATCTGCTTGGTTCTGGAGTTTTAGTATGCTTTTTTGATTCATAAATTTATTTAGGTTAAAAGCCGTTGATACAGGATGTTGCCCACCTAAAGACAAGAAAACATGTACAACTATGGTTGACGTTTAATCCAAGAAAGAATCAAATCCGTAATAGACAACCAACATATATTCGACTATTCGCCTTAATTTCTTGGGCTAAAACAGAGTCAGCTTAAACTAAAATATGTAATCAGGTGTTAAATTGGCTAGCAAAGCTGGAAACTCATTTAAATATTTGCTAAAAAGCTACGGTTTCAATCAGAATGTAACAGAGAACATCTGGAAAATCTATAAAAAATAATCATACACGGCTGTTTTTAAAATAGTTCCCAGGATAATTTTTGGTTAATTAATTTCTTTAATAGCGTCAAATGAAGAACAAATAAAAAAGTAAAAAAGAATAACATTAAACTTGTAAAAGTGTTAACTTTTTAAGTTTAATATCTTCTTGGCGGTCTTCGTTTTGAATAACATTCTCTGCAATAAACTGGCCTTGTGCCATCTGGCTTGAAAGGAACATCGCATTCTTTTCCACAGTCAGCACAGGTTGCCTTATGCATTTCTTTGTTTCCATATGACATTTCTTTTTTCACTTCCTATTTAACTAATTTAGCACGTCGCTAATTTGCAAATCATTTGCTTATATATTCGCGGTAAAACCTACTATAAAATCTACCTATTGGAAATTTAACTTTGATCATAAGCAACCCGAAAGAATTGGAAAACTTCCATATATTAGACCGTGTAAAGGGCTTTCGTTGTTGTAATTTGGCGAATTCGTTACCCAACATTAAAATAAATTATTTGACTGTTGCAATATAGCATCACGTTCCATTTAGAGATAGTGAGTTAACAGAAAACTGGAGTAATAAATTACATTGAAGAAAAAGGATAGTATAGACGTAAGTGAATCAGAAACTTTCAAGTCCTACAATGAGAAGCTGAAAGCGAAGTATGGTGACAACTGGCTAGGTAAGGGCAAGTGTACAGGATTAGAGTTTAAACGTTGGTTAGCTCTACGTGACAATAAAACAGAAATTCCGTAACCCCGCGTTAATTGTTGTGGACCGGGCGGGCTTCTAAAAGATTATTCATAACGAGTTTGTTAAGAACACCTTTCCTGTGGCGGGATTAACTCCGCTCGACCATACGAGAGAGTCTTTACTAACCAGCGCTTCTCCATCAACTATTCCGGGCACGCGGCGATATCTTATTTATCTGCAATGCAGAAACATATCAGACTATACGAAAAATCATTATTAATAAACTGAAGGAATAAGCGATAATAATAAAATATAACGCCCACTAACCAATATAACATGGTTAAAAGAATCGTTAAAATTGACGAGGAATTCATTCAAATTATTATGAGTTATAAAAATCAGTAAGCCTCTGACAGAGGAATGGCAAAAATGGGAACTATAAACCTTGATAAAATGTTTAATCCAAAAAGTGTTGCAATAATCGGTGCCAGTGATGAAAAAGGCTCCGTTGGCTACGGGATAGTTAAAAACTTCAGCGATTCAGGATTTAATAGAAAAGTTTACTATATTAACATTCGTAAACCCGAAATCCTCGGCATCAAAACGTACCAATCAATCGAGCAAGTTCCTGAAGCCGTTGACTTAGCAATTATCGCTACACCAGCAAAAACCGTTCCTGACGTAATGGAACAATGCGGTAAAGCAAATGTTAAAGGCGTAATCATCGTTTCCGCCGGCTTTAAAGAAACAGGACCAGAAGGAAAAGCCTTAGAAGATAGAATTTTAACCACCGCCAAAAAATATGGTACCCGAGTAATCGGCCCTAATTGCATCGGCCTGATCACGCCGAGCGCAAGTCTTAATGCTACATTCGTTGATAAAATGCCTAAACCTGGTCAAGTAGCTTTTCTCTCTCAAAGTGGCGCATTGGGATCAGCCATTCTTGATTGGGCTATAAATGAAAACATTGGTTTTAGCACTTTCGTATCAGTTGGTTCCATGGTTGATGTGGATTTTGGCGATTTAATCGATTATTTAGGCTCAGATTCCAAAACCAAGAGTATTCTCATGTATATTGAAGGTATAACTGAAGCTCGAAAATTCATGAGTGCCGCTCGCCATTTCTCGAGTACAAAACCTATTATTGTTGTAAAATCAGGTAAATATAATGAAAGCGCCAAAGCGGCATCATCCCACACAGGGGCCCTCTCCGGTGAAGATGATGTGTATGATGCAGCGTTTAAACGTGCAGGTATTGTCCGAGTGGATGAAATCGAAGACCTATTTAATGCGGCTGAAGTGTTAGGAACACAACCCTTACCTGCAGGTCGTAGATTGGCAATAATAACAAACGCAGGAGGCCCGGGTGTAATGGCTACCGATGAGTTGATTACTAAGAAGGGCGAATTGGCTAAACTAGATAAATTCACTATTGACCGACTCGACAAGATTTTGCCGCCGTTTTGGAGTCATGGTAACCCTTTGGACGTGCTGGGTGATGCCAAACCAGATCGCTATAAAGTAGCAGTGGAAGCATGCCTTGATGATGAAAACGTTGACGGTATAGTCATCATCTTAACCCAGCAAGCTAATACAGAACCCGTAGAAACAGCCAAAGCCATAGTAGAGATCATCAAAAACAAGACCGTAAACAAAACGATTCTCGCATCATTCATGGGATTTGGCCCTGCAACAGAAGCAAACAAAATTTTAAACGACAACAAGATTCCAACTTATTCCACACCTGAACAAGCAATTAAAACGTACATGTTCATGTACCAGCATAAGCGTAACTTGGAGCTAATTTACGAGACGCCTGAAGAATTACCTGTCAATTTAGCTCTCCCAAAAAGGCCCGTTATGAACATTTTTCGAAACGTCGAATGTGAGGACAGAGATATACTCACTGAAGAAGAAGCAAAAGAGGTGCTTAAATACTACAATTTGCCCGTCGTAAAAACACTTGTTGCTGCTACTCCCGAAGAAGCTGTGGCACACGCCAAAGAAATCGGATTCCCAGTTGTGCTCAAAATCTTATCACCACAAATCACTCATAAAACGGATGCTGGTGGTGTCATCCTAAATCTTCAAAATGAAAAAGATGTTAGGGAAGCCTACGAAACCCTAATTAAAAATGCTAAAATCTACAAACCTGACGTTAAAATTGTTGGTGTAACAATTCAAAGCATGGTTCAGAAAGAAGGGATTGAACTAATTTTAGGGGCTAAAAAAGACCCCGTGTTCGGTCCAGTTATACTTTTTGGCATGGGTGGCATTGGCGTAGAACTTTTCAAGGATTACTCAATTAGTTTTCCACCATTAAACACTACCTTAATTCTCCGAATGATGGAAGAAACCAAAGTTTACACGTTACTCAAAGGCTATCGTGGCTCCTTACCAGTAGACTTAAGCGTTTTGGACAAAATCATACTTCGCTTCACTCAGTTAATCATAGACTTCCCTCAAATCAAAGAAATAGACATTAACCCATTATTGATGGAGCAAAACAAAGCTACCATTCTAGATGCAAGAATCGTCATTGACAAGGATGCTTTCAACAAGAAATTAGATTCCCACGAAAACATGATTATGAGCGCTTACCCCAAGAAGTACGAAACTCTATGGACCATGGAAAATGAAGAACAAGTAATTCTTCGACCCATTAAACCTGAAGATGAACTCTTATGGCTTGAAATGTTCCAAAGCTTCTCTGAAGAAACCATCCGCAACAGCGCTTTTGAAATGTTTAAAGACACGCCTCACGAAATCCGCGTTCGATACTGCAACATTGATTATGACAGGGAACTTATGATAATTGCCGAAAAAAACCATTCAGAACCAAAAAGAATGATGATAGGCGCTTGCAGAATCAGCATTGATCCTGACGGAAAATCAGGACAGTTGGCGTTTATTGTTGGCGATAAATGGCAAGGCTTAGGGCTCGGAACAAAGATAGTTGATTATGTACTTGAAATAGCTAAAGAAAACGGGTTGGAAGAGGTGTATTTTGTCACTCGAAAAGACAACAGCAAAGCCATAGCCTTAGCAAACAAGATGGGTTTTGTGATAGAAAATCAAGAAGATAACAAAGTTAAAGGAATCCTAAATCTAAAGGAAGAAATCATCAAAAATCCCTGCATAGAACCGAGACCACAAGAATCCCCGACACAAATCGCACAGCCTAATGCACTAACAGAAGAAACCACAAAACCAACGTAACCTTAGCTGCAAGAAGTCTAAAGCTAAAGACCAGAAAATTCCAACCTAAACCCAAATCTTAATGCACATGGCTGTTCCTAAATTAGTTTGCAAAGTATCTGATGACTCTTGATTTAGTGTTATTATGCGTGTTGACAGATGCTTCGGCCGTGAGAAGCATGATTGGAATGCAGAGTTGAGAAATGAAACGTAAGTCGCTAATCCTTTCAAGTTATGCTGTGATAAGCTGGCCAGATTCTTAAGCCGACTAAAAACCTGTTCTACAGCAACCCGTTTCTTGTATGCAACCATAAAGATTCTTGGTCCATGACTCCTAAACTTTCTATCAACCCTTAAAACGCCACATCTGAAAATAATTTCAGCTAATGTTTCTTCAATATGCTTTTTCATTTTTAATCTGTTTTTCCAAGTATAGACAAAAAGGAGATAGGGCTGAGATGGGAATAACACGCTTAGCTGTACTTACTAAAAACCCCAATTTTTCAGCTACATTTCTGGAGACGCTTTCAATTTCTCGATTTCCTTATCCAGGTGGTTAACAACTGCCTCAAGCCTTTTCTTTCTGCGCTCCATAATTGCAATCAACTCTTCCTTTGTCGGCTTAAGCAACATTTCACCGCAAACTGGACAACGCATACCAGACAGCATCATGTGCATTTTCATATCCATGTCCATGCCGCCCATCCAAGGCTTGTGCCAAGGCATTCCGCCGTAGCCTCCCCATGAGCCATGACCGCATTCTTTTTCCTGATCCAAAAAATTCACCTCCATTTTTTGAAGTTTTGTGGGAACTGGTGGTTGAAGTGTAGAGCTTGAAGCCATATCACTCAACTCATTGTTTCTACTTCATTTTAGCATTAGATGTGATTTTTCGACTTAATAACTTTCCCGTTAAAATATTAGTGTAGAAACCAAGTTCTGTTCTTTTTTGTATCTGCCACGTCTTCTAACATCAACTTTCTTGATATTATCCATCATTTAATCAATTGTGCACTCACTTGAATCTATGCCAAAAATATGCGCTAGATTCCTGAGAGAACACTAAGAAAACACTTAAGAGGCTAACCCTAGATTTAATCACTTTAGACAATATAACAGTTGAGGCAGATTTACAAATTGGGTATTTTTGTGAAATTGCTAGGTCATGCGAGTTTCGAGATAAAAGTTGACGACAAAATTATATACGTTGATCCTTATCAAGGCGAATACAAGAATAAAGCAGACTTAATACTAGTTTCTCATTCTCATACGGATCATTGCGACTCCTCGAGGATAAATGAAATACTAAAAGACAATACTGTGATTATTGCGCCGGCCGATTGCGCCTCTAAGATAGGAAAAAGTGTGAAGTCACTTAAACCTGGAGAAAAAGCTTCGGTTGGCAATATTACCGTGCAGGCTGTAGAAGCCTACAACTATAAGAGGTTCAGGTCTCCCAATAGTCCATTTCATCCTAAGGGATTAGGAGTTGGCTATTTGTTAACAGTAGAAGGCAAAACTATCTATCACGCGGGTGATACAGATTTCATTCCAGAGATGAGGAATTTAAAGAACATCTACCTCGCGTTGCCTGCCATGTGACGGAACATTTACGATGGACAGCCCTGAAGTAATAGAAGCCGTATTAACAATCAATCCGAAATATGTTATCCCAATGCACAGTAGACAGACTGACCTCGAGAAAATCAAAAGAGAAGTCGAGGCAAAATCGAAAATCAAAGTTGTACTTATCCAACCCGGTGAGCAATTCGAAATAAAGTGATTTAGTGCGCGAAGGAAAGCAATAAAGGGAAATAAAAAAAGAAAAAAGAGAAAGCTAAAACGATATCTCCAGGCACGTTAAAGCGCTAACTGGTCATGGCCTAAAAACCGCTTTTACTCAACCGCCATTGCATCATTTATTTTATTTTCAGGTTCTTTTCGTTTATTCACGTATTTTTTGTCCCTCAGTGCAGAAAAAATTGCTGCGAAGACGCTCAATATCGCTCCGATTATGAAGGCTTCTCTTAAGGCAACCATGAAAGGAGGCGAAATGGCATTCGGGAAAAAGCTTGATCCCGTCAGATAGTCAATCGTTGTCTTAGGTATAGTGCTTAATAATGAAGTGGGAAGGCTCTGAAGTAGCGCGGCAACGGGATTATAGCCTAGAAACGACGCAAAAAGTGCCGCTGAAGCTGGTGTAGAACTTAAAACTTGTGCGATCGCGGCAGGCGCACCTGCACTAGTAACTGCTGTTGAAAGTGCGCTTGGAAGGTTAGCGGTTAACGAAACTATGATGATGATGAAAAATAAAGCTTGACTTATCGTCATTGCACTGTTCTGCAGAGTCGCGCGCATACCAGAAGCAGCGCCTCTATGTTCGGCAGGCACAGAGTTCATTATGGCAGCCATGTTAGGTGAAGCAAAGATGCCGCCGCTAATTCCACTAATGAAAAGTAATATTGCGAAAGATGCATAGTTGAAATTAGCTGGAAGAAGGGTGAAGCCTAAGAAAGATGCCGCAGAGATTATCATGCCAACAGTAGCAAATAATCTAGCGCCATGCTTATCGGAAAGATAGCCGCTAATCGGTCCAGCTATGACAAACCCTATAGACATAGGAATCAAGAATATGCCGCACCAGAAGGGCGTTGAATCATAGCTGTATCCGTGAAGAGGAAGCCAAATTCCCTGAAGCAAGATAACGAGCATTATCATAACTCCACCCCTTGCCATTGACATAAAAACTGAAGCAAGATTACCTGCGCTGAACGCTCTTATCTTAAATAACTCAAGTCTGAACATTGGTTCAGCAACATGACTTTCAATAAATGGAAAAGCAATTAGAAGAGCTGCCCCTGACACAAGGGCGGCAATGACCCATGGGCTACCCCAACCCATCGCTGAGTTGCCATACGGTACCAATCCGTATATAACGCCTGCTAAGATTAATGTTAACCCAGCGCCAAAAGCAATGTTTCCCCAAATATCCAACTTTTGGTTTTTTCTAATAGTGCAACACTCTTTCAGCTTCAAGTATGACCAGATTGTGCCCAGCACTCCTATCGGCACACTCACAATGAACACGAGTCGCCAATCATAAACTGCTAGAATTCCCCCGAGAACCAGACCTACTACTGAACCTGCAAGAAAAGATATTTGGTTTATTCCAAGGGCTTTTCCCCGTTCATTGGCGGGAAACGCGTCTGTTATTATTGCAGCGCTATTAGCGAATAAGAATGCGGCGCCGACTCCTTGAATCATCCTAAAAACTATAAGCTCGATAGCTCCAGCGTCGCCCAGACTTGGGGTTATGGAGCAAAGTATTGAACCAACCGTGAAAATGGCGAACCCCATGTTGTAGAGTTTTACTCGTCCAAACATGTCTGAGAGCCTGCCGAAAGTTACGAGCAACGTGGCAGTAACAATGCTATAGCCGAAAAGAATCCATAGCATGTACTGGAAGGATGTGAAAGGGTTGATGGCGATTCCTTTGAAAATTGCTGGCAAAGCAATCAGTACAATTGAGCCATCGATTGAAGCCATCAGAGTGCCAATAGTCGTGTTAGAGAGCGCAATCCATTTATACTCTACCATGAGTCAACACTAAAATTTGTTTTAATGCGTGTTAAGGCTCATAAATACGTTGCTCTACAAAACGTGTAGAAGCTGAACAAAAACAAGCCATATACAAATTAAGTAAATTTCTAAAACATATATCGATTATATGCCTGATATGCTAGCCCGCGCTATTTATCTTGCTAAAAAACGCACGATATTAGCAGATTTGCCCTTGCTATTCTTGATAATCGCTTAGAAGTTATTTACAATGAAATCCCTAAGCTTCGTATGTTCCCCAAGTAACAAAACTATTCTTTTCGAGATATTAACTATCTTTTCGTCGAATAATCTTGAAGCCATGAGGCAAGCAGTATAAGTTGAGACGCCTATAACGAGGTCCTGCAAAACGTTTACAGTTCCAAGATGCCAAATGATAACATACGTTATTAACGCACCTAGGACAGACATAATCATTGACCTTATAACAAAGTATAGCCTTTGCGTTTGATTGGAAACAGATATCGCTTTCGAAACTTCCTTTTTTATGTTTTCACGTTTTTCCTGCACAGCTGTTTGAGTTAATCTGCCTACTGCAAACAATTCAGCTTCAACTTGCTTTAGAACATTATCTACAAGTTGAACATTATCAGCAAGTTGACCGTCAACACCTGTTTTAGAAATCATCCCATCCAAACCCCAAATTGAAAAATGCTAACCATTTTTAGTTACACCTTTCTTCCCTAAATGATAAAGTTAATTATTAAAACTTTTTTCAAAATTGAACCCATATTCTACTCTAACTTGCATAAAAATCTCATTAGATAGAAATAACAAATGCAATCATAGCGTCTTATTTGTCACACAACGATTCGATTTAGCTTAACTTTCCAGCGCACATTGGGCATTCAGTAAGGAGCTTATCTTGCATTACATCAGCTTTTAGGGGTAGGCGCGCTACGTAGAAAGTCGAAAATCGAACATTTGCTTGGGAACTCTATTTTTGCCTTTTAGACTCTTCAAATCAGTTAAGTCTATTTCTCAAAAACAATTAAGAGTTAACCTGATAGTATGTATTGACGTAAAAAGGAGACATCTATTTGAGCAGGTTTGTAGCGTCTGTCAATATGTTTATCGATGCGTCTGAGAAAGAAGCTGTCTTGGCCGAGCTTTCTAAAATCCCTTCAATGGAAGAAATTTATGAGGTTGCAGGTGAGTACGATATAGTTTCTCTCGTTTCTACTTCAAGCGTAGAAGAGTTCCGAGATTTGCTACATAAGAAAATACTCAAAATCAAAGGAATAAAAAGCACTGTAATATCAGTAATTCTTAAGCTAAATAATAAATCAAGTTTTCCTGAAAAAAGAATATTATTGAACACTTAAAAAATCACTATTCTTTTACTCAATACATCTAATTGATTGTTTTAATGACTCAAGGGTTTTCTTAGCTGTCAGATTATTCTCGATGTACACCGCTTTCTTCCAATCGCATAATCCTTAAGTGCGGCAGAACTGGGGAGTGACAGGTTTATACTTGGCTTCAATCGATTTCGGTATTAATGAATTAATTTTAGGTAAAATTTTGGGTTAGACAGTAATTCTTCTTTGGCAGCGTTAACAATTGTCTGCTTGGAAGCCAAAGAGCTTTCTTTGAAACAATTAATCAAACAATTTTTATTGTCACACGCAGAATTATCGGAAACAATCTTGCTCAAATCCTGTCTTTCTTTGAGATTGAACAACTTTTGTCGCTTGAAACATGTGAACACATCCAAATTGCAGTCAATTATAAGCGAAATTTCGCCAGCTTTACAGGGATACCGCATTGGCAAATTATCATGAGCTCTCAATACATCTCTCATGTATCCTGAAACAGTAGCGACATCTGAACCGTCAAGTTTCATTTGCAGAACTTTAGCCACCATATTTCTCACTTGAAGGCGAGTTTGATTTTGCAAGGAATTCATGTTTCCGCCGACGACAAATGTGCTGTAGTTAGAAGATATATAGGGGTAAGATAATGCGAAAGAAATGCCTAATTCTTCATTTACGTATCTGACAACATTTTCTACGTCATTAACTGTCCACGATGGATTAAGAAAAGTAATTGCATACAGTTTTATTCCTAATTCTTTAGCGGTTTTAATTACTTCTTTAGCTTTACTTGAAATTCCAGGGATACATTTTGTTTCATCCCAGGTGTGTTCGTTGTAATGATCCACAGAAATTGATAAAACATCTAAACTATACCGAAGTGTTTTCAGTGTAGATTTAGAAATAGTGCCGTTTGTTGTTATTGAAGTTATTAAGCCTTTATCTTTCGCGTATTTAGTCACTTCGATTAAGTGTGGATATAGTGCGGTCTCACCGCCCGTGAAGTAAATAATAGAAAAATGGTTTTTTGCCAGAACATCTATAGCAAACTTGGCATTTTCCAATGGCAAATCAAAAGGTTTGGATGACCAGATATTGCATCTATCTGTGCACTTAGCGTTGCATCGTGTCGTCACCTGGACAAAGGCGAATTTTACTTCACCTTTGTTTTTTACAAAATCAGATAGAATTGTGTTTAAAGTTCGTAAATTTAAATTTCTTCTTTCTTGATTGATGCTTTTCAGCCTTCTATTCTCCAATTATTCTGCACGCATACTTAGATATCCAGAATCTACTATGAACACTGAATATTTGAAAAAAGAAAATGATGCAGAGATATAAACATATCAAGCGTGCGCTTATATCAAGCGTGCGCTTAGTCGTTCCTAAATTTGGTTCAAAAATGGTTTTATTAGGTGACTTTAGGTATCCGGGGACAATTTCGCGAAGAGGTTTCAGTTGAGTCCTGCTATGTATTCGCTCATGGCTTTTCAGTTGCTCTAAAGCCAGTCTAGATTTAAGGTTAACGGTAAATAGCCGTCAAAGAAAAGACTTTTTCACACAATCTCAAAAAGCATGCGCGCTTGGGTGTGTCCTTCGAACCCTTGCTTCAGAGGGCTGAATATCCAATTTGATTGTCTGTTGGGTGGCGGGTTGCGATTGAGGAAAAAGATTAGTGGCTTTTTAGTTAACCGCTTTTCAATGTGGCTACGGCTCTGCCGTCAACGATTAATTTTGCTCCGTTAACGTAGAATGCATCTTTACTCATTAAAAGATACGATTTTAGCCAATTCTTCTGGTTGCCTGGTCGATGCTAAATTACATTTCTAACAATGTATCCATAAATTCGCCTTGGTTGGGAACAGCGCTATCTTCGCAGAGCTCCCCAACTCTGGATTCACTGGATCTTGAGGCTCAATTATGGCTCCAGAAGCGCCAGATTAGCTGGGGTTTGTCCTAGCCTTTCTAAAACCGGTGTGGTAGATATACCCTAACTAAGAGAGGCTGCCATATAGCTCTGTGAGCGGTTCTCGATAAGCGTGAGCTGTGTGTCACGCAAATTGTATGGACGTTTCTGCAACAATTTCCTTAAGCATAAAGCCGTCTTCTTCGAGCTTTAGCTCAAAGAGGCGTTTTTCAAGCAGATTCTTGTCCAAAAAAATCACATTTAGTGCACTTTTTGCGAATTTTAATACTAACCATTAGAATTCGTGGGAAACTCTCCTAACGGCTACAAAGCACAGGAGAGCACCTTGGATCTTTAGGCTTAAGTTTCTCATCGTTTGACAGCCAAGTGATGCCTTGTCAATGACGTGAGCTGAGCAGGGCTGAGATTTCAAAATCCTTGCTGACTGAGAACGCACATGCAAATGGACCGGGCGGGATTTGAACCCGCGGCTTCCGCGTTGCGAACGCGGCGATCATACCGGGCTGATCTACCGGCCCAGCTAAACAAGTACTTCTAAAATGGACTTTTAGCTAAGGCATTTAGAGGTTTCGGTTATACCGCTTACTCTTCACCGAATCCGTGCTCTACTCTGCCATGCGTTTTGCGATAAGAAAATTCGTGTGCTCCTTTCTCATCACCAAAGCAGTTTACGTGTTTCTGTAAATCAGCTTTTGTTAAGAAAATGCACATGCAATGGGGGCACTTGTAGTACTGGTTGTTGTTTGCTTCTTCACCCATTCTCCTTTCGCCTTGGGGAGACTTTATTGAAGGCTAGCTTAAAGATGTTTAGGGGATGTTTTATGGGCAAATAAATTTGGGTTTGTTAAAAAAAATTTCGAAGCGGTATGCATTTTTTTATGCTTGTTATGTTTTAGCGACTGTTTTGTTTAGTTCGATTACGCTGAATTCCTGATTTTTCGATTGGGCGAGCTTTTCATATATTTGCAGTGTCTGGTCAGCAGCTTCCCTCCAAGTGAAATATTGGAATACTCTTTTTCTTCCGTTTTCTCCCCATTTTTTAGCGCGATCGAAATCTGCGAGTGTTTCCTTTATGCCCCATGCAATATCCATTGGGTTTCCTCCGTTGACGTGGATGCCGTTTTGGTCAGGTCCAGAAGGCACAACCTGTTCTCTAAAACCCACAACGCCCTTTGCTCCAACTATTATTGGTTTAGCCATCGACATCGCTTCGAGACTTACGATTCCGAAAGGCTCGTACGTGGATGGAAAGATGCAAATATCTGCGGCTGCGTAATGTAGAATGCGTTCTTTTTCGGAGATAAACTCGAATCTGCATAAGACTTTATCTTTTACACCGAGCCTGTTTGCCAACTCGATTACGTCATTTTGCTGTTCCCCTTTTCCTAGTATAACAAGTTTGGTGTTCGGGTAGTCTGCGAGTACTGAGGGCATTGCTTGAACTAGATTTATCACGCCTTTAACCCATGTTAATCTACCAATAAACAAGATCATTTTATCTTCTGGCTTTATGCCATATCTTTGGCGTATAGCCTCTGTCTCTTCATGCTTCGCTATTTTCGGATTGTATTTGTTTGGGTCTACACCATTCCATACGACGCTTATTTTTGGTTTTGACCAGCCGTGCTTCACCAAGTCTTCTTGCATTGCGTAACTTACTGTTAATATCCTGTCTACTTTTTCGGCTGATGCATATTCAAAATGTGACACTACCTCTGAGCCAGGTCCCCCAGCTCTTCCCCATTCTGTACTGTGAACGTGGAATGCAACGGGAATTTTTGTTTCATTCTTAATCATCAAGCCAGCCATGCTGCTTAACCAGTCGTGCACACATACAACGTCGAAGTTGCAGCTCTCCTTTTTTATCATGCTGTTTATGAATTTCGTTGCGCTTAACACGTTGTAAATGAATATGTCATTAAACAAGCTGATGTTTGTTCCCCATTTTTTCAAATCCTCAGTGACGAACATCGGAAAAATGTTGCTTGCGTTCGCCACGAGGGGTCGATGCACTTCAACTCCTTTAACAATTTCCCTGGTTTTCAAGTTTCCAGGATTTAGCGTAAAAACCGTAACATCATGACCCATTGCTACATATTCGCGTGTTATGTATTCTGCATATGTTCCCAGTCCTCCAACTAAGGCAGGTGGGTATTCCCAGACGAAGAAACCTATTCTCATTTTTAAACACTCTTGAAGTTTTTCACAGGAGTTCTATTGAGTTGACCCTTGTGTTGTTGATATAGGCTGTCTAAAATGAATAAATCAGTTATGAATTGCCAATTTGAATTGAGATTAACTATATGTGTGCTAAGAACTTTGACTTGAAAACGAAGCATGTTTATTACTTAAATTACTTTTAGCCTTAACTGAATCGTTTTAGTACACGATACCTGCTGTTAATCTAAGTTTTCCTTAACCCGCAACGCAAGCTTTCTCTTTTTCTTTCAGTTTCAATCTGATACTTCAGACACTCATATGGATAGAACCACCCGCGTGAAAGCTTCCTGTAAGAGGACTGACTTATAGGTGCAGCTTGCTTAGCTGAATAATCGATTATTGCGATGTTCTGTTCTTCTACGGCGTTTGCGTTTTCTTGACTTTTCTTCATGGGAACACTTTGAAACTTTAGTGAATATTACGATACGCTATAAACCTTGTAATCTGCCCTATAAACGTTCTGAACAGCAAATATTTATTCGCTATACTTACAGTAGCGGCAAGGTCGAATAAATTACTCCTTTGAGGTAATAAACAGCGTCCAAAATGGATTTTCGTCGTTTTAAAAATGTTGAACAGGAAAAATGTTACAGTCATAAAGCATCGACAAGGGAGACTATGCGCGTTATTAATGTGAAATATTAACAGAACGCTTGTCTGTTTATCGGTGCCGCCCTTTCGTGTGCCAAAAGGGCATGCAAAAAAGCAGTTGATATTTTATTGCATGGAATCTTGATAAAAAATTGTTTATTAAACGAATGCAAGTATGAAAGTAAAAAGGGAAAGATTTGTCGCGTATGCAGTTTAACCAAAAAAGCAAAGCTGTCTTTTACACTATCTTAGCTGGGGTTTTATGGGGCACTTCTTTTCCAGTAATAAAAATAGGTTTAATCTACACTGACCCATTTGCGTTTCTTTTTTGGCGCTTCTTAGTTTCTTCTGTGACTCTTTTGGTTGTCATGCTCGTGCTGGGAAAATTGTCGTTCAAAATATCAGACAAGAAGTTGCTTGTTTTTTTGGGCATCGCAAACGGCATCGGTTATGTGTTGCAGTACGTGGGAATGAATTATGCGACGGCGGCTCAGGCAGCCCTTTTCATAAACCTCAGCGCCATGTGGGTTGCTATTTTAAGTCCTAAACTGTTGGGTGAGAGCTTTTCCCGCAAAAAAGTCATCGGCGTGCTGTTGGGTTTAGCTGGAGTTGTGTTTGTGAGCACTAATTTGGATCTTGCAAGCTTTGGTGCAATTCAGTTCTGGGGTGATTCCCTGCTTATTATTTCAGGTGTTACGTGGGCACTTTTCATGATCTACAACAAAAAGTTTGTTAGGGATTCAACGTCAGCTACTTTCCAGTCTATGACTTGGGTGCTTTTATTTACATTATTTTCCATTGTTCCTTTTACAATTTTATCCGGACCAAAATTGTTTGTTATTTCAGGTTCAGCTTGGTTTGGAATTTTATGGACTGCGATTGTTTGCTGGGTTATACCGTACTATCTTTGGCTTGAGGGACTTAAGCATCTTTCCGCTTCCACTTCAACGGTTCTTCTTTTGTCAGAGATTGTTGTTGCTGTGATAATATCAGTAATTGCGCTCAAGGAGCCCATCACTTTTGTCTCAACCATTGGAGCGCTCTTCATATTAATCGCACTAGTACTTGTATCCAAATGAGCAGTTCATAATTCTTTTATGTATTCGAAATGCTTTCATTCATTCTTAGCTCCCCTAAGAGGATTGGACTTTTTCTGGGAAAAGAAAATAGCTGTAAATTTCAGGTTCATCGATGCCATGAACGAGAAGGAAAAATGATTATTTATTCTTTGAACGAAGCTCTTTTGCTAAACTATCAATTATCTCTATTGCTTTGTCAATATCCGCCTTTTCTATGCCGCGATGCGTAACCAATCGCACTCTGTTCTTGGTAATAGTCGAGGTTAAAACACCGTTCTCTTTGAGCTTTTGAACGAAGGCATCAGCTGAGATGCCTAAATCGGTTATGTCGACAGGAACCATGTTTGTTTGAACAGCCGGCAGATCAACTTGGAAACCGCCAATCTTTATGATTCCTTCTGCTAAGTGGTGAGCGTTTTTATGATCTTCTTCTAATCTGTCGATCATTGTTTCAAGGGCGACAATTCCGGGTGCAGCAATTATTCCAGCTTGGCGCATTCCGCCGCCTAAGATTTTCCTGTTTTTTCGGGCTCTTTGGATGAAGTCTTTGGAGCCAACAACGAGGGAGCCAACCGGGAGCTTAAGCCTTTGGATAGGCAGAACATCATGTTGTCCACATGCTTTGTGAATTCTTTTACATCAACCTTTAAGGCGACAGCAGCGTTGAATATTCGGGCGCCGTCTAAGTAAAATGTTAAATTATGTTTTTTCGTGACTTCGCTTATAGCTCGCATTTGGTCTGGACTTACGATTGTTCCCCCATATCGGTTATGAGTATTTTCAATGCAGACTAAAGCGGGTTCTGGAAAATGGATATTTTGCGGTCGTATCGCTGCTTCTATGTCGTCTGGATTGATTGCTCCCCAGTGGCCTTTGATGCGCCAGGGTACTAATCCAGCAATTGCAGATATTGCGCCTACCTCATACCAGTAAATATGAGCCTCTTCTTCCAAAAAGACCAAGCTTCCCCGCTTAGCATTGGTCATTGAAGCAACCAAGTTTGCTTGCGTTCCACTTGTGACTAGAAGAGCTGCTTCTTTGCCCATTTTCTTAGCTGCGATTTCCTCAAGCTTGTTAACTGTCGGATCTTCCCCGTAAACGTCATCGCCCAGTTTAGCATGACGAATTTCCTCGAGCATTTCTTCTGTTGGCAAAGTGACCGTGTCACTTCGTAAATCGATTACTTCTTTGCTTGCCATTCTCCCTTCCTCAAATTTACCCTTACTAAGATTGCAATAACTCCCTGCCTTAAAGGATTTTTCAGGCCAGATAACGTTGTGTTTTACTTATTCTTCTATGGTTTGTGCATTGCTTCATAGGGTATTTTCATTTTTTGGAACCGTTGAAGTCGAAAAAGCAAATATTCCAGGTATTAAATTGCTTTGATAACTTTATCAAATTTAGCGTTTTAACGCTTCTTTAGCTTCAATCCAAAGCCTATTCACTCAATTTTGTTGTCAGTAGCTAGAGGAGATACGATAAATCTGCTTTTTTGTATGTACGTAAGGGGAACGCTATTTTAGCGTAAGTGTTAAATTGTACCTTAGGCAAAAAATAGCAAGTATATAATATAAATAGGAGAGAGGAGAAACCAAATGTCAAATAGAGCTATATCGAAAACAATGTGGGTAATAATTCTTGTAATAATAATTGTAGTAGCAGCAGCAATAGGATCAATAGCTTACATGTTAACTAGACCGGCATCACAAATCTCTTTTAATGTGACATCTTTTGCAGCAGCACAAGGGACAGGCATTACTTTCACCGTAACTAGCTTTGCATCGGGTGGAAACGCAACAATTTACTTTGGAGATGGACAGTCGGCTACTGGTTTAACAGCCAGCTCACCTGCGGTAACCCATACTTACGCAAACCCTGGAAGCTACCTAGTGTACGTTCAGGAAAATGCTAGCGGCAACCAAATTTCCTCTTCAGCGAGTTCTTTGGAGACCATTTCGATAACGTCAAACATAACTGCTACCAATCCTATAGCTCCATACGTATCAGTTCCTGTCATAGCAATGAATTCAACGTTGAATACTAAGGAGCCCATAGTATCTTCCGGTGATACTGCATACTTTTTAGGCGGATATCTTGAATCACCTTCTGATCCAAGCACCACTATAACGAGTTACACGTGGGACTTTGCCAATGGAGCGGCTAATCAAACAGTAAATGCAGATAGCTCATCACTTGACCCAGTAGTAAATCCAGTAAATACGACTTTCTCGGCGGCTGGTCTTTACCCGGTAAGTTTAACTTTAACTACAACTGAAAGTTCACTTAATGCTGAAAATTTAACTGTTACGCAAACCTACAATACTACCTATGAGTTTACTGTTGCGGTAAGCACAAGCGCACAACCATACGCATTGTATACCTATGGCAATGTGCCTGACCCAGGAGTTATTAGAGTAGCAGAAAACGTCGCTGGAGGTCCATACTCATTTGACCCGCAAGTCGACTACGAAACTGTCGGCTATGAAGTCATTCTCAATACCATGGCAACTCTGCTAGTGTACAAGGGATCTTCGACAACTGATTTCTTGCCAATGTTAGCTGCATCAGTTCCAACGGTTGGAAACGGTATTAACGCTGACAGCACACAATATAACTTTACGATAAGATCAGGTCTAAGTTTCTCAAATGGCGATCCAATCACAGCCTACGACGTCTATTACACTATGATTAGAAACCTGCTTTTTGTCGGTGGAACGCCAGGAACACCCGATTGGATACTAGCTCAATACTTAATAAGTGGAGCTACATTGGGAAGCAAAATAGTGGCAAATGACACTGACACTGTTGATTACAATGCAATATTGAACGCGGTACAATGTGACAATGCAACAAACACGATAACTTTCAACCTTGCTAGTGCTACAAGTTCAGCGCAGTTCTTTACGGCAATTGCATTTCCGTTAGGCACTGGAGTGCTCGATGCAAAATGGCTTGAAAGTGTCGGCGCAGGCATCACTTTCTCACCAGCAGGATTCTCTAACTATGAAAACCAAGCTAATGAAGGCAGCTATGTTACGGATGTCCAGAATAGTCCTGTTGCATCGGGTCCTTATGAAATTCAAAGCTATGCTTCAGGGCAATCCGTGGTTTTAACACCTAACCCAGGATGGACAGGCGTTACAGGAATACCTGCGGTAAAGAATACAATAGAAATATCATGGGTTAAAGATCCGGAAACAGCCTACGAAATATACACCAGTGGTCAATCCGACATGCTAACTCTGATTCCGTCAAACTACTTCCCACAACTCAAGGCTCAAGAATCAGCAGGTCAAACCGATATCTACAGCGTATCATCTCTATCGTGCTTCTTCTATGTCTTTAACGCAAACGTGTCAGTATCTACAATGCAGTCACAGTGGCCAGGCTCAAGTATGCCCGCGACGTATTTTGCTAATACGCTAGTGCGAGAAGCCTTCGCTTACGCATTTAACTACACTAACTACTTAGACGAAATAGTAGGCAATTCTGTCAATGGTGAGAACTTTGGAAGCAACTACACAGGCGCAATCATTAATGGTTTGCCATATTATGTGCCACAAGATGAACTTACAGGCGTGCCTGACTATAACTTAACATATGCAACGCAACTCATGGAGCAATCGGGAGAAGCTGGTACAACAGTCAACATACCTATCATTATCCCATCAGGTGACACCGTCAACTATGCGGGCGCTCAAATGTATGCAGCCGCGGTTCATCAGATGGACTCTAACATCACTTTGACACCTGTGTATGCACCGTTTTCATCCCAGATAGGTTGGCAAACAGAAGACGGCACGAATCCCATGCCAATATACTACTTAGGCTGGATCGCTGATTACCCATACCCAAGTGACTTCGTCAACGCGCTATACGAACAAGGCGGCACCTACCCAACAGCCTCAGGCTTTGATTCCACATGGCTAAGCACAATAAATGCCACAGAGGGCTCGCAATACGCACAACTTAACAACCTAATAGGTGAAGCAGACAGTGCAACAAACGCAACATTGGCAGCTCAATACTATAAACAGGCTGAGCAAACTGCAATTAACCTGTACATGTACGTGTACGTTATCCAACCAAACGCTTTCTGGGTAGTTAAGCCATACATGGCAGGATACAACAGCCAAATTACCTACGAGGAAAACCCAATGATCGGCGGATCTTCTGACTCAATCTTCTATTGGTGGGTTAAAGGATAAGCGCATTCTTGCGCCCATCTTTTTTTTGAGATGAGATTTCATGCGCCTTTGGATTTACATAATAAGACGTTTACTTTTACTAATTCCAACTCTAATTGGACTTACTTTCATAGTATTTATCATATCACACGTAAGTGGGAATGGAATCATATTATCAGAATATCTTAGCCCCCGACTAACAGGGGCAGCTAGACAAGAAGTCATGCAAAACTTAATAATTCAATTTCACCTCAACCAACCGATATATGTACAATACTTTTACTGGCTCGCTCAAATAGTGCAAGGCAACTGGGGTTTGACCAACACGCCAATATTTAGCGGCCCAGTTACGACAGCCATTGCACTTTATCTTCCAAACACTATAATGATCTCAGTGTTTGCTTCCATCCTCATATGGGTGATAGGCGTCCCCTTGGGCGTATTTTCCGCAGTCAACAGGGACTCGCCTGCGGACCACACAATCCGTGTTGGATCCTTCACCCTTTATGCC
Source organism: Candidatus Bathyarchaeota archaeon (assembly GCA_963717465.1). Lineage (GTDB taxonomy): Archaea > Thermoproteota > Bathyarchaeia > Bathyarchaeales > Bathycorpusculaceae > Bathycorpusculum. The sequence continues at coordinate 1,729,011 of OY970340.1, forward strand.
ATGCCAATATACCTTATCGCCATAGTTCTTATCATCGTACTAGGAGTCTACACGCATATTCTTCCATTCTCTGGCGTAGTTGACCCAGTCTCAGTTGCCTCATTCTCATGGTATGTGAATGGAATATCCTATCCAACACACATACTTCTCTTAGATGCTCTTCTACACGGCGCTTGGGCAGTAGCTAGTGACGCTTTCTTACATCTTATTCTACCTTCCGTCACGCTAGCACTCGCCATCGTAGCAGGCATGATAAGAATCCTTAGGTCCTCCATGCTTGAAGTTCTTGATCAGGATTACATCAGATTAGCAAGATCAAAAGGCGTCTCCGAACGAACTGTAATTAACCTTCACGCCCGAAAGAATGCAATGCTGCCGGTAATTACGCTTTTTGGCTACACTGTAGCAGGTCTCCTAAGCGGGGCTGTAGTAGTCGAAACCATATTTAATTACCCAGGAATAGGATACTGGACAACCCAAGCTTTGCTCGCCAACGACGTGGGAGGCATCATGGCTGCTGCGTTGCTTTTCGGTTTAATGTTTTTGTTTGCAAACTTAGTGGTTGATATAGTTTACGCATTCATAGATCCGAGGATACGGTATTAGGAGGCGAAAAAGAGACGTCTGAAGTTGAAGATAAAAAAGTGCAACTAAAAAGCAGAAGATGGGAAAACACAAAGCTTTCACTCTCAGTTTTTTATGCAAATAAGGGAGCCGTCGTCGGTCTTGCCATAGTAATGGTATATGTCGTAATTGCAATCATAGATGAAGTTTGTCCACAACTAATTGGAGTTACCAGCCCTAACGTACTTGTTTCCAACTTTCTTAATCCCACGCCTTTACCGCCATCGTCAGCGCACTGGTTTGGAACAACCTTTCCAGGCATAGATTTATTCACCAGCATGCTTGCAGCAATAAGAATTGACCTGTTCTATTCATTATTCGTTGTAGCGATAGGCGCCGCGGTTGGGTCCATCTTAGGGGTTATCTCTGCTCAAGTAGGTGGCATAATGGATGAAATTGTAATGAGAATAACTGATGTTTTCATGAGCATACCTTTCCTAATACTAGCCTTGGCAATAGGATTTGCTTTGGGCAGAACGCTGCTTGACATGTCAATTGCACTTGCGATTGGATGGTGGCCACTATACGCCAGGTATACAAGAAGTCAAACTCTTAGCACAAAAGAGTTCACATACGTAGAAGCGGCAAAGGCATCAGGCGTCGGCCGATTAAAAATCATGTTTAAGCACATTCTCCCAAATGCACTACCGCCAGTGTTCATACAGATATCTCTGGATTTGGGCTCAATAATGGTAATTTTCTCTACTCTTGCTTTCATAGGCTTCATCCAAAACGCAACCGTGCCAGAGCTAGGTTACTTATCAAGTATAGGTCTTAATTACATGCAGACAGCTTGGTGGGCAGTTATTTTCCCTGGTGTTGCTATCACATTGTTTGCTTTAGCCGTCAACATGATGGGCGATGGCCTGAGAGACGTCTTAGACCCAAGGAGAAGGAGCTAAATTGGAATACACACTAAGAGTTTCAGATTTAAGGTTACAGTTCTATACTCAGGCGCGGCATATACAAAGCTCTAAACGGTTTAGACATCAATCTTAACCAAGGCGAAATATTAGGCATAGCAGGAGAAAGCGGATGCGGCAAAACAACCCTAGGTTTAGCCATAATGGGTCTTCTACCGCCTAACGCTGAAATAACATCTGGCAAAGTAATTTTGCTGGGCGAGAAAGACTTGCTAGCCGCCCGAAGAGCAGCCAATCCAAATCCGTCGAAGCGATTAAGCGCAAGGCAGCGTGAGGAAATCGTGAAAAAAGTGAACAAAGATTTGGATTCTGTTCGAGGCAGCAGGCTTTCCATGGTATTTCAAGATCCTATGACAAGTCTTAATCCTGTCCTTCAGATCGGTTTCCAAGTAGCAGAGACGATTATCGTGCATGACCCAGTATCTCTTGCAGAAAGAAAACTTGCCAGAGCAAAGACAACAAAATCAGATATTGAACAAATTCTTAATCTGCTCAGAGATGGAGCTAACGAAGCAACTATTAATCAATACGCTGAATCGAAAGGACTGCATGGCATTGAAGACCAAGTTTACAACATTTGGCGAAGGAACGACCTTGAAGAAATTAAGAAAGAGAAGATGATTCTCTCTCTTCACTCAGACAAGTTGGGTTCACTTGAAAAAACAGTTCTTGAACGAGTTAAAAGTGGAAAAGGCATTGGCGGATGGATGAAAATCCCAGGTATAAACAGAAGGGTTAAGAAAGTTCTGTTCAAGGAAGGATACATAAAAGCTATTGAACTTCTATCCATACTCGAAGTTCCTAATCCGGATAAAGTAGTTAAGATGTACCCTCATGAATTGTCAGGTGGCATGAGACAAAGAATAGTAATTGCTATCGCGCTTGCCAACAATCCTGAATTGATAATCTTAGATGAACCGACCAGCGCATTGGACGTTACGGTGCAAGCTCAAATTCTTGAACTTACAAGGCATCTTAAGCACAAATTCAACACTTCGTTCATATTCATATCCCACGACCTCTCGGTCTTAGCTGAAGTTTGTGATAGAATCGCAATAATGTACGCTGGCAGAATAGTCGAATTGGCACCCACTGATGCAATATTCAACAGGCCTGTTCACCCCTACACGAGGATGCTTATTAGAGCTATTCCAACAATCGATGGAACTGAAATCCAAGGCATAGGCGGCGCAGTTCCTGACATGAGAAACGTTCCGCTGGGTTGCTCGTTCCATCCTAGATGCCCAGATAAAAAGGAGCACTGCACGAACGTAACATCAGAAATGATAGAAGTTGGGTCGGACCATTTTGTCGCCTGCTTCCATAAAGGTGAATCATCATAATGTTAATCGCTACAAGAAAACTAGTAAAACATTATCCGATAAAAGGCAACAGTGTTTTCGGAAAGCCCCCAATGCTAAAAGCTGTCGACGGCGTCAATTTGCAGGTGAAAGATGGGGAAGTTGTAGGCATAGTCGGCGAAAGCGGCTCAGGCAAAACTACACTAGGGCGAATGCTTCTAGGTCTTCTAAAGCCAACCTCGGGTCACGTGCTCTTTGACATACCGGATGACGTCCTAGCACAATATGATGATTATGTTGCAAACAAGGAACTTAAAAAAGCTGAGTTAATCGAAAAAGAATATTCGATTTTAAGTAATAAAAGAGGCAAACAGAAAGAAATTCGGCGGAAGACCAACATTGTGTTTCAAGACCCCTATGCATCATTGGACCCGCGACTAAACGTCCTGGATATAATAACCGAACCCATCAAAGCAACCACTCGTATGCGATCAGCTGAAGCTAACAAGAGATGCATGGAGCTTTTAGATGAGGTGAATCTTCCAAGAGATTTCGCATACAGGTATCCTCATGAACTTTCAGGCGGACAGAGACAAAGAGTTGCCCTCGCCAGGGGAATTGCCACGTTGCCAAAGTTCATCGTTTTAGATGAGCCGACTAGTGCACTGGATGTTTCTGTTCAAGCTCAAGTATTAGCTCTACTGCGCAGAATACGGCGAGATCACAAAATTGGCATGGTTCTCATTACCCATAACATAGCTGTAATCTCTTACATGGCAGACCAAGTGAACGTAATGTATGCAGGCAAGATAGTGGAAAGCGGGCTGAAAAAAGACGTAATTCTAAGCCCAGTTCACCCCTACAATACGGCGCTTATATCTGCGGTTCCAGGAAAAGGGATCAAAGAAAGAAAAGTAATTTTGAAGGGTGATACTCCGAACCTTGTGGACCCACCACCAGGATGCTCTTTCCACCCTAGGTGCCCACAAGCCTTCAACATGTGCGGCTGGACAGCTGAAGAAATCTCAATCGACCTTAAGCATCTCATAGAAAACAAGTATCTTAACATCTTCGACCAAAATATCATCGTCCACCCAACTAATGATGGCAACGTACTAGTCAAAAACACAGCCATGTCTAAACTGACGGAACTCATCAACTTGGAACAGCAGAAAACTAAAAGCTTCTCAGCGATAAAGAAAATAACGGAAAAACCTGAAGGCATCGAACTTGAACTTCAACATTTCCCATCGCCAACACTTTATCAGGTTGAAAATAGAGCAGTCGCCTGCCATCTTTACGCACCAACGGAAAAAATCCAAGACCTTATTCACGTACAGAAGAGCGCTCCAAAAACACCTGCTCCTCGGTAAAGCCGAACTTGCCGTACAACTTTTTGAGTCATCACTTTATGTATTCAGGCGGGAACTTGCAGTTCACTAGATTAAATTTAATCCTCGAACGATGTAATTGTTAAATTACTTTTTATTTTTATTGGACCAGCCGACAGCTCCCTTAACTTGTGGTTTCATAGCTATATTTTGCACCCAATTTTGATGCCCAAAATATTGGGGTAAGACAGCGCATGTACGTATGGTTATTTCTCTTTGCTTTCGACATGTTGTGATGACGGAATGAAGTTTATTAGCGGCTGTTCTTATATCGAATTGGAGAAGGCAAATGGGTTTTAACGCTAAAGACTGGTTTAGCGTATTGAAGAGAGAGATTAAAAGGGAGATTTTGGAATATTACGACACTGTCTTTTCAAGAAAATCTGGTCCTCCCCTATGTATTGCATTGTGCGTCTTAACAATCATCTCATTTGTAGCTCACATGTTAGGGATCGCTTAGCAGTGTTTTTGCAATTAAGAAAGGCGCATCAAAAGAACTCTTAAAAATAAAAATGGGTGATCGATGCATTTCTTGCTTAATTCTTAAGGGATGCTTGTATGTTTTCTCTTTGTGACAAACAAGCCCACTGGTACGGCTGCTAGTACGATTACGGCTGCTATGACTGGAAGGTACTGGCCAATTGTAGCTAAGACTGGTGTCGACGTCGCGGTTGATATGGCAGATGGAATAGAGACTGGTTGCATCGTAACTGGCGTTGTTCCTCTGGGCGCAGGCGCGCTAGGATACATTGCTTTTGCTTCGTTTATCGCTAATGGCATGATAAAGCCTATCAGCAGAATTGCAAAGACAAGCATCGAAGATGTTTTAGTTCTGATTCTCATTGTTGTGTTTCACCCTCGTATATTTTATATTAATACACAATAAACAAGATAACTCGGTGCGGGTATATACACCCTTTGATTTTTAAATCATTATATTAAATCAATTTTGATGTTGACGCATTATATTGAAAGAATTCAAGTATCAATGCACGAACAAACACACGAGTTTAATACAGTCCTTAACTCACAACGTAAGCGTTCTCCTTTTTCTTTCGATTCCATTTTGTATTTTTCCGGTAGACACGTGCAGCTCAGCAACTTGCTTTGCATTAGCATTTTTAACCAGTGTTACGAGAGGTTTTGACTCAACTCGTCTAAAGTGCACTAGCGTTCTAATAACAACCTTTCAGTGGTAAAACCATACTTGCCGTAAAGTCGTCGTGCTTTCACGTTATTTTCTTGTGTGGAAACGTGCAACTCTACGATGCCTTTATTATCTGCATTTTTCGTTAATTCTTCGAGAAGCTTTGATCCTACTCCCTTATCTTGATAATTAACTGCAACAAAGAAGTCAAGTATCAAACCTTGCTTCTCATCTTCCCAAAGTGATGGAAAAACAACGCCGTCAATAAAGCCGACAATAACGGAGTTAATTTCCGCTACTAAAAGAATAAAATCTTTGTTATCCAAGATTTCTTTAAAAGTAGTTCTTACATGATCCTCATTTCCCTGCCACATTTCATCTCCAAGTTTCGTAGATTGCAACGTGTTAATTATGCCAACGATATCTTCCTTTGCCGCTTTACGAACAACAATTTTCCCTAATGACATGCAATCACTCTGTCTGCTTCGAAGTGTGCACTATCAAAATTTAAAAATTTGCACGAATACCAAAACGCTTCACGCATAAGTTTGGGTTTCAGATGCAAATTTTAATTCTTAAAATCCAAAAATTACGAACATACATTTCTTTTAAATACAATAGGCTTAACGAAACTTCCTTATAATTAATAGCTATAATTGGGCTTACGCGGTTAGGTCAATGATAGGAGAACTCGCTGCTCTTGGTGCTGCTATCAGTTGGGCGGTAGCGCCGATCCTTTACAGGAAAGCATTGTTTAGCACTAAGCCTGTTTCTGCTAATATCGTACGATGTGCTACTAACGCAGCTGTATTGATAGCTTTCTTGCTAATTTTAGGTCAAGCAGAGGAATTGTTTGCTTTGCCTATTGACACAATTATTTTGGTCGTTGCTAGTGGCATAATCGGGTTAGGCATTGGTGACACGTTGTACATGCTTGGTATCAAATATGTTGGCGTTTCACGTGCGGTTCCTATTGCAGCCACTTATCCGCTATTCGGTATTGTGTGGGCAACTATCCTGTTAGGTCAACCGCTATCCATTACTGCTGTCATCGGAGCTGTCGTGATTATTTTGGGAATTTGGCTGCTAACCAGACAGAACAGCAATGATGAAAGCTTGAGTTTGGGTAAAACTAATAAAATAAAGTCAATAGGTGTACTTGTGAGCTTAGTAACCGCAGTTATTTGGTCAATAAGCATTGCGCTGATGGATGATGCAGTATCAAATGTCGTTGGGCTTGGTGCCAACTATGCAATAATAACTTTGAGGATAGCATCCGTCTCCATTTTCTTCATGATTCTTGCCCCCTTGATTGACAAAGAGCACGGGTTTATGAAGATGAAGAAATCTACGATAGTCAGCCTATGCGCTGGGGGGTTAATTGCGAATGGCGTTGGGTGGTTTTTGATGAATTACAGTTTCCAAAACCTTGCTTTAGCACAAGCAACCATCATTTCCTCAACATCACCGCTTTTTGCCACGATAGCCGGCTTCATGCTTTTCAAAGAAAAAATGTCAACAAAAACAATGCTGGGAGCAATAACAATTGTCGCTGGAATTATCCTGATTTTCATCGTGTGAAAAAGTTTGTTGTAAAATGCTTCGAGATAAACTATCTGAACGAAACGACAAAACTTCTGAATTTCCGCGACAAAAGAAAAAAGATGAACCAGAGCATCGAATGACTTGAAACAGTTAATGCATGACTCTTCATTTCCTCTATTAATAATCATTCTCTGTAGCTTGAATGCTGTATACACCCCAAATCAGCCTGTTTTCTACAGAAACATTAGACTTTTCCGTGATTTTGGTTGGTTGGATTAAATTTTAATCCAAAAAAATTGAGCAAAAATGGGAAACAAATCTCTCGGCGTAAACACGATTGATTGAGTTAATGTTGGATTTAAAAGCTGGAGCTGGAATTAAGCCTGCTTAGATTCAGTTTTAGATGCGTTTTAGCTTTTTTTGGTAAGCTTATTAGGCGCAATTAATCTTTACTTTCCTTCTGGGGATTGCCAGTATGCAAGCTGCGTTACTCGTTATCGATGTTCAAAACAAGTTTTTCCATGTTAATCAGGTATGCACTGATTCTCTGAACTCTGCGGTTGAATATATTAATGCTGCAATAGCTCTTTTTCGGCGAAAGGGTTTGCCTGTTTTCGTAATTCAGCACAAAGATGAAGAAGCTAAGATTGTTCCAGGAACTGCTGATTTTGAAGTAACCGAGAAACTAAACCTTGACCCTAAGGATCTGCGGGTTACCAAAACATATGGTAACTCTTTTAACAAAACGCCGCTTTTAGACCGTTTAAAAGAGCTTAATGTGGGCACAGTTATCATCACAGGCTTTTGCGCGGAGTACTGCGTCATATCCACTTATATTGGGGCTAAAGACTTAGACTTAAAGCCTATAATTTTAAGAGGTGCAATTGCTTCCGACAACGCCGAACATATTAGATTTGTAGAAGAGATCACTGAAAACGTAACATACGGAGCACTTGAAACACTTTTATAGATTAATAAAAAATCGCTCGTCGTTTTTGTCATTTTCACTTGGTCTCAGAAATACTAGCAAAAGGCGGACGGCTTGGCCTTTTCTGATTTGTATGCGAGAAACTTAAATGCTCAAAAGTTGTGCAATACCAAAACAGGGATAAGAGCATGACAGAAAAATCGCATAAGACTTGGAATATTCTTGATGCATGTTCCTTCGAGGGCGACAAAATTTGAACAGAAACATCAGGTTTTTGGGTTTTGGAGCGGCAGTGAGAGCCCTTGGAGTCTCCATGCTCTATCCCTTTATCAGCATATTCCTCAACAAGGTCTTGGAAGTCAGCTACATTGACATCGGCCTGCTATTAATACTCGTAGGAGTATTTCCGCTGTTGCTCTCCCCATTCGGAGGAATGGTGACCGACAGAATCGGGAGGCGAAGCGTCTTCCTACTCACATTAGGAATTGAAGCGGCTTGTGTTGCGCTCGTTGGAGCATCGATGTTGTTTATGTTCATCCCAGGGATTATTGCTGCGGCCGCTGTCGCAAACATAGCTGGAAGCGCCCTTGCTGGTCCCGCTCTCTCAGCCTACACTGCAGATTTAACTACGGTTGAAGAGAGAACCACAGCCTACAGTTGGCAAAGAATTGGCTTCAATGGCGGATACACGATAGGCGTAGCTGCAGGAGGCTCCTTAATCTACTTCCTCGGCTACTCCACTTCAGGGTTCCTAGCAGCACTCTTCATGGGATGCTCCGTTGTTATGCTAGCCCTAGTACTGTCCCCGTCCCCATTCGATCTTGCGCATTCCAAAGGAGATACAAGCACAGATTCCCAGTCACTCCAGCGTCCCTTGTCGGTTCGCGAGAGCTTAGAAACCTTGGCCAGAGACAGATACTTCCTCCTGCTCTGCTTAGGATTCTTCTTGGCTAGTTTGGCCACTGGCCAATGGGCTAACACGCTTCCACTTTACCTAGGATCCGTGCTAAATCTCCCAACAGTGGTGGTGGGTGTGGCGCTTGCACTCAATGGTTTAGTAGTAGTGGTAGGGCAAAACCAAGTGACGAAGTGGGCAACTGGACACATGCACACGTCAGCCGCAAATGTGTCAGTCCTTTTGTACTTTGTTTCCTACGTGATGCTTGGCGCCATTGGATTGGGCGCATACGGAGGCATGTTAGTTGCAGCCGTTATGTTGGCAATTATAGTCCTTACCCTTGGAGAGAACTTTGGTGCCATACCGATGATGACGATGCCCTCCAATCTTGCTCCACCCACAGAGATAGGCTCATACAACGGCGCCTTCGGCTTGTTCTCTGGAGCCGGATGGGTATTAGCTCCCGCACTTGGAGGCTTCGCCCTATCAGTGACGAGCAACACGCTACTGGCTTGGTTGTTGATGATGATACCCGCAGCGCCTGCAGTTGTATTGTTCATCCTGCTGGGGAAACGCCTGCCCAAAAAGGCGAATACTGTCTGATTTACATTTGATTGTAGCTTCTCCATCCTGGCTGTAAATAACTTTCCATGCATTCACGCTAAGATAAAAATTAGTTTGGGGTTTGGGTTTGGGGATTAAATTTTAATGCAAAAAATTTGACCCAAAGGTCTGAGAACTGGAGAGGCGACCCAACAAAGAGGCCTATGGGAACTGTAGCACACGCTAAAATGCAAGGTAATTAGTTTATTTGTTTTCTAATAAAATTATTTAAGCAATTATTTATAATTAATAATGATAGCAGGCTGGTTTGAATGATTTTCTGCTCAAGATGTGGAAAACAGACTTTAGAAAAAAATAACTACTGTGAATACTGTGGAAGCGAATTACCGTCAGCAGCTAAGAAGAATCATTTGGTCAATGGCATAATTATCGGGTCAGGGATAGTTTTGGTCCTTTTAGGGTTATTTGGCTGGTTTGGAAATGTTGGCGTCTTTCATTGGGTCTACGGTATATGTGTGCAAGACAGTTTGGGAACTTACTTTTATGTTCTGAGGCAGCTTCTTTTTGAGTTGAGCTTTTTTAGTGTATTTTTTCTATTTGGTATTGTTTTTCTAGTTTTAGGTTTTCTTGGAGAAAAAGGCAAAATTAATAATGTTAGGAGAAAGAAGCTGACTGCGTTGGATCGTGTGGCAGGCGGCTTGGGTGGCGGAGGAGGAGCATTATTAGGGATAACGTGGCTTGACATAATTTCAAATTATTATCTTCAAAGCCAAGATGCCTACTTGCTTTACTATGTTTATGTACCATTCGCCGCTATAGGTTTTGTAATGGTTGGGCTGAGCATCTATTTTTATTGGCGTAGTATGAACAGAAAATTATTGAAAAATCGAACCAATAAATATGCATAATTAAAGGTATTTTGATTCAATATTTTAGCTGCTATAGCATTTTTGTCGTGTTAGTTATTTATGGATTTTTTTGTCTGCATGTTGTATTTCTTAACGCTTGCATGCTGCAAAAGTTCTTTTCCATTTAGGTTTTCTCCTTTACCTCTTGCACGCCTTTCAGCCATAAATATCAAAAGGAAAAAGATAGTATGCTGCTTAAATGTGCTTTTTAGTAAGTTTAAGCTAATGTATGTTTATGTATATTTTCTTTCCATCTAGTTCAGATTCATGCCATTCAACTTGAATTTCGCTTCGGTTGCCATGTAAATATACTTTGCGAGTTCTAACTAGTCCAGCCATCTGCTCAAGATACGGCCTTAGCAAGCTGACGTTTTCTTCTTCAAGCTCAGAAATATGCGCTGATTCAAGCACTTCAGTTGGCATGAAACCCAACTCTTTACGTAGCGCTTGAACTCGCCTGGCTAAGTCTCGCATTATGCCTTCGCCGAGCAACGAGTCGTCTCTTTGCTTGCTGACGAAGATTGTTGTTTCATTTTCATTGCTGGAAACCCAGTTTTCGCCGCCCACGTTATCTGGAGTTTTCACTGAATATTCTACGTTCTTCACGTTTGTAAGTTCCAGAAATAAGTCTTCCAAATGCTTCACACTATTAATCGTCTTCTCTGGTGCAATTATGATGGCTTTGCTTAGCGGCCACCGACGCTTAAGCTTGCCCTGCTGCCTAGCAGCGTTGGATACTGATACGCATTTCAATAAGACATCAAAATCTTCTTCCAAGCTTTTGTTGACCATTTTCTGGTTGGGAACTGGCCAAGCCTCAAAATTCACGGATTCTGGCAGTTTCGGATCAAGATGTTTGTAGACTTTCTGGTATAATGCCTCGCTAAGGTAGGGTGTGATTGGGTTGAACAGTAACGTGACAGTTTTCAGCGTGTGGTGCAATAGTGCATAGATGGTTTGTCGCCTTTCCAGGGTCTCAGGATCATCAGTCCACAGTTCTTTGCGTATCATGGGAACGTAAAGGCGACTTAATGTTTCAATGACAAAATCATCCAGAACTGCCACAGCGGTGTTGAATTCGCTTCGTTCAAGCTTTTTTGTAAATTCTTCGATTCTGTTTTGCATTTTTGACAGGAGCCACTTGTCAGCCTCTTGGAGGTTGCCTTTTTTTAGTGCCCACTCTAAGCTGTACTTTTGTGGGTTGAACTCGTCAAATACTGCGTTTTGCAAGAAGAACCTGCTTAAATGATAAAGCGTTGACAGTACCTGGTATGATCGCCTGTTAAGTTCTTGCATGTCAAAGTTCATGAAGTCGATGGGTGAACACTTCTTCATCATGTAAAACCTGCACAGGTCTGCTGAGTTCTTTTCCAGTAGTTTGCTTGTTTCAACGACGTTGCCAAGGCTTTTACTCATCTTTCTGCCCTTTGCGTCCTGAGTTAACCCTTGGAAAAGAAACGCTTTGTAGGGTCCTTCGGGCTTCCCTGTTAGAATAACGTATTCAAGCAGGAGCGAGTTAGCCCAACCGCGTGTTTGATCAATGCCCTCAGTTAAAAAGGCGGCTGGAACAAACTTTTCAAACTCTTCATCAGTAAACCTTGCGTACGCTGAAGCACCGCTGTTGTGCCAAGTGTCCAAAACAAAATCTTCGCGCTTCATTACTCCACTGCATTTTTCGCACTTAAGAGTTACGCGATCAACCCATGGCTTATGCAACTCAAAATTCTCAGGAACCTTCACCAATGATTTTTCAATCAATTCTTTCTTGCTTGAAACTAAATATTTATGCCCGCATTTCTCGCAAGTCCAAATCGGCAAAGGTGTCCCCCAAATTCTTTCCCGGCTGATGCACCATGGCTTGCCTTCGCGGAGGAAAGAGAAGAAACGGTTTTTCGGTTCTTCGTAAAAGTACTCTATTTTCTGGGCGGCTTCCAAAACTTTGCTGTTAATTTTATCAGTCCGCAAAAAGTATTCTTTGCGTGCAAGCCAAACCAGCTTGTGATGTGAACGCCAGCAAGTAGGGTACTCATGCTTCACTTTTTTGACTTCAACGAAAGCGTTTCTTTCACGAAGTTCTTCAACGACTAGTAAATCTGTATCCCGAGCAAAAGCACCAGTGAATTTGCCTGCGTCATTGGTGAACTTTACTTCGTCGTCATAAGGAGCAAAAATGGGTACACCTCTTCGTTGTGCAGCCCAAAAGTCGTCTTCACCGTTTCCAGGCGATAAATGCACTACGCCCGTGGCAGTGTTGACGTCAACGAAATCTTCGCCGATGACTTTATGCACCAGAGGATGCTTGTTTTCAAGTTCAGCCTGCTTTGGAATGATGTCTTTTAATGGGTAATCGTAGGCTTTTCCTTCAAGGCTTTGACCCAGCATGGATTCGATGATTTCAAATTTTGTTATTTTTAGTTCTTGCATGACGGGTTCAACGCGCTGCTTAACCATAATCCAAGTTTCAGAACCAACTTTAACTTTAACGTACTCTGCAGTGGGTTTAACGGCTAGCATAGTGTCCGTTATAATGGTGAAGGGCATGGTTGTCCAAACAAGGAAAAACTCATTTTCAGTGCCACTGACTTTGAATTTAAAGTACAGTGAGGGGTCTTCAACTTCCTTGTAGGAGCCTTCATAGCCTACTTCTGCGCTGCTAAGTGAAGTTTGACAGCCCGGGCAGTAAGCAACAACATAATGCCCTTCCTCCAAGAGGCCTTGATCCCACGCGCGTTTAAGATAACGCCATTCTCTTTCAATGTAATTGTCACGGTAAGTCCAGTAGGCTTTTTTCTGGTTGATAAAAACTCCCAAAAGCTCATCTGCTTCAAGCCAGTACAGCGTGATACTTCATGATGACTTTTTTGCATTCCTCAATAAACCGCTCCTGACCATACCGCTCAACAAGCTCCCGCTTGTTCTTTACTCCCAAGATTTTCTCTACTTCTAACTCCACTGGTAAACCTTGGCAGTCCCATCCAGCCCAAAACGGCATGTAATAGCCTTCCATGGTTTTCCATCGGTACCGAATATCCTTCATCACGCGGCCTCTTGCATGACCGATATGAGGAATACCGTTAAGAGTAGGTGGTCCCTCAACGTAACCTAAATTGCCCTTGCTATCCTTTTCTCTCTGCTCCAGTTTTTCTCGAATCTGGTTTTTGCTCCAAAAAGCTCTAATTTCTTTTTCGATTTCAAGCGGAGCATAATTTGTTGTTAAGCCTAACTCGGAATTAGTTTCACCCGTAGCAGTCACTTTTCATCCCGTACCGCAAAATAAGGTAAAATACTATATAAAACTGTACATACGCTAGCAATGGCTTATTAGATTTTTAATGCTGCAACTGGAAAATTAATTTTTACCTTTCAAGTGATCATTCAGCACCATATATCCAGTCGCAGTATCCACAACAAGGTTGGTTGCTTTTAAGCGGTTGTTTAGTTAGAGGACAAACCTGAAGTTTAACTGGGTTCATTTTTCCACAATATGGACAGACACCTTCGTCTTCAAACACGAGTTTTTCACAATACTTGCAGGGCCGTTTGTCCTTAGGCAATTATTTTTCTCCTTTTATTCCTCTCTGCCAATCTTATTGTAAAAGCCAAATCCTTTGTGCGCTTCCAACTTTTCTTTGTGTCCCCAAGCAATTTCAGATATTAGATTCGTAATTTGCATCAATGCGCCTTAATCTTCTTTCACTGGGCTTTTTGATAAGACTCTTTTAGCTAATGGAATAATTATTTTTGTTCGAGCGCCGCCTAACGTGCTTTTGACCGACTTTAATTGTTTTGGAATGTCAATGTGTTGTGGGCAGCGTTTCACGCATTCCCCGCAACTCTTGCACAGTGAAGCATCAGCCGCTTTGCCGTTCATTAATCCCATTAGTGAACCTGCGTACATTGCGCGTGTCATAAGTCTGTTACCAAACATGTGATATTGATTGTAGCTTTGGAAGTTGCCGGGAATGTTGACGCCATGTTGGCAAGGCATGCAGTAAGCGCATCCCGTGCAGGGCACTTTCATCAACCGCCTATAGGTAGCAGCAACCTTACCTACTGTTGCCAGTTCATCATTGGTCATGGCGTTAGGCAAGGCAGTTTCAGCTGTTTTTATGTTTTCGGTAATCTGACTTTCCCTGTTCATTCCAGAGAGAACTACGGTTACTTCAGGGTGATTCCAAACCCAACGTAAACTCCATTCAGCACCCGACCTTTCAAAGCCAGATTCCTTGTAAATTTGCGCTATTTCTTTTGGCAGTTCACCTGCAAGCATTCCGCCACGCAAAGGCTCCATAATCATTACAGCAAGGTTTTTTGAAGCAGCATACTTTAACCCAACAGTTCCTGCTTGAAGGATTTCATCCAGAAAATTGTATTGAATTTGGCACATTGCCCAATCATACGCGTCAACGATTTCGCTGAACGTCGCACGCATTCCGTGGAACGAGAATCCTGCGTTAACTATTTTTCCATCAGCTTTCGCTTTGTCTAAGAATTTCACTACTTCAAAACCTTGTAGTTTTTTCCAGCTTTCCTCGTTAAGACCGTGAAGAAGGTAATAATCGATTTTGTCAAGCTGAAGCTCTTGAAGCTGGATATCTAACAATTTTGCCATATCCTCGGGCTTTCTTAGGAGGAAAGGCGTCAGTTTAGTGGCGACTTTAACTTTTTGTCGGTACCCATCCATCAAGGCTTTTCCAAGTATTTTTTCACTTCGATAAGGTACAGCCGTATCAAGATAGTTTATTCCATTATCGATTGCAAGACGGATTTGGGCAATCGATCGTTTCTCATCAATAGCCAAACCCCTTTGGGGTAGCCGCATAGTTCCAAAACCGAGAACTGATAGTTTATCGCCGTTTTTTGGCACAGTTCTATATTGCATTTTACATGCACTTCGATTGACTACTCGGTACAAGGCGGTCTCTTAAAGTTTGCTTAGAGAAATCCTACTAAAGCGTCGAATTGGAATCGTGCATATTTTAACTTGAAGAATTGCTATTATTCGAAAACTGCCCACCACTAAAACCTTCGAGTCGAAAGGTTATTCTATAATCCTTTTGCGCAACCGAGTTTTGTGGAACCCTTACAGTTTTTTGGGCACATAATATCCACTGACTTCAGCAGTTTTTTATGGTCTTCTTTGCTTAGCCATTCGACTTTTAAGTACTCGCAAATTCTTTCCGTGCTCAAGCCTATGCGTCTTGCTTCTTTTACAACGTAATTGTAGGCTTCAATTTCTGTTGGACGATCAACATAATCATACTTTGGGTCAAAGAGTTCTCTGCCATCCATAAATTGCTTGACATGGCAAAGTTCATGAATTATATCCAAGTAAACGTCTGTCTTGTTGCCGTTGTTGTAGTAATTTTTGCTTATAACAAGGTGCCCATCTGAGCCGTCGACATACATGTAACCAGTAACCCATGTGAACTCAACTTTCAAGTTATCGAGGACACTTTTTGTTTTTTCTCCAAAAATCCCTCTAATTGGCTCGAGCCTGTCAAAGTTTTTAAATTGCGAGGAAAAAATCATGGTTGTGTTTCCGAAACCAAGTACATTAACAGGAAGTTTCCTCAATAAACGAATGATCTTAAAGAGGAAATACTCTGTTGATGTCAAAAACGCCGACTTCTCCCTTTTGAAATTTGACGGGTATTCAAAGTTTTCATTTTTCTTTCCCTATAATAAACGAATTGTCTGTTATTTGAAATTTGAAAGGTGTTCAAGCCACATTCCCTTTTGTACCAAGTCTGAAAGATCAGCTACGCTGCCGATGCTTGCATCGATGTTTCGATGAATTGGGTGACTCCACATGCCTTGTGGAGCAAGGTTAAACTGCAATGGAATCTCCGCTTTTACGCTATATTTTTCCTTTAAGTTTTTGATGAGTCTTCCTTCCCTGCAAGAATTGCGTGCGGAGACATAGCTGTGCACGAGTTGAGGTGAGGCAAATACGCCTATGCCGTGCCAAACTGCTGCATCCTCAGGCGAGCCTAGCGCATACAAGAAGAATTGAGGCGAAGAAGGAGTTTCTTTAAAACTGTAATTCGCGAATTTTTCCCCATCAACAGTGAAGTCATCATCAGCATCTGCGATGCATACGTCAGATGGGTCAACAGAGTTAGGGTAAAGCTTAGTAGACTTGTATTTAACGCTAACATCCCGAAGCTTACTATCAACGAAGTGTATCTTTCCTCGTGCAGCACGCTTTGAGCCAAACCCCTTCTTTGAATGAGGAACCGTAAGCAGCGTTGTCCTTTTAGTTATGCTTCTGCCCATGCAAGAGTAAGCTTCGTTTATAGCTTCCGCGTCACGGTGAGCTTGACTAATTATGTAATGCAGTACATCATCTTTTGTTTCATTCTGCAAAGTCGAAATAGGCATGCGCAAAGAGTAAAGCGACAGGTTCATATCGAAAATTTCTGATAGCTTCTCAAGCTGAGTGTATTTTACGGCATCCACGAAATCCAAGTAAGATTCGCCTGAGCTTGAAAGACAAGCTTGGATCATCTCCGTTTCAGCATTAGAAATTAATGTTCCAGTGTACTTTTTCAAGAACTCCGCATCTATCTTTAGCTGGCTGGTTTTAACGTAGGCTGCTGGAAAAGCGCTTTGACCGCTTGAAACAAGAGATGCCCTAAGCGGATTCATCGAGTACCTATCAGCTTCCACGTCATCAGTATTCAGCAAGTACGGAACAATCATGCCTTCTGGCGGCTTCTTAAGAGCTTCACATAAATGCAATAAATCTTCTTTTTTAGGCTCGTGTAAGCCATTTTTGTAAAAGTAGTTTCCGCACGCCTCAAGCAGACGGACGGCTAGGATTCCTTGAACTTCTTCAATAGTTAATTGAGGATTCGTGTATTCAACTGATCCCCTTAGGAAAAAGTTCACGCCTTCAAAAGGCACGTTAACTCTTTTATCGTTAACAAACCGGAAAAGGGACACCTTTCGGCTAAGTCCCTCCACTTTTATGAATTCAAGTCTTTCAACTATTGCTTTAACGCAGGGCCATGACTTCTTCAAAAAGTCCTCCAGTAGAATACCGCAATAATCTTCACACTTGGATAATTGAATCACCCTCTTTCAACCGATTCTGCAACATATATGCAATCCTTAGTAGTGTAAGCGCCTAAAAACATTCTTAGCAAAGAAACGCTTTCAGAAAAATCATTTTCACGCAGAAAACTTGCTATCTCAGTTTCCTTGCTTTGCAGGCACAGTGAAACATTGTAACCCTTCAGTTGACTTAAAACAGTGCGAAGAAGCATTTTTGCAGTGCTTGCCTTGTTTGACTGGCAAATCAACGGGCCAATCTCAGCAGTCTCGCCGCAAATCTTAGCAGCAACATACCCATTGATTTTGTCTTCATCAGAGGAGAAATAACACAAATTATTCTTGCCAGAAAATATTGCCTTTAACAGTTTCTCCCTACTTGCCCCGAAATATTCGCTGTCAAACTTGATTAAGGCAGGAAAAAATTGTTTTTTAGTTTTAGGTGCTTTCTCGCTGAAGACTAAGGGAGATTTTTTTAGTTGAAGGAAAGTAAAATTGCTATCAAACTTAAAACCTAACTTTTCATAGAAACGTTTCAAGTCTGAATAAGTGTAAAGCCCAATTGCTTCAACGCCTCTACTCTGCAAGTAATTCACCGCATGCTTAACTAGGAGACTACCTACTCCTTCACCGCGAAATTCTTCCTTCACGATTAAATTTCCAAACCAGCCTACTTTCCCGTGACTGATGCACGTAGCTATGCCGACGGGTTTAGAATCTTTATACGCAACAAAACAACCATGAGGTTCAAGTGAGGAAATAAATTTGAAATCTTCCAAATCGTTATTCCAGTCCATGGTGTTGGAGAGTGTGACTGCAAAAGGAAAGTCTTCATTACGCATCGGCTTTACATGAAACATAATTATACTTTAAATTAAGAAGGACTTAAGTGTAATCATAATTTAGCTAAACCCTCGTTTGTAAAACTTATTTTAATTTTTTAGCTTTTTCCCAAGCGTTAGCGATTCCAGCTTTCGTTAAGACTCCTGCGATTTTGGTTGGTTCTTCCTTTTTAAGGACAGGTAAAAGATCTATGTTTTCCTGGTTCATAATTTTGGATGCTTCAGTAACAGGTCCATCGTCAAATACGCTTATTCTTCTTAACGGAGACTCTTCGACTTTTATGTATATTCTTTGTTCAGCTGATACCTTCATTACTTCACTCCAAGTTAAGATGCCTTGGAACTGTTGCTCTTTTTCAACTATAACGTCATTGTAACGTAGCTGGAACATTACTTGCTGAGCTTCCGCAATATTTTGTTCAGAATTTATTATTCCAACCTTTGGCTGCATTACGTCGCTAACTCGAATTTTCGCCATGTTGGCAGTAGCGATTGTTTGTTCGGATTCTTCTGATGCGCCTAAGTAAACGAAAATACCGATTAAGACAAGCCAAAAATTCCAAATAAACCCAACAATTACGAAAACTACGCCGAAAATCTTTCCCACATATACGGAATATTTGGTTGCATCAGAGTAGTTGATTTTTTTTGAAAGTAAAGCCCGAAAAACTCTTCCTCCGTCCATAGGCAGTGCTGGAATCAGATTGAAGAAGCCAAGAAGCACGTTCAAGCTTGCCAAGTCGAATAGGAATCTTTCTACAAGCGACAGGTAGGGTGAAATTATGGTTGTTGACTGCAAAGTTACAAGTTGGCTTGCGGCGAAAAGTGCTGCTCCGAGTGCTAAGCTTGTTAATGGTCCAGAGAGAGCCAATCGCCATTCAATAGATGGATTTTCTGAAATTTCCTCAATTTCTGACACGCCGCCTATCGGGTACAAAACGATTTTGCGAACTTTTATGCTGTAATGTTTTGCAACGATTGAATGGGCGAGTTCATGAAAGAATACAAATACAAATAGAAATATGGTCAGAACTGGGTAATAGAAATTTGGATAAAAGATTACGAAAAATGCGATAATTAATATGAGAAATGTTAAGTGTAGCTCGATTGGTATTCCTAAGATTGAGCCAATTTTAAAAGAATATTTCATAAATTTTCTTCTTAAGTAAACTTAATTTGTTTAGAAGATATATTATTATTTATTGAGGGATATGTTTTGAAGGAGTTCGTGTGGAATAAGCCTGTTTTGGCTATATTTAAGGAAAGAGACGTTAACCCTGAAGTTGAACCTTTTGCAGTGGTAAAAGCGAAAAAACTGACCGTTGCCCGTTCTGATAGCTCTGAATTAACTGGCACTATTCAGGATTTCTTTAAAATCATGGGAGACCTTGACTACCTTTCCTCCGCCCAAGGCGCGAGCGATCATTATGTAATTTGCTGGTTTGATGATGCTGAGCAGGATACGACTAAGGATGTCTAGGCGACTAAGCAGGGTGAGTTTCAAACAAAAGGTAAGCTGCGTTATTAGCCAAGATGGAAAGAGAACGTATAATGGCTCATTTAAAGCGGAACACGGGAAACTAGGGTAATTTACGTTTTCTCTCGCATTTCATAATTTGTCTACTTGATTGTGCAATTCTAGTCTAATGCTAAAGTAATTTTAAATATGACAGCCTAAACTTATATGTTCCATATAAAATTTCTAACGAGAAGGTTAAGGTAGTCCATGATGTGCCCAAAATTGAAGTTGACTTTCGTTTCAGGCAGGACTGTCGATCAGGGCGTAGGCAAAGAGCGAGGAAAAGCGTCCCAAGAATACTTTGACACGGCTTCAATCTGCTTCTTAGATTCAGTAGACCTAAAAAAGCTTGGCATTAAGAGCGGAACTAACGTTAAATTGACAACAAGATTCGGGTCAGTAATAGCTAAAACTGTGCAAAATCCTCGAGGTGCAATGCCTGGGATAGTTTTCATGCCCTGTGGATCATGGGCTAATGCCATTTGCGGGGATGACACGTACAGCATGGGAATGCCCTTGTTTAAGGGGTTTCCAGTTGAAGTTGAACCAGCCCCAGATCAACCTGTCCTTAGCATTCGAGAACTCATGAAAAAAGAGTATGGAAGGTAAAATATTGTCAGTTATTAAATCGGTAGTTTGCCCAATTTGCGGTTGTCTATGTGACGATATTGAAGTAACAGTTGAAAACAACAAAATTGTAAAAATGAAAAATGGTTGCGCCGTCTGCGAATCCAAAATGGTTCACGGGTACAATGACGAAGAGCGTCTCTTGACGCCGATGATTAGGAAAAACGGAGAATTAGTTCCCGTTTCAATGGATGAAGCCGTGCAAAAAGCCGCCCAGATTCTAACCGATGCCAAGTACCCCTTGCTTTTCGGTTGGAGTTCATCAACCAGCGAAGCGCAACGAATAGGCGTAGAGTTAGCTGAAGAGCTTGGCAGCGCTCTTGATAACACCTGCAGTATCTGTCACGGTCCATCAGTTATGGCTATTCAAGAAATAGGCATCCCTGCATGTACGCTGGGACAAATCAGGCACCGTGCAGACTTAATTATTTATTGGGCTTGTGACCCTTGGAGTGCCCATCCACGGCATCTTGAACGTTACACTTCTTTCTCAGAAGGAAGATTCGAAAAAAGCGAATTGAAAGGCTACATCCAAAAGATGAAAGCAGCATCGGCGGAAAAAAAGATAGATGCAATGATCAAGCGCTCAAAAATTAAGTATCAACCGCCGCCTCGTCCGCAAACATGCACTGTAGATGCTCCTCCTGAGAACTTTCCAAAAACTGGGGCGGAAAATGATTGTGTGTTGATGTTAGAAAAACAATGACTGCTGAAGCTGCAGACTACTTCATTCAAGTTGAGCCTAACCATGATTATGAAGTTTTAGAGGCATTGCGAGCTCTGGTTTTTGATCAAGAGCTTGATGTTGATAAAGTAGGCGGTGTCCCAGTTGAGTACTTAAAAGAAGTCGCAGATGCCATGGTGAACGCAGAATTCGGCGTAATCTTCTTCGGTCTTGGATTAACAGCAACTGCAGGCAGATTCCGAAACATCGAAAACGCCATCGCATTAACACGTGACCTAAACAGAAAAACAAAATTCATGATCTTGCCCATGCGAGGACACTTTAACGTAACAGGCGCAAACGTGGTTTTTGCTTGGCAAACAGGCTATCCTTTCGCGCTTGACTTCTCACTTGGCTTTCCACAATACAATCCAGGTGAATTCACAGCCATCGACTTGCTGAAACGCAACGATAACGATGCAATGTTAGTCATATCCTCTGATCCCGGAGCGCATTTTCCTAAGCCTGCTGTTCAAAACATGGTTAAGCATCCGTTAATCGTAATTGATCCACACATGAATTGCACCTCTATGCTGGGCGATGTGGTTTTCCCAACACAATGGTGCGGAATAGAATATCAAGGCACCGCATACCGAATGGATCATGTACCAATAATGCTTCGCAAAGTTGTTGAGCCACCACCAGGCATTCTATCAGACGAGGATATCCTAAAACTAATTCTTAACGAAGTAAGGTCAATCAAAGCCAAAAAGCTCGAAGAAGAATCAAAAAACCAACCGCTTAAAGAAGGAAGTTCATAAATGACTGACTTACTTATAAAAAACGGCTTTGTCTTTGACCCCATAAACAAGATTAACGGCGAAAAAATGGATATCGCCATCAAAAACGGCAAAATCGTTGAAAAGATACCTGAACATAAGGGACATGTAATAGATGCTACTGGCTTAACAGTTATGCCTGGCGGAATCGATATTCATACACATGTCGCAGGCACTGAAGTTAATCTTGGCAGAATACTTCGTCCAGAAGACCACGTTAAAGATGTGGAATGCAAAACCGCCATAACAAGATCAGGCGTTGGCTACTCAATTCCATCAACCTTCACAACAGGATACCGCTATTCAAGAATGGGTTACACAACAATAATGAATCCATCAATGCCTCCTCTGGAAGCAAAGCACACACATGAAGAATTAAACGACATACCACTGGTGGACAAAGCTTCTTATCCGCTTCTAGGCGACTGGTGGTTTGTACTAGAACTCTTGAGTCAAGGGAAAATTGAGGAATGCGCCAGGCACGTAGCATGGATGTTGCAGATAACAAAAGGATACGCTATAAAAATTGTTAATCCCGGCGGCTTAGAATCATGGGGTTTCGGACGAAACGTTAAAACTATCGATGATCCAGTTCCTCACTTCTGCATAACCCCTCGTGAAATAATACGTGGCTTAGCAAAAGTGAACAAGATGCTGAATCTGCCGCATACTATACACCTTCACACTAACAACCTTGGGATACCAGGCAACTACACAACAACTCTTGACACAATGAGAGCTTTTGAAGACTTGTGCACTGATGGAAAACCAGTAGCGCACATAACACATTTACAGTTCAGCAGTTTCGGAGGAGACGGCTGGGGAAACATGAGATCAGCAGCGGAACCAATCTCAAAATACATTAACACTCATAGCCACATGACCTTTGACATGGGTCAAGTAATATTCACCGATACAACAACAATGACTGCTGATGGACCTTTCGAATTTACACTCTACGAATTAAGCGGTCACAAATGGATCAACGGCGACGTGGAAACCGAAACAAGCGGCGGCATCATCCCGTTCCACTATAAGCGTAACAACGCTGTTAATGCAACCCAATGGTCAATTGCCCTAGAACTTGCATTAATGATTGAGGACCCATGGAAAATCTTCCTAACAACAGATCACCCTAATGGCGGACCGTTTTTTGCTTATCCAAAAATCCTTGCGTGGTTGATGAGCAAAAAATGCAGATTGACACTGCTAAAGAAGTGCCACAAGAAAGCCCAAAAAATCAGCCTTCTCCCAACAATTAACCGAGAATTAACCCTGTACGAATTAGCGATAATGACCAGAGCAGGACAAGCCAAAGCCTTAGGGCTCAAAAATAAGGGTCACTTGGGCATAGGCGCGGATGCGGATATTTCAATTTACAACATTAATCCTGAAACAACTGACATAGCTAAGAAATATCAGGCGGCTCGCAAAGCCTTCCAGCATGCAGCTTACACGATAAAGGATGGAAAAATAGTGGTTAAGGACGGCGAAGTAGTCAGTCACGTTGATGGCAGAACCATGTGGCTGGATGTACAAACAGATAAACAACCTGAAATTAACGAGGAAATGAAAAGAAAATTCAGAGAATACTGGACAGTTGAATACGATAATTATCCAGTTTTCGAGCATTACCTTAAAGTTCCTGAAAAATTAACCATAAGGGCAAGTGTCTAAAATGATAACTTTAACACCACTCAAAACGTTTGATGTTCCAGTAGTTGCTGAAAAAATAACTCCATTTAATTTCAAGGGTAAAACCACCGTTGAAATAGGAACTTGGTCGTTTTCGAAGGAAACAGGCAATTGACACTGAAAGATCTCTTCAAGATAGAGGAAAGCAGTGCTGAAACACCATCAATCACGATTAACGGTAACGTGGAGAAAGTTAAACGAATAGGTCAAGGCATGAAAAGCGGCGAGATTGTCATCAACGGTGATGTTGGAATGCATACTGGCGAAAAAATGCTCGGCGGCAAAATAACAGTGAACGGGAATGCTGGAGGCTGGGCGGGCAGTGACATGAAAGGCGGAACAATCGAAATCCACGGGGACGGAGGCGACTACTTAGCCTCTCCGTACAGGGGAAGCAGTACTGGCATGAAAGGCGGCACGATAATTGTGGATGGGAAAGTGGGAAGCGACGTAGGCTGCTATTTACACGGAGGCACCCTTAAAATTAAAGGCGGCGCGGGCAGGTTTCTTGGTTACCACATGTCCGATGGCACCATTTTGGTCGAAAACAAAACTGAATACCGCGTTGGCGCATGCATGACCGGTGGCAAAATCGTCGTTGCAGGACCACTAGAAGAACTTCTGCCGACATTCACAGTCGACGGCACAAAACCAAAAGTCAAAATTGACGATACACTAACTGTACAAGGACCATTCTACGTGTTTCTAGGCGATTTAGCTGAACATGGAACAGGCAAATTATTCGTCAATAAACCAAATAATCCACAGCTAAAAATATACGACAAATACCTCTAACCCAACTTTTTTAGATTTTAAGTCATTTAGATTTCTTTTCATGCGTTTTGCTTTAAATAATGCTTAACTATCTCCAGCAGTTGTTGTCCTTCAGATGGAAATTTAATGAACGGTACACTTGCAGAAGTCGCTTTTGCTACTTCTTCAGTAATCATGCCCGTAATAGCTAATATTGGCTGAACGGCTACCTGAAAATTTTGCTCAAGATCAGCTCGGAAAACTGCCGTAATTATTTTTGCCACATCGCTCCTTTTAGCAACCAAACTATGAAAGCCTTCGATGAAAATCACGTCTAATTTCTCATCTTCCAATAAACCTATTATATTATCGAAATTACGGAATTTTTCATCAAACTTCTTTATCACATCAGCCTCTTCAGGAGAAACAGCCGCAACCACTTCAGCCCCCGCCTTCGTATAACGATAAGTGTTTGAACCTTCAGTATCCATCGACAAGCTCTTATGATGAGTATGCTTTATCGAGCCTACTCTGTAACCTTCAGCAGTTAAATTGGAAATCAAATACTCTAAAATTGTTGTTTTTCCCGAACCACTAATTCCAACCGCAGCAACCACTGGCACCATTATTTCACAATCTAGCTGGAAGTAAACAATTTGTTTTTTATAAATCGTATGCATCTTTCAATTTTAGGCAGTTAATTTTTTTGTAGAATTTGAGCAATTTTGAGCGACATAAAATAATTCAGGTTATTCAAGTTTCTTTGCTTTGTTTACGATTAATATTGATGCTATTTCTATTTCCTGAGGCGTTGTCATTCGTCCAAGACTGAGGCGTAAAGCTCCCAGTGCTTGTTCTGTCGTAAGTCCCATCGCCATAAGCACAGGTGATGGTTTTGCTGAACCAGCATGGCAAGCAGAGCCAGTTGATGCCGCGATTTCAGGCAGCTTAGACAGAAGACTTTCACCGACTATGCCTTTGATGCTTAAGTTGAGTGTATTTGGTAGTCGCAAAGTTGGATGCCCGTTGAGTTTGATTTTTTCTTTTCCTAAACCTGTAGTGATATTTTCTTGAAGTTTATCTCTTAACTCTCTAACGGATCGGCTGAAAGAATCCATATTCTTAAACGCTATTTCGCAGGCTTTGCCGAGCCCAACAATATATGGAACATTTTCTGTTCCTGCTCGCTTGCCCTGCTCTTGGCTTGCGCCGTGAATAAACTTATCAAGTTTTGTTCCTTGTCTAATGAATAATGCACCTATGCCTTTTGGAGCGTACAATTTATGACCCGCCATTGTTAGCAAGTCCACGCTCATTTGGTCAGCGTTCACTGGTATTTTTCCGCAAGACTGCGCCGCGTCAGTGTGGAATATCACCTTTTTTTGGTGGGCAATTTTGCCTATCTCTTCAATTCGCTGGATTGTTCCAACTTCATTGTTGGCATGCATCAAAGTTATAAGAACAGTTTCGCTAGTTAATGCCTTTTCAACATCAGAAGGGTTCACCATTCCATACTGATCTACCGGTAAAAAAGTAATTTTGAACCCGAACCTTTCTTGTAAATAAAGTAGCGGTTCAATAATAGATGGATGCTCAATCTTGGAAGTAATAACGTGTTTTCCCCTTTTCATGTTCGCAAAACAAGTTCCAAAGAGTGCATTGTTGTTGCTTTCTGTTCCTCCACTAGTAAAAACTACTTCATTTGCTTCTGCTCCTATTAACTTAGCAACCTGCAATCGAGCCTTTGTCACTGCTTCTTTTGCAGTTTCTCCGTACGCATGGCTGCTTGATGGGTTTCCAAAATGTTCCATAAAGAAGGGTTGCATGGCTGAAAGAACTATTGGATCGATAGGTGTTGTTGCATTGTAGTCAAGATAGATAGGGCATCCTTTTTTCATTTCAATCTACCTGTTGAAATAATAGGAATCAGTGCGTTTATATTATCCTCTATCTTAGGGGCTCGATACGTAGAAGAATTGATTAAGCTGTAAAGTGGCGGCTGAAGAAAATTTTGAAAATCCTTACTGCGCTAAAATCTCTATAAATTCGTCTAATGGCTTTGCTGGCATGCTCATTATGTGCACCGTTCCACGCGAACCGAGTTCAATTGATACTTTGGTTATGACATCATTGCTGGGAGCTTCAACAATATTGACAAAGTCGTATTTCCCAATCGTGGCAAATTGTTGGACAACTTTTGCGCCGAAGGCTTCGATTTCTTTGTTGACTTCTTTGATTCTTTCCGGGTTCTTTTTGATGGTTTTTCTTCCTTCAGAGGTGAGTGTGGATAAAAGAATGTAGGTTGGCATAAAAATCCTCTATAATATTTTTCTCTTGCATAGATTTAAATTATTATGCAAAATAAGTCCTAGATTGTAGACTTACTGATTGTTTTAAGTTGATTTGCAGTAAACTTTAACTTCGACTTGAGGTTGGTTTTGTCCTGTGAACTCTGATAAAGTTCCCTCCCACTTGGGATTTGAATGAACTGTGAATCCAACTGTTTGGGCGATTCCTCTCCACAAGAGTGCTGCGTCGTAGTCTTTTGCGTTTTGTGGCATGAACTCAAATATTGATCGGCTGGCGATTACGATTATTTTCTTTTTCATTCTTGAAATTGCAACGTTAATGCGGTTTAAGTTTAGCAGGAAATCACTTTCTAATCGGACGTAGTCAGGGTCGCTAACAGTTGAAGAAATTATAATCACATCATTTTCTCCGCCTTGATAGCGCTCAACAGTATCAACGCGCAATCTGTCATAACCATCCGTTAAAATGTTCTTTACAAGTCCTCTCTGCGCGTTATGCGGAGTTACAACACCCACATCCACGGATTGCAGGTTTCTAATCAACGCCTCAGTGATTCTGGCTTCAACAAGGTTAGATTGAAAACTCTCCATTTCATCGTGAACTATTAGCACAAAAATATTCTCAGGCTTCAATACAGCTTCCAAGCCTTGAGTTGCCGCTTTGATAGGCAACAATGTTCCAGTTTGATCCGAGCGAAAATCAATTCCATCCTTATAATAAACCCAATTCCTCAAAAACTCCGCAACAACAGTGTGACATCTATGGGTCTCACAAAGCCGCTCCGCTGGGATCTCCACGTGGCATAGGCATTTAATTCGGTCGATGCCTACATCTTCTTGCCGCAGTAAACGTAAAAAATCCTGCGCTGACAAGAATGAAGCCATTTCCTCCAGAGTTCTTCTGTCCTCTTTTCTCCAATCATGCGCTTGAATAGGAGGCAGTTGTCGATGGTCACCAGCCACAAGGATCTGGGCACTGCTGTTTACGAATGCTCCTGAGAGAATCAGTTCAGGAAGGCGCATCATGCTTGCCTCGTCAACCGCTAACAAATCAAAAAATCCTTCTCCCCAGGGGGGTTCGCCACCGCCGATTTTTTTCATAAGCCCGTACATTCCTGGTGGAGTAATGCACAAAATCAGTGGACTTGTTTTGTCGCTATTATCCAGTTTTGCCTGATTGTTTAACTCGTTTTTTAACTCAATAATTACGTTCTGGTTTTCGTTATAGTTAATGTATTTTACTCCATCAATAGGTTTAGCTGAAGCGACATCATTACTTAGAACTCTAATAATTCTCAAATCACCAAGGTCCACGCCGCCTTGTTTACAGTAGTTTCGCCAAGAATCTGCTAACTTGCCAACAAACTCCTGAATCGCTTTATGCGTGGGTGCAACCATTAAAACGCGGCACCTGCTTTTTGCACTATGGGCTGCAACATGAGCTAAAACCGCTAGCTGTAGCGTGTCAGTT
The DNA here is from genome assembly GCA_963717465.1 of Candidatus Bathyarchaeota archaeon. Lineage (GTDB taxonomy): Archaea > Thermoproteota > Bathyarchaeia > Bathyarchaeales > Bathycorpusculaceae > Bathycorpusculum. The sequence continues at coordinate 1,757,015 of OY970340.1, forward strand.
TTTCCTGTTCCAGGCGGACCTTGAAGCATTACAATTTGCTCGGAGCTGAAAATTCTTTCGATGAACTGTTTTTGTTCTGGTTTAGGCGGTAAACGTTTGCTCTCAACCCATTTCAGAAAGTTGTTTGCTTGCTCTTTCGGTAAACTGTCATGCTTACAGGTGTCTTTTTTGCCTGCCAAAAAATTCGATAGTAAACAGTATACGGTGTTGCTGCTTGTGTAATTGAGGCATTCAGCTGCTCTTTCAGAAATAATATCATCAGCTAATTCGTCTAAGAATGTAGGTTTTTCCAACTTCAAAAAGTTGAATGCCTTTCTTATTTGCTTTCTCCGCGTTAGATGTGGGGAGATTATGCCATGTGCTGTATTTTCTGCTTTTGCCACTAGGCCAACTAATCACGTTAATGGTTATCTCCATATTACGCAAGTCAACATGTTCAATTATAACACGGGCTGATTTTTCAGCTTGAGACGGAGACCTTTCTATGACTTCCTCAAACAATCCTTGGCTGTTTCTGCGTACTTCGTTGATGATCATCCAGTCGCCTGAGCTTGAGCCATCAGACCCCTTAATCCTTAACGCATTAGCCAAACCACCATCCGTGATTTGCGAATTGGGGTTTTCAAGAACCAGTTTTCCTTTAATTAGGAATTTGCGTTCTGTCTCCTCGATGTGGGTGCATTTTAAAATTACAGATCGGCCAGACGCTATTCTTTGAAAAGGTAGCAAAGCATAATACTGGAGTAACTCTTGACGTTTAGCATAGTATTCAAGGTCTAAGAATTCCCTGCAGCTTCTCTCCAGTGTTGCTGGTCCAAGCGTGAACTCAGCAATTTTTGGTATAGCTATGGGTTTCTTGCCAAGGTGCCTATTCCTAATGCTTAGTGAACGTTCAATATGCTCAAGAGCCAAACAAAGCTTTGTACCCATTAACGTTAGTTCTTCGTCGCTTATGCGGCGCTTGTTTAAGGGGTAATCGCACCACATTCTTTTTTCAACAAAGATTTTTGCAGATCCCTTTTCTTTGTGGTTGTCAAGTCTACCTTTGGCAGCCCAAATATACTCCAGAGGAATTTGATTTCCGAATCTTGCTCTTGCAGGGTAAAATCCATCACGATCGCGACCATTGTAATCTAAAATAAACGATATCGCGCCGTCAGGTTTTGTTTTGAACGGGAGTTTGTAATTAAAGAAGCCATCCCTGAAAACATGGCGAAGATCGACTGTTGAATTGTCACTGCGTTTAGCAGTCCATTTGTTGTTATCGAAATATCCGCATTGTTCAAGAACTGGTAGAAGCCCACTGCTATGGTAACCCAACGCTTTTCTAAGTAACACTTCGTTTTGAACAATCGAGAACATTGGTTGATCAATTGCTTGTCTTAACCCAAGAAGGTCTCTAACGGCTTGAGCGCTCATTAAAGATGACTGTCGACGCACCGCTTCCATGAGTACGTCCCGTTCGTGTTGAGTGTAAAAATACAGGTGAATTAAACCTTCGTCTTGGCTGCCTGATTCTTTAGCTACATGCTTAATTGCCTGAATCAGGTCAGCAAAAAACGCTTCAAGCATTTGTTTTTCTTCATTAAGGCTTCCTTCACGGTCGTCAATAAGGTGACTAACAATTCTAGATACGCTGATTGGTTCTCCACGATAGCATGTGCAATTTACTCTGGCGCTTGCCATGCAAACAATATCCAGCATGTAATCCCACTGAACATGCAAGTACACTCGGATCATGCCATCAGGTTTACATGAAAGTGATGAATTAGTTCCACTTTGTGCGCTGTCTTCAGGAAGATTACCATAACCTGTTCCCGTAAGCCAGGGCATTTTGCCAGTCTTATTCACAAATGGGCTGGTTGGCTTTATTCCGAAAAGCATGAATTGAGCACGCTGGATTATGCGGTCAATTTTTGCCCCCTAATGCTGGGTCAGTTGATAACTCGTGCACTTTTTTTGTGTCTCTGGAAGGAATTTCCCTGAAATTGTAGGGCAACTGGTCTTCAGGTTTGGGCACAAATTTTAACTTGGCAAGGTCTTCCAATGTTTTGATTCCATGGTGCCTAAGAGCGTTCTGTTCACCCCTGCTTAGGTTAAGAAGGGCGATGCTTTGGTTTTCCACGGCGCGCACGATGCAGCACTCATTAAATCCGCAGTTATCGCATCTCTGACAAAGCTGAAATTCGACTTCAGACAATGGGGTTTGATGTATGCGAAAGAATTCGCCTTCGCTGCTTAATAACCGTTCAACATCCTGAATTAAGGGGTCAAGCCGGAAAAGCAGGCTCTCAGAATTCAAATTCTCTATATCTGACTCTTTATTGATTACTCCTCCTTCAAACTCTACGCTGGAAACTTTGTTTCCTAAACCCTGCGAAAGGAGAAGGGCGTAAATTGCAACCTGGATCCTGTGAGCTGTTTGCTCTTTCCAGGACGCTTTAATTTCAAAAATTTTAAGTTTAGCCTTACCATTTTTTGCAGGCCAAATTGCAATTAAGTCAGCAATTCCCTTGAGTTCCCAGACGCCAACCTGCCCATTCATAGGCACTTGGTAGAGCAGAACTGGCATGGCATTATCCAATTCGTTATTTGCTAGTTGACTTTCGATAATATCCTGTAGGAGCTTCAAAGAATTGCTCCAAGCTTGTTCCCAGCCAACGTGTTTTGGATCAACATCTATAGTTAAGTCATAATAGGCTGCCGCTTTCTTCTTGAGTTCCTCAACTTTGGCTTTTTCAAGTTCTTTTCCTCCACCGTAAAGCAGGGGACTAATAGGCTTGAAAGCTTCTTGCCAATGAAAGCTGCTTTCTTGCTTGTCTTCAAATTTTAATTTAAAGTAACGTGGGCAGCAGTCAAAACGAATATACTCTGCTATTCCTGAGGCATCAAGAGAAGGCAGAATAGAAATAGAATCCGTCATCATTTCTGTTTTATTTTTAACTGTAGAATTGCCGTCTTGCTTGCTCAAGTTATCTGTTTCGCCTCATCACCAAAGATTGCCCACCAATTAACCTACCAATTGCGAACTCGACTTTAAAACAATTTTCTAAAAAATGCTTGATGGTCTTCTAAGTAAAGATTTGATATTTCAATTCACTTAACATTTTTAACTATATAGATTATTATTAGAATATAGATTATGGCCAGAATCTCTATATCCAGAAAAGCGCTATTTTTAGTTGAGGAAAAGGAAAATGACAAAACACATTTGCAAATCATGTTCAGCTTGGTTTCTATCTGATATAGAAACTGAAAATGAATTGGTGATGTGCCCGTCCTGCAAATCCAGCTTCAAAAGCGTACTAAACAGGCAGGGAATATTAACAATCGAACCATTCAAATGCGTGGACTTGATTGTCGAGCTTAGACAAGACATAAAAGGTTTTTAATAAATGACTTTTTTTAAAATCTTTATCCCAAAACTAAGAATCTTTTGCTCAGCAACCCCTTGTGTAATATATAGACTTTGTAATTCTCTATATATTACGTGCAGAGACATTAAATCTTATTAGAGGCAATTTTACAAGTAAGGGAGAGCATGCGACCTAATCTTATCATAGTGCTCCTTCTAATTGTTATAGCAAGCGTTTGCATAATAAAATTAAGTAGCGTTTCCAGCCATTCAATAATTACAGAAATCACTTGTAAATCACAAGCATTTTCAGCTGCTGATAATAAAAATATAGTAACGCTAAGTAATTTAACTTTCAATAATTTTGAGTATAATTCGACTACTGACAGCTCATATTTGCCAGTTTTGATATTTTTGCCTTTAGTTGTGGGTTCTTTGGGCACCGTATTCATAGGAATCCGCCGAAAGAGCAAACGCCGAAATTAGCAATCCATTTTCTATCCGCTTTCAATCTTCTTCTGCTTGTGTGCTCTGAAAATTATTTTAGACTGAATTACTATGCTATAGGTTTTCTTATTGCCACTATAGATTATAAATGAAACCTTTATGAACGCAACAGGCAATCAATGTATTGAAATCCCAAAAGGAAATCAAGCGAATAAAAAACTTAGCGGACCATCGTTTAACAAGCAGAAAAACCCCCACGATTAGACCCTCTAATCGCCATCCGAATCCTCTCCTTGTTAAACATGATCCGTTTAAACGATTCGATTATTAATTTCATCATGCATGAAATTTTCCTTTAACTATGATTATTTAGAGAATTTTTTAAAATAACCTTTTTTGCTCTTGGCAAACGGGTTATTTATTTTAGTTTATTTTGCATTTAGTTTATTTTGCACTACACATTATTGGACTAACTGATTTAAACAGAATTCAAAGCAATACTTGTACTAGTGAGAGGAAAGAATTAGCATGGAGCGAAATGAGTTAGGACAAAACGAATGGCAATCGGTTGATCATGTCTTAGCTTACTTGGCTAGAGCTGACAGGCTGCCTCACAGGATTGAAGGCGAAAAGATACTCTTGAATCAAATCCCAAAAAATATCCATAGAATTCTCGACTTAGGAACAGGCAACGGAAGACTACTTGGGCTTGTGAAGCTCACTCAGCCAGCTGCTGAGGGGATTGCATTAGACTTTTCTGATGCGATGTTAATGCACGCTCGGAAACGATTTTCAGATGATCCAAAAATTCAAATTGTTAAGCATGACTTTGGCCAACCCCTTCTCTTGTCTGAATTCGGTCGTTTCGATGCTATCGTCTCAAGTTTAGCAATTCACCATTTGACCCATGAGAGAAAACGTCAACTCTACCGAGAGGTTTTCGATTTACTAAATTCCAAAGGAGTATTTTGCAACTTGGAGCATGTTTCTTCACCTACTGAAAACCTGCATCGAAAGTTTTTGGAGGCAGTGGGACAAACGCCTCAAACAGAGGACCCATCAAACAAGCTACTTGATGTTGAAACTCAGCTTTGTTGGCTTCGAGAAATAGGTTTTCAAGATGTAGATTGCTACTGGAAGTGGCTTGAGCTGGCACTCTTAGTCGGTTTCAAACCTTAATTAAAAAATTTCAATGGCATCCTGCAAACGCGTTAGCACCTTTAAGTTTTTTAGTCAATCAATTACAAGCCAACATAAACAAAAAGTTAAAAGCAATGGCTTATTCCAAAAAACTCAAAAGAATAGAAACGTAAAATAATGCTAAAATAATCTACCGAATTTTATGTATTATTATGATTATTATTATGACTATTTTTTACTATACAGTGAGCGTTGAGGTCTTCTTTAAACGACTCGTAAAAAGCTTGTTTATTCTGAAGTATGCTCCATTCTTCCAGGTTGCAGTCTGTCTCAGCATAGAAGACAAGAGTGATTTTGCCCTTGCCTGATCTTTCAAATTCTGCTGTTTTAACCACACCAGCGTGACTTCGATCCAGTTTTTCAGCCAAACGGACAAACGCAGAAAGCGCAATTATTACATTTTTAGACTTTTCGTCCAAGTCTGTACTTTTTAAGGTTTTTCTGTGGGGAATTTTTTTTCTATGAAATCTAGCAATGTTAGCAATTATGGTTTTTTCCTTGTGAGTAAAACCGTACAAATCCGCATTGTTAATAATGTAGTATGAATGCAAATGATGATTTGCAAAAGAAATAAAATCTCCTACGTCATGAAGCATTGCAGCGTGCATCAGTAGTTCACGTTCATAATCGCCATAGTTATGAAGCCCAAGTTTCTTTGCGCTATCAAAAAGTTGAAGCGATAAATTCGCAACTTTTTCTGAATGTTTCTCATCAAAGTGGCTTGACCTTCCCAAATGTAATACGCTTCTTGTGCGAACAGGTCTTCTTTGCAGTTGTTGGAAACCCTCAAAATTTGATAAATAATCTATCAGTAGGCCGTCGCGTAAATCTCGATGGCTTATGTTTATTTCTTCAAGCCCAAATTCATCCATTAAAGTTTCCATAATTGACTGCGCCGGCAACAATCAAGTCAGCTCTATCGGGATTAATTCCGGGGAGGCTTTTTCTTTCCTCAAGCGACAGGGAACGGAGAATGGGCACTAATTTCTTAATGTTCTTTCTAGTTAAGCAATCAGTTGAATTATTATCTCCCTTCTTAAACAGTCTTGAAATTATTTCTGTTAAGTTAACAATGGTTCCAGATGTTCCGTAGGCGTTGCGTACGCCGTATTCTAAGACAGAAGATTTTATGTTTTGAATATCTTCGACGATTTGTTTTTTCAGTTTTTTATAAACGTCGTCTGGAACAGGTCCTATCCAGCCTTCGCCGATGAATTGAGTGGTAAGTCTTATTGCGCCCAGTTTTAGGCTCTCTAAATAGTATATTCTACGTTGGTCTCCAATTGCAATTTCAGTGCTTCCGCCACCTAAATCTATAAAGATAGTTTTTTTGTCGCCAATATCTACGGAGCTTGAAACCCCGAGGTAAATTAATCGGGCTTCTTCCTCACCGAGGATAATTTGAACTTTAAGTTTCACTTCTTTTTCAAGTCTTTCTAAAATTTGTTCTTTGTTTTTTGCTTCACGAATAGCGGATGTTCCCACTGCTATTATTTTTCTTGCTCCGTAGGTGTGGGCTAATCCAACGAATTTTTTACAAACTATTATTGTTCGTTCTATCGCTTCCTGCTTTAGAATGTTATCTTTGAATTCTTGTTCCCTAGTCTGACTACTTCTTTTTCTTGTGTTAAAATATTGTAGGAGAAATTTGGGTTTATCTTAACTACCAATAAACGCACAGCGTTAGTGCCTATGTCTATGAAACCGACAACTTTGCCTGCGGGTTTTATTGACGTTCGCATTTCAGCTCCATTTTTCGTTTCAAGATTGCTTCTAACAAATCTTTTTTCTTACTGAACGCTTGCTCCTCCAAAAAAGATTCACTGTTTGTTAAGCATGTAACAGCTATTTTTTTTGAGCTGACCTTTAAACTTAAGTCTTCAACCACACTCGTATGCGTATAATCTAAACTGTCAGCAACACGAAGAATGCCTGACAAAACCTTTATCTTGTGAATTTCTTTAGGGCTGAGTGATTGTAAGTTAAAGTGTTTTTTCTTTGGAAAGCCCTTGCGATGATATCTGGCTATGCTCGCAACAATTCTTCTTTGTTCTGAAGGCAACAAAAGCTGGGTACTGTTAAGAATTAACTCCATTGATTTCTTGTTATGACCTTTTGTCCCTTCTGTGAGCCCAATATCATGAAGGATAGCTGAGCATTCAAGCAAATGCTTGTCTGAATCGCTTAATTTGTGAATATTTTGTAGTTTGTCGAAAAATGAGACTGCGAGTTTAGAAACTTGCATGCTATGCTCATTATCTTGCAAATACTGATTTGCAACTGCAGAACAATTATTAGCAATTTCGTTGAAATTCCGAGTGAGATTCTTCTTTCTTGTTTTATCTTCTTCAATGAATTTTTTCTAAAGAAACCCCGTAAAGAAGCATTTGCGAAAAACTTTCGGGCAAGCCTTTTTTTCTCATTGCATCAGCTGCAGCTTCAAGATCATAATTTAGCCGAATCAATTCAACTGAAAAAGGATTCAATTCAATTATGGCGTAGCCTGTTTGAGGATTTCCATCATTAGGTCTCCCTACGCTTCCTGGATTAAGAAAAGTAACAACGTTGATATCTCGCTTGTATTGTTCATGGGAGTGTCCAGTAATGATAAGATCCACTTTTGCTTCTGAGGCTATTTTTTTCAGTCTCTCCTCTGGAGTGTTAGAGTAGAGATGTTCGTTAATTGAATCTGGACTTCCATGGGTCATTAAAACGCTTTTGTCTCCAATTCTTAAGTTGGAAACAGCAGGCAAAGTGGAAAGATATTCTTTGCATGAATTTACAATTTGATTACCAGCAAATTGCAATGCAACTCGTTTTTCTTCGCTTTCTCCCTTGGCATTTTCAAGGACTTCGAGGTCGAAATTGCCCATTACACTAATGACTCTTCTTGATTGCAATAACTCAATAACTTCATTTGGGTTTGCGCCGAATCCAATCAAATCGCCTGCATTTAAGAACAGATTAATGCCTAAATTTTCTGCATTTTCAACTACGGCTTGCAGAGCTTGCAGGTTACCGTGAACATCGGATAAAACAGCTATTTTCTTGTCAGTGATGATTTGTGATTCTCCTTGGTTTTCCTCAGACTTTGTGGGAGCAGCAATAGTTTGCTTTAGTCTAATGAAGAAATTCGTTTTCTGGCTCTTTTCCCACAAAGCAATGAAGTTCTTGTAACTATTTTTCCTCAGTTCTTTTACGTATTCTAAAAATCGTAGAAGCTGCTTGTCTTGTAATAGGCCTTTTTTTTGCTTGGAGTTTTCAGATATGGCTTGACTAGTCTTAAATTTTGGTATGTTTTCTATCCACACGTCGTAGTCGTGCATTTCGCCAAGTACGTCTTGAAATCCTTTAATTGTCTCAATCTCATTCGTAAACTCGTTTGGGTATAATGAGGAAAATGCTTCCATAGTGTAGCGAAGCCATTTCGCCTTTATTCTCATTTCATGATGCTTAAGAACTTCGTTTTCTAAATAGACATAAGGCTCAAAAGCAAGGAAATCGTTTAATTTGCTGGAAATTTTCCATTCTGCGCTCATAAATACAAAAGGCGAAAAAAAGGTGAATTCCTTAAGTTCTTTGCTTTCGTCTTCACAAAACTGTTTTATTTCCAAAAGTATTTTTGAATCATTAAGTTCTTCTAAGCCTTTTCTGATGGTTTTTTGACAATTGTTCCTCTTGGCTTGAAGGTTTTTTATTATGAAATCAATGATTTGAACTTTTGATGAAGTATTCTTTAATCGGTAAGTTTTTATGAATTCGATTTGAACGTCTAAGTCTCTTGCTTCCCCTAGTAGTCTGGTAATTTGTTTAATTTCTTTGATCCAACGCTTAAACCTCTTTTGGGAAAAGCATGCGCTGAACAGAGGCATTATTGCTCGAATTCTACGTGAGGCAACACGCATGCGGTGAACATATTCGATATCGTCGCTTTCCATGACGCCGTCGATTTGCTTTTCAAACGTGTCTATGACTTTAAGAAGTCTGTCTACGCCTAATTTGCAGTAACAAGCATCAACTTCATTTTCTGATCTATTAAATTCGGCGTTCATGCCATACGCCTCGATTCTGTATCAGCCAAGTCTGAGAATTAAGGCTTTCACCTTCCGGCGTTACACGTTGGTATGAACCATCTGGCAGTAATTTTCTTGCTTTAACATTATCTTTGAGGTGAATCTTTAGTATATCTTCAACTAATGCTTCTCTAATTTGAGGATTAGGAACAGATAATAAGACTTCAATTCTTTCAAGTAGGTTTCTAATCATTAGGTCTGAGCTTCCGATAAGAACTTCTCCTTTTCCTCCATTTTCGAAATAGTAAATTCTAGTGTGCTCTAAAAATCGTCCTACTATCGATATTACTGAGATGTTATCGCTGATGCCTTTTATTCCTGGTCTAAGGCAGCATAATCCTCGGACGTTAAGATCAATTTTTATGCCTTCCATTGATGCTCTATAGAGCGCTTGAATAACCTCCTTTTCTTCAAGATGATTAAGTTTGAATGCAATGTAACCTTTGCCCGTTTTACGATGAATTTCGATTTCCCTGTCAATCCCTTTCAAAATCTCTGGCTTAAGTGATTTCGGAGCTACAAGCAGATGCTTAAATTCTTTTTCTTGTTTTCCAGTTGCTAACAAATTGAAGAGTGTTTCTAATTCTTCACCAATTTCTGGGTTAGCCGTCAGATAACCTATGTCAGCGTATATTCTTGCTGTTGCAGCGTTGTAGTTTCCTGAACCTATGTGTGAAAATCTTGTTATTCCCTTTTCGTCTTTTCGTTTGATTAAGCAAAGCTTTGCATGGACTTTGATTTTGGGATAATTGTATACTACGCTAACTCCATTTGCTGCAAGTTTTGAAATTAAATGGATATTGTGTTCCTCATCAAATTTAGCTTTTAGTTCCACGGAAGCAGTGACTTTTTTGCCTTGTTTTGCTGCCTCGATCAATGTTCCTATGACTGGCGAGCCATGTTCTATTCTGTAGATTGTGATGAAGATTTCAGCTACTTTTGGGTCAAATGCTGCTTCTTTTAAGTAATCAAGGAATATGTCAAAGCTATCGTACGGGTGATAGAGTAAGAAATCATGCTGGACTACACTTGCCATCATACTGTTGTTTACCAAAGTTGATTTAGGCAATACGAACGGCGTGAATGGTTGGTCCTTCAGGTCCGGTCTATCTATTTTTAGGAGCTGAAAGAAATCTGCCAATCCCAAGGGTTCATCCGATTCGTAGACAAGGTATTCTGGCAGATTGAGGGATGCACAAATAGTGGATCGAATTGATTGGGGCGTCTTATTGTCAAATTCTAATCGAGTTGGAAAGCCAGTTTTTCGGTCAATCAGACCTTTCTGAATAGCCTCTAAGAAATTGGAGGATACATTCATTGCTATTTCAATTTCAGCGTTTCGGGTTAACCTGAAAGGATATGCGACAAGATCTTTTTCATTTGGAAAAATTAAGTCAAGATTGCTAGCGATTAGATCCTCTAATAGCACAAAACTTAATTGCCCTTCGTTTTCATTTGGCATTTTTATTAATCTGCCATATTTTTCAACCGGAATTCTTAGCACGCAGTACGAATTAGTTTGAGCTTTCTGGATGATGAGGTAAATGTGGAGATTCTCAATTTCATTCGGTTTGAAGCCTTCTTCAAAGCGCATAGGTGCAAAAATGTCTTGAAGATATTTCCGTAAATCTTTTATCTGCTCAATATCTAGTTCTTCGACTTTCTTAATGTAAATTCTTTCTCTGGCTAAGGTTGGTATAAGTTCTCGGACCCAGCAGTTATTGTGTTTTTTAATTAAGGGAATTATTTCTTGCCTTGTGGCTTGAATTTGTTCCATTGCAGTTTTTCCATCTAAAGATTTTTCTTGGGAGTCTTTCTTTATTTTTTTAAGCAATCTAGGGATTCTTGTCATGAAAAACTCATCTAAATTGCTTCCGCTTATTGCTATGAATTTGACTCTTTCCAAAAGAGGATGCTGAGTGTCACGCGCTTCTTCCAATACATGCGAATTGAATCTTAACCAGCTAAGTTCTCGATTTAGAAAAAAGCTTGGGTTTTCAAGCAAATCCCTCTTAACTGAATCCAAATCGTACCTAGTGGTGCTTTCAGTAACTGTCACTCTTTCTCACAATCACACTAATTTGTTTTATCTGCAATGTTTCTTGGGTGCATCTATACTAGTAACCTTTGATTTACCTTTAAAAGGCACATCATATTCAAAGAGAGGTATCTTCTTATCCATAAATTTTTCCCTTTAGACATATTCACACAGGGAGTAGTCATTAAGCACTTTGAAAATAGACAATATAGTTCAACATAGTCTATATATAGCAAGGGTTAAATCCTTAAAAAATAATACAAACTTATGAATTCTAAGACATTAAAAGAAAACGGATTCTCCGAATTCTTCCCTTTGAAAGAACTCTCCATATTAAACATGCCAAATAATTCAGGCCAAATATTTATCTTAATCGACAATACACTTTCTGGAAAACCAACTTCAGACGTGTTGTATATTGGTCGAGCAAAAAAACCAGTTAAAAAAATCTTTGGCGGATATCTTGGCGGCTCAGGCGGAAAAACAGTGACGAAAATTCATGAAGCGCTTTTTGACGAGAATTACATTGAAAAGGTTGCAATTAGCTGGATGAGCAGCGATGACCCTAAGGCCGCCCAAACAAATCTTTTGGGCAAATTCAAAAAAGAACACGGCGATTATCCAGCTTGGAACTTATTGAACGCTCCTAAAAAGGCGGCTCCGAAGACAAGCATAAAGCCAAAACAGGTCGCATCCAAGGCTAAAAAATCAAAGCCTTAACTTTTTTTGCTAGAAAAATAGTGTTCAATTACTTGCGCAGTAGACCATGGTATACAGTCTTTTGCGTTGTAGCCTAATGCTTTGGCATAACTGTGAATTGATTCAACCGACTTAGCTTCGATTTCCATAAGGTCAGGAATGAAACTGTACTTACCCAAATAATGGTCTATGTCAAAGTGTGCGTCTGCTTTTTCATAGCTGATTCTGTGTTTTTGCATGCTATCTATGACTTTTAGTCCTAAGAATTCAAGGATGCGCGTAGTAGCCTGAAAATCAGAAACTTCTGTTGAATATTCTTCAGCAATTTTCGCGACAGCTGTTGCTTTCACATTCTTAAAAGTCAACACGACCTTTTTGCCTTCTTTTCTAAGGCGCATCACGTTCTTTGCCTTTATAATTGACCCATCTTTAAAATCATAGAATAATGTTTCAATAGTATCATCAAAAACTTTTTTTGCGCTTATCTTTTTGAGTTTTTCTTCAAGAACTTTCTTGTTTACTTCTAAGATTTTTGCTTCAATTTCTTGCATGCAATTTATAAGGTTCCGTCAATGCTATAAATTCAACGGTTTATAAAATACTGTTCGAGTTTAAGGGATCGCAGTACAACTAATGTACAAAATTGCAAATTAAAAATAGGCGGATGCTTCGTTAGTCCTGTAGAAGCGGAATCTTGTCTGCTGTTTCCTGAATTTTTTTTTCGATTTTGGTGCTTAGCCCAAGATTCTTGTTTAATCTTTGAGTTGCAGTATGATTCGTAAACGGACCAGCAGATAGTGTTGAATTGCTTACTATCGTAATTTCACCGTTATCTGTTCTAATCCAAGCTGTCCTATAGGTTAATCTTATAACTTCGCCTTTTATGCCACCATACGTTATTATGTCGCCTAATCTGAGAACATTTTCTTGTATAAGTAAAAAACCGCTTAGAATATTCGAAAGTGTTGATTGCAAAGCTAGTGTTATGGCTAAACCGATAATCCCTGAAAGCGTTAGAGTTGAAAAAGCCGAGGTTATAGCCGTTATTTCAGAAACCCAAACGGCGATCCAGATAACCCAAACTACACCAACTAAGCCAAATATTGTTTTGATAATCGTTCTAGGAATTTGCTGTTTTATGCTCTTGGAAATTTTTCTATAGATATAAACTGCTACTGCTAGTAGAATAATGTTGACGATCGCAGTTGTAATTACGTCTAATTGTATACTAGCCATGGATAAGGTTAAACTGTCATGTTATTTAAATTTAAAGGCAAGAAAATTATTTTTCTATTTTTGATTTGCAGTGAAAAACCTTTCCTGTGTGAATATTTTTGGCATTAGCTACTGTTTTTTCTCCTGTTATTATGGACCCCATCATGGTTTTCTTCACTTTAGAAGATTTCAAATTCGTATTCGATAATATTTCTTCGATTTCTGGGACAGTGTACGATGCATTAATGGATGAAACTAGACCTGGTTTTATTTCCTTTGGCTTAGTTATCAGTTTTAAGAATGATTTTATTAAGGGATTCATGTCTCGACGCATATCACTGATCATGTATTTCCCGCCAGGCTTTAGGCAACGGTGCTCTTCATTGAAAACCGAAGCAGGTTGTGACCATTCATGAAGCGATCCGTTTGTGAAAGCAGCATCAAACGTATCATCGTCAAATGGTATTCTCTGAGCATCTCCTTTCACATACTTCACGCGATTTTGAAGACCATATTCTTTAGCGTTCTTCTCAGCCAACTTTATCATGTTAGGGCTAATTTCTACGCCTCGAAGACTAGTTTCATTGGTTTTCTTGAGCCATTCTAAACCTAAGTATCCTGGTCCTGGTCCTACCTCTAAAGCCAATCCCTGATCTATTCCCACCTTCATAATTAGGTCAGTTTCAATCCATCCTCTGTCCCTGAGGTTCCTCATCATCTTATCATAAACTTCAACTGTAAACTCTCCCTGAATTCCTTCACTTGTTTCAACAACCCGAGGTCTAACCAAACAAATTTCCTCCGAAGCATCATTTGAATATCAATACGGTTGATCACTTTAGATATGTTTTATGATCCTTGTGATCAAACCAGCCAAACTAACTTTTCCATTTGCGGCTATATCAGATTCTAAGGTCAAAGAATTGTTCAATAAAGGAGTTATTATAGATAATTTCTTATCCCTGACAATAAGATGTATTACAAGTTTGTTTAGTAATAGCGCTTGTATTTTGATTGGTTTTTAATTGAGGTGTACCAGGTTCTTAATTGGTTTGTTCATTAAACTTTAAAAAAAGGATGTGAGTTTTGTCTGCTTCTTTTTTTCGTAAGGAAGCTTTTTGCGCATTTTGTTTTTCTTCCAGATGAATGCAAAGGCTGTGCCGACAAAGAGCGCGCTTAATCCAAAGCCAACAATTAAGGTGATGGTGCTGTTTCTGGTTAGGATATTTAGCAATTCTCTAGTTCCTGCGATAATGGAATTGTTATTGGTATTGGCGCTAGCGCTATTATCACTGCTGTTTGTTGCTCCATTATTTCCGCTATTACTATCGCTTGAATTGTTGTTGTTAGTGTTGTTGTTAGAATTGTTGTTGTTAGTGTTGTTGTTAGAATTGTTGTTGTTAGTGTTGTTGTTAGAATTGTTGTTGTTAGTGCGGTTATTAGCTATAGTGCCGTATTCTCCTGTAAGGTTGCTTGAGAAAGCGTTTATGAATACTTGACCGCCTTGTGTTGGGTTTAAGCTTGAATCGCACATGGCGAATATTCCGATGTCTCTGAACCAGTGTTGACCAACTGAAATGTGGTTTGCAATGGCTATGCTAAAGAGGTTCTGTTCGGCTGTTACTTCGTTTGCTACGTCTGAATCCAGGTTTACGCCTGTTTCGCTCAAGTACACTGGGTGTTCTTGTGCTACTTGAATTATGCCTTCGGTCACCATTGAATTATAAACGTCACTGTAACTGTAGCATTGTGGTGATACTCCAAAAGCGGAGTATGTTCTGTACAAGTGCGTGCCATAGATTATATTTGTGTCATTTAATCCAAGCGCGTTTACCCATAAACTCAGGTTAGTGTGATCGTCAGTTGTGTCTGTCGGTGCTGTACACCATGAATCAACTTCACACTGAACAACTATTGGTTGACTGTAGCCGACTGCTCGCATGGCCGGGATTGATTCCTGTATGGCTTGATACCAGTCTGCCTGTGCGCTGCTGCTTAAATCAGTGTTCGGCTCGTTCCACAGTTCTATCATGACGTTAGGATAGGCTTTTAGAATGTATGCTTCATTCTGGACGAATGCCACAAAATCGGCAATCGTGTAAATGTAGCTGGTATAGCTTAAGCTATAGGGCGAAAATGGTAACGGGTCTTGTATTGACTCTTCGTTGTTTGTCCAATAATCGCTTAACCGGTAATTGCAGACATCAACGTACATTCCTAAACTTTGGGCATCCTGACAAACAATTTCTACTGCTGTCTGGTAAGGTACTGGTTCAGTGTTTGGATCGCCGCTAATTGATGCTGATGTGGCGTTATTTATCCAGTCCTCGGCATTTACAAGTAATCTGACAGTGTTGATTCCCCAACTCTGCATGATTTCAAGTTGAGCTAATACACTTGAATTAAATTGTGCTTCCGAAGTGAAGCTGGAAACTCCATCCCATACACCATCAGGCTCATCTGCCATTTCAACTACGTTTACGCTGTGGAGTATTATTTCTTCACCACTGCTGGTTACAATTTCGTTTCCCTGAATATTTAGTGTTGAATTTGCTGTTGAATTATCAGTGTACATGCTTCCAAAATTTAACGTGCCCCCACTAGTAGTGGCTACTGTTGCAGATGCACTGACGGTCGCGCTTGCTACATTGAAGTTTCCACTGCCTAATAATAATGCGTTTGGTAATAGGCTTATCAAGAATACGGCGATTACACAAACTGCAATTATTTTTGCGAATTTACGAGTTGCCATCAACGTAATTCGCATTCTTGAATCTTTGATGTTCAATCTTTCTTCCCCCTTTAGGGCTTGGTCTTGTCCTTGACGATATATTATGTTTTTTGAAAAATTGTTTTTTCAAATCTGCCAAGTTGATGTTTGAAGTTTGTCAACTGGCGTTAACAAAGTTACATAAATTATTATAACAAGCAGTTCAACCTAAATTCAAAGCAATGGACCAAACTAAACCTAAACATTCGCTAAAATTCCAGATTCATCGGGTTCACATACCATATAGTCCTACTAGTATAGTCCTAATAGTTAGCAAAAACTCAAGCACAAGCAAAAAAACACCAGAAAACCCTTAAATTGCTGGTGTTGCGGGCAGGATTCGAACCTGCGAACCCCCTACGGGAAAGGATGTCCCTTCAAGGACCCTGCCAGCCAAATGTTTGTCTAGAGCCTTCATTTCATTCAACTAAAACAAAGTCTTTTAAATTAATGAGCCTATAAGGGGAAGCCATGGGACCATTTGCACAAAGGCCGCTCTTGCCCATAGCGAGGCATGCAAAAGAATTAATTGAACATTCATCCGAGCACTTACAAGGTGGCTCTGAAAAGGACCTAATTATTGCTCTGGTGCACATCGATAACGCTGTCGAAATACTCTTAAAAGAGCACCTACGATTCGATAAAAATGTTTCATGGCGGAAAATCGAGGATAAATTTTTTCCTCAGTTGCTTGATGATTGCGTCAGTGATTTAGATGCATTGGAAAACAACAAGAGTCAGTTTATTGCTTTCCACGATATTAGAAACGCTCTTTATCACGCTGGAACATTTGCGCCGCGAAAAGATGACGTTGAATCCGCAATTTATTTCACTAAACTGCTTTTTAACGAGTTACACCCGGAATTCGCATTCAAAGAATTGAAGGTGAAGGCAACCCCGAAAGACACAATCCGTTTTTTGGCAAAAGAATTTGGGCGGGACAAGCCATATGCGACTGAAGTGGGTCTCACAAATAAGATTGCTTCATTAATGCGCAGGCATGGGTATGTAGTGGCGCTAAATCCGATGCTTGGAGGAACTTCTCGGATGGCCGATATGTTGCTTACCAAAGGAAACAAGATCATTGTTGTTGAAGTAAAGGCTAGGACGACAGGTAAGCGAGTGCTCAACAGTTCAGTTTATCAATTGGCGGGTTACGTCGCCGCTGTGAAACAAGAGAAGAACTCAGAAGTTGAGGGCTGGCTTGTAACAAATGAAAATTTTAGTTCAGTTGCACGGAAGGCTGCTGAGAAGCTTGAAATTAGGCTTATCTCGGGTAGTGAACTTAAGAGGCTTTTGTCAGGTGAGTCTATTAGACCTTACTTTTTCTGATTTTCTAGCGGTTTCGGGAACTTCTTTTGATTTTAGTCTCTTCAGCTCTTTTCGTAGCCTGCTTGCCTGTTGGCAGAGATAGGCTTTCTGCTTTTTGTATTTGACATACGCTTGTTTCTGATCCGAGGACAGAGGTTTATCGTTTTCAAAGACCTCAAGCAGCTTGTTATATTCTCCTATTGCCCACTGGGCATGTCTTAACTCCTGTTCAATTTCTTGTATTCTTAGGTGAGTCTTTCTCTTTTGTATCCACGCATCGGCGTTTTTCCGGTGAGTGGCTGCGGCTTTCTGAAGTATTGCGAGTATCTCATCCTTAGAAAAATCGCCTGATATCCTCACGATTTTCGAACCTTGTTTAACGAGCACTTGATTCTCAGGCGGCTTGAATACAACTTCACTTGCGTTTGGAGGAGGGTTCTTTCCCCAATAGATTCCTACAATCGGACGCGCTTCATTTTTCCTCTTTCTTTGCTCTAAAATATCAAAAATAAGTTGAGCAATCGCTGCTACGCCTCCAGCAGTTGAAACTACCATAACGACTGTGTTGACAATTAAATCAAATGAGCGCGCATGACTGTAAACCCACTTTTCCGCCTCAGTTGGATCTGTATATATAAGAAAATCTGAATCTTCGAATGTGCTCAACTTGTCTGAAAATAGTAAGCGGTCATCATTGCCAGCTTCAAATTGGAATTCAAATTTATACGCTTTCGAAGCCATTTTTCAGCTTCCTTGACAATCTTATCTGATGTTTTTTTATTTTCGCTTTGATTTGTTTGGTGCTGCGGGCAGGATTCGAACCTGCGAACCCCTACGGGAAAGGATGTCCCATTGCGGGGCCATGACAGGCCAAAACGCGATCTTGAGTCCTTAGCGGAACGCAACATGTTGCGCTCTTTCACCTTTGACCTGGCTTGGTTACCGCAGCAAATCCAAGGTTATAAAATTGTTAGAATACTATCTTATTAATCGTTTCCTGTTTTAAACGCGTTCCCTCGTCTCGCCTTCTTCCCAGAAGACCGCTTTAGCTATTATGAGGGGAATGCACGCAAATAACAGCATATAAAAGCCAATAATCTAGTCAAATGCTAGATTTTTATCATCACTATCTAGCCCTACGCGACTTAGAAAGATTTATTTCTAGGCAATTGCATAATAGCAATTATGCTAAGCTATTCAGCGCAAACTATACCTCTTTATGAAAGTACCACTCACAGAATTTACTATAAAAACTCTCAAAGGATGAAAGAGATTAATGATAACTCAGTTCACCTTATCGTTACATCACCACCTTACTGGAACATAAAGGATTATGGAAACTCTGAGCAAATAGGTTATCCAGACAGTCTTCCAGATTATTTTAGAAAACTTGGAAAAGTATGGTCGGAGTGCGTCAGAGTTCTCACTTGCGGTTGCAGGTTTTGTGTCAATATTGGCGACCAATATCTAAGAGCAACAGAAGAAACGCCATACCAAATAATTCCATTACATGCCATGTTGGTAAACAGCATTATGGATAAGCACTCAAAAGACATGCTGTATCTTGGAAGCATAATCTGGAATAAAATTCCAACTACAAAAACAAGTGGTGGAGCGAGCGTAATGGGATCATACGGTCGCCCAAGAAATGGCTACGTAAGCTATAACTATGAATATATTGCAATTTTTAAGAAAAAAGGCAAAGACCCAAAACCCGACAAAGAGTTCAAGGAGCGAGCCATAATAGACTTACAAGAATGGCGAGAACTTTTCAACGGGATATGGACATTTAATGGAGTTAGACAACTAGGGCACATCGCCACATTCCCAGACGAGTTGCCTAGGCGATTAATGCGCATGTTTACTTTTCAGTCTGATACTGTTCTTGACCCTTTCCTTGGAAGTGGCACAACGTCACGAGTAGCATGGGAATTAGGTCGTAATAGTGTTGGTTATGAAATTGGATTCAATACACAAACTGACATGGATATGAAAGAGCTTATCAAACAGAAGATTCACTATTATGATACCCCTGTTGATCAGAGGCCCAAAGTTTTTCCAACCTTGACTTAAGAAGCAAGAAAGCCTTTTCTCAAACAGGCATTCAATTATACAAAAGTCTGGGTTGAATGAACATCCTATTTTCTTCTTAACCCAACAAGATCTAGCAAAGATAACCTATTTCTTTATAGGTCTTCATCTTTTGGTTCCATCCGTTTTATAAATGTCCCGTTATACTGGTTAAAATTGTCAGTTAGTTTATTGATTCTATCATAAATCCCATAAATTCGACCGTTTAAATCTCTTGTGACCTCATTCAGCTCATCTTCAGTTTGCATAATGTAATAGCCACGCTCACAAGAACCTATGGGCAACTTGGTTCTTTTTATTAATTTAGTTATTAGGCTTCTCGTAGTTGATACTGTATCATCTTCATGCACACCAATCATTTCAGCAATTTTGTTGGATGCTATTGCTTTTTGTTTGCCTTTATGTTCAATTATTATTTCTTCAATTGCGCTGAGTCTTTGTTCTTCAAGCGACATTTTTCATCTCTAGACTCATAGTTTCTATAAAGTTTTAAGCGTTTGCACTAGAAGTAAGCGATTGATGCCTAGTGATATATAAAAAAATGAAAGTGTAGCCAATAGTTTTGCGATAGTGAAGATAATTGAACGATAGTTTCTTTTTTAGGGTACTGAGGCGTTAGTTGTTTTTGTGGCTGTATACCCTGCTTAGAAGACAAAGCAGTAAGAAAAAAGACTTGTTTTTCCCACATGGGTGCAAACGCTATCCAAAAGAATTATTTTTGTGTAACTGCCCCAGAGAGGTAAATATTTTGCATTTTGAACCCAAAACCACAATTTTTAATTGCTTGAGGGGTGATAGCCTTGTCTAAGATGACCCCTGAGTTATTGAATTGGATTATGCAATTCGAAAGCGGGAAGGCATGGTTTAATAAATTAAATTCGCAAGCGACAAAAGACGTCTATCTGACAAACCTAAAAAAGTATTGTGAAGCGGTTAATAAGAATCCTGACGAATTGATTATGGGCTTGTAGAAAAAATTGGGCTAAAAAAATTAAATTCATGCCTTTTAGGTATTGGTTTTTATTAGGAATTTATTCAGGTTTTTAATTGGTTTTTTGTACGGCTTTCAATTTGGGTTTTAAAACAGGTTTTAATGATGCTCTGTTTTTTTGGCAAATTTACAAAAAGTCGATTATATCCATGTGGCAGGGGATTTTAAATTTCATCTAACGGTGGTAACTCTTTTCCTTCTTTTACCATTTCCATCAGTTTAGATATTTCCTTGTAGTTTCTCCCATAATCCCGTGAAACATCGTACATTATAACAGCACTAATAATTATAAAGGTAAACACTAAAAGCATGAAACCTATGAAACTCAATGAGAAGAGGCTTTCATAAAGAATTGTAAAAGAAAATATTAAACCGCCAACTAAGAAGGCAATTGCATATGACATAACGGTTGTGTAACTTGCGTGAATGCGTTCAGAATAAATTTGAATTTTAACTAAATCAATATCTCGATTATTCGTTTTCTTTGTTTCTTTCTCTGTTGTCATGTCTTAGGCTATTTCTACGCTATGACGATTTAACGCTTTGCCATCACTAATAATGAGTAATGAAAAAATTGACTGAGCTTTTAACAAGTTTATGTTAAAATTGTATAGGGTTTCTTGAGATTTGTAAAATAGTTTGCTCAAAGTTTTTTAGACCATAAAAAGTTTAGTTTTTGTCACTTTTTTGTCACGTTTTCTCCCAAAAAAATTCAAGGAAAGGGTTAAATTTAGAAAGAACATTAACAGCTATTGGCTTAAGCCAACTGAGGATTAATCAAGTTAACGGAATGGTTAGTTGCTAACCAAGCCGTGAAGCCATGCCGTAACTTGTCCTCGGTCAATTTCTGAAGTTCTTGGGTTCAAATTCCCGCGAAGTTACATTTACCTATAGGTAAATTTTACAATATATATTTTACGTTAACGCTTAAAAAAAATTGCTTAAGTGTATACACGAAAAGCTCAGCATCTTAAATATAATAACTTTGATTTTGGTAAAAGAGGTTTTTGAATCCTTTGCAGGTTCAGGTACTGTAATAATGGGAATTAATTAATCCAAAGAAGCTTGATTTCGTATTTACTTGTCCACCATGCGTTTTTGCTCTCTTCCGCTAACTTGCATAAAGTGTTAAGTGCTAAACTGCAATAATTAGACTGACTAGGCAAAAGCTCTTGAAACAAGTAATAGCACTCTTGGTTATCAGCTCAATGCTTATTTTTCCTTTATTGATAAGCGGATGTTCTGCCCAAATCGAAGTAATTCCAGAAGAACCTCAATTTGTTATAATCTCCTTTCAATTTGCTTTTGTTGACCTTAATGGAATCAATACAACGCCTGATTTATACTCGGGCGGTTGGTTTTCTTACAATATTACCATTACTAATGTGGGTAGTTCTGACCTCAATGCTACTTATACTGTTTCAGTCTATAATCCCGATGATACTCCTAATGGCATCTCAAGGAACTTTACTCTCGACCTAAAGCCGAATCAAAGCGGCTTGTTATATCCTAACAATACTTTTAGTGCGCCAGATAATATTCAGATAAATACTTCAAATAATGTCAATGCCTATTTTGCCGATACCGCGGGGGCATACAAAGTAAACGTAACCTGTGACACTCAAATTACTTTCCTATACCTTTCGAGCGATAATAGCACTTACAATTATATGCCCAATTATTATCAGATAAGCTTCGATGCCATGCCGAGTTATCAAGAACAGTTAAATCAAGAACAACAAGAGTTTTATGATAATTATGCTTGGTACGTTCAGCAATTTCAGCAATACAGCCAACAAGCAAGCGCAGATGCCGCTAATGCTCAACAGCTTACATATTTTGCAATTGGTTTAAGCATTTTAGCAGCAGTGATTAGTTATTACGCAATATTAAAAGATGAAGGGTTGAATAAAAAATCACTAATGTTTTTTTACCATTGTGAGTTGTTATGTTACTCTAATGATTGTCATAATTTTTCCTTACCTTGCCTATTTAGCTATTACTGCATTTTATATAATCGGAATATTAGTGATTTACCAAGCGGTAAGGATTAGAAGGAAGCAAAAGCGTGAATCCAATGTGGTATAGTAAACTCCCAATTGATGAATTTGCCGATGTATTTAATAATCGCTCAACAGTGCGATTAGAGGCAGAGACCTTTTTAACGACTTTCAATGAAAGCAGAAATTTTTCAGAGGCATTCTATATTTGCAGTCAACGCGAAAACTTTTGTAGTAAAACTTTGAGAGTTAAGCAAATTTTGGCATACGGTAAAATTCCAGAATCCGATAAGACACCTTATCATAGAAGACTTGAAAGACAGTTTAAGATTAATTTAAGCAACATGCAACCGCGAGCATGGCTGATTGAAGGCAAAAAAATAATTAGCCCCGAGTGGAAGCGACAGGGAAAACCGTATATCATAAACCGATTAGTCAGAAAGAACTTTAACAAACAGCAACCCGATGGCGCAAGCGCAAAAATGGCAGAGTTACAACCCAATTAAAAAAGCCGTGTTACTTGGCAACCATAATTGGCGCGTACAAACCACAGCCAATGCAAACAGAAACCGACAGCAACCGAGACAGCGAAGAATCAGATTTAGACGAATTTATGACGAATAGCTGCGATGTGATGTTTCCCAGCGATGAACCAACGGAGATTTAATCGAAAGTTTTTTGAGTGAATAAGAGAATATAGAAGTGGATAAGAAAATGAGAACCAGAAAATCAAAAAATCGGAAATAGTTACCGCTCTGGATTTAGCTATTTTTGTGTATTTACTCTATGAATGTCTAGCTAATCCTCGATTTAAGGGTCTTTCGAATAAAAACCTTTATTAGAAAGCTGTGTAGCAATTGTTTGTGCCCTTGGGAAATATAGGAGATCCTTTTTCATTTGAATGATCCTTTATCGGAGGAATTTGAAGATTGAAAGAAATGATATTTACTAAAAATTATCAAATTATAAGAACGTTTATTGGAGAATTGATTAATTGACTGAAATACAAAAAGAAGATATTCATTCACTTCTTAAAGCGTTTTTCAACGATAAAGGATTGGTAAGGCAACATTTAGACAGCTACAACGAATTCATCGATCATGGACTTCAAGAAGTCGTCGATGAAGTAGCAGAGATTCCAATTGAAGTGCCAGAAAATCCCTACAAAGTGAAACTTGGTCAAATCTGGGTTATAGATCCTCAATCAAGGATTACTGGGCCGTACGTCACGGAAGTTGACGGAACAAAGCATGAAATCTACCCAACAGAAGCAAGATTGAGAAACTTGGCTTATTCAGCTCCAGTCGCGTTAGAAATGACGCCGATAATTGATGGGCGAGAACAAGATACAGAACTTGTTTACATTGGAAACATACCTGTCATGCTTAAATCAAAACTTTGTTTCCTGTCACAATTATCAAAAGAAGAACTAATCACTGCCGGTGAAGACCCTGATGATCCAGGTGGTTACTTCGTTGTTAACGGTTCTGAAAGAGTTATAGTTGCGATGGAAGACTTAGCTCCAAACCGTGTAATTGTTGACATTGACGAAAAAGGTACATCACCCGTTTATCAAGCAAAAATATTCTCAACAACCGTGGGCTTCAGAGCAAGAATTGAGCTTAAACTCAAATCAGACGACGCAATCTACGTTACAATGCCAGGAGTGCCTACTGAAATTCCATTCGTCGTAATCATGCGAGCGCTCAACCTTGAAAAAGACAAGGAAATCGCAGAGGCAGTCTCACTTGACAAGGAACTTCAAGCTCAACTTGCCGCTTCCTTCGAAAAAGCCATCGGTGTAGAAACCCCCTCAGATGCAATTCTCTTTATTGGAAACCGAGTAGCACACGGCCAAGTGGAAGAGTATCGTCTTCAAAAGGCGGAGACTGCTCTTGACAAGAACTTTTTGCCTCACCTTGGACGGAGCGATAAAAACCGTAAAGAAAAAGCAATCTTTCTGGGTGAAATGGCCTACCGAGTTCTGCAATTAAAAACAGGCAGGCGTCAACCAGACGACAAAGATCACTTCAAGAACAAACGTTTACGTCTCGGTGGACCATTGCTCGCTGACCTTTTCCGAGTATCGTTCAGAAATCTTACACGGGACATAAAATATCAACTTGAACGCATTGGCGTTAAAGGACCGATAATCACCGTTTCTGCAGCAGTGCGACCTGGAATTATTACTGAACGATTCCAACATGCACTGGCAACTGGTAACTGGGGAAGAGGTAGAGTCGGCATCACACAACTTTTAGACCGAACAAATTACATTTCAACATTAAGTCACCTGCGAAGATTACAGTCACCCTTAAGTCGAAGCCAACCTAACTTTGAAGCTCGAGACCTACACCCTACACACTGGGGTCGATTATGTCCAAACGAAACTCCAGAAGGCTCAAACTGTGGTCTAGTTAAAAACTTGGCTTTATCAGCCTCAATTGCTGTAGGCGTAAATCCTGATAAAGTGAAGCAACTACTTTTCGAAATGGGTACAACTCCAGTAGGCGAGGCAAGTATAGATTTACGAATGTCAGGAGCAAAAGTCTTCGTTGACGGCAACATAATTGGCTACTGTAATTCACCTGCCGAAATGGTCAAAATTATCCGTGAAAAAAGACGCACAGGTGAAGTCTCAACTGAAGTTAACGTGACACACTTCTCAAAAGCACTAACCGAAACTGAAGAGCTACATGCTAACTGCGACGAAGGCAGAGTACGACGCCCACTCATTATCGTCGACAAAGGCGTTCCTAAACTTCAACCTAACCACCTAGAAAAAATAAGTCTAGGCGAGTGGACATGGGAAGATCTAGTTAAAAGCGGTTTAATCGAGTACTTAGATGCGGAAGAAGAGGAAAACGCTTACGTAGCCATGAACGTAAACTCTATCACCCCTAAAACGACCCATCTGGAGATAGCGCCTTACACAATTCTAGGCATATGCGCATCAACGATACCCTATCCAGAACACAATCAGTCACCACGTAACTCTTATCAAGCCGCTATGGCCAAACAAGCTCTCGGAATCTACGGAACCAATTTCCATCACAGAGTAGATTCCAGATCACACATACTACACTACCCACAAGTGCCGCTAGTGGAAACCGAACTCATGGAAGTCATGGGATACAAGCAACGCCCAACCGGACAAAACTGCATCGTAGCAGTGCTCAGCTTCGAAGGCTACAACATGGAGGACGCCATAATCTTCAACAAAGCCTCAATCGAACGAGGACTAGCGCGCTCAACATTCTACAGAATATACGAAGCTGAATGTCGCCAATATCTTGGTGGATTAAAAGACAGATTCACCGTTCCTGAAGCAGGAACAAGAGGTTTCAGAGGAGAACAATACTATCGCCTCTTAGAACCCGATGGTATCATAAGCCTGGAGTCAGCTGTAGTAGGCGGAGACGTTCTCATCGGTAGAATCAGCCCTCCAAGATTCCTTGAAGAATACAAGGAATTCGAAGTCAGAGGTCCGTCAATGCGTGACACTTCAATAGACATGAGACCTTCAGAAACCGGAATAGTTGACGGAATTTTCATAACAGCTTCCGGCGAAGGCAGCCAACTTGTTAAAGTAAGAGTTCGTGATCAGCGAGTTCCCGAGCTAGGCGACAAGTTTGCATCACGCCACGGACAAAAAGGAGTAATTGGCTTAATCGTTCCACAGGAAGATATGCCCTTCACAGGTGAAGGCATAACTCCAGATTTAATAATTAATCCTCACGCTATACCCTCAAGAATGACTGTCGGTCAATTCATCGAATCTCTAGCAGGAAAAGCAGCAGCGGCAAGAGGCAGACCTGTTGATGGCACACCTTTCGCTAATGAAGGCCCAATCGAAGTCCGGAATAACCTCGTGAAGCTTGGTTTCAGTCACACTGGAAGCGAAGTCTTCTACAATGGTGCAACTGGAGAAAAATTCGTCGCAGACATTTTTGTCGGCATTGTATATTATCAAAAACTGCATCATATGGTTGCTGACAAGATTCATGCAAGAGCCCGTGGGCAAGTCCAAATGTTAACAAGGCAACCAACAGAAGGTCGCGCTAGAGGTGGTGGTCTGAGGTTCGGAGAAATGGAGCGAGACTGCCTAATTGGGCATGGTGCTGCTATGCTGCTTAGAGATAGGTTGCTTGAAGAATCTGACAAATACACTCTTTACATCTGCGAAAACTGTGGTCAGATTTCATATTATGATATGAAGCAAAGGCGTTACGTATGCAAGATTTGCGATGAGAAAGCAAAGATTTCGCCAGTAATTGTCTCTTACGCATTCAAGCTTTTGCTGCAAGAACTTCAAAGCTTGTGTATCACGCCAAAGTTAAGACTTAAGGAGAAGGCTTAGAATGTCGAACGAGGAATTAATACATAAAGTAGTTGATGAAATTTCATTTGGCTTAATTTCACCTAAAGATTTGCGTAAGCA
Organism: Candidatus Bathyarchaeota archaeon; assembly: GCA_963717465.1. Taxonomy (GTDB): domain Archaea; phylum Thermoproteota; class Bathyarchaeia; order Bathyarchaeales; family Bathycorpusculaceae; genus Bathycorpusculum. The sequence goes on from OY970340.1 coordinate 1,783,646, forward strand.
ATCAGTCGTCGAAATTCAGACACCAGACACTTATGATGAAGATGGCACGCCTATCACTGCAGGCTTAATGGACGGCAGGCTTGGCACACTTGAGCCAAGGCAAAGATGTAAAACATGCGGCAACACTGCTATCCGATGCCCGGGGCACTTTGGACATATAGAATTAGCAGTTCCAATTGTGCATATTGAATTTACGAAAATTATTTTCGATCTCTTAAAATGCACTTGCCGTAGTTGCGGGCGCATACTCTTATCAGAAGAAGCCTCAAAGAAAGCTCAAGGTAGAATTGAAAGATTCAACGAGCTTTTAGGCACAATTCCAGACGAAGTTTACAAGGAGATAACGAGTGAAATCAAAACTAAACAGTGCCCATATTGCGCTTCCGTTCAGTACAAAATAACTTTTGAGAAACCAACCAAGTTTATTGAGCAAACTGAAGCAGGTTCTGAGCCTTTAACTCCAAGCATGATTCGTGAAAGGCTCGAAAGAATTTCTGACGAAGACTTGGAAATATTAGGTTTTAATCCAAAGGTTGCGCGGCCTGAATGGATGGTTCTCCAAGTTTTGCCTGTGCCGCCAGTCTACGTTCGCCCATCAATTACGCTAGAGTCAGGCATTCGCTCTGAAGATGACTTAACCCACAAACTTGTGGATATCATTAGAATTAACCAGCGCTTGAAAGAAAACATGGAGGCAGGAGCTCCAACACTTATTATTCAAGACTTATCCGAATTATTACAGTACCATGTCACCACATACTTTAACAATGAAGCTTCAGGTATTCCACCCGCAAGGCATCGTTCAGGAAGAGCACTAAAAACTATCTCACAAAGATTAAAAGGAAAAGAAGGCCGCTTTAGAAGCAACCTTTCAGGCAAAAGAGTTGACTTTTCAGCTCGCACAGTAATTTCTCCAGACCCGAACCTTGACATAAACGAAGTTGGTGTACCCCAAGACATTGCAATGCGTCTATCTGTTCCGGAAAAAGTCACCGCTTGGAACATTGAAGAAATGAAGAAATTTGTAATTAACGGTCCCGAAAATTATCCTGGTGCCTTGTACATTATTAGGCCAGATGGGAAACGTATCCGATTGGAATTTGTCGTTGACCGAACAAAAATTGCTGATGCAGTAGAATTGGGCTTTGTGGTCGAGCGACACCTTAAAAACGGCGATATAGCTATCTTTAATCGGCAGCCTTCGCTTCACCGCATGTCTATAATGGCCCATTATGTAAGAGTTCTACCTTACAAAACTTTTAGACTTCACCTTTGTGTTTGTCCACCATACAACGCAGATTTTGATGGAGATGAAATGAACCTTCACGTTCCACAAAGCGAAGAAGCCCGAACTGAATCATTATTGTTAATGCAAGTCCAAGATCAGATACTCTCACCAAGATTTGGTGGACCCATTATAGGTGCTATCAGAGATTTCATAACAAGCGCTTATTACTTCACCAGAAAATCAAATTATTTGACAAGTGCTCAAGTAAATAGGCTTCTAACAGCTACTGGTTATTATGGTCCGCTACCTGAGCCTGCGATTAATGATCCAGCGCCCATGTGGTCAGGTAAACAAATCTTCAGTCTGTTTTTGCCAAAGACCCTGAACTATGTCTTGAAAGCAAATATTTGCCAAGGATGCACGAAATGCGAAGAAGAAGACTGCAAACATGACGCTTACGTGGTTGTTAAAAACGGTCAATTAGTTTCAGGAATTATCGATAGACGATCTATCGGTTCCGAACAATCAGAAAGTCTGCTTCATCGAATAATCAAAGACTACGGAACTCAAGCAGGAAGGCAGTTCCTTAACAATATTACCCGTTTGCTAAAACTTTTCATTTCAATGCGTGGCTTCAGTTACACTTATGACCAACTAGTTTTGTCGCCAAGGGCAGAAAACAGAATCAAGAAGACGATGGAGCGAATACAAAAGAAGATTGATGAGCACATACAGAATTACCGTGATGGAACGTTGCCGCGGTTGCCTGGTCAAACACTCGAAGAATCCTTTGAAATCTATGTAATGCATGAACTTGCAACAGCAAGAGATGAAGCAGGTAAAATAGCAGACGACGACTTTACATTGGAGAACGCTGGCATCGTCATGACGAGAACTGGCGCCAGAGGTTCAAGCTTAAATATTGGTCAGATAGCTGCTTGTGTTGGTCAGCAATCAGTGCGAGGTAAACGTATTCTGCGAGGTTATGCTGGACGTGCATTGCCACATTTTGTTGAAGGTGACCCTAGTCCAAGGGCAAGGGGCTTTGTTTATAATTCTTACCAGTCAGGCTTGGACGCTATTGAATTCTTCTTCCATGCTATGGGTGGCCGCGAAGGTCTAGTAGACACTGCGGTGCGAACTCAACAGAGTGGCTACATGCAAAGACGATTAATTAATGCTCTGGAACATATTCGTCTTGAATATGACGAGACAGTTCGTGATTCAGCTGGTGACATTATCCAATTCCGGTACGGTGAAGATGGCGTAGACCCAGCAAAAAGTGATCATGGTAAAGCAGTAAACGTTAGTAGATTGATTGACCAAATCAAAATCGGCGAAGAGAAAGGTGGTACGCCAGCAACTCCTGAGTTCATTAAGGAGCAATTAAAGGACGTCCAGGAACAGTTAACGCCTATTCTAATGGATCAACTTAAAACTAACTTGAGTAAAAATAAGCTTAGCAAGAAAGGTGTTGAAAAAGCAACAACGCAAACAGCTGAGCAGTATAAGCGAGCTTTGATGGAGCCTGGTGAAGCAGTCGGTATAGTTGCGGCTCAATCAATCGGTGAACCTGGAACTCAGATGACTCTCAGAACTTTCCACTATGCAGGAGTCAAAGAACAAAACGTCACCTTAGGTTTGCCTCGTTTAATCGAGATTGTAGACGCCCGCAGAATTCCTTCTACTCCCATTATGACTATTTACTTGATTGGTGAACACGCGAAAAGCAAGGAAGGTGCAGTTAAAGTCGCACGTGATCTGATTTATACTTCTCTTGAAAATTTAGCTTCAATAATTTACGAGGACCCAGTTAAAGAGGAAATCGTTGTTGAACTAACTAAGTCGATGATGGATGACCGCGCAATTACGATGGATGATTTGAAAGAGCGTCTTGAAGCACAATTGCAGAATGCTACCGTAAATGTGTTAGATGACAGAGTTGAAATTAAGCCAAAGAAAGCTGAAGCTTTAAAGAGGATGCTTGGCAAGATTCCAGGTCTCCACGTCAAAGGTGTACCTGATATTAAAAGAGTATTGGTTACAGAAGAAAGCGGTGAATGGGTTATTCGGACTGATGGCTCAAACTTATCTAAAGTGCTTGAGATAACTGGTGTTGACACTTCACGAACATCCACTAATAACATTCATGAAATCGCCAAAACTTTAGGTATAGAAGCTTCAAGAAATGCGTTAGTTAATGAGGCAAAAGGCGTCTTGGAAGATCAAGGCTTAGACGTCGATGTCCGCCACGTTATGCTTGTAGCAGATATGATGACCACAACTGGAGATGTTCAACAAATCGGCAGACATGGCATCAGTGGCAAGAAAGCCAGTGTTTTGGCTCGTGCAGCATTCGAAATCACTGTTCCAAACATTGTGGAAGCGGCAGTTAAGGGTGAAAGTGACCCATTAGCAGGCGTAACTGAAAACGTAATAGTTGGGCAGTCCATTCCAATCGGCACAGGCTTAGTTGAATTATACATGTCAACTTTTGAAAAACAAGAAAAAGAAGGAGGAAAAACTGAAACATGATAGATATAGACAAAGCGTTAGCTTCAGCCGTGAAAACTGGTAAAGTATCTTTCGGAGCCAACTCGGCGCTGCAAAACGCCAAAACAGGCAAGGCTAAGATGATTGTTTTAGCCTCAAATTGTCCAAAAAACATAAAAGAGGATATAGAATATTATGCTAAAATCTCCAAGGTTCCAGTATTGTCTTATAGAGGTACATCGATGGATTTAGCTGAAACATGCAGTAAAATGTTCATCATTTCAGCCTTGATAATAAGGGAAACTGGGGATTCAGAGATTCTTAAGGTAACCGAAATTAAAGAGTTACAAGAAAACCTTGGAGGAAATGAATGACAACCGGCATAAAAATCACAGCTGACGAAATGCGTTATATTGCATTGTTTGAAAGCATAAGCGGCGCCAGCGTGAAGGACTGCATAATTGATGAGGAGCAAGAACGCGCCATATTTATCGTAAACCCTGGACAAGTGGGCGTAGCTATTGGCAAAGGCGGCAGAAACATCCACACTCTTGAAAGAATGACCGGGAAAAAACATGAAATAATAGAGTACTCAGAAGACCCAGTTCAATTCATGAAAAACGCACTAAAACCCGCAGCAGTCCGAGAAATCCGCGTCACAGAACGAACCGATGGAAAAAAAATGGCAGTCATCACAGTAAATCCGAAAGACAAAGGCGTCGCCATAGGCAAAAACGGCAAAAACGCTGAACGTCTTCGCTTCTTAGCAAAACGGTATTTTGACATTCAAAACGTGAGCATCACCTAAGCCAACTTTTTACGGCTTGGCTCATAATCTTTTAATCTTGTCTAATTAAAGCATCATTAGAGACGTTGCATAACAATTTTTTGAAATGAGTCCAAAGGAGTTTAGATTGCTACTAAGACTAAGAGATCAGCCATTTGCAGCACAACAGCCAGAAAATTAGAGGATAAAAAGACCTAATCAATCTCTTGATAGGAAAATAAAATGTTCTCCCTTGGCCATGGCTTCAAGTTTAGCTAATCCTTTAAAGCTAAACTCTTCACTCAGAAGCCGCCTGTCTGATGCAACACGTCTAAATCTTTTTAAAAAAAGCATGTTCATTTTTAGGAAGTCTTCAAGGACATAAACCAGATTAGTTCCTTTCTTAATCAATGACCACTCATATAAAACGAGATCTACCATGTAGCAGAATAAAATCTTAGGCCAAACTGAAAGCCTAGCTACCTTTAAGCATGCAGCATTTTGATTAAGAACCGCACCACGAAGTGTTTTTTGGGAAATTAACAAACGATTAGTAGTTTCACCGCCTTTATGAAGCGCCCTAATTGAAGGAACAAATAACATTTTGAATCCAGCCGTGATCATTCGCCACCCAAAATCAACATCTTCATAAACATAATAAAAAGTCCCATCAAAACCATTTAAAGCTAAAAAACTCTGCTTTTGCACAAGCATAAAAGCACCACGCATTGAAGGTAGTTCCTCAGCTTGAAGTTTGCCGCTGACATTTGCAAGTGGCCTGTCAAGACTTCTCACGTATGCATTATAACGACCACCACTGTATTTTTCGATGAAGTCGCCGGCAGAATCTACAATTTCTCCACCAAAGCGTAAAATCAAAGGTTGTACACCTTGGCAGATGTTTTTATTTAAATATTCAACAAGTGGTGAAATATCGTCTAGAACTGCTGCATCATCATCAACGAAAAGAAGATTAGGCGATTGAGACAGAGAAACGCCAACATTTCTTCCATAAGCAGGCCCTCTGTCCGAACCCGAGTAAGCCAACTTAATGGTTATCAAATTAGGACTGAAGTCCAAAAAAGCAGCTAAGTATTTTTCAGTATCTTTTAAATTTTCTACTAAGTCAGCAACCAGAATTATTTCATGAATATTGGACAAGTTACAAGTTGAATCAAGCAATGTATAAATATTTTCATTAGGAAACTTTTTTAAAACTACAATCACGCTCAACTCGCACGGACGTGAAAAATATTTACAGGTTTTAATGTTTTTGATGATCTTGCTCATCAAGTATTCACTTGTTGGATTTTGCTTACAAAGTAAGAAAAAACTGAAATAATCTTAAATTCGATTTGATTATTTCAATATAATACTTGGAAACTTTTTAGAATCGATGATTCTTTCTGCTATGGAGATTCAAATCTTCTTCTGTATTGAAAATTCTGCCGCATTTTTGGCAAGTCAAGATGCTAGAGTTTACGCCAAGTATTGGTATCGAAGGTTTATCCGAGACAAGTGCCGGAATTTCCTTTGGCTCAGGCAGCATCTTTTCCGCTCTCGAAGGCACGTCTCTTGGTCTTTTATCGTAGGGAAAGTCGGGTTCACTCAAGTGTGTTGTCGACCTCAAGATGACCATCGTCTTTATGTTTTCATAAGTGTTTGTGATTGCTTAAAGACGATAACAATTTTTTATTCGTCGATTTCTTGATTTTCTTCTGCTGTTTCTTCGATTTCTTGGTCTTCTTCTGCTTCTTCCTTATTTCCATGCGTTACTGATTGGTTTGCGTCTGTTCTTTCTGCAGCCAGTAGCATGTCAATAAGCGCTTTTTCATCCACTTCAGCTCTTGTTCTCCAATCTAAGAACAACTGTTGCTTTTCATCCTGCGTGAGGTAACCATATCGTATGTATCTTTCAATGTTCAAACCTACTTTCCACTCTGGCAACTTTTCGCCAAGCAATTTCTCAACATCAGTTCGTGACGCTTGTCCCTTCTTGCTAATAATGTATGAGATTGTGATGGCTAAGCCCGCAAGGTCATCAACGCGCCAACCAATCATTTTTGGTTCTTTTGAAGCTGTGTCGCTTCGTAGTGTTATATAAAAGCGTGCTTTATCCAACTCGTCTAGAGTAGGCTTTTCTGCAGGCGCCTTTTGCTCTTCAAAAACTATTTTGACCTCTAAATCCAAATTTTTTAAATGGTCGTCTAAAATGTCGAGCACTTTTGGGTAATCTGAACCTAATGCCTTGTGTAGCTCCCACCCTTTAACGCCGGGTTTTTGGTGGCGCTTGTAGAGGAGTATCTGAGTTGCACGTTTGATTTTGCCAGCATAGGTGCCTTTTTTTTTGATGCTCAAGTTAATTCTCCTCGTTTCCATTTCTGCCAGTTTTCACAGCTAACCGCGATTGGAACGGATGTGGATTGCTTGCTCAACAGTTTAGTCTGCTGCTGGTCGTATGCTTTAATGTGAATAGTTTCTTCTAACTTATCAATCTCCAACGATGCATAACCATAGGTAACCAAGAAACTAGTCAAGAATGCTCGCTGCACAGTCTCTTCATACGTGTCGTCTCCGATGAAATCCCAGTAGTTTATTTTGCCCTCTGATCCTTTCTCTTCTATTTTGCTTTTTAATTCCTGCCAGTAGCTTTCAAGCTCATTCGAAAATTCTATGTCACTTAAAACTCGCTGTGCAATTAATTCATCTCTGCTTGCAGCACCCATAGCAACTTGTGGGGCATCAAAACCTTTCCATCTTTGATTAATAGGCGTTAATGCTTCCCAATAAAGCAGTCCATCTGCGATGCTGCGAAGGTTAAGCTGCTCCATCTCAATTATTGGATGCCACGCTTTAAGGAAAATGCTTGTTATTTGTTGTTTTGGTGTATGCATTATTTTTTCTTCTAAAAGAAACGGGTCAGTATAGAGTGAGGTTGAACGATGCTTAACCCATTCGCTCTGAAGTTTAATTACTGATGCTAAATGGTGGATTGCTTCTGAATCCAAGTTTAATTCTTCTGGTTGTTTCCAGTCAGGAAAATACTCTCTCACTAGTGCAATTATTTCATCCACGTCCAGCGTAAAAGGGTCAACTGCATGATTCTCAATACCAACACATCTTTCTATAACTAATTGTAGTTTCTCTTTGCCCATTTTTTTACGTGATTCATTTGAAGACATTAAGCCATCTCCCGCACTACTGATTTTCCTTCAACACTTTGCACCGTGATTACGTTTGCGTCTTGTTGGGCAAATGTGATTTGACTGGGGGTTATAACAATATACTGTGAGGTATTTTCTTTAATTATTGAAACTAGGATTTTCGCGATCATTTCTCTGTTCTTTGGATCCATGTGAATGTCGTATTCATCTACCGCTCTAAAAGGTGAACGAACATGTTGTTGTAACGCTAAGAGAAAGCTCATGGTGGCTGTTGTTCGCTCGCCACCGCTTTGTGTGTATGCATCCAAAGCCACGGGTTTTCCACCTTTAAACCCGACTAAAATTTCCAAGCCAGCGGTCTCAATTTCTTGAGCGTTAGCCAATCGCACTTCCCCCGTTGCCAGGGTCTGCTCCATAATCCTTTTGTATTCAACGTTAACGCGGTCCAGTAAATTCTGCATGACTGATTGCCAAGTTTGCATTCTAACGTTAAGTTCTTCAAGGGTTTTTTGCCTATTTTCAGTTACGATTTCCGCTTTTTCTTTGAGCTCCAAGTAAAGTTTTGAGTACGACTCGTACATGCGTTCAATATCTTCTGAAACATCAGCCAAAGAAGCTAAATGCCCGTCTGTAACTCGAATTTCATCAAGGACATCTGAAAAAGGCTTTAAAACAGCTATGCGTTCCCCAAACTGTTCAGCCTTACCAACGGACGCCTTTAAGCTTGATTGGGCATCAGCGAGCGAACCCTCAACGTCTTTCAAGTCAACAATGGCGTTTGCTCGTTGATACTCCAACAAGGCAAGATGAATCTTGTTATCCAAAACGTTTTCTGTAATTTTCTGGGTTGACTCCTCTAAATTCAAGGTTTTGGTCATGTTATCCTTTACTTTTTCGTTTATTTTGCTGATTTGCAGACTTGAATTATCTATCATTTCTTTGAGCTTTGCGCTTGTGAAAATTTTAAAATCATTTCTGTTCTGGGATTTTGATTCAAAGGACTCGGCTTCTCCGAGTAACTGCTCAATCAACTTCATTGTTGATTCATTTTGGGCTAAGTCATGCTCCAGACTTAATCGTTCGTTGAAAGAAGCTTTAATATCACTCTTCAGTTTTTCTTGCTGAAGCTGTCGGTCGTTTAGCTGGCTTGTTGAGACATTTTTTCTAGCTCGATTTTATTAATAATTTCTTGATTCTTGCCCTGATTCGCCAATAGCCCTTTTACGATACCTTCACGTCTTTCTACTTCTGCCCATGCAAGTTCGCGTTCCAAGAAGCGCCTTTTGATTTGCAACTGTTTTTTCTCTTGATATTTCTGGTTTTGTTCTTGCCAGTACCTGAGGGTTTGCTCAGCGGACTCCAAAAGTTTGCTTACGGATTCTTCTTGACTTAAAATACGAGTTAATTTTGATTTTGCTTGAAGCACGTTGTCACGGAATGGTTCTAAACCAACTGCAGCTTCAACCATGCGGAGCTTATCCATGTTGGAGAGTACGCTGAATTGCTCAACCATGTTCTGGTGCATGATAATTAACATGTTGTCAGGGTCAACACCGAACCTGCCCAATAAACGTTCAACATCCTGTTTTGTGGCAGCGTGATTTTCAAGTTCAAACCAGTATTTGCCATCTCTGCGCAAAACGCGAGTAAGGAAAATCTGGTCCTTACTGTATTTTGGGGCAGGACGCTTATTGCCCATTTTACTGTTATCCAGAATAAGCGTCACTCGGGCTTGATCGTTACCCCATCGAATTAAATCGCTAAGTTTACGGGAACGCTCTGTGTAAGATTGCCCAAGCGCCACTGAAATAGCAAGTAAAAGCGAGGATTTTCCCGCGCCGTTTGGTCCGCCTATAACGTTGACACCTGGCTTAAACGGCACTCTAGCATACTCATAGCTCATGAAATTTTCCAGAATAACCTCTTGAATTAGCATTACCCGCAGTTAGCCTCTTTTGATGTAGAGCCTTAGTTATATTTAACCGAATTGCTAAGAAAAGGCGCAAAATCGAGCATTTTTCCATTTTTCGGGATGTCTACCTTAGTTAGATCAAGTGGTAAGCTTCCCACTCCGAATTGTGGAATGGCTTAGAAACTTAAGAATGGCTCCTATTTTTGCCTCTTTTCAATTCTTTACAGTCTTGTTTTCTTCATATCAAACATTCACATGTATACATAGATCCTTGCGTTTGAAAATCATTCGGGTTAATTTTAAAAAAAAATCCATTTTATATTTTATTTAGGATAGTTTTGAGATATTTGCTCATATTTTTGGCAAGCAATAAAGGAAATTCTTATATATTACGATTCCATATTGTATTTAGCGATAACTTTAAGAGAGCCATCAGCATTTAAGTTTGCCTTCCAAAGGTACAAATCTGTGTGCGAATAGGAATACCATCCCACACATGAGCCTTTGAATTAGCAAATTCGAATGATCAAATAATAGGAGGAAAAATACGTGCTTTCAAGAGATTGCGACGGCTGCTCCCAGATGAAGCCATGCAGCAAACGCTACATAGTAGTCGAAAAGGGTAACTGCGTCTACTGTCCCGACGGAACAGCCCATTTAGTTGACGGATTTTAAAACTAAAAAAGAATTTTTAATTGCAAAATCGTCAACCATTTTTTTATTTCTTGATTTTTTTTTCATTTAAATGTTATGTCAACTATGCGTCTTTGGATTTCCTTCTTGGGAAGTCAAAGGGTAAAAATAGTATTTGATTCTGTTTTACATGTTCAGCCAATGAATTTTAATATCCTAAGTCGCCCTATTTCTTTGAGCGAGATTACATGGATTATGAGCTTATTGCCCAAGAATACGAGAAAATTGAAGCAACCTCAAAACGGTTGGAAATGACTGATTTACTGGTTAATCTGCTTAAAAATACTCCCAAAAATGTCATCGATAAAGTAGTCTATTTAACCCAGGGTAAAATATATCCTGATTTCGTTGGCATTGAAATTGGTATAGCAGAAAAACTCGCCATTAAAGCTTTATCACGCGCTTCTGGGCGAAAAGAAAGTGAAATTCAATCTGACTTGCAAAAAAGCGGTGATATAGGTGTTACGGCAGAGAAGCTTTTGGCTAAACGCAAGCAGTCCACTTTCTATACTAAGACATTGTCTGTCGAGCATGTTTACGAGACGCTTGATAAAATGGCTAAAACTTCAGGCTCAGGCTCTGTTGACTCGAAAATGGCCCTTTTGTCCGGATTATTGTCTGATGCTTCCCCTAGAGAGGCGAAATTTATTGTTCGCACGGTAACAGGCAACCTGAGATTAGGCATTGCAGATATGACTGTGCTTGATGCGTTGGCGATAGCTTATGGTGACGGAAAAGAATCTCGTGAACCAATCGAGCGAGCATACAACATCTGTTCAGATCTTGGCCGAGTAGCAAGCATACTTGCACAGAATGGTCTAGATGCGGTAAAAGAGCTCCAAGTGCTTGTTTTTGAGCCTATTAGACCCATGCTAGCAGAGAGGCTTGCTTCGCCAGAAGAAATTCTTGACAAGCTTGGAGGAAAATGCGTTGCCGAATACAAGTATGACGGAGAACGAATACAACTGCACAAAAAAGGAAACGAGGTTAAACTTTTTTCCCGTCGCATGGAGAACATTTCAGACCAGTATCCAGACGCAATTCAACTAATCAGAGATAAAGTGGCTGGAAAAGAGGTTATTATGGAGGCTGAATGCGTCGCGATGGATTTGGAAACAGGTGACATGCGGCCATTTCAAGAATTGATGCATCGGCGACGTAAATACGGCGTTGAAGAGGCTGTAGTGCAGTATCCTGTCTCACTCTTTATGTTTGACGCCCTTTACGTTGATGGTAAAGACTTGACACGTGAAGTTTACCCTATCAGAAGAAAAATGCTTGAGAAAACACTAATACAGAATGACCGAGCTAAACCAGCCATACAAAAACTGGCTAAGAATGCGAAGGAACTTGAGGATTTTTTTGAGGAAGCAATCGAGAAAGGCTGCGAAGGCTTAATGTGCAAATCAATAGGCAAGGATTCCATTTATCAAGCTGGAAGTCGCGGTTGGCTATGGATTAAATATAAACGTGATTACAAGAGTGAAATGACTGATACTGTAGATTTGGTTGTAGTTGGCGCTTTGCATGGTAGAGGCAAACGTGCAGGAGCATATGGCGCTTTGCTGCTTGCTACTTATAATAAAGATAAGGACACTTTTGAGACTGTAACGAAGTGCGGAACAGGGTTTACAGATAAGGACCTTGCGAACCTTGTAGATGTGCTTCAGAAGCATATTATTCCGAAGAAGAATTCACGTGTTCAATCTTTGCTTGAAGCAGACGTATGGTTTGAGCCCTCATTGGTCTTGGAGATTTTAGGCGCTGAAATTACTCTTAGCCCAATTCACACTTGCTCAATGGATTCAGTAAGGAAAGGCAGTGGTTTAGCCATTCGTTTTCCACGTTTCACAGGAAAATACAGGTCTGATAAAAGCCCTGAAGACGCAACATCTTCAAAGGAAATCGTAGAAATGTATCGGCGCCAACTCAAAAAAATAAGTGAATCTTAAATTGTTTGACAAATAACCGTTGAAAAAGCTTAAACATGAAGCATAAAAATCTATTGTACGAGCGTGGAAGAGGCATTGTCGCAAGATTCAGAAAGGATGAAATCTTTGGTCGCTTTTAAAAAACGGCTTGAGAAAAAGCTTGAAAGACTAAATGCTGAAACCAAAGAAATCCAAGCAGCCTTAGACTCTGTTAATTCAATATTACTCGAGAAGAGCTTCAAGCGTGGAGACATAAAGGAAGTGACTGCTTCAACCCCTATTCCTGCTGAAGTTATACTTCCAAAACCTGAAGCTGACGAATCAAATGAAAACATCCCTGTCACCCAACATGGCGTTGAACCTGAAAACGTTATACCGCTAAGAACTATGGCGGATGAGCCATTAGCAATACTTTATCTTGATAATCAATCAGTGCATGTTATGCCTGATGAAAGCAAGAAATTTAGTGTCAATACGCCGCCTTTCGAGAACTTTTTAGTTGAAAAAGTCTTCGCTAAAATGGAAGAAAAAGATGACGAATTAGTGCAAAAAGGGCAGCTTAAACCTGAAAAAATGTTCTCCTATAACGTTATCCGTGAAAATAATCTAATTCGGGAAATAGTAATTAAAAATGTTGATGAGGAACGTCTAAAAGAGTTAAAGTCAAGTATTCGCTGGACTTTTGAGAAAATGTACGAGAAAATGAAAAGCTAAATGCCTTTATTCAAGATGCTTTTTCAACAGTACATCAATGTTTCTTTTTGGGCACAAGCCAACTAGTCTTTCAACTTCTTTGCCGTTCTTAAAAACTATCAACGTGGGTATGCTATAAACGCCGAAGCGTTCAGCAGTCAAAGGGTTTGCATCGACATCCAGTTTGCCTATAAACGCTTTTCCATTATATTCCGCTGCTATTTCCTCTATTACTGGGGCCAGGGCTCTGCAGGGTCCGCACCATCCAGCCCAAAAATCAAGCAAAGCAATCTTATTGTTCTTGATTGTTTGCTCAAACTGTGCATCCGTAACATGACAAGGTTGAGAACTCACCTTTAATCAACTCCATTTTCTTATGAACAAAAGTTTTAGATTGATATAAACATTCGCAAGAAAGCATGCATCAATCATTCCCTATTTAGAAAATCAGTTTTGGTTATATTACTAAAACTAGAATAAGCGAGTTATATAGCCACACCATCAGTTTATTTGAGGATGAAACAAGTTGCAAGAACAATTAGCCTGTCTGCTTTTAATAACTGTCTCCATAGCGCTAATTGGTGTAGTAGCTGATTATGCAGTAAATTTAACCGCACAGACGCTTAATCCCGATTCTTCTCAAAACGCGAAAATAAGTGACTTAAGTGCACAACTTCTAAATCAAACAGAGAATCTGCTCAATCAAATTCCAAGCAGTAATTCAACAATAACGAGCAATTCAACACAGACCTCGACTTCCCCATAAATTCTCATCAACAATAAGTCGGTTGACATCTGACCCATCTTTCATAATAAGATAAATAGAAAGCGCTAATTTCCCGGTGGCAATTTTAAACGTTGCCGCAAGGAAAAAAATGAAGTTTTAGGCTGCTTTTGGCTTTGCCTTCTCGGCAGCACTGTTTAAGCTTGTCATTTGCATGTTTGCCTTGCGTAATAAGTCGCCGATGGTTTCTTTTGTTGGAACAGCAGCATTTACTGAGAGTGCTAATGCTTTTTGGTGGGCTTGTTGCAATAATGGCTTAATGGTGTCTTTTGTTGTAAAAGTAATCGCCAACGCCAAAGCGTATGCTAAAGCGTTGCTTTCTTCGATGCTTTTTTTCGTTGCGTCTATGTCAATTTTAAGTTGGTCCCCACTGATCATTAGTCCATTATCGAGTACAGCACGCATCGATAATCCTAATTCAACTGCTTTGATATTGAGCTTAGAGAGTACGCCGGCTAGACGTTCATTGATTACTTCACCTTTGCGTACAACAAGTGTGTCTTTGCTGATCCATACACTGCCTGATTCGATTCGCGTAGGCAACCCGACGGCGTTCAATTGACTGATAACTGGTCCAGGTGCTTGTCCAGTGTTGCCTGCTGGAATGACCACATCCATTGCGGCGACATCACCCGACTTAGCTGTGGTTTTAACTTTGCCTCGTTCCAGCATGAGCGATAGCTTGAATGGGTTAAGATTCGTAAATAAGTAAACGTTCGAGCCTTCTAAGAAGTCCTCGAGCTTTTTCAGGTCCGTTTCGGGCATTCCTTCAATCGCAAACTTTACCAAAGAATTCTTCAAGACTCTGAAGTGTACTTTGCCACTCATGCTTTTCTTTAATTCTTGAAGCTGGGAAGCACGTACTTTCTGTAAACTAGCAATGCCGATCGACTTGTATTCTTTCAAGATGCCTTTGATTTCGGCTACTTCATTTGATTTTTCTTCTAACACTTGTTGAGATGGCATACTCTTTCCTCTTCAATTATGGTTTAATTTTAACGGGTTCACCCATTGATGTCTTGATGAAAGCGTATTTCACGTTCTTTAATCCACGTTTAAGCTTTCCATCAAGAACACGAAGAATAGCCTGCATATTGTCAACCAGTTCTTCATCTTTCATCTGTTCAGCGCCAACGGAAACCTGAATAATCGGCTGATTACGCATACGTACAACCACAGTTTTTCGATGTTTAGTAAGCAGAGCTGTAATGTCTGCACCCGGGGGAACAGGAATAGGCATTTTACCCCTTGGACCCAAAACGGGACCTAAGACCTTGCCGACCAACGACATTAACGGTGCTTCTGCGATGAAAACGTCATAATCGCTGGCTAATTTCCGTAGTTCTCTCTTTTTCCAGCTAACGCGTCTAGGTCAGCACGTTCAATGACCATGTCAGCCTTAGCGTTTTTGGCCTTGACTGAGAACTCTCCCTGGGCAATAACGCAAATCTTGTTTGATTTGCCGGTTTCACGTGGAAGCTCAACAACTTCTTGAATCTTGCCTTCCGGTGCCTTCATGTCAATTTCTTGAATGTCCAAAATCAAATCTACAGTTTGGTTAAACTTTTTCTGACCTGACTTTGACTTAGCCGCTTTAACAGCCTCTAACAGTGTCTTGTTATCTAATGGCATTTTTAAGCCTCGAACCAATGAGGGATTGGAACCCGATTATAAAAATATTCGCTTATTTATTCGCTTTTATTGAATAAATCCTCATAGTTTCCAGTATCAATGTCTTTTTGAACTTCACGTGGGTCCTTGCCTTCAACGGTGACGCCTAAACTTACGCATGTTCCAAGCATCTCTTTAACAGCTTTCTTAAGCGTCGGTGCTAAAAGCTCAGGTCGCTTAATCTTTGCGATCCGAACCATCTGCTCCATGTTTAAGTCACCAACCTTAACTGAATTCGGTGTTCCTGAGCCTTTCTCGATCTTTAGTTCAGCCACAATCAATGCTGACGAGGTTGGGGTTCCAACGGAAACTTCAAAGGTTTTATCCTCAGGATTAACAGATATTTTAACTGGAACCTTCATTCCAGCATAATCCTTAGTCAACTCGTTAATCTTGTTGACTACAGCCATAATGTTAATTCCTAATGGACCAAGAGCAGGACCCAATGGTGGACCTGCATTGGCTTGTCCCCCGTTTACGAGTAATTCAACGATTTTTTTCTCTGACATGTTCTTTCACTTGTTTATTTTTTTGATTTTTCAACTAGTTTTACATAATCTGAATGAACAGTAATTGGTAAAGTAAACGTTGCCTCTAACAATTCAAGTGTTACTTCGCCCTTGGATTTGTCAAGCCTTGTGATTTTAGCTCTCATTCCCTTGAATGGTCCACCAGTAATCTCTACAACGTCATCTTCGCCTAGGTCTTCCATTACTGGTTTACGGACAATGTAACGTTCAATTTCGTTAAAGCTTACCAGACCAGGAATTCTGGAGCGCACATGGCGTACACCTGCTATGGCTTCCTCCACAAGATGGGGACCATCTGCTTCAATGAACACATAACCTTTAAGCGTGTCTGGGACAAGAAGAGCTTTAATGGGGATATGTGTCATTTCCACTTTCGCGGCGATAAGCCTTGCAACATTGCGTTCTTGACCAGTTGTGGTCTTAACTACAAAGATTTTTGTTGCTGGCATTTGCTCTTCTTTTTTGTCCATAAATATCACATTTTAGCCAAAATTTAAGGCGACTGCTATAAATTTAATTACGAACCCTACTAGGCCAATTACTACGATTCCTAAAAGACTGATTCTTATTGAGAGCCAAAGTTCTTCTCGTCCTGGTTTGACTGCTAATTTTAGGGTTCTTGCGCTTTGGGCTATGAATGATAGTTGCATGCCAAGGACTCCGCCCATTACGGCTAATACGCCGCCGACAACTGTTATAGCTGTGCCTAAGAATGCTATTATGCCCATGAGCATGGTTATTGTTCCCCATCTGCGTGTTGATTGTTGACGATACATCATTATTGATCCAGCAATCATGACTGCTCCGACTATTCCGAATACTATTTCAAAGATGTATCCGTAACCATAGTCTTGACCTAAAATTAAGTAGTTCAGGATTTTTCCGTAGATTGCCAGAACTACCGCACTTGCAACTGTGCATATTCCGCCAATTAATGAGAATATTACGGCAAATATGGGTTTATCGGTCATTTTTTCGCCTGAGTAGTGCTTTTTGAACGTAACTTAACATTTAATCTTGCATAATAAATGTTACTGTGGCCTTTAATGCTAAATTTTTGCATAATTCAAATTTATGTCTTTTAGAACTTTCATGAGGTTTGGTTTATCTTTGCTTTGTATCCCTTTCCAGTCAAGAATTGCATGAGAAATCTTTTCATGGGTTTTATTTATGCATTGCATAAGCATCTTGAAATCTACCTGTGAAAGTGCATATTTAGGGATCATGTGACCAAAAACAGCCTTGTCGGCTAGTGCGAGTTCAGTAAATTTTTGGTTGTAATGTGGCCCTCCAATGCCAAGTGCTGCTGAGTTGCTTGCTTGCTTAAAACTGGTTACCGCACTAATCGCTGCATATGCCACAGCAAGGGCAGCTTTTGTGTTACTCCATTGTTTTTCGCAACTGCCTAATTCAACGAACATTGCAGGAATTTCCAACGATGGACCGTGATGTGTTGCTTCGTATGATACTTCATAGTCAAGATTCAATTCTTGCTTGTAATGGAGGAGCGTTTTCAGAGCTGCCTGCATTGCAATAGCCGGTGAAACTGACAACGTTTGAGGCAACCCTCCATATTCTGCTTTGTCAAAGTTTCCAGGCGTATGGACGGTTAGGGTTGGTTTTTCAGTTTGGCTGCTGTGTCTTGAAATAAACACGATTAATTTTGCTTCTGGGAAATCAATTGGAAGTTGCTGCGCATTAACTGATTCTTCATTCAAAGTGATGAAAAAAACTTGATTACCATTGATTTCTGCGGTGTAAATGGGATTTTCCTGATAGGCTGCGTCTTTTTTCTGGAATAAATTTAGGCTGTGGATCTGTTTGGCTATGTTTAAGCTTGCAGTATCTTTGTTTGATGCTGTGAGTAAGATCATCATGCATATTAATGTAAGTGCAAGCTTTCCATAAAGTTTATTATAAAAACTTTTGATTTAGCAATAATTAAATGAACATTTTTCTTTTATTTCAAATTTTGTTTTTAGTTCTCCTGAAGGCGTCCCTCTAAACAATTAACCCATAATATTAGGCAAAATCAGTATAAAGAAATATTGATTATAAAGAAATATTGAGTCTATAAAAGTTTTATTAACACCGAAATGGAACAGAGGCTTCAACGGTTATTTAACGGAAAGAAGAAGAGGGAGCTAAATTGAGTCAAGAAACGCCGAAGAAGAAAGGTCATTCTGTTTCTCTTGGAAATGTAATTAAAATTTCTGTTGTAGTCGCTTTAGTTTTCATGCTAGTTGGAGGGATATTAACTGTGGCTGTAATTATGCCCGCTTTGAGCAATTTGCACTTATTCGGCTCAAACAGTAGCAACAATAATAACAGCAACAATAGCAATAATTCAAACAACAATAACAGTAGCAACAATAACAATAATAATGGAAATAATCTGATGAGCTATAGCGGAAGTGGACAATTTAACCTTACTATCCCAGATAACGGCGATTTTGTTTCGGGAACAATGAATGCAACCATTAATTGCCAAGTTCAAGAAAATGAAGGCAATTTGAATCTAACTCTGCAGGCAACCGGCTTAAATGGCAATCTATCGCAACCGGTTTCAGGCTCGCCAGCGGTTTCAGAGGGAAATTCCTACAACTTTAACTTTTACAGCAACGGCTCTTTTGACAATTCACAATTTGACCTGAACTCTCAAGGCAATGTGTGGTTGGGGGCAAATTATAATTTTGATCTGAACGGTTCATTTAGCTCGAACACTTTGACATTTACTTTGACTTCGGAGCCTAGTTCTCAGATTACCATCTTAACTCTGCAGGCACCAATATCCCTCAACGGCAATAACAATAACTCAAACAATAACTCAAACAATAGCAACAACGATAATACAAACAATACTAGTAGCAATACTAGTAGCAACAATTCCGTAAATAATACTAATCCAACGATAACCAACCCCACAGGCACTTACACCGCAACTAACGTTCAATTGCATCTAACGGTTCCAAATCAAAACGGGGGATCAGATACAGGAACAATGCAGGCAAACGTTAACTGCACTGTTTCGCAAAGTGGCAACAGTATACAATTAGACTTGTATGTGGAGCCTTTAAGCGTTTCAAGCAGCTTGAGCAGCGATATTCAAACTAATGGCGGAACCGTTCAATTTAACTTCTTAGGTCAAACTTCAGGAACAACAATTACTAACGCGAATGCGCAAGGCACTATGCCAGGGAACAGTGCCACCTTTAACATAAACCTAACCGGAATCATTGACACGAGTGAACTGAAAATCTCGTTGAGTCAGAACGCCAGTCCTGATGTTGTCATCTGGACAACAAGTCAAATAACTCTTAACTCCACATAAGTGCTTAGCAATCAAGGGTTAAAATCCCTTTTCTATTTTGTTTTAGGATATAAAGCGATTATTTTTTTCCATGTTGATTTTATGCACTGCGCTTTACTATCAATTCGTTTCTTTTTTAACTAGTAAAGCTTATTATTGCTTAAGTATTTGAGCAGTTTATTGGACGGCTAAAAAAATGCATCTGATTAATTTCAAAGAGTTATCTGATCAACAGCTTAACGCATTAATTAACTTGGGCATCGAAGCAAAAATTAACCCAAAAAAATTTAAGAAAACATTTGAAGGTAAGTCTGCCGCGTTGATTTTTCAAAAAACTTCCACGAGAACCCGTGTCGCTTTTGAAGTAGCAATGACTCAGCTTGGCGGTCATGGCTTGTTTATTGATTGGCGAACTACGAATTTTACGTTGGCGGACATTTCTGATGAAGTTCGCTACCTGTCGCGTAATGTCGATGTTATTATGGCGAGGTTACTGTTTAATGCGGATTTGACGAAAATGGCGGCTGCTTCAAAAGTTCCCGTTATTAACGGTTGTGACGAGAAGTATCATCCAAGTCAAGCTATTGCTGATCTAATTACTATGAAGGAAAAGATGGGCAAGCTGAAAGGCTCCAAACTCGTTTACATAGGAGTTCATAACAACGTTTGCAACTCGCTTATTGAAGGCTGCACAAAAACAGGTGTAAAACTAACAACTGTTACGCCGATTTTCAACGAGGCAGCAAGAGATGATGAATTGCTGAATACGGCTAAGACAACTGGGCTTTGGGAGTCGACGTTGGATGTGAAGAAAGCGGTTAGCGATGCTGATTTTGTTTATACTGACACGTGGATTGATATGGAGTTTTTCACTGACCCAAAATTTGCAGCTGAAAAAGAGAAACGCGTCAAACTTATGATGCCATATCAAATTAACAGTGGCTTGCTCAAAGGAAGCAACGCGTACATTATGCATGACATGCCAATTCACCGTGGATACGAAATAAGTGTAGATGCTATGGAAAACCCAAAATCAGTGATTTATGAGCAAGCTGAAAACAGGTTATACTCCGCTAAAGCGATTATGCTTAAGTTAGTTGACGTTTAAGCTACGATTTTTTGTTTATACCCATAATTTAAAAATACGGATAAGTACGCTTTTATTTTCCGGAAATTTGCTTTGAAAACTTAATTAACAAATAGCCATTTTTTGATGTAAATTCTAAGATAACTACTCATCCTTTACCATAGACCCAATCCGCTCTTTAGAAATATATGCTAATTCAGGATGATGCAACTCAACATGCATCCTAACATGACCCGCGAGATCGCTCTCTCCAAAAGGAGATTTAACAATAAAACTGCACCTAGGGCAAGTAAAAACCTTCATTTTTCCCATCTGACCAACTTCAGTACCCAACTGTTCACCTCCTAAACCAACTTTGGAAAACAAGAGTACCGAGGTTTTTTGGTCTCTTTAAGGGTTTGTTGTGGTTAGTTCACAGCAACTTGAAAATTTAATGATTTTCTTGATGTACATACGTAAGTCTATTTGCATAAACGTGTTTTCTCGATAAAGTGCTTAATAAAGGACGTGAAGTTTAGGTTTTTTCAGGCATCGATTGGGCTAGTGGTATGGCAAAAGGTAGGTTGCTTAGCCTTTTAGATGGTTAGGTAACATTTATTTCCATCACAGCGGAATGTTTATATCAGTTGAATTCGCTTCTAAATGAATTCAGCTATAATTGCTAGCCCCGTAATTTTCACATGGCGGCGGCTCAACCCCTACCGTAACGGCGTAATGCCTTTCAGGGATGACGGAGTTGGCCTCCAATTGCGGGGACACGTATGTGGACCTGATTAATTGCTCAGTTAGGTCTGAATTGGGCTTTGACGTATAGAGTGGAATGTTTTTCCCTCCAAATCCAGTTAGGCACAAGAATGCGAATATATTTCGTACCACACAAAAAACAATGATCCGGAGGCAACGGAGTGTCATAACTCCGGTTGATCCTGCCGGACCACACTGCTATCGGGATAGGGCTAAGACATGCTAGTTGAGTGCCTCAGGCCAAAAAGAGGCACGGCGCACAGCTCAGTAACACGTGGCTAACCTGCCCTTGGGACAAGAACAACCCCGGGAAACTGGGGCTAATTCTTGATAGGCGAAGAATTCTGGAATGAGTCTTCACCTAAAAGACGCTTAAGCTATGCTTTTAGGCACCGCCCAAGGATGGGGCCGCGACCGATCAGGTTGTTGGTGAGGTAATGGCTCACCAAGCCGTTTACCGGTGCGGGCCGTGGGAGCGGGAGCCCGGAGATGGGCACTGAGACAAGGGCCCAGGTCCTACGGGGCGCAGCAGTCGCGAAAACTTTGCAATAAGCGAAAGCTTG
The DNA here is from genome assembly GCA_963717465.1 of Candidatus Bathyarchaeota archaeon. Classification (GTDB taxonomy): domain Archaea; phylum Thermoproteota; class Bathyarchaeia; order Bathyarchaeales; family Bathycorpusculaceae; genus Bathycorpusculum. Next base: position 1,805,215 of record OY970340.1, read on the forward strand.
ACAGGGCTATCCCGAGTGCCATCCGCTGAGGAAGGCTTTTACCCAGTCTAGAACGCTGGGGGAATAAGGAGAGGGCAAGTCTGGTGTCAGCCGCCGCGGTAATACCAGCTCTTCGAGTGGTGTGGATGTTTATTGGGCCTAAAGCATCCGTAGCTGGCTAGGTAAGTCCCTTGTTAAATCCACCGAATTAATCGTTGGATTGCGGGGGATACTGCTTGGCTAGGGGACGAGAGAGGCAGACGGTATTTTCGGGGTAGGGGTGAAATCCTATAATCCCGGGAAGACCACCAGTGGCGAAGGCTGTCTGCTAGAAACGCGCCCGACGGTGAGGGATGAAAGCTGGGGGAGCGAACCGGATTAGATACCCGGGTAGTCCCAGCTGTAAACGATGCAGGCTAGGTGTTTGGACGGCCACGTGCCGTTCTAGTGCCGCAGGGAAGCTGTTAAGCCTGCCGCCTGGGGAGTACGATCGCAAGATTGAAACTTAAAGGAATTGGCGGGGGAGCACCACAAGGGGTGAAGCTTGCGGTTTAATTGGAGTCAACGCCGGAAATCTCACCGGGAGCGACAGCAGTGTGAAGGCCAGATTAAAGGTCTTGCCAGACGAGCTGAGAGGAGGTGCATGGCCGTCGCCAGTTCGTGCCGTGAGGTGTCCTGTTAAGTCAGGCAACGATCGAGACCCGTATCCTCTGTTGCTACTAGCCTTGTGCTGGGCACACTGAGGAGACCGCCACTGATAAAGTGGAGGAAGGAGCGGGCCACGGCAGGTCAGTATGCCCCGAATCTCCCGGGCCACACGCGAGCTGCAATGGCAGGTACAATGGGTTCCGACCTCGAAAGGGGAAGGCAATCTCGAAAGCCTGCCGTAGTTGGGATCGAGGGTTGAAACTCACCCTCGTGAACATGGAATCCCTAGTAATCGCGTGTCACTAGCGCGCGGTGAATACGTCCCTGCTCCTTGCACACACCGCCCGTCGTTCCACCCGAGCGACTTTTGGGTGAGGCGTGGTCTTCTAGGCTGCGTCGAATCTAAGTTTCGTAAGGGGGGAAAAGTCGTAACAAGGTGGCCGTAGGGGAACCTGCGGCCGGATCACCTCCTAAGAAAAAAGCATGTTTGTGCTTAATTGGAGGAGCAAGGAGAACATCTGCAGAGATACGTCAAAGCCCAATTAATCAGAGCAATGATTTTTGCGTTTTTGGTTATTGATGTTGTTTGGTTGTTACTGTTTTGTTTTGGAATTTGAACTTGGTTGTTCAATTTTTGAAATTTTTTTCAGTTTGAAACGTTTGTTTGTGGTTTGGCTGTGCATAAGGATAGTACTTATGTTCTCATTTAGAAACTTGGAATTACTATTTCAACCTACATAATAATTGAATCGTGTTAGGCTTTCGAGCAGGCGATATTTTAATTAAGGAAGTAATCAAAGACCATATCGTACTCTGCAACGCTGATTCGTTTGTAAGTCTGCGTTGGAGAAGCCATGTTGAGAGAGGGTAAGCTATCTTGGTGTTTTAAACAGAAAAATGGCATTCGAATGGTTGAGCCCAACGGAGATTTGGCTAAAGCTTATTTGAAAAAGGCGATAGGCGCTCTAAACACTGTGACTGTTGCACTTAAAATCCATGAGACTGACTGGATAATTACCACCGCATACTACGCAAGATATTTCGCGTTATACAGCTTGCTTATGAAATTAAGCGTAAAATAAGAGTTCGGACGGCAACGTATATGAGTAACTTTTTCAGTCGTGAACCGACGATCCTGTTTCCACGACCTTTATTTCGTTCAATGTGACAAAATATAAAAATGCTAAGGTTTGTCTGGGATGGCTGAGCGCTCCTTCTTCCTTATGAAGAATCTCAGAAAATTGACGAGAATGCTTTTTTGGGAAGATTATTGGTATGCATTGAAATTCGGAATAAAGTTTATTGAACTCTTTTTTTAAATGTGTCCGGGGAAGGCAGTTGAATTTTAGTCCGAACAAATGGTTTCGCACGTTTAAGAGTGACCTCGTAGCTGAGGTTTTAATTTATTATAATAGCATTTTTTCAAGAAAGAGTGGTCCGCCCATCTGCATCGCATTGTGCGTTCTAACAACAGTATCTTTTATTCTTTCTCGTCTTTGATTGCATAACAAATTAGTAAAGGGCATTTCCCCTACCAGAAAAGGTTCAAACGTCACGAAGATCATATAGTAACTCTGCCGCAAAATTTTCATGGCTAAATTTGCATCTTGACGAAGGACGATGGATGTTTTCTTGTAAAAATGAGGTGTCTATAAGCATTCCACTATGCAGTCAGCATACTAAGACCAAATTGTGACTCAAAATTCAGATTTGGGCTTCATTAAAAATATAAGGAAATTTTGTAGATTCAACTTTTAAGGTACACTTAGATGGAGCACTTAGATGAAGCACTAGAGGGATGCTTAGAAGGAGCACGACTTAATTTCAATCAATCATTTTATAGGCAGAATTTTCGAAAACAATTTTTCAGCCAAAAAATCAGAAAAATAAAACTAACCGAGGAGATATTAAATGAATAAAAAAAATCCAATAAATGCAATTTGCATAATATTGTTGGTTATCTTAGCATTCTCAATGGCTACTAACACGGCCTTTGCATCAGTAGTTAACAATAATGCTCCAGTTGTGGCAAGGATTTGGACTGACAAGCCAGATTATCATCCTGGGACTTTGGTGACTATTTATGGGTCCGGTTTCACTTCGAATGGTTACATTTTCTTAAGTGTGACCAAGGAGAAGGATGAGTCCGTTACGAACTTACATGCAAGAGCGGATTTAAACGGGGATTTTGTGGCTCATTATCAAATTGACAAACAAGGAGCTCCTCTCTACAAGATAGTAGCCACAGACGGGAAAACAACCGCAGAAACAGTATTCACAGACTCAATGACAATTTCAACGCAGCCAATTTCAGCCCACATCGATAGTGGGCAATCGGCGACTTTATTTAGTGTTGTGGCTGGTGGTAATAGTCCGTATACATGGCAATGGTATGACGATTACGGAGCTATCTCTGGCGCCTCTGGTTCAGGCGACACGGCATCTCTGACTGTTTCAACAGCGGATACGGGCATCTACGTAGATTTCACTGACAATTCACAGGCGACTATTCAGTCTGACCCTGTGGGTGTTACAGTTAATCCAGCGTTGAGTGAGACTGCTTCTGCTTCGCCAGCTGCTGTGGACGATGGTCAACCCATCAGTTTAACTGTTACTCAGACTACAGGTACTGGGTCTTTCACGTATGAGTGGCAGTATAGTACTGATGGTTTTTCTTGGAGTGATATTCCGTTTGATTCTGGTGATCAGAATCCTTATTTTGATTCTGCGGGTTATGGTGGTTCAGCGTTGGAGTTTCAGGTTAACGTTACTGATGGTACTGGTGCTTCTCAGATTTTCAGCACCAGCTTTGTCACTGTGAATATTGCTTTGAGTGAGACTGCTTCTGTTTCGCCATCAACGGTGGGCGCTGGTCAAATCATCAGTTTGTCGGTTACTCAGGGTACTGGTACTCCTCGTTTCACGTATGAGTGGCAGTATAGTACTGATGGTTCAACCTGGAATGATATTCCTTTTGGGTCTGGTGATCATAATCCCTCGTTTGATTCTATGGATTATGCGGGTTACACGTTATACTTCCAGGTTAACGTTACTGATGGTACTGGCGCTTCTCAAATTTTCAGTGCAGGCTCTGTTGCTGTGGGCAGCGTGCTTTCTCAGACTTCCGCTTCCGCCTTTCCTGGCGCTGTTGACGATGGTCAATCAATCAGTTTATCAGTAGACACCTACACCACTGTCAATAGTCCTTACACGTATGAATGGCAATACAGCACAGACGGCGTCAATTGGTACGACATTCCGTCTGGGTCTGCTGATCAGAATCCTTCTTTTGACTCTACGGGCTATGCGGGTTTCACGTTGGAGTTTCAGGTTAACGTTACTGATAGTACTGGCGCTTCTCAAATTTTCAGTGCAGGCTCCGTCACCGTGAATACCGCGGACACTGGAGGCTCCACCCCCCCGGATAGTGGGTTGAGTGAGACTGCTTCTGCTTCTCCTGATGTGGTGGATGTTGGTCAAAGCATCAGTTTGTCGGTTACTCAGACTACTGGTACTGGTCCTTTCACGTATGAGTGGCAATACAGCACTGATGGTTTTACTTGGAATAATATTCCATCTTCTTCATTGCAGAATCCAAGTTTTGATACGTCTGATTTGACAGCTGGCACCTACTACTTCCAGGTTACAGTTACTGATAGTACTGAGGATTCTGCTACCTTCTATACGAGCTCTGTTACAGTGAATGCTGTGTTGAGTGAGACTGCTTCTGCTTCGCCATCAACGGTGGATGCTGGTCAAAGCATCAGTTTGTCTGTTACTCAAAACACCGGCACTAGTTCTTTCTCGTATGAGTGGCAGTACAGCACAGATGGCGCCACATGGCAGGACATTCCCTCTGCATCTGGTGATCAGAATCCCTCGTTTGATTCTACGGATTATGCGGGTTACACGTTATACTTCCAGGTTAACGTTACTGATGGTACTGGTGCTTCTCAAACCTTCAGCACAAACTCTGTTACTGTTGGCAGCGCGTTTTCTTCAACTTCCGCTTCCCTCTCTCCTAGCACTGTTGACGATGGTCAAAGCATCAGTTTATCAGTTGACGCTCCTACCACTGGTACTGGTCCTTACACGTATGAATGGCAATACAGCACTGGCGCTAGCGGTGAATGGCAGGATATTCCGTTTTGGTCTGCTGATCAGAATGCAACTTTTGATTCTACGGGTTATGCTGGTTCAACATTAGAGTTCCAGGTTATAGTTAATGATTCTGCGTCGGCTCAATTTACTGTGTATGCAGGTTCCGTCAATGTGAATAGTGCTTTGAGTGAGACTGCTTCTGCTTCGCCATCAACGGTGGATGCTGGTCAAAGCATCAGTTTGTCGGTTACTCAGACTACTGGTACTGGTCCTTTCACGTATGAGTGGCAATACAGCACTGGTGGCAATAATTGGCAGAATATTCCGTCTGGGAATGCTTCTGCTGCTACATTTAACAGTACGGGTTATGGTGGCGGCGCTTTGAGTTTCCAAGTTATAGTGACTGACTCTGCAGGTGCGTCGATTACGGTTGGCGCTGGCTCTGTCACTGTTAACTATGCTTTGAGCGAGACCGCTTCAGTTTCTCCACTTGAAGTTGATATTGGAGAAGACATCAGTTTGTCTGTTACGCAGACCACCGGCACTCCCACTTTCACGTATGACTGGCAATACAGCTACAATGGAGTTGATTGGTCTGATACTCCTCTCTTTTACTCGCAAAACCCTGGCTTCGGACTCGGCGAGGACTATTTCCTTGCGGGAACTTGTTACTTCCACGTTATAATCACCGATAATACTGGTGCGTCGATTACGGTTGGTGCTGGATCTGTCACAATAAATAACGCTTTATATGAGACTGCTTCTGCCTCACCATCAACGGTCGATGTTGGCCAACCAATCAGTTTGTCCGTCACTGAAAACACGGGCACCGCGCCTTACACGTATGATTGGCAGGTTAGCTCTGACGGCGGCTACTCTTGGAGTAATGTTACATCGGCTACAGTGCAGAATCCGACCTTTGATACATCCAGTTTATTTGCGGGCACGTACGAGTTTCAAGTCATAATCACTGATGAAACAGGCGCTTCTGCTATTTTCTACACTGGCTCCGTCACCGTGAATAGCGCGTTGAGTGAGGTTGCTTCTGAATCACCAACCACAGCAGAAGCTGGACAAACAATCAGCCTATCAGTCACCCAATCAACAGGCACTGCTCCCTACACTTACGAGTGGCAATACAGCACTAACAGTAGCGTGTCTTGGGCGGATATTCCATCCGATTCCAGTTATCAAAATCCCTCCTTTGACACCACAAACTATGGAGGCCAACTCTTAGAGTTCCAAGTCATTATCACAGATGGCGCAGGCGCTTCTCAAACCTTTACCACAAGTACCGTCCTCATAAACCCTGCAACCAGTGGGTTAAGCGAGACTGCTTCAGTCTCTCAGAGCGTTGTGGACGCTGGACAAACTGTTAATTTAACGGTTACTCAGACAACAGGTACCGGTCCCTTCACTTACGAATGGCAAGTAAGCACTGACGAAACAAACTGGAATAACATTCCATTGTACTCACTGCAGAACTCAAGTTTTGATACGTCTGATTTGGCTGCTGGCACCTACTTCTTCCAAGTTATCGTCACTGATTCCACTGGCGCAACTGGCACCTTTAGCGCTGGCTCGGTTACAGTAAATTCTGCCCTGAGTGAGGTTGCTTCTGAATCACCAACCACAGCAGAAGCTGGACAAACAATCAGCCTATCAGTCACCCAATCAACAGGCACTGCTCCCTACACTTACGAGTGGCAATACAGCACTAACAGTAGCGTGTCTTGGGCGGATATTCCATCCGACTTCAGTTATCAAAATCCCTCCTTTGACACCACAAACTATGGAGGCCAACTCTTAGAGTTCCAAGTCATTATCACAGATGGCGCAGGCGCTTCTCAAACCTTTACCACAAGTACCGTCCTCATAAACCCTGCAACCAGTGGGTTAAGCGAGACTGCTTCAGTCTCTCAGAGCGTTGTGGACGCTGGACAAACTGTTAATTTAACGGTTACTCAGACAACAGGTACCGGTCCCTTCACTTACGAATGGCAAGTAAGCACTGACGAAACAAACTGGAATAACATTCCATTGTACTCACTGCAGAACTCAAGTTTTGATACGTCTGATTTGGCTGCTGGCACCTACTATTTCCAAGTGATTGTTAACGATTCTGCGGGTGCAACAGCCACCTTCAATGCTGGCTCTGTTACGGTGAATTCTGCTTTGAGTGAGTCTGCTTATGCATCACCCGGCATGGTGGATGTCGGTCAATCCATCAGTTTATCAGTTACTGATTCTACGGGTACTGGTCCTTTCACGTATGAGTGGCAGTACAGCACTGACAACGGTGTAATTTGGAATAACATTCCGTCGTATTCGGAGCAGAGCCCGACTTTTGATACGTCAGGCCTAGGATGGGGTGTCTACAGCTTCCAAGTCATCATTACTGATCAAACAGATGCGTCACTCACGTTGAGCACGGACCAGGTGACAGTGAATCCCGCTGTTGAAGCAGCTATTACTCCAACCTCAATTACCATGGATGTTGGTCAATCTGAAATTTTCACTGCTTGGTCGATAGGCGGCGCTGACTGCATTGGTTTCCAATGGTACGTGAACGGTGTACCCCAAAGCGGTCAGGTCGGATCTACATTTACCTTTACGGCAACTTCAACAGTCGCTCCGTCCATAACCGTAACAACAACCGATGATTTAGGTCAAACTTCACCTCAATCATCATCTCCAACTATCACAATAAACCCAGGTTTGAGTGAGATTGCTTCTGCATCGCCGAGTGTGGTGGATGTTGGTCAACCTGTCAGTTTATCAGTTACTGATTCTACGGGTACTGGTCCTTTCACGTATGAGTGGCAGTACAGCACTGACGGCATAAACTGGAATGATATCCCATCCTCGTCATCACAGAACCCGAGCTTTGATGCGTCAGGTTTGACTGCTGGCACTTATTATTTCCAGGTGATTGTTAATGATTCTGCGGGTGCGTCTGCTACTTTCAGCACTGGCCAAGTAACGGTGAATGTTGATCCTTCAATTAATGTGCAACCCTCTGCAGCCACCATTGATAGTGGGCAGTCTATTACTTTGACTTCAACTGTGCAGGATGGTACTGGTTCATACTCTTGGCAATGGTTCGACAGCAGCGGCATAATTACTGGTGCATCTGGTACAGGAGCAACTGCTTCACTGCCTGTTTCAGCCTCTGACACCGGCGTCTTACGTAGTCTTCACTGACACCGGAGTAGCACCAATGGTGAATGTTAATTCAACCAGTGTTGATGTCACAGTTGATGCTGCACCCACAATCATCACTCAGCCTTCTAGGGCGTATATCGAGAGTGGGCAGTCTATTACTTTGACTTCTACGGTTCAGGGTGGTTCTGGCTCGTTCTCTTGGGCTTGTTATGATCATACTGGTTCTCTTGTCGGATCTGGCTCGGGGACAACTGCCTCGCAGGTAATCACAACTTCTGACTTTTATGGCTACTACTTCGTCTTCACTGACACCGGTGTAAGTGCTGGTGCGACTCCAGCGTCAGCGGCGACTGTTACTTCAAACGGTGCTCCCGTTGTTGTTCTTTCTGCGCCCTCCGTTTACATTCAGCCTTCTTCTGTAACGATTGATAGTGGGCAGTCTATTACTTTGTCTTCTTCCGTGGAGGGTGGTTCTGGCGATTTCTCTTGGCAATGGTATGATCAGACTGGCGCTATAGTGGGCGCTTATGGCTCGGGTACCACGGCTTCCTACACGTTTAGTTCTTTGAGTAGTGATGATGGTGTCTACGTGGTGTTCACTGATGTTTACGTTTCTTCTGGTGCTACTCCATCGTCGTTGGCGAGTGTTTCTTCTAGTAGTGTTGATGTTACAGTTGATTCTGCACCCTTAGTTTCCACTTCGCTTAATAGTGCGACGATTGACAGTGGTCAGTCTATTACTTTGACTTCTACGGTGTCTGGTGGTTCTGGCTCGTTCTCTTGGGCTTGTTATGATCATACTGGTTCTCTTGTCGGATCTGGCACGGGTGCTTTTGCTTCGCAGTCGGTCTCAAGTTCTGATGCAGGCTACTACTTCGTGTTCACTGACACGGGTGTTTCTTCTGATGCGGCTCCAGCGGTAACTGCGTCTTCAAACAGTATAGCCGTTTATGTTAATGCGGCGCCCTACGTGAGTATTCCGCCTTCTTCGGCGACGATTTACAGTGGGCAATCTGCAAATTTGACTTCAGTTGTATCTGGTGGCAGCGGCGATTTCAACTGGCAATGGTATGACAACAGCGGTGCTATATCGGGTGCTTATGGTTCGGGTTCAACGGCTTTCTACTTGGTTTCAAGTGGTGACACTGGAGTCTACGTGGTGTTTACTGACACTGGCTTAACTTCCGGTGCGACTCCGGATTCAACGGCAACTGCTTCTTCTAATAGTGTTGATGTTTCGATTGGTACTGCGCCTTCGATTAGCATTCAGCCTTCTTCTGCAGTTATTGACAGTGGGCAATCTATTACTTTGACTTCAACTGTGCAGGATGGTAGCGGCTCATTCTCTTGGCAATGGTATGATCAGACTGGTGCATTATCTGACGCTTACGGTACGGGCACAACGGCCACTTACGTGTTTGGCTCTTCGGGCAACGGCACCGGAATCTATGTAGTCTTCACTGACACTGGCGTAACTCCGGCGGTGAATGTGGCTTCAAACAGTGTTAATGTTACTGTTGATGTTGCGCCTTCAATCATCTCTCAGCCCTCTTCCGCAACGATCGACAGTGGACAGTCGATAACTTTAACTTCAACGGTGTCTGGTGGAACTGGAACTTTCACTTGGACATGCTATACTCACACGGGCACTCTAGTTGGTTCTGGCTCAGGGCAGTCTGCTTCTCAGGTAGTCTCAACTGCTGACTCGGGTTATTACTTTGCGTTCACTGACACGGGTGTATCTTCCGGCGCGACCCCCACGGCAACCGCTCAGTCAAGCGGTGCTCAAGTTATAGTTGACTCTGCACCCCAAATTAGCTCTCAGCCCTCTTCCGCAACCATTGACAGTGGACAGTCGATAACTTTAACTTCAACCGTGACAGGTGGCACCGGCTCATTCACTTGGAAATGTTACACCCACACAGGTGCTCAAGTTGGCTCCGGCTCGGGAACGTCTGCCTCGCAGATAGTCTCAACTGCTGACGCGGGTTATTACTTTGTGTTCACTGACACAGGCGTATCTTCCGGCGCAACTCCCACGGCAACCGCTCAGTCAAACAGTGCTCAGGCTAGGGAGGATTCTGCTCCGTCAGTCAGCTCTCAGCCTTCTTCTGCGACTATTGACAGCGGCCAGTCTATTACTTTGACTTCTACGGTTCAGGGTGGTACTGGATCATTCACTTGGCAGTGGTATAATCATGCGGGTACTGCTGTTGGTAGTGGTTCTTCTGGTACGACTGCTTCGCTTTCTGTTTCATCTGCTGATTCGGGTTACTATGTTGTGTTCACTGATTCTGGAACTGGTTCTGCCACTCCAACCAAGACTGCTACTTCAAGCAGTGTTCAAGTTACCGTTGATTCTGCTCCGTCAGTCAGCTCTCAGCCTTCTTCTGCGACTATTGACAGCGGCCAGTCTATTACTTTGACTTCTACGGTTCAGGGTGGTACTGGATCATTCACTTGGAAATGTTACACCCACACAGGTGCTCAAGTTGGCTCCGGCTCGGGAACGTCTGCCTCGCAGATAGTCTCAACTGCTGACGCGGGTTATTACTTTGTGTTCACTGACACAGGCGTATCTTCCGGCGCAACTCCCACGGCAACCGCTCAGTCAAACAGTGCTCAGGTTGCTGTTGATTCTGCTCCTTCAATTGGTGCACAACCTGTTTCTGCTACCTTGGACAGCGGCCAATCAATAACGTTGTCGTCTACGGTTACGAGAGGCACTGGTTCATTCACGTGGCAATGGTACGATCACAATGGCGTTGTAACGGGCGCCTCTGGAACTGGCGTATCCGCTTCTTATGTCGTTTCAAGCGGTGACACGGGAATTTACGTGGTCTTCACTGATGCTGGTGTTAGTGCAGGTGCTTCTGGATCAAAGACTGCAACTTCAAGCACTGTTGATGTTACAATGAATGTCGCTCTAACAGTTTCTGTCAGTCCAGCTGGTCCAGTGACAATGAACATTGGACAAACTGAGACTTTTACAGCCAATCCATCTGGAGGCTCCGATAGTTACTCAACGTACACTTGGTATGTGAATGGCATCTCACAGAGCGGATATGATACATCGATGTTTAATTATACAGCCAATTCGTTAGGTTCTCTATCCATAACTGCTACTGTCACCGATAGTTTAGGAGTGACTTCATCCCAATCATCGACTTGCGATGTTACAGTCAACGATGTTGCTCCAACTATCACTGCCCCGGTCAATGTAGTAGCGTTCGCTAACAGCGCAGCAGGAGCCAGTGATGTCTCGTTAGGTTCTCCAACTGTTGGCAGCATCGCTTATTCAACTGCAGACTTATCAGTTACCAACAACGCCACCGCCATATTCCCAGTAGGCACAGTGACAGTTCTCTGGACTGTAACGGACCCAAGTGGACTAACTGCAACAGCCCTTCAAACCGTTATAATAAACCCATACTCGCCAACATCTTCATCTTCGCCGACACCAACACTTACCCCAACACCGACCCCTACTACAACCCCAACGCAATACCAAACTTACACTGTGACCGCAACGGCACCCAACGGCACGGTCGTCAACGTCACAATCTATGGAGACATCAACAGCAGCCAAATCTCAAACATGACGATCTCAACATGTCAATCTGCAGCAACAACGGCTGTCTCTTTCACAATAACTGGTCAAAGCGGAACACAAAGCTTCCTTAACATGACAATTTCAAAGAACGACGTATTCTATGGAACAGTGCCGGCAGTGAGCATCGACGGCAAACAAGCTGTTAACCAAGGTTACGTGCAAGACGCAAACAACTATTATGTGTGGTTCTCAACAAGCTCCGGTACAAACCAGGTCTCAATACTATTTGCAAGGGCGACTAGGCAGCACAACTCCAGCATCCGCCAATGAGCCAGCTTTGGACTCATTTGCCCAATATCTATCCGTAGCAGCAGCATTAATAATCTTGGCAGCTATAATTGTAGGACTATTCGTGAAAAGAAGAAAAGACAGACAAAGCGGCATCACGATCTTAAACTAACGCGCATAGATGGAACCTGTGTTCCAACGCCTTTTTTTAGCCTTTTTTGTTAGGCATTCACCCATTATAAAATCTGCATCTACTACTCTCGATATTTGCGCAAACGCTGGCTCAAAAGCTGTTCTTTTGCCATATCTATAGTTTGTCATTCATTTGCGTTAGAGAAATCAGAGATACATGACTGCACAATAATTCTGGGTGATTACCTATGCAAAATGGGCTTCTTGACAAAAAATTGATTGATGACATAGAAAAAGCCAAGCAAACCAGAGTTGACATGCAATACTACGTTGCCCAAGAACTCAGCGAACGAGAAATTAAACGCACTGTTGAAGCCTCACGTAAATTTGTGCTAGACGTTGAAAAAGAGATGATGAATCTTACTGTTGAACAGATTGAAAACATTAATAAAATACGTTTCTCACGTAATTTTTAAAAAATATTTTTTGCAAAACTGCGTTTTTTCGTTAACCTGATTGATTTCACACGACTCTGTGTCTGGCATATCAAAGTTTTACAGACAATTTGAGAATATTATGCTGATGCATTTTTACTGCCCTGACTTGGGAAACCGTCGTTAGCGCGTGCGTGCTTGAAATTTTATAGGTCTGTTAGTATTATATAACCTGAGCGGTTAGTCAGAGCAGGAAGCGCGCCCAAGCGCGAGCAACTGGCTAAGGAAGTTTGAAAGGAGAGTAAGCCATATGTCTGAAATCAAGAATGTGATTTGTGCAGTCTGTGACAAAGGATGCCCGCTTAAGGTCAAAGTAAACAACAATAAAATGGTTAGCGCCCAGGGACTTATGGATTCCAAAGTTATATGCATGAAACCTCAATTTGCAAATGATTACATCAATCATCCGCAAAGATTATTGTATCCACTGAAGAACGTAGGCTCAAGAAGAGGAGAGCAAAAATGGAAACGTATCACTTGGGAACAAGCATTAGATGAAATTGCATTTAAGCTGGAAAAAATTATAAAAAAATATGGACCGGAATCATTCGCCGTTTCTACATTGCCAGTTAATGCAGGGGTAGATCAGGGAATGGTTCGAAGATTAATGAATCTGCTTGGTAGTCCGAACTGGATGAGCGGTTTATCGATGTGTATGGGTAATACTGCGCAGGTTCACAGAACTACTTTAGGCTGGTTCCCAATGGGTGATTATACACATGCAAAATGCATTGTATATATTGGTCATAATCCACATGAACAAAACTGGGTGATGGAATACTATCAGCTATTGCAGGCTAAGGAACGAGGTGCAAAACTCATTGTTCTTGATCCACGCAAGTCACAGTGTGCAAATCTTGCTGACCTCTATTTACCCCTCCGTTATGGCACAGATGCCGCGATGCTCTTAGGTTGGCTGAATATAATTATTAACGAAGAGCTTTATGACAAAAAGTTTGTTAAAAAATGGACAATTGGCTTTGACGAACTTAAGGAAAGAGTGCAGGACTATCCATTGGAAAAGGTTGCCAAAATAACCGACTGCAAGGCTGAGGATATCAAAAAAGCAGCCATGATGTATGCGACACAAGGACCTTCAATCATCCCTTGGAGTGTTAATTTTGACATGAATGTAAACAGTACATCCCTTATCCGCTGTCATAGTATTCTGGCTGCCATCTGTGGATATCTAAACAAAAGCGAAATGCTGGGCTATCTAAATCCTGATGTTGTGACAATTTCAGAAGTAGAAATGCATGAAGCATTGCCTGACGAAAAGAAAAAGATACAGTTGGGAACCAAGACTTATCCATTATTTACTTATGAAGGCTTGAAAAAACTGAATGAACCCTCTAAAAGAGTGTATGGACGGGAGTACTGCAATGTTATATCCAGTTTCATGGCGCACCCACCTACGGTATTTAAGGCAATGCGAACTGGATCGCCATATGCTGTTAAGGCATTTTTTATCTTGGGCGGAAATCCACTGATGGGATATGCCAATCAGCAAGGTGTTTTTGAGGCAATGAAAAATCAGGAACTGATTGTGAGCTTTGATCACCTATTAAATCCGTCAGCTCAATTGGCTGATTATGTCTTGCCTGGGGATGCTTGGCTGGAAAGACCATCCTTATTTCCGCTATTCGATTTAGCGCCAATAGCCATTCCTTTTCAGCAAGCCCTTGTGTCTCCTGGAGAGTGCAAAGACTTGTATTTCTTCATTAAGGGTTTAGCGGATCGGTTGGGGTTAAAGGAATATTTTCCATGGAATAATCTTGTTGAGTTTATGGAATACAGAATTCAAAAATCAGGACTGAAATGGGAAGCATATGAAGAAACGCCGTTGAAGGAGTTAATGACTATATCTCAATTGTTTTCGCCATTTATGATGAAAAAGCCCATTACGAATAAAGCGATTTCAAAGGTCGGATTCATGCTGTCGTTGCCTTTTACAAAAGGTGTAGGGGTTGCCACTCCTTCGGGAAAAGTTGAGTTGAAAAGTAGTATTCTCGAAGGGCTTGGATATGATTCGTTGCCTTATTATAAAGAACCACAACAAACCCCGATTTCAAATCCAAAGCTGGCTAAAGAGTACCCGTTGACACTGTTCATAGGATTGAGAGAAGGACCATACTATAATACCAATCTGCGTCATGTTGAAGGTTTAAGAAAGCAGTTGCCTAATCCCCTTGCTCTGATTCACCCGTCGGATGCTGCAAAATATGATATTCAAGCAGGCGATTGGATTTGGGTTGAAACCACTCATGGCAAGGTTAAAATGATGGCGCAGCTTGATGAAGTTCAACCGGCTGGAACAATTCGCGTCCCACATGGATGGTGGTTGCCTGAGTTGGAACCTGGAGAGAAAACCGGATTTTCAGGTGCCATGTGGCATAATGATGGGTTGGTCATCAGTGATGATGATTGGAATCTTGACCCTGAACAGGGATTGCCAAATCTGAGAGGCGGATTACTGGCCAAGGTTTCGAAAATATAAAATGAAATGATTTTGATAATCCAATAAAACTTGCTGTTAAACTTTAATGAACAGTAACCCAAATGGAATTTTATGCAGCATCATTAAAATTTTAAATCAACCACTTTTTATTGTTATAGGTCTCTTTGTTCTAACAAATAAAGCGAGTTTACTGCAAAGGGAACATGCCAGTGTGAAAAGAACCCTCTAACAGTTGCAACTGCCCCAACAGCACTTTTCTGACTCAACGTATCATCTGGGTTTTTGTTCAATGGCTGTTTAAGCACCCATTGCTTGAATGACAAAACCTTATGCTCCCATTTGTAACGCTGCTCGTCATGGCTTGTCCCGATATTACGCGTTGAAGTAGGTTGGTGAGACCGCTTTATTGGGTCCCAAGCGCGTATGATTTCTTTTAGTGCTTCCACTTCGTTGGTTTGCGTTTTCTTTGCTATACAAAGTCCTGATGATGCGTATACGTTTCGGAGTTTATCCATTCCGATGCTTTGGATGTCGTGGTAGGTATCTACAGTGTGTCCCATTAACGGTTCGAGGTGGGATTCCCAACCACCAACAGTTATATCTAATTTGCGTTCTAAAATGATAGGTGTAATTATTTGAAAAAACTAGCTTCAATTCTCTTCACTAGAATTCCATTGGAGGGTAACACTAAAACAAGGCTCACATTAAAAGAAGAAGGTGGGATTCTAACGTCTGAAGAAGCTGCAACATTCTATAAGGCTTCAATGATGGATGTAATTGAAGTCTTTATAAAAGTTATAAAATCATTTAATGAAGAAAAACCCAACTTGGAAAACAAGTTATTCATTGCTTATGAACCTAAAGAAAAAGAAGAAAATCTAAAAAGAATACTTGAAAAATCGGATCTGCAAGGTTTATCAAATGATTCGATAGAGCTTTTTGCAACGAGCGGCAACAATTTCAATGAGCGTATTGCTATGTCTTTTGAATATGTTTTCAAAAAGGGTTATGAATCGGCAGTTATGGTTGGAGGAGACCACCCGCTTATTCAGCCACGCGTTATTAAGGAAGCATTTGAGCATCTTGAAAGATTGGAGAGACAATACCATAGAGGAGCAATCGTTGCTGGGCCATGCATAGCAGCAGGTCTTTATTTAATTGCACAAACAAGCAACGTGCCCATTGACTTCAGAGATGTCTTCTATAATACTCAGGGTATAACATCCTTGGAAGTTTATACCAAAAAAGCCATTGATACACAAGTTCCTTTTGCAATCCTCGAATTGGTTACCGACGTTGATGTGCCATCTGATTTAGCTGCTTTAGTAGTGAATCTTAGATCTATGGATTACGCTTCTGAATTTCAACCAAGCCTCAATCTGCCACGGCATACACTATGGTTCATAAAAAAACTCAACCTTAGTATAATTACCCCTCCAAACCAAAGAGATATAACGCTTCATTAGAGGGTAACAGATACTGGAATACACGCTTAAGACTTAGAATAATTGGCACTTAATGACCTTCAGAATTTAGCCTCGTATAAAAAGAACAAGAGAAAGGAAAAGCGAACGGTTTAAGGTAATGCCTGAACAAAGAATAGTGGTAAAGGATGGCTGCATTACTTGAATCTCAGAGAAGTTAAAAACAGAACAAGAGATTCTTGATTGGCTTAAGTCAAACTTTGGTGAGAGCTCGAATCTGTTTATCTCTGAACTGGATTTGTACTTTCCTCAAATTGATAAATATTTCCATTTTCTTGAATCTGTAAACGATCTCTTACTTTCAATGGATAAACTCTCAGAAGAAGCGTCTGAAATACTCAAAAATTATTATCCATTTTCAAGTTGTTAATAATATTTTTTGGATATTTTTTCTTTGAGTTCTATTGCGCGCTGGCATTTCATAACTCTCAAAATTCTGCATAACGCAAGTGGTTTGCGGTAGGATTCCCAACCACCAACCATTATATCTGATTGCCTGAATAGACCCCTTTGTAGGAGATAAGAACCTATTAAAAATATAAAAGGTGAAAAAAAACGAAAGACACTACTGAAATGACTGAGCAAAAGAAGTTCTTATGTGCATTCTGTGGAGTTCAGTGTGAAATCCTTGCTACTGTTACAAAAGATGGATTCCTGACTGCTGTCGAGCCTCGGCCCGATCATCCAATTAGCCCCGGAGCATATTGTCGAAGGTGGACTTATTATACAGAATACCTATACAAATCAGACCGCCTCAAATATCCTATGAAGAGAGTTGGAAAACGAGGCGAAGGCAAGTGGCAGATAATTTCATGGGAACAAGCATTTGACGAAATAGGTGCTAGACTCAGGGAGATAATTGCGAAATACGGCTCAGAAGCAATATACGTTTGGCACGGAACATCCCGTGGAAACCCATATGCAGGAGATACAAAGTTCGTTCGCGCAATCGGAAGCCCAGCTATCGGAGCTCCTGGAGCTGAAATCTGATTTGCGCCCAACGTCCGTAGTTTAGGGATAACTTACGGCGTTGGACAATGCCTATCTACAGTGATACCTGGCGTAACGAAATCCATGTATAGCACGTTCAATCATACTGAATCAAGTGAATTTATCTGGCCGATGTATCTTCGCGCAATTGAAGCGGGAATGAAGCTTATAACACCAGACCCTAGATTCACTGAGGTTGTTCGTAATTCTGCCCTCTGGCTTCAGATAAGACCAGGTACGGATGCTGCACTCAACTTGGGCATAGCACATGTGCTCATCGAGGAAAATCTCTATGACAAAGAGTTCGTGGAGAAATGGTGTTATGGTTTCGAGCAATTGAAGGAACGCGTCAAAAACTACACACCTGAGAAAGTTGAGGAGATCACTTGGGTTCCAGCGGACAAAATCAGAGAGGCAGCAAGGACACTGGCAAACAACAAACCACAGTCGGTTCCATTACTAAACTATGGACATACTGAGCCATTCTCAAATAGCTGGGGAATCAATCGTTCGCGGCACATTCTACCCGCGCTGCTCGGAACCGTTGACGAAGAAGCTGGCGAAACGATGCCAAGCAAACCAAAATGGCGCACTCTCGAAGATTTCGACGAGCCTGACATCATGCCCATGGGACAAAGAAAGAAATTCCTGAATACTTGGAAAAATCACAAATTCGGAATGGTAGGCTGGGAAGTTCAAGAATTAATTGGTCAAGCCCAAACCAGAGGATACTGGAAAGGAAACCCATATCTTGGATGCACAGAAGTACATGGATACTTAATGACTCCTTGGAATCTAGTAACTCGGTCTGTTCTCGAAGGCAAACCCTACCCTATAAAAGCTTTCATAGGACATCAAGGTTCTGCTCTCAGATGCGGACCCAACCAGAAACAGGCTCTTGAAGCACTGAAACAAATCGAATTCTACGTTAACATGGACACTTCAGTCATGACTCCCGATGCGATGATGGCAGACTATGTATTACCAGCTGCAAGTACAGCTGAAAGACCCATGGTCGACCTTATGATTAGTAATGCTTCAGAAATGATCTTTAACGCAAGTGCAGACGCGGTTATTCCGAAGAAAATACCAGGTCTGTGGGATCACAAGGAAGACTATGAAATGTGGCGGGAATTTACAAAGGCAATCAAGGGTCAAAAATGGATAGATGAGCACTGGCCTCAAAAGAACTATTACGAACATTATGAGTGGGTATTCAAACCGGCAGGTATGACGCTTAAAGAAGTCGCTGAGAAGACCCCTATCCTTCCAATATTGGAACCAAGAAGATACGCGTTGCCAGACTCAGAAACTGGTGAGCCAAGAGGATTCGGAACACCCTCTGGAAAGGTCGAACTATACTCAACAATAGCTGAGAAAGTCGGATGCGACCCAATGGGTAACCATACAGATCCAGCAGCAAGTCCTTACAGCACGCCAGATATCGCAGCGGAATATCCATTTATTCTGACAACTGGAGCTAGACATGGAGAAATGTTCCACGGCGAATTATTCGAGATTAGTATGGCGCGTAAAATAAGACCAGACCCAATTGTACAGATTCATCCAATGGCTGCTAGACAGCTTGGCATAGCAGAGCACGACTGGGTTTGGATTGAGACACCAACAGGAAAAATCAGGATGAGAGCTAAACACTACGAAGGTCTTGATCCGAAAGTAATTGCATGTGAACACGGCTGGTGGTTCCCAGAGGAATCAGGTGAACTTCCTAATCTATTCGGCGTCTCCAGATCAAACGCAAGCGTTCTTGTAGATGATGACCCATTGCATTGTGACCCAGCAACATCAGTATGGGCAAATAAAGCGATGCTTTGCAAGGTATACAAAGCACCATTTTAGACAAAGAAGGCCCAATATCCCCCATTTTCTTTTGTTTCAAATAAAGAATGATTCCGTAAAAAGAATTAGGTGTAACGGTAGGTGATAAGACATGTCAGAAAAAGAAAAAAAAGCAGAAGAAGTTGCAAATGAATTCAGTGCCAAACTTGCTAAACAAACTGAAAAACTCAAAGGCTGGGGCAAAGCAGTCCAGATCGACTTCACTGACGTAGGTGTTTCGTACTGGTATAAATTTGGCATGGATGGCAAAGTTGAAAAAAGAGAGAAAGCTGACAAGAGAAAAGAAGCCGAAGGAGTAATCAAGGCAACAACAGACATATTTAGAGATTTGATGAATAATAAAATTAACCCGATGACTGCAATTATGAAAGGCACTATAAAAGTTGAAGGAAGCGCGAATGCCATAATGAAAGTCGGCAAAACTCTAAGTTAGCTTGAAACAACATCACTTTTTTTTCTCATTTGAATAACTCACACTCTCGTCTTAATTGCATAAAGCATTGCAGAACAAGTAAATGGACGTAACTTTGAAACCCCGGGCAAAAAGATAATTTCCTTTGGCATTCTTATTTTTGTCGCATCCTTAGGCAATAGATTTCTCTCCTAAAAACCAAATTGCTTTTCATCAGTGAATGCATTCTGCTAGAAAATTAAAGGTCTCATCAAACAAGCGTGTGCGATAGAAAAACCGATTACTGCTTATATTTCTGATCAACTTGCAGTCTAACTTTCATCAACATTTGAATCAATTTGAGATCAAGGAGCCTTAATGAAATGCTGTACTTTTGCTCCCTCATTGGTCGCCACTCTGACGAAATATGTTTTACCGCTAATCCAATCAAAAGTAGTTGTGCCACTAGAAACTGCATTTGGTGCAATTGATGATGAATTCCAAACAACATCAGCACCAATGTCGTCGAAAGTAGTTGATTCGCGTATGAAAACCTTGGACAACAAAGAACCAGCAACTGGACCCGTATTCTTTACACTAAACTTAAATTGTTTAGGAGAGCCTTCCGTGACAACAGCTTCTAAAGTCTCAAACACCAGAATGGGTTCTTTTCTCGTAGCCTGAATGCGGTTAAAACACAAATCCAACCACCTGTTATATCTCTCATTTCCCCCCCATTTTTAAGGGTAAGCGGTGGGATTTCCATCCGCAATACGAAGGATTTTAATGTAACCTGAGGTTATTTGAATGAAGGAGACTGCACAGAATGATTTGGGAAGCTGTGCAAGATGAGGATGTCGATAATCTAATTAAAGCTGGACTTACATCGGGTCAAGCTAAGGTATACCTTGCACTAGTTCTATTGCAGAAAGCAACAATTTCAGAAATATCGAAAAAGGCGAAAGTAGATAGGGCTGACACGTATCGCTTAGTAACCGAGCTTGAAGAAATAGGATTAGTTGAAAGAATAATAGCCAAACCGAATTTTTTAGTTGCTGTTCCTATAAAAGATGGGCTATCAACTTTGCTCGATAACAAAAAAAAGGAATACACCGAAATGAGCAATGCTGTGAGCGAATTACAGCAAAAGTTCAAAGCAATTGTGGATAAAAATAGAGATGGGAAAATAAGCCAATATATTCTGATTCCTCAAGGAAACCAAATTATTCGCAGGTTAAGAGAAATAGTTGAGAAATGTCAGAAAAATATATGTTGTACTGTTACATGGAAAGAGTTCTCGAAGAATAACGCGCTTCATTTAGTTCTGGCTCTAGATATTGAGAGGGCAATGAAGCGAGGGATAAAGTTTCAATTTTTGGTTAATGAAAATAGTAAGTCATCATGGCCAAAGAGTACTAAAAGGTTAGCAAAAAATCCAAACTTTGAGATCCGAACCTTGTCTGCTGTGCCTTTCATGTTTGCAATGTGCGATAGTAGCGAAATCTATATACCTCAAACTCAAGGGGGACTTCAAGAATATCCTGCGCTTTGGTCAAATAACCCTATAATCGCAGGGCTTGCTAAAAGCTACTTTGATAAACTTTGGAATGAGGGTACCCCTGCTGATTTACGTTCTAAAACTGGCTCCAAATGAGCTCGAAGCGCATGCGAGATGTAACCGTGAATCCTCTTTTTTCAAGTTATAATTTATAAAATTTTAGGTGCGCTTGGCTATGGGAAAAATGAGATATATCTAATATTGGTTTCGAAATAATAAGTACAATTATTTGAAGAAATTAACCTCAATTCTTTTCACTAGGGTTCCATTGCCAGGTTACACTAAAACACGGCTTGCACTAAAAGAAGAAGGTGGATTTCTTACACCTGAAGAAGCTGCAACATTCTACAAGGCTTCGTTGATAGATACAATTGAAGTCATTTTGAAAGCAAAATCATTCAAAGAAGAAAAATCCAACTTGGAAAACAAACTGTTTATTGCTTATGAACCAAAAGAACAAGAAGAAAAACTTGGAATTGCTTGAAAAATTGGATCTGCGCCTATGTGAAGTCTGCTAATTAACCTTTCCTTCCTAAGCGCCCATGGCAGGGCTTCTTCAGACATCAGACATTCGGCTCAAAAGAAACTCACCGCCTGAGCGTTTAAGTTTAGCGTTTGTCTGATGGTTTTTTTACTTAATACTTCAACTCTTGCCAAAATATATTTAATAATATCCGCTTATGCGTTATTTATAGGTCTTAAAACAATTTTTCCATCCATCGCTTTTATTTTGCTTCAAAAAATTTTTTGTTTTTTAGTTATCTTTTTTCTTGCGGGTTGTGGTTTTTTTCTTCTTGTTGTTTTAGTTGGTATACTGCGTATTCTATGGCGTGGCTTACGTCTTTGAAGCGTTTTTGTTGTATTTGTTTGGCGATCCAGTTCATTAGTTCTTTGTCGATGCTTATTGATCTTCGGATTTTGGGCATGTACCATGCAGTTTACGTTTAAATTATTTATGTTTATTGTAAAATAATATGCGAAAGTATTATAAGAGGTTATGTTGTAACACTAGTTAAATGAGAACAGCCAAGCGATTGTATGTAGATGTTACGGCCAAACCACACGTGGAACGCCAAAAAATATTCAGAATGAACATGCAACAGATCGGTTTCGAAAAATTTATAAAAATCAATAATACCGATGCGAGAAAAGAAACGACATTTTACGTTTTTTGTTACAGCAAAGATTAAACTTGTAAAGACGCTTTATTAAAGAAGAAAATGCCATATCTCTTAACAGGCACCATTTTTTCAAGCTTAAACTTGCCCTTCTCTACTTCTGCTGTTATCGCTTGAGGATTTTGAATAGGCGCTCCTGGCAATACTCCTTTTCTTACAACTTCAACTATTACCAGTTTGCCCTCAGCCTTCAAAACCCTGCCAAATTCCCTCAGAACCACTTGTTTATCGCCAACTTCATGAAAAACTGTAACAAGAAAGATCATATCAACAGTCCCATCTTCAACTTGAAGACTTTTCCCATCACTTTGAACAAATTTAATATTCTTAATAGCAGATTTTTCAGCTTTCGTTTGTGCCTTCTTAAGCATTTCAGACGAAAGATCAACTGCCATCACTGACTTGGTTTTCCTTGCAAGCTCTATAGTGTAATAGCCTGGTCCACAACCGAAATCCATAACTACATCTGTCTGGTGGATACCCAGTTTCTCTATTAATTCGAAAGGCGGTTGAAGCCAACGTCTTATAGCATTATCCAAGAGCCAGGCACCTGACGCTGGATACGCGTGTTCCTCATGTGGCATAAATATTCCCAAATTAACCTAATTCAACTAACAAAGCTTATACTGCTTCGTATTTAAGTATTAAGCCGTGATTGACGAAGATAGTAAAATATAGAAACTAAATAGAAACACGAAAAAACAAGTGAAATAATATAAATTTGGAATTCACAAGTTTATTAAAGGTAGAAGAGAAGGACTCGATTGTGGAAGAGCAAGAAAAAATCCAAATAGCAACGCTTAGTCAGCAAATTGCGAAGAATAAGGATGAAATCGTGAAAATAGAGGCTGAATCTAAAAAGAACGTTGAAGCAAGAGATCAACTTAACATTAAGGTAAAGGATGCTTGGCAAGAAATCCAAAAAATGAAAGAGCAACGAGACAGCATTAACGAGAAAGTCAAATCATTAAAAGAACAAAGAGAAGGCATGCGAACAAAAAATGTCGAGGTCTCAAGCAAGATAACTGAAAGAAAAGAAAAAGTGACTGAGCTACAATCTAAATTGCCTCGGGTTAGTCAACATGAACTTCAAGAGGAGCTCGACGCTATTGAATGGAAAATCCAGACTACGTCGCTTGACCTGCAAGAAGAGAAGCGCCTAATTGAAAGAGTGAAACAGCTTGAAATCCTCCTCAGTGGATATAAGAAAATCGATAAGCAATACCAGAAAATTAAGGAGCTTCAAAATGAACGCAAACCCTTCCAGACAAGTGCAGATTCACTTCATCAAGAACTAACCGAGCTTGCCAAAAAAAGCCAAGAACTACATTTAGAAATCATTAGTAAAATCGAGCAAGCAAAGAAAGATAAAGCGGAAGCCGATAATCATCATGAAGCTTATATTCAAGGAAAAGAGCAAACAAACCAGTTGCTTGTAGAAATAGCAGTATTAACTGGACAAATAAAAGGCTTAAAAACCTCGATCATCGAACGAAATAATAAAATCAGAGAAAAGAACCAAGCGGAAAAAGCGATTGCACAAGCAAAAATGACCGAGGAGAAAACCAAAAAGAAACTTAACAACGAGAATCTTAGGGAAACACTTAGCTCTCAAGCCAAAGATAAGCTTCAACGTGGAGAAAAACTAAGCTGGAATGAGTTTCAACTTCTTGATGACCAGACTGAAGATGACCCGGATCAAGAATAGTAAAGTTAAATTTAACGCACCAAGAAAAAGAGTAGAAATAAAACATGGCAGAAACAGAAACGCCGCAAGCAACCAACGGAAAAACGCATTTTAATTCTGTGCGTAGATAGAGATGGCGATTTAGAATTAAAGACTAAGATTAAGACGCCTCTTTTAGGAAGAACTGCAAATTTGGATGCTGCCGTTTCATTAGCTTTAAATGACCCTGAAGAAGCTGACGCTAACGCCATGTTTGAAGCTATTCGCCTTTATGATCGACTTCAAAACGAGAAACAGCCTGAAGAAATGTTTGAAGTAGCGACTATTTCAGGTTCAGAGTTGGGTGGAGTAAGCGCTGACAGGAAACTTGTTGCGGAACTAGGCAATTTACTGGACACTTACAATGCGCACGAAGTTATCTTGGTGTCTGATGGATATTCTGATGAGGCAATTCTGCCACTAGTACAATCTAGGGTTCCCGTTTCATCAATTAGACGAATAGTAATTAAACACAGTGAATCCATCGAGGAAACAGCCGCACTCTTTTCAAAATACTCCCGTTTACTTTTAGAAAATCCTCGTTACTCACGCATTACGCTAGGAGTACCTGGAATCTTGGTTTTAATTTTTGGAATATTTTGGGCCATGAACTTCTTCATTCCCGGAGCAATCTACTATTACGGCATCGCCATCGTAATTGTTTTAGGCGGCTTACTGCTCATAAAAGGTTTCGGCATTGATAAAGCCTTAAAGGACGTATACCATTGGGCTAAGGAATACTCGCCTCCGCCTCTTCCCATGCAAATCGCAAGCTTTACCCTTTTCGCTGGAATACTCTGTATAGCAGTAAGCATCTTTTTAGGAGCGCAAAATGTAAGCGTTAATGTCTACCCCTTTCCTTCAAACGCACTGAGCAACGTCAGTGATGTTGGAACTATCATTGGATACTTCATCGAAGGTATGATTAACTTAGCAATTATTGGAGTAGCTCTCATATTTGTCGGACGAAGCATAAGATGGTACATTGAAAGAGACGCTCGTTTACTTAGAAACGTCGCGTTTATAGTACTTGTAGTTTGGTGCAGATGGATTCTTTATGAAACTGCAAACTTGCTAATCAATCCGGAGGCACCTTTTTCAAACTTTATCTTCTCAATAATTATAGGTATACTTATTGGCATAGCATCTGTCTTGATAATTTACGTGGTTCATAAGTCAAACAAGGATTTCTTTATCAAGTCAGAGGAAAAGCCAAAAGAGGAAAAGCCGAAAACTCAACATTTCAAAAGAAATCGAGTTGATGATATTAAAAATGATCGGGGTAAGCTTTAATTGATGCAATTAAACTTTTTACTTTTTGAACAAAATCGCACTAATTCATGCAGGTTATCCTAAGAGGTTTGTACTGTAGTGTCAAAGAACTCTCTTTCGCTAAAGAACTTTCTTTCAGTAATCGGTGCCTACAAGTTTTATGAAAGATGGCTATGGATGCAGGTTAAAAATGGGGCAAAAGTTGAACACATAGCGATAATCTTGGATGGAAATAGAAGATGGGCTTCAGCAAAAGAACTTAATCCATGGCTAGGGCACAAGAAGGGTGCCGATACAGTTGAACAACTTTTAGAATGGTGCGATAAGCTTAGTGTAAAATATATCACTCTTTATACGTTTTCAACTGAGAATTTTACTCGCAAACCAGCCGAGATAATTGAGATAATGAAAATAACTGAAGAAAAATTTCGTAAATTACTCGCTGACCCGCGCATCCATCGTAACCAAATTAACGTTAGAGTTATCGGTAGAACAAGTCTTCTTCCTGAAAGCCTTCAACAAGTAATCAGTGAACTAGAAAAAGTCACAGCTGGATACAGCAATCAATTCTTAAATTTTGCTGTAGCATACGGAGGAAGAGCAGAAATTGTTGATGTCACGAAAACGATTGCGAAAAAAGTGAAAGAAGGCAAACTGGACTTAGAAGACATTGACGAGAAAACAATTGAGAAATACCTGTATACTTCCCACATGACTAAACAAGACCCCGACCTGATCATTAGAACCTCAGGCGAAGAAAGGCTAAGCGGTTTTCTTCTCTGGCAATCAGCCTATAGTGAACTTGCATTCTTAGACGTTTATTGGCCTGACTTTCGATTCATTGATCTATTAAGGGCAATTCGAACATTTCAGAAGCGAAAACGCCGTTTCGGCGGCTAATTAAGCCCGTTTTTTAGCGCTTACAATTGAAATAACTTCTCTATCCCTAAGCTTTGCGTCTTCACCAATCCTTCTTTTGTCACGGGCATCCACAGCATAAAGGAAACTTTCACCAAGCTCAGTGTGGATCAAGTACGCGAATTGATGCGCCGTAATGCCGTTAGGCACAAGATACACGTCAGGTAGCACCATGCCATCATGATTAGAAAGATGTTCTAAATCTTCAACAGGATAAACAGTAATCATATCTAACAGCTTGAAGTAAGCCGTGTTAATCGCTTCTTGAACTCCAGTTGAACCATTAACGGCAAGAATTTTTTCTCGTACCGCTTCCAATGCTTTCAGTTGACCCGAAGTCAGTTTTTGCGGCTCAGTAACGTTGAAGGTTGAGTCGCCTGGCTTGTAATCGATTAATTGCTTTTCCGCTGCACGCCTAAGAACAAGTTCAGCTTCAGCAGAGCAAGCAATAACAGTGTAATCAAGTTTTTTAAGCCTTTCAAGATTGGTTTTCGCCGCTGGCAAATCAATTTTGTTTGCAACAATCAGCATAGGCTTGGAGATTTTTCTAATTGTATCCACGAAATTGTAGAAGTCTTCTTCACTCCAAGTGCTCGGTTTATCAGCATTTAAATTAGTCTTTTTAGTTGCTTCAAAAATGTGGCTACGTCTTATTCCTAAACCAGTTAAGTGTTCTTCAAGAGGTCCAAAAATACCCTTCTTGTCAGCTTCAGCAGTTCGAGCAATTCTGGGCCAATCTCTTTTTATTAGCGAAACTATCCACATGGTTATTTCTCGCTCTAAGAATTTTACATCTTCAATTGGGTCATGTTCCCCAGGTTTGCATGTTCGCCCCTCGCAATCTGTGCCCCCTGAAGCGTCAACAATGTGGATAAGTGCGTCAGCTCTTCGAATTTCATCTAGAAACTGATTTCCCAAGCCACGTCCTTCCCAAGCGCCAGGAACCAAGCCAGCGACATCGATGAGTTCGATTGGGACTAATCGGACACCATTTAAGCAAACGGAGTTTTTCGGGTTATCTTTTACTTTAAATTCTTCATGAACGCATTGCGTCCTAACGTAACCGACCCCACGGTTCGGCTTTATGGTTGTAAATGGATAGTTGGCTATTTCAGCTGGCGCTAAGGTTGCTGCACTGAAAAACGTTGATTTTCCAGTGTTAGGTTTTCCAATTACGCCCAGCAATCGTGAGTACGATCTTTGCATTATTTTTCACGCAACTATTGTTTGCTGAAAAAAGACTATATTTTTTGTGCTTATAAAATGATGTATTTTTAAATGTCATATGCTAAGTTTACTGAACGTGAATTAAATCATGGCTAACTTAGCTTGGCGCCGAACAACTCTATCAAATGGTTTAACAGTGTTAAAATTTCCTAAGCCATCTGACAATACAGCTCAAATGTCAGTCGTCGTAAAATACGGTTCCAACAATGAAACTCAAAAAACTGTGGGAACCGCTCATTTCATCGAGCATATGCTTGCCGGCGGCTCAACAGAACGAATCAACCTATCGCGCAGTATAGAAGGCGATGGTGGAGTTATTGATTTTTACACTGACCACGAGTACACTATGAGCATGGCAGATGTGCTTCCTGAAAATTTAGCAAAGGCATCCGACATACTTTATGCGTTGCTTTTGGGTAAATTTCCATTTGAAAAGGAAAAATTCGCCGCTGAAGCGCAAATAATCCTCAATGAACTCGCTGAAATGTCTGATGATCCTGCGCAAAAGGTTAACGAGTTATTCCTCAATTGCCTTTATAGAGATCACCCTTTAAAATGGCCCGTCGGGGGCTATCCTAAAAACATCCGAAGTTTAACTATCGAGCAACTTGAAAAGACTTATCAACAACAGTATACTCCACAAAACGCTTTACTGATTTTCACGGGAAACGTATCTGATTCAGATATTGAAAAAGCAACTAGAACTTTTGAAGCGGAAAGGAATACCATGCCTAACATTGCACATCCCAAAAGAAACCATTCAGAAACGGAAAGCAAGAAGCCAGCAACTGAAGTGAGACGGAAAAAAGCAGGCATTTCTCAAACTTACCTTAGCGTTGGAGCAAAAACTGTTCCCTCCAAAAATCCTGGTGCCCCCACGCTTGATTTACTGAGCATCCTAATGGGGAATGGTGCAAGTTCACGTCTTTTCATTTCTTTGCGAGAAGAAAATGCATTAACTTACGATATAAGCTCGGTTCACAGTAAAGGGTTAGACTTTGGTTATTTCAGCGTTGATTGTGCAATTAAGAATAAGAATGTTGTAAAGGCTAAGACACTTATTTTGAAAGAATTTGAAAAGTTGCGGTCACAAATGATTAGTGATGAGGAACTAATAAAAGCAAAGAATATGATGTTGGGTGGAATACTTAGAGAAATTGACGATCCAGAACAGTGTCATGATATAATTACTTTCATGGAAATGCAGTTCCAAAAAGAAACGGCGCTTGCCGATTATTGCGAAAAAATCAAATCAGTTTCCGCCAGGGATATTTTGGATGCTGCAAACCGATATTTCAAGGAAGATGCTTTTTCAACTGCAATTTTAGCTCCCAAAAACGAATAGCAAAATGCCTTTTTATCAAATTGGGTTACAAAGTTTTTAGAATTAGCTTCTTTTACATCTTTCAAAAGCTCAAAAAACAAAATAAGAATCGTAAAAAAATATTCTTGTGGTCATCTTTCAAGCACTTGTTAAGTGCCCACAGGTATTAAGGGTATCCACGAGTTTTTTAGTGTGCCCGCAGTTAGTGCAATAAACTGAAACAGCTGTCCGTTCTTATTCACTAAAAGGGTTTACGTGTTACCGCATTTCTCACAATCATATTGGCGGTGTCTAATCGAAATGATTTTTCTGGGTCATTAAAAAAAGAACATGACTGTTTTGTTTAAAAGCTTTGTTCTCCATCACCGATTAGAAGACTGGTGAAAAATCAGACAAACTCCATTTGGTGTCGTGTTTGGAAACAATGAAATGCCTTGGCTAGTATGTTAAGGTATTTTCTACCAAAAGACCGTTAGACCATTCAGTTGGAAATTAGCAAGTAGAGTTTTCATAAAGCTAATGTTATTTGATTTGAAAGAACATAAAACCTCGGATTACTCCCAAATTATAACCTCCTTATTATTCTGTTTAATTGTCGTTAAAAAAAGCTTATAATGTGCCTGAAGTACATACGCTCAAGTATGAAGCTCGCTCGATTGGAAATATCAAATTATCGCAGCATTAAGCAATTAGATATGGATTTTGGTGCCTCTACTATAATAGTCGGCAAGAATAACACAGGCAAATCAAATATCCTGAGAGCTATTGATATTGTTTTAGGAGAGCGCTTTTTTAAGCCGACTAAAAACGATTTTTTCGATGGTGATGAAACTCGAACTATACAGATAATTTTGCATTTTGATGATTTCACTGATGAAGAAATTAACGAAATTACATCAAAAATAAAATACCCTTGCTATGTTGAACATAATTATTACAGGGCAATCGATTACACCGGGTTTCTGTATGCTACACGCTCGGCTCGTCTTGAAATAGAAATGTCCAATGTTGGACTTGAAAAGAAACTTTACCTTGGAGGCGTTTACTACAAGTACCTTTCTACTGAGCTTAAGAATGCCATAATCACTTCAGTACATATTCCATCAGTTCGTGACCATACGCAGATTCTAAAGACAACGGATTACTCGTTTTTGGGAAAATTGCTTGCAAAGCTTTATGATGGCGCAGACGCAACAAAGAAAACTGAGCTTAATCAGAAACTAAGCGAAGGCAATGATGTTTGTAATGATATTTTCTTGAAATACCAGAATAGACTTAATGAGATTAGTTCAGCCATTATTAGTCACAACGGGGTTAAGTTTTCCTTTTTGCCAAGTAACCCTCGCGAAAGTTATAGAAAACTTGAGATTCTTCTCGATGACGGGATAGAAACTGGATTGGACTTTAAAGGCTCAGGTATTCAAAGCGTTATCATAATTTCATTATTCAAATTGTATAGCGAAGTCAAGGCAGGACAAGCACTAATTCTAATCGAAGAACCAGAGCTGTTTCTGCATCCTCACGCCAACCGCCACATGGCAAGCGTTTTAAAGGACTTTTGTACTTCTGAAGGAGTCCAGCTTATAATCACTACTCACTCTCCCCAATACTTGTTAGACAGAGACATTTCCGAGATAGTATTAGTAAGGAAAGTTGGCAAAGAAACTTCAGTCAAGAGAGCAACTGGTGCTATTGATGAAGTGAAACTCAAAAAAGAACTTTCTGAATCTAACCTTGAATTGTTCTTTTCCGAAAAAGTGGTTCTTGTTGAAGGTCAAAGCGATAAAATAATGTTACAGGCTTTCGCCAAATCCATTGACGACAAATTTGATTTTGATGCAAAGAACATTGGTGTTATCGAAACGGGTAGCAAAGCTAACTTAGACATTTTCATCGATTTATTGGAAGCCTTTGAGGTTCCTTGGTTGGCTGTTGTTGATAAAGACTTGCTTGATGACAAAGGAACTTTGGGACGAATGAATACACATTTCAATTTAGGCATTGTCGACACCGATTCAAGTGCTCAGAAATCAGATACGCTAAAAGCTAAGGGTATAAATGTTCTACAGTTTGGAGAGATAGAAAACTATTACAACAAAGATTGGCTGTATAATGTTTTGTATGACTTCATCGACGAAACGAACCTTCCTCAAAAAACCGATATCAAGACTTTGATACAAAACATGACTAGCTCTGACGATTCAGCCTCGCTGAAGCGACAATTAGGAACTAGCGGCTGGTTAACCCTCGATATCGATGATGTAGTAAACAGAGTAATTAATTGTAAGGTTGGCTTAATTCCTGTTAACATGGAAGCGCAAAGACTCGGAAATAAGCTGCAAGATGAAATATTTAGTTGCTTCCAACTAACCAAACCAAAAATTGCTTTGAAAATTAAGAAGTATGTCAACGTGAATAGTTTACCTGATAACAAGAAAGAGGAGCTAACCGAATTATTATCTAGAGTTTTTGCTACATAATACCTCGCAAGATTATACCAAGAACTTGATTTAAGCTGCTTAGCCCCAAACTTTTATCCCTGCTTTGCTATCCTTGTTTTATGATTCGGATTAAAGAATTGCCCGATGGCAATCCCTTCATCTTGTCCGCTGTAACAGAATTCTCGGATTCGATGGGGTATTGCGAATTCAAGATTAAACACTTACTGCGAGGAATCAAGCCTCCGCAAACTAGAATAACAATTGAAGGAACAAAATCGCACGAAAAAGAGGTTGAATATGAGAAAGAACACTTCAAATTTGTTCCAGTTACTTCTGAAGAGGTTGCTGACTTCACGAAGGATATTGAGTTTGCTCGTGAAGCAATTTTTACAAGATTCCTAACGAAGATACCTTTTGGCGATAAAACTGTAACAATGCTGCTAATCGGTCAATCTGATAAGGTTGCAAGAAGTAAAGGTATGTTAATAGTTGAAGACACCAAGTTCCCGCAAGACACTAGTAAATACACTGAGCTAAGCAAGCCTTATGACGACCAGATATTGCAGACTCTTTTGTATCTGAATTCCAGTTTTTCTACTACCGATTCTTTGGAACCTAAGGATTGGTTTACTATTTCACATGAGGAAAAGGTCTGGATTGTAAACATCAAGGATAAGCAGACAAGGCAGAGTGTTAGAGTCTTTAAGGGTTCTCAGACAGAAGAGGCTAAAAATTTTCTTAACGGTAAGCTTAGCAAGTTTGCCTTGATAAGTTTAGGTATTCAAGAACCAGACCATCATAACAGTGTTAGAAAATGCCGGAAGCTGCAGGTACTTTGGCGATTGCGAGTATAAAGTGACTTCTTAAAACCTCACCCTCTGTGGAAGTGAGCAGTTAATTACTACTAAGTCTGCAAGGGATAAAGAATAAGGATAGGGCTGCGACTTTGGCGGATAATGTCTTGAATCAAGCTTTTTTTTGGTTTGTATGAATTCTTCGCAAACATAATTCTTGGACGCATTGTTTTGCGACTATTTCACTGATTTCTTAGTTCAACTTGTTCTCTTTTTGCTTCGTTGTCGGTGAATTTATTTAGGATTTGTGGTAAACCCGATGTAATTTTGACAGGCGTCTACCAATGTCTTAATTAGGTGTTTACATATCAGAATGATTACATGAACCATCAAGAGCTAGTATCCCTGAATCCTTGGTGGGACGACCCTAAACTAATTTTACGGGACAAAAATTTAGTCAGAAGAGCCGAATCAAATTTCAACTGGATACCACGTTTACTATTCTTTTTCAAAATCGATGAAGATGCCATTTACACCGTAAGAGGACCACGACAAGTCGGCAAAACCACATTTGTAAAACTGATGATACAAAAAATACTTGATTCAAAGGTTCAGTCTAACCAGGTTTTCTTTTGGGCATGTGATTTGGTAGAGAACCCAAAGGAATTAGTGGCTGTGATTAACAGTTACTTGAATTATGCGAGAGAAAAACATGATGAAAGGTTATACATTTTTCTTGATGAAATCTCGTCCGTAAAAGACTGGCAAAAAGGAATAAAATTTCTTGTCGATTCTGGTTCTTTAAAGAATTGTACCTTGATACTTACAGGCTCTCACAGTTTAGACATAAAAACTTCAGCTGAGCGGCTTCCTGGGAGGAGAGGAAACGTTGAGGATGTTTTGGACAAGGTTTTCCTTCCAATGAAATTTTCCGAGTTTGTTGACGTTAGAAGCGACAACTTACGAAAAGCAATTCGTTTCCTTAACCTTCTGAAAAGGGTAAGGCGTGACGAGATTATCTTGCAGCTTGCTAAAGCCAAGATTCCAAAAGAACTTGAAAAACTTAATACCTATTCAAAAGAACTTTCAAAACTATTTCAGGAGTATCTGATAACTGGCGGTATACCCTCTGCTATAGATGCATACATTGCAAATGGAGAAATTCCAGCAAATGTCTACGAGATTTATGTAAGCTCCATGTTGGGAGACTTAGCACGTTGGAAACAGAACCAACGACGAATGACCCAGATAGTTCAGCGCCTCGTAGAATGCCTCTCTATTCAAGTGAATTGGAATTCACTGTGCAAGCAAACAGATATGACTCCTCAAACCATGCAAGAATATGTGGACGCCTTGCAATCTGCCTTTGTTGTGTCAACGGTATACCGTCTTGACCGAAACAAGGCTGCTCCAAGTTTTGAAAAAGATAAAAAGGTCTATTTCGAAGACCCATTCATTTTCCACGCTTTAAGAGGCTGGGCTTTCTCTATACCTCAATATCTTAGCGCACTTGAATTTTTGGGCAATCCTGAAGCTTGCTCAAAACTGGTTGAATCCGTAGTATGCGACCATATCATAAGACTAACATTCAATATGTTCCCCAGCTCATCTTATGAATACACAAACAGAGTTTTTTATTGGGAAGATTCGAGTAAAAAGGAAGTGGATTTCGTAGTTAAGCTAGACGGAACATATATCCCGATTGAAGTAAAGTTTCGATCTGACGTTAAAACCGATGACCTTAATGGGCTTCATAACTTCATGGAAGGCGGTTCGTGCAATGGGGGAATAGTCATAACCAAAAATCAACTGAAAACTGAGCAAGGCATTGCTTATGTACCTTATTACTTATTCCTTGCTTTGATTTAATATATTTCTCGGATTTCTTAAGTAAACCAAAACCTGCCTAGATTTTACACCATTGCTTTTACAATTTTACAACTTTTACATTTTTAGAGTTAAAAGCAAGGTAAAACATCATTTCCAGAGCACTTTGTTATTCACATCATCAGCATGCTTTTATTTGTGGGTTAAGAACTATTGATTTACAAAAACAAAAAGATGTTACGAAGGCAAATTTCATGGTTGAGCTTAGGGTGCATGAGCAAAAGATTCTTTCTGCTTTGGAGAAGCTTGGCCAAAAGGCTTCAGTGGAACAATTAATCGAAGCCTGTGGTTTTCCAGATGCTGCAATCATGCGTTCCGCTTTAGTTTTGCAGGAAGAAGGATTAGTTGAAGTGCACGCTGAGCATAAAAACATAGTCAAATTAACAGTTGAGGGCGAACAATACGCAAAAAATGGTTTGCCCGAACGCAACCTGATCAAATCCGTCGCTTTACTCGGCGGAAGCTCTGATTTGCAGAAAGCAGCCAAAGAAGCAGGATTGTCACCACAATTTATTCAGATTGCGCTCGGTTGGACGCTTAGGAAAAAATGGGCAGTTTTCCTTTCAGATTCAAATACAATTCGCATAGCTGAGGCTTTTCTGCATCAGGCGTTCATTCCAGAAGGAACTGATGAAAAACTGCTAAGTTACTTATGCGATAAGTCACAGGCTTCTTTGGATGATTTAAGTAAGGAACTTCAGGAAGCCGCTGAAACACTAAAAAAACGAAAGCTTCTAACAGTTGACCCGAAAACCCGCAGAATCCTTCAAATCACTTCTGAAGGTAAAAAAGCCGTAACAGAAAGCAAAATAGCTATTCAAGAAGTTACGCAACTTACTCCGGAACTAATTATTTCAGGCAAGTGGCGCGCGACAAAGCTTCAAAAATACAACATTCAAGCGCCAGTAGCGAAGACTTGGGCTGGGAAAAAGCATCCGTACTTGAGCTTTTTAGATGAAGTTAGAGCGAAACTTGTCACTTTGGGCTTCAAAGAGATGACTGGGACAAACGTTGAGACTTGCTTGTTCAACTTTGATGCACTATACACTCCCCAAGATCACCCAGCACGGGAACTGAGCGATATTTATTACATTAAAGAACCCAAATACGGCGACGTAAGCAAGCATGAGAAAATCGTTGAGCAAATAAAGAGAACACATGAGACCGGTTGGAAAACAGGTTCAACGGGCTGGGGATACAAATATAGTTCCGATGTTGCTAAGCGATTAATTCTGCGTGGACACGGAACGTGCCTTAGTGCAAGAACGTTAGCTAATAAAAATCTTGAAGTTCCAAGTAAATACTTCTCGATAGCGCGTGTTTATAGACCAGAACTTATTGATAAAACTCATCTTTCAGAATTTAACCAAGTTGAAGGAATAGTTGTTGACAAAGACTTAACGCTAAAAGATCTTCTAGGCGTCCTGGGAAAATTCGCCTTAGAAATTGCTGAAGCTGACAAAATACGCTTCAAACCCGACTACTTCCCATTCACTGAACCCAGCGTTGAATTAAGCGCTTACAAAGAAGGTTACGGCTGGGTTGAATTCGGCGGCTCAGGAATCTTCCGTCCAGAAGTAACCATGCCTCTAGGCGTAAAAGTGCCCGTCATAGCTTGGGGTTTAGGCGTCGATCGACTGTTCATGATGCGAGCAGGAATGCAAGACATCCGCTGCATTTTCAGTCAAGACCTTGATTGGCTACGAAAAAAGCAGGTGACATAAAAAATGCCCACAATCGATGTTGACTATTCCGAACTTGAAAATTTACTCAAATTAAATCTTCAAGGAAACATGGAGAAACTCGACGAGATTTTAGCGTATGTGAAAGCTGAAGTTAAAGGATACAATCAACAAGATAACAATTTAACCATAGAAATGAAAGATACGAATCGCCCAGATCTTTGGAGCGTTGAAGGTCTCGCAAGGGGACTACGAGGTTATCTTAATCAAGAAAAAGGATTGAAGCAGTATTCTGCTGGAAAATCAATTGTTAAAGTGAACGTTAACCCGAAGCTTTTCAATATTCGGCCATATATTTGTTGTTCAATTGTAAAAGATGTTCACTTGAATGATAAATCCATCCGTGGACTTATGCACCTGCAAGATAAACTGGACAAAACGTATGGGCGAAGCCGCCAAAAAACCTCTATTGGAATTTACGATTTTAACTTGATAACGCCCCCTTTGGAATATACAGTGGCGAAGCCTGACCAAGTGAGCTTTGTTCCATTAGGATTTACTGAAAAGTTGACTTTAAATGAGATGTTAGAGCGTCATCCAAAAGGAATCGAATACGGGCATATTGTGAAGAACCAGAGCGTCTATCCTATTCTGCTTGATTCAAATAATAAGCCGCTTTCTTTTCCACCGATAATTAACTCAAATGATTTAGGAAAGATCACTGAAGATACAAAAGACTTACTAGTGGAAGTAACGGGCACAATTCATCAGACTGTTCTTAATACACTTAATTTAGTGACACTAAACTTAATCGACGTTGGCGGGAAAGCTTTTTCAGCAACAATTAATTATCCAAAAAGCAATTACAAACAAAAAAACGTTGGAACACCCAACTTTAACAACCGATGCATGCAGTTAAGCGTTGATTATACTAATCAACTATTGGGCTTAAAACTTACAGCAAAAAAAATATCTGAATTACTCTGCATTGCAGGTTTTAGCGTTAAAAAGATCACTCAAGAAAAAGTCTTTGTTCTTGTTCCCTGCTACCGAATTGATGTCATGCATCAAGTTGACTTGATTGAAGACGTGGCAATTGCGTACGGATACAACAACATGGAACCGCTCTGGCGTGACTTGCCAACGACTGGATGCGCAAAGCCCGATCAACGACTAATTAATGTAGCCAGAGATTTCATGGTTGGTTTAGGATTCCAAGAAGTTTTAAATTATACGTTGACTAATCCGGAGAATCTCTTCGATAAAATGAATGCTGAAAGACAAACTGTAGTCGAGCTGTATAATCCTAAAATCGTAACCATGACTTGCCTTAGAAACTGGTTGCTTCCAAGCCTGATTGAATTTTTAAGCAACAATCAATCAGTCGAGTTTCCACAAAAAATCTTTGAACTTGGCAAAGTTACATTACACGATGAGGAGAGCGAAACTAAAACCAGAAATGAAGAATGGCTTTCGGCAGTGTCAACACATGCAACGGCAGGTTTCAGTGAAGCAAAATCGGCCTTAGACTCATTTTTCATGAATTTTGGAGTTGACTGGCAGATAAAAGAGTCAAGTCATCCGAGCTTTATTGAAGGAAGAGCTGGCAACATAATCGTTGATAATCAAGTTGTGGGCATTGTAGGCGAAATAAGTCCGAAAGTACTGGAAGTCTGGAAACTTGAGAATCCAGTCGCAGGTTTTGAAGTCAACTTGCAGAAAATAATCGATGGTAAGCTCTTAAGTAAAGCGTCTTTGAAAGCGTAAGAAATGGTTTTTCAATGATTTCTATAACTTCGCTTCAAAACCAGTATTAGAGTTTGCAGAATTAGCAATCATGTTTTCTTGAATTTTCTTAATTAATTCTGAATTGATTCCAAAGTCTTTAAGAACTGTGAATAATTGCTCGGCGTCGATGTAGCCGCAATCAGGATTTTCACAAACGAAGACGTCAGCAGTTCTTTTTGAGGTACGTCCACCACATTCAGGACAATTCTTAAGAATTTTAATTATGGTCATTCCCATAACATTTCAACTAATTTATAGATGCATTTCATAAAATTAATTCGTTTCTCTTACTCTTTAATGCTGCAAGAAAGTTTTGTTTTAACAGAAATTCAGATTGTTTTTTTCACGAAAATAAAGAATTGTGTGAATCGTCAAGCTTTTTCTTGAAGCTTGTTTGCTTTGATGTGTGTTCAACTTAAGTTTTAGAACCATGATAAGGTTCCATTTTTCCTTGCGCTCTTCAAACATTGCGAGTAAACGGTATAACCTAAAGGCACCATAACTGCGCACATAAGTGCTAAGATTAAAAGTTGTGGCAAGATCATTTGTACCGTCCAACCTGTCAGCATTAACCTTATGCAAGTGAAGAAATAGTATTGTGGAAGAACGTAAGAGATAACTTGAAGTGCAGCGGGCATAACTTGAGGTGGAAAAAGAACATTCCCAAATAAACTGGTTGTTAGAGTAATAAGGGCTGTCACAGGGTCACCTTGCTTAGTTACAATTAAAATTCCTGCACCAATCATGCTGAAACCAAGAAAAGTGCCAACTCCTAAAGCAAGAACGATTAAAGTTCCGATGACGTTGATGCTTAACGAAACTCCGAACCCTAAGACGCCTACTCCAAGAAAAACAATAACGACGCCAGTGCTCCAAACAAAGCCCCAAATTGAGCTGCCAATGATAAACGTGGATAAGCGTGTTGGGGAAACCAGGACTTCTTCAAGAGCCCACGGATTGATAGTTTTCTGAACTAACGTTAGGCTCTGGCTCAGGTAAGTGCTAAAGGCTAACCCGATAAGCAGATATGTTGTAAAATTTAAATGGTACTGATTGAGATAACTTTGCATTGTGACACTCTGACCCAGAAAAGCGAATGTTAACGCACCAAAAAGCGAAGTAAACACCAATAAGAGCATGTTAGTTTTATAAGTTGCAAAGGAAATCATGTCGCGCTTCATGAAATAATAAATTTTTTCTATTTCACCTAGAATCGTCATTTATTCTCTCTTCCGTGTTAACTCGATAAACGCTTCTTCCAACGTCGGCTCAGCACGCTCAAAATTTAAAAGTCTAATTTTTTCCGAAAACAAGAAGCTAAATATCAAAGGCACCTGATCTAAGCTCTTTAATTGAATATCTAATTTCTTTTGACCAGATAGCAAATTCTCATTTTTCTCAGTTACGCCAATTACACTTTCAATTTTTTGCAGTTGCTCAATCTGTTTTTGAGTTATTTTTTCGACAATTATGCAAATTAACTCTGCCTTCTTTATCCTGTTTTTTATGGCATTGGGAGAATCACAAATTATCAATCTTCCTTTGCTCATAATTCCTATTTTGTCGCAAATTTGAGATGCTTCTTCAATATAATGCGTAGTGTAAACAACTGTTTTTCCAAATTCTTTAATTACTGTATTTTTAATGAAATCGCGAATGTTTCTGGAGGATATTACATCTAGACCAGTTGTTGGTTCATCTAAAAGCAGCACTGGCGGGTCTGGAAGCAGTGTTCTTGCTAAAGCCAATTTTCGTTTCATTCCTCCTGAATACTTTTGGTAAAGTTCACAAGCGTTGTTTTCTAACCCTACCAGTTTTACAACTTCTTTAATTCGTTCTTGCCTTTTTGCTCTTGGAACATTGCTGATTGCAGCGAAAAATTCCAGGTTCTGGTAGCCGTTGAGTCTCCAAAAAAATCCCCTTTCACCAACACTGAAAAGAGTGCCAATTGACTGTTTCACTTTCATCGGTTCAGTATTTATATCAAACCCGTTAACTTGCGCAGTTCCTTCGTCAGGTGGAAGAAGCGTGCAGAGCATTTTCACAAGCGTAGTTTTTCCAGCACCGTTCGGGCCAAGTAAACCAAAAAGTTCACCTTTTTTGATTTCCAAATTCAGGTTATCAATTGCTTTTACCGCTATCGTTTTTTTCCACGACAAGAATCCTATTTTACTCTCTTGATTGTTGTTTAGTTTCGTCTTGAAAGTTTTCGTTAGATTAAACGTTTCAATCGCGTTTTCGTTGACCAATTTTTCATCTCTAATTTAATCAAAGTTAACCCGTGCTATTGTTAATTCATGAATAATTCTGCGATAATCTTGGTTATCTAAGTAAAGTTACTCACAAACCAAATACTCCTGCATGTGCTAATGCCTCACTAATTAAAAGCAAACTGTAGATCAAAACACCGACCAAGAATAAAATCAAGCTTTTTTCTCGTTTCACTGAAGGAATTTCATTTCGAATAGAATTATACAATATTGCACCTGAAATGAACGCTAAAAGAACGTAAGCTTCCGCAATTCTTTCAGGAAACCAAATTGAAGCAGCCCAGCCAGCAAGTGGAATAAAACCTGTAACATAGCGCCCAATTTTTGCTTGAAGTTCCTTGTATTGTTCAAAAATTGAACCTTCAAAGATGAAAAGGTGTAAAGATACTGCGATGGTGTACAGCAACCCTACAATTATTCCTGTTTGATACTGGAATAGAAGAACAAAACTTAAGATAAAACTCAAGAAAGAAAAAGTGAATAGGTGAACTGCAAAAATGCCTTTTTCAGCATGAGAAATGTTTGAGTCTCTGCTGATTTCGGCTGTCCTCTTATCGCGAAAGCTTATGGTCATATGCTCTAGGATAAAATAGACCAGAAAACCAACGAAAGCGACTAGAAAAATTGCATCTTCATAAAGCGCCGTAAGGGAACTGTTGATTGTTGTTAAGAATTGACTTGAGATTTGAAGGCTTGGCAACAAGTCGAGAAAAACGTAGCTTGCTGTTATGCCTCCGAATAGTGAAAGCACTGCTCCTTTATATTTGCCTAAAAAAACTATGATTTTATAAGAAAAAATATTTATCGCGGCAAATAGGATAGCCGCCAATAAAGAGTAGAAAATCAATATAGAATTTGTTTCGTTTAATGTTGACGCTGATGATTCCTCATTTTCCCTAGCATAGGAATGAATATTGTAAGAAAATGTTATGGTTATTCTGAAAAGCTGTAGGTTAGAAGCTTGTATAAAGACTTGTGACTGTGCAAGGGTAACTACAAGCAAAGGCTTGTTTTAAGAAAAGGGAAAAATCGAGCTTTGGTTAAGGGGGAAGCAAATCATGCTGCGGCCCAAGAGTTTACATGTGAAAGGCTCCGAATAGCAATTGAAAATTAAGTATTCATCAGTTCCGCTAACGTTTCAATGAACATTTCAATGCGATCTTTTGTTCGCCCAAAATCAGCAACTGAAGTAATTGTGGTGACAGGTGTTTCAGCCTTAATCATCATACGAGTTGTTTTTTCATCCACTTTTGATAAGTCGATGAGTAAATCGGAACCGTACGATAAAAAGGCACCCGTGGTTTTAGCTTTTACATGATGAGTTTTCTGGTCGGTTTCTCTATTTTCCATTTTAGTTTTGAAATGGCGTTTGGGATGGTCAGCCCAGATTTTTTCAATGGGATAAGATACTTCAATATTTTCTTTTTCTGTCCGTAGATAAGCCATGATAAATCAATCTTTTTAGAAATAATTATACTTAACTCTTTCAACTTCGGAAAAATGAAAATATGACGGTAAGCTGCTTGAACGAATTTCGTTCTGGACTTATTTTATAGATTCCTTAAGGTTTGAAAGATATGACATAACTTGCTCGATTTGAGACGCTGACATACTTAAAATAGCTTTAAGCGAAGCAGACTGCTTTGCCGTTGGCGCCACATTTATTGTCGTTAATGCATAATCTAAGCTTGTGAAGAGTGGTTCCCAAGGTATCTTCACTTTCTGCCCGTGAAGAGTGTACAATGCCAAGATGAACGCGCTGGTTCGGCTTAAGCCATCTTTAAAAGCTTGCAGGCTTTCGGCGACTTGTAATATGTCATATTCAGGGCTTGAAAGAAATTTCTTAATTACTGCGTAGTTACTTTCTAAAGCCTGAATTTCAACAAGTAAATCCTTTTTTAATTTCGTCTCAGTTCCTTTTTGCATAAGTATCGCCTTCTTGTATGTCTTAGGAGTAAATAAGACTTTATTTAATCCACGAAATAATTTGTGTGGCAAATCAATAATAATTTATGACACGGTTTTTTTCAAGCTGTTTGCAGACTTGCATTTTACGCACAAA
The DNA here is from genome assembly GCA_963717465.1 of Candidatus Bathyarchaeota archaeon. Lineage (GTDB taxonomy): Archaea > Thermoproteota > Bathyarchaeia > Bathyarchaeales > Bathycorpusculaceae > Bathycorpusculum. Next base: position 1,846,885 of record OY970340.1, read on the forward strand.
ACACAATTTTTTTGTTTTTCAACTTCTTGCACGGTCATTATTCTATTGCCTATGTATTGCTTGCACTTGTCGCAGGACATGCGTACTTCAACGACGTTTGCTTTCGCGTTTATGATTTCTATCGGCAAGCTTTTTGTCATACCGTCCTGAAAAGTATTTTTCGAGGAGAAGCTGTTATTTTAACGAAATATTTATGGATTTCCTTCTTTTCCTTCCAAACACTTGAAAACAATTAATAGTTCAATAATAGCTTCAAAAGTGGATGGCTATGTCAGAGCGAATAATGCGAGTTAGCAAAGTAACGTCTAACCGACAAGTCACGATTCCAGTTGAAATAATGAAAAAACTGAAAATTACTGCTGGAGACAAAATAATTTGGATTGAAAACAAAGGCGATATTATAGTGAGACGAATCTAACTTTTAAATTTGCGCCCCTAATTTTCTGCAGTTTTGTGGCTGAGGAGGTAAGCTTAATGCATGTTTTATTAAATTTTGGAAAACAGCTTTAGCCCTTCACTAATGGTTGAGAAGTTCAGCTCGTACAATGCTGACATTTCTGCTCCCATGCCGTAGCCGCATTTATCACAAATACCTTCAGCCGCTCCGATGCATTGAGAATATCTTTTTCCGTCTGGTAAAACAAAGTCAGTTATCCAACATTGTTTGCTATACTGGTTTTCGCGCAGTCTCTTTAGCCCTTCCGTAGAGTTTATGATGGGATAGCCATCTTTTTTATATTTAAGAGTTTTATCGACAACTATCCGGCGTTTATCCCACGGCAGGAACATATCTTCCGTTCCCGCGTGCGGGGTGTGGAAATTTACAGAAATTCCTTTAATTTTGGGTGTTTCAGCTACAAGTTTCATTAAGTCGTCTAAACATTCCCAATTGATGACGTTGGCGACGAAGTTGACGCTGATATGAGAGTAAGCAGATTCTTTGATGTGCGTCATCAATTTATCGAATGAGCCTTCTCCTCTGACAGCATCGTGATACTTTTTAGTGCCGTCTAGGCTGACGAAGATGCGATCAGTGCTGCTCGCTGGTATCGGTAACGTCCCGTTAGTGCTGTAGCTGGTGGAAAGAAAGCCCATACGTTTTGCTTCCTGAACCAAGTATTCGATGTCATAATTACCATCACGCCAGAGCAAAGGTTCGCCACCTTCAAAAGTCACCATACGAGAGCCTGCATCATAGCATTGCTGCAAGAGATCCTTAACTTTAGCAAGCGGGAAATGTTCCTGGGGTATTTTGCCTTCATCCACCTGTTTTTCGATGGCACAGTGGCGGCAACGTAAATTACAATATGAGGTGATGAAAATCACGGACTGCAAAGGCTTCCTTTTACCTAGAACACGACATTGCAGATACCAACCGGCATAATGAAATACTTCAAACATTTTTTTGACATCCTACAAGATTAAATATACTGCATAGATAACATTGGCGGCGACTATAAGGAGCGTAGTGGTGATCATCACATTACGAGCTAACAGCCATCGCACCATGAACCAATCGTGCCCTTCGACTTTCTGCTCCATTGGTCCCATCCACCAACGGGGTTTTTCCTCGCCGTAATCGCCTCTACTCAAACGGCGCATCATCATAACCAGTTTAACGGCCATGGGCAACGTTAGAAACAGCAAAACATAAGTCAAAGGCAATATCTTGAACAAAATGCCGGCGACAACTATCCCGTATACTATAAAGAAAATCACCGGTAGCACGCTCGTAGCCGCTTTAGCGCCGCCAAGATAAGCAACAGAGGTTTTTTTCTCAACTGCGATATCGGGTTTGTAATCCATGATGGAATGGACGAAGAGAATCAACCCAATAAGGCATCCGAGGACTATGCCGACGAACAACGGTGCCCAATCAAACCTTTGAGCGACAGCGTAATAAGTACCAACACATATTCCTGGTCCCATCGCTGCCCCGACCACAAGCTCACCTAGACCACGGTAGCATAACTTTACAGGTGGCATGGAGTAGAAAAAGCAAATAAGTGCACCGAACGCTGCAATGGCGATAACTGGCCATCCGGAAACGATCGTCAGGTAAGCTCCGGCGGCAGCGCCGGCCGCAAACAGAGCCATGGAAACATAGAACACGTTTTGCAGCCGGATTGTCCCGTTGACGACATAGGGAGCTTTGACTGTACGGATGCCTTCACCTTTAGATTCCCTAATTTTATTGCGGTGGAAAAAACCGGCAATTTTCAAGTCGGCATAATCATCCAACAAGTTCGTGCCTGCGTGCACGGCTATGATACCTAAGAAAGCAATAATAAAGCGGCTCCAATCGAAGAAGCCGTTGGTAAAAGCTGTAAGGCCGCCCAGAATTACTGGCATGGCGGAATTCGGCAGGGAAATCCATCGGGAAGAATCAATCCATATCTTGGTCCGCTGTAAATTAGTAATGTTTGCCATTCATTGCCCCCCATTAACGATACCATTTGGTACCTTAACCCAGATTAATATAGCTTCGTAACAAGTGACTGTTAATGTTTTATGTGGTTTCTGAACCTAAAACAAGCGAAACTTGAACAATTTGATGTTTCTTTTATGGTGCAGAGGGTGGGATTCGAACCCACGAACCCCTACAGGATAGGCTCCTGAAGCCTACGCCTTTGACCAGGCTCGGCGACCTCTGCACTCAATATGCAATTGAGCAGTAATTCAAAATAATCCTTACTGATAAATACTGCTGCCAATTTGCCACCAATATTTGGAAATGCAATAGGTTTTATCTAATCATTCTTCAAATACCAGATTTGAGTTAAAATGACTCCGCAGCAAATTGCCAAAGCATCCAAACCCACTATTTCATTAAATTCTGTATTCTATATAGCTTATTTGTGGAAGACTTAAGAACTGACACGCTACTTTGACGTTGAGGTTAACACTTTGGTTGAGCTATTCTTCAAAAGTCCAAAATGCAATGCCGAATTGAGTGACCCAAAACAACTTCAAGAACACAGAATGAGCGCACACAAAAACGTTGTTGCCGAATTGAAACGAGTACAACATTAAGTGCAAGGTTCAAGGAACTTTTTCCCTGTGCTTTGTGTTACTCTAACCGTGTTTAAGTGTAAGAAATTCAAACCCAAGTTTTCCTAACTAAATGGTTTATAGAGCTTCAATTAGTAACAAGGAATCATTCTGTATTAGAATTTCTAACCAGCATGCTTTTATCAAATGACGCTTGCTATTTTCAGGGAAAGAAGTAATGGATTACACGTTCACAGCCGGCTTAGCCCAAGCTGTAATAGCCTTATTCGTAGTTGTCGATCCATTAGGAAACATTCCAATTTTTATCGGGTTAACCCAAACCTTGAACGCCAAACAAAAAAGAAAAGTTTACAATACTGCAGTTCTTGTGGGTTTCATTTTGCTTTTGATCTTCGCGTTAACGGGCCAAGCAATCTTTTATCTTCTCGGCATAACACTCTCAAGTTTTGAGATAGCCGGAGGAATATTACTTCTAATAATTTCAGTGAGAATATTAGTTACAGGCAGCATGCACGAAAACGTTGAATCACCTGAAAGTTTAGGTGCTGTCCCAATAGCGATTCCTCTCCTTGTAGGGCCCGGAGCAATAACCGCTACCATCATCAACCTTCAAACCTTCGACATTATTATAACAGTCCTGTCAGTGGTAATTGTGTTAGCAATAACATGGGTTGTTCTAAGGTTCATTGATAGAATTTACAAATTCTTGGGAACAACCGGAACTTTGGTTATAGCAAGAGTAATGGCGCTCTTTATAGCAGCCATCGCAGTTGAATACATAATACACGGGATAACTGCTCTGTTTTAATAGTTAATTTGGAAAATTAAACTTTTTATTTGACCAGAAAACACTATCAAAGACTTCAGAGTTCCTTCTTGGTTCTTAAGAAGGAAACCTTATAAGCGATTAAAAAGTTGATATATAACTAACTATTCTTGAAAATTTTGAACGGATTTGCAAAAAGAAAGAAGAATTGGCATTTGTTATCTATAAGAATAGGCATTGTTCTAAGTGAAAAAAGATTTTGTAAATACAATATTTAAACAGTTGCAGAAAAGGTAATTAGTTTTTAGTTAACAGTTAAATCATTCATCCCTACTGTTTAAATACTTCAACTGAGAAAGTAATTATATGAGGGAAAGCCTCACGCTTGTTTTAGTGAATTATTATTGAACTAGCATGTTTTTTCTATCCACTTCTGTTAGGGAGGGAACGATTAGCTTTGAGTATAAATCAAAAAGAAATTGTTGACGAATTAAAAGTTGAGTGGAAAAAACTTTGGCGAGAGAGAGTCGATGATAAAGTCAGAGCTGAAGGCATAGCAATCAACGACTACTCAACATTGTTTGTTGACAAGGGAACAATCATTCATGCAACTAGAGACTATAAAGCATTAAGCTTCAAAGAGATTTTAGAAGGACACAAGGTTCTAAACACGGAAAGATACATTCCGCCGGATCCTCAAGTTGGCGGATGGACTAAATTTATTAAAACAAACATTTCAAACAAACATTTAGAAAAAAAACAAGAAGTACTTTATGTGAAAGAAAAAAAATTGAATCGGCAACCAAAGAAGGGTGGCCGAGGCTGGCTTCACGTTTAAACTTTTTTTGAAATTGAATTTCTATCTTTAGCATCTCTTTTTTAGTTAGCTTAGAGGAAATGCTCTTGGGCAATTATAGAGGAAAACTCGACATTATCGCTGACATTCTAGTGGCTGCAAGTCGAGACGCTAAGAAAACACAGATAATGTACCAGGCAAACTTAAGTTACAAGGTTCTGATGCGTTATCTAGAGGAAACAATTGGTGCTTCTTTAATTAGATTTGAACATGGAAGACAATGCTACATGTTGACTTCAAAGGGGCAAGAATATTTGGATGCTTACCGAGAATATTCTCGGACAAACAAGACCATCGAAAAACGTCTTAATGATTTTTCAACAAAAAAGAAAATTTTGGAAGACTTATGCTCAAGGGGCTCTTTTCAGACAACAAACTAAACATTTTGTGAAAGCGAAAAAAAAGATTAGACTTCAAATTATTGGCCCCGTTTTAATGAAAAAATTGAGGAGAGCTGAATATGAATTTGGGACAGTATAAAATACTCGCAGTTATTATCGCTGCTACTGTAGTGTTGTTTTTTGCTTCCCCTGTTTTGTCTCAACTTTTAACAGCTACTCAAACTACCAGTTTTACTGAATTTTCACTTTTAGGGTCAGATCATAACACGTCATCTTACCCTTATTCAATCAAAAGCGGACAAAGCTTCACCTTATATCTTGAAGTTGACAACCATTTGGGGTCTGTTGGAAATTATCTTATTCAAGTAAAATTCAGGGATCCATCTGACTCAGCGCCTGACAGCTTCAGCAAGACAAGTAGTACAATGCCCTCTTTGTATAATATACCAGCCACAGTTGATAATCAAAAAAACCTTGAGATACCATTGATTATTTCATTAAATTACGTTGCAGGTTCTTCCACAGCAACTTTGGTAAGCATAACTGTAAACGGCGATACCGTCAATGGCAATTCAATAGTCGTGAGTCATGATTCAACTACTAGGCGGATGCTTCGGAAATTTATTTTTCGAACTTTGGCTATTCAACAGTACGACCAACACTTACGAGTATAATCAACGATACGTAAGTTTATGGCTTAACCTATCTTAAACTTCATTTAGATCCAATCTAACGATTGCTTTCTCACAATCTTAAAAAATACTCAAAGGGGAAGTAAATGGTTTTTAAATCTGATGTAATCCTCGCTGTAGGCGCGCATCCCGATGATATTGAATTGGGCTGCGGAGGGACTATTAGTGCTGCCTCTAAACTTGGGAAAAAAGTTATCGCCGTGTTTTTAAGCAAGGGTGAACGAAGTGGCAATCCTGAAATTAGACCTAAAGAAAGCATTGAGGCGCTTGCAACTCTAGGCGTGAAAGAAGTATATTTTGGAGATTTTCCTGACACTGAAATTCCCTGCTCTCGACAGGCAATTGATTTTCTTGAAGCCTTCTTCATTGCAAATAAACCTGACACAATCTTAACCCATACAGTTAATGATATACATCAAGATCATCGCCAAGTAGGTTGGCTTTCAATGTCAGCCTTCAGGAATGCGCCAAGGCTTTTAGCGTATGAAACTCCAAGGGTTACACCAGCTTTTTCACCAACTTACTTTGTGGATATTACGAACTGCGTCGACGATAAATGGACAGCGCTGAAATGCCATTTTTCCCAGAAAGCAAAAAGATACATTGCTTACGAGTCAATGGTTAATTTGGCATCTTTTAGGGGCAGTCAAGTAAGTCTTTCAGCAGCTGAAGCTTTTGAAGTAGTTCGATACATAGAAAAACTTGAAAAAATCCAATAAATTGGGTGGTGACACGATTGATCGTTTCAGGTCATCAACCCAACTATTTACCTTGGCTGGGTTTTTTTGATAAAATTAATCGATCAGATGTCTTCATAATAGAAGACAATGTCCAATTTGAAAAACAAGGTTTTACAAATAGAAATAAAATAAAAACTTCTGATGGCGCCAGATGGCTAAGTGTGCCCATAAAACATGTCAACGGACCATTAAATATCAACCAAGTCAGAATAGCCAATAAAGAAGAGCCAGACTGGGCACAACGACACTGGCTAACACTTAAACACAGTTACTGCAAAGCGCCATATTGGCGTGACTTCAGCGAATATTTCGAAGATGGCTACAGCAGGCAATGGACTTTACTTATAGATTTGAATATGCATTTCATAAAAGGCATCATGCATTTTCTGGAAATATCCACCCCGCTAGTAATGGCTTCATCACTGGAAGCTACTGGAAGAAAAAACGAGTTAATAATTGCTCAATGCAAAGCACTTGGTGCCGACATTCAACTCGCCGGAATTGGTGGACGTGAATACATTGATCCAACACGATTCGAAAAAGAAGGAATAAAAGTAGTTTTTCAGAATTTCCATCATCCAGTTTATAACCAATTGCATGGTCGATTCACGCCAAATCTATCCATAGTCGATTATCTTTTTTGTACTGGCGCAAAAGATTGGAACCAAAAATTATCAATTAAAAACTAGGTGAATAAACTTGAAAGAAATTCTGTCTTCAGCTCCATTTTTCCCAGAAGAAAGCTTGTCAACCATTCTTAAAGAAATTGAATCGACACTAAAGAGCGGTAAATTAACGGATGGCCCGCAAGCAAAAGATTTTGAAGAGAAATTTGCTCAATATAACAATGTGAAATATGCAGTTTCAGTAAATTCTGGAACAGCAGCGCTTGAAGTCGCTATTGCGACATTTTAAGGTAAAGGGCAAAGAGGTCATCGTTCCCACAAACACTTTTATATCTACACCCAACTCGGTTATTTTTGCCGGCGGCAAACCTGTTTTTGCAGACATGTGCGCTGACACTCTATGCATTGACCCTGAAGATGTAAAAAGAAAACTCTCAACAAAAACCGCAGGCTTAATCGTTGTGCACATAGCAGGGCTTATTTGTCCTCAAATAAATGAGCTTAAACAGTTTTGCGAGGAAAATAACCTGTTTCTCATGGAGGATGCAGCTCACGCGCATGGTGCAACGCTAAATGGACAAAAGGCAGGTACATTTGGGGATGCGGGTTGTTTTTCATTTTATCCAACGAAAGTCATGACTTCCTGCGAAGGTGGAATGATAATAACAAATGATGCTACATTAGATCAAGACGCACGCTGCTTGCGAACGGTTGGCCAAAACCAGCAGAAGCAAGCAGTAATGCTAGGACACAATTGGCGATTAAATGAAGTTGCTGCCATTATTGGAAAGAATCAGCTTGAAAATCTTGAAAAATTCCTAAACAAACGAAATGAATTGGCACGTTACTACGAAAATGCTTTAATACACATTGACGGGTTAACCCTATTTGAAGCTCCGAAAAACGGTCGACACAGTTACTACAAGTATCCTGTAAAACTTGCAGATGGAATTGACCGTGAAAAACTAAGCAATAGACCTAAAGGAAAAATATGGTATTGAAACCGGGCATGTTTACTATCCGCCATGCCATATGCAACCATTATACCTTGAGAGTTTTGGTACTCGCCTTGGAGATTTTCCAGTCGCAGAAAAAGTGCTTAAACAAGTTTTGTGTTTGCCAATGCGTTATGACTTGACTTTTGAGGATATTGACTATATTCGAGACGCAATAGTTGATTGCATCGGCGAGTATGCAATTGTTGATTCTATTGGCGAGGTTTTTAATTAGTTTCAAATTGAACTAAGCTGTTTTGCAGTGGTAGAATGTGCCTAAAAATATGAAAATTGAATCCAGATTTTATGGTGGAACGCTTCAGCGTGTTCCAGTTCGACCATCGGAGTTAGACCGTTTCAAGCTTGGAAAAAAGAAATATTATGAAATTGCAAGTTTAACTCAGAATGATGCACCTTTTTGTCTTGACATAGCTTGCGGTGCAAATCCTTTTCCTCATGCAAACATTCTCTGTGATCTCCATGCAACTCCAGTTCCTGATAGGCGCATGAAAAATCTCGTCACAAATGGAAAGCCCTTTGTTTTATGCAGCTGCAGTTTTCTTCCTTTTAAGGGAAAAGCGTTTGATTTTGTTACCAGCTATTATCTAATTGAGCATGTAGATGATCCTTGGAGTTTATTTAGGGAATTAAACCGCGTCTCGAAACACGGGTACATTCAATGTCCATCCTGGTTCAATGAACTTTTCTATGGCGAAGATGTGCATTCTTGGTTAGTGTTTAACCGAAAAGGCAAATTATTCGTGAAACCTATCAATGGTTCACTTCATTTTGGTTTTATATTTAACAAATTGTATCAAGAATAAATCATGGCAAGTCTTACATGCAATCCTTGATGAAACTTTTCACCTATTCACGATTGGCTACAGCTTTTAAAGAGTTGACTGTGTTTGAGCGAGTACATTAGATCTTCACGGCCATTTTTTCCAAAAGAAGATACAATGCAAACATTTTGGCTGAAATCAACGCTGTTTTAGAAAATGGCCAACTTAGAAACGGCAAAAACGTTGAGCTTTTTGAAAAATTAGTTGCTCAATATGTAGGAATCAAGAATGCTGTTGCTTTTGATTCTGATTCAAGTGCTCTTGAAACAATCCTGCGCTACTATGGAGTAAAAGATAAGGAAGTAATAGTTTGCACGAACAGTTTCATTTCTATTCCTAACAGCGTTGTCTCAGCAGGCGGCAAAGTAGTTTTTTCTGATATACAAAAAAACTACGTTATCCATGGATCCTAGCAGCCTGCAAAAGAACTTGTCTAAAAAAACTTGTGGGGTTATTGTTACTCACATTGCTGGTTTTCCAAACCCTGATTTAGTTGCTATAAACGAAATTTGCAAAGAAAGAAATTTGTTCTTAATCGAAGATGCAACTCACGCCTTAGGTGCCACTATTACTAATCAAAAAGTTGGAAGTTTCGGTGATGCAGCAATTTTTGCTTTTACACCTACAAAAGTTATGACAACTGGAGAAGGCGGAATGCTCGTATCTACTGATCCTGAGTTAGCCGAATTTGCTAAAAGATTCCGTTATTATGGTTCTGGGCCTGGAAAAACAAATTTTGTGGAATTAGGACGACACATGATGTTGCCTGAAATCTCGGCGATTCTAGGAATCTTCCAGTTGAAACGCCTCGAAGAGTTCGTTAACAAGAGAAATGAATTAGCACGCGTTTACGATGAATTGCTTAAGAAGGTTGAATCGGTTACTACAATTAATTGTTCAGCGGGCTGTAGAAGCAGTTACTACAAGTATCCTTTGGTATTAGATAGCAGAATTGATAGATCAGCATTTGTTATGTTGTTAGAGAAGGAGTTCGGCGTGGAAACTGGCAATGTCTTCTATCCACCGTGTCACCTTCAAGCGTTTTACAAAAAACTCGGCAAAACATCATACAGTAGTCTTTTAACCTCTGAAAGTGTTCTCTCAAGAACTATTACTCTGCCAATGCATGTTGGACTAACAATCGACAATGTCAAGTTTGTAGTAGCAAAGATTGCTTTTCTATGTTCAGAGATAGGTTAATTGCTTATGCTCTTCTAGAAATAAATGTTTAAGGCTATAGAACATTTCTTAGTTGTTCGGGATATGTTCTCCTTACATCTTTAAACCAATCGTGTCTCATAATTTAACATAATCTCAACTTGTTTTTCTAAGGAGTTTTTTTTATGGTCGAGACACGTTCTCCAGTATCAGTTATAATTGCTTCCCTTAACGAGGAAGACGGAATAGGCCCAACAATCAAAGAGTTACAGTCTGTCATGATTAATTCTCATTTAATTGTTGTTGATGGCAACAGTGTTGACAAAACTATTGAAATCGCAAAAAACATGGGTGCTGATGTGCTTTTGCAAGAGGGCAAAGGCAAGGGTGATGCGATGTTTCAAGGTTTTCGCTTTAGAAACTCAAATTCACGATTTATAGTTTTCACAGATGCTGACTACACTTATCCTGCAGAGTTCGTTCCCAAAATGATTGAGATACTAGAGCAAAGTCCGAATGTGGGAATGGTTATTGGCAACCGGTTTAAAGGTGAATATCTTGATAAATCGGTTAAGAATCCATTTTATCTTGGAAACAAACTGCTAGCAATTGCTCAACATGTAATGAATGGAGTTAATTTAGGTGATCCTTTGTCCGGTTTACGAGTCGTAAGAAGCGAAATACTTGAAAATTGGAAACCTAAAAGTAAAGGTTTTGATGTCGAAGCTGAATTGAATTCACTTGTTGAACGAAAAGGATACGATATAGTAGAAATTCCAATCGACTACAGGATTAGACTTGGCGAAAAAAAATTAAAAGTTAGACACGGTTTCGGAATAATGAAAAGAATTATTTCCGAAAGCTTCACGTTTAAACATTAAAAATTAAAATTGTATTCTGCTGATTGTTCCAATTTTTCTATTCTTTAGGGTGTTTTATATTTGGTTAGAGTTGGTTTCATCGGTTTAGGTCACATGGGGCAGCTCCACATGCTGAATGCTATTCGCATCGATGGTGTTGAGATAGTTGCCGCTGCTGACAAGAATCCAGAAAATCGCAAGTTTGCAGAAAAATATCACGTGAAAACTTACGATGATTATTGCAAGCTGATAGATTCCGAAAAATTAGATGCAGTGATTATTTCATTGCCCAATTTTCTTAAGAAAGAAAGCGTCTCTTACGCTGCAGAAAAAAAACTTGATATCTTCTTGGATAAACCAATTAGCAGAAATTTTGCTGAAGCCCAAGAAATCGTTAAGAAAATTGAAAAAGAAAAAGTCAGGATGATGGTTGGAGTCAACTATCGTTATTTTCCATGTGTACAAAGGATGAAAGAAAAACTAGAACGAGGCGAAATAGGCGATGCAATCATTTGCACATCCGAATTAGTTTTAAACGGGCCTATTTCCCATGACGTAGTTCCTCATCCTGTTCCAGAATGGTGGCTTAGCAAAGATTTGGCAGGCGGTGGAGCATTGATTGATTTAGGCTATCATCTAATCGACATTTTCCGTTGGATGTTCGGCGATTTTGATGTTACATTTTCAAGCTTTGGGCATAATATGAACTTGCCTGTTGAAGATTCAGGTACCGTCGTCTTAAAATCAAAAACTGACAATTCAAGTTACGTCGTTAACACTGGCTGGTTCTCTAAATCCATTTTTCCCAACTTTAATTTCAGAATCAATTTACATGGTACAGTAGGATTCGTTTCAACGGACAATTATATCCCGCCTAACGCGAAGTTCAATGCCATAAAAGAGGGCGCTTTGAACATGATTCGAAAAGCTTCTTTCAAAAAGTTAAGCTATCTTTCCTACACTTACTATTACTCGTCTTTTTACCAAATAATGGATTTGTTTTTCAAAACTTTGAAGAATGGTTCAGATTTTCCAGTTACATCCCAGGAACAGCTGGACGTTATCAGAGTTATTGATTCTGCTTATCACTTTAATGGAGCAAAGTAGTATGGCCAAAGTTGCTTTTACAAGCGTCAAATCGGAACCATTCACCAACATTGCTATTAACGATGCAGTTGGGCGAGCGATAGATAAATTAGACTATAATTTTGCTAATGTTAAATCAGTGGTGATCAAGCCCAATTTGTGTTACTATTGGAATGCTTCGACTGGTGAAACAACGGATGGGCGAGTAGTCTCCGCTATTATTAATTACTTGAAAAACAAAATTGGGGAAAATGTTAGTATTACTGTTGCTGAGGCTGATGCTTCAGCGATGAAAACCAAGTTCGCTTTCGATATTTTAGGCTATTCAGAACTATGCAAAAAGAATAATGTTAAATTGTTGAACTTAAGTGAAGGCAATATTTCCGATATGATTGCAAGAGTTAATGGAGAAAACATTACTTTGCCATTTCACCAAGATCTTTTGAATGCTGATTTAGTCATCAATGTTCCTAAATTGAAAACGCACAATTTTATCGGAATAACTTGCGCCATGAAAAACATGTTTGGTGCAATTTCTAAACCCAGAAAGTTCAGCTATCACAAGAACATCAATAACGTAATAGTTGCGGCAAATAAAATTGCTAAATCACACATCGTTGTAGTAGACGGCTTGATTGTGCGAGGTTCTCACCCGAAAAGATTAGGCGCTATTTTGGCAGGTGACAATCCATTGTCTACTGATTTTGTGGCAGCTAAAGTTATGAGTTTTAATCCGCGAAGAGTGCCTTATTTGAGTTTAGCGGCGAGAGAGAAGCTTGGTGAAACAAGAAAGATTGGGTTAATCGAGGACGGCATTACGTTGGCTGAGGTTAAAAGGAAGTTTCCGCATTATAGTCATACAATTCACTCGATTTCTTGGGGTTTACAGTTAAAAATGCTCAGAACATACACAGCTGTTTCTGGAGATGTTCTTCCTCCATTCTTGGCAGAATAAAATTAATAGCTTCTTGCTTGACCAATAATTAGAAGATCTTTTTGGTTGAATGGCTGATTGAGTGGTTTGAAACGGCTAACTTAAAACTCGTTTATTTTGAAGTTGAAGTGAGTTAGGTCATGCTTCTTCTTCTTGACAGTCTGGTTCCTGTTTGGTGCATTAGCGCTTGGTCCTGCAGTTTTTATTTATCTTTATACACGACATAAATCTTCAGTGTCTTGGCCGACAATCGTTGATGCTAATTACAGACCTAAAGTTTCAATCGTAATTCCTACGTACAATGAACAAGAAATTATTTCTTATAAACTTGCCAATTCAAGCAGTTTATCATATCCCAAAAAGTCTGCTGGAAATAATAATTGTTGATAGTAATTCATCTGACGACACCGTTGAAATAATAAAGAGTTTTGCGCAAGATCAGAAAGACCTGAAAATCAAAATATTGGTTGAAAACGAGCGAAAAGGAAAATCCCACGCTTTAAACTATGCCTTGCCACATTGCACTGGAGAAGTAATTGTAATTTCAGATGCTGACTGTTTTTGGCCTACTAACATTCTTGAAGCTGCTTTGCCTTTTTTAGCTGACCCAAAAGTCGGTGCAATTGGAGGCCCGAAGAACTCTTTTTAATTCAAGACAAACTTGGGTAACACGGATGGAAGAAAGATACCTTAAATCAGCAAATTTTGTAAGAGTCGGAGAATCAAAGGCTGGGTCAACGGTTTTTTTTGAGGGCGGTTTTAGCGCTTTTAAACGAGAAGCCCTGGATGAATTTGATCCTTATGATACTGGATCTGATGACTGCGGTTCAATAATTGGGATTATAGAAAAAAATTATCGCGCAATGCTTGTTAAGGAAGCCAATTTTTATTCAAGCTTTCCCCCATCTTTTAAAGGTAAAATCAGCATCAAACTAAGACGAATCAATCAGTTAATCAGAGTTTTTGCAAAATACCTCGATTTACTAGTAAAAGGGAAAAATAAACGGAACAAAAAGCACTGTCATACCTAATATTATTCTTTATTTGATTTCGCCAATCGCGTTCGTTACTTTCATTTTCCTCTCAATTTACCTATTTCTATCTTTTCCTTTGTTATTGCTCTTTTTTGTCTTTCTTCTTAATACCTGCAAGTGCGCTTTTACTTTTATGAAGTATTAGAAAGCAACGTTTTGCTTTTTATCTCATTGATTGCCGTTTCTTTCGGAAAAAAATTCTCCGTTTGGTCAAAACCAGACGACAGAGTTTGGCAAACTGCATGACGTTTTTCATTCTTGAAGATTTCGAACGAGGCAATTTAAAACTTAAAAATGGTGTGTTAATTAATGAGATTCTGATGTTTTGGTCACTGTTGGTTTGTGCGTTAAGAATTCTGAAGCAACCATTGAAAATGCAGTTAATAGTATACTCAATCAGGATTTTCCTTTTGAATTAATGGAGCTTGTCGTAGTAGACGGGTACAGCAAAGACCGGACGATATCACATAATTAAAGAATTCTTAATTCAAACTGACTTAAGAAAAAAATTCTTCTATGAAAACCTAGGATTGGGGCAAGCTAGACAAACAGTGGTAAAAAACACTACTGCACCCTACATTATTTGGGTAGACGGGGATATGGAGTTGCCCAAGAATTTCATTTCAAAACAAGTTAAGTTCATGGATGCCAATCCGAAAGTAGGTATAGGAAAAGGCAAATATGGGTTAGACAAAACAGGCAAGTTAGTTGCAAACTTGGAGAATATGGAGTTTCTGATTAATTTTCATGAAGAGGGGGAGACTGATTCGAAGTCTCTTGGAACCTCAGGTTGCATCTATAGACTTGAAGCAATCAGGCAGGCTGGCGGTTTTGACCCTAACTTTCAAAGGTGTCGGTGAGGATATGGATGCTGAGTACAGAGTACGTCAACAAGGCTGGAAACTCTGTGTCACGGATGCTGTTTTTTATGAGAAGCGCCGGGATTCTTGGCGGTCACTTTGGGATGAGTATTTTTGGCACGGTTACGGTTGGCAATCACTCCTAACCAAGAACAGAGATATGATCAACATTGTTAAACTGTTGCCTCCGATTGCATTGATTATTGAGTGCATAAGAGTTCCTAAAGCGTACCGATTGACGTATCAGAAAACGGCTTTATTGTTACCTTTTCATTATTTTTTCAAGCGAATCGCTTGGTTTCTTGGTTTCATGAAAAGCCGCATATAACTACAACTGCTTTGGCGGTTTTTAAGATGCGGTACGTTGTAACTATCGGAGTCTGTGTAAAAAATGGTTCCCACTCTATTCTTAATGCGCTTGAAAGTGTTATGGCTCAGGATTTTCCCCATGCGCTCATAGAAGTCATAATTGTCGACGATGGAAGCATCGATAACACGCTTTCAATGGTAAAAGATTACTCATCAAAAATGGATATGAACGTCAAAATCCTCCATTTTGATTGGCAAGGCATCGGTCAATCCAGAAACATCATAGCCAAAAACGCTGAAGGCAAATACATTGTCTGGGTAGACAGCGACATGGTGCTTTCAAAAAGTTTTGTTCAAGAACAATATGATTTCATGGAGAAACAACTTGAAAATCGGAATAGCAAAAGGCGTGTATGGAATTCTGCCAAATGCAAATTTGGTTGCCTCACTTGAAAACATGTCGTTTGTTTCTGAAAATTCAAAGTATGAATGCGGGACTGGCGGTGCCATTTACCGAACTGAAGCCTTAAGACAAGCAGGTTACTTCGATGCGAACTTAAGGCTTGCTGGAGAGGATCATGCTGCAGCATCCAGGATTAAGGCCTGCAGGATGGCTGCTTGAACGCAGCCCAGCTGTTTTTTTTGAACAACCAAGAACTTCATGGAATAAGCTTTGGACTAAATACTATAATTGGGGTTACGGATCTGAATAGCGCTTGTCGTCAAAACCCCAATTTAATCGTTCTCTACCAAATGATTCCGTTAGCTGGGTTTGTTGGCGGATTTAAACGTTCACTGATTGCTTACAAGTTAACGAGGCGATAAAAAGAATTTTCTTTTACCTATCCAGTTTATTTTCAAATTAACCGCTTGGTGCCTGGGTTACATGAAAGGGTACATGCACCTACAGAACTAAAACAGAAATTAAAGAGGCAAGTGAAATGATTATCTGAAACCTAATATCGATCAAAATCAAAGTGAAAAATTTCAAAACTGGTTTGAACAAAAAATTACTCTTTCAGATCCATGGTACAAGCTTATACTAAAAATGCTTAAAACAATAATGCCAAGTTTTGAAGGAAAAAGAGTTATGGAAGTCGGATGCGGGCTTGGGGTTTTTTGCATTCAAATAGCTAAAGAAAATGGTGAAGCCATAGGATTAGACATTTCAAAAAGTGCAATAATGGAAGCAAAAGACTTGTCAAGCCAATATGGCGTTAAAGATAAAGTCCAATTTGTCGTCAGTGATGCACGTTTTTTACCCTTTCAAAGACTGCTCAGAGGACTTAATTGTTTCTTCAGAAACGCTGGAGCATATTGAAAACCATGAACAGGCTTTCCACGAATTCGCCAGGATCACTAACAATTCAGGGTACGTTTGCATCACAGTTCCAAACCTAATTAGCAGCCTGTTTTTTGAAATCGTTTTTTTTATGGTTATGGGTCAGCCTAAATACGTAAAACAGTTTCTTAATGTTGACAAAGAATACATTTTTCATTACTTTAAAGTCAAGCGCCTGGTTAACTCTGAAAAATTAAGATATTGTTGACATTCGCGGAACTGATTATGTCCATCTGCACCCCAAAATAACGAGGTTCTTCAAACTAGGCAATGTTATCAACATGGTTTCAAGCGAGTTGGAAAATAAAAAATCTTGGCGTTTTTTTGGTGCAAACATCGGAATTATCGCTCAAGAAAAACTTGTGAAACCATTTAAATTTTAACAGTTGCGATCTGGAAAAACAGAAAAGTGGACATTAAATATCGGGGTTTTTTCCCCAAGCCTTAGTCTTCTCGGAGGAGGAGAATTCGTTGCGATAGCTATTGCAAACGCTTTAGCTCAAAATGATTACAACGTTGGTATTTTTTACAACAAAAAAAGTGAATTCTCGGAAGATTAAGGATTTTTATGGGGAAACCATTCATCCCTCAATTAAGAACTGTTGAGCAACCAACAGTAATATCCTCAAGAGGATTAGCTAGTTTTTACCAAGCAATATTGCGATCCTACATAGCGAAAACAAACTGCAGCCTACTCATTGACCCGTACTCTAACTGTGTTTATCCTTGGACAAACATAAGTTACATTCATTACCCATACCTGAACCAGTATTCTTACAACAAAAAATTTCCATACATTGCAAGCCACCACCTCTTAGAAGTAGGAAGCCTTCCGTACGTTATACTTGAAAAAAACCTTGTATCCTACGATAAAAAACTCGTCATTGCAAATAGCCACTACACCGCTGAAGAGATAAGGCAGTATTCTGGGGAACACGCTGAAGTGCTCTATCCGCCTTTCGCTTCACACATTCTAACAGCTGGCAAAACAGCATTCAAAAATCCAAATGAAAACTTGGTCGTGACAACATCCCGTTTTGAGCCGAACAAGAAGCTAGAGAGAATTCCCCTGATAGCTTCTCAAACTGACTCAAGTATCAATTTTGCAGTGATCGGTCGATTATACCATAAAGGAACACTTGACGCTTTACAAAGCACTGTTAAAAAACTTGGCTTAACAGAGCGAGTAAAATTTTATCCAGATCTGCCCGCCCAAAACAAGATAGAATTGCTCAAGAAAGCCAAAATATACTTGCATACAATGGTTGGAGAGCATTTTGGAATTTCCATTGTGGAAGCTTTAGCTTTAGGCTGCATCCCTATAGTTCATAATTCAGGTGGACTAAAAGAATTCGTGCCTGATCAATACAGATACGACACAATACAGGAAGCTGCAGAGCAAAATAAATGATGCAGTCAGCGATTGGTCGCCTGAAAAAACAGAGGAAATGAAAAAAGGTTCTGAAAACTTTTCAATGTCCAATTTTTCAACCAGATTCATGGAGCTTTTCTCAAAATATTACGATTAAATTATGACACTTCAGGTGTCTTTATGCATGTTTGCCATGTTTGGGAACGTTTTTGGCCGTTAGACATCGGCGGTTTAGAGCGTTACATAATCGGTTTATCACGTTTTTTAGCAAAGAATGAAAAAATAGATTTTTCCCTAGTAACGGGCAAAACGAAATTTTTGCTTGTTACTAAAAACATAAAAAAAGTCGAGGATGCACGGCTTCATAAAAGTTTACCGTTTGGGTCCAAAACCCATCGATTTGGTAAACGGCGTTCTTCATGTATGCCCTTCGCACTCAACCACAATTTATAAAAAATGCAAAATTAGCAAGCCTTTGCCGAGAAGCCGCAAACTGGGAGACCGCTAAAACTGCAGATATTTTTCATATTCACGGTATTTGGGGCGACTTAGAATACATTAAGCTCGGTGTCTTCTTGAGTCAGCACTTCAAAAAACCTTTAGTTATAACACTTCATGGCGGATTCATTGGCGACCCCTTGATCGGAGGCATGCCCCTAACAAGCCCTGAAGTAAGAAAAATTTTATTCAGTGCAAATGCTATCACGACGTACTCCAAAGAAGTTTTTCTTGGACTTGAGCAAATGGGTCTCGACTCCAAAACACGTCTTATAACAAACTTTGTTAATACAACATATTTCGCGAATCATAATCATTCCCTGCCTTCAGAAGGTACTGTGATTTTTGTCAGTAGACTTGAAGCCGTGCAAAATCCAGAAGTGATCATCAAAGCATTCAAATATGTAAACAAGGAATGTCCGAAAGCAAAACTCAACATTGTGGGTTACGGGACACAATTTGAGGCTCTAAAACATTTAATTACAGATTTGGGTCTTCAAGACTCTGTTTTCCTGATGGGAAAACAAACCGACGTCAGGCAATTCCTTTGGAACAGCGACATTTTTGTGGCTACAAACTTCGGATACATTGCTTCTCTTGAAGCTTGGTCCGCTGGTCTTGCAGTCATAGCTCCAAATTTTGGAATACTTAAAGAAATCATTTCTAACGGCGATAACGGATTGCTCGTTGCACCGAACAATGCTGAACAGTTAGGCAATGCGATTATCGATCTCTTAAAAAACAGAGATTACCGGCTTTCTTTAGCTCTTAAGGGGTTTCAAACCGTAAAAGATTACGATATTTCTTCAGTTGCGCCTAAAATGGCAGAAGTTTACCAGTACGCGATGGAAAACTAATTTTTTTGGAGACTAAAAAATGCCTGATAAAAAAATGTCTGATAAAACTCAATTTTTCCAGCAGAACTTTCTAAGCATAGTCATCTTTCTTCAAGTTGTCTTGTATGCTTCTTTCTTCCTTAACATGCCCATAGTTAGAGAGGTCGTGGGCATTGCATACTTAACGTTTATTCCAGGCATAATTTTTGTAAAACTTTTGAAGCTAGATGATGGCAGACTAAGCCTCGTTGAACTCATACTTTATTCAGTCGGATTTAGCATTTCCTTCTTAATGTTGGCCGGATTGCTAATAGATCAATTCGGTTTAATGGTTGGTTTCGATTTTCCTCTATCTACTTTGCCTTTGTCTTTATACATAAATACAATTGTCCTAATAGGCGCTGCAATAGTCCAAGTACGTCAAGAAAAAACTAAACAACCCTTCGTTTTAAAAGAAAAAATTCCCTACTCAGCTTTAATCTTTATTTTTCTCCCTATTCTAAGTGTTTTTGGGACGTACCTAGTAAACGTTTCAGGTAACAACTCACTCTTAATGATAATGTTCGTCGCAGTTACATTGGTATTTATCGCCTTCGCTCTCATTAACAAACAGAATATTCATAGGTACTATCCTTTTGTAATTTTTATGATTGCATTAGCTTTACTGTTCCAATTTTCATTAATTTCAAATTATATCCTGCCTTATGGTGGAGATTCACCTGTTGAATTGTTCGTTGCCAGATATACGCAAATTAATTCAGTCTGGTATCCAGTGCTTCCATTTTCATCAGATCAAAACTTAGGCAGAATAAACGCGATGTTAAGCGTGACTGTTCTTCCCACAATTTACTCAAACATGATCGGAATGGATCCAACATGGGTGTTCAAAATCATCTACCCACTGATATTTGCCTTCATCCCGCTTGCATTGTACGTTATTTGGCAACCGTACGTAGGCAAAAAATTCGCTTTTCTTGCCGTTTTCCTATTCATGGCTCAGGCTACGTTCTATACCGAAATGCTAGCGTTAAACCGGCAAATAATCGCAGAGTTATTCTTTGTACTTCTCTTGGCAGTGATTTTAAACAATAAGATGAAGTTACAAACCAAATTCATAAGTTTCGCATTTTTTGCAGCTGGTCTAATTTTTTCGCATTATGCATTAGCGATAATTTTTCTTTTCATGGCTGCTGCAGTGTGGATAATTACTTATGCTCAGAAGCGTTCATCTTATAATTTGCAATTTGGAATGATACTGCTTTTTTTTGTCGGAATGTTTGGCTGGTACCTTTTTACTTCAGGCGCAATTGTTTATGATAGCTTCGTAACTTTCTCTGGTTATATCACCAGTCAATTAGGCGATTTCTTAAATCCTGCATCAAGGGGTCAAACGGTTTTAACAGGCCTCGGATTAGCCCAATCGCCTTCACTTATAAACACCATAAGCAGAGTGTTTGCATATCTTACAGAGATATTCATTGTCATAGGAATCGTTGCATTTTTAGCTAAAAAGACCAAGTTTAACTTCGACAGGGAATACACTAATTTCGCTATAATTGCAATCGCTATGTTAGCAGCATTAACCATTGTTCCAGGCTTAGCCAACACATTAGACATGACGCGGTTTTATCATATACTTCTAATTTTTCTAGCACCCTTTTGCATAATTGGCATGTGGACGCTTGTAAAGGCAGCTTCGAAATATGAAAAAGTCTTAGCGGTTTCCCTCTTAGTAATAATTATAATAGTCCCTTACTTTCTCTTCCAAACCAACTTTATTTACGAGGTTGCTCAAACAGAAAGTTGGTCTGTTCCCTTAAGTGGGTACCGAATGGATCCCCTAATGTTATACGGAGATTTCGGTTACATTGACACCTACAGCGTTTATGGAGCAGAATGGGCTTCGATCAATACTAACTATCAAAACAATATAGTCGCAGACAACGCTTTGTACACTGCATTAACCGGTTATGGGCTTATTTGGAGAGGATACGTCACTGAACTTACTAATACCACTGTCCTACCACCAGGTCAGTACGTATACTTGAGCTACATCAGCATTAATTATGCACAAGAATATGAAAATGGAACCATACCAGCGATAGTTTCACACACAAACGTTATTTATTCAAATGGCGGCTGTGAAATCCGCTATGTTCCAGGCTCATAAAGTTCAACCATTTGCCGCTTTAACTTGAATCACTGGATTTTAATATGACTAAAGTAACAGTCGTAATTCCTACCTACAAAAGGTCTGACATTCTGCCACATATGATATTAGCGCTCGAACGCCAATCATACAAAGATTTTAACGTAATAGTAGTCGTTAAACCCTCAGGTGACGGCACAGAAGAAATACTGGAGCAAGCGTCTTCCTTTCTCAAAATTGAAACACTAATCCAAGACAAAGGCCACATCGTTGACGCATACTTCTTGGGCGCTAAAAACTCCACTGGGGAAATAGTGACTTTTCTCGACGACGATGCTATTCCAGCTGATAATTGGCTTGAGGAAACAGTGAAAATATTTGAAAATTCAGAAGTGGCTGGGGTAACTGGAGATTCTTTTCCTGCAATCATGAAAAACGGTGAACTTATCATCATTCAAGAACAAGAGATTCCTTCAGTTTTATCGCATTACGAGTTTGCCTGGTTTGGACGTCCATTAAAAGGACTTGAAGAATACAAGAATTGCATTGCAGATTCTGGACAAGTCTATGAAAGAGGCAACAATCCTTATTGGCGAAAACGAGGTGCCGCAAAAGCTTTACTCAGAGGGCCGTCAATGGCTATTGATGGCGAGGTTTTAAGGAAAATCAACTTTCCGAAAGATTGGATTCTAGGTTGCGCCTGGGAAATGGTTCTAGGCTGGCATATGTGGAAACAAGGGCTTCTAATGCTTTACCAGCCAAAAGTACAAGTATACCATTTAGTTCATGGCAGAACATCAAGCCGAGACTACTTAAACCCGCGAACAGACTTACTCTGGGCAGTTGAAGCCGAGCTTCTTTTCTATAGACTATATCACGATGAAGAACAGCTTTCATTAATTAGCAAACTGACATCCGACCTCGTTAGAGTAATTCATAGCATAAAATACCTAAAAAACAATCCAGTATATTACTTACGAAAAATAGAGGGAATTTTTCTTGGAAATATGATTGGCGCAAAATGGGTAATTTACAAACAAATTGACAGTAAATATTCTCCATTAAAAGATTTGGAAAGATTTCGAAAAAGATAATCTGTTTTCACTTTAGCAAAATTACCTGTCTTAGGTGCGGACAAAATATGTTGATGAAAAAAAGTGAACCTTTTGTTTCAGTAATTATCCTAAACTATAACGGACAAAATTACATTGAAAATTGTCTTTCGTCAGTGTTAAATGTGAATTATTCAAATTTTGAGGTAATTTTAGTCGACAATGCTTCAACAGACAACAGCTTAACCATTGCTCAAAACATCTTTGGGAACGATTCAAGAATCAAAATCGTAAAGAACGAGGTAAATCTTGGTTTCAGCGGAGGCAACAACGTCGGCTTCGAAAAATCAACAGGCGACTACGTGGTTTTTCTAAACAATGACACAATAGTCGATCCAAACTGGCTTTCTTATCTTGTTGACGCACTGCAAAGCGATGAAACAATTGGCTTAGCTCAAAGCCTAATATTAATGATTGATGGGGAAAAAATTCAAACAGCAGGTTGGCTTTTCAGCGATTATCTAGTACTAAAACAATCATTAGCAGAAAATAAAACAAGCAGTTTAAATTTTCAATCAGTTTTTGAAGTTCCCGTAGCCTCAGGAGCATCGATGATTGCCAAGCGCAGCTTAATCAATAAAATAGGATTGTTTGACTCGACAGTCCCGTTTTTTTACGACGACACTTTATTGTCATTTAAAGTTTGGCTTGCGAATAAACGAGTTGTTACTATTTCAAACTCAAAAATTCGTCACTTGCAAGGAGCAACAAAATCGTGGAATATTCAATCGACCACTTTCAACCTCTTGAAAGCAAAAATTTGTTTGATGTTTGACGTTTACTACAATTTAGGCGGATTGATAAGAGCACTTACAATTAACTTTTTGTCCATAATGATTAACTCATTGTTTTTTTTAAAAAGAAAAAATTTGCCAGTCATATATGCTAATTTCCAAGCGTTATCGTGGAGCCTAAGAAATCTTAAATTTATGTGGAAAAACAGGCTTGATCACTGGAGTAACTCAAAAATTTCTCCAAAAGAATTGCAAAAAAATTTCGTTAGACTTAACCTTCCGACGCCGTTTTACATTCTCCCGTCAAAATTAAGTCTCAACTGCTGTGCTTTCGAAGTTGGTAAATACGAAAAAGGATTGCTTAGAATTTGAATTCTTGCGTCCTTTCAATCTCTTTTCAATTTTAAAGAATTCAAGTACTCCACTATTTCGATAGATGGATCTGTAAAACTTAGTTTTATGAAAAAGAGAGGGAAAAACCTTTGAGTTTAGTCAGTATTGCTAAAATTCATTTCAACGATGTATATCCAGTAAAAAAAGCGATTGATGAATCACTTCAATTGATTAACTACTCCTTTAATGATGCAATAAAAAACGTTGTAATCAAGCCCAATTTGTGCTATTACTGGGACTATTCTACTGGTCAAACGACTGACCCGCAGATTCGTGGCTTCACTCATCGACTTTATCAGGAATAAAACGAGATCTGACGTAGACATATCAATTGTTGAATCTGACGCCTCTGCAATGCGTTGCAAATACGCTTTTAGAATGTTGGGTTATGAAAAAATTGCACAGGAGAAAAATGTCAGGCTGGTTAATCTGTCAGAAGAAGAGAGCGATGAAGTAAATGTTTCTTGCAACGGAAAAGCATACGATTTAATGGTTCCGAAAATAATTTCAGGCGCGGATTTACGGATAAATGTTTCAAAAATAAAATATACTATTGATCCAATCAAGCTTACTTGTGCCTTAAAAAATGTTTTTGGCTGCAACCCTAATCCCAAAAAATACCTGTACCATTCTGACCTTGAAAACGTTATAGTCGCTATGAACAAGGCAATGAAATTTGACTTATGCTTAGTTGATGGCAATGTTGTTTCTGGAATTCAACCGAAAATATTAGGGCTTGTTATGGCGGGTCAAGATCCTGTTGCACTTGATTCGGCTTGTGCTCAAATAGCCTGGTTGAATCCTAACAAGATAGGTTATTTTTGGTTGGCTGAAAAGGAAGGAATTGGCAAGCGAAATTTTGTTCCAAAAGGTGTTCCCATCGATTACTTTAGGGCTCTATATCCAAAGAAAACTTTTAGGCGTAAAATGATGGGTCAAGCCTACAAGCTAGTGCTTAGTGTCGGGCTTGGTCCGCGACTTGGTTTAGAGTAAGGCGGTTTATTCTAATGAAAAATATCAACTTGGGCATAATTGGTTTAGGATACATTGGGCAAATCCATCTTAGGCATAGTCTAAAACTTGAAAATGCAAAGGTCGTGGCAGTTGCAGATTCTTCTCCAAAAGCCTTAGAACGCGCGAAAAACTTGGGCGTAAAAAAAACGTTCAGCAATTATGTCGATTTACTAAAAGACCCTGAAGTTGATGCAGTGTTAATATCTTTGCCAACGCATCTACATCTAAAATGCACTCAGTTAGCTGCAGAAGCTAAGAAGGATATTTTTCTTGAGAAGCCGATTGCCGTAAACATCCCGGATGCAAAAGAAATCATCTCCGCCGCTGAACGAAATTCTGTAAAGTTGATGATTGGTTATCCCTTAGTATTCAACAAATCTTTTAGAAGACTTAAAGAAGATTTGGAAGCTGGCTTACTCGGCGACGTTGAAAATATTCATGCAACCTACATTAGTTCAGGTCCATTTTTCCATCGAGCAGAAGGATACTCGCCCATTCCAGTTCCAGATTGGTGGTTCAATATCGACTACACGGGCGG
This sequence comes from Candidatus Bathyarchaeota archaeon, assembly GCA_963717465.1. Taxonomy (GTDB): domain Archaea; phylum Thermoproteota; class Bathyarchaeia; order Bathyarchaeales; family Bathycorpusculaceae; genus Bathycorpusculum. The sequence goes on from OY970340.1 coordinate 1,871,984, forward strand.
CGGTGTATTAGTCGATTTGGGATGCCACATCATTAATCTTTTACACTGGCTATTCGGCGATATAGTGGACGTTAAAAGTTACTTTGGATATCGTTTCAACATGAACTTTGAAGATTCAGCAATGTGCTTAGCAAAATTTGCTTCTGGACCTGTTGCTGCAATTAATGTCGGTTGGTTTTCCCAAGAGTATGCTCTTAAACTTGATTTACTGGGAAGCGTTAAGCATGTATCAGTTATTCATAAGCCGCCAAGCCAAATATCGACTGCTTACCAAATGTTAACACGAGGTATTTCAGAATTTTTCCAGCCACATCTGGATGAGCTGCAGTATTTTGTCTATTGTCTGCTTACAGATGCTAAGCCTTCGCCGACTGGACAGGATGGGCTTAGAGACTTGGAAGTAATATCCAAAGCGTATCAAAACAAAATTGTTCTTCAATAAACTGGTTGAGCCTTAAATGGATAAAGCGCTTCAGATGGGCAAGTCATCCACGACTGGCAGTTTTCACTTGCTAATAGGTGTAGTGGGATCGACAGTAATCCTTGCTGTAGGTACGCTTATCTTAGCGGAATTTTTGACGGTTGATCAACTTGGACTTTACGGAATAGTTCTAATTCCAGCAACTATGATAGGGTTTTTTCGTGATTGGGGCGTTAACTATGCACTGACTCAACAAATAGCCAGTTTAAGAGCAAAAGGAAACGAAGGGGAGATTCATAATGTTATTGTTGCAGGCGTAGTTTTTGAGGTAATTACTGGATTAGCTCTGTCACTTGTGAGTTTAGGTTTAGCTGTACCATTAGCGGTTATTCTGCAGAGGCCAGACGCTGCAGGGTTGATGGCACTCATGTCTGTCTCAATATTTGGTGGAGCATTAATTTCCGCAGCCTACTGGGATTTTTGTTGGATTTGAAAAAATGAAGTTCAACAGTTTTACTCAGATATTTCAGGCTCTGATAAAAACTGTCCTTGCTTCTTTTTTTGTGATTGCTGGTTTTGGGGTTGTTGGAGCCGTAACTGGCACCATAATTTCATATATTGCGGGAGCAATAGTTTCAATCTTTATTGTTTACTTTTCATTGTTTAGACCGTTGAGAAGATTCAATGTTGGTCGACTTGACGTTTGGCGTACATTAAAGCCTTTACTAGGCTACGGTATACCCTTAACGGTATCGAGCGTTGTGGTTGGTGTACTGCCTCAATTCTTCGCTTTTATCATGGCAATTTATGCTGGAAACGCGATGATGGGCAACTATTATGCTGCCACCTATTTCGCTGTTCTTTTGACTTTTTTAACTTTTCCAATTGCAACTTCGTTGTTCCCAGTTTTTTCTCAACTAAACCCTGAAAAAGAGCCAAATCTTGTTTCCGCTGTCTTTACCTCATCCGTTAAATATACAGCGTTTCTTCTTGTTCCTGCAACAATACTTATCATAACTGTTTCAACTCCGCTAGTGAATACGTTGTTTGGAACAAAGTTTCCTTTTGCTCCAATTTTTTTGGCTCTATATTCAGTGATCAACTTGTATGTTGTTTTTGGAAACATTAGTTTGAACTCTTTCCAAACAGGAATAGGAAAAACCAGACAAGTAATGAAGCAAAGCCTATTGTCTTTAGCTGTTGGTTTGCCACTTGCCTACTTTTTAGTTTCCCAGCTAACGCATTTTGGTGGAGAATCGCTGGGTCAATTTTATGCCATAATAGGAGGCATACTGGGCATTTTAATTTCCAGTGTTCCTGGCATGATTTGGGGTCTTATTTGGACTTGGAGAAATTACAGGGCAAAGGCTGATTTCAAAGTTTCCGCCAAAATACTTTTTGCTTCAATTCTCGCTGCACTGGTAACTTTTGCTTTCCTAGTGGTCTCTACAAAAGCGCCTTATTGGCTTAACCTGACAGTTGGAGTGGCAATTTTTCTGCTTGTTTACTTAGTTAGTGCTCCACTTGTTGGCGCCGTTAACCGAGCTGATATCGACAATCTTATTTCAATGGTTTCTGGCTTAGGATTCCTTTCCAAAATCATCGACCATTTCTTATTGTATATGCGGCGAATAAGCAAAGAATCTCCTAGCACCAAAAAAGTGAATATTGAAGTCTAATGTTAGAAAGCTTAAAGAAACAGTTTTTCATATACTTGTTATTAGGAAAATCTATCTTTTAATCGATTTTAATTTTCGAGGTATTTTTTTTGACTTTAAACGACGAAGTTAACATGGCCAAGTCACGCATAGCTGCCACTTTTCTTATTTTAGGCTCGCTTTTACTGGTCATTTCAGTTTTTTATGGAATTCAAATTGTTGCGTTCATAGGGTTAGGATTAACTTTTTGGGGTGCCATATTTGTCGTTACACGAACGGGAAATTTTGTTGATAGTGGTTTGCTTGAAAGTTCCGCGAAGTCTCTTTATTCAACGATTGATAGGATGCTTAATGATCTAAATTATTCTGGACAAGGATACTATATACCTGCTTATCCTCAAAACGTCTACCTTCCAGATTATCTTAAGAATTTGAAAGAATCAGTGGTTTTTATTTCAGATCGAAGTTTTTCTGGGCCACCTGCAATCGAAGAATTAGCATCAGGCAAATTTTTGTCAGCAAGATCAAGAGGCATATTTATAACTTCTCCAGGTTCAGGAATCTTGAGTGAAATAGAGAAAAAAATGAACTTGGATTTTACTAAAATTAATGTAAATGATTTATGTGGAATTTTGAGTCGTTGCATGACTGATTTTTTAAATCTTGCTAAGGCAATGGAGTTATTTGTTATTGACAGCAACACAGTGAGACTGATTGTAACTGGTGTTCTGTACGAAAGCCTGTACGACCCCGAGAGTAATTGTCGAAGTGTCGGCATTATAGGTTGTCCGCTGGTTAGCGCAGTGGCTTGTGCGCTCGCAAAGTCCTCAGGAAAGACAGTGGCAATCAAATCTCAAACATTTTTGTCGAGCAATTCAAAAACTATTGATGTTTTATTTAGTTTTGTGAGAGGTTGAAAAGAATGTTTTTTCCCCTGTCTTATTATGATCTGAGTTTATGGCTTGCTGCCGTTGCCATTATACTTCTGATTACTTCTGAAATAATATGTTCATCAACAGAATATTCTTCGAGAGTTGTGATAGACAAAAACTTTTTGAGAGCTGTTTCCCTTGGTTGCGGTTTAGCTTTTGTTGGTATGTTTATTATGCATGTAGCTAACTACTTTTAAAAAGGCAGTTGTTTGTTGAGTTACGTTTGTGATCCTATTATTGCAATGTTAAAGCTGAATGTTGTAATGCCTGTTATTGATGATGACACGGTTATAGTTAGTGTTGCCTCGGTTGAATTGTTAGCTGCTAAGGTTGTGTTTTCCTGATCCCACGTCAAGGTTATGAAAGAGTTAGCGTTTGATGGGGTCCAACTTGAACTTGTCATGTTTAATGTCAATGGCACTGTTCCATAATTCTTGATGTAAATGGTTACACTTGTCGAGTTGCCTGGGGCTACTGCTGGCCAACTTATTGAGGTGCAGTTTGTTGTGCATGCTGAGTTGGTATAGGCACCTACATTAACAGTTGCTATTGTTCCAAGTGTTGGTAAATTTTGGCTTGTAGTCAGCAAACCTGAGGTTAGGGCTGTAAGAATTATTGCGACAGTAACTGCGCTTATTGCTATTATTATATGGTATTTTCGTATTTTTATTTGCTGTTTCCTCCACTATGGTTTCCTAGTAAGTTCTGATGTATTGAATTCGAAGTCTTAAGTATTAATAAACATTATTGTCTAAGTGAATTACACATATACACTTCAAAACCTTAAAGTGTACTCAAAAGCAGAATTTGCTAAGAACCGTGTCGTCAGTTAAACTGCCGGTCCAAGTCCGCAACTGACGAACACCTAAAACAAACTCTAAAAATGAAAAATCGAAACACTTAACAAAATCACTATTTGCATCGTATAAAAGTAAAAAAAGAGTAGTCAGCAGTTTTAAACCGGAGTTGGCGATGTTGGAGGCGTTTGTGGTTGGGTTGTTACCCCTGCGTACTCTCGAGGTGGGGGTAGAGGCTTCAGAGAGAAGAATGCAATTGCCAGAAGTATCATCGCAATCCAAATCAATAGGTAGCCAATGGCGATAATTGTTAGAATTGCGCCTATGACTAAAAGTGTTCCTGTGGTTGCGAATAACCCTACTTTCGATTTGTCAGATAGGTGATTTAATGATTTTCTCAATAAGAAAGCAGAGATTACAACCGTGAAAAAGAGAATAACAACAACTGCAGTAATGGCGCCAGCAACAGAATAAAGCATAGATAATACTTGTTGACTGGATGATGGAATATTTGGTGTTATAGTCGAAAGTGCTGCCCAATTACCGTATGTCCAGCTAGGGAAAATCTTCGATAACAAAGTCGGTAAAATTAAGAATAAAGCGATTAAGAACGAAACTACTCCACCGATTATGCTTAAAATTACGCCGTATAAGAAGTTTGAGAAGATGCTTGATTCTTTGTAATAACCTGCCAAACCATGCAAGCCTATCAGAAGAAGTATAATGCCGATCAAAGATAGAATTGGAAGAAAGGTGTATGGGATAAAACCAAAAATGAGCAGTACTGCACCGACGCCGCTTAAATTTTTGCTCGTCTCAAAAGTCATTTATTTTTCCTCTATTTTTTCTCTGTGTTTTAATAATAAAAACTTTTCTTTGCTGCTTGCTTGCTAAGCAACAGTTTTTATGCTAACTACGTATCAATTTTAACATTAATTTCAAATTTAATTATTTCTAACTTTCGAGAAACTCGCAAATGTCCAAAATTGGGCGTCAGAGAAAAATATACAATCAGGCTAGCAATGCTGTCTTAATTTAACAGTAGGAAACACGTGTTTTTCTTTTAAAATGTAAGACTTTAGCAAAAGTGTTTAAGCAACGGATTTTAATGAAATTATTTGGACTCTTGAAAAGGGTTGCTGATTGACTCAAAGTTCACCATACATATCTAGCAACTTGAAGAATTCAGTCCTAGATTTCTGTAGACATATCGGTGGTAAATCCGAACTCTTAGCTGTCGGGATTGTAGGTAATAATTCAATAAATGTCCCTTCATCAAAATCTCTCATGGAAATTGTAGCAGTTATCAAAGATTTCCAGCCGAGAATAATGACTTACTTGAGAAATTTTGAGAAAACAGTTATGATCGTGGCCATTGATAAATGGGTTTTTGAAAGAGATATCGAGCGTGGATTTCTTGGTGAATCCATAGCAAGCAAATTAATTTATCCACATTTAGCTTTATGCGGCGATACGTACCTGCGTGAAGAAGAAATCATCCTGAAAAAAAGATTAATTTTAGAGTTGCTTCAAAACTTGGTTTTAAGTTATCCAGAGCTTGCCTATAGACTTCAAATTAAACCCCAATATTTCATGTATGAAGTAATGTTAAATCGGGTTAAAATTTTCCCATTAATATCGAGTGCTGTTTCAAATCTGATGGAAAATGGGAAATTGAGAAATGAATCAGAAGCGCTTAAAAGTTACCTATCAGCCCTAAATCAGCTTGAAACCGAGAAAGATTATCAGTTTTTCAAATGAATACGTCACGATTTCAAAAAAATTTGTGGTCGGATGCCAGGACCAAAAAATGAAAATTATCAATGTATCAAAAAATGCTCCTAGAACATTTTTTGCGTCATTATTTGAGAGCTTTGCCTCAGCTAATAAATTTTGCTCAAAATGCGCAAAATCTAGAATTTTCAAAAATGCAAAAAAAAGGCAGAATTCTCGAAGATCAGAATACTTATTTTGTTAATCCTCAAAAATATGTGTTTTTTCCAACATCCAATGGTTTAGTGTCTTTGCTGATAAAGTAGACATAGCAGGCTTTGCCCATAAAATGCTGTTGAAAGACTTTAACGGCAAAATGAAAGTTGAACCAATAGGGGGAGTATTAAATAACGTCTATTTACTGAGAATTACTAATAACAAAGGAGAAAAGAAGGTTTTAGTTAAATGCTTCAAGGATTGGTCTGGGTTTAAATGGTATCCTTTGTCTTTGTGGTCTTTTGGAGCCAGATCATTTGCTTTATCAAGCCAAGCGAGACTGTCAAAAGAATATGCTACAAATGAGTTTTTACACTCTGAAGGATTTCATGTTCCAAAAATCTTTTGCGTTAGCAATGCTGATCGTTTAATTTTTATGGAGTATATCGAAGGCGAAAATCTTGGTCAAGTCATTAAAAGGCTGGCATTAGCTAGTAGCCAAGAAAAAATAGATGAGGAAATATCCAAAATAGAGCAAGCGGGAGAAATACTTGCCAAGGTTCACTCGCACAATATGACTTTAGGTGACACAAAACCAGAAAACATGTTATGTTGCCATGATGGCACAATTTATTTGATCGATTTTGAGCAAGCAGCTCAAGACGGTGACAAATCATGGGATATAGCCGTTTTTCTTTACTTTGCAGGATATTATATTCAACCATTTTCAAATAACGCGAAAGCAATTGTTGAATCGTTTATTTCGGGTTACCTGAAAAGTGGTGGAGACCTTAGCGATGTTAAAAAGGTGGCTAATGCAAAGTACACCCGTATATTTAGCATTTTTATGATGCCTTCAATAGTGAAGGCAATAGTAAATGCGTGTAAAAAAGCCTGAGAATTTTTGTTAATTTAGGTTTATATCGTAAGAAAACGAATTATTTTATGAGGGATTTTTACGAGCGATAAGATTAGTTATTACAAGGGTGTGTATAAAGTTAGAGTCGTGACTGAAAGTGAAGGATACATGATTGTTGAGGCTCTTGAAAATTTTGAGGACTGTGTTGAGAGTGAAGCAGTTACAGTTAAAACTGGGGAGCGTCGAATTGTGCCAATTGATACTTTGTTTGATGAAAAATCTTTGCCGCCTATGGTAAAAGAGCACGTTTATGAGTTAAAAATGGAAAAGAAGCTTAAGAGAATGGTTGCAGAAGAGGAAAAAAGAGAAAAACAAGAGAAGAAGTGACTAAAAGGTAATTGTGCTTAGATTGATTCTTAATACGAATATTAGCTAAGAATTTTGGTTTCATAAATTATTAAGGGTGAATTTTGGCAAATCAATATTCCATGATGACACTACCTGCAGCCCTAACTCGACGCATGCGTTATGCGTTTCATGTTTTCGGTTTGAGTTGTTTAGGCGGAGCAATATTTCTTCAAATTATTTGTTTTACTGACATAGCCTCCAAGGGCTATTTTTTAGCTATTGAACAAAACGTTGCTATATTAGGATTCGAAGTTTTTCTAACTGGGTACGCTACGGTTTACTTTCATTTACATGTATCAGCGTTTAATTCGTCAGGTAAAATAGTTTTTTATAAATAGATTTTTTCAAAGCTTAAATGTTACAAGGCCAATTTTAAGAAAGAGGCAAAGAAACCGTTGGCAAGCCAAAAAATATGCGAAGGAGATTATGCTATTACTCTATTTAGATTCGCGCACGTACCTATATGATTAAAATAGAGGCTGGAAAAACTTTCCATACCCACAAAGGTTATCTTAAACTTGACGAGTTCGTAGGTAAAGAATTTGGAGAACCAGTAAAAAGTAGCTTGGGAATAATTTTTACGGCTCTTAAACCCTCGTTAACTGATTTCATAATGAAGTCTTCAAGAAACACTCAAATCACGTATCCTAAAGATGCGGCATTAATCGTTATGTTCAGTGGGATTGGTCCTGGTAGTCGAGTGTGCGAATCGGGCACGGGTACTGGCGCTTTAACAACTGCGCTTGCAAATTATGTTCGACCAAACGGTAAAGTTTACACTTACGAGTTACGACCAGAATTTCAGAAGAATGCCGCTAAGAATCTTGCGCGATCAAAGCTTCTTGATTTTGTTGAAATGAAACTTGGCGATGTAACTTTGGGAATTGAGGAGCGCGACTTGGATGCTGTGGTGCTGGATTTGGCAACTCCTTGGCTCGTTGTTCCACATGTACATGAAGCGTTGAAGCCTTCAGGGATTATGGTGTCGTTTAGCCCAACTATTGATCAAGTGGTTAAGACCACTGAAGCCTTAAAGGAAAGTGGTTTTGTATTTATTGAAACAGTTGAATGCTTGATGCGTGGCATGCAGGTAGAGCGTGGAAAAACTCGCCCTCAAACTTTAATGACTGGTCATACAGGCTATATTACGCATGCAAGAAAAATCTTGAAGCCTCAGCATGAGGAGTTACCTCAACGAGAAGAATTATCTCAGTTAGAGGAATCGGTGTCTCAAAATGCTGATTAGCTGAGAAGGTCTGCTTTATTTTGATAAATAAGTTATTTAAATTCTGTTTTTGTCTCTGTTTTCAGGTTGGGCCATGCTGAGCGTCCAAAATGCTTGTTTTAATTGTTCGCCTCTGGTTAGCCATAATATGTGCCTGCTATCATGCCGATATATGGAATAGCTACGTTGTTTACGGCCTTGTAAAGTAGTGGGTTGTGTATTCTGTTTTCGAGGAATGTTGGTTTCCAGATTTTAATGTTGTATTCCCAGCATTTTATGAAAAAGTCCCAACGAGCTTTTGATAGGGAGTCTATTTCTGCGCCTTTTTTGTGCATTAGTACGCAGTTTTCAAGCGGTACAAAGAAGAGCGGGACGTAAAAGGCGTTGTAACCTTTCAGTTTATCCATTAATTCGAGAGTTTGTAGTACGTCTTCTTCTTTTTCGTCTGGAAGTCCAATGATTAGTGTAGCTAATGGGTACCAGTCATTGTCGTTTAGTGTTCCAAAGGCGTTTGTAACGACTTCTTGCCACTGTTCAGGTTTGAAGGGAAGCATTTTTCCTCCCATGTATTTTTTCATTAGCCTGCTGCTGCCTGTTTCGATTCCAGTTTCAGCGGTAATGATGGCTTTTTTATCGAGTGAGTACCAGCTTTTTTGTATCAAAATTTCTGCTAGCTCTTTGATCATGGTTGGATCGTGATATACTGGTGCTAAGGACATGTGTGATACTTGAATGCTTTTGACGCCTGGGTGATCTGATACTTTCTTGATTAAGTTTACAACGGCTTTTTTGTTTGGATTGAAGCTTTTTTCTTTTGCTCCATACAAGAAGATGTCTTCGGTGACTAAGGTTATGTGGTCGCATCCTTCCAGTGTTGATAATGCGACTTCCTCCATTATTCTCTCAAGGGGTATATCGACTTTATTTTGCACGGTTGGGGTGCAAAACTGGCAGTTTCTTCCACAACCTTTTGAGATTTCTACTGAACCATGTATGGCAGCGTGTTTAATCAGTGGCATTGCGCTGTAATTCCATTTGCTTAGTGATTCGTCTGCTTTCACAATTTTAGGAATATGCTCGTTATTAAGTGCTTTTTTGAAGACGTCAACTATTATGTCTGGTCTTCCACCGGTGATAACATGGTCAATGCCGCAACTTTCCATCACGCCTTTACGGACAAGCTGCCAGGAGCCGAAACCTCCAACAATAATTTTAGGCTTATATTTTTTGATGCTTGGGTGAGATAGGAGTATTTTGAATTCTACTGCGTTGATTGGTTCTCCGCCGCCGATTACTGAAGAGTATGTCTTGCTTACGTATCCCATTCCAAGCGGGTCCATAGATGAGATTCCAATAATTTTGGTTTCTGGTCCAACAAAATTTTCAAGGTCTTTTGGGTGAACCACAGTCACGTCTTTTGTTGAAAATCCATTTTCCAGCAATATTGCTTCGACTTTTCGTAAACCATACGAGGCGTATTTTGCTCTTCCATCAGGTGTTTGTTCAACTGGTGGGTATAAATTTTTTCTAAAGACTCCTAACGGAATTGGTCCTTTTGCAAATCCTGCAGAGAAAGCCATAAAAGGGTTATTAAAAAAGTCACTCATTTCTGAAGCTGATGCAGTCAATACTATTTTGACGCCTGATGTCTCTTCCAATCTCTTCCTTCCTTGGTATCGATAGTGAGTATTTTCTAGCCCTTTTAAGAATTGCTGTTGGTTGGCGGCTTTCAAGGAGAGCAAGGTACTTTTCGCCCAAAATATTCAGCCTTTTAACCCAGTTAACAAAACAAGAACAAATAATATCAGAAAAGGTTTACTCTTGATTTTTGAGTTTATTGGAGCGATTAATAGTAATTACTGGTGTTTTTAATGTTAATATTTTTAATTATTTCCAAAACCGCTAGCGAAAACAAAAAATGGAAAATTCTGTTGGCCTGAACTTTTCTCTTTTGTGTTTAAATTTTCATTTGAATTCGCATTTGGCTTGTAAGCTTTTTCTGGTTGAGCACTTTTCAAATCTGTTGATTTTGCCCAGACTAAGTCGAAAAGAGCTACCATGGATTTCACTATTTCTTCATTGTTGGTGTTCAAGGCTACGTTAGTGACGCCGTTTGTGGTTTTTGCTGTTCCCATGATAATTTCTTTTCGATCGGCAATTAAGAAGCGTGGGAAAATATCGAATTTATAATTTGCGGTTCTAATGTCAACATTTTTTTCGTTGCGAAATTTTTCTACTAAGCCGAAAAGTCCGCTTTTGTTTTCAGGTGGTTTTGTAATAATCTTTATGTTAAGGCCGCGGTTTGCGCAGTTCTTTAAAAATTTGGCGGTGTCTTCCATGACATTTTGTGCGTTGCTGAAGTCGTCTCCGAAAAATAGGATTTCTGTTTTTGCTTTTCGGGTCCAGTATCTTGCGGCTGCTTGGATGTTGGTGATTTCTTCTAGGAAACTGCAGACGGGTTCTTCGTCTGTGGATCCGTTTTGGTCGATTGCTTTGAAGGCTTCTGATAGTTTTTTCTTATTGTTGAAAAGTAGGGAGAGTTCTGCTTTTTTTGTTTCGATGTTAAATTCTATTAGGTCTTCTATTGATGTGGAGATGAAGTATCTTGGTTTTCCAATTGATGACTTAATAATGCCTCTGCTTTCCATTCTTTTGAGGCAGCGGTAAACTTGAACTTTGTGCATTCTTAATGCTTTTGAGATGTCTTTTGCTTTTTTTCGATTCGATTTTCTTAGTGTAATGTAGATTTTTGCTTCGTCGTCGCTGAATCCTAATTCTTTTAATTCGTTGAAAATTACGTATTGTGCGTCTGCTTCTTCGTTATTTTTGTCTCTGCCGGTTGTTTCCTTAAGGTCTTGCATCGAATCAACGTTTTTGTAGAAGGGTGCATTCTTTTAATACTTTATGGTTTTTTCCGATATATTGAAAATTTTCACAATGGTTCTGTTTGAAAGTTTTTTGTTGGCCAGTTAGTTGGCAGGTTGGGTTAAAACTTGATTTTTGGAAAAAGTTTTTTTTATTTTGTTTTTGGGTTTTAGATGAGTTCGATTGTTACGTGGACTTCTTCTGGGAACACGTATGCGCATGATTCGTCGCATGACTCTTTCTTCTGAGTCGATGTCGATTAAGCGTTTGTGGATGCGCATTTCCCATCTGTCCCAGGTTGCTGTTCCTTCGCCTGAAGGTGCTTTTAGTACTGGAACTCTTAGTCGTTTTGTGGGTAATGGTACTGGGCCGTTGATTTTTACGCCTGTTTTCTGGGCGATACTTTTCAGTTCATTGCATACTTCTTCAAGTTTACTGTAATCTGTGCTTGTGAGGCGTATTCGTGCTTTTCTTACCATCTTTGCCTATCAATCCTGTGGTTCGCAAATTGTTGTTGGTGTTACTTTAGACATTTACTTGGAACATAAAAACCTATCGTCGCGGTTTTTTCTTATGGTCTAGTTATTTGGGGTTTCGTCGTTTGAATCAGCTGGTTTAGTGTTAATGTTGGGAATCATGGTTTGCGTCGGAGGTCTGAAGCGTTTATTTTCTGTTGGTAGAAGGAACCGTTGGGTGGTTTTGCTTTTTTAGCGTTGCTTCCATCATTGTTGCTTCTCGGCGTGTCTTGGTCTATTGATGGGTCAATTTTGCAGGCTTTGTTTATTAATCTGCTTATAGTTCTCGCAATAGAGCACGTGATCCTGCTCACGGTCATTGGTATTTTGGCATTGCAAGGGTTGAGAGCAAAAAGCAAAGAGATTGCTATGTCCAGAAATGATAGTAAAGGCTGACGCGTACGGAGTTCATGGTTTATTTCTTGCCTTATCAATGGGACGCGGATTGCTATGAGTTAGTCCTTTGTTTGTGTACGCGAGGCAAAGAGTGGCTGTTTTGAATCGAAGTTTTGTTTGATTTTAAAAGAAACCTTTTTCCCAGAGGTTTTGAAAGTAGCTTTCGCATAGACTTACGATGCTCTTGTTGCATGAAAAGAGTGCGTTTGAATCGAAATTTTCTTGTGGTTTAGTGTTAATTACGACTTTTTCTTTGTCAAATATTCCCATTGCAATTAAGGGCTCATCTTTAATAAATTTTACTTGATAATTCTTGAAAAGGCTTGGGCGCTTATGAGCCATGTTTATTAGTTTTTCTTTTTGGGGGTAACCGATTATGGCTTTGACTTCTATTTTTCTTGTTAACGTTTTATCTAAAATTGCCCTGTATTCGTCGGGTGGAAGAACTACCTTATCGGTTGGAATTACAGAATGAATGCTTTTTTTGGCTTCATTGATCATTTTTCTGCTTCTAATGTGAAATGTTTCTTTGGTGATGATGGTGAATTCGTTTTGGGTGTCTATCTGCTTGTCAAATGTTTTTTCGCCTATTTGTTTAATGAGGCTTGGTATTCTTTTTTTTGCTTCAGCTAATTCTTTTTCTCTTTTTTGAATTAGGATATCTGTACATACCTTTAATGGTACTGCTTGGAAACGGTTGGGTTTGCTTACGATTCTTTCGGCAAGTTGTAGTTTTTCAAGCTCCGTAGTTACTCGGTAAACGTCTGGTCTTGAGACTTTAGTATGATCCGAGATTGTTTGTGCTGTGTTTAATTCTTGTGTTAAGAGGGCTAAGTATATTTTTGCTTGTAGAGCACTCAAGCCAAAATCTATTAGTATGGATATAGGCTCATTGTCATTAGGCATAGCGCTAACTCGGTTGCATTGATTATTGGACATTCGTAATGGTGTTTAATCTTTTAACTATTTTGAATTTTAACAAAAGAACCAAATTATTCGAAATGGATCGCAAGATGATAGCGTGCCCGTGATTTTATGATGTATTAGTTTTGGCTAGTCTTTTTGGATTGGAGTTTAGGGGAGTGTAGGCGGTTATTTTTTTTAGTTTGTTTTGAATCATCGTTTGCAATTATTTTTTAATATTTTGTGTTCTGTTTGGCTGTTATCTTTTAGTTTTGATTGGTTTATGTGTGGTGTTTGATTTTTTGAATCATTTGTAAAATGTTCAATTCAATTTGTGACTGTTTTTTTGATATAAGATTTGTTTCAGAAGGGTTAAATCGGTGATTGATGCTTTTTTTGAAAGTATTGGATGCAATTTCAATAAAGGCCATTGTAAGTGGGTGAACCTCTTACAAGTGTTAATATAAGGGTAGCTTGATTGAAAAGGGGTCTTTGGTGCCCTGGAATTATGGGCGTTATGTTAACATGGGTGGGCTGGGGAAGTGCTCGCTCGATCTTTGAGACTTATTAGATAAGAAAGGGGAGATGGGTGTCTGTGCGTAAGCGTGATTGGGGAGCTATTACTGTTGATATTTTAGAGGCGACTTTGAAGCCTCAGAAGAAAATGCGGATAATGTATAGGTCTAATTTGAATTTTGAGCGGTTTGATAAGTATTTTCAAGATTTGCTTAGCAAGGGTTTTATTGAGAGTTTAAATGATTCAGCAGGTAAGCCTGTTTATGTGGTTTCTGCAAAAGGAAAAACTTTGCTGGATGCTCTTAGAACGGCTCATGATCTTTTTGATTCCAGCTAAAGCATGTTTGCGGCTTGTTGTTAAGTTTTTTTTGGTTTTTTGGTTAGAGTGGCGTGTTTTCTTCTGGGAGTGTGTTTGCCCATTCTGGTTCGATTTTGATTTTTTGTGTTTGTTCCTCGTATTTTACTATTCCCTTTTGGGCGAGAAATTTTGAGTACTCAATCAGCTTGTGCGCTTCCAGTCCTGTTTTTTTGGTCATTTCTTCTATTGTGTGCCAGGATTGGTCTTTGAGGAATGAAAAGATTTTTTCGGCGCTCAATGTTTGATCATCTTCTTAATGGCATTATAGTTTATTTAAATTATATAGAACGGTGAGTAGGGTTTTTGGTTGGTTTGTTTCTGTATTTTTACTCTAAGTTTTATGGAAGAATAGTATGTCCTTTAAGTGCTATACTTTTGTGCTTTATTTTTGAACTGTACTTTGTGTCCTACTTGTTTTATATGTTTTGAAGAACTTGTATGTGTTTTCATTGGGTGCATTAAGCTCTTGGTTCATGTATTCGGTCTGCTCCGGTTCCACGGAGGGATAAACTAATGGTAAATAGTAATGAAGCAGTTGAGGATGTTAAAGTTGAGGCTGTTAAGGCTGAGTGGAAGCAGCTTTGGCGTTGTAAGGTCGATGATAAGGTTAGGGCTGAAGGTGTAGCGGCTCAGCATTTCTCTTTGTTGTTTGTGGAGCAGGGCACTGTGGTTGCTGCTACTAGGGATTTTAAGCCTCTTGATCTTAAAGAGATTTTGAGGGCCCATGAATTTGAGAATGTTGACCGGATAATTGGGCCTCATCTTTCGGAGGGTGGTTGGACGAAGTTTGCGAAGACGGTGTTGAACAAGCAGAGTCGCGCTCGGAATGTGCCGTGTTCAGAGGTCCGCTCTGATCGTGTGAAGGGTATGCAGCAGAAAAAAGGTGGAAGAGGCTGGCTGCACACGGCGTGAAAGAATTGGACATCAGTTTTTAGTGCGCTCTAGACTTTTTTGTGCTTAGTGTCTTGTTTGTTTTTTTGGGGAAGTGTTTGTTTATGATTGTGAAAGGTTTGAAGAGTGTAAACAAGAATAGGGGTAAGTTGGATATTGCGCAGGATATGCTGACGATTGCTTCAAATAAGGCTAGGAAGACCAGGATTATGTATCAGGCTAATTTAAATTGTGTTCAGGTGGAAAAATACATGAAGGTCCTTTTGAATGAGGGGTTGCTGGCTCGTGACAGTGATGATGGCTCGTATTATTTAACGACTAGAAAAGGACATGAATTTTTGAGGTTGTATGCTGATTACCTTGAGCGGTACAGGCGGCTTCTTGAGGTAGTTGATGACACCCTTAAGTGTAGGCTTATGTTGGAAAGTATGTGTTTTAACACTAAGGACGAAATCAATCAATCAAAATTCTTGAAAAGTGCGCTTGGCTTTTAAGTTTAATGGGTTTTTCTGTTTTCTTAATTTCAACGTGCCTTTCCTTGAAAGTTGGAAGTGTCCACGTTTAGGTGTGAAAATGGGAAGGTTTTGATGTCGGCTGGATAGTTTGATGTGAAATTATGTGTTTTTTAGTGGTAATGGTCGGGAGAGGGTTAATATTAGGACTCGTTGCTTGAAGAAAGAGAAGACTAATCTTGAGGTTAAAGAATTATTGACCACTGCGGGTATAGATTTTGAAGTGGTAGTCAATAAGGCTTTGAATGCCTATTTGCCAAAGATTTTTCCTACGTGTCCATTTACTGATGATCTTTGTATTGAGAAAAAACAATGCATTGACTGCGAATCGTATTTGCAGACGAAAAATGGCTAACTCTGATGCAAAGCGCAAGCAGCGCAGTAATCTTTCCAGTTGATTGTATTACGGAATTTTAGGGCGCTAATAATTAGCGTTAAACCATGATGTGCGCTAATTTTTTGCTTTTGTCTGCTTTATTGTAGTTTCCATTTCTTTGTAGTCGAAGGGTGCCACGAGAAATTCGATGTTGTCATGAGCATTACTGACGTCGTTTTTTGCATTCTGGATCCGTTGGGGTGTTTTCTTTTTTGTTTCTTTAGCAATTTTGGATATGGGTGTTCTGTTTTTTGGTTTTTTCGGTGTGGTCAGCATATGCGTTTGTGAATCGTATCTGTCCTTGATTGTGGTGTCTTGGCAAAAATTGTGGTAGATCTCTAAGATTGCAGCGTTTGCTTTGCTGGGTTGAACTGTTTTGTCCTCGTTTTCTTGCAGGGTTTGGGGTTTTTTGTGTAGGGTTTCGAGTCTTGTGAATAGTTTTTCGATGCGTTGTGCGACGTTGGTTTTCATGATTCGGTCTGTGTTTTATTCCATTTAATTTGAATTTATACTTATTTTATTCTGAATCTACATCACTAAATCACGTTTATTAGATTTTTTAATTGCGAAAAAGCGTGTGCATTGCTTAAAAGGAGTTTGTTGCATGTCGGAAAGAGAGGCGAAGAAAGGTTTTCCTCCATTGCAGGTTATTATTGCTGCTTTGGATGAGGAAGAAGGCATTGGGCTTACGATAGTTGAGCTGATGAATAATCTTGGTTTTCCGCGTGTGCTTGTTGTTGATGGAAAAAGTGTTGATCGAACGGTTGAGGTTGCCAAGGATAATGGTGCTGAAGTTGCTTTTCAGGATGGATTGGGCAAAGGTGATGCGGTGGCGAAGGCGATTGCTTGCCTTGACTTGAATGTTGATTATGTTGTTATTACGGATGCTGATTATACGTATCCGGTCGAGTATATTCCGGGGATGATTCAGATTTTAGAAGAAAAGCCCTCGGTGGGAATGGTGTTAGGAAACAGATTCGATGGTATACGTGACAAGGAGGCTATGCATGATGTGTTTTACTGGGGTAATAGGCTCATTGCTTTTTATCACAACTTATTAAACGGTGTTCAATTAAGAGATCCATTGACTGGGCTTCGGGTGGTTCGGGCTGAAATTTTAAGAAGCTGGAAAGTTAAATCCAAAGGTTTCGATGTGGAAGTAGAGCTTAATCATTATGTGGAGCGTCAAGGTTTTGATATCGTGGAAGTTCCAATTAATTATCGGCCAAGGCTTGGAGAGAAAAAGCTGAGCCTTAAGAATGGCGCCGAGATTTTAAGGCGTATAATGTTAGAAACAACCTATTAAAAAATAGGATTTTATGCTTGTTATTCACGCTAAGCCTAAAAATTCTAGGTAATCTTCGGAAGAAAGGTCAATATAAAAATTGTGACCGACGAAAACTTTGATGCAGTGCTACGAACAGGCAATATTCTATTAAAAGAAGTCATTGCAAACAATGTTGTCGTATGTAACCCTGGGTTGTTTGTGACTATGCTTTGGAGGCAATACATTTGGCGATAGCAATATTGTTTGGTGTCTCAACCAGAAACGTAGTGTACGTATAATCGAATCAAATCTTAATGTGTGTCGTCGTAAAGTTTATATTTCCCACTGTGGGACTTTTTTTGGTGGGAAAAATGGGTACTGAAGAAGTAACTGTTGACAGCAAAGGGCGGGTTCAAATACCCAAAGCGGTTCGAGATAAAGTAGGGTTACAAGTTGGAGGAAAAGCTCGCTTGAAAATAGAGAATGAAAACATAGTTATCATGCCTCCGATTTCAGCTGAAGAGTTCATTAAGGAAATGGAGGGTTGTATTAAGGAAGGCGCCCCCGTTATGGATCCGCTGAAATTGAAGAAGATGTGGGAACCTGTAGAAAAATAAAAGTGAGCGCGAATGCTGTTCGTGGATTCTAACGTATGGTGTTATTATTTTGATCAGCGCCTTCCTGAACACGAATCTGTGCGGGGCGCTATGCGGGAAATCATAAAATCCGAGGAAATAGGCTGTAATACTGTTATAGTCATGGAAGTGGCGCATTACCTTGTCAGGCATTTCACAGAAAAAATCGCCGCGCAAGAAAATAGAGTACTTCATTAATCTAAGCAACATGCAAATCGCAGACTTTAATCGGCAAACATTGACTGAAACTGTCGAAAACCTTCTGGCGTACGCGTACGCTGAAGGCTTAGGGGGAAGAGATGCAACAGTAATTGCTACTGTGAAGTTGCAAAAAATAAAGAAAATTGTTTCTCACGATGATATATTCAGGCGTCTGGCAAACAAACTGGAATTGGAAGTCATCGACCCCGCCCAGCCAACTGAACCATAGTATTCCATGTACATGTCGTTTTGGCTTTGTTTTTGGTTTGGCGCTGGTTGAAGCATAGATACATTATTGGTTTATCTGAAGCAAAACCTGAGGTAAGTAGTCAATGAAGCTTGAGGGTTACAAATTTATTTTTGTTATTGCAGGTTTAATTGGCAGCTTTTGGTTTTCTCATTGTATCTTAAAAATGTAGGCTTGAAAGGTTCGTTGGATATTTTACGGCTGATTCATGCTGAGGTCATTTATGTGGTCTGCTGAGAATCAGTTTTTGGTCAACATGATTAATAATAAATTGTGAACCAATCAATGTCGATTAAAACGTGACGTTTGTGATTTTCTGGGATTCAAACGCAATTACTTGAAAGAAGTATTGGAATTTGTTTCATATTAACTCAAACAGAGTTAAAAAATTAAAAATCGACTTTGGAGGAAAGATATGAATGGATAGAATACTAGTGACAGGTGGCGGTGGTTTCATCGGGAGCCATTTGGCCAAAAAACTTAAGCAGCAAGGAAACTTTGTGCGGATAGCTGACATCAAATTCGATGACTACATGAAAGACAAGTATTACTCTGAGAAGTTGACCTTGGATCTTAGAGTTTGGGAAAACTGTCTCAAAGCGACAGAAGGCATGGATAAAGTCTACAATCTTGCCGCCAACATGGGCGGAATCGGGTTCATCACAGAAATTGGCGCCGAAGTCATGCACGACAATGTTCTGATCAATACGTTAATGCTTGAAGCAGCTAGATTAAAAAATATAAAGAGATATTTGTACACATCTTCAGCTTGTGTTTATCCAACTTATCGCCAGACAAACCCTGAATTGGCTGGATTAAAAGAAGAAGATGCTTATCCAGCCGATCCTGATAACTTTTATGGGTGGGAAAAGCTTTACACAGAAAAATTATGCGAAGCTTATCAACGTGACTATGGAATGAACATTCGGGTGCTTCGTTATCATAATATTTATGGCCCTGAGGGGACATATAAGGGAGGAAGGGAAAAGTCGCCTGCTGCCATTTGTAGGAAAATCTGTGAAGCTACAAATCCGGGGACAATAGATATTTGGGGTGACGGAGAGCAAACGCGCTCATATTGTTACGTTGATGATGCGGTGAAAGCGACAGCTCTTTTGATGGAGTCGAGTTATGAAAAGCCACTGAACATAGGCTCCGATAGGCTAGTAAGCATTAATCAACTTGCAGATATGGTTATCAAAATCTCGGGTAAGAAAATTACTAAGACGCATGATCTTTCAGCTCCACAAGGTGTCAGGGGTAGAAATGCGGATTTGACTCTTGTCAAAAAGGTGCTAAAGTGGGAACCAGAAATATCGCTTGAAGAAGGACTTAAAAAGACTTACTCGTGGATAAGTGAACAGCTTTTAGTTGCTGTGCGATTACCTAGATAAGAACATTCACTCGGCAGTCGTTCAGATTTTGTCTTGAAAGGAATGTCCTCAATATCACCAGTGGCATACAAGGACTTAACAGTTTTTTTTGCTTTCATATTATATCACTCCAGTTTTTTCGTAAGGAAAAAAAGATTGCTTGCTTTAGCTAAAAGTATTTGTTTTTTGTCCTTTTTAGGCTTATGTGACTGTATAAAGACAACCACCGAATAAATTTTCTGTAGATTTCCAGTTATGCTTAATTTTCTTTATGGAGTGAAACTCAAGATGAAAGTTGATAAACTAAAAATTGGTGTGGTCGGATTGGGTAAGATGGGTATAATGCATACATGCCTTCTAAATGTGTTACCCAACGCCAAAGTTTCAGCTATTTTTGATAAGAGTCAACTCATGAGGCTTATGGCAAAACGTGCGATTCATGAGGCACTGATAACTGATCAGCTGGAAAAGTTTTCCAGTTTAGAACTTGATGGGATTTTTGTTTTAACTCCTATTCCTTCTCACTATTCCATTATAAAAGAAATTTATGCTAAGAGGCTTTCAAGAAACGTGTTTGTTGAAAAAACTCTTAGTTCTAGTTTTGAGAAGTCGGAGGAATTATGCAAGCTATCTGAAAGTAGTGCTGGTGTCAATATGGTTGGTTATATGAAGCGGTTTGCTGTTACTTTTAATCAAGCTAAAGAGTTATTGAATCAAGAAGTTTTAGGTGATATTATCTCTTTTAGTGCTAATGCTTTTTCGTCAGATTTTGCTGATGCTGAGAAAGGTTCAATTGTGTCCAGAGGACGAGGAGGAGTTCTGGATGATCTTGGGTCGCATGTTATTGATTTAGCTATTTGGTTTTTCGGTGGCTTGAATGTTACTTCAGCTAAGGCTAATTTGCAGTTAGCTGCAGATTCAGAGGATGTTGTGACCTTTTCGGTTTCAGGATTGAATGATCTTGCGGGTGTTTTTGAAATTTCTTGGTGCAAGAAGGGTTATCGTATGCCTGAATTTGAGTTATCTATACGCGGTGCAAAGGGGAACTTGAGCGTTAATGATGATGAAGTGCGGTTGGATCTAGGTGGTAGTTCACCTCGGCGATGGTACAAGCAGGATCTAAATGATTCTGTTAGTTTTTTGCTAGGTGGTTCGGAGTATTATCGTGAGGATAAACATTTTGTTGACTCGCTTGCCATTGGTCAGTCGTCTGCATCGGATTTTAGGAGTGCATTACAAGTTGATTTTTTGATAAAACAGGTGAGGGATAAAATTAGAAATGACTAAAGCAATTGAGCTGCTTGTTGGCGATAATCCGTTTCATGGAATAAGCCACCTTTCTCAGGAGAGAGCGCGTCAGCGATCTTCTCTGGAAGACGATAAAAGCATTCAACGGGCAACACGTATCGTGGAGTTAGGCTTGGAGAATTCTGCTGTTGGCTTCATGTTTACAGTTAGTGACGTAACGCTTTCAATAATTAAGAACTTACAAAATTGTTGTAGAAATAAAACTGTTGAGTTGTACGCTATAGTTCCTTATGCTTATGAATATGTGAGGAAAGCCACTCAAGTCGGCGGTGTCGCTGGATTGGCAAAAAGTCTTGGCAAAGAAATAATTCTTTCATCAAATGCAAAAGTTGTTGCTTTGAACTTTTTGGGGCTTTTAAGATTTGATCTCTCAGCTTTCTTGAAAACTTATGTTTCTTATGAACTTTCAAGGATAAAATCTGTAACTAACGAAAATCTGCACCTTAAAACAATAATGCTGCATGAGCTTTTAACGGATATGGCTTTAGCTCTTGACATGAAGGATGTTTTTGAGTCTTACATTCGCTTTATGGAGAAACGTGGTGTTAAGACCGGGGTTTGAAACACGTAATTTTCCTTATTTAGTGAACAAGTTTAGTGACTGGGGTTTTGATTTTAATGAATTAACTCTTACTGCGTCGTTTAATAAAGTTGGTTTTCAGATGAACCCTTCCAAGATTGAATGTGAAGAAGCACTAAAACGAGCTGCTAACGCTGAAGTAATTGCGATGAGCGTTCTTGCAGCTGGATACATAAAGCCAGCGGATGCAGTTGGTTATTTTGCTGATCTTAAGGGCATAAGTGGGATTGTTGTTGGTGCCTCTAAAGAGCGTCAAGCAATTGAGACCTTTAAGTTATTTCGCGAATACTTGGATAAAAAATTTGAACTTGTAGTTTAAAAGTCTCGCAAAAAAAGAGTTGTTAAGCTTGATTGTTCTAGCTACGGTATTGGAAGTCTTGTTTTTCTTTTGTGTTGCAATTCCAATTTCGATCTTTGGTTTTTACGGTATTGTCGTAGTCTACTATAACAGGGCAAAAAAATATCAGGGTAAGAAAACATGGAAACTTGCTGGTAATCTTACCGAAAATGAATCTTACGAACCAACTGTTTCTATTGTTATTCCGACGCATAATGAACAATCCATTATCACTAAAAAGATTGATAGTCTACTTGCTCTCGATTATCCGAAAGAAAAACTTGAAATTATATTTGCGGATGACTCGAACGATTCAACACCTAACATAATAACGGAGTTTGCAACGAAGAATCCTAACATAAAACTGATTAAGTTTAAAGAACGCATCGGATACAGCCCCTCAATGATAGCTGGGTGCAAGAGTGCAAAAGGAGAAATTATTGTTTTAGGCGACGCTGGTTCATTTTTGGATAAGGAAGCGATTAAACATTTCATCATTCACTTTCAAGACCCAACTGTTGGCGCTGTGACTGGGCGAGACGTTATCTTAAATAAAGAAGAATCAGTTGGGGACTCAGAAAATCTTTATCAAAGGATCTATAATTATTTGCGGACTGCTGAAACAAAAATTGATTCTACATTCTTTATCAAAGGTGAGGCTACAGCTGCCCGGCGAAGTCTTATACTCGATTTAGTAAATTGCACGGCCACTTTTGATACTGCTGTAGGTTTATTTCTGAGACAGAAAGGTTATAGAATAGTTTTCGACCCACAGGTAAAATTTTATGAATACGCTCCTTCTACTCATGCGGAGAGAATCAAGCAAAAGACAATAAGAGCTTCAAACTTAATTAGAATTATCATTCAATTCAGGGCAATAATATTCAACCGAAAATACGGTAAATACGGAACAATAATCCTTCCAATGTATTTTGCAATGATTGTTATTGCACCTTCTGCATTGTTGATGGGATTATTACTTCTTATTCCGCTTATCTTTCTTAATACCATGTTTTCATTAACAATTTTGGGAATATTTGGAGCTGCCGTCTGTATATCATTGCTACTTAGTAGATCACTTCTGATAACCTTATTAGATTTTGAAATAAGCTTGTTAAAGGCACTCTTTGGATTTTTAATGAATAAGAAACATGATAAAATCGAGACAGTTGCTTCTACGAGGAGAAACTGATAGTTGAAAAACACTTGAGATAATGTAAGAGCCACAATTGTATAACTTTACATTTTTTTATTACATTATGTTATGAAGAAAAGAAATAAAAAATAAAAAAAGGATGAAATTAGTATGTCAGAAATTAAAGTTGGAATAGTAGGTTGCGGTTACATAGCAACAAAATGGCATATCCCCGGATACCAAAGACTTAAAGACGTGAAGGTTGCGGCCGTATGCGACATAAGTCCGCAGCTTTCAAACTCAACCGCAAAGAAGTTCAAGGTGCCCAATGCGTATTCAAATGTCTCAGATATGCTGAAAAAAGAAGGCTTGGATATAGTTGATATTTGTACACCTCCCGCTACACATGCTTCCTTAGCTATACAAGCAATGGAAAACGGTTGTCATGTTATGCTAGAAAAACCAATGGCTCTAAAGTCGGTTGATTGTGATCAAATGGTTAACTTGTCTAACAAGAAAAACAAGAAACTTTGCATAATCCATAATGAACTATTTCGCCCACCAATGATAGCAGCTAGAAGTCTTGTCGATAACGGTCAAATAGGTAAAGTGCTAGGCATGCAATGGACAAGGTTTACACACAGAGAAGAATATTTAGCCAAAGAAAATCATTGGATACATAAATTGCCTGGCGGGCTGCTTGGTGAAACTGGTCCCCATGCGTGCTACACTTCATTGGCTTTCCTTAAGAGAATCGTTAATGTTGACGTGATAGCGAAGAATAATCTTAAACTCCCCTGGGCACCGTTCGATTATTTTGATATAACAATGGAAGGCCAGGATGCAGTCAGCTCAGTAATCATTTCTCACGCTAGCGATAACTATGTTGCTGACGTCGCGGTTTTTGGTAGTCAGGGCATGATTAAGATTGACTTACAGAATATGGTTCTTTTGCACTATAAGATTGAAAATACGAAGTCGATGTCGCTTGCTAAGTATACATTGGGCGCAGGAGGACAAATGATACGCAAAGTTGTCTCAAACGGGTTAAAGCTGGCTTTCTCCAAAAAGACGTTAATGATGGTTAATGGGCATGCAAAAGAAATAGAACTATTCGTTCAAAGCGTTAAAGATGACACTAAGCCTCCCGTGACTGGTGAAGAAGGTAGAGAAACCATCCAAGTTGTAGAGATGATAGTAGCGAAATTTAACCAAAAATATGGAACTGTTGTGGTTAAAGCAAAGCAGTCTTAGTATGCATGCATGCGTGAAAACTCAACCAAAAATATCCGCCCACGTCCAAGCACCTACAATATTTCAATAATAAACAAATTACCGAACGGAGAAGAGATCTATGAGGATTCCATATGGGAAGGGGATAGAATTATTTAATAAAAGTTCTTTGTCAACGCAAAGAATTCTTAGTTTCTTAATGACACCGATTCCGCGTTCTACAATTCTTGGTACAGGATTTCGAGCTTCTCTGGAGGAATTAGAGCGAACTCAATGGCTTGAATTATCAGCACTTAAGAAATACCAAGAAAAACAACTCAGAGCAATAATACGACATGCATATCGGAATGTGCCATATTACAATAAGCTATTTAGACAAAGAAACATACAGCCAGAGGCAATTAAAACTTTTGAAGATCTTGTAAAAATTCCAATTTTAACGAAAGCAGATTTGAGAAATCACTTCGATGAGTTGATTGCATCGAACGCTAGTATTTTCAAATATGGAAAGAGCCATACAAGCGGATCCACAGGAGTTCCAGTGGATTTCTATTTAGACCAGCAGAACAGAGAACGAGAGTATGCTGCAAAGTGGCGCCAAAGAAGATGGGCAAATGTTAATCTGAACAGTAGAATAGCAACATTTAGGGCATTTAGAGGGCTTAGCGGCACAGACTATCTAAGTGGCAAACCTCGATGGAAAACTAATGCTCTCTCTAAAGAATTGGAATTCAATGTATTTGGAATTAGAAAAGAAACTCTAGCAGAACAGGTCAAAAAATTGCGAAAGTTTAAACCGGAACTTATTGAAGGCTTACCATCTGCGATTGAATTGTTGGCTAAATACATGATAGACGAAAAAATCAAAGATGTTACACCTCTTGTTATCCAAACAAGTTCTGAGTCTCTGTCGACGAGAAGAGTGGCCATTGAAGAAGGTTTTGGATGTAAGGTACTTGATTGGTATGGTCAATCAGAGTATGTCGTATCGGCAGCCGAATGTCCTGAAGGTAATTATCATGTAACCGAATCAGGAGTAATGGAGATTATTAGAGATGGAGAGCAAGTTTCGGATGGAGAGATAGGCGAAATTATCGGTACAGGGCTATACAATTATTCAATGCCTTTAATTAGGTATAGGACAACTGATGTAGGTCGATGCTCAGAGGAGAAGTGTACCTGTGGGCGGGGCATGCCACTAGTTAGGTCTTTGGAAGGGCGAGTTTCTGATTCGATCTTGGCTTCTGAAGGAAGAATAGTTACCGGACAATTGGTGGAGCAATATTGGAAGCATCAAATAAGCCATAAAGCGCCACATCTTGAATATGTTCATATCATCCAAAGAGCCAATACGAGTTTATTGGTCAAAATAGTTAAGTCAAAAGGCTACTCAGAAAAAGAGGAAGCCGCAATTGTGAACGGGTTGAATAAACTGCTAGGCCCTGAGATAGATGTTGAATTCGAAGAATTGTCTTCAATTCCAGTTCAAAGGAAATGGCGTTTTACTGAGTCAGAACTTGACATTAGTCTAATTTAGAAAAGACTTGAGACTGTTTTTCTTTATTATTTAGCAGGTAAGTCACTTAATGGCAACGCGTATATGTCGTCGCAAAAAATTCATAAAAAGTAAAACCCAAAAGACAATTTTGCTTTTGGGGCCACTTCCTCCAACTGTCGGTGGAATTACTACATTTATCTCAGACCTATTAAAATCTGATTTACGTGAGAAATATCGACTTACTACATTTGGCACTGAAAGACCTACTCTCGGGATATTCAAAAGCGCTTATGACTACACCATAATCATACATATAGGTTTTTTTGCTCTCATTAAATCGCTTTTCTGCACTATTTCACACTTACTGGTTTTTCCGTTTATTCTCCTCAGGTGTCGTCCGGCGATAGTACACATAAACACAGCTAGTTATTGGTCTTTTTGGGAAAATGCTTTATACGTAATTACCTCCAGAATAATTCTCAGGAAAACAATCCTTCATATTCACGGAGGCCAATTTGAGCAGTTTTACGAAAAAAGTAATAGGTGCTCAAAGTTTTTGATGAGGGGAGTCCTCAACATAGCCAACAAAGATATTGTTTTGTCATATTCTTGGAAGAAATTTTTGGTTACACTTGTTCCAGAAAACAAAATCTCTATTGTTGAGAATTTTGTTGATCTATCCGAATTTGAGAAATTTCACAAGGAAGCTAAACATTCAAATAAAATAAAGGATATGATCATCATCCTTTTTGTTGGGGGAGCTGGAGCCAAAGGAAAAGGCCTCTACGATGTTATAAGTGCTGCCTCTATAGTTACAAAGCAATGCAAAAATGTTTTTTTCGTTTTTCTGGCTTGTTCTGGGATAAGGGGGCTCAATACCGTTTGTGAACGTAAAAAATTGATGGATCATGTGCGAATTTTAGGTTATCTTCATGGATACGAGAAATTAAGGTTGCTTTTTGGCTCTGACATTTTTGTTTTGCCAAGTTATGCTGAAGGTTTCCCAATTACAATGTTAGAAGCCATGGCTGCAGAATTACCGATAATAGCTTCTTCTGTAGGGGCAATTCCTGATGTAATTCAAGATGGGACAAACGGATTTCTTATTAAAGCAGGTGATTATGAAGCCTTATCAGAGAAAATACTTATACTGGCAAAAAACGCAGTGCTCAGGCGGGAAATGGCTAAGAATAATATTGCAACCATTAGGCAGCGATACAACAAAAAAATAATTCTTCAGAAACTACAAAATGAATACGATAAGTTGCTTGGCTGTTCACTTGTTTGAATTGACGATTATTAAGAATTAAAGCGGAAATTTTAACTAAGAGGCTGCAAAAAGTCTTTGACAAGCAATTACCTAAAATTACATGCGACAAACGGAAGATGGACGAGCAAGATTTGCAAATATGGCTCATAAAGGTTAGCGTGCGCTGCCCCACTCCGAAGGACCGAAAATTTGGTCACAAGAGAGGCTTAAACTCGTTGATGTTGAATGCCAGTCGCCTTTAGAGAAAACCAGAGGGTTTTGTGACGTTGTTGAAAATTCTGCGCTTTGCTTTGAAACATATTTGAGGAATAGCTTATGAAAATACTGGTTGTTTCTACTACGACCTCAAATGAGCTAGGCTCCTACAACCAAAGATTGCTAAACTTGAAAGAAGGACTAAATCAGAATGGAGTGGCTACTGAGATGCTATATTTAGGTGATTACTTTTTCAGATCGCCCGTTCTGATAGACGCTCTTAATATTCCTTGGATGAGGAAAGAAATCGATGGTTATGATGCTGTTCATGGAGGAAGTTTTTCCGCCTCTTACGTTCTTGGGCTCCTAAAAAAGATGCGACGATTTAATCTCATTACGGATGTGCATGGGTGTATTGAAGAGTCTATTCTTAAAATGCGAAACTTCTTTGACGTTACAGCTTACATTCAGTATTTTGAACAGATTATAGCTCAAGAAGTATCCATTAAATATTCAGACTTTTTTATCACTTGTTCAAAACCATTAAGAGAAAGGCTATTGCAACGAGGAATTGAAAAAATAAACGTCGAAGTAATACGAAATGGAGTGAATACAGACCTGTTCAAGCCAAAAGACTTAACTTCTGATAGCAACGACTTTGTTGTTACGTACGCTGGAGCCTTTCAAAAATGGCAAGGGATAGAAAATCTCATTGCAGCAGCCGAATTGATAAAGGTTCCGAATGTAAAGTATAGGATCATTGGTTTCAGAAAGAAAGATCAAGTATTAAAAAATACATTTAAGAAAACTTTGGGTTCAAAAGTTGAATTAATTGATGCATTGAGCCAAAGTGAATTAATTGATCAATTTTGTTTGTCTGATATTTTAATAATTCCGAGAAGCAGGCACTGCGCAACACAAATGGCTTTTCCCACGAAATTTCCAGAATATATCGCAACTGGGAGGCCTGTTATTGTGACTGATGTCGATGAAACGGCGACTTTTGTGAGAAAATATAAGTGTGGTTTCATCTGTAAACCGAATGCCGAGTCAATAGCTAGAACAATACTTAAGGCAAAACAAACCCCGCGAGAAGTCCTAATTGAAATGGGCAAGAATGGACGGTTCTTAGCAGAATCACACTTTAATCAAAGAGTGTTAGGTAAAAAATACTCAGAGTTTCTCCGTAAAATCTTATCTTGATGTTGGCATTGTTTCCGAAATCGTAAAATTGAAAAACCAGCAGTACTCAGAAATGCATGACTTGGTTTTGAAAATATCACTTGTATTTGCTGTTGGGTATGAACTTTTTGACTATTTTAAGAAAGTTTGGTGGAAGAAAATGGCAGGAGGAAGGACGGCATAATCCAGAAAGAATGGTCACAAAAAATCTTTTAAATCATTTATCCTAATCCGATTTTTCCCAAATATTCAGAAGTAACTACCTCCAATATTTGCTTGAGACTTATTTTTCCATCGAATTAGAGTTAAGAATTTAATGTAGGTTTATGAGTGATTTTAACATGGCTCCAAAGGTAACCATCGGGGTGTGCGTGAAGAATTCAGAAAAAACTATCAGAGAATCTGTCAGCAGTGTTATTAATCAGAAGTATCCAACAGAATTTATTCAGATCATTATTGTAGATGGATGTAGCAAAGATAAAACAATGTCTATCATATATAATGTGATTGAAAAGACTAGTATGAAAGTTGAAATTTACTCGGATAAAAGCGGAGGGATAAGTAAAGCAAGGCAACACGTGGTGAACAAAGCAAATGGTAAGTACATAATTTTTGTTGATTCTGACGTTAAACTTTTCGATGATTTCACGAAGAAGCTTGTGGGTTTCATGGATGAAAACCCAAAAGTTGGCGTAGCTTTCGGGAAGCCTATGTATCAAGAAGGAGGGGCGCTAGTTTCTGCGGTTAGAGATTTGTATTGGTACGCTATAGGTGGATTTTTAGGAAATAGTGCGACTATTTACCGGCCTGAAGCCATACATGAAGTGTGCGGTTTCGATCAGAACATCAAAGGAGCTGGGGAGGATACCGATTTAATAAATAGAATTCGAGCAAAGGGTTGGTTAGTTTCCGTAGGTGAGAAAGCAAGATTCTTTCATAAAAGTAGAGAGAATCTTAGAGAGTTCTGGCTTGAGCAATATTGGTTTGGTTATGGAGACCATTACATATCTCACAAAAACAAGAATGGAAACCAATTGTGGCACAGACTTCCGATTGGGTCCTTTAGATACGGATTAAGAGTGGCCATCAAAGCTTATAGACTAACCCATATAAAGATATCTTTTCTCATTCCCTTGCAGTCGGTTTTTGGAAACATATCTTGGTGGTTCGGATTTGTCAAAGGGCACATAGAAGGTTATGGGCATGTGAGCCCAGAGAATTTTTTTTCCATAGTTAATGAAAAATTTTCTCAACACGTTTGAGTTCGGATTCGAAGAAGTGGCTCTTTGATGATTTACCGCAAATTGACACTGAGTTGACGCTGATACATGAGAGACATTTTGTTAGTTATACCAATCATGACCGTCTTTGCCAATTTTGCAATTTTACTAGATATTCCCCTTCTTAGAGAAATTATTGTCTTTATTTTCCTATCATTTATACCAGGATTTGCTATTCTTAGACTGTTTAAACTGAAGGAAATCAGTTTTCTGGACACTATTCTCTTTTCAGTGGCTCTAAGCATTGCAGTTGTAATGCTTATAGGTTTGTTAGTTAATGAGTTATATCTATTTCTTGGCATCTCTCAATCTTTGTCGACTATTCCTCTAACGGTAGCAATATCTACTTTTACGTTGACTGTTTTTTTCGTCGAATACTTCAGACGCGATTTATCAATAACTTGGCAGCTGAAAACGAGTTTTGAACACGAATTTAAAAAACCTGTTTTCCCTTTACTCATAATCCTATTTATTCTTCCTCTCCTCAGTGCAATAGGCGTTTTGTATTTTAATTCCTCTGTTATTCTCCTTTCCGAAGCAATTATCGCTGCTTTGTGTATACTGAGCGTTGTATCTAGAAGACTGGTTCCAGAAAACTTTTTTCCTTTTTTGATTTTTTCGATTTCTTTGGCTCTTATTTGCCAAGTTCTGTTAACTACAAAATATGTTGTGATCGTCGACGCTAACCTTGAATATTACGTTTTCAGGTTGACGCAGATAAGTGGACACTGGGGTTTTCTTAACGCCAATGTTAACTCGTTGATAACGCTCACCTATGACTCTATGCTTTCGATCACCTTGTTGCCTGCAGTCTATTCTACTTTGATGAATGCTCAGAGTGGAGTAGTTTTCAAAATTTTGTACCCTTTCATCTTTTGCTTCGTACCGTTAGCTCTGTACCGAATTTGCGAAAAACAGTTCGGGAAATTGATTGGGCTCCTCTCCGCGCTCTTTTTTGTTTTCACTTCTACAGCTTTTTACGGTGAACCTTTAGGTCTCAACAGGCAAATTGTTGGCGAACTTTTTTTTATTCTCTCAATTTTCCTTTTGATAAGCAAAACCATACCATTAAAACAACGAAGATACCTCCTGATTATTTTTGGGACTGCTTTGGTAGTATCGCATTACTCCCTTGCTTACATTTATCTGGCTATAGTGACTATTCTTTTCATTATCTCACGAGTGAAGCCTCGATTTGATGACACACTTAATACTTCGACTGTGTTGCTTCTTTTTGGGATAACTTTTGCATGGTACAGTCTAGGGTCGAGTGCGCCATTAATGTCATTGGTTAACACCATTAAACTGACTTTCGGGGATTTAACTAAAGGTGTGTCGCCTACAACAGGGTCAGCATCCAATATGTTCTTTGTTCCTCAAGTTTTTACCATAGCTACGTGGATTAATCTATTAGTATCGGGCATTGCAAACCTTTTCTTGATTATAGGAGTTCTCTCAATAAAAGGACACAGAATTTCCGCACAGTATAAAGTGATGATAACTATAGCTGGAATCATCTTGGTCGCTTCCTTCATCGCCCCGAGCATTGCATCAAGTCTCAATTTCACCAGATTCTACGGCATAACTCTGTTGTTTTTGTCGCCTTGCTTTGTTTTAGGAGGTAAGACGCTTCTTGTAATAACAGAAAAAGCTTGGACGAAAATTAAGTTGACTCTAAAACGTAAAACTATCTCAAAAAGCAAGAATTTAAACCTGGTGTTCTTGCTAATTGCGATTTTGCTGAGCGCATATTTTCTTTCGCAAGTGGGATTTATAAACCTCGTGACCAATGGTGAAATTCATACTTATAACGTTGATTTTTATAGAATGATCACGTCGAACGATAGCAATGCCAAAATTAGTCTTTACGACATCTACATTCCAGAGCAAGATGTATCCAGTGCAACTTGGTTATCCAACTATAAGATTGAAACAGCAACAGTATTCGCTGATTACCTATCTGAATCTCACGTACTTATTAGCTACGGCTTAATTCCAAACAAACTATTACTTCCCATAACTAATACAA
This sequence comes from Candidatus Bathyarchaeota archaeon, assembly GCA_963717465.1. GTDB lineage: Archaea > Thermoproteota > Bathyarchaeia > Bathyarchaeales > Bathycorpusculaceae > Bathycorpusculum. The sequence goes on from OY970340.1 coordinate 1,903,315, forward strand.
CAATTCCACCGCAAGGTAGCTTCATCTACTTAGGAAGCTTAAATATAGTGAATGGCGTCATAACTACCACTACTACTGCTTCATACAACACATCTCAAATTTCCTCCCTTCTCGATCAAAACGATCTAGTATATTCAAATGGCAATAGTGAGATCTGGTATGTTGCGCCTACCCATTGATTTATTGTAAGAATTCAGAGCCAATTATTTTGCACGCAACGCCGCCCCCTAACTAAAAACTATTGCAGATCCGAGTGGTCATCAACGTTTGATGCTCTGTGGTTTAATGCCTAGTAAGGACGCTTTGTTAGAGGATTCAATCAAAGAAGATCAAACCAGATGAATCCCAAAAAATCTTTGATAGAGAAATAGTAACAACTAAATTGGCACAGCGCGCTGATTTATTTTAAACCAGTCTGAGCGCTTGTCTTTTGGAGAGATAGAAATTGAGCTACCAAGCCGGTATTCTGGAGAATGAACTCGAATATTTAGAAATTACCACTAAAATCGGGTGCCCAGTTAATTGTTTAAAGTATTGTCCTCAAGAAGTGACTACGACCAGATATTCTGGAAAGAGAACACTTTCTATAGATGATTGGGAAATAATGCTGAATCATATTCCGAAGAAACTGCCTCTTGTCTTCTCTGGTTTCTGTGAACCTTTCGCAAACAACCAAGTTGTCGATCTGATTGAAATGGCTCATAAAGCTAAGCATCCTATAGGTATCTTTACAACTCTTTACCAAGCATCTCGAATTGACGTAGGAAAACTGATTAAATATCCGTTTTTGATGTTCTGCCTTCATCTGCCCGATGGTAATGCTATGAAGATTCCCATGTCGCAAGAGTACAAAGACAATGTATTCACCGTTCTCTGTAACGTCAGGAATGTTCGCTTTTGTATTATGAATGACCTTTTCAAAAGCTCAAATCGAGAGAACATAACAAGGGGCGATTTAATAAAGCGCAAACGTTTTAGATTTTGTGCTAAGTTGGACCATCCGCAGTTTATCTTGCTCCCGAATGGCGATGTAAGCTTGTGTTGCATGGATTTCAGTTTATCTAATGTATTGGGAAACCTGTTGGCTGAGAACTACATAGATGTAAAGCGGAGGTTTTTGGCACGTAAGAGAACATTTGAGCTATGCTCTTATTGCTACGCTAATGTTTCTCCTCTTAAGACTTTATATAACCATTCAAAACGTAAAGCTGCAAAATATTTTCATAGCGCATTTTACTAATTATTATTGTGTTGTATTATCCTTTATGCATCATTTGTTTTATTCAGCGATGTCAGCGGTTGTTTCTAGCTCGTTGTAGCTTACTAAAGCAAAAGTAAAGGTCAAAGGTATCGTTGCAGAATCAATTGACAGGTGTAACTTGTTGCCGAGTAAGACTATTTTGCCCACCCTCCCCACTCGGGCGACCTTGCCCGAATAGCCCTTGTGGTTGTCCACTGAATGCCGTTTGCTTTAGGCTTCAATAAATAACGCTGAGCTATTGAACCAAGAGGTCATAAAACCCTTTAGTATCTACCACTTTTTCTGGTGGTAGATTCGTGCGTGGCAAGTTAAATAATTTATTTTTAGCTGTGGACGCACTTTTTGGCTTTAGGGGGGCCTCAGAAATGCCTCTTCCTGGGCTGAAGAGTGACGGTGCGCCCCTGTCGTGTGAAGAGCGTCACTCCGTTTTGGGCGACGACCGAGACTGTTCCAGCAGAAATATTTAATACTTAGGCGAACAGTTGCTTCCTGAATCAACGAGATAAGCGGTACTGCCTGAAATGGGGCTTGCGATGTAAATGACTGGATTTTAGCCGAAATTGTTTATCATTGTGTTTTCTGGGACGTTGGTATCGTAAATTTGCATGTATAAGTTATCGTACACATGGTTTTCTATCAGAACGTTGTTGCATGCGCCTGGATCCACAGATATGCCGTATTCTTGTGTTCTGGCGGCGCCTGAGCGGTCGTCAAAGGCTTGATTTTGGCTGATATAATTGTAGTTTCCACTTATTTCTATACCACTTCCACCATAAGTCATACCCCAATGGATCCCTGAGAGTTGGTCGTAAACTGTATTTGTACTTACTGTATTGTTGTTGCTCGCCGAGTCAAGATAGATTCCGCCGCTACCGCACTGAGAAATTATATTTCCGCAAATGGTGTTGAAACCCGCACCGTAGAGATATATTCCGATACCACCATTATATGATGTTGTATTGCAGTACATTCCAGTTACTTGATTATCTAAAACGGAGTTGTATTCACAACTAGTACCATACTGTTTTGTTAATACAATTCCGTATTGAGGTCGGCTTGTGCTGTTGCTTGTTATGGTATTCTGTGAAATAGTATTATTGTTGCAACTACTATCTTCTATTCCGATAGAGCAGTTTCGGACGGTGTTTTGTGTTATTAAATCGTTGCACCCTCCCTCTATAGCGATGCCCCATTCAGCGTCTCCGCCACCACCTGTTGTTCCATTAAGGTCGTGAACATAATTTTCCGTTATAGTTGAGCCTATGCCATACGATGTTGCTCCCACATCACTGCAACCGTAGATTTCGCTATTAACCAAGTAACAATCTACATCGGTCGACTGCCCTATGATAAAACCGTTCCAACCGCAGTCATAAATTTTGCTATTAATAACGCCGCTGTGAGTAGCTGTTATGGAACCAGAGGGCAGAGTCCAAATGCTTGCATCTACTCCAAACACACGACAATCGTAAATTACAGCGTTAGTAATCTCATCATTAGAACCAGCGATATATACGCCGTCTGGTTGGTTGGGAAATGAACCTACAACTTGGTTGGCTGCATTGCCGTCTATTGTTACACCCGATATAACACAGTTATTGACATTGTTTAGGAGTAGAACAGGAGCGTTCAAATTATTGGCCGCAGCAAGTTCAGCTCCGTTTTCAAAATTTAGAGTAATGCTATTAATGTTAGATAGAGTCCATGAGGTAATTACTGAATACACGCCGCTCTCAACATCGATCCTACCACCAGCGGGGCAATCCTCAACAGCATCACTGAACACTCGACTAGAATTTGGGCTTTGAAAGACTATTTGTCCCGTGGCTCCATCTACCATTTGGTAATTTGAGCCTGAGACGCTTAATATGTAGGAGTATGGTTCAGTTAGTGTAGACGTTGGCGATAGTATAGGTGTTTGTTTAAGTGTCGGCGTTGAAGTTTGTTGGATGTCTCCGCTAGAAAATAAAGTCAAACTTGGTCCAATTATGCTGGCTGAGAAAACCGTGAGTAGCATTCCGATGCACATTGTTATGACCGTTAGCACGCGAATCTTGGTGTTCATGTTCTGACCTTAACGTTGAATTCGCAAGTAAGTATTAATACTTACTACTTACTACTTACTACTTAATAAAATTTATATATTAATACTATGCTCGGCTTGCTTTACAATTAAAGTTGATAAACCAGGATCAAAAATGGCGTTATTATTGGTCTAATTCAAAACTCATTATGGTGTAGTTCAAGTTGAAAATTTCTATTATCTTGGGGACTAGGCCTGAAATAGTAAAATGTTCGCCAATAATCCGTGAATGCGACAGGTTAAGCTTGGATTATTTTATTTTGCACACTGGGCAACATTACTCCTATAATATGGATAAAGTCTTTTTTGAGCAACTTAATCTACCTGGGGCTAAGTATAACCTTAACGTGGGTTCAGGAAGCCATGGTCAGCAAACAGGTCAGATGCTTGCTGGCGTAGAAAAAGTTTTGATGAAAGAAGCTCCAGACGTTGTAGCAGTTGAAGGTGATACAAATACCGTTTTAGCTGGTGCTTTAGCGGCAGTGAAACTCGGAATCAAAGTTGGGCACATCGAAGCTGGATTACGCAGTTATGACAGAAATATGCCTGAAGAGGTTAACAGAGTCTTAGTTGATCATTGTTCAGATTACTTGTTTGCTCCAACCCCAAAATCCAAGGAAATATTACTTAAGGAAGGTATAGATGAAAGGAAGATATTTCTAGTAGGAAACACGATTGTAGATGCTGTTTACCAGAATTTAGAAATAGCCAAATCAAAAAGCCAAGTTTTTAAAACTTTTAGATTGAAAAGCGAAAAATACGTGATAGCTACAACGCACAGACAGGAAAATGTTGATAACAAGGAAAAATTCTCTGGTATTATTCGTGGTTTGCAAATGGTTAAAAATGAATTCAAGATTCCGATGATTTACCCTATTCATCCTAGGGCAAAAAAGCAACTAGATCAATTCGGCATAGACTACACTGGCATCACGTTGATTGAACCTTTAGATTATTTAGCCTTTCTACAACTTGAAAGCGAGTCTAAACTAGTCTTAACTGACTCCGGTGGTGTGCAAGAAGAAACCTGTATTCTGGGCGTTCCGTGTGTTACGTTACGAGATAATACTGAAAGACCTGAGACTTTGGAAGTTGGGTCAAACATACTTGCAGGCACGGACGCTGCCAAAATTCTTAAAGCTGCTAAAATTAGTTGCGCCCACAAAAAAAGTTGGGTAAACCCGTTTGGCGATGGTACAACTGGCAAAAAAATAGTCAATGTACTAGAAAGCGAACTCGCTAAGTAAAGAAAGCTTCACTAATAAGTCAAAAGTTAAGACCAATTTTTGAGTTTCAAGCGCGTCCAGTATTATTTTCTAAATGCTTTTTGTAATATTCCATTATAACTAGTGAAAAATCACGCCTCTTCGCAGAGAAAAGCCTGCGGTTCAGCCTAAAAGAGAAGTTGTCAAATGCCACGGCGCGTTTAACCGAAGGGATTTTTTGGCAGCAGCCATGACGAGTTTGAATAAAATAGCGCGACCAAATAAGCTCTGCTTACTATTTTTTATATTTAATTGCGGACAAACCTTATTTTTGTGAAAAATAAAGAACAAAACTCTTCAAGGCGCTCTAGAAAATGTCTAAGCCAAAAAAATCCCCCTATAAAATGCCGGCAATTGCAATGCTCACTTTAGCAATAGTGTTAATAATTATTTCCGCGTTCAACAGTTCCTCTTTTGCAGCAATTTTAGGCGTTACTTTAGCATTCTGGGGCATAATCCTTCTTTATATTTCTCCAGTTAAACATGTGCCCTTAACAATGCTCAACGCCACATATGACACAAGCAACATCGAACGCCTATTAACATATATGAATATTACACTAAAAGGCGTTTACCTGCCGCCTAAAAACCTCCCAAACATAGATTCTAATATAGTCATAGATTCTAGTTTGGTCTTCATTCCTGAAACGAGCCAGACTATTGTGCCTCTTCCTGAAGAAGTAACAAAGTTGTTAACCCCAAGAAAAGACGGATTACTTCTAATTCCGCCGGGCATGAATCTTTGTAAACTTTTCGAGCATGAACTAGGTGGGCCATTCGAAAAAATAGACCTTGCCCACCTACAAACTTTGCTTCCAAAATTGCTTATGGAAGACTTGAAGATAGCAGAAAAAGTTGAAATTGACCTTGAAGCAAACATAGTAACCGTGAAAGTGACAAAAAGCATTCTATACGAAACATGCGAAGCCACTCAGAAACAGCCTCGCACACATACCCTAGTGGGTTGCCTTTTAAGCAGTGCTATAGCCTGTGCTCTTGCTAAGGCCTCAGGCCAACCGATAACAATTCTTCAGGAAAAACAAAACCCGGAAACTAAAACCACCCAAACAGACTACGAAATCTTAACGCTCCTGCCCACTACAGAACCTACAACCACTTCAGCTAAAACCGAACAAGAAAACACCCTTTTTAAAGAGGCGTAAACTTGCAAATTCCACCCTTAACCTTCACAGATATAACTTTCCTTTTAGCTACAAGCAGCATTACACTGCTCATTACAGCCGAACTTGCTTCCCTATACCATGGCCGAACAACCGTCTTTTTAAACAAGAAAAACCTAGAAAAAGCCGCATTGGTAATTGGTATATTATTTCTATTGACGATTGCAGTAAAAATAATAAATTTAATCACAATATGAAAACTTATGCTGGGCAAGCTTGCAAAAAAGCAAAGAATACCCTAAAACTTCAACAACAATTCGTTAAAACTTAACCAAAAAATTTCCTTGATAACTTTAACATGAACAAATTCAAAAAAATGCTCTTGTTATCTGTCCGGAGCAGGGTTTTATCGCTAGCCATTATGTCGATTCATCAATGGCCTCCAATACTCAAGTTGAAGTTATCGACGAAATCAGTTAACACTAGTGTACCACATGGAAGAAAACAAATTGCTTTCCACCAAGATGGTTTCAGAGCTGAACCACTATAGATTGTCGATTGCACTAAAATTCATCGTTATAACCATAACTGTAGTAGCATTGTACCTCCAAGACTTAAACATGATCTTCACGGGTGCTTTAACCAACGAATCAAGCTACTACATACTTGCAATCCTATTCCTCTTCGGTTACTTAATATACCGAAAAAGGAAAATGATTGCCGCCGCCATTCAAATTCCTCAAACAAGCACACGCGGATTCCAAAAATACTTCAGCACACTAGCTGGCATATCATTAAGTGCAGTCGCTATACTCTCATACTGGTATGGAAGCTACACCTTCACACCACTAGAATATCACATGCTTACCCTGCCTTTTCTAACAGCAGGATTAATCTTAATATTATTCAACACTCAGACACTAAAACAATTACTTTTCCCCATAGCATTCCTCATATTCCTCACACCTCCCCTTGACGAAATCCTTTACGGCACTCGGATCAACACTCGCAAACCTAAGTGCATCAGCATCAAATGCCCTTGCAAACCTGTTCGGAATACACTCAATACTCTCTGCCAGCAACGTAGGCCCCATAATAACCCTCATCAAATCAAATCAAACAATCTTATCCTTTAACGTAACTGTGGCTTGCTCAGGAATCTACAGCATCATAGGCTTCGCAATATTTGCACTATTCATAGCCTACATCACCCGCGGTAAACTACGCAACAAATTAGCTATCCTTATCATGGGCATTCCACTAATTATGGCACTGAACATAATTCGCATAACAACAGTTCTTGCAATAGGCTATAACTTCGGCGAAGATTTAGCACTACAAGTTTTCCATGCAATAGGCTCCACAGTGCTAATGTTTTTAGGTACACTTTTGCTGCTGGCTATAACAGAGAAAACATTCAAACAACCAAAGCCGCCACAACCTTGCCTAACATGCAACCCGACCCAGACAAACCCAGCCGAACCATTCTGCCCCAGTTGCGGAAAACTCTTCAAACTCCCAAAAACAAAACTCAACAGAGCAGACATCGCAAAAATCGCAGGCATCGCTATAATCGTAGTTATGCTTTTATCTATTCAAGCGCCCGTATTCGCCCTAACGCAAGGCCCAGCCCAGGTCATAACCCAAACACCATCAGGCATCCAAGTTAACACATCAAACTCCCTGCTCCCAAACATCACAGGATACACACTAAATTACCTCTACCGCGACACGCAATTTGAACAAGAATCAGGCGATGACGCAGCACTAGTCTACTCCTATGCCTCACCTAACCCAACAACATCACCCATATGGGTAGCCATACAAATAGCCGCCAGCATAACATCCGAACACCGATGGGAAACCTGCCTCATCAATTATCCACTCAGCCAAGGAAATCCGGCAACGGTAAACCAACTGGACCTTAGAGATATTCAAATTCAAGATAACCCTCCCTTAACGGCACGATACTTCGCCTTCCAATACAAAGACACGAACCAAACCCAAGTTATTCTCTACTGGTACGAAACAGCCACATTCAACACAAACGGCACAGCACAAACAAAAAGCGTAATGATCAGCTTAATTGTGTACCCATCGTCTAATCAAAGCATTTCAGACGCTGAGGCCCAGCTACTGCCAATTGCCAACGCCATTAACAACTACTGGAATCCAATACAAACCTGGAGTACAATCGCATTAAGCATCAGCCAAAACGGACTTGCCTTCTCAGCAGGCGCAACCGCCATTCTTGTTCTACTCATAATCTACGCTGTATACTTAGATAGAAAAGAGAAACTTTTTCTCTTAAACCACTACCAAAAACTCTCAACACCAAACCAACTCATAATAAAAGCAGTAACCAACGCCCAAAAACAAGGAAACCCAACAACCGAAGGCATAATTACTGAGCTGCAAAAATTAACACAAACAACTGTTGATAAAACATGGCTCACAGAAAAACTCACGGAAGCCCAAAACGCCGAACTAATCAAGCAAACACTAGCTGAACAAGAATGACGAACCCCGTATCCAATGGGAAAACCAGGTCCCTCAGAACACTAGCTTTGCCAGCAAACTTTTCCATTTCTGAAGAATATTGGTTCTAAAGAGAAATTATAAAGCGCGCTATAGATAAGTATGTATAGTTTTTCATGCTCCTTTATAAGCAACCGACTTTTTAACTTAAAAAATGATGGTCTGTCGAATGAGAGGGGCGAACTTAAGTAAAACCGCTTTATTGATAATTTTAAGTATTGCTATTATTGCACCCTTGATGATAAACGTTGTACACGCTGGCACAGGCACGGCTAATACTGTTGGCCAAGTATGGTTGGATGCCCAGCAGAATGATCCGACTGGTCAATATTGCATCAGTCAAGCCTCTGTTGGACAAACAGTTTACATATATTGGGGCCACATAACGCCCCCATCAGGTACAGTAAAAATTGTTGTAACACCCTACGACGAGGATGGAAATGCTTTGACACCAATACAACTTGGCATCTTGAGTCCTTCAGCTTCGGGGACGACGGCAGCCTCTTTTGTTGTTCCTAATACACCTAATGGTTACTGCGATGTTTCGCTATATGGACAAGCTACCAAAAAAGCAACCTTACGAGTTGTTGCCAGTGTGACACTGTTTGTTCTGCCCGAAAGCACATTTGGAACGTTAGCTGCGTTAGGAGCAGGCTTAGCAGCTTTCGCTGTCTATAAGAAACGAAACAGCCTCCCACACTTATATAGAGCCTAAAAAAACATTTTCTTTAAAATTAGAATAATTCTAATTTTCTAAAAAAGTTTTATTGGTTCTTTAAAACATCTTTAGCATACGCACAATTACTTAGACTTTGCCAATATCTATCGTCGCATTTTTTTCTTGTCATCTAGTAATTTAACTCTTACATTTTTAATACGTTTATATCGTGATATTTAGTTAAATTTGGTGCTATGGTGAATATGGCTGGAAATCCCCAAGTTCTTGCGATAGCGATCACAGTATTTGTAGCATTTAGTCTGCTTTTTCAGGTTGGGTGTTTGGCTCAAACCGATCAAACACAATCAAAACTTCAAGCAGCTGATACTGCAGTTGATCAAGCATTCAGTGCTGTTTCTGCTGCTGAGAAAGCTGGCGTAAATGTGACAAGCTTACTTATCCAGTTAAATAATGCAACTAGGTTGTTAGGTCAAGCAGAAAACGCTTATGCAACTGGTGATAACAGTACGGCTATCAGTGATGCGAACGCTGTTTTGCCCATTGCAAATCAAGTTTTAACAGAGGCACAGACAGCAGATTCATCTGCTTCCGTTTCATCTCAGAATAATTTCGAATTAACCATTGCACTAACAATTGTTGCAGCCGCGCTTTTTATCGTAGATCTGATTCTAAGTTGGGACCTGTTTAAGGATTACTATATTAAGCGTTTACTTAAGGCAAAGCCTAAGGTTGATGCTCAATGAAGCTAAGCGACTTTCAACTCATTTTTATCGCCGCTGGTTTGATTGGCGTGTTGCTGATTGCTTCTCCTGCTCTTGCTAGCTTAATCCATTTGCCAAGTGGCGAAGCGTTTTCTGAACTTTACCTTTTAGGCCCAAATAACATGGCTGGGGATTACCCTTTTAACATTGAGGTTGGACAGAACTATCTAGTTTATGTAGGTGTTGGCAACAATCTGGGTTCATCAGCTTACTACGTCATAGAAGTGAAGCTCTTGAATGGAACGAGCTTGTTGCCAGACTCCTCAGCTGGGACGCCTAGTCCGGCTCAGTCGCTCTATGAATATCGGTTTGTGCTTCAGGATGGAGCTACCTGGGAGGCTCCTTTGAATTTTTCCATTGTCGATGGTTCAATCTCAGGGCTCAATTCTCAAATTAACGTTTTGCAGATTAACGATGTCACGTTTACCGTGGGGACCTCTGCCTTGTGGAATTCGAATTCAACGGTGTTTAACTACCAACTTTTGTTTGAACTGTGGCTCTATAATAATTCTTCAGGCGCAGTTGATTATAATAATCGTTTCGTGGATTTGCAATTAAACTTCACTGGACCAACTTAGCTCGTACACAGATTCGATTATTCTTTCTGAGTTTTGGAATCGACGTTAAGGTTCATTTTTAAGAGCCACTTACTTAACCCAAAGCGTTTTCCTTCTGATAACATCGAATCAACTCAATTAAGAGAGGTGAAAATTGTGAGTAAAAACCAAGCGTTAGGCGGGATTATACTCGCTGTCTGCATTATAGTAGCAGTAGGATACATCATTTTGGTAGGTGCTCCATCATACTTGGGCCTTGACACTGCCACCGTTAGACTTGACGCCGTCCTCATTCTAGTATCCATAGCATTCATCGTCATCCTTGCCATCGGTGCATGGCTAGGCTACACGATGGCAACAACTCCACCGCCAAAACCCATAGAACCAAAACCCATAAAACAAATCACCACCGAAACAAAAAAAGAAACCGAAACAAAAAACAAAACACAAAAACAAACAGAGTCAGAAGACAAAACACAAGAATCCAAACCATAACAAAAACCCAAACACACGCGTCTCTACGAAGTTTTTCTAAAAGAAATCATTAAATTTTCGTGTCTCCAGTTATTCTGCTGTCAAGATCACGCAGCAACTGGAAACACCTAAAGCCAACTATGAGCTTTAAATACATAATTAGCGCGTGGAAGCCTAAGAGGGAAAAATGCTATTCCTGTGTCATGGCGCCAAAACGTCGGTTCAGCGTGCATAACGCTAAGAGAGCTTCTTTAGCTTCTTTAAGACTTCTTCCCTTGTCCTTTCAGTGAACTCTGAGGTGACAAATGTCCCTTTCCATGAGTCCAAGAATCGTTTATCGGAAATATCTGAAATTATAAGTTTTAGGTTCTTCACAATAATCTCAGGGTGGGCTAGAGTCTTCTTTGCCTCTTCCTTCAGATTATCGGGAATGCCATTTTTCCATACCAGTGTAGCAATGTCTCTTATGTCGCTGGGTCTCGCAGACATTAGCTTTAGAATCAGATAATCGGTGTAATCCGGAACATACATATCGATAGTTTTTTCAGCGACGGCGATCTTCACTTTCGTGGCTTTTTGCATAAATTTTTCGGTTAAAAAGAATATCTGCTCGTCTAATCTTCCTCTTACTTCGCCTTCCATAAAATCCATGGATATCTTGGCATTTGCCTCTAGCAGCTTTACACACCTAAGGAACCCGTAGCTACCCCGCTTCTCAAAAGCCTCAGCGCTCATGTCTTTGGATAGCATCTTTTGTATTTTATCTATGTTCCAGCCATCTGATTTCTTGAGAACAAAGTCGCAATCCCGTGTATATCGGGAAAATGACGTGAAAGCCCGAAGAGCATAGCCACCAATCAAGACCATTTTGGGGTTTTCAAAAGAGACGGTCTTTTCTGATAGCTGATCAATGATCTTGCCGATTTCAACCTCTCTCAGGTTCATAATTTCAAGGTGATTAACCAAGTTCAACAACCTTCTCGACTGCTTCATCAATTTCTCTTTTCACAAAGTCATCTTCCAATTTTGTCTCTCTGTGCGGAAATTCAACCCCGCCTAACTCGCCCAACTGATGAAAACCATACTCTAAAGCCTGTTTAGCCCTAACATTTGTCTTTGAAATTCTCTTCCAATAAGATTCCTTGTACAACCTGTCCAAACTTATCTTGTCCTTGTTCTCGTATAAGACGGCAAAGGCATCTGTGAAAGCCCATTTCTTTAAGCATTCGATTACATTCTCTTCAATATCCTCAACAAGCAAGTTTCCAACTTTCCGATACTTGATCTTGGATGCATCTTTCGAGTATTCGACTTCAACATTCCAGCCTTTCTTTTTGGCGAATTCTTTCAACGCTTTCCCATAGGACTTGTCTTTAACTTTCAAAACATAGACATCCCTGTGAATGAAATCATTATTCCAGAAAGACGCCGCAGTCTGAGCGGAGACGACTTTAAAATTTTTGTCTTTTTCTAAGAAATCCCAGATGTCTTTAACTTCGGCAGGAATCCAGTACCATCCCCACTTGACCCTTTCTATTGATCCTTCTTTGGCTAATTTGTTCAAGTATTCCTTGGCGTTTGGCTCAATGTTTTTTATGGAGTTAACTCTAACTAAACTTCCTTTGAAGGGCCTCAATTTCTCATTAAACTCAGCCAAGTATTCGGGCATAGTTGTTCACCTTTTATTATTGTTTGGCAAACTACTTAAGGATATTCGTTCACCTTTTTGCATATATTGGCAAGGTCAGCCAGATACGTCAACTACACGGGCGCTAACTTAAATTACGTCAACTACACGGGCGCTAACTTAAACCATAACTAAAAATCTAACAAAACCGAAAAGCGCAAACCACAACAAAAACTAAAGCACACTTAACCACCGACCAAGTTCTCATAAAAAAGTTACATTTCATTTTTTGTATCTCCAGCCATTCCGCCGTCAAAATACACGGCGACTGGAAACACCCAACGGAGACTCTGACCTTCAAAGACTCATAATTTTCATTTTATTCAAAATTCAAAACGAACAATTTACCTCAATTTTCAACTCATAGAACCCGAACTCCACGCGACATTGTCTTCACATATTCGTATGCTTCCAAAGCGCACTACCTTTTTTCAAGCTTCTCCACGACGTAAAAGCCAAAGCGCTCTTAAATCAACTGTTTAAAATGTTAAATTTCAGAAAAACTTTCGTTCCAGAGACTTTTAAAGTAGAATTCACACAAAGCAAGAATGCACTTGTTGCTTGACATAAAGACTGTTGCATCAAAATTTTCTCCTGGTTTAGTGTTAATTACAGCTTGTTCTCCATCAAATATTCCAATTGTAGTTATAGGCGTTTCTTTAGTATACCTTAACTGAAAATTCCTAGAGCGAAATGCATCCTCATACACTGTATTTTTTAATTTCTCGTTCGAAAAAGATACTATAACTCTGAAATCTGCATTCCTAGATAATGCTTCACCTAAAGCTTTCTGATAATCAAGAGGCGGCGAAACAACTTGTGCAGTAGGAATAATAGCATAAACACTTTTTCTGGCAGATTTAATCATCTGTGCACTTTTAATGTAAAACACTTCTCTAGGAATAATGCTAATGGTAAATTCGTCAGGTTCCTTCTGCTTCCCATGTTTTTCGCCTACATGTTGAATAAGAATAGGAATCCTTTTTTTAATTTCAGCAAGCTCCCTCATTTTACTTTGCATTAAAATCGACGTGGACGCCTCCAAAGGCGTTGCTCGATATTTAGTCGGCTTACCAACAAGTCTCTCTACAAGTTGAAGCCCTTCAAGCTGCGCAATTATCCGGTAAACATCCGGTCTTGAAACTTTAGAAATGCTAGAAACTTCTCTTGCAGAACTCATCTGTCGCATTAAAAGCGCCAAATATATTTTTGCTTGCGAAGTACTCAAGCCAAGATCTACAAGTGTTGATAGAGACTCGTCGTCACTAGTCATAGCGTTTCACCTTTGCAAGCTACTATACTATTCAAATAGTTATAAGCGGCTCGTTAGCTCAAGCACAATTTCCATGCCTTTTTTCATTTGCCAGCACAATTACTAGCAATCCATTAAACAGTTAGCAACAATTTTGGATAATAAAACCACATCCAAAAAGATTAGCTCCAAACTATGTTAAAACGTTCCATCACTCTAACTAACAATGCATGAAATTTTAAAGAATCAAATCAGCCAAACCGAGTTTTAAAGTTTGCTTAAGCGTATCTTGCTTTGGAAAAAACATTAAAAGTAATTCAAGAATTGTATGTGGAAAGACAACTTACAAAGGTATATAAACCATATTCAATAATCCTTGAACGCTCTTTAACTACAACAAAGAGAGCCCAGCGCTTCTTCCCTCCTTAGCGCTGTAATTTTTCTTATTCAATTTTAATTCAAATTGATACAATTTATTTTATAAAAGATTTATTACGGAAGATTTAAATCAAATACTGATGCTCCATGAAAGCTTAAGTGCATAATATGATGCTTGGCAAGTGGATAAGAGATCATATTTTACGCGATTTTGAAAAAATAGTGAAAGGATATGATAAATTCTGGTTGACCGTTTAATCCTTAGCAAAGCTTTGGATAAACTACCTCCAAGATTGCGGAAAATCGAGTCAGAGAGCGTAAATTTACTCAAATTATTTCTTTTCAAATTAAAATTTCTAACTTCAAAAAAGAATGTCCCAAACCCAAAGACAATTTACTGGATTCCCACAAACCGAATTATTCATCATACAAATTATAATATTGGGAACAATCCAAAAGCTTCCATTAATGATAGAGTTTTTCATAGTAGCATGCGAGGTAAAATCGTTGGTGGAAACTGGGATTTAGGTGACTATAATTTTGAGGATTTGGATGTTTTCCAAGCTTTCAAAATGAGACTTAGAGACGTAGTTGAATGGAAAGATACAGCATTTTACAGTAGGGTTCTCAAACAAGCTGAATCCGGCAGGTTTGTATGGAATATCAAAAATAAACATGATTTGGATCAACGCTGTCAAGCTCTGGATGACCTTTATTCCTCAATTAAAAATGAAGGATATCAACTGAACTATGATAAGTTTACGAAAGCAATTAACTATGATGAAATCGACGTTAATATTGGAAGAAACGGAGAATATCTTTTCCAGAATGGAGTGCATAGACTTTCAATAGCTAAAATACTTGGAATTGAAAAAATCCCAGTTACAGTCTTAGTTAGACACAAAAACTGGATAGATTTCAGAACAAACCTACTTGAATACTCAAAACAACAAAATAGTAAAAAACTATACCAACCGCCAATTCACCCAGACCTTGATGACATACCATTTAACCAAGAAACTCACGACTGGCTTCATCTCATGGAAGCAGTTGAAAAAAATCTTATCACAAAAAAAGGCGTAATGCTCGATATAGGCGCAAACCTCGCCTTCTTTTGCCACAAATTCGAAGACATAGGCTTTTCTTGCATCGCTGTTGAAACAGACCCGATAACTTGCCAAATGGCAGAAAAAATCAGAATCGCCGAAAACAAAAAATTCAAAATCATCAACAAATCAATACTAGACCTCGAAAACCTAAAAAGCAAACAATTTGACGTCGTCTTAGCTCTTAATATTTTCCATCATTTCCTAAAAAAACAAGACACTTTTTATCAATTTAAAAATTTTCTAAAAAACCTAAAAACAACTGAACTTTTTTTCGAGCCCCATACGCATAATGAACGCCAAATGAAAAATGCATACATCAATTATAACGAACAAGAATTTGTCAATTTTATATTAGCCAATTCATGCTTAAACAAAGTCAAATTAATATTCTCTGAGCCATCAGGAAGACACGTATACCATTTATCCAAATAATTCTGCATAATATTTGTCAATCACATTGAATCCAAGCATCTGTAGGGTTAATCGTGAAGAACGCTTCTAAAACTTTAGCAAGTTACCAAATGAATAACCATCATCTTTAAGCATAGTTTAGTTACCAAATAAGTAACTATGTCAGAGCCTATTCCAACGTTTGCCCAGCAGGCATATGCGATCTTGTACAACAGGTTCGGAGACCAGCCATTAGAATCCAATTACTTGAATTGGTTCTTATCTGAAGGCATGGTTAAAAAAAACCTTGTACTTCTTAGAAAAGAGACGTTGGATTCAGAGAGTTCGTAAGGGCAGCTAAGTCTGCATAAATCCTGATCAAATCTTTAGAAGCATGGTCCAGTTCAAAGTGCCAAAATTGTTGAGTGAAGCGACGAGAAAATATGCATACACGAGAGCAAGCGCTGTTGAGGTCTGGACTGATTTCAGCTATATGCAGAGGAGTTGGGAGCACTCACCGTATTTTGTCAAAGTGTTAAAAGAAGACGAGATATTCTAGAAACAGCATTTCAGAAATCATAAAATCAATGTGTTTGTCAGAGAGGCGCACCCAGCCATAGACGAGTTTGTGGTCTTGTTTCCGCAGGAAAGATTAGAATATGAAGTTTATGAAGACATGCCCGTTGATAAATTGAACCAAGTCACGAGATTCTGTGAAAGAAACATTGAGACCTTCGAGTATACTTTAGCTTATTTGAAGAGCAAATTCGGCGTCAAGACCAAGGCGAAGATAGATAAAAGGGTTTTAGAGGAAGCCGCCCGGGAAGAAAGCAGAAGCCAGAAAAGCAAACACACGATTTGATGCTTAGAATTGTGCTCACAAATACGAGAAAGACAAAATCGTAGCCATGCGAGCGCTTTTCATCTTTGCGGAAGGGTATTTGGAACCGTTTGACCAGTGGTCTTTTGTTTTTTAATGCGGTGTAAAAGCGATAATGAGGTAGCTATTAAAATTGCAGCTAGTAAAAATTATGGTTCCTAAAAGAAAAACTGATTGCAGCGAGAACAAAGAGAATGATCTGGAACCGGTTGATGTTGATGTCGATGTCGGAGAGCTTGAAATCGGAAGGCTTGAAACTGATATAATGTGAGGTGCCTCAACATCGGTGAACGTGTAGCTTCCAGTGATTTGCACAGAAGAATCGTCAACCAGCACTTGGCTAATTTTATAGCCGCTTTTGGCACCGTATGTGAATGTTTGATTGCCGCCGTTATCAACGTCTATGAGACCTAAAGGAGTAATAATGCTGTCGTTGTCGCTAACAGCAGTAATAGGCTCATCATTAGGATGGCTTGCCGGGTGGCTAACTGTTCCAAGGTAGATTCTTGATGAAGGAAGCGAGGATATTAGAGTTTCATTCAACAAACTGTTCCAGTCACTAGCGAAATCCAACTGCCAAATCCCAGAACTATTCAAATCATACTCAAAAATACTGGTCCCAAACATGGATAGGAAAGTGCCAGGTGAAGACACACTTACAGTAACCGTTCTAGCAGTGAGATTTATGCTGCTGACGCCACCATCCACTATATTATTGATATCCTCATAGGCAGATTCTGCCATGGGCACAGCCAAAGACCCATTCACCGGAACGGTAGATAAAAGCATAATTAAAACGGCAGCATCAGCCGTTGCCTCCACACTCTCCGTAGTCTCAGAATTCAACCTGAACATACCTACGGAACTATTATACAATTCACTTTGCATAAGCAAACTCCAAGCAGGAGCTGAACCCGCAGAGCCATTCAACAAGCCTTGAACTTGACTCTGCATAACGCTTGTCATATTACCATAAAATCCAAGAAGCGCAGACCAATACATGATAGTGTTCTCAAGCCTCTCCTGCGAGTTGCCTTTAGTACCATTAACTCCCGTGGCATGAACAGCAACATAATCAAGCCAACCTGAACTGCTCCAACCTTGACTCAACAACCTGGTTTCCAAATCCGCAAACAAATTACCTACATCTGAGATTGTTGGATCATAATAGTTAAGCTTAGAAATAATCTGATCAAACCCACCCGCTTCACACTCAAACGCAACCCAATTATAAGCATACTTATAGAAACTCCCACCCGAACATGTTGTATCCCAAAGATTAGCGTTAGTCCAGTTCCACCAGTACTCAGCCTGAACAAGCGCATCAGGAACACCCAACAACCAGAAGGTCAAATACATATCAACCGTTTCTCCACATTCATCATAATACCTCGGCCCGTAACTTATCCCCCAACCATTTCCATCAGACCCTATGCAGAGAACCGGCTTACCATACTCAGCCACACCATAATTAAACACCGCATAAGCAGCAGACAAATTCCACTTAGAAGTCTCATAATTCAACTGATCCGCCCACTGATAAGCATACAAATCAAACCTGTTATAGAGAAGAAAAGATGCAATACCAACTCCCGCATTCACGTTATCAAAATCATAAGGCAACCCTCCTACCGCTAGGCAACATAGAAACCTCATTTAACGCCGCCTCAACCGTAGTCACATTAATTGCAACACCAAATTTCGCCAACTCAAAATACCAATAAAACACACTCTCAGCCGCAGACGTAGAATTAACATTAATAGCATCAACAGCACCTTGAAGCTGACCCACCGTAGTTTGCCCCAACACAATCCCATCATAAATCGACTGCAAACTACTATTCCAACCACCATTCGCCCCAACACTACTCTCCAAAGAAGCAATCACCGAAGCAGAACCCATAGTCTGCGTTACTAAATCACTCGCTTCCCCACCGACAACACTCACCGCCCCAGAAAAACAACTCACAGATAAAAACACAATTATGAACAACGCAGTTGCATGAATTGCATTAAAAATTTTTTTTACCATACACACTTCACTTATCATATCAACAGTTAAAAAACCCCATAAGACGCTTAGTAAACGCTGTAAAACAAAAAGCAACCAAAAAACTCTTCATCAAATAACAAAAATGAATCCTTGAAAAATAAACATCAAACACGGCAATCCCCCAGATCAACTACCACATAAATTCCAGTTATTAAAACAAGATTAAATTTAAATTTTTAGGTAACTCTTAGACACAATTAAAACCGCTCAAAACAAAGACAACATCATTTTCAAAATACTAAAAAAAACCTAAATTTATGAAAACAATTAAGACTAAACGACAACACAAAATAAGAAAAAACTTTGAACACACGCTAAAAAAAAACAACCCTAACCACACAAGCAACACCAATCAAAAACTCACAACAGCACTCAGCCTAAACCAAACAATAGCACGTGCCAAATAGAACCAACATAAGCCTCCCAGAAAACTTTTATTTACTAATCACAAGCATCTTTACAAACAGAACCTAATTGGGAAAAAGGAGACCCCGTAAAATAAAAAATCAGGAAAAGGAAACAACATGACTCTTCTCAGCCGCCTATTCGCAAGGATGTTCAAAATGCCTGCAGCAGAAACATACGACACTGCAATCGAGCGCGACATCAAAGTACCAATGTCAGACGGCGTCGTTTTACTGGCAGACCACTATTACCCCCGCAAAAATCCTAATGTACCCACACTATTGGTCAGATCATGCTACGGCAGAAGCGGCATGCTTGGAGTAATGTACGGACACTTATTTGCCGAGCGCGGCTACCAAGCATTGATAGAAAGCTGCCGTGGAACAGCAGGATCAGGCGGAAAGCTTAACCCGTTCTTTGACGAGCACTCCGACGGCATAGACACGATTGAATGGATAAAAAAGCAGAGTTGGTTTAATGGCAAGTTAGCAACAATGGGGGGAAGTTACCTTGGTTATACACAGTGGGCTCTCGCTGCTGACGCAGCTAAAAGCTTAAGCGCCATGGCACTCACAGTCACCGCATCACAGTTTAGAGGACAAACTTATCCAGGCGATTCCTTATCTCTTCAGGACCCATTCTCCTGGACCTTAACTATGGGCTCTCCAGGAAAAACAGGATCCACAAATTTTAAAGTGATGCTATTTGGGCTACCATCAAAAAAAATACGACATTTGCCACTCGGTGATTTAGACAATCTTTTTATCGGCAAAAAAGTTGATTTCTGGCAAGATTGGCTAAAAAACAGTGAACCTGAATACGAATGGTGGAAACCAGCCGATTTTAGCGAATCTGTAAAGCGAGTTAACGTTCCAGTAAATACGATTGCTGGCTGGTACGATATTTTCTTGCCTTGGCAACTAGACGATTATGTATCATTAAAAGAGGCAGGGTACTCGCCATACTTAACTGTTGGGCCATGGCAGCATACCAGCATGAAGGTTAATGAATACGGCCTTGCGGAAACCCTAACGTGGTTTAATGTAAAGCTAAAAGGTAAACATGACCAGTTAAGGAAATTACCCGTTCACATTTTTGTCATGGGCTTAAAAGAGTGGAAGGACTTTGAAGAGTGGCCGCCACGTGATTACAATCCTGAAAACTGGTATCTCCAGACTGGAAAAAAGCTAGCTACTGTTTCACCCGCTAGTTCCGACCCTGATACTTATGTTTATGACCCAGCCGACCCAACACCATCCATCGGCGGTGTAGTAATTTCCAAAGGAGGTTCCCAGAATAATCGAAAATTGGAAACTCGTGCAGATGTTCTTACCTTCACAAGTGATTTACTGGAAAAGGACACCGAAGTGATTGGCCCAGTTTCAGCTGAAATCTATATCAAATCAAATAGGGAATATGCCGACTTTTTCGCCCGCGTTTGCGACGTTTATCCTTCTAACAAATCAATGAATGTTTGTGATGGAATCAGGAGAATAAGACCTGGAAAGCCAGAACCAGAACCAGATGGCACTATCAAAGTAAAAATAGAGCTATGGCCAACAGCCTACATGTTCAAGAAAGGCCACAGCATCCGACTGCAAGTATCCAGCGGCGCGTTTCCCCGTTTCGCTCGCAACCTTGGTACCGGGCAACCTCTGGCGACAGGCGTGGATTTTCTTAAAGCAGAGCAGAAAATATATCATGACCCAGCACACCAATCGGCAATTATTCTACCAGCAAAGAGGTATCCGTAACATCTAACACCTCCTCTAGAGAATAGACGCACCAAAAAAGTTCAGTGCACCTTTTTTCGATGAAACGTGGCCCTCAAATTACCTATTTCCTGAAAAAACATTCCAAATTTAATCATTCAAATTATGACCCAGCGCCTATTGTGCCATCCCAAGTGTCAACTTTTGTCTTTTTCTGTTCTTCTTTTGTAAACCATGTCGTAGTTACGCATTTTGTTTCTGTAAAGAACTTTAAGCCATCCTCGCCTAACACGTGTAAATCTCCGAAAAACGAGTTCTTATGCCCAGAAAATGGGAATATGCTCACTGGCACAGGAATGCCGACGTTGATTCCCACCATGCCTGCATGGGTTCTCAAAGCAAATTGCCTGCTGTAGTAGCCGCTCTGCGTATAAATTACTGAGCCGTTAGCATAACGACTTTTATTCATGAGTTGAATGCCCTCTTCAAAATCTTTCACTCTTTTGACGCATATGACTGGGCCGAATATTTCTTCGTTGCCTATTGTCATTTCTGGTGTGACATGATCAAATATTGTAGGTCCAAGATAGAATCCCCATCGGTAACCTTTAACCTTGATATTCCGCCCGTCTAGAACCAGCTTGGCACCTTCTTCAACGCCTTTTTCAATCCATTTAATTACAGATCGTCTATGGGCATCTGTTACAAGTGGCCCAAGTTGCGATGTTTTTTCATATGCAGGACCAACTGTGAGATCTTTTGCGTATTTTACAAGTAACTCAACCAGTTTATCGGCGATGCTTTCCTGCACGACAACTACTGGTAACGCCATGCATCGTTCTCCTGCGCAGCCAAAACCTGAATTAATTATGCCTCTAGCAGTGCGTTGCAGTGCGGCATCTTCCAGGACCAAAGCGTGATTTTTGGCTTCGCTAAGAGCCTGGACTCTTTTGCCGTTTGCGGCAGCGGTGGAGTAAATATGAAGTGCCACAGACATTGAGCCAACAAAGCTTACTCCTTTTATGTCAGGGTGCCTTAGGAAAATTTCTGCTTCGTTTCTGCTGCACGTTAAAATGTTCAGCACGCCGTCGGGCAATCCGGCTTCCTGCCAAAGTTCCGCGCACCGCATAGCTGTCATAGGAGTCATAGAGGCTGCTTTAATAACCAACGTGTTTCCTGTCGCTATGCACATGGGTGCCATCCACCCCATCGGAATCATTCCTGGGAAATTGAAAGGAGGAATACAGGCGAATACGCCCACTGGCTCGCGATACATCACTGTATCGTACCCGGTTGAAGTGTTCATAAGCGACTGTCCCATCATAAGGGTAGGCGCGCCACATGCAAGTTCTACTGGCTCTTTGATTTTCAGTATATCGCCTTTAGCCTCCTCCCACACCTTGCCATGCTCTCTTGCAACCATATAGAGTCAGTTCATCCAGGTTTTTGCCCAATAAATCTTTGAATTTGAATAGCACCTGGACTCTTTTCATAACGGGCGTCTGTGACCATGTTTCAAAAGCTTTTTTAGCAGCTTGTATAGCCGCTTCTACCTCGTCAACTGTGCAGCAAGGCGTTTGGGCTATGACTTCTCCAGTGCTTGGATTATAAACATCCATATACTTGTCAGTGTTGGATTCTAACCATTTTCCGGCTGCAAAGTATTTTAGTTTTTTAACATTAGTCATTCCTGGGGCTTCCTAAAGCTATTTTTTCAATCATTGAAGTATTTTAATTTTCTTTCTGCTTAATTTCTTATTTCTTCGTTAAATTGAGTTTTTTCGGGCTCAATGTTCTGTAGTAACTGCCGCAGAGATTTTTTGGATTAAATGTTTCACGCACTTTGTATTGATAAGCTGTTACAAGAGGCTGAGGCAGTTTGGAAAACATTTCATCCTGTTCTTCTTGGCTTAAATAATATCCATCTGGACGACGGGCACTCTGGTTCCATTTGCCCATATCCACTCCGAGCTTCTTTTCATTCATCCAGTCCTGTGTCGCGTTAAAAAAGTCCGCTGTACCTTTTACCGATGATTTTTCGTAAGCGTCAAAATGGGTAAAGAACTCCCAACCGGTACTTCCACCGCCGCCCATGATGGTGATTGAGCCCATATCCGAATCTCCGCCGACCTTGGCAATATGGTTGGTTTCATCTTCCCATTTCTTCTTAAGTGCAGAAGCTTCTTCCATCACCGAAGAGGATACAAACACGTTATTGGATAACCCAAAGTTACCTTCGTAGGCGCCGCACATGACGTAATTCAAGTTTTTATGACCCATGCGTAGCAAATACATGAGCGTCCAATCTTTTAGCTCCGGATCCAGCATGAAGTCGCTCTTCCAGCCGCCTACTCGCTCAAGAATTGTGTCCAAAGCTTTTTCTTTATAGTCTAAATCTCGTTTTGTCATGCCTGCAATGATTACTTGTATGTCTATCTTCATGTCCTTGTTAGCTTTTTTCAATTCTGGATCATTGACATATTTCTCCAGGTCTGAAAGTTGCCCGTTCGGATCGTTGAGTATTTTGATCATTGCCGTTTTAATGTCGCGTCCAAACATGTTGAATTGCCTGTGACCAAGGTAGAGAATCTCTGCCTGATGCAGCAGATTAATACCGTTTGAATAGGCATCCCAGTTTGGGAAACACAACGTATACGCCTTAAAGTTGTCTGGTAGACACGCCTTATAGGCTGGTGCCTGACCGCGTGAAGGAATAAAGGTTGGTCCTGGCCAAGGATGAAGCCTGACTGCAACCCTTGTGCATACGCCGAATGAACCTGCAGTTCCTTGTTTAGCACGCAGTATTGCCCTTGTACTTATGCCTGGGCCATCTCCGCTGAACCAGCCGGAGCCTGCTCCGAGCGATCCAGTTCTTAATATTTCACCATTAGGCAGCACCCATTCTGCAGCCAGCATGTTTTCTGTCACTGCACCCATAAATATTGTTTGGGGACCAAAGCCTACCCACCCTGCTGTACTCGCTGCAACAGAGCTTGAGCAGCC
This sequence comes from Candidatus Bathyarchaeota archaeon, assembly GCA_963717465.1. Lineage (GTDB taxonomy): Archaea > Thermoproteota > Bathyarchaeia > Bathyarchaeales > Bathycorpusculaceae > Bathycorpusculum. The sequence goes on from OY970340.1 coordinate 1,926,923, forward strand.
TACCCCGGGTAAATTTAAGGTTCAAGCCGACTTTCAATGCTTCTGCTTGCACAACTGCACCAATTGCATAAGGTTCAACGATTGCGTACATGTTTTTTGCATCTATTTCGATTCTTCGCATTCGACGCATATCCAGCTGAACCGAGTTGTCCCCTCCAATGTACCCCATAACAGACCAAAATGTGGTGGATGCCTTGAATTGGATGTTGTACTTGTTGCATAATTTGATGATTTTTTGAACTTCCTCTGTGCTTCCCGGTAGAATTACTGCAAGTGGAAGAGGCGTCTTGGTTGAATAAGGACCTCGATGATCTGAGGATTGAGCTGGAATAGCCCTGTAGGTTTCACAAATTCCAATGTCTTCAGATATATTTCTGGGTCCCACGATATCTTCAAATGCCTTGTACACTTCTTTTGCCAAAACCATGTGATTCCCTTCTAAAGGGCCTTCATGACGAGATCAATAATATCATAAACCATGATTCCGTCATCATTCTTGTCTAATGACCCGATAAAGTTGCTTTCACACCAGGGACATGCAGTTACCAACGCTTCTGCGCCAATAGCTCTCGCTTCCTGTATGCGTTCTTTGGCTGTCCATGCAGAGAAATCTTTTGAGAACTCGCCGCAGCCGCCTCCTGCACCGCAACACCAAGAATATTCGCGTGTGCGTTCCATTTCTACGAGGTTGATTCCTGGTATTGCCTTGAGCACGTTTCTTGGTGGATCATAGATGCCGTAAACGCCGTTGTATCGTGGGCGCGGAGGATCCCATGTGTGAATTTGATTGCGTATCTTCTTTTCTTTGCCAACCCATGGAACGTAAGGCTCACCCTGTCGCCCCAAATGGCAGGGATCGTGATAAGTGACTGTCATGTTTACAGGTTTCGTAAATCTGATTTTGCCTGCGTTGATCAGTCTTTCTAAATATTCAACTATGTGTAGCACTTCGATGTCAAGCCCTAACTTGGGGTACAACCTTTTAAATCCGTGGTAGCAGTCTGAGCATGGCGTAATTATTGTTTTGACTTTTGCTTTTTGAATAGCTTTGATATTCGCTTTCGCCATTTGATTAAATTCGTCCATAAACCCCATTTGATACGCTCTTGCAGCACAGCAATTGTCAGCCTTGCCGAGTACAGCCACATCAGTGCCTGCATCTTGCAGTAATGTAACCATCATCTTGGCTTTCTTTGATAGATCTTCATTGTAACTGTATTTGCAGCCTGGGAAAAACAAGATTTCAGAGTTTTCTGTGAGAGCATCTTTTACTTTTAAGTTTTTCATCCAATTGTTTCGGTCAGTTTTTTTCTTTCCTGAAAGCATGGTCTGTTCCTTTTTTAGGCTACCAATTATTTGTTCTTGTCCGGGGAGTGTTTTTCCTTTTTTTATTGCATCGGCTTTAAGTGCAATATTATGATCTAAAGGCTCTAAGTTGTATCGGCAGATTTTGCAGCTTACGTCGCAGGAGCCGCAGGTCATGCAGTTATGCACGACTTCTACTACTTTATCGGTGTACGGTGCATCTCCATCCAGAATAGTTTGTGCAAGTTGGAATCTTCCTCGTGCAGAATAAGTGTTGAAATTATAGTAGCAGACACTTGGGCAGTTCTCGCTGAACCTTTGGCTTTTCATTTTATCGAAAGGTATCCATTTGCAGCCTGAGCAGTTGCTGCAGCGTTCCATCATAGGTCTGTATTCATTCAGAGACATTTCAATATCCTCACAATTAATTTAATAATTAGATAGCTTACCAGGATTCAAAATGTAATTCGGGTCGAATATCGCTTTAAGCTGCTGTTGGACTTTGTAGTTTTGTGCGTCTTTATTCAATTGAAGTTTCGACCAGATGCCATACGGGCGGAAATAGTACGCGCCCATGTGTGAAAACTCGGTGCTTGCCTTTTCAAAAAGAGCTTTAGCCTTGCCTACCTCTTCTGCGCTATTCACGTTGTAGGGGAGTGTAAATGAACAGTGATACGATGTTCCCATATTCTCAGGCTGAAGATATACTCCGATATCCGAAACTGGGTAGCCCGATTCGGATGCGAGATCCATCATTTTTTGTATAAACCTCGGCGTTTGATCCAAGGTGGTTGAAAAGAATAAGTCTTCGAATGTGCCCTTGTAGGTTTCCTTCCAGTAAGTGCTACCGCATGGATTTGACGATTTGTTCAGTACCGCCTTACCCGATATGCCGCCAATCGTCGATAGCAATTGCAATCCATATTTTTGTGCAATTTCGCTGATATCTGCCTCCTGAGACGCTACCCGCTCTTTGGGCAGTATTTCTCTTCCTACAATACCGACCAAGACAACCCACGACGGCAACTTCATCTTTAACTTGTTAATATCCTCTTGGTCTTTTGCCATTAAACAGGCCAATTGAGCGTTATTCATTAAAAAGAACTCTTCACTAAAACGAAATCGAAGCACGTTGTATGCAAAATCGATTAAGTCTTCCAGCTTCTTTGCGGGCACAAGGTATCCTTTGTGAACTTGGGGTTTGATTTCGCATCGAACAGACACCCATGTAACAATACCCATTGTGCCTTGTGCACCTGTCAGCAGCCTGTAAAAATCAAGCATCATTGGGCCTGCTGGCTCAACTTGCCATTTGTTTTCTTTCCACTGTTTTTCAAGATCCATCACTGAGCCGCCAGCTTCTCCTGTATACATACGGTTGCCGTCTCCCCAGGTAACTTCCACACAGCGCAACGGGTCTAAATCGCACCACTGATGCAATACGTTTAGACGAGGTTCAGTTTCAAGCAAGCTGCCCACCACAGACTTGCCTTCTCTTGGCGTTAGTGGAAGAGATACTGTCATGCCTTCCTTTTCAAGCGCTTGCATCAACTCACCATACGTAACGCCTGGTTCGATAACTGTTATTCTATGCGTACGATTAATGCTCAATATTTTTTTCATTTCTGAAAGATCAACAATGATTGCTTCTGGTACGCTTGGCACTGTGTCTCCCTTATAATGTGGAGCTTTTGAACTAACAGGTACAAGCGGCGTTTTTGTTTCATTAGCCAGTTTTACTAGTGCACCAACATCAACTGCACTGTGCACTTTGACCACGAATCGTGGTGCCATTTTCGTCGCGAAACTTCTATCCTTAGAATAGCACGAAAGTACCTCGGGATCATCACTTACATTCTCTGATCCAAGGATTTTAATTAAATCCTTCTTTATGTTTTTCATGTTAAATCTCCATAAGCTTTTGGTTTTTTCAAACATTGATGCGAAAGAATCAAAGAATTAATTGGAGAAAGTGAGGTTAAAAAGCATGCAGAGAGACTATTCGACTCACACTTTTGCTTAGAGAGTTGCATTAGGAAATCAGAAATGGAATAAAAAGCCCCAACTATATAACCATTTTTAATTCACTCTATGACTAGCTGATTCGTTAATGTTCTGGTTGGTTAGGCTCTAAGATAACCTTTAATGATGCTCCTGCTTCTGCCATGAGTCTGAAGCCTTCTTGGGCTTCGCGAAGACTAAGCTTATGCGTAATCATGTCTTTGACATTCATTTCTTTCTTTGCTAAAATAGCTAGGGCATCTTCTAAATCGTTTGGGGCTGCGCCATAACTTGTTTTTAGGGTTATTTCGTTTCTCCAGAACTGGTTAATCGGCACTGGGAATTTTTACGCTTGGGTCTGGTACGGCAAAAAACAGGATGGTGCCCCCTTTGTCCACGCAGTCCAATGCTGATATGGTGGCTGAAGTTGCGCCAGTGCAGACGATCACTTGATCCGCTAAGCGTCCATCGTTTACTTCTTTAATTTTCTCTGGCATAGTCACCTTTCGCGTCTATTGCATGGTGAGCACCAAATTTCTCGGCAAGCTTTAATCTGTAAGGGTTAATGTCGGCCACGATGATATTTTCGACTCCCTTGTGTTTTGCCAGTTGAACGTGAAGTATTCCAGATACTCCGCTTCCGATTATCAGCAGCTGAGTCATCTTTTTTCAGATTAGCCAATCTTTGACCGCGAGAAACACATGCCAAGAGGCTCAATGAATGTGCCTTCTTCAAAAGTCATGTCGTCTGGCAGCTTGTAGACGCCGAATTCAACGTTTATTTTTGGCACTTGAATATACTGAGAAAATCCGCCTGGGTAATAATTTGTTGTATGTAGCGTCTCGCAGGCAGTATGATATCCCCGTATGCAATACCGGCATTTGTTGCATGGAACATGATGCGAAACAAAAACTCGGTCGCCAACTTTTAAGCTTGTAACTTTTGCGCCGACTTTATCTATGACTCCTGTTGCCTCGTGCCCAAGCACTCTTGGAGCTTTAGGTACACGTACCATTCTATAACGTCGCTTCCGCATATGCCGCTTGCCATAACCTTAAGCAAAACTTCCTCATCGCCAATTTGAGGAATGGGAAACTCTTGAATTCTCACATCATGATTATTATAGTAAACTGCAACGAGCACTAAATTCACCAAAAAAATAGAAAAAATTATGCTTTTCCAGTTTTCACTTGTTCAAACAGGTCTAATGCTTCTTTTGATGTGTAATTGTCGTGAATTATGGCTCTTATCGCTTTTATCGCTGCGACAGGGTGCTCTGTTTGCCAAATGTTCCTGCCAAGATTAACGCCTATTGCACCTTTCTGCATTCCGTCATAGACAAAATCAAAAACTTCGGCTTGGGTTTCAGTTTTCGGTCCGCCTGCAATTACAACTGGGACTGGGCATCCGTCGACGATTTTTTCAAAATTCTCTTTGCAATAATAGGTTTTGACTACTCGTGCTCCTATTTCTGCGGAAACTCGTGCGGCTAAGGCTAAGTATCGTGCTTCTCTTTTTTCAAGTTCTTTTCCAACTGCGGTTACAGCCATAACTGGCATACCGTAGTCTTCACATTCGTCAACGAGTTTTGCGAGGTTGCTGAGGCTTTTATTCTCGTATTTTGAGCCTACGAATACTGACATGGAAACTGCTGACGCGTTTAACCGTAAAATCTCCTGAACAGACGTGACTATGCTTTCGTTTGCTAAATCTTCGCCAACAACTGTTACCGCTCCAGAGACTCTCAGAATGAATGGCTTGTCAATTGTTGGGTCAATGCAGTTTCTAAGAACTCCCCGTAGTGAGCATTACTCCATCAGCGTACTGCCAGATTGGCTCGATAGTTTTTCCTGGCTTCTCCAATCCATGAGTTGGCCCTTGAAAGTAACCATGATCCACTGGCAAAAAGAGGGCTTTACCATCTTTTTGGAAAAGTCGGCTTAACCTGTTTTTCATTCCCCAATCCATAACTTATTTCTCCGCAAAATCTTTTAGCTTCAGGATTAAATAACCTTATCTATATAACCCGCTCAATTAAATAGGCTTGTATTAATTAGGCGTCTCGCTTTCCGCGCTGATTTTGCTTATAATTTTTAATTTAGCCAAACTCTTTTATAACACAAGCAGAATAGCTTTTTTGTGATTTCTAACCCAGTTATTGATGCAATAAAAGCACGAAGATCAATCAGAAGCTATCAAGATAAACTAGTGCCACAAGAATTGATTGACACCATTATTGAAGCTGGCACATGGGCACCAACAGCTTGCAATATTCAACCCTGGAAATTTACAGTAATAAAAGGCAGGACCGCATGCAAAACAATCTCTGACAAAACCAAAACAATCATATCCAAAAATGCAGATCCAAAAATAAGAAAACGATTTAGCGATCCACAGTTAGACTTAACTTTTTGTGCTCCTTTGGTTATCTTTATTTCCGCAGCTAAGTCGCCTTTTGCAGCAATTGACTGTAACCTGGCTGCTGAAAACATGGTTTTAGCCGCTTACTCGCTTGGCTTAGGCAGCATCTACAGCGGTACATTGATGAGTTTAAGTCAGGACCAAAAGACTAAAGCTGAGCTTGGCATTACAGGCAACAACGAGGTTTATGCTGCAATAGTGTTTGGCTACCCTAACGAGCAGCCTAAGGCATCGCGAAATAAACCAGCGATTATTAAACAGATTGAATAATAATCCCTTACTTTCTTTTTTGAAATCTAACAGATCAGCAACAAAAAGATAATAAATCAGCAAGCCATTAAATGCCTAGCTAATAGAATTTTGGAGGTTTTTGTAACGGTTAATGTTGGAGAAAAGGCTCCGGATTTCACTTTGCCTTCTCAAATGGGGGATAAAGTGACACTCTCGGAATATTTTGGTAAAAAGAACGTTGTTCTCTATTTCTATCCTAAAGATGAATCAAGTGGTTGTACTAAAGAGGCTTGCAAATTCAGGGATAACTATGACGTCTTTACAGGGTTAGGGGCGGAAGTTCTTGGTGTGAGTTCGCAAAGTGTTGAGTCGCATAACTCCTTTGCTTCGCACTATGGGTTACAGTTTATTTTGCTGAGTGATGAAAAGAAAGAGGTTAGAAAATTGTACGATGTTGCGGGTTCAATGGGCTTTCCTGGGCGAGTCACCTTTGTAATTGATAAGAAAGGGATAGTTCGCCACATATTTTCTTCGCAGCTTCAGGCTGAACAGCATATTGAAGAAGCCCTTGTAACGCTAAAGACACTGGAGGAAGAAGAGAAAAACCAAAAGACCGATAATCTGCCTAAATAAATTACTGTAAATTACTGCGCACTAATTGGTAGGATCATAAGCAAATAAAGACTAAAAAAACGCCCGCTTTCTAGAAAGAGAAATTAATCGTTATACACTTATCATAGTTAGAAGTTTTTGGTGTCATCATGTCAAGGATATTGGATGAAACAGTTAGCTCTAAATTGAAAACGGCATTTGAGGCTTTAGTTAATCCTGTGCGTCTTATTTTCTTTACTCAAGAAAATGCGTGCCCCAACTGCTTGGACGAAGGCAACTTGCTGAGAGAAATAAGCGAATTATCAAGCAAGATAACATTGGAAGTTTATGACTTTGTTTTGAATAGCGATCAAGTATTGTCGTATAAGATAAATAAAATACCTGCAACGGCAATTGTGGGCAAGCGTGACTTTGGAATCCGTTTCTATGGGTTAACTCTTGGTTACGAGCTTACATCGCTCATAGAAGCCATTATTATGGTTTCAACTGAGCAGACAGGTCTTGACCCACGCCTGGAAATACCAGTTAAAACCATTGCTGATAGCGTTCATTTGCAGGTTATGACAACGCTAACATGCCCTCACTGCCCAAATATGGTGCGGATCGCACACCAGTTTGCTTTTCTTAACGATAAAATTAGTGCAGACATGGTTGAAATGACCGAGTTTCCACATCTTGCCCAGCGATATAACGTTACTTCGACACCGAAAACAATCATAAATGAATCACAATCATTTGTAGGTGCACTCTCTTCTGAAGCTGTTTATCTGGAAATAATGAAAGCTGTAAATCCACAAAAGTTTAGAGAAATTGAAGAAGAACTAGCTGGCACTCAAGCGCCTAAAACTGGAAGCTTCAAAGAAATGCATGAATATCAGGTTGCTATTGTAGGCGGTGGACCAGCAGCCATGTCAGCTGCAATTTATGCTGCACGTAAAGGCTCAGAAGTTATTCTCATAGCCAAGAAGATTGGAGGACAGATTAACTATACTGCGTCAATCGATAATTATCTTGGTTTGCCGGAAACAAGCGGTACTGATATGGCGCAAGCTTTTTTGGCACATATAGAAAAGTTTAAAATAGCAAAGATTTTCGGCTTAAACGTAAGTAAGATTGAACAGACACAATCTGGTTTTGAGCTTCTTATGGAAGATAATCAGCGCATTAAGGCTAAGTCTGTCATTTATTGTGCTGGAAAAGAATACCGCAAGTTAGGAGTGGCAGGCGAAGAACGTTTTATCGGAAACGGTGTTGGGTTCTGTGCAACCTGCGATGCCCCGCTCTATGCAGGGAAACGTGTTGCGGTTGTAGGCGGCGGTAATTCAGCGTTTACGAGTGCACGGGATCTTCTTAATTATGCTTCTGAGATTAACATTATTCACCGAGAAAATGAGTTTACTGCAGATGCGACGCTAATCCAACAAGTAAGGCAATCAAGTAAAGTTAAATTTCATAAGCCGTTTGAAGTTGAAGAGTTCTTAGGCACCGATAAATTGTTAGGACTTAGATTAGAATCCATAAATAAAAAAGAACGATATGACATTTCCGTGGATGGTGTATTTTTGGAAATTGGCTTAACGCCAAATAGCAAACCACTAGCGAGTTTGATTAATTTAACCCCGCAAGGGGAAGTACCTGTTAACCGTGACCAATCAACTCAAATCAAGGGGCTTTTTGCAGCAGGTGACGTAACTGACACCGAGGAAAAACAAATTTCGAATCGCGATTGGACAAGGTGCCGCAGCGGCGTTATCTGCCTACAAATATCTAATTGAAAATGAACCTGTAACCAGAAAATAGGCGGGCAAAGAAATCTGGGAATAGCAAGCGCGCACTCAAAGGAAGAGCTGGTAAATTACGAGAAGAATTCTAGAAGGCAACAACAAACTAGAACAAACCATGCTCTTTCCAAAAGACCCTTAATTGGCTTAAAAGAAAAATAGACTTTGCAACTATGCTAGCTTTTTGCTATTCGCTCCAGGAGATGCAGAAAATACTTCATCGATTTTTATGGTGCCAACACTTTTGATAGGCGGAAATTTGTGTTCAGCCATCTTTTTAGCAAAGTTATCAAATAAAGGACCTGATGTTTGGAAACCAAGAAATTTACCTTTCAATTGGTAAGCAGTTGCTGGAAGTTTGAAAACTGTTACTGATGCTCTCTTGGTTTTTTCCAAGTTATGTTTTGTATGTATAATCATCATTTCTGCAAAAGCTAATGTATCATCACCAATAGGTGTTATACTGTAAACAGGCACTGCATTAGGAACCCCATTTTCATCAACTGAAACTAAAATTCTAATTGAATCTTGTGCATTAAGAACATCTACAACCTCTTTTGGAATAACTGTCAAAATTATCACCAATTACTTTGAATAACTATTAAGTTATAAAACTTTGTCGTTGCTATTTAGCCACACTAAAAAGCACACGTGCTTATGATATTTATCCACGCACACGATTCAGTTCGCGTCTTCCCAAGTACACTAATCTTCTTTTGGTCCAAATAATGCTTCTCCCATAATTTATTGATAGTTTATTAGGGGCGATATAGGGTTAAGCGTTTCTTGTGAAAATCCAGTTATAAGCAAGGACTTACTTGCGAGTAATTAACTTGCAAATTCTTGTCAGTTACATAAGAGAATGAAGAAAATAGTAATCGCTGAAAATAAAAAATGCAGGTCTTTAAGCAGTCAATGTTTGTGGCTGCATTTGTGTTTACACATATTGTTAATAGCGACATTTTCACCATCCATTTTATTGGTGATTAGTTATGTCAACTGAAAATCCATTAATAATGAAAGAAAAACGCGGCAAGATCATGGGTCCAGTAGATTACTTGGTAGTAAGGTTTCCAGGAAATAAATTCAGTGGCAAAATCATCCCGGAACTAGTTAATCTAGCGAGGAGAAACATTATTCGCGTTTTGGATTTAGTCTTTGTCTTCAAGGACGGGGATGGAAATCTGTCTATTACTGAAGCAAAGGACTTAAAGGATGATACAGGCACACTCGGAGAATTGACTAGGAACACCGGTGAATGGTTCTATGAAGGCGATATAGATGCGATTGCAGCATCGTTAGAAAATAATAGTTCAGCGAGTATTTTGCTGGTCGAGAACATTTGGGCCATCCGTTTTAAAGAGGCACTGCTTGAGGCCAATGCAGAGCTAATCGAGATGGGTCGCATTCCACCAGAAACGATTGCTAAAGTAGAAAAAGCAATAGTGCAAGGAGGCACCTAAAACATGAGAGGAAGAGGAGTAATGCTTGTAGCGGGAACACGAATGGGCGAGAAAAAAGGAGAACAGCAAGCACAAGCGCAAATGCAAGCCCAGCAACAGCAGCAAGCACAACAGAAGACACAGGCTCCGTCAACTGCACCAGCACCAACCAAAGATGTCACTGCAGAACTGCAGAAACTGTCAGAACTTCACAACTCAGGTGCACTCACAGAACAAGAATTCGCTGACGCCAAGAAAAAGCTCCTAACGTAATAGAGACCTGCAAAAAGAATAAGTGACAATGGAACTCTTTTTTTGAAAACAGGTTCTTTAACAAACCAAAAAAGAAAATTGTTGCACAAAAAGTGGCCAACTTGGTCTAATCAAGTGATCTTTCACGCAAGAAAAATGTTCACTTATAACATATCAACGGCTTTAGCAGCTGAAAAACTTGAGTTAACGAAAAAGGGAAAATAAGGGTGAAAAGAGAATAAGTGCTCTTCTAGAGTAGCAAGTACTAACGTCTTTGGATGGGAGATGTCTTATTCGATTATTTGAATTGCGGCTGTAGGACATTGAACTTCGCATGCTCTGCAGACAATACAGTCGTTAGCTCTTACTGGTACGGATTTTCCGTCTTTCATTTCAAAGACATTAACAGGACAAGTGGTTACGCAGACTTCGTCTCCAGTGCATTTAGTGTTGTCAACTATTACCTTTACCATTTTTCTTACCTTCTACTGAATTTTATCAAAAGCAAGCAAGAATGATAAAAACATTTAGGCTCATTAAACGTAGTTCTTTATTAAATAGTATACGTAAAAACATTTTTGCAAATTCACTTTAACTTCTTAAACTAAGCGAGAAAGAAAGAAAGATTTAATTTTAATCTTCAAACTCAAACTCAAGATTCATTTTGGCTTCTCTTTGTAAAGAGAAACAAATGACTTTGATCTCGGTGGGTCTATTACCGTGCGCAAATTTGTTCTTCAGTGAGCTACTTAGACAGGAACCTCCAAGATAGAACGATTCCAATTGCTGATAATATTGCTGCAAAGGCAATCAAGACTGCAAAATCCACACCAATGCCGAATGTACTTGCAGAGTTGAGCAAGAGGTATCTTGTCGCGTCGTTAGTATAGCTGATGGGGTTGTACTTTACGACCGTTTGAAGCCAATCAGGCATTATAGTTGTTGGGAACAGTGCATTGCTTGCGAATATCAATGGCAGACTAAGCAGGTTAACTATTGCTATTTGTGTTTGCCAGTCTGATGATCTTAATGCTAGCATTGTAAACAATGCTGATAGGCCCATTCCCATTAGGAATATGGCTGTAAATGCTCCTGCAATTCCAAGGACGCTGAACTGACTTACATCCATACCTAGTAACACTGCGATGACCAGGATTATGGCACTTTGAACCAGTGATCTGACGACACTTTGAAGGATTTTGCTCATCACTATTGTTCCACGTGCAACAGGTGTACTTAATGCTTTGTTCATGAAGCCGAATCTTCGGTCAAAAACCACTGACATCCCGCTGAATGATGAAGTGAAGACAACTATGAAGGCAAGCATTCCACAGGCTAAAAATGAGAAGTAACTTGTGGTCCCGAAAAAGTGTAACAGTATTGCGTTTTGTTCAGCTTGTGTGACTCCCGGTCCTGAGATGAAAGATCCGAAGTTTAATGCTTTCCCGAATAGTCCAAGCCAAACTACAGGTTGGATTAGTGATAAAAGGAGTTGAATTGGATTTGTGTACCATTTTCTCAAGTCTCTGTTCGTAAGTGCCCAGAGTGCATGTAGCGGACTTTTGTTTATTTTTGGAGGGTTTCTTGTTGTTTTCGGGGTTACACTTGTTTCTGTTGGTTGCTTTTTTGTTTCATTTTCAGTCATAATTTTCACCTTTTATGCTCTTGCTCTGCTCAGAGTTGCCCGGCGACTCATCATATGGAGTTTATCAGATTCTTCTTCTCGCAGTTCGTGTCCTGTGAATTCTAAGTATACTTCGTCTAGCGTTGGCTTTGTTAATGAGATTTTGGTTACGTGTAGTCCTTTATTTCGGATTAGGTCTGTGATTTGAGGGGAAGCTTCTTCTCCAAGCTCCACCTTGATTCGGTAATTCTTATCGCTTTTCTTAACATCTTTAACCAATTTTATTTTGGCAATAGCACTTGAAATGTCGGGTTCCGTTTCTTGAACGGTTACTGTTATCACGTCTCCTCCTATGCTTGCTTTGAGCTCTTCCGGGGTGCCGATTTTTATAATGTGCCCATGGTCAATTATGGCTATTCTGTCACAAATCGAATCAGCTTCTTCGAGGTAATGGGTAGTCATGAAAAGTGTCATTTGGTATTCTTCTTTGAGCTTTTTTATGTATTTCCAGACTGCAGTTCTTGTTTGAACGTCAAGGCCAAGTGTTGGTTCGTCTAAAAATAGTAGTTTTGGATAATTAATTAAGCCGCAGGCTAATTCTAGCCTTCTGCGCATTCCTCCTGAGAATGTGCTGACTTTTTTGTTTTCGGCGTCTTGGAGCTCGACTAGTCTTAATAGTTCTTTTGCGTGTGGTTTCGAATCACTTCTGGATATGCCGTACAGGTCTGCGCAGAGGAGGATGTTATTAATTCCGGTCATATCTTCGTCGGCAGTGTATTCTTGTGGCACAACTCCGATGTTGCTTCGCACTTCGTTTGCGTGCTTAAGAATATCGTAGCCGCAAACCTTTGCATCTCCAGAAGTGGGCTTTAAAATAGTGATGAGCATATTGATGGTTGTAGTTTTCCCTGCACCGTTTGGTCCAAGAAAACCGAAAATTTCCCCTTTCTTAACATAAAAGTTGATGTGGTCAACCGCGATTAGAGTTTTATTAAAAACTTTAGTTAACCCTTCAACTTTAATTATATCTTCATTTTCACTCATTTTTTTTACCTTCAATTTTTTTTGTTAATTTTCCAAATTTTTCAGAAGTATCATCTATTATTTTTTTCATTTCATCCAATGTTTCTTCAGAAAAGTTTTCTTGCAAGGCATTGCTCAATTGTAACATTGCTCGACCAGCACGCATGAATGTTTCCCGAACGATCGCGGTCTTTTCAGGAGGAACTTTTCTAAAGAAGTCGCCGAAGGGCCTTTGCTGAAAACCCATTGTTTCCTTATATTTTCCCATAATGTTTCTTTGATTTTCGAGTAGTACTTTTCCTTTTTCATTGAGCTCGTAGCGTTTCATGCCGTTTTCGGTTGGGAGTTCTCTTATGTAGCCGCTGTCCTGCAGATAGGCTAGAAGAGGGTAGATTGAGCCTGGGCTTGGTTTCCAGAATCCGCCAGTAAACTTTTCGATATTTTCGATTAACTCCGATCCAGATAGGGGCTTTTCATTAAGAGCAATTAGGACTTGGTGTCGAATGAATCCTTTCGGAACCGTGGCGGTGTGTCGTATCCATTTGCGCTTTTGCTGCAATAACTGTTTTTCTTCGCGCAGTTGTCGTCTTATTCTATTTCTTTCTCTCCGCTCTTCAGCCATAATGTTATGCCGCTATGGATATTATTGGATTAGTCATGTGTGATATCATTTGTGATATTTAAAGTTGCTGGAAAACAAGTAAATTTTTTTAAAAAAAAACAAAATCAATATGCAAAAAGAGAATTAGCTGATTAACGTTCCAAATTTTCGCCTTTAATGGCCAATAAAATATTTTCAGGAACAAAACCGTTAAAAACAATCAGTTTCAGCTGGTTACATTTCAAAACCTTAACAGCCTCAGGATCAATTAATCAATTACATAGTGCATTCCTGCCTTATGCGCATTCTCCTCAAAAATCTAAGGCAATCATCAAAAGACAAGCGATCCAACTTAACAGCGCCAGCATACTTGCGGGAGTCCTTGTCATATACGCCATCTTGATCTGTGCCCTTTATAAGCAGATATGCTTTTCCTTCGAGTAGTTGAGCGGTTCAATCGACCAGAGTAAATGAGTTATGCGAGTAGAGTAAGTGCGGTGAGCAAGAGGATAGAAGAAGAATAAGAAGAAGATAAAGAAGTAGTTGTTAATGAAGAAGAGAGAGAAATTAAATTTTAATCCAAAAAAGAGTGTTCAGTAAAAGCAAGTTACTCAAACATGGTGATCTTTTTATTGCACAACTAAGACAGGGCATTTAGCTAAATGAACAATTCTTTCACTTGTGGTTCCCATGAAAGTCTCATGCACTCTACTTAATCCTTTATGACCAATCACGATTAAATCAAAATTTTTTGTTGCATCAACGATTTCGTGAATCGGATTACCTTCTTTTACCAAAGGCAAAAGAGTCATGTTTGGTTTAAATTCTTTAAGCTTGTCAATTACATTAGCTATTGCCTGTTCACTCCTTTTTTTTCTTTCTTCTATGATTGATGGATCGAATTTTTCGATTGGTACGTTCCCAGCCGCTCCAAGCCAAATATCTGTAGGCGGCGGAATTTGAACAACATTTAAAATAGTAATCGAAGCATTCAGTTTTTCAGCTAAGTCTACAGCTGCATCCACAGCTCTTTTTTGAGTTTTCAGAAAAATCAACAGATGCCAATATTTTACTTATCACAAAAATAGTTAGGCGTTAAACGCTTAATAAATTTTTTCCGCACTGAGCTGGTTGTTAAGTTCTGTTTTTCTTGTTTTAAACCGAGCTTAGTAGTATACTCAATTCTTTAATGTACGTGTGTTCTTATTTTATTTGATTCTGGTTTCTTTAGCGGAGTATACTAGATTCCGACATTGTTTTTCGAGTATATCCTTTTTCCCTTAGGGATATACGCGTTTTTTTTATGTTGGTGTAATACTTGAATATCCTGATTTATGCTTGAACATCCTTTACTTGAAATGATATAATCTTTCTTCTTGCCTGCCTTTTCAAGCAATTTTCAAGCAAGGCAGAATTAACCCGTGTGTGTGAGAAAGAAGAGGGGATTAAAATTTAATTCAGACAACGTTCCCCGACTGTAACGACTTGCCACAGTGTCCACAACCTTCTTTGATTTCGAACCTGAAATCCAGCACGCCTAAAAGTTTCCCGTATTGCGTTTGGATTGTTGGTTCGAAAATGACTGATGAACTTGGATAATCCCAGCGGTAGCCAAAAATCGGCGATAAACAATAGACCGCCTACTTGCAAAACACGTTTTATTTCTCTTAGACCTTGCTCTTGATCTTGCCAGTGATGAAACGAAGCCGTACTGAAGACAAGATCAACCGATTCGTCAGGTAAAGGGAGCGATTCAGCCTTACTAATGTAGAATTTTGCGTCAGGCGTTAATCGGCGGGCGTTCTCGATCATGCCGTCAGCTGGATCAACGCCGATTAACTGTGCTTTGGGCCAGTACTTTCTGGCTTTGCGGAGCAATCGTCCAGTCCCGCAACCGACATCTAAAATCGTGTTAGGGGTATGTCCTTTTTCAGCCATGTTTAGCACGCGCCTCTGAATTCGGTCGAAAAGAAACCGCTGCCCTAACGAATTCTCATAAGTCAAGGACCAACGATTGAAGCGTTCAATGTCATCCGTTTTCTTTACAGCCGTACGTGATCCCTCAAATTTGCAATGACTCTTTGTATTTTTTAGCGTGTACACTATAAATGGATTTTTCAGATTTTTACTTAACTCTTTACTCCATTCTTCCAGATATGGTATTTGGATTATGTGCACCGAACAATCATGTACATACTTAAGTGACTATGGTACAGGCCAATCTTTGAGTCTAACGTTCTCTGAATGCAGCTGTCCCTCGGTTGCCCAGTTTGTCTTCGGGACCTCATAAATGATAATCTCAACTGCTTGACGGGGTATGCCTAACTCCTCAAGCACCCTCGTCATCCCTTCAACAAGTTTCTTCTTATTCTCTTTAGTAATACCTGCCCAAACACTTACTTGAACCAAAGGCAATGCAACTACCCCAAATAAAATATCCTTTTCTACCTATTAAAACAGTATTACTCATTTCCTACTATACCTGTGCACTATACAGAAATTGGCTTGTTATAGGAGTATGCTCGATTCCGATTCTATAGTCTTATCCTATATTGATTATGATTTTATTCTATACCTTTCTTTATGCCCTGAGTTTGGTTACTGCATATGCTGAACCGTATACACTGCTTTCTCTGAATCGTTGATTTTATGCCCGAAACCACTAAAAATCGTTGGATGGATTGGTTGGATTAAAATTTAACCCCAAAATAACCTAACTTGGATTTTTCATTTTTCAAGATTAAACAAAAACTGCTGCTAATATTTTCAGGGTTTGCAATTATTCTTATTTGTTCTTTTTCTGCTGTCCATTATAATTTAGCTGATTTAGGTACTAGTACAATTACTTTTGTCATTTCGGGACTTTTACGACTTTCATTATACGATTGATTCTTATTTCTTTGGCAAAAAGGAAAAAGTAAAACTGTGATGATATGCAGGAACAGGATGTACGCAATCAACGAAAATTAGCTAGAAGATTTTCACTCTTCTTTAATCCTTTTTTCGTACTCCTCATCCGTTATGATACCTTTCTCAATTAGCAAGTCAAACGAGGCATAGTGCATCTCGTCGTTGCTAAATCTGAAAGTTTTAGCCTGTAGCTCACGAAGATCACATGTTTTTCGTCTAGTAGTATTTTTACGCAGAAATAACATTGTCCTTGTTTTTCGATTTTCACATGCCGTTCCCAGAATTTTCCAGATTCACTTTTTAGCTTCAGGAATTTTCCCATTTTTCCGGGATTATTCGCGGGTACGACTAGCTCAATTTTTATTCGTGTTTATTGGATTTATGTGTTCAATACTGTTATTTTTGTGTTTTCGAAATTTAGGAAATCCTTGTCTTTTGTAATCAGCGTTTCATTGTTTGATGTTGTCATGGCTACTATGAGCACGTCAAATTCGTTTATCATCTTGCCTTCTTTTGCCAGTTTCTTGTAGGCTTTGACTGCTTCTTTTATGATGGAATCGTTGAACTCATACATGATAAATTTATTAAGCAATTCAGAAACAAAGCCGATATCTTTCTCCGGGGTTCCTCTTAAGATTTCGTACTTGTTGATAACCGTGGTGGCAATCTGTTCTTTATTTGAATATGCTTCAATCAAATTTAGAGCCGCTTGCTTTCCTCTTAGTATGTCAATGATTATCGGCGAGTCAAATACAACCATTAAAATCACTCGACCACGATGTTTCTTGGGACTGCCCGCTTTCTTCCTTTCTTCAACTCCGCAGTTATTGTCTTTGCGCTATCTTCACTAATAGGTTCATGAGCCTTTAAGAAATCGATTATTTTCTTTGGATCCCCTTTGATCTCGCATCTTTCAATGAGCGACTTTAGTAGTTCTGTAAAAGACATGCCGTTTTTTATTCGAGAAAGCTCAAAGTAAACTTCATCTGATATTGATATTACTCGCACCAATGGTGGATACCCATTCAATGATATATCTATACATACATATATACATTATTTCTGATTAAACTTCCCGATCAAAAGGCAAAGAAATAACCCAAAAGAGTTTCAGAAGACCAAATAATGCTTGAGGTAGCAGGTTGTAAATGTGTCTTTCATGAGTGTTAAGTTATCCATAATTTCAGCGATAACTATTAATATGATCTTGGTGATTCATGCGTTTAAACGGCTATGGCTATGGCATTAGCCTTGGGCTCTTTGCAGTCTGAACCGCATCTTTGGGTGCTAATAATGCCTACCTTAAATTGGAGTAAACTAAGGTTGGGCAAAAAGATGCAGTTAACAGACGCATTACTGTTAATAAGTGGAGCTGTAATTGGTGTTCTTTTACGCTATGAGATAGTTGAATCCCCAATTACTTTAGGCGGCTTGCAGGTCAACGTCCTAATGGTGAATATTATAGGCAGTTTCATTTTAGGTATTTTTTCAGTAGTTGCACTCTTCTTTAACTTAGATGCCAAATATTCACTTCTAGTTGCGATTGGATTCTGCGGCACATTCACAACAATGTCATCATTCGCCCTGGAAACAACCAACCTACTGGAAAGCAATCGGCTTGGCTTTGTGGCATTAAATATTTTAGCGAACGTAGGCTTATCATTAAGTGCAGTCTTAGGCGGCAAAACTTTAGGCACAATAGTGTTGGAGCAACTGATAAAGTGAAACAGAAAATGTGGAACCTCACCATCTGGATAAAAAAGAACGACCAGCTCGGCGGAAAGCGTCTTGAAACCCTAATAATGGACCTGCTAATCAAAAATCAAATTGCAGGAGCAACAGTCTGGACAGGAGTTAACGGATTTGGCAAAAGAGGCAAATCAACACTGCACATGGAAGGAATCTCAATGAACATGCCACTAATAATCGACGTAATCGATGAACAAGCAAAATTAGAACCACTACTCACCGAACTAAAACGAATCGTCGACGACAACGGACTAATAAGCATAACAGACGTTTATGTCCTGTAACCAAACAACCTTCAAAATTAACAAGGTCAACTAAGACAAATACTCTTATCCATTAGGACAGCAACTTAACCCAGAAATATTTCACTGTTATGATTTTTTCCAGATTTCCCATAAGATTCACGGAATTTCCAGATTTTTTCTAAAACCGCAAACTGTTTTTACTGGCTTTCTCCAAACTTTCAATGCCGTTCGCGGAATTCTCCAGATTTTCCCAATTTTCTCAGGATTTGAGCTACGGATTTTCTCCATTTTCGGTTCATTTTAGCTCGTTTGAACCTGCCTAGGTAAACGTTGTTCTTCCGTCATTTTTTTGCCTTTTTGGCATTCCTCAGAAGTAACAAGATCACTTTGCTTTACACAACGTAAACGCTGTTCCATTAAAGTCAGAAAAGGCAAAACTGAAAAAGACGAATCAGAACCCATTATCAATCGGCAATCATTGTCACATTTGACCTTTATGAAACTGACAGAACCTCTCCAATGATTATTGAAATTGACACTGAGTACTTTTTATAGACTATCAATTCTATTAATTACATGGCTAAACTGTACCTTCTAGGCGGAGAAAACATAATCCAACAAGATGCACGAAATATTAATCAAAGTGCATTCCAAGACGCTGGTGAATTACCCGCGGTCCTAGTCTTTCCATGGGCTAGACCATCTTTTGATAAAACCTACAACCGTAGAAAAATTCTAGTTGACTACTTTAAGTGCCTTGGCGCAAGCACGGTAAACTTTGCAGAATACTCGGATGACAAAGAAGAAATCAAACAGAAAATTTCTTGCTCTGACCTGATTTACTTGACAGGCGGACAGGCAAGTATTCTGGTTGAACGCCTAAAAAACACGGCAGTCGACCTTTTGCTATTCAGTTATAGAGGCGTTATCGTTGGAAGAAGCGCAGGGGCACTGGCCTTAAGCCGAAAATGCATAGTAACAGGCAAAGGCAAAAAAACAAAAATTGTAAACGGGCTTGGCTTAACAGATCTCACGCTAAAAGCTCACTACACGATTAGAAATGACGCATTGCTGTCAAACTTATCAAAGCAAGAAGCCATATACGCTGTGCCTCAAGCATCCTCACTCATTGTTGACAACGGTGCCTTATCAAATATTGGACCGGTATTTTTGTTTGAAAATGGTCAAAGACGCCAATTCGGTTCTTAACTTCTTGCATTCAACAAAAAGTCTTTGCTGAATGTTTTGCTGAATCTAAATCTCCAATCCAGAGACTGTTAACGGATTCTTTAGTTGGCACATTTACGGTGATAGATTTGTCCAGTTTTTCTCTACCAAAGCCTACCGTGACTTCACTTGTTTTAGCGTCTGAATAAAACGCAGTCAACTCTGCCGCTACTTTAATGGCTTTTCTTGTTTTCGGTCCCTGCAGAATCGAGATTGGACCAACGATAACTGGCAATTCAAAATAGAATTCACCAGAAACTTTACGAGCTACCAAAAACTTGTTTTCAGACTCGCTTCTTCCCACTATTATCTTGTTTTGGCCAAATCGAAAGTGTCTGCCAACCTTAAGCAAAGAAATATCCTTCATGGACACGCGTTTCTTATGTACGAGAAGGTCTCTTAACTTATCAGCATACTGCTTATAAGTCAACAAGCAACCGCCAGAAGGACAGGGAAAATCTTTGATATCAAATTCTTTAGCAAGCCTAAACTGAGGTTTCCTTGACCTCCCCTGAAAATCCAAAAGCTTACCCCGATCAACCAACCCCTTCTTTTCTATAAGGGTCTCAGGCAGCACTTTAGCAGACAGCGGTCTTAAGATTTTGCCGTCCAAGCCAGCTTCTCTCTCAATCAACTTCATTGCAGCATAATGTTGCGACATTGGTCTTTCATCCAAAACTTCACCCGTGAAAATAAAGTCCGCCTTGATTTCACGCGCGTACTTTCTAGCTTTTTTAAAGAGAAATATTCTGCAGTCTATGCATGGATTCATGTTTCGGCCGTAACCGTGTTTAGGGTTGCGAAGTATCCTTAGATAATCGTCTCCTGCTAAAACAGTCTTTAACGGTATACCTAATTGCTTTGAAGCATCAACGGCAGCGCAACCGCCTTTTTTACAAAGACAAAAAGGGCTCCTAACATTGAAAGCTACAACATCTATTCCTTGGTTCAGAACCATTTTTGTGGCAAGTATACTATCTAATCCACCTGAAAGCAAAGCCAAAGCCTTAACATTAGTGCTCATGCAGCAAATAGCATTCACTCAGAGAAATAATAATGTTATCCGATAATTCAAAAAAAATCTTGACATACAGCTATTTTTAATCGAAGGCACGCGTAGTTTTTAAACCATATTGTTAATTTTTTGGTGACAATTGGGCGAATGTTTAATAAAGCAATGTTTCAATTAAAACTGCCTATTCGCTTTGTATCTTTGAACTTGGGGTTGAAAAAAAACTGGATATAAGTATCTTCATTCCAGTTTACAAAGACTCAGATCAATTAGTAAACATGCTCAAAAAACTAATCAAACAAAATGTTCAAAAAGAAATCTTTGTAATCATCGACGAGGCAACTCTGAGTTTTCAGGAAAAAATAAAAGTCTTCACCAATCACGTGAACTTTGTCTTCAACAAAGAAAGGATTGGAAAAGCAAACGCGCTAAACAACACTGTTCCTCTCTCTTCAGGTAAAGTTCTAGTTTTTCTGGATTCTGACGTTGACATCGATGATGACCCTGATTTCTTGAAGAAAATTATTATGGAAATTCAAAATGTAGACGTATTGGACATTAAGAAACAAGTTGTTAAAACATCATCTTTCCTATCAACAATGGCGTACTACGAGTACTTCTCGTTTAACCTTAGCTCATGGTTATTGTCCAAAGTTATGAAGAAATGCCCAGCTTTAAACGGTTCAGCCTTCGCAATAAAACGCGAAACGTTCGAGAACATTAATGGTTTTCGACCAGTTGTAGCTGAAGATTTTGATATCGCCACCAGAGTCTTCCTCATAGACGGCAGCTTTGCTTACACATCAGATGTCGGAGTTAAAAACGAAGTTATTTCAGATTGGAAAAAATGGTTTAAACAAAGAAACAGGTGGGCAATCGGTCAAGCATTATGGGTTAAAGAATGGTATCGCGCTCTGGGAAAAAAGTTTTACAGTAAACCACAAGTCTACATGCCCAGCCTATTCTTCCTGTATCCTTCAATTGCAATACTTCTTGTCAGCTTCGCTGTGCCCAACGGCTGGATGTACCATTCTTTCTTGTTCATGATGCTATCCCTCTCAGTAACGTTTAACATCGTGTTGCCTGTCTTCTTGTTCACGCTCGCGACAGTTGACATATTACGAGCAACATTATTTTCGTTCCTTGGTTTCGCTCTAACATCAGGTGTCTACTATGGCTTTTCAAAACAATTCGGATACAAAATAAAACTCCATGAATTATTCGTCTACTACTTCTTTTATTCAACACTATGGATCATAATCACAGCCTTTGGCTATATCCAAGTGATTTTTGGCAAGAAAGGCGTCTCAAGCTGGAAAACCTAAAAACTGATGCTCTGAAAAGTGAAATAGTGCTCAAAAATTGCTTATCATTTCTGAAAAACAAATTACGGTGGAGGCTTTTTTTGGGCGTACTGGTATCGGCGAGGCTTCCCAATTCGCGTAAGGATGTTATCTTTAACCAAATCAACTAATGCATGGGCAACAGCAGTGCGGTCATAGTGAAATCCTTTTCTTGCGAGTTCAGAATGGACTTCATCCAGGTTTTTTGGGGTATTGAACCAGTTTTCTTCCCAGAGTTTTTGGATTACGCCCTTGCATGTTTCCGCTCGAGGTGGTGGAGCTGGTCGCTCGGCTACTTGGGCAAGACTTGTGTTTCTTAAGCGCTCAGTTACTGTAGCGAGTATTCTGTCAACAGCGGTTTGGATTTGGTCTTCTTGAGATTCTATTTCAAATTCTATGTCGCCGATTTTCATTTTTACTCGTATTGGTGGTTTTTGCTGTTTTTCTGTCAAGTCTTCACCTATTGTATATTGTATTGTACAAGATGCACATGCACAATATTTAAATATTTCACCAATAAGCTATTGTATATTGGTGAATCTTGGTGATTGAACAATATACTGTAACAACTCAAACATATAACTTTCCACAACACACTACAGACACAACGCTCCCACAGCGCTTCCTAGAACAAAGCATACATTCACTAAAAAAAGTCCAACAAAAAGCCGAAGCGTTTCAATTAAATCCGCAAAACCTTCAACAGTCCGTCACAGCACAGCAATACCAAGCCAATCTGCAACTGAAGCACGAGGCAATTTCGCTGAAACCAGATCACCAAGAAACAACAATTGCAGCAGTTGACACTTCCACAATAAAAATCGGCGAAACCAGGACAGGCGTACTAATTGCCATCAGAGGAGCAACAACTTGGCGGCAAAACCGAACCTACAATTATACCCGCCTTGGGCCGTTCATATTTCATATCACCGAAGAAAACAAAAACCAAGTTTTTAACACACTTGAAAAAGCTTACTTCAGCGCAACTGCCCAAGGCAGCCATCAAGCAGCACCAAACCTTATGCAGATACCCACAAGGCTGGCCAGCCTGTTGGAAAGATGGTTACAGGCTATGCTTGCGAAAACCGTTGTTAACGGTATACTCCTTTTTGATGGCTCATTAACCTCAGGTACGTTTGACACTCCTGCCCAACGAATGAAAGACATCTTGTGCAGTGCAAGGCGGAATCATACGACTGTGCTTGCCTTCTCAAAAATGACTACGTTGCGGGTGAATGGTTATCTTATTACTGATCAATTGCCCAATCAAGATCCACCTTACCTGCTTGAAACCTCTAATTTGTGCTTTAAGCCGCCGCTTGTAATGTTAGGCGATGTTTACGTGGCTAGATTGAGTCGTGCAAACTTGGCTTTTCGACTTGACATTGACAGTGAAATTCCGATTCTGCAAAGGCTGGAGGCGATGCAGAAATTGTTGGGTAATGATGTTTACTCGCAGAGTTACCCTGAAACCCTCAGGCTATCTCATATTTTGTGCACGTTTACAGCCAACGAGTTGTTGGCGATTCAGCATTTTATCACCCGTAAGCATGGTATTCAAATCGTCAACAGACCCGACATGCATAGACTGCTTTTCGGCTCGTTTGGAAAAGGAGAGATTAGCTGATGAAACTTTACAAGAAAGAAGGCAATATCCTGCAGATAATTGGTTTTCCAGCGGAAAATGCTGAAAAAGGCGATTACCTTCTTGTTGAAGACCCTGATGCAGCGAAAGCTTTAATCGCTCAAGTAATCGACGTCCAATTCGCCGCTGTGCCAGGTGTGCTGGAGGAGTTGTTGCGGACTCTTCCGGATGGCGGTGAATCTTTAAGGGGGGAAGACATAGACCCGATGGAAATTGCCCCTCATATCACGTATATTCAAGATGCGAGCCTTGTGATCTGTAAAATAAGGGCGACTGTTGAAAATGGAATGCTTAGTCCAAGCAGCAGTTGGCTGCCAAGTCGTTCACAATCAACCATAAAAAAACTCTCCATTCCGTTGCTTATGAAGCTGGCAAAGATCGAGGGTAAGCTTCCGATAATTCTTGGGTGCACTAAAGACTCGTCACTTCTAACGATTGATGCTTCAGCACTGGATGGAACATTAAACATTATAACGGGTAAGAAAGGTTGTGGCAAATCGCACCTTTCCAAACTCTTAATGACAAACTTGGTGGGCTTCAAAGCAGCAGTGGTAATTTTTGATTTGAACGGTGAGTACTCAAGCCTGGGCATGACAAACGATGGGAAACGAAACATGTACTACGATAAAATACACTCGCTGGTTCCTTCGCAAAACTTCAAAGTAGCCCTCGAACAACTTCATTTGAACACGGTGATGGGCATACTGATCAACGCGTTGCATCTGCCTGGCAATTCAGCCCGAGAGTTTAGGCGACTCTGGAAAACGCTTAAGGAAAAAGGAAAACTCAACATGCAAGAACTAGGCGAAGCCATAAGCAACTTAAACTGCAACCAGCACGTGCGCGATGCGTTAGCTTCACGGGTCCATTCACTTGCTAACTCTGGATTCTTCACTGATTGCCCAGGAGAAGCAACTTTACTGGATGAATGCTTCATTAAAGCAAAAGAAAACGGGGGCGCAATAATCATAAACCTGCGCAATACCTCTAACATCGACCGCCAAATCGTTGTGGAGTACGTTCTTGGCAAACTCGTTGATTGTCTTTCAAGTTGGAAGTTAAACGCTGTTTTCTTGTTCGCTGAAGAGGCGCATCTTTACCTGCGCGAAACATACTGGGATGACATCGTAACACGTATGCGACACTTTGGAATATTCACTACTTTTATCACTAATCAGCCTGACACCATTCAGGAAACGATTTATCGTCAAGCCGACAACATTTTCCTCTTCAACTTCACCAATGAACACGACTTGGAAGTGGTTTCAAGGGCTGCACGCGTGGACGCTGAAACAGTAAAGTCAATAGCTAAGGATTTGCCCCCGCAACAATGTTTGACCTTGGGAAAAGTCGTGAATGATTTTCCAATCGTTACACGCATAAGAGCACTTGACATTAAAACGATGGGTGAGACACGCCTATTTTTTAAGAATAAGAATTAAGCGTTCTTAAGAGATTTTGGTAGCAGAAAAGCTCATCGGTTAATCTCTTTGGAGGCATGGGCGCTGAAGTGCCTAAAATCAACAGTGCTTCATGAAGCGCTCGTGAAAACATGGTTGGAAAGCTTAATTTTATTGTTGATGCAAGCGAGGTTGTTTTCCTGTTACTAATCAGGTTGCGGTGAAAGCGATTAAGAATCGGCTTAAAAGATATTTCTTTGTGGCAGATCACTTGGATTTAAAAAATTAATTTCAGATACAGATTATGTGTGCGTAAAGCTTTAAGGGTAAATTCTCAAAACATTGTTTGGGGTTAAGCTGGACTGCAGTTGATGGCTCGCCATCACATTTGCATCTCCGCATAAACTTAACCCCCCTTACCCTCAACTTACTTCTAAAAAAATTATCGCTAAAAACTTGCTTGCTATGCAACGAAGTGATGCTGAACAAAAGTTTAGACTCTGTCGATACAATTACTTAAAAATAAAAGTGATTAATCATGACATTAGTTGACTGCAATGAATGATGATAATTAGGAAGCGTCAGAAAACCTGAGGATGGTTAAGCCTAATTCTTTTCCAGCTTTGCCTTTTCTGACTTTGGAGGAACAAAGAGAACGTCGAGAAAAGCGATTCACTGTGTTCGTAAATAATGCTGAAGTCTCGGATAACATGGAAAATCTCGGAAAACCAAGTCATACTCAAACTTTTCAGTTGAAAATTGCTGCTCGACGTCATCGAGTTTATGAGTTGCATGCTTTAGGGTTGAAGCATCTTCAGATTCAAGAGGCTCTTGCTAAGGAAGGGCAGTTTTGGAGTTTAGAATACAATCGTGAGGATTTGAGAAGTGAGACAACTGAGGAAAAGCGTCAGGAGCTTGAGCGTTTGCAGTCTTGGGATATTGCTATGGAAGAGGTTCGTAAAGTCAGTTGGAGTTTCGTGTTCGATTTGATTGAGCATTTTACGCCTCGTAAGAGTCCAGATGTGTAGGTTCAATTAGCCAATCAAGTAAAATTTGAAGAAAATCGACAATACGAAAATAACTTGCTAAAGACGCTGTCGCCAGAAGACCAAAAAGTACTCTTACAGCTGAAGAAATCCTTACACAAGCAAATCTGAAACAGCAAAATAAGTTAAACCGTAATTAATTTTTTTTAGGTTGGTTGGATTAAATTTTAATCCCAAACCCAAACTCTGCTTCTCATATACCTCTCAACATGCACAACACCAACACAACACAACATCAAATGATCCAAACACTTTTAGAAAGATAATTAGTGTGAGAAATTTTAAATAAAACATACTTCAAAATAGCTAACTGGTTTTTATATGAAAGGATTCAAATCCCATATTGAGAAGACCGTTGTGGGCAACCACTATTTCAGGCGTGTACTCTACACAGGCAAATACAGTCAGCTTGTTCTGATGAGCCTTAAGCCAGGCGAGGAAATTGGAGAAGAAGTTCACAGGAAAGTCGACCAATTCTTCAGATTCGAAAAGGGCACAGGAAAAGTCTCTATAGATGGCGTCAATAAATTAGTCACTAATGGAGACGCTGTTATAGTGCCTGCTGGAGCAAAACATAACGTAATTAATACATCAAAGACTAAGGAGCTTAAATTGTACACCATTTACTCGCCCCCAGAGCACAAGGACAAAACAATACGTAAAACAAAAGCTAATGCTTTAGCGAAACCAGAAGAGTTCGATGGGAAAACTAGCGAATAATCCACTCTTTTTTTTATTTAGAGCACGCTTTTTTACACCCTTATATCATATTTTTAGTTTACAGTGGGTAATTTTTCCATCATTTTTTACCCCTCACCTTTATACTTTATGTTATATTTTTAGATTGAAGGGGTAATATTTTTAGTATTTTTTCCTCCTCAAATATTATTAATATATGCCTATACCAATATACCTATACCAACCTTGTATTTGTTCATGATTTTTTCTAAATTTTATGGTTGATTGGTTGGTTGGATTAAATTTTAATCCCCAAAACCCAAACCCAACTAATCAAACGCCTACACGCCTAACACGTACTGCCAACACGCTTTCCATTTCTTCTCTCTCTTATCCCCCTCAAAACACAATTACAATTACATACAATTACAATTACAAAAAATTGAGCGTTAATCAGTCGCTCACTCCTTCCTCTACTTCCCTACTATATTCTATTTTTCTCTTCTCTCTTATGCACACACACAACGCGTATCACGTGTAGTGTATATCACTCGCGCGAATAATTAAGAATAGAGTGTATATACCTAAACCTCTTAAAATGAAAAGGAATTGAATGAATAGAGAATTAAGGAAGAAATTATGAACTTATCAAATCTTTCAAGAACGGCGGTGAATACTCTCATTTGCCGAGCAGTTGAATCGGAATTGAAAAATTCCAAATTACATGATCCTATGGCGGTTCAGATTTTAGAGACGTTGTTATCAATTTCGTCAGAAGAAGACAAGAAATGGATATTAAAGTGGAAAAAGAGGTATGGAAGTTTTTGGTCTGATGACAGGAGACAAGGTATTGAAAGGGTAAACAAGTTCGATAAGATAACAAAGGACTATATTTCCCAGAATAATAATTGCCATATCGTTAATCTGGGTTGTGGTCTGGATACCATGTACTGGCGAATCCAATCCGATACGTGCACATATATCGAACTGGATTTACCAGAAATTATTAATCTAAAAAAGGAACTTTTGGGGAATCAAATTCCCTATGAAATGATCGCATATTCTGTATTAGATACAAACTGGCTTGATACAATAACTGAACCCGGCAGTTCAAATTTTCTATTCATTGCCCAAGGATTACTCTATTATTTACCCAGAGACGGCGTTATTCATCTTTTTAAAACGATTTCGGAAAAAGTAAACAAATCTGAAATAGTATTTGATTTGATGCCTCGCTTTTTAACAAGAGGGTTATTTAAATGGTTAGAGAAATTAGTTTTCGGAATTACGTTCACGTTTAGCGTGAAGAATGAATCCGAAATCGAATCATTTGCGAACGGTCTCAAAGTTACATCCTTTGATAAGGCGTTCCCATTTCAATATATTACTGTTAACATAAATTAAATCCTTATAGTGGACTATATCAATAGAGTTTAGTTTGTGGATGCTCGCGGCGGAAGCCGCGAGTAGTTCCCTTTCTTTTAGAACCTAGCCCCAGTTCCTACTTTGTCAACTGCGTAACCACCTATCTGTAGTTTTTTGTCCCAGTTGGCTATGATTGCATTCATTCTGTCTGCTACATCTTTTGGTGGTAGTGGAGCAGGAAATTCCTTAACGATCTTGTTGTACAAAGCAAATGCGCGGTCATCCATGTTTAACTTGTCTTCAATCCACCGTAAATATTGTCTTGTTTCGTATAGCCCATAACCGTGACGCATGGGATAGAATGCGTTGTCTAGTAATTTTGGAATGATCGTTTTATCTTTTAGGAAATCCCCCCTGGGACCTTTTGTAAGCCATGTTTCAGCCATAAAGGCATCGGGTGAAAAGTCGAATTCCTTAAGCTGAACCGCCATATTACGAATCCATTCAGCGGCTATAGCGTAACCCCAGGGATTGATTCCGTTTGGACCTACGGTTGCAGACCAAAATCCAGTTTGATCAGTACCACTAATCAACGCCAGCAAAAGACTACTAGTATTAATGCCCGCTTGCGTGTCTGACGCGCCCGCTGGACCTCCTATGCTTTGGCCGGGCCACATGGTCGCCTTTGGTGCACTGTATGTTCGGTGCCAAAAGTTAACATGAAGAGACAAAGCTGTGGTCAGTAAGCCTAATTGTTGGGTGTATGGATCCATTGGCATCACTAGGTCATAGGTCATGACGGGGATATGCCCTTTTGCAATTCCATCTTTTCCCAGACCTAAACCAACGATCATTCCTGTGGATGAAGCAACGGTTACTGCGTAAGCTCCAGTAATGCTTGAGGGGCCTTGGAAACCAGGTATGCAAACATCCGTGAAATCTATAAGCAGAGGCGTTCCTTTCTCCCAGCCTTCCAAGACGCCAGTCATTCTGTCACTAGTCTTTTGGCCATAAACTAAGCCTGGTGTGTCTCCATGGTTAGTTATGAACGGTCTCTTACGAAGCTCTTCAAACCCTCCCAGAACCTCAGCAGCTAACTCAGCGTAACATTCAACATGGTCAATTGCGTCAATGTGCCAAATATGCTTGGTATTGCACTGAATATTGCTATTGAGATCATGAGTGTCCACTGGTAAGCCGGCTTCAGCCAAATCCATAGGTAAATACAAGGCACTTGTCATGTCGTACTCGGGGAAGAACTCAAAAATCTTCTGATCTCTCCAATTGTCTGCATCTGTCGCATCTCGGAATTCAAAAGTTCTTGTAGCTGGATCCCATTTGGAAAACAGAGCCATGACACCAAATCCACCACAAAGGGTTCTTCCAGAATTGGCTTCTAAAATACAGTCTTCCTTAGGGTTCCTACCTGGCAGAATGAACAAGCTTGATAATGCATTTATGCCTTCCACTGCGAGAGATTGCGGTATCATAACAGTGCCTTTCTTCTCGTCAACAATAGTGCAGCCTAAATCCTTGTAGATTTTTTGTAGCTTAGGAGTGACGCCGCCTATTCCAACTTTTTCTAATAGAAACATTGCATTCTCATGAATTTTCATGAGCTCCTCTTTAGTGGCTATCGGAGGAGTAAACCTTGTAGATGCACGTATTCCATATCTCATTTTTTTTTTACTTCCCATCTTTTTATGTGCCTTCTAGCACACAATTGAATATGCGCGCTAGCGCATTTAAGATTAGATTACAAACCAGCGTAATTTTTTCCATAAAATCGTGAAATTTGTCGTAAATATTACTAAGAATTGCATCATTCACATATTATTTTAGCACAACGTTAACAAATTTTCTCAATTGAAACGTTCGTTGGGTTGTATGTGGGATTAAAATTTAATCTAACCAACCAACAACAGACAAATAAATAAAAATAAAAAAAGCACTCCCTCACAAACTCAAACTAGCACTTGCTCTCACTCACTCTCTCATGCTAACAAACAAACGAGTTTTTTCTTATCCGTTGTTGTATTTCATGGATTCTTGCCATGACTTGAAATCGACATAAACGATCCCCGAGCTTTTTGTTTGTATAAATTTGAAAAAATTATGGCGAACTTGGTTTAGTTGGTTTGGGTTCTGCTTCTCTGACTGCTTTTACTAATGCAGTTGCTGCATAGATAGCGCCGATTAAACCGACCGTAAAGAACAAGATGGTACCAATAATTTGCAGGAGTGTCCATGCAACTAAGCTACCAACTGGCGTAGTTAGCCACGGTGCAACTGCACCAACGAACACTACAATGTACAGAGCCAGATAAACAACAGATACCCGATTCTAATCATTCAGTTTCACATCTTATTTTGGAGTATTGCTGCGATAGTTTTGGTATGAGCTACTTGATCTATGTTTTACCACTCCAATTAACATCCAATTAACAAAATAAAGAAATTATAAAAGAATTTTGACAAGATACTTCTTGAAATGTACCATCCCTTAGCAACTTGCCCAATATCCTGGTTATTTTGACTGTGAAAGTGTACATTTTAAACATCGGATTGTGGGCATAATTGAGAATAAATCTTAAATAAAATAAGGCTCAACAGACTTTGTTGGCGAAAATGTGGTGGGGCTGCCCGGATTTGAACCGGGGTCTATAGCGTTCTCTGCAAGGCTCGCATCCTGTAGCCAAGCGCCCGAGGCTACAAGCCTGGACCAAACTAGCCGACAGCCCCAAATAATTTGTTACTTTTTTGCTGAGGTGTTAGAGTAAACACTGTTTAGGCATTAAACCTTAACGGTTGACTAAATAACAAAGATTGAAAACTGGGCTGGCTTGCCTTCCGTTCCAAACGCTGACTATCACTATGACTGTTTTCCTTACGAGTTGCTTGACCTTGGATCATTAGTTGCCTATGCATTAGAATCGTTTGAGTTTGAGTCCACACTTGTACGCTCAGCGTCATTAAACGGCGTACTCAAAACCTCTTTGACTTTGTTGGTAATCACTGGTCCAAGTCCATGCACTACTTTGGGCCAGTCAGCGATGTTGATGAGCGCATTTAGAGGCGTTTGGTAGGCTTCAAGAATAGCTTTCGCTTTTTCGCTGCCGACGTTTGGCAAACTGGCTACTAAGTAAATTTGGGCGTCGGCTAAAGTTTCGCATTTTTTGAAAGCATGCACTGTGGGAAAACGCTTTTCAGTAATCTGCTCTTGTCTAGCGGCTACGTAAAGAAAATCGATTGTTTCTTTGTAAGATGCAGTATTAACTAGTGAAATCCCGTTTTTTGCTAAGTTAAACATTGCACCCCAAACAGCTGCAGGCTGAATATTGCTGAACTTATAAACGATTGGCAAATACCCTTCCAAAATCATAAGTGATTTTGGGTAGGCTTCTTTGAGCTGAAATATCTGCTCAAAAAGGTACCTTCTAGTAAGTGTATAAACAAAATCCTGAACTGTTTTTCGCTCAACTGCGCACTGGTCTGAGAGAATATAGTCGCCTTTTTCTAACTTTTCAGTTTTAATCTTTACTCCACGCTCAACTAATCCAATAACAATTTTAGAGGCGGAGTTAGCTTCACGACTATCCACAATTATTGATAGTTCTTCCTCAGTGTTTTTTTTGCCTTTTACGTATGGCAGTAACGTATCTGAGCCTGACAAAGCATTCAACTCAAAATACGTAACCTTGCCTTCGCTATATTTTATTTACGCTCAAAAAACAATTCCAGCAACTTTACACTTGAGCGTATTTTCTAAAAAAGTTTATTCGTATCTTTTTAGAAACAAAGGTTTGCCAGCTTCCTTGCGTCTTTCCTTTAACGGCACGTCCCGCAAAGAGATAACTGCCACATCATAATTTGAAAATTCAACAAAATTTTTTAATTCTTTTTTATTAACCATCAATTTTTCCCTTTGCTAAAACTAAACAAATTCAGCATAAAATATTAGCAATTGTGATTGTACTATTACAACAACTAAAATTATCGATTATAATAAAAAATGGTTGCAAAAATCAAAAAATAGAACAGGGTTTTTATGGACCCTTTTTGGTAATTTCTTTAACTGCACCAGCTGCGACTGTGGTGCCCATGTCTCTAATCGCAAATCGCCCGAGTTCTGGAAAATCAGTGAAAGTTTCGATTGCAATCGGGTGAAGTGGCTCCATTCTTACCCAAGCTGCATCTCCAGTCTTTAGGAAACTAGGATGCTCTTCAGTGACTTGACCTGTTCGCGGATCAATCTTCTTGACGAGTTCAGTGAACCTGCATGCAATTTGACCTGTGTGGTAGTGTAGAACTGGAGTGTAGCCTGCTGCAATTGCTGTCGGATGATAAATGACAATTATTTGGCCTATGAATTCTTTTGCAACTGTTGGCGGATTATCGGTTGGTCCAGCAACGTCCCCACGGTGTACGTCAGTCTTTGAAATGCCTCTAACGTTCATTCCAATGTTGTCACCTGGTTCAGCCTGTGGAATTGCAGTGTGATGCATTTCTATAGATTTGACTTCAGCTGTCTTGTTAGAAGGCATGAATATAACGTTTTGACCTGGTTTTAGAATGCCTGTTTCAACTCGTCCTACTGGAACTGTTCCGATTCCAGTGATGCTGTAAATGTCCTGAATTGGAACACGTAATGGCTTGTTTGTTGGTTTAGCAGGTATTTCTAACAGATCTAAAGAGTCAATTAAAGTTGGACCAGTGTACCAAGGTAACTTATCGCTTTTCTTAGTCAAGTTGTCGCCTGTCCAGCCTGAAACTGGAATAAAGTTTATCTTTTCAACCTTAAAGCCTACCATTTTGAGCATACGTGAAACTTCATTCTTTATTTCTTCATACCTGTCTTTGCTCCAGTTAACAGATACGTCATCCATTTTGTTAACTGCAACAATCAATTGCCTAATGCCTAACGTGAATGCAAGAAACGCGTGCTCGCGTGTTTGACCTCCAGGGCCAATTCCCGCTTCAAACTCGCCTTTTTTAGCCGAACAGAAAAGCACAGCAGCATCAGCTTGGCTTGCACCCGTAATCATGTTCTTAACGAAGTCCCTGTGACCAGGCGCATCGATTACTGTATAATTGAATTTCTTTGTTTGGAATTGCAGGAAACGTAAGTCAATTGTAACTCCTCTTTCTCGTTCTTCTTTCAAGTTGTCAAGTACCCAAGCATACTTGAACGTGCCTTTACCCATTTTTTCAGCTTCTTCTTGATAAGCTTTGATTGTTCTTTCATCGATTGCACCTGCTAAGTAAAGTAGATGTCCTGTTGTTGTGGATTTTCCGTGGTCAACGTGCCCCATGATAATAAGATTTAAATGGGGTTTCTCGCTTTTGCTCATTTTTTCTTCCTCATTATTCAATTTACTTTAAATTTTAGTGAATTCGTTAACACATCAGTTCGACCAATTATTTTAAGTTTACTAATATAATTCTACGTTTACTAACTAGCACTCTAGACACCCCAAACCGTCTTGGCCGATTGAAAAGGGAAATATACTATCTTTCCGCGGACACAATCGATAATACTGGAAGTTTGCTACTTGTACAGTTTGACGCATAAAGTTTTTCGGTCCTTTCTTCAACTCACATTTGGAAAATAGCTTACTAGCGGTTCTAACTATTTGGGCTTCTTAATCAACTTGACTAAAAATGATGTCCACAATTTTGAGTATCAAATTTTGAACCGAGTTCAAGTTGTTAAGGCCTTAAACTATCAGCTAAACAATAGAATTGCGTTGATGGCATGCAGAGTTTTGGGGGCTGAGGTGAGGAGAAGAAAAATTGAGACTCTTTTCTTTTAGGACAAGGAAGTAAACCGTCAGCCTTACCCACTCTACGTGTCACCAGCTTTATTTTTATTGTTGTATTGTGGTAATGTTGCCACATAAGCTTTAGTTACTCTTGTTTAGTTTATAAGTTTTATGGTAGATTTGTGATACTGGTGCTGTAAAAGTGTAGCTATAATTATTGTTGTCTTTTTAACATTTTCCTGATTCAATTACCCATAAATTTTTTATGGCAAACATGCCATAATGCTCAATATACATGCTATCATAGAAGGGAGAAGCAAGATATCGAAGGGCGCAAAGGAAATAAAAGATTTTCGCGGAGTCAGCCTGAAGCGTGAATTGGTTGAGCAGGTCGAACGTTTCGTAGTGGAGCATCCTGAGTACAAGAATATCGCTGACTTTGTACACGAGGCTGTACGCGTTAGGATGGAAGAAATTAGAAAAAGTTATCCCGTCGCCTTGCCCCGTTTTGAATATTTCATAGATTCAGAGCATAATGAAGTGCGAGTTACTGACCGCAAAATCAACCGGCAAACAGACATCTACTTCACAATCCAAGGAATATACTGCGAACTGGACAAGACTAACGATTGCCAGCATATCCAATACATCCTAACAATTCCAGAAATCCAAGAAATCATAAAGAAAAAACGAAAAGAAGGCTGGCAAAAACTACCCGACATCTAAATTACAAAAATATTCAGCAAAGTTTGAATGGCTAACTTAGTTTCTTTCCGCATTTAAAGCAGAAACTGTCCCCTGCATAATTTTTTTCGCCGCAACTTGGGCAGATAACTATTCCTCTTTGGGAAGCTTTCTTTATTTCCTCTTTTGCTTTGTCGAAAGCTTTTTTCATTTCATTTGAAATTTCTATAAAATCTTGTTCTAACTGCTTGCCTAGTTCCTCAAACATGTCTCTATAAGGCACAGATACGTTATCTTGAGCGCCTCGTGCTGTTTTTACACCGCATTTTGGACAAAAATACGCGTTTTCAGGAAGTTCATTACCGCATTTAGAACAATAGACCATGCATACCACTTTAATCTTACATGTTCAATAATCAAAGTTTTACTTAAACAATTTCTTTCAAAAAATTGATTTCAATCGTGTTTACTCGATACGTGGGGCCAATCTACGGTGAACTGCCGTTTTCCTTTTATTTAGATTTATTCGCATTCAAAGTTTAGCAAAAAGAATCCTAATATTTAAAGAAGACTATGTTATCTTAATGTAAATGAAAAGTGATAGATGACGGCTAGTCGAAAAATTTTGGTAATCAAAGTTATAGGTCAAGCCTTGTTTTTATACGGCTTTTTAGCTTGGCTTTACGGAGTATTGATTAATCTTTTTTACCCTGATTGGCTTTCATTACAAGTATCGCATCTTACATCTTGGCTCAGAACCGACACTTTTACAATCTTAGCTTTTTTTGCTAGCGGACTTGGCTTCTTAATTTGGAGATTAACAGCCGAGTTAACAAAACCCAACAAGGACTAAAATATCATCGGACAAAAGCTTGCTTCTGACTACTTGACCGAACACTAAACGTTTCACTTTCGCTTAAAACTGCTCATGATTTTTTGGCTTAATGGAAAATTTGGCAAAGATGAGATAACTACGTTTTTGCTTTTTAGACTCTCAACTTTCTTTTGAACCATTTTTCTTTTTATACTTAGATCAGATCACTAAAAGCAAGAAGGCTACTAGCCAGCTGCTTTTTATCAAAATATTCGCGGTGTGCATCATTTTTAGAGCAAAGAGGTAAGTCCAAGTATTCCACATGCAACTATGATGAGAGCAGCTGCCCAGTAAGCGATTTTTTCATTCTTTTTGTATTGAAGTCCATTCATGACGTCGCTTCGGCCTACAAGCTTGCCCAAGAAGTACAAGGAAGGTATAATGACTATTGGAAAGATGAACATCATGCTAAGCATCAGTTGAATGTAGCCGCTAATAGTTCCTACTAAAATGACGGCTGGAACACTTTCTAAAGCATAAATTGTTAAGAAACTTTTTCTTGAATTTTGTTGCCCTGCGGCTTCGAGAACTCCCCACACTGAGCC
This sequence comes from Candidatus Bathyarchaeota archaeon, assembly GCA_963717465.1. Classification (GTDB taxonomy): domain Archaea; phylum Thermoproteota; class Bathyarchaeia; order Bathyarchaeales; family Bathycorpusculaceae; genus Bathycorpusculum. The sequence goes on from OY970340.1 coordinate 1,962,702, forward strand.
GAGTGATACTACTATAAGGGCTAGAAATCCTGCGAAGATAAAAATCAATCCGATTATCAGTGAGGCATAGTTGCCAAAAACTGGCAGTATTTTTGGAAGGTCTCCGATGCTGATTATGCTGCTTCCACTCCACACGTTTAAGCCGACTATAACAGTTATGATCATGAGGATTTCTGAAACTACTGCTCCAATTAACGTTTCGATTCGTTCATTTTTCAAGTCGCTGACTTGTTTGTGTTTTCTGGAGTCTGCGCCTGAGTGGAAATACAGCATCCAGGGCATCACGACTGCGCCTACACCGGCTGCCAGTAGGTAGGCATAAGATGGGTTGCCGTAGGGTTGTATGGGTGAAAGGCCTGTGAAAATAAACGCGTTCGCGTCTAAGTGGAAGACCAATATGGAGCTGACTATTGCTATTACTAGCAAGAAGCTTAATGGTATAAGCACTTTTTCTGCTTGTCTATACTGTCTGCCCACTACGATTGACGTGTGAATTGCGAACGCAATCATTAATCCTAAAATTACAGGAAATCCTATGAGGCTTAGACCTATTGCTATGCCTGCATACTCGGCGATGTACTCCAAAAAATCGCTTACACCCATTGGGATTGCAGCTGTTATTGCTGCTCGTTTTCCGAAGTTTTTTCTGATTTGTTGTCCTAGTCCTCCGCCTGAAGCTATCCCCAGGCGTCCTGCGGCGTCTTGGATGATGAAAAGTGGGAAAATGAGTATTATGAATATGGAGATCATGTGGTAACCCCACGTTGCGCCAGATTGGAGGCCAGTTATGACTGAGGCTACATCTACGTCTGCTATCATAACGATCCATGCTGGACCGAAATTTCTTAGCCAATCAGCCATTTTCTGGTTCATTCTCTTCACACTTAGGTTTACCTAAGTTAGTTACTAAGAATATTAACATTTAGGCTAACCTAAACTATTTTCATCATCAAAAATCCAAAACCGAAGAAAAAACAAAACGATATCACTAGAATCCTCAATAACAATAAAAAAATCAATTTATTAATATGCAAATTTATAAGACAAGACGAGAATCTAAGAATAGGTAGCTATAATCGTGTCAACAGCCGAAACAGTTGAAGAATACTTAGAGACGCTCTTAATCTCAGAGGAACAAGGACAGAAGCTTGCTCGCCTAAAATGGGTAGCGAACCATTTGGGGATAGCGGCCCCAAGCGCATTTGAAATGCTCAAAAAACTAGAAAAAGAAAAACTCGTCATATACAAGACAAGAAAAGGAATCGAACTTACCCCTAAAGGAAGAGAAATAGCCAAACGAATTATCCGCGCCCACAGGTTAACTGAAGTATTAATGAGCCAAACCTTGAAAATAGACATTCAAGAAGAAACTGTCTGCGGAATGGAACACCACCTGGATGAAAAATTTATGGATGCCCTTTGTATGTTATTAAATCATCCAAGAAAATGTCCACACGGAAAACCGATACCTAAAGGCAAGTGCTGCCCATAGTTTAACATCCGCTTGGCATAGACAACATCTGAAGAATGGCTAATATGCACTTACTTGTAAAAAGGGTGAGTATTCGATAGGTTTTTGCATCTCATAATCGATTTTCTGAAAATTTGCTTTTACTTTTTAAAAATATAACATGTATTATTGGTTAAGTATGTCTACTCCATGAAAATAACGAAATTGGGAGAAAATTTAAAAGATACCTAGACACCGTTAAAAGAATAAAACTTGGTGTATTAACTTGTATTGCCAAAATTGTGGTGCTCAGATCCCAGATCAAGCTGAATTTTGTGCTAAGTGCGGAAAAAGCACTGGGGTAAACGCGGCTAAGTCCAATCAGACTTCTAATGTTCCTAATTCTCCTGTAATTGCTCCTTCAGGGGTAACTTCCTTAAAGTGCCCTAGTTGCGGGGCGCCTATCGCGCCTAAGTTTGGCGAACTGGTCATTACCTGCAGTTATTGCGGCAGTGGCGTCACTCTTGGAGATCAAGGGTGGACTAATATACAGAAGCAGACAATGCTTTCTTTGAAGGTTGTCACCGTTGATCAAGCGAAGGCAATTATTAAGCCTTTGATTAATAATGGTTTTCTGCACAGGCATCGTTTTGAGGATTCCAATCAAGAGGAAATGAGCCTTACTTACGTGCCTTACTGGATTGTGAGCGTTTCTGCCCGCACAAGCATTGTTGTGGCGAATCAAGCTGCACAAATTGCACAAACTGCTACCGCGGCTGCTTTGATGGGTGTAATTCTCGGTGGTATGGGAGGTGGCGGTGGAGGCGGTGGCGGAGGTAGAAGAGGTGGACGCGGCGGAGGTGGGCGCAGACGCTTTTTTGAACCTGGAACAAGCAACCCTTTAGAAGTAATCAACGCCTTTGAGGGTGTTCTTGGGTTAAAGCGGATAAGAATAATGGCTTACGGTATGGGAATGGGAATGGGTCGCGGAGGAGCAAAGGGAAATGCCCAACAGATGGACGAGAACTATAACTTTCCAGTGATTGCGCTAAAGGCCTATCCAGATTATCAGCCTCGTGACTATCAATTCAACCTCGCTGGCAGAGAACTTTTTGACATTTCAAAGTTACCCAAAGACGTTAAAATTCTAAATGGCGACGTCAGCGAAGAGGGTGCCAAAGCCCAAGCAAAAACTTTGGTTGATCAGCTTCAATCGCAAAAAGCACATGCCAAATATCAAGAGATTCAATCCATAAAAACTGAATGCGAAATTGGAGATGTGGAGTTACTTCACGCGCCGATATGGTTCACAAAATTCGATAACAAAGGCAAAAAAATCGTGTTAGTAATTGATGCTAACGCTGGCAGAGTAATCACTGCCAGTGGTCTATAAACTGATGTTTTGCGATCAATAATCTACATTTTTCTTTGCAGTGCGTTTACGCACCTTTTCAAACTAGCGACCAAAGGTTCCATAAAAGGAAGAAGTAACTTTTTTTGACTGTATGACTAAAGGGTGACGTTAAGTCTTCATCGAGTTTGGATGTATTTGATTGGGTTGCCAGATGGCGAGTTCTTCTTTCAAGGTTCTTGTAATCTCCTTATCCATCACAGATGCCGTTTCTTTACCATCTATTCCATAATTTTCGATTGAAGCGAAAAGTTGTTCGATTATTTTTTTGTGAATTTCGCTTGGAATGTTTGGTTGCCAGCAGAACGGTCCATGTTGAAACCTTGTCATAAGATCTTTTAATTTTGTTGTAACAACTTCATTACTTACCTCTACAATTTTCGATGGGGGCAGTTTAGATCGGATTTCGATTTCATTCTGCCACATTCGTTTATTACGCCTGATTGGGTAACCGTTCTGTTCTCTCAACTGAGCGTATCGTGTCCATAGCTCTGAAACTGTTTGAGATGAGCCGCCTGAAACGTTAAATTCGCTGTTCCATTCTCCCTGCCTGTTACTTAGCAATGCTGCCACTTTATTGGTGGTTACTCGTCCCATCTCCTCTATGACGCCTAGCCAATCTGGCAGAAGATGCAGGACATGAATGATTATTGAAGCGTCAAATGATCCATCCTTGAATGGCATGGCGTGAGCGTCAGCCAATACGAGATTGCGGAATCCCTTCTGTTTTGCCTTTAACACCATTTTGTGCGAGAGGTCTATTCCAATAATTTGAAATCCACGGTCCGAAAGTGGTTTAGCGAATCTGCCTGTTCCAACCCCAACATCGAGAATTGTGCGGCATTCTTTGAGCTCAATTGAGATTGCGTTCAGTTCGGCTTCTGTAGCCGCATGCCTAGTTGAGTCATAAATTTCGGATATATCATCAAACTCTTCACCAATTGTTACAGGCTTGCCCTCATTTAAGGCGGGCCTGTTATTGCAATTATCGAATGACGTTTATCCACCTAAATTTAAGAAACTTTGAAAGACCTTAATAACCTTTAAAGGTAAAACTGCGAAAGCAAAATAACACGTTGCTTAGAAAAATCAGCGATGACAGAAATTGTAAGAGAAAACCGTGATGCTTTTCAAGTAGCCAATCGCCTAAACGATTAGTCAATAAAAAGAAAAAAGGTAAGTTACTGTGGAAAGGATGGGTAATTCTGGTACTGCTTCGGTTTGCGGGTAATTCTAACTATAACGAATATTAATACGCCTACCACGATGATTACAATTGCAGCTATAATAATAATGCCTTCCAAGGAGCTCCAACTGAATCCTGAACTAGTTGAAGTGTTTCCATTACTATCTGTTTTTACTAGGTAAAAGTCCCAGCCGCCAGCTCCAGTTGCGTCAGTATAGCCTGCTATCGCGTAGCCGCCGTCGCTTGTTTGAACCAAGGAGGTAGCATAACTGTCCCCAGCCTCATACTGTTGGCTCCACGTTAAGTCACCATTAGCGTTCGTCTTTACCAACCAAAAAGCTTCACCTGAGCCTGAACTGGTGTCTATAGACCCAGCAATCGCGTAGCCGCCGTCGCTTGTTTGAACCAACGAGCTGGCTTCACTGTCACCGCCGCCATCGTAGGTTTGGTTCCATTGTTGATTGCCGTTTGCATCAGTTTTTACGAGAAAGAAATTATTGTAATCATCGGTGAAAGAATACGAGTAACCAGCTAACGCATAGCCGCCATCACTGGTTTGAATAAGCGAGTATGCAACATCATCTCCAGCATAACCGTACGTTTGGTTCCACAGCTCCACTCCATTTGAGTCTACATTCATTAAGAAAAAGTCCAAGCCGCCATTTCCTGCCGTGTCAGTGGTTCCAGCTACCACGTAGCCTCCATCGCTTGTTTGAATAATTGCGTTTGCCTCGGTGTCACCAGGTCCACCGTAAGTTTGGCTCCATTCCTGAGTGCCATTTGAATAAGTTTTGACAAGTAAGATCTGGCGTCCGCCATTTTCAGTTGTGTAGCCTGCCAAGATGTATCCGCTATCATTTGTTTGTGCAAGAGCATAAGCTTCATTGTCTCCTGTTCCACCATAGCTTTGAGCCCACTGCTCGTTTCCGCTTGAATCGGTCTTTACAAGATAGAAATCGTAAACGCCAGGTCCAGTTGAATCAGTAAATCCAGCTAATGCGTAGCCGCCATCATTAGTCTGTACCAGAGCGTATGCTTCAGTGTCACCTGAGCTGTCGCCTTGGTTTCCGTACGTTTGAGTCCAGTTTTGGCTACCTGAACTCGTCGTCGTAACTAACCAAAAATTGTATGCACCGTTGCCGTACGATGCAGTCCAACCAGCTATTGCATAACCATCACTTGTTTGAATCATAGCGTTTGCTTTGTCATCACTTGAGCCTCCATAAGTTTGACTAAAAGTTGTAACTGAAGCTGCATGAACTAAACCGCCTAATCCGCCAACAATGCAAGTAAGCACAATTATAATTATCAGCAAAGTTGACCACATAACCGATTTTCCTATTTTCACCTTCATATTTATCTCCTCGAACAATAGTTACCTATGAATATGTTAAGGCTAACATTTTGTAAAAGTCACTCTTAAAAATTTTTGCCCAAATTCCCCAATTTCATGAACATCAATAGGTAGCAGTCAAATCCTAAACAAACGAAACTAAAGAAAATAAGTCATTATAAGATAAAAGGCTACAAAGTTGATTTTTCATTGAAGCACATATATGCTTCCAATTTCAGCTAATGCTCTTATTACTTCAACGCGTGCTTCTAATTTTTGTGATGAATTATATATTTTCGTTAAGCCGTTAACATCAGCTTTAATTTTCAAAGCTTTAATTCTGTCAGAATCCGCTTTTCTGGAACTGAAAAATGGAAAATAGCCCTCGCTTGGCTTCGCCTATAAATCTCACTAATCGCTATATTTAGAATTCATTCCACAATAATGCAATGAAAAATTCGTGAAATTGTCAAGTACTTTTCCGGATTCTTGAAACAAAAGCTTTTTTGCCTTTTTAGAACTATTTTATCGCCTTGGTGACTTTCCATTTCTTGGCTGCCGTATTGCATAGCTATTATTTTTGAATACCTCTTTTCCCATTTTCTATTATTTGGTCTCATGAGAACATTTATGGGATAGTTTTCTACTTGTATCACAGTACCTACTGATGAATGGCTTTTTGCATAAAAAAATAAAGTACCCAAAATTAATGCTGTTCATAATAACCGTCGTTGCAGTTTACTTTCTTTTTTCTGGCTTATTATACGAGCCTTTACATGAAACCCTTCTATTTTTAGGGTATTTTGGGACTTTTCTCGCCGGTTTACTCTACCCTTATGCATTTACTTCTGCAGCGGGTACTGCGATATTACTTATTCTTGCAAAAGGGCAAAACTTGCTCTTAGCAGGAGTTATAGCTGGATTTGGCGCTTTTATAAGTGATATCGTTATCTTCTTTTTTGTGAAACGTGGCTTTGGCGACGAGGTCGAAAAATTGTCAAAAGAGCCAGCTGTTCAAGCTGTCAGCAGACGGATACCTGATTCTGTTAGAACGTATTTATTTGGGACGCTTGCTTGCTTTTTCATTGCATCTCCTCTTCCGACTGAAATCGGCGTCATGATGATGACCTCAATGAGAAATATGTCCACTAGAAAATTTGCAGTCATAGTAGATATTTTACATTTAAGCGCAATCTTCATAATTCTTTTAATCGGCAAAACTATATAATTCAATTCTTTGATTTCTGCAATTTCTTGAAAACTGGCTAAAAAAGCAAAAAGAGCCTACGTTCATTAAGTCAAAAAAGCCTCTTGCAGGTTTTCAATCGTGCATTTACGCCTTTATCCCTTACTAAGCAGGCAAGCAACCGTACTAACTTAGTGGTCTACTAAAACACCTATAACCTAAGAAGCGAGAGGACAAGCTTACCGCAAAGCATAATTTGTACGAGAAAAATTATTGCTGGAAATTCACGCTTTAAATATCAGCTTACTCAATTGCACCTGTATTTGGATTAAGATGGATGGAAAATTATGCCTTCGCTTGACCTTTTCCCACTGCTTGCCTCTTTTGTTGTTGTGGCCTTGGCAGAGTTTGGGGACAAAACTCAGATTGCGATTGTAAGTCTGAGTGCCAAGCATAGCCCAAAATCCGTCTTCATAGGCGGAATTCTTGCATTTGCTATTATCGATGGAGTTCTAGCTTTAATCGGCGGGTCAATTGCCTCTTATTTCCCCTTAAGATGGATTGACATTGCAAGCGGCATTTTATTCCTGATAATCGGAGCCTACACTCTTTTTTCAAAAAGAGAACTCACTGTCAAAATTAAAGAACATTCAAGTGCTGTTGCAACATCCTTCTTGCTTGTCGCAACACTAGAGTTCGGAGACAAAACCCAAATCGCTGTCATAACGTTAGCGGCACAATACAACGCCCCGCTTCAAGTATTCGTCGGTGTAATGCTCGCTTTTATCTTACTTACTGGTCTTGGAGCAGCTTTCGGCAGTGTTATTAGTCGATACGTTTCTGAAAAGTACATAAAAATCGCTTCAGGATTGCTCTTTTTGCTTTTCGGTGTACTTTTCTTGCTGGAAGCAACCTTGACTTTCCTCTAAAATGATAATAACCCTGATTTTTCTTGATTTTGGCTCTTGTTTGATTCGCTTTGTTAAAACCGATTGAGGAACACTCCCAACAGTTTAAAGAGTTTATCTACAATAATTGAATTAGCAATTAAGAGTTAACCTGATAGCCAATGAAGCGGAACCAAAGTAGGACGCAAGTACCCTTCTAAAGAATTCAATAATACCCCCGAAAACGTAAAATTTTTATGTAGTGACTTCTTGTTTGTTAACAGTGAAAACTCTTTGCCAACTGTGAAAGATATCATGACAAAAAATGTAGTTACAATCGATATTAACAAAAGTGTTCTCGAAGCAGCAGAGCTTATGACTGAAAAGGGCAAAGGCTGCTTAGTCATAACAGATGGCGATTCACCTGTGGGAATAGTCACTGAACGCGACGTTGTTAGGCGGCTCGTAGCAAAAAAGATGCCGCTTGACATTAAAGTCTCGGACATAATGACTAAGAATCTAGTCACGGTTAAACCTAATGCGTCGCTTAAGGAGGCGGCGCGTTTGATGTCGGGCAATAAGATAAGACGACTGCCTGTTTTAGAACAGAATAAACTAGTTGGAATAGTTGTTGCTTCAGATTTTGTGCGAAATGTTGGAAAGAAATCTTTATCGGAAGAAATCCTTGAAGCAATGGGCCGTTACTGGGATTTCCCCCAATAGAGGCTCGTTCTCTAAATAACTACTGACAATCTACAATAAAGACAAACAGTACTTTTAACTTCGTAAAAAGATTAAAGCAAGAGAAATAGAGCCAAGCTATGTCCTTTTCGAAAGCTTAGCTTCTTGTGATTTACATGTCCGAGTTACTTTTGAGTTAGCCTGATTATTTTTTAGTTTTGAAAGCTTTCAACTTATCGACCAATATGGTTAATGATTTTTCAAGATATAATATGGGGAAAAAGTTTTTTATGATGCGTCGCAACTGAAAAGTTAGAGCTAAAATGAATAAAGCTGTTGCGTTTATGGGAAGTACCCATCGATGGAGATTTAGATTAAGTGTCAAGAAGAAAGTAGCTGTCGCGTTTAGTGTTGCCTTCGCCGGAATTTATTCGCTTTTCATAGCTAACGCCTTAACAACCCAGTGGGAGGGAGTAAGTACAAACTATATACTTACTATTAACATAGCGCCCTCATTAATCTGTGGAGCTATCATTGCATTGATGTATTATTCCTATGCTGACTATCACCCTGACGCGAAAAAAACAAAAGAAATAAATAAAATATAGGCTTCAAAACTGGCTCAAAAGACTTAAAAAAGAAAATTAAAATAGCGTTTAACCTCTTTTAGGTCTAAACGTACATAAGCGCACGTAATCGCTTAAACTTCAACTTATTTTTTATAGCATCCGCTAACCTTAATTTTGTTTATTGAAAAATAAAGAAAAGTAAGTTTTAGTCGAAAATTAAATAGCTTCTTAAGATGCTAGTTGACTTGCACGCGCGAATTTCGGAGGTTTAAGGGTGATATGCAACACGAACCGGATTTGGCTTAAAGTGATTATCAATATAAGATAGCGCGCCGCGCTAGCCGTAATGAAGCTACCAACTATCATCTATTTTTAAGACGATGATCAAAAATCCATCCTGCAGCAATCAAGACAATAATGTACAAACTGCCGAACAAAATCAAATAATCAACATGCATTTTCTTACTCAGCAGTGCCTATCAATAAAATTATGTTGCTAAAACTTGAAATGCCCGTGATATTGTCTGCGACAGTTAAAGTGACCGTCACATTCATAAATTGTCCTGCATTAAGAGAGCCATTTTCGAAACTCCAACTACATGATAAATAGTTTGCTGCATTCGCGGGATTCCAAGTTGTTGAAGTTAGAGTACAAATTTCAGCTGTACATCCAGTGTTTTGAATGTAGAAGCAATAACTTGTATTTTGCCCAGGAATAAGCGTACCCCATGCTATGCTAGTTAATTGCTGAGTGCAGTTCTGGTCAATAAAAGCGGCAAGGTTTATAGTTTCAATGTTGCCCTGCGAGGATATTTGATATTGACTTGTTAGCATGCCAACGCAAAGCGTAGTTAAGACTAAGAAACACAAGCAAATTGTGAATAGAGTTTTCTTATTAATAATCATCATGAAAAATGCCTTCTAAAATTGAAAAACTAAAAAAAAGAAAGGGAAAGTTTTAGGATGAAGCTGTCGTAGCTGCTGGTGTAGTTGTAGCCGTTGAAGTGGTTGCTGTTGTAGTTGATGGTGTTAGGGCTTTAGCGATGCGTGCAGCCTCTTCCTTCTGGAACCAACTAACCACTTTGCTGACAAAAGCCGCTACCAGTGAAGGCGTAATCAATGTTACCCAAGCTGACCCAGTGAACGCAGCGCCGATAAGTGCTACTACCTCAACGCCCATCGTTGTAGCAAATTTGCTTGAATCAAAAGTTTCACCGCTAGAACCATAACCCAATAGCGCCCAAGCGATAGTAATAATTATACTTCCGATGTACGGAGCCAAAGCTCCCATGTTTATCGAAACAATCATACTCATTTGATTTTTCACCTCCAAAAAATTGCATGAACAATGTAAGTTCATGACTGCAAATTTGGACTAAAAAAAATGATGATTTAAGGCAAGCTGCTATACCAATTGTTTGCAGCTCGTGCTTTCACTTCAAGCGCAGTAAGCCGATCACGCAATGCACGTGCAACAGACGCAGCACCTTGATTCTGGCCATAACTCCACACTTGCGTCTGAAGTTTCTGAGCAACTGGCACAAGAGAAAGCTCCACCCGGTGATTCCATCCTAGCTCAGGCGATAAGCGGTCTAATATGTGATGAACTTCCATGAAACGGTAAGCGCCATTCGTTAAATTCCATTGATCAACTGTGACGTTTACTTTGTAACCTGGCTGCGTCATCCAGCCTTGACCAGCAACAAAAGCCGCATCACCTTTAATCCACAAAGTGATTTTGTCAAGAGGCGCCTTTCGCTTTTGATAAATACTTTGGCTATAATCATTTGCTTCTCTAAAAGTTCCAAAATCGCTTCTTGTGCTAAGCCATTGTTCTTTTCCAAAACCATGAGGATAAGTTACCCCGTTAACAGTGTATGGTGCATTATAGTTTGTTGGATCTGGGTCTATTGGGTTTGCATTTGCCCAGTATGCGACAGCTACAGGAGTAACACCAGGAATTTGCAAATTATCAATTAAAACATAGCTGGCACCAGATATCGAGGGAACAAAATAGCCTACAAATTCGAAAGAGACAATTCTCCAGTTAAAAGTTGTTGAACTGCCATAATAGTTCCAAGCATCATATGTCGGCGCAGGCAATCGATTATAAATAACTACTGACGCTCCTGACGCCATTGACAAGCTTGTCCACGTACCAGTATTTGATAAAACCGTATTACTAAACCATTGAATCTGATTTCCAGCATCATCAGTCAAAATAACTGACCAATCAAATTGTACTCCGGCACCTACAGGCGCGTAAGCTTCAAACGTGATACTTTCAGGCTCAGTTAACTGGCTGTAATCAATTTTAGATATGCCATAAAGTGGGAAAACAAGCCTGCCTCCACAATAACCTGAACTAGCTTTTGGAAGCTCAATTGATGCCACTCCTGCAGTTGGAGCAATTGGCGGAGTTCCAGTAAAATCTACAGGGTAATCTATAGACTGAACAGTTGTTTGAGTAGCAGCGGGCTTCCAGTCTGAAGCATTTAGTTCGGTGAAAACATCAACATTACTTAAACTGAGCAGAGTGACAATGTAGTTTTTAAGGTCTGTTACATCGCCTTTATTCCTGTCAACAAGCTTAATGATATTACTTGTAGGGTCGTTAGCTACTGATTTAAGGGTTAAATCGCTGCTGGGTTGATTGCTTGACCCATCATGAGGAAAAATACGCAGGACATTATTTGTATGTACAAAACCGTCATAATCAACTAGCTCTAAAACTTCCCGGACAATATCAAGCAAGTATTTGCCATTGGGCTGGTAATAAATTGGGTTTGTTGAAGTTGGAGCCGCTAAACTCACGCTTGTACCTGAATTAGCAAACACATCCTGCAATAACGCTTCAACAAGCATGGGCATATAGAACTTGTTAAAAATAAGCATCTGCAGGTTTCGTCCAAGATCCCGGCCGATAGTGGCGAAAGTGGGAATTCCTTTGGTCTGGTAATCCTCGGTTATCATTGATTCTGGAATGTCAACGTAGCCTTTCATCATCGGGTATTGCTTGTTATAAATTGCTACAGACGCTTTAGGAGCAATGTTCTCTAAGGCTTGGTTTTGATTGAAATAGCTTATTTGGAAGCGGCCTACGCCTTCAGTAGCTTTAAGCCACATTTCAATACGTTGTACATAATTGCTGTAATCAGTACCATCGATCAAGACAGTTGGCAAAGTTGAAGCGATAGTATCGAGAGAAATAATCGTGTCTATTGGGTAAGATTGGGAGTCTTTGCAGCCAACTTTTTCCGTTAGCGTTATGTTTTGGTGAGTACCGATAATTTGACTTTGAGCGTCCTTGCAGCCTACTTTCTCTGTTAAAGTTACATTGTGATTTGTTCCCGTAATTGAGTTTTTAGTGTCTTTAACTCCTATTTTTTCAGTTAACGTTATATAGTGAGGAAGTCCGGCGATTTGAGTGTCTTTTCCACCTATCTTCTCGGTAAGCGCAACATTATATGTAGTGCCCATTCATTTGCCTTCAATTAACTGCCTTGCTCAAACTGCACTTTTATTGTCAGATTCAAAACGTCTCCAGCACTCCAGTTCAATGTTTGCGCTGAATTCACCTGATGCATACATAATGTGTTTGTTGTGCCCTGGTCTAATCCGGACTCTGTCCATTGCATGGAACCACTAAGGCCATCTGATGAACTGAATGAAGCGGCAAACTGCGCAGTATCATTGGTACAAACTGTAGTCGCATAAGTTACATTAGCGGTCTTTCGCTTAGTTAACGATTGCAAATTAACATCACTAACATTAGCCGCTGTAGTTCCTGTGCCAATTACAATACTGATTGCTTGCGTAACTGAACCTTGAGTGCTACTAACTAGAAGGCTTCCCAACATACCTAAACCGTAAGCAGTAATCAAATCAACGTTTCTGCCATGAGCTTTTACTTTTCCTGTTTTATCTTTGATTTCCCATTCTACAGAATCACAAATTCTTATTTTGCTCTCCATAATTTTTTCACCTCGATTAACATTTTCATTTTTTGGTTGACTTTGATTTTGAGGCTGATTTTGAGTTTTGGATGCTTGGTTTTTCAGCAAGATATTTCTTAAAAATGCAAGAAATTGGTTTAACCACAATTTATTTTGGCCTCACACTTCTTTTTTACTCTGAAACTGTGCTCCGGTACACTTGACGATACTCAATACTTCGTTGCTTCTCGATCGCTTGATTCTGGAGGTATTGTTGATACTTGGCCCATTCTTGAAAAGCAATTGTGATTAGTGGCATCAAGATAGGCGCAATGATAGGTGCTAATTCAGGTGCTATTTCCTTTAATGCTTCGTGCGATAGGAAATGAGCTGCCGCTTCTGGGCTTCTTGCTGCTCGGAACCCACGCATCATACTGCGGGTACTCATTGATTCGCCCTCATCAGATTGCTCTTGACTCCAATACGCATTATACTCGCTCGTATCTACCATCTCTCCGTACTCTTCGGTTTCCAGTGTACAACGGCAACCAAAGTGCCCGTTAACGTCCCAGCTCTCATCTGACACACGTTCAGCATGCAAAAATAACGAAGGAATCTGGCTTTCGTCAAATTCTAATCCATCCCAGGGCAGGCAATCCTTGCAAGCACCAAGAAACACGTGATACGTAAACTTCCGTTCTGGCTGCTGCCCTCCAACTTCAGCATCTTCAGCCATCCAAAGCAGACCGTTTACGGCGGATAACCACTTGGAGGCGTGACAGTACAATAAAATGCTTGAAACGGGTAAACCCTGATAACTTCTTTGTCAACTTCAAAATCGCCAGGATCATCCACGGCAATGAATCCGGTGAAGGTATAGGTCCAGGCGCGGCCAAGAGCATCTTTGGTTGTTGCGACAACGTAGGGGATTTGCGGGTTATCACCGTTTGGAACAATGTACGCTTTGGTGCCGCCTGCAACAAGCGGATTCTTGTAAAAGGCCGCGTAGGCCTCTGAGGTGCAGTGGATTTCGCCTTTAATCATTTTATGTGGTTTATGCCAGTCAATCGGGTTTGTCTGGTTCATAACGTTTGCAGGTTTATACTCGCGTGGAACAGGCTCATACCATATGCGGCGAACATTACTAACTGACATGTTGTCGCCTGTTGTTGCTGAATTGCCGATTACAAGCGTGACGCCTGTAGTTAAAATTACAACCATCTTTCTTTTTCACTATCCTATTGAATTATGCTAACTGTTACCGTGATTGTCTGCTTAACCCAACTTGCAAGCTCATTTGGGATGTCGCTTTTGGGCTTGATAAAAAAATTAGTTACTGAATTTGAATTGGTTTCAATGATGCTGTTTACAACGGCTCGAAGGTTGGCTCTTTGCTGAAGCATATTGGGTAAAGTATCGCCTTTCACGTAAACGTCAACGATTACTTCATCATCAAGGCGCCAAGCACCAGGATAAAGAAGACGAGTTTTCGGTGCTCTACCAGGATAACAAGTGATCGCTGATTTATTCTTCGATTGCGATCCAGGCCAAGCTAGCGCTGATGGTTTATCTGTGAGCCAATCAATCTGCGTTAGGGCTGGTGCAGTTAAACCTAAAGTCGTGACTGTGGCAGCATAATTAGTGTTAAGTAAGTTGCTGAGTGTCTTCACGTTGCTTGAAGCGTTGCTCAATTATTATTCACCTTAGTAGCCGTCTGGCCAGCTGGGGTAACGATTATAAGCGTAAATATTTTGGATGCGACTGCCGATTGCCGCGCTTGCTGAAGCACTTGGTAAGGTCACGTTTATCAAGTTGCTTTTTGCGCTTTCACGGAAGCCCTCAATTGCCATTTTAATTGCAGCTGCATAGGGTCCTGCACGCTGCATACTCATATCGCCAATTGAATAATCGTAAGCGCCTACGAGTGCACCGCCGACGCTTGCCACAAGGATTCCCATACATGCCAAGTCTGTAGCACCTAACTCAGCGAAGGGTACACGTGAATCGTTTGACGGGTAAATTATTGACGGCGCCAAATTATATACGTACTTGTTTGCATGGTTAATCTGCGTTTGAATCGAAGAGAATGATAGATTTAAGCCATAAACCGTGTAATTCCCGTTTGAATCAGGTCCTTGGGCGCCTAAACGACTGATTACATCATTGAAACTTGCGAAGGCAGGAGTAAAAAGTGCAATGGGTTCATAAAGAAAAGTTGCTGTTGATCCCGCTATGATTTCGAAGCCTCTTTGGCCAACACCAACCAGCGGCAGCAAATCTTCAGCTTCAACCACAGTGAAATCGTTTACTTGACCATAAACTGCAAAGGATCCGTCACTGAGAATTTCACTTTCCACAGCTAAGTTGTACGTTTGCCCAATGGTTACTGGAAAAGTTCGTGAAGCTAAAACGTTTCTTGAAGTCTCCGCGCCCTCCTCATTACGTACAACCGCTTCCAATGTTGCAACGTTATTTGCCGCGTCAAGATACATGGCTAAATAGTACTCATTCCAGCCTGCATCATATGTGTGATTAACGATTAAGCCTGCCTTGCCTGGGCTTGCTGGAATAGTCACTTGGGCTTGATGAGTGTAATTCTGATCAGTTTCTGAACCTTCCACAGCTGAGGCTTTACCCGTAGCATCAACGGTACCTATTATAGTGTTACCGTTTTGACTCCAAATGCCCAGAATAGTTTTCAAAGTTTAATCAAGCTCCCAATAATTAGAGAATAGACCATCAAAAGATGAGGGTCTAAAGTCGATGTATGCTGTTTGTATTCTGCTTTTTTGTAGTCTGCGGTAGAAGTATGCTACTACGGCGCCAACTCCCCCTGTAACTACAACTATAGCAACGGGCACTGCGTAAACAGGCGGCGCATTACCATTATTAACGGTAAATGTGACTGTGCCATAAGCTACTGCGCCGTTTGCTCCTGTTACTTCGCAGCAGAGCGTTACCATTTCCGTGTCAGTTATTCCCGTTATGTTTGCTGTTTGGCTTGTTTGGTTTGTTGTATAGAGCCATGTCTCATTCGCTAAAAGTACGTTCCAATTGAAGACTGGAAAAGTGTCGTTGCCTGATGTAGACAAATCAACTGGTATACTGCCTTGATAAACAGTAGCTTGAGGTGAGAGAAACACTATGCCGATTGTGTACGTGTTGATAACTGCGACTGGATAGCTTGTTTGGGTAAATAATGCATAAACTATGAGATCGCTCAACATTGAAAGTGTATAAGAATCGCCTGTTAGAGTGACGTTTGAGCCATCGACGTTTAAAGCAGTAATTTGAGAGTATTGATTTGGCGTTAAAGTGATGGTTTCCTGAGTGTCATTCATGTCAGTGTAGCTTCCAGTATTAGGCGAAACAGTATCGCCAATAGAAGGGCAGTTGAAACTCAAAACATTCACAGGTGAATAGACTGCAGGAGAGCCAGTGGATTCTTGAACGGAACAATTATCAATATAGCAATATGAGGACGACTGATTGTTCTGATACTCAATTGATATTTGATTGAAGTATCCAGCTATTGTCGGAGCAGTTAAAGTCAGGACATTATTTACGTAGAGTGAAGCGCCTTGAGTCGTTGACAAGGCATTTGCAACGCAACAAAGATTATACCACGTGCCATTATTCGGGTTAGCGGTAGTATTCCAATAGTAATTAAAATGGCCAGTGCTTGAACAGATCCAAATGCCCCAAATAATCGATGAACCAGTATTGTTAACTAAGACTTCGAAGGGGTTTTGGTCGTAAGTGTTGTTTATGCAGTTGAAGAAGTAAAATATTTGTCCTGAGCCAGGATTGTTGTTCCAATAGACGGAGAAGTTGAATTCTACTTGTTGAACTACGGCTGGCAGATTATAGTAAGCGCCGTCACCGTTATATTTGACTTCCATTGAGTAAGCATCGCCTGAGTATGTTGGTGAAGGGACGAACCAGGGGCCGCCATTGTAAGTTGTTGTTCCCGACCATGCGTTTGCGTTTCCGCCTTGGAAGCTATTTTGGAAATAGAGCGTCGTGTTAAGAGTATCTAAGCTTAATAATTGTGAGTCTATGCCATTGTCTGTTATTCCAAAAGTGCAGTTTGAAAGGTTATTCTGGAAGGTTCTTGTGTTGTAGGAGTTTGCATCGATGTAAATGCCCGTCCATGCTTGGTAATTGTTGTACTCGATAAGAGTGCTATTGCTAATGTGAATCCACATGCCATAGTCATTTGGTGAAATGGTAGTCATGGTATTGTTGAAGAAAGAGCAGTTGTAACAGGATGATACCCAAAAAATGTACCCAAGGGTTGTTGAAGAACTTGAACTATAAATGCTGTTTAAGGAGACTATTTCGTTTATTGAAGATTGCGTAGCAATAGCCCAAGCATAATTTGTACCCCAATTAGAGATATGATTCTGAGTGATCACATCGCCTATCGCAAGATATGTGAGTATTCCGCTATTGCAGTTAAAAATCACGTTATCAGCTACATAGTTAGAGTTTACCGGGTTACCTGTTCCTATGTCAATGCCATTAGTACAGTTTGACATCGTGTTTGAAATAAGCCAGTTGTCTTCGCCTGTCTGCCCATTGTTCGCTCCGTTTGACTCGATTGCTAAGCCATAATGCGATCCAGTGCCTACGCCAGCCCACCCGCCGATATAACCCGTTATGTTAAAGACCGTGTTGTCTTCAATCGTGCAACTGCTGTAAGTTGAGATTCCCACGTCGCTTGCAAAACTGCAGGTGTTGTTGATTGCTTTTGAGCCTGCGGCGTATTGTCCTAACTGAATGCAGTTCCATCCGCAATAATTGATAATGCAGTTCTCGATTATGGATGGATTGCACCCTTGCGCAGTGTTAGATATTACTGCGCCCATCATTCTGCAGTTAGTTATTGTTCCGCCGTTTATTGTGCAGTTGTCGCAGTTTGAAAGAAAGACTCCGCAGAGAAGGCTAACTACAACCTGATTTAACGCATTTCCATTTATCTGAATATTCTCGATTGCGCAGTTGATATCATTCTGCATTAAAAAAACAGTATCGTACAAAACCTCTGTGTTATTCACGTTATTCGGGAGAGTTAAAAGCGATCCTGACTCAAAAATAACTGTGACTCCAACACAATCAGCCATTATGATGCTTGAACCGTTATTTGTGTACGTGCCAGCATTAACGGTCACTGTTCCGCCTAAGCCTACATGATTAAAGGCATCCGCGAAGGCATCGTTGGCGCTTACTCCGGAGTAAACGCTGTTACTCACGGATATCGTTTCGCCATTAGTGCTAATTGAGCAAGATAATGGCTGAGCTTTTACTGGAACTGAAATGCAAACAAGGGAAATAACAACTGCTAAGATAGCAGTCAAAACAAGAATCTTTTTTAGGCTTTTCATCTATCGATCAACCCTTTTTAAAAGGCGCGAATTGGGTATGCAAGGCGAATATGGGCTAATGTACGAGTCAGCGACAACAACATCGTCATAATAACAATACGGGTATGTTGTTCCGCCACTATAACCAGCAACAAGTCTAACTTTAGAGAATAAAGCGTTCTCAATTGCTACTACCGTAAATGCTCCGACTTGAAAACCGTTAATATACAATACAACTGAGACATTTCTAATTCCCTGAATTTCTACGCAGTACCATATATTAGCGGTTGGGTTAGGTGTAGAAAAGAACTGCGCGTTTGACATTGAAGAGTTGGTTAAGCCCCACTCCATAGTGCCGCTAACATTTTTTATTAGAACTTGATATGGGTCTGAGTTCGCGTTAATTATATACGCGAGATAGATAATTTCTCCAGATGCAGGATTAACGCTCCATTGAACGTAAAATCGTAAATTCATCTGAACGATTGAAGCGCTCAGATTGTATTGAACTTGATATACGTCTCCGCTAAAAAGCTTGCAAGAATACGCATTACTACCGTGCGTAGGAGTAGAAACGATTACAGCACCACTTTCCGAACTCCAAGCGCTCGTAGTGCCTGACGCGAAACTATCGCTAAAAAGAACCGTGAAATATTGAGCTAAATAATTCCTTTCAAACTGGCTAACTCTTGGAAAAATATGCTCGTGTACATAGTCTTCAAGCTTCTTTTCGTCTTTTAAGTAAGTAGGCGGAATCTTCAAGGCGTTAGGATAATGTTCTTCGCAGTATGGGCATTGATGGCTATTTCGCTTAACGGTTTTTCTGCATTTGGGACAGATATGCTCCCATAATGGAAGCAAACGCAAAAGCCACAGTGGAACGTTCACGATAAGCACCTTAGCTTGCGTCTGTCGATGTGTAAATTACAGTGTAGTAAACTGTTTGAGCCGCGCTAAGATGCAAGTTCAAAGCTTTACCCTGGGCAGTTTTGCAGTCATACATAGACTCGACGCTTGTGCCATGCCTACCAACACCTTCGCGTACGTTTAAATCCCAATTCTGCCCTACTTGCGTTTCACTTCCGCCAACATCACTATAAAACGCAGCCGTCACTACAGCAGTGTTTGCATTTGCCGCCTGCAGGCTAAAATCGTAAACTTTAATCACTTTCCCAGTTACGGCCGCAACTATCGAGTTATCTCCACTCGCGCTTACGCTTCCAGTTACAACTTGATAGGTTCGCTGTGCAGTTTGAGAAACAAGCGTAGCTAAGTTGCCGCCTGTCTCCTTAGCCACGTTAGCTGTTTGGCTCACTATAGTTGCGAGGTTTCCGCCTGTTTCTTTTGCAACATTAGCGGTTTGGCTTGCAATAGTGGCAAGATTGCCAGTTTCTAAAGCTGGGCTAGCAGGAATATTTGCCACGCTTGTTTTAATTGCGTCTAAGTCAGTTTTCGCTGCTGCTAGATTTCCGCCGCTTTCTTTAGCTAAACCAACTGAATCAGTACCTAACGTAACAGCTGGTAAGGCGTTTACACCAATTTTACCCGAAGAATCCACGGCAAGCATGTTTGCTGGCGTATTAGGGTCTTGAATGTGAATATTTCCAATTGATACGCTCTCAGTTTCTAAGACGGCATCAACCTTAAGCCCATTACTTGTAACTTGAAGCTGCCCAGTTGACCCATCCGCATTTTTTATAATAACTGCTTGTTCAACAGTGCTAGAACTCAATTTTAATTAACCTCCAAAATCCAAAATCAAAAGTTTTTATTTGAGAAATATTGCCGGCTTTTAACGGTCCCAAGACTTAAAAGACTGGGGCGAGGGAAAATTGTGGAAAACTGGAAACTGCATGTTTAGCTTGTGTTCATTCCAGTGATTGCACAGATGCAGTAGCCATTCGCAATGTAAGGAGTCTTGCGGTAACTCGTGAATGGTATAATCTTTCTAAGTCGCTTCTGGATGTCAATGTCGGTTGTGATCTCTTGCTTTGTCACCATGAAGCCCATCGGTGCATAGTTATTGTTGGGGTTTTGGCCATCGCTAATACAATATACTGTTCCTGGCGGGATTAAGTTGCTAACTAGCAGCGTCCAAATGCCAACTTTCTGCTCAACCTCATTCGTCAACGGATTCGTTACTTCACGGAAAATGTTTGGAAACGGCAAATTCCGCAAGGACTCTTCTTGGATTGGGTTGCAAGCGATGTATTTCATTATGAAGTTTTTCTGCTTTATTAGCCGGTTTGCATGGTTCAAATCTTCTAGTCCACAACCGCCGCTAACAGTGATTAATGTGCCCGTAGCGCTTATAGTGTTGCCAGTAGCCGCGAAAGAGGTGCCGTTCAGTGTTGCAGCTGCTTGAATTGCTGTTAAGCAATCTAGCTCTATTTGGTACATGGTACGGAAGGCAAGACGCATCATTTGAGTATCGACAATCCCTAATTCATAGTCCGTGATCATTTCAATGGGAATTTCTACTTCTTCACCGTAAGTGTCAGGGGTTATTGACACGCTAGTTAAGGGTGTGAAATCCATTGCTGCGGGCGCTGCGATACCTTTTCTGAAGATTCCGACTGCAACGTTTCCGTTCTCTTTGACGTAGGTTCTTGTTCTGCCCTTAATAATTGGGTCTGGAACGAATAGCTTAGCCAGTATCATTGCGTTTGTTGCCATTTGCAGGATTTTTTGATGTAGTTCTGGGTATTGAATTGCTGCACTGTCATCCATCGTTACTTGGTCTGGAGTAAAACTCATTGTCTATTTTTCTCTCCTTTTTTATTTTATTTTTTAAAATTTTTTGTTTTGATTGTTCCAAACTTAAAAGATTGGAAAATTCAATTTAGAGCAAGATGGCAATTCCTTGATTGCCATTAGTCGCGCCAGTATCACAGATCGCTTTTCTGTAACTGTGGTTTTGAACTGAAGTTGCAATACCAGCTGCGGTTCCTTCATCACCAGATGCAGCTGCTGCTAACGTTTGCAAGGTTCCACCAGGGCCTGAAACAAGCTCGTCGCCTGCATTTGTGGTACCATACGAAGTATAGCGTATTTTTGCTTTGCCGCATGTCACTGTTGCCTTGTTGTTGCCAGCGAGTGAAGATTTGATGCCTACGGATTTTACCACGCCTAAGAAATCCGCGATTCCGCTAGTTGGCTGGATTTGACCGTTTGAGCCCGGTATAATCTGCACTATCTGGCCTACTGTAACGGTTGTTCCGCTTGGAATAATAAACGATAGGTCAGTACTGCATGGCTGCTCAACGATTGGTCCTGAATTTTCAAAACTCATTAAGTCCGGCCCTCCTGAATATGCAATGCATCAAGGCTTTTTCTTCGCTCTGCCGCAGCAAATAACTCGCCGAAATAACTTGGTACTACAACTTTGCCCCATTGCACTTGTTGCGCTGGCGGTTTCTGATTCTTTTCATCTAAACTTCCAACTGCGCCTTTGCCTGATGCCCTTTGTTTTGCTGTTGCCTTGTTGATGAAGTCTTCAAGCTTCGCCATCATAGCGGCTGACTCAGCTTTAACCGCTTCTTTTGCGGCTTCTGACGCTGCCTTGATAGCTTCAGCTTTCGCCTCTGCCTCGCTCTTGTTACATGCTTCAACCGTTTGTTTGCAGGCTTCTGCAATACTTTGTCTGCATGCTTCCGCAAGGTTCTTCGCATGCTGTTCAATCATTGCTTTAACTGCGTCTGCATCGAAAAGATTTGTTTTGTTTCCTTCTGCGCTCATTATGTTTTTTTCTCCTTTTTGATTTTTTATTGGATTAGCTTCTCCAGCTGCAAAGCTGTTGAAGCGTACCTGTGAATCACAGCCAAGGCAATCAAACGTTAAGGCACCAGCGCATTTCATGCAGGAATGTTTGCCTTTAGCGTTTAATGCCTTGCTGATTACAATTTGTTGAGCTGCAGTCATGGCCGCAGCGAACCCGACAGGCCTAAACCGTGTATGCTCATAAGCCCCCTTAGAAACAATACTTAACTCGACAAGCTGAGGCTTACGCATGATTTCCCAGGCGCCCCGGCAAATATGAACAAGATTCATGTTCTCATCACGTGAGTGACAACCGCAGGCACTGCAGAAGGCCTCACCAACTACACGAGGGCTAACACTGTTAACATACTCTTTTTCAATTTTGTTAAGCAGTTCCTCGTCACCGCTTACCTCACCCTTGAAAGGCACTTCCATTCGGCCGTCAGCTGCAACTTGGGGCATGCGAAGAAAATTGACTACCCCTTTGACGTCTTCTATTTTATCGCCGTGGTCGACGCGAATCTGTACGTTTTGTCCCATGGCCACAAAGTAAGGTAATTCTTCCTGGGGAACCTGCCACATGTTACGGTTAACAGTATCGTCGATTGCTATGCCTTCAATAATTAGGACCTTGCCGTCAGCACTACGCTTGAAGGTAACTGGCACATTATAATCCAGCAGAATATTGGATTTTGTACTCATTGATTCTCACTTGTTTCTTGATTATGTTTCTGTTTTTTTATCTTCTTTCCACGATTGCCTTGTAAATTTGCCGTGTTTAAGGAGTACACTTTACAATGTCGCCGAGACTGCGCCAGATGGATAAATCCGCAGGCTCAAAGTCTCCGTTGCCAGCCTTATCTAGGCACCTGTGATATTTGACTCCGCGGAGTTGACAATCAATTTTAAGTGCTAAACAGGAAGCCCACCGTTTACAATCATGCTCGCAAGCATATGGTCTAGGAGCGTTAAAGAAGGCCCCGAAACAAAGCGGGTCACCATCCCGATCTGTCACCTGAAGGTCAACACCTAAAACAGGGTTTATTCTCTCTTTTCAGCTGAGCATCTTGATACTCTTCGAATGATTCGTCTGGTTGAGTCATAATTTAAATCACTATTTTATCTGATTTGAGCAACCATATACTTTCTGCCTTTAGATTCAAAATAGGCTCTGTTACCGACAGCTTCTTTCTAATCAGGAACAGCTTTAGTCATGGCTGAAGTAGGCATGTTAGCATCAACCTGCTCTGTTAAAGTAACAAGATTACCCCAAACCTGCTCAGGCAAACCAAGCTTCGAACGCGCTTCCAAATCGCCTTCTAAACCTGCTTGGTACAACCTAATTTGTTGGTCAAACATAACGTCGGCTGAGGGTTCCCAGATTGGTTTCCACTCAACTTTCGGAATCTTATCAGGCGTAATCAACGAACTTTGAAAGTCGCCTTGAAGAATAGCGGGGAACAATTCATTTTCAAAGGTATATTTGAGATGCTGCTGCCGCGTTCTTAACCTTGTAACAAATTCTTGCATAACCATTTCGGCCGTGGCTCGATTTGTCGATTCACTTTGACCCAAGAATATTTTAGGTACGCCTAATTGAGCTTCACGCTGCTGCAAAAGATAAGTCAGCCACCATTCAACCCGTAAACTGCGGGTCATGCTATCGATGGGCTGGATTTTTACATCATGTTTAACGGCTATGTCAGTGCCCTGGTCACGTGCACATATTTCGTTGATGAAGTTTGCAAGTTTAGTGTTCGACCATTCTCCTGCGCCTGGGCTACCGCAGACAAAACTGAGAATGGGCTTAGTGTAAATCTTCATGATTAAGGCCATGTCATGCTGAAAATCATCGATCAAACCCTGAATAAGCAAAGTGCTGCGTAACAGGCTTACGCCATAGGCGCTGTTGTAGCGTCCTGATCCTGGATTGTGAATTGTCCGAATGATGTCCTGTGGTAAAAATATTGCTGGAGGCACTGATAAGAGCTGAATGTAACCAAACGTATTCATTAAAGCGTCTCGGCGAATGCGCACGTACAAGGGATCCAAGGGCTTGAGCCATTCTACACGCTGATTGTCTTCATCCCTGCAAATTTCCGTGATGCTGAAACCGTTTATAAGCGCGTCTCTTTCTTGAATTCGCGCCACTGAAGGTATATCATGGGAAGCAAGCCACTCTGTTAAGTAACTGTTGAATGTTGTGTTTCCGCCTTTTAGCTCAAACCAGTTACTCATCGTCAAGTTAACTCGGACGTCAATCGACGCTGCCACATACGGGTTAAACTCATAGAGCGACTGAAGTTTGGGCAAGTCATCAACTGGAGTAACACCCCAAATCCGATCATATAGGCTGCTATAGGGTGGGGTTACAAAACCGATTCCAGCGCTCTTCAAAGTGTACTTGTTCAAGTAGGCCTGCAGGATAACATCACGCGAGGTCCTGAAAGGAATTTCGTCATTTAACTGCTTAGTTGCAGTATCCGCATCGACATTTCTCGCCGGGTTTGGCATACTATCTGCTAGTTTAAGCGTAGCGGTATATTCTGATCGTGTTGGCATTCAATCAACTCATTGACTAGGTTGCTGGGATTCTGCAGCAGGCTTAGGAACGGATACTGTGATAAGTAAACTATCAAGCACAATTGTTTTCATGAGGTCCTTGCCGGCGCCGTTGATGTAAATATGAATGTCTTTTGGCTGAGCCGCTACTTCTATGCCTAATGTCTTTACAATCTTGGCCTTATCGTCAATACTGAAGATTTCTTTCTCGTTTTCAGGGGTATCCATAATATTTCACTTTAATGTTTTTTTGGGGAAATGCGATGCCTATACCTTCAGACGGCTTGTCGCCGCCAATCAAGTTACGAACCGCAATCTCAACCGAGTCCAAAGCGTCGTCGTGTGCTCCACGTGGGAATTCAACCCACTCCTGGAAGAACTCACCTTTTGCATTATGCACGACAGGGTTGAGCAGTATGCGTTTAGCTTCAAAATGACTGCTTAATGGGATTAATCGCTCCTCTTTTCCTGAAACCGTTTGAGTTGGAACGATTGGCAGCTTGTTTAGTTCAGGAAGGAAAGTTAGGACCTTTTGGAAAGCGTTCGATTCGATGTAAATTTTACTGTAGCCATAAAGTAAATGCAACTGCTTAAGTTTTTCAAGCGCTACCGGGAAGGGCACTTTCTCAGCCCAAACATCATAAAGATAACCCTGATTCGCGTCACGGTCATAGATGAATGTGCTGATAGCGAATAAGTCACCTTCACCCAATGCGGGATCCACACCGGCATATTTTGGCAAGTTATGTGCAGGCTCAAACGCTGCATCCTTTTCATTCCAGGGATGTAACCATTCAGACTTCAACAAATCACCTTCCATACTTGTAGGATCATTCTGGTACTGTGACAAGAAATAGACGCTGCCGATATCATCGCATTTCTTCTTTAAGCGTTCATAAGGCCAGACTTCAGGCCACAAGACTTTAGGAGATTCGCCTTTGCTTATGGCTTCGTAATTTTGAATTGCCTTGTAAACTTTAAACGGCCAGCCTTTGCCACCTTTCTCAGGAGGAGTAATTAATTCGCTGTACAAGTCGGCATAGTGCCATCTTGTCCCGATGACTAGGCAGGCGCCCCAACTGAATAGTGTTGTTAATAGTACTTTGAAGAACCATCGGCTGCTCTTTTCTCTTTGACATTGTGTGTAGACGTTTTCCTCGTCAATTATGTCATCGGCGATGATTAAGTCAAAGCCGCCCCCTGTAAGTGAACCCATAATGCCGCAACCGCGTAATGTGGGGAACTTGCTAATCTCTTTTCTCTTGACAAAGAATTCGGTGTCAGTCCATTTTTGAGGATTCTTGGGCTTCAAGTTCCCAAAGACGCTGATGTAATTCGGGTCGTTTTCGATGCGGTTTTTGATGGCTGCGACTGTTTGATTGGCTAACTCTGCGGTTTTACTTACGATTAAAATTCGGATTTCAGGGTAATTGCCGATGAGCCAGCTGGGGTAATTGATGCTTGTGCATTCACTTTTCGCGTGTTTGCGTGGGGCTTCGAGATGAAAATTTTTTAATGCTAAAGGATGCCCTGGCAAAGGACTAAAATGAGATGGGTCATTCATTGGCTCCAAAAGTCGGTACCATTCATCATGAAACCAAGCGGTATTATTATAACCAAGATAACGAGCAAAATATCGAAGTCTACGGCGTGCCAGCTGCTGTCTCTGCTCTTCTAAGAATCTCTTCTGCATGCAAGATTGCTTCGAATTCATCTTCAGACATCTTCGATAACAAATTATCGGTCTGTTGCTGAATCATAGTTTGCTGCTTAACATTAACTTCAACGTTAACTTCGGATTTTTCAGGTTTAGGCTTCAAACAACTAATCATACTACCTCTGGCTCTAATCGCTGCCGCTAAAGCTTCCAAGTTCGGCGCTTTCCCATCCTGCAAAGCAAAACCGCGCAGCAAAGCAATGTCTCGAAATTGCACACGAATTAATTCATCAGTCAAAAAGACAACTTCGCCGCTGCGCAAATCACGAAACACTGTCATCCAACTTACAGAGTACCCTTTTTCAATCAAAAAGGTTCGAATTTCCTCAATTGTATCGCCACGAGCACGTCGCTCAAATACAAGTTTGCGTCGAATTATCTGTTTTAAATTGACGGAAGAATATTCTGTTTCTTCTTCTTTGGTCTCTTCCTCTTCTGGTTCATTGTTTAAGATGACTGTTGTTATTCCGTTAAAATCTAAAGGTGAATTCAAATTTTAATAGCCTCCAAATTTTTTTATTTCAGCAGTTTAGCACAAAAATGCTTCTTGACATTTTAGCCTCCGCATGCCTTGACAATCAGGTAAGTTAATAGTCCTCCAGCGCCAGCGGAAATAATGGCTGTTGCAATTGGTTTGGTGAAGCGTACCCAAGATTTGTTTACTGCGTTGCAAGCCTCTAACGTTTCAAGGCGGCGGTAAATGTGAGGTAAATGATTATTAGTCAACTTATCAATCTGCACAGTAATGTAATCAAGCTTTGTCTCAATTGTTGCTAAACGCTCTGAGGGTGTAGGCATACTATTGAAAGGCTCCTTGTGCACGATTATCAGATAAAACTAGGCCTGTGGGGCAATCAGGAATATCCGCAAAATTTACGTTTTCAACGGATAATTTAATAAAGCGTTTTAGGTCTTCTGGAGTGCCTGTGAATATGCGTTCTTGAAGTTTAGGGTCAAACTTGCTATTATGGAAACAGAATTGTCTTGATTTTCTAAATTCTATACTTTCATCTGATCTATGTCCACGATGAGTCAAAACAGACACTTCCAAAAAAGCTTAACGCTTGAAACCGCACACAATCCTCTTCTGGGTGAGGCAGGCGAGACTTTGCAAATAGCTGCTTTTACTTAACTATTCCGATTTACTATTTAAGCAATTGTAAAGATTCACTATTTAAGCAATTGTACATCTAAGCAATCGAGTTGCTTTAAGTTTCACAAAAAACTTTGACGTATGATTTTTTATGAACATTTTTGCAGTTATCTTGCGAATTCTTTGAATTTTTTTAATTTTTTTATTTGATCAGTTAATGAATATTTCTTAATTTAGTTAATGTTCAAGTTAACCCATTACAAATGTGACGGGTTTACTGTCTAATTCCCAATATCTTTCGCCGATGGATCAAGATTCTTGCGAGATGGACAGCTACGTAAGCGCCTGATAAAGTCAGTAGTAAGAAGAACACTATTCTCTGCGAGTAATCAAATGAGGATGTGAAGACGTAGATTCCGTAGAAACCTGCTGCTTCAAGGAATATGAATCTCAAACCGAAGCCTGCAGTACTGGATAGCATGAATTCAGTAAAACTATTCTTGAGAGTTCCAGCGGCCAATGAAACAACTGTATAAAAGAATGGTATG
Source organism: Candidatus Bathyarchaeota archaeon (assembly GCA_963717465.1). Taxonomy (GTDB): domain Archaea; phylum Thermoproteota; class Bathyarchaeia; order Bathyarchaeales; family Bathycorpusculaceae; genus Bathycorpusculum. Next base: position 1,990,385 of record OY970340.1, read on the forward strand.
AATGTGGATATGAAAACTGAGAATTTGCCGTGTTCAACTAACCATTCATCTGCATTCTCAAGGCTTTTTTCAGATATGCGGAAAAAAGACAAAGCCTTCAACAGTAACGGTCTTGCTGCAAACCTGCCACAAACATACTCCACCGGTACAACGGCACCAACTAAGCACACTAGAAAAGTGTAATACGGATTGAACACTCCAATTGCTGACAGGTAGCCGCACGCTGGAACAAGAAAATAATCGGGAACTGGCGAAAAAACAATGCTCAGAAACATGCCTAGGTAACCTGAAAGCAAAAGCAACGATGATACAGCTTCCGGATCAGAACCGTAAGGTGAGACGTTGATTAAATGAAAATACCCATTAATCAAAGCCAAAACACTCACCAACATTATGAGAATCGAAACTGCGGAAAGGTAGTGCCAGTACTTGTGAAGCCCAAGTATTTCCTTTTTCAAAACTCGATAAGGCTTTTCCAAATCAGATATAAGTCTATTCTCTGAAACCTTCTCCCTCTTATCCATGCCTCTGCTCTCAACCCATCAACTGCCAAGTAAGCTGTAATCATTTAACGTACTGTGTATTATACTAATTGCTCACAAAAGTTAGCACGCAAGAAACAGAAAAAGCTGAACACTAACTCCAAAGAACCACCCTGTCAAGTGCTCTAAAAACTTGAAACATCGCGTCAAGACTGAACATAAAACTATCATGCTCAAAATAAAAGCATTAGAAAATTGTAATGTCTAAATTCACAAAAGTAAATCGAGTTTAATTCGTTTCCACTAAGTCAGTTAATCTTTAAATATTGGTTAAGGCTAAGAAAATCTGGGTTTAATTTTGATCTTTGCCGATTTGCTTGTAACATTAGTCGGACTGATAATTCTCTGGATACTCGTTTCAATACCCGTTTGGCTTGCTGCGAAAGCTACTACGGGTGGCAGAGCGTCTTTTGGGGAAGCCATGCTCGCAACGCTTGTTGGACCGGTAATTTACGTCATTGTCAACTATCTCGTCAATTACTTCCTGGGTGCTGTGATAGGGGCAGGTGCTCTAGCTTTTGGCTACATTTTAGCACTTCTTGCTTGGATCTGGGTTTTCAAGGCTAGCTTTCGAACGGGTTGGATTAGGGCAATTCTAATAGCAATCCTTGCGTGGGTTATCTTCATTATCTTAAGCATAATACTTGGAGTGCTCTTTGGGATAACTTATCCAGCGCCATTCTTCCCAAAAATTTAAACCGAAACTTTGAAAATTCAAAAGATTAAGGCACTTACTTGTTTATTGCTTGTTCATAAAGGAAACCTGTTTACTTCTCTTTTTGAATTATTTAAGACACTGTTTGTTGAAAGTTAGATATTCATTTTTATTTTAGCCATTAAAAAAGTTTATATACTGAGTAAATTTTTTTCTTGCAACGATTGATAAACATGAAAGAACTAAAACCAATCGACTATAAACTTTTGTATGAATTAATGAAAAACTCGCATAGAAGTGATAGGCAATTAGCTAAAGTTTTAGGGATATCTCAGCCTACTGTAACTCGAAGAAGAGCAATGCTTGAAGAAAATTTTATCGAAGGATACACGGTCATACCAAAATTTTTTGAAATTGGTTTCGAAATTGTTGCTTTGACATGTTTTAAAACTGTTGTAAAAGATCAAAAAGGACAGACAAAAGAAGAATCAATAAAGAAACTAAAAGAATGGTTCACGAAACAAAATAATGTGGTCATGGTCACTGAAGGACTTGGGATGGGCTGGAATTCAGCGTGCTTCTCATACCATGAGAACTACACCAGCTTCACAGACTTCAAAAGAAAGCTTGAATCAGAACTATCCGATTGGGTACTGGAAAGCCAAACCTTTATCATAAACCTTAGAACTGACACAGTGTTCAAGTCATTACACTTGAAATACCTAACCTTTCAGAAAAAGTAAGCAGACCTCAACCAATTATTCTTAATTTCTAAAAAAATCATTCTTAGTGGACCTATTTTTCAAAAGACTAATTAATGCTTTCTTGATTTTTTAAGCTTTTCAATCATTTCTTGGCTCTATTCGAATGCTCCAGCTGCGTTTGATGCATTTTCCGGTATGAATTGGGTGATATCCCCGTACTCAACAATTTTCTCTTTGCTAAAACGGAAAATATGCACTTGCCTCAATCCGCCTTAATTTGGCTTGGAGCTAGCAAGTTGCGTGTGCACAGCAACTGCATCTCCTTCAGAAATGACTTGTCTGACAATAAGTCTAAACTTCGCTTTTGATCCTTTTACAATTCCTTCTGAACCCTGCTTTTGGACTGCAATCATTGCATCGATTAATGCATCCATTCCTCCTGAAACGTATGGATTGTGTGTTTTGCATTCAGGAGCAAAGAAACGTAATCCATCCTTTGGTCTTCCCAATTCAATTAAATTAAGAAATTCTACAGAGCCATATCTTTCCTAACTTTGTTGCCATAGGTTTTTGAGTTATCATTTTCTTCAGCAGTCATTTTTCCACATAAAAGCAAGTTTTAAAATTATTTATACGTTTTGAAATAAATCCTAATGCGTTTTTTCAATAGAATTGCACTTCGAAATTTTAAGAGGGTTATATTGCCTCTTTTATTACTTCGGGCAAGCCAGCAATTTCATAGACGTACTGCAAATGAATTAACCGCTTGAGTGTCTGAGCGATTTTTCCTTCAACTGTTACTCCATAAATTTTTCCGATGCCATAAATCTCTCCGACAGCCAAAACTAACCCGCTAAATTTTGGTCGGTAAACTGGTTTGGGAGACTTGTTTAAATCTGCATGTATATTCGCTGCAACCACTTCTGCCTGCTGAAGAGCAATTTCCACGCATTGAGGCAAAATCTCTCCAGTATTTGGATCAACCGTCAAAGCTGAATCACCTACCACGTAAACTCCTGGAAAGCCAACTGCCTCACAGAACTCGTTAATAACTGCTCTGCCGCCTTTTCCAGTTTTTAAACCGCTTTTGCTTACCACGCTAGAGGCTGAGACTCCAGCTGTCCAAACAAAGATTGAACTCTCAATTATGCTCCCATCGCTCAAAACAACCTGATGAGGCTTAACTTCCACGATGCGTTTTCCAAGCATCAAATCCGCACCCATACTCGTTAATACTGAAGCGACTTTTTTAGAAAATTCAACATTGTTCCACGAAGGTAGCAAATTCTCGTTCGCTTCGATTATGGTAACGCAGCAATGGGACTCATCCAGAATTTCCCCAACCAACTCAACCCCTGTAAACCCTCCGCCTCCAACCACGACGTTAAACCTCTTTTTTTCTGAAATAAATTGCAAAACTTTATCACGAATTTTAGACGCTGATTCAACAGAATTAAAAGGCATAGCAAACTCACTTACGCCTTTTATGCCGTAAAAGTTAGGTTCATTACCAAGAGCAATAACAACTTTAAAGTATGATAGGTCCCCCTTGTCAGTCTTAACAATTTTATTCTTTACATCTATCTCCGTCACAGTTGCTTGCATGACCTGTATTTTCTTGTTTTTTAACAGCTCAGCCAACGGTAACGTTAAATCGGAAACTTTCTTGACATTCGTCACTATTTCATAAGAAAGATGTACATACTGATGATAAGGATTTTTGTCAACAAGAACTATATCTAAATCATCCCGATCTTTCGATTTTGCTTCAAGTTTTACAGCAGTCATCAAACCGCCATATCCTGCCCCAAGAACCAAAACAGTTTTCTTCATACCATTAACACCAAAACATTTCAAAACAATTAAAATGAACTTGAGTTGGCGCAAGCTTTCCACTGACAACAAAGCCATTAGCCATTAAACGCTCAAAATATTGCCGCATATCATCTTGAGGATTGAATCCTGCAGTCTTATTGACCTTAAGCTCTGCAAACATGCATTCATCAAATAAGTCCATTATAGCCACTAATAATGCAAAACCATACTTATAACAATATTTAACCATTTGCAAAACATAAAATGCACAAGACTATTTGTGTTTCTTATCCTGTCGAATTAATCTAAATTTTCAGGATTTGCCGCAACTCGTCGCATGGAAAATTTCAGAACAGGTTAGGACGTTTGAAGAGAACATTTAAGAGTTGAAAAATCCATACGAGCTTTCGACCTCTCATGAAATTGAAAGGTTTGCCGCTTAATCTTGATACGTATGAAACAAATGAAGTACTTACGAGCAAGCATTTTCGAGAATTTAGGATGCCTGACTTTGAGTGGATCTACCTTCCAGAGAGCATGAGGCCGTTCGCAGGCGCTAGCCCTTTGGGCGTGAAGGAGTTTATTGCTGATGACAATAGAGGTGCCGTTTCCACTTTGCCTTCTTTAAAAATAGACGGCTCTGACTTTTACCTCTCTGTTAAAGGCGTTGGGTCCACGACTAATCCGTTTTCTCATCAGCTTTTGGACAAATCTGAAATTTGTAACTTATTGAGAGATTCAAGATTGAATGAGAAAATATTGAATTCCCCTGATTGTGCTCAGCGATACATTACAGGTGAATTATGGTTAAGAGGTTCGCCGTATGGTGGGCAGGGACTCCAGCATGCAACTACTTCTTTGAGAGTATCCGAAATGGCCAACCTTACCTCCATTCACGGATTTAGAATTGCACCCCTTGTGAAAATAGTTTTTCTTCCCCAAGACCTTGAACGTGAAATTAAGAAGATTTTTTGGTACCGCAGGTTCGCTGGGAGAATGGTTCAGGAAATAAGACTTGTGCCATCTAATGTAAGAATCTATTTTCACTCGGGAAGCACTGTCGGCAGTAACATTCATTCACTTTTTGAAATCTTTGGAGTAGACAGTAATGATAAAGCGTTGGAGTTTATGAAGAATTTTGTCAAGAGTGGTATTGCATTCCTAACTTTGTTTGTGAGATCGATAAAAAGTAATGTTGATGGAACGTTCAGCGGGCTGGATTTTTATGATGTTTGGCTGGATAAAGATGCGGTTCTATCGCCTGATGGAAATATTTTCTTTGTGGACCTTGAAGGCTTGGAGTGGATAACTGTTTGTGAAAAAGATGTTCAGGAAAAGATAGAGGATCAGATATATCGTTCGCTTTACGAGTTCATGTATGCTTACGAGCAGATAGAACATGAACGTTCCACAAGGTTTGGAGAAATGATGGATAGGAAAGCGCAGTTTGAATACATTCTCAGAGAAGCCTTGAGTAATGATGAAGTTGTTGATGTTGTGCGTGATCGACAAAGTCTGCAACTAATCATCGGTAATATTCTAGAAGAGCAAACTTTAACTAAGAAATTCCCAATGATTGACTGGTGATTCAAATGCAGTGCAATGACGTAAGACTGTTCTTCTCTCAAATAACCGCAAAGTCCATTTCAATGCAAATATCACAAGCCGACATGGATTTTCTCAGTAACGGTGGCTACGTTTCAGTGATGAAAAAAGAAGACTATGATCAGGCGTTGACCGAAGTTTCAAATCTAAACAAATTGAATCTGGACCAACAAAATGAATTGAATTATGAGCGAGGCGAAGAGTCAACTCTTAGACAAGAAGAGAAGAAAGTTCATTCAATAATGTTTCATTTTGAGAACAAAGAGAAGAAGGAAGCCGAACTTGAAACTTACCAAAATGAAGAGAACCTTGTCTCCAAAGTAGAGACAGAAGTAGCTAGCAGAGATTCAAAAATAAAAGCTCTTATCCAGAAAAAATCAATTGTTGACAGAATGGTTCCTTATAACGGGGAATACCTGTCCCTTACTGGCCTTGGGGTAATAACCCTAAACGACCTTAACATTAGGAATTACAGGGTTTCAACTAGCCAGTTCTCCGACTTCATTGAAGAGAGAACGACAACTTTTGGCGAATTGCGATCCATAGCCGAAAGAGGCAGCTTTTACACTTCTAGGCTTGTTGCAGAATTGCCAGATGCTGATCCATCTCAACTCTGGAGCGTTTCAATAGGATTAGGAAAGCTTCAAGGAGACCCAAATCAAATCATTCAAAAATTCTCTCTCGCAATGAATAGCTTGCAGCATTTCAATTCCACCCTTGAAAACAAAATGATGGCGGCCGAAATTATGACTTCCTCAAAGACAGATTTCTCTCAACCTAACAGTTCTGCCCTGCAGAGTTTATCAGAATCCTTGTCAAATCTTGACCGCGAAATTAGACACGACGCCAAAGTTCCCAAGCAATTATCAGCAGGCATTGCAGCCACTATCCTGTTTGGAAGAAGATTTGACGGCACTTTCCCCACTGACAACTTCCTAAAATTTTCCAAAATAACCTCTTCGTATGAATCGGCAGCAATATTAGCTATAATGAACACGCCTTTTGACCAACTGGCAGGCAAATTCCAATCTTTCAGATCACTATTTGGTTCTTGGGGTTATGAAGTGTCAGAGGACACTGAACTAGCCTCTGCATATTTATCAATTTCCGATTTAGGACCAGAAGACGTGAAGACGAAGTTAACTATAATTATCGATTCACTCAAGAATTATCTTGAATATCCCCTTGTGGCTTCAGCGATTCTTGGATCAATAGCGACTTTTGAAGCTAATGAAGCTCTTGACCTGCTACACAAAGCGTACACGACAATTGGGTCCTTCGCCCAAGACTTAAGTCCTTCTGAACTGCTAAGCCTTTCAGTCAGGATGATTCACGGAATCAAGAATGAACTAGTAAAACAGCTGGATTCAACCGCAAAGATAGTGAACACTCCAGTGCAATTCACATACGCACCATCAGGCATATTCTTCATATATTATGCACCCCTGATTATCGCACACTCATCTTACTATTCAACATTCAGCGGAGTCGGAGGCTACCACCCCGCACATGTTCATGGTGTGGGAGGGTTTATGGGATGAACTCAAAAAAATATCTTGTCGTCGCCATCTTTCTAATGTTCTCCCTTTTCCTATTCTCTTCTACTTTTCCAGCTCACTCTACACCGACCTATGTTCCACAACCGGGAGATTACTTCTTTTACCACGAAGTCATAAGCATTGCGAATGGCACCGGTAATTATGTTGGATATATCGAACAGGACATCTATGATGGAAATGAAACGATAAACGGAGTAAGCCAAGATGGAATTGTATCTGCAAGCTACGGGTACACACTTACTTGGAGTAACAGTGAAAATGAGATAGGCAATAATAGCGAGTCTGGAAACTTTACTTTCTCATCAGCAGACTTTCTTTACGTTAATGGAACTGATGATCAAACTGGATATGTTAATCCAACTGTCTGGTTCTGGATAGATAACTCAATTCCAGTAGACGGCAACTTTACCCTTCTGAACACTGAGATGACAGTTCAATCTACAAATTACAGCTACTTCAACGAACAGCAGCTTAGAAGCGTAAACGCGACTTATGCTCAAGGAAGCTCAAGTTACCAACGAAACGATGAATATGGACAATTCACCGCATCCTACACCTGGAACGCTTACTTCGACCCATCAACAGGATACATAATTGGATATGACTATGTCGAGCACGATACTAACCAATCAGGAGACGGGTTCACTTACACCGACCACCTAGATGTACTTTCAACTAGCTACCCTTTGACAACTGTGGCAACTATCACGCCCAACAGTACAAGTAGTACCGCTGAAGTATCATCTGTGGACTTAATATCATATGTAGGAATCTTTGCGGCAATATTAGTGTTAATTATTGTAATCGTAGTGGTTGTTGTAATCATTTATGCATCTACGAGAAAACGAAAACCCCTTCCACAGCATTCCTACCAACAATACCAAAGACCACCGCCTCCGCCGCCACCGGATATTGATTTAACTCCAAAGCAGCAACCGCCAGTACAGCAGATCGTTATCAAAGAGGTCGTAAAGGTGAAATGTCGCTACTGCGGAGCACTCATAGACTCCACCGCTGAAACCTGCCCAATTTGCGGAGCACCCAGAACTTAGATAACTTTGCCAACTTTTTTGTTCATTTTTCCTGTATCAATGTATCGCTTGAAATATTGAAATAACTGTCCAGATGTTGTCATATTCGCTTTTAAAGCAATTCTTGAAGAGGGAAGGTTATTTTGTGAAATTTCCGAGAACGCTAAATGGGCACGTTTTGATTTGAGCCAGAGAAGTCGAGCATATAGAATATCTTCACCTATTCCCATTCTCCTAAACTGAGGTTTTACATAAAGATCATGCAATCTTCCGACGCCATTCACAAATGAGACCCAGCCCAACCCAGCAATTTCATTGTTTAACCTGACAGTGAAGCATTTATCTCCATTTTCAAGTGCAACATTAACCCAGTGTCTGTTTATTTCAGGATATGCCGAAATCATGAATTTTTCAATCTCCTCTACGTGCTTATTCTCCGCCATAGAAATTTCGTAACTGAACCTGTGAACAATGGCTGCATCCTTTAAGTTTATATTGTAAATATTATAGATTTCATTTTCATGCTCAGTTTTCATTTCTGCAAAAAGACACCTGAGCGGTTTTAAATTATAAAAGTAGTCAAACACTTCTCTTGACTTTGTATAAACTGAGCCAACTCTCTCCGAGCTATCGTACAAGAAAACTCCCGAGACAGTTTCATCGGAAGTTTCTAGCCACAAAAGCTTCACCTCCTATTTCAAGAATTTCTTTCACAAAATATTGAAGATAAGGTTCAAAGAATGAGAAACTGTCAGGAAAGACAAAGTTAATATCGGCTAATTCACGTATATCGCAAACTCTCATTTTTCTTGAACACTCATCTCTAAAAAGTACTTCAACCTGATAAACTTAAGTTTGAATTAAACAAGCTAAATCAAACTGGCTGATTGCAAAATTAAAAACGCAAATTGAGTTTAATGCTAAGACTTAAGAAGGATTAATTTAGCATTAGGTGGCATGACATCCCTAACATTTTATGGGGGCGTTAACGAAATTGGCGGTAACAAGATTCTACTTGAGGATCAGGGAACCAAGATATTTCTTGATTTTGGAATAAGTTTTGGTCAAGCAAACAATTATTTTTCCGAATTCATACAGCCAAGAAAATGCAATGGTTTAGGTGATTTTATCGAGTTCGGGCTCATTCCTGATATCAAAGGTCTCTATAGACTTGATTACCTGAAACAGATGGGCCGTCCACCTGAAGATTTAGAGATTAATGGCTTACTCCTGTCACACGCTCACGCTGACCATGCTTCTTACATTAACCATCTTCGCGAAGACCTGCCGATTTACTGTTCTCAACAGACGTATCGTATTCTGAAAGCGATAAACGATACCGGTAACGGAAATTTTTCAGATATTACTCAGTTGACAAGAAGCTTTGAAACCTACGTTAACTCGAAAGGTGAAATCAGCCGCAAAACAACGCAAACCCATAAAGACATCTGCGTAGAAAGAAACTTTAAACCATTTAATTTCGGCAAATGTTTCAAGATTGATAACGTTGAAATAGAACCGTACAATGTTGATCACTCCCTATCGGGAGCGACAGGCTACATTATTCACACCTCAATCGGAACCATTGTTTACACTGGAGACTTCCGATTTCACGGCAGAAGAAAAAAAGAGACAACGGCGTTTATGGAAGCAAGCATGGAGGCAAAACCTGACTTGCTACTCATAGAAGGCACACGTGTAGATGAGCCGTGCTCAAAAACAGAAGAAGACGTAGAAGAAGAAATTTGTAGCCTCTCTAAAAATACGAAGGGGCTTGCAGTTTGCAACTGGACTTTAAGAGATACTGATAGGATGCTCTCTTTCCTTAACGTGGCTAAACGTATGGGCAAGAAACTTGCAATATCATTAAGGCAAGCTTATCTGCTAAATGAACTCTCTAAATGCTCAGATGCTTTAGCTCCAGACCTAAACGATGAAGCCATAGAATTTTATGCTAACAGAAAAAGCTGGGGATTAATCGGCAGTGCATGCGACAAAAGACTGAGAAACCAGGACTATGACAATTGGGAACGACCATACCTTGATAAGGCGATATGTTACAAGGATATAAAAGAGCATCAAGAAAAATACTTGATGTTTTGCTCCAACTTTGACCTTAAAGAACTAATCGACATTAAACCTGTAGACGGCTCAATCTACATTAAATCAGTTTGCGAACCATTCGACATCGAAATGGAGATTGATTGGGCACACGTTAAGAACTGGCTAAACCATTTTGGATTAAACATCAAACCAACTCATGTTTCAGGACATGCATCCGCAGATCAACTCAAACAATTCATAAAAACAGTAAACCCTAAACTAACAATCCCAATTCACACGGAAAAACCTAAGTTATTTGAGCAATTGGGAAAAACGCATCTTCTAGGCAAGCAAGGAGACAATTTTAAACTTATTTAACAATCAATTCTTTTGCTTGAAACACGCCTTTTGGAAACGCTAAAAATATTAATTAATATCTTTAAATTGATTTTATGAACCGCTATGTCGCATTTCTAAGAGGCATTAACGTCGGTGGACATAAAGTCTTAAATGTGACTTTGAAAGAAGCTTTCGTTTCTTTAGGTTTTAAAAATATTGTTCTGTACAAGCAAAGCGGAAACATAATTTTTGAAACAGACAAAACAAGCACACAAGAAATCAGCACAATAATAGAAAACAAATTGCATACCGCACTTGGGTATGAGGTAAGAACATTTATTCGTTCAATGAATGAGCTTACAGACATTATAAAATCTGAACCCTTCAAGAATCAATCTGAAGAGAATTCTAGTTTTTTGATAACTTTTCTTCAAAGCAGTTTATCTGAATTGCCTCTTAAATTGCCTTTAACAATCCCAAATTCAACCGCACAGATAATTTTAGCAAGAGGCAAAGAGGTGTTCAGTGTAACTCACGGAGGCGGAGAAGGAGCGTTGCCTAACCCTTTTTTAGAATCAAAACTGAAAACAAAAGCAACGACTAGAAACATAAATGTAATTAAAGCCTTGATTGAAAAATAAGAAAATCCAACCCTTCAAGCAAACCAGCGAGAAAGGATCAACCGAATAAAATATTGCTTAAAATTTGGGTGCTTTCTTGAAATTGAGAATTTCTTATTTAAAACAATTATTGAAGCAATGATCTAACAGGCAAACGCTCTTGAGATACTGATTTTATGAAAGTAAAGAAATTCACGATGATGAAGTCTTGTTCTTCAAGTTGCTGTGGCGTCTCCTTAGGAAAATTATGCTTGCTCCAACTGAAGCCGCGGCTGCGGCAACTACGACAACTATCACAGTGATTGGTATTCCTAAAACTGATGGCATTGAGGAATTAGCAGAACCAGTAAATGAGGTTTCAACTGTTGGATCGCTTGCAATTTTTGTGGTTAGGCCATAGGTTAAGTTGTCAAATGTCTGGTAGCATAAAACGAAATTAGCCGCTGTGCCTTGGACACCAGATAGCATTGGGGCAAAGTAAGCTGTTGCTGTTTTGTTTGCTATTTGAGTTGTTCCTTGATATTCGGTATATGGGTCACCGAAGTTCATATCTGCCATATTGTACTGGTAGCCATAACCGTTATTGCTAGTGTAGTAGATTTCAGTTGGCGTGACTGAAGGCTGAAGGTTACACGCATGACCAACTTGCCATGATTCAGTCAAGTTTGACATGTTAGTGGTGTAAAGTATGGTGAGTGAGAAATTGGCTCCAGCACTAACCTCAGTTCCGTTTGGGTAATACAGGTGTGAGTTGGTTAAGTCTAAAGTTGTGCCCATTTTTTCCGTTACCAATGAATAGTTAGCTATGATCTGTTGGGTGAGCGTTAAGGTGACGTTTGATGGCGCGTTTCCGTATGTGTCAAGCGCGATATCGTGGAAGGTAAACGTGTTGTTGAATGCTGAAAGACCATCAGCGGTTGTAGTTATAGGCGTTATTGACTCGTTAAAGGAGGTGCTGTTCCAAAGGTTAATCGGAATAATCGTTCCTGAGAAATTCAAATAAAGAGAGGGCGGACTGTAATTATTATTCATGTAGCCTGATGAGCCGTCGGGTTGACATGCAAGTTCTGTTTCAAAACACATGTAGCTATCATTGTTAACGTAAAATTGGATGTTGGAGTAAAGACCCTCACCGGTGCTACCTTCAGAGCCATTGCCTTGATAAATATTCAAGTTTGTCATCCAGTTTTCTCCTACGCCTACAACTACTCCGCAACCTGTTTCACCTCTACTGGTAAACATTGAGGAAGTATCAATTGAATAGCCAAGCGGAGGAGCTGATTGGTCACTATTATAAATCCATGTGGAAGAAGAATGAACACTATGCATAACGGAAGAAGCAAGAATTAAAACTAAAAAAGACACCAAAAAAACAATTTTTCGCAGCTTTACCATACCAATCAACATTTATTAATACTTACGATTTTATATTAAAAAGAATTATGAAGCCAAAATTACAATTTCAGAAATCTACTGAGTATCAATTATAAATCCCAAAGCTAAGTTCCGATTGTGCTCGCTTTCCAATTTCACCCACGAACCGGATGAAAATTTAGTTGCAAAGGCAAAACATTCTTTTAAATAGTAACGCTTCGATAGAGCTTAACCTGTTTTTGATAAAATGCACAAAATGAAGAGAATCATAGAAAAATCAGCCATAGAATATACGAAACAAAACAAACTAGAAAGATGCAAAGCCAGAGCTTCTTGCTGTAATGAATGATGTCTCTACCACTCATAGGGGTAAACGGCATAGCATCAAACAATGCACTCATGATGCACATGGACAGACCTATTCCACCGATCAAGGCAAACCCTAACTTGTATAAGATGAAAAAGCTTAACGCAAAAAGCAGGCTTATGATAATTTCAAAAGCAGCTGTTCTTACACCTATATGCTTAGAAAAAATTGAGTCATCTTTCACGTTACGAGTAGGAGATGAGAAGGGTGAACGGAAAGCAAACGCTGTCACCACGAACAATACGAAACCTAACGGCCAAAACCTATGTTCACAATGGACGCCTTTATGACGAATGTAAGCAATGGTGAAGTACTTTTTAACTAAAGCTACAATGATACTAGTGCCTAAAACTATAGGCAATACAGTGAGTATCAAGGAAAAATCCGGCACTTTAACGTAAGAGAATGCTAAAGTTAAAAAGACGAGTAAAATTATGTATGCCACTATTTCCGTTTTGGAGATTTTAAAAATCGAGCTTGCCTTTTTTTTGGTACCAGCTTTATTTTTTGAGGCAACAAAATCTTCAAACCATTTCTTGACGCTGTCTGGAATAAGACCCTTTAGGTAATCTACAAATCTCACCCAGAAACCTGCACCTGCAGGAGCGCTTGTCGTTGAAAATATTGCTGAAACAACGCCGGTCACGACTGCAGCAAAGCTAACGGATATGGCAGCTTGACTTGGGGTCGGTGTCCAAGCAGATGAAGAGGCGACTGCGACATCAGTGTCAACGATTGTTTGTCCAGGTGTGTAATTGCCAAAAGCGTAAAGGTTTGAATCATAGTCGCCTACGAATAAGGCGCCATCAGCAAGGGCTGAAGAAGCAAAAAAGCTTCCGGCAGAATAGCTCCAGACCAAGCTTCCATCCGAAGCTGATAATGCATAAAGCGTGCCGCCAAAGCTTGACACGTAAATAACCCCTGAAGAAATGGATGGAGAACTGTAGACTGCTCCATTTGTTTGATATTTCCAGACTAAGCTGCCATTTGTTATGTTAATTGCATAAACGTAGTCGTCTTCGCAGCCAACGTATAAAATGTCATTGCTTACGGCTGGCGTTGATGAAACCTTGTTGCTGCTTGCTTGGTAACTCCAAATCTCTTTGCCCGTACTTGCATCAATCGCGTAGACGTAACCACCATCGTCCCCAATGTACAATACACCGTTTACAACTATAGGTGAAGAGTCCATGTATGTGCCTCCGCCTATAGTTTGGTAGCTCCAAATGAGGGCACCCGTTTGAGCGTTTAGAGCGTAGACTTTACCGTCTTCAGAGGCAATGTATACAGTATTACCAACCACTGCTGGTGTAGTGCGAATTTGACCGCCAGTAGTATAAGTCCACAGTAAGGCGCCTGTGTTTTCGTTGAGGGCATATGTTTTATTGTCGGTATCACCAAAATACACGGCGCCGTTAGCAACGGCTGGAGAACCGTATATAGAATCTCCAGAAGTAAAATTCCATTTTAAAACACCTGTATACGCATCTAACGCATACAAGCTGCCCTTTGTTGCTCCATTAGTGTTATCGCCAAAATAGACAATTCCTTTAAAAACTGCGGGAGAAGACCAAATATCGCCTGAAGCAGTGAAATTCCAAATTTCATTACCAGTTGAAGCATTTATTGCACTAAAATAACCGCCGAAAGTGCCTACGTACAAGATATTGTTAAAAACAGCTGCAGATGAGCGGATTGCGCTTGGTAAAGCATGAATCCATAATGTCTGGTTAGAAGAAGGTCCAGCAATCGAGGAAACACCAGTATTGGAAAAATCATGACGAAAAGACCTCCAATAATCAGTAGAACTTGCTATCGAAGTGCTTTGTGTGTTGCTTGGCAGGCTACCTGAAGCACCAAAACATATAACAGAAGTTAAGGCAAAGATAACAAGCGACAGCATTACTGTTAAGATGATCAAAGATAACTTTTTCAATGCCTTCCCCCCAATCAAAGATTTTGAAATAATTATTTAAACTTTCAATTTAGCGGTGAATAATCAGCAATCTAAGTCTAAATTTAATACTCTCTTTAGAAGAATTTTAGACGGCAATTTAGCGGATAAACTTTCATGACATAACGTCTTAAGTAAAATGGGGATTAGGGGAAGCCTGTTATTAAATCGTATATGTAAGCGTTCCATTCTTCGGATTTTTTGTCCAGTATTTCGTACAGTTTCTTTAGAAATTCATGATACTTGTTTTCATCTTCCATTATGTTTAGGATTAATTGCTTGACATTTTTGTCTTTAAGAGCTTCGCTGATTTCTTTTGCTTGCTTAAGCATTTTTGCCTCTTCTTTCACATGTTTTTCAATTTCGTTTCTGCTTAGATTTTTGCTTTCTTCGCCCATAACGCTGGTATTGTTTAGATCTATTATTAATTGGTAAGTTTCTGAGTGTTTCATCGTGTCAAAGATTAGGCAGTGGACAAGCAACTTGACCAGTGGATTTTGAGCAGACTCGTATACGGTCGTTAATTCTTTAGCCGCAAGATCTTCAAATTTCTTTTGTTCCTTTATCTTTTCAAGAATTTTTTCATCTACAATTTGCCAAGACAAACAGACAGCCTCTAACTATTGCAGAAATATGAGTTTGCTTATTAAGTTTTTATCCTTGCAACGTAGGCTAAGGAAAATATAAAAAAAATTAATTTGTCGAAAACGTTAGCGGATTATGTTGTAATATTGTTTGTATTTTTTCGGCGGCGCTACAGCTTTTGTATTTTCAAGTTTATATCCAAGAACTAGACCATAATGCGCTTCATAGCCGTCTGGGATGCCCAGTCTTGTATAACTTTCAGGACTGCTAAAATAGAATCTGGCAAAGCCTATCCAGCAAGAACCAATGCCAATGCTTTCAGCAGCTAAAAGCATATTTTGCATAGCGGCACAAATATCAGCAAGTGGTGTAACGGCATCTTTCTTTGCGGAGACAATAATTGCTGTTGGAGCATTATAGAATATGTTTAGTTTTTCGTTGCTTCCCATTGTTACTATCCAGTCAACACCACTTTTCCTCATGCCTTCCTTGGCTCCATCGCTGACTTCTTTTATTAACGATTTATTTTGCAGGACAGTAAAGTACCATGATTGGTCATTATGACCGCTTGGAGCCATAAGACCAGCATCCAAAATCAGTTTCAACTCTTCATCTTTAATTTGTTCATCTTTAAATTTGCGAATACTACGCCGACTCGCTATAACCTTTAACGTCTCATTCATGACAATTCCCTCAACAAGTAGTAAATTGAAATCTAGATTCTTGAATGACTTGAGTAATATAAACTCAGTGGCTTTGCTACCCTAATTCGCCTAACTATGCCCTCAACGTTCAATGACCTATTTTTCTTAGCAAACGGCACGTCCCAACTAACATCTGCATAATTAATTGTTGATGCGTTCCTCATAGTCAGCGGAGCACCCGCCATCTGGAACTATAACTATGCGAGTGTTGTCTGGAAGTGGCACTTCTATTGATTCTCGAAGGTTTATGAATGGCTTTTCAGGACATGATGCCATGAGTGCAACCATTCTGTAGAAACGGTTCTCTTTTGGATGCCAAATCAGTTCACGCAATGGACAAGTCTCACTTAACATTGAATCAGCCGTATCTATAGCATCCTTTATTGTTGCTCCGTTATCAAGATTCAAGGGCAACTCAACATGCAGGGAGCGATGGTGAATACTAATTGTAATTTTCTTCAATTTTCGTTCACCATAGCGGTTTTCAAGATTCACTTCAATTGATACTTTTAAATTACTTCATTTCTTATTTACACATAGATTTTATTATACATTGAGGATAATTCTTTTCGTTTTCCAATTAATTCGTTTTGTTAAACATTTGTTATTTTTTATTTGATAAAGGGTATATTCTTTTATCCTTTAGATACTTGATTGATTTTTCAATTTTTCTTAATTCCCCTATTTCGAATACTACTTCAGGCTCAAGGCCCTGCTTCTCGAGCAATGAGGTTAACTTTGTCCAGTCTATTTTGCCAGCTCCAACCTCTAAATGCTGATCTGTTAAACCGTTATTATCGCTGTAGTGCAAGCATTGAATTTTTGAACCGAGCATTTCAATCCATTTGTCCATTGGCAATTTAGAGAAGACGTTTGCATGAGCAACATCAAAGCAAACCTTCAATCTGGATTCATTTATTGTTTCAAGAAGTTTGCAGAGTGCTTCAGGAGAAGATTCCCAAAGGTTTTCGAGCAAGATTACGCCATCAAAACTTTTAAGCGTTTTTTTCCAAAAAGCTGCGTTACGTTCAACCCAAAATTGAAAGTAAAATGGGTCCGAAATGAACGGGTTAAAGTTTCCATGAAAAACTATCTGTTTTGCGCCCACCGTTGAAGCTGTCTTAATGCTTTCAAATATGCGCTTTTGAGAAACTTCAGCTATCATAGCATCGCTACTGTGGACTAAAACGTCTTGAAAAACCCCGTGAAAAGAAATTTTCCCTTTAAACCCCCTCAAGACATCAATGTGCATCTGTAAAACTTTCTGCCAATCCATCTCAAACGCATTAGCATAAGCAAAACTAGCAATTTCCAAATTATAATTTTGTGCTACTGCAAAATCAACAATTTCAATCAAGTTATCATGATGAAGAGGCTGAACAAACAGCTTGGACATGTTAGAGTGCAATTAGTTTTTACCAATATAAATTTGTCCCAATAAAGCTCCGGATTAACTTGCCTAACGCCACAATGTTCTAATTGTGTGTCTGGCTTTTTCCATTATTGATGAAACAGCTTGTTTTGATAAACCAGTTTTTCTTTCAATATACTGGCTATCTTGTTCGGTAAACTGTTTTATAAGCACTATGCCAGCATCGACTAGAAGTAGTCTTGCTTTTGTGCTAACTCCTCTAAGGCAACTCAATGGATACAATTCGTATTTCTCAATAATATCTCTTAGTCCGAAACCTTCAGGGGAAGTCCATCCTATCTGCCAAATGTTACGGCAACCGCCATAAACTATGGCATGGTCGGAGTATCTGGTGTTGGTAACTATGATTGCGCCATCAATTTTAGTTCCACTTGAACCGCGTGCGTAACCGTCTCCAACGTCTTCAAGGATTGCCCTTGCTATGCGACTCTCGTCAAGTCCAGTCAAGGAATGATAGCTTCTGTGATGTTTTGCTTCCACAAAGTATGTTAAGCCATTTTTAGTCGCTAAAGCATCAACCTCGTGTTCCCCACACAATCCCTTAAGAATCGTGTTAGGCTTCACCTGGAAACCACTATGATCCAGTAGAACTCGAACAAAAACTTCGAATTCAGGCTTAGGCTCCATTAAGCTTATGCCCTGTTTAAGATCAAAAAGATGTTTAACAGCGGGCTTGCGTTCCCGCATCAAAGCAAAAATAGTTTCCAGAATTTCCTGCGTCGATATACCTTCGTAGAGTTTTCTCTCCACTTCTTGTTCAATCTCAGCAGCAATTTCACGATTGATGCCCATTCGCCTGCATGTCTGGGCAACTTTTTCCCTATCGAAAGGCTGTCTTGAACCATTTGCTTTAGTTACGAGAACCGTCAAATGCATTCAACCGCAATTGAACAGATACGTTCGTTGACGTTTTAATTTTTTACTATTGACCTATTCCCGATCTGCCTTATTTCATTAAAAAACAAGCAACTCCTAAAATATGCTCTCTATTCATTTCAAATATTGCTAAAACAAAATAAAAAATTAAGGCGACTTAATTTTAAAAGCCGATTAAGTCTGCTGATTACAGCTTTCTTTTAACTAAGAATTCAGTGAATGCTTTTAATTTTTCCTTGGCTTCTGAGTCAGGTAAAAGCTTATTCACTTCAGTCCAGCTTTCCTCAACTATGCTTTGCGCAGCGAGCCTTACATAGTCAATGGCATCGTATTTTTGCATCAAAGAAATTGCCTCATCTCGCAGAGCTTGATCTGAAGTGTGCATATTAAGAATTTCAATAAGTCGTTTCTTATCAGCACTGTTTGCTCTTTCAAGCGCATAGATAACCATTAAAGTTCTCTTGCCTTCGGTGATGTCTTGACCAACTCCGCCTTTATTCTTAGCGAATTCTTCACCTGTTAAATCCAGAATATCATCCTGCATCTGGAAAGCAACACCTATGCTTTCAGCGAAGCGGCCCATTTTGTCGACTAAGTCTGGGGTTCCACCTGCTAAGACCGTGGCTATTTTGGCTGCCATGCGTGCGAGTGTGCCTGTTTTGTAAGCGCACATTTGAAGGTAATCTTCTTCACCTATCTTGTCTGCGTTAGCTATGCCTTTATGCCAAGTTATGTCCATTGCTTGGCCCATACTGATGTTAATCATTTCTTGGACGTAAATTTTGTAAATGTTGCACTTCGTTTCTGCGGGTAATTTTACTTTTTTATCCATCAACGGCAGAAGAGGCAGATAATACATTGCTTGACCAACGTTTATTGACATATCTACTCCAAAGGTTTTGTAAGTGCATGGTTTTCCTCGGCGCATTTCCGAGGAATCCTGGATGTCATCGATTATGAGCGTGCCGTTATGAACGACTTCTGGAATTATTGAAAAATCTATCCAGTATTCGGGGTTTTTGCCTAATGCTTCACAAATCAGCAAGAAGAGCACGGGGCGCCATCTTTTTCCACCTCTATCCAGCATATCCCAGATTGGTGCTGCAATGGCTTTGTTCAAAGGTTCCAAATTGTAACTGTACATTGGTGAATTGACATCGAACAGAATCGTGTTTTTGGAGAATTTTCTGGGAATGTACTTTGCGATGGCATTGTCGATTAAGGGTAATTTGTCTTCAAGATACTTTTCTATATTCAATACTGCACTTGTTTCTTCATATATTTTCTGAGATGTTAGCATTTAAATTTCATTCCATCCTTAAAACTTGGATTTTTCATTTTTCTGCGTCAATTTTGAGTTTATTTTTGTTGTATGAT
The DNA here is from genome assembly GCA_963717465.1 of Candidatus Bathyarchaeota archaeon. Classification (GTDB taxonomy): domain Archaea; phylum Thermoproteota; class Bathyarchaeia; order Bathyarchaeales; family Bathycorpusculaceae; genus Bathycorpusculum. The sequence goes on from OY970340.1 coordinate 2,009,967, forward strand.
CTTGTCTATGCGATTTCTGATGTTTTGCAGTCGCTCAACATAGTTGCTGATATTGGGCTTTTCAACTCTTATCTTATCTTCTAAGTAAGAGCTGTTAGATTCCATTTCGGCGATAACTTCCTCTGTGGTTCTAGGCATTCCTGAGATGTTTCCAAACGGCGTCCATAAGAGTTCTTGTCTTCCTTTTTCCGTGATTTCGTATCTGCCATCATCACGTTTCTTTATTATTCCTTGTACTGAAAGATCCTCAAGTAGTGGGTAAATTGAGCCCGGCGAAGGTCTCCACCAACCTTGGCTTACTGTTTCTATTTGATCCATTATTTCGGCTCCGTTTTTGGGTGATTGCTTTAATAATGTAATTATCCATACGCGGAGTCCTCCTCTTTTGACAAGTCTAAACGTTCGATATCACCTATTCGATACGATGTTTTATGCTGTAATCGATATCGATAAATCGATATAATAGTATCCATTCTAATAAACATTCCTAAGCACGGAGCTGTCTAATCTTTGAGGCATAAGCTCCTTTCTGGCTTTTCTGTAAAAATTCAGGGCATAGGTCGAAAGATCGCTGGCACCGTAAAGTCCTTATCTGTGAAAAAGGCTTACTCAAAATTTTTTATGAAAAAGCGTTATCTGAAGACTATCTTAATTTGTTCATTTAAACGATTTGTCACTTTACATAGAAAAAGTTTAGATACATCTTCTTTTTTGATGTATCATAGGCTTTGCTAACATCTTTTTTTCACTTTTAGTGAATGGGTTTTTAACTCATCAGTTTGGATGGGATGTTTTAATTAGTCAGATTTGGCTTCTCTGTGGAATTTTTGTAACCATTTGCGGGCTTTTGATTGGGCTTTTGGTGTTGAAGGGGTGGAAGGAGCAAACGGACAATTTACCTGACAAGTTATCTTCTGATATGATATTTTATCCTCTGGAATAAAAACGCTTATTATTGGTTGGAATGCAAGTATGCTGACTCCTACTAAAACCCATGTTAACTGTTCCGATTTAATATTGTTTTGAATACTTAGTGTATCGGTTGCACTTGCGACTGTTATAGCAGGATAGCCTGCCTCAACAGCAACTGCATAAACAACAACGTTGTATATTGTGGGAGTTAAGTATGGCCAAGAAGACCCATCTATGAGCCAAATAACTTGTCCGCTTGCTTGGTAAATATTTGGGGTAGTAGTTGCAGTTATTGAAAGAAATGCTGTGGTAGGCGCTTGATTTGGGTTGCCAACTGTGCTGATATTATATGCCTCAGTAAATGCAATCCAAGGATAATCCTGCAAGAGGTTTGGGTCAGTTGAGTTGATAGAGACGAAAACTGTAACTGGGTTGTTTACGCTAATTGAGCCTTGTGCAGTAAATAAGAAAGTACAAGTTACGGTTATATTCGGATGATTAGGCCAATAATCAATTGGCATTTGTAAAATAGATGGAACTGTAATATTTGGTACAGAGGAAATAAAAAGTACGCCGATTGGAACTATTGTGATAAAAGCAAGAAAAAGCATTATTGCAACTGCCCATCGTTTATGCTTATTTTGCATTACCATGCCTTCTCTCTAATTTAGTTATCATTTAGTTTAGAGAATTGTTAAGTTTTTGGGTTACTTGCTTGCTTTGCTTGCGTTTTGTATTAGGGTTATCCATTTATTTTGTCCTTCAATTGTTATTCTAGGCTCTGTTAATTTATCGTCAAATTTTTCTGGGTAGTAACTGTCGTCAGATGAAAGGCTTTGATGTTTAATTTGCTGATTAATTCATGGGGTTAAGTACAATTTTCCTTTGTTGTAATTCCAATTCCAATGAGTAAAAATCCCAAGAATATCCATGCCTAATAGATTAGGAGAGGGTTCGATTTTCTTTCTTTTTGAGAATGGAATTACCAAAATTCTTTGAGGGTTAAAGATTTCTTCCTTTGGTTCTGTGTTTCCGCCTATAATATTAAATTTAATTTCTGGATAACAAAGAATTCTAGGGCGGATTTCTTTACCATTAGCCATTTGGCAAGTGTGAATAGATTTGGTTAATTTTTTCACATTAATATTGATTGACTTAGCGAAAAAAGGCGATAATGTCGTTGTAGTTGCTCCCGAATCAATAATAAAAAAAACATCTTTTTGATTTTTTATCCATTGAGAATGACTAATTGAACCAACTATTGCAGCATAAGTGTAAATTGACTGCGTTAACTCGTCTTCTTCTGTAACAATGTCCGCAATTAACTGCAATTATTTTTCCCTTAAAGAAGGAAACATGTTGGCTTTTGACTAACGAAATCAATAGCAAACGAGTCGGAATTTTGACCTGATGCTTTAATTTTTCGCATTAAACTGTCAATGTCTTTCTCAGCAAATACAACTTTTCCTTGTCTAACAGCTACGTATTTGTTTACAAATTTAGGGTCATGTGATAATACCTTTTTTGACTCAAGTAACCATTTATAGTCTGCTTGTAATTTTTCACGGCGTTCATTAAGCGCACTAGAACTTGATGTCACTCTCGGTCTTACCACTACAACAGACATTGGTTTTTTCCTCATAACTTTGCTTTTCATTTTAGTGCACCCTGTTCCTATATAAGCTTTGGCAATGTTTTGTAGGCATTTATTGGCGCATGGATAAATTACATGCGACTTATTAGTCTATATTTAAAATTCAGCAGTAATTATTAATGAAATTATGTGATTGTACTCGAACAGTAACAATCTAAAAGTAGAGGGATAGTGGTGACTTCACGCCTTTATCATGCCTTAAATGGGTATGTCACAATATTGTCCATGAAGCTTTATCTACTACCCTTTCTCTCTTATTCTCGCTTTTGTTTACTCGCATTTTGAATTAGAGTTATCCACTTGTTTTTTCCTTCTATGGTTATTCCGCATGCTTCGCTTGGAGTTTTGCCTTCTAATGCTTCATGGGGTCTTATGTAGTTGTGGAATATTTGGTAGCCTTGAAGGATTGCTGTGTCGTTTGTTTTTAATCCTCTCATGGTTTTTTCTCTATCTCGGATTTCACCGTTCATTCTTTCCATTTTGTTATTGTTTCTATCGCCCCTAAGTTGAATGTGAGCAATATGCTCGGTTCTCGTCTCTTTCAAGTATGTCCAATATTCTTTTAGGTATGCATCGCGGTAAGCGGGTAAACCATCAGTTATGAACGTCATTGGTTTTTTGCCCATAAGCTCTTTAGACATTCGCAATAGGTTTCTTGCATCATGCTTATCTTTTGTTTCTGCGACTTCTTGCGCTATTCAAAACCTTGTCTCATCATCCATCATTGAGAACAAATATTTCATGTTACCTTTAACTTTGAGGTAAATTTCGTCTGCTCTCCATGTATCGCTTACGTTTGGCACTATTTTTTCTGTGTAGTTTTTCATTAGGGCTATGTACTTTTTAATCCAGTTATAGATTGTTTGATGCGAAATCTCAACACCTAACAACTGTAAAGATTCCATTGTATTCCGTAATGATTCACCACTAAAGTAAAGTTGCATGGCACTAGTGATTGCTTGAGGATTATGCTTCATTCGTTCAAAACCTATGTTGAAAGTAAAGTCTTTGTGGCAATTTTTGCAGTTGAATACTTGGATATTTCCAGCTTTGTTTTTTCTTATGCCATGTTTAACTATGTTTGGTGAACCGCAATAGATGCAATTTGAAAGGTTTTCTATTGGAGTAATTGTTCTGACTTTTACTTCTGCTCTCATTGTTAATGAGAACTTTACCGCATGAATGTGTTTGCATTCTACATGTCGGTATGTGTTGTCGGGGCATTGGCAAATCCATTCATCGTCTATTTTGGTTACTGCGTACTCTCCGTTTCCTGATTGTGATTTGACTTTATAGAAGCATTCGTCAACTCTTTGTATTTGGTTTTGGAGTTTTGCGATTGCTTCTCCGCGTTCTTCTCTTGTGGTTGTTAGTTGTGCCATTTTACTTACCCTTATGTTTACCTAATAACACACCCACTTGTAAGCATTTAGGTGTGCTATTGGACAGCGTTATAGGTAAATTAATATACCACTTAACCTATACCTACACCTAACAAAAGGTAAAGAAAATGGGCGAAATAACTAACCTAAACAAGGCAGCATCAAAAACCGAGTCTCTACGAACCACTGTTCCATCAAGCATCATTCACCAATTCGGCTTAACCGAATGGGATAAACTTGAATGGATTTTAAAGGCTGAAGGCGGAGAACTTATTATTCAGGTTAAACCAATAAAAACAGGAAGAACCGAATAAAGAACAGGAGAAATTTACTTTGGCAGTTAAGGATAGAACAGGAGAAAAGTGTCCATTCTGTGACAAAGGCAAACTTTTTGTTACAGGAAAAAGAGAAGTTTTGGAACCTGCTATAACACCTAAAAGTGGTGAATATCATAGAGAATTTACTGAATATGAGTGTGATGCTTGCCACAAAAGAACTGGTGCGCATGGACTAGGTATAGGGGTATCGCTTCATCTAACAGGTTCTGCAAAAGTCGAAAAAAAGAGTGATTAATTAGGTCATGCCTCGAAAGTTTACATGGAGAGTCAAGCCTTGAGAACTTTACAGAACCCTAAGCACGTTAGATAGAATAACATTCTTTAAATGATTTTAACGGCAAGCTTTTTTGAGACATTACGTCTCTTCTAATCGTTTGACTAATTTGTCATCTAGTTTGGCAGTGGTTAGTTTATACAGGTAACTTAACCAAGCCCTCGTGCCTCAAGATATACAAGATGCCCAGATTATTCTTGTGTTTTCCTTAATCAATTGGTCAACCATATCCTCAATTTCTTTAGGGTCCATTGCTTCTTTGTTTGCCCTGTCAGCTATTATTATGTTTGCCACACTGACCAGGTAGTTATGCATAAAGTCGTAGTTGCTTCCCTCATATTTACCTGTATTTTGATTTTGACAGTAAATGCAATAATTAGCATCAAATTTTGAAGACCCAGTTTCATTTAAATCACATCCACAACGAAGGCAAACTGCTGATTGTCTGTTATCGGTAAAACTCACTATCTGTATGTTTTCCACAAACATCACCTCCCAGAACTAAATATCAGCGATTGTTGAAATGATGGTTTTCCCAACTCTTTTTTCTCCATCAAAATGTTTATAACTTCTACGACTGCTTCGGCTGTTCTGCCTTCAAAATCTGGCCCGAAAAGCTCAACAATATCTCCTAAAAGAAGGCTATTTTGGTTTAGTTGCAATCCTATGGGCAAACCAATTTTAATATTGTTTTTGACGGCAAAACTCTTTATTATTTGGACTATTTTGGCGATTTTGGTTAGAGGTACCCCATCCTCGCCTATTTCAAAGAGATTTTTGTGAACGATGATTTGAGGGTTATTTAGGCTCTCAATTGGTTGCATTATGCAATCATGAAGAGCGCTTGTCAGTTTCTCCCTGTTAGTTTCTAACATAATGTCTTTTTCGGCTAACGCGGTTAAAACGTGAAAAGAGCAGTATTCCATTGCCGTATATTTTTCTCTTCTGCTGGAGAGTCCATCCACATCAAAGGAATAGAATATATGCGTCGGCAATGAGCTGATCCACTTTGATAATGTTGATTCGATCTCTTCTTGTGTTCCCCTCCAGTCTAGAAAGAAAATTCTATCGTTCATTTTTTGAGGCAGTTTATTAGTCATGTATTCTTGTCTTAACTTTGTAACGCCAACAAATAGTATTGAGGAGATAATCTCTTTTTCGAGAAGAAATGAGAAAACATTACCTTTCCATCGTATTTTTTCAAAATCGTACAAATCAGCGTGAGCGTCAAAACATACAACCCCTATTTTTGGAGCCGGGTTTAAATCTTTGTATACTCTTAGGACGATTTCAGTTGTAGCGTGTGAGTCAGAAAGAAACAATAAATTGCCATTTTTCCCGTCTTTGCACTTTTCCAGATTTTCCTTGACTATTCTCTCGCAATCGCTGTATGCTTTTTCCTCAGCATAATTAACATCCAAATCCTTATTCTTTGTCAATGTTTCTCTAATCCACAACCATTCGGGAATTTTTGCAACATCTCGTCCCCACTCTTGAACAAGTTGATTTACGTAACGAACGAAAGGATCATCAAGCCCAAAGTTCGCCTTTAACCATTCCACATTAATTACTAGTTGCTTGCCCGAAAATCTTTTTTGCCTTTCAATACTGTAACAAACTTTTTCATTCTTTAAATGAGGTAACCAGATTATCAACTTTAGTTCCTTCCGATCGTTAAAGCTTACGATTCTAGCATGCTAACTGCGATTTATCTTTGCTGAGCCTATCAATTTCAAGCTTTCAAACCCTTGTCTAACTGCGTGTTCATTTACCCAAAAAAAGTAGATTCCTAATTAATAACGTTTAGTTTTGCGAGGTTAATCCACGTATGCTGGCAATAAAGCTAAATTGTGTAGTACAGAAAGCGTCCGGCGATAGGTCTGGACTAATTCTCTTATTTTTCAAAACAGCTTTCGATAAGGAAAATTCCCTTGATCGCTAAGGACAGTAGTTTCTAATTTAGTTTTTTGTGTGTATACTTTTGCTATGCACATGAAGTTACATGCTGTAGCAAGCGTATTCTTTTTTGGTCTTAAATGTTAATCTTGCGCAATAATCGTTTGGCTTTAAGTGCTGTTGTAACGAGTTTAATAATTCTAGTTATTGCCGTCCTACTTGCAAGTGTAGTCACTTATTTTGCCATTAATACTTCCAATACACGAGTTCAAGAGGAAAGTTTAGTAGTAAATAAGGTTCATATCTGGGTTCCAAGCGACTCTTCAGCCACTGAAGCGGCCTTTATTGTCATAAATACTGGCGGCAGAGATGTCGTTATAACTAAGATTTGCGTTAGAGGTCAAGAAGCATGTATCCCTCCAAATCCAGATGATGCACTTCAAGACGTGTGCTTTGCTGTCACAAATAAATCAATCTCGGTTGACCTCAGCTACGTATTAGCCGTCTCAACAGGCGGAGATTTGGTGCCAATTGATAACAATACAAACGATGACATCAGGCTAGTCCAAGCTACGAGCTCTGTAACTCTAAGTTCCGGTTGCAGCATGGTAGTTTACATTTCAGAACCAGACAGCGTATCCATTAACGACGTCGGAACAACCGTTCCCATAACGATTTTTACCGCGCAATCAATTTATTATCAAGAAAGCAATGTAGAAGCATTCGCGTCAACGTAGAAATATTCACACCCAAAAATATCAAAGTGACATTTCTTACAATTATTCTAAAAAAATGTTCTCACTGCTAACGGTTTAAACCTGTATCAAGAATAAATTTTTTATGTTTGAAATGACGTTCGAATCTGTATCCCTTACGCTTGATTTTGATAAAGCTTCTTATGCCCAAGATAACTAGTAATCATGGGAAACGGAGGGCTCGGCAGGTTAACATATTGTTTAGAAAGCGCGAGATTGCTCTTTTAGTCAGTTTGCTTGCTGCCTCTTTCATAGTTAGGTTTCTCTTGTTTCCTTTGCCTGGTTACACGATCGATACAAATGATTTTCTTGCGTGGTTTAACGTTGCATCAACGCATGGCATAAGGCTCTTTTACTCTTCCGCAGGCTGGACTGATTATCCGCCGGCTAATGTTTACATCTTCTGGTTTTTCGGCAATTTGGCCAATTTTGCCTCAAAGTACGGTGTGAATGCTTCAAGTATTGTCAAGTTGGCGCCAAACCTCTTTGACATAGGTACGGCAATCTTAATCTATATTTTCGTTCGCAAAAAATCAAGCTTTAAACTTGCACTCGCCGCCACTGCACTATATGCTTTCAACCCAGCCGTCATATATAACGCGGCTGTTTGGGGTCAGTATGATGCTGTCTACACGTTTTTCCTTGTTCTATCTCTCATGCTCGTGTTGAATGGCAAACCTAACCTTTCATCAGCAGCTTTTGCTTTGGGGATTTTGACAAAGCCTCAGGGAATAGCTATAGCGCCATTAGTAGCCTTTTTAATTTACAAAAAGAACGGTTTAAAACAGATGTTATTTTCAGTGCTTGTATTTGCCGCAACAGTTTTCATAGTCATTCTCCCTTTCAATTGGGGCACCAACCCGATTTCTTTTTTGATCAACATTTACTTTGGCGGTTACAAGGAATATGCATTCACATCAGTTAATGCTTTCAACTTGTGGGGCGGCTTAATTGGCATGTGGGTTCCTGATGGAAACCTTTTCATTGTTGGATGGGCACTGTTTTGCGCTCTTACTATTTTTACTTTGTACTTTTTGAATAAACGTTTCAAAACTTCAGACGTGTTCATGGTTTTTTTTGCGGCATTCATGCTTTTTTTCGGCTTTTTTATGTTGCCAACGAGGATTCATGAGCGTTATTTGTTTCCAGCTATAAGCATGTTAGCATTAACGTTTCCATTCATCAAATGGGCGCGGCCACTATATTTGGTGTTGACGGCGACTTTACTAGTCAATGAAGCGTACGTTTTGTATTGGCTTAACGCTTATTATCCTAGTGCACCCAACCTAACTGGTGACCCCGTTGTTCTGGTAGTAAGTGCTATTAACCTGATAATGCTAGCGTATGCCTCAATAGTACTATGGAATAAGCGTGCATGGCTTAAAGCTGAGCCTGCAAAGATAAGCCAAAGCCAAGATGAGGGGTCTAAATGAACCTTGATTTGCAAATCAACAAGAAAGATATTATAACTATTGTCTTGGTTTCCTTAGTTTTTTTTGGTATCGCCGTTTGGAATGTGGGTTCAATTCAATATCCAGTTTCAAATTGGCAGGCAACAACACCTGAAAGCTTCTACATCAATTTAGGTCAAATGCAGAATATTCAAACAGTCTATTTCTGGGTTCAAAGTGGGAATGCCGAGGTAACGATTTATTCAGGTTCTCCTGGAAACTGGACTTATCTTGGCACTTATGATCTTCAACCTGCCGCTACAGATTACTCGGTTTTTCAACCATGCACTATTAATGCCTATACACAGTTTTTGAATTTTTATGTCCAACCGACGACTTATGATTCTCGACCTAACTTTTGGTGGAGTGTTCCTAACCCATCAGATGAGCAACCGTCTAATTTTATCGAAATCTCGGAAATTGGTTTAATGAGCCCAAGCGACCAGCAAATCAAGATTCCTGCCAACTCAATTACAGGTGAAAATACTACAGACACATCGCTATCTAAGCTGATTGACGAGCAAAACGAGCTGCAAATCCCGCCAGACTACATGTCTAAAATGTACTTTGACGAGGTGTATTTTGCTCGGGCTGCAGAAAATTATGTGCAGCATCAAATTCCATATGAACGAACTCATCCGCCGCTTGGGAAACTGATTCAAGCCTCTGGAATACTTCTTTTTGGCGCAACTCCTTTTGGCTGGCGAATTATGGGAGTGATATTTGGAACGTTGATGATACCCTTGCTGTATCTTATTGGAAAGAAGCTGTTTGGAACATGGATTGGAGGTTTTTCTGCAGCGTTTCTGTTCTCGTTTGACTTCATGCATTTCACAATGGCTAGAATTGGCACCGTAGATACCTATATTGTATTCTTTTCGTTGCTGTCGCAGTTATTCTTCATAATTTACCTTGCAAACGTCGTTAAGAATGGGTGGAAAACATCTATTTGGCCATTGTTTTTAGCAGTAATCTTTTTTGCCTTGGGATTCTCTACGAAGTGGTTTACAATTTTTGGGGCTGGCGGTTTATTAGTGCTGTTTTTGGCATACAAGCTCAAAGATGCCATAAAACTTAAAGGTGGATTCGCTGATAAGCTTGCTACTTTCTTTGGCTATCCTCTTCTACTGTTGATAGGCTTCATCGGTTTATCGGTTGTAATTTACTTCTTAACATATATTCCTGACATGCTAGCAGGAGACTCTTTTTCAACAATTTTGAATCTGCAGAACGCAATGTACAGTTTTCAATCAGGCACAGTAACAGATCATACTTCCTCTCCATGGTGGTCTTGGCCCTTCATGACTGGCATCGGCAACAATTCTGTTCCTAAATGGTTTGACATAACATACTTGCCTAATAATGTAGTATCAACGATCACAGCGTTCGGTAACCCGGTGGTCTGGTGGATCGGCTTTGCCAGCGTAATCGCATTAACCGGGACAATAATATATGAATCGAAAGTTTTTCAAAAGCTAAGCCAGCGGCTATCCGAGAAAAAATCAAAAGCAAAAATTATCTCGAAGGTCGATTTTTCTGCTGTATACATTGTTGTTGTTTTCTTTTTCTCTTGGCTTCCATACATCATAATTTCACGGGCGACTTACATTTACCATTTCTATTTATGTGTGCCACTTCTCTGCTTAGCATTGACTTACTTCATTAATAAGTACTGGAACACACGCATTGGAAAAGTCTTCGCAATAGCCATATTCGCCGCAACCGTGATTTTGTTTATCGTGTTCTATCCGGTAATTTCGGGAATGCCTGTTTCCGAATCATACGTTGATAAACTTAAGTGGCTTCCAGGCTGGTTCTTTGCGCCATGACACAACCAAACAATCTCAGAAAGACAACAGAAGTAGAGGTTTCAGTGGTTCTTCCAGCCTTCAATGAAGTACATAGCTTAGAAACAGCTGTTCGAGGAATTAGCCAGAGTCTTGAGCAACTCAATTATTCGCATGAAGTTATTATAGCTGAAGATGGCAGCACTGATGGCACAGCTGAAAAAGCCAAAGAGTTAGCAAAAAAATTCTCTAACGTTAAGCATATTCATCATGACCAACGCTTGGGACGAGGAAATGCGCTTAAAAATGCATTCAAACAAAGCAAAGGTCAGGTCCTAGTTTATGCAGATTTAGACTTAGCAACTGACCTGAAAGCGCTTAAACCACTAATCGAATCCATAACAATTGAAGGTTACTCGTTTTCCACTGGCTCAAGAATGCTGCCTGACAGTAGAGTTGAACGTAGCTTCGCCAGAAGCGTAAGCTCTAATACTTACAATTTTCTGGTCAGGCATTTGTTAGGGTCAAAAGTTAAGGATCATCAATGTGGCTTCAAAGCATTCAAGAGAGAGCCGACATTAAGTTTGCTGGATGAGGTTGAGGCGGCTCACTGGTTTTGGGATACCGAGATACTTGTAAGGGCAAGTCGGCATGGTTACAAGATAAAAGAGATTCCCGTTGAATGGAAAGGCGGAAAGGCTACAAAGGTTAGTTTCTTTAAAGATTCAAATAACATGTTCAAGCAAATCTTAGAGCTAAGACGAAAACTGAAAAAAGAAGGTCTGAATAAATGACTTTACTGAAATAGAAAAGGAAGCGATTGGAGATTAATATGCGCCTTTTTCTTATTGTATTTTAGCAATTATTTTCGTTGTTTTCGGGCTTTTTGTTTCTTGAGAGTTTATAGGGCCACCAGTTCATTTTTTGGGCTAGACCCATTAAAGAAGGTACGAAGAATAGGATAACGACGGTTACGTCTATGAGTATAGCCGCAGCGACTGCAAGCGCGATTTCTTCAAGAATTGCTACATTAGTTAGTAGCAGTGATATGAAGACGATGGCAACGACTAGTCCTAATCCAAGGATTGTTGTCCAGATCTTGTCTATGGCTGTTATTATTGCTTCGTTGTCTGTTTTTCCGCTGAGGACTTCCTCGCGTATTCGAGTGAGGAAAAATATGTCGTAATCTATCCCAACTCCAAGCATTGTCACAACAACGAATAGAGGCGCAAAGTCCAGAATGGGCAGGTTGAGACCATAGTAGAATATGCCGTAAGTAAAGGCCAAAGAGCAAACAACACTGCAGAGGATCGTTATTATCAAGCGGATAGGCGTGAAAGCTGAACGCAACTGGAAAAAGAGGATCACATAGATTGCAGCTGCGAGGATGGCTATGACTTCAGGAATCAGGCCAGTCATGAACGTTATGCTATCATATGTTGATTGTGTTTCTCCACCGTAGTAAACATTTATGCCGTTTAGGGACAGGTTACCAATATTCTTTTCTACACCCTTAAGCGAGTTGATAGCGGCTAAGCTATCTGCTGAGTTAGAAAGATTAACCGTTATAATAGCCGTTTTATTGTCTTGTCCAATTGTTGTTAACATTTGGCTCTCGTACTGCTGCCGGATTTGGTCAGGCATGTTTCCTAAGCTGGTGTAGTTGAATGCGCTTCCAAATGGTCTTGTTGTGCTTGAAACGCTTGACACTCCGTTGGAGGTTGCAGCTGCTGCTGTGATTTGCTCGATCTGGTTTAGCAAAGTCTGGTTAAATTGGTTGTCTCCATAAGTTATCGGTGTAGCAGTTGTAACAACGATTTGAGTTGGCGATAATGCTCCGCTACCGAAATCGTTTGATATTGCTGCAAGTCCTTGATTGCTTGAGAAGTTGGGAATCAACCTGAGAAATTCTTCGTCAGTTGGCGTATTGTACACGACGATAAAGGCACAAATCGAAATAATGCTAATTATGATTATTACAGGAATTTTACGTTTAAGAGTGCTTTGACCCAAGCGTCTTAGTATGCTTTTTTTCGGACCAGCTTTTTGGTCAAGTTTTACCATGCTTTGCTTATTTAGTCTTGGCCAAAAAATTCTGTCACCTAAAGCAATCTCAAGAGCCGGTAGCAAAGTCAAAGATGCCGCAAGCAAAATCGAAACTCCGAACACTATTGCAATACCAACATCGCTAAAGATGGGCACATTGACAACAGCCATCACGATGTAAGCAGCAATGACCGTTATGCCTGCTGTAAGCACTGCTTGACCAGCCCATTTAATAGAAATGCCTACACTTTCCTGGATTGGTTTTCCTTTTAGTCGCTCTTCTCTTGTGCGTCTAAGCTGCAAGACTGAATAGTCAACCGCTAAACCTAACATTAAAAGTATGGTTAAGGTTGGTGTAAGGAAAGTTATGTTTCCGCCGCCAATCTTTACAAATCCTTCGTATATTACTGCAAGTGCTACTGCAATCGAAACGCCGCCTAATAGGACTGGAATTAAAGCTGCCAAGGGAGCCATAAAGAGTAAGCCAACAATCACCAGTGAAATTATTATGCCTGGTCCAATGGTTAATTCGAGGGCGGGCAAGAAGACGTTGCCGGCATCTTGAGTCACTACTGGACCGCCAGTCACATAAACAGTCCCAAAGTTTTGAAGACCTGAATTTTGTACGTCAGATTCTACATTGGCAATAGTGTTACTATCAGGATTGGAGGAGAAATTAAATACAATCAGCATAGTGTTATTCTGTGAGTTAACGAAGTTACCAGTTAACGATGTTGACATTGCATACGGGTAGTTTGCGTATGGTTGAGTTGCAATTTCGTTATCGATAGCTTGGTTTATATCGCCACTTGTTGAATTAGGCGAAAGCTCTGAAAGAAGACTGCTAAGAGAAGCACTATTCACGTTGAATAGTGGCGACTGCGTGAAGGTGCTTTCAGTTGCGTTAGCTATAAGGTCGCACGCCAAGTTCCACGTTTGCGAGTTATCAGTTGTTGAGCCAAGATTATATGTAGATTGCATCAGATCTGAAAGTGAAAAACCTTGGTCTCCAGATGCCAAGTTTGAGTAACTATTTTCTAAAAGGCTAATTGCGTAGTTTCCCAGAGTCGCATTTGAAGGCGATTGCCCAAAACCGTACAAACTACTCAAAAGATCAGTTGCAGAAACTCCAAGGGCAGATGACAAGTCTGAGGGAATACTTGACGTCATTGTTGAAATTGTCAAGTTCTCTAATGCTTGAGGCTGATTCCAATTCGATACGGTTAGACCTGAGGCGACAAGACCAAGCATTTGGCTAGCTTGTTCATCAAGTTGTGTATTGTTCAAAAAATCTGTAACTGCATTGCCTATTGCGTAGGCCTCGCGGTCAAATGCTGTTGTGTTACTTGGAAGAGATTGGAAGCTTGCGTTCCAGTAGTTATAGAATGTCGAGTAATATGCAATGGCTTCGTCGTTGCCTAAGTTGGATGAGGTGTTGAACATGTTGTTTGCATAGGCGCTAGCTGCGATTGGGTCAGACGTATTAGACATGGCTTGTTGCCATATGTAAACGAAACCGGTTGGTATGCCGTAAACCATTTGTGCTGTTTGGTTAATGCCGTCTTGCAGTTGGAACAGGTTTGTGCTCAGGGTGGTTAGGTTATCCTGTAAAGAGTATAATCCTGAGTTGATTGTTATTATGTTTGCTTGAAGGTTTGCTGTCTGATTAAGTATGTCGGGTAAGGACTCATTAAGAAGGTCTGCTTCTACTGAGTAAAGACTTTCTACACCAGTGCAGTTGCCAACATTTGAATCCTTGCATAACGTCGCATTAAGCGATAAAATCTTCTGCTCTAGCGCTTCAGAATATACTGAGGAGTTTTGAAGGACGATTATAATTGCGTTTTGGCTGTTATTTGAGTTTGGAAATTCATTTTGGATAATGTTGGCTGCTTTGTTTGACATGGTGTTTGAGGGGCCGCCTAGTCCGCCGCCTATTATGTTGTATGAAACAGATGAGAAGAAGCTTGGGATAAGGAGAAGTGATAACAATACGGCAATTATCCATGCCTAGTATTATCCATCGGTGGCGTTTCTGAATAAAATTGTTTAGTGAATCGAAGAATGATTTTGGCATCTAGTCAAGTCCGCGTTTGGCAGCGTTGCGCAGGTTACATTTAAGGGTGAACATAGCGTTTACATTTTGCGTAGCCTTTCATAAGGCTTTCTAAGAACCTGTCCAATACACACTAATGTTCTAATCCTGCAAAAAATTAAATGACTAAAAAACGTTTCAAAAACGTGCTAACGATTAAGGGAAAATGTTGCTCCCAGTTTATAGCATATTTGCAAGCCAAACAGCGTATAATATTAGTGAGGCAAGAAATATGACTGCCCACAAGAGTTTGCTATGTTTGAATATAGTGTGTCCATTCATGGGTTTAATTGGGAACGTGTCAAAGAAGGCTGAAACTAGACACATTGCCAAGCCCGTTCCCCCAATCAGAGCAAAGCCGCTTTTTAACAAAACAAAAAAGAGCAAAGCAAAAGCTAACGTAATTAACACACCGACAATTGCAATAGTCCCCTCTATTCTTTCAGACAAGTTACGCGAGTGATGCACCGTTCTAGTAGGCGAGGAGAAAGGAGATCGCAAAGCTACTGTGGATATAATGTACATGAAAACACCAAGCGGCCAGACTTTATGTTCTGTCCAAACTCCTTTCCTGCGCGAGTACAAAGAAATTAGGTACGTTCTTGCCAGCATTACAATGATGCTTGTCGCCAAAAACAAGGGCAAAATATCCACGAACTGTTGAAAATTAATCACTTTAACGTAAGCAAACGAAAAAGTCAGAATAAGAACGGCAACCGCGTAAACAACGATTTCTTCTTTAGTTAGCAAATACGGTGAAGCTTTCTTTTCCACAATTGCACTTTTTCTTTTAGATTCAACATAATCTTCAAACCATTTCTTTGCAGCGTTAGGCACAAGTTGCTTAATCTTATCGAATAAATTGCTAAAAAAATCGTACAAAGAAGCCAAGACTGAATCAGAGGCGGAAGTGATGACTGCAGCAGCCCCCGCAACTGACACTGAAACTATGCCCGCTGCAGCCGCATTTGTAGCAGGCGGTACCCACGGCTCTGAAAAACTAGTATTTTCCGAATTGGAAGTGCCTAGTTGTTCGAATTGTAAATCACTGTATGCTTCATTGCCTTCCCATGGGGCAACCAGAGAAACCCCAACAACAGCAGACGGTGTGGTGTCTGTTTCATTGTATGTTTGTTCGAGTTGGCCGTTAAAGTACATGTAGATTGTGTTGCCCTGCTTGACCATTGTCATGTTTACCCAAGTGTTTACCTGTTCTGTGTAGCTGCCAAAGGTGATTTTTGGGTCATTATCTCTGTAAAAAACAAACACGTTGTACCACCCATCAGCTGCAAAACTATAACTATGATCAGCGGTCTGAACTGCTACGACTGGCTGTGAATGGCCTTCGCCAAGCCATTCAGATTCATCCTGTATCTCCCAGTCAGTTATGCCTGATGGAAAATGATTTTCATAAGCTATTGACGTGTCATTTATGCCATCAAGAATAAGAGTTCCATTAGCAAAACTTACCCCTGCAACGTTCGTAGTAGTCCAGCCGCCAGCCTCAAACTGCTCAGTGTTTGTATAACTGAAATATTCGTTCCAAGAAAACTGACTGGCAGCATTTACTTGGGAAAATAACCCTATGCAAAGAAAGCTAACTAACGCTAAGAAAATAAAGAAATTACGCGTTACTTGCCCCTGGCCCTTCAAATAAATCGAATTAGCTCTTGGAATCTAAAAATATAAGCTTTTATCAGTAAGTCATTTTGCACTAATATGGCTCAGCCTTTGTGGCGAATACGCTTAACTTAATTTCTTTAAGGTGGAGGAGGTGGTGGAGGCGGCGGTGGAACAGCTAATGGAGATGTTAAAAGGAGCTCTTGAGATGTAGATAGGAAATTGAAGAAGTTGAAGTGACCGCCTAGAAAATCTCTTAGAATTATTGCAAAGGGAAGAGCTACAATGATGATATTAATGAGTATTGTAACAATCAGGTTTACGCCTGATGACTCCAAGCCTATATCAAGACCGTTCCAGCACATGTGAGCAACCCAGCCAAACAGTAAAAATGGAATTGCCAGCCAAACTGGAGTGCCAGAAACCTTTCTTTGTGCCAGAAGGACAAAAACGCCCACTCCAACGAACGCTGACCAGATAACATGCATAAAAGGCAAACCTATCCATCGGCCGATAATATCTTCAGCTGCATCAGTTTTTCCGATGGAACCAATGTTATAAATTATGTTTTCAACAACAGCAAAACCTAAACCTGAAACCGCACCTAACAAGGCACCATATCGGCGATTTGGAAGAGCCTTCCACATAAACCAGACCACAAGAAATACGCTTAATCCTTTGAAAAATTCTTCAATCATTGGAAATAATATCAAAAGCCCTGCCGCCCCTGTGAAGCTAAGAGCAAGTTCAAGAAGCAGAGATAACCCTGTGCCCATGGAAGCGCTAAGAATAAACGCAACAAGCAAGCCTTTGTGCAAGTTTCCTTTGAATGGTGCTGCAAGATTACGCTCTAAAACTGCTAAATTGCTTCTGATGTTTTTGAAGAAATTCGTTTCTGGTCCATGCAAGTTAATCTTCACATTTTGTTCTGGTAGTTGAGGTGGCGGAGGTATAGGCGGAGGCGGTGGAGGATATGTTTTTTGCATATAAATCACCAGCAAGTATGCAATCAATCGTTTTAAAATTTTCGAGTAAGTTCAGATCAAAATTGTTATCGGTGCAAAATAACTGCTTTACTGAAATATTTATAAGATTTTTGCGATGAACTGCTTTTGAAGAGTTAAAATATTGGATAGTGTGAAACTTTATTAAGAAAAACATAGACAAACAAAGAGAGAAGCGAACGATTATGTCATCAGACAAAAAAACTAAGACTAAAGACAAATTAATTGGCTTGCAAGTTTATGATGCTGAAGGCTATAACCAAGGAACTGTTGATGACATTGCGTATACAGTTGGGAAGGTAGGATTAACATTAGTTATTAAGACTAAAGGTGGCGAATCTAAGGAGGTTGTCTGGGAGAATATACAGGCAGCAGGTGATGTTGTGATCCTTAAGCCTAAAGTCGCCGAGCCTGCCCCTTCTGAGGTGAGTCCAGCTTCCCAGCAAATTTGTCCGACCTGTGGAGAACCGCTAACCTATATTCCCCAATATAAGCGCTGGTATTGTTACAAAGACAAGAAATACGTTTAGACTTTAGTTTCTTCCCTCTTTTTTTAATTATCCTTAAGTCAGGAATGTATTTACTTTCTTAAGCCTTCTTGTTTTCTCCATTTCAATGAATATTTTTAAAAAAAAATAAGAGTTAATTTTAGTGTGCGGTCGGTTTATGCGTATTTTTTATCGTAGTCACAGTACCAGCGTTGATATTGGTCGATAAACCTCATTGGTCTTCCACATGTAGGGCAATTTTGCGCATTCCCTGGAGGCGGTGGAGGTGGCGGTGATGGCGTTCGCTGAATTTTTTCCATATTAAAGAAGCTTGGTAGCTGGTATGATGACTCTTCAAGTGAACCTTCAACATAGCCGCCTAATGCCATAAAGATAAATGCGAAAACGACTTCAAGTATCCATGCGATGAAAAAGTTCCCGGCAAGATTGGTGATTGCAATGGAGTCTACAATTGCGCTTATGAGTGTAATGATCGTGTATACTGTTGCTGTGAATATTCCAGCGCTAAGTCCCGCCATCTTTTTGTTATCGCTCATCTGGTGAAATCTGAAGTTAAGATATGATGCTGCGAAGGCTGCTGGAATGAATAAGAACAGCCCGCTAACCACGACCACTGCTACAAACGGTCCCCAAGCTGCTGCTTCAGCTAATGGCTTTGCAGCAGCGTTAACGTAGAGTGCGAGTGCTAAGCCTACGAAAGCTGCGGCGAGATAGTCATGTAGGTAACCTTCCTTGTTGCTCATTGATTATTTCTCCTTTGTTTAAATTAAAGCCAAACTTTTGTTGATTAGATATTTAAGACTTCGCATCAAACATGAGAGCGCATGAATGGCAAACTAGTAGGAAAATTAGTTTACGCAAAGAATAATCAAGCCTGCGGCTGACACTTTCAGTTGACTTAAAATTGGCTTTTAAGCTGCTAAAGTGTTCCTCTGAAATCTCAAATTTTACGTGTTTGTACTTCTTAAAAAATTAGAATACAAAAAAAATTTTCGATAATCTGCTGAAGAAGTTATTCAGCAGTTATATGGGTGATAGAACTATGGATGTTTCAGTGCGAGTCACGTTTGGGTCTTTTTCTATTATTTTGTAAACTACTTGATTAATTTGTTCAAGCGTTGGGGCTTCTAAAATAACGATTGCGTCGTATCGACCGAATATCGCGTCGGCCGTGATTGTTTCTTTTACTTTTTCTTTGAATCTTTTGACAACATCCAGTGATGTTCCCGGTTTGGTGCTCAAGAGTATGTATGCTTTCATTTTTTTTACCTCTGCTGTTCTGAATTAAGATAGAATGGTGCTATTCCATATAAATTTTCCGATAGATTTTCGACGACTGTTTAACTTTTAAGAAATATTATGAACAAATCACAATCATATTTATATTATGCTGGGCAAATAATTAATTATAAACTGGTAAGGTGAAAATATGTTTGGAATAATCGATGCAGCTTCAATAGCTACGATCTTCGTGTCACTTGCCATAGCTATTTACGGCATTAGGGTTGAACTCAGAACTAAACCATAATGAACCAAAAATGAGGCTAATCTGCAATTCTCTTTTGCGCATTTTTAGTCTCATTATTTCAATGGTTTAGATTTTAAGATCCCACTTTTAAAGTAATTTGGCAGATTGCTTTTCGGGTGCAAAAGGTAAGAAATAAAATGGTCAATTTTCAAGAAATCATAATTTCAAAAAGGCTACACAAACAATTTCATGAAAGTGAAGTTATGATAACTCAAAATAGCTTGACATTTGTTATCCTCTTCACAAGCGTCTTAGTAGTAACTCTCGCATATTACATAGCTAAATACCAAAGATTTCTGAGAGATTAATCCTCAAAGCACGTTCTTCAGAATTGTCGGTTGATAAATCAGCTTTAATGCTTCTTATTGTGTGTTCTTTTTAGCGCATGCTTATGCTCCTTAACAGACCTGCCTGAGGGATCAGCCATTTTTGCAAAATCCTTACTCCATCTGAAAGCTGTGGGAGTAGAGCAGGCAATTGTCGGACCGATAGGGACGGTTAAAGCAGCAGCGGCGCAAGTGAAGAAGCTGTCAAATATTTGCCTGTAATAATACTCTTCTTTCGAAGTGGGCGTCTGGACTGGAAACTTTGTTGATGCTTTTGCCATCATTTCATCTGTTACTGATTTTTCGGCGTGTTGTTTCAAATAATCAATCCACCCGTAGCCGACGCCGTCGCTAAACTGTTCTTTTTGCCGCCAAAGAATCTCGTTGGGAATGTAGCCTTCAAAGGCCTTTCGTAGAACATACTTTTCAATTTTATCGTCTGAACACATTTTCTCTTGCGGATCAAAGCTCATAGCGAAATCCAAGAACTCCTTGTCCAAAAACGGCACTCTAGTTTCAACTCCCCACGCAGCTGTCGCCTTGTTTGCTCTAAGGCAATCGTATTTGCTTAACAAGAAGAGTTTTCGAACTGTCTCTTCGTAGAATTCCTGCTTGTTTGGCGCTTTATGAAAATAGAGATATCCGCCGAAGACCTCGTCTGCACCTTCGCCGGAAAGAACCATTTTTATGCCCATAGACTTGATTTTTCGAGCCATCAAATACATCGGCGTTGCAGCACGAACAGTTGTCACGTCAAAGGTTTCCAAGTGGTAGATGACATCGCGTATAGCGTCAAAGCCTTCCTGAATAGTGAAAATTATTTCGTGATGAACTGTTCCTATGTAGTCAGCTACTTTTTTTGCATATTTGAGGTCGGGTGAATCGGCTAAGCCAACGGCGAATGAGTGCAGGCGTGGCCACCAAGCTTCCTCTTTATCTCCTGATTCAACTCGTTTCTTTCGATATTTTGAGGCGATTGCAGCAATCAGGGAAGAATCTAGTCCGCCTGATATGAGAACGCCGTAAGGAACATCTGACATCATTTCTCCTTTTACTGATTTCTCCAAGGCTTTTCTCAGGTCTGAGAGAATTAGTTTCTTTGTAGGAATTTTTTCTGCCCATTCAGGCTTGTACCACTTGATGAAGTCTTCGTTGCCTTTGCCGATTAAATAGTGTCCTGGCGGAAATTCTTTTATGGTTGTGCAATAGTCGTTGAGTGCTTTCATTTCGCTTGAGACATAGAATGTTCCTTTGTCATCCCAGCCAACGTAAAGTGGAATTATGCCAATATGATCTCTAGCAACAAAAAAGTCGCCTTTTCTCTTATCATATAGAATGAATGCGAACATGCCGTTTAGCATGTTGAGGAGGTCAGGACCGTATTCATCGTAAAGGTAAAGGATTATTTCGCAGTCGGATTTTGTTTGCCACAAATGTTCCTTTTTAAGTTCGTTATGGAGAAGCACGTGGTTATAGATTTCTCCGTTTACTGCGAGAACGTTGCCGTTTTGTTTGTCAAATAAGGGTTGGGCACCATGTTCAACATCGACTATCGAAAGTCGCTCATGCGCAAGAACGGCTTTGTCGTCACTGAAAATGCCGCTCCAGTCTGGTCCTCTGTGTCGTATTTTAGTAGCCATCCGCAGAGCCTTGTCTCTTGATTGGGCTACTGGTTCCGATATGTTGAAAATTCCTGCTATTCCGCACATACCTTGTCTGAAAATGTTCAAAGAGGTATTTTAACTTAAGGGCACAAGTGTAAACAAATATTCAATTATTAATTAATATTATGAACATGTATATTCTATTCATAGTTTTTATGAACAAATCTTAAATACCTTTTTAGCTTCCAAATCACTTCTACATTAAAAAAGACGTGATGATTAAAATGAAAATCCCTGATTCGATTAAAAAAGAGTATGAAGAAGAAATCTTATTCATAGACCATATTTGATTTTTATAGCATTTTTATAGCTAACTCTTGTGTAAATATTTGCTCAAGTAGTCGATCATCATCTGCCAAGCTTCTTTTGCTGCAGGAGAGTTGCTAAGAGTAAAACCATGAACAGCTTCAAAACGCTTATGGTCGACCTTTACTCCAGCAGCCTCAAGTTTATCTCTAAAATCTTCTCCTTCTTTGCACAGCGAATCTTGGCTTGCTGTGATTATCAGTGTAGGCGGGAAAGATTTTAGCTGTTCAGTAGTGGCAAAGATAGGCGAAACGAGCGGGTTTTTTGCCTCTTCTTTTGTGCAGTAGCATGCGTTAAAAAAGCGAGCCATGCTGGGTGGAATCGATTTTTTAGGCGTTGGCTTAAGATAAGGATCTGTAGCAATATCCAGAGGCGGGTAATCCAGAATCACGCATTTAAGGCCAAGAATTTTTTTCTCTTCTTCCATCAGACAAATCGCAGCTGCCAAGTTTCCTCCTGCACTGTGTCCGCCAACAGCTATATTTTCAGGGTCAATCCCGAACTCCGAAGCATGCTCCTTCGCATACTTAACAACATCATAGCATTCGTTGAGAGCTTTAGGAAAAGGTTCCTCAGGTGCAAGAGAGTAATCAACGCTGAGAATCTTTACGTTAGCTTTTTCGGCGATATTCCTCATGAAAGGGTCATCCATTTCAGCGTCAGCCATCACAAAACCGCTTCCATGAATATCAACAAACAAGGGCAGTTTACTTGGATTATCAAGGTTGTAAGCCAGAACCCTTACCTTTCCCCTGTCTGTATCTAAGAACATTTCTTTGCCAACACGTTTTCTTCGAAAATGTTGAATTCCAAAAATAATCGAGAGCATAAACCTGTACGTTTTAACTCGTTTTACTAATTGTGCTTTAGTGAATTCTTTTTCTTTTGGAACTTTTCCCAAGAGATTTCACGCCTTTTTCCTAAGCAAACCTTTGCATTTAAATGCCTAGCAAAATAGCATCTTTTAAGCTTATTTATGAAAGAGGGTGATCAAAAAATAGGGGTGTTCTTCTTGGTTTAGTCAGCGTATCAATTTTAGTCTTCAGGAAGTGCCGGTTGTTGTTGTGTGACGCAGTGAATTGCACCGAAGCCGCATAATAAGTCAACGCAGTTTATGCCAACTACTTTTCTTTTTGGGAATAGTTTTTGGATGGTATTAAGAACATCTTTGTCTTTTTTAGATTTAAAGGTTGGAACTAGAACTGTCTTGTTGCCAATGTAGAAGTTTGTGTAGCTTGCTGGTAGCCTTTCCCCATTAAATTGAATGTTTCCTGGCATGGGTAACTTGATAACATCAAGTTTTTTGCCATCCTGATCAGTCGATTGGCAGAGCAACTCGTAATTTTTTCTTAAAACTTCGCTGTTTTCATCCTCGCCCTCTTCATAGGCGCACACAACTGTGGTAGGATTCACGAAACGTGCCACGTCATCGATGTGGCCATCCGTGTCATCGCCAGCTATGCCATTTTTCAACCAAATAATGTTTGAAACTCCCAAATAGTCCTGCAAAAACTTTTCAATATCTTCTTTCTTAAGTTGAGGATTTCTATTCTTGTTAAGCAGGCACTGCTCTGTTGTAAGTAAAGTTCCTTTACCGTTGACATCTACTGCGCCACCTTCAAGAACTATGCCCGGCTCAAAACACTTCAAAAGCATGTTTCGGTTAATAATGATAGGAATATCTGCATCCTTCAACAATTCTGTGTATTTTTCTCCCCAAGAATTAAAAATCCAGTGCACCATTGCTATTTCATGCTTTTGATTAAGCAGAAATATTGGCCCGTAATCGCGGAACCAGACGTCAGCATATTCAAACTGGAGAAAACGAACTTTGCTCAAATCAATGCGGCTCTGCCCGAGCAAGCTTGAAACTTTTTGATACATATCTTCGTCTTTCACGAAAAGATTGACATACTCATGCTCATGGATTGCCTTAATAATTTGGACAAAAGTACACTCAACTTTTTCAACGCCTGAAATGAAAGTGGTTGGATCATAAGGCCACGCTAGCCAGATAGCCTCATGCTTAGCCCATTCCGCAGGCATACGGTATCCTAATTCGCGAGGCGTCTTGTGAACATATTTAGTTTCATTCATTGCGATTCCCGCTAATGTATTTTTTCAATAAGCGACTTATAAGTATCTGGTCGTCGATTGTTAAGAAACCCCCATCCTTCTTGGATTTCTATGTTTCTATCTAGATCAATTTTTGCGATAAGCACTTCTTCTTTGGTGTAACTTGCTTCTTTAAGCACTTTCCCAAAAGAGTCACAGACAAATGAGCCACCCCAAAACCTCAATCGGCCCTCCACGCCAACTCTGTTCACAGCGGCAACGTGCACGCCGTTAGCTATGGCATGGGCTCGTTGCACTGTTTTCCAAGCATCATGCCAGTCCCCATCCTTCGACTTGTAACCTTTAATGTTACCAATTGCTGTCGGGTAAAAAATGATTTCTGCACCCTTGAGTGTTAAAATTCTTGCAGCTTCAGGGAACCACTGATCATAGCAGATAAGCACTCCAACACGGGCATAATGGGTCTCAAAAATGCAGTAGCCTGTGTCACCTTCTGCAAAATAGTTCTTTTCATAAAACAATGGGTCATGCGGCAGATGCACTTTACGGTAAGACCCCAAAATTCTCCCATCTGCATCAATTACAACGGTTGAGTTGTAGTATTTTCCGTTGGAAGCCTTTTCGAACAACGGCGCTATAATGACAACCTTATTCTTTTTCGCTAGCTCTGAGAAAGCGTCTGTCGATGCGCCAGGAACTGTTTCAGCCAATTCATGCACATCCTGCTTTTCAATCTGAGGAAAATAAGTGGTTCTGTAAAGTTCTTGAAGACAAATTATTTGAGCGCCCTGCTTTGAAGCTTCCAAGATTTTGTTTGCTGTTCTTTCCATGTTTTCTGCAATGTTAACTGTAGTGGTGGCTTGGATGAGTCCCACAGTAACAATTTTTCTTTTGCCTTCAGCAGTAAAAGATTCTGAGTTTGCGGCCATTTTTGTTCCTTGAGGTCAACTATTAACTTATTGTTAAGTAATAACTTTTCTGAGCCGATAGAGAAAAATCAAGAAAAATATGATTTCCAATTCTTGTGTTAGCTTATCACTTTTTGCTTAACAACTTTACAGTGCTTTTGAAGCTTGGCAAAATTTGTCTCCTAAGTTCGAATTTTTATGTAAACTAATCGAACTAGCAAGTGGAAAACAAAGACAGTGCCTGTAAAGGAACTGACTCAATAGATAATAAATTAATCCTTTGAGTTAGTTTCAACCTCTCGTGTTTCCCTTGGGGCGGTTTTTACATGCATCATTTTGGGATAAACAAAGCGCACTATCAGGTATAGAACAAATACTATGCTTGTTATGAAAAAACTAACTGGGTATGGTTCGTAAAATGCGATGAAAAGCCCTAACCATGTTGCCAGCAAAGCGATGATGACAGAAACAACTATGGCTTGTCGTGGTTTCTTGGTTAATGTTTGTGCAATGGCTGCAGGCGTGACCATTAACGAGAAAATCAATAAGACGCCGACTACTTGAACTGCAATTGAGGTTGCGAACGCGACTAAAAGCATGAAAATTATGCCTATTAAAAGCATGGGCATGCCTTTTGCCTCTGCAACATCCTCGTCCAAGGAGGTAAATAAAAGTGGTCGGTAAACGACTGCGAGTGTAATTAGAATTGGGATACTGACAGCCAGTGTAAGCAGGACATCACTTGCGCTTATGCCTAATATTTCTCCAAACAATATGGAGTATGCCTCGGTAGCATATCCAGTATAAAGGCTGATGAATAGAACGCCTAAGCCAAGCATGAAGGCAAGAACTGTCCCAATTTGGACATCACGATTGGAAGCTTTGGGGCCAAGTATTGCTATCCCCGTTCCCCCGACGGATGTAAATAGCAAAAGACCGAAGACTGGATTGATGTTAAATAATACGGCGCCTGCTGCACCAGCAAAACCGATATGTGAAAGAGCATGCGCGGCAAACGATGATCTTCTTAAAACCACAAAGTAGCCTACGATGCCAGCCACGATAGCAATGATTGTTCCCGCTTCGAAAGCGTGTTGCATGAATTGCCATTGAAAAATTTGTTGCAAATCGTAAATTGGATTTAAGCTAAAGCTCAAGCTATTTCTACCCCTTTTCTTTGTCATCATCACAGGTCGTACATCGATTGCTCCCTAGAGGGTCTATCCCTTTGTCCGTGTCTGCACCTGAACCGATAATGGCAATATTGCCCTTAGAGTCGTGAACGACTTCAATGGGAATTTCATACAGAGCAGAAAGGCGCTCTGAAGTTAGAACTTCTTTTGGTTTCCCAACCGCTACTTTACCGTTAGCAATGTAAATCACGTTGTCAAGAAAAGGCAAAAGAGGATTTATGTCGTGAGCTACAAGAAAAGCCGTCACGTTTCGCTGCCGAACAACACTGTCAACGAGTTGCACCAGTTCTCTTCCGCGTCTAATATCAAGATTAGATAACGGTTCATCAAGTAAAAGTATATTGGGATTACTCACCAATGCCTCGGCTAAAAATATTCTTTGCAATTCGCCGCCAGATAAAGCACTAAGAGACCGATGTGCTAACTCTGAAGCTCCTACGGCTTGAAGGGTGTCAAGTGCAATTTTTCGATCCTTATCAGAGAAGAGGCGCAAACCCCACTTATTACCAGAAACCGCCAGTTGCACCAATTCTATACATTCAACGCTCGCATCACTATCAATTGCATGGCGTTGAGGAACATAACCGATTTGTGGGTTGCCACGCGTAGGTCGACTATTAAATAATTTAATGTTTCCGCTAAGCGGCTGCTGCAAGCCTAGCAATAAACGAAACAAGGTTGTTTTACCTGCGCCATTAGGACCAATTACCGCAACGAACTCACCACGGTTGATTGTAAAGTTTGCATTTCGCCAAACTGTCTTGCCGGGGTAGCCTGCAGCTAAGTTGTCAGCTGTAACCGCTGGTATACCATTAATTTGAGCTGTATCAATATTTGTACTGCTTGTTCCCAAATATATCACTTTGTTGCTGTTGAATTTAGTGCAGCTTGTAAGGATATTAATTCCGAGTTCATCCAGTCTTGGAAATTCTCGTTGGGTGGCACTACAGTTTCTGTGATCCCGACCACTGCAACGCCATTCTGGCGAGCGATGGTTTGCATTGTAGTTGTAATAGTTGTTATAGTTTGATTGTTATAGACTAGCACTTTTACATTACCGCTTTCTAGTTGCGTTTGAAACTGTGTTATGCTTTGTGCTGACGGATCATTTCCTTCCGAAATTGCTTGCATAAAATCAGGGGGGGAAACAAGGTTAAGGTCTGTTGCGTCTGCTAAATACACGAAGATACTCTCGGTGGAAGCCACTTCTGTGCCGTTGAATTGGGCTTTGATTTGGTCGATTCGCTGGTTATAGACGCCTAGCGATTGGTTCAAAGCTGTATATTGTTGGGTGTAGTAAGAGGTGCCATTTGGGTCGAGGGAAACAAGGTCAAGGTACATTTGATGAACGGTTATATTTACGTAAGAGGGACTATACCAGAAATGGGGGTTAGCACCTACACTTTGCCCTAGGAGGTTTGCCACGTTCAATACCTTTTGATTGGGATTGGTGTTGGCAGAAGTAAGATCTGCCATCCAATCATCATATCCAGCGCCATTCATAATTACATAGTTAGCTGTTGCAACAGCTCGAGCATCGCCTGAATTGCTTTCGTACTCATGCGGGTCAGCATTTGGATCAGTTACAATACTCTTAACTTGGACGCGGGTTCCGCCAAGTTGTGATATAGGCTTCCCCAGAAGTTTTCGGCTGCGACTACCTGCAACCCTTTTGAGCTTGAAGTTAATGGGAGATTTTGTGATAAAAGTACTCCTATTACTGTCGCCGCAATAATTATTGCTATCAATATTGCTACTTTGATGTAGGAACGCTGTTTCATGAGTGGCTCTCTGATATAAGTTTGGAAAAAGATGTTATTAAATTTTGTTAATTTTTTAATAACTATTTAAATAAGAAAAACAGAAAAATTATTAAACAATATAAACGCTAAACACCAAAAAAACTAAAATAAAACAAACATAACTATAAGACAGCAACACAAAAAGATGAGACCTTATGAGCATCATTAGCCTCTCACTGCCAACAGAATTGCTTGAAGAACTAGATTCCATCCTTGGGGAGAAAAAAAACGCGACAAGATCAGAAGTTCTAAGGCAAGCTGTCCGAAACTACATAATCGAGTATAAAGAGCTTGACAAGCTCCACAGCAATGTCATAGCCACGATATCTGTACTTTATGAAAAGAAAGAGCAAAATGAAGAATTATTTAAGTTGCAACATGAGTTTAGTGATATGATAACTGCTTATCTTCATTCACATTTAACGGAGACTGATTGCTTAGAAGTTATGATAATTAAAGGACCTTCAAAGCGTTTAAAGAATCTAATTGATGGGTTAAAAGCTAACAAGCCAGTTAAGAAAATCAAATTCTCCATCATGCTGGCCACCGATGATGCGGAAAATTAGCATGCGAGCTCAAGTAATCTTTACTATTTGGAGCTTGGGTTGCCAAGAGACTCACGCGTTATCGTGGCATTCATCCCATCAAATCCAACGTTGATTTTGTCACCATCATCTTTCAGGACAATGCCATCTAAATATTTGAGCCAGCAGCAGAAGGAAGGGAAAGCGTACTTTATGAGAGGCATAATATGCAAATCATGTGTAACAATTATTGTTACTTTTCCAGTTGTGCAATATTTTTCGTCGAGGAGCGATCGATACGTAGTTTTGGCATATTCTTCGACAGGATAGAATGCTGTTTGCGGATTTTTGCCATTCATCCAGTTTTCAATAAATTCGTTCCAGTGACCTGAATAAAATGCTCTTTCATATTCCTTGGAGTTCTTCATTGGTGATGCGAAAAATATCTGTGAAGGTCCAATGGCATTTCTTTTAGCTTGTTTAAGACCAATCGTTATGGCCTCAGCCGTTTCGATCACTCTTCGCGAACCCCAACTAAAAATTTGAAATTGTAACGTGCTGTCAGAAACTCCGATCTCTTTTCCGAATTTTACTGCGGCAGCATAACCTTCCTTGGTGATGCTTAGATCTCTTTCATTTTCCAAGCTTATGATATCTGGTCTCTTTGCATGTCTAATGACTGCAAGTCTTCTGTCCCCATCGAATCTAATCATCATTTCTTTAATACCCGCCAAACACTTGAGCTCCTACAAAGATATTTGCAAGGCCAACTTTTGATCTTCTATCCCTTAATCTTTTCTCAAATACATGGAATAGCGATAATTTATATGCCTGAATATGAAGCTTACTAGCTCAGCCCATGGAAAGTGCTTTCCGGAAATGAAAGATTCCAAACCCATTCAGACCCCTAAAATTCTAAATCTGCCCATTGGTACAGGCACGACAGGCAAACGTGTAGAAACAGATTCGATGGGAGAAATCAAGGTTCCGGCAGAACATTACTGGGGTGCACAAACCCAAAGATCGCTAATCCATTTCTCGATCGGCAACGATCGTATGCCACTAGAAGTTTACCACGCATATGGCTATGTGAAAAAAGCTGCGGCAATCGTCAATGCGGCTGAAGGATTGCTGCCTGGGTGGAAAGCTGAATTGATCTCGGGTGTTGCTGATGAGATTATAGCAGGAAAGCTTGACGCGGAGTTTCCATTGTACGTTTGGCAAACAGGGTCAGGTACGCAGTCTAACATGAACGTTAATGAAGTTATCAGCAATAGAGCCATTCAATTGGTCGGTGGAAAACTTGGAAGCAAAAAACCAATTCATCCAAACGACGATGTGAATATGAGTCAATCATCAAATGACACATTCCCAACAGCGATGCACATTGCAACTGTAATCGAATTTAATACTCGCTTAATTCCTGCAGTTTCCGCGCTGAGAGACGCATTGTGGGAAAAAGCCAGGAAGTGGGTGGATGTTGTAAAGATTGGTCGCACTCATCTTCAGGACGCTACCCCATTGACTGTCGGTCAGGAATGGTCTGGATACGTGGTGCAACTTGACAACGCTCTTGAAATTGTAAAGCGCTCCCTTGAAAGACTTTATCAACTGGCTATGGGTGGAACTGCGGTTGGGACAGGAATTAATGCACCAGAGACTTTCGGGGAAAATGTGGCTGCTGAAATTTCAAAACTGACTAATTATCCCTTTGTTACCGCTCCAAACAAGTTCGAGGCACAAGCTTCAGCAGACGCAATGATACTTGCAAGCGCTTCGCTAAGGACTCTCGCAGTTGCTCTAATGAAGATTGCAAACGATATACGCTGGCTTGGCTCAGGTCCACGCGCGGGACTGCACGAGTTGATTTTGCCAAGTAATGAGCCAGGGAGCTCCATTATGCCTGGGAAAGTCAATCCGACTCAGGAAGAAGCTATGATAATGGTTTCTATCGAAGTAATAGGCGAGGACACTGCAAATGCCTTCGCTGGGTCGCTGGGAAATTTCGAGCTCAATGTAATGCGTCCAATAATTATCAATAATGTTTTGCATATGGCAAGAATCCTGGGCGATGCTTCGAATAAATTGCGCGAGCATAGTATAGAGAGAATATCACTAGATAAAGGAAAAATAAGTAAGTATTTGGAAGACTCTTTAATGCTTGTTACAGCCTTAAGCCCAGTCATTGGATACGACAAAGCCTCTGAAATTGCTCATTACGCATTAGACAATAATCTAAGCCTCAAGGAAGCTGCTTTAAAACTGAGCTATGTCAGTTCTAAAGACTTCGATAGAATAATCAATCCGAAAAAGATGGTTGGAAACCCCAAGAAAGACCTAGGACTAATATCCTGATGTTGAGCACTTGGTAGCGAAAACTTGCTCTTTGCTAATTAGCTAATTTTTGGTTATTGCTCAAAGATGATACTGAGACTTTTGGGAAAAGATTAGAAAAAAAATAGAAGGAAAAGACTTGAGGCTATAGTTTATCTCATTTGTTGAGTTGTCATTGAGGGTTCTTGTGGCAATGCTTTACCTTCTATAAAAGCGAGAAGGTCTGCGTTTACTTGTTGTTTATAGGTTGTGCATAAACCGTGTGGTGCGCCCTTGTAAATTCTTAATATTGAATTTCTTATTATTTTGGCTGACAGCATAGACGAATCCGCAATGGGTACTATTTGATCGTCGTCGCCGTGTATAATTAGTGTGGGTATATTGATTTTTTTAAGGTCGTTTGTCATGTTCGTTTCGGAGAAGGCTTTGATGCTGAAATAGGCACCTGTTAATCCTGCCATCATTCCTTGATGCCAGAAAGAATTTCGGACGCCTTCAGAAACTTTTGCGCCTGGTCTGTTATAGCCATAAAATGACATCGATAAGTCCTTGAAAAGCTGCGATCGATCCGCGATTACAGCATTGCGAATTTGGTCAAAAACTTGCATAGGCAGTCCACCTGGATTCTCAGCTGTTTTCAACATTATCGGCGGAACCGCGCCAATAAGCACTATCTTTGACACTCGACTTACACCGTGACGAGCAATGTATCTTACAACTTCGCCACCGCCAGTAGAATGACCAACAAGAACTGCGTCTTTTAGATCGAGTTTCTCCATAAGCTCTGCAAGATCATCTGCATAAGTGTCCATGTCATTACCTTTCCAAGGTTGGCTTGAACGTCCGTGTCCACGTCGATCATGGGCGATGCAACGGTAACCATGAGATGCTAAGAAAAACATTTGATCTTCAAAAGCATCTGAATTAAGAGGCCAGCCATGACTAAAGACAACAGGTTGCCCATTGCCCCAATCTTTGTAATAGATATCTGTTCCATCTTGGGTCTTAATCTTTGGCATTGTTCCTCTGAATTAAGAGGGATTTGTTGCGGTTATTTGAGCCTATGTTACATCAAATTGATCTCACTCTAATAATCAGACAGGGTCTCTGTTTCGAGGACGAATCATTTTCAGGTCTTTTATATGCTTGTAAGCTTGAACTGCAGCAGTCGCTCCTTCTCCAGCCGCAGTTATAATCTGCATTCCTCCGCATGTGCAATCTCCTGCTGCAAATACGCCTTCGATATTTGTTGTTTGCCTTCTGTCAACTTGAATGCATCCTCTTTCGTCAAGTGAGACACCTGCTTTCTTTACAATATTGGTCATCGGTAGACTGCCAATTAGAATGAAAACGCCGTCAACATTAAGTGTGTCTTCATTGTCGCTTGAGTCTATCACTTTTAGAGCTTTCACGAAGCCGTTGCCGACTATCTCTTTTGCTTTGGCATTAAGGATTTGTACGTTTGCTTTTTCCCTTGTTTTTTCAACGAGCACTTGTGTAGCTTCAATTTCTTCGCTTTGTATTACTACTATTACTTTTTTCGAAAATTTTGAAAGGTATATTGCGTCTTCAAAAGCATTGTCATTTGAACCTACAATTGCAACTATTTTATTTTTAAAGAAAGGTCCGTCGCAGACGGCGCAGTATGATATGCCTCGTCCAACATACTCAGATTCTCCAGGCAGCAAAAGCTTCTTCTGCTGGGTCCCAGTTGCAACTATTACTGATAAACCTTGAAATTTGCCAGACCTTGTCAACACCGTCTTTACTCTATCTTTAAGAACGGTATCCAAAACTTCTTCGGAGAATCTTGTTTCAGCTCCAAATTTCTCTGTCTGCTTGGTCATCTTTTCTACTAGTTCAGCGCCAGTTATACCTTCAGGAAAACCTGGAAAATTCTCCACTAAAGGTGCATAAATTGCTCTTCCACCAGGCAAAGTGCTATCAAGAATCAAAGTCTTCAACTTCAATCTTGATGCGTAGATACCAGCGGCTAATCCAGCTGGGCCTGCTCCAATAATGATTACATCATAAAGTTCATCGGACGTAATAATTGCCTCACTAAGGATAGAATATTTCACTTATAAAAGAGGTTGTTTCGGAAATGTATGATAATTTAATTTGGAAGCGCATGCTTTGTCTTACGTAAGTTTAAATGATTAGTGTGCTGAATTGTTTCTATGCCTCGTTTGTGGTTTGACAAAGGCACAATTCTGTTGAAGGGAGAAGTTGGAACTCCCTATGGCAAATGGGATCCTCGCGTTGGTTGTTATCGGCTTAAGGCAAGTCACTACAAGGACGCTGTTGATTATTTGAAAGAAAGCCGAATTCAGTTCGACGATGATGTCCCAGATCTGCCGCCTCTTGAACCGTTGAAAAGTAACATTGAATTACGAACTTACCAGCTTAAAGCTTTGGAAAATTGGAAGCGCGAAGGCAACAGGGGAGTACTTGTTTTACCGACCGCAGCTGGAAAAACATTCATCGCCTTAAAAGCCATAGACATCCTGAAAAAACAGGCATTAATAATTGTTCCCACGTTAGACTTGCTTGACCAGTGGAAAAGGCGAATCAAGGAGTGCCTCGGCGTGGAAGCAGGCGTCGTAGGAGGCGGCGAAAACATCGTTCGCATGATTACCGTGTCTACTTATGATTCAGCGTACACGCAGGCTGCGCAGTTAGGTAATCGTTTTCTTTTCTTGATATTTGACGAGGTTCATCATCTTGCTTCACCTGGTTACATGCAGATTGCTGAAATGTACATTGCGCCTTATCGAATGGGTTTAACTGCCACATACGAGAGAAGTGATCAGAGGCATTCACTGCTTCCATTGCTCGTCGGAGACCCGGTTTACTCCATCGCCATAGAAGAGTTGACTGGAAAACATCTTGCACCTTACGTTTACGAAAAAGTTGCCGTTGACTTGACTTCTGAGGAGCAGAAAATTTACGATGCAGAGATGGGCAAATTTAAGAATTATCTGTATCAAAGGCACATAGTGCTAAAGAGTGTAGCTGATTTTCACCGTTTTATAATGATGACTGGCAGAGAACCGCACGCTAGAGAAGCGTTACTTGCACGAAACAAAGCGTTAAAGATTGCAGTGAACTCTGAGGCAAAGCTAAACCTCTTAGCAGAAAAGCTTGAAGAATTCGAAAACCAAAAAATTTTGATTTTCACTTTGTATAACGATCTTGTTTACGCAGTAAGCAAGCGTTTTCTTATTCCAGCAATCACTTACCAAAGTCCTAGGGAAGAGCGTCGCGAAATACTTGCCAATTTCGGAACCGGAAAATACAATGTTGTTGTCACTTCTCAGGTATTAGACGAAGGCGTGGATATAGCGGACGCATCAGTAGGCTTAATACTGGGTGGGAACAGGAAGTGCGCGTGAGTACGTGCAGCGGCTTGGGCGGCTTCTTAGAAAGAAAGAGGGCAAAACTGCACGCCTTGTGGAAATAATTTCTAGGGAAACTGTGGAAGTTGGTATAAGCCGTAGGCGTCGTCAAAAGATGGGGGACTCAACAGGGGTTGCTGCCCAGTAGCCTGCTTGTGGTTTGGAAGAGAAAGGGCGAGATTCAGCCGCGTTACGCCAAGCTCTCCACTGACAACATTGAAGCAGCCAACACACTAATCGAAGCCTACAAAACGCATATTCATGAGAAAAAGAGAGTTCTAAAAATCATCACAGCAGACCTTGAAAGTAGAGGTTTTGAGTACCGCTTTGTAAGAGGATTGGCTATGCTGCTTGATCGGAGAGGCACTTTTGTTTGCAATAGCAGAATCAACCCCGTTGATCTAAGGCGAAGAGTTTTTGATGCAGCGCAAAGACTCGGTTTACCAACAGACTTGAAAAAACGGGAAAAGATACTTTCCATTGTCGCGTCAGAAATAGCGTTTTCAAAGGAAGAGGTTGAGGAGTCACTTTACAAGGACTTAGATGACGAGCTAATTCTTGAAAGCTTTAACCCACCCTCAGCAATTGAACTGCTTCAACAGTACAATCTGAGTTTAACGCAGACACTACTCTTTGACTCAACAGAATTAAGCTTCACAGCTTCAGGCAGATGGCAAGACCTTTTCCACTCCATCAAAAAGCTAGGCCTCATCTATGAGGCTTACCACAATAACGGTTTCTGGGTAAAAATAGACGGCCCCGCAAGCCTCTTTAAACTAACAAAGAGATACGGAATCCACATTGCAAAGCTTCTCCCCACAATCGTTGCTAACCCTGAATGGACAGTAAATGCAAAGATACTTTGGAAGTACAGCAACGAAATCTGCTCATTCAAAATAGAAAGCCTAAAGCATGGTTCACTTCTGCCCAAAATCACTTTGCAACCGTTAACTTTCGATTCCACAGATGAAGAGCGATTTGCAGTCCAGTTTCTTGCATTAAAGTCTAATTGGATACTTAAAAGAGAGCCTGAGCCTGTTCTTGCAGGTTCCAGTGTTATCGTGCCAGATTTTTCGCTTGAACGGTCGGGACTTAAAGTGTACTTGGAACTCGTTGGTTTCTGGACCCAAGAATATCTATTACGTAAAATAGAAAAGCTAAAGCAAGTGAATTCAAAAATGATCTTGCTCGTTAACGAAGCTTTAGCATGCGAAAAACTCGTGGCATTAGAAAAACGTCCGCAGCTGCATTTCATTTATTATCACAGAGAGATCCCGTTGGCTTCGGTTACACGTTATCTAGAGAAAGCGTTTGAAGACGTTAAAGAAAAAGAAGTAAAATTCTTAATGGACCTTCATGTTAAATTTACTGAACCCACCCTTTCCTACGCTGAATTTGCCAGCCGAATAGGTGTTTCTGCTGAATCAGTACGACAAGTACTTCACGCTAATCCGCCTTACGACTACGTGGCGATGTCTAACAACTTGGTAAGTAAGGAGAAGCTTGGGCAAGTAGGCATTACAATCGGGGAATACTTGAAAAAGGCTGGAAAACTAACTCTTTTTGAAGCCACAAGAATTATTGAGTCAGAAGGAATAAGTGATGCTTCCGACGTTTTAACTCAGCTAGGCTATAAAGTAAAGTGGATCGGAATAAACGTTGAACAAGCCGAAGTCTACAAGCAAAACGCAGCAAGCTAACTAATTGAAAATTCGCTCGTTAACCGTTAAAATTAATCATTTTGTGACATTTTTTTAGACTGAAAATAAAAAAATATATGAGGTTTTATTCGTAATTTTAATTTGGTTTATGTTTGATTAGTTTTTCAGGAGGCATGATTTGTGAGTCAGATGAAAGGGAAGATTTGCCTGATAACAGGCAGTAATTCAGGGATTGGAAAAGAAACTGCTATCGGCTTGGCTAAGTTGGGTGCAACTGTTGTTATGGTTGTTCGGAGTCAAGAGCGTGGTGAGAAGGCTAAAGCGGATGTGATTGAGAAAACCGGTAACAAATCTGTTGATCTGTTGCTGTGCGATTTGTCTTTGATGAGTTCTATTAAGGATTTTGCCCGTAAATTTAAA
The DNA here is from genome assembly GCA_963717465.1 of Candidatus Bathyarchaeota archaeon. GTDB lineage: Archaea > Thermoproteota > Bathyarchaeia > Bathyarchaeales > Bathycorpusculaceae > Bathycorpusculum. The sequence continues at coordinate 2,045,830 of OY970340.1, forward strand.
GCTAAGTATGATAGGCTTAATGTTTTGATTAATAATGCTGGTGCTGTTTTTGATAAACGTGAAGTAACATCTGAGGGTTTTGAGCGCACTTTGGCAGTTGATTATTTAGGGCCTTTTCTTCTTACGCATGAATTGTTAGACATGCTAAAAGCTGGTCACCCTTCAAGAATAATTAACGTCAGTTCAGGACTGCATAAAGGCGGCTCGGTGAATCTTGCTGATTTGCAAAGCGAGAAAAATTATAAGGGCATGAAAGTTTACAGCAACACCAAACTGATGCTAACCATGTTCAATTACGAACTTGCAAGACGCCTTGAGGGCAGTGGAATAACTGCTAATTCGCTTATGCCTGGATTTGTTGCCACGAATTTGGGGAGAAGCAACGGCAGCCTGCGTTCCTCCTTATTGTTTACATTGGTTAGACCAATGCAAATCAGCGCCAAAAAGGGCGCAGAGACTTCAATATACCTAGCTTCATCTCCAAACGTAGAATGCGTTTCAGGCAAAATGTTCAAGGAGAAAAAAGAAGTAAACAGTTCTCCAATATCTTACAATGAGATTTTACGCAAGGAACTTTGGGAAAAGACAGAAACATTACTCTCTAAATGGCTGTAACTCTTCGTTTAGTTTACTTGCTTTCAAGCGCCTGCTATTCAGCGAGAGTCATGGTGCCTTAAATTTTGCTACAAGTTCTCTTGCCCATTTTCGAATAGCATTCCAATCTCTTGTATCGTAGACTCCGGGCTTAATTTCTTTGAAACCTGCCGATTCCAACTGTTGCTTAGCCATTGGCTTGGCTTTCCCTGCCCACCATGGCCATTTCTCAAATTCGTAAACCCCGCCAAATAAGCCTAAAGCAAAGGGGTGCAGGTTGTACTTTGCGGCTTTTTCTTCGAGATATTTCTTTTTGCTTCGATTAATCTTCTCAGGTTTTCCCTCATGCTCAAATAGTGGCTGTGGACCAGAGGAGACAAAAAGTGCCAGTTTCTTTTTTGCTAATTCCTTATGGAACTTTTTCAGAAAATTTTCTGCTTCGCTTGTCCACTTGTCGATTTGCATTCCGCTACCGACAACCACAAGTTCATAGCCTGAAATTTCATGCACTTTCTCTTTTTTGGCGTTAACAACTTGAACCTCAAATCCTTCTTCACGGAGTATTTTAGCAATTTCTTCCGATGTACTGGCTGTTGCTCCATACCGAGTTCCGTAAACAATCAATGCCTTAGCCATGAATCAAACCCTATAAATGTAGATGCACTGAGCTAGTCTAAAAATTTTTTGAATCTTTAGTTTTCAAAAAATATTCAAAAAGATTAAGTGAAAGTTGACTTAAAAAATGCTCTCTAAGGTTCAAGTCTGAGGAATTCCAATCGGTGTTACGTACTGCAATCCTATGGGAATATCCCATAAGTAAATCTGAATATCGCTCGGGCTGTTTGTTACGTTCAGATAAAAGTTCATTGCTTCTACTTCTCCTGTATAAATTGTGCGTTGGTAGTTCCATTGAGGTTCTTCAGTGCTATTGTATGCGTTGATCCATGATGTGTTTTGCGAATCAGTGCAGGTTATCAGTGAACTATTGCAAAGCCAGTAAACTTCTGTACTGATGTTGAACGCTGGATTATAATTCGGATTGGACTTCCAAGTGTTTTTTACGTATATTGTGTGCTCAAGTGTCTCTCCAGCTTTGCAGTTATTTCCCCAATTAATGGCGAAGATTTGCTGAGTGCAGTTTGCATCACTGTAAAATGAAGCTAGTATGCTTCCCTCAGAATTTAGAGTGCTATTTATTGCAAAACCGCTATTTTTGGAAGCTATGTTCCCACCATTATTATTTGTGTTATTTGTCGTACTGTTTGACACTGAACTGCCATCGTTGCCGCTATTTCTATCTGTAACAGAGCTTGACTGTTTTTCATGCGTGATGAAATATACTCCAGCTATCGCCAAAGAACCTATCAAAAAAATTAGTATTGAAGTGGCTAATAGTTTATTCAAAAAATCCACCTTGATAAAAAACCGCTAAAAGTCTCTAATGATAATAAGCTATTACCTAGACTTAAATCTTACCAACCTGTCACAAGAAGCCTTTTTTGGTTATTTGCTGTTCTGATGTTTTACTGGAATGTTTGTTTTCGCTTGCTATAAATATCTGAATTGTTGATTAACTTTCTTGAGGCTAAACGGTATGGAAATGTCACGGTGGGCTGATTATCTTATTTCAATGGTAAAGTATGATCAATCAAAGACACATATTGTGTCAGTTGAAGTCCGAGAGGACATGGGTACCGCTGTCTCATATAAAACAGAAATTGTTCCCAGGGAGACTGTAGTCCAGAGTATTGAGCATAAGAGACGATACATGACTGTTTTCGAAAATCCAAATGGCAAATGGAGCAAGGGACAAAAAGTGGAAATAGTAATTATAAATGGAGAAAAGTTCCTTAAAACTTCAAACGATGGCCTAGCTAAAGACAGTCTTGGCGAATTACCTGAATTTTAGAAAAAAAGTTTTTCTCCTGCATTCGTTCTTTTATATTTGTGTTTACATTACCACTTTGGTGAAAACGCTGGGAGGTATTTTGGATGGAAATAATTGAGGGAATCCATAGGGTGGATAAAGCAAGCGCTAACATGGCTCACTCCAACGTTTACTTGTTGGTTTTAGGAGACGAATTAATCGTTGTCGACACTGGAACTCCTGGGAACGCTAAAAAAATAGTCGAATACGTTCAGAAAATAGGACGGCGACCATCAAACGTTTCAACGATTATCTTAACCCACTATCACATGGACCATGCAGGCAGCGTCAAGGAACTTAAGGACTTAACTAACGCCAAAGTAGCTGTTCACGAGGAAGACGCGGATTACGTTTCAGGCAAAAAACCCTTGCCAAAACCTAAGAACGTATTTTTCAAGGCCTTTTCATCCTTCGTCAAGATTGCGCCCGTTCAACCAGATATCCTTCTTAAGGACAAAGATACGATTGGGCCGCTCACTGTAATTCACATTCCGGGGCATACACTTGGAAGCATTGCTTTTCTTGACGAGGATAAAAAAGTGCTATTCGCAGGTGACACCCTTAGGTTCGACGGCAAGCAATTAAGCGGTTCACCAGAGCAATTCACCCTTGACATGACCAAAGCAAAAGAATCAATCGGAAAAATATCCACCTTAAACTTCGACATTATGCTATGTGGACACGGAGAAATACTCAAGCCCAACGCATCCGCGGCTGTCAAGAAATACTATGAATCACTAAAACAATAAATTCTGCTTACACGATGCTCTTGCTTTTACTTCGTTGCAGAGATTGAATAATTTTTTCCGCGTAACTCAAAGTAAAAGTAGATTTGGACGATTATTATCGGCGTTTTTACATGTACACTCTTTAAGAGTGATTTGTTCTTGTTCAAGAAAATGTTTTATATTGACGACAAATAACGTGTCATGGTGATGTTTTATGGTAAAGGCGGATTATGAGCAGTTTTTGGAACTTTGCCAGTATAGGCGAAGCATTCGCAAGTTAAAACCTGACCCTTTGCCAAAGGGAACTGCGGAAAAAATTTTGGAGTGTGCTCGTCTTAGTATGTCTGGAGCAAACTCTCAATCCTGGGAGTTCATAGTAGTTGAGGATTCAGAAACAAGACGGCGGATAGTGGAGGCATATGCAAATCGCAGAAGCTTAACCGCTAATATGGAGAAGATGCGTGCCCCACAGTACAGGCACCCAGCATTTAACTTTCCAGACGAAGAGTACACTGAGAAAGTGAAAGCTTCATCGCTTGGTTGGAAGGATGCTCCCTTGTTGATAATTCCATTGTACGATCCGAGGAAACAGTGGGGAACAGTTTTAGCTGGGCACGGTGAGATTAGTTGGGCTCAACCTCAAGGCGTGATCGGAGCCTGCTCACATGGTCACATGAATATGCTTATACACTTAGCCGCTGCATCATTAGGACTTGGCAGCCAACGTGTAAACATTAATTGCCAATCCCCCTATAGGGAAATCTTGGGTTACCCTGAACCGTTAACTGCTGGACCAATAATTCCAATCGGATACAGAGCTTATGAGCCTGGTACGTGTACATCAAACAGGTGGCCACTTAAGAAGCTTGTACATTACGACAAATATAACATGGAATTGTACCTAAAGGATGAGGATTTCTTAAAATATATTTTAGACATCAGAAAAATGAGCAAATCTGGCTATGTACCTATCATAAATCAAAATGGAAAAAAATAAGGAAAAATACGCGCATGCTGATTTCAGGCACTTTCGCTAAAATAGTTAAAATAATACTTGTTAGTACCTGCGCTACTGTCGAATACTTTTAACGTACATTACTGCTACCGCAGCTGATAAGCCGCCGATAAGTCCAAGTCCAATGTACAGACCGTATGCATCAATGAATGAGGGTCCGTTAACAGTTACCTGAATTTCATTGCTGTTGCATGGGTAAGTGTCATTGCTTCCCAGAAAGGTTGCTTGCAAAAGATAAGTTCCCGTCCCGCTTGGTTGAAATGAAGCCGTGAAAGTACCGTTATCGAGGCTTGTACACTGAATGCTTTCTTCGCTTTTTACAGACATGCATGTAATGTTGATCGGAGCGTTTCCAATCGAAATTGTCCCGGTAACAGTTATGTTATTTCCATCGCTCACGCTGCTTCGTAGAGCGTTAAACTGGGTTATTGTCGCGGTATCTTTCACTGCGAAGTTTCCTGACGCAGTAAGCTCATTTTCAAGTGTGTCGCAAGCTTGAATTTCGTATTGCACTAATGAACCAGCTTGTTGTTGTGGAATTGTAGCATTGCAAGTCATGTTGTCACGCGCCATGTTAATTTCTGTTGCAGTTTCCCAATTGTCAGTTGTATACTGAAGTGTAGCGTTTTCAAGTGCAGTCGTGTTTGTAGTATAAGATATCAAAGTCTCGTTATTAGGCGTAACTCTAATTGGTGTTGTTAGAGGTGTGAGCGCCTCATCATCGAAGCTGGTTTTAACTAAGAATTGAATTGTCCCCGAACCAGAGTGACCCATAAAGACTAAATGGTAAACTTTCAAACTCGATGAAGCTGCGCTATTGGAAGTGTAATTGATAAACATGTCTTGTCCAGAAAATTCAGAACTTGCGTAGATGATGCCTTGATATGATCCACTATCCATGTTATATCCTCCAACATCAGTGATGTTTCCATACAATGCACTCTCTACGGGCAAAATTACACCATTTAACTGCATTGAACTGCTGTCACTCATCAAATACAGTCTTGCCTCATACATGTCAAGAGAATCAGGCACGTTCACGTATACCTCAATTTGCGAACTGTTTGTCACAAACTCAAAGGCCCAGTTCGTATTATACTGTGACTGGTCTCCATTCATGCCTTGGACAAAAAGAGAATACCAAGTGTCACATTCTGCATGTTCCATTATCATGAAAGATGCCGCTTCCGAGCCGTGACTTTCTCCCACGTCATTACTAATGACAAAAGTATAATTACCCGTGAATTCGGGAATAAAATATGGATCATCCACAGTTGTGCCTAAATTAGGTGCAACGCCTGCGGCGGGTGTATGCGCGCTTTCTAACGTACCATCAGGATTGTAAACATAAACGTCATAGTCAGTTAACGCCGAGGACCCATTGCTAATGTAAGCACCGTAAAGATAAATATGATACATGTGATTTGCTTGCAAGGGACAAATTATGGTATAGTTTTGTCCAATAGGAATACTGTTGTTTGCAATATAAACTGGAAAACCTGGTTTTTCAAGGTAAGTATAATTGCCCCATGTTGAACTGTACAAGTTGTTTAAAACATAACTTTGATACTCCGTCTGCCCTTGCGCTACGTTTACTTTTAAGCCAAACGACATAAAGACTAATAGGATTATTACTGCAAACGTTAAAGCAACGTTAATTCTCTTGTATAGCACTCTTTTCAAGATTGGCACTTAACCTCATCAATATGGATAATCAGCGTTGACTCTTTATGATGATATAGGTTATGAAAAGTCGATACAAATTTAAAATCAACATTCAAACTTACCTTTTTGAGCCTCAATTAACAAAAAGATTCGACTAATCGGAAGACGTTTTCTAAAGAATCAAAAACGCATTTAAAACAAGACTATGTATGCATAACCGATATGACATCCTCATGTTGCTTTCTCGGCTTAAATTTGCCTTTGTTACCGGCGTGTACTGATGCAAAACGTGCCCGATGACCTTTTGTGTGAAATTCGGATAACTATTATATACTCAGGCACTTTAGGTGTATTGCTAAGGCGATGTTTTTGGGTAACCTCAATTTTGTGGAGGCAGTTAAGGGAAAGTCTGAGCTCGAGTTGACCGTCACAGGTAGAAGGACAAAAAAAGCACATTCCATGACGGTTTGGTTCTGTGCAGATGCAGACAAAATTTATCTTATACCCGTCAACGGTACAGATACTGAGTGGTACAAGAATATCTTAAGGGATTCAAGCATCACTTTGACTATCGGTAAGACATCTGTTAAAAGCAAGGCTGAGACTATCACTGAACCTAATCGCGTGAAGAAAATAGTGGAGCTTTTCGCTAAGAAGTATGCTCGGATGGGTGAGATGAACAAGTGGTACAAAAAATTGGATGTCGCTATCGAGATTGCCTTGGCATAGATTACGGTGGACTTTTTTGTGACTTGAAGCAAGGCGTTGGTTAATTAATAGCGGCACCGACACCTGAATTTGTCTTTATTTGAAATGGGCGATGAGCAAGGGCAGGTCGACAGTCGTTCGAATTCCTGGGGGACCATCGCACACGGTGGGAATCGCGTTCACGCAGATGTTAGAAACATAGGCGGGCGAGGTGTTTTTGTAGTCTTTCTTGTCAAAGCGAATGTCAATGTCTAAGGGCGCGTCACCCTCAATCTCGACATGCCAGCCATTGTAGTCTCGAATATTTAATGCTGGTTCGAGGTCTTTAGTGATGTACCAAGTGGGGCGGAATGTGATTAGGGGTTTTCCGTTAAGCATGCCGACAACTTCGAATTGCCATGCTCCTACTTTGCCTGCCTGGATTGTTGCTACTCCAATCTGAACCGTTTTTTTTGCGGCTGCTACTATTCCTTTTGCTTTGACCTCGTCGATAGGTACCGAGAAAGCTTTTGCGATTTGGCGAAAAGATTGACCGAATTGATAGCAGAGGCTTTCGGCAACACCGCTTAAGTCCATTTCTGATGGATTGCTGCCGAACATCATGTCGACGAGTTCTGGTGAGGCACGAGTTGTCATATCGGCAAACTCTTCGATAAGCAAGTGGTCGAGTCTACAAACCATGGTGGTCGCAGCAAGCGGAATGATTTCAGTGATGAAACCTGGACTTGGACCAGTAGCGTAAAGCGATGTTTTGCCACGGGCGCAAGCATCCTCGATTTGGTGTCGTATATCCTGATCAATGCTCTCTGGGTCATGATAATCCGTGTACGACGTTACGATATTAATTCCAGATTCTAGAAGGTGGCATATATCGTTAAGATCTGCACCTCCAGTCATTGGCATATAGAGCACGCAGTCTGGCTTAGCGGCGATTATATCATCAATGTTGTTAGTGGCTATAATTCCTGTCCTTTCAACTCCGCACAATTCACCTGCATCTTTACCTACTTTTTCATCTGAGTACACATACACTCCAACCAATTCGTACTTCGGGTGCTGTATAACTGTTCGCAAAGCGCGCTTTCCTGTATGACCTGTTCCCCATTGTGCCACACGATAACGCTTTTTGATATTATTTTTGTCCATTAAAAAACCTCACAAATGTTACCATAGAAAGCTCTTATATAATGTTGCATATATCATGCTTTCTATATTCTCACAAATGGATGAGCAACACTCGTTATACCGTGAACTCGTTGCCAACACATTTGTCACAGATTCGCCATCCAAATTGAAAAATGCTGCCTAAATTCTATAAATATTGTAAGATTAAATTTAAAAAATGAACAGAGTCTTGTTCTTAAAGAGGAAAGTTAAGAGGGGCAGCACGTACTCCTAATTCATTTATCTCCTAATTTTACTCCCCTCTAACTATCCGACTTTTTCGAAGCTTATTTGCAATTTCTGAGAATAACAATAAATGTAACTGATGTTAAATCGTGGTTTTTCTTTGTTTAAGATAGTCTATTTTTGCATCTGGTGGAAGGAACAGTGATTCAATGTTTCTTAGCGAGAATGGTTTGAGAACGAGGGCTTCTTTGTCTGTGGTAATATTGAAATTTTGCATGCTCCATGTGCGACTTTTCTGTTCGCCTCTTAGTCTTCTGAGGAATGACAAGTAGCTTTCATAGTTTTTGTGAACAGATATCATCATTATGTTTGCGTCCAAGCCTTGTCCTTCCATGCAGCAGAGTATTTCTGGTTGTTCACCCATCCATTTCCGAGCTTTTGATATTTGTTCCTGTGTTAGCGGCGCGGCAGGCGCACCGAATGAGAGTGCAATAATCTCTATGCCAAGCTTGTTGAAATTGGGTATCACTGTATACTCGTTTATGTAACCTTCTTGTTCTATCTCTTTCCTTCGTCTGGACGCTGAAGTGTTGGTTATTCCTAAATGTCTGGCAAGTTCTCTGTCGCTGCTTGCCCCTGCCTTTATTAGAGCCGCAAGAAACCTCAACTTTTCAAGAATTTTTTGGTTTTGACGGTTCTGTCTTGATCTTTCCGTCACTCTTCCTCACAGCTTAATTTATAGGACAATATACTATTAAAACTTGGCAATCTATTAAATCTTTTACATATGTTCTAATAGTGTTGAAAAATTGGTTTTTTTGTTTAGATATATAGATGTAAATGCAACCAAGTTTTATTAATCGATAGTCACATGTATCCAATCTTAGCTATAGAGTAAATAAAATGGGAGATAGAATGATGAGTGAACAAATTGTAGACCCTAAAAGTTTCGATGGACTTCACAGATGCATATGCGGTTTTTGCAGTACCGGATCTTGTCAATTGCTTGAAACAGTTCAAAACGGTAAAATCGTTAAGGTTGAACCTGACTGGGAAAGCCCATTTAACCCTGGGCCGTACTGTCAGAAGTGGAAGTACAGTCTAGAATACATTTACAACAAGGACAGGCCAATGTACCCAATGAAGCGCATTGGCAAGCGTGGCGAAGGCAAATGGCAAATAATATCCTGGGAGCAGGCGGTAAGCGAAATAGGCGCTAAGATGAAGGAAATCATTGCAAAGTATGGTGCTGAAACTACTTGTGGTTTCTGGGGTACAGGTCGAGCCGCAAACTTAGGTTTAGGGCTTGCTAGTTATTTTGTTTTGATTGGCAGTCCGAATTTTGGTTCGATTGCGGCTCAGACATGAGCTGGACCCACGAACCAGGCCCTAGGATTGGGTTATGGCGTGGGAATTACGTATGCAATGATTATCCCTGGCAAGACGAAAGGTATCTTTGTTGCTGGTACGAACCCGAGTGAGTCTTGGACTTATTCTTGGCCTGCTTTCGTTGCGGGATTGGAGGCTGGCACGAAAATGCTCTGTATTGATCCGCGATTCAGTGAGACTGCGAGGCTTTCTGAAAAATGGTTGGCGATTAGACCTGGGACTGATGCTGCATTGTTTATGGCAATGATAAACGTGCTCATTGAAGAGGACCTGTATGATCATGATTTTGTGGAGAAATGGACTTTTGGATTTGACAAGCTCAAGGAACGGGCTAAGCAGTATACGCCTGAGAAGGCTGCAGAGATAACTTGGATTCCAGCTGAGAAGATCAGGGAAGCAGCAAGGTTCATAGCGAAGAACAGTCCATGCACTTTCCCGTTTGCCTACGCGATTGAATCATCAGGCAGGAACTCTTTAAGCAACGTTCGCGCAAAATACATGATGCCCGCGTTAACCGGCAACATCGATATTGAAGGCGGCGAATACCTACACGCAAAACCGAAATTTCTTGGCGGCACAATGGCAATGCACGATATAGCTGCGTCAGCAGATGTTGATCAAATGATGAAGCAGGTTGGATTGGATAAGTATAGAGCGTTGAACTTTACGATTGCTCCCTTGATTAATCAGGCAGCTGATGCAAAAGGATACTGGACAGGTGGTGCTCACTCCTCTGGAACAAGAGGTCCAAACTTCCCGACCTTTACAGATACAATGGTATCAGAGAAGCCCTATCCAATCAAAGCTATGATTTCCGGTGAAGTAGGTCCAATGCGGAATTATCCAAACATCAAGAAAGTCTATGAAGGTTTGAAGAAGCTTGAACTGTTCGTTTACATTGAATGCGCTCAAATGACGCCTGAAGCAATGATCGCAGATTATGTTTTGCCTGGCACTAGTCAATTTGAGAGAAATTCCGGCTACGCGACTGTTTCATGTCAAGGTGAAATTGAGTTTGAGATCGCTGGTGATCGTGCCGTTGCTAGCAAAATACCTGGACTATGGGATCTAAGAGATGATAGCATAATATACCGTGATCTCGCAGTTGCAACACTTGGAAACGAAAAAGTTGATAAAGTTTGGCCTTGGAAGACTTTAGAAGAGTTTCAGGACATTTTCTATGAGCCTGCTGGTTGGACGCGCAAACAGGTGATTGAGGAATGGAAGGGTGTTCCGCCGTATGAGCCGAAATTCAAGAAGTACGAGGAGATTGATCCTGAGACTGGACAGATTAGGGGCTTTGGTACTCCTGAGGGTAAAGTTGCTTTCTACTCTACGATTTTGGAGCAGCTTGATTATGATCCGTTGCCGTATTATCAGGAATGTGCTTGGACGCCAATCAGTGCACCTGACATCGCAAAAGACTTTCCGTTGATCATGTGTAGTGGTGCCAGATTCCAGGAAGCTCACCATGGCGAACTACGACATATTAGCTTGATGCGTCATTTGCGGCCTTTTCCACGTGTAAAAATGCATCCTTTGACAGCGCGTAATATGGGTATTGGTGATGGCGAGTGGGTTTACATTGAGACTCCTGTTGGCAGGTGCATGCAGCAAGTGCGGTACGATTTCGGCGTTAATCCGAAGGTTGTTTCGCCTGAGCATGGTTGGTGGCGTCCAGAATTGCCCGGTGAGGAGCCATTCTTGCATGGATGGACTGACTGGAACATTGACGTTACAATCCCGAACGATGCAGAACAACTTAGCCCAGAACTTGGAGCCTGGTGCTTCAAAGCGGCGCTCGCAAAAGTGTACTCAGCCAACATTGGACCAATGGGACCATAAATTACGAGAAAATAGATCTTTCCTCTTTTCTTTTTTTTTTAAATCTCACGGCTTTATCAAATATTCTGATTTGATTTAATCATCACATTTAAAAGGACATAATAAACAAAAAGGGGTTCATGAAAGCTAAAATAGTGAAGGCTAACTCGTTAAAGGAAACATTAATACGTGAAAACTGTGGTGTAGCCGAGAATTATCGTTCAAGAACTGTTTCCATCGCTCAAGCTCGAGTAAAACCTGGTAAAACAACAGTTGCTCATCATCTTAAGGATGTTGAAGAAATTTATTTAATCATACAAGGCACAGGCAAAGTTTTTGTTGGCGACCTAACGCCTACTGAAATTGGAGTCGGCGATGTTGTTGTTATTCCGCCAAATGTCTCCCAGAAAATAGCAAACGTTGGCAAAACTGACCTAATTTTCAGCTGCATCTGCACTCCCTGTTTCACAGCAGAATGCTACGTGGATGAAGAAAAGCAATAGCCAAACTCCTTTAACTCCTTAATGCAGCACAGAATTAGAAATACCGCAAACACCCTATTCTATGCTAAAAAAGGGAAGGGTAGAGCTGTATAGTTTAGTTCTTTCTACCCTTTTCTGATTTTTACTGTTTGGTTGGCCTCTTGTTTAGATTTATTCGCCCCATATTCATTTCTGCAGGGCCCGCAAAGCCGCATACCGGCAACCATATATACACCCTTATTCTTTGCTCCGCATTTCTCACAATCTGCCATTATTCATCCCTTTTAACAAGTACGGTATGAACATACATAAAAATTCTTCGCTTGATAATGGTGATAAGATAAATTGTGATTCGCACGAATATATTTGAATGCATTCTTTCATAGGGCGTTTAGATTTCGTTGATTGTTGCATTACTTATGTGTGAAAATAAGAATATAAAGAAGAGAATGAACTTATCGAACTTGCAATTCTTGGGGAAATGCGAATTTTTAGGAAAATTCTTATAAGTCGTTTTTTCTTGAGCTATCTGTCTAAGAATTTCTGAGGATCATATATGCAGTTTAAGTTAACAGCGCCCTACACGGCTTCACCGGGGCAAGAGGAAGCCGTCAAAAAGCTTGTCACTAACTTGGCCCACAAAGATAAGCAGACGCTCTTGGGCATCACAGGCAGCGGCAAAACCTTTGTTATGGCGAATTTAATTAATAAACTGCAAAAGCCCACCTTGATCATAGCTCATAATAAGATTTTAGCCGCCCAATTGTATGGTGAACTCAAAGAGCTTTTTCCTGAAAACCGTGTTGAATATTTTATTTCTTTTTATGATTATTACCAGCCTGAATCCTACATGCCTACAACAGATACGTACATTGAGAAAGATTCAGATGTAAATGAACAGATTGAGAAAATGCGAATGCATGCTGTTTCAAGCATTGTCAGCCGTAACGACACGATTATTGTGGCAAGCATCAGTTGCATTTACAGTCTTGGTAACCCGGAAGATTTCAAAAGCCTAGCAGTCGAGTTAACTGTTGATAAACAATTTACTCGACAAGAGTTAATTCATGCTTTAGTTGATATGCAGTATGAGCGTAACGATATGGCACTTGAACCGGGCAGGTTTCGAGTCCGCGGAGACGTGATAGATGTTGTTCCCGCCTACGAGAATGACATTTTGCGCGTAGAGTTGAATGGAAATAGAATTTGCAAAATTAAAGAAGTTGATCATTTAACTGGAAACGTAAAAGTGACTCTCGACAGAACCACACTTTACCCAGCAAGGCAATATGTAGTCCCTGAGGAAAAGCATGCACTTGCGCTTGAGCATATACAGCAAGAGTTGGATCAGCGGTTGCTTGAGCTTCCGCCTTTTGAAGCGCACAGGCTTAAGCAGAGGACAAATTATGATTTAGAGATGATTACGGGAAATTGGTTTCTGTTCTGGAATGGAAAATTACAGCAGGCATTTCGATGGGCGAAAACCAGGTGAGCCGCCGTTTACTTTGATGGATTATTTCCCAAAAGATTACTTGTTGATTATTGATGAGAGTCATCAGACAATTCCGCAATCAAGAGCCATGTACAACGGTGACTATGCAAGGAAAAAGAACCTTGTGGATTTCGGCTTTAGACTGCCAAGCGCTATCGATAACAGGCCTTTAAAGTTTGAAGAGTTTGAGAAGAAAATGGGCAAAACCCTTTTTGTATCTGCAACGCCTGCTGAGTATGAGTTGGAAAAAAGTGGTCCCGCCGGTGGAATTGATTACCCGGCCAACTGGTTTGCTTGATCCAGAGATTGAACTTCACCCGATTGAAGGTCAAATGAAGCATTTGATGCTTGAAGCTAAGAAGACTATTGAGCGTGGAGACCGCATTTTAGTTACTACGCTAACTAAGAGGATGGCTGAGGATTTAGCGGATTACCTTGCTAAAGAAGGCTTTCGTGTAAGGTACATGCATTCGGAAATTGAAAGTTTAGACCGTATAGAACTTGTGCGTCAACTAAGAGTAGGCGAATTCGATATTTTAGTGGGAATAAACTTGCTGCGTGAAGGTCTGGACATTCCAGAAGTTGCATCCATCTTCATCTTAGACGCAGATAAAGAAGGCTTCTTACGAGACGAGCGAAGTTTAATTCAAACTATCGGGCGGGCTGCAAGAAACGTTAATGGAAAAGTATTCCTTTATGGTGACGTTAAAACTCAGTCGATTAAGCGTGCGATGGAAATAACAAATTACAGGCGTGCTTTCCAAATGCGGTACAATAAAGTGCACAATATAACGCCTAAGACAATCGTAAAAGGTGTTTCTCATAAGGAAGGAGTAATCAAGGGTGCGAAACATTTGCCGAAGTCAGATATTCAAAGGCAAATAATCGAGTTTGACGCGCAAATGAGAGAGGCTGCTGAGAGACTGGATTTTGAGAAGGCTATTGAATTAAGAGATACGATCGCCATGTTGACTAAGTCGTTGTCTCAGAATGCGAGAATTGAGCAGTTGACATAGGAAAATAACTGGTTTGATGCAAAAAGATACAAAAGCATAAATTAAAAGGTAGTATCTTGCGAAAGGCAGAAGGGAAAATTGAGCGTCAATCATAAGAGATAATATTACAATTAAGGGCGCTCGGGAACATAATTTAAAAAATATTGATGTTGAGTTGCCCAGAAACAAGTTAATAGTGATTACTGGGCTTTCAGGCTCAGGAAAATCCACTCTTGCATTTGACACAATTTATGCGGAGGGACAAAGGAGATACGTTGAAAGCTTATCCGCTTATGCAAGGCAGTTTTTAGGTTTAATGGATAAGCCCGATGTTGACTCTATTGAAGGTTTATCTCCAGCTATTTCAATTGAACAAAAAAGCACAAGCAAAAATCCTCGTTCAACAGTGGGCACAGTCACAGAAATTTATGATTATTTGCGACTTCTCTACGCGCGAATTGGAGTCCATCATTGTCCAAAATGTGGCAGTTCAATTCACCCTCAAAGCCCGGAAAACATCACAAGCCTTGTAATGTCTGAGAAAGGTAAAACTATGATCTTTTTAGCGCCAGTAATCAGGGGCATGAAAGGAACGCACGAGCAGGTTTTCGACGATTTAAAAAAGCAAGGATACACAAAAATCAGAGTGGACCAGAAAATTTACGATTCCGACTCAATCAAGGATGAAGTGAAACTGGTCCGCTATGAAAAGCATTGGATAGAAGCAGTCATAGACACGGTTAAGAATTGATGATGAAGAACGTTCGCGAATTGCTGAGGCAGTAGAGCAAGCGCTTCAATTCGGCAAAGGAACAATGATTGTTATAGACGCCGAGAACACGGATGCAAACAAAAAAAGAGAGCTCGAACGATTCGAAGCTGAAACAATCTACAGTACCTTTGGTGCTTGTCCCAATCATCCAGAAATTGTTTTTGAAAGCTTAGAGCCGCGAATGTTCTCGTTTAACTCGCCTTTTGGTGCATGCCCAAGTTGTCACGGTCTTGGGGAAATAATGGAGATAGCTGAAGACCTTGTGATTCCTGATAAGTCAAAATCCATAATGGATGGTGCGTTAGAAGTCTATGGCAAAATGGAGTTAAGTTGGCGTGCACAGCAGCTTGCAATGGTGGGCAAAAAACATGATTTTGACGTTTTCACTCCAATCGCTGACTTTTCTGAGAAGCAACTGCATGTTCTATTGTACGGTGATGCAGAGCCAATAAATGGCAGTTGGTCTAATGGCGCTAACATGTGGATGCGCAATGGTTGGGAAGGCATTATGCCCCAAACTATGCGGCTTTATCGCCAAACAGAATAGTGAATGGAGAAAAGAAGACATTGAGAAATTTATGATTTATAAACCCTGCAATGTGTGTCAGGGCAAAAGGCTTCAGCCAGTGGTTCTTGCCGTTCGAGTATTAGACAAAAGCATAATCGACGTGACTGACCTTTCAATTGACGAGGCAGTTAACTTTTTCCATAATTTACCAGAGAAACTAAGCGAGAAGGATATGGCGATTGCCAAACAGGTGCTTAAGGAAATTAATGAGCGATTAGGCTTCCTTAAAAATGTAGGGTTAGGCTATCTCTCGCTTTCCAGAGCCGCAAGAACGCTCTCAGGCGGAGAAGCTCAACGTATCCGTTTAGCTACACAAATCGGCAGCAACCTAATGGGCGTTCTCTACATTTTAGATGAGCCAAGCATTGGCTTGCATCAAAGAGATAATGCTAAATTAATCGCTACACTCCGCAAGTTACGTGATCTTGGGAACACTTTGATAGTGGTTGAGCACGACGAGGAAACTATTCGAAGTGCAGATTACATTGTGGATATGGGTCCAGGAGCTGGAATTCATGGAGGTCACGTTGTTGCTGAGGGAGCGCCATGGCAAATTGAGAAGAACAAGAAGAGCCTTACGGGGAAGTATCTTTGTGGCGAATTAAAAATTGAGGTTCCTTCACAGAGAAGAAAAATCCTTGATTACATAACGGTTTCTGGTGCTCAGGAAAATAACCTGAAGAATCTTACGGTTAAGCTTCCGTTAGGCGTTCTATGCGGTGTAACTGGTGTTTCAGGTTCAGGGAAGAGCACGCTTATGAACCAGACAGTTATGCCTGCTTTAAGGCAAAAGTTTGGAGAACGCGTTGACAAAGTAGGAAGGCACAGTCAAATTGATATTCCTCGATTGGTAAGGAACGTTATAGTTATTGACCAAGATCCCATTGGCAGGACTCCGAGGAGTAATCCTGCAACTTACACGAAACTTTTCGATGAAATCAGGCGCATTTTTGCCTCAACAAAAGAAGCAAAAGCACGTGGATACAAGGAAGGTCGATTCTCGTTTAACGTTAAAGGTGGCAGATGCGAAACATGCAGCGGCGATGGCGTTTTACGGATTGAAATGAACTTTCTCCCAGATGTTTACGTGCAATGCAGCGAATGCAAGGGTAAACGCTACAACAAGGAAACCCTTAGCATCCTCTACAAGGGCAAGAACATCGCTGAAGTGCTAGATATGACTGTGGAGGAGGCTGCAGTGTTCTTTGAGAATGTGCCCTTTATTTCAAGGAAACTTCAGACGTTGCTTGATGTTGGGTTAGGTTACATTAAGCTTGGGCAGAGTTCAACAACGCTTTCTGGAGGAGAAAGCCAGCGTATCAAGATCACTCGTGAACTTAGCAAGAACAAGTCGGGGCACGTAGTTTACATGTTGGATGAGCCTACAACGGGGCTTCATTTTGATGATACCAAGCGGCTTATTGCGGTTTTGAATCGGCTTGTAGAAAAAGGAAACACTGTTTACGTTATCGAGCACAATTTGGATGTGGTTAAGAGTTGCGATTACCTTCTTGATTTGGGACCTGAAGGTGGTCTGGCAGGAGGAGAAATTCTTGCCAGCTGGGACGCCTGAAGAAGTCGCTGAAAACTCGAACTCATACACAGGGAAATTCCTGAAAAAAATGCTGACTAAACAGGCAATGGCGATTCAACAGTGATTCCAATTTCTGCTCCAACTGAATTCAAAAGCAGTCAGATTCCACTTAATCCTGGAGTATACTTGTTTAAAGATGAGTCGGGTGAAATCTTGTATGTTGGGAAAGCCAAGAGTCTACGGCAGCGAGTTAAAAGTTACTTTGCAAATTCTGATCAGCCAGCCAAAACGAGGCAGTTGGTTTCAAGAATTAGAAACATTGACTGGATTGTCGTGAATAATGAAGTTGAAGCGTTGCTTTTGGAGAATAAACTTGTTAAGCAGCACTCGCCAAGATACAATGTTAACCTTAAAGATGCTAAGACATACGCTTACATCGCTTTTACACGTGAAGAATACCCGAGAATTTTGACTTCACGCAAAGTATCACGCAAACTCGAATCTTTCGGACCCTACACCGACGGGTTCACTAGGCAAGATTTACAACGGTTGGTTGTGCGAGTTTTTAAATTGCGGACTTGCAAGAAACTACCCAAACGTGCCTGCTTGAATTTTCACATCGGCCTCTGCACAGCACCCTGCATCCAAAACGTCACGGGCGAAAAGTACATTCGTCAGGTGGAGCAAGCGCGTTCTTTTCTGAATGGGAATTATCAGCAGACAATTGAATTGCTTAAGGCGCAAATGGAGAAAGATTCTCAAACGCAAAAATATGAAGAGGCGCTTGATTTGCGAAATCAAATCTTTTCCATCCGCCTTTTAACCCAACGCCAGGTAGTTGATAACGAGAGAAGGTTTGACCAAGACGTAATGGTCTTTAGACAATTCGGCGAGAAAGTGAACGTTGTGCAAATGGGTGTGCGGAAAGGGGTTTTGCTGGGGAAGAAAGAGTTTTCAGTTGATTTGCAGCCGCAGATTGAGCAGGAATTTCTTAAAGCGTTTTACGCAACGAACAGGATTCCAAGAGAGATACTGCTTAACAAGCCTTGTTGGCAAGATAATGATGAAAAGGTTGCTTTGGAAGAGTTTTTGTCATCGAAACGGTTGGCGCCTGTAACGTTGGTTGTTCCGAGGCGTGCAGATAAGCTTGCGCTGGTAAAGTTGGCAGAGAAAAATTTGGAGTCCACTATGAACGTTGATGGTGCATTGGTTGATTTACAAAATACGCTAAATCTTGCAGTGCTGCCTCGGTTAATTGAATGTTTTGATGTTTCAAACTTGGGTCAAGAGCACGTGGTTTCCGGCATGGTCAGCTTTAAAGACGCAAAACCCAACAAGAATGGCTATCGCAAATTCAAAATTAAAACTTTCACGGGGCAGGATGATTTTGCAGCAGTCAACGAAGTGGTAACGCGAAGATACAAGCGCGTAATGGAAGAAAAAGCTGTATTGCCTGACTTGGTGGTTGTTGATGGAGGACCTGGACAAGTCAGCGCCGCAAAAACTGCTCTACAATCGTTGGGGCTTCAGCTGCCGCTGATTGGTTTAGCTAAGGAGCATGAGGAGATTTATTTGCCCGATGGATCCTCTGCTCTGAAATTTGATGAAAACAGTAAGATGATGCTTTTGTTGAGAAGGATCAGGGATACAGCGCATAACTTTTCAGTTGGTTACAACATTAAACGCAGAGAAATGAAAATGCGTGAAGATTTCGAGTGACTTGTTTCCCGTGACTGGTGGGAAAAGGGTTGAGGGTTTGTGGCGTTCGGTTGTTTTTGAACTGTTGTTTAGTTTAAGTTGAATGGTGCTGTGAGTTTTTGGTGTGGTGGATCCTAATTTTGAAAGGCTTAACGCACTCATTATAGAGAAGTAGAAAAAGAAGGTTTTCCGGCAGATGAATCAAGGGTTCTTTGAAGTTCGTTTCATTCTCTCAAAACTAATTTGAATAACTGTCCAGAATAAAGTGATATTCTAAAAAAGGAGAGTGACTGCGTAGAATTAGGAGAATTGGCGATGTCGCCAGTCTGTTGAGGGTTCGAATCCGACTATCTTTGTAAAAAGCACCGAGGGTTTGGTTGAAAGCACGCAAGCCTATCGAAAGCTCACTTAGAAACTGCTCGCTAAGCAAAAATTTTAGCAGTTCCTTAAAATTTAGTTTACCCATAGAACATTGACTTAACATATTGGAAAGTTTTATGTAGTCAAACAAGCCAACAAGTTAAGCTTAACCTCCTTTTTTCCATAAATTGGGGGAAATTGGTAAGGAAAGGGAATGAAACATAATACCACAAGAAAATAGAAGCTTAAAACTAGCATTGCTTACTATCGGTCAATTTACGTTCTCGATGTGTTTCACTGGTCCTTTGGCTATACTTACGCCTTACGTACAATTACTTGGTGGTACTCTAATAGAGGCAGGACTTGTAATCGGCATCATATTTCTGTTGCAGGCTCTAATGATGATAGTATTTGGAGTTATCGGTGATAAATATGGAAAAAGGCTTCCTTTGTTTATAGGCTGCTTGGTGATGTCAATAGGCACTTTACTTTGTCCATTGGCACCTAACGTAATATGGCTGGTTGTCTTTAGGGCAATCGTGGGAATAGGACTAGGAGTGTTCGGTCTTTTTGGTGGTGCCTTTGCTGCATTTTTCTCGCGAGAAAGAACTTCGGTTGGAATGGGGGTCTATATGACTACGCAGGGAATAGGTGGTTTCATTGGAACTTTAGTCGCCGGAATAATAGCTGCAGTATTTGGCGGTGGAATATTTGGAGATCAAATGGTGTTCTACATCCTTGGTACACTTGGCTTAATAGCAACAGTAACTGCAACCATTGGAATTGTTGAGATGCCACACGTAAAACTAGCAGTACCAACAGCAGAGAAACCAAAAGGAAGAGGTCTAGGGGCAATCATCAAAACTCGAAATATTTGGCCGGTCATCATTGCGCTGATATTTGTGGTTATCGGCATTCAAACAACGGGAGCATTCGGTTCAGCTATGGCTCTGGCTATCGGTGCACCCGCGGCATTAATTGGGTTGGTGGCAGGCTTCACATTATTGCCTTCAGCGATCATGGGTGTTTTCATGGGAACAGCCGTGCTTAAAATTGGAACCAAGAAACCAGCTGTTATAGGAGCTTTCTTAGCCGCCGTGGCGATAGCCTTAATAGGGTATGCCTTCGTGATAGCATCATTTATTTTCTTGTTGATCGCGTGCCTTTTACTCAGTATTTTCATAGGCTTTAACCAGACACCATGTTTAGCCATGGCAGCCGGATCCGTTGCGCCTGAAGAGCACAACAGGGCTATAAGTCTGATTATGATGGCCGCTATCCTTCCAGGTTTCCTAACCATACTAACAGGAGCTCTAGCAATGACTGCAGGATACGCAACAACATTTTACATCGTAGCTGTTCTAGTAGCCGTCGGAGCATGCTTTTTGCTTTTAACAAAAGAAATAAAACGCGACAAAACGCGCCACCCCAGAACATGAAAAAATCGCGCAATTAAAACTGTGAAAAGAGGACTTTGAAATCTGCAAATTAAGGCTTGTTTTTTTAGCTAACGTATTATAAAAAAAGGGAACTTTGCGGAGTAAACGAGTTTGCTGGCGACATCACCTCTCTCGATAGCGTCCGAATCCCTTCCTCGGCGCCATTTTACCAGTTAGTGGTTCAATTTAAGCCTTATTTGTTATAAAAACCGCGAATATTCATTATTAGTTTTTGCGTTTCAACTCTTCCAAGAAAATTCTTGGGCTGGCAATAAGAATCCACTTTTGTAGGAGATAATTTGCGGGTACTATTCCAGAAGCAGAATACTGCCAAATGCTATAATCAGTGTCTGGCATAGTAGGAGGCTACTGCCCGGAATGCCTCTTTGGGTTCCCAAGGCATATCAGTGTAAGTGTCTCCTCTCTTGTCAAATTCACCGGTGAATTTTGACATTTCCTCTGGAGCTAAATCAACACCTAAAAGTTCCTTTCCTTGTCGTTCAGTCTGCAAAGTTATTTGTTCAAAAGTGTCTTTCTCAGGATAGCTTTTTACTAGGCTGTAGCTGCCCATGTCGCCGTCGAATCTAGGGTCTGGGGCGTATGTGGAAGTCGGAGACACAAAAGTGAAAACGAACGCTCCCTCAACGCCTGCCGCGTCAAATGTAACGAGTTGTTCTATGATCTCTTTTGCTTGTAAACTTTCGTCGCGAATGTAGTGGCCGTCAGCCTTCGGAATGACCTTGAGCATTTCCTCAATCATTTTGGGCAAAGTTATCTTTGGTCCAAGGTAATCAGCCATCATACCGAAAATGACGATGAAGCCATTACCACCAAGCATATCCGCCCCTCGGTAAGTGCAGCAACCGAATTCACCTATCATGACGGGCTTGTTGTAGGCTTGGTAACCGCTGACAATTTTGCCGAATACATTTTTGATTCGAGCATCCCGATAAAGATCAGCGCCAATGAAGTCAAACGGGTTCCAGTCCACTGTTTCGAGCGGGACTGAGAAATAGGTAACCTTGCCGTTAAACACCTGTCTGACAGCCTGGTTTGCCTTTGCAAGGAATTCATTAAGTGGCTTGTTATGTCTGCCCTCTTTGATGCTAATCCAGAATGAGGGGTTGTTCATCCGTTCAAAGAAATTTTTGCCTTCAATTATTCCTTGAGTAAAAAGGGTCAATTCTGACCCCACACTGAACACTACTTTTTCCGACCACCGCTTTCTCAACAATTCTGCAGCCTTGGCGGCTGTCACGAGGTATTGGAGAGTCTCCTCTTGGCTTCTGTCCCACATCTCAGGTGAGAACCACACTTCCAACCCTTGCCTTAATGCTTCCTCGCTGGCAGTTACCAGTCGCTTAATGTCAAGACCACAAATTCTCACAACGTTGCAATGCAAGTCCTTTTTGATTATTTCGAGTTCTCGACGTACAATTTTAGAGTCGAATTTAGGGCGCCAATTACTGCCCATCATTACTCGTCCAACATCATAACATACACCTTTTCGATTCATTATTAACAGACCTCTTGTTTGTCTGGTTTTAGCATTCGCAGGATGATTTTGGCATCTGGGAAATACTTCTTGCTGTCGCTTAGGTCAAGCATGGTTGCTCTTTTCATTAATCCGTTAAAACAAGCCAGCAACGCAACCATAAGCTGGTCAGGGTCATCCTTAACGATTTCTCCAGTAGCCTGCCCTTCAATGATAAGCTGACGCATAATATCCTGAATGGCCCTACCGTTTCTTTGAACAAGACCTTTAAGATCGATAGGTGCCTTTTCATCTTCCAAAACATTATACATTAACTGGGACATCCCGGGGTTTTCACGATAGTTTTCAAGAATGTAGGTGATTAGAAGTGCAAGACGTGTGCCTGGTTTACCTTGAATTTGGGCAATGCGCTCGGTTGGCCCACCGCCTGCTTCTGCTGCTTGCTTAACTAAGACAGCGAAGATTTCTTCCTTGCTTGCAAAATAGTGATAGGCTAATCCCTCACTAACTCCAGCTTTGGCTGATATTTCAGCCATTGTTGCAGCCCGCCCTTTGATTGCAAATACGGCTATAGCAGCGTTCAAGATTTTTTGTGTTGTCTCTTTTCTAATTTCTTCGTTTGCTTCTTTGCTTCTAGGCAATATAACCACATTTTTTATTGAATGATTTATTCAATCAACTATAAAAGGTTAAACCAGTTCATTCAAAAAGACTTATTGCCTGACTGTAGGCGCGTTAGAGAATTCTTTTTGCCTATCTTTCCCGACGTTAATTTATTTCCACCTCGAGGGGCAATATTATTTGTTAAAACAAAATCGAATACAGAAAATGAAAAAAAGAGGGTTTGCGGGTGCTGGCCCCCAGGCGTGGGGTCAAAATTGTAGCGGCCCCTATGGAAGAACTGGATTTTAACTCTAGTAACAGATTGGTTTGAGTTAGACCGATACAGCAATGACAGCTTAGAATGATTTACTAGTAAACTAGGGCTCAAATCCCTTTCCCAGGGCCAATTTTAAAATTAATCGGAGCTCCCAAGGGAAGAAACGTATATTATTGTGTTTTGAGTTCGCCAAGTCTTTTGGTTAGCTCATCAAAAATTACTTGCTTCTTCTCGTTACCCAAGTGGAAAACGACTTTTGAAGCCATTTCATTTGATATAGTGAAGATATAATTCAATTTTATAACGCTGTCTTTCAATGCGCCTTCGCTCTTGGTAAGGGGGATTCCTTTCATTTTGAGATTACTGGTAACGCCCGCAACGACAACGTTTCCAATTCCTCGAACAGAACTACGGCTGGTCTAACTTTCACTTCAGCGGTGTCTGTGAATTGGACGGTTGCAAGAATAACGTCTCCAGACTTAGGCATTTTCCCAAGCCTCGTCTTCCTCGTTATCCCATAATTCCCTCATTTTCGCTTGCTGAATTTTATGCAAAAACTCGTCATATTGCCTTCTATTTTTGGATTCCTTTGCCATCCTAATCAGATCTATTATGATTTCTTTGTACGTTTTTCTGGGATGCTAAATGCAATTAAATTATGTGTCCCAACAAAGCTATTTCTTTAATTCTTCAACCAATTCTTCAACATGCTCGATAATGTACTCGTTTATTTTTTTGCCCTTTTCCTCTGTTGCCAACGTGGGGTCGCCATGCACGCCGCTTGGGAAAAACCGTTCTGGATCAGCAACAACCTCAAACCGCGGCATTTTTGAAGGAGCAGGTTTATGCGGATTCTTGACAATTTCAGGTTTAATTGCCATGACCCGGGAAGTCTCAATAGCTCCCGCGTGACCATCGTTTTCCGGAGCATACTTGGATCTTAATTCCTCAGCAAAATCGTAATCTGACAAAACCATTATACGAGTTTTCTTGTCTGGCTTTTCTTTGTTTTTGTCTACAACCGTTTGTGCCGCAAGCCGCAGCGCCACCATATGTGATTGACCTGCATGGCCACTAAGCACAATAATTCTTGTAAAACCATTCCGCACCAATTCGGATAGTACATCTAACGCCAAATTGTAAAGCGTGTTAAATTGAATAGTTAAAGTACCCTGAAAATTCCTTGCTGCGTTACAAATGCCATACCTCAGAGGTGGAGCGACAAGGCAACCCGTTTTCTTGGCAACTTCCAAGGCAACATATTCAGGTTGCAGGCTGTCAGTGCCAAGGGGTAAGTGATCGCCGTGTTCTTCAACGCTTCCAACAGGAAAAATAACCACAGTGCCCTTTGACGCGGCTTTTTCTGCTTCTTTCGTGGTTAATTCGTCAAACCATAAATGCTTCTGATTAGATCTTGATTCCTTTGTCATATGTTAAGAGTGAATGCTTGGGTTTTTCTGTTTTTCGGAAGCATTCAAGCATTAATCTTCAAGTTTTGTAGCGTTTGCTTGTGCAGGTTTAAATAATTCATGTGAGACTCATTTGACTATGGGTTTCAGATCTCAAACGGGTTCACGAAGAGGTTCAAGCGGGAAATTTCAGAAGTCCAACCACGAAAAAGCAAAGATGAGAGAGCGCAAAAACAAATCGGGCAAAAACCAATTTCAAGAAGAAGCTCCTGCGCCTTCCTTAAAAGAACTTGAGGATAAAACTGTTGAGAGCTTAAATCGTTTGGGCCACCAAACTTTTGCATTGTCGCCCTTTAGCCAATACTTTGATGATTGGTTGGTAAGTCTTAAGCAAGTTGTTTCAGAGTTTGAATCAAACCCAAACGTTAACGCAGATGACTTGTTCATTAAGGAACGCTCTCAAGTATTCATCGATATTGAAAGCAGCTTTGCTGAAAACCGAATTCAAGAATCAGACATAGCTAAAGTAAACAGTTCTTTATCGGAGAATAATCATCAATTAGTCGAGTTAGACGCTGAATACGCCGCAAAAAACAGGGAACTCGACGGAAAACGTAATTTAGATATTCAAATTTTAACCCATAGAATCCATGACTACGAAATTGAATCAGACGTCCATAAAAATAAAGCAACAAAAGGTTTTAATCCATTCGCTAGAAGGACAGCTGCGCAAAAACTTGTATTAATCAATCAAGACTTGACTGCTGCAAAGAACGAGTTAGAAGTCACTTTACAAAACTTCAAAATCGAACAGGAAAAACTTCACGATAACTACGAGATAAAAAAACAAGAAGTTATAGCGAAAGTTGAAAGTTTACAAAAAGAACTTGAAAAACTTGAAATTGACAATTCAATAAGTGCTAGAGCAAGCAGCATGCAACGCATTTATCAACGCCATTAAAGCACTAAACGAAAGGACGCAGCCAAAAGCCAATTGACGCATTAAACACGTTACCAACGTTAATTTTTAGTGTAATTGGCTTGCTTTTGATTTCACACCTGAAAGCCTTGCGAACAGCCGATTAAGAAAAACTGAAGACCTAATTTTCTGCAATACCTTTTTTAATCATTATTTTTCTTTTTATTCGCGGTGCAAAAGAACGGCAGCAAAAAATTGGATTCCTATGGATGGAGATACGTTCGTTACTAAAGACGGATTTATCCTAAACACCTTTGGTTATGAGCATCCTGAAGATCGCGTTTTTGCGTTTCTAAAATACATTCCAGCGCAGTTCAAAGAGATGTTCCAAGTGGAAATGCTCGAGCGAACCTGGAAATTTGGGGAAAATACCCTATTCCGCGCAGAGAAGCTGTACACAGCCAAAAACTACAAGTCTTTTATCGAGACATTTCGCAAGAATTTTCCTGATTACCTGTATTTTTGTCCCTTTAGAAATAGAGAAATAATTACTACACCTTTAAAGTTAATTGAGCATGTTTTCGTTCCACGCGAACGTTTAGTTTGGCTTGAAAATCTTAAAAAACGTGACACTTTACAGCAAATGGCTCTGGATTTAATTCATTTAATTTCCGAAGAATCGACTGTGAGCTTTAGTGATTTAGGAGTTCACGGGTCCATTGCTTTGAACATGCATGCTCCAGAATCAGACATTGACTTCGTAGTGTACGGGTCAGAGAATTTTCGACTCGTGGAATCTGCCATTGCACGGCTAGTTAATGCTGGAAAATTAACGTATCTTGCCAGCAACAGGATTGAAGCTGCACGAAAATTCCAAGGACGCTACCAAAACAAAATTTTCATGTACAACGCCACAATGCAGTTTGACGATGCTAAAAACATCAAATATGGGGCTTATCGGTACGTAGCATTGGATCCCGTGCAATTCAAATGCACCGTGTGCGAGGACTCCCAGACTATGTTTCGCCCAGCATTCTACAAGATATCTGGTTATAAACCCTTAAATTCAATATCAGAACTGCCGCCTGAAAAAACTCCCATCCAAGTCATGTCAAACATCGGCTGCTACCGAAACATCGCCCGCAAAGGCAGCGAAATTAAAGTTGCTGGAAAACTTGAACGTGTCGAATCAACCAAAAACAACGAAGCCTTCTACCAGGTAGCTGTGGGAACAGCAACTTCAGAGGAAGAATACCTTTGGCTAGTTTAAGACTACGAGACCGCGATGGCATCCTTACCCAGGAAGGTTTCATATTTCGCGTCTTCGGCTACTCTCATCCAGCAGACGCTTATATTTGCGATGCCGAATATGCATCGGAAAAAATTTTTAAATCAACAGATCCCCGAGCCCCAAGAACAGGTGCAAACCAAACTTACTACAAGTTTTATGATGATGAAGGCTGGAAGCTTATTTCCGCAAAATTCCCAAAATACACCATTCTGCATGAAATGCTTGACAAAAAAATTGTCGGCGTAAACGAATCAGATATTGCTGAAACAAGAAAACCTGAAAAAAGATTACAAGAAATGATTAAGCGCGGACCTAACGACGTGTTGGAAAAGGCTTCTTTGAATGTCCTTAATGTTTGCCTTGAAAACTCAGGTTTAGTGTCTCCGAATTTTGGCGTTTTCGGTTCGATGCTTCATAATTTTCATCATCCCAAATTTTCGGATATTGACCTTGTAGTTTACGGAAAAAAAGAAAATACTGCTATGAGAAAAACGCTCGAATCCATGTATGCGGATAAGGGTTCAGGCTTTAGAAACGAGTTTGAGTCAGAGCAGGCGATGGCGGGTAAACGTTGGCGTTTTAAGAATTTTGATGTTGCAGATTTTGTTTGGCATCAGAGGCGCAAACAGATTTATGGTTTATTCGATGATACAGCGTCGAGCGGTAGAGTGATAAAGGCGGAATTTGAGCCAGTAAAGGCTTACAGCGAAATCTCTTCGGAGTATGACGTTTCAGGAAGGATTTCAGTGAAAGGCTGGACAAGAATAAAGGCGCGAGTGGTAGCTGATGATGATTCGCCATTTATTCCCTCAGTTTACCGTATTGAACCTTTAGAAGTGCTCACTGGACCCAAAGAAGCAATTGAAGCAGTAAGAGTTTTCTCTTACATGGAAGAGTTTCGTTTACAGGCACGAAAAGATGAAGAGATTATTGTTGAAGGCAACTTGGAAGAAGTAACATCTCCGAAAGGCAGCTTTCACCAAGTCACCTTGACTTATTGCCCACGTTACTATGAGCAAGTATTGAAAGTTCTGCATTAGTGCTGTGAAAGAATCATGTAATCTTCAGGCTTATTGCCCAACATCAAACGATAATATTCACTAGAAGTTTTCTTGTTGTTTACCAATTCAATTTTACCCTGCGCTTCTATTACTTCGCCGTTTTTTGCGTGTTCACAGAATCTGCCGCGAAAAGATACAACTTCTTTAATCGGTGCCAGTTTTGGTCCTTCTAAAACTTTTACGTTATTGATTTGGTAAGTGCAAGGAGTAAAAAGTGAATCTGCATCGTCAATTATCGTGGCTAAAATTTTAGCGTAGCCACAGTTCTTGTACAGAATGTCTCCGTACTGTTCGGTGTTTTCATCCCAATTCTTCACGAAGCGGACAAAATAGTCAGTTTGCATGTATTTGCCTTGGAAGGCTTTTCGATTTTCCACTTTTTCGAAGTCTTCGAAGCTCATCTTAGTATCTTTCGAACGAAAATCGAAGAGCTCAAGCAGTTCTTTTTCAGTATATAGTCTTGAAGTTAGAGTTTTGATTTTTACGCAAATCCTGAAGGGCAGCATACGCTTTTCGGCAATTTAGGGTACCGTAGACTACTGGGTCAATATCTGATTTAACAGTATATAATCCTGCAAGGATTGAACCAGAAATTCCAATCGCACTCCATGGAATGCCTGCTTGACTCTTAAGATCGATAGCCAACTGCAATGCTTTTTTCTCTAAGCCATCCAATTCTTTGCTTTCTCGTAATTCCTGCAGTTTTTTGCTTGGCTGATAGTGCTCAGCTACTTC
Source organism: Candidatus Bathyarchaeota archaeon (assembly GCA_963717465.1). Classification (GTDB taxonomy): domain Archaea; phylum Thermoproteota; class Bathyarchaeia; order Bathyarchaeales; family Bathycorpusculaceae; genus Bathycorpusculum. The sequence goes on from OY970340.1 coordinate 2,074,160, forward strand.
GGTTGTTGGCACTTCGCAGAGGGTTTCACCGAAAACGGGGTCAGGTACAATGAGGTTTGGCAGGTTCTCTTGAAGAAATTTGAATCGTTCACTTAAACTGTAGATTTTGCCGTAATTGCCGTTTTTTCCTTGTCTTGGACCTTGATTCATAGGGATGAATCTTGGAAAAGCAACAATCTTATCTGGAGGATGAACTAGTCCTTTAACGTCAAATATTACGTTACTTCTTGTTCTTATCAAATCGCCTTCACATGCATTCATGTCGGTTGTCCTCTATCATTGTAATATTGTTCAATTGTTTGTAATTTTTTACATAATATTAATAAAGCTTTTATTAAACCTCTATAGCCTTGTCGTGCAATTTCAATGGAAAACTGCGAAAAAGCAAAGCATATTTCCAGATGTTTACAATTGGCGATACTGCTTGAAGTCAGCGCTGACAAACCTGGAAACGTAAATTTCGTAGTAGGTTTTGAAGGAACCCGAGTTGAACATTTCTTGGCCTCAGCCGTTGCTGCAGTGTCATCATTTCAGGAGGCTGCTTACCGGGGAATAGAAGTAGCAGAAAAGAAACGAGCTATTAGCAACGCTGGCTTAGGTGAACTCATAAAAGCGGGTATTGCTGAGATAAGTGAATGGCAAACTGGCGGAAACACATTGCTAGGAACGATAATGTTGTTTGCACCACTTGCAGTTGCCGCTGGCATGACGCCGACAAGAGAAAAATACGTTTATGATTTTCAAGAGTTAAGAGCTAACCTTGATTTAGCGATTAAATCCACAACAGCTCAAGATTCAGTTGCAGTTTATGAAGCCATAGAAATAGCAAAGCCAAGCGGGCTTAATAGTGCACCAGACCTCAGTGTTAAAGACCCCAGCTCCAAAAAACGGTTAATTAAGGAAAATGTTTCGCTCTACAAAGCTTTTAGCATCGGTAAAGATTTTGATGACATTTGCTCTGAGTACGTAAATAATTATCCGATAACCTTTGAGTGTGCTTATCCTCATTTGATGAAGCAACTGAAAAGTACGGATTTAAACACGGCCATCGTTAACACTTTCCTAAAAGTTCTCTCCGAATATCCAGACACGTTCATTTCAAGAAAAGTCGGCTTGGAAAAAGCTCGTGATGTTTCAAGCGATGCCAAAAAAGTTTTAGAGCTTGGCGGCGTCGAAACTGAAGACGGCAAACAGTGCCTGATAGCGTTTGATCGGAAACTACGCAAAGCTGGGAACGATTATAATCCCGGAACAACTGCGGATATAACGGCTGCTGCATTGGCGCTTTGCACTCTAAGCGGTTATAGACCATGATTAATAGCGCAATTTTTCTTGCTTTAATTTAAATACTAAAATAAAATCAGTAATATGACAAATCAATTAAGGTGAAATGTTACGGGCAAAATTATAAGCGTAAATCAGTTAGCATGGAAACTTTCCCAAAAACTAATTGATAACCCAGAAATCCTCGGCGTAGAAGTATATAAGTCATCTGCGGGAGCCACCATTGTAGATGCTGGCATTAAGGCGCCTGGCGGTTTTCAAGCTGGGAAACTCTTAACGGAGTTGTGCATGGGTGGCGCTGGAAAAGTCACATTAGGCTTCAAATCCTATGGAGAATTAACGTTTCCTTCAATAACCGTATGTACAGATCATCCTGCGATTGCGTTGTTGGGCTCTCAGTTTGCAGGCTGGCGCATCAAAGAAGGCGAAGCAATAGCCATCGGTTCAGGTCCCGCACGTGCTTTAGCTTTGAAACCCAAGGAAGTTTATGAAGAGATCGGCTATACTGATGCAAGTGACAAAGCAGTGCTTACGCTGGAAAGCAATACCCTTCCGTCGGATGCGCTTGTTGAGAAAGTTGTTGGTGCCTGCAAGATTTCGGCTCAAAACTTAATCATTGTGGTTGCTCCAACTGCAAGTATTGCAGGTTTAACGCAAGTTACTGGAAGAGTTGTTGAAGTTGGTATTCACAAACTTCGAACCCTTGGATTAAACCCCAAAGTAATTCGTTACGCATGGGGTTTTGCTCCAATTTCCCCGTTAGGCACAGACTTCGAGGTAGCAATGGCGAGAACAAACGATGCTATCTTGTACGGAGGAACAGTCTACTGCACGGTCGATTTTGATGATGAAGCAGCGTTGCAAAAAATGGTTGAGGCTGCGCCGTCAATTAAGTCAAAAGATTATGGCAAACCATTCCTGCAGATTTTCCGCGAGGCAGGCCGAGACTTCTACAAAATTGATCACAACTTGTTCGCTCCAGCCGTAATCATGATAAACAACGCTAAGACAGGCAACACTTTCAAGGCGGGACAAATCAACACTAAGGTCTTAAGCGAAAGCTTAGGTCTTTAAACTATCTTTGTTATTTTAAGTGACCTAATTTTTCATGCTTGAGCAGATTAAATTTTAATCCCACACAACACAAAACAAAAAGAAATTGGGTGAGTCTGTAAAAGAACTCGTTTTGGGCGTTTATAATAAAACCTTAGGACAGCCAATGCCAGCAGCACGAAACTACTATAATTGTGGTTCGTGTCGGTTTTTCTTAGCGGAAAATATCGGGCCAGTATTCAACGTGATTGTAGGATCCAGTGAAGAATCTTTTTAAACTAATCCAGTATGAAATAATTGAAGAATTATGGTTCAAATGAATTTTTTTGAAAAATTTTTTGTTAATCGGTTTAATGAATTTCGGGTTCCCCGAACCGTTTTTTCTATGCTGAAGGGAGCAAACCTGCAAATCAGTGGGTTATTCTTGGAAATTGGTGCAGGATTAGGCTATACATCTTTAAAGATATTTGATAAATATCATCCAGAAAAAGTTGTAATAACCGATTATGATCCAAATCAAGTTAAAGACGCGGAACGATATGCGTTAAAAAAATATGGCTCGGTGCCATCAGAAATTCACTTTCAACGAGAAGATGCGTTGCAACTCTCCTTTGAAGATGAGACCTTTGATTTTGTATTAGGGACATTATGTTTTCATCATATCGAAACTCGGGTTCTCGATTTTGTAAATACGCCTAAAGCATTAGAACAGATTTATCGCGTCTTAAAACCAAATGGACATTTTATCTATTGGGATCGCTATAACAGAGATAAAATCGATGAATTCTTTCTCAGTCATGGGGGTTCGATTCAATATTCTGGAAGAGGAAAAGCCATTTATCGAAAAACTTAGGATTAACTAGGGATGAAAAGCGCGCTAGTGCGAGCGCTGAACGAGAAGAGCGATAGTGAAGGAATTTCTTTTGTCTCGTCTCCCCCATAGCGAGCAACTGCCGTAACGCCCGGAAGGCAACCGTCTTTTTTTTGTTTGTGAGTTATGTGTTATACTGTATTCTATATACTCAATATACTCATATTTCCAATCTTCTAATTGTATTCGTGTGATGAAGGGATATTAGAAGAGAAGGATTAGGATGAGGATTAGGATATAAGAAGGGTTGGATTGGGATTAAATTTTAATCCCCAAACCCAAACGATAACACTCACGATGATAATACGGCGACGATAACACTTACGAGGTCAATGATGACCACCATCACCACTACAATAAGTGCACGTCGAAGATGTCGCATTGAGCTGACAAAGATATCACACATAGAGATAACAATTAGAGATGAACACTATTAAATTAAACGATAAACAAATAGATGATAACTCTTAAACATAGCATAAACTTCAAGGTCTTTTAGATTTTGGAGTTATGATTCATAAGTTATTTAAGTTTATAGTATTCAAAAGGGCTTAAGGTGTAAAACGTTGCCTTTAGAAGATCATTTGTTGCCTAAGGAAAATATACGATATCAAAGCGATTTTAATGTAGAATATGGTGGCAAAGTCTATACATTAATTCTAACCGATGTTCGACTAGTATTGTATGCTCGTAGAGGCTTAGTTTTCAAAGGTGATGATGTTGTAACTGAGGCGATTAGAGACGTGCAAGGAATAAAATATAAGGAAACTGGCATGCTTACTAAGACCTCACATCTTATTGTCCAAAGTAAAACAACAATCGACCTAATCGGTAAACAGAGCTCAATTAAAACATTGTATCAACGGCTACTGCCTTTTCTATCGCCAGAACTTCGGCAACCTGCACCAAATATGTATATGCCTCCAACTCCATCAGCTTACCAAATTCCAGCACAACAAACATCTTATGCCTCTTCCAAATTCTGTCCTAATTGCGGGATACAATTATCATCAAATAGTAGATTTTGTCATAATTGTGGCAAGCCCAGTGCGAGTTAGCCAAGATGGATAAACAAACCTTTCAAGGGTATAATTGCGACCTTGCTCAATTACAAAACAATGTGGCAACTTACTTTATTGGAAGATGTTATAAAGTCACGAATTTTTATAAAGAAAAAATGTATTTGACTCAAGCTTATAAAAATCAAATGGGAAGCAAAACAATTATTTGTCAAATACAAGGTATTCATGAAAATTTTGATGTATCAATAGGATTATCCGTAAAAATAATGAATATAAATGCTCTGCAGCCACTTGAAAAAATACCGTTTGACATCAAAGTTCTATTAGGTGAACCACTTTTAGAAAGGACTTTCTTGAATTATATCCTTACTCAAGTAGAATTAAATAGGAATACTTTTGAACTTTTGAATACTGATAACTCACGGTTAGCTTCAATCTGGAAGGAGAGAGAAATAGTTAGAGAAATTGAAGTTGTCTATTGCAGATATTGTGGTGCCAAGAATAACGCAAGACAAACAAATTGCACTAAGTGCAATGCTACTTTACATTGATTTCATGATCAATCAAAAAACAAAAAAATAAGATTAGAGACGAGAATTCTCGGAATCCACTCTTTTCATCCCTCAGATACTTTGCTATCAACAGAGCTTCTTCGTTGATTAATGTTTCAATTCGCGCTATTCATATCTCAAAGCATGCACGGGATCTAGCTTGGCTGCCTTTCGAGCTGGATATAGACCAAAGATTAAGCAGATGCCGATGGAGAACACCAGAGCAATAGCTGTCCATTCAGGCGAGAAAACGGGCGTAATGGTGAGGCTAGTGCTTCCAGGTGAGCTAGATGATGAGACTTGAAATAATCCAGACACGCCGAATGCCAATGCATAAGAGAGTCCGTATCCCGTTATTATTCCTATTAAGCCGCCGATTAAGCCTATCATCATCGTTTCTGTGAGGAACATGGAGAGAACAGTTCGACTTGTGGCGCCGATAGCTTTCATTATTCCAATTTCGCGGGTTCGCTCCATAACCGATACAGTCATTATATTCATGATGCCGACTCCTGCTACTATGAGTGATATTGACGCTACCGATAAAAGAAAAACCGTTATCAAATTCAGAATGCCATTAACCTGATTTACTAGTGATGATGGAACAAATACTGTAATCGAGTAAGGCGGAAACTTACTCTCAATCGCATTAGACACGCTTTCAGCATTCTTTGAATTATCCACTTTTACAAGTATTAATTGATAGCCTCCACTTGCACTAACTCCTGGTATTTGTTCGATCGCTGTAGTTAATGGAATAAATGCCCAATAATCAAAATCAGTCAGTCCAGACGTTCCACCCTCGATAAGAACGCCAGTTATTGTAAATGTTTCATTGTAAAGATAATACGAGGTTCCATTTGTGACCAACATTTGAAGAGTTACATTGTCACCAACGTTTGCAATCACTGTTCCGTTCAATCTTGCGGCATCATAACCAAGAACCATGCCATTGGGCGTCGATGAGTTAGGGAAGGACCCTCCAGATTGCAAGATAAACCTGTTGGAAAGCATTTCCTGCATTTCAGTAAAGTTTACAGCTCCAACCGTAAGTGCCCCCAGTTTCTCACCATCCAATGTCCTATTGACTTGCGCTCTTGGAAAAGTCATAACAGGAGTTGCCAAAGTCACATTATCTATTGACCTGATGGTGTTCACATCACTCTGCGAAAATCCTGCACCATTCAGCCCAGCAGCAAAGCTTCCTGGAATTACTATCAAATTGTCTAGCTCAAATCCTTGCTGAAATTGACTGTTAACAGCAAATCTAAGCCCATCGCCCAGCGAAGCCAATGCGATTATCGTTGTAATTCCTATTATAACGCCAAGCGTAGTCAATGAAGTTCGGAGTTTTCGCTTCTTCAAGTTATCCCACGCTATTGAAACCATTCTCCCTGTTCTCACGGTCCAGTCCTCCCAGCATTTTCTTTGATATCTTCGATTAAACCATCCTTCAAGTTAACAACGCGGTCTGCACTTTCAGCAACTGTTGTGTCATGAGTTATTATTACTAGGGTGAGACCTTCTTCTTTGTTTAACTTACGCATTAGTTGAACGATTTCTCTGCCAATCTTAGTGTCAAGGTTCCCTGTAGGCTCGTCAGCCAAAATTATTTTTGGGTTATTTATGAGTGCTCTTGCTATTGCCACACGTTGTTGCTCTCCCCCGCTTAGTTCAGACGGACGGTGATCAACTCGTGATTCAAGACCAACGAGTTTCAGCGTCTTTTTTGCTCTTTCTCTTGACTCTTTTTCTGGCAAATCAGCGATAGCTAACGGCAACTCCACGTTAGCTAACGCTGTTATTCGGGGCAACAGATTGAAAAATTGAAAAACAAAACCGATTTTCGTTAACCGCAGCTTTGCCAATTTGTCATTATCAAGCTGAAGAAGGTTTGAGCCATCGACGATGATGTCTCCTTCATCTGGGCGGTCTAAGCCTCCAATCAAGTGAAGCAATGTTGATTTCCCGCTGCCTGACGGTCCAAAAATGGTTAAGAATTCACCCTTATCTATATTAAAACTGACCCCTCGCAAAGCAGGCACAGAAACCTTCCCCAGTTGATATGCTTTCTTAACGCCTTTAACTTCGACAATGGGCACCATAACTAACCCAAGTTAACGTTTAGAAATAGAAAATCTGTAACTTCCATATTAAAGTTATTAAATTAAATGTCAACCAATTATTAATTGAGAATCAGTTGATTAATTCTGTTAGAATGCAGGTTAAGCTACTTCTAAATTCAAATTCTTTTCGAATCTTTGAAAAATAAGGGAGCGAACTGTGTTAAAGTCTTAGGTATTTTCTTAATCTGTTTGCAATTAAGTAGGCTGCTGGGATTGTGTAAAGTGCTAATGTTGCGTTGAATACTGCAATCAATGGTAGAGCTGCTATGACAGCTACTAGAGGATAGCTAAAACCAATCGGTGGAGGTTGGGGTAGTCCTATGAAATTGACTAATGTCATGCCTGCGACACGGGTTGTGATGCCCATTGCTGTTGCGGCTGCAATCCACTTGGCAGAGTAAACCAAATCAGTTTGCTTATTTTTGTTATTGTAAACTTTTTTGAAAATAAGTTCCACAACTAGAATACCCAGTTGCATTGTTAGTACAGCAGCTAAATTGTAGATTGGTCCGGTTGGTAGGTTGCCCGGAAATATTGCAATCAAGACGATTGCGTTAAGCACGGAGATTAGCAATCCTGCTAAAGGGCTTATTAATATAAAGGCGATTACGATAGGGATTTCCCAAATTTGGTAGTAGAGAAATGGTATGTATGGAGCTGGCACTCTCACTAATTGGCCTAAGACAAGCGTTAAAGCAGTAAAGACTATTATTAATGCGAGTTGTTTTGTTTTCACGGTCTTTTCTCCTTGGCTGTTTATTGCTGCATTGTTAACTATTTAAGAGTAGCTACCCAAAGTAGAGTACAAATTTGGCTAAAAATTGATAAACAGGACGAACCACTAAGTCTTTAGTGACATCGGTTGACTGAAACAATCCAATTCTCCACCACTAACGAAGCAAGACGCTGGCTTGAAAATCAAACAAACGCAACATTGACGCCAGTGCAAAATCAAGCGAAAAAGCTCCGCGATGAGATGAACCTTGCTATTCAAGGTATCAACGGTGCATGCAAAATGTTGGCGGATAGCAGTTCGAAGGAAATCGAGAAAAGAAACATGAGAGTCTACAATCGCGCCAGAGCCTTAAGCAAACTAGCAAACCTTTTTTTGGACAGACTAAAAAAAATCAGTCCTCCAGAACAGGTCACTTACGACAGCCTAAGTAGGTATGCAGTAGAAACACAAAAGATTCTCAATGTTATCGACGTGGACGTTAAGAACTGGTTTCCGAAAATTTCACCTTTCTTCATCATTGATAGGCGCAAATTCTTAACTGTTTACGAGAAAACTAAACTGACTTACTCACTGATGAATGATTTCTTAACAAAGGAATACGTGAAAACAAAAACCTTGGAGGAAACCTTTCAGCTTCTAAATGAAATTACCAATCTTGAAGAAAAAGTCGCTGAAACTCAAAAAGAAAAACAAGCCATAAAAAACGAGTTAATTCCTGTTAAAATAGAAATTGCTGACTTAAACAAGAAAATCGATGAGTTGAGAAATAAAGGGCCGATAAATACTTTGAACTCGGCAAACGCTGAAATAGCTGGAGTGACGATAGAGCTGAAACGTCTCTTGGATCACCTGCAAAAACCATTCGTTAAGATGCAGGCATTGGCAACTTCAGGCGGCGGAGGCGGCATTACTCCTGATGAGCTTCATAAACTTACTGATTACTTGGAGAAACCTTTTGAGGCGCTAGCTTCTGAGGAAAAAGATTTTCCACTGCTTAAGGAGATTTTCCGAAAGCTGTCAGGTTTAATAAGTGAGGATAAACTTAAATTAAAACCTGATAAAGCAAGAAAAGCTGAACAAACAATCGATGAAATTCTCAACAAAGCCGCATTATCAAAACTGGAGTTCCGTGTTAAAGAGTTAGCTAAACAAAAGCAGCAACTGCAAAATTCTCCTGATTTAGATGATGTTAAAAGAAGTTTAGCCAAGTTTCAGGAGCAACTAGAGACACTTAAGGCTAAAAAAGTAAGCATTGAATCTCATGAGGCAGTTAAAGAGCAATTACTCAGTTCTACGTTGACGGAAATAGACAACCATAAGAAAACTGTAGAAAAAAACATTTATGTAGCGTTAGGCAAAAAAATGCGACTCGCCTAATTGACGTGAATTACGTTGGATTTAGCCGATTTGATTCAAGAATCAAAGATTGCTTCAAGCAGCCATTTTATAGATGTTGTTGAATCTGCCATTAAATTGTTGAAAAGTGAAACTGGCAAAGTTGGCAACTTTATAGTAACAGAGCGTTTAGTTCGACTTGCACCCGAAGGCGAGGCATTAATAATCGGCGATTTGCATGGGGATCTAAAAAGCCTTAGCATGATCCTGACTGAAAGCGAGTTCATAAAAATAATGCAGCAAACAAAAAAGGCAAAACTGGTTTTTCTTGGCGATTACGGCGATCGTGGACCTTACTCAGTTGAAGTATACTTTGTTATTTTATCTCTCAAACTTGCTTTTCCTGAACAGGTCTTTCTTTTACGTGGGAATCATGAGGGTCCAAAGGACTTGATGGTTTCGCCGCACGATTTGCCCCTTCAGTTTAAGTCTCGATTTAAGGATGATTCTGGCGAGGCTTATTTGAAAACCCGTAAGCTATTTAATTATTTGTACAACGCGGTTTATGTGAGTGAACGTTACCTTATTGTTCATGGTGGTCTGTCGCCTGAAATCAGAAGCCTAAAAGACATAGCGCAAGCCAGCCAGCGACATCCGAAGGAAGCAACGTTGGAGAATTTACTTTGGAGTGACCCAGATGAAACAATAGATGGCACCGCTTCTTCACCTCGCTGTGCAGGATTACATTTTGGTAAAAAAGTTACTGAAACAGTTTTAGAAAAATTGAATGCTAAAATTTTGATTAGAGGACATGAACCGTGTGAGCAAGGTTTCAAGATTAACCATGATGGAAGAGTACTAACATTATTTTCCATGAAAGGCGCGCCTTACTTTAACGAGTATGGCACTTACTTGCAAGTTGATTTATCCTCTAAGCCGCAGAACGCAAATGATCTAGTCTTGTTCATACACAAGTTTTAGTCATCAGAGTTTTTATTATAGTCCCTTGGTAGTATGGCACAAAAGACTTAATAATCAACACATAAGCATGTTGAAAACAACAATCAAAGAAGAGTGCCGTCTTTGAAATTTGGAATAATGACCAGAAACATGGAGGCTTGGAGTTCCGCTCAGGTTAGAGAGGCATTGGCGAATCGTGGCATACCCTATGAATGCTTCACTTTTCCAACATTAGTCGCGAGACTCGCATACAAACCATACTTTAAAGTAATGGGAACAAGCATCCTTGACGATTTGGATGCGCTGATAATTCGTCCGATTGGTCGTGGTTCGCTTGAAGAACTTGTATTCAGAATGGACATGCTATACAAGCTGGAGCGTCAAGGATTTTACATGGTTAACCCACCAACCGCGATTGAACATTGTGTGGATAAATATGACATTTTAGCACTGCTTGAGGATGTGGGAGTTCCAGTACCGCTGACATTGGCTACAGAAAGCGTAAATGAAGCCATAGCCGCTTTCGATGAATTAGGCGGAGACGTTGTAGTTAAACCGATTTTTGGTTCAAGAGGACAAGGAGCAACTCGTATCATCGACAAAGATATCGCAGACACTATATTCAAGGCCATTACTTTTCATCATGGAGTTATTTACATGCAGGAGTTTGTGCCGCATGGGACATCGGATTTGCGGGCATTCGTCATTAACGATCAAGTAGTAGCGTCAATGCGTCGGGTAGCAACGGGTTGGAAAACTAATTACAGCCAAGGCGCAAAGCCTGCACCAGCTAAAATTAGCCCAGAATTCGAAGAATTAGCGATTAAATCTTCTCAAACAGTCGGCTGCAAAATCGCTGGAGTTGACATCCTCGAGGGCCCAAAAGGTCCACGCATTGTTGACGTTAACAGTCAACCTGGATGGAAAGGCCTGCAAGCGGTTACAAACGTCAACATTGCCGACGAAATAGTAAAATTCGTTTTGTCAGAGCTTAAAAAATAGCTATTTGCTAGAAAACAGCGCGGTCGGCATAAATCGGCAACATAAAGTTTTTTTTCTTTCTCTGAGAAGCAATCCTTGACCTCTTATACTTTCGGCGAGCGTTTTGAGTAAGGAAGTAACTTGGGTCGCTTCATTGGTTTATAAAGTTAAGCCCGTTGCTCGAGTTTTTTAGCTCCCAAGAAACGATCCATCTTTGGTTTTAATCAAGTTTTGATTTAAATCGATGATTAAATCCGTGTGGTTAAGTAGCGAATCAATCGCTTGTTTTTCTCGTTTGTTTATTCCGGTTTTTTTATCGTCTGCAAGCTTTGAACCATAATACGCTGTGACTAAGACAGTTTCAGACAATTGCATGCATTCTAAGATTTTTGTAAGTTTACCACAGTGCAAGTAAAGCGTTACATCGTTTAATAAAAGAATTTTTGAGCTATTTTTTAAAAAGCAGTCGAGATACGGAGTCATATTTTCCATGTTTAGTTTCGCTAATTTCATGATTTCTATCGCTGATTTGCCCATAACCCTAGGTGCGTAAACTGTTTTAGGCGAGAAATACGACACTTTGTCCATTTCAGTATAATCTTTTATTTTTCCACCAATTTGACCCAGTTTTTCAGGTGCAAAATCAATCACAGTTATCTCTTCAGGTTTAGCTACAAGAATTAGATCCCTCAAAAGTTTAGCAGCTAATACGGTTTTACCCGTATTTACGTCGCCCATTATCAAAGTTTTCTTTTGGATAATGTCTTTGCCGTTTAATCGAATTTCTTTGCCATTACTTTCCAAACAATTTTTCCCTACTAATCCCTATTTTGTACAACGCCAACAAAATTACAAACCCAATTATGCATCCAGGTATGCAACTTAAAGCCCATCCAGCGCTAAAAACTGAGAAAGCAAACAATGGTCCCTTGCCGAGTAAATTCAATAAGCTTGAAGTACCAATCACTGGAGCAAACAAAAAGAGAGATAGAGGTGCACCGATAAAAATAGTTCCTAAGGGTTCGGTAAGTGCTGCCAATAAACATTTTCTTTCGCTGAATTTTAAAGATTTAAATAACCAGTAGAAGACGCCTACGATAACGCCTCCTGGTATACCTCCAGGAAAAGCGTAGAGAGTTCCAGTGCCCAACATGTTACGCACACCTCCGATCGCAATTGCACTGCCCGCCGCCCAGAGCGGTCCTAAAAGTACGCCCATAATGGCATTAATCATGTGCTGAGTAGGATTCGCCAATGTGCCTAAAATTGCGAAAGATGTGAATTGAGATAAAACAATTCCCAAAGCGGAAAGAACGATAAACAGCGTAAGCTTCCTGAGATAAATTGACCTTTTTTCCATTTTTTTCATATTCAGGCGTCTCGCTTTTCATGTTCTTGGCTCTTAATGGCCAGTTGCGTGAGAAGTTTTACTAATTCAGATGGTTCTGGACCTGAAAGTACAATCATCGGTTCCTTGCCGATTGCGCCTCTATGATAAATGACGTCTGGGACTTTGCCTGCCCTTTTAATGGCTTGGTTTACTCCCCAAGGAATAGTCATACCTTCAGTTTGCCTAATGTCTTCAGGTTCTTCTTGCCGGTCATAACATGAGATCGTGAGGTTGCTTTGCTTTAGAAGCCTAAGAAGGTCATCGGAAAACTTTATGTTAACAGCACAGACTTTCTTTTCATCATACTTGGAAATCTCCATTATGTACCTTGCAAGGTGCGAGGAACGCCCGAATTTTACGCTACCAACAGCTTTTGGTCCATCAACGGTTCTCGTAATCCTACCATCGATAGACGCAACATCTTGATTTCCCTGCGGGTTAGGAATAGCCATAGCGATGTTCATGCCGACTTCAGGAATTAAAACTGAAATTTCAGGCTGCTCAAGAATTTTTTTTGTTTTTTCCAGTTCTTTTATGACGGTGTATCTTGATGAGTCTCGATAAATATTAGCAAAAGGATTGACTGAACCATAACCGTGCCCAACGTTTATCCCGAATTTAATTGCAGAAGTTACCAAGTCCTTTGCTTTTTCTATAGCACAGGGAATATCCAAGCCCATAGCGATGCATGCTGTAATGGCTGCTGAAAAGCAGCAGCCTGTTCCATGTGTTGTCTTAACGTTTAATCTTTCGTTGCTAAACGTTTGGAATTTGCCTTCATAATATAACAAGTCAGTTGCGTTCTTTTCTTCCAAGTGCCCTCCTTTAATTACAACTGCCTTTGGCCCCATTTTCGAGATTCGCTCAGCCGCGGTCTCCGCATCTTTTATGTTCTTTACCTCTATTTCTGCAAGCTTTTCAGCTTCAAACCTGTTTGGGGTTATTACAGTAGCTTTGGGTAAGAGCACCGTTTTGAAAACTTTCAAAGCGTCTGGTTCGAGCAGTTGTGAACCCGCTTTGGCAATCATAACAGGGTCGACAACAACTTTGAAATTGTGCTTTGATAATTCAGCGGCAACTGTTTTGATGATTTTTTCTGTGTGAAGCATGCCTGTTTTTGCCGCGTCCACGAGTAAGTCTTCAGTTATTGCTTGAATTTGTTCTTGAATAATTTTCGGGGGTAAGTCTTCAATCGCGGTGATTGATTTGGTGTTTTGAGCGGTTATCGAAGTTATTGCTGATGTTCCGTGCACGCCTAGTGCTGCAAAAGTTTTGAGATCAGCTTGAATTCCCGCTCCTCCAATAGAGTCGCTTCCCGCAATTGTCATGGCAACGGGAATTTTATTTTTCATTTCGTGCTGCCTCGGTTGCCATTGCTTCTTTTAAAAGTTTTATTGCACAATACTGCGAGCACATAGAGCATGTCCCGCCGTCCTTAGTGGGGACACGGTTATGGATTTCTTGAGCTTTTTCAGGGTCTAACGCGGTTTCAAACTGTTTTTTCCAGTCAAGGTTCGCCCTAGCTTTTGCCATCTTTAAGTCTCGAGCAGAAGCTTTAGCACCAAGCTTTACAATATCTACGGAGTGAGCTGCTATTTTTGATGCTATTACGCCTTCCCTGACATCTTCTAAATTCGGCAAAGCCAAATGTTCCGAAGGTGTCAGATAACATAAGAAGTCCACGCCGGCAAGCCCAGCTATTGCTCCTCCAATGGCTCCGACAATGTGATCATATCCAGGTGCAATATCAGTAACAATTGGACCGAGCACGTAGAAAGGGGCGCCATCGCAAACTGATTTTTCAAGTTGAATGTTAGCGTTTATGTCGTTTAACGGCAAATGGCCTGGTCCTTCAACTATGGTTTGCACGTTAGCACTTCTTGCTCTCTTCACGAGTTCTCCCAGGGTTAAAAGTTCGTGAATTTGAGCCCAATCTGTTGAGTCGGCTATACATCCAGGTCTGAAGCCGTCTCCAAGGCTTAGCGTAAAGTCGTACTCTGCAGCCATTTCTAAAAGGTAATCAAAGTTAGCGTATAACGGGTTTTCTTTGCCATGGTGAAGAATCCAAGTAGCGAGGAAAGTTCCGCCGCGGCTTACAATACCCATTACCCGTTTATGTTTCGCAAGTTGTTTAACGATATCTTGAGTTACACCGCAGTGAACTGTCATGAAGTCCACGCCATCTTTCGCTTGTTCTCGTATAGTGTTGAAAAGGTCATCTTCTGTAATATTAAGGATCGAACCTTTTTTAACAGCAGCTTCAACGGCTGTTTCATAAATAGGAACTGTTCCGAGTGGGACGCTAACTGTTTTAATCAGCGCTTTTCGCATTTCATGAAGGTTACCGCCTGTGCTCAAGTCCATAATGGTGTCAGTGCCATATTTAGTCGCAATTTTTGCCTTTTCAATTTCCAATTGAAAGTCGCACATATCCTGGCTTGTTCCGATGTTTGTGTTTATTTTTGTACTTAGTCCCTTGCCAATGCCAATAGGATGAATGTTCTGACGCTGTAAATTACGAGTTATAACAACAGTTCCTTGAGCAACTTGATCGCGTATAATTTCAGGTGATACATCTTCATCAGCAGCAACGATACGCATCTCGTCAGTTATTTGTCCATTTTTTGCTGCCTTCATTTGAGTGCTCATTTAGTTCAACTCCATTTCAATTATAAAGAGTAAACAAAGAACTGAAAGCACACTCAAAAGCGCGTGTATTTTGTGGATAACAATTTCTGCGAATATTGCCTAGAATTGAATAATTTGGTTTGGTTCACATTTTTCCCTCCGCCAGTATTACCTGGTTCAGGTTCGTTGGGTCGACAGCACATTAGCTGTCCTCTCAGCCGGGTTCTCCCAGCTCCCCATTTAACCTTGCAGATAGATGAGTCATTTAGTGATATTTTAATTTTCCTAATTTTTTTAACGTGTTTTCATCAAGAACAGTATATTTGTGGAAAAGAAAAAATGATTGAATTAGGAAGGCTATCCTGATGATTCCTTCTTGCAGCTTTTACTCTAAAAGTAAATAAATAACTTATCCCTACTTTAGGGAAACCTGATGCATGGTGAATTAAGTGAATCGAGTTCCTGTAATCATCCTCTTATTGGCTGTTTCAGTTGCTTTAATCTTGCCTGCTGCATTATTTGTGCAAACGGTTAATGCACAGTCTAATTATACTATACAAAATGTGAATCAAACAGTCGAAGTCATGTATTCTGGTCAAACAGTCATAAGTTATGTCATTAGTGTGAATGGAACTTTGCCAAGTGATTTTCAAGTTGGTTTGCCATCGAATTTCAGCGCTGATGTAATTAAAGGGTATGCTTACGATAGCCAAAATAACACTTACCAGGTTGAACTCGGGACACAACTTGGCAGCCAATCAGGTTTTTACGCTGCCCAAATTGATTTGAACGGTAAATCCCCTCAAGTCTTAACTCTAGTACTTATTGTCTCGAATAGTCTGCTTTCCCAGAGCTCTGATGTTTACACGCTTAGTTATCCCGCTTACCCAGGTTTGACACAAACTGCTGCTGCATGTAGCGTTACTTTTGAACTGCCAGTTAGCACGACGAGCATAAGCATTACAAAAAGCGATGGCGACGTAAACTCGCTTAGTTATTCACCACCAACCACAAGTTTGGCAGCATTTACTAACGAGGAGGCAGTAGCCACATTCAACTTAACAAGCGCATACATCCAGAACATGGATATTACGCAATTAAGCCGACAAGTAACCGTTAATCCAACGGGAACAGTAACAGCCATCGACACCTATAATATAGAAAATACTTCACCAAGCTCATTAAGCACGTTTGTCTTTGACTTGCCCTCCCAAGCTTCAAGTGTTACTATCACTGATTCAAGCGGCAATACGTTAACAACCAGTGACTTAAATGCCACTGCAAACTCAATACAGATCCTAGCAACTTTATCATCTGATGTCGCAAGTGCGCAATCAACTGTTTTAATAGCCCAATATACTCTTCCCTCAGCCACAATACAGGGTACAACTTACACTGCAACCTTCAATCAATTCCCTTCAACTAACTATTACATTGACACAGCAACTCTAACTTTCACTTCGCCAGAAGGCGCGACTATTTCCTCAGCAAGTCCAGATTCATCAATAAGCATAGAGAGAACCAATTACCAAGAAAGCATCACATCTACGCAACAAGGGATAAGCTTCGTAAACTACAACTTACCCGGAGCAACAACGCTACAAGTAAAATTCGATTACAACACTGTTTGGGTTTCTTTTAGACCCGTTATAATTATTCTAGTTTTAGCAGTTATAATCTGCATCGGAATAATCATTTGGAAAAAATATCAAGTCTAGGGGCGAAAAGAAACAGCCAACTGAAACACAAGAGGAAGAGACAGGAACTGCTCACAAACCTGCAATGGTAACTCAGGCTCCACTGAGAGATTTCACTGATATATTTGACGCAAGGAAACAAATCACTTCAGAAATAACCGCGCTAGATGCAAGGGCCAGAAAGGGCAAGATTCAAAGACAGCAATACAAAGCTAAGAAACGAGAATTAGAAGCAAGATACGAATCGTTAACCCGAAAGATCGAGGAGTCAAAACAGGCCTTCCGCAATTCAAGTCCAGAAAATGCAGATTTGATTAAGCAATTTGAGCATGCTGAATCAGGCTTGAAAGAGCTGGAAGAAAAAATTAGAACAATTGAAGCGCGTCAGGACAACCAACAAATCTCACTTGAAGAATACAAGAAATCAATTGATGAATATCAACGTCAGAAAGAAAAAATTGAGGCAACAATCAACGGAATTCTTCTTAGATTACGTGAAAAAGCGCGCTAAAACACCTAAATGCTTTTATCCAACTTATAAAACTGTTCAATTTCAGCAGTATTACAGAGGTACATTAAAATGGTAAAAATAGTTATAGACCCTAAATGCACTGGATGCGAAACATGCGTCAGTACCTGTCCCGTAACCATATTCGAAGTTAAAGATGGAAAATCCGTTGCCTCAAAAATTGAGGAATGCCTTGTGTGCAGAGCATGTGAAGCTCAATGTCCAGAAGGTGCAATTCAGGTAATCGAATAAACTTACACTTATTGAACAAAAGTTTTTTTCTCAGAATCTGAGAAATATCCCATATTTCTTATTCAAAAAATATAGATTATTACACACTTTATTTGGGCTCTTGTTATCATGAGAAATTGAGCGACTTTTTGCACTTCAATTAGTTATTTGCTGTTTTGAAACAGTTCATTTACATATTCTTTTACTGTTTTGCCATGTTTTTTAGCTATTCTATATATGGCGCTATTTATTCCGGTAGAATATTGAACTGCTTTTTTAGGTTTATCCGATATTGAACTAGGCAACCCAACATTCTTGGCCACTTTTCTCAGCACAAGTTTTCTTGGAGAGTCTTGATTGCTTTCAAATTTTAATTCTAAAGGCAAATCTAATGCAAATTCGACAACGTCTAGCGATGCAAAAGGTAACCTTAATTCAACATTATGAAAAATGCAGATTTTCTCATCCCTTTCTAAGTTACTTTCATGAATGTTTACCACATCATTAAACATTGTCTTTCGTATCTCTTCAACTCCTTCACTGCAGTATTGTTTCACGTAACGTTGATAACCTCCAAACAACTCATCTGCTCCCTGCCCAGCTAAAAGCACTTTAAATCCAGCCTCAGCAGCTTTCTCAGCCGTCCAAAAAAATGGCAATCCAATACTTGCTTTGATGGGATCAGCTTCCTCGATAATATCCACAATTTTAGGCAGCCCTGCCTCAACATCCGATTCTTTAAACAAGTGCACTTGCAAAGGCAGCTTCAAATAATCAGCAGCACGGATAGCTTCCTCCGTTTCGTTTTGGTTTTCCAAGCTTACGTGAATCAGGTTAACTTTCACTTTACACTTGCTAGCCAAAAAAGCAATTAAACTGCTATCTAATCCTCCTGAAAAAGCAACCGCAACCTCCTTAACATCCACAAGTCGCTGCTGAACTGATTGCTCAATTAGCTTCTGCAGCGTTTCAGCCGCTTGTGGCATTGTACTGGATTTGGGATTTGAATAAGCAAATGTTTTAACTGCGTTAAACTCGAAGCCATCCTTGTTTGCAAAAGCTAAATGCCCTGGTGGAAAAGACGATACTTTCTCCAATCCGAGTTTCCATAATGCTTTCCTGTTTGAAGCAACTGCAACAAACTTTTTGTTTTCACCAAAATAAAGAGGCATAACTCCCACCGGATCTCTTCCCGCGAAAAAGCAATCATTTTTGACGAATACGAACGAGTATTCACCGTCCGCTTCGTTAATTATTCTCTCTAATACCTTTTCACTTTTGTTTAGGTGATTAGCTATCTGCTCCATAATTGAAGGTTTTAACGTTGATGCGTATGTTCTTCCTTCAAAAAATAATGATCCTTTTTCAGTTTTTAAAAATTCACGGGTATAAATTGGATGCATTTTTGAATGGGCATAGCTAACAACTGAATTCGAATTAATCTCCCGTCTTGTTATGGCATCCATGTCCTTTTCTTTTAGGATTTCTGTGGGTGAGACGAGCCCAAAGCTTGATGGAGCATCAGCATATAATGAATTAAGTGCCTCTAATACCGAAGGAACGGCGTTTTCACCCTGCTTATTTATTGCCGCAATGATGGTTTTCATCTAGTTTACCACTCTTCAAGTATTAATTTGATATTGGCTTTGCAAGATATTAATAAAATACGTTTCTCACGTAATTTTAAAAGAATATTTTCGCAAAGCATATTCTTTTGTTAACACGCTTGAGAGTAACACTTAAAGGTTTATGGAAATAGTTTTTTTTGGCTAAAGCTGTAGTGTTGTATTCTGACGCTATTTCCCCTGCGCTGAAGAACCCTTTGTCTGCCACATGTTTGATGCTTTATTGTTTTTGCCGTAGAATCAAACTTATTCTATCTTAAAATGCCTTTGACTGCTCTGTTGTAATGTAACAAGAGATAGAGTTTTCAGCTAAAAGCTTTTTAAATAGAGCAATAGCTTGTTGTCAATAATTCAATTAAGTTTAAACGAGGAAAAAGGAAGATTGTGCTTAAAAGCGCGGGATGTTATTCTTGAAGTTCTTTCTGGATGGCATCAATTTTTTTGACGAGGTCATTAACATTAGACTTTATTTCTGAAAGTTCTGTCGACATTTGCGCTAATGCTTTGGTTGAGGGTTTTTCACTGTCCATTTTCGTTTGGAAGTATTCAAGTCCGAATCCTACTATAAGGGTTACAACGAAGGCAGTCATAACGAGTAAGGCAACAGCTATGTCCGTTCCCCAGTTAATTCCTCCTACCGCAAGATACATGGCAGCTATCACGGTTACAGCTAACCAAGCAAATCCGAGTATTACTGGTCTAGAATCCATTGTTTTCCACCTCCTTTCTAAGGATTTGAGGAGTCAATTTTACGGTAAAATCTTGAAGCTTGTAATAACGAAGGGCCTTTGCTTCTCCTTCAACTATTTCAACTCTGCTTACTACCAAACCAGCTTTCTCAAGCTTCTTAAGGTGTACCTTTGCCAGCGCTCTGTTCACGCCCAAATTATTCGCAATTTCATTCAAATACATCTCTTTACTGGCAAGCAACGACACAATCCTAATCCTCAAAGGATGACCTAAAGCATCCAAAGTTCTTGCAAGCTCAATGATTTTAGACGTGCTTTAGGCATCTTCCTGCAGTCAAGTTATTTTAGGCCTCATCCTCTACCTTGCGCTTTCATAACGGTTGCTAGGGCTTGGAGGCAATTGATGATGGGTTGAATCCTTTGACTATGAGCCATGCTGCTAGTACCATTTCTTGTATCGCTATTGGAAGAGCTAAAACGGTTAAGAAAGCGCTAAACATTCCCAATAAGCCCGCTGTTAGCACTAATACGGCTCCAATAAGACCCCAGATTGACAACCAAAGGGGAACAAGTTTTGATTTATACAATAAGCAGTAGAACATTAGAGCGCCTATACCGAAAATAATCGGATTCAATGGAAAAATCCAGCCAAGTGCGCCTTGTAATAGAGCGCCTGAAGTTTGATAATAGGAAGTAGCCGGTGACCCTGCGTTGACATATTGTTGACTTAAAGTTACCAGTAATAGTAAGCATATGGTATTTGCAATTAGGGTTACGGACTCCAAAATTCTGATGCTAAAATAGCCTAGAGCCACTCCTTGATTGTATCGTTTAAGGATAGGAAATAGCATAGCTGGAATTAGAGCAATTGAGATAGCAGCACCCAGTGTAAAGAGCGCTCCTATTATCACTTGGTTTTCATTAGTGGAAGCTTTAACAAGATAATCTGAAGCCCCTGTTATTGGTCCAGTAAGTGCACTGCCTACCAGAGATAAAACAGTGGCAAGTATGAATAATATTCCAACTATTATTGCAGTTTTTCTACTTAAGTCCATTTTTTTATGTTCCTCCTTAGTTTTAAATTAATTACATGTAACTAAAATGTTACATTTAAACTTTGCCAAAGCCAATAAAAAATTTGCCTAAAGGGCAATAGCTAAATAATGGTTTGAAACAATAATCTTTAATCTGCATATCTTTTCAGCGAGGAAGCAATACTTGCCCATCTTACCTATAGATACTGGTCGATATGGAACCAAGGAAATGTTAAATGTTTTTGTTGAAGAAAACAGGCTTCAAAAATTGCTTGATGTTGAAGCCGCGTTAGCTTTGGCACATGCGGAAGTTGGGAATATCCCAAGCAAAGACGCTGAAAAAATTGCTGTGATGGCTTCGACCAAGTATGTTAAAGTAGAACGTGTTAAAGCGATTGAGAAAGAAATTAAGCATGATATAGCTTCACTTGTTCGTGCGTTATCTGAGGTCTGTGGTTCAAGCGGTGCTTATGTGCATTTAGGAGCGACGAGTTACGATATTGTGGACACTGCTAACGCGTTACAGTTAAAAGATGCAGCTTTCAATAATAGAGAAAAAACTAGTTGCTTTGAATGAGATATTGCAAAAACAGGCAAGCCAGTATAAATCCACTGTGATGATTGGTAGAACACATGGGCAACATGCTTTACCGATTACTTTAGGCTTCAAATTTGCAGTCTGGGGCTATGAGATCTCACGGCACATGCAACGATTGGAAGATTGCAAAAAACGCGTTTTAGTCGGGAAAATAAGTGGAGCAGTTGGTACGCAAGCGGGTTTAGGTGAACATGCTCAGCTTATTCAAGAGCTTGTAATGAAGCGATTAAACATTGATGCTGCAGAGATTTCAACACAAATTGTTCAACGCGACCGCTACGCAGAATTAATCTGCCTTTTAGCATCAGTTGCCTCTTCGCTGGAGAATTTTGCGACTGAAATACGAGAACTGCAAAGACCTGAAATAGGTGAACTTTTTGAGTCTTTTGAAGAGAAAAAGCAAGTTGGTAGCTCCACAATGCCGCATAAACAAAACCCAGAAACATGCGAAAGAGTCTGCGGTTTAGCTAGAATCGTTCGAAGCTTAGTGATTCCATCTTTAGAAGACGTTGTTACTTGGCATGAACGGGATTTAACTCAATCCTCAGCTGAACGATTCATTCTTCCAGAATCATGCATCTTACTTGATTACATCCTGAATTTAATGTGTAATATTGTGGCAAACTTGCGAGTTGACGAGCAGAAAATGCTGCAGAACCTGGAGTTAACTCAAGGAAGAGCAATGTCCGAATCAGTCATGATGGCGCTAACAAGAAAAGGCGTCAATAGACAAGAAGCCCATGAACTACTCAGAAAACTAGCGATAAAAAGCAATTCTGAAAAACAAGACTTCAAAGACAATTCTCATGGACGACAAATTTGTAAGCAGCAAGCTGAACGAAAAAGAAATCAACGATGCTTTAAATCCAAAGAAGTACTTGGGGACGGCAATTGAACAAGCCGAAAAATTTGCTAAAACTGAGTGACAAATGAAGAGTTACAAAGTTTTATTGAATTAGGACTCAGGGATGAATTATGGTAACAAAATTGAAAATAGACCCTGGTAACTGCTTGATAAAGGCAATTGTGACTGTTCAGAAAAAGATTCCTAACGAACGAAAGAATCCGCAAATGGCAGTTGATATTTTTATTGAAACGTCATGCAAAAATTTGGATGCGTTTAAAGAGAAGTTTAAGACTGTTACCATGGCAACTTATCCACAGATTATGCAAGAAGCTATACCTCATTGTATTTGTCCCATTCCTTTAGGTGTTGCCAAAGCTTGCGAAATGGAAATGGGCTTAGGCTTAAAAAAAGACATAAAATATGAGATTGAAAAAGAATAACTGACTTTTCCATGAGTTTTTATGCACGGTTTATTTTCTTATTTGTCCATTTCCAAGAATAACGTATTTTGTTGTTGTCAAATGCTGTACGCTCATTGGTCCTCTTGCGTGAAGTTTCTGTGTGCTTATGCCAATTTCTGCTCCTAAGCCAAACTGGTTGCCATCAGTGAATCGTGTGGATGCATTCCAGTAAACTGCTGCTGAATCAACTTCCCGTATGAACCGCATTGCCTTGTCAAAATTGGCTGTTAGAATTGAATCTGAATGTTTAGTTCCGTACTTGTTAATGTGAGCTATTGCTTCAGTTAAGTTTTCAACAACTTTTACGCCCATGATTAAATCAAGGTATTCAGTGTACCAGTCTTCTTCACTTGCAGCTTTCACGTCAGGAACAATCTTGCGTGTTTCATTGCAGCCTCTAACTTCTACGCCTTGCTTTCGAAGAGCAGCAATAACAGTTGGCAAATAACTTTTAGCAATTTTACTGTGAACCAGCAGTTTCTCTGCTGCATTGCAGGTTCCTGGACGTTGACACTTCGCGTTAACTACAATAGCAGTTGCCTTCTCTAAATCAGCATCTTCTTCAACGTACACATGGCAATTGCCTGTTCCAGTTTCAATCACAGGAATTCTTGACTTTTCCACGACAGTATTTAATCAAGTCAGCTCCGCCACGGGGAATAAGCACGTCAATGTACTCTCGCATACGCATAAGCTCTTCAGCAACGCTTCGCTCAGGAGAAGCAACTACTTGAACAGCATCCGCAGTAACGCCGCAAGCAATCAAAGCAGATCTTAGCACCTCGCCAATGCTACATTAGAGTTTAATGGCGTCTGAGCCGCCTCGAAGAATAACAGCATTTCCTGATTTAAGGCAGATTCCTGCTGCATCAGAAGTTACATCAGGGCGTGATTCGTAAATTACGCCAACAACACCTAAAGGTACGCGGACTTGGCTGATTATCAAGCCGTTAGGTCTTGTCCACGTGTTAACAATCATGCCTATAGGATCATTTAAGGCTGAGACTTCTCTTAAGCAGTTTGCCATATTCTGAATTTTGCGTTTATCAAGCAAAAGTCGATCTAAAAGTGAAGCTTTAAGTCCTTTAGCTTTTGCAGCTTCAACATCCGCCTTGTTGGCCTCAATAATCTTATCCGTATCGGCAACGAGTGCATCAGCCATCTTGCAAAGTACTTGGTTTTTTGTTTCAGAAGAAAGCTTTGCTAACTCGACTGAAGCTGCTTTTGCTTTCTTGCAGATTTCCAGAATCATTTCATTTCTCTCCGCTTGTTAAATGAATGTTTCTGTGCTCAATTACATCTTTTGGTTTTACGCTTAATTTTTTTTCTACTTCTGATACCTGTAGCCCTCTGATTAGGTTTAACTCGCCACTATTATAATTCGGGTTCCCCTTTGCGAACTCGACTCCATCCGCATCGACGATACTTACGACGTCACCATCATGAAAGTGGCCTACAACACGAATTATTCCAACAGGCAGTAGACTTGAACCTTCAAGAATGGCTTTTTTTGCTCCTTCATTTACGAAGATTTGTCCTTTTACTGCTGCTCCGTAAGCGATCCAACGTTTGACGGCTCGCATTTTATTTTGAGGCTTAAAGTAAGTGCCAACATCCTTGCCTGCAAGAACATCAACAATAACGTTTTCTCTTCGGCTGTTCGCTATCACAACAGGTATTCCGCAAGAGGTGGCGATTTCGGCAGCTTTTATTTTGCTTTGAATTCCGCCTCGACCCAACTTGCTTTTTCCCTTCAGTGAATCCTTAAGTTCAGGTGTAATCGCATCTACAGTCTTTATCATGGTTGCGTTTGGGTCGCTTGGGTCTTTCGTGTATAAGCCTTCAACATCAGAAAGTATAATTACCAAGTCAGCACCAACAGCGCTTGCGACAAGAACCGACAGAATATCATTATCGCTAAAATTAACTCTGTAGCCTTCAGATTGTCTTAACTCATCTACAGAAGTAACGTCATTCTCATTAATTATGGGTATAACACCTGTTTTTAGAAGCATTTCAAGAACGTTACAGGTGTGCAGGTACGAAGCCCTGTTAGAAAGATCTTCAGCAGTCAGCAAAATCTGTGCAACCTTCAAGTTATGACTTTTGAAGAATTCACGGTATTTAGCCATAAGTACACTTTGCCCAGTTGCAGCACTAGCCTGCTGAAAAACCACATCATTAGGTTTAGGAGTAATTCCAAGTTCAGCTATTCCAGCTGCCACCGCACCGGATGTGACCAGAATAATCTTATCCCCGTTCTTTGTTGCAGCGGCGATTTGACTGGTTAACCGTTGCATTTCTGTTTCGTCGAGTTTTCCTTTGCTTGTTGTTATTCCGCTCGTGCCAACTTTGATAACAATTAATTTTGAAGGCATAATCTTCAACTCTTTTTCTCTTCGAAATGGTGCAAACAGTGCAGTAATTGAAAATATGTTTCTCTTATTTAAAAATGCAACCGACAACAACACAAAAAGGCATAAAAAAGGAGATTTTCGCCAAAAACAAGGAAAAAATATATTAACCAAATAAGCAACCCTCTGACAGGTTATTCAACATGAATATAGCACTTGATATCCTAACCATTAATTCACCCCTCATATTTTGGATAGCACCAATAGCAGGAGTAATCGCATTAATTACATCGATGCTATTGATGTGGAAAATTGGAAGAATGAGCCAGGGCTCACCAAAAGCAATTGAAGTGGGAAAAGCTATACGCGTTGGTGCCTACGCATTTTTAAAAAGGCAATATTCAACAATCGCAGTTATCATCGCGGTTGTTTTCGTTTTAATCGCGGTATTTCTAAATAATCCTTCAATTCCATATTCAGGCCTAAAAACTGCTGCTGCTTTTTTGGTTGGTGCTGTTGCATCCTTAACAGCGGGTTATATTGCAATGGATAATGCCACGAAAGCGAACGTTCGAACAGTCGCCGCAGGCAAAGACGGGCCAAACAAAGCTCTTCAAACTGCATTTTATGGCGGAGCAACAATGGGCTTTGCAGTAGTAGGCTTATCCCTTTTAGCCGTAAGTTTAATGTTTCTACTCTATGGCGGTTGGGGTGCTTTATTCGGCGGATCTGCAGATAGCACATTAGGTGTCCAAGCAGCCACAGCAATTATCGGCATGGGTTTTGGTGCATCATTAATTGCCTTGTTTGCTCAACTCGGCGGAGGCATATACACTAAAGCCGCAGATATTGGAGCGGACTTAGTAGGCAAAGTCGAAGCTGGTATTCCGGAAGATGACCCAAGAAACCCGGCAGTTATTGCCGATAACGTTGGAGATAACGTTGGTGACTCAGCTGGACGTGGAGCAGACTTGTTTGAGTCTGCCGTTGTAGAAAACATCGGTGGCATGGTTATAGGTGGTATCGTCAGTGCTGCAACAGGCAACATATTGTTCCTGATTTTCCCGTTGATTGTTCGTGCTCTCGGTGTCTTCGCAACCTTATGCGGCATGCCATTTGTGAAACTAAATCAAAATGAAATAAAAAACCCGATGAGGGCACTCCGCAAAGGCTTAACCGTAACAACTATTGTCTCTGCAGTAATCTTCTTAATAGTTTCAATACTCTTCTTTGGCACGTACTGGTATTACATATTTGGCTGTTTACTTATCGGATTAATCTCAAGTGTTCTTATCGATCAAATAACAGATTACTATACTGGACGTGACAGAAAACCAGTCTACAGCATCGCTGAAGCCAGCAAAACTGGAAGCGCAACAAACATCATTACTGGAATTGCGGTTGGCTTAGAAACAACTGCTTTGCCCATAATTACTCTAGTAATAGCATTAATTATTTCGTACTTTTTAGGCTCACAATTTGGAGCGCAAATTGGAATAAATCCTTATTACGGAGGCGTTTACGGAACAGCGTTAGCAACGATGGGTATGCTTGCAGTAATGGGAATGATCTTAGCTTTAGACGGGTTTGGTCCAATTGCTGATAATGCTGCAGGTATTGCAGAAATGGCAGGAGAAAAAATTGGCATTGACACAATGGAAGCTCTTGACGCAGTTGGGAACACAACTAAAGCTTTAACGAAAGGTTTTGCTTTAGGTTCAGCTTTGCTTGCTGCACAGTTACTCTTCCAAGCGTACGGTTCAGAAGTTATAGCTTACTACCACTTGAATATCTCAGTCTTCACCATTGACATTGCAAACCCCATAGTACTAGCTGCAGGATTTATCGGTGCAATGCTTCCGTTCATATTCTCTTCAAGAGCCATTGCCGCAGTCGGAAAAGCAGCCACTCAAATGGTCAACGAAGTCAGACGTCAATTCAGGGAAATCCCAGGTATCATGGATGGCACAGGAAAACCAGAATACGATAAAGCCGTAGACATCAGCACTCGAGCAGCCTTGAAAGGCATGATAGTTCCAGGTATAATCGTCGTTGCCGTTCCAGTGATAATGGGCATTTTCTTAGGTCCAATTGCGGTCGGCGCAGTCGTCGTTGGAGTTACTATAACAGGCGTTCCATTAGCATTGTTCATGAACACTGGCGGTGGCGCATGGGATAACGCTAAGAAATTCATTGAATCAGGTAACTTTGGCGGTAAGAAGTCTCCTGCTCATCAAGCTGCAGTTGTAGGCGACACTGTTGGCGATCCGTTAAAAGACACTGCTGGTCCAAGCCTTCATGTGCTTATAAAACTGATGGGTACGCTGTCAATTGTGTTTATTCCGCTGTTCCTTGGCCTTCTACATTTAATCTAAACAATACTGTATGGTGGATTTACTCCACCCAACTTTCCTCTTTGATCTTATCTGCAAGTTCTATGCCGCTTTGGGTTAGACAAAAAATTTTGTAGGTGTTTCTTCCGCTTCTAGTTACTCGGGTGTCTTCTGTAAATAATTGAGCATCACGCAAAAGTTCACAATTCTTCAAATCTGAAGATGGCATAAGCATGCCTTCACTTGACTCAAGATACATGATGCAATGGTCTTTATTATCTAATGCAGCAAGCAAGTACTTCTTGAAAACTCCGACTCGGTTGGCGATATATTCAGAAAGGTACGAACCTAAAACTTGAGACATAATACTAGGTTAAAAAACAAACAAATTTAAGTGTTCTCTTCAGTTCAAATACTGCAACATCAACATTTGTAAGTCGTGATTCAGATTTGAAGATTATTGAAAAAAACCTCAGGCAAGGATTCGTTAAGGTTGTTCCAGATTCACAGGATGATCTTTGGCATCTGTATAATGTCATTTACAAAGGTGATGAAGTCTACGCTTATACGTCAAGAGCCATAAAAAATGACACTGAAAGTTCACGCCCAAAAAGTGGTGAACGATTCTCAGCCTTCATGGGTGTGACAGTCGAGTCGGTTGGCTGGGATAAGTTTCTTGGTAAACTGCGTGTTCACGGTTTAATCTGTCACGCTCCAGAGATTGTTCCCACTGGCGCGCATCATACGATTAGCATTGCTTTGAATCATCCTTTAACAATCGTTAAAAAAGAATGGCCAAAACACCTCTTAGATCGGCTTGTTCGGGCGAGTGAGGTTGAAAAGCCGATTTTGATTATTTCGATTGACGATGAAGGATTCGCCATAGCTGAAACTAAGCAGTACGGTGTTGAAATTAAGGTTGAAGAAAGAATGAGGTTGCCTGGGAAACTTGAAGCTGACAAACGCGTTGAAGCTACAAAAGCCTATTTCCGCCGTGCCCTTAACGCCCTAACTCAATTGTGGAGTCCCAATCACAACGCAATCGTAATTATCGGTGTGGGCTTTGTGAAAAATGATTTTGCAAAATACTTGTCTGATGAAGCAAAAGAAATTTCGCACGCAGTAGTTGATGTAAAAAGCGTCAACAACGGTGGAACAGCAGGAATATATGAAGCTCTACGTTCAGGCGTCTTGTTAAAGGCATCTCACAAACTGCGGATTGTCGAAGAAACAGAGACCATGGAGGAAATACTGAAGCGACTTGGCAAGGGTGAAGGAACAATTACTTATGGGTTAGAATCCGTCGAAAAGGCAATTATGATGGGTGCGGTCGAAAAACTTGTTCTTGCCGACACAGCGTTACGTGATGCAGGTGATGATCAAAGATTAAAACTTGAAGAGTTGATGCGTGACGTGGAAAAGCGGAATGCAAGCGTAACAGTCATTAGTACAGAGCATGAAGCAGGCTCAAAACTCCTTTCACTTGGTGGAATTGCAGCCCTGCTTAGGTTCCCTATCCAATAATTGAATTCGATCACAAACTTAAATTTTTCAAAAAAGTTTCGTCTGCTGAGTATTTCTACCGTTTAATGCTTTTTTTGCCGGTTTCCATGATTTCCTTATGCAATCTGGAAAGTCATTGTTTTTTTTCAGCCATTGATTGATGAAAATCATGGTTTTCTCGTCTGTTAGGTATCCACTTCCAAAATCGCCATACTTATTTCTTAAGTCAGCTATTTCTTGGTCGCGTTGAACTTTTGCGATAATAGAAGCAGCAGAAACTATCGGGTATATTCTGTCCGCTTTATGCTTAGAGATTATTTTTGATTTAGTTGTTAAGCATTCCTGAATGTGCTGTCTAAAACGATCTTCAACGCACGTCTGCTGCGTCAACGTAGACCTCGTCCGGTTTTAGAAAATCAATTATTTTCGCCATTGTTTG
Organism: Candidatus Bathyarchaeota archaeon; assembly: GCA_963717465.1. GTDB lineage: Archaea > Thermoproteota > Bathyarchaeia > Bathyarchaeales > Bathycorpusculaceae > Bathycorpusculum. The sequence continues at coordinate 2,103,416 of OY970340.1, forward strand.
CGCTTCAAGCCTATTCAGTTTATGGAGTTTTCTTTGACTTTCAACGACCTTATCGATTTCGCTTGGCGCAAGTTTTATCGTATGAAAACTTTTGGTTAACTTTGTAATTTCAATGTATAATTCTTCACGTTTCTTAGGCGACAAAAGTTTTGAATCTTTCACTCCGAGCTGGCTTAAAAACTGGAGGTTTTCTGTTTCCAATGCAACTCCCGCAACAACAAGCGGACCAACTACGCATCCACGTCCAGCCTCGTCAACTCCAGCAATTAACAGTTCAATACACCCTTTTTCAACGAGTAACTTGGATAATAGATTTCTTAGCTATAAAATTTTTTCATAAACATCTTCTTCAAGGTATTCAGCGTTCTGTTCAGCCTACCCAAACCTAAAACATCAATCTGCACCAAAAGCCGTAATCAGACTGAATTCTATCTGATTTTTCTCTAAGAAAGGCTTATAGGCTAATGTTACGGGTTATTTTAAAAGAGCGCCATTTTGGGCGGGTAGATCAGTATACGCCCAAAACGAAAGCAACCCGCCCAAAGAAACAATCCAGAAAATAAAAGACGCACTCCAAGCAATCAACGAAACCGAAAACCTGATGAAAGCAAAACAAGACGACAACGAACATATAAAAAAGACAAAAAGAACACTAACACGATTAGCATCAGAAACAGACATTTTTAACCCAACCGCAGTTTTAACATACATAAAAGACTTAAAAAGAGACAAAAAATCAGCCATAAACCAAGACGTAACACCCGACAAACCACTAACAAAAGGCTACAAACTAAAAATAATATACGCCTATGCAGTATTTTGCCAAGCCAACGAAATACCTTTCAAACCACCAAAAATAAGTTACGAATCACCAATACCAATAATTCCAAGCACAGAAGAAGTCAATCAAATAATAGGATGCACTTCTAACAACTATGCAACAATTTTCACTATAATGAAAGAAACCGCCGTAGAATCAGACGAACTACATAAAACATCAAAAAACCAAATTGACAAAGAAAAAGGCATTCTAAGCATTATAGGAAACAAACAACATAGTAACGGAACCTATAACCTCACAATACAAACCGCAACAACGCTAAGAATATATTTAGACAAACCAGAAAAGAAAACAAATTTCAAGCGACAAATACCAAAAGAAGAATATCCATTCCCAACAAGAAAATCAATAAGCAAAGCATGGTTAGACGCAAGAACCAAAGCATCCATAAAATACCAAAATAAAAACCTCTTAACAATACCATTAAAAAACTTAAGAAACTACGCAGGCGCAGTCTATTATTTTACTTATGGCAAAGACGCAATAGCAACACAACAATTTATGAGACATAAAAATTTGCAACAAACAAGCAACTACCTAAGAGGAATAAAAGGATTCACAATGCGACTACAAAAAATCGGAAAAATCACAACAACCGCGGAAGAAACAATGGAACTAATACTACAAGGATTCAAAGAAGAATCAGTATTTAATCAAGGAACACCAAACGAAAAACACGTTTTAACAAAAATAAACATATAAACATAATGGACAAGGGGGGATTTGAACCCCCGACCTCTACAATGCCAATGTAGCGTTCATACCAAACTGGACTACTTGCCCATATTTTTTAGTTCTACTCCGTATTACCCTTTAAAGGTTACTAAACAGAAAAGCAAAATAAAAAAAGGAAAAATAATTATTTATCAACCACCTAAAACACAAAGACAATTAATCAAGCAATAAAAAGCACGGAACAGGTGAACATGCGCTATCACACTTTTTGCCCACTAAATCACAGTCATATTTCAGGAAAACAGAAAACTAGATTATACACTTAAATGTAAAATACGGGTAAAATTAACAAATCATTCGACCGACCACCCAACAATAGAGTTAGCCATTGGTCAATGAATCTCATCGATGTTCTATTAGACAGAGTCTGACTCCATTCGGGTCTTCGATAAAGGCACACCTTCCAACGAGTATGGGAATGGGTTCCATTGTGATCTTAGCACCTTTGGCTCTTAGCTCGTTCAAAGTGGCATTCAAATCCTCTACGTCCACTCCGATTGAATACAACCCTACTTGATAATGTGGGTCTTCTATAACCTCAATCATGGCATCTCCTTCCCCTTTCAGAAGGGTAATCGTCGATCCTGATCGGGGTTTGTATTGACTATCAACCGTAAACCCCATGACAGAGGTGTAGAATTTTACCGTTTCTTCCATGTTTTTTACTATCATGGTAGAATATTTAACTTTCATAATTTTAGCAACCTTTGAATAACTTTTAAAGTTTGCGTTTGAGACAACTGAGGCTTTTTCTTTTTATTAGTTTTTGAAAGCGCAAATAAAATAAACCTGCACTGATGGTAACTTACGTTAGAGTGATTGCTATGTCTGGAACAGAAACGTTGCTTCCGTACGTTAACGATAAGAAAAAGCCAACGGAAACGAAAAAACCGTTTTGCACAAAAACAATTTGACGACAGGTTGATCAGTCTGGTACGATCGCCACGTTGGCATCGTGGAGGCCGCGGGTTCAAATTCCGCCCCGTCCACCATTTAACTTCATGTTTAAAGCTTATTTTTGACTTACTGATGATGAGAAGGAATTAGAGAGTTTCAATAGTTATTAGCGAATGCAGAAGCTGAGTCCTTTGAGAGCTTATGATCTGCTGATGGATTATGCAAAGAAAACTGATTCTAAAAATAAGACTGGCCGTTTCGAGAAACTTTTTATTGCTTGGCTTGGAACCGCGCGAAGCAAAACTTGAAAACTCAGTCAAGCCGGCAAGAAAGCGCAGGCCAAGTTGAATAAATTAATTTTCTTAGTTATCTTTCTAATTTTTAGACAAAAAACGGAAAAAAATTTCTAAATAATGATTGCTTTTTACACTATGTTATTGCCAAAGAGAATTTTTGAACATGCTGGCTGTTTTCTTTGTTTAAGCAAAGCTTGCTTTATCGACTAGGTGTGCTGTTCCATCGGGACAGTAGACTTTTCCGCCTTCAGAAACTTTTTGATAGCGCAAAATGCATGATTTCTGCAGTTCGCATCCATCACAATCTCGAGAAATCACTTTTTATTCTTCCCCCTCTACGGTGAGCTAATATAAACGACTGTGGAATCTTTTAAGGCATTTTACATGACACCCCTTACCTCTGCAGACGCTCAAGTACGATTATTTAGTCAAAAATCTTAAGTTGTACCTTGCAGTATCGCTTAGAAAATGGAGAAACCCAAATGAGCGCAGTAGAAACGGCAATGAGCATTGCGAGCATCATCAACTTTATTGCTTTATTGTTACTGTTGCAAGCCGTTATAAAGAATCGAAACGGGCTTAAAGGATACAGCATAACAGGCTCATTCTTAACATTTGTATCCCTCTGTGGCTTTGAAGTTGCCTACTACTTAATGAACAACCTTGTCAGCTTGATTTTAGGTTTTGCAGCGGTAATCTTTTGGTTAATAGCCTTCATTTACACATTCAAACAAAAACTAAGCAGCACAAAACCAAAAAATCAAGAAGCTTAATCGGCAACTAAAAATTCAATTTTGGGATTATTTTCAAAGAGTCAAGCAAAACTAACACACATATTTTTTCTTGTATTCCATGGCTGAGGTGTACCCGAGACCGGAAATGAGAACGCGAATTGCGAGAGAGAACGCTTATAAGATAAAAAAGCTCCCTTAAACATTTAACACCGCAAAATAGAAATTAACTAACACATGAAGCCCGGTGGTGTAGTGGCCAAGCATAGCGGGCTTTGGACCCGCCGACGAGAGTTCGAATCTCTCCCGGGCTACTTTTACACTTGTTAAAGAATACCAACTTTCCCTTTTTCCTTGCTTTGATTTAGTGTTCCTGCCCAGTAGCCTAAAAGTTGGTGTCTCTAAATGGCTTCCGCAAGGATTACTTAAGGCTAAACTTCTCGATCAATGAAATTGTTATACAATTCAAAGAATGGGCTACTGAAGACACATATATGATACTAAGCAAATGGAACCCTAAAAAGTGGAAAAACGACGTTTTTGCGGTTAAATGTGCAAAACGCGGGAATGATGTTTACCGTAGCAGGGTTGAGAGTAGATTCAGAGGATTAGCCAATAAGGCTGAGGCATTAGCGTTTTTTAACCCGAAAGCGAGAGGAGCGTTAGCGACCTGAGCATTATGGTTAACATTGATTTACGATACTGAACTCTACGCTTACAAGGATGCATGGGCGAAGATCGGTGTTGAGTTTAACGGTTTCATTGCTTACGTTAGGAGCCGTTTTGGTAAGGTTTCGTGTTGTCGGGTGTTTGAGTCTTTTGAGAATGGTTATCCTCATATCCATTGTATTTTGCTTTTTCAAGAATACTCCTTCTTAGTCTTTAGGGATGGTAAGGGTCACTTTAGAGTAAAAGAGAAAGAGGCTATCGATAGTGTTTGGCATAGTAATGTTGACGTTAAAGCCATGAGTTCTCTGGCTGGCGGTTTCTCTTACCTTAAGAAATATCTTTTGAAAGGAATAGATTTTGAGAAGGCTGATTTAAAGGGTTTGAAGCCGTTGGCTTTATGTTGGTTGTTTAGGAAAGGGCTTTTTCTGTTAGTGGCAGTTTCCGTAAGGCGTTATCCGACTTGATAATGGATTTGCAGTAGTCAAACAAGAGGTTGGTTCAGGTTACGCTTTTGGGTGAGGAGATTGTTGAGGAGAAATTCTATGTGTTAGGTTTTGTTAGTTCCGATGTTATAGGTATTGAAAAGGATTGTTGGTTTGCGATTTTATCCTCTAAGCAAATTGATTCTTTGAATAGCCATCTATCAAAATTCAAGAATTTTGTGATGGATTTTTCAATCTTGAATTAAATTTTAATCTTTCTCTCTCTTCCCTAATTAAAAACTAAACGACTGCTAGCGCGCACGCAAACAAAACTAAAACGCGCTAAAAATTCTGCTCGCCAATTTCTTTCTTACGGCGCGTTGATGCCAAGCGCAAGCTTTAAATCGAATTCGTATGGTGTTAAAGGGAATTAGGGGAAGGTAGATGAAGTTTAAGGTTTGGAAAATTTTATGTTTATTATTTGCTGTGATTTTTGTTTTGTCAACAATTCATGCAGTCCACGCCACCACTGAGATAGTCGGCACAATACCAGTGGGAATTGATCCAGAGGGCGTTGCTTATGATTCTGGCATGGGCGAGATATTTGTAGCCAATGAAGCTTCAAACATGGTCTCAGTTATAAATGACACCACCAATGCTGTGGTCGCGAACGTGACTGTAGGATCCTACCCATTTTGGCTAGCCTATGATTCTGGCATGGGCGAGATATTTGTAGCCAATGAAAATTCCGGCACGGTCTCAGTCATAAATGACACCACCAACACAGTAGTTGCAAACGTAACCTTAGGATCCTCCTCATCCGCAATAGGCGTTGCTTACGATGCTGGCAAGGGCGAGATATTCGTAACCGACAGCGGTATGGCCAAGGTCTGGGTTATATCTGACAGCAACAACACTGTGGTCGCAAACGTGACTGTAGGAGCTGAACCGTTTGGCGTTGCTTATGATCCTGTTCAAAACGAGATATACGTAGCTAATTATTGGTCCGGCACGGTCTCAGTCATATCTGACAACAATAACACTGTGGTTGCATCAATACAGGTCGGAACAGTCTCCGGGTTTGGATCTTGCTGGGGGATTGCTTATGATTCTGGAAAAGGTGAGATGTTCGTAGCCAATTGTTACGATAATGATGTTGCAGTTATCAATGACACCACAAACACCGTAATTACAACCGCGTACGTGGGAGACTATCCCGAGGGTGTTGCTTATGATCCCGATACAGGCGAAATATTCGTAGCCGACTTAAACGGTCATGATGTTTCAGTGATAAATGACACCACCAACAACGAAATCCCCTCGGACCTCAGCTTGGACGGTGGTCACCCTCAGGGCATTGTTTATGATTCTGGTATGGAAGAGATATTCGTGCCCACCGGCTCGTTAGACACTGTCGCGATAATAGCAAATCCAGCTACTTTGTCTCCTCCAACGGTGACACCTTCACTGAGCACTGTCACTCAAGGGCAAGACAGCAATTTGACTTCAACCGCAGTAACCACAGGTACTTCGCCATACACATATCAATGGTTCAGTCAAGCCCCTGATGCATCATCTTACATAATGATCAGCGGCGCAAATATGTCAAGCTACGACTTCGTATCCACAACTTCAACAGCAACAGGCACATGGAACTTCATACTTCAAGTAACAGACAGCACTGAGGCAGCAGTGAACGCCACCGCAGCATCAGTAAATGTCAGCACGCTTGCAGCTACTACTACTCCAACGCCATCGCCAAGTCCAACAGCAACATCCTCACCAACAGCTACGCCGGCGGCATCATCATTCACTTTATCGCCTATTGATATGGTTGCAATCATAATTGTGATTGTTGCGGTTATTGTTTTGTTGCTTTTGTTGCTTTTGTTCATGGGTCGCCACACTATTGACGCTTCAGCAGACAAAAATGGCACTATAACTCCGGATGGGAAAATACGCGTAAGCCGCAATGCAAACAAAACCTTCGAAATCAAACCCAACGCGGGCTATCAGATATCTGATGTTCAAGTGGATGGAAAACCAGTTGAGGCCAAATCCACCTACACTTTCGAAAACGTCAAAGAAAACCACACAATCGTTGCAACCTTCACAGCAGAACAACCAGACAAAAACAAAAAAACTTAACCAATATTTCCTTTTTTTTTTTAACTTTCCGAAAATATAAAATTGGAAATGCACACTTTTCTGCTCTGCCTTAAATGTAAAAAACAGTTCAACGTACAGCGCGTCGCTTTGTCCCTAAATTAGGTATTGAAGTGAATTGGTGATAATGCCTTCGCATATTTGTCCATTGTTTTGAGCTGCCTCCCGATTGAAAATCAAACAAAGAACGCTACTAACGCGTAGAAGATTTGAGATCCCATTTCTTCAAATAAATTTTTTAATTTAGGGACAAGCCCGCCGTTAAGTTGCTATTGCATTAATACTATCAGTTGCTGTTCTAAATACAAAGCGTTAAATGTGTAGCCTAATTAAGTTTGTTATTCTAGATGGAGCCGTAGTCAAAAATCTTTTAAAGTTCATTGCATCAGTAGAAGTTAGAAGGAATAAGAAATGAGCAATCCAGATTTAGTTCAAAAGAAAAGTAAGAAGAAACTTTATGTTGGAATAATAGCTAGTTGTTTTAATTGTAATAATAGTTGGAGCAATTTCGCTTTATTACTTAAATTCAAATTCAAATGCAACTGCAACACCAACTCTGTCAAGTATGGCTGGTACATATGTCGAACAAACTTCAAGCGGAACAGGATACACTATAATTCTTTATGAAAATGGCACAGCTCTATTTAGTACATATTCTGGCACATGGAATATAGTCAACTCAACCACTTTCGAAGGCACATATAGAGTACTATTGGCATAACTCAAAACGATTATTTCACAATCACAAATAACGGTTTCACCGCAGTTCAAACAGGAAACGTATACGTTAAAAAGTAGACATACGTGCTTCTAACACTTTTTTTGTTTCTTCTTTTAGAAAGAGAAAAGCATTATTCTAGTCGGCCAGTACCGTTAAGTTTGTTTTTTTTTGTTAATGTAATAAAATGGATGTTATTGTACAGCTAGCGGCTCTATGTCCATAAAGTCTAATGCCTTAAACACTCTATTGCCTAGTTCTTTCAATTTAGGACTCCAATAATGCCGTATGAAAATACTAATCAGAATTCTACCACAATGAAGGCCTTGTTCATCTCTGCTAACACCCAGTGACAACAAATATGCCTGGTAATATAAAGAAAAACAATAAAATCTTACGGTTTTCTTAAGAATTATCTTCGGCTTAATTTTGACTTGCGAAGATTTGTAGGCGAATATCAGGATTGGGTTTCTGAAGCTACTTATATGGTTCTTGTTCGCTGGAATAAAGAGGAATGGAAGAATGATGTTTTCGCCGTTAAAGGTGCTAAGCGAGGAAATGATGTTTACCTAAGCCGAGTTGAGAGTAGATTCAGAGGATTAGCCAATAAAGCTTTGAGGAGTTAGCGTTTTTTAACCCGAAGGCGAGGGGGGCGTTAGCGACCTGAGCGTTATGGTTAACATTGACTTGCGATACTGAACTCTGCGCTTACAAGGAGGCATGGGAAAAGATTGGCGTTGAAGCGCGCATTCGACACAGTAATCGATTGTAAAGTCTTTTATAGTTCGTCTATTCAAATGATAGTAAAACTGGGGATTATACGCATGTACAGGTTGCGGGGGAGGATGTTAGTAGTTTCTACAATTTTCGTTCTTTCTGCGAGCATGTCGTCGACATCAACGAAGGATTTGATTGGTGAGGTGAAAGAATGAAGCATGGGACAACAAAGACTTTGAAAGTTAGCTGTCTCTTTCTAATATTCTTCTTCTTGTTTAGTGCTATAGCATTATTGCCTCAGCCAGTTAAAGCAGGCGTACAGGCGATAACAATCACTCAGGGATATCCTGACGGTGTCGCTGTATCGCCCGACGGCAAATACGTCTATGTCGCAGTTGGTGGCGGCAGTTTTAGTAGTTTCAATTATTTGGGCTGGGTCTCGGTGATAAATGCGTCTACGAACACGGTAGCGACAAACATAGTCGATCCTAATGAACCCAACAAGGTGGTCGTATCGCCCAACAACCAAAGCGTTTACGTTCTGAATGGCGATCCCGCTGGAGTCGCGGTGATAGATACTAATTCGAGCTCGCCGACTTTCGACCAAGTGACGACCACAATAACACTCCCATATAATTATCCTGCTGATATAGCTATATCGTCCAACGGTGAATATGTCTATGTGTCAGGTGGTGATGTGGTTACACAGATAAGCACATCTACCAACTCCATCGTGGAGTCAACTACGGACTTAACCAATTCGAACAATGACATTAGCGGTCTGGCTGTGACGCCCAACGGTGAGTACGTCTATGTTGCAACTAGCGAGTCTGATATAGGGGTAGCTGTGATAAGCACTTCGACGATGACGCTGTCGACGACAATACTAGATCCTCGTCCTGGTTTTCCGGGCGATTATGGTACACCTTATGGCGTGGCTATAACGCCCAGTGGCATTGCATACGTTGATAATTACTACGGTTCGGTGTTAGTTATAGATACGGCTACGAACGAAGCGACGAGTTTAAACGAAACTGCAACAGGTATGTCTGATCCTACTGGTATGGCGATATCGCCCGACGGCAACTACGTCTATTTTGCAACTAACGGTCCAGTCACTGTTATGAGCACCGCTACAAACACGGTGGTGGCGACAATAACCCCGCCAGGCATTACGTATCCTGATACTATTGCTATAACACCCAACGGCGAATACTTCTATATCCCCGATTCAAACGGCGATGTGGTATATGCGATAAACACATATATAGCGCCAACTGTGTCTGTTTCGCCTACATCGGCTACTTTGGATGTTGGGCATTCTCAACTGTTCACTGCTAATCCCAGCGGCGGTTCAGGCACTTTCTCATCTTATCAATGGTACGTAAATGGAACCTCTCAGAGTGACCAGAATGCATCAACGTTCAGTTTTGCTCCTGCTTCCACAGGTTCTTACTCGATTACTGCAACGGTTAATGATAGTTCAGGCGCAACTTCAGCTCAATCCAATGCTGCGTCGGTTACGGTGAATTCTGCTTTGGTTGCTCCCACGGTGACGCCTTCGCCGAGCACGGTTACTCAAGGTCAATATAACAATTTGACTTCAACCGCGTTAATCACAGGCACTTCACCATATACATATCAATGGTTCAGTGAAGCACCTAGCGCATCCACTTACACGTTAATCAGCGACGCGAATACGTCAAACTACAGCTTTGTAACCACAACCTCAACAACGGCAGGCACGTGGAACTTCATACTTCAAGCAACAGACAACACAGGCACGGCAGTAAACTCAACTGCAACATCAGTAAATGTCAGCACGCTTGCAGCTACCGCTACTCCAACACCATCGCCAAGCCCAACAGCAACATCATCACCAACAGCAACAGCCACGCCGGTCAGCATCATCATTCACCATATCGCCTATTGATATGGTTGCAATCATAATTGTGATTGTTGCGGTTATTGTTTTGTTGCTTTTGTTGCTTTTGTTCATGGGTCGCCAAACTATTGACGCTTCAGCAGACAAAAATGGCACTATAACTCCGGATGGGAAAATACGCGTACGCCGCAATGCAAACAAAACCTTCGAAATCAAACCCAACGCGGGCTACCAGATATCCGATGTTCAAGTGGACGGAAAATCAGTTGAGGCCAAATCCACCTACACTTTCGAAAACGTCAAAGAAAACCACACAATCTCAGCAACCTTCACAACAACGACAGAACAACCCGCTGGCAAAAACAAAAAAACTTAACCACTTTTCCTTTTTTCATAGCACGTGCACGCTAATTGTTGAAGTCTTGTAACTCAATCTTTTCTTTCGTGTCTAAGATATTACGCTAAAAGTAAAACATCTATAAGCCTAGCTCAAAGATAACATTCAGCCATTCGACACAGTAATTGATTGTAAAGTCTTTTATAGTTCCTCTATTCAAAAGATGAAACAACTGGGGATTATACGCATGTACAGGTTGCGGGGGAGGATGTTAGTAGTTTCTACAATTTTCGTTCTTTCTGCGAGCATGTCGTCGACATCAACGAAGGATTTGATTGGTGAGGTGAAAGAATGAAGCATGGGACAACAAAGACTTTGAAAGTTAGCTGTATCTTCCTTGTATTCTTCTTGTTTAGTGCTATAGCATTTTTGCCTCAGCCAGTTCGAGCAGCCGGACCGACATTAATCAACACTGGTGGGGATGCTAGGGGTTGTGCAGCATCGCCCGACGGCAAATACGTCTATGTTGCAAATAATGGCGGCAGTTTTAGTAGTTTCAATTATTTGGGCTGGGTCTCGGTGATAGATACGTCTTCGAACACGGTGATAGCAAACATAGTTGATCCTAATGAACCTGCCCAGGTGGTTGTATCGCCTAACAACCAAAGCGTTTATGCTATGAATGGCGATCCCTCCGGGGTCTCGGTGATAGACACTGATCCAAACTCGCCGACTTTCGACCAAGTGACGACCACAATACCAATCACAAATTCTCCCAGTGACATAGCTATATCGCCCGACGGTGAATATGTCTATGTTTCAGATGGATCTGAGGTTACAGAGATAAATGCATCTTCGAACACCATTGTAAACACGATATCCGTAGTACTACCCACTGAGAACGGTAACGTTGTCGGATTGGCTGTAACGCCCAACGGCGAATATATCTATGCAGCATGTGGCATAACTGGCGGGTGCTACGTAAGGGCGATAAACATCGCTGACTGGTCGGTGACGACGAACATAACCGATAGTGACAGCCCTGAGGGGGTGACTATTACGCCAAGCGGCATCGCCTACGTTGATAATTACTACGGTTCGGTGTTGGTGATAGACACCGCCACGAACGCGGTGACGACTTTATCCGCAGCTGCAACAGGTATGCCTGACCCTACTGGTATGGCGGTATCGCCCGACGGCGCATATGTCTATTTTGCAAATGCCGCTGGTGATCAGTTGACGCAGATGAGCACCGGTACGAACACAGTGACGGCCACATATGCATTCGCTCACAGTGGTTTCTCTATTGGTATTGTTGCTTTAGCGAACGGTTACGCCTACGTTACAGATCCAGACAACACCGGAGTGTGGGTGATAAACGCACCAGAAGATTGGGTAATGTTCCGCTCAAATCCGATTCATACTGGTATAGGAATAGGTAATCCAGTGCTTAATGCAACGGTGCTCTGGAAAACCCAAACCGGCAGCATAGTTCGGTCGTCTCCTGCTGTTGTCGGTGGCGTAGTCTACATCGGCTCCGAGGACGGTAAAGTTTATGCTTTGAACGCCTCCACAGGCCTTATACTCTGGAGTTACCTCACCAACGCTGTACCTGACAGTGATGTTTATTCGTCTCCTGCTGTTGCAGGCGGCGTAGTCTACGTAGGCTCCGGTGATGGCGCCTTTTATGCTTTGAACGCTACCAACGGCCTTCAACTCTGGAACTATACTACAGACAATGGGTTTCTTTCGTCTCCTGCTGTTGTAGACAGCGTAGTCTACACCGGCGGCGGTTTAGACGTTTATGCTTTTGATGCAACAAACGGGACCATGCTCTGGAATTACCCCACTGGTGGCAGCGTTTATTCGTCTCCTGCTGTTGTCGGCGGCGTAGTTTACGTAGGATCTGAGAATGATCGTGTTTACGCTTTGAACGCAACAAACGGCGCTGTACTCTGGAGTTACCTTACCGGAGGCTGGGTTGATTCGTCTCCTGCTGTTGTCGGCGGCGCGGTCTATGTAGGATCCGATGATAACAACGTTTATGCTTTGAACGCTACCAACGGCTTCCAACTCTGGAATTACACCAGCTACAAGGTTGAGTCGTCTCCTGCTGTTGTAGACGGTGTGGTCTACATAGGCTCCGACGGTTTATATGGTGGTGCCGCTAACGTTACCGCTTTAAACGCAACAGACGGAACTGTGCTCTGGAATTTCCCCACTGGCGCCAGCGTTGAGTCGTCTCCTGCTGTTGTGGGCGGCGTAGTCTATGTAGGATCTGCCGACGATAACGTTTATGCTTTGAATGCTACAAACGGCGCAGAACTCTGGAATTACCCAACTGGCGACAATGTCTTGTCGTCTCCTGCTGTTGTCAACGGCACAGTCTACGTCGGCTCATGGGACTGGTACGTTTATGCTTTGGCTCCGAGTGCTCCAACTCCCACCGTTTCTATTTCGCCTACGTCGGCTACTTTGGATGTTGGGCAGTCTCAACTGTTCACTGCTAATCCCAGCGGCGGTTCAGGCACTTACTCATCTTATCAATGGTACGTAAATGGGTCTGCTCAGAGTGACCAGAATGCGTCAACGTTCAGTTTTGCTCCTGCTTTGGCAGATTCTTACTCGATTACTGCAACGGTTAATGATAGTTCAGGTGCTACATCAGCTCAATCCAATGCTGCGTCGGTTACGGTGAGTGCTTCGCCGACTGTTAGTGTCGCTCCTGCTGGTCCGTTTACTTTGGATATTGGGCAGTCTCAACTGTTTACTGCTACTGCTTCTGGCGGTTCTGGTTCCATCTCTTATCAATGGTACTTGGATGGCGCTACCGTAGGTTCTAACAGTGCAAGCTATTCTTACACCGCTGCGTCGGGTTCACATTCGGTTACTTGTAACGTAACTGATAGCGCTACTACTCCAGTTACCTCTCCTACTTCTAACGCTGTTTCAATCACGGTGAATTCTGCTTTGGTTGCTCCCACAGTTTCTCCCTCGCTCAGTGCAGTTAATCAGAGCCAGACCTCGATTTTAACGCCCTCCACTGTAACATCGGGCACTTCACCATACACTTACCGATGGTATGAGAAGGCGCCAGGCGCTTCCTCTTTTTCATTAATTAACGGTGCCGACTTAGGAAATTACTCGTTTGCACCTTCCAGTTCTACTGCAACGGGAAACTGGTCATTTATAGTTCAAGTAACCGACAATGCAGGTTCAGCAGTGAACTCTACTGCCACAACAGTTGCTGTCAACACTTCTACGTCAACTACTCCAGCATCTGGACTCTCATCTTGGGTAATTGGCCTGATAATCGCTATCGTCGTGATAGTGGTGGTGCTACTAATCCTGTTCATGTGGTTTAGACGCGGCAAAAAGAAGATAATCGCCTCAGCAGATGACAAAGGTACAATTAGCCCCAAGGGAACAGTCACGGTTAAACGTGGAGCAGACCAGACGTTTACTATTAAGGCTAACCCGCACTACCAAATATCTGATGTCCAAGTAGACGGCAAATCAGTCGGAGCCAAAACCGAATACACCTTCAACAAAGTAAAAGAAGACCACACAATCACTGCAGTCTTCAAGCCTGAATAGTAGACCGCGCTGCTGCATAGAATATAATGGTGGGCAACAGCCCTCCACTAACCTGACATATGCGTTTTAATCTATTTGCCGTATGCAAAGTTGAAGAACAGCATTTGTTGAGAACGCCTTTATTTTGTGTGCAAGGGAGTGTTCCTTCCTTAACCAGTCGTGCGCTGAACGGAAAAAGTGAACCTGTGGCGCGCCCTAAGGAGTAGATCTCCCAAAAGAGGTTCAGGGTTGCGGTCGCGAGGACTCGAGTGCATTACAAGCGGCAGGGAAAAGAGACTTCAGAGATTCACGTTGTAGAAAAGATGATAACAGAGACATTACAGTCAGAGCGATTTTTCGAGTTTTCGACGAATAAACTTGTTTGTCTGAAAATAAAAGAAAAGCGTGCGTCTCACAATTTATGCTTGAGGCTTTTTTCAGCCATCTTTTCCAAGACAGCAATATCTTCTTGTGAAAGCTCTGCAATATGCAGCTTTATGAGGGCTATTCTCTTCCTATATTCTATTCTTCCACGTGCGGTCACATGGTATTTTTTTGTTCCACTTGGTTCTGCTTTAACAGCTATCTCTTTTCTCCTTTCTAACGCATTTAGATTCTCTTCGAGAACAGCTTTGCCCCCGACGTATCCACTTGCTTTGATTTTCTTTAGAAGCTCATTAAAAGTTAATGCTGTATCACTTTTCTCAGGAAGATTCTTTACGATAATGTTAAATCTATGTCCAGTTCTTTGCTTTGCCTCATTGGCTACTTTCCAATCTTCACACATAATCGATAACTCCTAAATTCAAAACAATTTCTCAACTATATAAAATTTAGCTAACGCAGGATTGGCCTTCAAAGGCATTCGCAGATAATGGATGTTCTTGAAAAGTTTGAAATAATACTTATAGCGTGCAAGTTTTTGCAACTCTTAAACTCTTGTAATTTTTCTTGGTTAGTTTTTCTCTTTTGCAACTCCCTCTAAAATATAAGGAAATGCAAAGAATTACATAGTTAAGAATGTAGGTTGAATTTTTACATGATAGAAATTTTGAGGTTAGAGTTCAGGGATAGAGACTTAGCAGGTGGTTCTCTTGATACGTAAGGTATTAGTAGCTACTGATTTTTCTGAAAACGCTAATAGAGCGTTAGATTTTGCTGCTGATATAGCAGAAGAATTAGGTGCCTCAGTAACAGTCGTAAATGTCATTCAATATGTACCTGGAATTATTGCAGCTGCTGGAGTTGATACGGGCGGGTGTGGGTCAGAAGCGGGAATTACTATTCCAGAAAACTATTTTGTTGAAATGAGGAAAATGAGTGAACAAGCAATGGCCAAGGTCGTTAATAAGATTCGGGACAATAAACCTAATTTGACTATTTCGCCGATAATAAAATCAGGGCATCCAGTGAATGAAATAATTGCCATGGCAGAAGATTTTGACGTCATAGTAATTGGTCATAGCGGTCAAGATAGTTTTCGTGAAGCCTTTATGGGTGTCAATAGCGAAAGAATTGTTAATATCGTAAAACGCCCCGTCTTAGTTATTCCATAAGCGTGCGCTTAACTGCACAACCAAAGTCAACCTGTTTTTATAAGTAGATATTTAAACTTCAATAAGGAGTAATGTAAAATAAATGGAGGCTTAACGTTGGTCGAAACACCAAACAATTCTCTTATAGCTTACAATCTTTTAGATAAAAAGATTATCAAGTCGGGTCTTTGCACGGCTTGTGGCGCGTGTGCGGCTGTTTGTCCCACCGACGCATTGCAGATTGAGGGTGAAAAAGTAAAGCGTGTACGTGATTGTTCAAAAGATTTGGATCTTTGTCCCATATGCTATGAAATCTGTCCTCACTCAGACCGGCTTCTTCTTAGAAGTTTACGTGCGGTTTCGGATGCACCAACCAGAAGTGAAGCGCTAGGATACTATAGGAAAATGCTCATCGCGCAGGCTGCTGACAAAAGGTTAAGAGAACAGAGCAGAGGAGCTGCTGTTGTTACTGCATTGTTGAAGTTCGGAATTGAGGAGAAAATTTTTGATAGTGCCATAGTTTGTGAAGGTGAAGCAGAGAACCCGTCCAAACCAAAGCCTTCGGTCGCTATAGTACCAGACGATATTTTATCTGCGACCGGCTCAAAGTTCTTTCCTTCAGCAGTTGCACAGGCGTTCGGAAGCGCCGTTACGGGATATGGTAAATCAAATATTGCCTTTGTCGGCGTTCCTTGCCATGTACTGGCACTTCGCAAGATGGAAGCATGGCAACACAAATTCCATGCAAGTTTGAAAATGACCATAGGACTCTTTTGCTTTGGCTCCTTTTCACTAACCCCATTACTGGAGCATATAACAAAGACTTACAAAATCAAACCTAACCAAATTAAGTCTATGCATCTTTCAAAAGAATTCGTCGTAGAAACTGTGAAAGGCGAGATAAGAATACCTATGGAAGAAATCGAACAGCACATACTTCAAAGTTGTCGGACCTGTGTCGATTTTGCATCCGAACTAGCTGACATTTCTGTAGGGAGCGCATATCCAATGACGGATTGGTCCACAGTTATCATCAGAACCCAAGCAGGAGAAGACTTCTTCTACAATGCTGTAGAAAAAAACGTCATCAACACGTGGGCAATAGAAGGCGAACCCAAAGTATTCGAGCGTGTAGTCAGGGCTGCATTGACAAAGAGAAAGAACGCTCTCAAAGAAGTTAGCAAATGGGAGAAAACCCATGACTTCCTACCCGTAAGGTTGTTAAGGGAATCAGATTCATTAAACTATGTTAAAGTTAAAGACATAATGAAACCCAATCCAAAAACCGTCTTATCCACAATGCGAGTGAGTGAACTTCTAGAATTGATGGCAAAACATCAATTTACTGGTTATCCTGTAACAGATGAAAAAGGCGAACTTGTAGGCATTGTGACCATGGAAGAAGCATCAAGAGTGGATAAGAAGAAGAGGACTGAAACTCTCGTTAGCGATATAGCCAGGAAAAACTATAATGTTGTCTACCCCGAGGAAACAGCGCTCCAAGCACTAAAGAAAATGAGCAAGCAGGAAACCGGCAGAGTAATAGTCCTTGATCCATCTGATCCTAAAAAAATGAAAAAAATGATAGGAATAGTCACTAAAGCTGACCTAATGCACGCGTTGGTGCAATCCAGTTTGTCTCAGGAAGACGAAAGTTAACTGCGGCAAGAGCATCAAAATCTGAATCTCTCAATTAAAAAGCGTAATACTGCTGTCTGGGAAAAATTTAACGGGAAATCTATTCCTCCTTTTTATTAGAACTATACTTGCCCAAAAGTAAATTCCATTGGAGCATTTGCACTATTACCCTATTCAACAATTATTGAGCTTTGCCTGATTGGACCAACTACATAATTGCTGCATTTGTAGCCATAGTTGTTGTGCTCGGAGTTGTAGTAATTATCTTTAGAAGAAAGAAAAGTAAACCCGAAAATAGCGTAACAACGCCTTAACTATCTTCTTTTTCTTAGGCAAAACAATGATTCGTTTTTCAGGGACATGAAGTCTTATCGCCTTTTTTCAAGTTATCGATAACACCTATAGTCCTAACCATCATTTTTCCTAAGTGCCTTGCGGAGTCCATACCTTCTTGATCTTTAGCAACTGCCCCTTTCTCTGCTCCAATGGCGTAAACTCTTCCACCGCTAGGAATAATCATTCCAACACCGGTCATGAACATGATCATCTGATGACAAGTGCTCGAAAGTCCAGATCGTCGAGCAACAGCAATTACCCCACCAACCTTCTCCACGAAATCTTTCTTTCCCCTAGCCAACGCCAAAAAACCTATCCTATCAATAAAAGTCTTCATTTGAGCAGTGACCCCTTGCATATAAGAAGGACTACCCATTATAATTCCGTCAGCCTTCACTATTTCCTGGTAAAGTTTCTCAACATCATCATCAATAACACATTTCTTAGATACAATGCACGCCATACAACCGTTACACGGCTGAAGACGAAAATCAGAAATCCTGATTAAATCCACTTCTGCACCTTCAACTTTAGCCGCCGCCAAAGCCTCTTGAAGAATCAAATCCGTGTTGCCGCCACGCCTAGGACTACCGCTTATTCCAACAATGCGCATATTTCAAGCCTCAAAAGCATTCCCATGACGCATCATATTAACTGATTGGTCTGGCAATGAAGATAATGAAAAAATAGTTATCCAGTTTGTAAGCTATCTAATCGAAAATCCACTGATAGACTACAGTTTTATCTTTATGAACAATAGACTTAATTTTTCGTAGACGTTTAGTCTTATTTAGGATTCAAGGTTTGCTGGGTTTTTATGGTTTTTACTAAAATTAGAAAGAGAGATGGTAGAATCGTTATTTTTGAGCCTTCATTGGTCAAGGATGCGGTTCACAAAGCTTTGCTTGCCGTTGAGTTGGACGATGGAGGGAGAGCAGCAGATGTTGCAGATGAGGTTGTTAAGATTTTGCAGCAGAAATTCGGCGAGGAAATTCCAACGGTTGAAGATGTTCAGGACATGGTGGTTGAAGTTCTTGAAAGGAAAGGTTACAGTAAAGTGGCTAGAGAATACCGCGATTACCGAAAGAAGAAAGATGAGTTGCGAAATCTGCGGAGACTTTTTGGGATAGAACCAAAACTAACCGTGAATGCACTGGAGGTTTTGAAGAGTAGATACCTGCTTAGGGATGTAAAGAAAAACATTATTGAAACCCCAAGCATGCTTTTCCAAAGAGTTGCCCGTGCATTAGCTAAAGTTGACGTGTACTACAATGAAAACGCTGAAGAAACTGAAAAAACATTCTTCAATATGATGGCAAAACTAGAATTCCTTCCTAACACGCCTACGCTTTTTAATGCTGGAACTGATATTGGTCAACTTTCAGCATGTTTTGTCTTGCCAGTTCCTGATTCGCTGGAAGGAATTTTTACTTCAGTAAAGAACATGGCGATGATTGAGCAAACAGGCGGAGGCGTCGGATTTGACTTCTCAAAACTAAGACCAAAAGGCGACGTTGTGAGATCAACAAAAGGCGTAGCATCTGGACCAGTAAGCTTCATGCGAATCTTTGACTCCGCCACTGAAGTGATTAAAGCAGGCGGCAAACGAAGAGGCGCCATGATGGGCATTCTACGGATTGATCACCCTGACATACTAGAGTTTATAACTGCCAAACAAAACTCAAAGTATCTCTCAAACTTCAACATATCAGTTTCCGTTACAAGCGAGTTCCTAAACGCTTTAGAAAAAGACGAGACGTATTGGCTTGTTAATCCCCGAAACAAAGAACAAGTGAAACAGTTAAAGGCACGTGAAGTTTGGAATCTAATCGCCCATTCAGCATGGGCAAGCGGAGATCCAGGCGTTATTTTCATAGACGAAATTAACAAGCATAACCCAACTCCTAAACTGGGCAGAATCGAATCAACTAACCCATGTGGAGAATTGCCTCTGCTCCCTTACGAAAGCTGCAATCTTGGCTCAATAAATCTTTCAAAAATGGTCATCAACGGAGAAATAGATTGGGAAAAGCTTCGCGAAACAGTTCGGGACGCCGTTCACTTTTTAGATAACGTCATTGACGCAAATATATACCCATTGAAGGAAATCTCTGACATTACCGAGGATAATAGAAAAATCGGATTAGGCGTCATGGGTTTTTCAGACATGCTAATCATGCTCCGCATACCATACGACTCCGATAAAGCGTTAGAGACTGGAGAGCAAGTGATGGAATTTGTTGAAAAAGAAGCACATAAAAAATCAGTAGAAACTCGCAATGAAACGAGGCTCATTTTTAAATTTTAAAGGCAGTATCTGGGAGAACAAATACCCAGCATTGCGGAATGCAACATTGACGACAATCGCGCCTACAGGCACAATAAGTATTATTGCAGGTTGCTCCTCAGGAATCGAACCACTATTTGCCATCTCATTCATCCGCAACGCTCTGGGCGGAAAAAGACTCTTTGAAACAAATGCGTTGTTTGAGCAGACCGCAAAGGAAAGAGGCTTCTACAGCACCAAACTACTAGAGGAGATAGCAAGAACAGGCTCTGTTCAAAAAATAGCAGGCGTTCCAGATGATGTTAAACGGTTATTTGTTACCGCACTTGACATCGATCCTGTTTGGCATGTCAAAATGCAGGCTGCCTTTCAAAAGCACACGGATAACGCGGTTTCAAAAACAGTAAACTTACCCAACAATTCTAAGGTTGAGGAAGTGCGCAACATTTTCGAGCTTGCTTGGAGGTTAAACTGCAAGGGAGTAACCGTCTTCAGATACGGCAGCAAACTTGAACAAGTTTTATACATAGGCAAGATAAAAACAGAAAAAGGAACTTTTGTTTCAGCCCAATCTGATTATGCAGGCGGTTGCCCAACAACGAATTGTCCATTTCCAGCCTAAAGAATGGCTTTTTTATGATGAGTAAGTGGAGGTGAAAGTTTGGTTGAAGACAGAGGAACGATATATCTCTATACTGGAAATGGCGGTGGAAAAACAACGAATGCATTAGGCTTAGCTTTACGCTGTCTGGGGCACGGCTACAAAGTTGTTATTATCCAGTTTTTAAAATGGTGGAAAAACACAGGAGAGTACAAGATTAAAAATAAATTACCAAATTACGAAATTTACCAGTTTGGCCGAAAAGGCTGGAAAGGACTCAGCGAACTAGGCGAGAAAGATAAACAACTATGCCAGAAGGCTATGAAGAAGGCAAGGCAAAAAGCAGATGAGAAACCAAGGCTTCTAGTGCTGGATGAAATCAACCTTGCATTAAACTGCAAACTGCTCGAGGTCGAAGAAGTTATAGCTTTTCTTAAGACCATCCCTAAAACAACCACTGTCGTTCTAACAGGAAGAAACGCCCCAAAAAAATTAATTGATTTTGCTGATTTCGTCAACGAAATAAAAGACATAAAACACCCAGATGAGATTCCCACAGTTAGGGGTATACAATACTAATCAATCGTGCGTTTGAGTGTTAAGAATGATTGTAGCTTAACAGTCACATATCTTTTTTACATTTTTTCAGTTTTTTCTAATTGAACGACTAGTAATCTTAAATTTTGAAAATGGAGGTGAATTAAGAAATGTCTGAAGAAAAAAAGAAAATGTATTATGGTGGCAAAGAGAAAAAAGCTGGCGAGATCAAGAAAGCTGAGGAGCAGCCTACTCTGCCTGAAGAATGGGTTAGACCAATGCCTTACTGGTCAAGGGATGCTCAATTCCGTTTTGAAAGAATGATGGAGCAGTTTGAGAAAGAATTTGAAGATTTTTGGGAAGCATCTCCCAATGTTTAGACATGAGCATAGACATGCATGCCGTTTCCCGATGGTTCCGTTTAAGGAAACAATGAGCCTTCGGTTGACTTGGAAGATCGAGGAAGGGACTACCGTTTAACTGTGGACTTACCAGGTTTTAACAAAGAGGATGTTGAAGTTGAAGTTCAAGATGATTCAGTGATAATTCGGGCAAAAAAGGCTCAAGCTGAAGAAGAGAAAGAAGAGAAACTATGTTCGCCGAGAGAGAGTAACTAAAGCCTTTTACAGAAGAATGCAAGTGCCCGAAATGATTAAGACAGACGAAGCTAAAGCCAATTTGTCCAATGGTACATTGGAGATTACTTTGCCAAAGAAGGAGCCTAAAGAAATAAAAAAACTAACAGTTGCATAATTCAAACGCATTCAAGACACGTGCCTAATTAGGTTTTGATTATTGCTTCGATTTTTATCTGCTTTACGTTTTCGATTCCATCCAAGGAAGAAAACATTCCTGAGAGCATGTTCCATATTATTTTTGTAGGAAATTCTTTTAGAGGTATCTTGTTGCCGTTAACTTCGACAGTAACATCAGTTTTAGAAAGCAAGGGGCAATTAGTTTTCGCGTCGCCCT
Organism: Candidatus Bathyarchaeota archaeon; assembly: GCA_963717465.1. Classification (GTDB taxonomy): domain Archaea; phylum Thermoproteota; class Bathyarchaeia; order Bathyarchaeales; family Bathycorpusculaceae; genus Bathycorpusculum. Next base: position 2,125,312 of record OY970340.1, read on the forward strand.
TCACTATTGCCTTAGCCAGTTCATAACATGATACATAGCCGCATTCGCCGCAGTGATTTAACTCCGGCAGTTTATCAAATGCTTTTTTTTCCACAATGTCGGCAATTTTTTCTGCTTGCCTTGTGCTGCTAAACATTGGGATTTCGAATTTGGACGCTTTTCCAATTTCAGTTTTCGAATCCAATATCAGTCCCGAGATTGCAATTGCTAATCCATCAGAAAATTCAGTGATTTCTTGATAATTTTTTGCGGCGATTATTTTTGGCATTGATTTTTCAGCTTCAAATCCTTCTAAAATCGCGTAGTCTAAACCTTGAAGAAAAGGTAAAATCTCGTTCATTTCAAGCCTTTTTTTGATAAAAATAACTGTTTCGCTACGGGGAACAGCTACCACAATTCTTGCGCCCGCCTGCGTGTACCTTGCCGTTTCAGTGCCCGGAGTGTCAAGCGTTGGGATTCTAACCATTTCCTTTACTGTTCCAACGTGGTATCCTCGACTTACAAGTTGCGGAATTAAATTCTCGATAATAGTTGTTTTTCCTGAGTGTTTCCCACCGACTACTGCTACAAACTTGGGCATTTTGTTTGCTCCTTAATTTTTCATTGCAAATGCCTCATATATGCGTTGAGTACGATGTCTCGGGACTAATTTAATGTTTAAATCGATTATTTGCGCTTAAACAAATCGTCTTGTTTATAAATAGCCCGTTAACTTATTCTGCAACAACGGAGTGAAATCATACGGTTTTAGTAGTTGCTGCCGTTGGAACAAGTGGTTCAGGAAAAACGACTACACTTGAATTCTTAATTTCAAAATTATCTCAAGAAGGATACAAAGTAGGTGCCGTAAAACATGTTCATCATTCTGGATTTACAATGGATAAGGAAGGCACTAATACTTGGAGATACGCTAAGGCAGGATCAAAAGTAATAGTTGCTATTTCTCCAGAAGAGATAGCGATAATTAAAAAAACTAACGCTTGCCTAAACGATTTAGACAACATAATTAAGCTACTAAAAACTGAAGACATCGACGTTGTTTTCATCGAAGGATTTCACAGCATCATCGCAAAAAAGAAAAATGTACCAAAAATAATAGTCGCAAAAGACATGGAAGACCTTAACAGAACAATTGAAGGCACAACCGAGCCCATATTGGCAATTACAGGAATAATAGCCAAACAAAAACCTAAAATCAACGGGCTGAAAATTCCCATAATTGATTTACCCTCTGAAGGCGAACAGCTTCTAAAACTAATCAAAGACCGCCTCAGTTCGAATAAAAAATCAACTGCCAAAAACTGAATAAGGGAAGAAACATGAAGGAACGGGCTGCGCTTATACTTGCAGGGGGAAAAGCCCGTAGATTTCAAAAAGACTTTTGCGAATGGCAAGATAAAGCACTCGCCAGGCTTTCAGGAAAGCCGCTTATTGTTCATGATTTTGAATCTGTTAACGAAGTAGTGGATGAAATAGTTATATGCGTAAATGATGAGACCCGAAAAGCTCGCTATTCTAAAATCTTATCTGAATACAACATAAAAGATGTGAAAATTGTTGCCGATGAGAAAATCAGCCATATAAGCGGTCCGAACGTGGCTATTCATACGGGTTTGAAATTCATTGAAGCAGCATACTGCTTTACTCTTCCATGCGACATGCCTATGTTTAAGCCCGCCGTAATCGAATATCTATTTAATAATGCAAAAAACTGCGATGTTCTTGTTCCAATGTGGCCTGACGGCAGACTTGAAACGCTTACTGCCATTCTTAAAACATCCAGTTCATTAAACATCACAAATGCATTATGTCATTTAAGACGCCCCCGTTCAGATGACATCATGAGAGGCGCATTAGATGTCCATTTTATCTCTCCACTTTACAGAATCAAAGCACTTGACCAACGATTAGAAAGTTTTGTAAACATCAACTGCTTCGATGACCTAACAAAACTGCAAACAAGGAAAATTAAGGGAAGACCAAGCAGCGAATATCGAACGACCGAAATTGGCGGCTTTACACAAACGAGAAATTAAGCGACTTCTTGAGGCTGATGCCTTTTGGGAGCAAGATGATTTAATGCAAGCTTCAGAAATTTTTTCTGAATGCGCAAGTCAGCTTGAAAAAGAAAAAAGTTATTTTTGGGCCGGTGTAAGCCGAGAATGCGAAGGAGAAACATTTTCTGGACGATCAAAAAAACAACAGAATGAACCTAAAACAGTTGAATATGAAGGGTCCACTGCGAAAGAGGCATATTTGAAGGCAGCCAACAACTTTACTTTGGAATCTGAAATCTACGAAAAAACTCGATGCCATTATTTAATGGATATAGCAAGAGCTGACAGTCTATGGTGTAAATCGTGGGCCATCGGAAAACCTTTGCCGAGCCATCGTTATCCCCCAAAGGGCTGATTCATCCATTTAAGAAAGTTGAGTTAGCTCTAGTTTACTAAATAATGTAACCGTTATTTTAGCGCCTTTCTCCAATTTTGTGTGAGGTGGAACAATGGCGTAACCGTTGGCTTTTACGATAGTGGTTAATGCACTTGAGCCGCCTTCAACGGGTGACGCAACAAGTCTTCCATTGGATCTTTTGAGGCTAAGAAGTAGAAACCTAAATTGTGGACCATTTACGACTTCCTCGCTTATTTCTGCATCCATATTTGGAAGCAAATTCCAAATGCTCACCCCCATAAACTGTGCAATAAGCGGAACAACAAAAACGTAAAATCCCCCAATGCAGGAGCCTATGTGACCTGGAAGAATAATTATCGGTTTACCTTTCACTATTCCAAAACCTGAAACTGCGCCTGGTCTAAGTGAAATGCCCTGAACAACAACTCCTGGTTTTCCCAATAAATTAATAGCGTCGGGAACAAAATCTTTCACTCCAACTGAAGAGCCACCTATCGTGATAACGACGTCTGAAGTTTCAAGCGCCAAACCGATTTTTTCCGTAACTTTTTCCATTGCATCAGGCATTATTCCCTCAAGTTTAGGCATTGCACCAAGTTCAGAGACCAAACCAGCAACAACTAAAGCATAATTGTTCACAAATTTTTTCGGCTCACTCAAGTGTTGCTTGATTAGTTCGTCTCCGCCAGAAATAATTGAAACCACTGGTTTCTTGATGACATTTATTGTTGCCTCTTTTACAGAAGCCAACAATCCAACATCTTGAGACCTAAGCACCTGTCCCTTTTTAAGAACCAAAGCGTCCTTTTTCAAGTCGTCGCCAAGAGGAATTATGCCTTCGCCAGTCTTAATTTCTCGAACTATCTCGATTGTTCCTTCTTTAAGCCGTGTTTCTTCAACTTTCACAACGGCTGAGGCACCTTTTGGAATAGGAGCGCCAGTTGCAATGTACACTACTTCACCTCTATTAATATGAGCTTCGCTTGGGTAATCGGCTGGAAAAATCTTTCCAACAATTCTGAAAGTAGCAGGATTTGCGATCGAAGCGCCGACAGTATCCTGCGGGGAAATTGCATAGCCGTCTACGAAAGTTTTGTCGTAGCTTGGGATGTCTTTGTTAGAATACACGTCCTCTGTTAAAATTCTGCCTAAACAATCTTCAAAGGGTACGGTTTCGTTAGGTATAACAATTTTTTTGGTATATTCAAGCAGCATATTTGTTGCGTCTTGAGGGTTCGCGCGTTTGGGTAATCTTCTGATGTCCGGTCTATTCATAAGAATACAGATTGTTTAGGGCATTTATTAGGAGTTTCTCTTTAGTGCCTGGTTTAGAAAAGGTATGAAAAGCGCGCGCGGCTCAAGAAAAAAACGCGCACTATCGACTTTATTTAGGTTATTTGCGTTAAGTTTTTAAATAATCATTGATTATATTCCAACATGGAATTCGTCTTCCAGTTTAGTATAGCTTGGTATGGTCTTTTTGGAGGATTTCTTCTTGCTTGGATTGCATTGACTATCCTAAGAAGGAAACAGTTTACAAAAAGAGAAGCCAAAGAGCAATTCATCATCGGGTTATTAGGATTGTGCGCCCTTGTACTGATGGAGCTTTTTGCAACTTCTACAAACTTATGGTATTATGTTCCTAACGACTGGCCAGTTATTCTATGGCCAACATACTTTGTAGCCATACTCTTTGGTTATCAATTACTTCGAGTGGTTGAATATCACTTTGGTGATGTGCACCCATCCAAGCAAACAAGTAAAGTTACGTAAGAATGTAGAATCGCATAAACAAGTCTTATTCATTTAGCAATTTCTTTCTTGCTAATGCCATTAATCTCAGAGTTTCCAAACGCCAAGGCTCAAAATCAATTGATGAATCAGGGTAGGTTTTGTAGTGCGTGCTTATCTGGTGCATCATAGTTACTGTAAAGCGCAGTTTGGTTAGGATCCTGATATGTCTCATGCCTCTAAAAATTCGCCGAGCAGTTTCAAAAGCACTTAAATGAAAATCGTCACCCATTCCAACTCTAAGTACATCTTCCTCGGTTACAATCTTCTCACTCATGCCATAATTCAATTCTTCATCACTGCTCGAATGCAAAAATAAGCGAAATACCTCAGAACTTGCCTGCTTTTTTCCATAAGCCTCGACAAATTTTTTATTGTAACTCCATAATGCTTCTTTTGTAGGCTCACCTTTCCCGAGCGCTTCAACTATTGTCTGCCCTGCAAAGTATCCGCTAAGCATTGAAGGCATAATTCCACCACCATGGACAGGATTAACCAGCGAAGCCGCATCGCCAACTAGCACAACACCATCGGAAACCATATTATCAAATGGTCTTCGCGTCGGATCAAACCACGAACCTGCCTTCAAAACTGACGAGCCGTCAAAAAGTGGCTTAGCAAACGTGTTAGCATAAAGTTGTTTCTTCGGATTAGGATATTTACCACGCATGCAAACCCCGATACCTACATTAACCTTCGCGTCACCTTTAGGAAAAATCCAGACATACCCACCAGGTGAAACAAACTGATTAAGATAAATCTCGCAATACCGCGATTCCTGATTTCTCTGTTTGAGCTGACGAATTTCTCTGTAACATGCTGAAACATCCTCGCTCTCTATTTCACGGTCAATCCCCATTTCAACTGGAAGACGATGTCTAACAACACCCAAAAAGCCGCTGGCATCAACTACAACCTTGCTCTTAAAAGAAACATTTTGCCCTGTTTTCATGTCCCTTGCTAAAATACCCGCAACTGCACCTTTCTCAATAATTGGTTCACGAAAATTCATGTTATCCTTTAGAATTGCGCCTTTATCAATAGCTTTTTTTAAAAGCCATTGACCAAATAAGCGCCTATTCAAAACGTAACCAATAAAATCCTTATCCGCTATAGTAAACACTGTTTTTTCATCTGGAGAATAGATTTTAACTCCATCTATGCGAGATTCAAATTCACCACTATTTGGCTTTTCCAAGCCAATAAATGATAATTGCTCCTCAGCTAATGCATCTCCACAGACCTTTTCTCCTATTTCATCCCTTTTCTTCTTTTCAATAATACATACCGTTAAGCCTGACGCAGCAATGGTTTTTGCGGTTAAACAACCAGCTGTTCCAGCCCCAACAACAAGAGCGTCATAAATTTCCATGCCCCTCCCCCAACTATAGAAAATATCATGCACCCGTTTAATAAGTACTAAGTAATGAAAAATCATAGGCGCGCAAAAAGCAGATTTTTAGCCATTTTTAACCATTTTTGGAACAAGCATGCGCTATCTGAAGATGGTTTAGCAAGGGTTTATTGGGCTCCGCAAAATCGACCGGAAGTAGAAGTGTTAAAACTTGAAAGTTCATAGTTTCAAATCAGCTAATGCTTAAAAAATAGACTTATTGTGCTTATTGGAGTAATATGTATATACGGGGTAAAGAGTGTTTTAAACGTTAAGTGGAACCAGCGTGCTTTGACCTCGTTTGAAAGTGGGTGGCGCACGTTTGTTTGAAAGTGGGTGGTTGAAATGATGGATGGAGGGATTAGGAGTGCCTTATCAGTTTAGTTTTGATGTAACTCGCATTTCGCGAAGATTGTTTCGGGAAATAGCTTTGATTGCACAAGAGAAGAAAACTCATATGATAGTTGGGGCTAAAACTGTTGCCCTTGCAAAACGGTTAAAACTTCTTGAGATAACTGGCTTAGATGTTACGGAAGTGACCATTCTTCTTGAGGATCTTGTTGATATTTTTGCCAAAAATATATCAGATAGGCCGCTGTTCGAGAAAACTGATAAAAGAGTTCTCTTTCTGTCTCACTGTTCAAGAAAATATATGGATGGCAGGTGCAAAGCGCAATTTGATCCGCAAAAGGCAAGTTATATCTGTGCTCATTGTTCCCCAGATTGCCAGATAAATCAATCATGTGTACTAGCTGAAAGAAAAGGATATGACGTCTATGTTGTTGCAGGTGGGTCTTGCATTCCCGGAATACTTAAGAAAGGCGGCTATAATGGCGTGGTCGGGGTTGCTTGCAGTCAAGAACTCAAAATGGCAAGCAACATTCTTGAATCAATGAAAATCAGTGGTCAAGGTATGCCTCTTCTTAAAAATGGCTGTTGCAGTACGCGGTTTAGTATTGATAGTCTTGAAAAGATTTTATAAAATGAAAATTCCCATGTTTTGTAAAAAGGTTTGGATTTGAGGCTTAAAATTTAAGCCTCTCGTTCGGACTCCTTCTCTTTTACACTAATTCTCTGATTCTCACACATAAAGACATACACAGACACACAATGGAGGAGGGAAAAGCACACAGAGGAAGGCGCCAGTTCATTGGTAAATTAGCTTTTTTCTGTTAATTTCTGCTCATTTTGCGAGTAATGTTATGGACCGTGTTTTTTCCACCATTTGCAACCTAAGGGCAGGAACCGCATTTAGAAGCATAGCAATCAAACAGAACAATGCGTGAACTTCGATTCTTTTAAGACCTTTTACCCGATGCCATTCCAGACACAACTGATCTTTCAGCCTTGAATTCATCCGCTCAACCGAAGACCTTGACCTGTAAATCCGCTTCTTGACGGACAACCCGTGAGTTCGGTAAAATACCAATCATCAAAAATGTCCATTGCAGCGCGCTAATATTCTTAAGTTGAACGGGAGATCGAAGATATGGCACTTGAGAACGCTTGTAAGATACTGTTAATATCGCCTGCAATGTTGTTGACAAGAGTTACTCCAGCGGGAGTGAGCGTTCCACCTGACGTGTTGCTTATTGTCGTTGTTGTGGAGTTCTGGGTTAAATTGCAGTTTCCATGATTTGTTGTAGTTGAGTTTCCATGGCTTGTTGTAGTGGAACTTACAGTTTGCGTTGATGTTGCGTTTACTGGAGTGACATAGTATGATAGAACAGCATTTGCGAAAGAAAGAGTCCCGTCAATCAGATTTGCGATATTTGTAACTAATAGTGTTCCAGTGGGCGTAAGAGTTGAACCTGAAGTGCCGTTTCCAGAATTTACAAAAATGGATAATACGCCATTTGCCACAGTAAGAGTTGAATCTATCAGCTTTGCAATACCTGTTCCTATTGATGCGATAGTTGGGTTGATTTGACCATAATCCGGAGTTGATTGGCTTGGATTCGAAGGTGCAAGGCTGCTTCCGCTTAGAAGAAATGTTGTGCCTGACGTTTGCAAACTCGCGTAAGCAGTTGCGTTACATAGAACTTGTCTTGAGGAACTATTCATGAATGATAATGATGAGAAAATGATTGAGAGGGTCACTGATTGTGAATAATAGTATATAGAGTATATAGAACAGCCGTTCATTGTATAATTTGAGTTGTAAGAACCAAACTGACCTTCAATGCTTCCTGCTAAAGCGATTATATTTTCCAGATATATTTGGCCGGATGGCATCGTTATAAACTGGTTAATCTCTGAATTTGAACTGTACGCTGAAGAAGAGTTTGCAATGCTGTACGTGGACGATTCAATTGTTACGCTTCCTGATGTTATGTTAAAAACTCCGCCGTTGACAGGCCCGGAAAAATTACCTTGAAAACGGAAAAAAAAGTTTGGTAAAATTGTTTCCTTGGCTATTACCTTAGGCATCATTATTGTGCACATTGACATTAAAAGAATACATGTTAAAGCTAGAGTAAATATTCGCTTCATAGTCTCTCGCTTCTCTTTAACCCATCCGAAAAAATGCTTTGAATGTTATTTAAGCTTGTGCAGTATTGATCAATTTTTTAAATACTAATACAAAATATTGATTAAAAGGTTTTGTTTTAATTCAATTTTTATTAAGCTTTTTTAATGAAAGCAACAATCATTGCTTATCCATGTTATTAGCTGTTAAACGGTTAGTTTTCCATTATTCGATTAAACATTAGCCTAAATAACATAAATTACATTTTTAATATGCTTAAGGCGTTTAATCTTAATGCAGGTCAATGGTTGCAATGGAAAAAAGATATCAGCATGCCGTTAAGGCGGAACAATCTCCTTTAAATAACCACTAGACGATTTGATAAAGCCTGTTAGATCATCTTTAATCAGGAGATTAATGGCGTGGGAATTCGGTTATTGAAATAATATTCTTTCAGCTCCAGTGTAAATGTTCATGCGTTCTCCTCTTACAAACCCGACTAAGGCAATGTTTGCTTTTTCAGCTGAAGTTATACCTGAAGAAGTCACGGCTGCCATGGAAGCAACGATTGGTAAGCCTACTTTTGCAGCTTTGTAAATCATATCGCCAGGAACCCGTCCAGTTATAGTCATAAAGCATTCGCTAAAGTCCACGTTGCTTAACGCTGCCATGCCGATTACTTTATCCACTGTGTTGTGTCGGCCGATATCCTCGGCGAAGGCGACAAGTGAGCCGTCGCTCTTGTAGATTGCACTATCGTGAAGGCCGCCTGTCTTTACAAAGCCCTTAGCAATTGTATTCATTGCTGTGACGCTTTTTAGGATTATTTGGGCTTTAACTTTTAATTTTGATTGAACTTTTTGGATTTTTTCGTCACGTTGATACGGCGAAGTGCTTTTCTTAATTAATGAAACTATTTTTGCATGTCCTGATAGTCTTTCTTCCATGTTAATGTTGTCTTTTAACTTGATTTGGCAAGCGTATTTGCCTTTTTCCCCTTCTTCTAAAATTAAGTTTTGAATTTCGTTAATCGTTTTAATTATGTCTTCTGTTAGCAAATAGCCGACTGCAAGCTCTTTTAGCTGCATTGGTGAACACCAGATTACAAAGGAATAGTTTGAGTTTACAGTTAGGTGAAAAGGTACTTCAGATGCGACGTAATCAGTAGTTTTTTGGGCTTTTCCAGTTGAGAGATCGAGTTTTATTAGTTCGGTTGAAAGCATGCGTCTATTCACTCCAACCATTTCTTAAATCTTGCTATCTGTTTAGCTCGCTAAGATAATCTAATGTTATAAATTGTGAATATGCAATAATTCTGCAGTATTTATTATGTGTTTTCAAGTTCTAATACGACTACTTCAGGATTGTTCGTTGGTGACGAGTAAACTTTTGTTAACCCGTCTTCTGATGTCGTGTTTCCAAACAAGAATCGGTAGTAGACCGAGTTTTGCATATTACTAGGCACTGAAACTCCATTGCCGTAAGCATGCCCTAATGCGTAATTTGATATTGTTGGAAGGATTGGTACTTCCAGTGTTGAGAAAATGATGTAGGTAGCTCCATATTCTTTCATAATTTGAACCGTTGTAGAAGTATCATTGGTGCAATAAGCTAATGCTACGTCTTTTAGCTGGGCTGCTGTTTGCACTGAGCCGTCAAAAACAGGGGTTCTATACGCTATATCATCAATCCAATATCCATAATCCCACCAAGTCATAATTGTTGCATTAGTTGGCGTATGCTGGTTGCAATAAATTAATGCGTTGTTCCAATTAGTATCGATCGACATTGGTCTGGCAGTTTCCATAGTAAAGCTCGCAAAAGAAGTTAGAATAACACCGATTAGAAAAATTGTAATCAAGATTTTGTCTCTGGCTCGGAATGTTCTGAATTTTAAAAACATGGGCACAAATATGAAGCTAATTAAAGCGGCTGCTGCTGGTGCCATGTCAGTAATGAATCTTTGGGCAAAGAAGGCTAAAATGAAAGTGGTAAGGAACCAGCCTAACCAAAAGAGGTCTCCTTCGCTGCGTCGTTTGAGGGCGACAACGAACCCTGAGAATAATGGGATTAGCAATAGAGCGTAGCTCCATAAGTTTCCACCTTGGCTCTGCACTAGACCTTGTGCTTCAGCGGCAGTGCTTGTTCCTCCAACAGCAAATTCAGTCATACCCACCAGTAAAGAGAGCATGTTAGGGAGACTTATTAAAATCAAAACATTAACTAAAGTTACAAATAGAAATAGCTTCCAATGTGTCTGTTTTGTCGCTTTGATAAATCTTTTAGGTATGGTTTTTAAGCCGCCAACCACGAATTTCGAATTTATCCTAAGATGACTTATTTCTGTTGGATGGTAGCCTTTAAAAGCGCCCTGCGAAAAGTAGCTGATGAATTCAAAGATTAAACATCCAAATATAATAGCGAACATTAGGGGTGGTCCAGCATTCCACTCCCAGAAAAGTACCCCTTCTATGCCCAAGAAGGCTATTCCCGCTATTAACCAACTCAAATTCCACTTTCCAATATTAAAATGCCAATTTCTCTGCAAATAATACACAAAAACCCCAAGCATAATTAGCAGCATGCTTAGCGCGTCACGGGTAAGGTATCCTGAAGCCTGAATAAGATAATCTGATGGGATTATTGCCATGGAAAAAGCAGCAAAAACACCTATAATCCAATTGTGAGTTTTAGTGGCCATTGCAAACATCAATAAGATTGTAGCAACAGCTAACACTAAAGGCAATACTTCTCCTGCTAAAACTAAAGCGCTTGAAGTGGAAATGTGAAAAATGGAAACAAAAACTATTGAAGTGTAAGCAAGCGGATAAGCTAAGCCAGTTCCTAAAGTAGGAGCAGGAAAGGCAGTGCTTCCTGAAATGATTATTTCGGCCATTCGATTAAAAAGGTATGAGTCAGGACTAATTATGTAGTAATAATTTCCATCGAGAAGATGCCCAGTTCGCAGAATAATCGCGTAGATAATGATGCCTAAAAGAGCAGCAACCAGCACTATCTTTCTGGGAGGATGCAAGAGTCTTCTTTTGTATAACTCGTTATTAATAGTGGCTTTTTTGGCTTTTAGTGCCTTAATTTGTTCAACAGTAGCCTTTTTGGCTTTTAGTGCCTTAACTTTCTCGATAGTAACCTTTTTATCTCTTAATGCCTTGGCTTTCTCAATAGTAGTCTTTTTGACATTTAGAGCCTTAATTTGAGCGTCTGTTTCTTTCAGTTGACTCTTAAGATCTTCATCTGAACGTTTTTCAAGCGGGATTTCCACTTCTTCTATAGAACTCTCATCTTCCTCGCCGCTCAAAGACGTCCCCCACCAACTGTATAATTCTTGTAGGACGCATTATAAGAAAGATGGCGATATAAAAAGGAAGCTGTAATTCAAAGCATTAAATTGATTGTATCAGTGAAGAGCATGTTGAGCATGCAAATTAAAGATATTCAAGAAAAAGTATGATGATGTGCGAGTCAGGTTTTTAGTTTTCTATGCCTTTGATTCGTATAACTTATTTCGTCTTTAATGGGTCGGTTTCCTCTCAAGTTGATTTAGCGTTGGATCTTGATTTTATTGCAATTGATTCTAAAAAATCGTGGAAATTTCAAAAACGGAATAAGTTTTAATACCTCCCGCGTTCCTATTAGTTTTCTCTGCATAATGGAAGGAGAGAGGGCGCATGTCGAGTCATTCATCTCTTGAACATGTTAAGTTCGACGGGTATGCTGATTCTCATTCGTCTTTTTTGCGGGGTAATCAAGTTCTCTCTGTTGGGAAGCTGTTAAAAGTTAAGAATTTCGCTTTACGTCGTGGTGTCTGGTTTAGAGTCTTGAGCCGCCTTGAGCGGGGAGTCATAGATCTTACCATAAAATGTGTTGACAGCGTTAAGAGTCTAAGGCTGGCTGGAGTGTTGGCAGCCATTGTTCAGAAGCTACAACAAGCAACAGAAAGCCTAATTGAGCGGCTAACAAGAACTATTGGCGTCCCCTTTGCGGAAAGAATTAGTGGAATAGCTGTAAGTTGGGGTAATAAGACGGCTAAAAACTGGTCAAGTGATTTATCTTTTGCAGCTTTTTTAGCTGTGATGAAAATAAGCGATGAGCATATTGAATGTATTTGAAGGATAAATGAATTTGAAGAAAGTTTTGATTACTGGTAGCGAGGACGCCCAAGTTTTGGAAGCTAATAAAGGTGGTTTGCTTGTTGTTGCGGGTATTCCAGCATATAATGAAGAAAAAACCATTGCGCAGGTTATATTGGTTGCTCAAAGATATGCTGACGTTGTGGTTGTTTGTGATGATGGGTCATCTGACTTAACGGGAGAAATCGCAAGCAAGCTTGGAGCGGTCGTTGTACGCCACGAGAAAAATCGAGGTTATGGGGCAGCTTTGCAAAGCCTTTTCAAGAAAGCAAAAGAATTAAATGCAGATGTTTTGGTTACTTTAGATTCGGATGGGCAGCATGATCCTGCTGAAATTCCGCGACTAGTAAAGCCCATCGAAGACGGGTTTGCGGAGGTTGTTTTGGGTAGTCGATTCATGGATGCGAAAGGGTCTGCTGACATGCCTGCCTATAGGCAATTGGGCGTGAAAGTTATTACTAGGTTAAGTAATGGGTCCGGGAAGAACGCTGTCAGCGATGCCCAAAGCGGTTTTAGAGCTTATAGTAAGGTTGCTATGGAAAAGTTAAGTGGTATATATGAAAATGGTATGAGTGCCAGCATAGAAATTATCCGTGCAATTAACAAAAGTGGGTTGAAAGTTTATGAGGTTCCAATTTCTTGCAGTTATGGCGATGTGGTAGGCGTGAAAACTTCAACAGAAAATCCGTTTAGACATGGTGTAAGTATCATTATGTCAATTGTACGGCTTGTGGTCGAAGATAGACCGATAACATGCTTAGGAATACCTGGGATAATGTCACTAGTGGTAGGTATTTTTTTTGGAGTTTGGATGCTAAATCTATATGCACTTGAAAATAGAATAGTAACAAACATAGCATTGGCCGCTATTTCTTTTATTTTCATAGGTTTCTTCTTGATGTCTACGGCTATCATGTTATACGGGATGGCACGTCTCAGCCAAAAAATAGCAAAAAATCAATAGGCTAAACTTATATTTTATTTTTTTAGCGAAGTTCAGGATGGGCATTAACTATTCAAAGCGAAAAGCCAAGTCGTCCTTCAATTTCAGTTGTCATTGTGGTAAAGAATGGAGAAAAAACCGTTCGTGAGTGTCTCGATTCAGTATTTGATCAGGATAGACTTGATGAGACTTTTGAAGTTATTGTTGTGGACGGAGGCTCTACAGACAAAACTCTGACTATTGTCCAAAATTATCCCATTCGGATTATCGTAGAAAATGGCGGAACAATTGGTCACTGTAGAAATCTTGGCGTTCAAGCTTCTTTAGGTAAATACATTGCGTTTACTGATTCGGATTGCGTAGTTGCAAAAGACTGGCTAAAATCTCTTCTTTTTGAGTTGAGAAGTAAGCCTGATATTGTAGCTGTTGGTGGTCCCAATTTGGTGCTTGATTTGGATTTCCCTTTAAGTAAAGTTATAGGGTACATGCAAGGAACCTTTCTTGGCTCAGGGGGGTCGCCGCAGTCTTATAATTTAAAAGATTTAAAATATGTTTATTCTCTTGCTAATTGTAATGCAATGTATAGAAAAGAAGTTCTTCTTAAAGAAAGCTTTGATGACTCGTTTAATGTTGGCGAAGATTTGGAGCTAAACTTTAGGCTTTCGCAAAAAGGGTGCTCTTTTCTTTATCTCCCTACCGCTGTAGTATGGCACAAGCGACCGAACGGCTTTCACAAATTTTTCAATAAGATGTTCATTTATGGCAAGGCGATGGCTGAAGTGTGTAAAAAACATAAAAAGTTGGTTCGACTTTATGCTCCAGTTCCATCCCTTTCCTTTATTGCCTTGCTTGCTATGCTTCTTTCTATCAGCCTTTTTCCGGTAATGGCATATGTAGTCTTAGGTGCGCTGTTAATTTACGTTGGAATTTTATTTGCCTGTACTATTGAGGTACACTCAAAATTTCGTAGTAAAGCATCCATGCAGGTGATTTTTCTTTTGCCCCTTCAGCATATAGGATATGCTTTCGGTTTTTTAAAGGGTTTACTATGAAGTTTTCGATAGTGTGGAGGATACAAGGTTACGACTTCTAAACTTGCATTTGTCAGTGTGGTAGTGCTTAATTACAATGGCAAACCCTTTCTCGACAAATGCTTCACTGCTCTTTCACGATTAAGCTATCCTGCTTCTCTTTATGAAGTTATAATGGTAGATAATGCATCCACAGACGGAAGCGTTGCGTATGTACAAAAATTCTATCCCTCGGTGCGTATTTTATCTTTAAACAGAAATTTGGGTTATACAGGCGGAAATAATAAGGGAGCTGAGGTAGCAAAGGGCGACTTGATAGCTTTTCTTAACAGCGACACTTCTGTGGATAAAGATTGGTTGAGTGAATTGGTTAGTGTTTTGATTAAGGATGAAAGAATTGGGGTTTGTGGTAGTAAGATAGTTTTTGCTGAAAGCAACGAAATTCAGTATGATGGCGGTTTTGTAAATCTTATGGGGAGTGTTGTTTTTCACCCAGTGCAGAAGAGGGCTGTTGATGGCTTTTATCTGGTTGGTTCAATTTGTGGAGCTGCCTTCCTAATTAAAAAGAAAATACTTAAGGAATTAGGTTACTTCGATGAAGATTTTTTTATGTATTCAGATGAAAGTGACCTCTGTTTGAGAGCATGGCTTTATGGTTACAGAGTTGCGTACGTTCCTAGTTCAGTTATTTATCATTACAGCGGAGGCTCCCAGTCAGAATTCAGCAACGAAAAAAACTTGTTGACCGCTCGATTAAGGTCTGATATGACTATTTTTCATGGAAACAAGAATTCATTGTCTTCGATTATAAAAAATTTTGAGCCAAAGCAAATCGTAATCGGCACTTTGGTTTCGTTCTTTTACATTTTCTTCCAAAATCTAATGTTGCTAAAAAATTCAGAGCCTAAAAAAATTAAGCTTTTAATTTCAGCCTCCATATGGCCTATAAGGCACTTTAGATTGCTGTGGAAGAAGCGTTTAATCATTCAGCGAAAGCGAATAGTGAGTGACAAGTGGCTTCTTGGAAATGGGTTGTTAATTTCAATGCATAATACTTTAATTTTACTTTTAAGAAGTCGATCCAATGTTTAATTGAAATGGGAAAGTCAATTACCTGATATTTCCTCAAAATATTACTCAATTTAACGCGCTTTTAGACTAAAAGCTTCTAAAGATTTTTTGCAACCTTTATGAAGTTGTCAATGTCATGTGACAGCATAAAAGGAAGCATTCTTTTCACTTTATCGTCGGGCCAATCCCACCATGAAATTCTTAAAAGATCGAGGATTTGTTCAGGCGAAAAACGATACTTGATGATTTTTGCAGGATTACCTCCAACTATGGCGTAGGGCGGGACATCTTTTACTACAAGAGAATCCATTGCTATGACAGCTCCATTTCTAACCGTTACACCTTGCCTTATAGTTGTTCCATTGCCAATCCAGACGTCATTATTTATTATGATAGGTGCTGCTGGAATTTTAGAAGCGTCTATGACTCCCTTATTATAATATGGATTCGCTGGCGTGTCTGTTTGCCACTTTTTATAAAATTCAACAAAAGGGTAAGTTGTTACCAAATCATAATCATGCTTTCCTAAAAATGCAAAAGTGATGTTCGAGCCAAAAGAACAGTATTTGCCTATCCTACTGCCGCTCATAAGATACGGAAGCCAAGGCATATAACCTGCAATCTTCGGTTGTGGACCATAGGAATGTTTTCCAAATACTATTTTGACCCCCGGCTTTTTGTTTTCAAGTTCTATTAGATAACGACCCAAACGAGCTAAACTTGACAAGACTTATTCTCCTTCCATTAAGTCTGATGCATGCTATTACTTTTTTGAGTTTCGGTATATGCTTTTTAGTTTTTTAATTTTTACTTACAGCGTGCTAAAAAGTGACCGAGTAAGATATTTTCATCCGTTTGGTTGATGTCAACCTAAACATTTTCCCTTTTTATTGGAGGCTCATTTGTTGGAATTTAGTAAGGATTTTGTCATTAAATCTTTCCGACCTCGCAAACATAGATCATGAAGCGACAAGGGAAAACACTACGAGTTATCCAAAAAATCGCAAAAAATGGACGCAATAAATCTGTTCTCATATTTATTTGAAATCCATCGTAATTTAACTGGTAAGGATTAATTAGAATTTTTAAAACGATTTAAAAAAGTATATTTTTAAACATATTAAATTTCAATTGAATTTCAATTCTTATTAATAATATTTTCTAAGATAAGATAGCATATCAGGCTTAGAAAACTCTTAAAAAGCACTTGATTGCCAATTAAGTAGGAAGCTAAAACGGCAAGGTTGAAGGCTAGTTTAAGACGCTCATAATATTATCGAAAACCGAGAAATTGAGGTGGAAAAACGACTGAGTTGAAACGTAAAAAAGGATTAGCTTTTCTTTTTGATCGTTCAGTTAAAAAAATACGACAAAACGGGTTTTCTGGATTATTTTCTTATATTTCTGACCGTATTAGCAAAAATGTCCAAAATAAGTTGGCTTTTTATGGTTTTGGCACGCCAAGGCTTCAGATGGTATGTCTCGAGTTGACTAGTGATTGTAATTTGGGTTGTAAGATGTGTTTTTCGGCAAAGTATAGGGAAACAAATAAGCCCAGATATATTAAACTTGAAGATTGTAAACGTATTTTGAATGAGTTGGCCCTGCTTAAATGCTCCCTCGCCTTAAATTTTAGCGGTGAAAGTACGCTTCATCCTGATTTCAAGGAAATTATTAAATATGCTAGTAGTTTACGGTCTTTAGGTTTAAAGAGTGTAGGTTTCATCACTAATGGCATGTTGTTTGATGAGGAAATAGCTAAGGTATGTGTTAAGGCTAAGGTTGATAATATCACTTTTAGCTTAAATGGTATCGGCAAGGTTAATGATGACTGGCGTGTTGGTGCTGATTACCAAGTTATCTCGGATAATATTAAACAACTTATCAGTTTAAGAGACAAAAATACTGTTCCGCGAGTGGAGATTAATCTTATTGATTTTGGCAATAAACAAGCAAATAATGAGTTTTTGAAGGCTTGGTTGCCGATTGTAGATGCCATTGAAGTTTCGCCTTTGCAGAATCCGCAGAGAAAAACGGCTTATGATAACTTTTTTGATGATTCAGAATTTTGTTCTGTCAAGGTTTGTCCTTTTCCAAGTTATTTCATGGGTATTTTAGCTAATGGTCAAGCGACCACCTGCTGTGCTGATGATAATGCTGAGTTGAATTTGGGGAATGTTATTGAAACTTCAGTTAAGGATGTTTGGTATAACACAAAATATTCTTTGTTAAGACGGAATCTTAGGAAAGACAAGCCTTCGGGGATTTGTTGTGGTTGTAATTTTTGGAGTAAGAAATTCATAAGTAAGATTAGTATCACTTCTGATTTTGAGGTTTTGTACAGTGATTGGTTCAAGTTTTATTCAAAGCATTATGGAACTCAAAATGACAAGGAGATAAAAAATTAAGTTTAATAGTATTGCGTTGCGTGTAGCAAGCTTGCCCTTGGTAAAAACAATTTTTCTTTTCTTCATTGTCTTGTTCTAAAACATGCATTTGTTTTCTTGGCACGTTCCAAGTTTATAAATTTTCAAGCGAAGATTTAACTTTGCTAATTCCAATTCGCTATCAACGACTTTGTACACATTGAACAATTCGCTGATTTTGCTTTGTTGAAAAAATCTTGTTTGTTAATCGTGTTGATATTTTTTTGAAACTAGATGTCTTGAGGCTGCCGATGGGTCCTACTTATTTAGGATTTCTTTCTTCTTGTGCCCGATGGTTTCATGATTTAATTTCAATTTTTCTGCTTGTTTCTTTTGTTAATCCGCTTTTCAAATCACGGTACTTCAATCCTTTCAAATGCTCCAATACAAAAGCTAAATAATGATAATAAGGGAAATACTTAGTTAATAATTTGTTAAATGCTTGCTTGCGTGCGGCTTCACTGTTGACACTTTTGCCATGAAGACGATAAAGATGCAAGGGTTCTCCGACGCTCAAGCCGCAGAATCCAGCCTTCAAAGCGCGAAGACACCAATCATAATCTTCGCATCCGTCCAATGTTTCATCTAAGCCGCCAACTTCATTAAAAACGTTTTTAGGAATTAAAGCTGCGCCTAGTTGACCGCCTACATAACGCCAGCCTAAAAGCCACGTTATCTTCGACATGCTAGGCAAATCTACAAGTGATTTGTCGCCGAAACCTTGAAAGCCTGTCCATACGAATCCGACTCTGCTATTATTCTTTTCACTTAAGTAACGATTCAGGCAAGCTTCAACATATCGCGGTTTAAGTTTGTCGTCCGCGCCTAAAAATATGAGAAATTTGCCATGTGCAAGCGTTGCGCCGAAGTTACTTGCATGTGCAGGAGTTCGCTTGCCCTCATGTTTAATACGAACATAGGCAACGTCACTATAACGCTTTGCTACTCTTGCGATGTCCTCAGTGCTCTCATCATCCACGACTATCAATTCAACATTGTGATAAGTCTGAACTTGCACACTGTCAATCGTTTCCATTAAATAATTAGCATAATTAAAAGTTGGAATAATAACAGAGATTAAAGGCTTATACTGCATTGTGTTCTTGGAATGGATGATGTAAATTTCCCCCTCAAGCGTTTAATCACTCATTAATCAGTAAATCTCGTTGCAAAACTCATTATAGAACGTTGCGATAAACGACGAGATATTAAAAAAGTCGAAGAAAAACGGTTTTTCCGAACGACTTAATAATTATAATAGACTAATGAAGTTACAAAAAAATGAACATCCGCAGTGATACCTTTTGCCACTAGTGAGCGTTCTAATGCCTTCATATAATCATGGAAAATACCTCTCAGAAACTATTGAGAGTATTCTCAACCAAACCTTTCAGGATCTTGAACTGATAATTATCGATGATTTCTCAAAAGATAATTCAAAAGCCATAATCGAAACATACCAGGAAAAAGATGGACGAATAAAGGCTTTTTTCCACGAAAAAAACATCGGCATAACACCAACAACAAATGAACTCATAGCAAAATCGTCAGGTAAATATATCGCCCGAATCGACTCAGACGACGTTTGGATGAAATCAAAACTTGCAAAACAATTAGCCATACTTCAAAAGAATGAATCGCTCATCGTCTGGTCTGAAGGCGAAGTAATAGATGAGAAAAGCAAACCTACAGGGAAAACATTCTCACAAAGACTAGCAGCTCTCACAAGAAGAAAAGCGGCAACATCTTTGCAGAATTGATACATGATAACTACATTTTGGGGTCAAGCCTAATTTACAATCGATCAAGCGCTGAAGGCCTTCGCTATGACGAAAAATTGCGATACGTTAGCGACCACAAGTTTTTCGTAGACTTAGCCCGCCATCATGATTATTTTTACATAAAAGAACCTTTAGCGCAATACCGGATTCACCCCAAAAACACTATATCTAGCGACCGCAAGGGCTTAGGTATTGACGTAACCGCCATTAACGAGTACTTCTTGAAAGCATATGGCAAAGAACTACCCAGAGCAATACAGGGCGCACTTTACTTCAACCTAGTTAAAGCTCACTTCGCTACCGGAGACAAGAAATCAGCCAAATACTTCTTAATAAAAGCAATAAAATGCAACTATATTCAATTTCAGATAAAATCCGCATTCGCTCATCCTAAGAACAGCCTAATAATCATCCAACAGCTCTGCCTCTTAATCAGGAATTCTCGACTTAAAATCTAATCAGTCACAAAAGGCTAACTGAAAACCACTTCAGATGCAACGGAAAAATCAACGTTTATAACTTCAATTCAGTTGATAGCATGCGTCCATTCTTTCAAGATGTTTTTTTAAATTTTACTATTCACTTTTCAAGCAAGCTTTTAGAATTTCAATATGCGATTTGCATTTAACTTGCGAACTATCATTCGAGTATCATCCTAGCATCCACAGTTTTGGCACCTTTCCGATAAGCTATTATTGGGTTCAAATCTAACTCCTTGATTTCAGGGTGATCCATAACCAGTTTTGAAGTGCAGCATAGTATGTTTACTAGGGCATCTATGTCTGCTGGAGGATTGCCTCTATAACCTTTTAGCAGTGGGTATGCTTTGAGTTCAGTAATCATGTCTTTAGCATCCTGCAGCGTTAAGGGTGCAACTTTAAAATTCACGTCCTTTAGCACTTCAACAAATATTCCACCCAATCCAAACATTAATGTCTGCCCAAACTGAGGATCTTTAATTGCGCCGACTATAACTTCTGTTGATTGAGGCGCCATCTCTTCAACCAAAATACCCACTATTTTTGCTTTAGCATTATGGCTTTTTGCACTGTTAATGATTGTCAAATAAGCTTCTTTAACTTCAGAGGCGCTCTTAACGTTAAGCTTGACGCCTCCAACATCAGATTTGTGAATAACATCAGGCGAAACAATCTTCAAAACCACAGGAAAACCAATCTTCTCCGCAAACCTCACCGCTTGCTTCTCATCAGTAGCCAAACTAAATTTGGTAACCGGAATATCATATTCCAAGCATACCGTTTTTGCCTCCGGCTCCAACAAAGCTTTTCGACCCCTGCTTAATGCTTCATTAATAATCTTAGAAGTTTTATTCACGCCTAAAACCGCCAACTAATTTCATGTAATAATTAGTTAAAATGGTTTATCAAAACTTCCCAATTAAATCATAGCTAACAACGCAAATATCTTTGCATCCGCAATCATATTAGCCACTTTTGAATACTCATCAGACTGATGAGCCACTTCATCCATCGTACTCCACACTGCAGCAGGAATGCCAATTTGCCTAAAGAACGCGGCACATGAACCTCCGCCAATTCCTCCTACATCAGCATCCAAGCCTCTTGCCTGCTTGATGGCTTTCATAAGTAAAGGCACAATTTCCCCGTCTTTAATGGCTAAATTAGGGGAAGCCTGTTTCTGCAAAATCTCCATCTGAATATTGGCGCCTGTTTTAGCCTCAAACTCCAAAAGAACAAATTTTATATCGCTAATAACCTGGTCAAGACTGTAACTTGGGTGAACTCGGCAATCAAAATAAAGAACATCCTCACCTGGAATAATATTTACACTATCAACATTCTTTTCCTTCTTAGTAGGCTCAAAAGTGCTCTCAGGAACATCAAACTGGTCATCCTGCAAAAAATATTTTTCATGCAACATCCGATCTAAAGCCAATGCAACCTGCATTCCGATTCGATGAGCATTTAAACCTTTAGTCGGCAAACTTCCATGCGTCTGCTTTCCAATCGTGTGAATCTTAAACCACAAAATACTCTTTTCCGCGACCTCGATAAAACTTCCATTCTCATTACCTGAATCCGGAACCAAAATCAAATCATCTTTCTTGAAAAGTTCCATGGCAATCAAGTGCTGAATGCCAAAGGTGCTGCCTTGCTCTTCGTCGGCTACAAACGCCAACGCAACAGTACGCTTCGGTTTAATTCTTAACTGATTGAGGGCTTTTACCGCAAAAATAGAAGCGATAAGCGATTGCCCATTATCTTCACTTCCACGACCATAAATGCGCCCTTCTTTCAAGGTCGGCTCAAATGGCTTAGTAACCTTCCAAAGCGATTCGTCGCCGGATTGAACTGTATCCAAATGAGTTATAATCCAAAGCCGCGGATAGGCAGATTCCCCATAACAATATGCAATTAAATTTGGCCTCTTACCCGATGAAACCCTTGTGTCATCAGCATCTAACCGGTCTATTTTATCAAAACCTACACTACTAAGCATGAGCAATAATTTCTTGGCCCTTTCATCTTCACCATCACCGCCATTTTCAGGCGACAAAGCAGGAACTCTAATCAATTCCATCAAGGCTTCTTCCATTTCATGTTTAAGACAGTCAATTTGACCAAAAACATCTCGGCTATTCAAGACAACACCTAGCATTAATGTTGATACAGCAAGTGCTTTAATGCTTTTCACAAGCTGTAAGCAGCTGCAAGCACAGTTTAGTTCTTGTAGATCACGCAATGCAATCACTTAACAACATCAGAATGAGTTGAAAGGTATGCATTCTATCGATAAATTGTCGCTTGAACTATACATGATGCCCTATCACAATTAACCTCTTAGATTCAGGACCAAATGCTTCGTCTTCGTAGCCACCAAAAACCCTTTCAACGATAAAGTTTGCTTGCCCCAAAATAGCTTTCAACTGGCATAAATTGAACAAGCGTACTGTATGCCAGTAAACCCTGATTTTCCCATCGGACTTATCACGCACAACCCACAAATCATTAAGCCTCCTCTCATTCATCACAATAGTTCGCTTAGATAACAAAGTGAAACTCGAATATTCCTTATGCCTCAGTAGACTAAAAAGAAATCGGCTCATCAACCCATTTGGATACTGCACAAAAAACCAAAACGGAAAATTCTCCAAACGATTAGTAATTCTGCGAATGGGTCTATGATGCTTTAAAACTAAGTTTTCAATGTTGAAAACATCCAGAACAAATGTTCCCTCTTTTTTCAGGATTCTTGACGCTTCTCTTAAGCTTTGAAGATCCTCTTGCTCAGAGGGCAAATACCCAAAACTTGTATCCATGCTCAATATACACGAAAAAACACTCCTCTTAAAAGGTAAATATCGTATGTCTCCTCGCACGAGGTGACTTTGACCTGATTTTCGCGCTATCCTAAGCAGACTAGAAGAAACATCAACGCCAACAATGAAGTAGCCTTCTCTGCTTAATGGATTAGTGTGCCTTCCAGTTCCACACGCCAAGTCAAGAACTAAATCCTGCTTTTCCACGGTTCTCTTAATAAAGTTCACTTGAACCTCTGAAAAATTCTTAGCTGCCATTTCTGCCCAATAAGCACCCATTTCATCAAAAACATTCGGCGTTTCCTTCATTGCTATGTACTTCGCTTTTAGAGTCTAATTTGCTTGGCATATTTTCAGATTTACGCTATACTCTTAATGTTTCGAGCCGCTTAAATATCAATCATTCATACCTAATAATGATTGGAGAGTTAAGCGTGACTGAAAAACGCAAATGGCAGCATATTTACATGCTCTTTAAGCTTGCTGAGATGGGAGCTTACAGGCGAATTGCCAAAATTTCAACCGAGTATTTGGCTGAAAAACTATCAATCTCCCAACAAACAGCTTCACGCAATTTGATAGAACTTGAACGCGAAGGATTGATAACCAGAGAAATAACTCCTGAGGGAAGCCTGATAAAAGTTGACGATAAAGGCATCGTGGAACTTCAAAAGCTTTACAGTAGTCTTAAAGTTCTAATGGAAAAATCTTACCCGCCATCAATAACTTTGGAAGGCATAGTATTTTCAGGGTTAGGCGAAGGGGCATATTACATTTCTAAAGAGCAATACAAGAAGCAATTTTTAGAAAAACTTGGTTTTGAACCGTACCCAGGCACTCTTAATCTAAAGCTCATAACGGATTATGATCTTAAAGCTCGCATGGAATTGGAAGCTTATCCAGCGATTGAAGCCCCCGGTTTTAAAAATGAAGATCGCACTTTCGGAGTCGTTAAATGTTACCCTGCAATTATCGAAAACAAAGTCAAAGGTGCCCTAATATCCGCACTACGGACGCATTACGATTATTCTGTTTTGGAGATAATTGCGCCTGTTTGCTTAAGAAAATTGCTTACGCTTAAGGATGGAACTAAAGTTAAGGTAGAAATACTAACGCTTCCATAACTAAAAAGGAAAGCTAGAATAGCGTGGAGAATATGAATAATCCGGTTTGCGTCTAGATCCTATAACATATCCGATTAGTAAACCCATAGCAAGACCGCCTAAATGTGCAAAGTAATTCACTTCTGGTCCGTAAGAAAGTAAAAATAGGAAAAAACCATAAACGAACGCGCCGATTATTGATTGTCCTATAGAGCGTCGGGAGAAGATTACCACGGCACCGAACAAGGCGAAAATAGCTCCTGATGCTCCAAGAGAGGGAACGAGCGGATTCAAAAACGCAAGAGTCAAGAGATTTCCTGCTAATCCGCCTACGAAGTAAATCAGTAGGTATTCTGGCAACGAGAACATTTCTTCTGCTCTTAATCCAAAGATGAACAGGAAAAGCATGTTGCCTGCAAGGTGTAATATTGAGGCATGAATAAATATTGAGGTTATTAGTTGCCAATAAAAACCATGGTAAACAAGCCAATTTACTTGGACAAGATAGAGTACTTGAGAGTTTATGTTGGTGTTTAGGAAGTCGCCTCCAATTAAAGATGTATAAACATATGCAATTATGTTTAAGGCAATTAGAATGTATGTTATTCTAAACTTTACTGAATTCTTAGACATTTTTAATTCATCTATTGAATTTCTCGATGATCCTTTGTTTTATTTTAGAGGAACTGTCCAAGTCTTCGCCGAACTTGCCAACTCTTACAACTTTAACGTTTATTTTTTGTTTTCCTATGTAGTCTTCGACGTTCTTAGCCATATCCGACTGATCATATCCTAATGCAATTATGTCCGGTTTAATTTTCTCGATAATTTCACCAATTTCCAGTTCCTCGTATCCAAGCACTGCCTTATCTACTACTTTCAATGATTCAACCAATGCACGGCGTTGATCTTCAGGCATTATGGGTTTTTTTCCTTTCATCCTTTCGACTGTGCTATCCCGTGCGATAACAACGATTAATTCTGCGTTTTTTCCTCCGGCTTTTTTAGCTTCTTCCAAGAATTTTACGTGACCCAAATGTAACAAATCGAAAACGCCTGATGCCAAAACTACTTTTCTGTTTTTCTTGGTATTGTTGGCCATTCGAATTTCACTGCTCCCAATAGTCTTAATGCGTCAAGTATTCCCTCACAATAAGCAATTGATGTTAGGCTGGTTTCAAGCTTGCCTTCAGCCTTATAATATTTTGCGTCCTTCAAGTAATCCATGGCATGGAGCAGAAGGTTATTCGCAGATTCATCGGTTATACTTGTTGGCGTGTTTTTCTGCATTTTTTGAAAAACTTTCTCTGCAGAACTTATGTACCTGGATGTTAACTCTTCCAAGCTCATTTCGCAAGCCTCCTAATTGAGGCTGGGGCTCCAGCAAGCGTTATTAGGGCTTCGATTTCCATAAAGTGCAAGCTTCCAGTAAAAACTAGACTGTACGGTGGCTCGCCAAAATCATGCTTGGCCAAGTTTAATATGTAATCTGCTTTAACAATTGGGCATTCGCTTCCGATTCGTGCAAAGCCGACAGCTACGGTTTTATCAGATATTACCTGCTCTTTCTTTGTTTCTTCAACTAATAGCAAAGATTTGACTGCTTCGCTTAGGCTTAAGAAGCGGTTTTCTTCTGTGTTCAAGTCAAGTAGGCAAAGTGTGTGAAGTCCTAGTTCTTTGTTTTGGGCAATAACATTATATGGTGTTTCATAAAAATTCTCTTGAAAAGGGATAGTTACGGTTTTTCCAAACTTATAATTGTGCAGTCCGGAAGAGCTTATTACCGCCGATATTATTGATGCTCCATGGACAATGTGGGTTTTTATTCCTAGTTTTTCTGCTTCGATGCGTAACGTTACGTGTGTTGTGGCGATAAATGGATCTCCGGGAATAAGTAGAACGGTTTTTCCTTTTTGTGCTGCGTTGAGAATTTTTTTGCCGTTTTCTTCTTCCAGTTCTTTTCGGGAGACCGCGTGGATTTGTTTGTCGCATAGAACTTGAAGTTTTTCCAGTGAAAAGTTAGGCATTAAACTTGTGTAAAGCTCGATGAAGACTTCATCAGCGGCTTTGGCTTCTTGTAAGCCTTTTAGACTTATGCCTTTTTCATCGTTTAAGCCTAAGCCAACAAAGAATAGCTCCTTCAATGTTATCACTTCTTGATTGTCAATGCATCTATTCTTAGACTGCTCGCTGTTTTAAATGGTTCTTTTTTCGAAAAGCATTTCAATTTCTCGTTGCTTAAATGGTTTATTCGAGAATTGGTCTTGCAACTTAGTTTTGGCGCTTGTAGAGTTTTGGATTTCTAGCCTAAAAATTACTGGCAAAAAAAGTTAGACTGTGCCTGTTTTTAGCCCGTGCCTGTTGAATTTTCTTCGTTTGATGGATGATGGGTCATTGTCATGTGGGATTTCAGTTCAATTACGTCTCGAAACAGCCCGCCGCATTCTGGGCATCGTACCATCAGTTTTTCTAGTGTGATTAATTTTTTCTCTAGCGAAAGTATTTTTTCTAATTCAATTTTTTGAGTTTTTTGATTTTGAGACATTAGACTCCCCTTCGATGTAGCGGTTTAAACATTAAAAATGAATGAATAAATGTGTATGTGGTTGTGCAGTGCCTACTATTTGATTTAAGTGTCAGGATGAAGACTTCTTGGCGATGGGTTGTTTAATTTGAGTTTGTGTGCCTTTAGGGGCTGCTGTTAAGCTTTGTTTTGGGAATATTTTGTGTGTTGGAGCAAATTTTAAATATTTAGAAACGAAATAAACAGAAGCCGAGTGGATTCATTGCGACTTTTCAAGTTTTCAAGACCGACTCTTAGTAGAGGCAAAAAAGAGAAATTGCCGGATGCCAAGCTTCAATCTGATTCTAAAAAGCTTCAATCTGATTCTAAAAAGATTAATCAGTTCAAGAAGAAATCCAATATTAAAGCTTTAATGAAGATGTTTAACACGTCTCCGAGAGTTGAAACACGCGTTGAAGCGGTTAAGGCTTTAGCTGAAATTCGTAGCGTAAAGGCGCTTCTTGCCCTCCATGGGCTTTCTAACATGCCAATTTATCCTTATTTGCATGATGAAATCCAAGCTCAGCTATCACTGGCTATGGATTCTTACAAACAATCACAACGCACGCCCATGATAGTAAAAGGAAAAGGTCGTTTGGGTGGTTTTGCTTTTTGGAGGAAAACAGTGTTAGGTCAAAATATAGTGCAGCCTGCGCCGCATCCTGTTGATTCTGAGTCGATACAAGCTGAGCCCGTTAAAGAGGAGAGTCGTTTAAGTCGTTTTGCGTTTTGGAAAAAAATAGGCTTAGGTCACAAAATGTCAAAGCCTAGTGTTTCTGAATCTGTACAGGCTGAACCGGCTAGAGTGAAGGGTAGTTTGGGTCGTTTAGCTTTCTGGAAAGGATTAAGGTCGCGTCAAAAAGTGTCTCAGACTGTTGAATCCGCACCATCCCAAGGTAAGCTGGCTAGAGTGAAGGGTAGTTTGGGTCGTTTAGCTTTCTGGAAAGGATTAAGGTCGCGTCAAAAAGTGTCTCAGACTGTTGAATCCGCACCATCCCAAGGTAAGCTGGCTAGAGTGAAGGGTAGTTTGGGTCGTTTAGCTTTCTGGAAAAAGTTGCGGTCACGTAGTAAGAAGGCAAAGGCAGCAAAGAATACATAATTTACAGGTTGAGTGTTCAAGCCAGTACCTTTTGTATTGTTTGTGCTATTTGTTTGGGAAAACTTTTGTTTGCGAAAGCTTTTTATGCAAGTTGGCATTTTATTAGCCAAATAACAATCCGCTTGCTTGAATATTGTGAACTAAAGTAACATTTGATACTAGTTATTGCTTATTAATTGCTTTTTGATGTACCTATTTTTCTAGTATTGCGCCAACGGGAGCAAGAATTAAATGGGAGTGGCGCAGAATTAATTAAGAGAGAGGGTAAGGGAACAATGTCTTATGGTACAAAAACAATAAAGGGCGCGGCAGAAAATCTAAATAGTTTTGCAAATGTACTGATGTCACAGTTAACTGTTGTAGGTCTCAAGCCTAAGCATGAAATTACTAATTTAGGCAATTGCTTTAGGCTTGGTCGTGGGCTTGTGATGGTTGGGGTTACTGCTCGAATTTACTATAAAGTGGTTGGAGATGATATTGTTGTTACGCCTGAGATTACGAGGTCATTTTGGTATAACTTCCTTCTTCCAATCCTGCTTTGTATATTATTCGTAGTTCCTGGAGTAATATACTATATTTGGACAAATAGGAATATGAGTAGAGCAATTGCAAGGGTATCTTTCGCTATTGAATCTTCGATGTCAATGTATAACGATATCAACGGTTAAATCTTCCTTTTAAGGGTGTATAAGTCTGGGAAATTTGGAAGATGGTGTTAAAGAGGACTCTCTCTCTTTTCTTGTGCTGTCCCATCACACCAGGGCTAATTTGAATAGAACCTGGAAACTGCGTGTTAGAGGAAAGGACTTGTACATTTGTTCCAGATGCACGGGGGTGGCAATTGGGTTTGTTGCCGCCTTGTTATTTAGACAAGCGGTATTATTATTTTCTCAAAATTCCATATTGCTTCTTGCACTTCCAGCTTTTGCAATGGCTGATTGGGTTCTGCAGACTTTAAAATTGCATGAAAGCAAAAATCCGGTGAGAATAGCGTCTGGGTTTTTTTTAGGATTATGCTGGGCAAGCATGTTTTATCTGCTCTTCTTTGACTGGACCAATATCATGCTGTGGATTACGGCAGTTTTATATGTTGCAGTTTTTGTGGTAGTTTTACCATTTCGGATGAGACAGATGGGAGGAAAGTTTTGAGCAGAAACGCTAAAAAGAGTTCAAACGATGAACTCCAAGGCAAACAAGGAAAAGTTGAGACTAAAATTGGGGAACCGCGAAAGGTTGCCTTGATTGTTGCATTATGTATTATAATTGGTTATGCTGTTTTTTTGAGAGCTTGGCATCTTTTGGATACCAATTATTATTATATTATTGGTCCTAACTCGTTTCTTTACAATAGAATGGCTGAACTCATCATATCAGGGGCTCCTCCTCTTCCCATTCCTGAAGTTGCCAGCATCACGAGTACTGGTGGTTCTGGATTAGCTTATCCTCTTGCATATACTGCTTACATATTAGCCTTCATTTTTCACACTTCGACCACGAGTGGACTGGTGTTAGCTGGAGAAATCTTGCCATTAGTGCTAACTGTAGTGACTTTGCTGATTATGTATTTTGTTGTTTCTAAAACTAATAATCGGCTTGTTGGTGTTTCTTCAGTTCTTGCCATGGCAATTATGCCTTTAGTTTACCTGGTTCAGGCTTCTGGATATCTTGACAGGGACGCTCTGAGTTTGTTATTAGTTATGGTTGGAGTTTTTGCGTATTACTTCTTGAGAAAGTGGCATTTCAAGCGAGAAAATCGTGATTATGGTTGGATTATAAGCGCCATACCTATTTTGAGTATTGAATACTTACTTTTTTCGGAGTGGAATTTTGGAGCATTTATCATGATTGCTATAATTAGTGGAAGTTTTACCTCAGAGTTTATTGGCGACTTCCTGAAAGATTTTCTAAAAGGCTATGACAAAAAAGTGTTGCCGTATCTTTTACGAAGCCCAGAATTCGTAGTTGCTGGTTTGGAAAAGGTGCCAAATCAGCGCGAGCGGCAATTAAGCAAGTGAATTGGAAGTTATTCGTTCTGATTATCTTGATAAATGTTGTAGTTGCAATAGTACTTCCCGACCCTTTTTCTCTTGCTACAAATATTGTGGCTCAAAATTTTTCTATAACTCTTGCTTACATAATAGCTGGTTGCCTTATCCTGTGTATTCCTTTAGTGATTGGTTTCTTTATACCATTTATAAGAAGGAGTGAGGGAGACATCTTTTGGTTAGGCTGGTTTCTTACCGCACTTATTTTATGCTTTCTTAATTCGGAATCACTTATTTTTCTAACACCTGCCGCTGCTGTATTAATTGCCTACGTAATCTGGCCTATTGGAAAATTCAAAACATTACGTTGGAAAGGAAAAACAGCACTTACGATGTTTATGATCATAGCAATTTTCATATCCATTTCAGCCTACGATGCCCCCCTAACGCAAGGCTCTCCAACCAATAACTGGACTCAAGCGCTTGTTTGGTGTAATCAAAATACTCCAGCAAACGCGTCTATTCTAACCTTGCCGAGTTATTCCTATTGGGTTATAGATATAGCGCATAGAACGCCCGTCTTTAGTTATTCAGGGCTAAATTCCTCAAAAACAAGCGATTTAGCATTAGCTTACTGTACGAATGATACTAGTACGACAATTCAAATCATGAACAAGTATGGAGCGACGTACATTATTTTCTCAACAGATGAAGTTGCAGTTCTTCCACAGTTAACAAAACTGGCGTTTGGCCAATCGTATGGTAATGGGCAAACAGTGCCTGATAACATGATTAATTCGGTTTATTATCGCTTCGTATTTGGAAATGTTAGCTCTGATGATGGTCTGACCAAGGTTTATTATGCATCGCAAAATCAACAGGAGGTAGTAGTGTTAAAACTTGAAGCCTAGTATCAAATTGTGTAATGTTTGGAAGAAAAGAATTATTATGCTTATCAGAGTAAAGTGTATAAGTTATTGGATAGGTAATATGTTAAAAGTAGTTCATGCATCGTGCTCGAAGCGTTGTGATTTGTTGCCGTTTGGAAGTGGGTTGGCTGAACTGGTAGATGGAGTGAATAAAGGTGCCTTATCAGTTTAGTTTTGATATATCTCGTATTTCACGAAAATTGTTTCAGGAAATAGCTCTAATTGCGCAAGAGCGAAAAACGCATATGGTAATTGGAGCTAAAACCGTCGCCCTTGCAAAACGGTTAAAACTTCTTGAAATAACAGGCTTAGATGTTACGGAAGCGGCCATTCTTCTCGAAGATCTGGTCGATATTTTTGCGAAGAATATTTCAGATAGACCATTGTTCGATAAGACGAATAAAAGAGTTCTCTTTCTATCGCATTGTTCAAGAAAATATATGGATAACCAGTGCAAAGCGCAATTTGATCCTAAAAAGACAACTTATGTTTGTGCTCATTGTTCCCCAGATTGCTTGATAAATCAATCGTGCGCACTGGGTGAAAAGAAAGGGTATGATGTCTATGTTGTTCCGGGAGGATCATGCATTCCTGGAATACTTAAGGCTGGAGGCTATAATGGGGTTGTTGGAGTTGCTTGTAGTCAAGAACTTAAAATGGCAAGCAATATCGTTGAAAAGATGAATGTTCATGGTCAAGGGATGCCTCTTCTTAAGAATGGATGCTGTAATACGCGGTTTAGTGTGGACAGTCTTGAAAAGATATTATAGGTGGGACATATTATGTATTCAATGGTATTGGAAGAGTGAGGGGGTAAAAGCAAGGTATGGCTCTGAATAAAGCACTTGCTATTCTAGTCTGCTCTATATTTTTGTTATCAGCAATTGTGATGGTTGCTCCGGTTAAGGCTGCGCCATCGACTGAATCCAGTAGCGTTGCCAACTTTACTTTAACAGGGTGGGTTTGGGGACTTGATTATGCGCAGGATGGTATTGGAAATGCCACTCTAACTGTAACAAATGGTCAAGTAACTTATAATTCAAATACTCAGACGTGGAGCTTTAATTTTCCGAATTGCCAATTAACCTTCACCTTCGAAGATTCAACTACTCAAACTCCGGTGTCTCAAACGCTTACGATTAACCTGGTGGGTTCTGAAACAGAATCCATTTTCCAACTGGGCGAACTTGATTATCCTACGAGCTCTAGTTTTTCAGGCGTATGGTTAAGTAGCGGTTATATCGCGATTATAGGTTATATTTATCTACCGCCTATCAGTGGTGGAGTTTTAAAATCTGCATCACCCTACTATTTTGCTATGAAGACACCAAATGTTAACATTCCATTTTCTACTTCTTATAATAATGGTTTTGCTGGTGGTATAGATTCCATAATTAATAATAGCTTTATTTTAATTGATGAATTTGATAGTCAAGTATATCAGCTGCGTGGAGTATTATCAAGCGTTCTATATGAACTGATGGTTCTTTTTTCAGGAGTACGCAACCTTATTACGCCATATATTCCTTAACAAATAACCTAAAATCCGTAACTTAATTATAAAACTTAAGTTGAAACTTAATATTTAATTTTAGACGTGTGCATAATTTTATATCTTAGCGCTTTTGCATCGCGCGCTTTCAGCAGTTGTTTTTCTTTTTTCTAAACGTTTACAGTAATGCTGTTGCTATCTCGGTCACTATGTGAATTATGAACTTTACTATAGTAACGGTACTCGCAATGATAATGGGTATCCCGGTTACAATTCCTCCCGCTAATGTACTGCTGTTTCCAGCGTAATATATTGTATTATTCGCTGCATCAGCTGTCATGGATAGTATGGGGCACGTAGATGAAATGTAAGCAGCTATACTTGCTGGGTAGGCCATTACGTAATTCAAGGCTACTAATGAGTTCATTACAAGAACTGATATTTCAGCAGGGGCATTCGCCATTATGCTCACACCGAGGGCGCTATTCGCAGTAAGTGAATTGCTTCCGATAGTTACTAAGTTGATCGTAAAAGCTATTAAGTCATTGAGAAAAGCTATTAGTGACGTTTTTTCATTCTTCCCTCCTTAGTGCGCTAACCTCTTGCCATTGACCTCGCGTTTGAATATCCAAAAACAAAGCCTATTTGTTGTGCGCGCGCAAGTCATGAGGATAAAAAATATGGCTCATGATATCAGGAACCTGTTAGAATATACGTTAAGATATTATTCATAACTGCGACGGTATTTTGTAATACGCCGGCTAAATTACTAGCCAGAGTTTGCCCAGGCGAAGTAAGGGTATTGCCATTAACAAATTGTGCAAGTACAGCATTTGCTAGCGTGAGCAAATAGTCCAAAAGAATTGTCACTTGCTTAATTAAATATGATGATTCATTAACCAGAATTTGCCCAGACGGAGTAAGGGTATTGCCATTAACAAATTGTGCAAGTACAGCATTTGCTAGCGTGAGCAAATAACTCGAAAGAATTGCAAATTGCTGATTTAAAGATGTTAAAGCTGCAGTACTCATTTTATTTCACTTCTTGTTTCTTCTCCGACTTAATAGCAAGTGTTACGAAAAAGGGGAATATTTGATATTTTCATCGGTTAGCGCATGCGCTATCCTTTTTTCTAAATGCTTAAATAACCGTTGCTAGCCACTTCATTAAAGCGCTTAATACAGTAACGCAATTCCCCACGATACCGCCTATCCCGGTTACAATTCCTCCCGCTAATGTACTGCTGTTTCCAGCGTAAGCTACTGTATTATTCGCTGCATCAGTTGCAAAGCTGGGAACTGGGCACGTAGATGAAATGTAAGCAGCTATACTTGCTGGGTAGGCCATTACGTAATTCAAGGCTACTAATGAGTTCATTACAAGAACTGATATTTCAGCAGGGGCATTCGCCATTATGCTCACACCGAGGGCGCTATTCGCAGTAAGTGAATTGCTTAGGATAGAGAATAAGCTGGCCAGAAAATTTACTAAGCTATTTGCTAGATCTATTAGAGACATTTTTTCATTCTTCCCTCCTTTCATTTTTTTAACTCTAACTTGATTAGTTAGAGTTGACACGAATATACTTACATCAAGCTTTAAGTTATAAGCAGTAGGTAGTAACAAACGTAACTAAAGAATTTCCAAAAAAAATTCACTTTTCAAACTCAAAAAGTGGGATTTATGGCGTTCAACTCGAAAGCAAATTATTTAGCGGTTGAAATGTCACGGAAGGACAATTTAGAATTCAGTTTCTTTGCTGATTGCTTTCATAGCCTCTGACTGACGCCCTAAAGCTTTTTGGTTCCTCATTGCCTTCATCATATTGAGCTTTAGTTTAGCTTTCTGCGGGTTAATCTCACCTCTAGCTATACCCGCATGCATAGCATAAGTAGCGGTTGAACCGAACTCAGTTTCTTTATTACTAAGATCAGCTGCCTTAGCCTCGCTAACTGTTCCCTTCCCATTATCAAACTTCATCAGAAAAGCTCTCGGCTGCCCATCTGGACCCACAACATCAGAATAGACATACATAAAACTTGTAGTAAGCGCTGCTTTCATCCATTCTTGATCATTGTTTAACCAATCAGCCATTTTCTGATACCACTCCAATGTTCCAAATTTAAGCCGCATTTGAGTGGATTCCATTTGAACAGGCTCTGCTGATGAAGGCTCAATTATGGCAGATTCCGCAAGATCGGGTTCTTTTGGAGTAGGTTCTGCTTGAACAGACTCGCCTTGAAAAGGCACCGTTAATGTTGGTTCTGTTTTAACAGCTGTTGGTGCAGATTCTGTTTTAACAGGTTCATCCTTTTTAAGCTCCTTTTTTTCTTCAAGGCTCCTTTTAACATCACTTAAGGGCTTTTTGAAAATTGCAGTATTATTAACGCGAGTTCCAGATACTGTTGAAAAAGTAGCTATTAATTCCCAACCATCCAATCCAAGTTGTCTAAACTCTCTTTCATTTTCTTCCTGATACGAGTACGGTTTCAGTTTAAAAAATTTATATTGCCAACCTTTCAAGTTAACCCTTCCCCTTTTCTCTAATTCCTAAACAGCATATTTCTATTATAACAACTATAAAATTTTTGTTCTTTTTCGCATACGCACGCCAACAACTAAACATCCATCAACAGGCAAATCCATCTACTTCTCAAAACCACCCAACATCCCCAAAGACCACAATCGCCCCTTTTACCCCTGACAAACGCGCGGTGCGTGCACTACGACGCTTGTTTTATTTTCCATCATGAACCTGTACTTGAACCTATACTCTGAAGCAGAGTCCATAAGCAAAAAGCAGACTTTTAATCATTTTTAACCATTTTTGGAACAGGCATGCTCGCTACAGCCGTCTAATCCGTAAATCTCTATTTTTCTTCAAGTTTTGAAGTTCATAACACTTATAGTCTTTACAGTTGATATTTTAGCGCATGAGCAATAAAAAAGCTCACCAAGAGGCAAAACCTCAAACTATCCAGGCAACTTCACCCGTATTGATCGATTCGACAGTTACTGGCAAGAAGGAATGTCTTCACATTTTACACGTTGATGATGATGTTTCTCTTCTGGAAGTTTCAAAACAGATACTATCTATGGAGAACAATTTCCAGATTGATACAGCCCTATCAGTTGACGAAGCTTTCAGAAAAATGGAGAAGCAACCATATGACGTGATTGTTTCCGACTATGAAATGCCTCTAAAAACCGGATTGGAATTTCTGAAAGACCTAAGAGAGCAGAAGAATGAAGTACCTTTTATTTTATTTACGGGAAAAGGCAGAGAAGAAGTTGCAGTTAAAGCTTTGAATTTAAGCGCTGACAGCTACATCAATAAAAATGGCTCGCCAGAAACGGTATATTGCGAATTGACGGATGCTATTAACAAGGCGGCGGAGCGAAAAAAGTCGAGACAGTTACTTACAAAGTCAGAATTAAAGTACCGTACACTAGTTGAGAAATCACTCCAAGGAATACTGGTTGCACTACCAAAGCCGCTAAAGTATGTTTTTGCTAACAGTGCGATAGAAAAGATGTTAGGTTATTCTTCTCAAGAGCTAATGTCGCTTTCGCCCGAAGAAATTATGAGTTTAGTGTATTCTGAGGATAGAACAATTTTCTTTAAGCGCCTGGAAGACCGCTTGAATGGTGAACCGGCGAATTCTTGCTATGAGTTTCGTGCAGTCCGCAAAGATGGCTCGATAATCTGGCTAAGTGTACTCTCTGAGAGAGTTGATTATGATGGGCAGCCAGCCGTGATGGGTATGTTCTTGGATATTACTGAAAGCAGAAAGCATGAGGAGAGTGTGAGAAAAAGTGAGCAGAGGTATCGAGATCTTGCCAACTTTTTGCCGGGGCTTGTTTATGAATCAGATCTAACTAAGGTTACTTTCGTTAATAAACGAGTTTTCGAAGTGACAGGCTATACAGAGGAAGAGATCAATGATGCTATGAATACGCTGGCGTTCATTGCCCCCGAGGACCAAGAAAGGCTGAGGGAAATGTGGGTGAAAACATTGAACCCAGTGATTGAAGAATGCCCTGATAGAAAAGGCCCTGATAAAAGCCTTGATATTGAATGTGAGTTTACGCTCGTGAAAAAAGACGGCACCAGATATCCTGCGCTTATTATGTCCAGTCCCATTATTTCTGAAAACGAACTGACAGGGTTCAGAGGGTTGGTCATAGACATCACAGAACGCAAGAAGGCTGAAGAGAACGTAAGAAAAAGTGAGCAGAGGTATCGAGATCTTGCCAACTTTTTGCCAGGGGTTGTTTTTGAGAGAGATCTAAACGGGGTTACTTACGTCAATCGACATGCTTTCGAAATGACAGGCTATACGACAGAGGAGCTCCAATCGGACTCGGACATGATGCTGTTTGTTCTTCCCGAGGATCAAGAAAAAGTAATAGAAAACGTAAAGAAGATACTGATTGCAGAAAATCTTGGCATTGTCGAGTTTACAATCGTAAAAAAAGACGGCACCACTTTCCCCGCGCTTATCATGATCAGCCCTGTTATTTCTGAAGGTGAAGTGACAGGGTTTAGAGGCGTGGTCATGGACATCACAGAACGCAAGAAGGCTGAAGAAGCCCTAAATCAGACAATGAATAAGTTGGCGATAGTAAACGAGAAACTCAGAGTTGTGGGCAGCCTAACTAGGCATGACGTA
Organism: Candidatus Bathyarchaeota archaeon; assembly: GCA_963717465.1. Taxonomy (GTDB): domain Archaea; phylum Thermoproteota; class Bathyarchaeia; order Bathyarchaeales; family Bathycorpusculaceae; genus Bathycorpusculum. The sequence goes on from OY970340.1 coordinate 2,161,927, forward strand.
CGAAACAAGCTCTCCATAGTGACTGGAAACGCGTTCTTGCTCAAAAAGAAGCATGCAGATCAGCCGGACATCATTGATAGGATTGGCAAAATAGAGCAAGCTAGCAAAGAAATTGAGAGAATTTTAGACTTCGCTAAAATGTATGAGCAACTAGGAGTTGAAGAACTAACATTTATCGACGTCGAGGCCAAACTGAAAGAAGCGTATTCTCTCTTTTCCTACCCGCTCCCACAGATAATTAATGAATGCCAAGGATTAACTGTTTTAGCGGATTCATTTCTAAGACAACTGTTCTACAATTTCATCGATAATACCTTGAAATATGGCAAGAAAACCACAACTATAAATGTATACTTCGAAAAAACTGATCAAGACAGCCTAAAACTAGTATATGAAGATGACGGCATAGGAATATCCTTTGAGAATAAAAAGAGTCTTTTCACTGAAGGTTTCAGCACGGGCGGCAGCACCGGCTTTGGACTATTCTTATCAAAAAAGATGATGGATGTTTATGACTGGAAAATTGAAGAGAATGGTGAGCCGGGCAAAGGCGCAAAATTCACCATGACAATTCCCAGGTTCAACAAAAACGGAAAGGAAACCTTTCAAATTAAAAGCAAAAACATGATCCTAAGGAATGATGATGCTGTACCACTACGATTGGAAAAAGGCTGATGTAGTGCGTTAAAAAAGAGGAAAAAACTTACCACCAACACAAAAAAGCCGGCACAAGGCAGCGCGCCTTCAAAACAGTCCACTTCAAAAAAAAAAAACATAAAAAAAGCAATCCTGAACAAAAGAAAACTAATTAGTAACTAATTAGCAGCCGACAAATAACCCTAAACCGCTTCCTTAACCATGCAAAAAGTTCAAACAACACCACCCATAACCATAAAAAGGTTCAAAACGCACAACGCTTCAAGACTAAGACTAACGCACTTTTGCAAAAACAAGCCCAAATAAACCGTTTTCAAACTAAAAAAATTCTTAAAATTGAACAAAAAAGTTCAAAATTCCACTCCACCACACGTGAACAATACCAACCACACAAAAACCATGACCCAAAAACTCACAGTGGCATTCAGCTTAAACTAAACGACGGTTCAAAAGCAACTGAACTCCAAAGCTTCTCAGCAGCCTCCTCTTGCTCTTTAGACCCAGTAACTAAAAGCCAAACACATCCCTCAGCACCACATACGCCGCCAGCCGAAAGCAATTCAGCACATGCACCCGTCAACTGATTTATTGCATCAAGTTCAGTAAACACCTCACCAGCTACAGAAAACAACCGGTAACCACCTGCACCTGGAGAATTCACCTTCTCTGCCAAAGCATTCAAATCACAATCGAGACGCTTCTCAAGGCCAACGGGCAAAATCAACTTAACTCGACGACCTAAAACCGCAGGCAAAGCAACACCTATAGTTCCAGCTTTCGGATGACCAATCAAAATAGCCGCCTGCTTAAGCCTAACGTTCAATGCATTAGCGCCTTTCAAGATAACATCACCTTCCTTAAGCGAATCAACAACATCCATGATTGTTTTGCCTTTTTGCCAAACACCTTTCATTATTACAATATCTCCAGGAAATCTGCTTTCATCCCCAAGACGCCCTTCAGATGTTACCGCTTTGCCTGGAGGCAATGTTATTCCACGAAAAAAATGTTGACGCGAAAAATCATTAACCCCCATAGTTTTCAGTATTTCTTCAGCAACATAACCGTTAGTGGTGCCTGCAACAATAACAACAGTACCATTTCCCAATGCTTTAACGACTAAAGGATGTTTAGCTAACGCCTTAGCGATTAACCGTTTACCTGCAGAAGGAGTTACAATAAACTGCTTCATCAAACACTCACCCATCAGTTTAGACACTACTAATATCGACAGTATGCAATAAAAGGTCTATTAGCAAACTACCGTTAACACACTAAAGTTACAAAACCTTAGGCCAACATTTTACCTTTCTCAAACAAAACAATCATCAATAAACGCTGATTCTAACAATCCAGATGCTTCAAAGAAGGCTAAAGATCTTAATTAAATAAACCCTAAAATACCACAACGATAAGCCAACATCTCATATTTTGGCTCATTAAAATCAAGAAATCCAACAAATATGCCTTACAAACCAAGGAATTCTTACCATCCTGAAGTTGCATCTTCCCCAGTTTGATCTAAAGCCTTTTTCTCTTCATCCCCAACATCAGGGGGAATATCTGCTTTTTTGTTGCCTTCTTGAATCGTTTCCTTCTTCTTTTTCTTTTCAATAATGGTAAATTGACCTTTTTCTTCACGATTTTTCTTCGTCATTTCATTTCAAACCGTACAATCCTTGTTTACTCATCTTATTTAAAAGAATAAAACGCTGACATTCGATTAATTACACCATTAACATCGCTGTCAGCACTTGGTTAATGAAGTACACTGTATTTTGCACCATAAGACTCAAACTACTAAGAAGACTTGCACCTGCAGGAGTAAGAGCACCCGTGCTAGGTACAACCCAAATCGACAGCAAACTATCCACAAGCGATAAAACAGACAACAACATCGTCGAACTCAAGTAGACTAACTGACTGCCAGCAGGAGTAAGATAACCCGTGCCAGGTACAACCCAGAACGAAAGGATACCATTCATGAGAACCATGATAGAAGATATCATATTTACCATCTGAACAATTATAACCGACAAATTTTTCCCTCCTAACACATTTTTAAGCGAACCAAGAAGCCTAAAATCTCTTCAAAATCACAAAAAAGGAAAGAAACAATCTAACGACAAGTCAGAAAGCCTGATGTCACTTTTCACGTCACTTTTGCTGCGCGCGCACATTCAAGCCAGCCAAATCCATCCGTCATCCGCCGTATTCTTGACTTCCATCAGTTTTCGCCAATAAGGATGAGTAACACAGAATTATTAACATGAGTGACTGTGATAAGTCAGCAACAAAACTATTACTTCAATTGTTATTTTACTCTTTCAAGACGCAAAGAATTTAGCAAAAGAAGCAAAGTTAACCCATCGTCGCCGGATGCAACAGTAAACCATAACGGAATTAAACCTAAAAATCCCAAGGAGCCCAAAATCATTTTTATAATCAGAGAAGCTGCAATGTTCTGCTTCGAGATAGCCATTGTCTTCTCGCTCAGTTCAATCAAGTATGGAATCTGCGCCAATTCATCATTAACCAGTACAATATCAGCTGATTCTAAGGCAATATCAACTTTTTTCCCGCCCATCGCAATACCTACATCTGAAGCAGCAAGCGCTGGAGCATCATTTACTCCATCTCCAACCATGGCAACTAAAGCTTCTTTACCCCTCATTTCTTCGACGAGTCTAAGCTTATCTTCCGGAAGCAAATCAGCATAAACCTCATCAATTGATAATGTTCGAGCTGTCTCATTTGCGATTTCCTTTTTATCCCCAGTCAATATGGCGGTCTTAATACCTGATTCTTTTAGTGAACGAACAGCTTTCAAAGCGTCTTCCCTAACTTCATCCTCAACGCAAACTGATGCCAAGCCTTCTCTACCGATAGAAACACATACTGCAGTGTGAATATCCTCTGAAGCGATTTCAAAGGCCTCAGTACAATCGCAGCCAAACTCCCTCATCAATTCAACGTTTCCAATAGCCACGTGTTTGCCGTCAACTAGTCCTACAATTCCTTTGCCAGGTACTTCTGCAACGTCAGAAACATGAATTTTGCTAAGATCAATCCCTTGCTCAAGTGCTCTCCTTACGATAGCTTGAGCTACAGGATGATTCGAGTACTGATCTAAGGCTGCAGCGTAAGCTAACGCCTCCTCTTTTGTCCTATGAATGTCCACTTGTTTGAACTCATGAACCGATGGTCGACCCAACGTCAACGTGCCAGTCTTGTCAAAAACAACGGTCTTAACGTGTGCAAGTTTTTCTATGTATATGCCTCCTTTTATTATGATTCCCCGCTTAGCAGCGACTGTTACCGCCATTAAAACGGTTGCTGGAACAGAAATAATAAACGCGCTTGGGCACGAAACAACCAAAAGGATAAGCGAACGGTAAAACCAAGTTTGAAAAGAACCCCCTGTAATCAAAGGCAAGGCTAAAGCGGTAAAAATTGCAAGAGCTATCACAATCGGCACATAAATCCTTGCAAACCTGTCAATTAGTTTTTCCACCGACGCCTTTTTCTTGCTGGACTCTATAACAAGCTGCGCTATTCTAGATACTAAGGCTTCACTAGCCTTTTTTGTGACAGATATCTTCAGGACGCCATCAGTATTGAACGTGCCCCCATAGACGCTATCGTTTACCTTTTTTGGAACTGGAATTGATTCTCCAGTAACTAAGGCTTGATCAACATGCGAAAACCCATCAATTACGGTGCCGTCTAAAGGGATTCTTTCTCCTGGACGAACAAGCAATACTACGCCTGGCTCAACCGCATTAACAAACACATTTCTTTCTTTGCCGTCAATTATAACATGCGCTCGGTCAGGCAGGAACTTTTCAAGTTTTTCAACTGTTCGCCTAGCTCGATCTTGAATGTAACCTTCAAAGTATTCAGCTATGCAATATAGGAATAGTACAGTTGCTGCTTCAAAGCGATAACCCAAGAATAGGGCACCCAAACCAGCAACTGCCATTAAGAATTCCACAGAGAACCGTCTTTCTATAGCAAGTTCCTGTAAACCTATAACACCGATGTAAACTGCCGCGGTCAATATTGCAGCATAATACAAAATGAACGACACTGTTAAGCTTACGTTCAAGACTGGAATGCTTTGATGCAAAGGAATCCCAGCGACGAAAAGATCCAACAAACCGCCAATAAGCATGGTTACGCCTAACCAGACTATGAAGAATACAAGCGTTTTTCTTGTAAGTCCCCTTTCACCTAATGCCGACTGCTCTTCATTTGCTTCTTCAGCGATATTCATTTTCATCTCCAAGCTAGCTTCTTCTAATATTAGCTTAGTGCTAAAATTCTATCAAAAAATATTTGCTTAATACTAATGGGCAAGTATAATATTAATATATAATTTAAGGTGAAAAATCATTGACGGTTATCAGTATAACTTTGCCTCTTGAACTTTTAAGAAGATTTGACGCTTTCATGAATTCACGAGGGTATTACAGTAGGTCAGAGGCTTTCCGTGATGCAGTTAGAAGCCTTATGGGCGAGTCAGAACTTGCAAAACTTGAAACTGAAAGTGTTGCTGCAACAATAATGGTAACCTGTGATTATGCGAGGAAAGACGTTGATTTGAAAATGACGGAGCTAAGACATGAGTTCGACGATGTAGTAATAGAGAATGTGCATCGACATATTGGCGAAAAATATTGCTTGGAAATATTCATCACGCAGGGAAACAACGACAGAATCCTGAATCTGATCAACCGACTTCGTGGAATGCACGGGATTCAACAAGTGAAAGCCATGTTCATGGTGCTTTAATGTTTTTGCATAAATTGTTTATAAACTGGGTGGCCTTTAAAGCGCAGATTTGTTTCAGATTTTTCAGTTGTCCCGCTTGGTAATCGCATGCAGATGGATTGAACGATTGCGCCTTCATGAATTAATCTAACACCGTCCAAGAGTTCTCCCTTTGTAATTCCTGAAGCTGCAAAAACTAGCTCCTTGCCTTTTGCTAGTTCATCCTGATTATATATTTTATCCACATCCACTCCCTCGTTCTTTAAACGATCCATTCTTCGCGCATCATCTTTTTTGTCTTTCCAAACTTTAATCAGCATACTTCCTCCTAAGCATTTTACAGCTGTAGCAGCAATAGTTGCTTCAGGTCCTGCACCTGCACCAATTAATAGATCAATGCCTGATTGAGGAATACAAGATACAACTGCGCCTGCAATATCACCATCTGGAATAAGTATTATTCTTACGCCTAACTTGCGCAGTGTTTTTAGTAATTCTGTGTGTCTTTCGCGTTCAAGCATTATAACCGTAAGGTTTCCAATGGGTAAATTTTTTTGCCGTGCTACTGTGCTAACAATTTCTTCAATAGACATATCTAAAGATAATTTCCCAGCTGACTGATAATCTGTGGCTATTTTAAAATAATACCCATCATCCGGCAAGACTTGGAAGCAGCCTACAGGTGCGCAAGCTAAAGCGGAAATTGCGTCTTTGCTTCCTTTACTAACTGCTGTAGTGCCATCTACGGGGTCAACTACGAATTCTAATCTTGGACCTTGACCAGTCCCCACTTTTTCCCTGAATTGGAAAGCGGGTGCATTATCTTTTGGTCCTTCACAGCAAATTATGTTACCATCCATGTCTGTCTGAGCCAGAACAGCTCGCGAAAACTCTATTGCAGTTGCGTCGATTAGGTCGCAGTCGCCCTGTCCTATGTGGAGAGCTGCCCCTATTGCTGCCGCAACTGTTATTCTTGTTAAAGATGGAGCCAAAGCTCTAAGAGAAACCAAGATATTCAACTCCTAATACTCTGAAAATGTACCTTTTCCTAATAAATTAATATTCTGCCAGCATGATTAATTTTTGAAGCGAAGAGAAATCATTTTTTGCAGCTTCATTAAACTGGCTAAAATAGACTTGATGTAGTACATAAAAGGATTCATTTTAATGTGTAATATGACTCGCTGAAACATGGTTTACAGTAAACTTTTCCGTCAAAGGTATTTGATAAATCTGAAGGACACAACTCGTTGCACTTGGAGCACAAAGAGATTTTACCTGACTCGAGGCAGCTAGTTTGTAATTTATCTACGTGAATTTCTTGAATCACCAAGTATTTTTCTTCTAAATTTAAAAGTTGATTAGACAAATTATGTTCTTCTTCTTTTGTTAACCTTCCAAGGCGCATCATCCAATTATTCAACAGTGAAGAATGTTTTTTTGCATCTTCTTTCAATGCTATGCGAATGCCTTTTTTGGTTGTTGAATCTGCTAACGTAAGAGCAAGTTTACCATAATTCACAAGATTAATGCTGTTATGCCCAAGAGTGCAGACCCGTAGCAACTTGAATTGCATCAGGAAGACATCTGTTTGTCTCGCTTACAGCAATAAGCGCTTTATTGCCTTTTGTCATTTTCAATCTTTGCAAAGCAATTTCGCTCATTCTAAGACCTAAAGCGATGCCGGGTGAGAGATGACCATGCAAGGCAACTGCAGTTTCAATTGTCGCGTTATCCATTGAATTATCAGTCCGCTTCAAAAATACTTGAATTCAAAATATATGTTTTTGGCTTCGAATTTGTCAGCGCGTTAATTAACATTTTTGAGGATGCACTCTGGCGTCGTAGTGGGGATAAGAGATCGCATAAAAACAGGTTCCTGAAAAATCATCGAGACAATTCAATCGCTGAATGGTAATAATCTTTTATTAGTTTGTTTCATATAATTTTAACTATGTACGAAGGATACGTACTTTTCTGCAACAAGAAATCTCAACAAGAATGCTTGACGAAAAAGCTTTTTGCGTGTGCAGATCAAAAGGCTTCAAGCAGAATCAGAGTTGGTGACATCGTTTTTTTGTATAATGTAGAAAGCAGAAGTTTGATTGGACCTTTTACAGCTTTGACTCCTAGAGGTGACGAGTTAGATTCGGGTGCGTGGGCAATGGATGTTGAAGAGCGCATTCCCTACGAAGATATAAAAGTAACCTGGGAAGACCTTCACATACTCTATGACGCTCCATCTGTTCTTCCTTTTCTTGAAAATCTTAAAACGTGCGTTTTGACGCAGAATCAGACCCAGCGAATATTAGATTTGCTGAAGAATAGTGAATTCTACGTTAACTCAAAGCAAAGAGAAGCTGCTATGCCTTAGAATCAGCTATTTTCTTCGTTTGTAAACATAAAATCTTGTGGCAGTTAATGCACCTAGTGAGAACAAGCTCAAAACCATTTAGAATGTCTAGACGATTCTGCGTATAATGTCTCTCTCGTGCATGATTGCAGTTTAGCTGCTTTACTAAAAACGCATCTTTCTCCTCGTCCATTTCTACCTACTCATAAAAAATCAGATTTAAGAGCTTAAAAAGCTTATTAAAAAAATCGAAATATTAAAACGAGTCAACTTAAAATTCATTTTTGATTTCGCTTTCTCAGTAGTTTTAAGCTTTAGCTTCTTGAAAAATTTGCTATACTAAGCAACATAGGAAAGATTTCAGAAGAAAATATGATGATCTTAAAAGAATAATGTGCGTAAAGTAAAGCGTTATTTTGTAGTAAAATCGGAGGCAAAAAAGCTCAATTAACTGGTTAGCGGTGAAACCGCAAACCTTATTTAACGATGTAAGCGCATTATTAAAACACGTGATAAATATGGTTAATGATGTTAAAAAATGGGACATGGAAGTGGACGTTGTTGTCGTGGGTTCTGGGGCTTCTGGTTTATCCGCAGCTAACGTAGCGCATCTTGAAGGCTCAAAGAAGGTCGTCGTTCTGGAGAAGACTGATCTGATTGGCGGAGCTACAACTTATTCTGGAGCTGGCGCGTGGGTTCCTAATAATAAATTCCTCCGAATGGGCTTCAAAGTGGAGGTTTGGGATCCGGTAAAGAAAGTCTGGAATTGGAAGCGAATCGATAACGAAGAAGGCCGACAGATGGCACTAAGGTACGCAAAAAGATGCTCACTCGGATATTCAACTGATGAACTCATAGAAACTTATGTGGATAATGCGTGGAAGATGGCTGACTATCTTGAAGAGCATACTCATCTGAAATGGGCTCATACGAGATTTATGCCTGAGTACTATCCTGAATGGGATGGCGCAATAAAAGCAGGAAGAACCATCGAGCCTATATGCTTTGACACTAAGACTATGCCGCCTGAACTGGTTGAGAAACTTCGTATTATGCCACAGGGCTTTCCAGTTCTGATTGATGAAAATGACAAGTGGGGAGGACTTAACACCATTGGCACCGAAGGCGCATGGGACTTTGGAATTGTAATGGAAAGAGGTAACAATCAAATTGTCTCCATGGGGCTTGCTTTGATAGGGCTGTTAGCCTGGTCATGTTGGGATAATAAAATCGACATCATGACTAAAACTCCTGCTAAACGATTAGTCGTTGAGAATGGTAGGGTTATCGGCTTAGTCGCAGAGAAAGATGGCAAGGACTTCGCAATCCGTGCAAAGAAAGGAGTAATCATGTGCGCTGGAGGATTTGAATGGAACCCGAAATTTGTCAAGACCTTTACAAGAGGACCATATGATGGACCAATGCCTGGGCCACACAACACTGGCGATGGACAACGTATGGGCATGGAAGTTGGAGCACAAATGTCACAGATGCAGGATGCATGGTATTTCCCGACATGTTACTACCCTGGAGATACATATGAAGGTAAACCATCTTACAGAACCATCATGTACGATAAAGTTGCTCCTGGAACAATATGGGTCAACAAATATGGAAAACGATTCACAGACGAAGGTCAAAACTACAGAAGTGTAATGAGAACATTGCAACAATACGATGCAATAAAACATGAATGGACGAACCATCCGTCCTACATGATTTGTGACGAGTTTGCCCATAAAACTCATTTGATCGCACAGATTCCATTTGACCAAGACCTGCCAGATCCTCCGTTCAAGAAAGGAAATACGCTAAAAGAGTTGGCTGAGAAGTGCGGTATGGATCCAGCTGGCTTAGAGGAGACAGTGAAGAACTTTAACAAGTTTGCTAAGCAAGGCAAGGACCCAGAGTTCCATCGCGGCGAAAGCTATTATGACTGGTTCTACGGAGACAAAATAGGTGAAGCACGAGGCATTTACAAGCATTCAGCCTTAGCACCAATTGAAAAACCACCGTTCTATGCAATTCAGGTTCTTCCAGGATGCTCTTGGCACAGCAGGCGGCATAGCGATTAACAAAGATGGTCAAGCGCTCGATTGGAATGATAAACCAATACCAGGTCTGTATCAGCAGGAAACACTCAGTGGATGTGTTTTAGGCTGGGGCTATCCAGGTGGCGGCTCCACAATTGGGCCAGCTTTAACAATGGGTTACTTAGCAGGCAAAGCAATCAATAAACAATAAAAATAAATCCTAGTTGGCTTTTTACTTTTAAATACTCATTGCGTTTCATCTTAAATCAAAGCTATTTATTAATTTGCTCAATTTTTTTAGACTTCTTGAGAATAAATGAGAAATTCCGTTTTAACAATCTAGTTTTACGGCTTCAATTATTCCTGATGATTCTTGTCAGAGGATATTGTTCTTAACATTGCCCCAATCATAAATTAAATCTAAGCAAGAAAAATAATCAGATTAACTTCCAAGTAACAAAGCTGAAGTCAGAAAAACCAAGCTTCTAAGAAATAAATCAATAACTTTTAAATTAAAATAAAATAAAAAAAGATAAAGAACGAGTATTTTTCTCTTTGTCGCTTATCCCCAAGCTGGGTAATCAAAGCCTAGGTCTTTGAATTCTTTTGTCATTCTCTTATAGAGATCGGCGTAACTTGGTTTCATTTTTAGAGTTTCTGCGTCATAGTAGTCGTACAAGCTGGCTGGTTTAATTTCATAGAAAGGCGCAACATGAGGTTCATATTTTTTGAGAAGGTCTTTTATTACCTTTACTCCTTCGCTTACTTTCATTCCGGCTGCTGCTCTTGTTACTTCACTTCCAAATCTTGCCTCTAAAGCAGGTTGACCGCCAATCATCCACATTCCTTCCATACCGGATATGCATGAAGTAATGCAACTGCATGCTGCTGCATACCAACTGATGTCCGTGGTAAATTGTGGAGTTATGCCTAATCCACTTGAAATCCATGGTGATCCTATGTTTCTGTCTGCGGACTAAAGCCATTGCTGAGTTAGTCCAGAAAACATCATACCCTTCAAATCGAGTGTTAATTGTGTTGCTCATAGCTTGTGTAAATGAACCGTCTGCATAAGCCATTTGACCTAATGAGTGAGCCATTCCTTCAACGGCTGCTGTTTCAGGGCAACTGATATAGGCGTATAAGTGTAGGGCTGCAACTCTGCCAAGGAATGATTTGATGCTGCATAGCAAAGTAGGCAAGATTAACTCTGTCAAGAACAATCTCATATCTTGCAATATGTGTACTGGCATCATCATGTTCTCTTTAGTGTAGTATCCAGGATCAAAGGCTGAGATTAATGCAATCATGCTTGTTGCTGTCTGAGGAATGCCTAAATGCAGACCAGGCCTTCCTGCAGCGCGTGCTCCTGCAGTCATTAATTCTGCTTCAGTGTGAACCATGAGTGACTCTGTAGGTGTTCCTCCTGTAGGTTTTTGACCAAAGGATGCCTCGATTACAGCAGGCATCATTCCGTCCGTCGTCGGCTCTTTAGCAGTTAGATAAACAGAATCTCTCCATTGTTGTATGTCGCTTCCTCTCCACCCGCCAGCGTTAAGGCAGTATGGATGTTGCTTATCCTCTGGATGTCTCGGACGCCAATGTATTGTATCTCTGCCTGATCCAAACACCAACTCCTTCTTTCGTGTTTTGGCAACTTCTCTAAGTTCATTTTCTTGGAATTTGACAATGTGTTTAGTTTCTTTACAGTATAATCCGGCTTGAACTAGTAATTGTATGCCTGCTTCAAATATAGCATCAGCCATTTGATTATCAGTCAAAATTGGCTCGCCTGGCTCCCATTTAATCTTGAAATCTTTAACGATCTGCTCTAGTATTCCTGGAAGATACGTTGTCTCAAATTCGTCTTCTTTCATTATCTGACCAGTTCTGCTTCTTTCTAAAACTTCCCATAATAAATGACCCATATTTTTCACCTTTAGGTGATGGAAAGGTTCGCAAGCAGGTATATAATTTTTTTGCAAATCACATTTTTAATGATAATGAGCATGCGTTGCACTTATCTGTATCATGCTACCAACTTTGTCAACCAAAGGAGTTCGCGATAGAACTTTTGAGAGACAGACACAAAAATTCTAAACCGCAAAATATAATAATAGAACAATTATAAAATGATTGCACAAACGGATGTGTCATAAATGGTCGATTTAAAACCAAAATATTATGTAATAAAAGATAAAGTGCACATAATGCCAACTCCGCCTAACTGTTGGGAATCGTACACTGGACTAGAGAAATTATACGAGTCCATACCTGCTGGAAAAGAAAAATGCAAAGAATGCTTTGAGAAACCCTATTCCAGGAGTTTGCCAGATAATCCTAACTTAAAATAAATTCTTAAACTTTAAGAGACTGTCACATTTACATTACAGGTGACGATGGATGCCGAAATATCAAGAAACATGGACTGTAAAAGCGCCGTCAGATAAATGCTGGGCTTTCTTTAGCGACTTGAAGAATCTCGCTTCATGCATGCCCGGTTTCATTAATTTAGAAATAATTGACGATAAAAGCCAAATTTGGACAATAGACGTTGAAGTATCGAGAATGAAAAGACAAGCAACATTTAAAGGGTTTATCCAGGAAATGAAACCGCCGACCTATGCAAAATTCACATTAGAAGGCATATCTGAAAAATTAAGTGGAAGTGGAACTGCAAGTGTAGAGGCTGCTGGTCCAAACGAAACCAAAGTTTCATTCTTCCTCGACGTTGAAGCTACAGGACTCTTGAGAGCCGTAATAAACCCTGCAATCAAGGGAACCGTGGAAAAGATGGGCAAGGGTTTCGTTGCAAATTCAACAGCCGCGCTGGAAGGCAAACCAAAACCGAAATAAATTCCTTGAAGAGTCTAAATTTAAAACTCGAAATAAACTCCAATTTTCTGGCTCTCCTTTTTTGTGTTTTAGAAAATTCTTGTTGTGTTGATACGTTGACTGTATCTTTGCTTCGATATTGCATGTCAAAACAAGTACCTATCTGCCTACATATCGTCAATACCTTTATCTCAATCTTTCGATTGCTTAAACTTTACGCAAAATTTTTATAAGGGACGCTAACATACCTGACGAACAGCGAATCTAAAATGGTGAAAATTTATGGTCGAAATTGAAGATCTTAGAAAAGTGACAGCAGACGTAAAAATGGAAGAAATGGAAAAAATGACAAATGAACTCATTGCCAAAGGCGTTGACCCAGTTAAAATCCTTAACGACGGCATTGTAAGAGGTCTCTATGATTTAGGCGATAAATTTGAAAAGAGAAAGGCCTTCATCCCAGATCTAGTAAGAGGTGAAAAAGCAGCCAGAAAATGCATCGAAATATTAACAAAACTCCTCCCAGCACAATCAAGTAAAATTTCCAAGAAAATAGTTATTGGAACCATGCTCAGCCAGCATAACATTGGCAAAAACCTTGTGAGCACCTTCCTATCAATCAACGGATTCGACGTGATTGACATCGGCGAGAAAAAGGAGCCGTGGGATTTCTATGAAAAAGCCGAGCAAGTTCACGCAGACATGATTGCGGTCTCATGCATCTTTTTGCCATCCCTGACTAAGTTCCCAGAGTTGATTGACGTGTTAAAGCAAATGAAAGTACGCGACAAATACAAGGTCATTGTAGGCGGGACTTTAACCTCAAAGAAATGGGCTGAAGAGAACGGTGCTGACGGCTGGGGCTTTGACGCAAACGAAGGTGTACAAGTAGCAAAGAAATTACTCGGCGTGGCCTAAAAAACCAAGCGCTGACGAAAACTGTTCATTACTGCTTGAGAAGTGAATTACTGATGGTTCTTAGGTTTAAACGAGAACAGCTAACTTATGATATTTCAGGCACTAAAATCGGTGGACAACCTGGCGAGTATCCGACTGCTCTGGTTGGAAGCATATTCTATTCTGGTGGCAAAATGGTAAAAGACCCACAAAAAGGAATTTTTGACCACGACAAAGCTAGAGCCACAATTGCCAAGCAAGATGAAATGTCACAGAAAACAGGAATTCCCGCCATAGTAGATGTTGTCGCCTCGACAGGGGAAGCAATGGCAAATTACATCGAATTCGTCGCTGACGTTACAAAGGCACCAATGTTCATTGACTCTCCACAACCTGATGTTCGTCTTCATGCTTGCAAACATGCTGTCCAAGTTGGTCTGCGTAGTCGCATTGTATACAGTTCCATTACTCCTGCGTTCAAGATAAAGAGCTTGAAGCAATAAAGGAGTTAGGTCTTGAATCATGTGTTATATTGGCGTTCCATGGAGATGAGTTTCTGCCAGAGCAAAAACTTGAACTCTTGCAGGGAACTGATAAACAAGAAGGCTTAATTTCTAAAGTGAAGAGAGCAGGAATCAAAAACATCTTAATCGACAACGCAGTTTTAGACGTGCCAAGCGTCGCTTACGTCGTCGCTTCCATTAACGCGGTTAAGGAAACATTAGGAATGCCGTGTGGCTGTGCACCAGCAAACGTCTTTGATACTTGGCCCAGAATTAAAGAGCTTGGAGAAAGTGCTTCAGACGTATGTTACGCTTCATTGCCAGTATTCATTCAAATTCACGGTGCAGACTGGCTTCTATACGGCCCAATGAAGAATGCAGACATCGTGTTTCCAGCTGTTGCCATGTCAAACTGCGATAATAACTTATAGCGGCGTAATAAACGGCTTCGAAGCTAAAACCGAGAAAACCCCACTATACACGGTATTTTAACCGAGGCAATTGCCTTGGTTCCCGCACTCTTTATTTTTTAAAGCGCAAAGAAATTTTAAAATTTTTTTCGTAGATTAGTTGTATTCTGTGCGTTTTTTAAAAAATATAGAATCCAGATTTGTTAGGTATTTTGCGAATCATTAAAATCAGGAAAATCCTGAAAATCTGGAAAATTCTGCGAATGGCATCGAGAATCTGGAAAAACTGAAAAAGAAAAAATTTTCTTCACAGAAAACGAACATATCTGACCCTTGTTCTTTTGCTTTTTTAGATTAAACGATTGTTGTTTTACTTCTATCTTAGTAACGTCCACCGTTTGGTCATTTTCGTTTTGATTTTCGCTGCCTATAATGTTCTTGGTCGTTAGCCAGCCTTTTTCAATTTGATTTTACTAAGCGTTTTTGAATGATTGAATGAAATCGTCTATTTTCTGTCTTTTGTCTATGCGTGTGACTGGGTTCATTGAAATCACAAATTCTTCTACAGTGCTTCTTTTCAATTTTTTTATATCTTCTCGAAGAGGTTGCGCAAATCTAAATACGGCATTTCCGTACAGAAAAAGTTCAGGCATTGGTAGGAACTCGTTCAAGAAGAATCCTTCTGAGACCTCTTTTCTTGGCAGCTTTAGTAAAAACGCGTTTTCAAAGCATGACTTGGAGCATTCTTCAGGGCTTTTTTCTCCAACAAAACGTGCTGTGTGGCATCTTCTGGCTAGGGTAACGGGAACTAAATGAACGTGTACGCAAAGTTTGAGACCTGAATTTACTAGAGAATCAAAGCTGGCAAATGAGATCCAATCTATATCCACATTTCTTATTCCGCAAGATTGAAAGAATTCTATGGTTAAAGCGTAGTTCAGGCTTGTTGAATAGAACACTTTATTGAATCGTCTGTTTTCAAGTAGTCCCGAATCTGTGATCATGTCTATCCAGGGGCTTCGAGCAGGCGTTCTTATCAATTGTCTTCCCAAAATCGGGTGCATTCTATCATAATTTCCAACGATGTTAAGTGCTCCAAGATCGTTCACTACTACGTCTGAAATGCCCTTTTCGTTTAGAAAAGCTAAGTGTTTTCTAAGTTTTTCGACGCCGCTGTTTGAAAGTCTTGGAGTAACGTATGTGAACTTTTTTCCAGTTTCGCAAATAATCTCATATGCGCTCTGCAGCATTTCAAGGCTTGGCATCTTGTACTCGCAAAATTCTGAGCCGAAACGTACACTATTGCACTTGCTGTTTGCTGCTTCTTCTAGCAACCTAAAGTCATCGAGTTGAACAGTAAAATTCACTTTTGCGCTACTCCTGTGCTCGGCTTTGCTGATATGGGTATTTTATAAGGAGCATGGAAAAAGGGAAGATAATAACATCGCTTCTGTTTACACGAGTTAGGCGGCAGGCTTGCACTGTATTCCCTATTTTTTATTGACTCCAATTTCTTTTGGAACACATCTAATTGACCGTGCTCTATTAAATCTGTGAGTTCACGGTACATTCTAGTAGTCTCTTCCACATATGCCGTTGGCGCACCCCTGCCCACAATCTTAAATCCAGAAACACCGCTTCGAACCAAATCTGGTAATTGGCAAAGGGAGCAGAATGAAAAGGCGTCTAGTATCGGTTTCACAGCCTATTTTCATTTGCCTGTCATCGTATATTTTATACATGTCATATGGAAGTCGACATAGCGTAAAGGCAAAAGTTGACGGCCCGTGAATTTTGGAATCAACGTGCTCTGTGCAGCCGTAACAGTTTACGTTAATGTTGGAGCAACCTGGACCATGAACAAAAATTTCTATCGCAACGTCTTTGTTGCTTTGAACGATTTCTCGTATCTCATCGATTGCTAAATGACGTTCAAGCACAATTCTCTTAAACTCAAGCTTCTTTAAGAATTTAACAGCTTCATAATTCATGGACGCCATGTAAGTGCTTGCGTAAACGGGCACGTCCAACCCCATTTTCTTTATCAATAAAGCAATCCCAATGTCACTAGCTATTATCGCGTCAACGCCCTTTTCAACGCAACAACAAATGTAATTCTTAATTTCTTTTTCTATTCCTGCAGAAATAAAGGGCAATTCAGTAGTAACAAATACTTTTATGCCGCGGCCATGAGCATAACTAACAATTTTTCCAAGTTCACTATAAGATGAGAGGCTGCATTGAGTAGGACGAGTACTTAATCCAACATACTCAACACCTTCTATTTTAACGCCACAATAAAGCTCGTCAGCCCCTGCAGAAATCGCCGCTACAGCTCCTTCAAGAGAAGTAACTGGCGAAAGAATCTTAACCACTCTCTGAATCGCCACCGAAATTAAAAGGTGAACAGCCAAAGATCACCAAATTCAACTCCCTAAATCTAACCCAAACAAAAGACCGCGAATCAATATATAACTATTTTATTTAAACAAAATTCACCAATAGGCAAATAACAGAAGCAAAAATGTTGCATATGCATGAGACCTGCTTTTAAAAGCTAAATCTACGCTTTTTGTTTTTTAATTAGCTTGTTAATCTCATGCTTACAAATTTTACTTTTCAGATAATGTTAAGTTGACATTTGCATTTGGCGAATGTGAGTGAGATAAGATTACGAAATCAGCTAAGTTGCCAAGAAGATCTCTAGCCTTGCTTGGTTTAAGTTTTTCAAGTTTTTGTTTTGCTTCAAAAACAAGTGAAGCAGACATTTTTTCAAGATACTTAGCAGTGCTTGTTTTAGCTAAACTTGAATTTGAAACTTGCACCATTTTTACTAGCGAGCTTGTTTCCCAATCTAAAATGTCATCCTGAATTTGGTACGCAGTACCGACCAGTTTACCGTACTCCGACAAAGCTTCAATCTCTGCTTCGCTAGCACCGCCGATTAGCGCCCCAAGCTTTGCTGAGACCTCAAAAAGAGAAGCAGTCTTCTTCTCAACAATGCCAACAAACTTGTCTAAGCTTACGCTTTCCGAAGTATTCACAACTTCTAGCTCTTCAAGCTCTCCTTCGCACATCATGCGAGCTCCGAAGGCAAGCGTTCGTGTAACTCTTGCGTCAGAATATTTTGCGGCAATGTTAAGAATCATCGAAAGAATGAAATCTGCACTAAGGGCAGATAATCCCCAGCCGTACAGGGCGTGAAAGGCTGCGGAGCCTCGCCTTAGGATGTCTTTATCAATTATGTCATCATGAATTAGGGATTCTGTGTGAGCGAGTTCTACCGCGACTGCTGCTGGCAGTGGACTCAGCCCTTTTCCGCCCACACTTTCGTGAGAAAGAACGAGTAATATTGGTCTTATCCGTCCGCCTCCTCGGGTAGCGTATGTCAGAGGCGTGAAGAACACTGAATCTCTGTAATTGTTGAGTTCGTCGGATAGAGCCTTTTCAATTTCGCTAACGTAGCCTTTTGTTTCAGTGCGAAATGAAGAAACATCTAATTTAGCCATTTATTTCACAAGAAATAATTGAACCGGACGTTTTTAAAGATTATTTCAAGGAAATATTAAACTCCAAATATAACTTTCAGTTATCAACAATCGTTATAATGCCTTATTACATGACTTTACGATCAGTAGAACGTCCATCAGAACCATGTGACATGCCAAGAATTGATTTAAGCATTATAAGTTTTAAATACATGAAATAACCATGTTCTGTTGATTCAACCATGGACTACAATTACAATGACCTCTTAAAGAAAGCTGTATCACAGTTACCAGAGGTTTCCCTAAAACGCGAACGTCTCGAATTACCTAGGCTATTCATAACCACAGTCGGCATGCGAACCATAATCTCTAATTTCAAAGAAGTCGCTGACGCATTAGACAGAGATCCGCAACACATATTGAAATTCCTAACGCGCGAAATGGCTACAGCCGCCACATTTCATGACTCAAGAGCCATTTTCCAAGGAAAATTCCAACGCGAAAGCTTTGAACGCTTGCTGCAAAGATACATGGAAAGCTTTGTAATTTGCCCTGTATGCAAGCGTCCAGATACAAAAATTGTTAAAGAGAAACGTTTAGCCTTTCTCGTTTGTAACGCTTGCGGAGCGAGATCATCAATTAAGCAAATATAAAGAGAGCGTAAAAATTGGAAGTCTACGTAAATCTCAAGCAAATAGGAAGAAACGTGCTATTGGCAATTTGCGATTGTGAATTACTTGGAAAAACGCTTAGGGATGGCAAAATCGTATTTAAAGTAAAAAATGAGTTTTACAACGGAAGAAAAGCCAGTGTTGAAGAAGCAGTTGGCTTAATCAATAACTCCACTATCATAAACCTTGTGGGCAAGAATTGTGTTGAGAAAGCAATCGCTCAAGGTTATGTTCATCCCGAAGCCGTCATAAAAATTGACGGCGTCCCTCACGCTCAAATCATTAAGATTTAAACGCGATTCTTTACAGAAGTAAATTGCTTATTGCAACCGCTTAATATTCAACTGAATTATCGCATTGAGTAAAAGCTTAATAGCCAAAATTTATTTAATTATAATCTAGAAGGAAATAAGTCCTTGTCTATTTCTAGATTCCTAAAAGATACCGCAGCAAAAAGCATCTCTAAAGTTTTACCACTACTAGCATGGGACAAAAGATGCTTTGAAATATTCCAAAAAGCAGGATTTCACGTTCAACCAAATCTCTGTCACTATCCTTCACCCGATACAAGAACGTTAGATGACAAGTTATGGGAAAAAGAATCAGAACTTGTCGGCTTAAACATGAATTCAAGCGGGCAACTAAACTTATTAAATGAAGGCTTCTCTCACTTCAAAAAAGAATTCAATTTTCCAGTTGAAAAAAGCACCACAATGCATGAATATGATTTTCACTTAAGCAACTTAACTTTTGGTTCAGGCGGTGATGCTGAAGTGCTGCATTCAATGATACGCTTCTTTAAGCCTAAACGCATAATTGAAATTGGCTCAGGCTTCTCAACGTATATTTCGGCTAGGGCTTGCCTATTGAACGAGGAGAAAGATGGTGTTAATACTAAGCTTATTGCTATTGAGCCTTATGCAAATGATACCTTAAAGAAAGGCTTTCCTGGATTGACCAAATTACTTCAAAAACCTCTTGAACAAGTTGATCTGGAACTATTCCAAAGCCTTGAAGAAAATGATATTCTGTTTATCGATTCAACGCATGTATTAAAAATAGGCGGTGACGTAAAGTATGAGTATCTGGATATTCTGCCCAGACTAAAAGAAGGCGTTATCGTTCATAGCCATGATATTTTCTTCCCATGGGAATATCCTAAAAGCTGGATCAGGGATGAACATTGGTTTTGGACTGAACAATACCTTTTACAAGCGTTTTTAACGTTTAATTCAGAGTTTGAAATTTTATGGGCAAGTTACTACATGGCAAAAAAGTATCCAGACATGGTGCAAGCTGTATTTCCATCATTTCAAAAGCTATCATCCAACGAGTATAATAAAGCTCGAGGAGCTAGCCTTTGGATAAGAAGGAAGATAACTGCAAGCGTACACTGAAATTACAAGACGGAACCCTTGCTTTTTATTTGCGATAATCTTTCGCTCATAGTATTTACCGGCTTAGATTCAGCCTAAGGTTTGTCGGAGAACTTGGAAAGACGGCAAACCTTAGGTGTGAGTCTGGTTGGATTATCCAACCATTATTTGATAATTAATCCATATAAACTTTACTAGGCAATAAAAATTAGTGACTTTCGCCTGCTGAAAAGCAAACGAGCAGTAAAATAAAAAAAAATCAAGTGTTAACTTTGGTTTCTTCTATTCCTGCTTAGCCATTCTTTAAAACTGCCTGTATACATTCCCCAAGCTTTGAGTTTTGGTGAGATAGCTCTAATCAAAGCTGGAGAGATTATGCATACTATTGGCAAGTTGATTAGAAATGTGCTTATGAAAGCTAATTCAGCCCATTCTGAAGTTGGAAATAATACTGGCAAAATTGTATATTGCCAAACGATATAGGCTAATCCAACAAAGAGCGTCAAAGCATATACGCCTGCGAGGTAAGCGAGATTTCGTTTTTTTCCTTTCTCACCTGCATTTCGTGGCATGAGAACCCAATTCATCATGTAGATTAGAAAAGCTACGACTGCTTCAAAGATGCCGAGTGGACCTAGACCTTCCGCGAAGGCTCCGCCTATAAACGCTCCAATCATGCTGCCTATTAGCCCGTTCCACCCGAACCATAGAGGGAAAACTCCTAGTAGAACTATTGGGAGATAGAGCAATGCGAATTTAGAAATATTAATTGCTGATGACACAAAAAACAAGGCAGCGTAGATTGCTGCAGACATTGCCATTATGGACACTGATTTAGCTGAAATTGTTTTTCTATTCATTTTCCCTTTCCTCCATTCAATTTTGCTGTTTTGAATTTACTAGGTGAGCGTAATTTGTTTCAATCTCCGACAGCAACATGTCTGATGTAATTTTGCCTTTTGACTTTGCCATAGCAGCTATGCTTGTCCCTCCAACGCCAACTCCTTCTTTTACAACGCCAGCTTCGTACGCTTGTAAACCCTTGAATTTTGATTTACTAAAATTCAAGTTTGCTACGAGAATTGGGGCGTCAGCGATTTGAGTAACTATTCCTTTAAGATCAGATGACTTGTCTTCAATAATCCATCTTGTAGTTCCAATTGCTACGTTCTTCAAAACCTCATTGTCTAAAGCTTTGATAATGGATAAAACTGCAGCCATTTGGGTTCCTCCAGCCATTAAAACAGGAACATTCTCTGCCGCACCTAAAACCAACCCTGCGAATGCGGGCATCATTGGGTCGCCTAAACACGAAACTGCCTTAAGAGGTTCCTTTTTAAAAGCGCCTGGTCCGATGTTAAGTGTTTTGAGGCCTTGTTCAACTGCTTTGGTTTTGAGGTCATGAGGGTTCCCAGGCATGCTGCTGCTGACTTTTCCTTTTGCGTCTATGCCCATTGCAAGCAGAACGCCGAGTGCAGTTGTGGTTCCTCCGGGAATGCTTTCTCCTATGACGAGGTAATCTGCGGTTTGTGATAGCATTTTTCCAGCGAGTTGAGCTCTTTGCAGGACTTTTTCTGCGTTTTCTACGGCTTTTCCAGTTCGTATGTCTCCACCGTGTTTTCCGCCTAAATCAACGAATGGAACTTGAGGCAACACACGTAACCCTGCATTAACTGGCAATGCTGGTATGTCTGCCAGCTTCAGCGCTGACATGGTAACTAATGCGGGAGTAGGAATGCCGTCAGGTGTAACAGGTACGCCGTTGATGCATTTGCATCGACCAAGAAGTAATAGTTCTACATCTGCAGGTGGCGTATAATCGGTTATTTCCGGGCATGCTCCTGCGGCTGATATGCCAGGGATTTTAGCTGTCTCCGTTGTACCAATCGTGCATAAAAAAAGCGGTTTTTTTCCAGTTATTTTTTTAAGGAAACTTTTGCTTTTAACTTCGTTGTTAACTATAGTTATATCTTGCATTTTCTCAATCTCGGAGACTTTTTGCTTTCAAAGCAAGAATGGTAAATAATATAAGCCTTTTCTGCCGCATTACAAATGTAGTGTGTAAACTTTGAAGGTCACTAATATCAGATTTTCCGAAAAGTTGCTATCCGACGCTGACAAATTGGCGAAAAAGCATGGGCTCAACCGCTCTGAAATCATACGCCAAGCGCTAACTGTCTACTTGCACCTAGTCGAAAACATGGGAACAATGCTTAGACCCGTGGCCTTTCAAGTTAAGCCTTCACAGATTAATTATATGCGCAAAGGAGACGTCTCAATTTTAAGAATTCCCACGGGGCACGCAATCGTCGTTGGGTCAACTTCTTCCGGAGCTGTAGGGCCCAAATCAATGGATAAGATAAAAGTTGACGGAAGAGTACTTGGTAAGTTTCTCGCCAGGGTTGGCTTAATGGACGTCGCTGCAACGGGTGCCTTTCCAATTATGCTTTCTGCGACCTTAGGTGTAGAGAAAGAGCCTACTGGACGCGAAATTCTGGAGGGCATGCGACGTGAGGCTGCTGTACTTGGGCTTGAACCAAACCAAGTCTTAATGGAAAACACTGAGGAGAATTTTGAAACAGTGCAAACAGGAGTTGGCTTAACCGTGGTTGGCTTTGCAAATGAAGAAGAGCTTCGAGTGGGGAAAAGTATGCCTGGAGACTTATTGGTTGCTATTGGCAAGCCTAAGGTGGGCAACGAAGTCATTTCTTCTGAAGCTAAAGGTGAAATAGCTGACTTAAAAAGCGTAATTTGGCTTAGCCAAAAAAAATATATTCATGACATTGTGTCTGTTGGCGCTTTTGGAATCGCTTATGAAGCTAGAATGATGGCTCAAGCAGTTGGACGACAGTTGAAACTATCGGAGAACATGGTGGTGGATATAGAGAAATCCGCTGGACCTGCAACAGTGGTTCTCGTCACCGTAAACTCGGAAAAGTTTGAGGAGTTAGCTTCAGTTATCAAAAAACCTGTGGCTATAATTGGAGAAATATTATAATTAAAAGTGCATATCTCAGAGAAATTAAACGATCAGTGCTATAAGAGCTAAAATTGAAAAAACTACAATCACGCCAAACAAGATTGCAGTTACACACATTATCCTCCATGCCCTAGTAATGTCCCCGGTTGAAATCTTCGTTCCATCTCCAAGGGCATAATTGTTTTCCTTTTCAAGTTGAGTATTTAACGCTCCCGCCATAGCTGAAATTGTCCATCCAGCATTCGGGCTTGCAGTTTTGTTTTTATCTCTTTTTAGAATTCGCCAAGAATTCCGCCAATTCGCACGCAGCAATCCAGCTGAAGCAACCATTAAAACCGCAGTAATCCTTGTTGGGACATAATTGGTTATTGTGTCCATTTTTGCGCTGAACCATCCGATATTCACGTTTACTTGGTCTTTGTATCCTACCATTGAATCTAAAGTGCTGATGGCTCTAAAAGCGAAAGCGCCTGGAACTCCAAATAAAGCAAAGAAGAAAAACGGTGAGGTTACTCCATCTGTTGTGCTTTCTGCTATGGACTCAACTGCCGCGGAAATAATGTGCCGTTCATCTAACTCGTTTGGGTTGCGGCGTACAATGAAAGGCAGCCACTCTCTAGCCCTGTTTAGATCTTTTTCCTTCAGAGCTTTTTCAATCGGATAAGTGTAATGACGCATGCCTTTGAGTGAAAATGTAGCTTTAAACATCAAGGCACCTAAAATTATGTATATCAGCGTGCCCCAAACAGGAATTTGCAGAACTGCCCACAAAATGACTCCTGCTGGAACTGCGAAAAGTACAATCAGCCCAACGCATAAAAAAACACCATTAATTTTTTCAACCTGTGGATTTGAGTTTTTGATTTTTGGCTTAAAAAAAGATATAACTTTTCCCATCCAAACCGTAGGATGTACGCGATCGGGAATCTCGCCGAAAATCAAATCAATCAAGAGCGCTAAAACAAAAATTAACAATGAATCCAAAAAAAATGCAGTATCAAACATATTTCGGCTTCAAACCTGTCTATCCATAGACTTCCTTTAGTGTCTCAAGCAGTTTTTTATTTTCGTCTCTTGTTTTAATTGCAATCCTGACAAAGTATTCATCTAAACCTGTAAAAGAGTTGCAGTCTCGAATTAGAACTCCCTGCTTAAGCATTTTTTCCTTAAGCTGCGCAGCTGTCCAACCTGATTTTCTGATATCGATAAATAGGAAGTTTGCGTCAGGCGGATAAATCTTGAAAGCCTTAAATTGTTTAAGCTCTGCTAGGAGAAATTTTTTTTCTTCTTTTATTAGTTTCAAAGTTTTCGTTAGGTGTTCTTCGTCTTTGAGAGCTGTAATTGCTGCTGATTGAGCTAAACAGTTAGCGTTCCAAGGAATCTTATTGCTTAACATATAGCTGACAAGCTCTTCACAAGCAATTCCGTAGCCGACTCTCAAGCCAGTTAAACCATAGATTTTCGTGAAGGACTTTAAGATGAAAAGGTTAGGGTATTCTTCTATTTTATTTATGAACGTCAGCTTTTCTTGGTTTTCGACAAATTCTAAGAAATCTTCATCAAGAAAAACTAATGTACTATTTTCCAGTGCAGTTTGAATAATAAACTCTAAGTCTTTTGTTGAAGTTAAATTTCCTGTTGGGTTGTTCGGGTTGCATAAAAAGAAGATTTTGGCTCCAGCAATATCTTTGGTGAAAGTTGCTTGTTCAACTTGAAAATTTTTATTTAACAGTAAGAATTTTACTTGCTCTCCCGTTCTTCTTATTGCGCCTTCGTACTCGCTAAAGCTGGGTGCTGGAATAACCGCGAAATCGTCTTTTTTCATGAAAATGTCCGCAAATAGGTAAATTAGCTCAGTTGAGCCGTTTCCAATTACGATGTTTTCCTTGCTAAGTGAATAGTGATTTGCGATTGCTTCCCTGAGCTGGTTTGAGTTAGAATCTGGATATTTTGGGATCTGCCAAAAATTATCTAGTTATTGCTTCAAGAGCTTTGGGTGAGGGACCGATGGGATTTACGCTTGAACTAAAGTCTAAAATGTCAACAGGCTTTAAACCAGTCTGTTTGGCTGCAGCCAAGATCTGACCGCCATGAACGCACGGCTTAAAATTCCTCAAATTGTCTTTAACTAAGCTTTCGATTGGCTTCATTATTTTTCCTCGTGATATTAAATCAAATTAAGTTTAAGAGTATCGGCATGACGTTTTTGCCTTGAATTCGTTTTAAGCCGCCCTTATACATTGCTTTTTCATTAAACTCAACGACTTCGTCTCTTACTATCTCATTGCTTGCTATTGAGATAGGCACTGGGTCGCCTGTGTGTTTTCTGGTTTTGCAGGATGTAACATGATCAGGCATTAAGGCTATAGCGACTTCTTCAAGGTTCACGTTATCCAGTATTGTTCCCACCATTGTGTCAATTTTTTTGATTATACCTATTTTTCCTTGAATATCTCCGTTGTGGCTGGCTTCGTCAGGTGCTTCAACATGTACAAAAACAAAATCATCCGTTCGAAGCGCGGCTAATGCTGCTTTAGCCTTTGCATTAGTGTCTGTATCAAGCTCGCCTGTGGCTCCAGGAACATCTACAACAGACATGCCTGTTAATTTGCCGATGCCCTTAATGACGCTAACTGCAGCGACACATGATGCCTTCAACTTGTATTTTTCATAGAATGATTGAAGGACTGGCGTTTTGCTTCCACTCCAAGGAATCACAACGTTAGCAGGAAGTTTTCCTTTTGCCTTGCGCTGTAAGGTTAACAGGATTATTTTCAAGCAACGTATTAGAGGTTTTCACAAACTCATTTAGCACTTCAGCGGTTTTTTTCGCTTCACTCGAATCGTCTAAAGGTTTGATCAACCCAATTGTACTGCCCACTTTAGGCAGTGTAACCGCAGACACATTGGCTGAGAGTTTTTCACCCCTAAGTACTAAAGCGCCTTTAAACCCCAATGTCTGCTTGAAAATAACTTCAACATCCGAATTTTTCTTTAATTTTATATTCGCAACCTCTCGCTCTAAGTGCTTTAGCTTCCTCTCGAATGCGTCCTGCCCTTTCATCAACTAACATCAATTCTTTATTTACTGTTGCAAAGTTGCATCTGAACGCTGTGTCTCCGGTTTCAAGCTTTATTCCTGCTCCTGTAGCCTCAAAAGGTCCTCTTCCAGTGCAATTTTGTCCCTCGTAACCCAGAATAGATAAGTTTGCAGCGTCGCTTCCAGGAGCAACTCCTAATGCTACTGAGTCAAGTAAACCGGAAATACCGTTGGCCGCTAACCTATTCATATTTCTTGGTTTGGCTGCTTGAAGCGGTGTTTTGTAATCCAGTTCCTTTAACGGTCGATCTGCCATTCCATCGCCGACTATGACGATTAGGCGCATATTTTTTTCTCCTGGCTGCTTTGCTTTGCCGTAAGTCTATTATTTAGGTGTTGTTAGTGGGGTTTGCAAATCATATAAACATTTGGATGGATAGTCCAACCGGAAATATTATTATAGAACCAACTAATAAAACAGCGCAAAGGTGTAGTCATCATGAAGCAAGTTGATTTGTTAGGCGTTAAAGGCAAAATCGTAATCAAAAATAACGTGCTATTGATAACCAGTCAAACAGACATGACAACTGTTAGCTCCGCATTCTACAATGGTGGTTTAACAAAAACTAGAAACATCCTCAATATTCAAGTGTCCGGATACAACCAAATAGAACTTCACAACGACCCGTTCATACCGATAAAACATGCCCAAAAAAAACTACAGCTAAACGATGATTTTGTCGCAATGCTCACTATTGTAGATATTAACAAGATGGCGTTTGTTTCTGCTAAAGCAGGCGAAATATCTATAAACGTGATTGCAACAGGAGGCTGCACTCACCCTGAATCCGCAGGAGAAAAAATTGATTCAACAGTAACCGCAGGAACAATAAACACTTTCGTCTTAGTGGATGGCAACCCTTCAGGCGGCGCTTTGATGAACTTATACTTAACAGCAACTGAAGCCAAGGTTGCCGCTGTGCAAGATTTGGATGTTCGAAGCCGATACACCGGCGTCGCAGCCACAGGAACAGTAACAGACAGTTTGCTTGTGGCGGCTTCTGGTAAAGGTGAACGTTTCGATTTTGGCAGTCCCGCCTCGCCAGTAGGTCAAATAGTCGCACAGTGCGCCCGCAAAGCCGTTCGGCAAGCAATCCTAAACTACGAGTCTGAAAAATACGGCGGCTCCATCGCGACTCGATTAAAGGATAGGCAGTTGACAGTGGAACGGTTAGCTGGCGAGATTTCAAAAATTGAAGGCTTTCACAAAAACAAAAAGGCACTTGCTGCTGAAATTGAGAAAATATTGCAGGACGAATCATTAGCCATTTACTTGCTTGCAGCAGCAAAACTAGATGAAGACTGCGAAAAACAACTTATTAAATCCCAACTTTCCACTGCTTTTGGAAGTTTTTCACCAGCGAATCCAGTAAGCTTTAATAGCGATTCAGCAAATCTGCCGCAATTCACTAAACACGCCCTACTGAACTTACTTTTAAACAGAAAATAAAGGCAATTTCTATTTTTGTTTAGCGCGATTTATTGTGTCAAAGTTTAGTTGAAGGTATCGCCGCTTAAATAGCATCATCGGTTAATTTTGAATAAAAGTTGTGCAGCAATTTTCTTATACACTGCCCTTTTTCAGAGTTACAATTGATGCTGAGAAGAAAAAAATTCCGTAGCCTATGAGCACTAAGAAGGACAACCATGGGAAAGACTGGTTCAACGCCGCCGCTCGCAAACACAGACTTGAATGTGTAAGCGGCAATAGATAAAGTGCAATCTTTAAGGCTTCAGGCACTTGATTCAAAGAGAAAAAAGTGCCACATAGAAAAGTCATGGGTAAAATAACTAAGTTGCTGAAATTCCATATTTTCTCATGCTCATTGAAGACTAAAGCGATAAGCACTCCAAATAACGCAAAGACAAAACAAGAGATAAGCAGTGTTAATATGAAAATTGGGCTAACAGTTAGCGTCGGCAAAAGGACAAGCCCCACAAGCAGTATAGCAACCGAGCTGATTAAGCCACGAACCACGCCTATTAACGCCTTGCCCCAGACAATCGAATAAAAACTAACTGGAGACATTAAGAAATTGTCGAAGCTCTTGTAAAATAGTTTATCCATCTGAAGCTTTGATGAAGAACCGTTGTAGCTGGATGAAAATGCTGTCAAGGCAACAATCCCTGGAATGACAAACGCCAGGTAGCTTTCGCCTTCAATGTTGACGGCGTTTCCTAAGCCATAACCGAAAGCTATTATGTATAAAAGAGGCTGCACAAGGCTAATGAGTACCGTTGAACGCCAATGATGACGCAAGTTCTGCAAATCTACCCAAAAAATGGAATAAGTGTCTTTTAGTGAGTCAAGCATTATGCGTCACTGACCTTCTGCCCTGTGCTTTCTACAAAAACATCTTCTAGGTTAGTATCGCGGATAGTAATTGTCTTAATGTTTGGCGATAAATTTTGAACAAACGTGCTAGCTGCTGCTCGATCAGCAAAGAATTGGTAGTGAGTCTCTTTGTTATCTACTAGTGTCTCAACAGCGATTGGTCCCAAGTTCTTACGCAATTCCATAGGTGTGTCAACAGCGATCAAGCTACCCTTATGCATAATGCCGACACGTTTGCAGAGTGCCTCGGCCTCCTCAATATAGTGAGTAGTGAGAAAAATTGTTGTCCCATCCGAGTTTAATCGACGAACTAAATCCCAGAGGCGACGTCGCGCTTGAGCATCCAGACCTACTGTTGGCTCATCCAGAAACAATAGTTTTGGTTTATGCAAAAGGCTGCAGACTATTGCGGCCCTCTTCTTCATTCCGCCCGAAAGAGTGTCTACCATTTTATCAGCACACTCTCCGAGCTCGACATAATCTATCAACTCGGCTATGCGTGCCTTGCGTTCTGATGAGCTCAGACGATGGAGTCTAGCGTTAAACTCCAAGTTTTCTCTAACTGTCAAATCCCAATCTAAAGTAAGATGCTGTTGCACTACACCGATAATCCGCTTAACTTTATCTGGCTCTCTTGTTACGTCAAAACCTCCCACAGATGCATAACCCGAAGTCGCGTGAGTTAAAGTAGTTAAGACACGGATGGTTGTGGTTTTTCCTGCTCCATTAGGTCCTAAAAAACCAAAAATTTCTCCACTTTGAACTTTCAAATCGAGGTCGCGGATAGCTTTAGTGTTTCCGTAAGTCTTATTCAGTTTTTCAGTTACGATAGTTCCTTCAATCAACGAAATCCGCCTTTAGTTTTTGCTAAGCAGTTTTCTTAGATTTTAAGTGATCGACGACGCTTTGAGGGACCTCTCCGGACAGTTTGGACGTTTGAACGTGGATATCAAGCTTGGATAAAAGTTCATTTTGAGTTTTTACGAAGATTGCTCCCATTTTTTTTAGTTCGTCTAAGCATGCTTTTGCTTGTCCTTTAGTGAAGTCTCGGCTTTCTATGGGCACTTGGTCTAATACTATTACATTAACTCCTTTTTGGAGAGCTTCTTTGGCTGCTTGCAAGTTCTCCAAGTTGCCATAGCCGAATGGAACAGAGGAAATGACTGTAAAGTTAGCTTTTTTAATCATTTCCAAATTTATTTTCATTGATTTGTCGGTTATGGGTGAAAATGGGGCTTCACTAGCTACGGGTATATTGAGATATTGTGCTGTTTCATAGTCAGTGTCTAAGACGTTAAGAACTCCAGCAGTAACCAAGTAGCCTTCGTTTTGAAAGATTTTCATGAGTTCAGCTCCCGTTCCTGCGCCACAAATCAAGTGAATGGAGCAGTTTTTGGGTGCAGGAGGCTTGGTGACTGACATGAGGTTAACGTATAATGAGCCTGTAACCGAGTTTTTCTTAACTATGGCCTCGACATTGAACACGTTTTTTATGTTCTCGTTGGTTATAACTTGCTCTATAGTTCCTGCAGCATACACCTTGCCGCTTTTAAGAAGCAAAGCGTAGTTGCAGTAGCGCGCAGCCATATTCAGGTCATGGATAACTGCCAGTACCATAAGTTCCTCTTTTACGCAAAGGCTTTTCATCAAATCCATAATCTCAAGTTGATTAACTATGTCTAAATGTGTCAATGGTTCATCAAGGAGCATAATTCTTGGCTCCTGCGCTAGCGCCTGTAGCGATAACAACTCGCTGCTTTTCACCGCCGCTTAACTCGTTTATGGGTCTTTGAGATAGATGCCATGTATTTGTGAGGTTCATGGCTTTTTTGGCAATTTCGAAATCTTTAGCGCTTTCCATCTCAAACCTGTTTAAGTGGGGGTTTCGACCCATTAGAACAATATCGAGCGCGCTAAAGCTGAATCCTATGCTGCTTTCTTGGGGAACAACCGCAACGTGTTTGGCGACATCGATACTTTTCATTAGGTAAACGTCATTGTTGTCGAGCGTTATAGCGCCCTTGTGCGGTTTGAGAGTTCTGCTGATGCTCTTAAATAAAGTGCTTTTACCAGAACCATTTGGTCCGAGGATTCCGATGAAATCTCCTTTTTTTACGGTTAGGGTGACGCCTTCCAAAACCTTAGTGGAGCCGTAATGGCATTCGACGCCTTCAACATTCAGCAGCAAAGTTTTAGCCTTCCTAAAGTGAGTAAGTGGTTTTCTTCCTTCTAAGCAGGTAGATGAAGAAAGGCGTTCCCAGCAAGGCAGTTATTACTCCAACTGGCAATTCTGCAGCACCCGTAGCTACCCGAGCAATAGCGTCACAGCATATCAAAAAGATTGCGCCTACAATTGTTGAGGCTGGAAGTAGGATGCGGTGATCTGGCCCGATTATGAGTCGGGTCATATGAGGAACTATTAAGCCTACAAAACCGATGATTCCGCTGATCGATACCGCTGCTGCAGTCATCAGAGATCCTAAAATTAGTAAAATTTGTCGCACTCTTTCCGTGTTAACGCCTAATTGTTGAGCCGTATCATCGCCTAACGCAAGCAAGTTGAGGTCGCGAGCAAAAAAATACGATATTGAAATACCTATTACAAGGAATGGCAAAACTTCCCAAACATTTAACCAACTCATGGCGCTAAAACCACCTGCAAGCCAAGCAACTATTCCAGTAAGAGCTTGCCCTGACCGCAACTCCATGAGTGTTTCAATTGCTAACAAGAAAATGTTGACTACGATCCCTGAAAGCAATAGAGTTGTTACTGGAACCCTGGAGCCAACTCTTGAAATGGAGTAGACCACCAAAATCGTAGCCATCGACACAACGAAAGCAAAGATTTGGTAAATGCTGGGACCAAACAATGAAACAAGAGAACTGAAATACAGGACGGCAGCGATAAAGCCTACTGAAGCGCCTGCTGAAGCGCCGAGCAAATATGAGTCAGCCATTGGATTCTTGAAGACACCTTGATATAATACTCCTGCAGCAGCTAACGCTGCACCAACCAGTGCAGCTGCCATGATGCGTGGAAAGCGAATCAGCATAATTATTGCTGCATCGCTTGGCGATATTATTGTTGATGCAAGAGTTTTGCTTAAAAAAGGAATGTTTTTTCCGATTATGATCATAATTTCGGAAAATGAAATTGGCGCATAACCAACGTTAAGGCAGATAACTATAGCTGCGATTAACGTAAGAATTAGAAATACGATTATTAATTTCCAGTGCGAAGAACGCTTATTGTATGACCCTTCGAGTTTATCTGCGCTCATTCTTTAGCTCCAGTCATGTAGACGGGAAGCTTTCTTTGAGACATTACAATTCTTCCTAAAATAGCCTCTGACTAGAAATAAAAATATTTAGGATGTTGAATTGAAAAGCTGCGGATACAAGCAAGCTGCGAGATCTTGAATTAATATGCCGATTCTTGGTCCTGGTTCACTGAAAAGGTCTTCATTAACAACGTATATTTGATTATTTTGCAAGGCACTTATTGTATTCCACCCTGTCCTTGCTTGAACATCAGCTGTCGTTACACCTAAATCATCTAGTATGATGACATTGGGATTAAGCGTAATTATAGACTCCTGATCTACGGTAGGCCATGGGTCTGTGACATTAGCGAAAATATTAGTTCCTCCCGCCTGATGGATTGCATCGCTTATCCAAGTGGTTCCACCTACGCTTATGTAGCCTGTTGTGCTGCTCCAGACTTCAAAGTAAACGTTAACTGGTGTTGTAATATTTGCGTCGGCAATTTTTGTTGATATATTTGTTATTGTGCTGCTTATGTTGGTATCAAGTGATGCTGCTTGCGCCTGAGCTCCTGTTGCTCTGCCTACCAGGTCTATGTCTTGTTCTATGCCAGTCACTATGGTTGGGTTGAGTACTATTACTTTGTACCCGTCATCTCTTAGTGTTGCAATGCTTTGAGCGTCACATTGACTATCCGCTATGATTAAGTCGGGAAGAGCAGAAGCAACGGCTTCCAAATTGGGTGTCCCATAGGCCCCATCAAACGTCATGTTGCCAGCTACAACCCAAGCGGTGAAATTGTAGGGGTAATCTTCGCTTACGACATCAGGAGAATTTAACGCGCCTGTCACGGCTACTACCTTGTCGCCTACGCCTATAGCAAAACATATTTGTGTGGCACTTGGCGCTAAGGAGACAATTCTTTGAGGTGTCGAAGTTAGGTTGGTTACGTATCCGTAGTCGTCTACTACTGAGATTTGAGCATTCTGCGATTGAAGGTTGTTGATTTGTGAAGAAAAACTGAGGTATATGAACAGTGAAGAAACGATGGCTATTATAGTTATAATTGCGGCTATGTAAGTTCCTGTTTTGTTACTCATTTTTTGATCATCCTGCTTGGTTGGATAATCCAACCAAATATTTAAAACTTACGACACGATTAAACTAAAAATAAAAAAGACGAGTGAAAAAGAATAAGCTGAATAAGTACAGGTGAAACGTGTATGGATATAGAAAAAGTTGCAGTTTCATGGAGTGGCGGCAAAGACGGTTGTTTTGCTTGCTACAAAGCCATGAAGGAAGGCTTCCAAGTTTGTAACTTGTTAACTATGATGAAAGATGAATTTACGTCAAGTTTCCATTTAATTCGCTCTGACCTGCTTAGATGCCCAGGCAGCAGCTTTCGGAATTCCCATAATTAAAAAGAAGACTACGCTTGAAGGGTACGATGAAGATTTTAAAGCCGCTCTAAAACAATTAAAAGAGTTGGAGTAGAAGCCTTGGTTACTGGAGACATATATGAAGTAAGCGGACACGAGACAGGCTGGTTGGAACGAATCTGCAGCGAAGTTGGTTTGAAAACTTGGAAGCCGCTATGGATGGGTGACACAAAAAAAATTTTCTGAGGATTATTTGAAGGCTGGCTTTAAAGCGATTGTAGTTAGAACAAAATTGGATGTGCTTAGAGCCAGTTGGCTGGGCAGGCAATTGAATGAAGAATTTCTCAAAGATATAATTGAGCTTGGAAATGTGGATCCGTGCGGAGAAAACGGTGAATACCATACGCTTGTTATCGACGGGCCAATATTCAATAGAAGCATTGAAATTGTTGAAACTAAGAAGCATAAGCTAGAAAGCGGTTATGGATTCCTGGAGATAAAACAGTTCAAAGTAACCCAAAAGCATGAGAGCCAAAAACGTCTAAAATCAGAAAATTCATTTGCTCATTAAAACCACGAACTAATGTAAAATAAGTGAGATTGTCTTGGTAGTTAAGCAATTAAAAAACCTTCTATCTTTTCTTAACCGTCTTTCCAGTATCAATGGATAATAACTTTCTGACAGACTGCGCCAACTACATGTTCGCTTTTCCGTTAGTCGGCGCATTAATCGGTTTATTGGCTGGAGTATTCGGTTGGGCGCTAAGCTTCTTTCTTCCAACCTTAGTAGTTGGAACATTAATTCTAGCGTTAATACTGTTAATTACGGGGGTTCACCATACAGATGGCTTATTAGATTTTGGTGATGGCCTTATGGCTCATGGTTCTCCTGAGCATAAACTTGAGGTTATGCATGATCGTTTTACAGGCGCAGGAGGCATAGCCTTAGGCGTTATGACTCTTCTGATTACTGCCGTCGCCTTTGGGCAATTAAAAAGTGACATAATCATTCAAGCTATAATCGTTGCAGAGGTTTCAGCAAAGCTTTCGATGGTTGTCACGACTTGGGCTGGCAAACCCGTGCGTCAAGGGATGAACTCACCCTTCATGCAAGCAATGCATGGAGGCAAGGGCAATTTGCGCTTGATTATCGCTTTAATAATTTCACTTGTATTCGCGTTTCTGCTACTTCATGCGGCTGGTTTATTCATCGTACTTGCTGCAATAATAACTAGTTTAGTTATGGTCGCAATAGCGCATAAGAATTTTAATGGGGTAACGGGTGATGTTTTAGGTGCTACTAACGATCTTTCAAGAATGGTTGCAATCGTTGTTTTATTGGCGGTGATTAGTTGGGCGTGACAGCGCTTGTTATGGCTGGAGGCAAGGGCTCACGTTTAAAAATTGCTCAGGAAAAACCGTTGATAAAAGTATGCGGTAAACCAGTTATCGATTATGTCCTCATGGCTTTGCTGAGCGCAAAGAAAGTTGATTCGATTATTGTGGCAGTTAGCAATAATACGCCCAAAACTGGGGAATTAATGGCTAATTTCCCCGTTAAAGTTATCCAAACACCCGGAAAAAATACTGTTTTTGATATGGGATACGCCGTCGAGCAGCTTAAGCTTGGAGTCGTCTTGGTCATTGCTGCTGACCTTCCACTGATAACTGGAAAAACCTTGGATGGCATAATTGATTATTATGAGCATTGCGGTAAACCTGCCTTGAGTGTTATCGTCTCAGCAGAAACTAAAGAACGGTTGGGAATGAGTATAGAACATGCATACAAAATAGGAGATAGACAGGTTGTCCCCGCCGGGATTAATATCATTAATGGGCATAAAAGAATTGGCGATGAGTGGCTTGAACAAGAAGATTATCTGTTAGATATAGAACAAGTTGCCGTCAATATTAACACTCTCGAAGAATTAAGAGCTGCCAAACGCCTAATGGAGAGCGCAATTACTTGACATTTTGTTGTGACATTTTGGTGTTAATGGGTATATGGTAAGCTGATACCATGAACACTCCAAGGATATTAATCGCAGGCATGCATAGCGGTGTTGGAAAAACCACGGTTTCGTTAGGTTTAATGGGAGCTGTCAAAGAATTGGGGTTTAGGGTCCAAGGCTTCAAAGTCGGCCCAGACTATATTGACCCGAGTTATCACAATGTAGTTACTGGCGGAGCCTCGGAAAACCTGGATTCCTGGATGATACCGCACGACCAGATCATTGAATTATTCAATCGGGCAGCTTCCCACGCAGACATAGCGGTAATTGAAGGGGTTATGGGTCTATACGACGGCGTAAACGGTCTAGATGAATCAGGAAGCACAGCTGAAATCGCTAAAATATTAAAATGCCCAGTGATTTTGGTTATTGACTCACATGCATTGGCTCGAACCGCTGGAGCACTGGTTTTAGGCTTCAAAAATTTTGATAAAAAAGTAAATTTTGCCGGCGTTATCGTTAATAGAGTCGCAAGCCAAACCCATGCATTATGGTGCAAGCAAGCCATCGAATCATCTACAGGGATAAAAGTTATTGGCTCATTGCCAGTTAATTCCGAATTGAAACTTCAGGAAAGACATTTAGGATTGATTCCCACTGTAGAAACCAAAACATTCAATCCAATATTAGCAAAGATCATGCGATTCGTGAAAAATAACATAAATATTGATGCAGTTATAGAAATTGCAAGATCCGCTAAACACCAGCCAAAAACCGCAAACCCAGTTTATCCGAAATTAAACATGCCTAAGAGAGTCGCTATAGGCGTAGCTTTCGACGAAGCCTTCAATTTTTATTATCCAAGCAACCTGTCGCTTCTTGAAGTATATGGAGCGGAAATTAAGCATTTTAGCCCTATTCACGACCCAGAGTTACCAAACCACGTGAACGGATTGTACATTGGCGGTGGCTTTCCAGAGATGCTTCCAAAACAGTTAGAAGATAACCAAAAAATGCAAAATGCAATTAGAAAAGCCGCAGACATTGGAATGCCAATTTATGCTGAATGCGGTGGTTTAATGTACCTAACAGACTCAATAGCCGATTTTGAAGGAAACACATTTCCTATGGTTGGCATATTGCATGGCAAAACTCTGATGACAAGCAAGACATTGCTTAACTATACTATTTCAAAGACATTCAAAGATAACATTTTAACCGCTGAAGGCTGCCTTTTAAGAGGTCATGAATTTCACTGCTCCAAAATTATTGATATTTCAAGTGATGCACAATTTGCTTATCGCATGCAACAGGGTGAAGGTATAGTCAGAAAACAGGATGGCTGGATTAAAAACAATATTTTAGCCTCCTACATGCATATTCCTTTCATACAGTGTAGACAATTAGCATTTAATTTTGTAAATGCTTGCGAGAAACATAAAGATGAAAAGGCTTCAGCGACGTAATTACTTTATTGGCTGCTAGTTTTCTTGTTCGCAATCTCTCGAAGGTTTTGGATTGGCGAATCTTGCAATTCCGAATTCGCATAGATCTTTTCATGATATTTTTTCTCGGCGACTTTTGCTTTAGATTCATTTGAACTGAATTCAACGCTATTTTCCAGTTTTCTTATTGTCCTGCCGAGTCTACGCTGTCCTATGGTAACCATTTAAATCATACTCAACAAAGTATCTTCCGCCTAATTAAATAAATTTTTAGGAAAAGAAAATGCAAATAGAACAAGAATTATCGCTAATGATCGGCAACCAGCGTATTCTCAATAACTTGTTTTGTTAACGAAACTGTTTCATTGACACTGCTACCTTTAAGGATAATTGATTTAGCTTCAGGACCTAAATTGAAAAGCAAGTCAATTATTGACATGTTGGGTTCAAATCCATCGAAATTTTGCTTATAAAACGGATGAGTATAATTATGCCAAATAATTTTAATATTGGAATCTGAAAATTTGCTTTCTTCCATGTATTTTTTTCCGCCTGAACCTGAAAGGTAGGTATCGGCGCCAACGTGCTTACATAAAGAAATTAATTTTCCGTTTTTTTCTTTATCATGGTGAGGGAACTTGGATGAAAAAGCAAGTTTCATTCTGAAGCCTAAACTCTGAGCAAACTTTTCTATTAAATTTAAATCCAGATCAATCAAAGAATCATAATTAACCGCTAAAGTCTCTTCCACTATTGAGAAGTACTCTTTAAAATATGGTGCTTTGTCATAATTCTGCCTTAAAATTCTTAAATGATTTTGCTTCCATTGATCTCCAGCTATCTTAACATCTTTTATTAATTGAGGATAATTATGTTTGATGGGAACAGTTAGCCATCTCCAGCCCTGCATTGTTCTTATCCGATTTCTGTTCTGAAAGCCTCCGTGAACAAACTGTGCATCATCATAAACAATAAAAATATCAGATTGCAAGAGCTTATCAAAAAATCCGATCCAGGGGATATATTCTGGCTGATGCACAAATGTAATCATGTCTTTCACTTCAGTATAGAACCAATTCTCCGATTTTCGTAGCAATCACTCAAATTTTTAAATTAAAACTTAATAGTTAAGAGCAAACAATTATCAAATTAAAGAACTTGATAAGTCTATATAAGGACTAGTTATTGCATCTAGCTGCCTACAACTCTCTCTTTTGCTCGTAGGCTCCATTAAACGGTTTTTAAAGATAACGAATCGTGGCTTCGATAACTGACAACAGCTGAGGGTAATTTATCAAAAATGGTTTTAGCGTTTTTAAAGCAGAAAAATTATAAATTTTGCAGTTTTTTCTTGTTTTTTCTAAATTTCGAATTTCTGGATAATTCTGTTTTCTTTTTCACCCGTTATTTCTGCTTCAACATGGAAGAACTGTTGAAGCCTTGAATTAACAATTCTTGGCTTAAGCAACTCGTCGATTTGGAAAACACCCGCAGAATTTGACATGCGAATCTTAATCACGATCGGTTTATCATCGTTTTCTCGCACTTCAACCACTACTTTTTCGATTGAAAGCGCAGATATAGCATGAATATCAACTTTGCCTGACTCAAAGGGAATTCGAGCTCTTCCCGCTTCCATATCCAATGCGTCAGCGATGCTTACAATCCCAGCCTCAAAGGTTAAGGGCTTGTTTGGTTGTTCATGGGCAACAATTGCATGCAGAACTTCTGAGGTCATTATAGCCTGTTCCTCAGCAG
Source organism: Candidatus Bathyarchaeota archaeon (assembly GCA_963717465.1). Taxonomy (GTDB): domain Archaea; phylum Thermoproteota; class Bathyarchaeia; order Bathyarchaeales; family Bathycorpusculaceae; genus Bathycorpusculum. The sequence goes on from OY970340.1 coordinate 2,200,136, forward strand.
TGTAGATTGGGCTTAATAGTCTGTTAAGAAATTCCATTGCTAAAAAGGCGCTGTACTTTTCATGGCTTTCCCGTTGAACAGTCATGCCTAAGTCATGCAGTATTGAGCCAAGTACGACCACGATTTCTGCATCCTCATTTGTCATTCCATAGTTTTCGACGATACTGGGTTTTATGAGTTGCTTCTCGATTAGTGTGCGGAGTAACTTCAGGGCTAGATTAGCAACTATTTTAACGTGTGTTGGACCGTGATCAGTGTAACCCATGCGGTCGATCGCCATTACGTTGGCGCATCTCCAAAGAGTCTGCAATTTTTTATCTTCCTTGATTTTATCCATAACATCTTTGAGTTTACCATTATTCCGAACAGGCAGGTTAAAGACGTATGACAATCTGTTAAACTCCAATATGATTTTATTCCAAATAAGGAATTAAATTTAATACGCATTTATTTAATTCTTTGTGAATTTTAGTCTTATAATTTATTGCAATGATTGTTTCAGATTAGCTTTAAAATCAATACTTAAAATTAATAATTCTTTAATTTTCAGCATCATATCTTAATATTTTGATAAATATTGCGTAGAAGTTGAAAAAGGGGATACTGCATTTACCAATAAAATGAAACATCCAAATGGTCACTTAAGAAACCTAACATTGGAAATACGCAATAAATTCAGTAGCTATTCTCAAAAACAAAACCATGCGCATGAGCAGGCGATCAAAGCGAAACTTCAAAAAAACAAGCATTAAAAACGAAAAATTCTGAGGATTCGAATGTACATTGTCAATTTTCTCTCTTTAATTTCTGTCTTTGTCTTGATATTTCTGAAAAGGGAGCACTTGAAATAAGAAGCCAACAAACGAATGACCAAGTAGAGATCGCATTCACCGACACAGGTGTAGGAATTCCTAAAGAAATCTTGCCAAAGATCTTTTCGCCGCTTTTTACAACTAAAGCAAAAGGCATAGGCTTTGGATTATCAATATGCAAACGAATTGTAGAATCACATGGAGGTGAAATAACGGTTAAAACGGCAGTAAACCAGGGAACAACATTTACGGTAACCCTGCCGGTCGAGCCTAAACTTGAGAGTGCAGTTGAAAAACCGTCGATAGACCTGCCTAAATCATTGCTCACGAGGTCAAAAACATAAGAGATAGATAGCAAAGAATGAAACGCTGCTTTTGTCCTTGCCTTGAAAACATGAATTGTAGAGAATCGCTAAGCCTGCTAAAGATCTGCTTAAGCAAAAACGAATTTTAGAAAAATCAATTAATAAGGCTCTGTATATTAGTACATACGCTTTTAAGTAGGGTTATTCATTCTTTTTTTATTGCGACGAGGTTTACGATTTGGGAAAGAAGAAAGTACTGAGCGAAGGCGAAATCAGTGAATTAGTATATCCCGGACAAGGAGAAGTACTCGGTGTAGTTGTCAAACTGCTCGGTTTTGACCGGATACTAGTCAAATGTCAAGATGGCGCTGAAAGGTTATGCCGTATTAGAGGCAAAATGAAACGAAGGGTTTGGATTCGTGAGGGTGACATCGTGATTGCTTCGCCTTGGGATTTTCAGAGCGACAAACGTGGTGACGTAGTTTGGCGTTACACTCATGCGCAGGCTGACACGCTTAGGCGAAAAGGCATTTTAACTCTTTAATTCTTTATCATCTACTTGCTTTCTTAACTTGTTAAATTATTGTTTTTTCACTTAAATTACTTCAATTTTTGCTTTTCTGTTGAAGTGTTTTTAAATATGTGACATGCCATACGTAAGAGTATTCTATGTCAAGAAAAGCTCAGGAAAGACTTGCGCATCGCGAAAAAGCTGTGGAAAAAAGAGATAAAATGCTAATCCACGACCTATCTAACGAACGAGCTACGTTAGAGGAGGTTTTTGATCAATCAACACTTATGATTGTTTATGGATTACTAAATAGTGGCGTTTTGTACGAGGTAAACGGGGTTGTTAATTCTGGAAAGGAAGCACGAGTTTACTGGGGTAAGAACAGAGAGGGCAAGGATTTAGCCGTTAAAATTTACTTAACTTCGTCAGCTGAATTCAAAAAGGGAATGCTCCGTTACATTGAGGGTGATCCACGCTTCAAAAATTTCAAGCGTGATACTCGGTCTTTGATTGCTGCTTGGGCTCAAAAAGAATTTCGCAATTTGGAAGAGGCTCTTCAGGCGAAAGTGCGTGTACCAAAGCCAATTGTTGTTCGCAGTAACGTTTTAGTCATGGAGTTCATCGGAAAAGAAGGTGTTAGCGCCCCGTCATTAAAGGAACAACTGCCAAGCAATCCTGAAAAAGTTTATCATGTAATAATTACTTACTTAAAGAGACTTTACCAAAAAGCCAAGATTGTCCATGGGGACTTAAGCGAATACAACATTATGATATGGAAGGGACGACCAGTCATATTCGATATGTCTCAATCAGTTTTTATATCGCATCCTATGGCAAATTTCATGCTGCAAAGGGATATTACAAATGTAAATAAGTTCTTTAGACGGTTAGGTGTTAATGTCTATTCTGATGAGGAAACATACTCGCTGATTGTAGGTTAGGTTAAGAATGTCCAGTCCAGATGCATTTGTCAGAATTCCTAAGGAGCGTGTTGGCGTTTTAGTCGGTCCAGATGGAAAAGTAAAACAGTATATTGAAGATAGATTAAACGTTGAGCTTAAGATAGAAAGTGAAGAGGGAGGCGTAACTATAATTCTTCATGAGGGCATACCTGACCCATCTGTTTTGCTTAAAGCTAAAGACGTTGTACAAGCCATCGGCAGAGGTTTTGCTCCTAATGTTGCCTTCCGTTTGATTCGAAATGAAGACGAAATTTTCGACCTAGTTGATTTGCGATTAGTCTTTGGCAGATCAGAGTCAGATATTAGCCGCATTAAAGCAAGAATTATAGGTGCAAACGGCAAAACACGTAGATTAATTGAGGAATTATCTGAAGCAAACGTGGTTGTTTACGGCCACACTGTTGGTCTTGTAGGAACTTTTGATCAAGTTGACACAGCTAGAAATGCTGTACAAATGATTATTGAAGGTTGCATGCATCATACTGTTTATAGGTATCTGCAAAAGAAGCGGACCGAAATGAAAAAGGAAAGGCTTGAGTTATGGGAAAAGCCAGAGAGCAAAAAATAGTTATACGCTGATAAAGTTGAATGAGAAAAACTCATGATTAGCGATTAATCCTTATATTTAGGTATCACGGGTCATAATGGCATAAAAAGAGAGTTAGGGAAAACGAAGGTAGCTGTTTGAGTCAATTCGTAGCCACGGTTAACATGTTTGTTGAATCCTCAGAGAAAGATAACGTTTTGATTGCACTCTCAAGAATCGATGCTATAAAAGAAGTTTATGAAGTAGCAGGGGAATATGACATTGTTTCCTTAATTTCAACTCCTGGCATGGAAGAGTTTCGAGAGCTATTACACAAAGAAATATTATCTATAAAAGGCATAAAAAGTACAGTTACAACTGTGATTTTGAAACTGCATGATAGACACGTTATCAAAAATATTTCAGAGAAAGGTATATAGCGCACTTAAAATACCCAACCATGGGAAAGGAGACCATATTTGCCTCGTTTATTCGCATTTGTTGATATCTTTGTTGAATCTCCAGAAATGGATAATGTGGTTTCTGCTCTTGCTAAATTAAAGAATCTGGAAGAATTGTATGAGGTAACTGGAGAATTTGACATAGTTACGCTTGTTTCAGCAACGGACATTGAAGAATTCCGTGACGTCCTTAAAAACAAGATAATGAAAATTAAAGGCGTGAAAAGTACTGTGAGCTCAGTAGTCCTCAAAGTCCATAAAGGACCAAGGTATGATGGAGGCTCCAAAGGAACGAACGCCACCAATCCGCATCTCCTTAAAACATAAGAGCAGCTTCATTTTAATTCAGCTAAACGCAAATTAGCATTATTTACCGCTAAAATAGACATTTAATGGCCATTTAACCATTTCTTGGCTAGTTCTTCAGCTTGCTGTTCTTGTTTTCTTTCAGTTTCTCTGGTCATTTTTGTAAATAATGGGCTTTTATGATCTAATTTTGCGTGGGCGATCTCTTGAGCAATTATTAAAGAAAAAGTCTCTTCTTCTTCGTGTTTTAAGTATTGCGATAGAAAAATGAATCCTTTCTTATCTTTCCAATCGTCTAGTCTTCCCCAAAAGGCCAAGTATTCTGAGCTTGAGGAAACGAAAAGTGTATTTTTAATAGTCCAATCAACAATTTCTTTCGGAAGTTTAGTTAGCGTTTTACTAATTATGATCCTAAATTCAGGACTGACACTGTTCGTTTCAGCTAACATTTGTTCTGCTTCATCTATTGTATATCTATCTTTCATTCTCGGCATTTATGCAAGCCTTCAGCTATAGGCAGGCTCTTGTAAGTGTCCAAGTTAACTGTAAAGTTAAAGTAGACACTTATCCGCACTCAAGATCCACATCATCCTCGCGTCTTCGGGGCCAGAGTCGTCATCGCCCACCTAAGCCAAAAACAGGCTAAACAAACATTAAAATGTTCAGGTAAAACTAAACAATTCATTTTACGCCAAAGAAACCCATGAAATAGGCAGTTTTGTAACTATACTAAAGTTGATTAGGCTAAAGCTGTACCTTAATCTTATTCGCAAACCGTTCTTGCAGCTTAGCTATTTTTGGTGCAATGACTACCTGGCAATAAGAAAGTTTCGGATGCTTTTCAAAGTAGTCTTTATGATAAGTTTCTGCCTTGTAAAACACTTTGAGCGGTTCCACGCTTGTAACGATTGGATTATCCCAGATACCTTGCTTATTTAAATCATCGATCATTTCCAGGGCAATTTGCTTTTGTTCTTCATTATGGTAAAATACAGCTGAACGATACTGGATGCCAACATCATTCCCTTGGCGATTAAGCGTTGTCGGGTCGTGTGATGCAAAAAAGATTTCAAGAATTTCCTTAAAAGAAATAATTTCTGGATTAAAAGTTACTTGCGCCGCTTCAGCATGTCCACTTTGACCCGTTGAAACCTGCTCATAAGTTGGGTTAGGTGTTGATCCACCTGTGTAGCCAGGTTCAACCAATTCTACTCCTTTAATTATCTTAAAAGTTGCTTCAATACACCAAAAACAACCACCAGCTAAAGTTGCAACTTCAAATTTTACATGTTTATTTTCCATTAATCCTCCTCAAAAAGCCAATTATAGTTTAAAATTATAACTTGATCGTTAATAGTTTTGTGGTTGTAAAAGTACAACAACTTAAAATAAAAATAAATAAACTCGTCATGATAAGGCTATATGCAATGACAAATGCTCCAGAAAAAATAACGCCTTTGCATGAAATAAAGGTTACACCTATCGCTGCTGAGAGTTTTGGTGTCAGATCAATGTGCACGCTTGTAGAAACTCCTGATTTAAAGGTGCTTTTGGACGCTGGCATGTCACTTTGCCCTTACAGATTTAATCTGCTACCTCACCCAATAGAATTTAAAACCATAGAGAAGCTCCGAAAACGCATGGCAAAAGCTGCTGACAAAGCATCTGTAGTTACTATTAGTCATTATCATTTTGATCATCACACTCCATCATACGAAGACTGGTTAGTAAATTGGACCGAAGTTAATGAGACTGCACGGCAAATTTACCAAGATAAGCGAGTCTTACTTAAGAACCCTAAAGAAAAAATCAACGCTAGCCAAAGACAAAGAGCATGGCTTTTCCAAAAAACAGGCGGCAAATACGCAAAAAAACTTGAAGTTGCAGACGGAAAAACGTTCGTTTTCGGAAATACTTCCTTGAGATTTTCAACGCCAGTGTTTCATGGCCCAGAAGATTCTACGCTTGGTTGGGTTATAATGACAACTGTAACTTTCAAGACTGAACGATTTTTATTCGCACCTGACATCCAAGGTCCAATGTCCAAGGTTACCTGTGAAGAGATAATTAAAATGAATCCATCAATAATAATGCTTGGAGGCCCACCATTTTACCTTAAAGGTTTCAAAGTAGAGGATAAAAGTCTTAATTTGGGCTTAGAAAATTTAGCAAGCATAGCTGAAACCGTGCCAGTCACTATTCTTGAACATCATACTTTAAGAGATGAATTCTGGCAGGAAAAAGTAAAACGAGTTTATGATGTTGCCGCCAATGCTGGACATAGCGTTTTAACTGCTGCAGAGTTTGCAGGTGAAAAAAACTTTTTTCTTGAATCTAGGCGAAAACAATTATTTAATGAAAATCCACCCTCTGAAAAATTCATGCATTGGAGAAAAGCTTTAGACATTAAAAAAGTTTTGAAACCTCCGACATAAGAAAACTATAGTTAAGTCTTTCTTTTAATTAAATTAGCATACCAAAAGTGGCCTTCAGTATCAGTTTTTTAGAGTTATCGTTCGCTACACGAAAACTATCATGTCAAATATTTAATTTCTATGCTTTTTTTTCAGGTTTTTGTTTCTTTTCCTACGCACATTATCTATTATAAAGCTTGAGTATTTGTCTATTTGTTAAAGCTGTATTACTGGAGCTGACTTAGCTATTCGCAGATTACATAAGACGTTGCAGTATTTTGTTTTTTTATATGTATTTTTGATAATTAGGTTGCTTTCATAAGTTAGTTAAATATCCTGCGCTATTTGGAGATTGATTCGGAGGAAAAATGAAGTGAAGCGACAGATTGCTGATAAAGGTAGAAAAGAATTAGAAGCAAAATTAGCAAATGTATTCATGGATAAAATTAGGTAATTTGTCAACAGAATTGCAAGAAATATTGATAGATGACATGGTGACAGCATTCGAAAATAGATTAAAAGTGTTAAATCAGGCATCGAAAAAAGGTGCAATGTAACCCATTGCATGGACAAAAATACTGATTAGTAATACATAAAAGCTTTATATAAAAACAGGAGAATGAAATAAAAAAAGAGGTCAATTGCATGCGTCGTTCAAAACTTGAAATGTATGTTGATATCTTGAAGGTATTAGCTCATAGAGGTCCATTAAAGTTAACCCATGTAATGTACAAGGCTAACGTTAACTGCAGTGTACTTAAGGAATACTTAGATTTTCTTATTAAGCAGGGCTTAGTTGAAGAGCGTAATGTTGGTAAACGAAGAGTTGTTTATGCAGTTACTCAACGCGGCATCACTGTGCTTAAGTACTTCAGAGAACTAAAGCAAGTACTTCCCATTGTTGAAGAAGCTAGAAACCAAGTACCAGTTCCTTACTAATCGAATTTTTTTCCATATATAATCTACCTATTGGTAGATTGATTAGCTTTACCTTTTAGTACAAAGGCATATGCGTAAATCTGATTTTATAAACAGTTTCTAAATAGTTATTTTTGTTTCGTAAGACTTAATAATCCCGTTTCATCGTAATTTGTACACAAGAAATACAGAACAGCACTCGGGGATATTCATTGAGCAAAGAAGAAATACTAGGAAAAAAACCCTTAGCCATCCTAGAAAAAATAAAGGAAAACTTCGAAAGGCTAAATGAGAAAATGGAAGTAATGATCGAAATCCAGAGAAATTCAGGAACCCGAAAAGACAATCAAATGTTACAAGACACATCACTTGATGTCATGACTTTATTAAATATGCCTGATCACCTTCGAAAGACCGCAATGACCATTTGCCGAAATGGCAGAGCGACAGCTGAAGAAATTTCTGAGCAAACGACTCGAGCTCGAGCAGTTGAAAGCGCGTATCTAAATCAATTAGTGATTATGGGTTATCTTAAAAAGGAAAGAAAAGGACAGAAAGGCATACTTCTTCGTTGACAGGGACGCCCAAGAGGGAGAAAAATGAGCAAAATACTAGCTGTTCATTCATACAAAGGTGGAACAGGAAAAACTCTATTATCAGTAAACTTAGCTGCTACATTTGCAAAGCAAGGGAAAAAAGTTTGCGTTTTTGACTTAGATTTTAGAGCACCAAGCTTATTTTCTATCCTGAAAGTTGAGAATGCTGAATGCTGGTTTAACGATTATTTAAACAACACCTGCAACATTAACAAGACACTTATCGACCTGAGCAGCCGCATCCCGGGAGGAGGCCAATTCTTTACCGCACTAGCTAATCCTGCAACTGAAGCAATCCGAGATATGTCAGCAAAAGATCGAAAATGGGAAATGCGAGCGTTGGGACGTTTGTTATCCCTTAGAAACTCACTATTAAACGAACAACATTTCGACTACTTAGTGTTTGATACAAGCCCTGGTTTACAATACTCATCAATAAACGCATTAGTGGCAGCCGACTTCGTAATTGTGGCAACAACAGGTGATAGATCAGACGTTGATGGAACAAAACGCATGCTACGCGAATTATACAACTTGTTCGAAAAGAAAACAGGCTTAGTCTTCAACAAAGTTCTAGACGCATCCTCAAAAGCCAAAAGAGATGAAATGAATTTGAAAGTCAAAGAAGTCTACCAGGTGCCCTTACTCGGGATGGTACCATGTTTCTGCGAAGTCTTGCGCGCTGAAGGAAACTTTATCTTTCCACAAGACAAACCTGACCACCCATTCACGAAGATTCTGGATGAAATTGCTAAAAAAATCGAAAACAACGATGTAAACTAAGCTTCTCCTAAGATTTCCGATTTTTTGTATACAAAAGCATCAACGAAACACACAAAAACTTAAGAACTCTCTTGAAACTAAGAATTTCAGGAATGTTCGTGGAAAAATCAGCAATCATTATAACAAGCGGAACATCAAACAGCATTAGTCAAGACGGCCTGCTAGAACTCCATCATAAACCTCTAATTAATCATGTTTACGACGCAATTAAAACCCTTGTTGACGAAATAGTAATAGTCACAAAATCTAATGAAATAATAAAGAATTACAAGAAAAAAATACCAATAACAGCAAAGTTTGCAGTAAATGAATTCGACTCAAAAGGATTGTTAACTGATGCATTAACTGGTTTTAAAGCAGCACAAGGCAAGTATTCCTTACTTTTGTCTTATGATACGCCATTTGTTTCAAAAAAGGTTATCTCGCTACTTTTTGATTGCTGCATAGGTAAAACCGTGGCAATCCCCCGCTGGTCAATCGATAAAACCGAGCCATTACAAGCGGTGTACCAAACTAAACTGGTTCTTGAAGCCACAAATGAAGCTTTTGAGGCAGGAGAAACCGAATTAGACGTAATAGTTGAACGACTCCGCGGCGTACGTTACATTTCCTCGCTCGTATTTGAGCAAATAGATCCGGAAATGCGCACGTTCTTTCGCATCAATACTCCGCAAGCTTTGAAAAAGGCCGAGTTAATGCTTACAAAGAAAAGTAAAAACTAACTAAGAACAGTACCAAACGAACCTTGTTAGTCTATTTCTGAATCATTGAGTACTTCTCGTTACCTAACTTAATTGAAAAGCCTGATCCTATTTTTCGAATAGTAACGAACCTTATATAACCATTCAGACCGTTTTTTGAAAGCCAAAAAAATGCTTGAAAAACCAGTCAATTTTTAAATCGTTAAGTCTTATTTGACCAGGCGGCTAATATTACGCCTGTGTTTTGCTTGAAATCATCTTATTTGCTATGAAATGACCAACTTTCTAGATCTGATTAGTGAAATTGCTGCTTTCGGCTTTTTTTCTCTATTCTCTTTTAAGGACTTACGTGTTTATTCTATTAAGAGCTAGTAAAATCGCTCTCAAAGCGCTTTTGAAAAGCTTTTTAATTTTTGTGCGTTCCGAAAATTTGTCGAATAGACATTTTTTACAGCTTTAATGTAAATATTAATAATATACGAATGCTATAAATACATTAATTTTTAAATAATGGCTTCAATTCTGATTTAAAAGATCGGCAATTTACGAAGTGCACAGATTTTCAAAGAAATTGACTTTGTAGTCTGTAATGCAAATGAAATGATTGGAAACGTATTTCAATATGTAGCTGCGAAATATTTTTGTTTAGTGAAACGATGAGAGGCAGTATCTTGCTTAGAAGAGAAGTTAAGAGGGTGTTTTGGCGATGCTTTTGTATACCAATAAAGCAGAGTTTTGCTCTTAACATTGATTTTTCAGTTTATTTTAAATGTTTTAGCTTATTTTATAGGTGTGCTCATTGAATTTTGAGGTAAATTTGTTAACTTCAGTATTAAAATTAACCCAATCACAGAATGCTTTAATTAAAGATGTTAAAAATGACTCGAAACTTCCCGTAAGCACTACAATGATATTGCTTGAAAAGTTGCAAAGTGAGGAAACTGTTTATATTGAAGGTGAAAGTGTTAAAATAGATTCTAAGAATCGTCTCAAATTGGCAATTAAAGCGGTTTCCTTAGGCGCTGACATAGAGCGAATTAGCAAGCTGCTATCTTGGATTGAATTTGAAGATATGGCTGTAATGGCTTTGGAGAACAATCATTTTTCAGTAGAGAAGAATGTTCGTTTTAAAAGTTCTGATCGCAGATGGGAAATCGATGCAGTTGGCTGCAAGAAACCCCTTGTCATTTGCATAGACTGCAAACATTGGCAACGCGCGATTTCTCCCTCTGTTAAGGCTCGAATCGTTAATGCCCAGACCAGCCGTGCTAAAGCTTTGTCTGAAGCTTCCCCAAACGCCTCTATCAAATTAGACTACCAAAAATGGACCTGTGCCAAGTTCATGCCTGCCGTACTATCTCTTATTCCAAGCAATTCCAAGTTTTATAATAACGTACCCATTGTTCCAATACTGCAATTTCAAGATTTCCTTGATCAACTGCCTGCTTACGTAGACATGCTAAAAATATTCTACAAAACTTTTAGCCACTTGGGGTGATCTTATTTTTTCTTAGAATTCTCCTGTAACTATAGAATCTCTTGTAAGTATCGAGTAGATAGAAGCTGCAAAGAAAAATTGTCTCCGTTGTCAAGCATAGGGAGTCTAGTAATAACTTTAGAAGTGTACACAATTAATTTTTTATCCTTTGAGTGCTAAATTAACTGTTGAGCAGGGCTGGGCTGGTACACTTAAACACTATTGGTTAGTATCTTAATGACAAAGGTGCCTAAAACCGTCAAATATTGTGTCAAACCCAGTACTTACTCACAGTTTTCAAGCTTTCTTCGCCAGCGATAAGCGCCCTTATCGTTTCAGCATCAAAACTTATCAAGCCAGCAATAACCATAGCCGCCTTCTTGACTAAGCCTCTTGGCCTAACCCAGCATTCATCCAAAACATTATCCTTGATATGCCCATTGAACTGCTTGAGAACATAACGTTTCTTCCTCAGAAGCATTCCAGATTCAATTTTACAGCTTTTTCCGTTCTTGCGAGGATTATCAGCGATGACTGGCACTGCACCCATATCCCTGACAGCGTTAATATTACGCTTAGAGCAGTAGCCTGCATCAGCCAAGACGTAATCAGCCTTCAAATCCCAAATCAACAGTGGAAGAAACGATCCATCATAACGATTGGTCGGCGTGACTAATGCTCGCAGTGGCAGTCCAAGCTGATTTACGGCGGCATGAAGTTTAAGGCCTTTGAACCTTCCTATGCCAGTGTGACCCCATCTTGCCTCCATATCATAGAGGTCAACGAGCGGCGTTGAATCAACGATGACAGCCTTTGTTGGCTCAATGAGCATGCATATCTGCAATGTTCACGAAAGTCTCCTCTAGAATGCTTAGGTAGCGCCTCCACTACCTTCCAATGGTGGTTCTATCTGGCATTTTGCATAATCCAAGCTTTCTTAACCGCAAAAAAATGCTTTTTCAAGTGCTCAACCAACCGCGTATCATTATCTAATCCTTTCAATAGTGCTCTCACATACCCAAAACCAGGATTGCCAGCCTCTTTCGCTCAGCCGGAACTATCGCTTTATTGACTAAAAGCCTGACAAGCTTACAGGCTTCCATAAAGACAAAAAAGCGCTAACTAGATTTTAAAATTATGCACACCTCTTATAACTTAATTAAGAATCAAAAAGCACTAACTGATAATCTGATTGCTTTTTCGATAAATGATTTATTTTAAGAAATTAGGTTGAAATACTTATGATTTGAGCTAGCAAGTATGCAATTCAGTGACCATTTTTTTTAGTTAAGGACCTGCGGGGTTAAAAAGTCGTTTTCCTTTAAGTTTTAGGGGAGTTTTAGGGGTAGCATGTTTCTATGTTTAGGTTTCCTCGGTCACGTTTGAGAATTCTGATTTTTTCTGGAATCTTATTCTTTTCCCAGTCTGTCCAACTAATTTCTTTAAACAGCCATCTTTTGCCTAGATGCGCTGCGACAACAGCATGTTTGTACTTGTTGTCCGTTGGAATGAATTCATTTAAGAATCTGAAGAGTTTGTTTATTTGTTGGTTTGGGAAATATGCGTAATAAGTTACATTTTTAACTTCAAAAGCGTAGCTGTGCAATCCTTTGCGGGCAATGATGTCAGGCAATGGGTTGAGACTTGGATTGCTGACCGGTACTCGGACTGCGTTGTAACCTTTTTTCTGAAGAAGCTTTACGAGAACCGCTTCGCTATAGAAGCCTCTTTTGCGCCATCGGCGCAGTCTGACTTGGTCAAAGTCTTTACTCATAACATTGTGCTCCAATCAAATTTGTTAGCATGAATTGAAATAAAAACTATTGTAAAAAAAGCCTCTGAACAGTGTTGCGTTGATGCTTTTGTATTCAAATTTCAGCTGAGCAAGTCACTGGTGAAGTTAGGTGATGGAAAGCGCATTAGGTAATATCTACATAACTGAGCACACAAAAGTGGATAGATACTTCCATAACAGACACCAAATAATAGAGCCTTAGCCTACTCTAAGTGCTAATAAACTTTGCAAACGCTTGAAAATATCGATAAAAACAGCTTTTTCCCGAGCACTAAATATGGCCAATTGCCTGGTGAAGCAGGTCATGACATTGTTTGTTCGCCAAGTTGTATACGAAAGCATCGTCAAAGTCACAATTCAATTATAACTTTGCCTGCTGCTCCTAGGAAAACTTTGTAGTTAGCGGCAATTAAAGTGGCCAGCAGATCGCACTCACAGTGCATTACTCATCAGTTTGAGTGTGTCGAAAAAATATTTTCATCAGTTCACTAACGACAAAGATGCAATTTAAAGAAGCAAAGTTTGCACTAAACACTTAAGTGCATCAAAAAGCAGTCGAAAACCTCGAAGTACTTTCGAAAAATCAGGTCAGAGCTTCGAATGGAGATTTTCGGAGGTACTTATATGAGGCCACGATTATCTCCATGCCTTGTCTCTAGGCAAAGCACTAAAACGGCTAAATTGGGCCCATTTTGGCATTTTACTCCCGAATCAAGCAGTTTAAATGTCAGCTTTGGTTCAAAAAACTAGGCGAGTTTTTAGGTGCAACCATTCGGATAAAAACAGGCTTAATGGAGCCTATTTATTCAAAAATATGACTAAAAACTGGATGTTTTGTCAAAAATGACTTAACTATAAACCGTAACATTCAGGTATTAAAATTACGCATTTTCTTTAATTTTACATTAAGGAATCTTAATCCTAAAGTAGGTTGCAGTGAAGGCTAAGGTAAGGCTTTCCGCCGCTAGGGTGAGAACGCAAGATAAGACGCCTAAAAATGGGATCTCTTCGAAACCTCAATGCCACAATTCAGAGCAGCGTTCTCAAATCACCCAAAAATGCTCCTAAGACAAAGATCACCAACCACGTTACACCTTGTAGAATAAACACCCAAAAGAAGAAAGATTGAGCTATCGAAAACGCAAATAAAAGCGTTGAAAAAGGTTTGGCTCATTTGAACAAGTCTTCGGGTTTGAGAGACCCTGTTGAAGGGCAGCATGGGAGTTTCACAGATATACTTTCAGAAGCAGATTCAGTATATCTCTGAGTACGTAGCCTGCGCGAAAGCAGTGCTAAGTTGCTTTGGCGGCAATTAAGAAGATCGCATTGTACATTTCAAAATCCAAACTCTGTGAAGATGGAGACAACCGTCAAAGTCATTAGCCGCAATTTTAGATTTAACGACAGATATGTTTGCTTATTATTGAAAGTGTAATTAATTACAATTCCTCCTCAACAACCGCTTGTCGTCTGAATTACCTTTCTTATTTGTGAAGCTATCCTGCAGTTAACCTCCTCTCATTTTATCGAGGAGCACTTATGTTTGACCGTTTGCATCTTCGAAAAACGATTATTTAACGCTTTAACTGTTTTTACCGGCATTAGCATAAATGGCACCAAAACGGAAAACCGGTTGAAAAGCATATGTGACTTAAGTAAGGAAATCGATTCACCTATCATCAATTACTTAACAGTTTAATCGCAGATCGCTCGGATAAGGATTAGGGAATAATTGAAAAGTCAGTGTAATACACGCTGGAAAGTTTAGGAGACTTCACTGTTGCTTGCGAGAAAATTACGAGTTAAATGACGACTCAAGTAAGTTCTTAGGAGCTGTTTAGCAATCCAAAAAATAATGTGTATTTAATTTTAAAGTGATGAGTTTGTGCTTCAAAGATATGCTTTGTTTATTCACGGTATACAAAAGCATCAACAAAACAAAATTTCATTGTTCTTAGAAATCTTTTTCAACTTTGCCTATTACTTGTTATGTGTTTGAAGGGTTATAGCTATGTCTTCTTTTAGAGTTATGAATAAGAAAATTAATTTTGATACGCAGGGTGAAATTGATTTTGTTGATTTGTCTGATCGTGTTCGAGAAGCGATTGTTGAGTCAGACGTTAGTAATGGAATAGTTCATGTTTTTGCTCCTCACGCGACGGGCATTCTTATTTTAACCGAAAATGATGATGCTTTGTTAAGCGATATCAAGAATTTTCTTGAAGGCTTGGCGCCGAAACATAAGTCATATCAGCATCCGTCTAACGCGCATGCTCATTTGCGTTCCATACTTTTTCCGCCTGATAAAACTCTGCCTATTATAAATGGTAGAGTCGAATTGGGCACTTGGCAGTCTTTAATTTTTGTGGAAACAGATGTTTATCCCAGGCGACGAACTGTAATTATCCAAGTAATCGGCGAAAAATAATTTTCTTTTTATGATACTACTTTCAAGATCAGCTGAGTCTCTAATTTTGAATTTTAAGTTTATTCACTTTTAAAGCCTTCAAACTTCTATGACTTTCAAATTCAGTTCAGTTCTTTTGGCTTTGTTTCGTTTTTTCTTTTACTTTTATTCGTTTCGCGTATCGCGAAAATTGATCAAGAGGGGCATTTTTTAAATATATCTGTAACTTTTCTTGATAATAGGCTATAGCTATTTAACAATTTAATGTAAATAATGTATGTTCGAATAAATTTCGAAACTCCCTAAGGGAAAGAACTAACTGAAAGAGATTGAATTGAAGAGCGACTATCGCTAAAAAAGGCCGTAAATACCCATTTAATAACCGCCGGCATGTCAATTTGACATGCAAAAACTCAATTGTCGACCCAATTAGAGCGAAAGACCAAGTTATTTGTAAGTTTTTAGCTTTAAAATCCATGATTATATATAATTCGTTGTATTTCGAATAAAAACTTATTTGTTGCGTTCGGAAGCAACGCGTTTAATAGATCCTTTTGGTCGCATCCTTGCTTTCTTTTTCAGAGCTACTTTTGTTGAAGGCTTCTCTGCAAGAAGATCAGATTCAGCTTCTCCAAGAGGCAGCCCTTCTGTATCATCAGGAAAATCATTTGAAACCGCTTGTTCAGCGCCGTATTGCATCATAAGTTTTACGGCGTTATCAACATCACTAGGCCTAGCGTTAATTCCTCTTATGGCATCCATGAGAACTACGACTTTGAATCCGAGTGTTAATCCGTCTACAACTGTGTTTACAATACAATAGTCAGTTGCTACGCCGCAAATGAAAAAGCGCTCAACTTTGTCCTTTTGAAGCAATTCTGCAAGCGTCGTCCCGTCAAAAGCAGAGTAACTTTCTCTTTTTGGATCAGTTGCTTTAGAAACAATTACTGCATTAGGCGGCAATTTTAGGTCAGGATGAAGTTCTGCCCCAGACGTATTTTGGATACAATGATTGGGCCAAATTCCTCCTTGAGACTTGAAGGAAATATGATCCGCGGGATGCCAATCTCTGGAAGCATAAATATGCAATTTTGCAAGCTTGAACCGCCTTAAGTAATCGTTTATTATTGGAATAATTTGATTTCCTTGCGGAACTGGAAGTGAGCCACCTTTTAGAAAATCTTTCTGGATATCTGTTACTAACAACGCATCTGAATTGTTTATCGAATATGTTTTATGCATAGGGTATCACTCAAAAACTCTAATTTGCATTTGTTGAAACTCGAACTATGTAAGGATATGTTATTGGCACTCAATAAACTTTCTTAAAGAGAGCTTTTCGACTTTTATTTTCAATAAGTCATTGTTAGATTGGTTATCT
Organism: Candidatus Bathyarchaeota archaeon; assembly: GCA_963717465.1. Classification (GTDB taxonomy): domain Archaea; phylum Thermoproteota; class Bathyarchaeia; order Bathyarchaeales; family Bathycorpusculaceae; genus Bathycorpusculum. Next base: position 2,216,491 of record OY970340.1, read on the forward strand.
TTAGAGTTTAAATCACCTTGACTGGTAGGGCTGAAGAAAGTGATTTTAAGCATATTTTGATTAGCTAACTTGAGAGCACTTTAACAGGTTAATCCGTTTGTTGCTGCGTTTTAATATTCAAAAAATTAAAGTTTAGATATTTTATCGTTAGTGTATTTTTGTTGTACTTCAAGACAGTTTATGATTAAATAAGTAATATTTATTAAGACTCAATATACTGATTTGTAATAATCAAAAAGAGGTCTATGAGAGCGATAATCATGGAAAAGTGGCTCATTTTTGGAAAAATGAGGAACATAAGAAAAATCTGGATGACATTCCAAAAACCAGATATGAATAAGACAAAAGCAGAACCTACTGCTAAGTCAAATATCAACAAGGCTGGGAGTTACAAGGCTTTAGATGGCAACAAAACAAGTATATTCAACAAGGCTGGGAGTTACAAGGTTTTAGATGGCAACAAAACAAGTATATCTGCTAAGGTTAAAAATCCAAGAATCACCAAAAGATTGCTAATCGGTATAGCAACATTGGCGATAATTGCCGTTGCTTTGACCACGCTAACATCAGGTTTGTTGGCTGCTCAACAACCTATATCATCAAATGGCAATATTCAAACCTCAGTAAACATCGGCGTCTATTCTAATTCAGCAGCCACGATAGTGTTATCAAGCCTTAGTTGGGGAACTGTAACGCCGGGTACAACTACAAATCAAACCATCTACATAAAAAACACAGGCAACGCAGCCGAAACACTTAACATGACAACTTCTGGCTGGAGTCCATCGTATGCAAGTTCATACTTAACCTTAAGTTGGAATCAAGAGGGAAGCGCCATAGCGTCAGGTTCTATTGTAAGCGCAACTATTACTCTTTCAGCAGCATCGAGTACAGGCAACTTGACTAGTTTTAGCTTCAACATAATTATAACAGGAACCCAACAAAGCTAATCACCAATTTTTATTCTTAATTTCAGTTCTCCTAGCTTTTTATCATTTCTTTCTTTATTTTCCATCACATTGCCTGCATTTTGCGCAATGATGATCTTTGTTATTTGTACAAATGAAGACAACCTATTGTTTTCCGTTTTTTGCACGTTGCATCGACTTCTAATGCTCTTTTATCTATGATCGTTACCAAATCAATTGAGAAAAACAATTAGAGATGCAATGTCATAAATGCTTCAATCTTAGACAACCGATATTGACCATTTGAAAAAGATAAATGCACAATTCAAATCCCCAAGAGGATTTCAAATAGCCATCGAGTTTCTGGAATCTTCGTGACATTAATATTAAAAAAGATTATTTCCAGTTTATTGCAGATCATTAATTTACATATTCCAAATACGAAAGCCTATAGCATACATCAACATTAAAACTTACTCAACTACTTGATTGTTTGTGCATTAGAATTTTGGCATTTGCGCATTTTGGGTCCAATTTGACTATAACTTGATAGTTCCTTTATTACTTGTTCGCTTTAATTCCATTGTTTAGTTAATGAGCTTTTTTAATGATACAATAGAGGAAGTGTTTGCTTTATTTTAGTTGTTCTTGCAGTTCTTTAAGTTTTTTGGCGTTTCTTGTTTCTTTGCTTTTTAGCAGGAGTAAAAAGACGATTATGCCTACCAATGCACAGATGGCTATAATGGCTATTACTTCTATAAACGCAGCGTTCAGTGAGTAATTGCTACTTGCGGCTGTGCTTGATAATTCGACTCTTAACGAGTTTTCGGTGGGATAAGCTATTGTCCCATTTACTGTCGGGTATCCATCTTTTTTCACGCTATAGCTGTATGTACCTGATGTGTAGTTTTGAAAACTTACGTAGCCAGATGAATTTGTAACGTCCACTAAGGTTCCATTGATGTACACTTGAGCTGAACTTAATGAGTTTCCATCGCCGTCTGTTACGTATATGGTTAATGTTCCTGTGGAGTTGCTTGTTGGCTCAGTTGTAGGGGTTGACGTTGGGGTAGGAGTCGGAGTCGAACTTGAGGTTGATAGCGGGGTGACAGTTATTTGCGTCGTATTTGAGCCATCCAGATATCCTGTTTTTGAGGCAGTGGCTGTAATTGTGCAAGTTGTATTTTGCGCAAAGTTTGCTGCAGTAAAGTTTGCTTCATAATAGCCATTCCCGAGTTCTACTGGCGATGAGAATGTTCCTCCGTTATCAGACTCAAAGTTGATGGTTGCGCCTGTTACCGTTGAATTGTTTACAGTTACGTAAACTGTTACGTTTGCATCATCGCCATTGCTAACAATTTGTGGGTCTGCCGTTACGTTTACTTGTAAGGTTGAGTAATCAATCAGGTAGGTTGTTACTTGCACTTGAGCTGTTGCATAACCTGCTGCTGAAGCTGTAATCGCAGTCGTACCAGGTGTATTCGTTACATTAAGTTGGCCTATGGCTTGAGTGCTGCCAAACGGGATCGTTAATGTCTGGTTCACCTGGCCTACTAAATCGTTTGATGAGAATAGGTTAATAGTTACATCCGTTGATGGATCTTTTGCTGGCTCGCCTTGAACGTCTTGAAGTTGCACGACGATCGCTTCGTAAGTAGAATTGTCAGATGGCAATGCTGATGGGACGCAGAAAACAGCCAGTTTCGCCGGAACATAACCAATTGTTGTAATCGTTCCTGAGCCTTCAAGTAAGTTATTGGCCACTGCAGTTATCGTTGTTGTGCCTGCTGTATATGTTGAATTTAATGTTGCTATGGCATAAGTTTGGCCTGTAGGAATTGTGATGTTCGAGTCTATGGTTCCAACTGCTGGATTTTGGGACGAAAGAGCAATTGTGACGTTTGAGGTAGCTGCAGCTATATAGCCTGACGAATCTACAAGTTGGATAGCAATTTGCGGGTACGAGTTTTCGTCTGCCTGGATACTTGTTGAACCCATGTAAACATTAATTTGGTAAGGTATTGAACCCAAGTTTTGAGTGGTTACTGTTGTTTGGTAAGTTGTGTATCCTGACGCAACCGCTGTTATCGTGGCAGATTGGGCAGTAGTCGAGGTAGTAAGAGTTGCAACAGCATAAGTTTGGCCTGCTGGAATTATTACTGAAGAATTGACTGAAACAATGCCCGTATTTGAACTGAAGAGCATTACAGTTACGCCAGCATCTGGGGCTCTTGCTGGATTGCCGCTTGAATCTTGCAGTTGAACCATTAAGGCGTTATAAGAGTTTCCATCGGCTGGCAGGACGGAGGGAAATCCGTACAATACTATTTGGGAGGGCGTGTATCCCTCAGTAGTTATTGATGACTGTACTGTGCTATAGCCTGTTGCTGATGCAGATATTGTAGTTGTTCCTGGAGTAAATGTTGTGTAGAAATTGGCGTTAACATACGTGTTCCCTTTTGTTATGGTAACTGTCGGGTCTACTGTGCCGTACATGGTGTTAGATGAATACAAGCTTATTGTCGTGTCCTGAAGCGCTCTTGCAGGGTGACCACTGGAATCTTTCAATTCCACAAAAATGCAACTATACGTGCTATTGTCAGCTAGCACACTGGTTGGTCCCATAGCAATAGCAAGCTGGGCAGGACTGGCTGTTGTACTTGATCCAACGGTACGGTCAAAAATCGCAAATGCAGATATTACAATCATTGAAACCAAAGCTAAAGCTAAATAAATTTTCTTCTTGTTCATGTTATCAACTTTTATTCTCTTTTTCAGGCTGATTGCCACATACTTGTTGGCAAAAAGCACAAGTAACGTTCGATAATTCTAAATGGTAATGCGTCTTAGGTTCAACACAGCGTGCAATTTTGCATTCTGTAACCAAGGGAATCCCTTTTTTTGCCTTCGAACTTGCCTTTGAGCCTAAAATGAAGAAACCGCATTGCCCATTTTTTGCGAAGGCGCAATTTGATTTTTTAATATCTCCGAAAAATGAGGCATTTGACAAGATTTCTATTAAGGTTAAAAGTTCTTCTTCATTATGCCGCTCCAGTTTGCAGACTCTTTTATTTAGCTCTTCTAGCGTTATTTCCATCATTTTCGGCATCCAATGGTTAATTCCATAAGTTTGCTTATATAGTAAGAAAAAAGGGTGCTGCCTCCAATAGTCGCCGATATCCGCCTAGCTTATTCTTGAGATGATTTTTCAGAGAATAAGTTACATTTGAGAATTTTTTTGAAAAATAAGAAGATACCGCAACGCTGTTTTTTTATCAAGTAGCTTTGGAAGAGGCAGACATTAGCTTTCTAATTCTTGCTTCGTTAGTGTAAACGGTTCTTTCAGAAATTTTGAATATTTCACCGATTTTTTCTTTGGAGATTTTTATCTTGTTCTTTTTGCATGAGTTGTAGAAGGCGCCAGCTGCGACGCCGATTGGGTTTCCGCCTGCTCTTTTAAGTTGAAGCAACGTGCTTTCAGCATGTTGAATCAGTTCTTTGTTTGTCGTAATTTTGCTTGCGTATTCATGCAAATAATTTATGGCTGTTTTTCTTGTAATTCTTATGGGTTCTTGAAGGGCTAATGTTTTCTTTAGCACCCATGCTTGTTTCTCGACTATACTGTTGTCTAGGCTGAGTTCTCTGCTTATTTCTTTTAATGAACGATTCTTATTGTACTCTTTAAGAATGAATTGAATTAGTGCTGCCACAGTGGCTCTTTTGTTTTTTGATAATTTTTGAGATTTGAAAAGTACATTTCTTTGAGTTCTTATTTTTCTAGCAGCCTCTTCTCTGAAAGGAAAACTTGGGAGGTTTAATTGGCAAGAAACAGATCTAAGTATGGTTAGCCATTCTTTTAGGGTTTCAGAATCGTCTTGTGTCCAGTTTGAATACCACTCCGGAGACCATTGTCCATCACTTCTTATGGATGGAGCATCATCGATGACAATGCCGCATTTGGAGCAGATTTTTTCTCCTCCAATACCTTCTGGATAAATTATAGCCCCGTTACATCTATGACATCGCTGATTTTCTAGGCATTCTAGCATGGTTTCATTTACTGTATCGGCTATCATAGCAATGCTTGGTTGTTATGAAAATTTTACATATAACTCTTGAGAAGCAGTAATACAGATATTTGATTTATATTCAATTAATTTTTTTTTCAAAAGTACCAATTGTGCTTTAAATTTTGGAAAAAGAAAATTTTTGAAAAACAACTTTAATGCGTTAAACGAGAGTTGAAATAAGTTAATAATTATAAAAGCAATCTTGAGAAGACAAAAGTCCCTACTGAATATTGTTTTGCGATTAAGCATATCATGAATAAAGATGTTGTGCCTGAAGCGCTCCATGGTGGTGTCGAAATGTTTGCAGTCAGATGTTAATTGAGTATGCCGCCAACTAAACTGGAAAGAATCCTGAGATGCCCTTGCTCGCCAAAACTAACCTATAATTTGACCGGTTGTAAGGGTCTAGTAGTTCATGCAAAGTTGTTAGTTACGTGTCTTTTAACTAGAAAAGCCTCATCTCGGATATATTCCGTATTAATATACGTTGTTTATAAAGGCTCAGTTGGAATAAATTGTCAAATAAAAATTTAGCTTGGAGGTGACGATGGAAGATGAATTATAACAGAATACTAAAAAACAGTAAAGGTATTTCCCCAATATTCGCCACCCTTATCCTCATCGCTATTGCTGTAATCGCTGGAGTAGTTGTCTACATGTTCACCAGCGGAACAGTAGCAACTATGACAAACGGAGGCACAGCAGGACAAGAAAAAGTGACAGTACAAGCCGCGAGCTATAGTGGTTCCACAGGCAGCCCTGCGAATACTGTAAGCGTAATACTTGAGCAGACTAGTGGTCCAACGGCAACCGTGAACGGGTTGATAATTAAAGATGCAAATGGAAATACCATTGGTACCGCAACATTGGCCGCCAATGTACCTTTAACGACTGGGACACTTCAAACAATAACTGGAACGATAAGCGGTCTTAGCTCTTCAACTTACTATACAGTTACTGTGACGACAGCGGCAGGTGGCAGTTTCGTTTCAGGTCAATTCCTAGGTTAAAAGGGGACGAGACAATGTTTTCCAATACCCAAATTTTTTAATTTATCGCAATTGTTTAGGCTGCGAGGTACGCACAAGAGGATAAATCAATACTGAAAATAGAGTTAGGTTCGATGCATGGATGAAAAAAGGTGAAATTCGACGGCTTGGTAAGCGAGCGCTTAGTCCAATATTTGCAACTCTTATACTAGTGGCGATTGTGTTTATTTTTGGCTCTTTAGCTTATTATTACTCAAGTAATCTTACAACGACGGCTACGAACAATTATGTTAGTTCAGCGTCTACTAGTCAACAATCAGAGGGTGAAAGATTAGCCCTTGAAAACTTCGCGTATACGCAATCTTCACCCGCAACTTTGACTGTTTATGTTCTCAATTGTGGAATTTCAAACAACTTGCAAATTAACGGTTTGATACTATACAATGCTAGTGATACCACTCATACGCCTCTTGCAACTTATTCCAATACTCAATTTATAAGCCCAGGCATGGTTGATCTTAACACTGGAAAAACTATTACCTGCTTAAATGCGGGTCAAGAAGGGTACTTTACAGTCAGTTTAACAACTTCGCATGGTTCTGTCCCTAACTTGAAAGGATCAATCTGTGAAATACAAATTACAACAAAAAGCGGAAGTTCATTTAACTATGAATTTGCACCATAAACTACCAAGTAACAAAAAAGGAATTAGCACCATATTCGGTATGATATTTTTCCTACTAGTGGTAATGCTAGTTTTCGCAAGCATGATGATCCTTCTCAACCAAAACACTTCTGTACAGGATGCAGTAGCGGAGGCAAACCAAGCAGATTTAAACCGGTACACAGAAATGACAACCGTATCAATCGTAAACCCTGCATTGGCCACTGGAACCAACGTAGTATACATAAACTGTTTCATCTTGGACACTGGTCAATTACCCGCTCAACTACTTCGATTATGGGTCAAGGACAACACCACGGGAGCAGTCGCTAATTTAGCTATCTCCCCAGCTATTACCCTGCAACCTGGAGCAGATATACAATACTTCAACGCAATCAGTTTGCCTAACGTGGCTTCCACTGACAGTATCAGCTTTTGGTTTGTCACCGCCAGAGGAAACGACATATCAGCATCCCCGACAACTAGCCAACTAAATACCTTAACCAACGGGGCATTAGACGGCCAAACGTCTGGTTCCGCCAACGGGAACTAGCACCATAGGCTTTTCACTCACAACTAAAAATAAGAATGACCTGATTTATTTAGCTGCAATTTATGATGATGGAAACGATGGATACTATGGAAACGGCCCTACTATCACCATTACCTCAACTCCCAGTCTAGTTTGGACTTCAAGAGATCAATCTGCTTCGGATGCCTATAATGGCTATGGTTATGGTAATAACCAGCAAGGTGATAGCATTGTCCAGACATGGTACACCATAATGCCATCCCCTGGCAACTTAACCATCACCTTACAGGAGAGCAATGTTGACGATAATTACTGGGCGGCAACAGCATTCGCCGTCAGTAACGTCAATACAGCTTCACCTTTTGATGTTTCTCCTAAAACTACCACAGATTCCAACAGTCTTACGGCAGAACCAATTATCAGCATAACGACAACAAACACAAATGATTTAATAATAGGTGCAGTCGGAATCGATTGGCAAAATCCTATTGTGACACCAGGGTCTGGATTTACGCAAGTAATGGGAGTAACTAGTACAAGCGGCGCCACAGGTCTTAGTGAAACCGCAGCTCCCAGAACAATCTGGGTTGAAACTATGAACACAACAACTGTCCAAAACAACTTGCCCGTAAGTTGCACGCTTTCCAGCAGTTCGGGTCCACTCTCTGTTGCTTGGGCAATAATTGCGGATACAGTAAAATTAAATAGTGGCACTCCTATCACGCTTTCCCCTACGAGTGGTCCTGCAGGAGAATCAGTTACAGTTACTGGCAGTGGCTATGCAGCCAACTCCAAACTCGTAGCTACCTTTAATGGGTCACCAGTTTCATTCAACGGCACTACCGACTCATCAGGCAATATCAAATCCGGCGCCGTCTTCACTGTTCCTGCAGGTTTAGCAGCTGGAAACTATACAGTCACAATTACTGACAGCAGTTTCAATTCTGCATCAGCTACCTTCACAGTTGTAGCATCTAACATAACTGTGAGTCCGACAAGTGGTCAGTTTGGATCACAAGTTACACTAACAGGTACAAACTATATTTCAAACGCCAATGTTAATGTCACCTTCGACGGAAACCTTGTGAGCACGAATCCTTCCACAATAACTGCAAACTCATCAGGCGGTTTTTCCGCAACCTTTAATGTTCCACTGGATACAACAGGCATCAAATCTGTGGCGGCAACAGACAGCGTTAACACTGCGTATACTAATTTCACTGTTACTCCATCGATTACTTTGAGCCCAACCAGCGGTTCGGTTGGTTCAACAGTTACTGTTTCAGGGTATGGTTTCGCTGGTTCCGAGTACGTGGCTATTACATACAATGGCGCAACAATTGTAACTAACCCTACTAGCGTGCTTACAAACAGCTCAGGCTACTTTAACGCTTCCTTCAGTATACCAACAGGCCAAACAGCAGGAAGCAAAATAGTTACAGTAACTGATGCCAGTGCAAATACTGCCAGTACAACATTCACCGTAACTCCATCCATTTCTACCTAGCCCGACTATCGGCAATGCTGGTTCAACCGTTACCGTTTCCGGCAACGGCTTCGCAGCAAACTCAGCACTCACAGCAACCTTTGGAGGAACAACAGTCACGTTAAGCGGCGCAACAAGTACAAACTCCACAGGTTCATTTACTAATGCAAATTTCACTATACCAACTACAACAGCAGGAGGATCCCAAACTATAGCAGTCACAGACGCAAGCTCCAACTCTGCCACCGCCACGTACACAGTAAACACGGTAACCCAAACAATCACAGTTACACTAGCCAATTCTGCTCCAAGCGCCACCGTGACAATTAGCGGCGGTTATCCTACACCTAACACATTCGCGGCTGATGGAACCCCCTATAAAATAGCCATGGTTGCAGGCGACAACTTTACACTATATTTCACAAACAGCGGCACTACTCGAGATGGCTTTATCGTATTAAACGTTTTTTCTGCTAATTCAAGCCAATACTACGCAAGTTCTACTGCCATTTCTATTACTGCTTACGAACAGGTCCAAAATACTTTCAGCGTCACATTCAACGGCGGCTCTCCTACAAGCAGCGATTCTCTCAAATTAACGGGCACTTATCTAGGTACAAGCTCGGCAACTATTGCAACTCTTACTTCCACTAATAATTGGAGCAACTCTACCTGGAGCGATTACAACACGGCTGTCACTTTCCCAGCTACAACGAGTCTGAGCAATTCAACTATACAATGGATTCTAAACGGTGGCGCATACACTACAAGCGCATTAACCGCTGGCGGAAATACTTACCCTAAACTTTATTATCACCAGTATTTGATTACTTTCCAGTACTCTGTTTCTGGCGGTGGCTCACCAACTGCACCTGCCGTGACTTACACTCAGTTCGGCATTAGCGGCAATACAGTAAATGCTACAACAACTGGTGGCTCAGGCGTCTGGGTCGATGCCGCCTCAACGTACACTTATACTAACCCACTTTTAGGATCAGGCTCCAGCGAACGATGGGACACCAGCAGCGCAACAGGAACCGCAAGCGCCACAGGCACAATAATCGAGCCCTACTATAACCAGTTTAGTGTTACGTTTGGTTATGGTGACCAAGACTCGAGCACGATAACAAGCGGCAGCCAGATCGGCTCATACTACCAGTTCGGCGCATCCATAGCCATTAACGCAGGATCTTCCTATGGAGTTACGAGCCCTGCTTCTGCATGGGTTGATGCCGGCAGCAATATGGTTAGTTATCAGACTTTCACTTCTGGCTCCCAAAGATGGGCCCTATCATCATCACCCGCAACCTTCACAGTAAGCTCCTCAACAACAATCTCCGACACCAACTTCTACCACCAATACAACGTTCCATTCGCCTACACAACCAACGACGGCTCAACCATTAAGAGCCAAACAAACCTGGTTGCCTACACGCAATTCGGCAACGTATTACATCTGTCCACTAACTCAGCAGGTACGCTTTCCCTTTCCAGTGACTGGGCTGACGCTGGCACCTCCATTACTTACGTTTCGCCCATTTCAATCTCAGGCACCGAGAGGTACATAATTGCATCAAGCGACAGCGGCATTCACACGGTGATTTCATCCGTTGCTTCCGGCGCAAATGCTAATCCCACATATTATCATCAGTTTACGGTTACGTTTGGTTATGGTGACCAAGACTCGAGCACGATAACAAGCGGCAGCCAGATCGGCTCATACTACCAGTTCGGCGCATCCATAGCCATTAACGCAGGATCTTCCTATGGAGTTACGAGCCCTGCTTCTGCATGGGTTGATGCCGGCAGCAATATGGTTAGTTATCAGACTTTCACTTCTGGCTCCCAAAGATGGGCCCTATCATCATCACCCGCAACCTTCACAGTAAGCTCCTCAACAACAATCTCCGACACCAACTTCTACCACCAATACACGGTTACGTTTGGTTATGGTGACCAAGACTCGAGCACGATAACAAGCGGCAGCCAGATCGGCTCATACTACCAGTTCGGCGCATCCATAGCCATTAACGCAGGATCTTCCTATGGAGTTACGAGCCCTGCTTCTGCATGGGTTGATGCCGGCAGTGGTAAAGTCACGTACCAGACTTTCACTTCTGGCTCCCAAAGATGGGCCCTATCATCATCACCCGCAACCTTCACAGTAAGCTCCTCAACAACAATCTCCGACACCAACTTCTACCACCAATACAACGTTCCATTCGCCTACACAACCAACGACGGCTCAACCATTAAGAGCCAAACAAACCTGGTTGCCTACACGCAATTCGGCAACGTATTACATCTGTCCACTAACTCAGCAGGTACGCTTTCCCTTTCCAGTGACTGGGCTGACGCTGGCACCTCCATTACTTACGTTTCGCCCATTTCAATCTCAGGCACCGAGAGGTACATAATTGCATCAAGCGACAGCGGCATTCACACGGTGATTTCATCCGTTGCTTCCGGCGCAAATGCTAATCCCACATATTATCATCAGTTTACGGTTACGTTTGGTTATGGTGACCAAGACTCGAGCACGATAACAAGCGGCAGCCAGATCGGCTCATACTACCAGTTCGGCGCATCCATAGCCATTAACGCAGGATCTTCCTATGGAGTTACGAGCCCTGCTTCTGCATGGGTTGATGCCGGCAGCAATATGGTTAGTTATCAGACTTTCACTTCTGGCTCCCAAAGATGGGCCCTATCATCATCACCCGCAACCTTCACAGTAAGCTCCTCAACAACAATCTCCGACACCAACTTCTACCACCAATACACGGTTACGTTTGGTTATGGTGACCAAGACTCGAGCACGATAACAAGCGGCAGCCAGATCGGCTCATACTACCAGTTCGGCGCATCCATAGCCATTAACGCAGGATCTTCCTATGGAGTTACGAGCCCTGCTTCTGCATGGGTTGATGCCGGCAGTGGTAAAGTCACGTACCAGACTTTCACTTCTGGCTCCCAAAGATGGGCCCTATCATCATCACCCGCAACCTTCACAGTAAGCTCCTCAACAACAATCTCCGACACCAACTTCTACCACCAATACAACGTTCCATTCGCCTACACAACCAACGACGGCTCAACCATTAAGAGCCAAACAAACCTGGTTGCCTACACGCAATTCGGCAACGTATTACATCTGTCCACTAACTCAGCAGGCGCACTTTCCTTGTCGAGCGACTGGGCTGACGCTAGTACTTCTGTTAGTTATGTTTCACCTATCGCGATTTCAGGAAGCGAGAGATACATGATTGCGTCAGGCGACAGTGGCACTCATACAGTGATTTCATCCGTTGCTTCTGGTGCTAGTGCTGACCCTGAGTATTATCACCAATACCAACTAACCGTTACTGCAACAACAGGGTATACGGGCGGGACTTTCAGAATAACGTATACAGAGTTCGGGACGACGTATACAAACCAGCAGGAGACCACAACATGGTCTTCATGGGCTGACGCTGGAACAACGGCAACTGCTAGCAGTGCACAAAGTAGAGTAAACGGAGTCTATTTCACAGGTTATACGCCGTCATCTGGCTCAGTAACTATGAATCAAGCTCAGACAATAACACTAAACTACTAAAGACTAAGTTCAACAGTCTTTTTTTTAATATTTTAAAACTTTAAAGGCCGGCTACTATCTTTTCTTTATACCAAGATTAAACTTTGGCCTCAGCCAGTAGGCTAAGTACTCTGACTTGGCAAGTCTTGTCACAGCAATTAAGACCATGAATTCGTTGTGGTTAAAGTTTTTCTTAATTCAAAAAGTATGATACCCAGGAACGTATTCAATTTACAGACTGCTTACTGTATAGAAAGTTCAACAAGCGAATAAGAATAAGAAAATAAAAAAAGAAAATCACAAAAAAACATGAATTAATTTGTGGATTTTAATGTTTACCCATTCAAAGCCGCCAAGTTTGAGGGATAGGGGCTGGATTAAAGAAAGAATTAGAGCTGCACTATCTTGGTACCATTCTATCAATTATTACAATATAAGCAAGGTTGAATAGATGCATACTAAGTTATAGTTAGTGTTATATCTAAATCTCCACTATTAAAGCTGCCACTGCCACTTGTTTGTATTTGTTCTAAAGTTTGGAAAGGTACATTTATGACGAATGGAGATGTGCCTGTAACCGGCGAAGAGGGGTTTGCAACGTTTACGCCTGTGATTATAATTGCGCTGTCATTTACAAAAATCTGAATAGATCCATTACAATACCCATATCCAAAAGCGCTTGCGTCTCCGCAGTTATAGGAAAAGAATGTGCCATTGTAAAATGTTATCGACCAAATTGGCTGTTGAATAGCTAAATTAGTATCATTATATGCCTCAATATTTAATCCGTCGTATCCATCAGCCATGGTATTATTCAAGGTAAGTAAATAGGAAGATGAAGCAGTCTCATTCCAAAAGTCTGTATCGCCACTAGCCATTGTTGACCAATCAACTATGTGTGTGGAACTATTTGATGGTGTTGTAGTTGAGGTTGGCGTCGCTGTTGGTATAGGGCTAGCGGTAGGGGATGCAGTAGGTGTAGTTTCAGGTGACTGATTAGATGATGAAGATGTTTGGAGAGCAATAAATACTGCAACCACACTTCCCACAATAAGAATTATGACTAATACGACAACAAGTATTCTTTTTGGCCCTAATTTTGAAGTCAAATGCATTTGTATTTTCACGTCTTTAAGTTTTTTAAAATCTATCTTTCTTGTTTATTAGTTTTTACGAATTTCTACTCAATATTAGAAAGATACGTTCCCTTAGAAAATGCATTGACTATTCTGCTGCTACTAAATGTTAAGCCAATAAAATTACTTAGTTTATATTGACTCTTAAAGAATTTAATCATGGAGACGCTTAATTGAAGCTGTGGAAACTCGGAAAAAAGGAGCAAGCGCTACAAACTCAGAATGAGACTCCAATTTTAAATGGGAATAACCAGCTGCAAACCTTGGAGATGCCAAAAGAAACAAAGACTTCGGATGTTCCTGAAACTTACAAAGAGCATTATCCTCTTTTGCTTCCTTTTTCTTATGCAGCAATTGTTGAAGACGAAAAAAACGAACTAAAATATTCTCTTCTAGAGCCAACATTAACAGAATTAGATAAACAATTGTTAGATGAGCTAAAAAATATTCTTTGGGATGAACTTTCAATTAATATAAAAAGTTTAAAAGATCCGCAATGCAGCCGAAGAATTCTTAAAATATAAAATTTTGGAAACAGCAGTAAAATATCGACATAAATGTTGACGGCAAAACACTTGGCAAATATCAGTATTACATTACCCGAGACTTCTTAGGTTTTGGAAAAATAGATGGAATAATGAGAGACGAAAACATTGAAGACGTCTCATGCGATGGTATTAACTCACCAGTGTTTGTTTGGCACCGCAAATATGAATCCATACCATCAAACATAGTATTTGAAACACCTCAAGAACTAGAAAACTTTGTCTTCAAACTTGCTTATCTTTGCGGCAGGCACATCTCCATCGCACAGCCAATCCTTGATGGAACATTAAATGATGGCAGCCGAGCCCAAGTAACATATGGAACAGAAGTAACACCTAAAGGCAGCACATTCACAATAAGAAAATTCAAGAAAACCCCTCTCACAATCACCGACTTAATAATATACAAGGCATTATCACCTGAAATCGCAGCTTATTACTGGTTCATTAATAGAAAACAGACACTCAGTCATGATTGGCGGCGACATCGGCGGAGGAAAAACCTCAATGCTCAACGCCATCAGCCTTTTCATTAGACCAACACTAAAAATAGTAAGCATCGAAGACACACAAGAAATACGTTTACCTCATCAAAACTGGGAAATGATGGTTACAAGACAAGGCTTAGGCACAGGCGCAGGAGCAGTAGGTGAAGCCGGAATCGGCAGCATCAGCATGTTCGACCTACTTACGAGCGGCACTAAGACAAAGACCAGACTTCATCATTGTAGGCGAAATCCGAGGCGAAGAAGCTTACGCGTTATTCCAAGCCATGGCAACAGGACACTTAGGATTAACAACCATACACGCTGAACATGTACAAGGAGTCCTGCACCGACTAACAACAAAACCAATGAACATTCCACAAACTCAAGTGAAAACTTAAATGCAATCTCAATCGTCCGCAGACTAGTCGTAAACAACGTTTCCTTAAGACGAACCATAAGCGTCTCAGAAATGGTTGGTTGGGACAAAGAAAAAGATGACTTTCAAAATTCAAGACATATTCAAATGGGACGCAGAAAAAGACATTTACGTAAAAATAGGCAGAAGCCCACTGTTAGATAGAATAGCAGCTCAATGGGGATACTCACCAGAAGAAATAGATCGAAGAACTAAAAATGAGACAAACAATTCTCGAATACATGGTTAGAAAACACATACGCTCATACGAAGACGTTTCCAAATTAGTGTTAGACTACTTCTCAAGACCCAGAACAAATATACAGAAAAGCAAAAGTGAGTTAAGAATGAAGTTCGAACCCTGGACCACAGCATACCAATCTACTTAACAAGAAACTAGAAAAAGTATATCCGCAATTTCAAGAGCTCCATATTCAACTCAAAAAAGGCGGCGTACTGATAGCATTCAAGGCATACGTTGCCTTCATGGTACTAATTTCAATAATTGCTTTTGCAGTTGCAATTCCCAGTATCATTTATCATTATTGCCGCTTTTAATCGGTATTCCATTCTTGTCAGTAATGAATTTCTGCATTTAGCTTAGTTAGCTGCAGTCGTCAGCAGCATTAGTAACATTAATGGTAATGTACATTTATCCTGGAATGAAAGCAAGCAACAGAAACGGACCAATAGACAGAAATTTGCCCTACATAGCCAACTTTCTAACTCTTCTTTCAAGCTCAAATGTTCCACCCAGCGTTATTTTCGAATCAATGGCAAAAATTGATACTCTCAAAGAAGTACGCTTGGAATTCAGCAACATTATAAGAGACATAGGAATCTTTGGCAATGATCTTATGACTTCAATTGTAGAAAATGCCAAACTAACACCCAATGATCAACTTCGGCGAAATACTTGAAGGTTACGTAGCAACAGTAAGAACGGGCGGAAACCCAACAGAATACCTAAAAATTACAACAGAAACAATAACAAAAGAACGAATGGGCAAACTAGACGTGATGCTAGAATCACTTTCAGCAATGGCGGAAATATACATCATGATGCTAGTCGCTGCTCCATTGCTTTTCGTAGTTCTTTTTGTAACACTTAGGCATGATAGGCAGCGGCACAATTGGCAGGCATGAGCATGGCAACGCTTCTTTACTTGATGACTTACCTTGGAATCCCAATAATGGGTGCAATAATGATGGTTATAATGTCAACATTCGAAAAGTGAGCGCTAATGAAAATAACCAAAAAAACAATAAAACGAATAACAATAATTTCTGCATCAGCAGCAGTCATTTTCTTCGTTGTTGCATCTATTTTTCTATCTTACTGTCTCCAACATTGGATTATATGATTGTAATCGCCATTAGCAATAGGTGTGGTTCCTCCAAGCATAGACAAGATAATACATAATCAGATGGAAAATCAAAATTGAAAAAGCAACTCCTGAATTCTTAAGAGACTTAGCAACTGCATCAAGAACAGGAATACCACTTGCAAGTAGCCTTAGAACATGCTTCCAAACGAACTGTATGGTCCATTAACAGATGAACTAAAAATATTAGTTGCACACATGAGTTGGGGCATGAATTTTAACGAAGCCCTAACAGAATTTAGCTGATAGACTAGATTTACCTTTAATCAAAAAAGCAACAGTTCTAATAAATGAAGCAGGAAAACATGGAGGAGACCTTTACAGACATCTTTGACTCAACAGCAAAATACCTTGAAAACATGAATGCGTGGAGCGAAAAAAGAAGACATGCAAACAATTCCATACGTGCTAATATTCTACTTCTCAGTATTCATGTTTCTTATTCATAATTATCATTATTTCAAACATGATGTTCGCTCCTCTTAGCCACACAGCAGCAGGCGCAACCTCTTTCATAAAGCCAATACTAACAGCAGACTCAATCAAGACGATTATTTCTCCATGCAGCACTACTAGAATCATTATTCGGAGGATTAATTGCAGGAAAAATAAATGAAGATTCATTTGCTAGACGGATTAAAACACGTAGCAGTTTTAGCAATTGCTTCAGGAATAGCATTCTATTTGTTCCTCCATTAAACAAAAATATAGGACTAATGTAAAAGCAGTAAAAAGATAGGAAGTCGCGAAAAATGAAGAAAAATCAACGCCAACTTTAAACAGAAACAACAAAGATCAACAAAGCGAGTCAAACTTCAATCAAAGACAGAAGCATCAAACCTATAGATTTGAATGACAAATATAGAACTTGAGAGAAGAGAAGCATACATTGAACCCGAAAACACGCGAACCTTCTAAGAGAACTTACTTCAAGGTGAAGAAAAAGATGAAATAATTCCTATTTACACTCCAGGCATTAGGATTTATTTACCAAATAACTAGAAAAGAATCCTAATCAAGCTGAAACTGGTCGATATTTCAAAAGAATTCTTAGAAAATCTTGCAAGACTAGATATACTTCACAAAAGATTTTTTGATTCAGTATCAGTTTGTCCCAGATTGCCAATCAACAATCATGACACTGCATAATCGATGCCCAAAATGCAAAAGCCACAACGTTGATAAAACAAGCTTAACTGAACATATTCCATGCGGATTCATCGACCAAAGAAACAAATACATTGGAAATCATTTGCCCAAAATGCGGAGAGCAACTCGATTGAAGGGCAATATAGAAACATGGGTCGCTGGTACATATGCCAAGAATGCAGCGAAAGATTCGAAAATCCAGAATTTGACTTATCTGTCGAAACTGCAACAAAAACTTTTGCATATAAAAGAAGCCCAACTAACAGAAATACCACAAATTTTCACTAAATCTAAAATAGAAAGAAAGAGATAAGGCAGAACGTTGCAAGTCTTAGAAAGCTTTAGAGCAACTTTTGATTGATCTGGGCTTTAATGTTGAAATTCCTGGAATTGCAGTAGGACAAAAAAGTGGAATGCAACATCATTTCAGTCTTATAGCAAAAAAACAAATCAACAGATCAAGAAATGATTATAGCTCTTGATCATGCTAGTAAGCGAACCTGAAGTTTCATCTTCACCGCTAATACTTTATATCTACAAAACTTCCGAAGTAAAAGTTGATATTCCGATATTTGTTGCGATGCCACAAATAAATGAAACAGCAAAAAAAATAGCTCAAGGACATGACATTCTTCTAATCGAAGGATCAATTTACAAGAAAGAAGAAATAGAAAGAATAAAGAATGAAATTGAATACAGATTGAATATAAAATCAGTAGAATCACAAGAAGATAAAGCAAAAATCCAGAAATCCTCATTAGCCGATAAAATTGGAAAATCATTCAAATTTAAAAAATAATGGATATTAGACAAATTCACCTGTTCAAAAAAAAAACTATTAAAAACTAAAACCAATTTTCTCGTTTTAGTGAAGATGCTTTTTCATTTCTTGATATCACGAATTGAAGGATAATTCAAATAGTTAAAATCAAAGCGCTCTTCAAAAAACTGTTAAATCTAAATAACAGAATACATTGAAAATGCTTTATAAGGAATATTAAATTCTTTACAAATTTGTTTCTGTAAGTACCTCGTTTGTTCGGCTGTTTCCTTGATTTTTCGTTTCGCCTTCTTCGTATTCTTTACGCGCCATCTTTAGATACTCTACAAAAGATAATTCCATGTCAATCCATTTACTTAGCGAGCAATCAGAATCGATACCTTCACAATTGGACTTAATTTTAGAATCCAAATTTTTTATAAATTTTATTTCAAGACGAGAAGCACCTAGCCTAAAAATTTTGTGCATTATATCTGAAAATTCATCAATTCTCGTTGGAATTTCATTTTTTGAAATACCAAAATCTCTTTCTAAATGCTCATATATTGTGTTTTTAACGGCTTCCCCTAGAGTCGATAAGGCTTCATCAATTGCTTCGACTAAAAAACGATCAAATTGTGCTTGTCTGAGGCTTTGAGCTTGTTCTGTGCCGCTTTCTTCATTCTTTGCAAACTTCGAGAAAGGTTCTTTGTTTTCGTTAAAATCATTTAAATTAACATAAACGCTTGCAGTTTCTTTTTTCTCTTGAAGCTCATTAACCATTTTTTGGCCTCATATATGTTTTTTAACTATAATTTCAAATTATAATCTTATTATCGTGAAATACGGTTTTTTGATTTACATTTTAAATACAGGTTTAAAGCGCAGGCCAGCCCGAATGTATCATAACACAATCTTATATATAAAGATATAATATACAAAGATATAATATACTCAAAAACTCGAAACTCAACCCCAACAAGAAAAGACGAAGAGGCACAACATCAGCCGTTAATGAATAAGGCAGCTTCCTAAAAATACAGATTTTAGACTGCATGAAGCTAAAACTCAATTAAGCCTTCTACGCCTTGTCTTATTCAATGGTTCAGTAACATACCGAATCAAAGCGTTTAGAGTTAAACCGAAAAATAAAAGAATTTTCATGAAAACTAAATCGAACCAATGCTTGATTCTTTTGCTCCGAACTCAATCGAAAGCTCAGATACCGAATTATTACATTATTGGATATGTTTTGGGTTTGGTAATTTTGCTTATTAAGAAATGTGTATTAACCTTCAAGAAAGGCGATACACGAATGAATCCGATTAATCTAAAAATTTGTGGAAAATCTTGCAGTTTTTCAATTAAAAACCATTTGAAAAACCAAAGCAAGAGTGAAAATATGAATAGAGTAAACATCAAACCGTTCAGCGTGGCTTTAATTGCGGCGGTTGTGGGCATTTTGCTCATTGTGTCCTTAACTGCACCGGCCTTAGCTTGCACTGGTCATGATCCAAAAGTTTCCGTGAACCCAGGTTCATGTGTTATGGATGTTGGTCAATCGCAAACTTTTACTGCAAACGCATCTGGCGGCTCAGGTATCTATAAGACATATCAATGGTATGTTGGATCTTCTGAAGTTCAATGCGGAGCTGCAAACTCTTACAATTATACAGCTTTGGCTGCTGGCTCTTACTCAATTACTGTGAAAGTCACCGACAGTTGGGGTGAGACATCAAATCTTGCCGCACCAGCAGTGGTCACAGTTGATTCTGCCCTTTCAATTGCGGTTCAACCCGCTTCTACCACGAGTGATGCAGGTCAGCAAGTATCATTGTCGTCCACAGTTGTTGGAGGCGCAGGATCATTCTCATGGCAATGGTATGATGAGAACGGTGCAATTTCAGGTGCTTCAGGAGCAGGAACAATTGCCACTTGTGCCTTTTCAAGTTCAGATGCTGGGATCTACGTGACATTTACTGATGTGGGAACAGGTTCCGCGACTCCAGAGCTGACAGCTACTTCTAACGTAGTATCAGTGACAGTAAATGATTTACCAACCGTAAGCATTGATGTTGGTCAAACTTTAGACGTCGGACAAAGCCAGACCTTCACCGCAACCGTAACTGGCGGAACAGGCCCATTCAACTACCAATGGTACCTCAACGGCAACCCAGTCGAAACAAACAGCCCAACATACACTTATACAGCAGTTGCAGGAGATGAACAATCAGGAGCAAGCATCTACGTCAACATAACCGACAGCTTCCAAAACAACGCCACATCAAACACAACAACAGTCACAGTAAACCCCCTACCGACTGTAAGCATCAACATTGGCCAAAGTAGTCAAACCTTGGATATTGGTCAAAACCAGACCTTCACCGCAACCGTAACTGGCGGAACAGGCCCATTCAACTACCAATGGTACCTCAACGGCAACCCAGTCGAAACAAACAGCCCAACATACACTTATACAGCAGTTGCAGGAGATGAACAATCAGGAGCAAGCATCTACGTCAACATAACCGACAGCTTCCAAAACAACGCCACATCAAACACAACAACAGTCACAGTAAACCCCCTACCGACTGTAAGCATCAACATTGGCCAAAGTAGTCAAACCTTGGATATTGGTCAAAACCAGACCTTCACCGCAACCGTAACTGGCGGAACAGGCCCATTCAACTACCAATGGTACCTCAACGGCAACCCAGTCGAAACAAACAGCCCAACATACACTTATACAGCAGTTGCAGGAGATGAACAATCAGGAGCAAGCATCTACGTCAACATAACCGACAGCTTCCAAAACAACGCCACATCAAACACAACAACAGTCACAGTCAATGCTGTTACTCAATCTCAAACAGGAACTGGCTCTACCTCAACAGGAACTGGCTCTACCTCAACAGGAACTGGCTCTACCTCAACAGGAACTGGCTCTACCTCAACAGGAACTGGCTCTACCTCAACAGGAACTGGCTCTACCTCAACAGGAACTGGCTCTACCTCAACAGGAACTGGCTCTACCTCACAAACGCCTTCAACAAGCTTATTCACGGTAGGATTGCTGGCACTGATAATATTCTTAATAGCCTTATTAGCAGCTTTATTGTTGACTCGGCGCAGAAAAAACAAGAAAAACAATGTATCTTCAACTGCACCATCAGAACAAACAATTGAAAAAATCAATGAAGGCAATGCAGGTTCAAATGTGCCTTTAGAACAAACAATTGAAAAAATCAATGAAGGCAATGCAGGTTCAAATGTGCCTTTAGAACAAACAATTGAAAAAATCAATGAAGGCAATGCAGGTTCAAATGTGCCTTTAGAACAAACAATTGAAAAAATCAATGAAGACTCGAATCCAAGTCCAGAAAAAAATAATCTTCCTTAATTTTTTTATATTTTTTAAACTTAGCAGGCAAAGATCTTTCTTAAACATGAATTAACTTGAAACATTAATTTAGAGATAAAGCTAATGCCCTTTTGCTTTTTAACAATTTAGACATAGCTGAGAATAAAGCGCCCAAACATAAATGCGAAATAAGCTACGCCGACACCAGTTAAAGCGAGTTCGGACGATAGAATTAAGGGATTCTGTTCTATCCCTCTGAAATAACCGAATCTTAATATGTCCGTAAAAACTGTTCCTTGCAGAAAAAGGGCTCCTCCAATACTGCTCAAGCCAAGACTATGGAGTATAGTGCTCATTTTTTTATTGATCTTGGGCAAGTTTGCCATTTTTCTCTACCTTCAACCTGTAGTATATATTATGTTTTACTACGCAATTAAACTCTAATTAAGTCTTATGAACTAAGAATATAAAACTGAAATCTTGAGCCGGGGCGAGTTATCCTTTCTTCGCCTTTAATTGTTAAAGCGCATATTTTGCAATTAATCATTTT
Source organism: Candidatus Bathyarchaeota archaeon (assembly GCA_963717465.1). Classification (GTDB taxonomy): domain Archaea; phylum Thermoproteota; class Bathyarchaeia; order Bathyarchaeales; family Bathycorpusculaceae; genus Bathycorpusculum. The sequence goes on from OY970340.1 coordinate 2,238,506, forward strand.
ATTTCAAGCTTGCATAGCATCCGCTAGCACTTAAAAACACTGCCGAAAAAAAGAGAGATGAAAGCTTATTCGAAAAACAGAAGACTTGAGTAAATTATATCAAGTTGAGGTTGGTTTAGCCATCGCTAAGTGAGGTTAACAAATTCTGATTTAGTAATTCTTTAAGGCCTTTCTTTAGTGTGAATTTAGGTTCGAATCCTAAAGTTTTTGCTTTATTTATGTTAGCGTAGCTTTGTTTGATGTCTCCTTGTCTTGGCGGTTCTTTAATAATTTCTATTTTAGCATTAGTCAATAATAGCATCGTCTTTGCAAGTTCATCGATTGTAACTGCTTTTCCTGTTCCTACGTTGAAGACCTCTTTACTTATGGTTTTATTTTCGAGCGCTATAACAATAGCGTTCACAACATCTTTTACGTAAACAAAGTCTCTTGTTTGTAATCCATCGCCGTAGATGGTTAAGGGGAGTTTTTGCTTGATTCGATCAATAAATTTGGTGATAACTCCGCTGTACTCATTTAATCCTTGTTTAGCACCGTAAACGTTAAAAAATCGAAGGACGATTGACTTGATATTGTTGGTTTTTAGGCCTAGAGTTTCTTTTTCTGCTGAAAGCTTGGATTCCGCGTATGGCGAAATAGGACGGGGCGGGTGCAATTCATCAATGGGTAAGTATATAGGGTCGCCATAAACAGCACATGAAGATGCAAATATGAACTTTTGGATTTTATTTCTGACGCTATATTTAAGCAGATTCTTTGTTCCCCCAATATTTACTTCATTATTCAGTTGAGGGTTTTGAATCGAAAACGGCACACTTATTTGTGCAGCAAGATGAACAACTGCATCGATATTTCTAAGAGATTCATCGACAAGTTTTGAGTCTCTGATATCCCCTTTGATGAAATTGACTGATCCATTATTAAGAAGTTCTGAGTCAATGTTAGACAGTTTTCCAGTTGAGAGATTATCAATAATTCTTATTGTGTATCCTCGAGCGGCAAGTTCTTTGACAAGATGACTACCTATAAAGCCTGCGCCACCAGACACCAATATATTTGAAGATTGCATTTTTTAGTTCTTACCCTTTTTGTGCCCCGTGATTTTTTAATAGGGATAGATGATTGAAAGATCTCACCAGAACAGGCTTTTCAAGTCTTTCTTATCTGGCTAAGAATTCAAAGACCAATGTTTTGTAATTAACAGGCATAAGGGGTTCTTATATTTACTCTTTAAGAATTATATGTAATGCACAAAAAAAGCTTAAAAGTCAATCAATCGCTTTGATTTTAAACGCTATGAGTTATCGTCAATTGGCTACACTGTAATCAATTGCATAGATACTTAATCATTCTAAAAATCAAGGGTTAAAGGGTTACTTTCCAAGACCTACTGCGCTGAAATTTATCTTGCTCTTGAATAGCTCGGGATTGTAGATTCTTCTTCCATCGATTACAATTGGTTGTTTCATGTTTTTGATAAAGTCCTGGGGGGTTAACTTCTTAAATTCGTCCCATTCAGTTACGACAATGCATGCATTTGCATCTTTGATACATTCAAGCGTGGATTTAGCATAATTAATTTTTTTGTCAAAAATTTTTTTCGCGACAGGTATGGCTACGGGGTCGTAAGCTATTACGTTGGCACCTTCTTTCAGTAACTGGTTTATTATGGGTATAACTCTTGCTTCTCTCATATCATCTGTGTCAGGTTTAAAGGCTAAACCTAAAAGTGCAATATTCTTGCCTTTAAGGTTGCCTAGTTGTTCTTTACAGAGTTGAACAGCCTTTAAAGGTTGAGTTTTATTAACGCTTTCCGTAGATTCCAAGAGTTCAGGGATATAACCAAAAGCTTTTGAGCAGGCTATTAACGCTTTTACATCTTTCGGAAAGCATGAACCGCCATAGCCTAAGCCTGCATCCAAAAAGAGCGGCCCTATGCGCTTATCCAGCCCCATAGCGGTTGCAACGACTTTGACATCTGCTTCAGGAATTTTTTCACACATGTTGGCTATGGTGTTTATAAAGCTGATTTTGGTTGCCAGCATTGCGTTGCTAGCATATTTTATAAGTTCAGCAGTGGACAGGGTCGTTCTAATAAGCGGAGGCACATTGGATTGGTAAAAGTCTTTGTATAATTCTTCAAGAGCATCACCTGACTTCGCATCGTATGATCCAATAACTACTCGGTCGGCATTTAATGTATCTTGAAAGGCTGAGCCTTGTCGAAGGAATTCCGGGTTCATGCATAACCCAAAATCTTCGCCGCATTTCTTTTTTGATTCCTTTTCGAGTATGGGTTTTACTTTGCCTTGTGTTGTTCCAGGTACGACTGTGCTTTTGATTACAGTCACATGATAAGTTTTCTTTTCCTTGATTGCCTTGCCTATATCGTGTGCTGCAGATTCTATGTATTGAAGGTTTATGCTGCCGTCGGGTTGGCTTGGTGTTCCAACAGCTACAAAAGTTAAATCTGTCTCTCGGATAGCCTTTTCAGTTTGATTCGTCAAGCACTTAAAATTGTTCTTTCGAAGGCTGTCATGCAATTTCTGTTGCAGACCTGGTTCGTAGAATGGAGGAAAGCCCTGATTAATTTTCTCTACTTTCTCATTATCGACATCGGAAGCCACGACTTTATAGCCTTTGCTTGCTAAGCCAACAGCCGTGCACAATCCTACATAGCCTACGCCGATAACTGATATAATTGGTTTTTCCAAGTTAAAACCATCTTTGAAATTTGTGATTCATGTATGTATAGGGTTAAATATAACCTTAATTTAATCAGAATCTAAATAAAAAAGAGCGATTGAAGACATGGTGAACAAAGTCATAATTCCAGCTGCTGGATTGGGGACTCGTTTATTTCCTGCTACCAAAGAGCAGCCCAAAGAGATGCTTCCTATTTTTACCACAAGTGCAAACGGTGATTTATTAGTGAAGCCTGTCGTGCAATTAGTGTTTGAGCAGTTGCATGAAGCTGGGTTTAAAGAGTTTTGCTTTATTGTTGGCCGAGGGAAAAGAGGTATAGAAGACCATTTTACTCCTGATGCTGCTTGCGTCCGGAATTTGGAAGGCATGGGGAAAAATGGGCAAGCTATGGATTTAGAAAATTTTTATAGAAAGCTTAGTTCGTCGACTGTTATGTGGGTGAATCAACCCGAAGCTAAGGGTTTTGGTAATGCCGTTTTGATGGCTCAGCCTTTCGTGCAGAACGAAAAATGTTTAGTGCATGCTGGAGATAGCTGCATTATTTCCAAGGACATGGATTACATTAAGAAGCTTTTGGATGCCTATGAAAAATTCAAAGCTGATGCCGCCTTTCTCGTTCTTGAAATTAAAAATCCACGAGAATATGGAATTGTTGAAGGCGATGAGATTGAGGAAGGAATTTTCAAAGTAAGAGCGATCGTTGAGAAGCCTGGAAAGCCAAAAACTAACCTAGCCGTTATTGCCGTTTACGTTTTTAACCCCATAATTTTTAAGGCTTTAGAAGCCACTAAACCTGGAAGAAATGGCGAAATCCAGTTAACTGATGCTATTCAAAAGCTCATAGAATGGGGATTAGGTGTTTACGCGGTTAAATTGGATAAGAATTATTCACATTTAGATATTGGCAGTCCTGAAAGGTATTGGGAAGCTTTAGAATTATCATACGAGAAGTTTTGCAAGAGGCCTCAGCAGTGATAGACGACATAATTAGGTCAGATATTGAAAAAATAAAAAATAATATACGGATTAAGTTCTTCGCAAAAAAAAGTGCTCTTGTTACGGGTGGAGCAGGGTTTATTGGTAGTTGGCTTTGTGATGTTCTGTTAGGCTGCGGAGCAGAAGTTACCGTCGTGGATGATTTTTCAACGGGAAGATTGAAAAACATTGATCATTTAACGAGTGATCCGAAGTTCAAGCTAGTGAAGGCTGATGTTTGCGACTTTAAGAGTAAAGAAAAGTTTGACATTATTTTTCATATGGCTGGTCACGCTTCACCTGATGAATACCAAGCGCATCCAATTGAAACTTTGCGAACCAGCGCTTTAGGTAGCTTTGGCATGGCAGAATTAGCGAAAAAGAATGATGCAATATTGCTGTTTGCTTCGACTTCAGAAGTTTATGGTGATACTGAAGTTATTCCTACGCCTGAGAATTATTGGGGAAAGGTGAATCCTGTTGGACCAAGGTCCTGCTATGATGAAGGGAAACGGTTTGCTGAGGCTTTGCTTATGGCTTATGAGAAACAGTACGGTTTAGATGTTAGGGTTCCAAGAATTTTTAATTCTTATGGTCCACGACTACGTGAGGACGGATTATATGGAAGAGCTATGTCACGATTTATTTTGCAAGCGTCAACTAATCAACCAATAACTGTTTACGGCGATGGCAAGCAGACTCGTTCTTTTTGCTATATTACAGACACCGTAACCGGGTTAATGGCACTAGTCGGAAGCTCAAAAGCTAAGGGTGAGATTGTAAACATTGGAAATTCGAAAGAAGTTGCTATTTTTGAACTAGCACGCAAAATCAAGGAAACAACAAAATCCAAATCCGCAATAGATTTCCTTCCGCTTCCTAAGGATGACCCTAAAAGACGATGCCCAGACACCAAAAAGCTAGAGCACCTCGTCGACTGGAAACCAAATATTAGCCTTGAAGAAGGGCTAAAGAGAACTGTTGATTGGTTTTCGCAGAATCAATTTGATGCCAAACCTATAAAGTAATTAGCAACAACAAAGTTTCTCACGAAAACCCTTTTCATAGATTTGACATTTAATTAACTAATTTAAGTTGATTTCTTTTAACAATTCGTTCTATAAAAATGAAGCACGTTGTTCAAACACTGACTGCTTTAATTTTTTCCTCTATATTAATAGAACTGCGAAATTATAGAATAAGCTTTTTTACAAGAGATTTGTAAGGACAGCATCATTAGAAGCTTCATGTAAATATTAGGCTTGCACAAAAAAGAATAAGCGGAAAATAAAGTTTCATTAATTACTGCTTTCTTTATCAGTATTTACAGAATTCGAGTTCTTTTCCGTTTCTTTGCGCTTTTTTGGTCTTTTCGCATTAGGTCTTTGTGGAGAGGGAGTAGCTCGTTTACCTACAGTGGACCCTGATGGAGATGGAGTAACTCGTTTACCTACAGTCGATGGAGTAGCTCGTTCATCTCCAGTGGACCCCGATGGAGATGGAGTGTCTTGTTGTTCATTTTCTTCGTACCTTTTTGATATGTTGTTGGCTACTTTTTGGTTTTCAGGGTTTGCTTGCTTTTGTACTTGCACTATTTTTAGTGCTAATTTTGTGTTTTTGTTTTTTCTGTTTTTCAGTACTTTATAAAGCGCTATTGCTAGAATTATCAGTATTAGAATAGCCACGATTAGGCCTGCTTCAACGTAAGCCATGGTTTGCTGTGATGCAGGGGTGGTGAATATTATGCTTACTTCGTGTGTGCTGAAATGTGTTGTGTACCATACGTAGAAGTTGCCATTGTCTTGGCTGTAGCCTTGGTTTTGAGCTTTTTGGCCGTCAATGTAGACTACCGGTGTTGTTCCGTATGGTATTGCAGTTTGAGGGAGGGTTATGTTGATGAAGCCGTTCGTTCCGCTCGAGCCTGTTATTGTAAAGGTTATTACGGTTGTTTCATTTCCTTGGCTTGCCGTGATTGTCATGTTGGAGATTTGTTGTGCGGTTACGTTTCCACTGATTCCTATGCTATAAGTGGCATTGATTGCAGGTTCGATTGCTGTTAATGTTGCTTGGTTAACCGACAGAGTAGCGGTGCAGGTTTTTGAATCATAAGTACCTGTAATTGTCCATGTTCCAGCATTCTCTGAAGTGTATGTATTATTGCTCCATGAACCTCCAGCGTTTAGGCTTATGCTCCAAGATGTGGAGGAAGTTATGTTCCAGGTGTTACCGTAGGTATCGTTAGCGATAGCTGTGTATGTTTGTGTGTTGCCAGCTGTGATAGTTGAGCTGTCAGGTGAAATTGTAATATTAATTGCGGCTGCATGGTTTACTGTTAAGGAAGTTGAGACATTGGCAACGCCTGGGTATGTGGCTGTAACGGTGTAGATTCCAGCAACTGTTTCGTTAACGGAGTTGCCACTTATTGTGCTATTGTTAATGCTAAAGGAAGCGTTGATGGAACCTAAACTGTTACCGTAAAGGTCCCAGCCTTCAGCAGTGTAAGTTTGAGATATGCCAGATGTGATATTTGCATATGTTGGACTTATTGTTATATGATCAAGAGTTCCAGCAGTCACCGTTAATGTTGATGTTGAGGTGAGGCTCTGATATGTTGCGGTGACGACATACGTGCCAGCTGCAGTCTCGTACACAGAGTTGCTATTGACGCTGCTACCGTTGACACTATAAGTCGCGGCAACAACGCCTAAGTAGTTGCCATACTGGTCATATGCTGTTGCTGTGTAGGTTTTGGAGTTGCCAGCTGTTATGCTTGCTTGAAGTGGACTAATTGTTATATAATTTAACGTGCTTGGGCTGACTGTAAAAGTGTTGCTTGTTCCGTTATATGGTCCAGTTGACACAAACAGAGTTACATTATTGCCGGTCTGTTGTTACTGTAACAGTGCCTGTCCAAACTCCATCTGTGAAACCGCCAGTAGTGGTAGTTGGGTTAATGGATCCTGCGGAATAGGTCAAAGTTGGAGTGCCAGTGTAACTTGTGACGGTGTTTCCATCGGCGTCAAGGGCTGTAATTGTTATATTGAACGATGTACCGGCTGACTTGGTCACTTATCGTACTTATAGTAAAGTGATCTAGTGGCGTTGATTCGAAATCTGCTGTTATTGTACCTGCTTGGTTTATTGTTACTGTTGTTGATGCCATGGCTGTATTTGTAACTGGTCCGGCGGTGCTTGACCATGATGAGAACAGGTAGCCCTTGTTTGGGACAGCGGATATGTTAAGGGAGCCAGCGTTTTCCCATACGCTTGTGCCCGTAGGAGTTGTTGTGCCGCTTCCTAAAGGATTAACGTTGAATGTTATTTGGTATTGGGTTTGCCAAGTTGCGTTGACTGTTTTTGGGCTGTTCATTGTTATGCTGCTGCTTTGAGCGTAATTAGTTCCAGAAGCGTCGTCAGTCCAGCTTACGAATACGTATTGGGTGCCTGTGGTCCCAGCGGCTGTTCCTGAATTGAGCTGCGCATAGGCGGTTGAGCCGCTTATGTACCATCCATTGCCATTTACCGTGCCGTAGGCTGAATTGACTGTTAGATAGTATTGATGGGCCCAAGAAGCGGTCTCGTTGATTGGAGCATTCATTGTTATTGAAGCAGGATTGTCTACTCCTGAATAGCTGCCTGAGCCTGTTCCAGTCCATCCATTAAAAACATATTGTTCGCCAGAACCTGGTGATGGAGAGGTAGCTGTGATATTCAGAGTTGAGCTAGCGTTAACCCAGCCGCTGCTTGGACTTACTGTGCCAAAGTTCTCGTTTACTGTAAGGCAGTATTGCGTTTGCCAACTTGCAGTTTCCTTAATTGGGTTGTTCATGGTTACTGATTGAGAGCTGCTTGTACCGCTGTAAGAACCAGTTCCGGAACCGCCCCAAGATGTGAACGTGTACTGGATGCCTGTTCCTCCTGATACAGGGGTTGTTACTGAAAAGCTTGCTGTTGAGCCTGCATTGTACCAATTTTGACCTGTTGGGCTTCCATAAGATGAATTCACAGTAAGGTAATACTGCTTCGTGTAAGCCGTTGAGTCGCCTGAAGAAGCGCTGCTAATCGTTCCAGTGTTAGTGGAAGTAATGAACTGCTCATTCGTTAAGCCCGCAACAGTAGTTGACCAAGTGTACGTGGCCCCACTGTTCTCCCAAGCCGTCAAGGAGTCGCCGCTGAAGCTGCTGTAAGTGTAAGTGTTAGAACCAAGCGTCAAAACAGTGTTAGATCCAGCATCACTCGTCAAACCAGACTCCGTGAAAGTCACCTTATACTGAGTCGCGTAAGTAGCCGTAACCGTTCCCGCTGCGGTAACAGTAAAAGTATTGCCCTGCAAAGTCTGACCAAGACCACTATTAGAAGACCAAACATACTGAATAGCTGAAGGCGAACCAGAGGAAGCAACAGGACTCTGATAAGCAAACGTCACAGAACTACCATTGTTAATCCAACCGGAAGTATAAGACACAGAAACAGCGCTCCCACCAATCTGAAGAATCGACGTTGCAGAAGCATCACCTAAAACATTACTAGAAGCAGTGAAAGTCACCTTAAACTGATGATTATATGTGAAGGTCAAAAAGCCGCCTGTAGCAGTAGGCGAAGAAGCTCCAACAGTACCTGATGCAGGCTGGGACGAATACCACTGTTCACTAGACCCAGAACCGCCCAGAGGATTGGTAACACTCCAGCTTTCACCACCATCAAGCCAATAAGTAACCAAACTTGTGGTAAGCGTAGTCGTATTGGATGAACCGAACTGCGTGGAAGTCAAGATTGGCGCGGAGTATCCTGAGCCACCTCCAGAAATAGAGTAATCCAGCTGGAAATAGTATTGATGATAATATATAGGGTCAGCTGAAACGGAACCTGACATGACGGATGGAATTACGGTGTAAGTGCTGTTGTCAGATGCGTCAATCATGTATTGCTCATTGCTAGAAACCTCAATTGGAGATGTAAAGTTGACAGATGTACCTGCATCAACCCAGTCGCTGGCTGCGGAAAGCACGCCATAAGTGCCAGTCGACGACAACTCCATCAGGTTGTTAAACTGTGTGTAATTGACCAAATCAAGCGTGCTCGGAAGAGTTGTTCCATCATTGGTAGTGTAAGCGAACGAAACCATGAATTGATCATAATAAACAGGGGTTAATGTCGTGTCATTGGTCGCTGTTCCGCTTAACGCGTTTGTGCCTGTACCATTGGGGTCTGCTGTCCACTGCTCAGAAGAATTAGCATATGCTATCTGAGTAAGCGACCAAGCAGTATCAGGCGTAACCTCATAAGTTGCGGATGTTGTTGTGAGAGAAACTGTGGTTTGATTCCCAGTAGTATTATCGTAATAAGTGAATGTGGGTGAGGTCGGCGGTGTTGTAAGATCATTTACAGAATAGTTCACAGTAAACAAATAGTACTGTTGGTCTGTAAATGTTGTTTTGGCGGTGTCTACTCCGTCTGTGGCGGTTATGCTGTAGAGTGGGGCGCCTTCCTTGTCTATTTGGTAGGTTGTCACGAAGCTTCCGTTTGTGCTTGAGATGGCTGTCCAGCTTGTAGTATTATTATCTGATAGTTTTGTAACATTTAGGGCTATGTCGCTGTTGGGTAGGAAGCCTGTTCCGTATATGGTTACGATTTGTCCAGGGTTATAGTCTGCTTTGTCTGTCCATATTCTTGGGGACACTGCTGAATTGGCCGAAATAGAAGAAGCAGAACTTGCTTTGGCGCATCCAACTATTATCAGTATAATTGTTACGCAAACGAGTACTGTTGTTAGAAATATTTTTTGATTATTCATATGTCTTTATCTTCTATTTTTTGTCGATTTGTTTTATCATTTCGGGCGATTTGTTTATTCGATGCAGCAGTATTGGTTAATTTACGGGGTTTAACTGCGGCGAATTAGGAGCTACTATCCGAAGCTACATAACAAAATGTGTCAAGTTTTCGTAAACAACCTTGCAATTAAATCTATAAGCTGTTTATCATCGTTCTTGGCGGCTAACCGCAAATTTTCCACAATGGGCAAATACGTTTGCTTTAACAAAATAGAGGTCATGTCCTCAAGAATCTTTTTTTCTCTCTCGCTCACAGTACCAATCATGTTTAAGGCAGTTGAAAGTTCTCTTTGCCTAATTACTTCAGCCTGTGAAAGCAGTTCTGAAATGATAAGTCTCACAGAAAGACTTTTTACATCCTGATCAATTTTTACGAGCTCCTCATCCAAAATTATGGCCGCGCTTGTCGATGCTTTTCATCCTTTCCATCTTATTCTTTTCAGCAATAAGCTGGAGGTCGTCGATATTGAACAGTTTTACAGCTTCAATTTCCTCAACAGATTTTTCAATGTTCCTAGGGACGGAAATATCGATAATTATTAGGTCCTTCTTGTTTGTGCGTTTTTTCATTATTTTCAAAACGTCATCTTTATACAATAAGTAATTCGGTCTCGAAGTAGCGCAAACAACCAAATCAGCATCCATTAGAACTTTTTCAAACTGATCAAGCTTCACCGCCCTGCCAGAAACATCCTTTGCCAATTCTACAGCCCGCTCATAAGTCCGGCTCGCAATAAAGATTGGGCTCTGGCAACGCCGTGCTAAGGATTTTGCAACCAGAGTTCCCATTTCTCCAGCGCCTAAAACCAAGATTTTTTCATCATTCAAGCTGCCATATAAATTGGCAGCCAATTCAACGGCTGCTCCTCCAACTGAAACAGCACCTTTGCTTATGCCTGTTTCAGTCCTGACACGCCTGCCAACGGACATTGAACGGTTAAACAGGTACTCTAAAACTGGACCAGTCGTTTTAGCCTTTTCCGCTTCTAGGTAAGCAAGCCATACCTGATTGATAACTTGCTCTTCACCAATAATCATGGATTCCAAACCTGAAGTTACTCGTAAAAGATGATTGATTGCCTCCTTATCAATTGAAATCTCGATGGCAGATGGCAATTCTTCAGTGTGTTCTTCAGTTCTCTTCAATAAAAAATCCTTTACTCTACTAGTCTACGTTGTCTGTATTCTCGGTTACAAGGTAGATTTCCATTCGGTTACATGTTTGAATAATTAGGCATTCTTCCACGTTTTCAAAGGAACGAATCTCGTCGAGTGCTTTTTTCTTGTCTTCAAAAGCTATAGCTTCTCTTAATTGAAGGCAAGCTGATTTATGAGTTATCCTGATGTTGACTATGTGATCGATTTTCGGTAGTGAATTCATGGTTGCATACACCAATCGGCGGAAATATAAGCTTTATTTCAATAGTTGACTGTATAACAAGTGTTCTCAAGGCTAGAATTACAAGTGATTTTTATAGAAAATTCAAGAATGCTTTTCACGTGTAATAGTTTTCGGGTCTAAGGATCAATTGGGGCTGCTGAGAAACTTGGGGTTTAATTGCTTATGAAGCATTGTTTGGTTTAGGCTATAATGTTTCTGCGAGTTTTTGGGTGGTATAGTTTGTGTGGTTGGTGGTTGTTTCTGGTTTTGCAGTATGGAATTTTGAACTTTTTTATGGTCATGGGTAGTATTGTTTGAACTTTCTGCATGTTGAAGAAGCGGTTTAGGGTTATTTGTCGGTAGCTAATTAGTTACTAATTAGTTTTCTGTGGTTAAGGTTTGCTTTTTTATGGTTTTTTGAAGTGGATTGTTTTGGATTTTGGGGGTGTGCTTGTTTGTTAGGGGTGGAGGGGGTGTTTGTGGTCTTTGGGGATGCTGGGTGGTTTTGAGATGCAGACGGATAGTTTGCTTAGTGATGGTGTTTAGACGTTGAAGGGTTGCATGTAGTGTATGTTTGCGGTTATTGAGCAGTTTGGCTACGGTGGCTGGCGGCGTGGGAGAGGTTATGGATATCGTTGGATGGTTGAGTCGGCGTTTTTGTGTGTTTGAGTGGATGTTTAGAGAATTCATTTGTGCGGTGAAGTGGTTAAATATCGTTATGGAGTTATTGCTTAAGGCTTGCAATTTACAAGCTTTTTATGAAAATGAGCTTAATCTGGGCTCAGAACAGGAAAGCAGTAGCGGAATGTGTAAGAATCTAGCTAAGGTAACTTTCGGTTATTCACTAATCAGAGGTAACGAAAAGGAGATGAAGAATGGATGAGGCGTTGAAATTTTATGAAGTATCGGCGATAGTTTTAGTGTTGCATTATTTTTTGATTGTGGAAGAGGATGTTTATTTGAGTGAATTTAGGAATTTTAGGATAACCCCGTTTTTGCATCGGTGGTTTGTCTGTTGAATAAGCGTTAGTTAGCTTGAGTTTTTTTTAAGAGTGCGGTGATTAAAAAAAGAGGAGAAGCTTGTGTTTATGTCGAAGTGGTTGCTTTGTTTTTCCGGCGGCGTATTATGCTAACAGTTATTGCACCAACGATGATTATGACGATCACTATGATTACAATCAGAATAGTTGTCTGCGACCCTGTATTGGTTGCGTTTGCATTTGGTGAGGGCGATGAAGTTGGTGAAGCCGTAGGTGTTGGAGTAGGTGAAGGAGTCGGAGTTGGAGTTGCTGTAGGTTGGACGGTGGGGCTTGGTGAAGGAGTAGGTGAAGGACTTGATGCACTGACTTCTATTGTGTTGCTTGTTCCGGAGTGGCCGTTGTCATCTGAAGCACTGATCGTTGCTGAACTAGCTGGCAGAAGGCAAGGTAACTGTGCCTGTCCAGACGCCATCAGTAAATGAACCAGTTGTAGAAGGGTTAATTGATTCTTGGCTGGCATTCAAAGTGATAGATCCGGTATAGCTGGTAACGGTGTTTCCTAATGCATCCTCTGCTGTAATTGTAACGTTGAATTCGGTGCCGGCAGTTGCTGTGCTTGGGGCAGTTACTACGAAGTGATCTAGAGCGCCTGGATTAACGGTTAAGTTAGCTGTGTAAGGTGTTGAATTATATGTTCCGGTAACTGTCCAATTTCCAGCGTTTTCTGAAGTGTAAACATTGCTGCTCCAGGCACCATTAGCAGAAGAATTGATATTCCAAGTAACTGACCCAGTAACATTCCAGGTGTTGCCGTAATTATCGGTAGCTAAAGCTGTGAAAGCCTCAGAGGTTCCAGCCGTAATTGAAGCTGAACTGGGTGTAACGGTTACACTCACCGCGGAAGCATGATTCACTGTTAGGTTTGCTGTGCCTGAGATTTGGCCGTCAGTGGCTGTAACTGTAAAGGTTCCAGCGTTTTCTGAAGTGTAAACATTGCTGCTCCATAAGCCTCCAGCGGTGTTGTTTATACTCCAAGTTACTGAAGCAGTGACATTGCCTAAATCGTAACCGTACTGGTCATATGCTTCTGCTGAGAAGGCTTGTGAATCTCCCGCTGTGATGTTCGCTGAAGAGGGCGTAATCACGATGGAAGCGACTGCATTCTGAGCGAAGGTTGCAGTGATTGTGTAGTTAGCATAGACAGCGCTAAAAGTGTAATTGTTACCATTAATGCTGCTGAGAACTGATTGCCCATCAACTTGAACATCAGCAATGTGATAGCCAGCATCAGGTGTTATAGTGAAATTGGGGGTATCGCCATAGTTGACGACGACATTGCCTTGTGGATTAATGTTGCCATCGGAACCGGCAGATGCACTAATGGTGTAATTACTGGGTGCAAAAGCGTATACATTGTCATCATATGAGCCCACGTAAAGGGCGTTGTTAGAGATAGCAGGAGAAGAAGTTATAACATTACCAATATTGTAAGTCCAGATTTCATCGCCATTGGAAGCATTCAAAGCATACATGTTGCCTTCATTTGAGCCTACGTAAACAACCCCGTTGGCAACTGCAGGAGAAGATTCTTCGCTGTTAAATGTCTGGTAACTCCAAAGAAAACTGCCAATACTAGAATTCAGGGCATACAGATAGCCATTACCTGAGCCCACATACACAACTCCGTTAGCAACAGCAGGAGAAGAAATGACAGCACCACTAGTAGTATAATTCCAAATTTGAGCACCCGTATTAGCATCTAAAGCATATAAATTACCATCATCAGAACCAACATAAACAATGTCATCAACAACAGCAGGAGAAGAATGGACAGCACCATCAGTAGTATAATTCCAAATTTGAGCACCCGTATTAGCATCTAAAGCATATAAATTACCATCATTTGAGCCAACGTAAATAATATCGTTTGCAAAGGCGGGAGACGAAAAGACATTACCGCCCAATGTGCCATGTGAGTAGGTCCATACTGGAGTTCCAGTAGAAGCGTTCAAAGCATATACGTTGCCATTCGATGATCCTGAGTAAACAAGGTTGTTTGCTATGGTGGGGGAAGACCATACTGCTGCACCAGTAGAATAGTTCCAGATTTGAGTTCCGGAATAAGAAGCTAAAGCATATATATAGCCATCAGTCGAACCAAAATAGACTATACCGCCAGAAACAGCAGGAGAAGATTCGACTGCGCCACCAGTAGTATAATTCCAAATTTGAGCACCTGTATTAGCATCTAAAGCATATAAATTACTATCATTAGAACCAACATAAACAATCCCATCTACAATTGCAGGAGAAGATTCGACAGAACCACCAGTAGTGTAATTCCAGAGCAAATTACTTGTTAAAGGCCCACTGAAAGTTGAGAATCGGCTGTTTGTTAAGTCATCTCCGAACTTCCACCAAGTATCAGATTGCATCTGTGCCAAAGGCATAGAAAGTTGTGTTGCGCCCGTCCCGTTTGCGGTCAGGGTTCTATTGTTCAAAACGTTTGTTATAAGTGCAGAAAAGCAAATCAATAGAAGAGAAACGAGAAACAGTTTCCGAAAACTAATTTTTTTTTTTGATTTCATTATTAACCACTCTTGTGACTTTCGCGATATTTTAGAATCTGCATTAATTTCGACCTTCAAGCTTATAAAAATTACTTGCCCTAAAGCAGCATTCTTTCGGTAGTATGCTTTTAAGAATGCAACGTTTGAGATATAATGCTCTTGTACAAGAGTATAACATCAAGATCTATCAATTGTGACATTACTTGAAGTTGTTTTTCATTTTGTTATTTCTCTATGTACTATATTTGGCGTAGCAAATGTTTGGGTATAGCGGACAATTTTAATAAACCTATGTGGTTAGCGTAAGTATGTTTGTGCGCTAGCTCATGAAATAATTCAAAAAACGTCAGTAAAATTTCAATTAGCTATCTGATTTTATTGTAGTGCGCTCGATGATGGCTCGTTTGTTCATGCTTCCTCGTTTAAGCAGAAAGATTGAGATCAGTAGTATGATTGTTATGATTACGACTGCAACTATGACAATGTAGAGGCTTGGGCTGATTAGACTAACTGCAATCGCTTTACTCGTAACAGTATGGCCGCTATTCTCGTTCAAAGTGATCGCCACCGAACCAGCATGAGTTAAAGTTACCGAGCCTACCCAAACTCCAGAGATAAAAGACCCGGATGTCGATGGACTAACCGATCCAGGATTAGCACTTAAAGAAACAGTACCAGCAAAGCTAGTAACTGTGTTCCCATAGGCATCTACAGCTGTAATAGTAATACTGAATGAGCTGTCAGCAGTTGCAGAACTTGGAACATTAATCACAAAATGATTGAGAGGACCCGAATTAACAGTTAAAATAGCCGCATTCGATGTTAGATTACCGTAACTTGCTGTGACAATGTAGAAGCCAGCCGAAGTCGTAGACACGTTGTTTCCAGTAACTGAAGCACTAGGAGCACTGTAATTAGCTGAGATACTGCCTAAACTATTACCATACTGGTCATAGGCAGTAGTATTGTAGCTCTGAGAATGACCCGCTATAATAATCGCCGAGGACGGGCTAATCATTATGTAATCTAGAGGAGCAACTGTAACTGTTAAATTAGTTGATGCGGTCTTACCACTGTAGTTTGCAGTAATCGTGTAAGAACCAACCAAAGTCTCAGATACAGAGTTTCCAGTGATGCCAACGCCATTGACACTGTAAGAGGCGGTAACGGCGCCCAAATCATTGCCATACTGATCAAACCCTTCAGCAGAATAAGCCTTAGAACCACCCGCAACGATACTTGCCCCAAGTGGGCTAATCGTTATGTGATCCAAAGCACCCGGAGCGACTGCAAATGTGTTACTTGTACCATTGATAGATCCATCAGCTACGCCTAAAGCAACGTTGGTGCCCGCAGCGTCCACCGTAATGGAACCTGTCCAAACACCGTTTGAGAAACCACCAATGGCAGAAGAGGGAGAGATAGACCCAGCAGAGTAACTCAAAGTGGGAGTGCCATTGTACATTGTAACCGTGTTCCCGTTAGCATCCACAGCTGTAATGGTTACACTAAATGAAGCGCCTGCAACCTGAGAACCAACATAAGTAAACAAGAAGCGATTCAACGCAGTAGGCAAAAAGTTTGCTGTAATAATGCCAGATCCGTTAATAGTTACCGACGTGGAAGCTAAAAATGAATTTGCAACTGTTCCAGCAGTGCTTGACCAAGACGAGAAAGAGTAGTTTCTGCTTGCTGTAGCGATTAGGCTTAGAGAACCAGCAGTCTCCCACACATTGGTGCCAGTAGGAGATATTGATCCGCTTCCAGAAGGATTAACAGCAAACGTCACAAGATACTGATGATAATACACCGGATCTATGACGATGGCTCCAGTTACATAACCGGATACTCCGGAAGTTGCGTTCCACTGCTCATTTGTTAGAGAACCTGGAATCGGATTAAGGATCCACCAGAATGTGCCTGCGTCCAACCAAGTTGTCTGACTTGAAGTAGTGAGAGCCAAAGCGTAGTTGTTAGAGCCATACTGTGTTCCATACAAGATAACGCTTGAGGTCGGGGTGGAGCTATCAGACGTGGAGTAACTTGCAGTAACCAGAAACTGTCGGTAGTAAGTGAAGGTTAGTGAACCGCCAGCAATAGTAGGCGATGAAGCTCCAACTGCGTCCGAAATAGTCTGAGATGAATTCCACTGTTCGTTGGATCCAGATCCTCCTAGAGGATTAGTAACACTCCAGCTTTGACCACTATCAAGCCAGTAAGTAACTAAGCTTGTAGTAAGTGTAGGCGTATAGGCCGAGCCAAACTGTATAGAAGTCAGAGTTGGTGCAGCGTATCCCGAGCCTCCTGAGGCAGCATAATCAAGCTGGAAAGAATACTGATGGTAATAGGTTATGGTTATTGTGGTTGAGGTGTTTGCGGTTCCTGTTGCGCTGCTTGTATCCCATCGTTCGCTGGCGCCTGATCCGGAAAGCAGGTTCGTGTAAGTGTACGTTGTGCCCGCATCGACCCAGACCGGTGAGCCACCGCTTGTTACCGCAGTCACAGTGTTGCCACTACTACCAAACTGAGTATAAGTCACCGTGGGCGCAGCAGGTGAACCACCACCAGAAACAGAATACAGGAAAGTAATCGAGTATTGGTTGTAGTAGGTGAGAGCTGTGGTTTGTGTGGTTGAGACTGTTCCACTGGTGGTTTGCGTTGTGTACCATCTTTCATTGCTTGATGAGCCTGATAGTTGGTTGGTAATGGACCAGGAGTCTCCGTTGTCAAGCCAGTAGGCGGTTGGTGTTCCTGTTAAGGTTGGTGTGTATGCGCCACCGAATTGTGTTGATATTAGGGTTGGTGCGGAGTATCCTGAGCCTCCTCCTGAGACAGAGTAACTTAGCGTGAAACTATATTGGTTGTAGTAGGTGAAAACCGTGGTTTGTGTGGCTGATACTGTTCCACTGGTGGTTTGTGTTGTATCCCATCTTTCGCTGCTCGATGAGCCTGAGAGTGAGCTGGTGATGGACCATGAAGCGCCATTATCAAGCCAATAATCAGTTGCTGTGGTTGTTAGGGTTGGTGTGTATGAGCTTCCGAATTGTGTTGATATTAGGGTTGGTGCGGAGTATTCTGAGCCTCCTCCTGAGACAGAGTAACTTAGCGTGAAACTGTATTGGTGATAATATGTAGGATCAGCTGACACGAAACCAGACATAACAGATGGAATTACGGTGTCAGTGCCGTTGTCAGATGGATTAATCATGAACTGTTCATTGCTAGAAACCCCAATCCCAATTGGAGACGTATAGTTGACAGATGTACCTGCATCAACCCAGTCGCTTGATACAGGTGTAAGTGTGCTAGAATTTATGAGGACGCCGTCATTGTCGGTTGATAAGTATATTGTGTTGCCAAACTGCTGGTAAGAAACCAAGTCAGATTGGCTTGCAAGTATGGATAGGTCATTGGTTGAGTAAGCGAAGGTTACGAGGAATTGGTGGGTATAGTTGAAAGCGATTGTTTGGTCTTCGGTAGCATTGCCAGAAGGGGTTGGGGTGTTCCATTGCTCGGTGGTTGATCCGATATTGTTATCTACCGACCAAGTTGTGCCTGTTGAAACTTGGAGGCCTGTGGGCGTTGTGGTTAAATTGTACGTTTCGGGGTTGTCTTCTGGGTCCGTGTAGTAGAATACTGGCTGGGTTGGGGGTAGTTCTTTATCGCCTTGAACTTGATAGCTGACTGTCAGTGTTACGTATGAGCCTTGGTCTTTGAATGTTGTTTTGGCGGTGTCTGCTCCGTCTGTGGCGGTTATGCTGTAGAGGGGTGCGCCTTCCTTGTCAATTTGGTAGGTTGTTGTGAAGTTGCCGTTCGTGTTGGAGGTTGTAGTCCATGTTGTAGTTGTGCTGTCTGAGTTTTTTGTGACGTTTATGGTTACGTTTGTGTTAGGAAGGAAACCTGTTCCGTATATAATTACCGTTTCTCCAGGATGGTAATCAGCTTTATTAGTCCATACTGCCGCCGAGTAAGCAGCTGACTTAAGTGGAACTGACGAGACAACGCTCGCTTTAGCACACCCAATTATGGTAACAAGAACCAGCGTGACGAATAATATCGTGATTATTATTTTCAGCTTGTTCATTGATTTTAACCTCTGCTTTCCCTTTCCTTGACTTGAAGTCATTTCCATTTTTTCACGAATTTCTCGAACATAAACGGAGAATTGTAACATTTGGTTAATTGTTATAAGCTGTCAAGTAACTTATTCATCTTTGCGTTTATTCAGTTGCTCCATGAAAGGGGCAAATTTTTTAATTGACTGTTTTTGCAGTATATTTATATTGGTTATAAATTGCGACACTGGCAAACCCTATCGAAATTGCTGATAAGATAACAATAATAGGCATATCGGATAACCCCAACGGAGTAAAATTGCAGATTAATGCTACCAAAATTACCAAAATGATACTCAGTGCAACACTTAAGGTAATTGTTTCGATGCTTCCGACTGGTTTTCTTGAAAAAAGCGCTTTCACAAAACAGAACCCAGGCACCCAGAAGAGCATACTCAAACCAGCTATCCATCTTACGATTACTAAAGGAAAACTTGCGGGTGATATTAGTAACATGGAGACAATTGATACCGCGCTTGATAATAGCACGCCTAGAAACCACACAAACGAATTTTCAGAGACACGTTGCTTAGGCTTCATGTTTTTTTTCTCAAATGAACCCAATCTTAACATCGCCATTACTTTGTGAAGGAAGATTTATCACATTTTGCATGTTACAAACCATGATTTTGATATAAACCATGATGCTCTCTCACTCTTATTTGTTGGCATTATATTTGCTAAGAATTTTGATCATGTTGCTACGGTAAGGAATGGGGAGGATACCCATGTGTTAGTGAAAACATACGTATTATTCGAGGTGTTGAAAGCCCAAAGGTCGAATCTAAACTGGAAAAGCAAATTTTGATTGTATTGGTTTTGTGAAACCTGCACTTGATCGTTGTTAAATAAAATTTGCAGAGTTTGATTATTGTTTAAATTGTTATTTATTTGATAAGTGAAATTTTTTGCCCAAATGCCATTGCTACTTATATAAAACGTGTAGTTGCTAAGCGCCATGGAATTTAACGAGTTAAAAGAAGAATTTAAAACTAACAATTCAACATTTAATGTACATAGTTGGGTGTTGCCCATCGAATTTTGAACTGTTATTGAAAGATCATTGTTTTGACCTGAAGTTACGTTTAACTCTGCAGGTAAAATAGCTCCGTCGGGGCTGGTTAGTGATAGTTGGAAAAAAGCGGTTTTTTGTGGTGTGATGCTATAGATGTAAATGCATGATGCTAGCAGTATTGTTGAGCAAATGGCTATTACTGCTGCCAGGCGTATTTCTTCTTTGTTAAGCATTTCCTTATCTCTTTGGTTTAGCTTATTTGAAAGTTCTTATTAAGCGAAAGATTTGAGCTTCAGTAAATGTTAACCTCTTATTTAAGGAGATTTAGTCCAATGCGTATATGTGTCTAACAGATGTTACTAAAAGCTTATAGGCAGTAAGAGTTTTATTTGCAGTCAGGTTAGTAAGACTTGTTAGGGATTGCGCGTATGAAGAAACCGAGAATGGCCACTTTAATTCTTGTTCTTGCTTCGTGTTTACTCGTTATATTAATTACATGTGCGTTAGCAGCGACAATATCATCAGTGACTATTCAAACATCAGGTTCGGTTACAAGTGCCACCAGTACCAATATAACTTTTGTTCAAGGCAACGCAAAAGGGTATACTGCTAGCTATGGCACCTCAATTTCTGTCGCTATGGGGAGCGCTCCAACAAGAGGCGACGTGCTTATTGCGGTTATTGGCACGGATTCAGCGTACATGGGTGAGTTTTGTCCTGTTTCAAGCATAGTTCAAACTGGCGTGACATGGACTAAAGAGTTAAACAGCACCTATGTCTCGTCTGGCACGTATTATTTAGATGTTGAAATATGGGCTGGAATTGTTAGTTCTGGGGCTTCGACTAATCTAACAGTTAATTTGTCAGTTGGTCCGAGTTTCGGAGCAGTTGCTGACGTATGCGAATTTAGTGGTTTAAGTGGCGTGGTTGATAAAACTGCGGTAAATGGTGGTTCTGGAACTACTACGAACACGGGAACAACAGCAACTACTTCGCAATCTAAAGAGCTGTGGATTGGGGGTATATCAGCTTATTACACTTCACAAGCATCGCCTACTAATGGGTTTACGCTCTTTGACGGAGCGACACAACCCAATTTGTCTGTTAGTTACCTTGAAAAGAATGTTTCTTCTACTGGCGCAGCTAATTCAGGAACCACTATAAGTTCGAGCGGGACTTGGGCAGGTTGCATCGCAACTTTTCTAGCAGGTACGCCAGTTCTTGGTGTTGGCTCAAGCGCAAACATTCTTTGCGGGCAGTTAAGCAGCGGTACATATTTTATGGATAGCGGAACGTACGTTTATGGAACGTCAGCTTCATCTGTGATTGATAGCGCTATTTCCCAAGTTAGCGCTCTCGGCAATGGTCACGTTATATTGATTAATGGAACATGGGTTTTGACAACACCAATTGTTGCCCAAAGCAATGTAAATCTTACTTGCTACTCAGGTGTTACGATCTGTCAAAATACGCCTTCATCGCTCAGCAATAGCATATCATTGTTGCTTGGCACTAATGGTGGGATAAGCAACTTTGTTGTAGACGGGGGAACATGGAACGGCAATAAAGGCAGTTTAACTGATCATAGAGGCTCGAGTACATGGAGTGGAAACTTCTTCAGTTACATGGGAATAGGCTTTGACAGCAGCACCCAATCTGTGAACATCACAATAGAAAACTTGACACTGGAAAATGTGATTGGGCAAGGTATTGACTTGGCCGAGTGCTATAATGCGTTGGTTTACAACTGTACTGTGATAAATGCCGGTGATAACCCTATCACGCTGGACACTTCGTCTTCTAATAGCGTTGTAGAATATTGCACTGTAGTTGGTGGTCAAGATGTCGGAATAAACACTTGGGAAGCCTCAAATTGCACACTTCAATATAACACGGTCTCTAATGTTACACAATATTCAGGAGCAAGCCATTGGGGAATAGCTGCTGAACAGAGCCAATACGTGAACATTCTAAACAACACAGTTTCCGGTTGCGAATACAACATCGAATCAACATCTAACAACACCCTCGTATATGGCAATATTGTCAATGGTCAAGGATACTCGAATTTTGGAATCCAAATCGCAACGGCATGTAACAATATTGTAAGTTTCAACACCGTGTCTGGATGCACCAATGCCTTTGGTACATATACGGCCATCACTCAAACATTAAACCTGACGCTTCAAGGCAACATCGGTTTTTCAGGATACTACACTTTAAATTTAACTCTTGCAGGCTCGGGAAGCGGCACAGTTTCAGAATCTAACGCGTGGTGCAATCAAGGTTTAGCCTCAATCAGCGGCAACAACTGGCAGTTCCCAACAGGGACAACCATAGTGTTAACGGCGACCTCCGCTTCAGGTTCAACATTTGAATACTTCATGCTAACTAACAGCACGACTACAACAAGCAATCCATTAGGTATAGTTATCAATGGAAACATGACAATAACTGCTTACTTCCAGTAATCGTACCAACCCTCAATCCTACACCAATACCCTAGCTTTCCCATATTTGTTCAAAAACATGCTAGCGAGCCCGAACAAATCTAGAAAAACCAATCTCAGAAACACAGAGATTAAATTAACCCAAATAATAGGTAAAATCTTTTTCTTGAACTAAAACTAAACTGGAAAAAACACTTCTGATCATCAGCCTCTCAGTAAAACCCATAAGTCCTGAAAAGTTTTCACCATTTTTAACTATTCAATCATCAAATTATAGATTTGCGCTTCCCTTTTTGCGACTTCTTCCCAATCGTATTTTTTAACGAAATCCCGTGCAATCAGACCCAATTTTTTTCTCTCCTCTGTATTTTGGATTAGCCTCAAAGTTTCAGTGATCATCTGATTGACGTTTCCTTCCTCACAACGCCGAACTGCTTCACAATCAAAAAGCTCTTTAAAAGCCGGCAAGTCGTAGCATATGACTGGCAAGCCGCAGGCTAGTGCTTCGCCTACTGCAATGCCCCATCCTTCTTGGTGACTTGGAAATATGAAAATCTTGCTGCTTTTCATCAGTTCAAATTTCTTTTCTTCATCAACGTAACCAAACACCATTATATTTTTCTCCATCTTTTTCTTATGGATCGCTTCTTTGAGATTTCTCATTATTTTTGGCTCTCCTTCACCCACAAAAGCAAATTTTGCTTTATTATCCTTGCTGCAAACTGCCTCGAAAACGCTCAGGGCTTCAAAGACCCCCTTGTTGTGAACGAGTCTTCCAACGAAAATACCGTCGAAAAGTAAACTATCAGTTTGTACATCATCGATTTGACTATTGTCTACTCCATTTCCGCAAACGAAGATCTTGGACTTTACACCCAAACTGCGCAAGCTTTCTTGAGTAGAAGAGCTAACAGATATAATTTGGGCATTATTATAAATGTGGAGAAGCAATTTCTTATCAAGTGCAAAATGCGCATTGTAATAAAATTCTATGAGGCGTATTTTGAGTGATTCTGAGGCTAACCAGCCATGGTTCTGTTTTTCCCAATCTATATGGTGAACAACTGCTGCCAAAGGTACTTTCGTCGAACGACTTGTTAGGTAGGCAGCGAGACACATTTCTATGGTTTCACTGGGCGAGAGAATTAAGTCAAAATGTTCATTTTCAGCCAATTCTTTTGCCATATTAGCCATTTTAAGTGCAACTAACCAAGGTTCAGTTAGTCTGGAATTCCTTAGTTTGAAAGCAGGGGTTTTGAATTCCTGATAACGATTGTATGACCTTTTATCTGCACTAAAATAACTTGGGAAACTTTCAACTATCACAAACTCCACATTGTACTTTCTTACCCGTTTGGCGATTTCCAACAGTCGCCTGTAGCCACCAGTCAGAACATGGGTAGGTTTGAAAGGAAGAATGCCTTCAAGCCCTGGATCATGATAGAAGAAAACAAGAACTTTCATAATATTTTTACCGAACTTATAACTTAAGTTGTAACAAGATTCTCAGGTCGATTTTAGAGTCTGATTCATTAGAATTTCAGTGGCACGGTGGTAAAGCATGTTTGAACCTTTTCGGGAAACAATTCTTGCGGGCACACCTGCAATTGTTATGCCTGGTTCTTCAAAGGATTTATCAACATATGAATTTGCACCAATCGCAATACCATCTGCTATTTTGATGGAACCAACAATAACCGCTCCTGGACCAATGAAAACGTTATCACCAATGAAAGGTGATGAACGATAATGCCCAGCGCTAGTGCCGATTGTAACGCATTGGTGAATCCTACAATTGGCTCCCACCTTAGCTGCTCCATCAACAATAATTGAGCCGTAATGAGCAATGGATAATCCTGGACCAAATACATTCGGAGGGATCAGAAATCCAGTTTTTACCCCTAAATTGTATAATTTGAAACGTAGATAGTTAAGATAAGCCTTGTTAATGTAGTCTTCCTTACAATTTGTGAAATATTCCACTTTTCTTAAGAGCTTTTCAAAACGCCATATTACATCGAAGTAACTCGGGGGTTTTTGGGTTGTTAAAGCAATTTTGTCAGCTGCTAAATAAAATTTGTAATCTTTCTTAGACTTTATCAATACAACCGCCCATATTCAAGAGAATTATAAACCTAAAATGATATATTGAGTTATAATTGCGTAAATAAATAATCCTATAAAAATGGCACCTAATAGCACAGTTAAAAACCGCATGTTCTCTGCAATTGAGGACTTTTTTAATGCTGGAGAGTATTGTGACAGAATACTTATAATAAAAAATATTATGAAAACGATAAAGAGGCATTCAATGATAAGAGAAATATTAAGCAATTCGCTCCTACCTCCTAGCCGCTGCCTGTTTTAGATATAATGGCTGAATCACCATTACTGTAAACGACGCTGCTATTACCAAGCAGATCGTTGACTGGAAAATATAGAGTTGTAACTGATCCTGCCCACATGCCGTACTGCAAATTATAGTGATCAAGCAAGAAGTAAGTACCGGTAGTATTAATTGGTGTAGTCGCACTATAATCAATTTCTACATTCCAACATGCGTAAAACCATTGGTTAGTGAAATCAGTATAATATGTAGAGTTTTCCGAGAAATGTTGATCCAACCAGACAGATGTTGAATATTCATTTACTCCAATAATGTATTGATTTATAGAAACTGCTGGGTTAACGGATTCTCTAGGCTGATACAAAACATATCTCTGATAACTTGGGATAATCATATTCACGGGAAGATTTATTATCAGAAAGCCAATCAGAAAAATAATCGCGAAAATTCGCAGCAGACGCCTCTTATTTAGGCGTAGTTTCTTATTTAGAAACAAAATGCTCGCCGCCATAAAAGTTGCGAAGAAGGGCATACCCATAGTAATTACTCTATCAACATAAACTCCGAGCATTTCTTTTCCAGCCAAAACCCATACGGCCACGAAAGCCATCATGACCAATCCGCCTAATATCAAAGGCATATGAATGGGTTCCTTCCGAAACGTAAACAACAAACATAAAAAGCCGACGGGAATTAAAACCAAGGTAAAATCAAGCCAAAAACCCACTACTTGCCCTGCGGGATTATTCAAAAACCAAGAAGAAGTAGGTGTAGTTGAGGCAACAGCACCCGGAGCATTAGTAATCTGGGAGGTAATCAAATAAACTTCATTATGAATGTCAACAAGAAAAGGAAACTGGTTTGTAAAATAAATCCAAAATAAACTTAAACAAATAAAAAATATTAAAAACACACTAGTGATAACTTGCTTTCGCCCTTTAAAACTAGAAAACTTGAAAAAAGACAATAGCTTTTTAGGAAAATAACTAATAACAGCGCAAAATACGAAAATACAGACAAATATCATAACAGTCCAATAATCCATAGTGTAATGACTAACCACCAGACCTAACATTGAAAAAATAGCCAGCACAGTGTATACAAGACTATTTTTAGCCTTATACACTTTAACCAACGAATAAATCATCAAAACAAGAAATAATTCAGCAACCCCTTGGCGAATCAGAAAATTAAGAAGATTAAAATTATAATAAAATTGAACAAAAATCAAAGCTGAAAGCGCTGAAAGCTTAACATCACCAAAGACTTCTTGAACGGTCTGAAAAATTGCAAGGGGAAGAATAGCCAAAACTGCAAGCATAACCCATTGAAAAATAGGCATTAAATCCAAGCCAGTTATCTTAGAAACTATAGCAGGAAACAAAGAAATTGAGGCGGCAGTAAAGTATCGATCTCCTGTTGCTGCTCTAGCAAGTGACCAGGTATTGCTTTCTAAAGTAACCTTTGCCGAAGCATACTCATAAACAATATCACTTCCCTGTAAAACATTAAACCTAATGTTGTACATTGCCATTAGAAAGAACGATGTAACAAAAATGACAAAAAAGAAGGGCGCCTTATGATAAGTAACCGTTAAAAAAGCCAAAATGTCACCTATTGCAAGAGTAATTGCCCCAGCAAAAAGCAAAATCGCAGAAGCTCCATTGTCAACATTTCTTAAGAAAAATACGAGTATAATGACGCCTACAGTTGCAAGGATAATCGATAAGATCGAGAGAGAGCTGTTAAGCTTTTTAGACTTGTCTACCATTAAACCAGCCAATTGGAAAATATATTTTTCGAAATAGTTACAATCCAGCTCACAAGCGATTTGCCCTAATTGTCGAAGAGGCATACTACAGCTGACTTATTATTTCTTTGTACTTTGCTAATAGATTAAATACGCGAGTGAGTGCGAAAAACTTGACTTATCGAAATAGTGAAGGACTTTAAGGTCCGATCTTTCGAGCGCGGATTTTCGTCAGCTACTAACTCATCGTCTTGCAAGATAAGGTTACTTCAATATTTCTCGTCGAGTATAATTTACTTGGGCACGCGCTCTTCGTAAAGAGAATTTATTTTTCGTGAAATGTTTTCCCATGAATAACTTTCTAATTTTTTGGAAACAGCTTTTTTGTTAAAACTGGCAAAATCATGATGGTAGAAATACCATGAAATTCCTTTTGCCAATTCTTCAGGTTCTTTAGGATTTACAAGCCGTGTATATTCGCTATTTTCAAATTGAATAGCTACTTCACGTGCACCGCCGACTTTGGTGCATATGACAGGCTTTCCAACACTCAAAGCTTCAAGCAATGTAAGCGAAAATGTTTCGAAAACAGAAGGAAGAACAAAGACATCACAGGCAGCATAATACAGTGGGAGATCTTCGGATTTTATAAACCCTAAAAACGACATTATATCGTTTAATTCGAGCTCGTTAACCAATCTTTTTAGGGAAGCCTCTTCTTCGCCGCGTCCACCAATTAAAAATGCTATTTCAGGTATATCTTTTTTAACGAGATTTGCCGCCTCAATAAGATACTTAATGCCTTTTTGGCTGGATAACCGCCCAATCGAAAGTACAACGTACTTATACTCAACTCCCAAACGCTTTCTTACCAAAGAACCATCAACGTTGAAATTAAAGCGGGAAGTGTCAACACCGTTCGGAATGAATACTGGTTTTGAACCGTAAACCGCCTGCCAACTCCGTTGGATAGCTGGACTGACAGCGATAAAAGTGTCTACGTATTGAGAAAGTATCTGGACTAATTTGCGATCAATATGTCTAAGTAAATCATTATGAAGTGTGCAAAATACTTTAGAGTGTTTAATTCTTTTTGCCATGACCGCCGAAATTAGTAAAGAGGAATAACCAAATCCGTGCACATGTACAACATCGTATTTGCCCTTGCATAAATCTCGTATAATCAAAGGAATTGTAAGAAAACTGTAAAGCCACAATAGTCGAGCATTGATGAAATTTGCAAATCGAAATTTCGGAGAAGGCGCCCATCTTGATGGAATCAATTCTTGGTTTTGTTTTAATTCGCGTTTTCTAGGGACACCGTAAAGTTGAATAAAATCAACTGTATGCCCAAATTTTACAAAGTTTTTGGATATCTCGTAAGCGTGAATTTCTCCGCCTCCGTAGAAAAGAGGATTTTCAAGTAGCATAGCTATTTTCAATCGCGCCGCCTCAAGAGAGCTAGATATCGTTTATAGGTGTCAGAGAATGTTTTTTCCCAGGGGTACTCGGTTAAAGCAATTTGCCTGCCGACTTTTCCCATGCTACTTCTAAGCTCCTTGTCTGATAGGAGTTTAATAATCGCTTTAGCAAGTTCTCGTGAATCATCAGGAACAACGAAACCGCCACCATTTTTTTGCACTAGCTTTGCTATTTCTGGTGCATGCCTTGTAACTATAATTGGTTTACCAGATGACCAAGCTTCAAGAAATGCCATTCCAAACCCTTCACCTTGCGTTGGAACCGTAAAAACATCGCATATTAAGTAATAAGCTGGAAGCAATTCGCTTGATACAGATCCAGTGAAAGTGACATTGTTGTGCACATTTAATTCTTGTGAAAGTTTTTCAAGATACGCCCTTTCATTTCCAGATCCTACAAGAATGAATTGAGCTTTTGGGAATTCTTTTACAACGCCCGGTGCGGCCCTAATTAGAATATCAAGACCCTTTATTTTTTCCAGACGGCAAACCGCAAGTATAACCTGAGAATCTGGGGGGATGACGTCGATTAAATTGGAGTTATCAGTCAGTGAACTGAATTTATCAGCATCTACACCGGGTGGAATCACATAAATTTTGGAATCTAAACTTTTATCTCCAACCGCTTTGATTGCTAACTCTTTGAAAAATTCAGAGTTTACAATTATGCAATTAGCATTTTTTAGCACGACTCGTCGGCAGGCATCTCCAACAACTGAGAACTTTGCGGCCGTGTCTACTAGTTCCGCAGCATGCCATGTAACTACGACTTTGATCCCAAAGATTTTCTTAATTATTACTGCAGCTAAACCTTCACCATACGGATCATGAGCATGAATTACATGAGGCCTCAAATGTAATTTCAAAAACGAGAAAAATACAAAAACAGTTGTGAATAAATATCTAAGCATCTGCGGTTTTGACAAGGTCAAACGAGCACGAAGGGAATAAAACATGGTCGATTTATTGGAAGAGTTAGTTATGTTGCCAACATTACTGGCGATCACGTAAACTTCGTTTCCTAACTTTCGCAGTTCTTTCGCTTGATAGTAAGCGTAATACTCTTCGCCCCCGATATTCCATGGAGGAAAACCTGGACTAAAAATCACTATCTTTATTTTTTCATCACTATTCCTTTTTACCGAAGGCAATTTTGAAATAACCACAACTCCACATAAATCCTCCACCCAAAAGGCAAGGCATCAACGCAAATGCTTGCTTTGTAAAATTTGGAATTCGAAACAGTTTATAGGATTCACGCGCAACTCTAGCAATAATTATAGATGGTATAAAAAACGATACGAGAACTGGGTTCATGGGAAGCCGCCCAAACATGTTTTTGTTAACAACCTGAGCTTTAAAATGCGCCTCTCCAGTTTTGCGTTCCCTAGACAGATAGGAAGAAAAATTTAAGTCGCTTCTTATTCCGAAATGAAGAATTTTAGCTTGCGGTTCAAAAAGAATTTTGTAGCCAACATCCGTGATTTTCCTGCTTAAAAGAAAATCTTCATATATATCAAGTTCTTCATCAAAAAAATTAACGCCCTGTAAGACACTCATTTTAAAGCTGGTGTTACAAGTTGGCGCATGATACATATAATTTCGTTTTAAGGTTTCATCAAATTCAGCAAAATTCACATAGTGAGACATAATTGAGGCTTTCGTGCTTGTAACTAAATAAGGGTCAATAATTGAGCCTACAACTGCACCAATCGTTTTATCAGAATGGTTTGCAACGTGTAAGGACAGCCAGTTTGTATACGCTTGGCAATCAGCATCGATAAAGGCAACAATTTCCCCTTTGGCTTTTTTAAGTCCAACGTTTCTAGCTAATCCGCGTCCTCTTCGTTTATCTACATAGCAGGTAACATTGAATTCTTCACAAATTTTCAAAGTTAGATCAGTAGATCCCCCATCTACAACGATTATTTCATAACGGTCTTTCGGGTAATCAAGAGAAACAAGCGAGGATAGGCAAGCGCCGATATACTCTGCCATGTTAAATACTACTACGATAATCGATACAAAAGGGTAATTTTTCTCACATGACTCCAATGGTATCCTCTCAAAATCACTCGCTTATTTTCAGCCACCAATTCTCTCGAATGCCCCTTCCTTATCACCTTTAAGAAAGTTTGTGAACCCTTGAAGTATACCCTTTGCCCAAACAGCGCCCCGTTTACCTTGAAGCAGCAACAGCGGAGTAATAATGGGAAGACACAGGTAAAATACTCGAATCAAAGGAGTTGTTTTGGTTAAAGAGACGGCTTGGTAAAGGCCAGTCACAGTTCGAGCTTTATATTCTGATTCTTCTTGTAAAGTGCTCGTTTTCTTTGTTTCTACCCAGCATTCTTCGCAGAAAACAACTCTGTATCCGAGTTCAGGAGCCTTAAATGAAATGTAATTGTCCTCTGTTTTACAGGGCGGAATAGGCAAAATTTGGTCGAAAATGTTTTTACGTATTAGCATTAGGTCGCCGCTAGATGTAATAGGTACAATTCGCCTAATTTTATCCATTAAAGAATAAAATTGAAGCTGAGGCCCAGAATTAACTTTAATCTTGCAAAAAACTATTCCAGCTTGTGAGCAGATCATTTTCTCAATTGCCTTATCAAAATTAAAAATTTTGTTGTCAACGTCATTTAAACAGACAATTTTAACATTCTCGCCAATAAATTTAGCAGCATAGTTTATAGCGTCGAACTTTCCCTTTTTCTCGCGATAGATAACTTCAGGGTTACCCGTTTTTTCTGCACAGATAATTACGAATCGAACACCTAAGTTCCTTAGCTCAACTATTTTTTTGTCTACACCTTCGTAATTTCTTGCGGAGACAATGAAGCAAATTTCGTTTTTATTGATCGTCTCCATCTTACGCCCTTCTTTTCCGAAGTTTCGAAAATGACTACATCAAGACTGAGTCGTAAATTTCTCTCACTTTTAGTGAAATTTTGCTTAAGTCATAATCATTGTGGACTTTTAAGTTTCCAGCAGCGCCTAATTTTTGCCTCAATTTACGATCATGATACAACAGCGCGATTGATTCCGCTAGTTTAGCTGGGTCGTGAGTGGGAATAATTAAGCCGTCTTGATGATCGAGAATTATTCTCGGTATCTCACCGACGTCTGTGGCAATAACGGGTTGTTTCATCGCCATTGCCTCGATTATTACAAGCCCAAAACCTTCTGCGTAGGAGGGAAGCACTGTGACATCGCTTTGCGAGTACAGTTGGGGCATCAAATAGTAAGGTCTTCCATCCAAGAATTTGAAGAATTTTTGAAGGTTTAAGGATGCAATGCGCGCCTTTAGTTGGAAAATAAACGACGTATCTTGATAACCTGGATTAAAGTCGCCACCTTGTATTAGTAAAAACTGCAGGTCGTTCAGCTTTTGCTTATTCACTAGTATATCTCCTGCCTCAACTAATTCAAGGATACCTTTAGCTTTAACTAATCTGGCCGGGCAAAAGATTTTGAAGACCTCTTCAGACTTTGCAGGGTATAAATCTGAGTTGAAGATTTCAAGGTCTACTCCATTAGGAAGGTAAAAAACTTGCTTTCCTATAGCATTGCCTAATAAAAGAGCACTATCCTTGTTGTTACATATAATGGCATTGCAGTCTCTGGCGTCCTCCACATACTTATTTATGTTATCATTGTTGATTTGCTCATGAAATGTTATTACCACAGGTTTTCCCTTAACGAATTTCCAGCCCTTGAATCTTATTCCTGTTTCTATTTTTCTAAAAGATGGCTCAAAGCCTCTTGTAAGTCCTTGAACATGTATGAGATCGAATTTCTTCTTTACCTTATTCAGGTAATAAACATCTGCCGTTTGTTGTATCCCAAAAACTAAATGATACTTAAATCCTGAATCCTCAGAGGTAGAAAGAAAACGGTTTCTAAGAATGCTGAATTGGCCTTCTGAATCATAAATTATTGGAGAACTCCCATAAGTGTAGACTGTTACAGAAGTGTTTTTTCTGGAAAGAAACTTGACCAGCGAAGATACATAGCTTTCTGTCCCGCCCCAACGTGGGAAAAAGCTATGTGTTAATATTAGTACATTCATTTTTCTTGCTCTTTGATTTAATTAGCCGTTGCTTTAGAACGACGAGAATTGCTTATGCCGAAAAAATGCAGAAAGTGAGAATACAGAAAACGGGGTTTATAATTGAAATTTTCGATACCCCACTGAACGCTGTCTAAATAAATCTTATCAACCAGTTCTTGAGTTGGCTTAAGATTTTTTATAGTACTCTTTAATGGAGGTGTAACCTCGATTAGACCGGCTTTTTTGAAATAGCTTATTCTATCAATGAAAAGCGAGAATTCTTTGAATAGTCTTTTTTGCTCTTGCTCACCGAGGTCCTCTGTAGGAACTAGTACTTTTGGATTGCCTTTGAAGTAAATTGAGTCCCAATGTCCTTGATTGATCAGGGATGTTGGATGTAAAAGTAGTACAGATGTGCCATTTAAAAGACTCATGCGAAGCGATCTAGTTAATGTTCTTAGATTAAATGGGTAGCCGTCTGGCGGGCAGAGAACTATTGGGAAAGGGTAAAATTGTATTTCTTTATAGAATGATGGACCTGCTTTTAGACGAGTTGAAAAGTCGTATCTGATTCCAAGTTTTACGAGTGCCTCTAACATGGGTGGGGACCAAGCGAATCCTGGCGCTCTGAAGGAAACGATGGATTTTTTTGGAAATAGTTCTTTGAGGGATAATAGTCCCCCCGGACCTAAAATTTCACCAGTAGTTGTTGAAATAAGTGAGGTTTCTCTTTTCAGGGATATTTCGACTGATTCACAGTAATCTTCAACATCCGTATATTCTATAATTAGAGGTCTCACGGAATGAGCTGCTGAATGGTACCCAATCTCATGATTGGCCAAACGTTGTTTTAGTTCGGGATAAAATTTCAATTTATCTGCCACGTGACCCGTTATAAAAAATAAACCTTTCAGTTCCGCAGCATCCAGTGCATCAAGTATCTGTTTCAAGATAAGAAAAGATTTTGGTTTAACGACATCCTCAACATCAAATGTTAAAAATATGTCTGGCATTGGGCATTTCCTTGTATTAGAATCTTAGTGACAAGTTTAATAGCAACTAAACGTAGAAAAACTGGTAATTTTACCGCAACTTTGTTTTAGGCTATGCTTAATCAAGAAACTCGTATTTATTACATTAACTACATAAAAGTGTTCCATTAACTTTTCTATATGTAACTTCTCGTCTAATTTTGCTTAATATTTCGCCTTTCAAAATAACTGTTTAAAAAATGTTTTAGACATGCAATCAGCATTTTAAGAACCTCCTCCGCAATATTCCCCGTTCAGCCACTTCACCATGCAAAAGTGTTCAACCTCAACTTGAGATTTGCCTGAAAATACTGTGACGTCTTTGTGTGGGTTTGTTGGGTCAGGCATAATCACCTTGTTCTTTAAGGGCAATCTTTTAAAATCCTCAATCCTGTGGGAATCCCAGACGTGAGGATCGGGATTAGCGTTTCCTTTCTCATCTCCGACCAGCATAACAAACAAATTTTCCAGATTCACCCTTCGTGCTCTTCGAGTCCATTTAACTCGTGCCTCCTCTTCAGAATGATAGTGCAGGAAACAAATTTCAACATCCTCGAGTACACCTACCGGATAAGGATGCCCACGAAGGCTCATGTGCTCCTTAACAGTAGGGTGTTTTGAGACGCCTACAAACTGTATTAGAATGTTGAGATAATGCTCAAGGTTTGAAAGAAATTTAATATAGTCCTCTAAGAAAAAGAACAAGCCAACTGTTGGTGTAGTATATTGTAAACCCAATTCTTTGTATCCAAATATTCCGGCTCCGCAATTATTGGATATTATTGTAAAATCCTTGTTCTTTAGCCTATTCGCCGTAATGGCGGTGCAACTTTGCATCTCCACGTCATTTTTACACCCATAGAAAAAAGTTGGATGTTTAAGTATCTGTTATTAGCGGTTGCACTTAATTTACAACTTTAAAATTATGGTATTTAACAATTCATCAGTAGAGCGCGTGCGTTCACCAGTAATACCCTTACTGTAAGTACATACTATTCTACATATGTTACTGTATTTTTGAGAAATGTTTATGCTTTCGTTCTTGGATGAAATAATAAAATCTCCATTTTCAGTCGAAAAATTCCATTGATGCAGTCCATTATAATTTTGTATACGTGCTTCATTAGGTCTATGAATCATTAAGATATAGCAATTTTTTTTGACTACTTTTATCATTTCTAGTATTGCTTTTTCCGGAGAATAAGAATGGTCTATACAATTACATGCAAAGACCAAGTCAAACGAGTTTTTGGGAAACATCTCTGTGAGTTTTTCGGCGTCAGATTTCTTCGTTTGAATTAGTGGAGAAACACAGTATTTCTTCATAAGATTGTCGTATTCGTCGAGCTAGAGGGTCAACAGCAGTGATATTGATTTTTAATCCTTCGTGTACTTTCCCCAGACGGGTGAGAGGGCCTGCACCTACATCCAGAATTTCAACTTGGCTCTTATTTTGAGGGAGTAACTTAACGACTGCTTCCTGTAGTGGAAAAGTGGGATCTAATCTAGCGTTATAATCTTGTGGCTTCTCTAAACCCTTGGTTTCAAAATAA
This sequence comes from Candidatus Bathyarchaeota archaeon, assembly GCA_963717465.1. Lineage (GTDB taxonomy): Archaea > Thermoproteota > Bathyarchaeia > Bathyarchaeales > Bathycorpusculaceae > Bathycorpusculum. The sequence goes on from OY970340.1 coordinate 2,272,748, forward strand.
TCGTTCCAAAAGGACACTTCAGACTTTACAGCTGTTTTCCATCTTAATTTCGAATTTAAAGGTACGCGTATTCCCGTTTTATCTTCAAAAACATAAATAGTAAAACCCACAAATCCAAGGTCTCTTAATCCTGCTATTACATTTGCTATTGCATTCTTGGCTTTTTTCACATAAGCATATTTCAAGATTTTCACCCATTTGCCCGATAGAAAAAAGAAGGGTTGTTTTAAGTATTTCTGATTAGCGGTTGCGACTTTCGTTCTTCTAACATGGTTCCACTATTGGTCTTTGCTAAGTTGGCATTTTTTCGCATATAATTGCACTCGTTTAGAAAACGTAAGGTTCATGTTTGACATTTAGGAACCACAGCCCCAAAGTGTTAGTCACACGAAGCAACGCTATGAACATCGACGTTCAAGTCTTCAATAAGAAAACAGGATATACAGAGCAAGTTTTTGGGTTTGTTTCTTTAATCTGAGGGTCTGTCCAAAGCATTTGTTGCCTCAATGTATAATATAGGTTCTTTTAGAAAATTTTGCTGCAGAAGGGCAGTTTTTCAGTTAACTTTTCTTTGAGAGCTTTAGTGCAGTTAAAAAATCGCCTGCATCACACAGGTCTTGCTACACCTTAGTACCAGTTTGGCTCAAAATTGTCAGTCACTTACTCACCAGTGACTCACAATAGACCTGAAGATTTCTTAAATGTGATAGCGAGCAAAATGCGTGCTAGAGTTAACGTGGCTCCTTGTGAACAAAGAGGGATGCAGCTTGTAAGGCGTTGTATGTGATTATCATGTCTGCTCCGGCTCTTCGGATTGAGTTCAATGATTCCATTACTAGTGCGCTCTCTCTAATTTTGGTATTCTTGCAAAGTAATTTTATAAAGGCATATTCTCCGCTAACTTGGTAAGCAGCAATAGGAGTAGTAGGATAACTTTGTTTAACCCTAAGTATGAGGTCTAAATTCACTAATGCTGGCTTCACTATAACGATGTCTGCACCCTCATCCAAGTCAAGGCTTACTTTTTGCATAAACAATTTATCATTAATGACATCGCTTCTAAATTTGCTGGAGTCGACACAGTTTCTTTGAGCTTTTGAGTCCGCCATTGCTTCATAGAAAGGTTGGAAAAGGCAGCTGTTAGTTTTAATGTACGTCATGATGGCTGTGTTATTAAGTCCTTGGTCATCTAGAGCTTCGCGGATATGTTTAACTTGGCCGTCGCACATAGCGGCTGGTGCAATAACGTCTGCTCCAGCTTGAGCGTGAACAACGGATATTTTGGCCAGCATCTTTGCAGTCTTCTCACTAAGGACTTGCCCCCTCTCGCTATAGACACAGAAATCGTCCTTTGTGTAGTCGCATAAACAAACATTTGATATTAGGACGAGTTTATCTCCAAACTTTTTCTTGAGCATACTAAATATCTTGCTGTGAAAGTTGTTTTCTTTTAGTGCTACTGAACCATCAGAGTCTCGGTGAGCTATAACGCCAAAAACTAGAATGCCAGGGATGCCTAAATCTACTGCTTTGTTACATACCTCGACAGCTTCGGTTAAGGATAGGTAGTTTTGGCCATCCATAGATGGGATTGGGAAGCCTTTACCGTCTTCTCTGACAAAAATTGGATAAATAAAATTGTTAGAAGTTAGGGAGGTGGGCTGTATTAGACTTAACAGGGATCTTGATTGCTTAAGGCGAAAAGTCGCATTCATCATAATTCACCTTTTTCTACGCTATGGACAGCTTACTTTTAAATTCTTTTATTTTTAAATATTAATTTGTTATAAGAAATTTTTTGCGATACTCAGGAAAAGGAAAGTTGAAGTCCCAACAGCATTTGTTAGAAGGTTTTCTATGCTGAATCTGGAGACAGATGAGTAATACTGCGGATAAAGGATGTCGCCCTTTGGATCAATCTTGCCTTCTTTAACGGCCAAGTCATACAGTTCCGTATGGGGATAAATTCGCATTTTAGTAAATCCAACATATGCGAGCTTCTCTTTAAGCTCCACTAACATTCTTGGAACAATATTAACAAGTCCAGCTACATGCGAAGCATTATTCGAAGGCAAATCAATCATGAAGTTAAAGCCCACCTTAACGTTTTCTAAAGCTTTAAAATAGGAAATTGAGGCATTTATTTGACTAACAGTCAGGTTTCTCTTAAGCATCACTAAGGCTTCATCTGAGGCACCATCCGCAGAAAAATTCAATAGTCGACATCCAGATTTAACTGCGTCAGCCGCGAAACGTGCATTAAGAAAAGCTGGATGAGCATCAGTACTCCATTCTATCTCAACTTTTCGCTCTAAAAGTTCATGGACTATTTCTTGAGCATGCTCAAATGGATAGTTGAAGATGGAGCTAACAAAAAATAAATTCGTTACTCCGTATTCACTTACTAACTTTTCAACTTCGTCAACGATTTTTCTAGGCGATCTCAGTCTAAGGTTGCAGCCGGAAATGTGATAGTTGGGACAGAACATGCATTTGAAAGCGCAACCTCTTTGAGTCTGCACTGAGAGGGCAAAGGAGTGTTTATCGTACTTTTTTATATCGAAGAATTCTCTGGAAGGTATCGGTAAAGAATTGAAATCTTCAAAAATTTTTGGAGTGAAAATTAATTTACCATTTTTTTTGAAAACTAAATTATTTACTCTTTCAGGAGTCTTCATTTTTTTAAGAAGCTGTGCAAATGAATGCTCGCCTTCAAAAACTAAGCCGAAGTCGATTTCAGGATTTCCATCCATGACTTCTTTCGCGAAAAGTGAAAAGCCGGAGCCGCCAACGACGAGTTTGCATGTGGGTAGTGTATTTTTTATCATCTTAACTGTTGACACAAATGTTGGATAGTACCATTTGTGAACAGTTGAAATCGCGCTATCAGTATTTCTTAGTGATAATCCTACAACATCCGGTTTTATTTTCTCCAGCATGCTTGGAAGCTTTTCTAATGGATTTTGGGAATCATCAACATTGGGATCCCAACAATAAACTTCATGATCTTTTTTAATCATGGATGCGATGGATGCTAGACCGATGGGAAAAACAAGTGGCGTAGCATCCGATAATTTTTTACCAATGTACGATTGGCAAAGAAAAACGCGCATGACTCCACAACTCAAACTCAAATTTTTTTAGAGACAAAAACTGCTTGCAATAAAAACCTATTTTGATAAAGTCTGATAATACCTATTGGTACGCCGCTAATCTTAATTTTCCTTAACAATATTATTCTTAATAAATTCAGTAAGCTGTGATTATTTTTCACTATCTCAAGCGCGTTTAAATCTGCAGTTAAAACGACGTTCGCTTGCGAAAAATCTGTTTCGCTAAGTTCAATATTATTCTTGTTGATATTAATAAGAAACTTGGGCAGTCCCTTGATGTTAAAGAGGACTCGCATTTTATGGTTTGAAGCCATATTAACCTGCTTTGATTTTTTGAAGGAATCGATTTTTTCTTGTATGGTCTTTATGTTGAGAAGCTTGTAATATGTAATCACATTGTTTTGGATTGGAATATAATCAAATGAAGAATTAAAAAAGTTCTTGTTCAGCCGAAGGTCGCCAGTTATCATCATACTAGCTACTATCTCTTTCTTTTTAATTACATCGCCCGTTGAGGATCTCAAAAAACGTAAAAGATTTGTTCCAACACCGCTGCCTCTATAGGCAGGATCAACAATAAGATCAGCAGCAAATATGGCATTAACATTTAAAGTATCAGTAAGTCTTAAATTGATTGGAATCCAATGATTGCATCCAATTATCTTTCCGTTTGTTTCTGCAACTGCAATAAATGATGCTTCAAAATTTGGGTTTGATTTATATTTCCAATCCCAGTACTCCTTACTCTGAGTTTCTTCAAGTGTAGCGTCTAAAAGTGATACAAGCGCTTTAACCGCTTGTTCATCATCACTTACAAAGGCCCTGCAACGATAATTTTCCAACTTTTTCGGTTCGTTCAACCATAATCACCAAGTTGGAGGCACCAATCAGGTTTAAGTTGCATAGATGATAAAAACCTAAGCACACTATAAAATTTCCAAAAAGGCCTTATCTTAAGTTTAGAAAGAATGAAAGCCTTGGAAGGATCCAAGAGTCCAAAGATTAAACATGAGAAAATTGATTCAGTCGTTTCCAAGTAAATTTCGTTAATAATATTATCATTATTATCCTCGCTTGCAACTTGAACTTTGCCATCGTTAACAGTTAAGACCACATTTTTTTGGGCTGACGACTTGTCGTTTCTTAGCTTAATGGTGAGTTTTTCGTTAATTTGGCTTTCTAAATGCTTACTGGTTATTATTAACGTTAATAGTTTTTGATAGTCAAATATGCGCAAACAAACCAGCGGGGGCGAGTAAGTGCTGAAACCCAATTTTCTACAATTTTCATTTAATAAATCATCCTTTATTGGAGCATTAAACGAAATCGAATCTGCATTGATTTCGTGTAAGTAGCTTATTGCGTTGTTTAGTAGAAGTAAGATTATTTTTTCTCCATCTTTTTCTGAATCGTAGCAGAACTCCCATATTTTACCAGATTTTCCAATTACAGTGTAACCGACAATTTCGGCTTTTTCATTTTCAACTATTAATATTTTGTCAGGTTCAACATCTGGCCGTTGCAAACACGACCAACGCCAATATTCAACTGTTTTAGTTGGAAAGCCACCGTATTTTCCAAATTCCTTGTTGAAGAGACTTAAAATTTTTGATTCGTCGCCTTCCTTGAACGTTCTGAGGGCATATTTGATTTCAGTCAACTAATTCAAACTCATTATAATGTGATTGCTAAAGGATAACTGTTTGTTAAATCAACTATTGCAGGATTAAGTAGCAATTAAGATAGAGGCGATTCATGTATAATTATGGGGAAGCTTTTGTTTTATTAGTTGATGACTAAGCTTTTCTTCATTTTGTCCTCGAAAACGCCGATTGGAACGAATATAGCATCATCTAATGTGAGCGTAACACCAAGCTTTGTCTTCAAAAGTTCATGAAGAGATTCCCTTATTAATTGTTGTTTGCTAACACTCAAATCGCCGTTTGTTTCCGCTTTAATTATAAACCTCTGTTGTGGAGAACTTTTGTCAATAATTATTTGGCATCTGCCTGTTAACTCGGGAAAATTAACCAATATTGCTTCCACTCTGCTAGGAAATACTGATACGCCTTTTACTTTTACCATGAAGTCTTTTCGGTCAATATCTGTTCCGATTTTAGGGTGACACATGCCACAACTGCATTGTTGAAAACCATAACAGTCAACAATGTCACGTGATGAATACCTGATTATGGGTGAGGCTTCCCTTTGCAAACTTGTGATTACAAGCTCGCCTCTTTCACCATCAGATAAAGTCTCCATTGTTTGGGGGTCCACTACTTCAACTAAATACTTATCAGCCCAAATATGATGCCCTCCAGCGCCCTCTTCGCAGTAAACTGAGAGCCCTGGGAATTCAGTGGCGCCATAATCGAGGAAAATGTTTTCGTAACCTAACTCGTTTTTCAAGCGTTCTCTTTGCTGTAAAGTTGGTTTTTCAGAGACGCAGATACCGGCTCTTAAGGATGATTTACTTAAATCTTGACCGGTTTGTTTAGCTACTTCTGCGATGCGTAAATGGTAGTTTGTTACACCATAGATAATAGTCGTGTTAAGATTTTTAATTAGTCTTATTTGACGTTCCGTATCTCCAGGTCCTACGGGTATTTCGCATATTCCCATCTTATTTAGACCCCAATGAATTGACCAAGCGCCTTGGAATAAGCCGTACAATGCGGTAACTTGAACCTTGTCTTTTGAAGTAATACCGTGAAACGTTAATTTTCTAGCAGATGCTTCAGCAATATTTTCAACGTCATTTCTACTGTGCGCTATAGTCATAGGAACTCCTGTTGTTCCGCTTGTTTGCCTAATTGTTAGAACTTTATCAAACGGTACAGCGAGCACATCTTGAAAATTATATTCCATTTCAGTTCTCGTGGTTATTGGAATTTTACGAATATCTTCAAGAGTTACAATGTCAGAAGGCGTTATGCCTGCTTTCTTGAGTTTTTCATGGTAAAATTTGCTGTTGGAATATACATGGGTTAATTCTTGTTTTAGTAATTTTACCTGAAGCTCTTTCAATTCTTTTATAGTGGCGCCCTGAATCTTTGGAGCCCAAAATTGCTTTTTCATTTCGCATCCGCCCAAGCTCGAACTTTAGTATAACAATGAAATATGGAAATATGACTGTCCCTTTAGTTATCTATTAGAAAACAATTGTTTTTGCGTTAAATGGTTAACCAGTTTAGAGGCGGCTTGAAAGAAGTTGAAGTAGACTCTTAAAGCCGTCCGAATAGCGAATTTTGGATTTTCCAACTTTACGATAAGCGTAACCAATAGGCACCTCGCAGAACCTTGAGCCGTTTTGCAAGCTTTTAGAAGTCATTTCAATTTCAACTGCGAAACCGCTCTCTGTTAGCTCGAAGCCATCAACGATGTAACGCTTAAAAGCTTTTGAACCAGTCATTATGTCGGTTATGGGCGCATTGTAAAGCATTCGAGCAGTTGCAGATAATAATCTGTTACCCATGTAGTGTGAAAAACTCATGCCTTTAGTTTTTCCGACAAATCTTGAACCGAAGACAACATCAGCTTTATTGTCCAGAATTGGCTTGACGAGCTCAGGGATCGAATCAGGAGAATACTCCATATCAGCGTCTTGAACTACAACAACTGTTCCTGAAGAATTGCAAAAGCCAGTTTTAAGCGCTGCACCCTTGCCCATATTCTTGGCATGACGGATGTATTTAATGTATGGAAAAGAAGTGAAGGCAGCAATCTCTTCCTGCGTATTATCAGTAGAACCATCGTCCACAACAATGATTTCAACGGTGTTTGGAGACCAATTAATCTCCGTTAGCATCTTAAGCACCAGCGCTATGCTTTTCTCTTCGTTGTAAACTGGAACAACAACACTGATATCTGGAAGAGTCAAATTGTCAATAAAGGCTGAAGAAATACGTTCATTGTTATCGCTTTGTATTAGCAAGTGTTTTTCCCCTTGGCTTCTATATAATCGCTTACTCAACGAACATTATTAAGGCATGTGGAAAAAAAAGATATATATCAATTATAGAAACTTGTTCTATAACTTAAGCTTCTATAGCGAAGCATTAATTGACTCAACGGAACCGTTTATGGGAGGTTTTGCAGTAACCTAGCAAGTTTTGCGTGCTCAGAATCCAACACTTCAAGCAGTTGTTGCGCCTTAACGGATCGTTCATAAAATTCATAGTACTGCCTGAGAAACTCGCGCCCACTTTCAGTTAGTAAATATACTGAGCCGTTAATTTGAATTAAACCCGCACTAATCGTCATATCCAAGTATTTCTCCAGCAATTTAAAACTCAAATTCGCGGCAATCATAATTCGCGTCTTGTTAGAACCCAAATTTGTAGCCTCCAGAACAGACGCAACAATCCGTAACCTATCACGATTCTTACCCATGAAAATACCAGCTAAAACTTTAAACAAAGCCAGTTAAGCACCAAGCAGAGACCCCTCTATCCAAATCCCTTCTTGACAGAAGCGGACATGAACAAGAGAACTCTAACTATGCTTCAAACCCCTAACACTTATCCTCCACTTGTGAAGAAGCATGATTCAATAGAACTTCTTTTAAACTTTTCTATTACACAATAGGAACTGCAATAAAAGACAGCAATTGCAAAAGCTCTCACAGAAAAGCCCAAGCTAATAGCAAACGACCAATTGTAAACCAAGCTAGAAAACTGCACAACTTTATTGCTTATCGAAATTAGCATTGAAACACCCTTCTTCGCAATTTATAGCAAAAAACAACTACGAAAACGAAATTTAAACCATATCTCTGGAAATATAACATATCAGCAAAAAAGAAAAGCACCAATATTAAGTTACATTATGAAACACTGGAAAGCCAAACAAGGCCTAAGTGCAATGAAAAAACAAGATAATTTTAAAACAAATGGCAGCACTTACTGAAAAACAAAGCAGTTCTTAAAAAATTACAAAGATCTGACAAGCTCAAGAAGAGGATGGTCAATTAGTTTTCTCTTCTTAGTTTAAATTTTTCTAGCTGCTAGCACATAACATATTTTGGTTGTTCTTAATTGTCAGGGGGCACAATAGAGCGATACCCAAACCGTTTTTTACTCGCGCATCTGCTTCTCCATTAATGCATACAGCCAAATATTAGAATACAGAAAAAGGAAACTCATATGAATTCTTAAATTTTAATATATGCGAAGTTTTAAAAACCATTTTGTAGACTTTAATAAAACTGAGGGAAAGGAAAGCGCAAAAATCTAAGATAGAAACTTCAGTGATTCTTACATTTGTGAAAATGGTTTTTTTGATATTTGTTGGAGTTTACATTCTCACTTTGCCAGCCTATTATTTTTTAGTGCTGCACGGGGTTGGCGATGCCTTGATGCCTTTTGAAGTCACGCTATGTCTGATGGCAAGCATAGGATCAGTTGCATGGGTTTTTAAGCTAGCATTTGGGTTAAAAAGAGAAATCGGATTGGGCAAGCAAGCAAATGTGGATTAGGATTGACGATTTAGATATCCAACTTCACATGCCTAATCTTTAATTAGATGCAAATTTTTCTATGCGAGTTTTGTTTTATCGGATTCAGCAACGGAAGAGCACTCATAAGCGTGACAGGCCAGTGCTCTACGTGCTGTAAATTTTTTATGGGCTGAGAAGTAGAGCAGGAATCTACAAACTTTAAATATTGTGTAGCATGAGTTAATACATACTACAGATAAGTACAAAAAGGCGTCAAAATTGACAAAATCACTCTTCCATACAGCAATAGTTCAAACAATGCTTAACCAAGATTTCAGTTTTCAAGCCCCAAAAAAGCAATCAATCATCTTTCATGCAAAAAAATAGTTGAATCAACAAGTGCCAGAGGATACCATTTTTGAAAGAAAAAGCAACCGAAATTTTCATCATCGCACTCATAATTTTCGGAGTACTCATGGCAACGCTACTAACAAGCGCCTTTCTCCAAAATGGTATCGTAAAAAACAACCAAGACCTTGCCCAATCTTCACCTATTCCCACAGTAACTTCCACACCTTCAACCAATACTTCGAGTCCAACACCCACTGCATCGCCGACCCCAACCCCAACTTCTACATCAACACCCACCCCCACATCTTCCCCAACGCCAACTCCTGTTCCCACGACAAGCCCAACTCCTTCGCCAACAGCTACTCCGACGCCAAGTCCCACACCATCCCCATCAACGCCGAGTCAAGAAGATTCAATAAACTGGGCTGGATATATAGCAACTTTTAACCAGCAAAACCCTCAACCAACAGTAACAAGCGTCAGCGGTTCATGGGTTGTTCCAGCAGTTACGAATTCGACAAACGACACGTACTCATCAGTATGGATTGGCATAGGAGGACAAAACGATTCAACCCTTATCCAATGCGGCACTGACCAATTATCGATCAACGGACAAGTAGAATACTTAGCCTGGTACGAACTATTACCAGCCCAATCAATAACAATAAACAACATAACTGTTTCAGCAGGAGATCAAATAGACGCTGAAATACAACTCGTAAACCAAACACAAAACCAATGGACAATAAACTTAACTGATACAACAGCCAACGAATCATTTCAAAAAAATGTATTCTACAATTCCAGCCAATTATCAGCTGAGTGGATAATCGAAAGACCAACCGTCGACGGCAACCTTTCACAACTAGCAAACTTCGGAAACATAACCTTCACAAACTGCACTGCAACCATCGGCTCCGTCAGTGGAGCAATCAACAATTTCTCTTCAAGCGAAATAATCATGTACTCCTCAACGCAAACGGAAAACTCAGCTACTCAACTAACTGATGTCTCGGATCTTGCTGATAACGGCGAAGAATTTACAATGACATATCTAGCACCCGCATAAAGAAAATGTAACGCTTCAAACTCTTGAAATTCAAGAGCCGATATTGACAAGCGTATTTGACTGCAAAACATGCTTGTTCACTTAAATTTTTGGCTTCGAACAACTATGTCGCAGAAAAGTACAGTTTTTACAACTTATGCCAAAGGTTCTAGCGTTCGTTCTTTTAAGCTTTCGTTGTCTTGAGCGTTGTTCTGTTCTACAGTTAAGACAAGACATCTGATTACTGTAGTTTCATCGCTAAATACTTCAAGAAACAATGGATTTTTTATAGTTATTTGTTGACTTGTTCTACAGTTCATTTCTGCATTGAAACGTGTTGGATTTGACGGGTTTTGGATGTATTTGATGAGGGAAAATACTGTTTTTAACTACATATTCCTGTTTCTGAACTATTCTGATATTGCTTGGTTATGTGCGAGCTTTTAAATCGACCTTTATGCACTATAGTGACTCAATACAGCATATAATATAAAACTGAAGGAGCACCCGAAAAATGATAAATAATCAAAAAGAAATCCAAGTAAAACTTACCAAAGGCTTACTAGACCTAATAACGCTCCAGCTATTAAACTCACAGCCCATGCATGGATACGAAATCATCCTTAAAATACGCAAAAGCTTCGGCGTCTACTTCGGCCCCAGCACAATCTATCCACTCTTATCAAGCCTTGAAAAGAAGAAATACATCGAAAGCAAATGGGACATGACCTATGAAAGACCAAGAAAAGTCTACCACCTAACCAACGAAGGCCAAGCCATGCTAAACTTCACAGAAAACTCACTAAACATGGTTATACACAGCCTAAAACCAACAGAAACAGCAAGAGTTAGCATTCAAGCCAGCCCTAAAATGCTCGCTAAAACAATAGTTCAATAGCTATGCTACAATTCACAGAGAGGTTCTTAAGCCGCTAAAATTTCCAACTCATTTAGTAGTAGGAAATATTTTTTGTTCATATGCTTAGTCTTATATCCAGCTAAAAGTAGAAGTAAACTTCATTCGTGATTAGGGCTAAAATCACCGTCGACAGGTTCACCGCAAGCATCACAAGCAGCCTTTGTCTATCGTTACTTTCAGGATTGTTTTTGTGCAGTTATGACTTTTAGAGTTTTTGATGTAATTCATGCAAATAGGTTAACTAAAAATGTAGAGTGTATACCTGAAAAATGAATGAAATAAGGTCAGCTATTAAATTGAATGGAGCCAGCCACGCCCATTTTTTTTAATTTGCCGTGCAATTGGTTTCTCAGGAATTAACGATGTAGCAGGTTTGTTGAGCGGTTTCTTTTGAATCGGAACCTGCGTTCGTATGAATTTGTGCCAGCCGCCAACGTTAACGTTTGGTTGAACAAAGCGATCTGGATTTTCGATTTTCTGCTGCTCCAGAATTTCCTTAAAATTTAAGGGCTTAAAATCCCTAATCGCAAAAATAACAGTGCCTCGGTCGATCTGTAAAGTTTCATAATGACTTAACGATATATCTTCAGCTCTAACCTTGTCGCTGAAACGTTCGGTCCATAAAAGTTTCCATTCAGCCCGAAGCTCCTCAACCAACTTCTTTTCAAACTCAATCTTATTCTTATAAGAGCTAACGTCAAAAGCCTCAGGTGAACTATTATGAACCTGCAAATACCAACGCTCCATCAAAGCAACCATTTACTCCGAGTATTTAACAATTGTTTCTAGAAAAAGAAAATACTCTCTATTAGAAATTCAATCGTTTTGTCCATAACAAAATATGAAAAATAAGCAAAATTCAAGCTTTTACAGGATACAAAAGATATGCTTATCTTTTATTTATTGACAATTAGTAATAGGCTTAATACATGCAAAAATTGCGATCAGAAAATGAAATTATAACAAGTAGAGAAATGCGTGCATTAGAAAGCAACGCACAATATTTCGGAATATCATTGCTTCAACTTATGGAGAATGCTGGACGCCGCATCGCGCTTGAAACCGCTTCGCGGATTCAAAAAGATGGTGAAGTAGTGGTTTTTTGCGGTTTAGGCGGAAACGGCGGGGACGGTTTTGTGGCTGCAAGGCACCTCTTAACTATGGGTTTTAGGGTTAAGGTTGTTCTTGTTGGAAAGAATCGTGATATAAATCATGAGGCAGCGCTTAAAAAACTGGGTTATTCTTAAATCGCTGCGTGAAAAAATGCCTTTACTCGAAGTGGGTGACAGTTCAAGTATTCCTAAAGTCACCGCTGATGTAGTTATTGATGCGTTGTTAGGCACGGGAACTAAAGGGAAACTTAAGCCGCCAATAGCTCAAATTGTCGATTACATAAACTCGTTGGATGCGTTTAAAATTGCAGTTGACGTTCCTACAGGAATTGATTCCGATACAGGCGAAGTTTTGGGAACAGCAGTTAAAGCAAACTTGACTGTCACATTCCACAAGCAAAAAGCAGGTTTACAAAAAGCTAAGGAACACGCTGGCGAAGTTATTGTAAGAGACATTGGTTTACCAGATGAGATGGAAGAGTATGCAGGCCCAGGCGATGTATTGCTGGTTGTGAAGCCTCGGATTTCAACGAGTCATAAAGGCGATTTTGGACGATTATTAGTAATTGGCGGAAGCCAAGTTTTTTCAGGAGCACCAACGCTTGTGTCTTTAGCTGCTTTGCGGACAGGAATCGACATTGCGTATCTTGCGGCTCCGGAAAGAACTGCTTATGCGATTTCTTCGATGTCGCCTGATTTGATAACAGTGAAACTTGTAGGCGACAACCTGAACCCAAGATGCATACCTACGTTGAAGCCGTATTTGGATGTTGTTGATGCGGTTGCTATGGGTCCAGGATTAGGATTGCAGCCTGAAACCGTCGAGTTCACTAAACAATGCATTAGCATGATTGAAAAGGCTGGGAAACCTTTGCTGTTGGATGCTGATGGCTTGAAAGCTTTTGCGAGGTTTAAGCGGCCATTAAAGGTTCCTTTTGTTCTCACACCACATGCTGGAGAATACGCAATATTAACGGGTGAAAAATTACCTGAAAACATGCAAGAACGCGTCATTGAAATCAAAAAAACTGCTAAAAGTCTCAATGCGACTATCCTGGTGAAGGGGAAAGTTGATGTGATATGCAGTGCGGAAAAGTCGAAGTTGAATTTTACAGGTAATCCAGGAATGACTGTTGGCGGCACTGGCGATGTTCTTTCAGGAATAGTCGGCGCATTGCTTGCTCAAAAGGTTGATCCGTTTGAAGCGGCTGTTGCTGGAGCTTTTGTAAACGGTGCTGCAGGCGATTTCGTTGCTAGTCAAGTTGGTTTTCACATGTTGGCAACTGATGTTATTGAGCGAATTCCAAGTGTTTTGGATGATCCGATGAGTCATTTAAGGGTGCAAAAATCAAGTGAATGAGGAAACAGGCAAAGACACATTTGATCGACAGTAAGCCGAGAATTACTATTTATCATGCAGCGCAGTGTGATCCAAAAAAATGCACGGGGTTACGTCTAAAGCGTCGTGGGTTGGCTAGAATCGTTACTAAAACGCGGTTTTTGCCTAAACGTGCAGTTGTGCTTAATCCGTTTAGTGAGATAGCGTTTTCTCCAGCAGATAAACAAAGAATTAGTGATTTCGGTATTGTTGCGTTGGATTGCAGTTGGGAGCATGCGCAGAAAGTTTTGAAGCGGCATGTGAAGGGGACGAGCCGTTGTTTGCCATTTCTTGATTGCTGGTAACCCTGTTAATTTTGGCAAAGCAACCAAATTATCGACTGCTGAGGCAATCTCTGCTGCTTTGTACATTGCTGGTTTTAAGCAGGAAGCAATGGATTTGCTTTCGATTTTCACGTGGGGGCACAGTTTTTATGAATTAAACGAAAAGTTGCTTGATAATTACTCTGAAGCTAAAGATAGCTCTGAAATAGTTGAAATGCAGACTAAATTTCTGCAAGGTTAAGCGGTAAGTTTGGGGTGCAGACTTGGTATTAATAGCTAACTTTTATTTGTTTTTGCTTTCAGTCATGGTTATTTCTTTATCAGGCGTTTTAATGCCTGGACCATTGTTCGCTGTTACGCTTAAGAAGGCAGCGACAAACAAAAAGGCTGGTGCATTAATTGCCATTGGACATGGGATAGTGGAGTTCCCATTGATGTTTTTGATCTTTTTTGTTTTAAGCCAGTTCAATGTTCCCTTGTTAGTTCAAGTAACAGTGGGATTGATCGGTGGCTTGCTGATGATATTTATGGGCTTTCAGGCTTTTAGAAACAGGCATAAAAATGAAAATGCATTGAATGATTCGAAGATGGATTCCGTGGTTGCTGGAGTCCGGACAACAGCGATAAATGCAGGTTTCATTCTGTGGTGGTTAACCGTTGGAACGACATTGATATTGAACGCTAAAATTTTTGGTTTGCTTGGATTTGGCGTGTTCGCTGGAGTTCATTGGAGTATTGATTTCTTATGGTACACAACAGTTGCATATGGAATTTTTAAATCCCAAAGATTTTGGACAGAACATGTTAAAATGGGTATTACTCTGTTCTGTGTTGCAGTCTTTATCGGTTTTGGAGCATACTTTTTTGGTTCAGCCCTATGGTCAATCCCCTCAATAGTGTAAGGTGAAAAAATGTCAGCGGAGTTTAAAGTTGGAAAAGCCGTCTTGAAATTCATAAAAGATGATATAACTAATGTCAATGTGGATGCAATAGTTAACGCTGCAAACTCAACACTTATGGGTGGAGGTGGCGTTGACGGTGCAATTCATGCTAAGGGTGGACCAAAAATTCTTGAAGAATGCAAAAAGATACGTGCAACAAAGTATCCTGATGGGCTTCCGACTGGGATGGCAGTATATCTACTTCTGGGGGTAACATGTTGGCTAGGCATGTTATTCATACTGTTGGTCCAGTTTGGCATGGTGGGATTAAACGGGGAACCTGAACTTTTAAGACAGGCTTACCAGAATTCACTTCAACTCGCGGTTTCTATGGGGCTTAAATCAGTTGCTTTTCCCTCTATCAGTACAGGGGCTTATGGTTACCCGATTGAACTTGCAAGTAAGATAGCTGTTGGAGCTGTCAAGGACTTTTTGGAGAAAGAGGATAATCTTGAGGAAGTCGTTTTTGTGTTGTATTCTGAACGCGATTTTCAAGTTTATTTTGGCTTTGCAAAGTCGGTTTTATTAGAAAATTGACATTTTTCTCATCGAAATACAGGGAAAAGAAGCCTAATTTGAGGTTTTTTTCATTAAGAATAGAAAATCTTTTATGCTAAATCATGCGTAACTTGGTTCTGAGGGTAATGCGATGGCAAAATGCCCAAGTTGTGGAAAAGAAGTTAAAACCGCAAAAAAAACCTGGAAGATGGCTGGCAAACCAGACAAAAAAGGAAACCGAACACAATTAACAATCGGCCTGTATGAATGCTGTGATAAAACTTTCAGGCAAGTCTTAGATAAGAAAAAAATCTAAAAAAAAACTCCCATTACTTTTTTATTTTTAAAGCCTTAAAAATTTTAAAAAGATGTTGTTGGCTGCTTTCTTAATTTGTAAATAAGTTAGATGCAAAAGAAGCATTAAGTATTGTTTGATAGAAAACGATATTAACGCCTATTCTTAACTGGCTTCAGGGGATAGGAGCAAATGGTAGAGAGTATTAATCCGTCAATAGACCTTACTCATTGGCTACTTCGATTATTGGCTTACGTCATCGATTCGATAATAGTTGGCATCGTATCTTTCGCAATATCGTTGGCCTTTAGAGGGCAATTAATTACCGTATTACTCTTGGCTTGGGTGGTACTTTCAATGGTTTATTTCATTCTCTTAGACATCTACTGGGGCACAACAGTAGGTAAAAAAATAATGGGTTTAGCTGTACAGTTGGAAAAAGGCGGCAGAGTATCCTTCATGCCGTCTTTAATTCGCAACATAAGCAAAATCTTCATACTGCTCCCAGTACTGGATTGGGTAATAGCAATGGTAACCAGTGGAGAAGACCGACAACAAAAATTCAGTGACCGCTTTGCACAAACCACAGTCGTTCAAACAAGACAAATAGTCCAACATGCTAATCCACCACCACCTCCATAAGAAATCCACGCAAGTCAAAATCCTTTTTTCTATAAAGAATTTCCAACATTGTTTTAGCAGTTTGCCATCGTTTTATTATTGTTTCATGATAAGCTTCTTTTTTCATCTTGTGCATTATGTTTATCACGTTTAACGATGGAATTGAAAGGTGGGAATGATGTCGCCGTCCAGCCTTTAGGGCAAAGTAATTTCTTACTCTTTCAAACTGTTTGTTTACTTATTTTAATACCTGTGTTGTTATTGTTGCAATCTAGTTATAAGCTTTTTAAAAGTTCATGTTTTTATTCCTCGTTCTTTGAAGCGTCCTAGACCTTGTGTGTCGAGAAAATACTCGCCAAGCAAGTTAGGCAACGTTTTTTATACAAGATTAAAGAATACAATGAAATCAAAATTATTGAAGGGCATGCATTGAAGAAATCGCTAATAATCTTTGTCGTTGCTATTTCGTTGCCTCTGGTTCTTGTCTTGCTTTCTTTTCTTGAGTTTACAATAATAACATATTTCACATCGCCCGCATCGATTTCCGCTTTCCCATCCTTAATGGATACCGAAAGCAAAGCGTTTAGTTTGCTTAATCTTCTAGTAGGTACTTTTGGTGCTTTTGCATTGTTCTATTTCTTAGGTATAAAAACCAAAACAAAAGTTGTTAAATCTGTTACTTTGGCTTTGTTTATTGGGTTGTTAGTAGGGTTATTAGTAGGTGAGGTCATAACAGTTGCATCAATTTATATTTTCTATGGAGTTTTTTCATGGGTCCCCTCTATCGAATTATATATTGTTGATATTTCAGGACTGCTTAGTGGTGTTTTTGGATTATTCTTTCCTGCTCTCGTGGCTTTATTATTCGTTGATTTAAGAGAAAGAAAGTCACATAACAACTAATCATCTTAGTTCATAATATCTTTCGTTGCAGTTTGTTGTGCGGGCACATAAAACGATAAGGTAGTACTAACTTTACCCTCTAGATTCATAGATTATTATATAATCCGATTTAATTTCCATAATTAAATCATGACCTTCAACTATTTTTCTTAAGCAACCGATATTTTCGTTAGAAAAATTTCCTTTAATATTGATATGATATCCCATGAAGGATGGCTTAGCCTTCTGCGGTAATAAAGTAAAGGTGCTGCCTTCCAAAGTAGGGCATCTATCGACGATTTCTCTTAATAAAATAGCCACTTCAGCTAATTGCATAAGGTAGTTATGGTTTACTAATTTCTAAGTCTTTCTAAATATGCTGACGCGCGCTCTTCTGAACTAAGCCTCTACAACATTTAAAATGTTATTATATTACAGAGTGACAATTCTAGAGACTTTGAAATGTAGAAAAAGGGCTATATTTCTGATTTTGGAGGGAAAATTCAAAACATATGACGATGTGCAAAAACAGAGTTCTTAGTTTTCCTATATCTCGGAGTTGTTCGTTTACTTGTTCTGGTTTTATTTTTTGTTTATTCACTTTTCTTCACCTTTCCACGAAAGCCCTTTTATGAGACTGGGATGCTGTTGTATAAGCGGGGGATGATGTCGCCGTCCCAGTCTGATTAGGGAAAGATGAAGAATTCATGACGGACAGACCCCTAAGTAATTAACTTAATAAAAAAATGATTTAGTTGAAGAAGACTTTCATGGGTTTCTAATGTATCATGCAATTAATCATTTCGGTGCATGTTAAGCATTCATCAGGAACAGGGCTGTCTTTTGGGCGATTTTTCAGGTATCCTGCTTGGTGATTGCAGCCTGGAGGTTTTGGCTTGTTTTCATTAACATTATTTGCTTCAGTGAGTTCCTCTTCATTTTCTATTTCGTTTTCTGAAAAAGTTTCTTCAGGTTCTATTGCTTTGTTTTCTATTATCTTGCTGTCTTCCTCAAAATCCTCAGTTATTTCATTTTTTGGGGTTTCACATGTTTTCTTTTCGTCTATGTCTTTAATTTTTGCTAGGCAATATGGGCAACCATAGTATTCTTCCATGATGAAGCCTGAATTGACCACTGTGAAAAGCAGTTTATTTATTTCTATGCCGCAATTCGGGCATATGGAGTTCTCAGTTTTTTCGTGTGTTAACATCTGAAGGTCTTGTTGCATTTTGAGAGGAATGGTATGTTTAATTTCTATCCGCTCCTAAACGGCTACCTAAAGTAAATCTTAA
Source organism: Candidatus Bathyarchaeota archaeon (assembly GCA_963717465.1). Classification (GTDB taxonomy): domain Archaea; phylum Thermoproteota; class Bathyarchaeia; order Bathyarchaeales; family Bathycorpusculaceae; genus Bathycorpusculum. The sequence goes on from OY970340.1 coordinate 2,290,919, forward strand.
TATTTAATAAACCTTGTTGCCTACCCGTTGAACGCCTAAACAATTAAAAAAGTATCCAGAATAAAAAACAAGAATCCAATTGCTGAAATCGAGCCTAAAAACAGCCAGACCAATTATTTGACTAAAGACTAACAAATTCAGTAAAGCATGAATAAATAGCTTCGTTCAAAAGCACAATTTAGTTTTCTAAATGCTGCAGAGATTAAAAGAAAAAACAAGTTTAACAAAAATTGCAAAAGCTAATAAATAATGAACAGAAAATAGTCAATAGAATTATCAAGGTAAAATTGATGGTTGAAAAGAACAGTTTTGTGTTTCGAAAAGGCAAAATTGGTGAAAAACTGCCCTCAGTTTGTCTACAAGACAAAAACCTTGCACCAGACTTTGTTTTGGAACTAAATGGAAAATTAACAGTAACCGCTTGCACCATGGGCATCGATAATCACATCTACGCAATCAGTTCATTCGATGAGAACAAAGATTACATCACAAAATTTCTCGAGTTATGGGAAGAGTATACACGAAATAAGAAACATCCAGAGTTAATAGTTTCTCACATCAAGGATAGCACCCTAGAACAAATCTTAGTGGATAAAAGAAAATTTAGTCGAATATTCGAAGATGACAGAGGAAAAGTCTACCTAAAAGACCTGACAGCAAAAACCTAAACGTTAAACAATTGCCAAAAACCCCTCAGAATAAACAATAATCTACAATTAACTCTCGAAAGCCAAACGTCATGCTGATCGCTGAAAAAAAGTGATTTTCTTTTTCAAGAAATCTTCTCTTTAGCTAAACGCAAAATCTTTTCAACCTCATCCTTGCTCACTGAAGTTACTGGCGGCAATCCAAGGTCGCTTCGCATCTCATTGATGAATGAGTCATCGTTGAATATCCGCCCGTTTTCAGCTATTACCGCAGACAGCTGCTTAAAGAACGGATGAACATGACCTTCTTTTACAGCAATATTTCTAATGACACGAATAACGTCTGTTAATCTAACTCCTTGAGGGCACCTTTCAGTGCAAGAATAGCAGGTTGCGCACATCCAAATCTCTGGCCTGGCTAGGACAAATTCGCGCATTCCAAGCAAAGCAGCTTTAGCAACTAATCTTGGGTGAAAACGATCATCAAACCGTCGTATCGGACATGAAGCAGTACATTTTCCACATTGAAAACAAAGGGCAAGCGACTCTCCACCAGGCAACTTTTCTATTTCACGCTTAAACTTTGGATCAAGCTTATCGGTGTACAAGATTTCTTCTTCGTTAATGCCCAATGGTCTCGATGATTTTTTAGTTTCTTTCTCACTCATACTTTTCCCTCATTTATGCTCCTTGTTTGCCAAAGTCTTTGCCGTCCAAATCAACCTGTACATTCACGTTTTGCTTCTTCAGGGGACCAAGCGCAGAAATGTTTTCTTTCAAAGTTTCAGCTACTTTGAGGAACTTTGATGGTTCAGCAGCGCAAAGATTAACCATCTCCAACCTACCGCTGCCTAAACCTATTCCGTCAAGTATCTCCTTAGCAAAGGTAACTACTTTCTGAGCGCTTTGAGCTCCCTTCATATGATGACAATTATTCACAATGCAGCCTGTCAGCAGCACTCCGTCAGCGCCGAACTCAAACGCTTTGAAAATTTGATATAGCGAAACCCAACCCAAGCATGGAACGCGAACAGGAAGAATGCTGGACGCGTACTTTTTGCCGCCCATGCCCGCCATGTCAACTGCTGCATAACCACACTCATCACAACAGAAGGCTACTATTCTAGGCGAAAGCGTCGTGCCTGTCTTTGAAAGTAACGTACTCAACTGGTTGAAGACTTGATCATCACTATAATTCTTAAGCTGAATCGCACCAGTTGGGCATCGGCTGGAACATGTGCCGCACTTGTTACATTTAACCTCATCAATCCTCGCGACAGAAGCCACTTTACCGTCCTTTGTTGTAACCTCAACCATCTTAGGTGCAGAGTACGGACAAACGTCCACGCAGACTTTGCAGCCATCACACTTATCCTCATCAACAAACGCAACATCCATCCGCTTCTGGAAAGTCGCAGCCTTCAAATCAGAAATAACCTGTAATGCTACCGCTTGACCCTGAGTTACAGACTCAGGAATATCCTTAGGCGACTGAACCGCACCGCAAACGTATATTCCATGAACATTGGTCTCAACCTGCTTAAGCTTCGAATACAACTCCTGAACAAAACCATCAGAATCAACATTAACACCCAACAAGCCTGCAAGTTTACTTGTGCCTTCCGACGGACGCAAAGCAACGGATAACGCTACAAGGTCTGATTCGATTTCAAGTGGTCTATTTAGGAATGTGTCTTCAACATCAACAACAAGCTTGCCAGTTGATGGGTCACGATTAATCTCCGATGGCTTACCCCTGACAAAGATGACACCTAAATCTCTTGCTTTCGTGAAGTACTCTTCATAGCCCTTTCCGGGTGTTCGAATATCCATGTAGCAGAAGTAAACCTCCACATTGGGATACTTCTGTTTTATCTGAATCGCATGCTTTAGGCCGAACATGCAGCAAACTTTAGAACAATAAGCATTCGTGCTAACATCCCTTGAACCCACACATTGAATTATGGTAACGCTTTTTGCTGGTTGACCGTCAGATGGTTTAACCAAGGCGCCGTTTGTCGGGCCAAATGGATCCAAAATTCGGGATAATTGCAATTGAGTAATAACGTCTTTAGCAACATTATACTTGTACTGCTTTATCACCGATGGGTCGAACTCTTGGAAACCCGTGGCTAAAACGATTGAACCAACCTTCTGCGTCTGCTCAAAGGCTTTCTCATCCAAATCCACTGCGTGAGACGGACAAGCCTCAACGCATTTTCCGCATCTAGTGCAAGTCTTAAAGTCAATAGCGTAAACTGGCGGAACAGAGTTGGGATAAGGTAAATAGATGGCTTTCCGCTGGCTCATACCATAATTAAAATCGTTCGCAACCGTTACTGGGCATACTTCGCTGCATTTGCCACAGTTGGTGCACAAGTTTGGCTTAACGCCTCGTGGCTGAGTTACTGTTTTAACCTCAAAATTGCCAAACGAGCCTTTAACATCTGAAGCTTCAGTTAAGGTTTGTATTTTAAGGTTCGGATTCTGCATTAAGGCTTGCGCGGTAGAAGCATTTTCTTACTCCTGGCAAGTTGCGGAATGACGTTATGCAAAATGCGCCATCATCGGTTGGGAAGGCAAGTCCGAGTTTTAATGCGTTTCCGCCTATTACGGGGGCTTTCTCGATTATGGTGACTTTTTGACCGAAAGATGCTATGTCGGTTGCTGCTTGAAGTCCAGCAACTCCGCTGCCAATTACGAGTACAGAGTTTTCGAGTTTGAATTCTTTTTCATCTATAGGTTCATTGCCTAATACGCGGTTAACTGCTGCTGCAACAAGCAGTTTAGCTTTATCATTGGCTCCTGATGGGTCATCAGCGTGGGGCCATGCTACTTGTTCGCGTATGTTTGCTATTTCAACAAGAAACGGGTTTAACCCAGCTTCAACAGCACATTTCTTGAACAGAGGCTCATACAATTTGGGTGAGCATGCTGCGATTACTAATCGGTCTGCGCCGTTTTGTGTGGCAGCTTTTTGATTTCTTTTTGTCCTTCGTCGCTGCAAAGAAAGCTGACTCGTTTAACACTGTTAACGTTAGGCATTTGGGATATGTATTTTTCGAGTTCTTCAAAGTTTATTGTTCTGCAGAGTTCTTTTCCGCAATCACAGAGTAAAACGTTTACTGCTTTCATTGCGCTACACCTCTTAAGTTTTCAAGGATTTTTCCAAGGTCAACTTCTTTTATCAGCTTAACAGCCTTCTCTGGGCACACTTCCACGCATTTTTCACAAGCAACACATTTTCTGGGCGTATACTGCATCTGAGCAAACTCGTTAAGGCCCTCTGGAACAGTAATCGGCGCCGATGGTTTCTTAATTGCCAAGTTAGCTATGGTCGCATAAAGAAGACTTCGCTTAGTAACCTTTTCATCAGGAGCAGCGGCAATTTTAGGGGATTGAACGATTTTTTGGAGGTCAAACTTCATTGGAAAGTCCACTGCTTTTTCCTCGCATGCGTCCCTGCATTTTTTGCACCCGATGCATTTTGTGGAATCATATTCGATTCGTCCGAATTCTTTTAGCTTTTCTGGAACGATTAGTGGTTTTTCAGGCGATTTTTGAGCTAAATTAGCAAGCATCGCATATAGAAACTCGCGTTTTGTCAAGCCATCCTTGTCCGTAAACTTAGGCTTGTTTGGGAAAGCTGGTCCGAGCTTGGTTATTCTTTGGGTTACTTCGTTTACTATTTCGATGAATCTGGGCGCCATTGAGGATGAAAAGTTGAACATTTCAAGCCTTAATGGATCAATTCCAACCGCTGTCAGCATGTCGCGTAGGAAGTTTACGCGTGCTTTTTCGTGAAGGTTGCCTTCGACAAAGTGGCATCCTCCTTCAAGGCAGCCGCATACGATTACTCCGTCAGCACCAGATTCAAAAGCCCTCAGCACATAAGTCATGTCTACTTTTCCCGAGCATGGAACACGTATGATTCTAATTTGCGGGGGATACTGCATTCTGCTAACACCAGCTAAATCTGCGGCTGCATAAGAACAGTAGTTGCAGCAGAAAGCTAGGATTTTTGGTACAAAATCAGTCATTTTCCATTTGCCTCCATCAAGTGCTTGCTAAACTCTCCACCATCGCATAGATCTGTGCATCCTTATAGTGCCTTAACTGCATAGCGCCAACTGGGCAAGTTGCAGCACATGAGCCACAGCCCTTGCATTTAACTTCAGTAACCTCAACCACGTTAGTTTCAGGGTTTAGGGCAAGTGCATGATATGGACAAACATCAACACATCTGCCACAGCCGATGCAGAGGTCCTTGTCTACAACTGAGGTCATTAAGTCCATTCTTACTTTGCCGTTGGTCAATGGAATTGATGCTTTTGCTGCAGCACCACTCGCCTGTGAAATCGTGTCAATGATGTCTTTTGGTCCCTGAGCAGTGCCACCCATGAACACACCGTCAGCAAAAGTGTCCAACGGGTTCATCTTCGGATGCTGTTCTTGGAAGAAACCATCAGGGCTTCTCGTAATGCTTAATTTAGCATTTAACTCTACAACATCATGCCTTGGAACCATGCCTTCAACTAGAACCACCATGTCACTGTCAACATCAATTCTATTATTACCGAACAGCGTATCCTTGATTAAAACATGCGAGCTATTCCCGTCTGTTTTGACTGTTGGCGGCTCTTCAGGCTTGAACCTTAAGAAGCTAACGCCGAGTTGACGTGCTTTACGATAAATTTCCTCTTGTTGACGACCAAACGTTCGAATATCACGGTACATCACGTAAACTTCTGTTTCTGGAAGCTGCTCTTTAATTAAAATCGCATTCTTAAGAGCGCTGACACAGCAATACCTTGAGCAGTACGGGTTAAACGTAGTTTTTGCCGCAGGCATGTGTGCTTTATCTTGTCTTGAACCAACACACATTATGAAAGATACGCTTTTTGGCGCTGTACCGTTTGATGGACGCAAAAGCTTTCCCTGCGTTGGACCGTTAGGATTAAGCATTCTTTCAAGTTGCAGAGTTGTAATTACATCTTTTGATTGTCCAAAACCGAATTCACCTTCTGGAACATATGGTTCAAATCCAGTTGAAACAATAACAGTTCCTGTTGGAATCTTGAGTTCTGAGGGTTTTGCGTCCAAGTTAATAGCTTTTTGCGGGCAAATCTCTGCGCATTTACCGCATTTAGTGCAAGCTTGCTCATCAATCGTGTAACGGTTTGGATAAGTAACTTTGAATGGTTTATAGATAGCTTTTCGCTGATCCAAGCCAAAGTTAAAATTGTTAGGAACCGAAACGGGGCAAACTTCCAGTGCATTTTCCGCAAGAATTACATTTCTCATCAACAAACTGCGGCTTTTGCGTGATGTGTAAATTAAAGTTTCCAATGTAGCCTTCAATGTGCTCAGCTACTTCTGCGCCGGTTAAAACTGTAACAGTTGGGCTAGCAGCGAGTTTTTCATAGTACGATTTAAGCGCACTTGAGGCGTCACTACCCCAATAGAGTTTATTGAGCAAAGCTGCGTTACCGCCAAGATAAGGTTCACGTTCAACTAACGTTACCTTAAAGCCATAGCCGCCAAATCCAAAGTTGACGTTATGCCACCGACGCCGCCGCCTAAAACAACAGCGTTAGGTATTACGCTTACTTCCATTTTCGCAACAGCCTCAAGTATTTTGGCGCGTGCAACAGCCATTTTAACAAGGTCTTTTGCTTTCTCAGTAGCTTCAGCTTTCTGATTCTGATGAGCCCATGAAACATGCTCACGGATGTTAGCCATCTCAAAGAAAAACGGGTTTACACCGCATTCTTCAAGAACTTTTCTGTAAGTCGGTTCATGCATTCTAGGCGTGCATGAGGCTACAACAACACGGTTTACGCCAAGTTTTTTTATGTCTTCTTTAATTAGGGCTTGACCTGGCTCTGAACACATGTAAGCATAATGCCGTGAACTTACAACGCCCGGTATTGTTGCTGCATATTCAGCTACTTTTGCGCAATCAACGGTTCCTGCAATGTTGCTGCCGCAATGGCAAATGTACACGCCGACTTTCGGTTCAGATTTTTCCTTTTCATCCGACATTATCATGCACCTCCAGCTTCTTCTTGCTGGCAGCAATTGCAGCTTTCATAGCTGCAGCGCTGGCCTGAGCAATGCTGTCAGGAATATCCTTGGCACATTCCGCCGCCCCTGCAATAAAGACGCCCTCAACAGGTGTAACAACGGAGGATAACTCTGGCTGCAACGTGGCAAAGAATCCATCCTCGGCATTGGGTAACCCAAGCAGCTGGTTGAGTTTTTGTGAGCTTTTTGCGGGTTGTAAGCCGTTTGATAGGACAACCATCTCGAATTCCTCGTCAATCAACTTGCCCGTATCTGAGTCTTCTGCGACGATCTTGAGGTTGTTGTTTTCTTTGTTTTCCAATATTTCCGCGACGGATCCTCGTATGAATCGTATTTTGTACTCGTTTTGTGCTCTCTGGTAGAATTCTTCAAAGCCCTTGCCAAAAGCTCGGATATCCATGTAGAATATGGTTACATTTGTGTCTGGATAATGATCTCTTAGTAGCACGGCTTGTTTAATTGCGTACATGCAGCAAACTCGGCTACAGTTGAGGTTGCCTGATTTTCGGTCGCGTGAACCAACGCATTGTATGAAAGCGATTTTCTTAGGCGTTTTATGATCTGATAACCTATGGAAGTGACCTTCAGTTGGTCCACCAGCGTTGATTAAACGTTCGAATTCTAAGCCATTAATTACATTCTTGTATCTGCCCCAGCCAAGCTCAGCTTCTTTACTGACATCATACATGTCAAAGCCTGTCGCAACAATAATTGAGCCAACATTTAATTCTATTAACTCGTCTTTTTGATCATGAACAGGTGCGTGCGCTTCACAGGCTTTTTCGCATTGCATGCATTCACAGCAGCCACCGCAAGCCAGGCACCGTTTCGCTTCCTCAATGACTTGCTCTTCAGTTAGGCCTAGCTCAACTTCCTTAAAGTTGCCAACTCTCTCACTAACCGGAATCACGGGCATCTGGGCTCGCGGCTTAATTGGAAAGCCTTCTTTTGAGACATTTTCAACTTTTTTAATGATTCTTTCTCTGTTCGCCTTAACGTCTTGTCCCGTTATGTAACGGTCAATGGATATGGCTGCTTTCTTGCCGTCAGCAATGGCTTCAATTACTGACGCGGGGCCCAAGCTAACGTCGCCGCCTGCGAATATTCCTGGCAGGTTAGTTTCGGATGTTAACGGGTCACAAGCCAGGGTTTTTTGTTTAGTTTGTTCAATTTTTGGTATGAAGCTAAGGTCAACTTGTTGACCAATAGCCTCAATGATATTATCAGTTTCAATGACGAATTCTGAGCCTGCAATAGGTACAGGTCGTCGTCTTCCGCTTTCGTCAGGTTCACCCAACGCAAGCTTTATGCATTCCACGCCGATCAATTTGCCGTCCTTACTTACAGCGCCTTTTGGAGCAACAAGGAAAGTGATTTTTACGCCTTCTTTTTCTGCCTCTTCAACTTCATAGGCGTATGCAGGCATTTCTTCTCGGCTTCTACGGTACAAAATGTTAACTTCTTTGCATCCAAGCCTCAATGCAACTCTTGATGCGTCAATTGCGACGTTTCCACCGCCGATGACGACGACTTTTTGGCCTAGTTTGAACTCGTTGCCCAAGTTCACTTCTCGCAGAAGATCCAGTGCCTGGATAACTCCTGGCGTGTCTTCGTTTTCTATGCCGAGTTTTAATCCTTTTGGCGCTCCGGTACCGATGAAAACAGCTTTATTATCTTTTAGCAAGCTGTCAACGGTAACGTCAACGCCAACTTTGACGCCAGTTTTTATTTCAACACCTAAATCAGTTAGGTACTTAATTTCCTCATCTAAGATTTCTTTGGGCAACCTGTATGCAGGAATGCCCGTGCGAAGCATGCCGCCTGGCTTTGGAAGCGCCTCATAAACCGTTACAGGATAACCCAGCTTAACCAGCTCAAAAGCAGCTGTTAATCCAGCGGGGCCAGCTCCAACAACTGCAACTGTTTCTGTATGAGTCTTGGGTATAGGTTGAACGTTCTCTTTTTTCTTTGCGTGATCAGCTGCAAAGCGTTTTAACTGGCAAATAGTCAACGGCTGATCTAGTTTACCCCTTTCACATTCAGCTTCGCATGGATGAAAGCAAACTCGTCCAAGAACGCCTGGAAAAGGTATTGCTTTCCGAACCAGTTCGGTGGCTTCGTCATATTTACCTTGAGAAATTAATGCTATGTAACCTTGCGGATTTACGCCTGCAGGACAAGTTGCCCGACAATTGGGTGTTCCTCGCTTATCAATCAAAAACGCGCTTGGAATAGCCTGTGGGAATAAGCGATAAACCATTTTTCGGTTGTTAAAGCCCATGTTGAACGCGTTTTTCATCTTCAACTGGACAATTCTTTGCGCATTCACCGCATCCAGTGCATTTTTTCGGGTCAATATAACGAGCTTTTTTGCGTACGGTTACGTTAAAGTTACCTGATTGCCCGGTAACCTTTTCAACTTCTGAGAAAGTCAGTAATTGGATGTTTGGTTGACGTGAAACATCAACCATTTTCGGAGTTAAAATGCACGCTGAACAGTCCAATGTTGGAAAGGTTTTGTCCAGTTGAGCCATATGTCCGCCTATGCTTGAATCCTTTTCAACAAGGTAAACTTTAAAGTCCATGTTAGCAAGGTCTAAGGCTGACTGAATACCACAAACTCCAGCCGCCTATAACTAACGCGCTTTTCTGTTCAGGTTTCTTCAATTCTTGCATCAATTTCATCAGCACCTATATTTTTTTAATCGCAGAGTCAGTTGGGACTCGATGAGTGTTTAATCCAAGTTCTTGAGGTTGTAAGCCCATGGATAAAGCTAAGAACTCTGCGTAATGGAACACTGGCAAATTGTATGTTTCATTGAATTTCCGTCTAACATCAAGCTGCCCAACATCCAGCGATATGAAACAGAATGGGCAAACCGTAACAGCACAATCCGCTTTGGCTTGCGAGATATTGTAGAGTTTTTCTCTTGCGAGTTGACGGGCAATATCATCGTTTACACCTCGCAGCAAACCGCCACAGCACTTGATTTTATGATGGTATGGAACAGTTTTTGCGCCGGTAACCTCAATCAATTCATCAAGAACACATGGCTCTTCCGGATCATCAAATTTGAGAACACTGCTTGGCTTTAGCAGGTGGCATCCGCCAAAAGAAGCAACCTTCAAGTTACTAAGCGGCTTAACAACAATTTTCTTTAAACGTTCAAGACCAACATCATTTCTTAAAACCTGCAAGTAATCTTTAACATTAATCGTGCCCTTGAATTGTTTACCAGTAGAGGCTAAAATCTCGTTAACCTTAGTTCGCAGATGCTCATCTTTTTTCAAAAGCTCATTTGCTTTGCACAGCGTTTCAAAACAGCCGTTGCAAATTGCAATTATATCTATGCCTTTCTCTTCAGCTAAGCAAATGTTGTAGGCGGATATGGCTATGCTGGCTTCGTGGCTTAAAGATTCAATCGGTGCTGGTGCACAGCAATTGGCGCCTTCCAAATCAACCAGGTTTATATTTAGGGCTTTGAAGACTTTTCTCACTGCTAACTCGTAACTTGCTTCTCGTGATGGAATCATGCAGCCTAAAAATAATGCGTAGCTCATTGGGTAGTTGCCCCCGTTGCTGGTGCTGCGGCTGCTGTTCTTTTAATTTCTCAATTAACTTGTCAAAACCCGTTGCTGCAGCAATTTTCTTCACTACATCAGGTGAAGAGCTTGGCACTTTTGGAAGTCCAAGTGTTTGCCTTGACTTTTCAACCTGCGCTGTAATGGGGGCTATTCGTCCAGTGTCGATTAGCATTGAGCCTTGGTCTATGAATCCTTTTGGCACATGTTTTTCGATTACTGCGAGGTTTCTGATGGCAAACATTAAATCCGCTATTTCAACGCCTTGCGGGCATCTTTCTTGGCAGGTGTAGCAGGATGCGCAAAGCCAAATTGAATTACTCGACAGGACCTCATCTTTTAAGCCAAGCATTGTCATGTGGATTATTTTGCGTGGGTTGTAGGAGTTGTCCAGTTTTCCAACTGGGCATCCTCCAGTGCAACTTCCACATTGATAGCACTTGTATAATTCTTCTCCCCCATGCTGACTTTTAACAGCTAACGGAAACTTATGATCAAGCTTACTAGAATGAATCGTTTCAGTGGGATTTTGGTTAACGACTTCAGGATTACTCATAGATTACACCACTCCAGTAGTCGTTTGTATTGTTTTGAATCCAAAACTCTCGTATTAAAAGAGTTTTAGGGTAAATATCGTTTTTTATTGAAAGAGTTCCCAAAATTTTTTCCCTCTTTAAGTTACTCCAAGTTTTTCTAGAAGTTCATCTACGATAACTCGGTTTTCATAAAGTCCAAGCTCTTGGGCAGAATAACCCTGAGCTAAACCAAGTAGCTGAGTGTAGTGAAGAACTGGAATCCTGTGCTTTTCCTTCAGAATCCCATTGGCTGTAAGGTCGAATTGGACATGGCAAGCTGGACAAACCGTAATCAACGCGTCTGCACCTGATTTTTTAAAGCTGTCTATCTTTGCTTGGACGATTTTTGTTGCCAATTCTTGATCAACATTCATTGCTGAAGAGCCACAGCACAGTTTCTTTTCTTGATAATCAACGCATTTTGCGCCCGTCACTTCGATTAACGAGTCTAGAAGCTTTGGTTCTTCTGGATCATCCAAATTAATTTCAGATGAAGGCTTGAGTATATGGCAACCGTAATGAGGCGCAACCTTTAGTTTGCTTAGGGGACGAGAAATTGAGTTCTTAATTTTCTCAATACCGATATCTTGCAAAAGCAAGGGCATGATATGTTGAATTCTTGATGTACCATTAAATTTCAGGCCAACTTCAGCAAGAACCTGATTAACTTGATCTTTAAGATTAGAATTTTCAAGCAAAGAGGTGTGAACTCGCTTCATGTGACCGTAACACGCAGTACACGGCGTTACCGCATTCAAACCCATTTTGTCAAAGATAGCTAAATTTCTAGCTGCCAAGATAATCGAAGCCCTGTAATCAACTGGCTCCATGAAAAAGCCACAACAGCTTGCCTTTTCGACGTCAACAAGCTCAATTCCGAGCTTTTCAGCGATTTTTCTGAAAGATAATTCATAAGCATTCTCTTTTTGGGGGGTCACACACCCTGAAAAGTAGGCATACTTCAAGGTAACGCTTCCCTCTCTTGATTTATTTAGTAACGTAGGCAAATCACTATGATTTAAATAGTACGAGAACTTTTTGCTAAAACTTACATGTAATCAGCTTTGTTTCTTTATTCATGCCATGGTTGAAATTCTTCCAGCAATGTCTATTCTGCTCTTAACCAAGCTTTCGTTGGCTAAATTTCTCCAAACATGTTTAAAGTATGCTATTTAAGGACAGTTTAATGCAAATTTGTTTAGCTCTTCTCTTATGCTTTTAATGGAAGAAAGCGAAGAATAGCATGACATCTCTTTTAGATGATAATTCGAAGCAGAATTGGACAAAAGAATACAGCAACTTAAAAAACAAACGAGCGAGAAACCAGCAACTATTTCATAATCAGGTTTTAAAAACCCCGAAGCAATTCAAGAGTAAATCAATTTTTCTATCATTGACAATTTTGGTTTATTAAAAACTGCAACATACATGAATTAAGTTTTCTTCTTTGGAAATTGTATTTTTGTAGTACAAATTTTTCAAAAGACTTATGTCTCAAAACATATAAACAGTCGATATAACAGTATGGAACCTGTAGATCTCATAAAAGAAGTGGAAAAAATTGTTATGGGATATGGCATCATTTTTTGCACAACTAATTTTGATAGCAAACGCGATATTCCTGATTGCCAGCGCGGTTATAATTCAATCCAAGAACAAGAAAATAGCAATATTCATGAAAGTCATTAAAGGAATCATAACCCTAAGCATTATCATCGGAATAGTAGACTTAGTAGCCGTAATACTTTGGATTGCATGAGAATAAAATCAAACCTAAAATTATTTCAGCACAGCAGACTGTTTTTAAGTCTAATAAAATAACGTTTTACTCTTACCCTTTTTTCATGCACTGTTTTTTACGCTTTACCATGCTTTTTTGCCTGGTGCAAACTCCAAATCATCAAATCTAAATGCCTTTGCAGGACAATTTAACTCGCATTTCATGCATGCATGCCCCGTGCAACGTTCACTGGAGACTTTTACGATATATTGCCCGTCTTTCTCTTCGATTTTAAGCGCCCTTGACATGCAGTTTTGTTCGCATGTCTTGCATCCAGTGCAACCTTCAAACATGGCTTTTAGCACTATGCCAGCATGCTCGATTATATGCAAACCTTTCGGACCAAAATCAGCTATATCCCTGATAACGATTCTGTGGACGTTTGCATCGTTTCTATGACCAGGATAGTGAGGAACTTTAAATCGTGTTTCAGTCATAACCCTTCTTTCTTGAGTTAGACCATGTTCCCAATGATCCATTTCTATGATGTATGCCTTTTTGAAGACTTCATCTTTGATAAAGGCGAAATACGTCGGTTTCATCGCGTCGGCCATTTCCTGCATTCGATCAAGCCATTCTGGATTTACAGCGCAATCGTCAGCCATCGCTAGTGAAGTGTTTCCAACTTGGTAAATGTCATTAACAGTTGGTACAACTAAGCCCATTTTTTGGGCTTTTACGGCATCTACGTATGTTCCGCTTGCACCGCAAAGATACATAGCTTTTATGTCTTCAAATGCTAATCCGCTTTTTTGAACCAGTGCAACGTGTCCAGCTTTGAAAGCGGCAAAGCAGCGTGTTGAGTTCAAGTAGTCCTTTTGGGTAAAAATAATGTTCTGGTCTTTAACTAAATGAAGAGAATTGTCTGGCGTCAAGATGTAAGGTGGAAGACGCTTAAGTAAGCCAACGTCAAAACCCACGGCCATCGTTGCAACAGTTCCAGTTCCAGTTATGCCTCTTGGCTCAAAATACGTCTTTGTTTTTTCTTGAACCTCACCGTTTTGAGGATTTGCGATAAAACTGTCTTGTGAGATCAAGTCGTTATCTAGCACTTGAACGTTCCAATTACTATCGGTCGAAGCATTGATATCTGAAATAGCTCCCGGTGAAGCAATGACGCCTTTTTCTATTTCGCCGCCTTCGATTGCTGGTCCTGCTGCGCATGAGCCGGTGTATATTGTGTCGCCGACTTTTAGCCCGATTTCAGCGTTTGTGCCGTAGTCTGTTACCATGCAGGTTTGTTTTTGGTCAAGGATTCCTGATTTAATGAGCATTGCTAGGGCATCTGCGCCGATTTGCTGTTGGATAGTGGGTGGTATGTATACTTCGGCTTCGGGATTAATTGCTAAGCCTAATGCACCTGCATCCATTACTGTGGCTCTTCTATCGATGCGCTTTACGTTTAGACGCTTAAGCATGTTATCTCCGCCGAAGACCAAGTCTCTTAATTCTATTCCTTGAAAAATTGACATTTGAGTGGGGTTACCGCACAGAGCCATGCGTTTCACGGCTTTAAGGTCAACTTCTAAAGAATTCAGAAGAGAATTTACTGTATTAGCAACTATGCCGTGGGCAACGCCGGATCCTGCTTTTACTGCAAACTGCAAGTGATCCAGAACGTTTCCTCCTGGGAGAGGATTTCGCAAAGATATGGCGGTTGATAAAATCTTCTTTGTTTCAGCATCAAGGACCTGCAGTCGAAGTCCACTTGTTCCTATATCTAAACCGATTACCAGCTCCAATTTAACCCACCTTTTAAGGTTCTACTTTTACTTCGGTTCTTAAATCTATTTTAGTTCCTGCTTCAAGAGCACGTAGAGCAAAACTGTACGACTTAACAAATTTTCCGCAACGCATGGCCTTTTCTCTTTTTTCTTCACTATCAACTGTGACATGAATAATCGCGTTAATATTTTCCAAAAAGTATCCGCTAACCATCGTCGATTTAACATCAGCTTCGACAGACACTTTCAGATCCTTTATGTCTAAACGCATTCTCTCTTTTGCATACAGAAAAGTTGTTAGAATACAACCTCCAAAACCCGTAAAAAAAATTGAACATGGACTTGGCAAATCCCCTTTTCCACCAAACTCAGTAGGCTTATCTAAACTTAACGTGTACTTTAATCCTTGAACAGAATCCCCAAAACGAGCATTTCCACCTGATTTCTTATCCCATTCCAACTCAGAAACATATTTTAAGTCACTAGGAACACTGCTTCTAATATTATCAGACAAGTTTCTTCCTCTCCTCAGGATCTAGCTTCATACCTAATTTATTCCGATTAATTCCCCAAATAAGGTGCACTCTAACCTTTTTTCGATTTTGCTTTATAGAAAATAGAACTATATTAAAAGCTTTGGTAAGTCACAAACGAAAATAGCTACACTGAATGAAGTGAGAATAATGGGCAATTGGCTCGAAAAGCAAAATTCATTGAACCAATCAGTAAAGCAATGTTCAAGAACAAAAACAAAAAAAGTTTAAGCTTGAGAAAAGAGGAGAATGCGACTCCATTACGAGCATGATTCAATGATCCTGTTGTTTATCAGGAATTGTACAATATCAGAAGCGGCTGCCTCGGGAGGCTTCTCAACGATTTTGGAACTTCCTCCTGATTTGGAATCTTTACTGCCGCCTTTCATGAGCATTTTCATTCGTTCGTGGGCGGATAGATTTGCACTCGGGCCTTTAGCGGCAACTCCACCTTTCTTTAATCTGGGTTTTGGTTGAGAGTAACTTAGGACCTCAACCATTGGTTTAATGCTGCCAGGTTCTACACCTAGTGATTTAGCATCAAGCTTAGTTATCTCCTTCTGGTTGGCTGAGAGAGTTTTTGTGATCGAAATGTATCTTGGTTCGTTCAATTCCTCATCGACGGTAAACACTGCGGGCAGAGGACACTCTATTACTTCTCTATCTATATTTGCAACGCGTCTTGAAATAGAGGCCTTTTTCTTATCGGAGGAAATCTCCAGTTTTGTGATGGCAGGAACATGTGGAAGTTTCAAGGATTCTGCAATACCTGCTCCAACATAACCATTACATTCATCGATTGACATTTTGCCACACATAATCAGGTCATAAGATAACTTGCTAATGGCGTTGGCGAGAGCAACTGAAGTTGCATATGCATCAAAATTCTTAAAACTGTCATCCGAAAGAAGAATTGCTTTATCCGCACCCATTGCTAAACAGCTTCTCAACACCTTTTCAGCTTCAGGTGGGCCCAGGGTAATTACTGTAACCTCTCCATCGCCCAGTTTATCTCTGATTCTAATTGCCTCCTCAAGGGCTACTCTGTCGTAAGGGTTAATCATGTAAATAACATCTTCAACAGTGTTTGTTGCAAGGTCAAATCGGACAATATCTGGGTGAGGAACCTGTTTGACACAAACTATTATTTTCACATGAATCTCTCCTTAACTTTTTGGCGCTTTCTCCTTTAATGCTCGTAACTGTTTTGTCAATGCAGGCACAACCTGTTGAACGTTCCCAACTATCCCAATATCAGCTATCTTGAATATTGGTGCGCTCTTATCCTTGTTAATTACAACCGTAAACTTGGAACCGCGAACACCGGACAAAAAGTGCCCTGCTCCAGAGACGCCGCATACTAAATCAAGCGTTGGGGAAATGTCTTTGCCACTAGATCCTATTTTGCGTTCATGATCTACCCATCCTGCATCTACTGCTGGCCTGGATCCACCTATAGATGCTCCTAAGACATCTGCCAAGTCTTCGATATTCTTCATGTTTTCTGCTTTTTCGACGCCTCTTCCAACTGCAATCACCATATCAGCTTCAGAAACACTGATTGTTCGTGGGTTGGCTTTCTTATAATCGATAAAAGTAGTCTTAACTGTATCAGGACTGAGATTCAGTTCCTCGTTAATGATTTGGAGTTTCTTTGGCTCGGCAACTTTATCTAAATCCAATCCTTTTGGATCAACCGTTGCCACTAATGTTTTTTCATACGTTGGAACAATCGTAGCGTGAACGTTTCCGCCATAAGCAGGTTTGCGACCTACAATCTGGCCCTTATCATTTAAATCAAACTCAATGCAGTTCGCCAATAAACTTACTTTAAGCGCTGCAGCAACTCTAGGAGCTAACTCACTACTAACAGACGTAGCTCCAAAAAGAATGACTGCTGGATGGTACTTCTTAGCTAAATCGGAAAGAACCTGCGCATAAGCGTCACTATTATATCTCTCTAAAATTTTGTTTTCTACAAGAAATACTTTATCTACACCGTAAGGACTAAGGGTCTCAGCAAGGTTTTGAATTCCATTCCCAATCATGACAGCACAAATTTCTTTCCCAAGCTTCTTAGCAAGCGTTCTGCCCTCACAGGCAAGTTTAAGAAAACATTCAGGTATCTTTCCATCCTTCTGCTCAATAAATACCCACAATTCACCGCTATTGTCCACCACTTACATATCTCCCCAATATTATTCTATCTGCGCTTAACATGATACTCTACACTAAAATACCAACCTAGGATTTAATTAGATTGTTATCCATCCCTGGTTTGTATTTCTTGGAAAGCTTGGAAAAAGACTTATATATAGTTTTCTTGATGTATTTCGCGGAAAGCTTGGAAAAAGACTTATATATAGTTTTTCTGTCGTTAATGAATCATGAATGCCAACGAATTAATCCAAAAAAATGCACTACTTAACTGCGTTCAATGTGGCACTTGCACCGGAAGCTGCCCAGCAGCCTTGACATCCAAATTAAATGTTCGAAAATCTATGCATAAAATTACTGTTTCTAATGACATAGTTATTCCACCAGATAGCGAATTATGGAGTTGCACAACCTGCTCAACATGCAAAAACCGTTGCCCAAGAGGAATAAGTCCTCTAGATGTTATGATTGACCTCCGAAGCAGCATGGTAGAAAAAGGAGCTATTCCATCACGTATCAGAGACGCTTTAGAAAGCGTGTACATTAATGGAAATCCGTGGCGTAGAAATAGGCGGGAAAGATCAGATTGGACACAGGGTGTTAACGTTAAACCCTTCGATAAGGACACGGAGATTCTTTTCTACGTAGGCTGTACATCAGCATACGATAGCCGCTCTCAGGATGAGGTAAAAGCATTAGTAAAGTGTCTAAACAAGGCTCAAGTCAATTTTGGAACACTGGGAAACGAAGAAAATTGCTGCGGGAGTGAAATCTACGGCATAGGGGAGAAAGGATTATTCGAGTTTTTGGTCAACAAGAACCTGGAAATCTTTGAGAAAACATGGTGTGAAGCAGATAATAACAGCTTCCCCCCACTGCTATCATACGTTTAAAAACAGATACGGAAAAACAAACTTTGAAGTCAAACACTACACACAATACCTTGCAGACCTAATCGACAAAAAGAAACTCGAGCTTACCCGAGATGTAAGCAAAACCATTGCTTACCATGATCCATGCTTCTTGGGAAAAATGAACGGAGTTTACAATGAACCCAGAAAGATAATCGAAAGCATTCCAAACATCAAGTTTGTAGAATTAGGCAGATCCAGAGAAAAAAGCCTGTGCTGCGGAGGCGGAGGTGGAGGAATGTGGGTTGAGATTCAAGCTAATCCGACAGAACGCATTGAACGACTATCAGAAAAAAGAGTTAAAGAAGCCGTAGAAGCTGGAGCAGAATTATTAGTCACATCATGTCCTTTCTGCATCTTAACGTTGGAAGATGCGGTTAAAACAACGGGAAACGAAGGCTTAATCCGAGTCATGGACCTAGCTGAATTAGTTTCAGAAGCCATGTAACCATTCAATCCACCCATAACCCAATTTTATTAAACCTAAATCTCTAATTTCTTCAAAGCAAGCAAGTTTAAAGGGCTAATGCTAAATGATTACTTCTAGCAGTTGAATTACTGAATGAAAAAAGGCGGCATTAAGTCCGCAAAACTGGACTTCAACAACCGCTGTCCTTGATCATATTAATTATGTTCAAGTGAGTTAAATCTTGATATGCTGCACGCGTGCGTTTGTGCAAATTTATTAGTATTCAACGTCTGGGAGAGCTTTTGCAAGGTCAGCCATGTGTCCTAAAGCTTTAACATTCTTCATCATCTTGGAGAACGGTCCTTCAATCTTGTATTTTCCGGTAACTGATGCCTTCTGAGCATTAATAGTACCTTGAATTACTCCAGCCCAAGTTATGTAGTCAGCCTTAAACTTGAAATCAACTGGCTCCTCAGCATTCCCCGGCTTAACAGAAACCTTACCATGATCCCACGTAGCAATCCAAGTCATCGGACCAGTATCTGTTGGTTTATCAGTGAAGATATAAGCCCACTTCTCCGTCATATTCGCCTCATTCATAATCTTATCATCACTCATAGCCTTAGACCATAAATCATAATACGCTTGCGTAGCATACTTTACTTTCGCCATCTTGTCACCTCCTCAACTATCCATCTTCTCAGAGTCGAAGAAATTATGTTGCCAATTAAATATAAGTCTTTGTTAAAATTTATTCTCTTGAACAGCAAAAAATTAGCCTGATTAGCATGTCTATTGCCTGTTTTCCCGTTGAAAAATGGCAAGTTTTGCAAAAAATAAGCAGTTATATTGAGCATTTAGCAACACGCCCTAAATAAAATAACAAGAAAAAAGGTTAGATAGCATAAAGATGACGTTTATTGACGCATTAAGACTTAAACAGCATGATTATTCTTGATACCAATAAGCAATTAGGTCTGTGCACTTTAAAGTTTGATTATTGCCAAGAAAGATTATATTAATGACAATAGCAAGAATCAATGGTAAAATCGTGTTTTTCTAATAGTCAACCTAATATAGTTAAATGACGCTTTTAGATGAATATAAAATGAAGAAAGGGCAGTAATTCGAATCTTGCTTTTTCTCTGGTTCTTAAGGGGTAAAGGAAAAATTTGAGACATAAAAAATCCACGTTTGAAGATCATTTGGCTCTTCTTTCAGCCGATTGTGACGTTTATCCAAGCGAGGTTCTTCAAGCATTAATTCAAGCTAAAGAAAACGGCAAATCTGATTGTGAGGATTTAAAAATAGAATATAGGGGTCAAGTTAAAGGAGAATTGATCTTTTTAATAAAGAAAGACACAGATGTGATTGCTCAATTCAAAGTGGATGAAGATGTTCTTCAAAGGAAAGACACAGTTTTTGAAAATTCCGTGGCTATTGATAAAATTCGCAAAAAAATAGCTAAGCAAAACAGCGAAACTTCTTTCACAGCAGTACAAGATTTAAAGACGGGCATGAAACATGTTAACGTTAAAGCCCAAGTTATTGATATTCCTAAGCCTTCGCAAGTGCATACTCAATTCGGAAACACAATTATGATGGTTAACGTTTTGATCGGTGACTCTACAGGAAGAATCAAACTATGTCTTTGGGAAGGACAGATCAACTCAATATCCAAAGAAGCCCACCTGGAGATTAAAAATGCACAAGTCTACACTTTTAGGGGCGAAAAGCAACTGCGCCTTGGAAGAAAAGGAACAATAACTGCTTTAGAACCTCCAACATTGGCAGCCAAAGAACCTGCCTCACCAATAATTTTAACAAAATGAGATGTTTTTCGTTCCGCTTTTCCGTTCTAAAGCTTTATCCTCCAACTAAATATTGATTACATAAAAAATGAATTTGAAATGAATTGAACGAAGACTTTGGAGCCAAAAGTCTTATTGTGCGGCCTAAATCAGCAAAACAAACAGTTTTATATCAAAATTTTGAAACAAAAGATAAAAGCAACAGAAATTGCATGGTTTAATTTAGTTTTAAAGAATAAGCCCTCTACTTTATAAAGAATTGGAATTTAGCAATCAAGCGTTAGATGGCGAAAGCCTTTTTTGGGGGATGTATGAGAATTCGTAAACTGTGACTGTCTGATCGGGGTTCCAGCTTCCGTTTATCTTAATCCAGCATTGGCGGAATTCATCCAAACAGTTAAACCCTTCTTTTCGGGCTTCGCTTTCGCTGACATCACAAAGATGCTGATGAAATTTTCTAGTTATTTTAATTATGCCTTGACCTTTATCATAATAACTGATTTTTACTTTATAGATTTTGCCGACTTGCCATTCACGTTTATGTGTTCGGCGTGTTTGAGTTTTCCTACCAGCCTGGACTAAACGGATTAAGTCTTTTTTGAAGAGCGCCATAAATTCACTGATCCTCTGAGCGGTCTTAAAATAAAAAATTTCGGTTGAAAACCGGCTAAATTGTTTTTTATTTTAGGGAGACACAATAAGAGCTTTTAGGTTTATGACCGCACTTAAAATTAAAAGCAACGAAAGAAGGGCTTGAAAATATTCGAACATATAATGATGGCAAAATAAAGGTATTTAACTAAAAATAAAAGTGCCGTAGCGGGCAAACAACAAGTTTGTCCCACTTTCACAGCTTAGACAAAACTAACGTTACTTTCTTGACTACGCTTTCCTGAAAAAATACCAGAAAAACACAATCGAAAGGAAATAGAATATACCTGAAATGAAGAAAGGTGCCGCCAAAAGGCCCAAAGCCATCAAATAGGCGCCTACAAAACTACTTAACGCATTGGGTAAACTCCAAACTGCAGAACTTACCCCTGAAGCTGCTCCCCGCTCATCCTCGCTGACGATGCCCATTATCAAAGATTGCTCTAGCGGAGTCGAACTATTGATCAAAAAGCTCCTAAACGTATACGCAACCCCAGCTCCAACATAACCAGACGACAAAGGAATAAGGAACATGAAGACTGTGGAAAAACCTTGCGTAATCGTAATCGCCCTAACCATCCCCACTCTGGCGGCAAGCCATGGCCCAGCTAGCGCAGCAAAACCCGTAACCAAACTTGACAACCCCAATATAGGTCCACTTATTGCGTCGGTGATGCCGTACTGCAATCCGAACCAAGCCGCCATTAAGGGAATCACCATTCCAGCACCGAAAGCTACCAATCCGCTTGACAAAACATACTTTCCTAGTGGGTCCTTAGATTTGTGCGGAAGCATTTGCCTCCAACTAACTCCATGTCTCTTCGCCTTTTGAGGTTCGTCTATCCTAAACATAACAAATGTCGAAGACAAACTGAGAATCGCTAAAATCACGTATAGTAATATGTGCCCTTCACGGTTAGTGAAGCCAACCGACTCAAAAAGAACAACTATTGGAATAATTAGGCTACCCACACCAAACGCTGTACTCTCTACAAATCCAAACAGAGAATAGGCGCTTGTCCTACGGTCTTGGGCTTTATCTGCAAGCAACGCATTCGTTGAAGCTGCGAAAGCCGCCTCAGCAATCCCTTCGGCAACTGCAGCCACCAACAAAACAGCAATATTGGTTGTTAACACAAAAACCGCAATTATGGCGCTCGCCAGTACGTTGCCCACTATATGGAGCCTCTTTCTGCCATACTTGTCTGCTATGACACCCAAAGGGATACTTGCAGCAAAAGCAGATATACCCATGAGTGTGACGATTAGACCCATTAACGTAATAGATAGACCTTGTACTGAAGTGAGAAAAAAGGAGAGATCTGTGTAGAACATTCCAAAGGCAACAAAAGGCAATATGGTGGAGTAAATCAGGTATTTAGCATCTTTAGGCAATCCACGATAGCTTTCGAACAACCTTCTTTGGGCACCTCAGAAATTCAACGTACTTATAGTTAATTAGGTTTTTTCGACTTATCGTTTTCCAATTAACGCGCATTAAAATAAGGAATAAGCTGCGGAAGGCTTAAGCCCTCCATCTTGTCTTACGTAAAAAGACAAGGTTTTTTGCATGGTCCATAGAAGAGTACGAGGCGGACATTACAAGATTAAACATGTTGAGAAGCAATGCCCCGTCGGGTTGGAAGACGAATTAGAAGTAAACATTATTGGCGTGAGCCCAAGTGGAGATGGAATGTCAAAAATTCAGGGCTATGTCATAATAGTGCCAAGAACCAAGCCAAGAGACCGCGTGAAAATAAAGATAACCAAAGTCGGCAAAAAAGTGGCAATTGGTGAAATAATAAAATGATTCTTTCCAGTAACCCGCACGCATAGTGCGCTGGTATGAAGGGGTAAAAGAAACTTCTTTAACAAGGTCTTTGTGCATGATCAATTGCTAGTGTGGCTAATATGTTATCTCTATTACGCAAAGAAGCGCTAATCAGTAAAAGATTAATCAAGACAATCATCTAAGACTAACCTTTGAGGCACCATTCATCCTAACTTTTTTATCAACATCCCAAAACAAGGATTAAAATATTATTAGAACCACACCTAAAACTTTTTGAAGGTCAAAGTTGTTTATTTGACAAGAGTAAATCTTGATGGATAAAGCTAAAATTAAAGATGACCTGTGCACGTGTGGACATCTTAAAAGTGAACATTCATATTTTTTAGATAAAGTATGTTATAAACCTAAATGTGAATGTTACAAGTTCGTTTTAAAAGATTAAAAGCAAAAGCTTAATTTTTTATAATGCAACATGACGTTTGAAAGCTTTATGGCGCCTAATTTTTGATATATTGGAATTTCGTTGGAGTGCCTATGATGATAAACACGTCAGTCTGAGCGGGATTTCAGTTCCCGCATTGATTTGATTTAAATCGAATTCTGAGGCGCTTTTTCTTTTATTTTTGGCGCACCTTTCCGCTAAGCTACTAAACGCTGAAAGGGTGATTTTTGCGATAAAATCGATATTCCAGCCGAATTTTATGCGCAAAGCTTAAGCTACAGGAGACCTTAACATCAGTCATTAATGCGAAAAACAGCGGAGAGACCCTTCAATTAGTCCTAAGAAAAGAAGCCCCAGAAATGCAAAGAACAAACGTAGAAGAGACTGCCCAGTCATCTTGGGCAAAGAATACGAAGTCGATATTAGCGAGATAAGCCCAAACGGGGAAGGCGTAGGTAGAGTAAAGAACTTCATGGTTTTCGTAGGCAACGTTAAATTGGGAGATCATGTGAAGGTAAAAATCACCCGCCTTGACTCAGTCGGTGCAGATGCAGAAATAGTCAGCTAACGTTGGTCGCTCTCTCATACTTTTCTTTATTCAGAGGATGCAAGGCAACGCTAGAATAAACAATGAAATACGCCGTTGTTTTAGCCGAAAGCGCGTAACCTTCTACATGCAATACAATCCAGAAAAGTTCAATTAAGCAAAATCTTTCATCAAGGCTTCTCTATCTTTAAATTTCCATCGGAACAGGTCATGTGATACAGTTTCCAATTCGATTCAAAAATTAGGCCAATTAGCGGGTTAACAGTTTTTTATCAAGAAACCTTGCAAACAAGCCTTTCATTTGATATTTCGAGGTTTAGCTGCATCTTTAGATCCTTGTATCTGTTTCTAACGGTGACTTCTGTGACTCCGGCTGCTTCTGCGATGTCTTTTTGGGTTTTTTTCTCGTTGTTTTGTAAGCATGCAATGTATAATGCGGCGGCTGCTAATCCCATCGGGTCTTTTCCTGCAGCAGCACGTTTTCGTCTAGCCTCTCTAAGAATTGCTATGGCGTCGCCTTGTGTTTTGCCTGATATTTCATTTTTTTCAGCGATTTTTGAAACGTATGTCAACGGATCAGCAAGTGGCATGTGAACATCGAGCTCTTGCAACAGCATTCTATAGCAGTGTGCAACATCTTTTTTGAGGGCAAGACTTGCTTCTGCGATTTCGCGTAAGTGTTCTGGGTGTTCCGCTTCCGCGGCAAGCAACATAAAGTGCAGCTGCAGCTATGGCGTTGATTGATCTTCCTCGGACTAAGCCTTTGTCTAGTGCTTTGCGGTAAATAACAGCCGCTTTTTCCTTGATTGGTGGTGAGATGTTAGCTTGGCTTGATAAACGTTCAAGTTCATTCATGGCTTGAGCTAAGTTTCTGTCTATGGATGAGTGTACTCGACTGCGTATTTGCCATTTTCTCAGACGCCACATTAGCAGCCTGGTTGCAAGGGGCAGTTTTCTTCCTAATGAATCTCTATCAATTTGACTGATGGTTGTGGATAATCCTTTGTCATGAATTGAATAGGAGGTTGGGAGACCCACGCGGCTTCTTGATGTTTTCTCTTGCTGGGTATAAGCTCGCCACTCTGGTCCCTTATCTAACATCTGCTCATATAAAACAAGACCGCAGTCCCCGCAGATGGTTTCACCCGTGTCGTAATCGTGAACGCGATTTTTACTTGTGCATTCTGGGCACATATCAACTAATTGTTCAGGTTGTTTAGGAATTTTTTGCGTTATAATCATTTTTCTAACTCCAATCATTTGCCCAGAATCTTCACCGAATAATCCAATCCCGTTTTAGGGGCTTAGAAAAGTGTACATGCGACCCGCGCATCTAAACATATCAAGGTACCCATCATATAACTCTTTGCTGTTGATTTGCGGTAATCCCCATCGTGTTCATAACTGTTGTAAACGCTCGTATAAGAAAAAATATTATCGAGTTACCTATTCGTATTATTGAGGTAAAGGCGGTTCAGTGCCAAAGACTTTGCACCATTGCTTCTTGGTTTCCATGGACCATTCAAGTGCTACCGGATCAGTCTCAGATAATGAGCCAACTATGCCCTTGCCACTAGCTCGTTTACTTGCTTGGGATTGCCAGGGTATTTCTATCTGATTTCAGAAGAATACGTTTCTGCTGTCGCTAAAACACTCAAAGAAGCACTAAAACTAACCGATGCAGGATTTGAATACATCACCGATTGGGAAAACGTCAAAATCTACAGAAAACGCAAATAAGCATAAGGAGCTTAAAGAAACGCAAATAAAGAAGCATGCAGATTAACATCGCCAGACTAACTCTCAAAGAGGCCTAGTCTAGCATGTGCGGTCGTAGTCTAGTTTGGTCTAGGACATCAAGGTGATAAGTTCAAGTCTTTATCGCCGTGTAAGCCTGCCACGCTGACGACCCGGGTTCAAATCTCGGCGACCGCACCATCCCATTTAATTTCTAATGATCTTGCACGGTTTCTAACAGTATTTTTATAATAAGCATGTAAAACCAACGACGACAAACAATCGTTTAAGCCAAGAAAAAAACGCGAAACCAGGATTTGTTAACTTTGACAATAGGGAATGCAGTTAAGAATCAGGTGACAAAATGATGGTTAAGGTTACCATGTTAACCATTGAGTGATGAAAAGTAGTGGTCAAGAAAATAAGGTTTCTAAAATTCGTTAATTGCCTATATTGATTTTTTCTTATAATAAAAAATTGTGTGATATCGACACAAAACTTATCTCTTGTATGAGCACTATAATAAAACTGACTTTGGTGAATTAAATGAGATGCATTTATTTAGAAAGGGGCGATTATTGTACAGCTAGCCCGTTTGAAGTAACAATTGAAACAAATTATTACAAGCCTGAACCTGAAATTTTGAGTAAATATTGCAAAACGGAAAGTTTTAGGTCATGCCCTCGAGGTATAGCGATACAGGAACATCTAAAGGCCCAGAATAAAAAATAGGGCCTAGAAAATTAGCAAAGAGAATAATTATCCTACGGCAATTAACAGAAAAAGTAATGCCTTGATAAGTTAACAGAACCTGAAAAAAGAAGGGTTTATCTAAAGAACAATTAACGGCAAAAACTTTATGAGAAAAAGTTAATAGAGCCTGAAACCATAATATTTATATATTAAATCTTTTAATATTGAAACCATAAGCCTTATATAGTATGAGCGTTACTTTGCTTAGTTTGCGCGGGCCGAATGTACTGTTTTCTTAAGCCTAAAGGGCTAACAAAGTGACGGTTCTACGCACATGAAAAGGAGTGGAAAAATTGAGCAAAAAAGAACCTAAAACTCAACAGCGCCTTGCGGACAAATGTCCAGAATGTGGTAGTGAAAACTTGGTTCATGATTATGATACTGGTGAAACTGTATGCGGTGATTGCGGCCTAGTTCTTTACGAGCAAATGATGGATAAGGGACCAGAATGGAGAGCTTTCACTCAAGAAGAAAAAGCGTCAAGAAGTCGAGTTGGAGTTCCAACTTCATATTCAGTTCACGATAAAGGATTATCAACGGCAATCAGTCAAGTAGATCGGGACGCTTTCGGAAGAAAACTGCCATTATCTACGCGATTGCAAATGTGGCGTCTGAGAAAATGGCAAATACGCAGTCGAGTACACTCATCCATAGACAGAAACTTAGCTCAAGCCATGGCTGAACTAGACAGGTTATCCGACAAAGTTTACATACCGCCCCCAATTAAGGAAAAAGCCGCAGTTGTATACCGCAAAGCACTAGACAAAGGCTTAGTCCGAGGAAGATCAATAGCGGCAATTGCTGCAGCTTCTCTATACGCTGCTTGCCGCGGAAGCGGAACACCCAGAACACTACGCGAAATCGCAGAAGCAAGTTTAGTCGATAAAAAAGATGTCGCACGATGTTACAGACTTTTGCTACGCGAACTTGAAGTACATATGCCGATTGCTGACCCATTAACGTATGTTTCAAAAATCGCTGAAAAAACTGGAATATCAGGCAAAACACAAGGAGCCGCGATTCAAATTCTTAGAGAGGCTAGACGAAAACGTGCTGCTGCAGGAAAAGACCCGATGGGATTAGCAGCCGCCGCATTATACATTGCATGCTTACAAAACAACGAGAAAAAAACCCAAAAAGACATCGCAGAAGCAGCCGGAGTCACAGAAGTCACCGTTAGAAACCGCTATAAAACACTCAAAAAACAATTAAATCTCGAATTGCCAGATTAAGCGATCGATCCTTATTCTTATTCTTTTTTAAGTTCCAAAACTACTGGTCCAAGTCAATCTTGGTCTTCTTAAACGTCATCAAAATGCGTAAAATGCTTGAAGGCTAACCATTTTGGAAAGTTTTAAGAAAGAAATCTTCGATAGTCTTCGATATTCTACCTGATTAAGTATTTTACATACTTTACCCATTTTTTGATATTGGACTCTTGCTACGCGACAAAACGTTTATTGCAGCTCAATGTTTTCTTCTGGATAACCAGTTTTAATGAGGAATTCTCGTACTCTATCCCTGTGGTCTCCTTGCAGCATGATTAAACCATTTTTACTTGTTCCACCGCAAGCGCAATAAGTTTTAAGCTTCTGGGCAACGTTTGACAGATTTGAGTTTTTATCATCTATACCATCAATTATAGTGGTTGGTCTGCCAAATTTCCTCGTTTCAAGCCTGATGCGAATTCTCTGCTGTTCCTTCTCAATTTCGCCACAAACGCATAAGTCCTTAGGAAGCCCGCATGTTGCACAAACTTCGGCCATTAATCTCACCACTGAATTAGCAACTGCGGTATATAAGAGTTTCAAGCCGCCTGCGAAACTACCAAGGCACATACACTTAAACAATCTAACTCCTAAACCTAATATCCAAATACGGTTATGTAGCTTCAATTAATGGAGAATTCAAGGGAAGAGTATCGCTTGAAGATCCTTTAGAATAAGCACGATTTGGTTCAATGATTACCCATAGAACTTCGTGTCTAAGAATAAGGCTTATAAAAAGAAAATTTAGATTAAGCGAAGAAACGCGAAGACTAAACTTAAATACTTTTACTTAAACTAAAGTGGCATGCATCCATTGCTTTGCCGCCGTAGCTCAGCCCGGTAGAGCGGCTGGCTGTTAACCAGTCGGTCAAAGGTTCAAGTCCTTTCGGCGGCGCCACCATGTGGGTGAAAAGGCACTGTTTCTTTGGGCTATTTCCTCTTCAGTTATCTTTTAAATGGTTAAACGCGACCATTGCTTAAAGAAACTATTTTGTATATCAAGTAGTCGCTACAAATTGTTACCATGGTAAATTTCTTGCTAAATGAAATATTCATCTATTTTTATTCGTAGTTACTAGTGGCTCTTCCCCTAAAAAATGAAATCAAATTCGTCCAAAGCAAATCAAAAAGTAGAAAATGCGACTTTCTGTCGAGTCTGATCAGAGAAAGGGGAAGAAACTAAGAATATGCACAAGCTATCCCATTAAGTTCGCAAAAGTTTTAAGTATCTAAATGAACGCTTGTTTATGGGGTGAATTTTTGGTTAAATTTGGAACTTTGGAGTATTATAAACGATGGGCTGATGCCATAAACAAGGATAAAACAGTTTCTGAGTCAGGTATGACTATTACAACACTTAATATCTTCACTGATGTTGGAAAAGCATTTTTCATGAAATATGAAAATGGCAAAGTGACAGAAGTTAGGGAAGCTAAGTCTGATGAGAACGCTGATTTCGTTACCAGAACCACTTATGCCATGTTCAAGGGAATTGCAAAAGGTGATGTTGATCCACAACAGACTAAACCGAAGTTCAATATAGAGAAGGCAATGATGTACATGGAAGCCTTAGGCCGTATACAGGAAATTGCCAGAGAAATGGAAGATGTGCAATATTAATCAGCCTTTTTTTACCCATTTTTAAACCAGTATATTGCGTGATTTTCAGAACAAGCAATCCTTGAGAGCTGCTTTTAGTAGAAAAGTGGCTCTTTTTCTTTGCCGAAACCTTCTTACCTTGCTAGAAAAACAGGTATTATTTTTCAAATACTTTCTGAAGGGAAAAAGATTTCATAATATTGATTCCGTATTTGATGTCGACAACAAAATACTGGAGGTCACAGAAGACAGGATTCATAACTTCTCGAAATTTAAGAAGAAAGATGGAAAAGTCCATGTAATTTCTGTGAACAGACAAAATTATGTTGCTAGCTGATCCTTCGCCTAATGCAGAAAAAATTATGGAGTTCTGGTTTTTTAGCCATTCTTTACCGTTTTCAATTGTCTCAGCAGTTGGAGCTTTACTCCAAGTTTGAAAAATAAAAGCGATTATTTCAAACCCCATTTTTTCAAAATCAGGTATTACAGTGTACTGTTTTATATAACCTTCTTTTTCTAAAAAAGTCCGCCTTTTAGTTATGGTTGTCTGGGAAAGATTTAATTTCTTACCTATCTCCAGATCACTTCTTCTGGAATTTCTGATTAATTCGAACAATAATCTTAATTTCTCATTTTCCTTACTATCAAATATATGATTCCTGCTATCAAAAGGATAATTACGTTCGTTCTTTAGCAAGCCAACTCCCCACCCAACAATGTACTCTCATCTCAAGCTAATATACATAATGAATTTAAAAAGCAAAAATGCATTTTCCTTCGAATTTCAAAGCTTTATTGATAAAAAACAACTGCGATACTGGAAATTATCCGTAAATCAATCCAGAAGATTTTAAAAAATGAGCTTCCCATATGTTGTCCACGCTATAACTAATGGGAAAACAGAGATTATGACTGAATTTCAAAAAATTACTTACACTTTCTGTAGCACCCAGCCGACGCCATCTGATAAAGACAATCAACCATGGCAAAGTTACAAAGGTCCAGAAGAACGCTTGTGCAATCTTCTCGAAATGCATTATGCATTTTATAGCTGTCATAATCGTGCTCCCAAAAAGTTATAAAAATAATAGAAAATATGGGTGAATAAAATATGCCGAGAACTGGAGTTACTCTACCTAATTTTGGCCTATTTAAGGTCTTGACTGACTCAGAGCTTGAGATCATTGATAACGCTGCCTATAGAATTCTGAAAAATGTTGGTGTATACATTGACGATGCTGAACTCTTGAAAATGGCGGAGAAAATGGGGTGCAATGTAGACTATGCAAAGAAGATCGCTAAAGTGACATCAGAATATACAATAAGAGAACTAGTGACCAAAGCACCAAGAAACTTCATTTTAGCCGCTAGGGATCCTGAGTGGGACATAGTCGTTGATGGACCAGGTAGAAAACAATTTTGGGCAGCCGAATGTGGCGCTACAGATAAACTTGAATGGGATGAGAATAAGAAGGCTTATAATCGAAAAAGGGCAAGTGCAAAGGAAACTCTGTATGGTGCTAAGATTGTGGATGGCATAGATGACTTCGACTTTAATCCCTACTTGTACGACGCTGCTGAAGAAGGGCAACTTGGTCTTCCATCAGAGATACACAAAATGAATGCTATGTTTCAGGGTACAGTGAAATTTGCTGCTCACGCCTGCACAACAGTCTCAAACATAACAGAACACGATTTTGTTGCCTAGATTGGGCGCAGAAGTAGCAGGAGGAGCTGAAGAACTCGTAAAGAGACCTTTATTCTGGGAGGTTTACAACTACATAGGGACATTGGAGCTTAACAGGTTTAACGCTTGGTCGTTAAGGGCAGCAATTAACCATCATGTTCCGATAATGCCAGCCGTTACCGCTGGGGCCCCCTTAGCTGGACCTGCAATGGCTGCGGGAAACACAGCTATCCACCTCGCTGGAGATTTATTCATAATTGCCCTCCAACAATGCTATGATCCAGGTTCTGCAGCAGTTCCAAACAACATGGTTTTCACGCTCAGCCCTACTGGAGGAAAAGGTCCTATAACTGCACATGATCAATTGGGTTATGCGGCTATGAATCAGTTATTGCATGGATTCTATCATTTACCCACATCCTGGTATGGCGGGTACGGCGATGGGAGCCTTGACGAAGTTGCTTTCAACCTTGCTTACAGAGCCATGTGGCAACAAGCAATTGGAACAGACATGATAATGCTGCAATTCCAAGGTGGAGCTTTAGATCCTAGAATGATTGTTGCCGCCGCCGAAATAGCACATCAGGGCAGATACTTCTTTGATAAATTCGATGAGATCCATCCAACACCCGAGAACCTCGCACTTGATGTTATAGAGAAAATTGGGGCTAGAGGAGCGAAATGGATGACAAGCAAGTATAACATAGACCGCCTTAAACGTTGGGGAACGGTTTATTCCCAAGACACCCGGCCATTAGATTCTTGGCTTGCTGAGGGATCACCGTCATGGTTGTATGACCTTTGCGGTGAGAAGTTGAAGCAGTTAGAAAAGCATGAGACGAAACCTCTGCCAACCGACGTAGTGCAGCGCATGAATGCCATCGAAAAAGAAGGAGACGAAAAGCTTAAGGTGGGGTGATTAAATGTCTGAAAAAGATCAAATTCTAGAAAAGTTAGCAAAAGCAGTATTTGAATACAATGAAGAAGATGCTATGGCGGCTGTAAAGGCTGCGCTGGATGCCAAGATCGACCCTGTGGAAGCTATAATCAAAGGTCTCAGTGTAGGCATAAACAGAGTTGGAGACATCTTTGGAAAGGGCAATTATCCAATCGCCTTTGTAATGCTATCTGGCGAGGTTTTTAGCAAGTCTTCTGATGAGCTACAAAAACATGTTCCTAAGGGTCAGCTTCCTAAGCCAATAGCCACGATGGTTATTGGAACAGTTGAAGGAGACATTCACACCTTGGGTGTAGATATTATCACTGCAATCTTTAGCGCATCAGGTTTCAAGATGCACAACCTTGGTGGAGACGTGCCAGTGGAGAAATTCATAAACAAGGCAGAGGAAGTCAACGCTGACATAATAGGAGCATCTGCACTCATGTCCAACACAGTTCAACAGCAGAGATTCATAGCTGCCACTCTAAAAGAGAGAGGCATCAGAAACAAGTACATCTACATGGTAGGCGGCGGCGCATTCCCAGGACAGGAATTTTGCAGCGAGATCGCAGCCGACGGCTATGCAACAGATGTAACTATCGCTCTAGAAAAAGCTAAGAAACTCATCGAGAAGAAAACAGCAAATTAATCCTTTCCTTTTTTTAGAGAGTTTTTGCTTACACTAAGGTGGATGCCTAAAAATTAATGCCATGCTATTTTTAATAGTCAAGGTAAGTAGATTTGCTTAGTGTTTCATTTCTGGTTGGCAAAAGTTTATTCAGATCAAGGACTGCGTCGATACAATTGCATAAAAGCAAATTGGTTGATTATGGTAATAGGTAATCAATGAATAATGATAAAGAGGAAATCCCAGAAAGCGTGGAGGAAGTTAAACCTAACACTTTTCCAGCTTCCAGCTTTGCCTTTTCTAGATCTTGAAGCTCAACGCTTACACCGCAAGCAACAGTTTGTTACTATCGTGGAAAATCACGAAAAACCATGAAAAACAAAGTAAAGTTTTTCTGCGTAAAGTTGCTGCCAGGCAGAGAAGAGTTTGTGAGCTTCGTGAGTTAGGCTTAAAGCTCCATCAGATTCAGCAATGGATGGGTGCGGAAGGCAACGGCTGGTGGAGTCTAAAAACGTTTTAGTGACGACTTGAAAAGTGAAACAGCTGAGGAAAGACGGGAAGAATTAGAGCGATTACAAAGCTCTGACATCCCCTTTTGCAACGACGTACACTTACGTCTTGAATATCGCGACCGCAAAATTGAACGATTAACGCCTAGGAAAAGGCCTGAAGTTCAAGTTCAAGTCGCTAATCAGGTAAATCTTGAAAAACCTAGCGTGAAGAAAAAACTTAATGAGTAAACTATCGCCAGAGGAGCGAAAAGCAGTCTTATGTGCTGAAGAAATTCTGACGCAAGCAGAGCTGAAACTGCAAGATATGTTCTCGTTAATTAGCCATTTGCTTAGTTCGTATCACTGAATTTCTCGGTTTGGGCTATTCAGGATAGAAGATATTCTGAAAAAAGGAGAAAAGTGAATGCGCAGAATTAAGAGAAGAGGTGAAATAGCCAAGGTGCCATAAAATGGATGAGCACTCATCATGTTTGACGTGCTCCATGCCGATGTGCCAAAAATAAGAGTGGAATCACATTAGCGAATTTCTCAATAACCTTCCAGTGGTGGGTTAGCTTGCAATCATTTTATTCTTTTACAGATGCTTTACGTATCCACCAGTCATCTCTAGAGCCATGCAGTTTGAGGTTGTTCATCCGGACGAAATTTAACACTGCCTTACAAACATCAGGGTGGTATAAATCAAAATCGTGCCCTCCAAGTATACCGTCTTCCTTTATCCGAGGGTAATAGTTTTTAATGTCTTCAAGTACATGGTCGAATGTATGATTAGCGTCGATATAGCAAAAGTCTAATGCAGGCAATTCACTAACTGCCTGTTCAGATGTTTTTCTGATGAAAACAGCGTTTTTGTATTTACTTGTTAAAATTAGCATGTTTTCTAAACCACCAAGATATCGTTTCTCCATAAATCCTGAATCATCTCTATATGGAGTATACGAGTCAATCAGATACAACGATTTACAATTTAAGTCACGTAAAATGACTTTAGCATGGCTACAAAATCCACACCCTATTTCAGCCCCAACTATGGATTTTCTACCAAAAACGTTCAAAACATAATCAATCATGGGTCGCCTTTCAACCTTCAAAGCTGTATCATACAAGGATGGACTAAGAACATGGATCATGGAATATCTTAATTTCTGGGTAACGTCCTTAAACCATAAACTCTTGGATTGTTTCGGACTGTTAGCTGACTGATTGAGAATTGACAAGTTTGGGTTTGCATTGGTATCCACAGTGATAAGTGGTAAATCATTTTCGCAGATTATCTTGCTTTCGCTTCTTTCTTGCATCATTCTAATCGAGAAAAAATAGATTCTGAATCTTTAAAGAATTTATGAATTAAGAATACTAATTAACAATCAATTTACGCACTTCTGGCAGAGATTTTAAAAGGCAATAATTCGCTTTTTAATGCTTTGGTCTCTTTTATGTTTCCAAAGGGTTCAAGCTTCAAATCCTGACGCAGTTTAGAAAACTGACTTTTAACTGTTTTAAGAAAACGTGATCGCCTTATATTGTTGAAGATGATTTGTTAATAATTAGGAATTAGATGGTATTTAGAGGTGAATGGAACGCCTTTATACGTGATTGAGCGCGAGACAGGGCTCCTGTCTGTTTGCCGGTTAAATTTGCGATCAGTAACTCGCACTTCATTATGCTCTGAATCTATAAAATACTCAAAGCGCGGCAGAGCTTGAGTGTAACTTTTCGTCATCTCTTCCATCCTAACGCTGACAGCCTCATGCACAAAGTCATCAATATTCTTGTATTCAGGATGCTCTTTGACAAAGCGTTCAACTTGCTCAACTAATTCACGCTTTAAACTGACTCCTCGAAATCTTTGACGTCCTTTGTTTCCTTTGATATTTTGCTTCTCCCTTCTGTGTTAGCATGTGTATTGGGGTGTTATGGTATTTTTGTCATAAAAAATTTATGGGTAGTTGAATCAGAAAAATGTCAAAAAGTCGCCTCTAAATTTATAGCATATATATCATAACTATGCCACAAAACTTATATTCAAAACTTGAGCAAGTAATCAATGTGGCATATTTACCACAGGAGTGCAGCAAAAATTCCACTAAAAAATGAAGATTTCAGAAGTATCAGCTTAAACAATTGTTTGCTCCACGAAGCTGAAGATCTCATCAAACTAAACCCACAATACAAAGACCTAACTGAATTCGTCAGCGAAGCAGTACACCTTAGACTTGAAACATTAACCAAGAAAGCTGAAACGGTAACGAGGATGTAATTTTTGCCTAAAAACCTTAACCTTATTTGTACTTTAAAATTATTCAATAATAAGCAAACCCGCGTGTTTCAATCAACATCAACTGAATGACTTTTAGCTATCACTGGTGAAGAAAGTGAGTGAAAGGAAAACGACTTTAATGGTTCCTGAAGCTTTCAAGCAGCTTCTTGAAGATATTCGCCTGCTAAAATCAGATGGCGACAACCCTAATAAAATGACGATCAGACAGAAAGATGAAACCTGGAAGAGTCTAAAAGAGTTCGGTTGGACCGACCCGATTGTCACTAATAAAGAAGGGTTTTATGCCGATGGCGAGCAACGCGTTTCTGTTTGTATTGCTCATGGAGAATTTTGGGCACCCGTACTTAGGCTTGATTTATCGGATGCGGAGCGTCGCCGTTTAAGGCAAGTTCTTAACAAGTTGAAAGGCAAACACAACAAAGAATTAGATGAAGCGGATTATCGGCGTATTGTTGAGGCAGGAGAAAAGGACCAATTAGAATCTTTGTTACAGGCTGTTGGAGAGAAGCTTCCTGCAGAAATGGGTGGTCCCCTTGATTCATCGCTTATGATTCCGGGCAGTTATGAGCTTTTGATTGAGTGTAAAGATGAGACTGATCAAAAGTTGTTGTTTGATCTTTTTAAGTTAAAGCAGTGGTCACCTACTGAAATCCAGACGTTTCTTGAACTGTTGTCTAAAGGCTTGAATGTTAGGGTATTAAATATTTAGGAGCTGTTTTAGTTGGATTTTGATTTCAAGTATTCGTGGAGTGCACCTAATTCTTTCCGGGCTCAAAGCGTGATTGGCAGTTATACGCTTGTTGACGTGAAATTGGAGAAGTGCTTTAAGGGTCGATTGCCTATCGATGAAGATGATTGGCAAATCGGCACTATTGTCGGTCGTAGCGGCAGTGGCAAGACAAGTATCGCTAAGAGGCTGTTTCCCGACGCTTATATTCGAGGTTTTGACTATTTGCATGATTGTTTCTTAGACGATTTTCCAGAGAACATTCCTATCGCTGAAATCGAGAAAGCCCTGTGCAGTGCTGGTTTTTCTGAGCCGCCTCATTGGCTTAAAAGCTACGCAGTTCTTAGCCAAGGGCAGAAAATGCGTGTTGATATTGCACGTGCACTGTTGTTGGATAAACCATTGATTGTTTTTGACGAATTTACCAGCGTTGTCGATCGAGACATCGCCAAGGTAGGTGCTATAGCAATCAGTAAGGCGGTAAGGAGAAGCAAAAAGAAGTTTATTGCCGTAACGTGTCATTTTGACATTGTAGACTGGTTAGAGCCTGACTGGGTTTTCAACACTGACTCGATGGAATTTCTTAAAAAAAAAGAAAGCATCCAGAGATTAAGCTCGAAGTATGCAGTTGCCCTATTCAAGTTTGGAAAATGTTTCGGGAGCATCATTATTTGAGCGGTACCTTAGCACCTCAATGCCGCTGTTATGCTGCATTGTTTAATGGTAATCCGGTGGGTTTCATTGCAGTTATGCATGTGCACATGAATACACGATATTTTAGGGTAAGTCGCTTAGTGGTTTTACCTGATTTTCAAGGAATCGGCATCGGTAAAAAGCTTCTTAATTTTGTCGCTGAACTTTACACTTCACAATTGAAAGTTCCATTTTATATTTTGACCACTAACCCGCAGATTATTCGCGGTAATCTTGACTGCTGGAATGTTAAGCGCGTTGGCCATACCAGCATAGGCAGAGGTTGTTCTACAATTGACGAAGGCCTCAGACGAAGTGTTAGCAGAAATCGCTTCACAGCTTCACTGCAATATAAACCTAAACAAGAAAGGGGGAGCGTTTCTGTTGACGAATAGATGCCGAGTTTGCCGTAAGAAGATCACAAGAGCAAATAAAACTGGTTACTGCAAGGAGTGCTTTGGTCGTTTTATTCTAGCACCCAAAGGTGCAGCCGCTAACTCAAAAAAAGAAAACAAGAGCAGAAAGATACAAAACAAGAATCTTGAAATAGGGTAAACATGCAGTTGCATATTAAATGTTATGGATTATCTGAAGATTTTCCTTTTAGGCAATAATATTGTTGGTTTAGCTTGTAATCATCCCATACTGTACATGTTGGACATATGCAGCCGTTACCTATAACATTTTTTTCAGCGTTTCCTTTACCGCAAAATAATATTCCAGTTAATTTTGAAGTTTTATAAGTGGGGCAGACAGGACAAATGCAAAGCCTCATATTTTTTCATCGTCTCGTACAATATTGAGCATAAAACAACCAAAATAATTTCGAACCTATATCTAATAATTGAATGTAGCTACACAATATTGATACAAAAATTGAGGCTCAACGATAATTTAATGTTAGATATGTGAATGCATGTTTTTTGTGATAAAGAAGAAGGTTCGTACAAGTATGAAAGTTAAGCAACTTGATTAAATAAAATTTTCCGTTATTAACAAATCAGCCTTATTAACCAATCTATACATAGTTTATTTCAAAATAAAACAGTTTCCGAAATTCTTATTACTAATTAAAAGATAAACTAGATTAAAATGACAAATCAATCAATTCCGGAAAGACCCACAGCAGCATATATTCTCTCTTTAATCGGTGGAGTATTAGGCCTTATCATTGGACTTATTACTCTTGTTTTCGGAATAGGAATATGGATCTTAATAGCCAGCATTATCGTAATTGTTTCAGCCCTTGAATTGAATGCCCATCCTTTTGAGCACACAAAATGGGGCATAATAATAATTGTTTTTTCGATAATCGGATTAGGTTCGCTGCTTGCTTTGATAGGCGGCATTTTAGCGTTAGTCTATAATCCAAGAACCGTTGCTCAACAAACATTAGCAGGTAACATTATGCGAATTTGTCCACAATGTGGCAGAGTATTAACAGAAGAAATGAAAAATGCAAAATATTGTCCATATTGCGGAAAAGATTTAGAATCAACAGCAACACCAGCCACTTAAGATTAGATCAGAACATTTGCTCTTGAAAACTTGATATAAAATGTGATATCATTGCAGACGAGTTTAGACAACGGCCAAAAGCAATTTTAGTTCCCATAAACAGCATAAAATCTGGTTAAAGAAAAAATCAAAGAAATTTGTAAGAAACCTTTGTTGTTTACACTATTTAATGTTCAGTAAGCCATGATTTAACTTTGAGGTCGCTTGGAAAACTATTAAGTAATTAATCCTCGGAGAAGAAAAAGGTTATACATGAAATGAGCTGGACGCAAATAAAGGCTTGATTCTACGAAAATTACCATTCTAATTTCTTAAATGTTGCTTTCAAATTCATAAATTATTAATCTTATTGCATTAATGTTAATCTTAATGCAAAAAACTTAAGGCTAAAATGAGTTTTAGGGAAAATACACTGTTATGCGTGGTGA
The DNA here is from genome assembly GCA_963717465.1 of Candidatus Bathyarchaeota archaeon. Taxonomy (GTDB): domain Archaea; phylum Thermoproteota; class Bathyarchaeia; order Bathyarchaeales; family Bathycorpusculaceae; genus Bathycorpusculum. The sequence goes on from OY970340.1 coordinate 2,329,338, forward strand.
AAATGACATGGTTAAAAATTTGAAAGTTATTGGCGTTGAAACTATAAGTGGAGAAGAGCATTATGTTGTTACCAGTTATATGGTTGATGAACGTAAAGATGACGCCATGGATTTCGATGAGGTTAAAATAAAAGGAAAGATGAAAAAAGAAGCATCCAAACCGCTCCGTCTAATGCGAGCTGAATAATTGTTAACATATTTAACTTAAGTAACGGGTTGGACGTAATTTTAGTTCACCGACTGAAAACTAGTGGTTTTTAAAACAGATTATATAGTAACTTAAATTATTTTATTTTTGCAATTTGCTAGAATTTCCTTTTGATGCAAGAGAATATCGTTTATATTCCTGTAGTTAATTCGCAGAATTGATTGGAAGTTTTCAATCAATTCAGTTATAAATTAATAAACGTATAAAAATGAAAAATGGAGGAAATGCAAACAATTAGAGTGCGCATTTGCTTCTATAGTTTAGCTTATTTTCTCAAATTGGTCTTTTGCTGCGCCGCAAATGGGACAAGCCCAGTTTTCAGGTAGTTTTTCGAATGGAGTTCCTGGCGGAATGTTTGAGTTTGGATCGCCTAAAGCTGGGTCGTACACGTAACCGCATACTTTGCAGGAGTATTTGGAACTTCCGGTGGCTTCTGGTTTTGTTTGTTCATTTTTGAGAGCCGTTTGTTCAAGTGCTGGAGCTGATTTGGTATTAACGCTTTCTGCAACGCGTTTTCCAAAGGCTTTGCATAATTCAAGCATATTGTTGTCAGGTTTAAAGTTTGATAATAAAGGAGGCTCAGTTACATTCATTTCGAACTTGAATTTTAGGATTTCAAGAACGAGTTTTGGTGCTTCACCTGTCCAGCCGTAGGAACCGAAAGCTGCACCTATTTTGCCCTTTAGGTTTACGCCTTTTACTGCTGCTCCCTGTAAAAGTTGTTTAATATCATTTGGCATATCATGATGGTAAGTCGGTGTTCCAACAAATATTGCATCAAACTTCCCAAGTGTTTCAGGATTCCCCAAGAGATTACGAACATGCGTAAATTCAACTTCGTTGCCACCACTTCTAGCACCTTCGACCACTGCTCTAGCCATTTTTTCAGTATTTCCAGTTTGACTGCAATGAAAAACAAGAATTTTAGACATTTATAAAACCTCACTTGTTTCTATTAAATTATATAGCAAGACAAGCAAGCAATTAATAAAATTTTTGTTAAGAATGCGCTCTTTTCAAAAGTAGTCTTAAGAACCAAAAATCTAAGTAAAAAATTAATGAACAGGTGATTTAGCAAATATTAAAATTAACAAAATGAAATTAAAGTATGGCTTTTTGTTTTGAGAGCTTGACCGTTTGAGACACGTAAGTTATTAGGCAGGCAAAAATTAAACACGCTTAGATCTTTTATTGAATCGTCTTCTTAGGATTAAATTTATGCCTAGCTTGATTCTCTAAAAGTATATCCGCAATTGGTGCAGCGCATAAATTGGGTTGAGGATTCATCGGTGCCTCTTGTTTGAACTTGCCAAACATAAGCTGTATTGTTTGAGCATTTTGGACACTTAATCAGAATGGTAGGTTCCACGCTGAGCTGTTTTTCCTTATCTATTACCGCTACCATCTGCTTGGGATTGTGCTGGGGAGTTTTCAATAGAAGCTTGCCTTCTGCATTCTTCTGTTTGTTTTTATAACCACATTTTTTGCAGGTTAACACTATCAGGGCTGACGGTCCTGAGGCAACAGTTTTTGGAACTAATAGAGAACCACATTTTGGGCAGAAATCCATATTACGACTTCCATCACTTTTTTAAAACCATCATTCAAATTGCTCAGAGTAATTAATTAACCTAAGTTGCTGAACTATAGCAACAACGTAGATTTATGAATAACATTTCAAAATTCCTTGTCGAAGGAAAATAACCCTGTTAGTTCGAAGTTATTCATTTGTTCCGAGTAGGTATCCGCCGAAGCCGATTAAGCTCATAAGTGTAGGGTAAGTTATCATTCTCTCCATGCCGCCAACACCGAGCCCCAGATAATTGTACTGGCTAGTCGTGAAAAATAAAACGGTTGCTAATAGTGTTGATGCGCCTAGAATAACAGTCAGATACTTGAATGGTCCTTTTGTTATTTTATAGAATGAAATAGAAGATATCCCTCCAAAGATGAATGCTAAAAGAGCCCCGATAATATGCATTACTGGAATACCGTTTATGATAACAGTGTTTTCAGGGAAAATCCCCACCAGTAAGGAGCCAAGACCTGCAAACGCAAGAAAAACAGGGACTGCACGATTTTTGAAAGCTTTGCAAACAAAGTACGAGCTTGCAATCACAGTCAAACCTAACAACATGATAGACGGATTAAAAATAATCGCAGACGGACGACCCCAAGGGCCTAAGTCACTAATATAATTAAGTGAAACGCTATAGCCAGGGTATATTGCCTCCGCAATTATTAAGAATATGATAAATTGGGCACCGCCCACGAAAAGAAGTGTTCCAGCTATCTTTGAATTGCCAAGTGGCATAACTAAAAATGACTTAGCGCTTGTATTTCAAGCTTACCTTTTTTCGAAGCTAATTTTCTTTTGAGAATGCTTACTGCGGCCTTATGTATAGTATAGATAATATTGTTCTGAATCGATCATTATAAAAATAAATAGAAAAAACTTGACAGCTTTTGAGTCATGTTTTCGTCCAAAGCAGAAATGACATCTAAAATGACCAAAGGGAAAATACCGCTTTCAAAAACCAATTATTATTAGTTAGTGCAGAATCACTTTCTTTTTAACCCAGCTTCCAGTTGAATCATTAATTCAATCAACCTTCTGCTCGGTGGTTTTCTGCTCTGAACTTGCCTGCTCTTGCTCAGGACTTGCCTGCATTTGCTCAGGACTAGTCTGCTTTTGCTCAGAGCTTGTTTCCTTTTGCTCAGAGCTTGTTTCCTTTTGCTCAGAGCTTGCCCGCTCTTTTTTAGCTCTTGGTTTGCTTTTATTTGCTTCGTATAGTTCTTCAATGGCTTGCTCTTTGGTTTTGCCTTGAGCGATTTTTTCTTTTATTTGGGATTGCAGAAGAGTTTCAGGGTTTAAGGATCCACGTTTTTGATTTTTTTCTATCATCTTATCGATCATGGGTTGGAACTTTGTTTCATCGATGTCTGACTTTATCCAGGTTAATGCTTTCTCATTTGATTTTGTTTGCTCTCTTGCGAATTCTTCTTCCATTTGCTTTGATGAAAGGCTGACATTAATCATGTCCTCAACTTCTTTAAGAATGAAATATATTGCAACTGCAAGAATTAGTATGAGAAGAATTAATGAGCCGACAAGTTCAAGTACAATATTATTTGAAACGAAAAGAACCAGCATTATAGCTAAAAAAATGATATCGACAGCTATAATTTTTAAAGTAATTATGAAAGCTCGGCTTAATTCCATGCTACCATGACCCCTAAGTTTTAATTTTTAGTAGTTAGAGCTTCTAGTATTTCATTGTTATGGTAACCAGTCTAAAAACGCTTCTAAAAAAGATTATTCCGAAAACGTAAAAAATCTGGTTATGGTACTTGCAAGCAGAATTTCTTCTACGCATAGTGTTTTCATGTTTAATGTACAAGTTGTTAGCTGTTGAAGAAGTTAGTTAGAAGTGCAATAAGATTCATTCATATAAGCGCTAATACACCAGCAAAAATTAGCGTGCAAAGGAATGTTTAAAGATTTAAATTGCAAGCGTTAAGTGCAGATATCCTTTTCTTTGAAGCTGATATTGCAAAGGATTTTTCTCGAATAATGCTGCTAAGCACAAGTCTTATATTTGAATCTAGTGCAAAAGTGAACTACCCGCCCCTCACGGGGCGAGCATCTTCAATTAAAAGCAGTTGATGCATTCTTCAATTTTTGCGCTAGTTATAACGCCAACAGTACGGACAGCATAGCCCTCAGACCACAAATACCTACCCCAAAGCTGCAGCTTAATCTGCGGAAACTCTTCAAACAGCACCCTAGCAGAATTACACTTAAGCACACGAACCATCTCTGGAATGCATATCTTTGGCGAAGCAGAAGCAAACACATGCACATGATCACCACCATGAACCCTAACAGCCAACAGTTGAAAACCACCCTGCATAGCAATTGTCTTAAATACTTCCAGCAACCTAACCTCAACTGAGCCTACGAGTACCTTGCGGCGGTATTTAGTGGCCCAGATAAGGTGGTAATTAGCTTGATAAGCACATGACCTTGCTTTCTCCAGGTCTATCACCTCCTTATATAATGGTGACAGACCATCGGGCAACAGAGCTAATAGAACTGACGCATTCATCCTGCCGCGTTAGCGGCAGGTATTCTGGCTAGGTTTTTTATAAATTTTGGTTGAAAATAAACAAACAATCGAAAAAACACCAAAAAACTCTGAATCTTGTATTGCTATGCATATCAGCATTTTTCTCTCAGGCATGCATATTCTCGTACTACGGTCAAATTGCTAATCAGGCATTGTCATCTGAATTCAATGCTCCCGCTGCCGTAGCAACGCTGCTTCCAATTGCTCCGGGCATTGTAGGAATATTCGCGCTCGTCCTTGTTGGAGTCTCGCTGATAGGAGTGGCAGAAGGAAAGAATTGGTTATGTTTGGCCTAGTGTTTGCAATAATATTCAACGGTCTATTGGCTCTATCAACTAATTGGCCTGAACTGCTAATATTTCAAACCCATAGGTGGAGGAGTATACACTTCAGTCATGCTCCTTTTCGTCGTATTCTTCATTTATCAGCTTCTGGAAAAAAGAGGCATGGCGGTTGGATTGTACATGGGACTGTCGACTTTAGGCTCATTCATTTTTGCTATATTCGGCGGTATTTGGGCACAAACCATCGGATACTATATACTTTACTGGGCTGGAGCTATTCTCGGCGTCTTAACACTAATATTTCTCCTACCGGTGAACATACCACGCGTTAAAGCAGCAGGTGTATCAACCGCAGGGTTCGGAAAAGCCATCACTAATCGCGCGTATATTATCCTGGAATATTATGGCTTCTCAGCAGCTTTGGAGTCGTCGCATATCAAGCAGCAAGTCAGGTGGTTCTGAAAAATCCATCAGGTTATGGAGCAAATCTTCCTGCATCAGATCTAATTTTCATCGGACTTCTATTCGCAGCCGCTAGCGTACTAACCGCACTTGGAATGCTCTTTGGAGGCGAACTGACAGACAAGATTGGACCTAGAAGGATAATGGTTATAGGTGGCTTGGTGGCAGGAGTAATAGCATTAGCATTTCCGTTCGTCACAGCACCGATAACTATTCTGGCTCGTTGGATTATTCTGGGCGTTGGCATATTCAACGCCAGCAGCTTCTGCGACCGCCAGCGTAGGACGTGAGCTAGCAGGAACAGCCGTTAATACTGTCATTGCGTTCTCATCGATAGGTTCAGTTCTTGGCGCAATTGTTGTGGGGATATTGTTAGCATATGGCTGGACAACAGCATCTCTCGCTGTATCAATTGTTATATTAGCATTTGGCATAATTGCGTTTGGTACACCAAAAACTTAAAAAAACAGAAACACATTGATTGAACTTTTCTCTAATTACCAATTTTTTTATTTTATTATAAAAAAAATTTTTAAATTTGCTAACATAAACTGGCCCTATTTACGTGTTGAGACTGTGTGAAAACTATTTTTTGCTTTGAAAAGTTGCAATGTTTGTCTGAAAAATTAAGTGTTAGCGGGTATTTTTAAACATTGAAAGACGCAATTTTCAGAAATGTTTTTGACTTTTCACACAGTCTCTGTTAATAAATATGAGATTAAATCAATTTTTTATAAATTTTCCTGTCGAAATAGGGCTTGAAATTCTTAGTAACTTTTCAGTTTCTTTTTTACGATACCAAAAAGTCGAAGTCACCTTCATTGCTTTAAATCCCAATTGCTTCAATCTCTTATCTTAACCAGCTTAAGATTCCTTTTATATGACTACTAATCGCTTGAAGTAAATTAATACCGTATGGTTTGCTAATTTTTCATTAAAATATCCAACTTCTGCATATTATTTTATCTTATTTCTAAAGATTGAATTTTCCTGCGATAACGTAAAATACCTATTTTTTGAATTATTATTTTCTCGCGCATCCTATGACTACTTATGTCCACTTTCTAAATTCCTATTTGAGATAAAAATTTAATATCGCACATTTGAATAACGGCGCACGTCAATTAAAGTTGATTGCTAAAGAATTTAAGCACCGCTTGCTTTTTCGAATCTCCTAAATTTAAAATTGAATAAAAATTTTTTATAATCCAATTCAAGTTTAGTGGTTTTTATGTTAAAAAATACATGTTGAAAAATTTGATAAATTAAATTTTAAACAAAAAAGAGTCGAAAAAGCGTATAAACAAATATCAAGAGAATAATCGATTCGTTGACTTGCGCAAAGCTTAGCGGAGGTGAAAAAATTGATGAGAAAATATAAAGTATTAATAGGCTTTGCATTTCTTGTATTTGCAATTGCAATGACACCTTTTGTTTATGCCTTACAAGTATGGGAGGATAACTGTACTGGCAACCAAGGAACGCTTTGGGATAACGGGTCCGGTTATACATATTCTGGCGGCGAATTACATATAACTAATGCGAATACACTGCTATTATCAGAACCATTTTTTACCAATTATAACCATTTTACAGTTTCTGCATGGGTTAGGGCAGACGGTCCATCAGGTAAACCTTGGGATACTGCATACTTATATTCCTTTTATTATGTTCATGTCTTTGTAATGCCGTTTCCGAGTTCTGAATGGGTCGTTGGCTGCTCTTATGCTTTAATACATACCGATGGTAATGTTGAGTTGACCGGCATTTATCAAGTTTATATTGACGGTTTTCCAGGAACACCAACTAAGGACATATATACTGTTTCAACATCGCTTCGTCCTACAGACTTTCATTATATGACAATAGTAGTAGGTGCTAATGGAAATCGCAATGAGGCACAATTGTGGATTGACGGTGTTTTGTATATAGACAAAACGGATGGTATTTTATCTCCATTAGGCTATATGTACGAAATAGGTATTTCCCGACAGCCCAATACGGCCGGAGCAGACTTTTCAAACATACTTTATGACGGTTATTCGTAAAGTCTCTCTTTTCTATCTTTTTTATCTTTTTAATTGTAAACATTAGAGGTGTGCATAATTTTAAATCTAGTTAACACCTTCTTGACATTATGGAAGCCTGTGAACTCATCAGGCTTTTCATCAACAAAGCGATAGTTCCAGCCGAGCCAAAAAGACGAGGAAACCCTGGTTACGGACGGGTTAAAGCATTACGCATCCTAGTCTACTCCCGATTGAAGGGCTTAAACAATGACACACGACTGGTTCATCACTTAAACAAGCATCCTTATTAGCTAAAACTCTTGGATTTAACACTCTGCCTGACAGAACCACAATCGGAAGATTGTGGAGACACTACCTAAAACTTTTGCAAAACGTGTTCGTCAAGACAGCAGATATCCTTCAGCTCCTATTCCCACAACCATTGCAATCGTGGACTCAAAGCGTTAAATGCAGATATCCTTTGCTTTGAAGTTGATTTGCTACAAATTTTTCTTAAATAATGCTGCTAACCACAAATCTTATATTTGAATCTAACGCAAAAATAAAAATCGGAAGGAATAAATTTTGGTTGAAAAACAACAAACAGTCGAAAAAACACCAAAAAAAAGGCTGAATCTTGTATTACTATGCATATCAGCATTCTTCTCTCAAGCAGCCGGATACATGGTATTCGCTTACTTAGGCCCTCAGGCACAAAACATATTCGGTGCTCCAACAGTTGTAGCTACACTGCTTCCCATGTCTTCTTCTATTGTAGGACTTATCGGATTAATCCCAGTTGGAATTTACGTTGATAGAAGTGGCAGAAGGAAAGAAGCGATTTTGCTTGGCTATGCTATTCTTACAGTATTTAACATTCTGATGGCTCTCATGACTAATTGGCCAGAAATGCTAATCTTCCGAACTATCGGCGCAGGCGCACAAACACTCGTCATGTTCCTGTACACGATACTTTTCATCTTCCAACTTCCGGAAAAAAGGGGAATGGCAATTGGATTGTACATGGGGTTATCTACCGTAGGCTCAACGATATTTATGATATTCTCCGGTGCTATCATACAATCTTACGGATATTATGTTATCACTGGATATCAAATGCTCTTTTGGGTTGCAGCTCTTCTCGGCTTGTTGTCAATTGTCTTTCTAGCTCCGGTAAGAATACCGGTCGTCAAAGCAAGCAACGTAACAACGAAAAGTTTTACATCAGCTATCGCTATACGAGGTGTATGGTATGCTGGGCTAGTGTGGCTTGTCAGCGGAATTGGATTTCTCGCATTTGAAACAGGAATCCCCATTATATTGCCAAAAGCTCCTTTTAACGCGAGCTCAATCTTCGTCGGCGTGGTATTTGCAATCGTCGGCTTAGTATCTATGATCGGAATGTTCATCGGAGGCGGATTGACAGACAAGGCAGGACCAAGAAGGATAATGGCAATATCTGGAATTATCGGCGCAGCAGTATCACTCCTATTTCTTTTTGCCTCGCCATCATACCTCTTGGTGGCCATAGTATTCTGGGTAGTAATATTTTTCATGGGCTTTGGATTTGCAGCACCAAATACTTCAGCTACAGCAAGTGTAGGACCTGAGCTAGCTGGAACGGCCGTCAACACTGAAACATTGTTTTTTAGCATAGCTGGAATAGTCGGTGGAATACTTTCGGGTGTATTGCTAGGGATTGGTTTTTCAACGCTAGCCATTGTAGCAGCAGTCGTCCTATTGGTGTCCGGTTTAATGGCCTTCGGAATACCACAAATCAAAAAACAGGAAAAACATTGATAAAAATTGGAGAACATCTTTTCAAACTGATTTTCTCCTATCCACATTTTTTTTATCAAAATAAACCGTGATTATTCTGAGCGTTCTGGTTCCTTTGATAAACCAAAACCAAAGAAATAAACTTACATTAACACTTCCGGCATATTTACGCTACTGAATTTTTTCTCGAATCTGGAAACAAGTAGCGCGCTATTTAATGGTTTATTCTGTTGTTACAGAATATTTACAGCCTAACGGAGCGAGAACTTCATCTACCTCAGACAGGAGCTTCTCATATTCTTCTCGGGTTGGCTCTTTGAACCATTCAAAGAAAAAGTCGAATTTACCCAGCGTCCCTTTTTCTTTACTAATAAGGGTGCCACAGCGTTCCTTTGGCACATAGGGAAAATAAGCAATAGGATTCGAAGCGGTTACGAGAAATATGTCACTTATACAGACCTTAGGGTTATCAATAGCCGCTTCTTCCAATGCTTTAATTGCTTTAACCAGAGGTGGACCGTATATTTTGATGCAAGTTTTCAAAATCTTCACCAGCAAAAGGTTAATTTAAAATAGCATTAAGAACATTTAAGCTTATGCTGTTGCATTAATACGCCCACAAAAGCATTTAAGTTTTAAAAAACAGCTTATTCTTGTTTAGGTAAGATAATCTGCCATCAGGTAATATGATTGGCGTTGCAGCTCCAGATTTCGTGAAATTGGCGTTGCAGCTCCAGATTTCGTGAAATTGTTTAACCAAATTTCAATTACCGCGCTTCTTTTTTAAAATCAACTTTTTGCTTCTAGTGCGACAAAACACTTTAGAAAAAGTTGTCAAGTTAAGAGTGTAGTTGTCAGCTTACTATCACAAAGATTAATCTTGTAATTTTCATAAATAACTTCGGTGAAAGATATGATTAGTGGTGCTCCTGCTGGAGGAGCAGTTGTTTGGAAACCGAATATTGTTGAATTGTCGGATGAAAATGTCGAGAAATTATGCAATGCGCTTACTCAAATGATTGTTGACGAAATCGACACAACGGAAACTTGGATGAGAATCCAAAAGAAGGTAACAGAGTTTCTAAGAGAAAATTGCAACTGCGGTGGAATGCCAAAGACTTCAGTCAATTTAGAAGCAGCAAACATACTTAGAAATATGGAATGGTCCGTCAAAGTCAAAATGCAGAAAAAGGCCGGCGCCTGCGAATACACAGCTCCACACATGTAAAACCATATTTTTTGAATCATTCTTCTTTTTTAAGAGAAATTTAAAAATTGCTTTCACTTCATAAAGGCCTTTTTTTCTTTTTTTATGCTTATACTTTTACGAATTTTTTGAACGAGAACAAAAGAGCTTGCAGGGTTTATTGGAACGCGTTTCCATAAAATTTGGGTTTGGGAAAACATATCGTAAAGAAAATGGCTTTAGAATTCATGAATTAGTCGTTAGTATTTAAAGTTCAGAAGATTTATTTTCTTTCAATCTATACTCCAACTCTAATTGTATGTTTCAAATTAAAGAAATGTCGCTGGCGAAGCAGGTTGAGCAAGAATCATCATGGAAGAACATTTAATGAAATTTTAGTTAATTCCATAGATGAATCTTTAACAGTTTTAGGAGAAAATGTGAAAACTTCAATATATATTAATTTAGAACAAGCGTTCAAGATCAGTAGACAAACCATCCCCAATGATATCGATAGCTTCTTGAATGCACTTGAGCGAATCTTCGGTTCAGGTGCTAAACACCTTGAATTATTAATCATGGAGAATTTGCATGAGAAAATTAGCCATGAGCGCACAGATGAAGACCCAAAAGGGTTAACTCCAGACTTGACTTTTCGAAAATACGTAGAGTTGGCTAGGCTTTGCTATGAAGATGCGGAAAAGGGAAAGACAACAGAATTGGAAGTCACATTAAATGATGGACAAAAGAAATATTGCTGCGAATAACAAAAAAATCGAGAGGGAACTGAAAGAAGCAGGAGAACTCTATCGTGCGTTGTTTCAAGAAGCGCCGTTAGGCGTCTTACTGGTTGATCCAGAAACAACGGCCATTGTTGAGTTCAATGATATAGCCCATAGCCAACTAGGCTATTCAAGAGAGGAGTTCTCAAAATTAACAATTTCACAGATAGAAGTAGAAGAAACTGGGGAGGAGAATAATTCACATTTTGGCAGAATAATGACGGATGGAATAGCTGAGTTTGAAACTAAGATGCGCACAAAAAACGGCGAAGTGAGAAATGTCTTAATAACGGTTAAAAAAATTGAATTGTTAGGAAGAGAATTTGTACAATGCATAATTCACGACATACCTGAGATAAGGAAAATACAGGATGCACTATTGAAAAGCGAGATAAAACTAAGCCAATTAGTTGACCTTTCCCAAGAAGGCTTTTGGGTTCTAGATAAAGAGTATAACACGACTTTTGTTAATCCGAGGTTGGTTCAAATTTTTGGTTATTCAGAAAGCGAGATGATGGGGAAAAGCCTTTTTGAATTCTTAAAGCAGATACACATAGTCCGTGCAAAAGAATTTTCAACAGAAAACGCAAAGGGTATTAATGGTTATTTTGAATGTAAATTTTCGAGAAAAGATGGATCAATAATTTATACGATAATGACGCTATCTCAGATTAAAGATTCACGAGGACGATATTCAGGAACTCTTGCCTTAGTATCTGATATAACAGACCGCAAACTCATGGAGGATCAGCTTGAGAAGTATTCTAAAGGTCTTGAAGACCTAGTGAAGCAAAGAACAACACAATTGGCAGAAACGCAAGCTCAACTTGTTAAATCTGAAAGACTTGCGGCAATTGGTGAACTAGGCAGGAATGATAGGCCATGATCTTCGCAACCCATTGACGGGAATCAAAGGTGCCATCTATTACTTAAGCAGAAACGGCGCCACAATACCGGGCAAAGAAAAGCAAGCTATAGAAATGTTTCAAACAATTGACAAATGCATTGGGCACTCCAATAAAATCATTTCAGATCTGCTAGATTATTCCAGAGAGATACATTTAGATAGGCAAGAAAGATCACTTCGAAAAGTTTTCGATGAAAGCTTAGCTATGATAAATGTACCAAAGAAAATAGAGATTCTAAATTATCTTCCAGAGGAACTCATTTTAAGCATAGATTGTGATAAAATTAAGAGAGTTTTTACGAATCTCATCAAAAATGCTGTTGACGCCATGCCAAGTGGAGGCAAATTAACGGTTAGCAGCAAAGTTAACGCTGATAACGCGCAAGTTTCTTTTGCTGACACAGGCACAGGCATTCCAAAAGAAATACAGCCTAAGCTCTTCTTGCCGCTCTTTACGACTAAGGCTCAGGGCATGGGTTTCGGCTTGGCTTTGTGCAAACGACTTGTTGATGCGCATGAGGGCAGAATTGATGTAGAGACTGCGGAAGGCAAAGGAACAACATTCATTATCACGTTACCTTTAAAGCCCAAAACTGAATCTGATGACAAAAATATTCAGGTAAATCTGCCAGACCCATTAATTTTAGAGTATAGCGGAAAAGGCTAAATCAACTCATTCAAGTACAGCTGTTTGCAAAAAAGGAACATGCTTGTCTTAAATATAGCAAGTTGTAACTTGACAGATAGGGGAAGGATTGTTTTCGTTAACAATAATCAGAAAGAAATTTGCTTTTTCACGGCTCATAAATAATTAGCGAAGAATCTTCTTTCTGGGCAGCCAAAGCATTCTCTTTAACTATTTTTTCAATGCAAGAATAGATATTGCTATCATTATTAATTTTTATTTGCCAATCGTGTGGACGATTGCCTGCATTTGACAAGAGCGTAATAGATTTGCAATAACCTGCGTTCAAAATTTGGCGTATTACTTCTAAAGCTTGCTCTCTTCGCATGGTTTTTTACCTATTAACTTACTCATTTATCCTTAAGATCAAATATTACGGAAGTGCAAATGCGTCTGACTTACCAAGCGGTTAAGTTAACGGTTTAGCGATAGCAGGTGTTTCTTTATCGGTACCTGGTCACTACTTCATTAACACGAAAACGTTGCAGGGTTGTTCGTGCAGCATGTGAAACAAGAGATAATCAAATAATCATTCTGAACGTATCATAAACAAAGGTTCAGACGTTTGCTTCCTCATAATAGCCTTGACTTGTTCTCGATATACAGACATGCTTTTTTTGGATTTATCATCAGTTTCTAGAAGGACAAGATGCAACTCATTATACAATGAAAGAGCTTTTACTACCTCTATTTTACTCACTTTATATCCTTCCCCGATTGTTATAGACGCACGCTTCTTCGATTAATAATTCGGAACACATGCGTTAAATTGAGTAAACAACTATGATAATATAAGCCTTCTTTTTTCCAGCACTTACACAGACCTTTAGCAAGAGAGAGGAGAACTAAAAAATCAATCAATCCAACCAAAATTTCAATTTAATTCTTGGATAAATCAAGGCTAAGTTTAACGTTATAATGGGGAACGCTGGCTTAAAAAATCTTATTTAACGAGGGTATTCTGCGGAAGACAAAATGCGCTGTTGCAAAGCACAGAGGAATGCAAATGACACAGAGCATTAACCATTGAACAATTGGGTATAAAGCAAACGGGCTAAGCAGCATGGCGACTCCGACGATGATCAGTGTATGAGACATGTAAACGGCAAACGAGTTAGCAGAGAGCGTTTTAACTAATTTGTTTTGGCGGTTGAATTTCTCTCTGAAGACGCCGATCAGTCCAATGCTCATGGCAACTGCTATAAAGGATTCCCATACGGAATACGCGCCACTCTGCCAGGTCAGCCCTCCGATAAGGGCAACTGTAGTTCCGTTTGCATTAGTTACACTTAACAGCAATAACCAAGTAAGGAAGCCCAAAGCTATGGCACTGATAAGCCATCTTTTTCCTGTTTGATAGCTAATCTTTGCGAATAGGTTATTTCGGTAAGCCATTATGCCTATGATGAAAAGGACAATGTATGATGCAAAATAGCAGAATTGAAAGTTAAGGATGCTCGTTCCAATCGGTTGCACAAGCCTGATTGAAAAAGCCAAGACGGCAATAATTAGGATAAGACTGATCAACTTAAGAGATGTTGGCTCGAACTTTATTTTGCGCGACGAAAGAGAAGCAACTATTGATTTAGGGATAATTAGACGCACTAACCCATAAATCGTGCAAAAGGCAAAAAGCGCTACTGCAAACCACATTTGTCCAGTGCTTGAAAGAAAGCTTATAACGCTAAAGCTAGTCCAGTTGTAGCCGAGCTCTACAAACTCAATAAGAGTCAACGCCACCATGAAGATCAGTGTTGGAATTATCAAGCGTTTGAATCTGTCCCCGATAAAATGAACAAAACCTTTTCGGTCATAGCTTGCTGCGACGAAATAGCCGGATATCATGAACAATAATCCCATGAAGTATGCTTGCTGGAATGATAGGTATAATGGGAACCAAATGTTGGCTAACGCGCTGAAATTCACGCTTCCGATGAAGTATTGACTGCCGAAACCGCTGATAAGTGCTGCTAGATGATGCATGATAACAAATATAATTATTGTCAGTTTTAGATTATCAATGTAAAGTAGTCTTCCCTTTGTGTTCTGCACTTCATTATGGATTAAGGTCGATGCCAAATTGTGACCTTCTTCGTTCTTTGTGAATGTTGTCTCTTTCTCAAATCGCGCATTTTTTTTGCAGTTATATCCTTTAAAAATTTGTATTTAATTCGTTTAATTACTATTTGTGCGTCATTGAATTTACAAAAACTAAAATAGTTATCGGCGTATGATATTTGAATTCTTTGGGCATGTAGAAGTCTTCAGAAAATCTGAAGGCGAGTTGCAGCTAAAATTAACACACTATTTTAAAGTTTTAAAGTGCAGCAATTAGGACAGCAAGTACGCCGCTTAGGAAAACGCCGTCAAAAGTGCCTGCTCCGCCTATACTTGCCATTGGTGCGCCAAGTTGAGAAATTCTGCCAAGGTTTAACAAGTCAGCACCAATCAGTGTTCCAAGAACCCCTGAAATGTATGCCACTGTTACGGGTGAACTTGGAGAGAGCAAAAAAGCCATGATGGCTGCGGCTATTGGCGGGATGAATGCTGGCATAACTATGCCCACACCCTTTACAGGTCTGGCCAGCAGGCGACTTATTAATGCAACAATAAAGACGCCAATAAGACTGAAAAGTATTATCGGAATCGGAGATTTTAAAAGGAGATAAATTGATACGGCTACCGGTATTAAGGCGCCGCCAACATTTATTGCTATTACTGTTGATGGGCGACTGTATTCGACACGAGGAATTCGATATGTTATGCCGAAGAAGGAAACAAATTCTTCTTTTACCATTGGCACATTTTGTTCTCATTTTAAACAATGGAATGTTTATAAAGCTACCAAGCAAGGTGCCAACCAAGATTAAGGCGATCATTAACGGACTAAAGCCAACATCAGAAAATGCAAGGGATAAAACTCCAAAGAAAATTAAGCCTATAACAGCAAGTAGAATAACAATTAAAACAGCGAAAAAGGCATAATTGTGCGGACAGTAAATTGGCTTAATATTTGAATCGCTCATATCGGGTTCATTGACCGTCAATATTACACTAAACTTTATTTGCATTTCTTTTTAAAAAAACAATTTATGCAAATTCATTCAAGACTAATGAAAAAAATGGATTCATGTGGCTGTATTTTCTTGGTTGGGAATGTCGTTCGCTTTTTTTGTTTAAGGAATCCATCATCCTATATCTGATCAATTTAGGGCGGTTTTAAACGGAGAATTGTCTGTTGTTTTTCCGCTGTTTCCTTTCTTGAATTCATTGTTTCTAGCGGCTAGGCTTAAAGCTATGCAAACATTTGATAACGCTATGCCGATGGCAAAGACAACGTTGAATGCGGTAGCGGAAGGGACTTCTGTGACAACAAAGGCTTTTCCATTTGCGTACTCTAAGGTCTGCATACACCTGAAGAATTAGCTGAAGGTTCTGCCACACATTGGGCATTCAGTAGGCAATTTATTTTGCATGCTCATCAGCCTTACGTGGCATAGAAAACAAAAGTAAATATTGCATTTAGGACAGCAGCTAAACCCTCCCCCGAGGGGTTTACCGCAAGCATCACAGGGACGAGCTAAAAGGTCAACCATAACCAAGAAAATCGCTGTGATAATTTAAGAAGAATGAGCTGAAACTAATCTTGGAAGCCTTGGAGACTACTGTGAAAATGTTTGACTATGTTTTCGAAGCCAAATTTAGACACAGAGATGGCCAACTATGTCCCAAAAAAATAATTCTTTCTTGAAATGGCTTTTTTAATTCTCCGATATGGGAAGCAGTATTGTGAATTTGGTTCCTTTTCCAACTTCACTCTCGAAAGTAATACTTCCATTTAACGATTCAACTAGGCGTTTTGCGACAGCTAACCCGAATCCGTGTCCCTTAGCTTTAGTTGTTTTTAATGGTTTGAAAATGTGTGGCTTAATCTCCTCGGGAATTCCTTTACCGGTATCACTGACAAAAATTTGGATGGCTCTCTCTATTCTTGAACATGATAGCTCCAGTTTGCCGCCTTCAGGCATAGCCTGCACTGCATTATTGATTAAGTTAGTTAAGACTCGCCTGATAAAGGTGCTGTCAGTCCTGAATACAGCGTTTTCTTCGATGGATTTTGAAAGTTCAATGTTTTCGGGAATTGGAATAGTCAGGAGAATGTCTTTTATTAGTTCTGCTAATCGAACTTCGTTGTATTCAGGAGTTAAGGGTCTTGAATATTCCTGCATGTCGGATACTATTTTGCTTATATAATCGATTTGTTTTTGAACTGTATCTATCATTGTCATTGCTTCATTTTTTTCGTCGTTTGATAATAAGGCATCGTTAGCAAGTTCTTTAGCAATGAATAATTCATTAATAATGGCTTGCAAAGGATTTCGTATGTCATGTCCTATCATTCCAGCGGTTTCTCCGAGAGCAGCTAAACGTTCAGAGCTTTCTAATCGCTTAGCCTCATCTTTCAAAGCGCTCTCTAACTCAAAATTGACCTGTTGCAGATCTTTTCTGTGCTGCTGAAGAAGTGTAATAGATTTCATTGTGTGACCATAAATTTGAGTGTAGACTATAACTACAAACGCTGCAAGTGCACTTATTAAAACCAAAATGTAAATGGTAAAAGCGTTGAGCAATGCAGTAGATTCATTATTAATCATTAAAGACAAATTTGAAGAATCAGTTTCTATTTGCCGGATCTCTGGAGATATTTGGTTCCAAAAAATGTTAATCAAAGTCTGATTATCTGAATTTAATACCAAGTAACCTCGGGTAGTCATATTTTGTTTCAATTCAATCAAAGAGTTTAATGTTTGTCGAACAAGCAATCCTTCGGTTGAAGAGTAGATACTTATCAGGGACAAGTTACCGTATATTGCGTCATACGAAGAATTCCATTGTGAAATAGCACCAGTCTGTGAATCAATTAGAAAAACGTCTGAATAATAATTTAAATCATCCATTCTCTTTGTTACATTATTCATTAATGTTCTCTGTGAGTCGAAATTATTGTACTCTTGCTCAGAAGAAATCGCTAAAATTGCGGTAGGAACTATGAGGAACAAGAAAGTGACTGCAATTATTAGAAACCGTTTCTTTGTTTCCAGAAGCACGATCTCCCTTTAGTAAAAAATATTGTTAATAATACGAGAAATTCTTCCAATTATTAATCAGTAAAATTAATTACTTAAACATAATGGATGACAAATGGTTCACAAATTGCATATGGCAACCGTGGGCTTTCTTTATTGAAAGTTTTTGAAAAAATGTAGATCCAAGAAGCACTTGGCTAATTTATAAGCTTAGACAAATCCTTCTTTCCAAAGACTGTTAAAGTAGAATTCACATAAATTTATAATGTTTTTGTTGGATGACCAAAATGCTGCTGAATCAAAATTTTCTGCTGGCGTAGTGTTAATTACAACTTCTTCGCTATCAAATATTCCCATTGCAGTAATAGGAGTTTCTTTAACAAACCTTACCTGGTAATTCTCATAAGGACTTACATGTTTTCTGATTTCGTTTCTTAATTTTTCATTAGAAGGATAACAAATTATAACCTTACAATCAACATTCCTTGATAATGCATCATTTAGAATTGCGTTATACTCGTCAGGTGGCAAAACCACCTTCTCGGTCGCAATAATGGAACGAATGGTTTTTTTGACATTCTTAAGAATCTTTTTGCTTCTAATGTAAAATGTTTCTTTAGGAATAATGCTGATTGTGAATTCGTCAGGGTCTTTCCTTTTTTCAGAGGCTCTTTCGCCTACTTGTTGAATAAGAAGTGGGATTCTTTTTTTGATTTCAGCGAGATCCTTCATTTTATTTTGCATTAAAATCGATGTGGATGCCTCTAACGGGGTTGCTTGATATTTAGTTGGCTTGCCAATAATTCTCTCTACAAGTTGAAGCTCTTCAAGCTGCGCAATTATCCGATAAACGTCCGGTCTTGAGACCCTAGAAAGAGCTGAGATTGTTTTTGCCGTTACAAAATTTTGGGTTAAGAGTGCTAAGTATACTTTAGCTTGTAAAGCAGTTAAACCAAGATCTACCAATACAGATGAAGGCTCATAATCATTGACCATAGCGCTTGCCTGCTACAAGCTGATGAACATTTGAGTGATTATAAATATTTTTCCTAAAAATAAGGAATGCAAGAGCTTTTAATTAATGCAAAAATGATGCAAAATTCGTTTAGAATCATAACGTGCCATGTGTCATAATTAAGCCATAATACTTGCAAAGAGAAATTGAAAACTGAAATAAATAAACTAATTAGCGTGACACACAGTAATAGCGTACTTTCACTTTTTTTGGGTTGGGGTTAAGGGGACTATTATGGAAAGGGGACATGTTTTTCCATCAAATGTCAGTATTGTTCTATTCAAGACATAGAATGAAAATAGTCTTTCCCTCCCCAATCTATGCAGGCTTAATTTTTTTCAGGTTGGGATTTAGGGAACTATTGCGGGTATGAACTTGAACCCGTCTCGAATACCCACAAGATTCGAGACTTAAAAGATGATAGTCTTTCTACGAAAGATGATAGTCTTTCCCTTCCCAAACCGTTCAAACTTAGTCTACTCAATATTGAGTAACTAATCAAGCCATCCTCCACTGTCCTCAGAAAATAAAGCAAGCAGTATTTTACTCCTTGTATGGGGAAGATACACTTACAACTCGCTCTAATTCATTCGAAGCACTTATAGCTGTGAGCTATATTTACCCCTTCTTTACGGTTAATTCTCGACGAAGTTCTGTAGATTCCTATTTAAATCTAAAGCTACTTCTTCGGTAGAGTTATTTGAGTTTATAATAATCCACTTGTCGTAGCGTGTTAGCGAAAGAGCTTTAGTCCTAACCTTTTTTAAGGATTCTAAACTCTCGAACATTTCAGTTTTTTCTCGGTTTTCATTTATACGAACTGCTGCTATTTCAGGGTAAACATCCAAAAAGAACAGGTTTTTTGACTTTGGTACTAATGAAGAAAAGAAATTGTATGCAATTAAGTGCAACGGTGATGGTAAGTAAGCGGTTCCCATTAGGTATCTAACAAAGATTATGAAATCCAGTCGTCGCCACGAATAAAGAAGAATTGATCGTACCACATCTATCATGTAGAATAGAGCTGAAGCGAAATGAGCGCTTTTGCCTTGTGAGTACAAATAAAAGCGTGCTTTAATGCCAAACCAATTATCAGTTTCTGGATGAATACGTAAACAAGCTGTCTTATTTTTTTCTTTTAACGATTTTAGCAAAAGCTGAGATTGCGTGCTTTTGCCTGACCCATCCAAGCCGTCAATAATTATTAACACTGGCTAAAGTCCCCCTAACACAAGCAGAAATACTACAACGCTGAAAAAGGGCACGGTTAAATTGTCAAGTCCACTAGGGCTTAGCGCTTCGCAAACTGTTGCTACTGCAGCCACTGCCAAAGAAGCAAGCACTAAGTTATGTATTGATGTTGGATAGAGATATGAGAAAAACAGTAAACTGGCAAGCAGAGCTAAAAAGCACATAGTAAACATTGCAATTGACCCCTCAAGACTCTTTTTAGCGAAGATGCTGTATTGATGCCGCCCTATTTTTTGTCCAACTAAAGAAGCTGCAGCATCGCCGTAGGCCATTGGTAAAATACCAGCAGCGATTACATATGGTTGTGCTGAAAATAGCAAGGCTAACGCAGTATAAGAAATTGCGTATAGAACCAGCCCAAATTCATGCCCTTCACTTGTAACGTCAGTTAACCCAGGCATCTTTTTGCTCAGGCTCTTAATGGGGGATATTTTTGAGACCAAAAGGGTCAAAACTATAAATGGGGCAGCAACAAAAAAAGGAAAGTTAATTGGGAACACCTTGTACGAGAAGAATGGAATTATAAAGCATAAATTTCCTATCATTATGTGCAAAAACTTGCGGGAAAAACTCTTAGATACATGGCTATTAATAATGCCAGTTAACGAGATTATGCCTATCACATAAAGATAACATGCAATGAGTAAGGCTAAATTAATTATTATTCCAGGAACGTCAGTCATATTAAGCCTCAACATTCCATGTATAAATAAAGCCAAACGAAAAATAGCCTCGAATAAAAGTTGACGCTTTGCTCCTGTTTACAAGAGTGTTTACTGATTCAACTAACAACTTGTCTCCCCCACCAATATCCCCACCAAAAATAATTGCATGACACAGTTTTATGTTTTTTGAATATACGGGTTTTCTAATTGTTTATTATCCTCTGTCAAGCATCAATAGCAATGAAAAGAGTTGCCATAAAAGGTTGAACCTGGCAATTTATGGGGTTTAATATAACAATGACTGCTACCGATAGCACTATCAACATACAGTTTACTGCTTAGCTCTATCAACTCCGGAACCATTAACGGAGTTTCCGGGAACGTTTCCCAAAAAGTTCTACAGCACTCAACGTTCGTATTCTAAGCTTTAACTTAAGCGATGCTTTCAAAACTGCAACCATAATATTCGCCAAATTCTCTTCCCTCACGTCATAAATCCTATGGCATTGCGATAAATTTTCAAGCATGGATGTTGATACTAAAGCACTCATACAACTTTTAATATTGTTTTAGAAAAGCAATAATTAATCAATTCTTTTGTGTTTCTACAAACTTGTAATCGATATTTTTTTCCCAAAATTTTTTGAAGGAAGCTCTATATTTGGGTAGTCTTGCTCTGCCTCGCCAGGTTGATTTATCAGCGAATCTTTTAATTTCCTTCGAAGGCGTAAAGTATGCGATTGCATTATCGACGCTTAGTACAAATGGAGGATGCCCATAGTACATGCTGACCCAGTTAGAAATCAAGTTGCCTGTTCTGTGATTGCCCTCAATGAATAATTGGGGAAAACCAAGCACTGAAACATAAATTTCGGCAGCTACCCTTAAGGGATGCGGCTCGCCTTTCATGTGTCTTCGGTACCATTTTTCAATTGGAACTATACACTCGTTGAATTTTTCCGAATTAGCGACAATTGCCTTGTTGTATTCAAGTCTTAACGACAAATCTAACCCATAAAGCACAATGTTATTAAGTTCAAGAATTTCTGAAATGCCATCGGTTGAGAATGGTTCAATTTCATTCCTGAGGAGTTTATCGAGATACTTATAGGAATCCATCATTCGACTTCTAATAACGGGGTCAAAAGTATCGCGTCTCCCAAGCTTTTTAAAGTCAAGCTCATTATCGACTTTTTTCCAATTCCTTTGTACTTCAAGAAGGGACAATTCTACATTTTTAAGGTTAAACTTGAGAATTTTCCCTTTATCCAATACTATTCCTTTGAAAACTACTTTTGCAGATACTTTCATATTTAAGTGCTTAGTTAGCTCAATAATCAAACAAAGAAGTAAACACGTTGTTTAATAAATTGCAAGCAACCAGTTTATGGTCTGTTAACTCTAATTATTCCTTAGAATTCTTACGCATTGAGCCAAAATACAAACCTATCAGACTTGAGACTAACATTATGGCAACAATTGCTGTTACACCAAATGCTGAGTAAGCCGCCCAATCGTAATTTGTCCACCCATTTGCGTTGAATAAGCTATTTAGCGAGTCTTTGAACCAAGGGCTTTCGAACGGATTAGAAATCCAAATTGCAGTAAAAAATAGCGATGCAACCATAGATAAAACAAGAATGCTACCAATAGCTTTACTTCTCGACTCTTCCTGAATTTTTAGAGCAAACACGTAACCAACAATCAATGATGCAATCAAGAATGCTGCAAAAGTGGAAAGCAAATCGCTTATCATGTTGGCATTCAATGGAATGAACGCGACTAACAATACACTGCGAAGCAGCAGACTAATCAGAACTAAGGAAGCTGCTGCTATTATCACATCATTTAACTTCAATCAACATCTCATCCGTTAAATCTAAAGAGCAAAGTTTTTTCTGCTTTTTAACCTTAAATAACTTGTGCCCATATCTATTTCTAAGCTGAATGAAGTACATCAGCTATTGCTTATACACGGGATCAACAACATATGTACCAGGTCTCTTTGTTTCGCAGGCATAGACAGCATTGGCAACTCCCTGGTAAACTATATATTGCATCCATCGTCAGTGGTGTCTTTCTTCAAGATTGGTGAAACCATTTCTGGAAGTACAGCAACTCTACGTATACTTTGCTTTATACTGAGCCATTCTCGAATGTCTTGCTTACAGAAGTTGGGATAGCAATAATTTATATTGCAGTTTTTTCGCTAATCTCATGGCATTCTTTCAAACGTGCGCAGGTGGCTGAGTAAGATGGTTGAACAAAAGACATTGAAAGGTGAAGTTATAAGTGAACAAAAAAACGGTTGCATAGTGGTAAGTAATGTTTCAAGGAATTTTGGGCAAGTCATGGCTCTGAAAGGTCTTAGTTTTACGATACCATGGGGAGAAAAGTTTACGTTACTCGGCCCCAACGGAGCTGGTAAATCCACTACCTTAAAGCTTCTAGTCGGGCTTCTGAAACCTGATTCGGGTGAAATAAGAATAGGTGGAGCAGATCCAGGTAGCAAAGAAGCAAGGTCGATTGTTGGATACTTGCCAGAGGATGCGTCACCTTACCGTACGCTTTCGGTCCGAGAAAACCTCGAATACATCGGTGCCCTTAGAGAAGTCGGAAACGTAAGGGAGGCAACGGATGTTATGCTAGACCTTCTTGAACTACGGGAGTACGAGAAGGCGAAGGTTGGCAGGCTTTCAAGGGGCAACATGCAAAAGTTATCATTAGCATTGACTCTTATTCATAAGCCTAAAGTGCTTCTTCTCGATGAACCCTTGAACTATTTAGACATACCAACCCAGGAGAAGGTTATAGCTTTCCTCAATTCGTTGAATGCGACTCATTTGGTTTCAACTCACATAATGTCCATAGCAAGCAGGCTTACCAAGAACGTAATCATGCTCTCAAGGGGAGCTGTTCTCTGGGAGGGAAGCATAGATGCACTTAAAAAGTTAGGAAAAGAGGAGGAACCGATAGAAAGCGTGGTAGCGAGGATGATGATGGGTGCTCGGTAAACTCATCAAGTTCATTATTCTAACCAGGTTTTCTAAGCCGCTCCTTGTAGTGATGGCGTTCCTGCTGATTTATTATATATCGTTAGGTAGCTTTTCAGCGACAGGCATTTCCCCCGTAATTCAGTACATTGGAGCAGGCATCATAACGTTCATGCTTGTCCTTATGACCCTGGCCGGGGGAATGGTAGTCATGAAGTCCGATAGGGATTTTCTTTTCACTTTACCGCTGGACAAGAGAGAACTCGCTCTAAGCCTCTATATCGCGCAATTCGTAGCCTCAGGGATTATGATCTTTGTGGTTTTCGGATTCTTTATCTCAGCTATGGTGATAGGGAGCGGAGTTAGCTTTTTTCTGTTGCCCATTGACCTTATTGCATTCGCATTATCGGTAACATCGCTTAGTATAATCTCCAATGTCCTTGAGACAAAATTAAGAGTTCTGCTCGGAGTGCTTCTTGCTTTATGGGCGCTATCAGCATTATTGGGATTTCCTTTCTCACCTGCCGCCATATTCGCGGGGAATGTTATCTACGGTTCGGCTGCAATGCTTGTTTTGACACTTTCAACTACGGTTATAGCGTTTAGAGAACTGGAGAATGTTGAGTTGGGAACGATGCGCAGCCTGATTAGGGCCACTTCTTCTGAAGTGAAGAAAAATAAGACCTTCGGTGGTATGAGCCCTATCAGGGCGATATTCTCCCTGAACTTCTATAATTTCGAGTTTTCAGGAAGGGTGGGTGGCGGCATGAGTGGAACCTCAAGATACCAAAGCGGCAGCGTAAAAATAAAGCTAATCCTGCCTGTTACATGTGCATTAGCAGCGGTTTACGGCTATCTTGCCCTTATATCATCTTCCACAGATAATTTTGGTATCACTTTCTTACTGCCTTTTTTCATAACTTATTTTGCTTTCTTTGTCGCCCAGGGCGGAATGACGAATGAAAGAGCGTGGCTCGCTTTTACCTCCATGGAACCTTCAACATACTTTCGAAATGTTACAACAGCTAAGGCTTTATCGTTTGCAGCAATAATTTCGCCTTTTGCGATTGCCAACATAATCCTTGCTTTTCTTGGAGCAGGAGGTGCCATCGCTCCAATTATTCCACTTATTATCACTATACCCTGTTCTACGGTGATTCTTTTCTATTGGTCATCTAGAGTTTACCCTGTCCAAATTAAAGAGGAAGCGCCTATGATGCCCGCACAGTTCAATCTGAGACAAATGACCACTATCGTTCCAACCATAATTATCATGATTGCTGTCATAATATCAGCCCTATTCCTCCTTGCAGGAGCAATAGTGGCTGCTGTTACAATGGGGTTGACGCTGTACCTCCTCTACAATCGCCATGCGTGGGACACATTAGTGGAGAAGCTCACCGAAAATGGATTCATCTAGATCTTTGCATTGGTTAGCATTTTTCTTTGTCTGAGTTCGTTGTTTGCATAGTCTTCAAATCTTGAGAAAACTTAGGAAGAAGGTATTATCATTTATGAAAGAAAATTATTGAGCCATAATCTCTTTTTTACATGAAAAGCCCGTTTAGATGCATTATTTGATTGAAAATGTTATTGCGATTTGGCAGGTGACAGGTTTCATTAAGAGCCGGGCAGGCTTATGGAAAAGCAAGATTTTGATCTTTCAGAAACCTGAAAGATTTAATAAGTCAAAGTGCTGAGAAGAGTGAAAAATATGATAATTGATTCGTTGCTACTTCATCTTGTTTTGGCGTTTCTTGTCGGAAGTATATGGGTTATTGCAATCACTATTATCGCTGAAAAGAAGGGAAGTTTGCTTGGTGGAATATTAGGCGGGCTTCCTTCAACGTCAGCTTTCTCTTTCTTGTTCATCGGGATTAACCAATCTTCAGCGGTCGCAGTTCAAGCAACAACTCTCTTTCCATTAGCTTTTAGCATAACAAGCGCATACCTGTTCTTCTACGCGTTTTTTGCCAAAAGAGAATTTGCTCTTGGAATTTCCATTTCTCTTTTCATATGGTTTGCAGCTTCAGCACTTGTGTTTGCATCTGGCCTCAACAGTTTTGCCCCATCTTTGGTCTTAGGAGTAGCCATATCCGTGGTTACATACTTTGCTTTCGCCCAAAAGCTGAAACTTAAAAATGAACAAGGAGAGGAACGGCTTTACAGATTTCACGAAGTTCTCATTCGAGGAATAGGAGCAGGGGCTTTAATCGTAATTTCTGTCCTTTTAAGCCAATTTGCAGGCCCAGTGTTAGGAGGTATCGCGGCGGCATTTCCTGCTGTTTTTACCTCGACAATAGTCATATTAAACAATAGCAGAGGCACAGAATTTTCTCGCTCAATCACAAAGCCACTAGTAATTTCGGGCATTTTAACGATTATTCCATACTGCATATCAGTCAGATACTTATACCCAATCTTAGGTATCTGGACAGGAACCTTAGCTTCCTATGCTCTTGTCACGCCACTAGCAACTCTATCTTATTATATTGCAAGAAAGTAACAATCGATTATCTAATTAAAAAGAACTGCGCGTTCATGTAAATTTAGATTTATATTGTGTGACAGAAAGTATCAATGCAAAAAAAATACTTAAATGAGCTAAATTAAATTTTTCTGAGTAAAATTAAATGATCGTAATTCAAGCATTAACTACCTGCTTGAAATGAAAGGAAGAGTTGAAATGGAAAATAGACTGACTTGATAGAAGCTCAAGGAATTGAAAAAACCTATGCAGCGAAATCGGAATTATCAACGTTTGTTTTGGGCGGTATAGATTTAACGATAGAAAGGGGCTATCAGATTGCAATAACAGGCCCCAGTGGATCAGGCCGGTGCTCTAGCAATTTCTGCGCTTGGCGCTGTAATTGGAAGCGTAATAGGCTAGTTCACAGCCTTCTTATTGCAGAGAGTTGGTGGAGGATTCTTTGTATACGTTGATTTGTCTTCGTTTACTGTGTCAGCCGTTGAAACAAGCTTATTAGTGGTGGTTCTCGGGTTGCTTTTTGGGATATGTCCAGCTTATAGGGCTAGTAAACTTCAGCCAGTAGAAGCATTAAGGTATGAATAACCCGTGAAAATGCGTAGTTTGGTATTAGCTTGTAGGCTTTAACTGGTGCTGTTTTTGTAGACTTTGCAAATTTCTTCTGCTGTTTTTGGGGGGTAACCAGAATTTATTAGTAAACGTTTGAATGAACTGTCAGTCTTTTTCATCTAATCAGCACCTTACATATATTCTGTATTAATATTTAATAAACTTTTATTCCGTTTTTCGATATATTTCTAACGGCGGAGTAATCATACATACCACTTGCGAGTCTTGCAGAGGTCTAAGAAATGAAGAATGATACATGCCCCCCACTTTATTCTCATTTTTAGGAAAATTATAATTTTATCATGATTAAAAGGTCAGGTAAAATTTGAAGATAACCCGTGTTTAAAAAGTAATTGACCTAGTTGCATTGTAGTCTTTTTGAATGACTCCTTGTTCGTTTAGTCGATTCATCTGCCACGTTAACCCTTGAGAGGTTATGGAAAGTTCAACAGCTAGTTTATTATGAGAAATAATCTTCTCGACGAACTAGTATCTTTAGAATTTCTCTCGTCGTCCCATGCCTCAGAAGCGAAATCAACTTCATTTCGTTTAGTGAAAATTTCTTGTTAGCAAAGAACCGCTTGTATTTACCATCACAAATAAAAGAGATTAAACCCGCTTTCTTAAGGACGCCTAAATGGAACTCTGCTGTTCCTATAGCGATGTCTAACCTTGCGCATCAAAAGTGATAGTTTCGCAAGTTCGCTATTCGGATACTGGGGGAATATCGCTTTGCGCTTGTTTCTTGATTTCCCTAATTATGCTATCTATCTTTCTTAGTCGTTCCTGCATTCTTTTTACTGCTTTATAGGTGTGCTTTCGTTCATGCTCAAGATGCTTTAAATTTTTCTCACTTAGCGGGTCGTCTTCAAGGAAAGGCGAAAGGAAAGAAGGTATACATGGAATAGATTCATCTGTTGCATCAATGTTGAAAACGTCACGAGCAAATTCTCTGAAACTGTTGCCGATATTTTTTGAAATTTCTGCCTGCTTTAAAATGGCTCGCCTAAGAATAGTCTCGCCTGACGCGGTAATTTTGTAAACTTTTAATCTGCGATTATTTTGTGTCTGCCATTGACCTTTAATGTAACCCGATTTCTCTAAATCTCTCAAAATAGGGTAAACTCCACCGGGAGTAGGCTGCCAGAAACCCTTAGAACGGCTATTAATTTCCTTCATGATTTCGTAGCCGTGGGCTGGCTTCTTACTGAGAAAAATCAAAACGCCGATTCGAATAAAGCCTTTTTGTAATTCTTTTAGCCAACTGGCTGTTGTTTTATCTTCAGATTCTTTGGCCATCTTCTTTCAAAGCAATACTATACTTGGGTAATACTTATATTTTACCGCAATATATTGTAGCGAAATATATTCCAATGAATAACATTTAGGGCGATACCTGAAATGGATAATGAATCGATAATTGAAGTTAATAATCTTACGAAAAAGTTCAGCGATTTCGTAGCGGTTGACAACATCTCGTTCAAAGTCAAAAAGGGCGAGATCTTCGGCCTACTCGGCCCCAACGGGGCTGGCAAGAGCACCACCCTGCGAGTGCTATCCACGTTGGCCAAACCGACAAAGGGAACTGCGACGATTGGCGGCTACGACATAGTGAAAAACGATACCGAAGTTAGAAAACTGATAGGCATAGTTTCCGAAAAAATGATTATGTACAACCGTTTGACGGCTAGGGAAAACCTTGTATTTTTCGGAAGTCTCTTCAACCTTCCCAAAGACGTCTTAAACAAAAGAATAGACGAGTTGTTTGAGCTGGTTCAACTTACACAGTGGAAGAACAATCAAGTAGGCACATTTTCTACAGGAATGAGGCAGAGAATGAACGTTATAAGAGCGCTTTTGAACATGCCCAAAGTGCTCTTTCTCGATGAGCCGACTCTTGGTTTGGATCCTCAATCTTCCGTTGAGATTCGCGAATTCGTCAAAAAGCTCAACAGGGAAAACGGCACCACCATAATCGTAACGACCCATATGATGGTGGATGCAGATCTGCTATGCGATCGAATCGGCATAATGGATCATGCCAAGATAGTAGCGCTAGACACTTCGGCGAACTTGAAAAAAATGATTTCAGGAGCGGATTCAACAATATTGAAACTAGAGATTGGAAATCTAACACCCAAAATTATTGAGTCAATCCACGCTTGCAACTGCGTGGACTCGGTTACTCAAGAAGACTCGATACACTTAAGAATTATTAGTCACGGCAAAGAAGCGTTCGACTCTGTAATCGACTCAGTGAGAGCTGAGGGGGGAAACATAAATTCAATGGAAAACCTGCAGCCCACACTTGAGGATGTATTCTTGCACATAACTGGTCACCAAGTAAGAGACAGCGCAGACAAGAAAATACCGATGGGGCGTAGACGCTTTGGGGCGCCTCAGCAAAGAGTAAGGTGAGAAAAATGGGCACAAAGACTCTACTTTCGCATTCTGTGCGTATTGCTTGGAAAGATCTAACAGAGTTGTTCAGAAACCGTTTGGGTCTAGTCCTGCTTGTCCTTATGCCGTTGTTCATGATGGTCATGGTTGGCTATATTTATCCATCCGGCAACACAACGATAAGCAACATGCCAGTCGCCTTGATAAATCAAGATTCAGGCTTTTACAATACGACAATTCCAAGCCAAGCCTTCATCACAGAATTAAAGGAGATCAACGCTCAAACAAAAATGCTGACGCTTTCCAACGTTTCAAGTGTGGCGGATATCAAAAGTGAGATTCAAAGCGGTGAGATAGACGGCGGCATAGTTATACCTAGCAATTTCTCTGCCTGCATCTTGAGTGGGCAACAGGGAACTCTGATTATCATAACTGACCAGTCTAACCCAACAATAGCCGAAGAATTGCAAGCAGCTTTATCCGCGACATTTAGCCAGATGGGCACATTGCTTGCACAGGAGAAAGTTCTAAGTCTCAATTCATCAGTAACTGTGAATGATTCTCTCGCCATTGTTCAACCTTACGTTGTTCAGACGGAAGGCGTTGTCCCTGGAAACCCGAGTTACTTTAACTTCATTGCCCCTGGAATAATGATGATGACAGTTATGATGAGTGTTATGACTGGGCTTCCTGTAGCGATATCTCAGGAGAAGGAGGTCGGCACTATGGACGGCATGATGGTCGCGCCAATCAACAGGTTATCCATCATCCTGGGAAAATCTTTAGGTCAGACCGCTCGTGGCTTACTTCAAGGCTTCATAATAATGGCGTTAGCTATAGTGCTATTCGGCGTCTCAATCCAAGGAAACATTCTGCTCGTGGTCGGTTTGCTCCTGCTGGGCGTATTCTCATTCGTCGGTTTAGGCATAGTTTTGACGTCTTTAGCTAAGGATCAGGAGACGGCGCAGATGATGATGATGACGTTGATGTTTCCAATGATGTTCCTCAGCGGTGTGATGTTTCCGATACAGCAGATGCCCTGGTACATGCAAGATATAAGCAAATTCCTTCCGTTAACGTATGCTACTGATGCTATGCGAAAAGTCGTGGTGCTAGGTGCGGGAGCAGGCGACATTTCTAATGACCTGATAATCCTCATAGCCTTCGGTGTAATCATGATTGCAATTGCAGTACCATTGTTCAGAAGAATGATGACAAGGTAGGCGAAGAAAAACGAGCACCCTCTGTTCCAAATGTCCTTTCTTTCAACTTGCCCCCCTAATAAAGCGTAAGAATGCACGCAAAAGATGCCGCATAGAACCTCAAAGGCAACTACGAATCTACAAATGCCACGACTTTCCAGAGAAACACGCATTCAACCTCCCAATGAATCAACAGAAAAAACAAACGTCTGCATAAAAAAATTGGGCGTTGGCATCAACCCGTTGAGGGCTAGCACTTGCAAACCTACTTTTTATTGTTAGATTTATCGTTACCTAATTTCTTTCTCAATATAACATAAATTATTAAAATAATCACTACCCCAGCTACGATTGCCTCAATACCCATAATTGTTAAAGCAAGCCACATTGGCACAAACATGCTGTAGTAAAAGAAACCTCCAACCAGGAAAAAAAGGCTTGCAGAACCGAATAGCGAGGTCAAGATAGCTGCTAAGATACCAATCAGTATACCAAACGAGATACTGCGCTTTAGCTTCGTCTTGATTTTAGTTTCAGTCTCATCAAAATACTTTTCAATAAGACGTTTTATTTCTTCAAAAATTTCTTCCAAAGTAACCAATAAAATTACCTTTATTCGCCAAAAACTATTTAGAAAATTTACAAATTGAAAAACTAAAATCAATCTTGCTAAGTAAGTGCTTGTCTAAGATTATAATTAACAGTTTATTTATGGCTATGTGATTGAGCCTTGCCATCTACATTTTTGCTCAATTATTCTTTTCATCCATTATTCTTGTATCTTTAACAATAGTTTGTTTCATTTGCTCCTTGCAAAGTCTGGGTGTTCGACAACCATAGCACACTACATTTTAGGGAAAAAGCCTTGTTTAATTCACTTTTTGGATTTAAGGCTGCTAATTAAGGTAAGTTGCTGGACACCACCAGTCACAGACGTTTATGAATTTGCATGTTGTTCTAAAAACTAATTGTTTATAATTGTTTATGGAGGTGAATGTTTGTCTAAAGAATCAACTCGCGGAGGAACAGACGAGGAACGCCGAGAACATGGAAAAATGAGTAGGGAAGAAGCAGGAAGAATGGGCGGTGAGAAAGTTGCTGAAGAAAGAGGCCCAGAATTTTACAGTCAAATTGGCAAAAAAGGCGGAGAGAAGGTATCCGAGGAAAGAGGGCCTGAATTTTATCGTGAAATTGGACGTAAAGGCGGAAGAGGTCGAAAAAGTAAATCTCAAGGTTAGAAGTAGAGTTCGAAGTTAAGGAAGCTCCGGGGTGTCCTCCTCTTTTATTAAGTTAGTTAAATTAGAAGAAAGGTGTGATTCCTTCGTCTAAGAATATTTTTGAGAGAATTAAGGAAGAACATGAAGAATTCATTGATATGTTAGAAGAACTTACAACTGAAAAGCCCAACATAGACACTTTTGAGATATTTCAAGTGGAGTTAAAGGCTCACAACCAAGCAGAGGAGCAAACACTCTATGAGTCCTTAAAGCAGGATAAAACGAGTCGAGAAATGGCGCTTGTTGGAATCGAGGAGCACCAAATGGGAACAAGGATGCTAAATAAATTGGATAAATCAGAAAAACATGGAGAAAACTGGATAGTACAAGTAAGCTTACTAAGACATCTATTAGAGAAACACATAGAAGTCGAAGAAGCCGAAGTTATACCGATGGCGGAAGGGATGTTAAGAAAAACTAAAGTTAACGATTTAAGCGATGAATTCCTATCAATCGAAGAAAAACTAGAAGAATAATTTTTTTTAATTACTTTTTTAGGCTTTTAAAGAATTTATGTTATAGAACAGATTTGATTATTTTTGGTTTTGCTGTGTAGTTTATTGTCAGCGTTTGGTTTGGTTCAAGATGTAAGGTACACGGTGAAGCGGTGAAAAGTTCTGTTGAGTCAATTGATACTCCTGAAACAACTCCACCGTTTATGTAGATGTCTTCGGGCGAATTGCCCGCCGTGTATGTGAATGGAGATTTGTTGGGAATAATGCTTGATTGCCCGAGTGGATTGTGACCTGTGTTACTTCTGATTATGACATTTTTTGATGACCCCTCAACTTGTATCTGTGGCTTAAGGTTGTTATCGCATAAGTTGCCATCTATGACGGCTACGCAGATGTTTCCTGAGTCAATTTGAGGTTTGCAGATGATTTTGATTGCTGCACCTTTGCAATCCTGTATCATGTTCGCTTTTACAAGTAAGCCTACAATAGCCTGATTTGTCGAGTCCACTTGAATACCTGTAGAGCCGCCGTTAATGATAACGTTGTTTGTAATCAAATACCCTTTTCCAATTGCTCCCACATCTGGCACGCATAAGATCGTTGTTTCTTTACAGCCCTTGAAAGTATTATCGGAAAAGCTGCAGTAGCTGCCAACGTTTTTTATTCCTGATCCTTGGCAAGCATTGAATAAGCAGTCTTTTACCTCCAAATGATTGTTAGCTGCTTGATCCGAGTAAACTCCATGACTAATTTGACCTACGAATTCACAACCAGAAACTATTGTTTGATCCGAAGGTTGATTTGCGTTGGCGCTTACGTATACTCCATACACACTGCCATTGTCTGCACAACCGATTACGTCTACTCTTTGCGAACCTGAATTTGAATAGCCAGCATTCCCGCATTTCTCAGCGTAACAGTTGGTGACAGTTGCATAACCTACGCCCTGCGTTATTTGTGCTTCCAGTGTGAAACCATTATTAGCTACCTCGAGTGCCTGGCAATTATCAAACACAACTACTTCTGTTACATCGCTCACACCGATTCCAAATCCATTGCTTCCTATGCCATTGCCAACCTTTCCTTTTGTTCCGCAATTTTTCGCCAAACAATTTAGGAATGCCACATTTATCGTGAAATCAGTACCAAAGCCCGTCGCAGGAGTATCATGCACGTAGACGCCTTCAAATCGGCAATTTCTCAGCCACTGATGACCTATCCCTTTTCGGTTGTAATGATATCCAGAACGGTTCATGTCCGAGCCGTCTAATTCTAAATCTTGCACGTTAAATTCTGATAGCGGTGATTTTTGGGTAAAATATCCCATACCGTCAATTATTGCATTGTTGCTTTTGTCATCGAATCCTTTTAGCACCGATGCTCCCCAGCCTAGCCCCTTTAATGTTACACCGCTTTTGGGGCGAATTGCCATGCACTTAAATTTGCCTTTTGGAAAATAAATTGTGCCGCCGCCAGCAGCCTGAGCAGTTGAGATTGCTTCAGTAATGGCTTTACTATCATCTTTTATGCCGTCGCCGACTGCACCAAAATCCGTTACATCAAGCCAAGATGAGAAAAAAGGCTCATGCTTCATACTACGGTTCATAATCTCTAATAGAATAATCTTGACTTGACTTAAATATCACAGCCTGCTAGCCTAACTAACGCTGAGCAATAAAAACAAGAAGGATTATTGCTTGTTTTTCATGTTACTTTTGCCCAATAACGAGCTATTCTTATCGTTGCCAAGGGATGGTTTGTAGATAATTGCCGTATCACCTGTTGTATTCAGGGCTAAATTATGTTTATCCACCATTTCTTGAAGGCATACTTTATTTGAGCTATCCATGTTTGTTTTTATATGTACTTGGTAACCGTGAGATAATAAATCAGCGGCGTTAGGCTTTATTAATGCAATGAATTGCCCATCTATTCCAGAACATTTATCAAAAATTTCCTTTAACAATTTGACTGCTTCTTGTCTCTTCAAAAAGCACACTTTCTTACAATAAAAGAATTAATAGAAAAGTAAAAAAGCATTACGATTAGCTTCAGCAGATAGTGTTTTCCGCAAGCTGTTTAGTTTTGGTTTAGAATTTCACGCGTGTCCTTGTTTATCGTTCTGTCTTTTTTGAGCATCGACCATACTTTCAAAGCGTTCCATGGAACTAGGAACGTTGCTTTTGTATATTTTGTGAGATTGGCAGAAACAAACTGCGTTATGGTTTTTACAAGGTTTGAGTAGTCATCGTAGCGAGGTCCTGTTTTTACAAAGAGGTCTGAGATCCATTTCTTGATGTAGAATGCTGCTTCGCCCATGCCTGATTGAAAAATTAACCAAAATGGTCCAGTCTGCGTTTTTATAACAGGATGTAAACAGTCGTATAATTCCCAATCAAGAGTTAGCAACTTGTTACTCTTCAGCGCCTTGTAAAAAGCGTTAGTTCCAGGAAGAGGCGTGTAAATAGAAAACTGGGCAGAATCAAGCCCTGCCATTCGAAGCTGATCAGCGTATACAAAAGTCTTGCCAAAGTCTTTTTTAGTTTCATAAGGCGCACCAACAACAAATCCTCCATGAGTGATTACGCCATTTTTGTGAAGAACGTTTATGCCCTTCATTGCTGTTGTAGTAGTGCTTCCTTTACTCATTTTCTTCAGGACTTGGTCGCTTCCAGATTCCAAGCCTAAAAAAGCTATTCGCAAACCTGCATTTGCTGCAAGTTCAATTATTCCAGGGTTTCTTGCTGCTAAATCAGCTCTCATTTGCACGATGAAATTTAGAGAATTTAAGCCCTGATTTGCCATTTCATTAAATAGCCTTACTCTTTCTTTAGCTATAACGTCAACGATAAAGTTGTCATCGACGATGAACACCCAATTGTAACCAAGCGATTTGATTAAGTTTAGCTCTTTGAGCACCCTTTCGTTGCTTTTGAATCTCCAGCGATGTCCCCACATTGGAGAAACAGAACAGAATTCACATTTGTAAGGACAACCTCGACTAGTCTCCATAGTGATGAAATGGGAATTAGCGCCAAAAATATCCGCTTGACTAAGTTTTTTATCAAAAAGTTCGAAGGCTGGCATGGGCAGAGAATCCATAGATTGGATAAAAGGTCTGGGCGTAGTATTCACCGCTTTGCCGTTTACTTTAAAAGCTAAGCCTTTAACAGATGAAATGTCGCCTTCTTGTTCCAATGTGTTGACGAGTTCTGAAAATGTTTCTTCACCTTCACCCAAGACAACGTAGTCAAAACCGTTCTTTAAAACTTGAGAGAAAACAAAGGTTGCATGATGCCCTCCAGCTACAAGAGAGACAGCGTTGTCTTTGGTCTTAACCCTCATTGCGAGATTAGTGGCAAACCCGTAGTATGGCGAAGCACCGACTGTTACGGCAACTACTTGAGCATTCCAAGAACAGACCCTCTCAGCAATTTCCTCAATGCTTAAACCTTGAGCAAGTGAATCCACCAAGAGAACCTCATGACGATCTCGCATTACAGCTCCAGCTAGACAAGCTAACCCTAGCGGCGGCATTGACACTCCGAATAAATCTTTGTAAGCACCCTTCCCACACGAAGAACCTCTAACTAAAGCAACTCTCAACAATCATTTCTCCATTCAACCAATTCAACCAATCTTTTGAAAACTTGGTTCAGAACCTTTCATTTTGAACCTTTCAACTTAGATTTCTTAATAATTTCGGTCCAGATCGCTTTGTTATTTATGCAGCCCATGTCTGGCATTATCAGTTTAAGCAGAGGATTTGAAGTAGCAGAAAGTCTAAGGCTGTTTTAATCGATTAACCTCAAAAAACCCGAGGCTTTACACAAGTTTTTAAATCAAAAAATTATATGTACATTTGTGGTTACAATAAAGATGTAACAAGTCAGCGTTAAATCAAGAAATTACACGTAATTCTGTGGCCATTAGCGAATATAGAATAATATGAAATAGTTCGTATTGTTTCAAAATTGATGAAAAGAGTTGGGCTGTTTATGTTTGTTCTGTTTGTTCTTTGCTTTTGCCTTTGCCCATGACGAGTTTAGATATTAAGCGTATTGGTAAAGCTACTTTGAACTTGCCTTGTTCTGCATCCTTTATCATAGCTGGCAGGTTATAATCGTATTCGTTTATGCATG
Organism: Candidatus Bathyarchaeota archaeon; assembly: GCA_963717465.1. Classification (GTDB taxonomy): domain Archaea; phylum Thermoproteota; class Bathyarchaeia; order Bathyarchaeales; family Bathycorpusculaceae; genus Bathycorpusculum. The sequence continues at coordinate 2,365,354 of OY970340.1, forward strand.
TTTTCATTAGACTTCGAGTTTGCTTGATAGCGTAGGAAAAGACTAATTTGATTCCTAAGCCTTTGCCAAAGTTAACCTGAGTCACAAAGTATTCTTTTAGGAATGTCTCAGCCCAATCAACATTATGCTGCCAACAAGTCAGAAAAAGCTCCGACTGTTTGTGTGTAATGTTTTCAATTTTGAAGGATTGCGATTTGTCTTTTAATCCTCCTTCGCTAACCATGAAAAGCGGTACAATCAAACTTTTATAATCATGCAGTTTCTCCACTAAATTGATCGTTAGCTGGGTATCTTCGTCTTTTTCTCCTGGAAGCCCAATAATCAGAGTGGCACAGGGAACCCAATAGTTATCGCTTAGAATTTGAAAAGCGTTTACTACCACGTCTGGCCATTGTTCAGGAGTGAACGGTTTAGCTTTACCAACCATCAGCTCTCTAATCAGGCGAGGGCTGCCTGTTTCAATGCCGCATTGCCCGCTTATCCACTCATCTGCCTTTTTCACTTCGAGTATGCTTGATAAGTCTTTTAGCAAGTCAGGTGCGCTTGCTACCGATGAAAGTGCAAAATGGCTTATGCCTACCGATTTGACACCGGGATAATGATAAACAGTGTCAAATAATTCTTTCACTGCAGGTTTGTTGATTTCGAATCCTTTAGCTTTATAACGCAAGACATCTTCAGCGTGCAGAAGCGGTCTTCTTCCAGCTTCTAAGTTTACTTTAACTTCTTTTAGTATGTGGTCAAGAGAAAGGCAGCGGTAACGTTGAAGTGTGGGCACGCAAAAAGCGCAGCCTCTTCCACAGCCGCGTGCAATTTCAATTATTCCATCGATAGTGGGTCCTTGAATGATTGGGATTTCCTCTTCTTCAGCAACTGGAGGATGCACGACTTCGGGCAATTCCTCGCCTTTCACAGCCGCATTGAAAAGGGAGTTAACCACTTTTTCTCCTTCTCCAACAACAACGCAGTTGACGCCTCGTTCTCTTCGAGCTTTGTCATCTTCAAGTTGCCAAGCACCAGGTCCTCCAACAATAATTTTCGGCTTATACTTTTGAACAACCGGATCGTTCAGGATTTCTTTAAACTTCATGCTCATGTAAGAATCGCGGAGACTGAATATTTGTGTAAACGTGCTGGTTGCAGGCCCAATGCCTAAAGGATCAGTTTCGTTTATGCCCAAGACTTTAGTATTCGGCCCAACAACTTGTTCCAAGAAATCAGGATGCGCAACGATAACTTCATCTCTGCTAAAGCCATTGTTTAACAATTGTGCCTCAATTTTTCTTATTCCGCACGGTGCAAACTTAGATGAACCATCAAAGTTGACGGGTACAGAAGGACAAAACAACGAAAAATAGAACTTGTCAGGTATAAGACCACTCGGGACACAGGCACTAAACCCTAGAAATATGCCTCCAGCATATTCACTCATCAATGTTCTATCGGCAGTCAAAACTATCTTATATCCTCCAACATTTTCCTTCTTCACTCTAATTTTCCTCCCAAGCAAGCTTCCAAATTCAAAGTTAGAGCTTCATTTATAATTCCCTTTAAAATGTTGCTGCTTAAAATTGTAAAATTCTTAAGATCAGAATAAAATTTTACCAGATTTTCTTTGTGCACAAATATAGCGCCGCGATTCATTCATTTCCCTCATTTACCGTAAGAAACGCACATGAAACTATCCTTGAGCTTTTTGCAACTTATTCGATTCTTTAAGAGCCACTTTTCTCTTAATTGCTCGCCTCATTTTTTGAAGCGTTTTTATCATTTGATTGATTTCTAAGTCTTTTTCTTTAAGAACTTCTATTGAATCTTCGGGCTTGCCAATTCTCGACTCAAGCAACATTGCGAAAAGTTTTGGCGTTCTCAGCGTTTCATTTGGCTGTATGCTTACGTTTAAGACACCAGTGAGGTATTCCTTGAACAAGTTATGCATACTACTAGCCAACTGGCTCTCCTTAGTTAAAGCCTTATCAAGAATAATTATGCCTGAAGTGGTTATTCTGTATATCTTTCGCTTTCTTCGCTTTTGAGTTTCCCATTCACCATGAACATATTTCAAGTCTTCCAAGTCTTGAAGTATTCGGTATACGCCGCCGCTTGTGAATCTAAGTAAGCCCTTAGTTTTCTCTTTGACTTCTTTCATTATTTCGTAGCCGTGGTAAGGTTTCTTGCTTAGCAAAGTAAGCACTATTAATCGTATGTATCCTTTCCGCATCTCTTTTAACCAGTTGAGAGTGGCGTCTTTTTCCATATGCGCTTCCTCGATTGCTTATCTCATTGGTTACAAAGTAATATTTATATTCTATTGAAACATATGCCAGTGAAACATATACAAATGCATATACAAATGCATGATAAAGTAAGAAAACTAAAAACAGCATGCAAAATGTTAATGGCAGGTTTTAGTCATGGTTCAGTATAAGTGGGTCGCACTTTCTGACACAACTCTTGGAACACTCATGGCTTCTATAACCATGACCACCGTATGATTGCTATGCCAGCAATATTTAATGGAGGCGCCGCATCTGAAATGAGGGCAACAATACAGAACTGCGGTACCTTAATCAGTCAGGCAATGCTCTTTGCGATAATAATAATCTCTTTGAATGCAACTTTACCTACAAGCACTCGCATCAGCCATTACAAAGCCGGAATGCCCTCAGCAGGAGCTAAACTTAAATGTCGAATTTAATGAATTGTCGTTTAATTAATTAAAGAAGAGAGATTGAACATGCCGATAGCTAAACTTGATGGTATTAACATTAATTATAGAGTGGATGGGCAAGGCGAGCCCTTGGTGATGATAATGGGGTTTGGCTCTTCAATGGGTGCGAGTATGAATCAAGTATCTTTCTTCAAGAAGCATTATCGTATAATTACATTTGATAATCGGGGCGTTGGCAAGTCTGATAAGCCGCAGGGTCCCTATTCAATGAAAATGATGAGTGAAGATACGGTTAAGCTGATGGATTATTTAGGGATTGAAAAAACTCATGTTTTAGGTGCCTCAATGGGTGGCATGATTGCTCAAGAATTGGCTATAAACTACCCGCAAAGAATAAAGAAACTGGTGCTCGCGTGCACAAGCGCAAATCTGAAGGATAATGGAAAACCAGAGGAACTTAAAAAACACATGCAGGAAAATAACAATAGCCAAATGATAGATCCAACCATGATGATTGGTCTATCATTTAACAAGCCACTTTACAAGTATACCGCCCTCTTCTTTGGCAAGATTAGCATGATGTTTTCAGGGTCTAAAAACGATGCAGGTTTTGCTGGACAAGGTGAAGCTTGCAGCAATCACAATACATTGGATAGGTTACAATTTATCACGGCTCCAACTCTTGTCATTGTGGGAACTAAAGATAGACTAATCCTGCCTGTTTCGTCCGAGGTAATAGCTTCTAAAATACCCAACGCTAAGCTAGTGAAAATTGAGGGCGGCTCTCACTGCTTCTTCATGGAGATGAAAAACAAGTTCAACAGTGAAGTCTTAAACTTTCTAAAAAATGACATGCCAAGCTCATTGTGACACAGTGGCATCTGAAACGTAAGTTTTCTGTTTTAGCAAAATAGCGCATGTTTGAAATCAAATTAATGCGGCATTAACTGAGGACTACTTGAACCATATCTAAATGGCATTTTTTTATTTTCGTATGATAATCGCGGCACGCAAATTTTAAAACCATTCTGAAGATATCTTACCCCCTATGTGCTGTGCAATTAAACGCAATGTCGCTTCGGATTCACTCTTAAGAAACAAGAAGATTTTTTGGATTTTAATAATTATCATTTCGATTATTTCTTTCAGCCTCAGATACGCCAACATTAATGCTCCTCAATATGTAGATGAAACTACATACATCATCCTAGCCCAATCTCTCTCCACAGGACACCTTGCCACTCAGTCCAGCTTTACGAATGTGTATAACTCTACAGGATTGGCAACAATTAGTTTGAATAACGGCCTCATAATCGTTGAGCCATGGTTTGATCATCCACCATTTTTCTCCATCTTAGATATTCCATTTCTAATTTTTGGCGCTCCAAGGCTTCTGCCAATTATCCTAGGCGCTTTGTCGACATTTTTAATAATGTACTTATTGAGAAATAACGCAGTTGAATCTATTTTAGCTGGTTTTATATTTGCAGTTTTTCCCTTTGCAATTCAACTTAATTCGATGATGTTTATCGACAACGGTTCAACATTTTTCTTTTTGCTAACTATCGCTTTAACATCAATGTATGAAAAAAGGAAAATGGAAAGAATTCTTATTCTTGCAGGAATCTCTGCCGGTATCTCGTTCTTGAACAAAGAATTAGGCGTCTTCGCCATTCTGTACTTTCTATTTTACCTCATAGCTACGCGCAGTTTCAAGAAAAATTATAAATGGCTAATTCTAGCAATCGGAGTAGCATCCTCTTGGTTCATAATGGGGCTATCAATAAACAGCCAACTATTTTTAACAATCTTTACAACTCAATTTGGAAGAACCAGTTTGAGCTACAACCTTCAACACATATTCTACACAGCATTAAGCAACTTTAGTTACGATTACAATAATTTTTACATTGGCAGTACAAGCTTACTTCTCGTTCTATCATGGATTGCCGTTGTCGGTTTTGTCTTCATTAAAGGACATAAATTGATAAAAATTGGACTTTTAAGCTTCGTGATCACCATGGCAATTATAAGATATGCTTGGTTCTATACATGGATCGCAATGTACCCATTCTTCGCTATAGCAATTGCCTCTTGCATCTGCGAAATACTTAACTATACAAAACACGTTTGGCGACACTTTAACGAATAGTCTGATTAACCCACTATGCTAAGTCTAGCAAAAACACGTGATAATATTAACAAGCAATAAGATAATGGTTGGAAGATGACTTTTTCAAGTCACCCACAAAATATAATTTCTTAATGCTTCAAAACGATTCCTGAAGCATTTTTATGTTTGACTTGCAGCTTTCTCCTTTTCGATTCTCTCTTTTTCGATTTTTTCGTAACAAGTTCCACATACAAAACGCTCGCGATTTTTAATTATAATACGTTGAAGCATAACATCTTCTGCTTTACATATTGGGCATCTCCCCATACCAAATCACCTACGAATATTTCCTTGCCTTTTGATATAAGACTTTTTGAATAAAAAATCATAATCTTCTTGGAAAAGTTGATATTAGGTAAACGCTACTTCAGCAAAAATATATTGAACTACAATCAAATAAAACAGTGGGGAGAAGAAATGGTAAATCTATCGCTCACGAACAGATTACTGATGCCATAATGAATTATTTCTGGCAAATCGACATGAAGAATACCTATGGAATTTTGGCTTGTTTTTATAATGATTCTGCGCTTGATTTTCTTGATAATGCTGTTGAAGGATTGACTGCAATCAGAGAATTCTACAAAACTACTTGCTGCGACATTGATGTGTACTAGAAGATGTTGATTTTGATACAGCCTTATAATAAAAAAAGGGTAAAAGAAATTAATTGTAGTTCAGCTACTTACCTGCTGCTTGTCGTTTGTTGTGTTTTAGAATTGCCACGAACTTGGGGCTTCAATGTTTAATTTATCGGTAACAAATTTTTTAGCGCCAGGAATGTGCAATTCTAAAGGTGCAGTAGTTGTTATTGTCGTCTCAGTAACGCCGTTGATTGTACGTATGTTTTCTTTAGTAAAACGAGTTGCCGCATCGTCGTCATCGGCTTCAAGCCATAGAGAGTAATTCCACGGTCCCCCAGTTTTGAATCCACATTTGATTTGAGCATCCTTAGCAACAGGCTTTTCAAAACACTTATTTAATGAGTTGCAGAACAAATCTGGTTTATCTTCGGACATTTTAACCATGACAATGTATAATTTCTTGGTTTTTTGCATTTTTTCTCACCTTTAAAATTAGCTTGTGGCAATACCACATAAACATTTGTTGTTGTCATTATACAACAACAGAGGGCTAAATAGTAGAAGAACCTGGTTGGTGTATGTAATATTAAAAATTGTTGATCTTTCTTTGAACAGAGCGTGTTTCTATAAGATAAGACATGGTTTACTCTCGTTATTATTAATATAACCGGCAAAATTACCCATTGATCTAAAATCCACGCGTGCATTCAAGCAAGTAATTCGGGAATTTCAACAATTATGGTTTTGGGACATAAATGATAAATCCATTTTCTTCTTTTATGCTTAGATTATAAGCTTGCATAATTTGCTGCATTTTTTCCCAGGATAATTCATCAAACGTTCCCTTAATGCACAGTTTATACCCGATAGTTCTATCTCCATCAACCGACTTGCTTAATGCAAAAGAATCAATCCATTTTCCAGTAAAACTAGTCAAAATTTCTTGCATAACAATAACAGCTTCATTCCTCTCCAAAAGAAAACTCCTCCAAGTTATCGGTCGCTTAATAAGTATAATATAAGAATTTTATTCTTCATATATATACGATTTTGTGACTGTCTGATGACAACTACAGATTAAAAAAAAGAGCCCTGCTTTACGGCACAACTTTATGGCGGGGGATGTGGACGATGAATTTTGTGCCTTTGCCTGTTTCGCTTTCAAAAGACACTGTTCCGCCTAAGGCTTCAGTCATGCGTTTGACTACTGCTAAACCGAACCCTTGACCTCTTGATTTAGTTGTAAACAGTGGAGTGAACAATTTGCTCTTTGCTTCTTCAGGAATTCCACTGCCAGAGTCAGTTACCGTAATTGCAACGTTCTCTTTATCCATGCTAACGTTTATAGTGATTTTTCCACCGTTTGGCATGGCTTGAACCGAATTTGAAATCAAGTTGCTGATTATCCTTCTAAACAAATCAGGATCTATCACAATCTTGCTTGCTTCTTTCTGAACTTTCGTTTCAACTTTAATCGTAGAAGGAAAATCATGCTTAGAAAGTATCAAATTAATTAGCTCTTCAATTTGAGTTTCTTTTAGGATAGGTCTGATAGGTTTCGCGTAATCTTGAAGGTCCTGCACAATTTTGTTAACGTAGTCAATGGAGTGCTCAATTGCTTTTACGCTTTCCAGTATGCTTTCTTTTTGTTTGCAATCTTGTAGATCAACTAGTTCTGTCTCCACCAAGTACAAGTCACCTATTATCGACTGCAGTGGATTGCGAATGTCATGCCCAACCATACCTGCCGTGGCACCGATAGCCGCTAATCGTTCAGCGTCTTTAAGTTGTTCAAGTCTTTGCATCGCAAGAGACTCCATCTGACTAGCGTACTCTTCAAGCTGCACTGCATTTTCTTCAAGCTTCTTCTGGGTTTCCTCTAACTGTGAGGTACGTTGTTTTAATGTCTCTTCAGCTTTCTTACGTTCAGTAATATCCATTGAGTAAATTCGAATACAGCGGCTATTAGGAACAAGGAAGAATTGCTGGCTATACCATTGGTTACCGATTTTAACTTCTCGGCTAAACGTACTTGATGCTTTGCTCTCAAAAGCTTTTACGACATCTTGCCAGTTAGACAAGAGAGGATGCGCTATGCCTAAGCTGCCAAAATTATCGAAGGTTTTAGCTGCCGGATTAGCATAGGTAATATTGCCCTCAAAGTCCATTTCAAAAATTGGATTAGGATTGAGCATTGGAAATGAAGCTAGTCTGGCAATTTCATCTTCAGCTTTCTTGCGCTCTGTAATATCCGTAAGAATTGATAAAAAGTGTTCTTCTCCTTTGAAAGTAATTGTTACCGTTGAAATCAACAGACGCCTATATTCTTCTCCCCTAGTCTTGTACGTCCATTCATTGGTTGCGATTTTGTGTTGACTTGCCTTACCAATTATCTCCGCTCTGACTTTTGGGTCTGTCACTATTCCCAGCTCAGCGGCCGTGTGCCCAATAATCTCATGTTTTTTGAACCCAAATAGTTGCAAGTAAGCTTCGTTTGCGTCCACAAATATAGTATCGTTAACTCTTTGGATTAGCATAGGATGAGGATTTGAGTTAAATGCCTTGGAAAAGCGTTCTTCACTCTCTTTAAGTTCTTCTTCAGCTTTCTTGCGGTTTGTGATATCATTAACAACATAGCTGAATGTTGGGTTACCGTCCTTTTGAGTCCCCAGATAGGTGACTGTTGCTGAAAGCCAAGAATCTTTGCCGAGTTGGCTGTCAATGTACTCAAAAGTAACCGGTTCCCGGCTGTTTTGGCTTTCTTTGTAATGCTTGAGCCAAACTTTAACTCTTTCAAGGGGCTCTCCAAGTTCTGAACCTAGTTTATCTTTTAAGTCCTCAGGCTCTAAACCGATATAGCTAGCTGTAGCCTTGTTATCCTTTAGATGTCTAATATCTGCATCGTTGATAACTTCGACAATGCCCTGCATAACTCCTTGACTGTCAAAAAAGCTGCTCAGCAAAGCTTCACTATGACTGAGGTTTTTTTCAACCTCTCTACGACGTACGATATCTTCCATTAAAACCCATTTTTGACCCTGCTTAACTAGCGTTCCGGCATGATTGCGGATGACATCAATTACATCTGTGCCAGAGCAGTTAGGCAGATAATAGGTACAAAGAGCAAGCATCTTGTGCTTGCCAATAACCGTGTTTATAGCTTTTTCGTAATCAACAAAATTTTTCCAGAGATTGCGCTCTACCCAGAAAGTGTTACCGGTAAGCCGTAAACCTTCAAAACCAATTTTCAAAGCATTCTCCTCTTTCTTAACCCAACCATTTAGCACTCTGTCAGAGTCAAATTTTCCATCTTGCAAGTACCAATTGTCATAGGAGATTACTTCGAACTGGTCTTTTTGCAAGTATACATCTAAATTCGGTATAGCTTTGGCAAGTGCTTGTTTGGCTTCTTCAACCTCAAAAGGTGGAGAAGTAACCCACATACAGAACTCATTGCTATGAAGGCCTTCCGAAAAGTAAGGAACCAAAATGTCGAGTAAGTCTTGTTTAGATTCGTAAAACTGACACAGGTGCGTTCCCCACGGTATATCTCCGACAAGATAATTACCAAATTTGCGAGGTTTATTAGTAGTATTTGATGATGACTTCTTTGGCATGACAAAAGAAAGTGCTCAATCCTGATAAAAACCTTACAGTTTTCAGACATTTTTCTATTTATGCAATAATTTCAGTTCGATGAGCCGCGAGAATTTCATTTTCAAATGACGTTTTCAAAACACCAAACAAAACAGACAGAAGACAAAGCAAGCACTGTCACAAAACTTATAATTTGAACACTATCTTAACGTTGCCATTAGAACCTATTGACTGCTAATCTAGACAGCGTCACTGTGGACACAAACAATTAGAGTCAGTTACCCACGGCCGTTAAGTCTCTAAATTTCTTAGTAAGGCGCTCAGTTTCTATCAAAGCAATAACCTTGATGCCGCATCGATTAAATGTTTAGCTAATAGAAGCAAACTTTCATAAATAATGTTCTATTTCAACCGCTAACACGAAATTTGTAAAAGACTCACCCAGAACAAAAGGGTAGCGCTGTTATAAGCGCTGACTAACAAAAAGAGTGAAGGAGAGGTTTGGGTTTAAGATTAAATCTTTAATCCAGAAATTCCCGTCGCAAGATCAATTTTGGTTTGTTACGTAAAAACAATTAAATTTAGCACAATATAGTATTTACTAAGAAATTTCACTGGGGACGATAACTACGCCTGACTTAGGAGAAGCATTTAGTCTCGAAAAAAATGAATCAATCCAGTATACGATTGATGCCAGATTTGAACCGAAAAAGGACAACGAAGCAAAATCAGGCAACCTCATTTTGACAAGCCAAAATATCATATTCTTAGATAAGCAGAAAAACGTGTTATTTAGAGCCCCTCTGGAAAACATAGTTAAAATTTCTAGAGGTCTAACGCATGATAAATCAATATCGATTTGGCTGAGAGATACTACCTAGCGTTCAATTTTTTCCGATTAATATTGATTTTGCATCTTTTAAAGAGTTATGTGCAATCTTTCCTAAGGTAATTTCAGCAAGAAAAAAGTGCGCTAATAATGGTTAGCTCAAATTGAAGAGCGAAATTTTGCTTTAGAGTATTTATATCAATCAACCTTCACTGGAACTAATTTAATATTCTTTTTAACTTTGTAAGACGCTTTTCTGCTTCTTTTCTTACAAAAGAAAAATTCTCCAAAGGCACTCTTGCATTCTTCTAGGCAATTAATTATAAATTCAATTGTTTGCTTTCTTGCTAATTCCTTCAGGAGAGATACCGCAATGTCCAAAGGAAAATCAATCAATGATAATGCAATTCCTATTGAGGCTCAGATTATGGTTAAGAATGCAATAGATTATGAAAAGGCGGGCAAATTTGAGAGCGCTTTGAGCGCACTGGATGAGGCTGTTTTGATTCAACCAAACTTTGTTGATGCATGGCTAATGAAGGGCGTAACCTATGGCAAGTTAGGTCAATGCAATGAATCTATAAAATGCTATGATAAAGTGATCGAATTAGACCCTGAACATTCAAATGCATTTAGACTTAAAGGGGCGATGTTAATGATGCAAAACTCGTTTGCAAAGGCAACTGATTGCTTCACAAAAGCCATCGAGTTAGAACCAAGCAACATGGAGCTTCGACATAGCCTGGCAACTTCTTTTCAAAAACAAAAAAAGTTTGAAGATGCATTCAAATGCTATCAGGACATACTAAAACATGAGCCTAAAAATCCTCAGATTCATTATTTAATCGGAATCACGCTGGGAAACATGGTTGACTATGAAAAAGCTCTCTCATATTTTGAAGAAGCACTTAAGCTAAAGCCTGATTATAACGATGCACACCTCGGCAAGGGGCTTATTTTGGCAAAACTCGGAAGAACTGAAGAAGCAAAACAATGCGCTAATAAAGCATTGGGGATAAAAAAAGAATCGGGAAGTACTCATACCGATTCTATTCGTTCGCTAAATGATTCTTGCAGACTAGATTTTGAAGCAGCTCAAAAAAGATATAAACAAGCATTCTCTCCTCAGCATTAGGCAATTATGTCTCCCTCAAAACTAGTAAACTATTGAATTAAATTGAATTAAAATGACAATTCATCAGTGGTTTAATTCTGTACAGTTTACAGTAAGCCATTAGTAAATTGGAATAATTCAAGACTAATGAATTAATAAAAATAGGACATATTTTTCTTTCTCGATCAGTTACTTATACCATTTGTTAAAAAATTCTCTAAAAAAACTTTAAAAAAATAAAAAAGGATGTTTGGATTATTCTTCTTATGGTCCGATCGGGCCGATGTTGGCTGAGTATACTTTTGCGAGTGCCGCTTTGAAACACCAAGCTCCAACTTCAGGGCTAAGCTGCTCCGCATCGTTCGGTATTGTAACGTCAATGTTCCAGTCAGTCCATCCATGCAAGAATGGCTCCTCACCAGGCAACTCGGGACGCCACCAACCATGCTCAGGCGAAACAATCTTCGGATTAACGCCGAAATCGTACCGTACTTGTTGCATGCATCTTCCAACAGGAGTCTCAATGTAAACCCACTCGCCATCACCAATACCCATATTACGCGCCGTTAGTGGATGCAACTTTACACGTGGAAAAGGCCGCAAATGACGCATCAAACTAATATGCCGCAATTCACCGTGATGAGCTTCCTGGAATCTTGCTCCACTGCACAAAATCAACGGAAAGTCCTTAGCGATGTCAGGCGCACTGATCGGTGTCCAAGCACACTCCTGATAATACGGCAATGGATCATAATCGATCTGCTCCAGAATAGTTGAGTAGAAAGCAACTTTACCCTCAGGAGTACCAAAGCCTCTGACCTGTCCAGTCTCAGGATCAAGCTCCTCATACTTCTTGAACCTAGGTTCATACGGCGGAACACCCTTCCACTCCTCAATCACCTGTTTGCGCGTCCAACCAGCAGGCTCATAGAAAATGTCCTGAAACTCTTCTAGGGTTTTCCATCGCCAAACTTGATCAATTTTTTCTTTGCCAAGCGTTCCAACTGCGAGGTCACGGTATATTAAGGCGTCATCTTTTAGATCCCACAAGCCAGGTATTTTCTCAGGCACTGCGCGATCGCCAGCGATCTCAAACTCGATTTGACCTTGTCCTGAAACTGTCGCGTAGCCGGAATTTCTCTCAAATTGACTTGTTCCAGGTAATACGTAATCTGCGATCATTGCTTCAGGCGTCATTTGAGCACATTCAATGTATACGAATAGTTCAAGCTTCTTCAAACCCTCATAAGCCTTCTTGATGTTTGGATAATTCCTCAATGGACCGACTTCGCCAGAAATCATAGCTTTGATTGGATAGGGCTTCTCAGACACCATCGTGTCTATGAACGTTGGCCAGTTTGGACCTCTTGATCCAGAAGAGTGAGCACCACCCGTCCAGTATCCTTTAGAATCAGCTGCCTGATTAATCAACGGAGCAATCGTAAAGTTCAACGCTCTGTATTTATCGATTCCTACCTGCTTCATCATTTGTTCAACGTCAGCCTGTTGAACTATGTCATGGATTGCCATTGTTGCATTCATGAATTTCGGTTTTGCGTGTAGGTATTCGCCGCCTTCAATATCGATGTTGCCGGTTAACGCGGGCATCATGTATTTTGCGCGAACGTTGCTTAAAGAGTTCCTGCCTGATGATTCAATCGCGTAGGCAAACGGGAAAGTGCATGGACTGTTCTTCGCTATGAACCTTGCTGCTTCCCTGATCTTCTCAGCTGGAATCCAAGTTATCTCTGCAGCCTTCTCAGGCGTATACTGCTTAGCCCGTTCCTTGAGCTTGTCAAATCCAAAAGTCCATTTCTCCACAAAATCATGATCATACAGGTCCTCTTCAATGAGCACGTTTATCATTGCCATAAACAATGCAGCATCAGTCCCAGGTCTAATCGCCAACCATTTTTCAGAAAGCCTCGCAGTCTCGCTGAATCGCGGATCAATACAGAGCATTTTCGTGCCAGCCTCCAATCCCGCAACGAAAGCAGGCCAAGAATAAGTCCAAGACTCACTCGGGTTCGTGCCTGCAACAAAGATACCTTTCGTCTTGCCAGGGATAATCATTGCATACGTAATTCCCACGCCATAACCCAATCCTAGGGCTTGGTTCGTGGGTCCAGCTCATGTCTGAGCCGCAATCGAACCAAAATTCGGACTGCCAATCAAAACAAAATAACTAGCAAGCCCTAAACCTATGTTTGCGGCTCGACCTGTACCCCAGAAACCACAAGTAGTTTCAGCACCATACTTTGCAATGATTTCCTTCATCTTTTCGGATATTTCGCTTATTGCTTGTGCCCAGGATATTATTTGCCATTTGCCTTCGCCACGTTTGCCAATGCGCTTCATTGGGTACATTGGCCTGTCCTTGTGGTAAATGTATTCTAAGCTGTACTTCCACTTTTGACAGTACGGCCCGGGGTTAAACGGGCTTTCCCAGTCAGGCTCAACCTTAGTGATTTTTCCGTCTTCAACTGTCTCGAGCAATTGGCAGGATCCAGTACTGCAGAAACCGCATATGCATCTATGCATCTCTTTTTTAACTTCACTCATTATTTAATCTCCTAACTCATTTATCTCCTAATTCTTGTTTGCTTCTTCAGCACCGAATTGGATGTAACAGAAAATTAATAAAACTTGCGGTTTTATTGTCGAAAATTTCAACAATTTGTCATTGTGTATTATTTCTAACTTACATTTTGCAACATTGTTACAAATATTAGTAATTTTTTAAAACATATTCTCAAACAGTTCCGTCATAATTTTGCGATAAAGTTCAGGGTTAATCAGTTATCTAAGTCTGTTAGTCCGAGAAATCCCATTTAACATTGGCTCAATTATAACCTTAAGCAAATCGACTTAACCAATAAGCGAATGCAGAAGTTCATATGGCTGAACTTAACAAGTTTTATTTTTATCATTTGTGTTACTCTAGTCCTTAATTATATGCAATAATTTTTAAGGTTGAAAAAGTGACTCCAAATTTCGCAGTGAAAAGGGTTTTGGAAACTTTTTGCCCGTGTAAAACATGAAGCTGTTTGTTTCAACATTTGGACGAAACATTGATTCTTTTTGCATTCTGTCAGATAGTTCTAGATAACTGTTGTATGTTTTGTGTGCTGATACGACTACCCAAGTGGTTCCTGCGAAACTTTGCTCCATAAACACGCACAGTATTTCGGGCTGTTTTTGAATCAATTCTTGAGCTTCTTTAGCTTGTGCTGGTGTAATCACATCACTCGTTTTTGCGAATGAAAATACAATAAAGTCTAAGCCCATTTTGTGGAAGTCAGGTATTACAGTGTATTCTTTTATGTAGCCCTCTTGCTCTAACTTCTTTTTTCGTCTGGACAACGTTGCATTGCTTATTCCTAAGGTCTTGGCAACAGCTCTATCACTTTTGCCGCCAAGCGACATTAGAGCAAACAAAGCCTTCAGGTTTTCCTGTGCTTTCTTGTCCGACGTGTCTTGCTTGCTCATAATTAATTCTCAACTTCACATAGTATTCAGTATATTGTTTAAGTTTTTCGCGTTCATCGATAATTAAGAAAAAGGGCTTCTGTGACTTAAGTTAATATCAAGTGTTGTTTGTGTTACCGCTAGCTCGTCATATTTTGGCTATAGTTATCGCTTTTTCCTTATTTCCCAAAACTTTTTATAAAAGGTGTTCCTTAAAACGAAGCATTAAGGAGATTGATAGAAGTGAGTGTAAAATTTAAATATCTTTTTTCTCCGTTGAAAATAGGGCCAGTGACAATTCCTAACAGAATAATGTTGACTGGTCATAGTAATTTTCATGTAGATGAAACGGGAAACCCGACAGAATATTTGGCGTACTATCAGGCTGAAAGAGCAAAGGGCGGCTGTGGGCTAATATGCTATGGATTTATCTCAGTATATCCGAAGGAAATGGCGTGGGAGTATCCAAACTTCCGTTCTAGTTATACTACGCGTGCGCTTATACTTAATGCATATCCGCGTGGTCCTGACGAGGATTCTATTCCATCTCTGAAGAAAATTACTGATTTGTGTCACGATGCTGGCACTGGAACAAAGGTTTTTGCTCAGATGGGTGCTAGTGGATGTTGGGAGGGTAGATGGGCTCCTTCCGAAACTGTAGACCCAGCAGATCCAAGAAAAACCAATATGGAAATGACTGAGGAGCAAATTGAAGCGGTGCTTGATGGTTTTGGAAAATCTGCCAAGAACATGTTAAAAGCAGGCTTTGATGGTATTGAAATTCATGATCATGGTGGCTTAGTACATCAGTTCATGTCTCCATTAACGAATAGGCGAAAAGACAAGTGGGGCGGAAGTTTAGATAATCGAATGAGATTCTTTTATGAAGCAATTAAAAGATGCAGAGAAAACATGAGCAGTAATATGGCTTTGATTACTAGGCTTTGTGTTGATGAATTCGTTCCTAACGGAATAGGCGTGATGGATGGCGTGGAGATTGCAAAGCTACTGGAAGATAAGGTTGATGGTCTTGATATTGACATTGCAACTGAACCCGCATCCCTAAACGTTATAGTTGCTCCACTGTATATGGAGCCTGGCTACCAACTGTATGGAGTTGAAGCGGTGAAAGAAGTCATAAAGAAGATACCTATAGGTTGTGTTGGTAGAATCAATGATGCAATGTTTGCTGAAAAAATCTTGGCTGAGGGCAAAGCTGACATTATAGGCATTTGCAGGGGACAGATTGCCGATCCTGAATTCTGTAACAAAGCTAAAGCAGGAAGACTAGACGATATAAGACCCTGCTTGTATGAGAATGAGGGTTGCATGAAAACAGGTTCTGTACAATGCACTGTAAACCCCACTAATGGATGCGAGAAGGCTTGGGGAATTGGAACAATTAAGTCTGCTGCAAAGAAAAAGAAGATTTTGGTTGCTGGTGCGGGTCCTGCAGGAATGGAATTTGCTAGAATTGCAGCTACCAGAGGGCACAATGTTACCATTTACGAAAAGTCAAATGATGTTGGAGGAGCCATTAATTTAGCTATGAAGTTGCCGGGAAGAATGGAATATGATGGTTTCAAGAGATGGCTAAAGATTCAGCTTGACAAGTTGGGAGTTAAAATTGTCCTTAATAAGGAGGTTACGCCTGAACTTGTTAAGAGCGAAAATCCGGATGCTGTAGTAGTTGCTATTGGAGCAGACCCCATGCGTGACGGCGACAACGCAGGCATGTATGCCGCAATTGATGGATGGAATCAGCCAAACGTTTGTGTAGGTGAAGACATACTTGAAGGCAAAGTTGACATCAACAAACTTGGACCAAGAGTAATCATTTATGATCAAGTTGGCTATGATGAAGGCTTGGGAATTGCTGAAATGATTGCAGATGCTGGAAAACAAGTTGATATAAGGTCTGCAAGCTACTTTATCGGCGGTGCTGATATATTCCCGACTTTGCAGTTTGCACAATTGTTCCAGCGTCCAATGGAGAAAGGTGTGAAGCTTAGTCCAATGTCGTTGATGACTTACATTAGTGGGAACACAGTCGGGTTCATGAACAGTTTTACTCATGAAATGTACGAAGTCGAAGCTGACAATATTGTTCTCTGTGTAAGTAAAAAACCAAATTCTGAACTGTTCAAGAAGTTAATGGCGGCAGGATACAAACACAACGTAAACCTATACAAGATCGGCGATGCAAACGCTCCACACAATATCTGCGACGCCGTATACTACGGCCACGGCTTGGGAAGGGAAATCTAAAACCTTCTCCAAAATTTCTTTTTTCATAACTTGAATTTTTTTTGAAGCAAAATTGTTGCACTTTTAGTAGTTAATTCCAAGCGAATAAGAGATCTAAATGTCAAAAACCATAAAGGAAAAATTTCGAAAAATTTAATTCAATGAATTTTCAAAAAATTGAAAAGATTGAATTAATGCGTAGGATTATTGTCCGTATTTTTTATTAAATTCGGCTAATGCTGCCTTACGTTGTTCGATAAACGTTTGAAGCTCTATTTTGGCCTTTTCTGTATTATCAACTATGTCATCAGCTTTAGTTTTAACAGCTAAATTAGAATCACCTGTTTTTTCAAGCGATCCTTTAATTTCTTCAGCTTTCTTCTCAACCGCTGCTGCGGCATTACTCATATCACCCGATATCTTTGATGCTTCCTTAACATCGTTAACAACCGTTTCAGTCAAATCTTCAACATTCTTTGCGATGACCGCCACATCTTTAGCGATTTTCTCCAGCTCCTGAGCAGCAGACGTTTGCTCCTCAACCGTAGCAGAAACCTCCTCAGAAGCAGAAGAACTCTCCTCAGCAATACTAGCAACCTCATTAATCGTCCTAACAACACTATTCAAAGCATTAAGACCACGATCAACACCCATCGTCAAGTGGCCTACTTTACTAGTCATCGTATCCATAATCTTAGCAATACCCTCAGCCTCCTTAATCGCATCCAAAACCACCTTCGTACCTTCAGCCGCATTAGTCTGAGACTGAGTAGCAATAACATTAGTCTGCGTTCCTGCATCTTTAATTCCCTTCACAAGGCTGATGGCTGATCCTGCAGCTACTTTTGATTGACCCGCTAAACCTTTAACGGCATCAGCAACAACCGCAAAGCCTCTTCCAGCTTCTCCTGCTCTAGCCGCCTCAATCGCCGCGTTCAAAGCCAACATATTAGTCTGACCAGCAATATCCGAGACGGAATTAGCCATCTGACCAACCTGCTCAACACTATTAACCATCGAAACCACCGCATCAGAAACCTTCGTTATATTAGTCTTAATATCCTCAATAGCATGCAAACCCTGCTGACCCTTCTCATTAGCATGCTTAGACTTCCTCAAAGCCTCATCAGTAACCAAAGAAGCCTCCTTAGCAATACCACCCGCCTCATCCATAACCCTCTTCAAAGCCTCAGTACTCTTAGCAGCCTCCTGAGAAAGCTCAGCCAACTTCTGTGCCCCAGTAGAAACCTGCTGCGATGCAGTGCTAACCTGCTGCATGCCTAAAGATATCAAATTAGACGTCTTCTCTACTTGTTTGCCCATATCCTCAACGCTAACACCAGCCTTGGCAACATCCTGTGCACTTGTTAAAGCTTTTTGTGCATATTCACCAACTGTCTTTGCAGAATTTGCAAAATTAGAGACTAATGTTGAAGTTTCTATTGCAAGCTCCGCAGTGGCAAGAGTTGTTGAACCATGCTCCATTATATCTTCATCAATTCCCTTGGCAGAATTAATTGTATCTTCGCTATTTTTGATAATTTTTTCAATAACTTGAATTATCCCCTCAAACTCTTTCACATGATATTGTAAAATCTCTTCCTTCTCAGTTTGAAGCTTTTTGTTTTCTTGGACAAGCTGCTCTAACTGGCGTTCGAGCTCTGAAACTTTATTTTCCTGAGATTCAGCGGCCATTTTAATCAAATCCAATTTGGCTAACTTTTATAACTAAATTTCGAATATGTAGCTTGCGGCTTAACGATATGTACTGTAAATTAAGAATTTGATTCCATTTTTTGAAAAACCTGTCTCACAGCAATGGAGTAATACACATTTAAAAGTGCAAGAAGGTAAACCTGAAGCATATCAGCGCTTTGAGGCCAAGTTTTTTATCGTTGTTATAATTAAAGTGCGAATTGAACGAGATAATATTTCTTTGATTCAATCAAAAATGTGCAATCCTTGATCAAGAATAGGTGGCTAGTGCAATTGCAATCTGAACAGCCAAAATCTTTGACTTCTTCGCCTTTCTTGCTTAATTTTTTGGCAGTATTGCATTCTTCTTTTTTGCTTGCTTCCTGAAACAGAACTTTAATAATTTTGGTGTTTTCGTTTTGAAGTAGATAGTCAATATGCCAGAATAGATTTTTTTCTTTTCGCAAATGCCGTTTTACGCGAGTTTCAAGATTGTTTTGTGCACTGCCGACGTAAGCGTACAATCCTTTTTTGAAAGCTAAATTTCCTAATGCCCCAACTGTTATGCTGAGGTCTCTTGTTACTTGAATTATTAGCACATAAACGCCCTTCAAAGCATTCATCCTTCGTTTAACTTGCAGTTCGTTTGCGGATTATATTCTGCTTTCAAGCAAGTAGTTTTTTAATGCATGCACGACTAACCATAAATGTATTAGACTATTTATTTGATATCAAAAAGACAATTCAAAACAATTATGGGCGGGAACATTAAGCTAGTTTTATGTTGAAGTTTGCATAAAAATATGATATGGAGTTGGTTTAGTTTTCCAGAGAAAGCCTGATTCAAGCACACAACTTAACTAAGACGTTTGATGGGTTCACGGCAGTTGACCATGTGGATTTCCAAGTCTATAAGGGTGAATGCGTTGGTTTTCTTGGTCCAAATGGGGCTGGAAAAACTACCACTGTGCGAATGATTTACTGTTTCTCGCCCATAACAGAAGGTGAATTGACAATTGCAGGGTTTAATGTTACTAAGCAAGCAAAAGAGATAAAAGGGCTGGTTGGTGTTGCGCCTCAAGAAGACAATTTAGATCCAGATTTTACAGTTATAAAGAATTTGACTGTGTATGCACGCTACTTTGACATTCCAAAAGAAAAAGCAGAGAAACGGGCAAGACTGCAATTGAAGTTTTTTCAATTAGAAGGCAAAGAAAAAGCTGATGTCGCTGAACTTTCAACAGGTATGAAAAGGCGCTTGATTTTGGCTAGAGCATTAATTAATGAGCCGCAGGTTTTGCTTTTGGATGAGCCAACTACTGGTCTTGATCCTCAAGCTCGCCATTTGGTTTGGGATGAGGTGCGCAGTCTGCGTAAACAAGGCGTGACAATTATTATCACCACGCATTATATGGATGAAGCGGCTGCATTGTGCGATCGAATCTTAATAATGGACAACGGAAAAATTATCGAAGAAGGAATACCTGCTGAATTGGTAAAGAAGCATATTGGCGAAGACGTTCTGGAAGCAGACAACGACCCGAAAATCGTGGATTTGCTTAAAGCAGAATTTCCAGACGCCCGATTTGAAGTTTTCAGCGACCGAATTAACGTTTTCACAACACGAGGACACGGGGCATTTGAACGTTTCATCGAAAAACACCCGCTTAGAAATGTGCTTATACGAAATGCCAACTTGGAAGATGTCTTTCTCAAACTTACCGGCAGAGGACTTAAAGATTGAAAACAACCATTAAATCGTCATCAAAATTCTCTATACCAAAATTAACTTACAAGGTTTGGCGTGTTTGGAGAAGAAACTTTGATGTTTTCTTGAAAACAGTGAAAGTTAATTTTTTCCCTTCCTTATTTGAGCCTATCCTGTACATTTTTGCTTTTGGATTAGGCTTAGGTGGATTGATAAGCGGTGGCCAAGTTGCGCCAGGTGTCCCATACGTCAACTTTTTAGCGCCTGGTTTAGTTGCGATTTCTATAATGAACGGCGGTTTCTTTGAAAATACTTACGGATCTTTTGTTAGAATGTACTATCAAAAAACATTCGACGCAATAATAGCAACGCCTGTTAGCGTTGATGAAGTCATCGCTGGCGAACTCGTTTGGGGTGCAACCCGATCAGCCATCAACTCCACTACAGTATTAGCGGTTATCGCTGTTCTTAGCATGTTTTTTCATCCGTCTCTAATTGAAAGCCCACTTGTCCTCTTAGTGCCCCTTCTATCTTTTCTGGGAGGATTAATGTTTGCTTCAATCGCCATGTGCTTCACCGCCCTAGCCCCAAACATTGAATTCTTCAATTACCCAGCTTTTCTTTTCGTAACCCCAATGTTTCTTCTCAGCGGAACATTCTTCCCCATTATAGGAAACCCGCAGATCCCTTATGCGATTCAACTATTTGCACAAATTGCCCTGCCATTAACCCCTGTGGCTACAATAACAAGAGGCCTATTTTTTGGCAATTTGAGTTTTAATATGCTTTTGGGTTTAGCTTGGATTATAACGCTTACAATTGTTTTCTTTATTTTGAGTATAAACTTGATGAGGAAACGGTTAATAAAATGAGCTAAAGCTTTAGCCCCATAATTTCAGCCACGATAAGATAGTAAGCGGCTAATCCTTTCCAAGAACCCCAACCTTGTGCAATTTTTCTCGCTTCAGCACTGGTAATAGCTTCGCCATTGCGGTAATAAGTTGAGATTACTCTACGAATTCCAAAATCATCAGCAGGAAAAGCATCAAACATTTTCATTCCCCTAAGCATCGTAAGTTCAGCAGTCCAAATTCCGATGCCCCTAATTTCGTCCAGCTCAGTTATGACTTGCTCTGAAGTTTTGCTCTTCAAGCCTTCCAAATCCAAGCTTTTTTCAGATATTAACGTTGATGCACCCTTGATGTATTCCGCTTTTTTCTGACTTAACCCGCAACTGCGTATCTCTTCAACGCTTGCAGAAGCTAGGGTTTGCGGAACTGGATACGCATAGTAGACTTCACCAGCTAAGCTTAAGGCGTCGCCGAATTTCTTTGTCAATTTTGCTTCTATCAAATTGGCAACTTTAATTGAAATCTGCTGCTCAACGATGGAATCGACAAAGGCTTCAAAAACCGTCTGTGTTGTAGGACTCTTCAGTCCTCTTAATAGCTGAGTTATTTTATTCATCACCAGATCAGTTTTCACATCTTCATAAAAAGAAGACAAGTTAAGATCTAAATTGAAAATATAACGAATTGTCTCCTGAGCTTTACTTACATCCTTCGTTGAAAGTGCACCGTTAGATCTGAGTGTTACTTTTATTGTTGGTTCATTGATAGAACCTTCAGAAGTTAAGTTCACGAGAACCAGGTTATCGTAGATCCGTAGAACTTGGTGAAATTGACCGTTGCCGTAAAAACGTATCTGTTTATCGCCATGCGCAAAGAGATTTAAAGTTAGTTCAGAATTGAACGGCGGAATCGGATCAATTGTAATTTTCTTTGTAAAGATTTTATTCAACTCCACACCTTTTGCTTTCGCCTTGTTCTGGCTTAACCGTTTAGCTTTTTTAAAAATATTCCGCTTGATAAAAATTAAAGATTTTTAACTTCAATTCTGCTAATGTAAGCAGGTATAGGATTGATTTGATCATGCGTATAGTTGTCCGTTTAGGCGGTTCCGTTGTAGCTTCACCTGTTAACACTGAGTTGTTGATTAAATACGCTGACTTGTTAACTTCTGTGAAAGCTCAAGGCCATGAGGTAGCAGTGGTTCTCGGTGGAGGAACACTAGCTAGAGAATTCATTGGAATCGCTAAAAGCTTGGGACTTGATATGCAAGCTCAAGATGAAATTGCAATTTCAGTTTCCCGCTTGTTTGCTCAACTCTTTCTCAAGAAAATCGGAGATGCCGGTTGTGGAAAGATTGCTATTACGCTCGACGACGCGGCAGAATGTTTAGGTGAAGGCAAGATGGTGGTGATGGGCGGTTTAAAGCCTGGAATTACCACTGATGCGGTTGCCGCTTTAGTAGCTGAACGGGTGAAAGCGAATTTGCTCGTAAAAGGCACTGATCAAGATGGTGTTTACAATAAAGACCCGCGAAAGCATGCTGACGCAATCAAGTTGGATCAAGTCTCTTTTGATGATTTGCCCAAGATTTTTGAGGAGAATGTGCATAAGGCTGGAATGCATCAGATTATTGATCCTGAAGCTGTCAAGGTTTTGAAACGCAACCAGTTAAAGCTAATAGTTGTTAACGGGTTTGCGCCTGAAAACATTTTGTCTGCTATTGAAGGCAAAAATGTTGGGACTTTAATTAGTTAATTCTCCATTTTGCTTTATTACGATACAATTGGAATAGCACTATCCTGGCGGTACCTTAACAAATAAACGTAATCAAACACGATTACGTTCCCCACAATTTTTATTTAAAGCACGTTTTCTATAGCAGGCTCTTTCGCGAGAGAGATGAATTCAACCAAACCAGCAGAGTGTTAATTGCTTAATTACAGAAGACGTTTTTAAAAGCCGGAAGATGGATGATTATTAAACGCTAGTGAAGAAATCTCTGGCTTTTGCCTCTTCGAATTTTCTTGCAACCTCATCAATTTGTCGACCTAGAATTTTTGCATTAATACTGCCTAAGCCTTTCTCGTTGGCTTTGCGTATATGCTTAACATTGTTTGGATCAATACCCATAACTCTGCACGCGGTAGCATCAGTTGCCACAATATCTTCGCCAGCAATAATCAAATCCATCTTAACGGGCTTACCGTTGCCGGGCCCTTTGCCTTCCATACCAACAAAACCATCGATGACTGTTAATTTAGCCTTAAGAACAGCATTAATATCAACTATGACACCGCTCATGCCTCTGTTATGATATTTGAATTTGACCTTATCAGGCAGCAGCCCAAACATGTTCTTCATGCCTAAAGTAACCTTTGTTATCGTGCTAGTTTTTAGTTTGGCCGCGTTAATTATCGCTGATTCAGTAACTAATCGTGAAACAGTTATGCTTTTCAGCGTTTCCCTATCGGGAATATTTAGTTTTACCCTGTCTTCAATATGACGCAAATTAATACACTCTACGCCGTTGCGTGTGCACATTTCTTTCATTCCTGTTGCTTCAAAAGCTTTATCAGCGTCAGTCATCGAGGCATCGGATTCGACAACGTAAATCTGTTTAACAGGTATATCCTTCAACTTTAAGATGATTGCTTCAACAACAAGTGGATCAGTCGTCGCGCCAGTATCCCATGTTTTATTAACGATGAAATTGACTTTAATTATCACTTTGTCAAAGCCAGTTAAAGCTTTCTTGTAATTGATTAAGTCAAGGGCTTCAAAAACTGGCTTGTGCCCTCGCTCACCTTTAACAATAGCAACATCAGGCAAATCTTGCATAGTGGTTGGTATACTGAGGTAACTTATAAAATATTTCCATTTAACTGTAAAGAGCATGATTTTAGGTAATAAAGAGAAACTGCTCGAAAATTTTTACAATAAGCATAAGCGTGTAATTGTCTAAGAATAAAGAGGTAAAAACTTTGTCCCTTTTGTGGGACGACCATGCTATTGAATTAAACTTTTTCGTGTTGTTATATGTCTTTTAGTTCATCTATTCGTATTTCTTTGGGGTCTAAGGGTTTTGAAGGAATGCGGTATGGGCTTTGTTCAATTATTAAACTAACTTGTTCTAGGTCTTTGAAGCCTCGTGCAAGCAGTTCTTCAGTTGATGGAGGGTCAATGGTTAATTGGAATTTAGGCCTCTTTTCCATTTGAATTGTGCATAGACTGGCGCGAACTTTCATTTCTGGAACCATTTGGGAGTATTCGTCGCCATACTTTGCTTTTTTGACGGTTAAGTGTACTTCTTCGTCTGTGAATCCTTGAGAGAGCAGTTGATCATAGTCCTCGAAGGTTAAACCTACAATGAACATTTTCCCTTTGATGACTGTGATTTCGAAAAGGGAACCTTTGGTTTCGTATTTTGCGCCACTTTGAGCCAATTTAAACCCCGCGATTTTGATTAGAAAAGTTTTCTAATCGAGTCCTCTGAATCAGTTATTTTTACTTCGCTTATTATCGATTCTCTTTCAGGTTTTTCGTAATGATAGATTTTAACGTCTTCAGGAGATAGCAGTTTCTCGTTAACCAATTTCTTAAGTGCCAAAACAATGTGGTCAGAGTGGCATGTCATAAGTATTTGTTTGTCTTCGTTAGCTATTTCTGCAAGTATTCTAGTCATTTTCCTCTGCATCACGGGGTGTAAGTGAATTTCTGGTTCTTCAATCATAATCATGGTTCCAGGAGGAGATAAGGTGCCCAAGACAACGGATGGAACAGACTGGTTTACTCCATAACCTGAATTGACCGCGCTAACCCACATGTCTTTCTCGACCAGGTCGATTACAACGCTTGGTCCACCTAAAACGTATGGACTAACATCTATACCTAAAAGTGCTAGCCTATCCGACATTCTCTTCAGACCTTCTCTTTGAGCTGGATATCTTTTAGCTTCATTTATCTTGTAGAGTATTAGGTTTGACAACCATTCTTCAAGTAACGATAAGTCTCCTGCTCGCTTGGAAACCTCTTCAATCGATGGTGGCCCTGCGAGTAGAGGATAACTATACTTGGTAAAGCCTCTTACTACAGAGAGATAAAGTGCATTATTGAACCACTCAATTACTTTGCTTTGAAGACCTATAACCCGCTTAAAGTACACTGCGTCTGTTGATTTGTATTGGCCACCGCCATATCCTGATCCTGCTTGAGACAAGAAAACTCTGTGATACGGTTCAACTGCTCCGGGTGCACCACTGTCCCAGAACCAAGCTTTTTCTTTCCCTACTAAAAAGTCTTCGATGATGCGTTTCTCCATCACTTTCACATCGTAGGTGACATCGTTTCCGTCAATCTTGAAGTTTAGACTGATCCGGATTGGTAGCCTGGTGTCATGGAGGTGAACCATTTCTCGATAATCGCCAAGCCTCAGCAGATAGTCATTATAGATTATTTCTCTTCGCAATATGCTCTGCTTCATTAAGACTAGAGCTTGAGAAACAGAGGTTTTTCCAGCAGAATTTAAACCCGTTATTATATTGAATTTTGACAATTTTAAAGTGGCATTTTTTAATGCTTTAAAGTTTTCAATATGTACTTCATCTAGCAAGATGCAACACCTGAGTGACCAAAAAATTAGTCTTGATGACTTAAAAGTGTTGCTATAATTAATAGAAATCTTTCTTGTTTGCATCATTCATAAAATTAAATTAAAAAAATTAATAATCTAAATTAAAAATATTTATATGATTTGAAATTTTGGCTTTGAAAATTTGGCCTGAGAAATTAACTATTCAGTTCATTCTTGAATTGAAGAAGCCATATTCTCGAAGAGTTTTTTCCATCCTGCAGACTTAACTGGTAAATGATTTAGGCGATCTATTCGAATTTTAATCGCATCTTTTTCTGGACAATAATTAAGGCAAGCACCGCAGTATACGCACGTTTTTTTGTTAACGCTAACTTTTCCCTTCGTGTTAATGTATAAGGCTTCAACTGGGCAAGATTTTAAACATTTTTTGCAGCCCTTAGGGCATTTTTTAGAATCAAGGTTAATCGTGCCTTGAATAATTTTTTTTACCTTGATCACGCCGTTGCATAATTTGCAGCCTGGACAGCCTGTTTCGCATCTTGTGCAACAAGGGCAAAGCTCTGTTTGAATTATGGGGTAATACACATTTATTTCCAGAATTTTTAGTGGGCACCATTTGCCGTGTCGAGGACACACTGCTGCATTCTTAAGGTTAAGTTTAATGGATCGTGCAATTTGAGGAAAACTTCCAGTTTCAACAACTGGCACAACGTGTTTTTCATCTACGTAATGCTTTATCGCGTTAAATATGCATAAATTCTCGCACAATCCACAATAATTACATTTTTCCACGTCAATATCAATTACGTTTTCTTTGGAATTTGTGCCATCTGGATCAATCTTGGGAAGTTTTATAGCATCTTTTGGACATACCCAATAGCAAAGGCGACAGTTTTTGCATAATTCTCTGTTTAAAACGAGCTTGTATTTTCTATTGTAGATTTTGCGTTCAATCGAGAGTTCTTTAGCTGAATTTTGTTTAGTTAGTTTAGATTGCATTTCCCAGTATTCACTCGTAGCGCTATGAAGTATCGTTAATCACTTTTCATATCTCCCAATTAAAAGTTCGCTATAAAAATGAAAATATGTATGTTGAAATTAATGAGAAGAAGGGGGGTTTTATGCAGCTTTAGTATACTGAGTTACCGACGTATTTTCTTTTGTTTGGGCTTTAATGTAGTATGTTTTTCCACTCACCCACTCAAAAGTAATGATTCCCGTTGCTTTCTCATTCGGCGCAATAACTGCAGGACTCCACACTATGGGAATTTCACTATCGCTGAATTGACTTGATTCACGGAAAAGCGCCACAGGCAGCAAATTACCGGCTAACTTCTCCTGTATTCTTTACCTCTATCTTGAACTGCTTAGGTGAACCAGCAACAGCTTCCAATTTTTCAACCACAAGCGTGGGCTCAATTTTTTTCACTGCTTTGACAGGCCTAAAACACAAAACAGATCACCTCCAACTCCTCCTGAAACCTCCATGTTACCCATTACCCATACTAACTCTAAATATTAATGTTACTCTCAAGCAGAAGATTTTGCATTTAAAACTTCCAAAATATTTAACCTGTGGAAAAGATAATAATAACTTGCCTAAATAAGATGATTAATACACAAATTGATAAACTTATTATTTTATCAAACCATCAAGTTAGGAATATCTGCAACTTTTCCAGTCTCAGTAAAGTTTATAGTAGTTTTTCTGCATATAATTAGTGTTGTTTTTAAAATACAAATTCGGAGGTGATAATTTTTTGCCTGATGTTGTTGATACAGCCGTCTCAGTTGGTAATTTTAACACTCTTGTAACAGCAATAAAAACAGCTGGACTAGAAGAAACTCTAAAAAGCCCAGGACCATTCACCGTTTTTGCCCCGCTCGATGACGCATTCGCGAAATTGCCTAAAGGTGAAGTTGTTGAATTGCTCAAGGATAAGCCAAAATTAAAGTCAATTTTAACTTACCATGTGGTTCAAGGAAAATTTATGGCTGAAGACATGCCGAAAGTTAAGAAACTAAAGACAGTTCAGGGAGAAGATGTGAAAATTGACTCAGCAAAATGGCATGGACACAAAAACTTCAAGGTAAACGATGCAGATGTAATAAAAACCGACATAATTGTTGACAACGGTGTATGCCACGCAATCAACAAAGTCCTTATGCCTAAATGATTTAACTACGTTAGAAAAATCGTTTTAGCTTTCTTCAATAATCTCCAATTTTATTTTTCAAACTTTCCAAATAGCCAGGCAGACTTTCTATACATTGTACATCCCTGCCAACCAAGAATGAAAGAGCATGCCAATACTCTAAATTAGGTTTTATTTTCGTTCTTTCCAGACCTTGCCTTAGCTTCTCAGTTCCCTGAAAACCGCGGCGATCAAAATCCAACAAGAGAATGACTTCAGGAACTCCTGCTTTTTCAAGCATTAAAAGAACATCAGAAAAAGATTTACCGCCTGTTTTAATGGTGATAATTCTTCCTTCAATGCCTAAAACCCTTAGAGCATTTTCATCTTTCTTGCCTTCCACGAGTATAATCATGCTTTGCGAAGAATTAGCCCGTAAGGACTCGATTATTTGAAGGATTTTTTCTTGTTTTTCTTTGAGGCGGTTTAACAAAGTTCTTACCTTGTAATCTTTGCTTTTCGCACTGCTTCTAAACAGTCTTTGGCTTCATTGTTTGTTTGGAAGTATCGTCTAACGGGCTCCAAGATTTCAGCAAGTTGAGTAGCAACACCATTCTTCAAGTCCATCGGATGCAGTTTACCATTCAAGTACGCAGATTCCAGATCTGTAAAACTTTCAAAATCTACGTTTCCTCCGAATTTAGATGGACGTTCGATGGTGAAAACTGATTTCTCCCTAAAGATGATGTGCTTACAAATGTCCATGATAGGATTGTACTCGACAGTTTTTTCTGGGCAGAAAGCTTTGGAGAGTTTTTGTTTAATTTCTTCTGGTGAATCGTAAATGAAGATGCATGATTCAGGTTTACTTTTGGACATTTTGGCTGATGCGATGACTTCTTTTTCTTGACCTTCAGGGATGGGCCAAACTTTAGGTTTTTCTAAACCTTGTAGAAGATGGTGATGAACGCAAACGGGCTTCCAGAAACCAATTTTTTCTCCGATTTCGCGGGCAACCATGTTTGCTTTTCGTTGATCTAACCCTAGCTGGCAGATTTTTACTTTCAAATGAAAAATGTCTGCAACTTGCATGGGCGTGTATAAGTAATCTGAAACGTAATGAGCTTCGCCTTCTTTTCTTCCAGCGATTTCAAGTGTGCGTGTGGTTCGGGCTAAAGTTATGTTTTTCGCCACAGTAACGGTCTTAGCCCAATAAGCAATATCATCATAGAGCTCATCAGAATAAATGAACTCAACTTTATCAGCTGGAACGCCAAGAGCCAGCCATGAGTGCCTGAAAAGGTCAGCTGCCTTGCGAATAAGCGCCAAATCTCCGCCTAGCTTGTTGTTTAGCCATGCGTGCCAAGTGGCAAGGAAAGCTTTGAAGTGAACGCCTGCTTCTGCGAAGTCTTTCATTTTGTAAGCACAAATAACTCCCGTACCCAAATGTGCTAACCCAGAAGGTTCCCAACCGTTATAAGCAACTGGGTGCTCCTCAGTTTCCAGAAGGGAACGTAAGTCTTCTGGCGTCACGACTTCGTCAGTTGGCGGTCTGCAAATGAGTTCAATTTTCTTGTCTAAATCCAACGTAAACTCAACTCTATTCTCCATAGCTTATTATAATTATGAATTTAAGAATTTACGTGGAATGGAGCCAAGTTGTTCTAATTTCTTGAATCTGGCTAAAATGTGGGTCATCTGAAATGCAAATTGCTCCCAGCATTAACGCTGTAGCAGCTATCATACTGTCACCCATTGAGAGATTGTACTTATGCCTTAATTCAGCAGAGATTTGGGCAACCTGTTCGTCTACTGATAATACATGGAAATCTTTCATGATTAATGCTACTCTAAGTTTAGCTGTTTCTTTTCCTTCTCGGGCAAGGCAAATTTGGAATAATTCGTGAATGGATATCGCTGAAATGTATTTTTCTCGGTATCTTTTTTCCTCTAATATTTTCGGATAAATTTTTTTATCTTTAGAATAGAAAAGCTCGACAAAGAATCTGGTGTCGTATACCTTTCTATTCATCTTCTTCCCTTAGTTTATCAAGCAACTTCTTCATTTCTTCTGGAGTTGCGTACTTTGAGCCTGAACCGATCATATCCCAAATTGACATTTTGGGCTTGAGCAATATGCCTTCATTTGTATCAATTACTTCAAGCCTTGTTCCTTCTTCAATTTTGTATTTTTTGCGAAGGTTTACAGGAATAGTTGTCTGACCCTTTCTTGTTACTACAACTTCATTTTCCAACTTTAATGCACTACTACTTTACAGTGTTCTTACATTTTTAAACATTATCAAAAAAGATTTCATGAATTGTTCATTCGCGGGCTGTTTGTCTCCCACGTAACCTAACACTTAACCGCATAGCTGAGCGTCGCTTTAAGCTTGGCTAAGCTCTCTCGGCGTGGGATTTTTGCCCGGTCCCATCTGTCCCATGTTTGGGTGAACTCGCCATCACCGCAACGCAAGTTTTGTAGGTCTTGCAGCTTCCGTTGAGTCCGTCGGCATGGATGTATTGATGGGATATGAGATTAGAAGAATTCTTGCAAGTTTAAGTATTGCTGTGTCTGTGTCTCAAGCAGACTGTGTTATTTGATTATATTTTTTGGTTTTCCTTGGATGAATGATTGAATGTTTTCGATGGTTGTGTTAACTAGTCGCTCCATTGATTCCTTGCTGTTGAATGCGCAATGCGGCGTGATGATGACGTTGTTTAGCCTTAGAAGTATGTGAGTTCTAAGCATGGTGGCTAAGCGTTCGCGTGGTACATTGTCTAGTAATAGTTGTGCTTCTTCGCGGATAAGTGATTCTTCTTCAAGAACATCTAAGCCGGCGCCAGCGATGTCGCCGTTTTTTAAGGCTTCTGTTAAGGCTTCGGTATCGATGAGCCCGCCGCGTGCAGTGTTTATTACTATTGCGGTTTTTTTCATGGTTCTAATGGTATTCTTATTGAGGAAATGGTAAGTTTCATCATTCAGAGGCAAGTGAAGCGTAACCACGTCGGAATTGCTCAGCAAATCTTTTGAATCAGTATATTTGAAGCCCAGTGAATCAGCAAGCTTAATGTTAGCATATTTATCGTAAGCTAAAACATTCATTTTGAAGCCTTTGGCAATTTCTATCACTTTTGTTCCAATCCTGCCTGTTCCAAGAACTCCTATGACTTTGCCGTTCAAATCAAAGCCGTTTATGCCGCCGCAAGTGAAATTGCCAAGACGAGTTTGTTGATCAAAAGAGTGGATTCCGCGGGAAAGGGAAAGAATCAAAGCAAAAGTGTGCTCAGCGACCGTGTTTTCACCGTAAAGCGGGACATAACAAACTGTAATGCCCTTGTTTTTACATTCTTGGATGTCAATGTGGTCAAAACCTGTTGAGCGAGTTGCAATCAGCCTGGTCTTGGATAGTCTACTTATTAATTCCTTGTTTAAGTTTGAGTAAATGAATACTGAGATTATGCTGTAATCTGCTACTTGGTCGACATTTGCTTCATTTAAAGACTCCGTAAACAATCGAACTTGATGTCCTTCGAATGCAGACTTAAGGAAAGGCTCCTCCCAGTCTTGAACCTCAAAAAAAGCAATATTCACAAAAACCACTATAAAATAGATAGAATAAACAACACAATTAAAGGTTAGGTTAACCGCAAGCTGTTCAAAGCTGCCCATTAGTAAGCATAGCATGACTAGAGAAAAGAGGATTTAGAAACTGTTCAGGAACTAGAAGTTAGAAGTATCTGTTGACGTAGATGATTGATGTGAATCCGCATGTTGGGCAGTTGATTTTGAACTTGTTGTAGTCGTTTTTTATAAAGGCAGGGTATCCCTCGAGGTTTCTCACAGTTATAATGTAGTCTAGGTTGGGCTCGCTCGTTAGGCTTTGAATGTTTCTGAGGTTCTTAGTGAACTCGGCTTTGCATTGTGGACAATCTATTGTTACGGCGTCCCCGCAGAACGATTTAAGATAGTTTCCCTGAAAGGCGATTTTTGCCCCTGTGCAAGCTGAATTTTTTACAAGAAACTCCTGGCTTTGCCATGATTGCCACGACTGCCAGGGTTAAAAATGACTCCGTCGATTACAAACATTTGATGTTTTAATAAAAAATCCGCTAAAACCCGCTGAAGAACCCCTTAGAAACTTCAAAAACTACAGTGTCGAATACCATTAGGCAAGGGCCGAGGCAGGGATTTGAACCCTGGCAAAAGGCTCCACAGGCCTCTAGGCTACCAAGCTACCTCACCTCGGCCACTTTTCCATGCCAAACAATGTCTTCGGCCGCTTTTCACTAACTTCAGCTTAAGCTTCTTAAGTTTCATAGCATCGCCTTTATTTTCTTTTACGGAAGATTTTTCCTCCATCATTGTACTCTCCTGTAATATATTCGAATCCTACCTCGATTAGTTTGCATGCGTCTTCAGCGGTAAATGCCAAGCGTGTTATGAATTGGTCATTCGGCAAGGTTTTAAAGAGGTTCTTTTCCAGTTGAACGTACAGCCTGGTGTTTTCTATGTTCTTATGGCCAAGGAATTCAGCAACAAGAAGGATATCCGGTGTGTAATGATAGAGCATTGTTCCTTTCCAATACCTAAAAGTATGCATGTGAATTTCTTTAAGGCGTGGATTCCCAAGTCTGAAAGCTAATTTATTTCTAGTCCTGCAGAGTTGATTCTTCAGCACATTCAATGTCATTTTGCCAAATACTAGCTCACTATCTCGCGGCAAATTGCTAAGCATGTTAAGCAGTTTTCCGCTCAGATCGCTAAAGATTCTCGCGTTACTTCCTTTCTCGGGACAATTGCACATTATAACTCTTCTTTCTAAGTCGACGTCTTTCCAAGGAAGAGCAATAACTTCGCCTCTTCGCATTGCAGTTTCTTTAAGCAGTTGCAGGAAAGTGGCCAGTATATTCGGTGATCCAGCAATTAGATCGTCTATTTCTTGCTCGGTTGGAATAAATGGGTTTTTGCGGATAATCTCATATATCGGTGCGTCCCAAGATAGCCCAATGAACTTTAAGAAGTCAGTGTAAGCATTGATCACGTTTCTTTTTCGGCTGCCACTCCAAATTTTACCATTGAAAGCCGTTTCTATGTTGGACTGTTTTGCTATGACTTCTTTCACTGTTTCAGGATCTGCCAGGTTAGCGCCTCTAGAGATCAGCGTTCTTAAAACTGAGCTGCTTAAGCGTATGGTCGAGTCCTTGTAGCCTTGAAGCTTCATTTTAACTTCAAATTTTAATAGCATGCCTTTGACGTCTTTTTCATCACTCGCAACAGTCTTAAATTCTGCTGCGGTAGCCAAATTTTTCGTTGTCTCCTTTTTCTCCTCAACATCAACGCATATTTGGCGATTGCTTCTTTGCCCTGCAAACCTTAAATAATTTTCCGAGAACCTACGCCCGCAATCAGTACATTTTAGAATACTTGTTTGTTTACCATCACCAAGCTTTCTTGAGCCATTATGCACTGTTCTGATACTGCCACATTCAGGACACTTTAAATCGGCTGTAACCTGAAGGTTTCGGGTAGGCTGAAGTTCATTTGGGAGCGCCTTAGCGTCGACTTGGAGGCGGCCAGAATCAACGCTACTGCCAGAGCCTAAGAAGTGGTTAGCAAGCGCTTTTCCCTGAGCTTCAACCTCAACCAAACTAACAAGAGCCTCCAGTACTGCTTAATGAAAAATCCTGTAACGCAACACTAAAATCAGGTATAGAATTTGCGACATTTTGCGGCAAATAAGGATTCTCAACAACCGCTGGAACTTGTAACGCAAACCTTAATTCGTTAAGAAATTTTGCACTTTTTTGCACCAAAAGGGGCATTCTGCAAATTAGGTTATCGTTACAGTTCTGCATTCAGCCCCAGCTCCTTAAATTCTGCTGCCTTTTCAGCCCATTCTAGCCATTTTTTTGTTTTTCCTTTTCCGTTACAAATTCTTTCAGTGGCAAGGTGGTCTTTTCTGGACAAAACTGGACAAAATCCGACAAAATCCAACACTGTTATTGCGTTACATGCAAAATTTGCTAATCTCGCATACCCCCGTTTTCCCTCAAAATACCACAAATTCTTAGGCTTACCGTTACAGCATTGCATCGCGGCTTTCCTCCTCTGTGATGTTATGTGAGGTTTCCTGTTTCTCCTCTAATTCACTGTTTGATAGGTCAGGTAATGCAATTGGAATCTGGTCCTCTAATGGCTCTGCTACTGGTTGCAGTTGGCGCCACATAGCATTTTCAACCGAGCCTATAGGCGGCCTTACAGTTTGGCGAGCTCGGAAGAAATAAACCCGGTGTTTCGAAGAGCAGAATTTAGCGCGGCGAGTACGAGCTGGAAAATTAGTATGACAGAAAAGGCATGTTGCCATTAACGCATCCTTGTGTTTTGTGACGTTTTGTAACAATTCAGTCTGCAGAATCTCTTTTTGCGTTACATCGCTTGTCGAGGTTAGTTCATTTGAACTTACCCTTCCAGTTGAGACGCTGGGTGTAGTCATTTCAAGCGGCCTCTTCTATTGGATCTTTATCTTCAAAACTTACACCTTCAGGATAAGCAGCCTTCCAAACTGCATTGTTGAATTTCTTTTTCAAATCATTAAAGCATGCGTCACATCGTCTAAGAGTATCCTTTTCTGGGGTTACTATTTCCTTAGTAATTGCAAGTTGACTGCAGGCTTCACATTTTTCCCCGTCCTTAATTTCCTTAACCCAAAAAGTCGGCTTTGTAGCGAGTGTATCGAGTGTATCAGGTGGGTATATACTCTTATTTTTAGATTCTTCACTACTCTCTATTTTAGAGAGAGTAATAGGAGTCGCTACAGTCGCTACAGTCGCTACAGTCGCTACAGTCGCTACATCTAAGCTTTTCTGAGATGCCTCGCTTTTTTTAGCATAAGTAACATTCATGTAAACATGAATTCCTGCTTTTCCGTCGATTCTTTGTGTGGTTTGGATGACTTGAGGAATTTGCTTTGTTAATTCTTGAGTAAATTGTCCTTTGTTCCTTGGGGCTGCTATTCCGCTTTCAGCGCACCATAGGCCAACTTTTGACCATAGCTCTTTTTCTGGAATGAATTGGTTTTCTTCATAGCGTAAGTTTGATTCTATGAATGCTTGTGCTGGATTTGAGTTTTTAACGTATTTTTCTCGATTTTCTTCTATGTTCTCGTTCGCGCTAAAGCAACCATTTTCTAATAATCGTTTTCTTCCTTCTAAAGCCCAATTAAGGAACCCTGACATTTCCTCTTCGTTTTCAGCCAGTTTATCAGCTAATCTTTTGATTTCATTTACGCCTGGTATAAACTGCTTGTTGAAAGCGATTAGATTTTGCCTACGGTACCAGGCGTCAGTGTCATCGTCACTGGGTGGCAGCTGGTTGCAACTATAGAATTGTTTAGGCAGGTCATCAGGGTTTGCTGTGAAAGGTTGACCATACTTATTCTGCATTGTCATGGGATCATCCCCTGACATCATTTTTGCGTTGCCAGTTGCAGAGATTTTTGTTTGTGGAATATCTCGACCTAAATTGACTAGTTTTCTGTAGCAGGTTGCTCTCTCGTATTTGTCATTGCATAATGCTTGAAGTGTAACATTTGATACGTTTTCGGGTCCTACGAGATAGGTTATTAACGTTAAAACTTGGCCTTTTCCATTGCCGCCTCCTCCAATAAAAATTGTTATTTTATGAAACAACATTCCACGGATGAATATGTTTCCTATCGCTTCCTGGAGTAACGGAAGTTGTTTCTCTCCTACGATTTCAGTGAAGGCTTTAAGAATTTGAGGGCATTTAGCATTAGGGTTAAATTTATGGGGTATTTTGATTGTAGTATATTCGTTCGGTGTTGGATTTATCAGAATGTTTTTCTCTAAATGCAAAAAACCATTTTTAACGCCTACGACAGCGTTGCTTGGTTTTATTTCTTCTAAAGTTATGCTTTTCAAGCAATGAAGCGTATTTTCATACAAAGCCTTAGTGTTGCGATCACCTATGATTTTTGGCAGTAATTCCTGTAAATAAGTATCACCATCATTGCGCCAAATTCTTCTTTCGGCATCATACCTGCTTAATTTCCCTGTATCTCGATCAGTTTTGAAAAGATAATTAACGCTGATATCATTAGCGATTTCTTGTGCCCTTAAGGGGAGCTCTTTAATGTCTTCATTTGAAGTTACAGGCATTTGAATGTAAGTTTTTGGATTAGGATTATATTTTTGTTTTAAAGGTTCGTTTATTTCTTCTTTACATTCTGGACATGCCCAAAGGTTAGGTTGTCCATTATCAGTATATCCTATAATTCGTAAAAGCTTGCCTTCTCTTGGGCATACATCAAACTCAAAATGCTCTGCCTCTTCTTCATGAAGACGATTAAGCGCTTCTTCATGTTCAGGATTAAATTCTTTTGGCAGTCCCGTGGGGATATCGGAAACAATTGGGTTTGGTTGCGGTTGCTCTGTCATCACTTTTACGCTCCTGGGTCAAACGCATTTACTTGCTGCAAAATCGGAGAAATTGTTTCAGAGGAGTAATTCAGAAATGTATAGTATTCTTTCGTGTCAGTGTTAGCGAAGACCCGCGAGTTACTCAATGGTTCTCCTAGCTGCATGCGAATAAAAGCTGCAAGTCTAGCACATTCATCGAGATTTTTAGTTGTTATTTTTATTGTTGAAATTTCTTGGGTCAGGCCTTTTTGGCCGTCAGGTAAAATTCCATTTTTTCTATCTAATATTTTGTCTTTATTCATTCGTGTTCGTTTGCCTTTCCCTGCACGCGCAACGGGAACAATATAACGCTCAAATACAGTAGGCGAACGATCAAACGCTTTATTTTCAGCTTTTTCGCCACTTAAGCTTTTTGTCTTATTCGGTACATCATTGCAATAATGCGAGGCAGAAAAAATGGAGTTAATGCACTCCTCAAGCTTCATTTCTTCAGTGAATTTTGTTAAAGTTGATTCCACTTTTTAGCCGCCTCTATATTTCTTCATATCAGGGCAGATTAGCGAACCAAGTGTTTCCTTGGCGTGCTGTAACTTCAAGTGCTGTCAATCTGTCTCTTAGAGCTCTACTGATTGCTGCCCCGCCCTGGTCTTTGCCGTAACTCCAAAGTTGAGTTTGATACTTCTGAGCTACCGGAACAAGATCTACTTCTACACGGTGAAGCCAGCCACTTTCAGGCGTTTCACGATCAAGTATGTGATGGATTTTTACAAAACGGTAATTCGGCGATGTGCTTGATATGCCCCATTTGTCAACGTTCAAAGTCACTGAAGCGCCAGGAAGCATAGCCCAAGCGTTACTGACGAATCCGCAATCTCCAGTAGCCCAAAGAGTTATTTTTTCAAGCGGCGCTTTCCTTTTTTGGTAAATGCTGTTTGCGTATGCTGATGCTTCAAAGAAGGCTCCGAAATCACTTTTAGTAATTGGTAATTGACGTTTACCAAAACCATTCGGGTAAGTTACGCCGTTAATAGTGTATGGTGAATTAATGTTTGTAGGGTCAGGGTCAGAGGGAGATTGATTTGCCCAATATGCGACGGCTACAGGCTGCACGTTAGGAATCTGCAAGTTATCAATTAAGACATACTGCAATGTTGGATTGGAAGGTTCATCAAATGTGAAACGAATCGCCGTTATTTTCCATGAAAAGCCTGAGCCTTCAAGTTGAACCCATTTTGGATAGCTCCCCACTGGATTAATAAGTTGAGTTGGGCCACATGGAACACTTATACTATTCCATGCCGCGCCATCCGTAAGAAGATTAGGAAGATTAGGCGTGTAACCGATCCAGTTTCCAGCATCATCCTTAAGGCTTAACCACCATTGAAAATGATCGTTTGGTGTTGTATCATGGGCAAAGAGGTCAAAAGTTATGTTTACAGGCAGTGTCAGTTGAGAATAGTCAATTTTGTTTATTCCGTAAAGTGGAAAGTTTAATTGGCCGCCGGCAAATGTTCCGTTACTTTCAGGGCATTCAATTGATGCTACTCCTGCAGAGGGAGCTATTGGCGAAGACTGCTCATAATCTATTGGTTGATTGCTTGTTGTCTGAGAGCCTCCACTTGGGTTAACTGTGTCAACGAGACTGCAGGTTGCCCAGACTGAAGCATTCTGTTCTGTAAAAAGGTCGTCGCTGCTTAAGTCTAGCAAAACAATAATGTAGTTTCGCAGGTCTAAAGCGTCAGCGTAAGCGCGTTCAGCATATTTGATAAGATTGTTGCTTGAGTTTCCAAATATGCAGTTAAGTTGAATTCCGCTTGCTTGCTGGTTGCCTGAGCCATCATGAGGGAACATGTGGAAAACGCCGTTAGAATCAACGTAACCGCTGTAATCAATCAAATCAAA
The DNA here is from genome assembly GCA_963717465.1 of Candidatus Bathyarchaeota archaeon. Lineage (GTDB taxonomy): Archaea > Thermoproteota > Bathyarchaeia > Bathyarchaeales > Bathycorpusculaceae > Bathycorpusculum. The sequence goes on from OY970340.1 coordinate 2,403,361, forward strand.
GATGTCTCGAATGCAATCTGTGAGGTATTTTCCTTCAGGTTCATAAAGAATTTGGGGCGCTGTTGAAGGCGAAGTAAAAGAGACGGCGGCGCCTGATTGAGAAAACAATGTTGCTATTAAATCATCAGCTTTTACTTGTGCTTGTGAAAGTACTGTTCCATTGATTACGTTTTGAAGAGTTTGAGCGCGATCTCTTCCTCTATATTCAGCTAAAGATAAGCATTCATGCTGTTCATCTTCCATTAGGATACAGATGGGTTGGTCGACGTAGCCAGACATTAAAGGCGCATTATTCTTGCTGATTTGTATTGGAGCGTTTGGGTTTCCACCGAAAACGTTAGCTCCATTAAAAAAGTTAACTAGGAAACGTCCAGTTATGTCAGTTTCGCTTAGCCACAACTCGATATGCTGAATAAGACTGCTATAATCGGTGCCGCCAATAAGTACCTGAGTTGAAGCGTTGTATGCTAAAAATATGGCTTCAAGAGTATGCGTTTGGCCATTGCCACTATACTGAATCACGTAAGGATTAGTTGAACCGACATTTACGCTATCAAGCAACCAATAATTAAGAAAGTAACCTGGGTTTGGCGTGGTAGTCACGTTAGTATTTGAAGAGATAGTTTGTGTTCCTGAAGGCGAAACAGAACCGTTTTGGCTTGCAGAAATCGTATATGTGTCAGGTGTAGGAGATGCATCGGCTATGCCGTAGAGTTGAAACCAAAAAGAGGCAAAATTGCCTGAAGTAGTTTCAGAGCAAGTGTAAGGTGCCCAATTTGATGTTAATGCTGATGCGTTTCCACTATACGCGGCGTTAGCGTCAGCCGACCAAGCCGCATTATTTCCTGAGAGGGCAGTGCACTCTATAACAAGAATGTACTTTTTAGCTGCAGCATAAACGTGTGTTCCGCTAAAAGTAAATTGCGCAGTAAATGTTTCATCTTCCTCTGGATTAGTCACCGTTACAGGAGCGCTTGTTTCTAAAGGAGCACCTGTTGGAATCATGCTTATTCCGCTTTGCGCAGAAGCTTCATACATGACAGCCTTAAGGGTAGCTGAGCCACCACCGTTTTGTGGAGCAATATATAATCGGATGATAACGCGAGTTAACTTATACCAGTTTGGCGGTGCACTTCCCATAGGGAGGGCTTGCCCATTTGCGCTACCGCTCGCTGGATAAACCGCACTAAAACCGTTACCGCAATTGTAATTTCCAGTAGTGTAACTTGTAATTAAAACCTCACTCATTCAGGCACCACGCTGCGATAAACGTCTCGCATTTGTTTCTGTTGTTGTCTTTCCTGAGCTTGATTCTGCAAATACTGCTGATACTTTTCCCATTCTGCAAAAGCAACCGTGATTAAAGGCATTAAAATTGGTGCAATGATAGGCGCTAGCTCTGGCGCTAATTCTTTTATTGCTTCATGACTAAGAAAATGCGTCATTGCTTCTGGACTGCGAACAGCACGCGCTCCACGCACCACAGTTCTAGGGCTAACTCCAAAACCTGAAGGTTCCCCGCCTTCACCGCTTTCTTGACTACCCCAATAAGCATTATACTGGCTAGGATTCCACTCTTCACTTTCACCGCCAGCTCCTTCACCGGCACCAGTTTCTGAACCGCCAAACGACGTAGCCATGCCTAGTGCCGCCTTCCTGCTTACTCCAATAAGCGTTGTATTCGCCTAACTGCTCAGCTTCTTCATCCGCTTCCAGACTGCAGCCGCAATGGTTGTGAACGTTTGCTGCGTAAGAATCAGGGTCTTCTTGCTCTGCGTTTGGGAAAGTAGCCGGAATCGCGCTTTCATTAAACGGCTTATTATCGTACCCGATGCATTGTTCGCAGTGGTTACAATTCGTGCCTAAATGAAAAGTGAATGGGCGGTCTTGCTTCTGCAAATCCTGATTATTGTCGTTTTCGGTCATCTCCAGTCAAAGCACCCTTATTTTTTGCAATTCTTTCTACAGCCATTCACAAGGCATCCAAAAGTAGGCCCGTGGCAGTTGGGGCATTCTTCTTGAGATTTTTGAGCCTTAACTGCCTTAGTTAACTCATTGCAAACAGGAACCCAAGCTCCCGTTCCTTTATTATTTAACATTTAGGGCCTCCTTGGAGCTGGAAGATTTAGCTTGTTCTTTATTTTTGAAATAGACCTTTCCATCTTTAAGATAAATCCTTCCTAACGGATCCCAGGCACCGTTAAGTTTGATATTGCCCGTAATAAGCGGGTTCTCTATTACCATTTTATCGGTTAATCCTTCAACGGTAAACGTAACTTTTGCTGTCTGACCAACTAGTAGATGGGTTCTGTCGCATTCGATTTTTAGGGGAGCGTTACTTTCGTTAATAAACCGAATCTTGAAAATGTCGATGTCCGACTCATTACGGATATAATAGTTTTCTTGCATTTGCTCGAAGCATATTACAAAAAGAGGATGCGAATCGCTGACGGGATCCTTGTAGGCGCTATCATGATACCAGCCAATTTTTGGCGTACTCATGATTTTTTAACCTCTTTTTTAACTTTAGCTTTTAAGTGTATTTCATCTTTGAATTGTTTCATGCTAGATCGCCTTCGATCGGTGCCTTGTTGTTTATTGGACACTTAGGTTAACCCCGGCTCGTTTTTGAGTCCATTCAAATCTTTTTGGGCATTTTCCTTTTGAAAGAAGTCATTAAGCGCTGAACGAATTAGCTTGCCCCTGTTTGGAAACTTGCCTTTTGAAACAAGTTCGTCGATTTTCTGTTTTTCCATTGTTGAGAGCTTAAAACTCAACATTTCAGGGTATTCGGGTATCATTTTTCGTTATCACTGAGAAGTGTTTATATACAGATCTGCTATATAACCCTTATAACACGGATAGTAAACATAGAGAGTGGATAGTTAAAAATGAGTGAAATGGAAAATAAAACTGAAGCTACCAAAAAATCGGAAAGAATTGACGCCATATTAAGCGTGATAGCTGAGAGTCCTGATCCGATAAGTCCTTCTGCAATGCAAGTTAAACTAGATGCAGCCTACTCCAGAGTACATGAAGCCTTTATCGAGGTGCATCGACAAGGATTGATACAAAAAGCAACTGTGAAATCCAAAAAAAACATGCCGAAAACAGTCTATAGTTTAACCTTTAAAGGAGCCCTCAAATACCTATCGACATTTACATTAACTCCTAATACACTAATGGATATATTCGAATTCGAGAAAAAAGAAGATGAAGCAAAAGCCCTCTTAATGATTGAAAAAATAGGCATACTTTTGAATTATCCACTTTTCAAAGAAATCAAATGGCTGTATTCTCGTTACAGTAGCGTGGTTGCATATTTTATCGATGTATCAAGAGGCCTACTTCGCGGACCTTTAGTAGGTGAAGCGGCTAAGGCTGAAATTGTAAGTAGACCTAACAGTAAGGTACCCGACGCTTATTTTTCGTATGGAGGTTATCTGCGTAGAATTGAAGAGGATGAAGCAAAGGAATTAGTTAAGACATTAGGTTCAGATCCAAAAAGAATAAATCAATTACGAGCTGAGGAAAACGCTATGTTAATGTTTAATTTTGCCGAGTTTTTTTTCATTAATGGGGTACCCTATCAGGGAATTGACAATTCTAATATAGATTTTTCTAACGTTGCTCTTAGTTCATTTGCTAAAGAAATTCTCAAAGACAATTTATGGAAAATACACGCATTGGAGCGAGCTGTAAAAGTGTTCTCTGGCCAGAAGGGAGCAGATAAAACAAAATAAGAGAAGAATTAAGAACTGAACTGCAACGTGAACTGGGAGGCAAGAAAGATGTGTGAAGATTCCGAAACTATTGAAAATAATCAGTTGAAGTTAATAGCAAGTTGAAAAACTTAGGCATTAGGGATATTAAGTTTGATGAAAAAATGAAAGCACCAGGAGAGATAGTAGGTCTAGACCCCAAGTTTATAGACCCATTTAAAGCATTGGAAAGTATTATCAAAGATTTAGCTGATGAATTAGCAAAGGCAAAGACAGACCTTTGGCTTTTAAAACAGAAATAATAGCATTCATGAAACATAAACCAAAAAGAGAGGCTATTTTGCTCAACTATTTGAGCAGAAGCATGATGGTGATTAGTAAAAAAGCATAAGCTAACTCTTTTTTATTGGTTTAAAAATTATTGTTTTTCCATCTGTTTCTTTCAGTTCTAGCCCATTTTTAATAATGAACCATTGAAGGCATATTTTGTTTGATTGGTTTAGGTATGTTTTAAGGTGAATTTGATAGCCATGCGATAAGATGTTATCGGAACCAGAGGGCATAAGCGCTAAATAATTTCCATCAACAGAAGTGCATTTATTCAAAATTTCCTTCAATAAGTTAACTGCATCTTCTCGCTTCAGAAAAGTCACTATTAAAATAAATGTTGATGCTTGTAAAATCCTTTGCTGAAGAATTTAAAGCAAACTTGGAAGCTTCGAAAGTTTTTTTAGTCCAGACAACCCCTAATATTTCAGAGGGCTTATCCTTTGGATGCTTTAGTTATTTGGCGAAAACCTGTTACTTGCGGTTTCTGTGGGAATCCTGCCCTAGATCCGGGGCTCAAGGGTACCTGGATTTAGCAGCTGGAACGCGAATATTTTGTCCTCACTGCAGCGTTTATGGACCTTACGAGAAAGAGTATGCGTCTTCTTTCACGGTTCCCTATCAGTACGGCGTTTTCTTCGTTAAAGATAAGGACGGCCGAGAGCACCAAGAGCAAAGAAAAATCTATAATGCAAGAGCGCAGGAATTACTCGCGGCAACTCTTCAAACACGTTAACCCTCCATTCATGACAAGCATTTTTTTAGTGGAAAAGCTAGGTTTTTTAATATAAAAAAGGTGACTTATAGAAAGTCACTTACTGGGTTTTCTCTGTTGCTTTTGCTTCTGATGTTTGAGCGCTTCTATTTAATATGTACAAGGCATTCTTTGAGTCCGAGCTAAGTTCAATAACGTCTTTGCTAAAAATCCAGCTTTGAAGTCTCGCTACGTCTCTCGGATGGATTCTTGCTTTGATAACTGATTCTTGAGGCATGCACCATTTTAAGCCAGGATAGAAAAGGTCTTTATGGCGTGCTTTGTCAATTTGAGCATTCAATAAGTGCGCGGCCATTTCGTTTGGTGTTTCATTGTACTCTTTGCTGATTGCTTCGATTTCTAAATAAACGGTTTCTGGAATTGAGATTTGAACAGTTTTCTTGTTAACTGATTCCTGAGCCAATTTTCTCACCTCCTTTTGATCTTGCTTTTAGGGCTAATTTTGCGGTTTTCACATAGTAACCTCAGTAAGAATCTTAAATTTTGTTATCCATGACCCAACGCTGACATAACGTTCCACACCTGGTTCGGAAAGAAATTCTTTCAATGCTCCGTGCAAATATTGAGCCTCTTCGTAAATCATCTGGCGGGCTAAGTCTTCAATAGACATGTCAGAACCGAAGAAAGCTAAATATTCCTTCAAAAAGCGTAGTGTATCTTTGTCGATTGAAGTATTTACTGGAACCATGTCGTTAGTCGTTGCTGTTTGGCTTTTGTTTTCATTTTCACTCAACAGTTCACCCCCTTCATTACTTCTTTTTTTGCCTGTAGATTTTATCTTCGCCAAAAAGCCAGTAAGTATAAACATAGTTTAAACCTTGATAGCGATCCCGAATGTTACAATCAGCTTTCCTGAGTTCGTCATACGCTGTTGAAAACTTTGCCTGGTCATTGTCTTGCTTTACTGCCAACTCAAAGGTACCAATCTTAGTGCCTTCCTGAATTTGCCATTTCAAAGCGTTAAAGGCGATTTCTTGCAATTCAGCGTCTTGTTTATGAGCGCTCCCGGCTTTTCGGCTATCCTGCAGACCCTTAGCCTGGCCAATCTTGTCTAAGAGTTCATCGATTGCTTCAATTTTAGCTTGGCACGTGTTACGCTCAATGAGTAACATTTGGACTTCAAAATCTGAAAAATTATATTTCTCGGCTATCAAACCTTAAGCCTCCACTTTATTTTTTTGTTCAAATCGTTTCCTACAGTCTAAATGGTGCTGGCAGGACAGCATCAACTCAGCCTCGCAATTATACGATCCAAAACAGGAAGGGGTTTTCATTTTTAGAGCGCCTTTATTTTTTTCTTCCTCTTAGTTTTGACGGCTAACGGATAATATTCTAAGAAACGATTCCTGAAAGCGGCTTTTGCAAAGTCTTCTATGGTTTCGGTTGCCCAGGGCAATTGCTCTTTTATGAACTCATAGCTTTTTATGGTTTCTGGCGATACTTCAAAGGTTACTTTCATGCTGTTTTCACCTCCTGGTTAATCCTTTTCTGGAGTAGCGTTTGTCTCGGCAACCCAGCGAGTTTTGCAGGATTCACAATAGAAATCTTCACTAACGTCAGCTGGAGTACTAACTAGTATGATGTGATCTGTTCCATCTATAGAAGCTGTTACGGGTTTATTCTCGGGGTTCCAACTATCGACAAACTTCTTTTTCTTCAATTCTCCACCGCAAGCAGGGCATAAAGGAACTTCCGGTAATGCCGCGTGTTTTTGAATAGTATCAAGAAGGTCCTCAGTTAATTCATCGATGTCTTTCACGATTTTGTCGTATTTTTCTGTCGTCTTTCCAACAATCTTTTCCATATATTCTTCCATGGGTATTTTTTGAGGATCTAATGCTTGTTTCAAATTCGATTTTTGAGACATTTTCTTGTTCACCTCCTTAAGCAGTTTCTTGCCTAAACATTGTCGCAGAAACGGCTTTTTGCATAACTTCATTGAAGCGCCGTTTAACAGCTGCTTTTGATATGCAATCATCGAAATCTTCAAGTTTTATGGATAACGGTTTTTCGCTGAAAGTTCTCTGTTTGACTTCCCATTCACCCGGATTATTTGAGACGCCGATTGTGAGAACTGCATACAGGTTAAAGATGTCGATCTGAGTGCCTATCCAGCCTTTCAAATCAAGGATATCATTGATTTGTTCTTTTGTGTATTTTGCCATGTTTACCACTTAATTCTCTCCTTTGAGTTCATTCCCATTCATATTTTTGAGATCAGGGTCGCAAAAGCGAGAGTAAGAACCGCCGGGGCAAATATTGCCAATGGCTTGGCAGTAATCTTTTTTAGGACACATTTTTACCACTCCAAGCTCATTCGTTCTCGGCGTTCAGGGTTGCATTTGTGGCAATTGCTGCAGTCTATCCAACTGTTTGCTCGCTCACAGAAAACATCATTATTAAATCTTGAAACTCTTGAGCGATTGCCGCATTTGGGCAATTTATGAGATTTAACAAACGTTCCATAAGTGTTTTCTTGTTGAGTCATCATTTCAATCACTAAGTTACTGTAATGGTAACCTATGCTTATTAAGGTTACGGTTATGGTAACCTATTAACAGCAACCTTATATAATACTTAATATGATAGTAACCTGAAGGCTGAAACCAAAAGAATGAGGCAATATATTCTATCCGAACAGGAAAAAAAAGTCATAATGGAATATTTGGAAACCGGAAAGAAACTTGAAGGCTTCAAAGTAATCCTACATAGAGCTAGAAACCTGCAAACAGTCACCAGTGATTTAGAATTAATTAAGCGGTTTCTATCTAAGGTTGAAGGTGCTAAGTCTTGAAAGTAAAAGTCGGAGATGTAACCTTTTCTGATGCAATTGTGAAGAGATACATTGATCTCAGTGAGGGATTTCCTGCCCTTTTGATCCGAATTGATTACAAAAATGATAAAGCTGAAATGAAAGAACTCTCAAGGACTAACTCAACTGACTTAATTCCATTTGAATTTGATCAACTAAAGACCATGGTTTCAATTCAACCAACTCAGTTTGTAGATGGTGACCCAGAGAGACCTTATCTTATCCTTAGAGAGTTTTTCGCACCGTGCAATTATAAGTCAATCCAGTATGAGTCCCTGAGTGATTGTTTTTTAATACCTGAAGATGTCAAAGGGTTTGATACTAACATAGATGAGGCCGATAAGAAGGATTTGCTGACACCTTCTTACCTAAGCATACTTCCATACTGGCGCTTAATTTTACGAGAAGGCATACCTGAAGAGTATTTTACTAAAGAAGACAAAAAAACAGAATCGTAAATTTTAACAGTTTTGTTCTCATGTGATAACAGAAAAAAATCATCGCCTGGATCATCGCTCTTTGAGTGCTGAAGAGCTCACCACATCGGGGAGGGAAAAAGGAGGAGAACCCAAAAACCTCCCTGGAGCACAAAGTTAGAAGGACCTGCTCGCGTAGACGATTGACATAAAGTTGCAACTGGGGCAGTAAACTTTGAACTTGTGATAGTCGTATCCGATGAATTTTTGGTACTCTTCAAGGGTTTTAGCATTGATGAGATAGTCCAAGTTTGGCTCGCTTGTTAGGGTTCGTATGTTTCTGAGGTTCTTGGTGAATGTGTTTTTGCATTGTGGGCAGTCTATTGTTACGGCGTCCCCGCTGAATAATTTGAGATTAGTGCCTTGGAAGGTTATTTTGGCAGCCGCTAATTTTTCAGTATAGCTAATGTCTGTGACTTGGTTTTGAAGGCTCTCGTTTTCTTTAATGAGTTGGTCGATTCTTGTTCTATTTTCAGTAACAACTTTGTCGATCTTGGCCTTTTCTGCTGCATAGTCAAAGCCTAATTTCTCTTTTAGAAAATTAAGGACTACGTTGTCAAAGTTTATGTTAATAGTGAGTAGATAGCTTTGGTCTCTCATTTTCTGAATCTCTTGGTTATTGCCGGCTATTCTCGTTTCTATGTCTCTAAAACTCAAATGATATCACCTCCTGTAACGCTACGGTTATTATAAAAAACACTGAAAATCTCGGAAAACCCACGAATAACATGGAAAATCAAGGAAAAACCGAAAAAAAAGGGAAAAGTTACGAGTGATGAATAAAACATGCCAAAAGTGGCGACAAATACCTCACCTCGGCCACTTTTTCGTGCGTTGTCGTGATTTATCGACGCTTTATTTGAGGGATGTTGGTTTCCTATGATTGTGTCAGGGTTCTCCTTTATTTCCGTTTCCTCATTAATTGAACGCCATTAATGACCATGAAAGGCTTAAAACCAACTTCCCTTAAAGCAACCGCTTCTTCAATTTAACTAACAGATTTAATTGTGAGTTTATTGTAAGATAAATTCTTGAATAAAGTTTTTCTCAAGCTGAAAACACAACCGAGTTGTATCGATGTCTAATTCCGAGAAATCGGCACTTGAAACATAATAAGAGTGACTAAAATGACTGGATCCTCAAGAAAGCAATGATTAGTCTATCGAGGTAGTTGTGGATAAGCAACCACAAATCTTTATCTTATGTGAAGAACAAAATTTATAATTGCTCAGTTAAAAGAAAAAGTGTTTTTTGTTTTTGTTAGCGGCTGATTTGAGTTGAATGTCGTTATAAATACTGGCTTTTGCAACTCGATCGAAGAGTAATGAGATTTGAGTCTTTTTTTGAATTTGTGCTTAGTTGCGCAAAGGAAAGGTAGAAGATGGAAAGAAAAAGCCTGGTTTTGATTTTAAAGAACGAGTATATAGTTGTAACTTTAATTATTTTGTTAGCTTTACTTTCTTGCTTTTTCGTTATTACTTCAGGTTTAGTTTTAATTGGATTATTGCAGCTATTCGATTGTTTAGGTGTCAGCCTTGTTGTTTTGAACATTTTGGATTTGGCGACTACCCAAATTGCCTTATCAAAAGACGGCATAGAAAAAAATCCAATACATAAGAGCCTGAATAAAACAAGAAATGTCTTAACCCTAAAATACATATTAATCAAAATTGGTTTACCCATCTTTCTAATATTACTATTAAATTGTGCGTATTCTTATGATCCTTTTGAAATAACACTACTCCTTGATCTAGACTTGGCTTTAATTGCCGTGAACGCACTCTATTGTTACGCTTTTTATAACAATTGCTGCGCCATAAAGGAGTATTAAAAATGCAAAAAAAGATTTACACGTTGATTCATATAATTAAATTCAGCGCTCATCGCTTAGAGGTGGAGTTACTTGGCCTATGAAACTTTAGTTTTCTCTTCCTCACAAAGGCTGCAAGCGTGTGCTTTACTTAATTGTTTTATTCTCAGCATGCCTCTTTTCTTGCTGGCGTATTTATGTAGTGCAGATGCTGGGTCAGTATTACCAACACATATGGTTTATTAATACTTAAGCCTTCCTCGTAAACGCAAATAGGTGTGACAATGCAAATACAAACGAGTCAATATGAAGTTAATCCAAAACAAAAAATTCTTGTAGACAACATTATCACTTTTGAAAAGGACATAGAACTTCAATTGAACAAACAGGAAATATGCACCCAAGGTTTTAGACTTTCAAAAGGAAAGCTAATACCCGGCGTACCCCGCAGAAAGTCAGAAGATTGCCTAAAGTTTTGTGCACTCGACCATTGCGATGGTCTATAAATAACGTACTCCAAATAAACAAACTATTTGACCATAGTAACAAATGGCAATAACCTCAGGAAACTTACTACTTCTTTCCCTAAGGATTGGTTGCCCGATAAGGATTAAAAAGGGGAAAAAGTCACAAAGGACGGTTTTAACGTGCCAAAAGGTGGAATTAGCTAACTCACCTCGGCCACTTTTCCATGAAAAGTCTTGATTTGGATACACATTAGAAATATCATCGCCATTATTTCCTTTCACTGAATATTTTTTCACCATCCATGCATCTTCCTGTTTCACATTCAAAATTCGCTTCAACAAGCCGATAAGAATAGAGATGATACTGCCTAAGCGAAAAAAGTCTAATAAATCACTTTGAGAGCACTGCATGATATACTTTGAGATTTACTAATTAGCGAAATAGCCTTTGCAACAAAGCTTTTTAGCTCCAACTGAGGGTACGATTGAGGGGTAGAGATTACGGTTAAGGGATGGCTAAAAGTCTTATTGCTTCCTTTAATTTGCATTATCTGGGTATCTGGATGGATGCTTTATATTGTAGGACAACCACGAGCGCCTAATACTGAGTAAAATCCAAACTTCAAGCGAGCTCCATTAAATTCTTAATAGCTTCATAAAGAATTTCTTAAATACTAAGACTTTTTGGTCGCGATGAAGATGTTGACAGCATATCTCGATTAAATCACCTTTTTTAATATTGCATTGTTTACATATTTTATGGAAGATTGCTGCCTCGAATTTAGCCGACTTGAACGACTCAACCTTAACACCTACGTCATATTCTGATCAATGAGCTCTACAAAAAAGGAAAAGGTTCCAAGAGAGTTGAGAATCTACAAAAAAAGCTTAGCCACCTCACCTAAGCCTCATTATGATGGACGTCAACGGCCTTTCCGCTATTTACCTTGAATCAAAAACGGTGTTATTCCCGCAGCAAACGTGCACGTGCGCGTGTTTGTTTTGAATCAAAAAAGCGCTCCCTTAAATATTTAATCAGTTAAAAATTAACTAAGGAAGAATTGATGTTTTATGGGATCAGGTTATGTTAAAGCTGCCACGGCATCAGAAATTCCAGTTGGAAAAACAAAAATAGTAAAATTAGGTGACAAAGAATTGTTGATAGCCAATGTTAGCGGAAAATATTACGCCATTGATGGTAGATGCACTCATGCTGGCACGTATCTATCCCACTGTGCTTTAGATGGTAACGTTGTTGAATGCCCGAAACACTATGCAAAATTTGATGTCACAACTGGCAAGGTAGTTTCTCCTCCACAAATAGCCTTTTCTCCTCCTAAAATAAAAAACGTAAAATCTTACGAGATTAAGGTTGAAAATGAGGATATTATGGTCAGACTTTAAAAAGACCATGCGCAGATACGTTGATATATCTTACGACAAGCGAGCGTTAGCAACTAAGTGAAGCCTCAACATTTTTCCTTTTATTAAGAAAATTGTGTGAAAGCCAGTAAATATGAGTCAGTAGTTGTTTTTAGAAAAAGGCTTTTGACGCAACAAAACGAAAGCATTATTCGATGATTTCCTTTATTTTGTGGCGAAATTTGAAAAGAGCTTACAATCTAACCTTAAATATTCATCAGACCGTAATCTGTAACATTGTGCTAAAAAAAACATTAAAAAGGAGAGTAAAAATTGAGAACAGGAATACTGCACATAGCAGGTTTGCTCCCCCCTATTGCTACAAGGAACAAACTTTAGGGCAATCCATGAAGCTACAATGTTTCCATAGAAAAAGTTGGGGTTGGCGGCGTTACTAATAAGCTTCAAAAAGTCTACAAGGATTCGGGCTGCACCATCGCTGATGAGAAGAAAAGAGTTGTGAAATACCTGAAAACGTCGCAAAGGAAGGCATAAACGCAATATCTCGTAAGTTCGTTTTGCAGGTTATATTTTTTTACATTTGTCAAAAAGAAGATTAGTAATGGCCAAAAAAAATGGCGGTTAGAATTTAGCTCTGATGTAGACTTGAAATACTCCTTGAAGAATCTGTTGATTAAATTATGATTCAATCCCTAGAGACTTGTTAAACTCAATTGAAGCCTGAATTTGCTGTTTAAGGTCGTCTAATTTTGTCTTGTATTTTTCTATAAGAGCATGAAACTCTGTTTCAGCTTTATTTGCAGTGTTACAAATATTTTGAGATTCTGCGATAATGCTAAGGTTGGCTTTTCCTATTTTTTCAAGAGATTCCTGAATTTCTTCGGCTTTTTTGTCTGCATTGGCTCCTTTATTTTGCATGTCAGCTGATATTTTCGATACTCCCTTGACGTCTGTAACAACGTCCTCGGTTAGTTTTTCAACATTTTTTGCGATAGTAGCAACTTGCTTGGCGATTTTTTCTAGTTCTTGTGAGGCGGCAGTTTGCTCTTCTACTGTGGCAGAGACTTCTTCAGAAGCGGAAGAACTCTCCTCAGCAATACTAGCCACTTCATTAATTGTCTTGACAACATTGCTTAATGAGTTGAGACCTCGATCAACACCCAGGGTCAAATTGTTAACTTTACTTGTCATTGTCTCCATTATTTTGGCAATGCCTTCAGCTTCCTTAATTGCGCCTAGAACCACGTTTGTTCCTTCTGCTGCGTTTGCTTGTGATTGCGTTGCAATAGTGTTTGTTTTGGTTCCTGCGTCTTTTATTCCTTTTACTAGAGTAATTGCTGAGCCGGCGGCCACTTTTGATTGGCCTGCTAAGCCTTTAACGGCGTCAGCGACAACTGCGAATCCTCTTCCTGCCTCGCCTGCTCTTGCGGCCTCGATTGCAGCGTTCAGGGCTAGCATGTTTGTTTGGCTAGCTATTTCTGAGACTGAATTTGTTATTTGCCCTACCTGCTCTACGGAATTGACCATTGACACGACGGCGTCAGAAACCTTTGTAATGTTTGTTTTAATATCCTCAATTGCATGTAACCCCTGTTGTCCTTTTTCGTTGGCGTGTTTAGATTTGTTTAGAGCCTCTTCTGTTACGGCGGATGCTTCCTTTGCTATGTTGCCTGCTTCGTCCATGACTTTCTTTAGGGATTCTGTGCTTTTTGCTGCTTCTTGTGAGAGTTCAGCTAACTTTTGCGATCCAGTGGAAACCTGTTGGGACGCGGTGCTAACCTGCTGCATGCCCGAAGACATCATTTTAGACGTATTTTCTACTTGTCTACTCACTTCCCCAACAGTGAGGCCGGCTTTGGCAACTTCACCTGCACTTGACAAAACTTTTTCCGCATAGTTGCCCGCTTCCTTTGCAGAAGTTGCGAATTCGGTAATCATGCTCGAAGCCTGAAATGCTAGTTCACTGTTGTTAGCAGCCATCACACCAAAATTCTCAACCAACTCATTGATGGTTTTACTTGAACTATTAATGTAATCAGTGTTTTTGACGGATTCTTCAGCAACTTTAATCACTTCATCAAGTTCTTCTGCATGAGATTTCATTAACCCGACAATTGCGGAGTGAAGATCATTATTCTCCTGTCGAAATTCTTCTAATTGTCTTTCAAGTTCTGAAATTCTCTTTTCCAAAGACTCAAGGGCCATAGTAACCAAATCCAACTAATTTGCATTTAGCACTTATCTACCTCACTTATTTAGTAATATCTAGCTTGCGATTTAACAATATGTACAGTAAATACAGATTTGCCCACGAATAGTTACGTATGCATAACAATGGTTTCTAGTAACGACTTATACAGAGTTAAAAGGCGAGTTTCCAGGTCTACCCCCCCCAGCAAAATAGTTCGAACACCAATCATTTACTTACAATCTTTTTTTCACGGCTTTTTGGAACACATTTTGTTAAGGGCATTAACAGCATTTTCCACTTTTTAAAGACAAGAATAAACAAAAAAAGATAGATCGCTATAAGCACATGCTAAGAAACGTCATGAACAAATTTTTCAATTAGAAGTCGGAAGCTCCAGATTATGACGCAGCGTATTGTTAAGGCAGGCAATCTTAAATTGCAGCAGGGTTATTTCCTCGTTGCATCCTCAATTTTTAAGGATTGATGGTTTTACGGATTGAAATAGGCAACCCATGTTTCGCAACGAGAACGGCTTTGGTGACAAATTATCTGTGCGAAACAGATAGCTACGAGTTTCATTTTTCGTACAAGGAATATATCCCCCAAAACCATTCTCTTTGCAAACTTGGTCAATTTTAAATTCATAAAACCATAAATCCTTGCCAAAAAAGAGGATATAACGAGGAAATAACCCCCTGTCCAAATCTAAAATAGCCGACATATGAGTAATTAAAAGTAACATTCGACTTTCTGCTATTATTTTTGCCTCAGGGTGTTCTTATAATATTGTATTTTGCTATGTTTTTGAGCTACACACTGCTTATATCCACGCATATATTATATCTTAATATATACTAATCAAGACAGCTCACCGGCAAGAAAGCAATCAAAGAATCAAAAGAGTTGAAAATCAACATTGCATCTAATGACCAAGATCATAATCACCCTTTTCATCCTGGTGATATGCTTTCACTTAGTTGCAGCCTACATAACGTACATCACAATAAGTTCAGGCAACTACGTTGAAGGCAACCCTACAGCTGCGGAACTTCAAATCAGTTATGGATTAACCAACGGATTAATAGTAACCCTGATTCAAGGTTCAGCACTCTCCATAATTCCGCTATTAACTTATTTAGTTCCGGCAAAGTTTGCTCAATCACATTTCGTGCAACCATTCGAAAAGGAAAGGACGATGAACATTGTAAAATTTTTCTCGTTCCCATTAGCCTTATCCATCTTGATTTTTCTGGTGTTGATAGCTGGAGTAGACGTTGCGCATGACTTAGCGATTTTTCTAAGCAATGGACAAATAAACTTGTGGGCCTTCTGAAAAGTTGCTTTGCCAAGCGTGCGAAACGTTAGTTCCAAGTATTGCACAAGATAAGCTTATAAATTACAAGAAATGATAAAGGAAGCACTGGGATAATTGTACCACATCCTACCGGTAGGTAATTAAAATGAAACTATGGGCATCACTGTACCTGTTGATTTGGATCTTAGTCTTAGAGTTTCTCCTAGTTATGGTTGTTCCCGGTGTGATAGTTTTAATTTATTTGCATGCCATTCTAGGCATTGCCATTATAGCCATTACTTACTATAACTTTACAAAGGTTAAGAACACCAGCATTGCTGGGCGTGTCAAGCGTACTGCACAAGCGTGCTTCTATTTCTCAATAGCGATGCTTATCCTGGGAGTTCTACTTGCATTTAATTTAGGTGGCGCAACAATCATTCCTCCTTTAATTTTCACTATCGTGCTATTCTTCCACGTATTCTTTGCACTTGCAATGATTACTCAGTCAGCTGCAATCGCAATTGCATACGACATGTGGGAAGAAAACGAATTCAAAGAACAGACACAGCCTGGATCAGTGCCGCCTGCACCCAAGCCAACCAAGCAATAGAAGAGCAAGTCTCTGAAAGAATGCATAAAAGGAACTTAACTTAGCACGTGCTTTCTGAGATAAAGGAAATTAGGTCAACGTAAGAAAAACCAAAATTATTATTTTTCGCTTTGATTTGAAATTTTAGTTTTTGCTTATTGATTTTTAAAAATAGTGAATTGCCAAAAGAGACTCCCGAAAGGTTTTTTTTGAGAGACGAGGATTAGTATGTAGCTTGTTCTGTTTCGCGTAAAATGGGGTGCCGTTGGCATCAAGAGCAAAATCAGCAGTTTAGGTTACGTTAACAAGATACAAGAAAATATCATGAGCATAAAGCATAAAGAATTGTCAGCTTTGTTTGAAGATCTAAAAGCCGCTGACTGCGTAGTTTGCGGTGGGTCAGGAAGGTCGCTTTACTCGTTGAACGCTGCTATGAGCCAGATTGCCTTAAGTCAGGCAGGCTGGAGAAACAAGGTTGTCATAACTCCTGATGACCCCGGTTTTCCAGGCAAAACCATGTACGAAGCAGCCGCTGACTTTGAAAGACGCTACAAAAAGATTCTGTTGCTTATTAATTCAGGTAGCGGTTTTTCAGATGACCCGTTAGTTATGGCTCAAGACCTGGCGACCTACATTGAAAAAAAGAAAACTGACAAGTTTTCAATGGGACTCTTAACATCCGCGTTAAGTTCACCATTAGCGGAGATAGTTAGCAAGTATGGGAATGTTGTTCAGCTTAAAGGTCGAGGGAAATCTAAACCTTCTTTTGAATACAGCGAAACAGGCATGATGGGAGACATTTTTGAGCTTGGATCCCTTGAATTACTAAACAGCATGATAGAAGTTATTTTCAGAAACTTGGAAGCTGACGACGTTTACACGCTTTGCGCTGAAGAATTCGAGAAGATAGGAGAAATGATGGATGCAAACGTGGCTTCCGACACTTATACTAAACTTGTTGATTTGCTTGAAAAACGCACTGACGTGTTTTTAGGCGGGAAAGGAACTGCGAATCAAATTGCAAAAATGACTGGAGTAAGACTCTTCCACATTAAGAGTTTCTTGGGTGACAACGTTTTCATTACTAGGGGCGTTAACACGCCGCATCCAAGGGCAGGCGACCTGGAAATTCTTTTATCTTATTCAGGCGAGACTAAACCTGTGGTTATATGGGCTGACGTGATTAAGAAATTCAATGGGACAGTTCTTGCAATCACAGGTTCAAAAGATTCAATTCTCGCAAAGAAAGCAGACCTAAAGATAGTTTTGGAAGAAGAAGATAGGCCGAACACGCCGAGACGCTTCTACACTAGAGCAGCCTACGTTTTAAGCCCTTTACCTGTTAAGTTAGCTGAAAGACTTGCTCAAAGAGGACTAAGACTCCCAGAATACATTATCAGCTGGTACCATTCAGTTACGCAATAATTCCTTTTTTGGTTTTGAGCCAAAAAGGTTTTCCATCGATAAAGCTGCTAAGGAATTCAGTGAACTCTTTATTCTCTTGGTAAACTTGGCTGATTTCATTGTTTACCACAACTTGAAGTTTTTCTTTGAATGCTTTTTCAACTATTGAGGCTACGCCTGAGTTTTTGCCGCCGTCAGAAAGTTTTTCTTTTAGAAGTTCAATAACATCAGGATTTTTTCGTTGTAACTCTACCACCCACCTGTTTTGTTCAATATAGGGCCCAGAAATCACGTTCGCGTTTTCCTGGTATTTGGATAGAAAGTTTTCGCATTCTTTTTCTCTTTCAAGTTGTGGTCCTAAATGCTTTTTTATATTTGGCAATATTTGTTGTTCAACTTCAAAAAAGAATATGCTCAGATTTTTTTCGTTGCTCCAAACAGCATCGTTAAGCACTTTATGGCCATTGAGTTCGATTAATTTGTGAAGAGCTTTTTTTGTTTTGTACAGTTGACCCCATAAAATGTCAGGAACAAACTCAGAATGATGAACAATGATAAAGACGAGAGATGATCCGCGTTTTTCAATTTTACTCTTTAATTCCTGAATGCTTAAAGCATGAGGTTTCTTTGGGTAAAAGAATTCAGCCGTGGGTTCTTGCAGGAAAGCTCTTGCTGCTCCAATCAGCGTGTAGAGTTTTTCTGGTCTCACGGCAGAAGCAACGTTTCTTGCTTTATCAACGGGGTCAACGATGACTAATGGTTCTGGAAAAAGAAGTGATAACTCCTTTTCCCTTTTGGCATAGTGTTGTTCGATGTCGATGACTGTGCGTTGGGAGTATTTTGCAAAAGAGCACAAAGTCTCAAAAAAGGACCCATGCGCCAGTACCAGAAGTTCGCAGAGGTAGCCGCTGAAGCCACCGATTTTTATTTCAGCGCCGTAAACTTTGATGCCCTTCATGAATTTTTTTAGGAGACGAACTTCATTGCGCAAATTCTTGTTTAACTTATCTTTGACGTAATCGGTGTGATAGGGTGTTCTATCAGTTGCGCTTTGCCACTCTCCGCGTTTCGTGTTGTAACATGGAACAATATGCACTCTGTAACCGTCCACAAAGGCCTCAAGGTAGGGATGCTCAGCAAACCGCTCAACCTGCTTTAAGCCCACTGTAGCTTTTCTAGCGATTTTTAAACCAACATCGCCAAGATTCTTTCTTGGAATTGAAGTTGGCAACCGCACAAAAATGTCGACGTCAGGGTCTTCTCTAAGCCAAGTGTCTTTAGCAATAGAACCTTCAACCCGCACAATCGCCTCAACATTTTCTTCCCCGCAAACCGAGCCAATCTTCGTTTCTAAGTCGTTGACTATGGCGTCAATCTTTGCCCTATCCTCTTTTTTCGGCAAAATTTTTTCAAGAATAGCTTTTGAAACCGCGTTTACTTGGTTTTCCATAGTAATCAGTTTCTTCTCTATTGAGGGCAGAATTCTTTAAGGGTTGAATAACTAGGCCCGTGTGGTGATAAGTCGCTTCTTTTCAGTCGAAGACAATCAGCATGTACAATACCAAATTCATAGTCCTTTTTTTTATTTACAAGTTCAGCAAGCTGAGCTTTGTTTGCTCCTGATTTTATCCTGGCAATTGTCAAGTGCGGGCTGAAACCATAACGATCAGGCTCAAAACCCAAGGCTTGTATCTTAGGTTCTAGCTGGCTAAAGATGCTTGTCAGTTGTTCAGCACCTTGCATCATTCCAGCCCAAACAACTCTTGGATAATTCATGCTTGGAAAGACACCTAAACCCTTAATCTGGACAGGAAATGGCGAAAATTTAATTTGCTTCATAGCTTCAAAAATTTTTTCAGCCATATTTTGGCTGATGTCACCAAAAAAGCGAAGAGTAATGTGAATATTTTGGGGTGACACAAGTTTTAGGTCTGCGCCAGTTTGGATTAATAGTTTTTGCACTGCTGCTAACCTGTCTAGAATTGTGTCGTCTTGCATGTCGAAAGCTAAGAAGCTTCTTATGGACTCAGACATTGAATTTCCTTCAAATTAGTTTTAACACATAACACTCATAAATGCTTATTCGCAGGGCTCGGGTGATGTCTCCCACGCCAATCCTTCTTATTCTTTTTCTGTGTTTTTAGCATGTTTCTTGTGTGTCAGAGCTTTTTTGTTAAGCTACCAATCTACTGGAGATGTTAAAGAAGGTTAAATCAAATCTTAATTCACTGTGCATATTGTTGAGCAACAAGCCACATATTAGGGATTATTAATAGATGCAATCAAAGCGGATTTGATAAAAATGACAGTTGAGGCTCAAGAAAACAAAGGCTCAGAACACGAAGAGCAGTTGGATCAACTTGAACAAGAAATCAAGAAGCTTCGAACTCAGAACCGAGAAATATTAAAAATATATGTGAAAAAGCTTGAAGAAGCTATTCAAATTGTTGAAAAAACAGTCAAAACCACTGATGATACCATTAACTCTGCTAACAAGATTAATCAAGATATCATGACACATGCTGAGACGACTGTTGTAACTGCCGAACGTGCAATAGAAGCTTCAAATATAATTGGCAACGTTGCAACTTCCGCAAAGGAAGCTGGCAACTATGTACAAAAAGTCTTGATAAGTGCAGAAGATGTTGCCAAAGCTGGCATCAGCGTTCAGGATATGGGCAAACAAGTGGAAAAAACATCCAACATGATGTCTCTTGGCATGCAACAGGTCAGCACTGCATCACAACAAGTATCTACTGGGGCACAAAAGTTAGCTGAACTCTCACAAGAAGCAGCAAAAAGCACAGAATCCCTAAAGAAAGTCATGGACGAAGCAGGCAACATAGCAAAGGAAGCATCCGCCGTAACAGAAGAGGCTCTAAACAAATCTAAACACGCCAACGAAAAAGGACAACAGGGGTTACATGCAATTGAGGATATTAAAACAAACATTACAAAGGTTTCTGACGCCGTCGTGTCAATGGTCAATTCCGTAGAGCAGGTAGGGCAAATAACAAATTCAGTCTCAGAAATAGCTAGCCAAACAAACATGCTAGCCCTGAACGCTGCAATCGAGGCCGCAAGAGCAGGCGAGGCAGGAAGAGGATTCGCAGTTGTCGCTGACGCCGTTAAAGGCTTAGCAGGCCAATCAAAAGTGGCCGCCGGCTCAGCAATTACTCTAGTAAAAGGAATAAAAGACGCAGGAACCAAAACAAACACTATTGCAACGCAATCACAAGCAAACGCAGCAGAAGGAACAAACGTGGTTCTAGGCGCAATTAAGGAAGCTGAAGGCATTGCCAAAATAATGGAGACAATGACAAGTAAGGTGAATACCTTAACGAACGGCGTTGACCGAGGTCTCAACTCATTAGATAATGTTGTTAGAACAATCAGCGAGGTAGCCAGCATCGCCGAAGAAAGTTCTTCCGCTTCTGAAGAAGTCTCTGCTACCGTCGAGGAGCAGACATCAGGCGCAAAGGAGCTGGAAAAAATCGCTAAACAAGTTGCAGTTATCGCGAAAAACGTTGAGAAATTAACCGCGGATGTTGTTAACGACGCTAAGGAAGCATCTAAAATATCAGTCAATATTGGAAATGACGCCACAAACGTCGAGAAAAAAGCCGAAGAAATTAAAGCATCTGTTGAAAAAACAAGTGAAATCGATTTAGCTCTTACAACACAAACTAGCGAAATAATTGAGAATAATAAAAAATCTAAAGCAGAACTTCAAACTCTAATTGAACAATGCAAGGCAGCAATAGCGGACTTAAGAAGCGCTGAAACAAGTTCATAAAAACCCGCAACTGACTAAGCAATTTAAAAAGAATAACCTGGAAATTCAACACCTCAACAGACAGATCATAGCCGACTCAAGAGTTTGAAAAAGCGGTTTCAAACGACAGTTAATTAAGCGCTAATCAACAGTAAACGCGCACCTATGTGAAGCCTCTATTTAATTCTTCCTCCAACCTTTCCTTTTATTGTATCCTCCATGTCTATTCCTCCTTACTAGTCGGAATTAAGGCACAAGCCTATTCGACCACATCAAAGGGTCAATAGGGCGTCGCATCCAGGCGCCCATCAATCATGCGGACGTCCACTTTAAGGAACAGCGGCTAGCGAGGAGAAATCCTATGCCTGATCATAATACGGCCGCTTATTCTTCAACACCGAATAACAAATCAACAACAGATGAGCAGCCACATTCAAACCAACTCTTTTTCCTTTCTTTTCACCAATCGATGATACAGTCGAGTTACTCCCGAATCAAGACTGCGGACATGCCTCTGAGCAGCCTGAACCATCACCCACCGCAACCAACGACTACCCTCCTTGACAATGCCACCACGCCTAACCCTCCCTGTAAACACACATAATAACGCTAAATCAAGAAAGCATAAGATACTTTGCAAACTAACTTAGGAACAGAGACTGTGTGAAAACTATTTTTGCTTTGAAAAGTTGCATTGTTTGTCTGAAAAATTAAGTGTGCGCTGGTATTTTTAAAAATGAAGGACGCAATTTTCAGAAATAATTTCAACTTTTCACACAGTCTCAACAGCCATGTGCGCGTTGTTTAGTAGTGTCCTGCCAAGTCCCTTTCTATGCCTTTTCCCGCTTCGTATCTTAGAAATCGCTTTAATCTCTTATGTTTATCCTTCGGCTTTTCTTTTTCTGGGAGAGGCGTTCCGCATACACTGCAGAACTTTGCTATTTCATGGTTTTGCGTTCCGCACTTAGAGCATACATTCACCGTTGCATACTTCTCTTGTTTAGGTTTCTTGATGTAGATTCGGCTTACTGCTCCCCCGACTGCACCTAAAATCAATGAAGCTACGCTTCCAACCAAAAACATTACTCCAACCATAATTAAGGCTAAGACAAACATGATCTGTGAGAGCGAAGACGACAGCGCATAGAGGGTTACGGTTGCTGGGTTAATTGGGTACCCATCTAAGTTTGCTGAGGACAAGTGTACTCCAGCTAGTGAAATCAAGGTTAGGATGACTGAGGGGATTATGAAGGTTAACCAACCGTTTTTTGCTCCTGTCTTTGCGCTTCCAGCTGTAAGGGCCGAGATTAGGGGAGAAAAGAGCTAGGTAATACATGGGTAGTTGCAAGGCGTAGATCAGGACTCCGGAGACTAAACCTATAATTACGCCTATGATTGTTGGATGTTTCATTTTCTTGTTTTTCACCTAGATTCCATGAAACTTGACGTAAAAGTCCATCCTTTAAAGAACTTAATAGATAATAGAAACTATTTTTGATTTAATTCTTATGAATAGAGAATAAATATTATAAGGCTATTAATTACGAAAGATTAACGAACTAATTTGTCTATGAGCAAACGGCTGCATAGATTTTACGATTGTACCTGCACACCGACCATAGTAGAGTTAACTTCGTAGTTTATTTTCGTTTGAAAAACAGTTATTTTGTAAACAGCAACTTCTCAAATAGCTTCGTCGCTAAGAAGCATTTCCTTGATAACATCTATCTTTGATTCTTTTACATCATCGCTCAAGAGTTGCAACCCATAGCCAATTGACAAATTAGACATAAACGCGCGTTCTTCTCTTTTTCTTTGTGTTGTGAGTCGTATCGTGTTGTTGTTTCGCGTTCTGTAGTGGGCCAGCGCCTTATTACTCTATCAACATGGAATGTTTGGACGCAAATTGATAAGTCAACGTGAATCAGAAAAAGCTCAGTGCCTCTCGACTGAAATCTTGCTTAGTAAACGAAAACCTGAACACATAAATCTTTTAAGCAAATCTGATATATGAACGAAAAATAGTGTGCAGTATGAATGTCGACAAGGTTGTTATTGGCTTAGCTGGAATGCCTGGTGCAGGAAAATCTTTAATTGTTGATGCGGCACGCGAGTTAGGCTTTGCAATTGTAGTTATGGGTGATGTGATTAGGGAGGAAACATTGAAAAATGGGTTGGAATTGACTCCGGAGAATGTTGGAAAAGTTATGCTTGAGCTTAGAAAGAAAGGTGGAAACGCTATAGTTGCGGAGAAAAGCATTCCAAAAATTGAAGAGCAAACAAGCAGCAAGGTGCTGGTGGATGGTTTAAGAAGCCTCTTTGAGGTTGAAGCGTTCAAGGCGCATTTTCCAAGGTTCATAACTATTGCTGTTCATGCTTCACAGAAAACTCGGTTTGATCGCTTGAGAAATCGTAGCAGAAGCGATGATTCGAATGCTTGGGAAGTTTTTCATGAACGGGATATGCGTGAGCTAAGCGTTGGCTTGGGAAATGTTATAGCAATGGCTGAATACATAATAATGAACGATAACAGCGCAGAACAGTGTAGAAGCGTTGCTGTGGATTTACTGCGAGGGATTGAAGAAAAATGGATGATGTAATTATTCGTGTTGAAACTGAAATAAACCCGACTGAAAGCGAGGAAAAAGTGAAGACGGCAATAACCAACTTTTTAGCCAACACGTCAATGTCAACCAAACCAGCTCATAGGGGAAGCATTTTGCTTGCTGAAGCTAAAGGGCAAGATTCGCTGGTTAAGCTTCGGAACCTGCTGAGAAATGATCGGATTCGTGATGCTGCAAGAAAATTGCTGTTAAAGTCAATTCGTGGGAACACCATTAGTTTTTGCTTGAATAAGCAGGTTGCTTTTGCTGGTCATGTTTCTTTTTCTGAGGAAACCGCTGAGTCTCCTTTAGGTCCCTTAAGAGTGACTATTGAAACAAATAATCCAAGTCAGCTTGTTGAGTGGCTGGCTGAGAAGACTGTTTAGTGGATAAGGATAAAGTTTGCCTGCTAAAGCCTCGATAACAAAGAAAGGCGCCGTGTTGCTGGGCGATTATGTTGCTTGCGACGCTTATGATGCGACTAGACCGCTAAGGGTTGTTACGCATGCGCATGCTGATCATCTTGGCGGGTTGCGGACAAGTTTGAAGAGTTGCGAGAAAGTTTTGATGACTAAGGCAACAAGAGACTTATCCGAAGTACTTGATGGGGCGCTTAAATCGAGGCTAAAGTCGGTTGAAGCATTGGATTATGGTAAGGCAGTCAGGTTTGGCGAAGAAAGAATTACTTTGGTTAAGGCTGACCATATTTTAGGTGCTGCTCAAGTTCTAGTTGAAGATGCAAGTGGAACCCGAATTGCGTACAGTGGCGATTTTAGAATTGATGATACGCCAGTTGTGGAATGTGACGTTCTGGTGGTTGAATCCACTTATGGAAGTCCTTCATGCAGGCGCTCATTCAACGTGGATGTAAGAGAACTCCTCGTATCTATGATTGAAAAACAATTAAGGTATGGATCAGTCTACGTTTTTGGGTATCATGGTAAACTTCAAGAAGTAATGCAAATTCTCACCAAAGCACACGTTTCAGTCCCCTTTGTTATGCCGGAGCATGTCTTTGAAGTCTCCAAGGTTTGCGAGCGCTATGGGATGCAGCTTGGCGGTTGCTTAACAAGGTCCACGGATAAGGAAGGTCGTGAACTTTTAGATGACAATTTACCATGCGTTGCGTTTTACCACATGAACTCGCATAGTCAAGTTGGCTTGAGAAACGCGCGGATTACTGTTAGCGGTTGGGAGTTCCATTCGCCATGTAGACAAGTTGGAGCTCGAGAGCACTTAGTTGCTTTGAGTGATCATTCGGATTTTGACGGCTTAATTGAGTATGTTAAGCGTTCAAAAGCAAAACTTGTTGTTACGGACAATTACCGAGTCAGCTACGGCGAAGTGTTAGCTAAGGAAATTAGAAAACGCTTAAAAGTTTCTGCTTTTGCTATGCCGACGACTAAGGGGCAAACTACTCTTTAAGCACTCGATGTTGAAAGTTTAAAAGCGAAAAACCATAATTTTTACAGCGGAGGATAATGTGACAGCCAAATCGTCTTTAATTGCTGGTTTCTACAAGTTGCCGCTAAAGGAGCGTTTAGAGATAGTTAAAGAGTTTGCAGGCTTAAGCGATGAAGAATGCCGTTTACTGCAGGATACGGGTTCTTTGCCTTTGGATTTGGCTGATCACATGGTTGAAAACGTGATCGGTGCTTTCCCTGAGCCTTTGGGTTTAGGAGTTAATTTTCAAATTAACAATCGTGACTATTTGATTCCGATGGCTACAGAAGAGCCAAGCGTTATCGCTGCAGCCAGCTACGCCGCGAAGATGGTTCGTGACGGAGGAGGATTCCACACAAGCAGCACTATGCCTATTATGATCGGGCAAATCCAAGTTGTAAAACTAAAAGATGCCCAATCCGCTAAAAAACAGGTTTTAAAAACCAAAGCCGAGGTTTTGAAGAAAGCAAATGATCAGGATCCGGTTTTGGTTTCTGCTGGTGGCGGAGCTAAAGATTTGGACGCAAAAATAATCGACACCTCAATGGGGCAAATGTTGATTGTTGAATTATCCGTGGATTGTCGCGATGCGATGGGTGCTAATGCCGTGAACACTATGGCTGAAGCCGTTGCGCCGATGATTGAAGAGATTACTGGTGGACAGGTTTACTTGCGGATTTTATCCAATTTAGCTGCGAAACGGTTGGCTAAAGCGTGGTGTACAGTGCCTAAAGAAGCACTTGGCGGAGAAGAAGTAGTTGAAGGAATAGTTTACGCGTCAGCTTTTGCAGCGGCTGATCCGTTTCGTGCGGCAACTCATAACAAGGGAGCGTTAAACGGAATATCAGCGGTTGTTCTTGCTACAGGCAATGATTATCGGGCAATAGAAGCTGGAGCCCACGCTTACGCAGCATTAAAAGGACAATACACCAGCTTATCAAAATGGGAAAAAAACCAAAAAGGCGACCTAACAGGAGTTATCGAGTTGCCCATGGCTGTAGGCTTAGTTGGCGGTGCCGTGCGAACTCATCCGATAGCAAAAATCGCAGTGAAGATTTTGGGTGTAAAGTCAGCCAACGAATTCGGCGAAGTTTTAGCTGCAGTTGGTTTAGCTCAAAATTTAGCGGCGCTGCGTGCACTTGTTCATGAGGGAATTCAGCGGGGTCACATGTCTTTGCATGCAAGAAACATCGCCATAAATGCAGGCGCAAAAGATGACTTGATTGACCAAGTCGCTGAACAAATGATAAGGGAACACAAAGTACGTGTAGACAGAGCGAAAGAAATTCTGGAAGAATTAACGAGAAAATAAGCAAATATTATCTTGCCCAAAGTGCATTGCTCATATTAGTCCTATTAATTAAATAGGAATTTTTTTGGTGCCAACTGAGCTGCGAACATAGGGAATTATGGTAATAGTTATATAGTTATATCGTTGCAGTTTATGCATGAGCAAATATGCAACTATATCTGTTCCGGTTGAAGTGAAAGAAAAGCTGGAAAAAGCCAAGGGTAACAAAGAATGGGGTGAATTCTTGCTTGAGTTGTATACTGAGAGAAAACTGCTCAAGAGCAAGAAATCCTTCGATGAATTAGCAAATCTCCTCACCGACAAAGAGCTAAAATTGATGATTGAATCAAGCGAAGAGTTCAGGGAGAAGTTCAGCTTCGCATGAATCTCATAGACACAGGCGTATTAATCGACATGCTTAAGCAAAAAAGGTACAATCCTGGAGCTATCTCGCCTTTAACATTGATTGAAGTTCTAAGGGGAATCGACGAAAAGAAAAGAATAAGGGTGAAGGAACTGTTAGAAGAAAGTTTTGCCGTAGTAAACTTGGATAATGCCATCATCGTGAAATACTGCGACCTTTATTGCAGACTAAAAAAAGAAGGCAACCTAATACCAGACGCCGACCTCTTAATCGCAGCCACGGCATTAGCTCACAATCTGATACTAGAAACAACCAACGGGCACTTTCATCGTCTGAGAGATTTGGGATTAAAAGTCAAGTAGAATTTAAAGTGCACTGGTGGAGATTTGAGTCCACAACCCGCTAGCGATATGGTCCTAAGCCCTACTCCTTTGACCAGACTTAGCGCAGATGCAGTCTCCCAAAAGACCGCCGATGTCGCCAAATCATGAAGTTTGTTCTTCGGCTAATAATGCTGCTCCTAAAGCGCCGTTTATTTGGGGTTCTGGTGGGGCGAAAACTTTGTATCCAAGAATTTTTTCAAGGGTCATTTTCATTCCCAAACTTTTTGCTACACCGCCAGTGAAAATCACGTCATTTTGCAATCCAACTTGTTTTGCCATTCCCAGCATGCGTTTAGAAATAGCTTCATACAGGCCTGCAACTATGACCTCGCGTTTTTCTCCTTGGGCTATTAACGAGACAACCTCTGACTCTGCGAAGACCGTGCACATGCTGCTGATTATCGCTGCTCGTTCAGCGGAAGCTGCCAGTTCACTAAGCGATTGAATAGCAGTATCCAAGGTCCTAGCCATGACTTCCAGAAACCTTCCTGTCCCAGCAGCACATTTATCATTCATCAAAAAATTGCTTATCCGTCCATCCTCGTCAAGGCTGATCACTTTGCTGTCTTGTCCTCCAATGTCAATGATCGTTCGGGCGCTTGGAAAAAGGTGCCTTGCACCCTTAGCATGCGCTGTAATCTCGGTAACAACACTGTTCGAAAAATCAATATTCCTTCGACCATAACCAGTTGAAATTATCCTGGTCAAGTCAGAACGAGTGATGTTCGCGGCAGCCAAGGACTTGTTTAAGGCGTTTTCGGAAGCAGCCTTGACGTTTGCGCCTGTATTAACGATTGAATAGGCTAAGGTTTCTTTGTTCTTGAGAATGACGGCTTTTGTCGCTGCTGCTCCTGCATCGATTCCTGCGAAAAACAATTATGCTCTATCCAAAAAAGGGATTGATTGGTTATTTTTTAGTTTGGATCATTTCTATAAATGCGTCGATGCGTGTGCGGATTTGTTCTGCGTCTTCCATAGTGTAGTCTGTTTCAATTTTTAGCATTGGTAAGCCTAATGCTTTCATTTCTTTTGCTACTTTGATAGCTTCGATATTGTATGTGTGGCAGAATTGCAGCGTGTAGTACAGCATGCCGTCTGCGTGGAATTGTTTGGCTAAATTCTTAACGCTAACTAAACGTGAATCGTTTGGAGTGAAGCAAGCGCAGGGAATTTTGGAGTATTTTTCAACGAGAGCTTTTAGCAAATCGTTAAGGGTGTTGCCTTTTGGCTCGACTAAGTCTGTGAAGTATCTTGTTCCTGTGCAGCTTTCTTCAACTACGATGGAAGCGCCTGCAGATTCAGCAATGCTGTGCACTTTCCAGTTAGGAATCGCCATTGGACATCCCGAAAGGGCAAGTCGCGGTGCAGTCTTGCTTGTTACGCCTTCACCTTTCTTGACTCTTTGCTCAAGTTCATCGCACAGTTCATTAACTTTGCTCGTGAAGCGTTTGGCATCATCGTAGAAACTTATCTGCATAACTATCAAAGCATCCAACCCGCTGATTGGCGAGGGAATATTTTTTCTCAAATCAGACAAACGTTTAAGCGCTTTTCTCTTATCGTTAATTAGCTTTATTGATTCTTTCAGTTTTACAGGTGTTATTTTGTTTCCTGTTGTCTTTTCCAACACTGATTTAAATTCTTCCAGTTCCTTTTGCCACAAGTTTCTAGCTTGGGCTGTATCGGGTTTATGTGGAATTTCCATAACATGCGTTGGTACATGCTCATTAAGAAGTTCATAAACTTTCTTTTTGCCGTCGCACGTTGTTTCGCCGACTACGATATCGCATGATTGGAAATACGGGCATGTGCGGCCAATTTTGAACCCATAGAACGATTTTATTAGCGGGCACATGTTTCGGGGCAAAACTGTTTCGGCATCAGGAACAGAGAACTGAGCGCCTCCGCATAAGCCTACCATAGTAGCGTTTGCTGCGTATGCAAGTTCTTCAGGGGCATAAAGGCAAAACGCGCCTATCACCTTGTTTCCTGCTTTGCGAAGTTTTGCTAATTCTTCAACTCTTAAACCGTGAATTTCTGAGAGAACAAAATCAAAGTAATCCATTTTTTTAGGTCTATTTTTCTGGGTTAAAACGACGTTTGATACTAGTCCAGGTAATGCTCCCATGAGCAAACCGTGTTTCTCAAGGTCCATTCCAAGACTTTTCCAAAGTTCAACATACTTCTCTGTCATCCAAAGCACCTTCAAATGTATGCAGAGTGTAATAATAAATTCGCTTATTAATCTTTTTGATTTTAAAAATTAAAAAATTAAATAGCTAATTGACTGATAAAATCAGTCCGAAGAAATCTATTTCTTAAAAGTAAGCAGCAATTTTTTATTTTAATGGCTTTCTTTATTTTTATGATGAAATCCACTTTTGACTGTGAGGCTTCCACAATTTCATAGCCTTGGTTTTTAGCCCATTTTTGAATGTTCGCAAATGCTGGAGCGCAATCTCCTACGACTTCCAAGATTTGCCCAGGCTTCATGCTGTCCAGTTTGCGTTTGGTAAGCGCAACTGGCATAGGACAAATTTCTCCTTTAGTGTCAAGCTTTTGATTTTCCACATTACTCACTAAAACACTATTGTTTTATCACTGATAGCTGTCCAGTCAACAAGTTCATTCATAGTTGCTATCTTTACGCCTGCAATTAAATCGTTCTCGGTTAAGCCTCGAGATTGAACGCAAACAACGCAGATTTTCACTTCAAGACCGTCTTTAATTAAATCAGCTAGGTATTCGACGATGTTCGCTCCTGAAGCGGCAGACGGTTTTTGGTCTTTCTTTGCAACGTACACGCCATTTTCGATTAAGAAGAGATTTACTTTATGTCCCTCAAACATGCAGGTTCTGACAAACCTAAGTCCTGAAAATGCCCGCTCCATACCATAAGGGGCTTCGTTTATTATGACTGTGAAAGATACCATAAACTGAGCCATCCAATTTTTTTATCAGAACTATTAATTTTGCTAATTATAAACATTTTCCAAATTAATCACTTATAGTCGTGTTAACCTTGCATAGAAGTGTAAGGAGATTAAGGTCATAAAATCACTAATTCTTCAAAAAATATGGCCAAGTACGATGAAAAAATTGACTGAAGGAATTCCCTGATTGATTCAGGGCAAATAGTATTATATATAACAATTTATGAATGGTTAATTATCTAGCTTTGGAAGCCAAAATGAATGAGATTTGATTATCTTAAAACTTTCTTGACAGTTGCCAAAACACGCAGTTTTTCAATAGCAGCCAAGGAGTTAAGAACAACCCAGGGCACAGTAAGCCACCAGATCGCTGCTCTGGAAGAATATTTTGACGCTATCCTCTTTAAGCGTACAATTAAAGGTGTCGAATTGACTGATGCTGGAAAAATGCTTCAAGAAAGTGCAGAACAAATACTTGGAGAGGTTGAAAGTACTAAAGCTAAAATAAGCTCAACAAAAGACAAGTCTGCAGGCATAATTAAAATTTCAGCAAGCACTATTCCAGGTGAGCACGTGATTCCTGGGCTTATTGCAAACTTTCAATTAAGCTATCCGTATGTAAAATTTAAGATTAAAGCAGAAGACAGCATGAAAAGTCTTGAAAGCTTACAGGCCAACGAAGTGGATTTTGCCTTTGTGGGCACGTCTAAAGGTTTTAACAGATAAATATGAAGCAATCGAAGTTGAAGAAGACAAACTGGTTCTGATTGTTCCAAGCAACCACGAGTTATCAAAACGAAAATCAATCAAGTTAAATGAAATCCTAAAGTACTCATACATTAACCGTGAAGAATCATCAGGCACAAGACAAGAAGTGGAAAAAATGCTGAATGACTCAAAAATTCCACTTTCCAGTCTCAACACAAAATTAGAATTGGGAAGCACAGAAGCAGTGATAACTGCCGTTTCAGAAGCAAACGGAGTAAGCATAATCTCCTCCATAGCCGCCCAAAAAGCCCAAGCAGCAGGCCTAGTCAAAATCGTAAACTTCCAAGACATCAATGCTACTCGTAAACTTTACATGATAAAACCAAAAAGACCACTTTCACAAGCAGCAGAAGCTTTCTGGGAATTTTGCAAAAAACGTGGACTTAAAAAAACCACTTCTTAATGAAATAAGAATAAACTTTACTTTTTCAAAAAAAATACGTACTTTATTGTGAAAAAAGAAGTGTTGTTTAGATTTTTAAGTTTTCTTTGCTTTGGATGGCTTGCTGGGTTTGGTTTGGGCTTTTTCAGGTTCTACAGGTTTCATTGGTTCGCCGCAACATACTAACTCGCAAGTTTCACAGCCACATGGGTCCTCAACCATTACTACGAGGCCGCAATCTTCACATTCGTATTTTTCGCCTTTAGTTTTCAAAAAATCACCTTCCTAAAAATTTGTTCTTAGAAGCCGCAAGATAACAATACACATTCTAAAAATATAAGAATTTCTAAAAAAAGTATTTTTTAGTTATCCATTTTTGAAAGCAAAAATCCGTGCAGAATATTGTTGAGATATTGCGGTCTGGGTATTCAGCGAATGAAATCATTGATTACGTGCAGTTTATATTTTTTCGATGACCAAATGTGATTGTGCCGTCCATGTAGCATTGCTTTTTATAGCTGATTCCTCTTTTTTAAATCAGTGCTTGTTTTTGACAAGTAAATCGTTAATTCGGAGATTTGTATGAGTAAAACCAACGTCTCAAGTGGCTATAGGGCATTAGAAATAATCATTGGCATCATTGCAATCATAGTGGCGTTCTTAGTGTTGTTTTACCCTGGAATTGCCGTTGTAACAGCAGTCTTTTTTTTCGGTTTAGCACTGATGGTCATAGGCATTCTTAGGGTTGGAACAGCTGCTTTTTCAGCGCTTCCAAAATCAGGAAGATACGCTAACGCGGCAATAGGCATAATAGCGATTATCATTGCAGGCTTAATTTTGTTTTATCCAGGGATTTCCACTGGTGTTCTGATTTTTTTGCTTGCGATTGGATTGCTGATTTACGGCATAGGAAGAATGGCAATCGGAGGATCAACAAGACAATTAGGCGGTGGACTTAGGGCCTTGCTCGTAGCGTTGGGCATTCTAATGATTATCTTTGCAATCATTGTCATAATTTTCCCCGCTGTTGGTCTCATCACTTTGGCAATACTCATATCCATAGCGTTTCTGTTTTTAGGCATTGACAGCTTGGCAAGTCAGGAATAGTCGGTGTACCATTAACATCATAATGCCCTGTAGCAAACATTAAAAACCCAAATTTTTTTCCTACATAAAATTTTAGGTTGTATCTTTTTTCTTGCTTACCTAATAATTTTAAATAGAATGAGGGATTTGAAAAAAATTCTTCTTTAATGCTGTAAATATAGTTTCTTTGGATGCTTCAGATGCTTCTTTAAAGCAGCTTATCATGCAGAATTTATTATCGCACTGCGAGGAATCAACAGCATCAAGATTCAAGTCTTGCCGTTCCATTAAATTGAATAACTTTTCTTTTTTGTAGCATGGAAAAACGTTTAGGTTGCAGTCAAGCGTTATTATTGATTTACCCGCTCTGCAAGGGTATTTTCTGGGTAAACCGTCAAAGGATCTAAGGATT
Organism: Candidatus Bathyarchaeota archaeon; assembly: GCA_963717465.1. Taxonomy (GTDB): domain Archaea; phylum Thermoproteota; class Bathyarchaeia; order Bathyarchaeales; family Bathycorpusculaceae; genus Bathycorpusculum. The sequence goes on from OY970340.1 coordinate 2,436,054, forward strand.
TCTCTTAGATAGCATGAGGTGGTTGCTACTTTCGAACCGTTTAGTTTCATCTGTAAAACTTTTGCCACCATATCTCTTATGTGACGAAGTTGGTATTGTGAATTCCGCAGTTTTCCTCCAACTACGAATGTGCCTTCATTAGAGGATATATAAGGGTATGATAATGCAAAAGGAATACCTAAATCGTCATTAACGTAATTGAAGAACTTTCTCCACATCACTGATAGCCCATTGTGGATTAAGAAAAGTTACGGCGTAGACTTTCATGTTATAAGATTTTGCTGCCTTGATTGTTTGTTGCGCTTTTGTTGATATTCCTGGAACATGCTTTGCTTCATCCCAAACGTTTTTGTTGTAATTATCCACGGAGACTGAAAGAACATCTAAGCTTTTGCTCATTTCCTTTAGGTTATCTTCAGGAATCGTGCCATTAGTTGTTATGGAAGTTACTAGCCCTTTCTTCTTAGCGTAGTTAACTGCTTCAACTAAATGTGGATACAGTCCAGTTTCTCCACCCGTGAAATAGGCCACTGAGAAAGAGTTTTCCGCTAAAACGTCAATGGCAAACAATAAGTCTTGAAGAGGTATATCAAATGGTTTGGAAGCCCAAATATTGCATCTATCTACGCACTTGGCGTTGCATCGTGTCGTTACGTGCAGTATAGCAAACTTTGTTTCTCAATGATTTTTGACAAAATTGGACAATAAAGTCTTTATCATACCAATTTTCAGATTCTGCAACCACCAAAAATAAGATTAAGAAATCGTCTAAATCCGATGAGAAGCAATTTTTCTTTGGAAAAAGCTCGTTATTTATTTATGTAAAATCGCTAATTTAATGATTTGTTGCAACAACTTGAAGCCTATTTTATCAATATTTTAGTGACTTTTTAAAAGTGGCTAAGGGCTGAAGAATTATGTTTAGTGACTTGCCCATAGTCATGTATGATCCAACAGAAAGAATACGCCAACAGCTGCGATGGTGAATCCAAGAAGTCAACTGGTATTTTCCAGCGCTTTTCCCAAGTTGAACTCCATACCAGAATAGCCAAGCAATGCCGGCTAAATTTGAAATAAACCATGCAAGAGTTTTGTCTTTTAAAACCAAAAAAGGCAGAGCCATTAGAAAACCAACTGCCAGGTAGAGGGCTATTATTGACAGCCATCCTGAGACTTCATCTTTGGTAATTATTCTGTTATCGCTCGATGGAGGCTTGTGAAACATGTGTGATTATCTGTTGGGCAACAGCCTTTTTTCCTTCCTCGTCAAAGGAAGATAAAAATGTGTCGTCTAAGCTTTTCTCGACTTCATTTAAAATGTGCTCTTGTTTAGATAAGGATTTTAGAAGTCTAAGTTTTTTTCTTGTGTTGTTTCTTTCGATGGAGCTTGGAAATTGCATATATTATTCCATCGATGAAACCCCATCCAGCGCAGGCGCCAAGATTTACGACTACAATGTATAGAAAGCCTGTGTTAAGGTTGGATAATGCAACGTAACCGTTGATGATTATGACCATAAGTACAGCGAAGGCTACCTCGCCAGTTAGGTCACTAAAAGAAAGAGAACTGCGAGCCAATTTGACACGCCTATTAATATTGGTTCGTTCCTCGCTATTAATGGTTTCTTAATGGGCTGAACTGGAAAAGTTGGCTGATTTAAAGAATAAGGGAATTCTAACAGAACAGGAATTTGAGGCAAAGAAAACAAATTATGAAAGTCTAAGTCTGTTTTTCTGGCTCAGACAATTGCTGCATATAATTTTTTAATTTTTTGTTTAAAGAATAGTTGGGGGTAAACTTGTTTTTGATTTTGTTTTTTAGATGGCTATTTTGATGCGTTTGTAGCTTCTAGGTATGCATTCTTTAATGTCGGCGCTTGAAGCTATTTCGAGTAAAGTTTTGCTTATTGTGATTATGTCTCCGATGGATGATATGAGTTCAACGGGCATGCAGACAGTGTAGCTTCCGATTGTTTTTTTGAATCCTAAAGCAACTGCTGCTTTGGTAACTAGCTTCAACTGTAGGTGGGTTATTTGCCATTTTTTAATGTCGAACATTATGTCCGTGATTTTTCCAATTTCGTCTCCTTTGAAGCTAACAACTTTTTTTCCAACAAGTTCAGCAACGTTAACCAAAAAGTTTCACCAACAAAAAACTTCACTATTATTAGATTCTCAATCCAACGTTATATTGCTTTCGATTCGACAAAATCTCTAAAGTTTGTTTGCTTTTCATGCATGTTAACGCTTTCAAACAATGATTTCCAATACAAACAGCGGCGTCTTTTTAAGTGAACAGCAATGGAATTTGCCATTCAGGCAAATTTTCCGCCCAGGATTTACGTGGAATGTTACTAATAATTGTAGTCACAAACTCTTAAGAGGTTTAAAAATTATCAAAAAATGTGAGGTTTAAAATTTTCTTTTGAACCTCGATTCAGAAGAGCGCTTGCAGCTTAAAGATTAATTCAGGAGGTGAATTGGATGTCAAGAACTTTGTCTTATGCCGGATTCATTTTGGCACTAATTGGAAGTATAATACTTATTATCGTCGGCATTGCAGGCTTGTTTGGAATATTCTTCTTGATTTTTTATCCCGTGTATGCGTTGGCGTCAGTCTTTTACGGACTTGCAATGCTTATAATAGGAATATTATGCGCTGTTTCTTCAAGGTTTGTGCATCGTATCGGTCCAGCTATTTGGCTCATCATATTAGCTATAATTGCGATTTTGCTTGGAAGCGTGTTCGCAGCCTGGCTGATATTGATAGGCGCAATATTAGGACTTATATCGCGACTTTAAACAAAACGTGGAATTTTCTTTTCATTTTTTACGCAGTCATTTTTTTTATTTTGAGCTGATGCGTTTGTGCCGCGCGTTTCCTTTAAGAGGTAGATAGAATATTTATGTGGGTGAATTGTTATTTACTTGTAAGTAGGAATCAGCTCAGGTGATTGGTTGTGGAAGAGAGAAATTACGAGTGGTTTAAAAAGCGTCATAGAAGTAAGGGTTTAGAATTAGCGCATATGCAAATCAGTAAAGCCTTTGATACAGTAGCTTGGCTGAATAAGGCTGCTAAGAGTTTTTCAGAAAATGATTTTGATAAGACGTTGGAGTATGTTAGGAAGCTTTACACTTCTGAAGAAGAAGTTGACAAACTTCGGATTCAAGTGTTCAAGGAGTTGTCTACAGGCGCTGCGTTAATGGCTGATTACCGGGAAGACCTTCTGCACGTTGTAAAAAGGCTTGACACGTTAGCGGATCATACTAAGGATGCGGCTAGATGCCTTGAAATGTTAGGCAAAGCTGTGATTCCTAAGGAGCTTAGCGAAAAAGTTGTTTTCATGACATCTAAACTGATGGAAACCGCTCAGGCCCTAAGCAACGGTATTGAAAAAATTTCATCTAATCCAGAAGGCGCCGTAACTGAGGCGAAAAAGGTAAGTGATTTTGAACATGATCTTGACATTGAATACCTTAAGACCAAGAGCCTGTTTGTAAAGTACGGTGAACAAGTGAACTGCGGTGCCATGGTAATCTTCGATGACTTAATAGAATTCATTGAGCAGGCAGCAGACATGTGTGCAGACACAGCAGACTACATATCAATACTGGCAAGCGGCGAGTAACAAAGTTAATTTTTTATCCTTTGCTCATACAAGGCTAAACAAATTATTGGGCTTTTAAACGATTCAAAATCAAGAATAATCGCACCTTTGATTTAGTCATATTACCTTATGTTCCGTTGCAGATGTCTTATCTGTCGTTCATTCGGCCTTTTCTATCGTTCAGCATTTTACATTACTATTTGGGATGTTAAAAGTTTTTATTACTGCTTGCTCTGTTTCATTATGCTCCCTTAAAAAACATGTATCTCGACGGGGCCGTCGTCTAGCTTGGATTAGGATACACGCCTGGGGCGCGTGCGATCCTGGGTTCGAATCCCAGCGGCCCCACCACATTTCTCTAGGATAAAATCAGTTTTAATGCGTCAAAAAAGTTATCTCTAAAACAGGTATAATCCCACAACTACTCGCCGAGTTTTCAAAGACAAAATATCCGACATCAGACATAATTGCATTAAAGGAAAATTAATCTCATATTGCAGTAGGTGCTCTAAATGAGCAGCAGCATATTGCTGAGTTTGAAACAATGGCAACCGCCAATCGTGTATCATTGATTGTTCCTAAGACTGAAAACTTGAATGTTGATAGTATTGGAGCTGGCGCAGGAGTTCATAGTCGACTATTTGAACTTGGGCATAAAGCAAATTCAATCCTGGTCAGCATGGCCCCAACTAATGAGATGGATCGTTATCTTAATCAGAAATCGCAACGTTGGTGGCATATAAGAACTCTCTTTGAGCAAGATTTAATCAGCATCCCAAACAACCCAAAATTAATCAGTCAATTATCCCAAATGCGATACGAGTTTACAACAACAGGCAAAATTAAAATTGTAGACCCTGAAGGCAAAAGCCCCGACTACGCGGACAGTTTAATGTTAACTCTGATTGGTATGGTTAGGCCGTCTCAAGGCTCAGGCGTAGTATTTAGCATTTCCAAAGATGCATTAACAAATAGAAAAAAAGTTTTGGATATCCATGAAAATGAGAAAGATTAGTAGCGCTGTTGACGAGAAAAAATGTAGAGGTTGTAGTAAAAGCTTTCAAGCAAGAACAAAACTGGTTACTGCAAGAAGTGTTTTGGCCGCTTTGTATCAGTCCTGCAGGAATAGCTGCTAAAACAAGATATCTGGATAAAACGTCAGACTATAGACATCAAACTTTAGATTTTAAATTTGATTGCATTTTACTTTGATATGCAATTTACTAAATGATTGGCAATTAGCAATTTCTTATAGCAAAAATTATAACTGATTCTACAGAAATAGGAATATATGTCTGCCTCTGATAAAGACAAACGTATTCTTGAATTGGCTAAGAGTGCATACGATTTTCAAAACGACTTAAGAGAACGCCTAGATTGTAAATTAAACAATTTCGTAGGAATAACTGGAACGGTTTCGACAATTAGCGTCGGCGTTGCGTTATTTGTCTTCCAAACAATCAAACAGATTAATCCCTTTTATCCTTACTTGGTGACTGCTTTTATCATATTTTTTGGATTTCTCATCTCTGCTATGATTATTGGATTAAGAGCCTACAGACCATCAGATTTGTTTATATATCCTGAAGATCCTGAACAAAGTATCATCGACTATTCACAATGTTTGACTGAAACTGATGTTATCAGAGTTGTTGCAACTTCTTTCGCAGAGGCAGCTAACGAGAATAAAAAAATGAACAAGACTAAATCTAGCATATGCCAATGGGTGTTTCGTCTCTTAGTAATTGGAGCAATTGTGTTTGTGGTCTTCGCTATACTAATGGTTGCAAGCTTAGGCAATACGACTACTATAATTCAAACATATGTCACAAATCAAACTGGAATATAAAAGGCAATCATTCGAAGAATTTGGGTATAAAACTAACACAAATCAAATAAGCATGATTGAACTATAAGAAATATAACAAAGCAAGAAAAAGGAGTAAAGAAAGTTGAGTAAATCCTGTAAAGATGCAGATACTAAGAGCCGAGCAGCAGCTCAAGCGGGTTGGAAAGCTGATAAAGCTCAAATAAAGAGATTAAAAGAAACTAGTTCAGATTAATCCTATTTTTTAGTCCGAAAGTTTGTAAATGAATCTTTGGATTAAAGTTTAATTATCCGCAGCTGGGGGACTCGCCCGAAACCCGCTACTCCACCAAGTAATTTACAAGTGACCATTTAAAGAGTAATATTTTGGCCGGCTTGTAAGAGAATCGGGTCAATTTGGTCGCATGAAAAGAATGCTTTCACTTGAGGAGGTTAGAATGGCCCCGCCCGGCCCCACCAACTCAAACAAGAAAAACTACATTTCTTTCTCTTTATCTCACTACTAAACAGAATTAAGGTTCAAGGTTTTTCCAAATTTGTTATGGTTTCAGGGAATTTTCCGGATTTTTTGCCATAACAACAGACTATTTTTTCACATATAAGCGTTGAACTGTTTGGCATAGAAAAGGCATAGATGAAAACGTATAGGCTTAACTTTAATTCTGGTTAGGTTTTGATAAGTAAATCAATGCCCGTTAGGCTTAAAAGCGCAGATAAACTTGCCACTCCGTTATGTATCTAGTAATCATAGCGATGAACTGTAGCATAATTCAAACCTCTGTTCAGCGAAAGAGCGTCATGGTTTAGCGTTGTTTCAGTTCTGTTTTGTGGTATCTCTAATGCTTAGTTGTTAGCTATAACCGGCTTCGATAAAATCGGATATGCAGCTCATTTTTAATAGTGAGGTTTTGACAATATTTAATCAAAGAATTTTGGTATTTCAAATCTGAAATAAGCGTTATATATTATGTATTCAATCTCGAGATTATGGATTTCAACGTTAAAAGAATTACTGGTTTGCTTTTCATTGTCTCTGTCGTACAGTTTATTTTTGCGACAATCATTTGCGAATCGGTTTATTCTGGCTATAGCGTGGGACAGCAGGTTGTGAGTGACTTGGGTAACTGGAACTTAGCGGGCAATTACTCCGCTATCTTCAACATATCGATTATTTTGATGGGCATACTTATCATTGTTGGTGCTTATTTCATACAACGAATATTTAAGAGCGCTTTCACGCCAGTTTTCATGTCTCTTGGGGTATTACTAGGCGTGGGTTATATCGGGGTAGGCGTGTTCGCAGAGAATATTTCTCGATTGCACAACATTTTTGCTCTAATTATGTTTGTATTTGGAGCGATTTTCGCTATTATGTCTTATAAATTCGTAAAATCGCCTTTTTCCCACGTATCTATTATCTTGGGTGTAACATCGCTTTTAGCATATTTTCTTTGGATGTTAGGATTACAAATGCCTGTTTTCCATTTGGGCTTAGGCATAGGCGGCATGGAACGTTTAATACTCTACCCCATACTCCTATGGGTATTAAGCTTCGGCGCTTACTTAATCGGAGACCAAGGCAACATAAAGTAAAAAAAACATAAAATAAACCAGATAACGCCCGAATGTTGACGACTTAATTTTTTTAAGTGTTCAATATCAATTTTCCGTTCAGCGGATTTTACATAATAGTTTTGATTATTTGTAAGAAAAACGAATAATAAAATAAAATCGTAACGCCACAACGTTAAAAATATTTTTATTATAAGAATCTAGTTAACTTCAGCAGTTGGTTGGATGCTAACTTCAGTAATTGGTTGGATGCTAACTTCAGTAATTGGTTGGATGGCGCGTATATTATTGACAGCCTTTTTAGGAATGAAACCAATCAGCCGCTTATTTTTAAACAGATCTTCATAAGTGGATAAATAAAATAGCCCAAACGCAATTGTCAAATAGACCACTGGTAAAACTAGACCACTTTGGCTTATTGCTACAAAAAATGGATATTGAAATAGATAGATTGGGTAAGTTAATCGACTTAGTTTTCTTGTTATGGCAGGCGCCTTTTCAATTTTTAATGGCATATGAACAGTTCTAACCCCTACGAAGAAAACAAGAAGCATGACAGGTAATTCTAAGGCGCAAACGATTAAACTTGGTGATGTTGCAAATTGCATAAATTCTAAAATAAAAGCTACAGTAAAAATTGATATTGCTATCTTAAATGAAAGCTTATTGACCATGTAAATGCTGAAAAATACGTAACACAGCATTATGAATGGGACAAACCACAATGAAAACCAAGCTGTTCCTCCAGTGCTAAGGGATTGTAGTAGAAATAAACTGGAAATTTTATAGCTAGAGGTTAGTCCAGGGGTAACGCCGAACGTAAGTACAAGTGCTATCAGGTATAGCGGATACAGCCTGAAGAATCTTTTAATGACATACTTTACAGGATTAAAATTATCATTTGAAGTAGCTTTGGCCAGAAAACCAGCTGTGTAAGCGAACAAGGCTACTCCAGTTATACCAATAAGGCAAACAGGCCACTGAAAAACCGACGAAAGCGGGACAGAGAAAATAATAGAATGCTCAATAAGCACTAAGATGACGCCTATTACCTTTAAGTAATCAACCGCGGCCGAGTCAGATTGCGTAATACTAGGTTTAGAGTCCAAGGTAATTACTACAACCGATGAAATACAACCGATGAAAATCGATTATAGCCTTTGTGCGTATAAGCCTTTGACGCAAAATTTGCCATTATCAATTTTATGACTACCCAGCTAGTTACCCAAAATTACTCAGCTAATTACTCACAAACCGACATAGAATTATTGAATATCATCAAGACTTTGACCTTTGGAAAACATCAGCCAACTTGCCGTTTTAACCGCGATATAACTCTGTTATTTAAGGCGTAGGAAAGAAAAAAATGGATAATTTGCAGGATATCCCCCATTAGGGGATAAGAGCAAATCCCAGCGGCCCAACCACGACAATCCCGTCCCAAGAATGGTATATTTATTAACATCATTTTTTTCTGTGAAGGTTTTGCCTTAAATTGGCAAGGAATAGTTGACTTTCCTCCTCGATGAAAACATGTGTAGCCTTCTTTTAGTTCAGGCCTTCGGTTCGTCTTCGTAACATTAGAGACATATAGTCCAATAGCTTATCATGGAAATAGCAAAGGGTGAGTTGGTTGAGTGATCAGAACATTCGATTGAACATTCGATTGAGGGAAACCAAGCGTTTTGATATGCAACGAAGAGTTGTAGCGCACATGGTTTCGGAATCGTGGTACACTATTCCACATGTTTCCTATCTATACGAGCCAGATATAACAGATTTTTATGAAGAATTTAATTCGCTCGCAGAAAATGGAGCTTTTTCCGGGCGCAAAATATCATTCAATACTCTCATTATCCGTGTAATAGTCGAAGGCCTCCAATCTGCGCCGAACCTAAACGCTCTAGTTTCATATAACCATAAAAAAGGGGAAGGCGAATTGCGAATTTGTGAAGACATCAATGTGGCCATCGCTTGGTTGTTGCCGGACGGAAGGATGATAACACCAGTAATTCTCAACACTGAATCAATGACCTTGGTTGAACTTTCCGAGGCTATCACCACATTAAAAGAAAAAGTAAAAAATACTAACATAGATGAATTACTTTATCAAGCAGCATATGCAGATACCGTAAAGGAACTTAAGAAACTGCATCTAAATGTGCTTAGGCGAATTATAGCTTCTAAAATTAGTTTTCACCGAGTACAAGGACTTTCTGGAAGAAAAAAAGGAAGCTACTATAAAATTCCTCAAGGCGATCGTCTAACAGAACAGAACCTGGTCAGCGGTACAGTAACTGTATCTAACATTGGATCACTATACAAAGAGCAAAAAGGATATTTCGGTATCCTTGAAATTATTCCGCCGCAAATTTTCACTATAGGTTTAGGGGCCATGCAGGAAAGACCTGGTGTTTATGTTACTAAGGACGGCGAGAAAAAAATTGGCGCCCGAAAGGTTCTCCCAATGTGTTTAGTTTTTGATCATCGCGCCATAGATTTTGGCTCAATAATTCCTTTTCTAAAAAAATTAGACGAAATTTTCCTAAAACCCGATGCACTTGCTCAATTGTGAAACTTATAAACGGTTAAAGCTTTTGTGAGCGATTCAACACTCGAACTAAGATATAAAATGGAAAGCTCATGGATGACGCCACCAAATAGCCAATGTTCAAATTCCAGCTGGTCCGCCACTACTTAATACCTATTTGCTTCTTGCGTTACCAAGAATCTAGTTATTACCGAAGAATTCTGTGCCACATCAATAATTGACTTCGGTGTTTCATAGGATGAAGAAGACAGGATGTCTGAAAATCACGAAACGCAATCGGACGGGTTTTCTGGCTATCTTAACAATTTGATAATTTCTTTGGCTGGCAACACCCTAGCAAAACCTTTTCGCAAGACTCTTAGTTCAGGTTCTTGCATGTCGGGATCATCTGTCGAGGTTACATCGCTCCCGAAGACAACTTTGAAGCTTCTTTCGTAGGCTTGACGGGCGGTCACCCCACAGCAATAATTTGTTAGAGTGCCACAGATAATAACAGTGTCCTTTCCCATGTTCTTAAGTATCGTCTCTAATTGCGTATCGTAAAAAGCGCCATAAGAAGCCTTGTGGATTACTACCTCATCGTTCCCAGGTGATAATTCATCCCAAATATGTCCTTCTACAAAAAAGGAAGACTGATCAACATTCAATTCTAAATAGCGATTAGGCATAGCAGAGCCAGTCTTTGGGCGATCAAGATAATTGTTAGTTTTTGAAAAGACAGTAAAAATGACAGGTATCTTTCTGCCTCTGCAATGTTCTATCAGTCTCTTTATGAGGGGGACCTGCATGCTTGCTTCAGGAACCCAGAAAGGTGTCCACCCCGGCTTAACGAACTCGTCCTGCATGTCGATGACAAGCAAAGCGCATTTCTCAGGCAAAATTTCGAAGCCAGCAACACCTTTTGCGTAGGCGCGTTTGGCGAGAGCTAGAACTTGTTCTTGGGTGTATGATTTATCACTCACAGCTTTCCCCTCGAGAAATTTCATTAGTCGCGCGAAAGCTTTTAGTTTTTGCTATTCTCTTAGGGCTTTTATATTTTCTGTTAAAGATTAAAAAGGGTGATTTCATCAAACGTCTGATGTTCAAATCCCAGCGGCCAACCACAGGCTTATTTTTCCTAAACAACTTCTTGCCAACATTATAATTAACCAGGCACAATAAAGCTTGTTTTAGAATGGCACACTGCTTGGTCAGTATTTTGGCTGGTATGGTGTAATGGTTTTTGCTGCTTTGTTTTGTCTCGCGTTTAAAAACCGCATTCCCAACTTTATTTTCCGTTACCAGGAACTTGGGTTTTAGCGGATGAACATCAAACCAAAATATGTTGGTTGTTGATTATGCGTTTTCAGAACGTCTATGTCAAAACCATTCTTCCTTGCTGTAGCATAAACGTCTATGCTGGAAGATTCCATTGAAGGTCGAGCCAACCGAGGATAATTGCAATGCTCAAGATTACATTTTTCGCAACGTTCACAGGGACCAGCTGGAAGCCCAAATGCAGAATGATACCCTGCCAGAAAAATATGCCTCTCCAATTTGGCAACCAAGTTGTGCGTCGCAACCGATTCATCGGGCAGTTTCATTAAAATAGCGTTGGAATAACTTGCCAAAACCTGCCTCATCTTTTCAGGCGTAGGACTGTAAGGCGGACAAGTCAAGGATTTTCCAAATCCTCCACAGCCATACTGGCACTTAAGTCTTACCCAATCTTTGACAACAATACTCTTAGGATCAACCATTTTAGCATCAAGTACGCCCAATCGTTTCGCAAACTTGATAAAACCTTCAATATCTTGCTCAAAACTCCTCTTGACCGTTGCGGTTTTCTTTTGCACACTGCAGCCCCCTACAACATCTTACGATGATTAAATATATAAAATGAAAAGAAACCTGAGAGGCTGAGTGAAAAAATGTGAAGGGTACCTATTAGCCCTGTAGGCTTCGAGTTCCAATGGGCCTGGGACTCCATAGAGCCTAACTCTCTTCAAGTTTGGGGGTGAGTCCGCCCGATTCATCTTCAAACTGTTTCAAATAGTTCCAAGTGAAAATTTTAAAAAAAGGGAAAAACGGGTGATGCCACCGCACATCCGAGGTACAAATCCCAGCGGCCCCCACCGTGATAAAAGCACTCGTTTCATAGCTCTTTTGTCACAATCTGCCAGTTCGAAAATAACGTTCTTTTAAAGAACCCTTCACATAGCTTATAAGTAAGAATATTCTTACTTCATTGATTGTGGAAGCAAAATGGAAGCATCAACAACAAAGGTCTCCTCCAAAGGGCAAGTAGTGATCCCTGCGAACGTGCGAAAAGCTGCTAGCTTGAAGAAAGGCGAAAAAATCCTAGCAATAGCCATAGGTGACACCATCGTCTTGAAAAAAATAGTTGACAGATCATTTGAGGAAACGATGAAACCAATTTGGGCCAGAGTTAGGCGAATGGGTCTTATGGAGGAAGAAATAAACGCCCTTATCGACGAAGCGAAAGCCAAAGATAGTTCTTGATACAAATATTTGGGTTTCAGCGCTACTGTGGGGAGGAAAGCCTGCAGAGATCGTAAAAATAGCTGAAGAAGACAAAGTCTTAATCTTCACAACTGAAGAAATAGTTGCAGAAATCAGCCAAGTTTTAGCTTATAATAAGCTTGCGAAAATCTACGAAGCCGAAGGCGTACATCGCGACCAATTAATGGAAATGGTGCTAAAAATTGCTAAATTAGTAAAGGCAACAAAAAAAGTTACGGTTGTTCTTGCGCATCCCGCCGACGATAAAGTAATAGAATGTTCCTTGGCAGCCAAAGCAGATTACATTGTAAGTGGCGACAAGCACATTCTCGCACTGAAAAGCCACAACAGAACAAAAATATTGTCTGCTAACGAATTTCTTGAGAGCATAAAATAAAAAAGGAAAAAACAGGTGATGCCACGGCACATCCGAGGTACAAATCCCAGCGGCCCTACCACAACGAACAGAGGCTATTATGTGAGCCTGCAGAAAACAACTGTAATAGAAGCAAGAGTGGGTTTTTATAAGTCCAAGAACTAAAAAATTGAAGGGACTAATAGAAAATGGGTCATTATGTGGGAATAAAGGAAAACGCTAAACCATTAATATTTGAGAGCGAAAAAGAACCTAACAAGGAAACGCACGCTCAATACGATATAGTTTACGGACCCTTCAAGAATAAAGAATATGCAGAAAAGTACGTTAACACGATGGAACATGGTGTTTGCTGCCATCTGGGTTAACGCTCCCACAAATACCAAATTTTCAATTTTTTCAACAATCGACACATGCTACCAACAGAGACATAATATTGTCTCTTAGCCAGTTTTCTCATCAATAAATTATCTTGAAAAAACTCAAATAACCCATTTTAAATTCTTTAGGTAGTGGAGAATAAACCGTTGATTGACAAGCCAGTTACATGGAACCTAACAGAATTTTTCAGCAGCATAACAGACCCCAAAATAAATCTGGCCATAGAAGAACCTAAATCTTTGGCTGACAAAATTGAGAAGACTTATCGAGGCAAAATCGCCAAGTTGTCTGCGCAACAACTGCTTTCTTGTCTTCAAGAAATGGAAGCATTCACTCTAAAATTTGGCGACTTAGCCTTGTACGCGAGTCTTTCATTTGCTGCAAACATGACACTGCCAGAAACGCAATCGCTAAATGACCGTGTTAGCAAACTTGATGCTGCCATTAGTAAGCAGTTAGCGTTTTTCTCTCTGGAGCTGGGCGCACTTGTTAAAGCTAAACCTCAGATTATCCAAGAGCCAGCTTTAGCTAATTATAAACATGTGCTTGAACGAGTCTTGCTTCGGGTTGAGCATCAGCTGTCTGAAGTTGAAGAGCAACTAATTATTGAAAAGGACCAGTTTGGCGTAAATGGTTGGGAAGAACTTCAGAGCAAGTGGCTTAACACCCGCATGTTCGAAGTAATGGTTATGGGCGAGAAAAAAACACTCTCATATGCAGAAGCAAACGGATTGCTTTCTCACCCAGACCGCTCAACCAGAGAATCAGCTAACCGATCGATTTATGGACTCTTGGGCAAGGATGGCGAGGTTTTCTCTTCATCTCTTCGGAACATATGCAATGACTGGGTGAATGTTTCTAAACGCCGCAAATACAGTTCCCCAATAGAATCAAGCATAATTGCAAACGATACCAAACAGAGCATCGTCGATAACTTGCTCGGCGTAGTTGAAGACGGTGTTAAGACTTATCAGCGGTATTTGAAACTGAAGGCTAAATTGATGGGGTTGCCAGTTTTGGGAAATCATGATATCGTCGCACCCTTACCGGGCATGCCAGAATTAAAGTTTTCATTCAATCAAGCACAAAAACTAATAACTAAAGCTTACAGCCGCTTCGACAATCAATACGTGGACGCAATTAAGGAAATGTTTGCTAAAAATCGCATCGACGCTCAACCCCGCTTTGGCAAACGCAACGGCGCCTTCTGCGCAAGCTACTATAATGGAAAATCAGCTTTTATTCTGGAAAGCTTCAACGGAACCTTAAGCGATGTCTTCACTCTGGCACATGAGCTTGGACATGCAACGCACGATTGGTATGCATCGCGAAGTCAAACGCTCATGAATACGGCTATGCCCTCAATCGTTGCTGAAACAGCATCAATTTTCGGCGAACTCCTACTTACCGACCAAATGATAGAAGACGCAAAAACAGATGCAGAACGCAAGATGGTGCTCTGCCATATCTTAGATGAAGCGGGCATGACAGCGTTTCAAGTGACGGCACGTGTCTGGTTCGAGCAAGCACTCTACGATTCCATCGCAAAAGACGAGTTTTTGGATTACCCAACCATTTGTCGCCACTGGACAAAAAACCGTGACCGCATTTTCGGAAATGCAGTAGAATGGTTCCCCGAAATGGAAGCAGAATGGACAATGAAACCGCACTATTTCATGGCGAATTACCGCTTTTACAATTACCCTTACGTTTACGCTCAAATGTTCGTTTATGCACTATACGAGAAATACCTGCAGGAACACAAATCCTTCGTACCTAAATTGAAAAAGGCCCTTTCAGCAGGCAGCAGCGTTTCGCCAATTGAAATTGGAAAAATAATGGACTTGGATGTCGCGGATCCAAATTTCTGGAAACTTGGGGTAAAAAGGTTTGAGCACTTTATTACCGAGCTAGAAAAAATTAAAATTTAATTCCAAACCTAAACTGACTAACTCAATCAAAATGCCTTGTTATTCGCCAAGTATTTGAGGGCAGAAAAGAAAGATTGGATTCCGAGACTTAGCCTTCCACCAATGTCTTCAGTTTGTTTATCTCATTAAAGCGCGCCGCGCTAATAAAAAATTCAAGCGCCACGCCACAAAATTCGTTAAATAATTTTTTTGTACGCACGCGACCGACGAAAACTGCTGGTCCCACTATGGTGTCCGATACAGATAGGATCGATCATGTTCACTTCTTGGATGTGGGTATAACGCCGAGTTGCTGCATCAAGCCCAGAGTGTCAGACCTTGACCAGACTTCCACGGCCTTACCACCGACGAAGCGGTAGATCTCGATTGCCCACGTCGATATTTTCTTATTGGTTGGAGGGATGCCCATAAATGCACCTTTATGGGTGCCAGTCATCGTATAGCGCAGAACTGCCTTGTCCCCTTCGACGACCATGTCGTCAATGGTGAAATGAACGTCTGGAAACGCGTCATAGATGGCGCTAAAATTCTGTTTTTGGTCATTGCGGCCGTGTGTAGCCCCGCCAGTGCCACTATGAAAGACGATATCAGTGGCGCACGTCTCGTCTATTAAGGCCATGGCGGCCGCCTTCCCCTTGTTGCATTCCTCAATAACACGACGCCCGAGCGTCTTAAGATCTTTTGTCGACATGACAAATCACCCATTAATTGTTGTTAACTGCCTCACTATAAATAAATTTACCGCAAGTTTGCTGGCGAAACTAAAATTTAAATTTTCGCGATTATTTTTTCGAACAATTACGGGATTAACTGAAAAACTGAAAAAAAGAAAACATTTAAGCGTTCCAAACGTGCTATTTATCTTAACTTAATTGAGGAGATAAGAGAATGTCACAAGATAAAGAACAATTTGGCGACGAAGTTATGAACCTTGTAGTAAAAAAACTCAACGATAAAAAATACAATGCAGAGGGTTGGGGACAAACAATTCAACTAGTTTTTAATGATATCGCAAAATGCTACAAAATGAAATTTGCAATGGATGGAGCCGTATCGATTGAAAAAATTCCGGCTGCGCAAATGAAAGAGGCAGATGCAATTTCTACAGTCACATTTGACAAGGTGGAGACTTGGAAGGGCGTCGTTGATGGAGAAATTAATCCGATGGATGCAATAGATAGCGGTTCAATGGTTCTCGGCGGAGACATGAATGCGTTATACAAACTGATGCCTGCAATTGGTTAGCAAATTTCAAACAGAACATAATGTGAGGTAAGTTAAGTCATGAAGGCCGCATTATTATATCCTGATAATACTCCTGAGGGAAAATTCCGCATAGAGGACATACCAAAACCGGAAATTGGAGCAGGGGAGGTTCTTATTAAAGTTGATTTTTGCGGTATATGCGGTACAGACCTTCACATGCCGTATGATGCTTTAAGAATGGTGCAACGCACGCAGCATCCACTCATAGGACACGAGTTTTCAGGTGTTATAACTAATGTTGGAGATGGAGTTAAAAAGCTTAAAGTAGGCGATAAAGTCGTAGGCGAAGCAGTAGTACCCTGCCTTAGTTGTAAAGCCTGCAAAGAAGGCAAACTAAACATATGTTACGAACTTAAGTCTATAGGCTTCCATCTTCCAGGGTCATTCGCAGAATACGTTAAATTGCCAGCCTTTAAAGTCCTAAAGATTCCAGAAGGCGTTTCACAAGAACACGCAGCACTAACAGAGCCTCTATCAGTGGCGCTCCATGGAGTCAACAGAAGCAGAGTAAAGTCAGGTGACTCAGTAGTAATTTTTGGTGATGGCCCAATAGGCCTAGGTATGGCACAGATGGTTAGAAGAATAGCCTCCAAGGTTATTTTGGTCGGCGCGGTTCATCAAAGGCTAAAGGTTGCAGAAGAGCTAAAGGTTGACTCAGCTATAAACGCTACAGAACCAAACTACCAGACTAAACTTAGGAGTGCAGTAGGAGTGATAGGAGCAGACATAATACTTGAAGTCAGCGGAAATCCCACTGTACCTCAATTAGCACTGGAAATCTGCGCACGCGGTGGAAGAATAGTACAAACTGGCTTGTCAATGTCCTCTTCAACTGTTCCATGGATGCATATCATGTCAAAGGAACTCGAAATAGTCGGTGCAAACGGCTACTTGAATGAGTTTTCCACAGTCTTAGATATGATGTCAAAGAAAATGATAACGCCTGAGATTCTAATTAGCACTATCAGACCGCTTGAGGAAATAAATGAGGCTATGGCAGCTGCACGTGCTTACCAAGTTAATAAAGTGCTGCTAAAACCATAAAGATGAAATTGGTTGAAACAAGAAGTCAAGATAGCAACCAAGCGCCATTAGGAGTAATTAGGTATGTGCTTTAGGCCAATTAGAGCTGAAAGAAATGAAACTGCGGAACAGCCAATAAAAATGGAAGAAGTGTCCTTTCTTCCCAAACAGATCAAAGTTATTATAAAGAACAAGGGAACTGAAGTTTGCAGCTTGAGGGGAAGAGTCATGATTCAAGACAGGGCAATACGGAATGAGACCGAGCATCCGGTCACGTGGAGTCAAGAAGATATCCCGCAAGACGGAACTTCCACGGGGACAATCGACTTTGAGTGGGAAAGCGGAAAAACCTATGACATTGCCACCGCGACATTGGAGGGGCAGGTAATATACGGAAATGGGAAAGCCCCGTAAATTTTTCGTTTGTTCGGCAAAAAAATGTTTCAAGAGATATTTGACTCATATCTGAAACTCGCAGAATTAAGATAAAATCATCAGATTTTGGATTTGAAGTGGAAACCAGTTGCATTCAAGCTTAAGATTAAATCGCGAATAACCTTGATAATTTGTGGCTTTGAAAACAGATTTCCGATTTTTTTTTGACAAGTATCTTAAGGTGCGCCTTCAGTGAGTTCTGAAAGAACTTTCTCATCAAATTTCAAAAATGCTTTTGTAATTCTCGCCACCGCTCTATAAAAGTCCTTCTTTGCGTGTTCCGTTACATCATCTGCCAATTTAGGAACCCATTTATCCAGATGCTGATTAAGGAAGTCTCTTTGAACTTCCAAGAGATTTTTCAATCTCGCCTGATCACTATTCTTCAGCGCAGCATCTGTTTTCTCGCAAAGTTGTGCCATGAATGTTAGCTCCAACGCGATGTGATCTTCAGGCTCAAGAAAGTTGCTGGCTTTTTCCAAGCCTATTATCTTGTACATTTCCATAGCGTTATCTCTGGGTTGCTGCATTATAAAGTGGTCTTTACTTAAGTAAGCGGATTCCGAAGGGTGAGGTAAATCTGGTTGAATGCCAAGGAATAATGCAGCGTAATCAACGGCAAGCTCTACCTGGACCGCCTTCAATTCGCGGCCTTCCAAAGCTTGAATGTATTCACCGAGATTTTTGAATCCGCGTGCAAGCTCGGTGCTTTGGATATCTGGATTTTCGGCCAAAGCTAAGAAAAACTCTTTCTTTTTCAATAAGTCATTGAGAAACTCTATAGTAACCTCTTTTGCGTAGACGGTTGCCAAAAATGAATAAATAATTTGCCTATTCTTATTCACAGTAACTAGTTCTTCGGAAAAATGATTCTTCATGACGCTTCACATTTTCGAGTCAGTTACATAAAAGATTAGGTAATATAAAAAAATAATCGCCCCACGTGCCGATCTTATACTCGAAGTTTTCGAGCTGCAATATAAAGATGGGAGATAATGGTTTGGGCTTGTTAAAAGCCATCTTATTTTGTAAGATGACTAACGCAGCACTCCAGCATTACGTCGCCCAAGTAGATATCTTTGTCAACGGCAATGTTTTCCATTAGCAATGCGTTGTAGCCTGAGAGTTCCACTCTCAATGTGTATTTGCCTTTATCCAACCCTTCGAAAGCAAAGTCGCCGTAGTTGTTTGTCGTCGTATCCAGTACTTGTCCTGTCGCTTCATTCTTTAGTGTTACTATCGCGCCATCCACGCAATCATCATTCAAATTGCTGTAGATTGAACCTGCGAGAAACGGCTTAGTGTGTTTATCCAAGTTAATGTAGAATACGTTTGGCTTAGTGTTATACTCTGGATGCAACTGCTTTGCTGCTCCACTGGCAACCAACTTGGCTACTTCGCTGGCTGGATCGTCTAAGTCACCAAAGGAAATTGCGGTAACGGGGCAAGAGTCAACGCACCGTGGCTTCTTCCATCCTCTCTCAAGCAGATGCACGCAGAATGTGCATTTCTGCGGGATTGCTAATTCGTCATTCCAATAGGGAACACCGTATGGACAGTTTTTCTTCATGCTGCGTTGTCCAGCGCTTTTCACTGGATCGAAGATTACGATTCCGTCAGGGCGTTTGTATCCTGCTCCAGCTGGAGCTTCCTTAAGGCACATTGGATTATCGCAGTGCATGCATGGCATGGGTATGTGAGTATTCCAAGCTTTAGGGCATTTTCCGCGTTCCTTCTCGATTACTTTCATCCAGAAGTGTCCCATGTCCGGTTGGGCTTGGGAGTATGGTGGCCAAGCATTGCCAACGTATTCGTCTCTGCAAGCTAGATAGCAAGTGTAGCATCCGATGCATTTCTTTAGGTCAATAACCATCCCGTACTTTGTCATTGTTTATACCCCCTCCACTTGTACTAGGAACCAACCTACGGCGAAACCGAAGCAGTTGGCTGAAATAGTTTTATACGGTGAAATCGCTGCAACCATGCCGTTCGTATCCATCAACGGATCAGCGGCTGCTGGACCAGCTGGGCGGTAGTTAGCTCCGAATGTCTGGCGGACGACTCCTGGAGGCACGAATTCTGTAATGTGTACTGCTGAAAGAACTGTTCCGCGGTCGTTAAAGACTTTGACGATATCACCTTCTGACAAATGTCTGTCTTCTGCGTCGATTGGATTCATCCACATGGCCTGCGTCCAGACACCGTTTTTCGCTTTTATCATCCAGCGAGGTGTTGTCTCCCAGAGCCAGGTGGCGCTTCTGTACCTGCTATGGAATCCGAATCGTGAGTGAGAAGTTGCTAGGAGCAGTGGGTACTTTCTTCCGCGTTTTGAAAGTCGGCTCTCTTGGTGTGTTATTCCTTCAGCGACGTAGTGTGGTACTGGCGCTCTTTCTTTGTCGTCTGGGAAGAACTTCTTGAGGTTCGTCGATTCGAATTCGAATTTCCCGGAGGGTGTTCTAAGTCCCTTTCCCTCAGGCTGGTCATGGTACCAACGGAGTCCGGGGCTTCTCTTGTATGTCTCCATGTCTGGGAACTTTACGACGTAGTATCCTTTCTTCTTGAAGTCGTCAAGGCTCATGACTTTGCTAGCTGGGCAGTCTCTCTTATAGACCAACTTCATCATTTCGTCCAAAGTCATCCCATCAGAAAACTCTCTTTCAAAGCCTAGTTTTCTTGCTAGTTCAGTGGTAATTTCAAGGTCTGATTTAGATTCCCCTATTGGTTCGATGCATTTTTCCATAAATGCGTATACGTCGTTACCCCACGCGTTTTTCCAAATCCATTTCGGAGCAGTACAAGATAATCCAGCATATGAACCGCAGATGTCGTTCTGTTCCATTGGGGTTGTTACCGGCAGAACTAAGTCGGCGAAGTGACAGTCACCTTCAAACCACGGAACTTGTATACATATGAACTCTAGTTTGGGACTCCTGAAAGCTTTCATCCATTCGTAAGTGCCGTTCCAATTTGCTATCATTGAAGCGTAACCACTCCAGTACATGTGAATTTCAGACAGACCAGGGGTTGGATAAGTGGCTTTCCAGAACTGTTGCGTTGGATTAGTATGGAATCCCCAATCTCCTCCGCTGACTTCCGATGGTGGCCCGCGGGGTGCTTTTCCAGGTTCCACTGTTTCGCCATTGATGCCTCCATACCACGATACTGGGGGGTTCAGGATGCCGCCTGGGAACTGGGTGTAAAATACACTCTGCATTACTTTATTTTGTGGGAAGGAGTTGTATTGATACATTACCATGCGAGACCATTTTGCAGCGTCAGGATTGGTTGGTGCGGATGGAGTTGAGAACATGGTAACACCTGGCTTTCCATAACCCTGCATAACCAACAGCAGAATAGCCATTCTACAATGTTCACTACCATATGGACCTCTACCTGCCATACAGTGCGTGGATATAGATGTAGTTTTTGAAGCCCATTCTTTTGCAAGTGCCCTTGTTATTCTGGCTTTGACACCGGTAATCTTTTCAGCCCATTGAGGTGTCTTTGGAATTCCATCCTCGTCCCCCATGACATATTCTTTAAACTTGTCGAAGCCGATACTGTGAGTCTTGACATATTCCTTGTCATAAGTATCATCCTTAATCCATTGATAGGCAATCGCGGCCATTAATGCTGCATCGGTGCCTGGGTAAATTGGAATCCATTTGTCCGCTAATTTGCTTGTTAGCTCGTTACAGTCTACGTTGATCGCAACGATCTTTATTCCAAGGTCCTTAATCCAGTTCCACCAAACGTTGCTATCATTTCCTTCTCCCTCATAGGTTGTAAGTGCATCCTCTGCCCAAACTACAAGAAGCTTGGTGTTCTGCAGAACATCCTCTAGCACATCTAAGCAACCGCCAAGATATCCCGTTGGGTTAAACATGAAACCGCAGTGGTGATATCCACCCCAGAAAAAGCCTTCTGCACTGTCAGTGTTGCGCACCAGAGGTGTATGCCCGCCGAAAACTGTTAGAAATCGATCGATCTTTCTTGTATGAAGCCTTGCAGCAATCCCATGTCCACTGTCTTTCATTGCTATTGCTGAGTTCCCATATGTCGTCTTCATCCGCTTCAGTTCACTTGCTAAGATGTCAAAGGCTTCATCCCAAGTAATTCTAACAAATTCACCCTTGCCTCGGTTCTCAACACTACTCTTGCCGCCTGGTTCGAACCCGACACGTTTCAAGGGGTACTTGACACGGTTTGATGCGTAAACAATTCTGCGGAACGCTTGGTCGAAGGTTGAAATGTGTGTCTTCTTTTCAGGAGTGTAGGTTTTGCCGCCAGCTGTGATACTCCATGGATGCGCTTCCTCTTCAGTGAAAGTCATTGGCGTAACGCGGATAATGCGCCCGGCTTTCGTGTAAACCCAAGCTGGGGCACCGCCTAGGACATCGCCTACAATAAAAGGATGCCTCTGTTCATCCTCCGCTTGAGGATTAATTGGGTTCGCAGTCACCGTTACGCCGCTTTGAGCCAAGGGTTTTGACTGCTGCAGAAGCCCGCTTCCACCCTTATCCAAGCCTGCTACCGCTGTGGCAGCTGCAGATAAAACGCGCTCCGACGCTTCTTTGCCTATTTGCTCCGGATATAAAGTCTTAGGTCCAACAAGTTCATTTGAATCTTCCGATTTCTTGTTTACACCCATATCTGGTAAATTTGCTATAACATCCGTTGCCATTTTCTCTTATCTCCAATTTTCTTTAAGGAGCCCAAACATTTATAAAACTTTCGAGAACGCGGTAACAATTTTTCAAAAATTAGTGATAGGAAATTGCAACATTTTTTCAAAAAATCTCTAATAACAATAATTTTTCAAAAAATTGTAAAAATAAGGTTTCTTCCGAAAAAATTAAATTCACGCACGTTTTGAAGCAACTCCTTAGCCACTTTACTTTTAGGCAAAGGTACTATAACAAAAGAACACGTTAAAATAGCCTATGACGGGCTAACGCTTCAAATATAGATTTTCAACAAACCCGCAACAGGTGGCCCGTTACATTACTCATATTTTTTAAGATCAGCTAATGCTGCTTTACTTTGTTCTATACGAAGTTTAAGTTCTTCTTTGAATTTTTCATTGTTGTTAATCATGTCAGTGGCTTCTTCCACAATAACGCTTTTTGAATCGCCATATCTTTCAATAGATTCCTGAATTTCTTGAGCTTTCTTCTCAACTACCGCTGCATCATTTCCCATATTAGCTGCTATCTTTGTTACTTGCGCCACATCGTTAACAACAGTCTCAGCTAATTTCCCAACGTCCTTTGCGATAACTGCAACGCCTTTAGCGATTTTCTCCAGCTCCTGAGCAGCAGACGTCTGCTCCTCAACCGTAGCAGAAACCTCCTCAGAAGCAGAAGAACTCTCCTCAGCAATACTAGCAACCTCATTAATCGTCCTAACAACACTATTCAGTGCATTAAGACCCCGATCAACACCACCCGTCAAATCACTCACTTTACTAGTCATAGTCTCCATAATCTTAGCAATACCCTCAGCCTCCTTAATCGCATCCAAAACCACCTTCGTACCTTCAGCCGCATTAGTCTGAGACTGAGTAGCAATAACATTAGTCTGCGTTCCTGCATCTTTAATTCCCTTCACAAGGCTAATGGCTGATCCTGCAGCTACTTTTGATTGACCCGCCAAACCTTTAACCGCATCAGCAACAACCGCAAAACCTCTTCCAGCCTCACCAGCCCTAGCCGCCTCAATCGCCGCGTTCAAAGCCAACATATTAGTCTGACCAGCAATATCCGACACACTATTAGCCATCTGACCAACCTGCTCAACACTATTAACCATCGAAACCACCGCATCAGACACTTTAGTAATATTAGTCTTAATATCCTCAATAGCATGCAAACCCTGCTGACCCTTCTCATTAGCATACTTAGACTTCCTCAAAGCCTCCCCCGTAACAGAAGAAGCCTCCTTAGCAATAATATCGGCTTCATCCATAACTTTCTTTAAGGATTCTGTGCTTTTTGCTGCCTCCTGGGAAAGCTCAGCTAACTTTTGTGCCCCAGTAGATACTTGTTGTGATGCAGTGCTAACCTGCTGCATGCCTAAAGACATCAAATTTGACGTCTTTTCCACCTGCTTGCTCATGTTGTCAACGCTGACACCAGCTTTGGCGACATCTTGGGCACTTGCTAAAACTTTTTCAGCGTAGCTGCCAGCTTCTTTTGCTGAACCTGCGAATTTGGAAATTATTTCTGATGTGCTGATTGCAAGCTCGGCTGTGTTAACAACTAATACGTTGCTATCGGTAACCGAAGTATTAATCTTGTTAGCAGAGTTTATACAACCATCGCTGTTTCCCATTATTTTCTCCGTAAATTGAATATCTTCTTCAAGTTTCTTTGCGTACATTTGCAGTATTTCTTGGTTCTGAGCTCGAAGCTTTTCAATTTCTTTTTCAAGCTGCTCTATTTTTCCTTTTTCTTGAGGCTCAGCAGTCATTTTTTACAAATCCTTTTTATTTTAATGGATTTGTTATTAATTTATTGATAAGTATCTTGCGACTTTATAATACATAATTAGAATTTTTTAATACAATACAAATTTATCAATAAATTGCTTCTAATTAGCGCTTATAACGCAACAAGACAATGTTTGACAAATAAAGCGACCAAAAAGTTTAAAAGAAATCTGGCCCGGAAAAAGAAATTTTTGATGAGAGATCATTCGTATTCGAGCTATGCAAAAATTATGGTCTTTCATCACTTTCAAGCATCATCTGCATGTTTAACAATCGCTTCTCAAAAAACAAATAATGAGTCTGATAATGCATATTCTTTGATGGTTTTAGACCTATAAATTTATACAAGAACAAAATTAGAATTATGGGAATTGCAGAATTTTCCCTGATTGTTTATTTTTTGCTTTCTTGGAAGAGTTTCTTTATTGCGTTCATTCTTGCTTTCTGCGCTAGAACATCGCTTGTTACTATTGTTAATGCTTCTTCTGGGCACCATTTGACGCATTGCGGTTCGCCTTTTTCTTTACACATGTCGCAGACGTAGACTATTTTGGTTTCTGGATGCAGCATTATGGCTCCGTAGGAGCAGGCTTCTATGCACCAGCCGCAACCGTTACATTTGTCTTTGTCAACGGTAATTGTTCCTGTTTCCTCGGATTGTGTTAAGGCGTCTCTTGGGCAAGCTGCAACACATGCGGGTTCTTCGCAGAGTCTGCATGTAACGGCCATGTTAGCTAACTGGTTAACTCTGACAGCGCGTATTCTTGATTTTAATGGGTTAAAAGCTTTCTCTTTGGTCATTGAGCAAGCATACTCGCATATTTGGCAGCCAACGCATTTGTCCGGGTCAGCTGAAACAAATTTTTTCTCGTGAATTTTAACCATAATTTACGCCTTCTTCTCCTCAATTATACTGGAATAATCATTCAATCCTAATTCCTCAAGCTTAGCTTTAGTAGGCACGCCATCCAATGTCCAACCGCGCGCCTTATAATAGTCATCCAGCAACAGATCAAGTTCATCCTGAGATACAAATGCACCCTTCGTTGGTCCATCATCTGGGATTGGCAAATTCATAACTTTCCATGGCAACGTATCATCTTTTCTGCCTAAGCCTTCTCTAGTGTTGATGAGTCTTGCAACATTGTTTATTCTTTGACCAGCAGCCGCAATTTCTTCAGGCGACATTTCAAATCCTGTAACTAAACTGTAGAGTTTAGCCAGCTCCACCATCTCCTTGTAAAATGTTCCTTTGGCATTCTTGCAGACAATTAATGAATCAATAACTGAGTAAGAATCTTCAAGGTCTTCAACCAGTTTTGCCTCGTCCTTTCTCAGCTTTCAACCGATCAACTTTATTGGTTAAGTCTAAAACGTAAGCGCCGCTTCTATTGTGATCTGCTCCACGGAAAGAAACCGCGTACCCCAACGCTGCAGTTTTAAGGCATCGGGCGTCATATCCTGTAACTTCTAATCCTTTAATATGTTGAGCAAGCTTGTCAGAACCTTTTCCAATTTTGGCTGCTGCAGCTTTTACTCCGTCAGCAAGGACTTCGCCGATTCCTTCACGTTTACCCATAAGTTCAAGAAGCTTTAACATTGCTTCAGCATTGCCAAAGCTGAGCATCAATTCCGCCTAATTCTTCTTTGGAAAGTATGCCTTTTTCATAGCAATCCATTGCAAATCCAACAGTTACTCCTGCGCTTTGCACATCCATGCCATAGTAATTGCATAATTCAGCGCCTTTAATTATAGCATCAAGTTTGTCTATGCCACAGTTTGGTCCAAGAGCCCAGACTGCATCATATTCCATTCGAGCCATGGTTCCCTTGTATGGTCCATCGCGAATTACTGCTTCATGTTCACATCGCATTGGACAAGAGTTGCAGGCGATGATTTTTGAAATATAAGTTTGATTTAATGCTTCCCCGCTTACTTTATCCGCGTTCATCAAAGTACAGAATTATTGTAATTGCGGGTAGGCATACAACTTGCTCCGTTATTGATAAGAACGTTTTCAACCGTGCCTAAACCTCGATACTTCTGCGTTGCTGGGCCTTTCATTCTTTCATGAAATTCCTTAACCATATCCATAAATTCTTCAGGTTTAGCTACAACTATGTCGTGTGTTCCTCTAACAGCAATAGCTTTAAGGTTCTTTGAACCCATGACAGCGCCTAAACCCGTTCTGCCAGCCGCACGAGTTTTCTCGTTCAGTATACTCGCGATTTTAGATTGTTTTTCTCCTGCTAAACCTATTGAGGCCACTCGAACATACGAGTCTCCAAGCTCATTCTTAATCGCCTCTTCAGTTTCCCACGGAGATTTCCCCCAAACAGCTGCAGCGCCAAACAATTGAACTGAATCATCATCTATCCATAAATAAACAGGCCTTTCAGATTTACCAGTCAACACAATCAGCGTCGTAACCTGCTCTTTTTAATTCTGCGCCGAAAGTGCCATGACTTACCGCTTCACCAACGCCTCCAGTTGCTGGCGACTTTGAAATAAACGCGTGCCCGTTTCCTCCTGTTGGAAACATCGTTCCTGAAACTGGACCAAGAGCTAAAACCAAAGGGTTTTCAGGGCTAAGCGGGTCTACACTTGCTTTTGAATTAGTTAGCCATAAATGCATTCCTAACCCTATGCCGCCAATGTATTTTTTAGCTGTTGCTTCATCTAATTTTTCAATATGAGTCTTGCCATTGGATAAATCAACAAATAAAATTTTTCCTGCGTAACCTAGCAAACCTATTCCTCACCTATATTTTTGAGTGTCTATACTCCTTTGAACAGTATATTAAGTTAATGGGTATTAATTTTAAATTTTAGGTTTCTTCTAACCTAAAAAAGATTCATGTAAACAGCAAAGAACACAAGTCCATTTAATTCAATTTTCAGAAATATATGAAAAATCTCTAAAAACACTCATATTCATGCGATGACCAAACATCAAGTTAGAAACTTAATAAATATGGAGAACATCCTAAAACATGAAGCTCTGTATGCAAAAGTCGACTTGTGAAACTCAATCTTGATAGACTTGATGGCGCTAGAATTGCTTGAAAGCACTTATTAACCGTAGACATGTCGGAAGTTGAGAAGTTAATGAATACTGAAAGAAAATCGGACTTGGACTGATCGGGAAAAAAAGGCTAAAATCTAATTCAGATAAAATCGAAGTTAAAGAATTATTCAAAGCAGACATTCCCGAAATAGAAGCCTTGCTTAAAATAGTCTGGTCAACCGCTTTTGAATATCCCCAAGATTGGAGAAGAAAAAGGAATGCTGATCACAAGAGCAAATTTTGCAGGAGATGCAAAAAGGTTACCATTATTTTGGAATAAGAATTGGCGACAAACTTGCTGGATTGTACAAAGCGATAATCACAGAAAAAGGTTTGCTTGGTGAACACCAAGCGGTTGATCCAGACTTTAGAGGGCAGAGGTCTTGCAACCGCTATGTACCTTCAATTCATGGATTTTTGCAAAAAGAATAAATGTGGAAAAGTTTACATAAACATTCTTGCGAAACAAACAGCCAGTATAAAAATAATGGAGAAACTGGGTTTCCAAAAGAGCGGACAAGAGTACGAGCAGGCAAAAGGCATGCTAGTTCAAATTTACGAGAAAAAAGTTTGAGAGGAGAAATTTTGAGTTTCACCCGTCTGAAGATTGAGTTGCTATGTAAGGGTGCTAAAACAAGGGAAAACATAGAGAAGGGACGCAAGGGTGGTGCAGGCCCAACTGGGGGACAATATTTCATTCTTCCTGATGGGACTTGTGTAGGGATTCCTGTACGTGCAAAATTTGTGGAAAATTCTCCGTTTTCGCTAATACAGAAAGAGGGAAAATGGTTTATTCTAAAAGGCAAGAAAACCGCTTGTTGAAGTAAAGCCTATACCAAAACCACCTTTTTACGAAAAGACCACTTCTGATGGCACACCGATGAAGAAAATCGCTGTTCTACACGCAAAAGACACATTTGCATCAACGGTCTACTCAAAATGCATTCATTGGCGAAATGGAATGGAATGCAAATTCTGCAGCATTGAGCTTTGGGGAGACGAAAGAATAATACAAAAAGACCCACAGCAACTTGCCGAGGTTGCCCAAGAAGCATTCAGAGAAGGCTCAGTCAAAAACGTGACATTAACAACTGGGACACCGCCAGGACGCGACAGGGGCGTTCTGCTTTTAGCCCAAGCAACAAAAGCGATTAATGAGCGCGTAAATATTCCTGTGCATGTGCAGCTTGAGCCCTTGCAAAGCAAGAGTCTTCTGGAAAAACTTCGCGATGCCGGAGTTGACACCGTAGGAATTCATGTCGAATCGTTTGACAAAAAAATATTTGCTTACATTTGCCCATCAAAATCAAATTTGGAAGCCTACTTCAGATCCTGGAAAGACGCCGTAGAAGTCTTTGGCAAAGGACAAGTTAGCACGTTTATAATTGCAGGTTTAGGTGAAACCGATGAAAGCATCCTAAAAGGTGCAGAAAAAGCTGCCCAAATAGGAGTGGTACCCTATCTGCTTCCCTTGCATCCGACGGCAGGAACCATTTTTGAAAATGCCAAGCCGCCTTCCTCTAGAAGAATGATTAAACTCTATCGGGAAGTCGCAGAAATACTTCATCAGGTTGGCTTAGACCCTACAAAGAATAAAGCTGGCTGCGTGAAGTGTGGCGCTTGTTCCGCAGTAAAAGAAGCATACTTGGTTCCTCCCTAACTTTTTGCCCTTGAGGTAGCAGAATTGCTATCAGAAAGGAATATGAGCAACAACATGCAATTCGTAACTTGAAGTGCTAAAACGGGAAAATCAAAATGAAAATAAATGTTCATTACATAAGCCTCGTTAAGAACTTCACAAAGAAAAGCCAAGACGAAATTATATTGGAGAATGGGTCTAAAGTCTCAGATCTACTGGATAAAATCGCATCAAACTATGGTAAACCTTTTACACAGGAAGTTTACGAGCCAGGTCAAAGAGACATGAAAGCCACATTTGTTACGATGGTTAATGGGGTATTAATGGATCAGCTTAAGGGTGTTGATACGTCCCTTAATGACGGTGACAGCATTATTATTATGTCGCTAATGACAGGCGGCTAAGCAATCTTAAACAAGCAATTTTAGTTTCTAGAAGGACTTTGCCAAATTTTGCTGGCTAATTCTCCAGGGGATAGGTAACACGTGAAAATCGATCCCCCGTTCGGTCATATCTGTCAAGCAGAAGCAAGAAAAAACTCGGATTATAATTTTTCCTATCAGTTCATTCTCTTCGTTAATTCTAGTTTATTCTTATTTCTTTACCCAAACATGGGTGATTTCCCCAAATACAAATTTGCGATAAACATTTGCTTCTTTGTAAGCATCGTTTATAAAGTCTTTAGCTTCTTGTGAGTAAAAATCATTGGGATTGGCGGTAGTAAGCGCCGTTAATTTACATTCAATAATTAGTCTGGCTTCTTTGAAAGACATATCTCCGGAAGGAGTTTGAACACTTGTCAATTCAACTTCTTTCATTTTCTCACTATCTCTTCCTGATTTACTTCCCAAAAAGAGTAATTGTTTCCTGTATTCATCCGGGAAGTAAGACATCGTATATGTTTGCTCTTTTTGAATCATTTCAAGCGTATAACGGTCTGCTCGAAGAATACACCAAGTGGTGGGTTTCCTTAAAAGAATCCCCAAGCCACCCCCACTGGCTGTCATGGAATTATAATGATCTTCCTTGCCCGCAGTAATAATCGAAAAAACTTTTCCTACCAACGTAAATACATTGTCACATATCTCTTCCGGAGAAATTTGCTTAAATAATTGATCAAAATCCATCTCTTTGACATTTACATGATTTGTTTTTTTCATATAAACCCCTCATATAAATTAAATATTTTATTGGTTAAAAAATAAGAGTAAACAAGGCTTAAAGTAGCGCCATGTTTTGGCGTTATTTTTTGACTGCAGCTTCTTCCTTCTTAGCTGGTGCTTCTTCTTTTTTGACAGGCGCTTCTTCTTTTTTGATCAAAGACTCGTCAAACATGCCTCGTACAGCTTTCTGCCTTGATTTCTGCGCTAACTGCTGAGCACTGACAAAGCTTAATGCTTCTTCAGGACACCATTTGACGCACTGTGGTTCTTTAAATTCATTATCTGTGCAGTTGTTACAAGTAAACACAACTTTCTTTTCAGGATGCAACATCATCGCGCCAAATTGGCATGCACTAATGCACCATCCGCAACCGTTGCATTTGTCTTCGTCAACTCGAATTATGCCTGTGCCCTCTTCTTGACTCAATGCATCGCGTGGGCAAGCTGTAATACATGCTGGTTCGGTGCAATGCCTGCAAGCGACGGCCAGATTTATCAATGGACCAAGTCGCATCGCACGAATTCTTGATTTAGAAGGATTAAAAGTCTTATCGTTAGCCATTGAGCAGGCATACTCGCATACTATGCAGCCAATACATTTCTCTGGATCAGCTGTAACAAATTTTCTGTCTTGGGTTCGCACCATTCTACTTGCCTCCTTGAGCGACAGCTTGTGCGGGTTGGGCTGCTTGTGATGGAGGAGCAGTTTCTTGAACTTGGATTTTTGGTGGCATGGGGGTTTCTTTTATGGCTTTTTCAACGATGGGTATGTATTCGCCTAAGCCTAATTCTTTGAGTTTTTCAGGAGTGGGAATTCCCTGAGGTGTCCATCCTCTTGAAGCGTAATAGTCGTCTAATCCAAGCTGCATTTCTTCGTCGTTTACGCAAACACCTTTAGCTGGACCCTCATCTGGAACTGGGAAATGCTTGATTTTGTATGGCACGTCATCGTATTTTCGTGTGCCTTTGCCTTCACGTATGTTGAATACTCGGGCAAGGTTTTCTATTCTGTCGCCATCTTTCATCATTTCTTCAACTGTGATAGGTATGCCCGTGGCTAAAGTGTAATAGTTAACGATGTCCTTCCAGCCATCGTAGTATGTGCCTCTGCTGAACTTGCAAACGATGAGTGAGTCAATAATGTTATACATGTAGCTTTCATCAGTGATCATTTTGCCTCGTCCTTTCTCAATCTTGAAACGGTTAACTTTGCCTTTCACATCAGGAGAATAAGCGCCATTTCTTAAGTGACATGCACCACGGAAGGCTACCGAAAATCCCAACGCTGCAGTCTTCAAGGTTCTTAAATCGTAACCTGGAAGTTCCAAGCCTTTAATATGACAAGCGTACTTGTACGCATCACCACCAATTATTTCAGCAGCTTTCGCTACGCCTTCAGCTAACGCGCTACCAAGCCAGCCGTCACGTTGGCCAATCTTGTGGATTATTTGGATTAACGCTTCCGCGTTTCCAAAACGAAGATCAATACCGTCAGTTTGCTCTTTAGTTATAACTCCATGTTCGTAACAGTCCATTGCAAAGGCAACAACTACTCCGATAGATATGCCGTCCATGCCATACTCGTTAACGATTCTCATGGCTTCAATTATGGCATCTAAACGGTCAATTCCGCATAATGGTCCCATACTCCAGAGACACTCAAATTCCAATCTGGAAGTTGAACCTTTGTATGGTCCTTCTGGAACCTGGGCAATGTGGTCACAACGCATGCCGCATGTTGCGCAACCAACAACTTTCTTTACGTAATGCTCGTTTAAGTATTCACCACTCACCCTGTCGGCACCCTCAAAGGTTGCGTTAGACCAGTTCCTTGTAGCTAAAGCAGAAAGAGAATTTAACACTAGAACATTTTCAGGAGTTCCCAGCGTTTTGTACTTCTTTGTTGCTGGACCCTTCATACGTTCATGAATCAACTTCACGAAGTCCATGAAGCCAGTCCTATTCGCAACGTTAACGTCATGCGTTCCACGCACTGCAACAGCTTTGAGGTTTTTTGAGCCCATAACTGCACCCATACCAGAACGCCCAATCGCTCGGAATTCATCGTTAATTATGGCTGCGAATCGGCAGAGTTTTTCGCCTGCTTCACCGATGGCTGCAACACGAATGTAAAAGTCGTTTAGTTCCTCACGAATACCTTTGTCCGTATGCTCAATCGTGGCATGCTTTAGGTGTTCAGCATTCATGATCTGGACTTTGTCATCATCAATCCAAAGGTAACTGAGCTTGGGAGCTTTACCAGTAATTATAACAGCATCATAACCTGCACGTTTAAGGTCTGGACCGAAGAAGCCATGCGCTTCAGCATTACCGATACCACCGGTAGCTGGAGACTTAGATACCACAGCGTAACTGTTGCCGCCTGTTGGACCCATGGTCCCGCTAAGCGGACCTGTTAAATATATAAGTGGATTAGATGGGTCAAAAGCGTCTGCACCTGAAACAGAATTGTCCATCAGAAGCTTTATGCCTAAGCCTATGCCTCCGATGTAGTTTTTTGCTAATTCTTCAGTTAGAGGTTCGGTTTTCGTTTCCCCTGTTGTTAAGTTAACACGTAAAATTTTTCCTGCGTAAGCAAACATTCCCTTTTGCCTCGGAATCACTTTTCAAGACGATTAACTTAGTTGGTATATATTAACTTAATTGGTATATATAGCAAAATTTAACGTTTGATTTCGACTTGTTTTTCCATACATAACACTTAAAGCCATATTTTTTGACAAGCAAACCCTTGATAAAAATAGCGAAAACTTAAACAAACCGCCTGCAACACTCTCAACAGGCGAAGAAATTGAATCGAATACACGCTCTAAAACAAGTAGCGTTCAAAAATCGAGAAATAGATAGCATAATAATTTTTAGCAATCCAAATTTAACCTATTTTACGGGTTTTTCAGGAGCAATGGCTCTACTTATCCCTGAAAGAGGCGATTGCATCCTATACGTTCAAAACGTTAACTTTGCCCAAGCGAAAGAACAGGTCCACGATTTAACCGTTGAATTAAGAAAACCCAACGAAAACCTAATGGACAAGATCGTAAAGCAAGCAGCGTCGACCAAGAAAATTGGAGTAGACACGCTTCAGATTGAAAGTTGGCAACAACTCGCTAGAGCCGCTGGCGGAGAAGAAAAACTGGTGCTTTCAGGAAATCTCGTTCGTGAATTACGTAAAATTAAGGATGGGGAAGAAATCAGTAGTATTCGTGAAGCTTGCAGGCTAGCTCAAGCCGGGATGCAAGCGGCTTTTGAAACAGTAAAACCAGGCGTGCGGGAAATGGAAGTGGCAACTCAAATCGAGTTTGACATGCGCAAGAACGGTTCTTACGGAACTGCTTTTGACACAATCGTTGCTTCAGGCCCAAGTTCAGCTTTTCCACACGGCAGCTGTTCGGATAGGGTAATTCAGGAAGGCGACTTTGTAGTTGTTGACTTGGGGGCAACCTACAAGTTTTATCGTTCAGACATGACGCGAACTTTTATAGCGGGAAAAGCTTCTGAAAAACAAAAGAAAATTTACGATACTGTAATTGATGCTCAGGACAAAGCGTTCAAGGCTTTAAAACCAAATATTACTGGCAAAGAAGTTGACACTGTTGCTAGACAGTTTATTGAAACGGCCGGTTTTAATGATTATTTTTCACATGGTCTTGGTCATGGAGTAGGTTTGGATATTCATGAACCTCCTACGTTGAGTCAGGAAGGAAATGAAGTATTGAATGCGGGTAACGTAGTAACGGTTGAACCAGGCATTTACATCCCTGGTTTCGGCGGCGTGAGAATAGAAGACACAGCATTAGTAACCAAAGAAGGAGCCGAAAAATTAACCAGCAAATTTTACTCTCTGCAAACGGGCAAATAGGGTCATTCAGAGAAGTTGCCTTAAGTTTTGTGAAGATTTAGGTAAAAACGTAGCGTCTTTAGTCTTAAAGATAAAATCCACATAATCGCTTCTGTTAAGCAGGGTAGCATAGTCTTTTTATAGACTCAATCATTCTTCACATTCTTAGCTGGAGAAGACATTTGGGACTTCCTGAAAGATTACAGAAATCTATAGAAAAGGCATTTTTTAAAAGTAAATCAACTAAAAGAAGCGTTTATCTGACGTATGTAATCCTGAACGTTGCCTTGATGCTTCTTTTGTTTTATATTGTTCTTAACACTTTTGTTTATGATTGGACTGGGCAACTTTACCCTGCAGGTTCAGGTTACCGTTTAGATTGGGTCTTCGGAAGTCTTGACAATGCTATACCGTTTGTTCCTCAAATGGTGATTTTTTACGTTTACCTGTTTTACCCAATGGTTATTCTTACGATGCTTTATTTTGCATTTGTAAAATACAAAGAGGGTTATGCTTTAGCATGGTCCTTAGTTGTCATAAACGCTGTCGCAGCGCTGATTTACATTGTGTTTCCTGTTTCAACATACTGGTACCGCCAAGAACTGCTGGCTAACCCGATGGTGAATAACTTTTGGGCAAGCCAGGTATACTCGATTTTTGCCCATGATACATCATTCAATTGCTTTCCCAGTCTCCATGCAGCCATCTCTACGATTTGTTTTTACTCTTGGTTCCGGTACAGCCAAACAAAACCATCATTAACAACCAAGGCCATAGCCGCAATCGTCTTTGTTATTGCTACAGGCGTAATATTGTCTACTCTCTTCATAAAGCAGCATTATATTGCTGACGAAATTGCGGGCATCGCGCTTGCATACGTGGTTGGTAGACTAACGTTCAATCGCCTATGGAAAAATTAAACATTACACAGTTTCTTATTTTCGCAACTTTGTTATTTTTCTCTTTCTACTACGATAGTGCATCTTGTTGCTAAGGCAGCAATGGCTCCGAGTGCTGCAAGCCAAGGAACTAATACAAGGCCTATAACCCCGACAGTTACAGGAATTTCAAGCAATGTTTTGTCTTCTTCGTCTTTGACGATTATTTGCCTGATGTTTCCTTCGTGTATCAATTGTTTGACTTTCTGAACTAAATCATCGGAGGAAACAGAGAAAGTTTCTTCAGTTACGCCTTTCCGAGTGCCACAATATGGACAAAAATTCATTTCATCGGACATCTCTTTACCACATTTATTACAGAATGACATGTAGATTTGTCTCCAATTTATGGGGAAAGTATCTGATTTCTTATACCTTTTGGTTCTTAAAAACGCAAATGCAGACTGCTAATAAAATAGTTTAAGCAATCGATAACTTCGAAAATCTTAATGCTTAATTATAACAAACAAGTTATTGAAATTAGGAATCATCAACTAATTTTTGGATTGAAAAAGAGTTGAATGTCAATTGATGCATGATAATAAAAGGTTAGATAAAAGCGTGGAAAAGTCGGAAAGATACGTTCGTCCAATAAGTGAATTGTGGGAAATGTGGAAATCGAGAGTAAAAATGCATATTTACCCATTTAATTACGCCATTTATGAAGATTTAGAACATGTGATGACAAGTCTTACCTCTTATGATAGAGATAAGTGGGCTGCTGCTTTCAGCTCCATTGCAAAACCGTATGAAGAAAAAGCAATCATAGCGGAAAAATCAGGTGATAAGAATAGCGCCAAAGAAAATTATTTGCGGGCATATCAATACTACAGGCTTGCTCGATATCCAACTATTAACTCGGATGGCAAAAAGCAAGCATACGAAAAGTCAAAAGAGATGCTCTTTAAAGCTTCACAGTATTTTGATGTCCCACTCGAACGAGTAGAAATACCCTTCAACGGAAAAAGCAATGAAGGCAACAAGATCATTGCATACCTACGCTTGCCTAAAATGAATTTGAACTCTTTTCCTTTGCTCATAACCTGGGGTGGAATCGACGGCTTCAAAGAAGAGCAACTAAATGATCCAGCAGTAGAGCAGGGGATAGCAACTTTAGCTGTTGATGGGCCAGGAGTCGGTGACTCACCAATCAAAGGCTCAGAAGACGCGGAAAGACTGTTTGGAGCATTGTTCGATTGGGCTGGGCAACAGAAAAGAATTAATTCTCACAAAATAGGAATTTGGGGATACAGCACAGGAGGCTACTGGGCAGTAAAAGTAGCCATCGTCTACAAAGAAAAAATAGCTTGCGCAGTAAGTCAAGGCGGACCTGTTCACTACGCGTTTGAAACAGAATGGATCGAAAAGCAAGAAAGAGGAGAATACCCATTCGAATTTTTTGAAACTATCTCCTATGCCTTCGGAGTGTCAGGTTATGACGAGTGGGTAAAATATGCCCCTAAGCTATCTCTGCTAAGACAAGGCATTTTAGACAAGCCAAATGCACCCCTACTTTTGGTGAATGGAATACACGATTCCGTGTTCCCAATTAAAGACTATTATCTACTTCTCGAGCATGGAAGCCCTAAATGTGCCAGGTTCTTTGAAGCAGGCCACATGGGATTCACAAAAGACACTTTAGAAATAATAATGAAATGGATAACAGAGAAACTCCAGAAACAATAAATAAAAACTGCTCTGCCTAAAATTAAGTTCAAAGCCGAACAAAAAAATTTTTAGACAGCGAGTAATGAACAAAAAAAAATAATGCCCCTAAAATTTTTAATGACTAAAATTAATTAATCAAAAACAATGAAAATGCATGCTTGATAAACTGTTTTTCTATACAGTAGCAGTTAGGATTTCGTCTGTAGTTTTAAGCAAACCAATTCGTGAAAAAATGTATTTCAGCGTTGCTTCATGTTCATCCCTGCTGCCTGAAGCCATTGCATCAACGGCAAAGATTTGATTGTATCCTAGCTGATACGCTTCTCTAGCGGTTGTCTCTACCCCAATGTTCGTTGATACTCCACATAGAACTATCGTGTCTATGCCTCTTCGCCTAAGTTGTAAATCAAGTTCAGTTCCATAAAACGCTCCCCACTGCCTCTTCGTTATAACGATGTCTTTCTCAGTAGGCCTTATTTCATCCATGAATTCTGACCAATCGGCAGGTCTCTGAGTTGAACTCCACGGAACTGGCTGCTCTGTTTTGGGGTGCAATATATCTTTTCCGTCAGCTGAGGCTACATGAACCAAAAAAACTTTAATTCCAACCTCTCTAAACTTCTTCACGAGTTTTGAAACGGTTTCAACAATCTGACTAACTGAGCAAGTTCAAGTTTCCTATTCAACGAAACTATGCCCTTCTGCAAATCTATGACAACAAGCGCTGTCCTGTTCAAATCAAGTTTTAAATCAGCCATAACAAACCCAAGACAAATGCAGAAATTGATTTATTTAAATTTTTCATAAATTATTATTGTGATTGCATCTCGTGGAATACGGGTCTTATCTTCCATTTGCATTAGGATTCGGGTTTCTTCTGTTCGTCATTAATTTTTACTTCTCCAATGAAAACATGCTTTCTATTAACAGTTTTAAGGTTTATCTCAATCATTTGCTCAGCCTTGTCTCTACCTGAATAAAGCCCTAAAAAGTATTGCAGGCTAAAACCCAAAAGAGCAGGCAACAAAAAGCTATAGTAGCGCGGTTGAGACCCAATCAAAAAACCGTAAATAACATTAACTAAAGAAAGCACGACAGTTATTCCAAACGCTGCGCCGATCAAGTTGAGTAAAGTAGCTTTGTGAAAAGGTACTGAATTAACACCTGTAACCTTGAACTTTCTAAAATATGGTGAAACTATAGAGGGCACTATACCAGCGCAGAAAACAAAGAAGACCATGATTGGAATAATTTCAAGAGAATACTTAAATGAGCCGATAGAAGTTGGCTTCAAGAAAATATCTAAAGATGTAAGTATAGTTTGAATCGCAGGTGTAGGAATAGCTCGAAAGGTTATTGGAAACGTTAAATCAAGATAATGAACGTTTAGAGCTATTGCCATAGCCACCAAGAAAACTATTGCTGGCATATAGATGATTGAGGGAAAATTAGCAAGATTACGTCTGTTTTCATTGGTCTCTTGCAGTTTTATCAGATGCTTAGAACCGTTAAACTTGGAAAAGAAATCAAAAAGATTTAAAGAAGATTTGCCGCCAAAACCTATTATAGATACGTATCCGAGCCCAAAAAGCGCCAACCCCCCTATCGCCGTTAAAGAAAAAACAAATAGTGCACCCAATCGGTTGCTCTGTCTAAACGTCAAGAGCGCAGCTGCCAAATATAAAAGCAGTATTAGGCAGAAAAAGCCACCAATTAGTAATTGTTTTTTGCGCATTTAACTCACCGCAAAATCTTCCTTTCTACAATACGATCTTGACTTCCCCAGCTTTTCATTCAAGCGTAAATTTGAGCTTCTTAACTTTTCCATAAGACGAGATATATTTAAGATTTCACCCAAATTCTTTAAAATTAGAAAGATTAAATGCTGTACTCTGATCATAAATAGTGAGATAGAAAAAGGATGTTTTACGGTAATAGCACATGCTTTTACAGAGTAATCTGACCAAAAGAAATTCTAACTCAAAAGTTCTCCCTGCTTTAATAAAGCATAGTCAGTTTTCTGCACTATGTTAAAGGTATGTCTTTTTTTAGTTTTTCAAGAATTTCCCGGATTGTTGACTCTCTTAGGTTTAGAGTGTCTGAAATGCTTTCGACATCTGCTTTTTGCTCGTCAATGATAAAATGAAGAATTCTTTTTTCATCGTGACTTTTTTCTAAAGACTCTTTGAAAGGGTCTCGTCTATCATCAAAAGAGAATTGCAGGCAACGAAAATGAAATATTAGCCCGCGAATGCTTCAACGAGATCTGTAGCGGTGATTATGCCCACCATCTTGCCATCCTTTTCGATTGGCAGTCTTCTAACGTGCTTTGTTGTCATTATCGCTGCAGCCTCTTGAATGCTTGTCCCCACAGGAGCAGTTATTAATTTCAAAGATGCCTCTTTGCCCACTTCTGCCAGCAACGGCTTACCTTTAACGAAGAAGGTAGATAACATGTCTTCCTCCGTGAGCACTCCTCCGTGCCTACCTTTAGCAAGAAAAGTAGTCAGCAAGTCCCGCTCGGTGAAAATTCCAAAAGGTTCACCTTTATGTGTTACTATAATGCTTCCAATGTGTTTCTCACTCATGATCTCAACGATTCTAGATACTGGCGTCTTCTCATCAGCAAACTGAACTCGCTTAGTCATGAAATCATCCACTTTAGCATCGTTTTTCGGAAAATCCGGCATGCTTCTTACAATATCTACAGCTGTTACAATACCAACCAACTTTCCAACTTCAAAGATGGCAAGTCTGCGCACGTTCTGCCGGATCATCAGCTTAGCAGCTTCCTTTATCTTCACATTAGGTGCTATCGCTATGAGTGGATATGACATTACGGCTTCTACCGTCGTTTCTCTTAAATCTTTTCCTAAAGCCAAAACTTTACTAAGCAAGTCGCTTTCGGTCACTATACCCACTGGCGCGTCATATTTTGTTACAATCAAGCTTCCTATGTTTTTTTCAACCATGACTGTCAAAGCTTCCGCCATAGTTTCCTCTGGATTTATGGTCACAACGTCTTTGCTCATGATATCTTGGACTTCCTTTCTTTGAAGTTTGCCAAGGTTCTGATTATCCATACTATCCAATACGCTCAGAAATTCTTCATTTGAGTTGGAGTTAGCTTTATTCACCACAAACCCTCAATTAAACATTGATTTCATCCTAATATAAATGCTCATTTTACATCTTGAATAACGGACAAAAATGATCAGGCAAAAATTGCCATTTTCTTCAAGTTTCTTCTTGAAGTGTTGAGTAATGCCAATTAAGCTCCCAATTTAGAATCCGCAGTAATTTTTGCCTGCGTATTTTTTGCGACTCCACGTCTAGACCATAACTGATGAAAACCAACAGTCAAGACTAAAGCGACAATAATTACAGCTACAGCTACTTCAACTACGAGCATCGTTAACGCATAACTGCTCTGTCCAACTGCTATTCCAACAAGTGCCCAAACAATAACCAAACTATAGGCAATATCCCGCCGAGTTACAATAACTGCCAAAGTAACAATTAACGCTAAAACCAAAACCACAATAGCCCAAGTTTGCGCGCTAACACCAAATCCATTCCAGCCAAGATTAAGTAAGGTTACAGAGACATCAGCAATCGTTGCAATCGTCAGCCAGCCTAAATACACGCTAAAAGGAACATGAACCGCAAGTTTCTCAGTTAAAGAGACTTTTGACCGCCCAATATTTAACCGCAAATAAATAGCAATCAAACTAGCAGTAAAAGCAAGAATCAAAACAACAGATAGCACCAAGAAATTGTATTGCCAAAGCAAAATCCAGCCAACATTAAAAATGCTTGTCAAAATGAATAGAAAACTAATCTGCTCGTGAAACGGCTTATCTTTTTGACTGGGCAAGGCTTGATAAACAATGAATATGCCTAAGAGCACGTAGATAACGCCCCAAATGGCAAAAGTGTAAGTTGCAGGTGTGATCAATGTTGGATTCGCAAAGGAGACATCGGCAGTTGTCCTGCCGCCAAAAATAGTGGTGTTAGCTAAACTATTTACTATTAAAGTAATAATGTATGTTGATATATTTCCAAAGCGTAGCAAATTATAATTTAATGGTTTCAAAAAACGTCGTCTCCAGTAAAATCTAGAGATTTAAGGATATAAAAATTCTGATTCATAAACTGACAAGAAATGAAATATTAAGATGTTGCAACGATAAAGTAACAATTCTTTAGATTGAAAAAATAATTATAAAACTTGTTCATGGAACAAGAAAATCTTTTGCAAAATATTTGTCGGAAATATTAATCAAATTAAAATGAAAATGTTAAAAAATCGAATTTATGTCATAATTGTGTGAAAATATATTATCACTCAGTAGTTTCCTTTCATAAATTCTATTATGCTTCCTGACGTGTTTTTCAGTTTGAGGACCAATGCAAATACCAAATACTCATAATTCCACTAGCGAGATTGCACTTTCTAGCAACGAAATAGACTATGAACAAATATTCGAGAACAGCATGAGCGCTTTTGGTTACTGTAAAATGCTCTTTGATAGTAACGGAAAACCAGTCGACTACGTGTATCTCCAAGTTAACAGTGCAATTGAAAAAATCTTCGGATTAAAAAAATCCGAAATGATCGGGAAAAGAAGTTCAGAGGTAACACCAGATGCTTTTAAACAGCATCCTGAAATACTCGAAATTTCAGGCAGAGTTGCTTTAACAAGAAAACCTGAAGAATTTGAACTATTTTTTGAATACAGTAATATTTGGTTGTATATTTCAATTTTTAGCCCTAAGAAGAACCATATTATCTTCATTATCGATAATATAACTAAGCGCAAGAATTACGAAGCTGAATTGAAAAGCAGCTTAGAACGATTTTTAGATTTAGCTAATTCCCTTCCAGACATAGTTTTTGAAATAGACCTGAATGGCAAAACAACTTATGTTAATCAAAGCACATTTGAAATGACTGGTTACACACGAGAGGATATAGACAAAGGATACTTTAACGAAGAATTCTTCACTCCAGAATATCTGGAAAAAGCTAGAAAAGAGTTTGCAAAAGTAATAGAAACTGCCACAACTACAACACAAGAGTATGTATTGAGGAAAAAAGACGGCACTAAATTTAATGCAATAATAAAAGCAGTCCCAATTAAAGTTAATGGAAAGATTGTCGGATTAAGAGGCATTGCCAGTGATGTCACTGAACAGAAAAAAGCTACGGAAACTCTTGTTTTTCAAAGCCAATTGCTTGAATCTGTCGGACAAGCATTAATTGCGGCGGATAAAAACAGAATTATTCGTTACTGGAACAAAGGAGCAGAGAATCTTTACGGATGGACTGCAGAAGAAACTCTTGGAAAGAGTATTGACGAAGTTTTAAAGAGCGGCTTTTCTAAAGAACAAATTGACGAGATTTACAATCGTTTTATTTTAGGTGCAAGTTGGTCTAGTGAAAGTCGCATAAAAAATCGGGATGGGAATAAGGTACCAGTAATAGTCACTATTAACCCCGTATTTAATACTGCAGGCAAGTACATCGGCTCGATAAGTGTCTACACTGATATAACTAATCAAAAGAAAATAGAGAAATTACTCGCAGGTTATGTTGAAGAATAT
Organism: Candidatus Bathyarchaeota archaeon; assembly: GCA_963717465.1. Classification (GTDB taxonomy): domain Archaea; phylum Thermoproteota; class Bathyarchaeia; order Bathyarchaeales; family Bathycorpusculaceae; genus Bathycorpusculum. The sequence goes on from OY970340.1 coordinate 2,477,959, forward strand.
GCTTTGGCAACAAAAAAAATTAAAGACTTGAATGAGAAACTTAAGGTAATTGCCAGCTTAACAAGACATGACGTACGTAACAAACTTGGTGTCTTGAAGGGCTACATGTATATGTTAAAAAAGAAAGTTTCAGATAACGAAGCAGCAGTAAAGTATTTGAGTAAAATGGATGAAGCCACAAAGCAATTGCTGGATATTTTGGAGTTTGAAAGAGTTTATGAACAAATCGGTTCAGAAGAACCCGAGTATGCGAATGTTGAAAAGTTTTTTGCTGAAGCATGCGCGCTAATATCTGATTTCAAAGGCATAAACCTGGAATGTGAATGCGACGGGTTGGAAGTGTTGGCGGATTCTTTGCTGCGTCAACTACTGTATAATTTGATGGATAACACAATAAAGTACGGCGAAAAAACAACTTTGATCCGGCTTTACTGCAAAAAAGACGCAGAATCGATGCTGCTCATCTATGAAGATGATGGAAATGGGATGACTGATGAAGTTAGGTCTCATCTTTTTGAGAAAGGCTTTGGCAAAGGAACTGGTTTTGGCCTCTACATGATAAAACGCATAATTGAAACCTACGGTTGGAACATAGAAGAAAACGGCAAACTAGGCACCGGCGCCAGATTCACAATGAAAATACCACAAAACAAGTTTAAACTTAAGGAAAATAGTTAAATCCGCTTTTTCTTAACAAAGTTAATGCCTAATGAAAAAAACTTCTAATCTAGAACACTTTTTTTGGGTTTTCAAAACAATTATTACAACGCTTGCATTATTCTCGTTTACGTCGCATGTATGCTTGCATTAGCTTGTATAGTCTAGCTCATCATTTAAGGACATGAATACTTGGCCGGCATTTTTTGTTACCTTAGGTCGTGAAGGATCTTCAATTAGTAATGAAACAGTGAAGGTTGTTCCCTTATTAAAGGCGCTTTCTTCAGATATTTTTCCTCTGTGAGCGTCTACAATTTTCTTGCATATTTGCTAATCCAAAACCCATTCCTTAAGATTTAGTCGTAAACAAGGGTGTGAACATCTTTCCGATGGAACCTTGAGGTGTGCCAATACCCGTATCTGAAAAAGTAAAGTCTACTTTTTCTCCGTCTTGGCGACTGCGTATCTCAAGCATGCCGCCATTGGGCATTGCTTCAATAGCATTTTTGGAGAGGGTTAGGAATACCCGTTCAATCTTGTTTACGTCTGCCCAAATTAGAGGGAAGTTTTCAGTGTGATCGACAATTTTGATAAACCTTGAAGGCTTAACTGAAAGTATAAGATAATTAATCAATGATTTAGGCGAACATTCTTCCAGCTCAAGGCTTTATTTCTCGACCAAAATCGAGAAGGTCAAAAACAGTCTTATTTGCCGCTCAATCGACCTATCGATAACATTCAGCATCTCATTGCCCTTGTCACTTAAGGAAGCACTATCTTTTCCCTTAAAAAAAATGCTGCGTTCTTAATCGCTGTCAAAGGATTTCGTAAAATCATGACCAACCATTCCAGCCAGCTCACTTATTGCCGCAAGCCTCTCAGACTCAATAAGTTGGGCTTGAACTTCCGTCACCTGCTGTTGATCTAAAATTTTGCCAGCAAGATTTTTCCCTACAAGTTCTTTGCGATCAAAATCAGGATAGTTTCCTGCCATTTTTTTGGAGAAAGAGTCTCTGTATCCTTTGTTTTTAGAGCTGTTAATCGACTATCTCTCCGTTAATTTAGTTTTTCCAGCCTTTTTCGTAGCAGTGCTTTGTAATGTTGACGAACTGCTGTAAACTTAAATCTGGAGATAGCCGTCTCGGGCAACTTACTCTTGTACTGATTTTATTAATGATTAAGAGTTCAAGGTGCCGAGCGCCTAAACCGAAAATTCGTTCAAGAGCGTTTGAGAATCTATCGATGTCGTAAGGGATATTTTGCCTCTTAACCAGAAATGCTTCTTGCAAATGAGAGTAAATTGACTCTTTGACGTTTTCTCCCAAAATTGCTAATGATTCGTCTATAGAATCCAACAGAATTTCATTAAACGATTCTTTTTGATAATTCTTGCTCAAATCAATCTCACCTTGTTTAAGCTTTCTTATGAAACATTCGTTTCAATTTTATAATTAGAGATTGATTCAACAAATTAAATGCTTTTTGAATTTCAAATACTAACTACAAATCAAAGATTAAACGAGGTAAATACATAAACTAGAACTTAACTCTTGTATACGTTTTTTGCTTAAAATCAACCTATAACATCCAACTCAGAACACGGAAAAAGAACCGAACAATCAGTTTTTAATGTTTATTGCCTTTTCTCTTCTTTGGCATTTCATCCCAGTCTTTATCGAATTCTTCAGGGGATAACAAATCTTGGCTTGCCAGTTGTTGGCTAAAAGCGTCTAATGCACAAGGATTGTTCAAATAAGCATGGTAAACTTCGATGATTAAATCGATAGCCATCGATAACGAAATTGGTTTTTTAGCCATCAAGGTTAATTCTTCAGAGACAACAACTAAATCATCATAAACTTTTTCCGGCAAAATTACCTGCTTAGGCATGCAAAACCCTTCTTCCAAGTTTAAAGTCCACGAGCAACTTGCTCAGCGTCACTTTTAATCTTTAAAAGTTCTTCTTTTGTGGGTTTTCCCCTAATATCACCCATACAACCCTTTGTGCTATTATCTTCTCTGCCGATAAACTCGCTTAAAACGTACCACTCGCCGACGATATTAAAACCGACATGCTCAAAGTATTGTCGCATACATTTTCCTGCGGGAGTCGCTTCATCAATACCCGTATGAGGGCCAGAATATGTGCAAAAAATTAAGGCGTTCTTACCTGGAACTTTTGGAGCACATAGTTTAATTTTCCCTTTATTACGGTAAAAGGCCAGTTTGCCTTTTAGGAAATCCATCAAGGGCTTGGCAGGTTGCCATTCAATTGAAGGAGAACCAACACAGACCAAGTCATAATTGAAGTAGTCTAAGTCTTCAGCTTCATCAGGCTTTTTTAATTGCACGGCTAATCCAGCATTTTCTAAGCCTTCTTTAATTGCTAATGCAACTTTTTGAGTATTCCCAGTTTGTGACCAATATACTATCAGAGCAGATTTCATGTTTCTTACCCGCAGTCTATTAAGATGTATGAAATAATAAAACTTCACTATTAAAAACATGATTTATGTCAGTTTTAAATCGACTGGCTTTGTGTGATCTCAAATCTTCAGAAAAAACGCTAATAAAATGCCCAACTGTATGTTCGTTGGAGGTACAGTCTAGCAATTAAGGAAAACCGACGCCGGCGAGCAAGGACACCCCTTGAAAAAGCAATTAGAGGCTTATCATCAGCTTTAGGTTCTCACACCTTTTATTGATTCTTAAAAGCGTTGCAATCGTTCATGAAACTGCCCGAAATGCTTAATGTTTTTGTTTAGTTTCCAAATGTTCAATCATTGGTAATTAGAAGACGAATTACGTTTAAACAGCAATTTCTCAACAGGATCAAAATCGATTGACAACATCAAATCAATAATATTGACCTCGTCCTTCGTTAAACTTTTTTTCATCTTTCTCCCTCTAATTTGGAACGAGCAAGCGCTAATCCAATGCCTTGTTTGCTCCTTCGCTCTCCTCGCTTTATTCCGTATTTAGGCTTATGAATGATTTCCAAATAATCTATAGATTGCTTAGAACGCTATATAGACGCAATAAAGCAAAAATGCCCCCATAAACAAATCGCGTTTTGCGAAAAAATATCGAACCTTAAAAAATTGATTCTCTATGCGGTACACATGAGCCCCCGTTGCCTGTAACGCAAATTTGAAAAAAATGTTTTGCCGTATTCTTACCTGACAACAGTCCGTCAAATTGTCGCGTGTGAAGCCGTGGGTTTAACCCAGTGACTTGACGGGATTCTGTTTATATATTTGCTTGAATTGTTATTTTTTGATCGAAGTATAAAAAATCTAAGAATTTACAAAAGGAGATTTAAGAAGAAATGCCTTATTGTCCATATTGTGGTGCTTCGGTTCCTGAAGGTGCAATAGCCTGTGGAAAATGTGGGGCAACTATGAATGCTCAAGGTGGCCCTGCTTCAACGCCTTTTCAATCTCAACCGCCAAACTCGCAACCACCCCAAGGTTCACCACCATGGGGAAACAAGCCTAACTATAACCAACCGTCAACACGCTTGGAGAGTGCGCTAAAAAAAACCGAACAATTAAGCTACGTTGCCATTGGCTTGGGTGCTGCCATTATTATCATATTCATCGTGCTATATTTGCTACCCTAGCCACATCAAATGATCATAAAGAATAAGAATAGAGGAGATAAAGGAAATGGAGTCCGAAAATACAATCAGAAGAATTGAAAAAATAAACACAATACTTAATGGTGTAGTCATCGTAGAAGCAATAGTATTAATATTTCTTGTCTTTAGCCTCATTAGTTATTTCTTCTCTTAAAGCTATCAATTACCCGTTAGCTTAAAACAGGTAATCATCGCAGGAAGGCAATGAAAAGTCTAAGAATGGTTTAAGCTACAATTCAGGAGAAGAGCCCGGGAGATACCGCCCTCTGGAGTGTAATTCATACTTTTGATGGCAAAAGTATAAAATTGGCTCTAGACGGCAATAGCCCGGGAGAGATTCGAACTCTCGTCAAGGGCTCCAGAGGCCCCTATGCTTGACCACTACACCACCGGGCTTTAGCGTTCATCAAAAAATGATTCAACATTATTAAACTTTAATGTTGCCTGTTTTTTTTCAGCGGATCGTCATATTGCATCTTATCGCTGGATTCGTCTTTTGCGAGCGGTTTCATTGTTCTTTCTTAAACTTTAACTTCTGGGTACTTATTCTCCATGCTATGCAATTTTCATCTTAAGCTTTATCGTTAGGAGAGGAATAAATAGAGCAAATTTGCTAGTTTTTTTGAGTTTTTTGCTGTTTTTGATTCTTATAATTACTAGTTTAGACTTTTAAGCTAAATTGTTAATCCATAAATTGTATATATTATGATGACAGTAAAATTTGCTGGAATCGCATGAGCACAAAAGTCAATATCCTTGTCATCGATGACGACGAAGCAGTGCGCGAAAGCATAGCTGTTATACTGCGAAGTGAAGGCTACTTTGTAGATGAAGCTGAAAACGGCAAAGAGGCAATCGCCAAATCTTATGAGAACGCGTACAATCTTGCAATAGTTGACTATCGACTACCTGATATTGAAGGAACCAAACTGCTTGGAAAACTAAAGGAAACTACGCCGAAAATGGTGAAAATTATGATTACAGGTTTTCCATCAGTTATTAACACTCTTGAAGCATTGAACAACCGTGTTGATGCTTTCTTAGTAAAACCCGTAGACATCGAGGTATTACTGAAAAAAATCAGTACTCTTCTCAAAGAGCAAGAGCAAACAAGAGAAAAGGTGTGGAAGCCCATTGAAGCCATCAGCTAAAGACACAATTAAAAATGAGAATCGCCAAGAAACACAAGAAAAAGTGAACTTTGTCATCGATGAAAATATTTCCGACAAGGAATCAAAGTCTACTAGTTTTTATGTTAAAGATATATCAGCTATTTTTGATAATATGCTCGACGGTTTTGCATACAACAAAATTATCCTAGATGAAAACGCCAAACCCGTTGATATGATTATAATTGAAGCAAACAAGGCATATGAAAAAATTATCGGAATACCAAGATCCGAATTTATAGGGAAAAAAACCAGTTTAACGTTTCCCTACCCTGTTTCCGGTGACGAGTTTGCTGATACAAGGATTGCAATCTTTGAAACTTTTGTGAAAGTCGCACTCACAGGAATGACGATTGATACTGAAATTTACTTTTCTGAAATTAAGAAATGGTTACATGTTTCAGCTTACAGCCCGAAAAAATACTATTTTGTTTCAATGTTTGAGGATATTACTAAGCGCAAGGAACTTGAGAAGAAAATCAATGATTACACCAAGGATCTAGAGAAAATTGTTGAGGAAAGGACAAGGCAACTTAAGGAGTCAGAACGCTTAGCCACTATTGGACAAACTGCAGGCATGATTGGACATGACATTCGTAATCCGTTGCAGGCTATTGTTAACGAATTGTACATCGCTAAAAAAAAGGTCAACAAGGAAGCTGATAGCAAAGAGAAGAAGGAAATACTTGATATCTTAAATTTAATTCAGGATCAAACAGGATACATCAGCAAAATAGTTGCTGACCTGCAAGATTACTCTAGACCCTTAAACCCTGAACTATCAGATTTTGATTTATATGAAATAATTTCAAGTGTACTCCAAACTATACAATTTAAGGATAAAGTGAATGTTTTTGTGAATATTACCAGCGGGGCTAAAATTAAAACTGATTCTGTTTTCTTTAGGAGGATTTTAGGCAACTTGGTCGGTAACTCGATTCAGGCCATGCCTGAAGGCGGCAAACTGAATATTTCAGCAGCAAAAGAAGAAAATCAGACAATTATTACTGTCTCGGATAATGGCAAAGGTATACCTGAAGAGGCTAAGCCTAAAATTTTCGAGCCATTGTTCACTACTAAAGCCAAGGGCCAAGGGTTAGGTTTGGCAGTGGTAAAACGTCTAGTTGAAGCATTACATGGGACGATAACTTTTGAGAGCCAAGAGGGCAAAGGAACAACATTCACAGTAGCTCTTCCAGATTAGAAAAGCTAGTAAGGTCTAGCTTTATTTTATTCTTTTAAATAAATGAGATAAGGAAAAAATTCAAGAAATGCTACTTTTAGTCATCTAAGTAAATCTAAAGTGAACGTTCCACTCCGGACGCTTTACGAAAAGAAACGCTTCTTCATGAGTTTCAAGCTCTTGCTTATTAAAATGTGGATGTTAGTTTTTATTAAGAAGTGAATATATTTTGAGTAGGCAATGGGTCCGTGGCGCAGTACGGATTATGGCAGCATGGACGCTGAAATTTCTGCTATACGGATTGTGAGTCGATAATATATATGCTACGCGGGTCTGAAGGGATTTGAACCCTTGACCCTCAGCTTAGAAGGCTGATGCTCTATCCGTGCTGAGCTACAGACCCATTCTTTTTAAGATACCTATTACTCGTTCTTTTAATCCTTTTCTAATTGTTTTGTTGGTATCCTGAAATTAGAATTTGATTTTGTTATGTTTATTTTTCTGATTATTATGCTTGTTTATGACGTTTAGTTTAAAGGTTGACCGTGGGTTTATGATGATTTATCTATTGAGTTGAGGTTTAGTTTGTTCTATTTCGTGTTGAATGTTGTTTTGTTAGTGTTTATCAGTTTTGCGCGCTTTATCTTTTACTTATTGCAGATTAAAAATTCATAAATTATTTATAATATTACTTAGTTTCAATTCTTAAGTGGCGTTTGTATTGGATAAAAGAATTTGGAGAATTATCAGTTTCGTATTTACAGGTTTTGGAGGAGTTGTTTTAATTGCTGGTTTAATAATCTGTTTGTCTGCTTTTTACTCAGTTGCAAATTTGCCATCTGTTACTGATTATGCATTACAGTTGGCTAAAACGGCTTTCTTCTTGGGATTAGTGCCTTTTATTGTTCCATCTGCATGTCTTTTCATAATAGGGGCTGCAATCTGGTATATTGGAAAACCACAAAAGCCTGATTTGTTATATCCTTCAACTTTTCAAACATCGCCTCTATTTTTCATGCCACAATATCAGAGATGGTATTGTCCTAATGAGAAAAAATACGTCTAATTTCATTTTTTGAATAATCTTTTTAATATAAATTCTTCGATTATTTTGTTCTAATAATTCTTTATGTTGATTTGTTTATTTTATTGTGTTTATTGTTACTTTGCTTGTTAGTGTTGATGTGTGTTATGAGCAGTGTGTTCATTATGATGCTTTAATGAGCGTAGACTGAAACAAGAATGTTAAATCCCAGCAAACTTAGACGTGCGCCACATTTTTTGTTTTTGTATTTAAAGCAAATTTAATTTTGCATTTTATAGTAAAGTTGCAAAATAAATGATGCAAAAGATGATTTTCTGCAATTTGAATCATAATTTAGAATTCATAATCTCTAATTAACTAATCAAACAAACCCTTAATGTTTCATGGAATGAAACAAAATGCAAACGACCCGAATAAACAAAAAAATCGGAAAAAAATTGCAATTAGAGAAAGGAGTGAAATGCGAATCTTTATTTGAAAACATGCTTGACGGTTTTGCCTATTGCAAAATGGTTTTTGGTTCTCAGGGCAAACCTGTTGATTTCATTTGTTTGCAAATTAACGATGCTTTATTAAAACTCACTGGAATAAAGAAATCTGAAATACTTGGAAAGAGAGTCATTGAAGCAATTCCGAGAATAAAACAGGAATACCCCGAATTATTTGAGATTTACAGCAGAGTTGCCTTAACTGGAAAAGCGGAGAAAGCCGAATTTTTCTTCAAGCGGCTAAACATGTGGTTGTACTTTTCAGTTTACAGTCCAAAGAAAGGCTACTTTGTCGCAATATTCGAGAATATAACTGAGCGTAAAAACACTGAAGCTGCTCTGAAAAGTGACGCTGAACGGTTTACAGCTTTAGCAAATTCTTTGCCTGAAATAATTTTTGAAACAGACGCGAATGGAAAAACAACTTTCGTAAATCAAATTGCTTTTGAAACTACTGGTTACACACAGGAAGATATCAACAAAGGATTTCAAGAGTTGATTGCTCCAGAAGATTTTGAAAAAGCTAGAAAAGACTTTGCAAGTGCAATGGTAAATTCTTCAACTACAACCAATGAGTACGTGTTCAGTAAGAAGGATGGTAGCAGATTTAACGCGATTATAAAAGCAGTGCCAATTAAATCTAGCAGCAACGTTGTTGGATTAAGGGGTATTGTTACCGATATTACTGAACAGAAAAGAATGAACGAAACTCTTGTTTTTCAAAGTCAACTGCTTGAAGCTGTCGGGCAAGCCTTAATTGCGACAGATAAAGACAATGTTATTCGTTACTGGAATAAAGGAGCTGAAAATCTTTACGGGTGGACCGCAGAAGAGGTTCTGGGAAAAAATGTTGATGAATTTTTAACGACTGAGGTAATTAAAAAACAGATAACTATAGCCTTGGACCGGTTCCTTTCAGGCGAAAGCTGGTCTGCTGAAATTCAAATTAAAGACCGTTATGGCGAAATGTTTCCTGTAATTGTCACGATCAGTCCTGTTTTTAACAAGAGCGGCGAATTCGTAGGGTCGATAAGTGCCTACACTGACATAACAGATCAAAAGAGCGTAGAGCTTGACCTCAAAAACTACGTTAACGAAAATGCTAAGGCAACAAAGAAAATAAAAGAGTTAAATGAAAAACTCCGAGTAATTGCCAGCTTAACAAGACACGATATCAGAAATAAACTCGGGGTTTTAAACGGGTACATATACCTGCTCAAAAAACAAATTTCAGATAACGAAATCGCAACGAAGCATTTAGCTAAAATGGATGAAGCCTCAAAACAATTGCTGACCATTTTGGAATTTGAGAGGGTTTATGAACAAATCGGTTCTGAAGAACTCGTTTACGTGAATGTTGAAAAATTCTTCGCTGAAGCTTCCGCGCTAGTATCTGACCGCAAAGACATAAATTTTGACTGCAACTGCGAAGGATTAGAAGTATTAGCTGACTCTTTATTGCGCCAATTATTGTATAACTTAATGGATAATACATTAAAATACGGAGAAAAAACTACTCTAATCACTCTTCATTTCCAAAGAAGCGAGAAGTCCCTTCTTCTCATCTACGAGGATAATGGAGTGGGAATGACCGATGATGTTAGATCTCATCTTTTTGAGAAAGGCTTTGGCAAAGGAACTGGGTTTGGCCTTTACATGATAAAACGCATAATTGAAGCCTACGGCTGGAGTATAGAAGAAAACGGAAAATTAGGTGTCGGCGCCAAGTTTACAATGAGAATACCAAAAAACAAGTTTAGGCTGAAGAGAGATGTCTAAATTAATCTTTGACAAATATTGCATATTGAAGGAATCAGAAGGTTTAGCATTGAATTCTTTGCTACCTAATTCGAGTTTAGGCTAAAAAGGGCAGCGCCACATTGGTGTTGAAAAAATTTGAAAAATGCAATTATAAATTAATTAATAACCATAATAATCTATTTTGTAGCACAAATTCGAATTAAAGTATAATTTAGCTTAAATATTCTGAATGTCAGCTACTATTTCGCGCTCGTTTACCAAACCGTGCGCTATTCACCTCAAGGTGGTGGCTAAAGGAGAGCCAAACTCCCAACCTTTAGTCACTACCTTCAATACAATTTTAGCGTTAACACGTTTCAATTTTTATTTTTTCTATTATTTCCAAGATATAATGCTTTGTCAGGTTAAAATTAGCAAGTTTCAGAAGAACTGTGTTGGAAATATCACTCATACGGAGCATTGGCACTTAATGGAGACGATAATTCTTTCTGAACTTTGCCGTGACAGTCGGGAACTAAAAAAGAAGTTAAAAAAAGAATATAGGATAACTATTTACTTGTCTACTCTGGTAGACCTGGAAATTCGCCTTTAATCTGCTGATAAACCTTCTTTAATGGCTCTTCAACTGGCATCATGAAACCCAGATCACCCAGGTCACCCGACAACAGTGACATGGCTCCTTGCGAAAACAACGCGTCAGCACCCATCTTACCAGACCACCAATCATTTAGGTATTTAAGCTTAAGATACTGAATCGCCGCATTAGCCTCATCAACACTACCCTTATTCACAACCCACTTCTTACCCTTCGAACCAATCTGCCAAACAACATCAGGAACATCACCAATACTCAACTCAACAATCATGTCATTCTCCTGATCCTTACACGCATCAATAATAGCAGGATCATCAGCAAGCTTAGAATACAACTTATACGCGAAATTCATCAACTTATCCTCATAAGACATAACATCTATCTCCTTTCATTTTATATTTTTACATGCAGATAAAAAAGAAAAAGAAGAATATTTCTGTTTTGGTCTGCTGCCAATTTAGGTTTTGCCTACGAGCATTCGTGCCTTTTTGATTGCGTCTCCGCAGTCTGCACCCCAAGTATCAGCCTTAATGCGTTTGCAGAAGTCATCAGTCATCGGTGTACCGCCAACAAGAACCTTGTACTTCTTACGAAGACCACGCTCAACAAGCGTATCAACGAGTGCTCTCTGATAAGACATACTGCTAGTCATCAAAGCGCCCATCGCAACAATATCAGCATGAACTTCCTCAGCCTTCTTCACATAATCCTCAGTCGGAATCTCTTCACCTAAATCATAAACATCAAAACCATCAGTACGCAACATATCAGCAATCAAGTTCTTACCAATACTATGAATATCACCAAACGCTGTACCGATAACAACTATGCCTTTTGCCTTTGGCAACTTATCTTTGGGATACTTTTCCTTAAGGTAGTTAACTGCAGCAGTCATCGCGTTAGCAGCCATAATTACGTACGGCAATGGGTATTCGAAGCGGCCAAATCGGTCACCAACTTCCTTAATGCCAACTGATAGGCCTTTCTCGATAGCGTCCATAATTTCCAGTTTGTTTTCTACTGCTTCTTTAGCCGCTGCAACAGCCGCATCCTCATTATAATCAATGATTGCTTTAGCGAGGTGTTCAAGTACTTCAGCCTTAGTTACCATAGATAATCCCTTCTTTGTCTCCTTAGAACCTTGCTCCGGTTCCTTTCGTGTCTATTGCATAGCCGCCGATCTGTAGTACTTTGTCGTATTTGGCTACGATTGAATTCATTCTGTCAGCTACGTCTTTTGGCGGCAGTGGAGCAGGGAACTCCTTAACGATTTTCTGGGTTAGAGCGTATGCGCGGTCATCAAAGCCAAGTTTGTCTTCAATCCATCGCAAATATTGCCTCAACTCGTATAAGCCATAACCATGGCGCATTGGGAAGAAGCCTATGTCAGTCATGGTCTGTAGAGTGTGTTTTTCCTTCATGAAGTCGCCTCTTGGACCCTTAGTAAGCCATTGATCGGGCATGAAAGCTTCAGGTGAAAAATCTAAGTCTTTGAAGAACCACGAAAGCAAACGAAGCACTTCTGCTAGTTCAGTGTAGCCTTCTGGTCTGATTCCGTTTGGACCTACTGTTGTAGCCCAACAGCCACATTGGTCGGTAGCCATTTGGAAGGCGTTGAATATGTGGTAAGTTAACATACCAGCTTGTGAGTCTGCGGCAGCTGCTGTGCCTCCCATGTTACATCCTGGCCACATGGTTGCTTTTGGTGTTGGGTAGTTGTTGTGCCAGAAGCTCACGTGTAAAGCTAATCCTTTGCTGAATTGTTCTTCAGTTCCTGCTAACATTTGTGTGTATGGGTCCATTGGCATCACTAGGTCGTAGGTCATGTCAGGGATATGGCCTTTCGCGATTCCGCCTTGTCCAAGAGCTAAAGCTACTGCCATTGATGCAGATGCAGCAACAGTCACTGTGTATGCTCCTGTTATAGTGCATGGACCTTGGAATCCAGGTATGCAAACATCAGTGTGGTCTATAAGTAGAGGTCTGCCTTTTGTCCAACCTTCCAAAGTTTGGCTCATTCTGTCACTTGTCTTTTGGCCGAAAACTAAGCCTGGTGTGTCTCCATGGTTAGTAATAAATGGTCTCTTAGCGACTTCGTCTAATCCTCCGAGCACTTCTGCAGCTAAATCAGTATAGCAGTCAATATGATCAATTGCATCAATATGCCAAATGTGTTTGGTAGTGCATTGAATAGTGCTGTTAAGATCATGAGTATCCACTGGCAAACCAGCTTCTGCCAAGTCCATAGGCAGGAAAATTGGGCTCGTCATGTCATACTCGGGGAAGTACTCAACAATCTTTTGCTCTCTCCAGTTGTCAGCGTCAACACAGTCTCTGAATTCATATTGGTGTGTTGCTAGATTCAATTTGGAATATAGTGCCATGATGCCGAAGCCTCCGCGGAAAACTCTGCCGCTTCCGCATTCCATGAATATGTCGTTGTTTGGCGTTCTTCCTGGCAAAATTTGGTAACTTGGTATTGCATTTATGGCTTCAACTGCAAGATTTTGAGGTATCTTTACGATTCCTTTTTTCTCGTCAGCGACGGTGCATCCTAAGTCTTTGTAGACTTTTTGAAGTTTAGGAGTAACTCCTCCCACTCCAATTTTATCCAACAGAAACATTGCAGTATTATGGATTGTCATCAATTCTTCTTTTGTTGCTATTGAACGTGTAAATCTTCTAGGTATATTTACTCCTGTTCTCAATTTTTTCCATCCCTTTTTATTATAGCTGACTTAATTGGTCAGCTTTATCGATATTTAAGTTAGATTATAAGCAGTTTTTGTTTTTAGCGACAATTTGGGATATTCTAACAATTTCCATCAACATTATTGCAAAATAGACAGCTTTTACAAGAAAATGTAGACTTACTATTTTTAGAATATTTATCAAAGGCATAAAACAAGCGTAATCATTAATAGGTTAAAACAAATATTTAATTTATAACTTGAACTTTCATCTCAAACGAACCCTTTTTGCTATGAAAATAGCTAAAAAAAACTTCAGGTATATGCATCTATTCTAAAGTAAGTCTTTTTTGATTTCTGATGAGGAAATTGCTGCTACTTTACTATTTTCTATGAAGAGAATGTTTTAGCAGGTTGATGGAAATATTTTAAATATACAAGTAAGCGCTAAAATAATTTGCAAGCGCTCAATTCAAATCTTTTAAGAAAATAAAGAGATGAGTAATTCATCTCTCATTATTCCATTTAGCCCCAAGTTGGGTAATCAAAACCCATGTCTTTGAATTCTTTTGTCACTTTTTTGTACAGATCTACACATTCCTTTCTAGGTTTCAAAGTTTCTTGGTCATAGAATTCGTATAGGTTTCGCGATAGCACACTCCAGTCAAATGCCTTCAATGCAGGTGTAAACTTTGTTATGAGTTCTTTTATTAGCTTGGTTCCTTCGCTTACCTTTGTGCCAGCTGCTGCTCTTGTGAATTCACTTCCGAATTTTGCGCCCAGAGGAGGTGTACTACCGACTTCCCACATTCCTTCCATGCCTGAGATGCAAGCAGTCATACAGGCTGCTGCTGTTCCGTACCAGTCAGCTTCAGTCATTGGTATGTTTAAGCCTATTCCACTTGAAATCCATGGAGCTTTTATGTTTCGGTCTGCAGCTAACGCCATTGCCGAGTTAGCCCAGAAAACGTCTGCGCCTACATATACGTTATCAATTGTGTTGGTCATAGCCTGTGTGAAGGAACCATCTGCATAGGCCATTTGACCTAGCGAGTGAGCCATAGCTTCAAGAACTGCTTCTTCAGGAGAACTGATGTAACCGTACAGTGTTGGGCTAGTACTCTGCCATGGAACTATTTGGTGTTGCATAGCGAAGTAGGCAAGATTAACTCTGTCAAGAACAAGACGCATATCCTGAAGTATGTGAACTGGCATCATGCAGTTTCGGTTTGTATAGTATCCAGGATCAAAAGCGGAGATTAGAGCGATCATGCTTGTTGCAGTCATAGGTATACCCAGTAACATGCCAGGTCTTCCAGCGGCGCGTGCACCAGCAGTCAACAGTTCGCATTCAGTGTGAACCATAAGTGACTCAGTAGGTGTGCCACCGGTAGGTTTCTGACCAAAAGAGGCTTCAATTATATTAGGAATCATGCCGTCAGTTGTAGGTTCCCTGGCAACAAGATAAACAGCGTCTCGCCATTGTGATAAGTCGCTTCCCATCCATCCAGCAGCATTCAAGCAGTATGGATGTTGTTTATCCTCTGGACCTCTAGGACGCATCCTCAGTATGTCCCTGCCTGTTCCCCACTCAACCTCCTGCTTTCGTGTCTTCACAACTTCTCTGAGCTCTGTTTCAGTGAATTTCACCAAGTGCTTGGTATCCTTGCAGTACAATCCGCATTGGACAAGCAATTGTATGCTGGCTTCGTAGATAGCATCAGCCATTTGTGCATCTGTCAAAATTGGTTCGCCATCCCATTTAATCTTGTAATCTTGGACTAACTGCTTTACTTTCTCGGGAAAAAAGGTATTTTCAAATTCGTCTTCCTTCATTATTGGACCAGTTCTGGTTCTTTCCAAAACTTCCCACAATAAATGACCCATATTTTCTCACCAAGACTAATTAATTCAACCTGATTGCTAATTAAACTAAGTTATAAGCCAGTTTCAATATTTGCGACAAAGAAGGACATTTCAACAATCATCATCGACATTATTGCGTGACAGGGATTCTTTTTGAGACAAGGTTGAATGAACCTTTTTTGGCTTACTTATATCTTGAGAAAATGAGAAATTTTCAATCAACTAGTTGAATCAACCTTTTTTAATCTAAGCTTTGCTAAGTTTTTGGAAGATTAAAAAAAGAATAAAAAAAATAATCTTAAAATCTATGGTTCTTAGTATTCAACACCGGGTAGTGTTTTTGAAACTTCGGATAAACGACCCAACGATTTCTGGTGCTTCATTGCCTTCATCATGTTGAGCTTTAGTTTAGCTTTCTGCGCGTTAATTTCGCCTTTGGCAATACCCGCATGCATAGCATAAGTAGCGGTGGTACCAAATTCTGTTTGTTTGGAACCAAGATCTGCGGCTTTGGCCTCGCTAGCGGTAACTTTTCCGTTCTCAATAGTTAGGAGAAAAGCTTTCGGCTGCCCATCTGGACCTAGCACATCAGAGAATACATACATGAAATTTGTAGAAAGCGCTGCTTTCTGAAAAGCTTCATCTTTGTTCATGGCGTCAGCGTACATCTTATAATATTCTATTGTTCCAAATTTTACCAACATATTCACCTCCCATAAAACCTTTAAGCAAGAATCCGTTTTTCATTTTGTTCAACCTGAACGCTTGTTCGTCTTCGATATGAGGTTCCACTTAATATTTAAATTGAATTATAGCTTATTCCAATTTTTTGCAACAAAATAGGCTTTTATAATAAATATTTGCTACATTGCTGTAGAAATAATAATCATTTTGGCACAAATGTGCAATACTCCAATCTCTTCGAATCAAAGAACAAGATGAGCTTCGATAAAACACAAAAAAAATTGTTAAGACATCTGTTTTGCTATGATATTAAAAAATTATCACTTTCGTGTAATTTAATACGCACAACGATAAATAAAACTAAAAAAAGAGGAAAGTTTATTGCAAGTTTTTATGGTCCGTACGATCCGATGTTTGCTGAGTACACTTTAGCAAGCTGAGATTTGAAATTCCAGGCTCCAAGTTCAGCGCTAAGATGCTCTGGGCTATCTGGAATTGTGACATTGATATTCCAGTCTGTCCAGCCATAGAGCGTTGGCTCCTCAGCTGGCAATTCAGGACGCCACCAACCATGCTCAGGAGACACAATCTTTGGATTAACACCAAAATCATACCGCACCGTCTGCATACACCTACCAAGCGGCGTCTCAATGTAGATCCATTCACCATCGCCAATGCCCATGTTACGTGCCGTCAAAGGATGCATTTTTACGCGAGGGACTGGACGCAAATGCCGCATCAAGCTGAGATGTCGATGCTCGCCATGCTGAGCCTCTTGGAACCGTGCACCGCTACACAGAATCATAGGATAATCCTTAGCGATGTCAGGCGCACTAATCGGAGTCCAAGGATTCTCGACATAATACGGTATCGGGTCATACTCCAACTGCTCCAGTATGGTGGAGTAAAGCGCAACTTTACCCTCAGGAGTTCCAAAGCCTCTGATCTGTCCAGTCTCAGGATCAAGCTCCTCATACTTCTTAAATCTAGGTTCATACGGCGGAACACCCTTCCACTCCTTTATAACTTGTTTATGCGTCCAGCCAACAGGCTCATAGAACCAGTCCGCCATCTCCTCTAAAGTTTTCCAAGGCATGGCTGCGTAAGTTTTGTTCTCGCCAACAACTGCAACTGCCAGATCGCGGAATATTATGCTGTCATCTTTCAGATCCCACAATCCAGGAATTTTCTGAGGCAGCGCCCGATCACCTGCAATCTCAAACTCAACTGATCCCTGAGTTGAAACAGTCCCATAACCAGACGGCCTCTCAAACTGACTCGTACCAGGCAACACATAATCTGCAAGCATAGCCTCAGGAGTCATCGAAGCACACTCAATGTACACAAACAACTCAAGCTTCTTTAGAGCCTCATAAACCTTCTTTATGTTCGCATAACACCTCATTGGACCACATTCACCAGCAAACATCGCTTTAACTGGATAGGGCTTGCCAGTCAAAATCGTATCTATTGTACTTGGGAAATGTGCACCTACTGGTCCAGCATACCCAGCACCCTTCCAGTATCCTTGAGCCGTCTCTGACGCTTGAATAAGACCACCACCACTAAAGCCTCCCATCCTGTATGTCTCGCCGCCTATCTGTTTTCCCCAATCGCTGTTAGTCCCGCTAATTGCTGTTTGGAACGCCTCACAAGCAGTGTGGAATTTGGGTCTTGCATGTAGGTATTCGCCGCCTTCAATGTCGACGTTGCCAGTTAACGCCGGTAGCATATATTTGGATCGAACGTTGTTCATGGAGTTTCTACCACCTGATTCAATGGCGTAGCCATATGGGAAAGAACATGGACTATTTTCAACTATGAAGTGAGCAGCTTCCCTAATCTTCTCAGCTGGAATCCAAGTAATTTCCGCAACCTTCTCAGGAGTGTACTGCTTAACACGTTCTTTTAGCTTGTCAAAGCCAAAGCACCATTTCTCCACAAAGTCATGATTATACAAATCCTCCTCGATGAGAACATTCAGCATAGCCAGCAAAAATGCAGTATCAGTGCCAGGTCTAATGGCCAACCATTTTTCAGAAATCCGAGCGGTCTCAGTAAAACGTGGATCTATGCAGAGCATTTTCGCGCCTCCCTCCGTTGCGGCAACGAAACCTGGCCACGCATATGTCCAAGACTCCATAGCATTATTACCAATATTAAATATACCCTTAGTCTTACCTGGAATCATCATTGCGTATGTTAATCCCACGCCATAGCCTAATCCTAAGGCTGAGTACGTGGGTCCGGCTCATTGCTGAGCTGCAGCCGACGCAAAGTTCGGACTGCCCGCTAACATGTGGAAGAAGCCAAGTCCTATGCCCAAGTTTGCAGCTCGACCGGTGCCAAAAAAGCCGCATAGTGATTCGCCACCGTACTTTGCAATAAGTTCCTTCGTTTTAGCGCCTATTTCACTACATGCCTGCTCCCAAGAGATTCTTTGCCATTTACCTTCACCTCGTTTGCCAATGCGTTTAATTGGGTACATCGGCCTATCCTTATGGTAAATGTACTCTACACTGTATTTCCACTTCTGACAATAAGGCCCAGGATTAAAAGGGCTTTCCCAGTCAGGCTCAACCTTGGTTATTTTACCGTTCTCAACAGTCTCAAGCAATTGACAAGATCCAGTACTGCAAAAACCGCAAACACATCTATGCAATCCATCGTATGCTTTTGGGTCTTCAATTTTAGTTTCACTCATTATTTTCTCTCCTATTTAACGAATACAAATTTTGATATATGTGGTCTAGTTGATATTAAGCTAGATTATAAGCCAATTTTAGATTTTGCGACAAAAAAGGACATTTCAGTAAATAACATCGACATTATTGCAGAACAAATATTTCTCCTAACACAATGTTGACCTCACACTTTTTTAATTACTAATGCAGCGTAAAAGCAGAATTAAAAATAACGAAGGCATCCTAGCGGGCAATGGCACAGACAATTCAGTGAGCATTACTTTCTCATAGCCTACAGGTGGCTAGAGAAAAGGGGATTGAGCTTCTCTATAGCCACCATCTAAAGGTGAACAGGTTACTTGTTTGACATCCCCATCCCTGTCATAGCAGAATTCGACCATCAGGCGAATTTTCCTGCTCAGGTTTACCCACTTTAAGTTCCCGTTTTATTTAGCATGAAGGATCATTGATATTTAAATTAAATTATGAAACTAGTTGCAGTTTTTGCAACAAAATAGGCATTCATGTAATTGTTAGCCTACATTATTGCAGAGAGAATAGTTTTTATCAACATAATTGTTCAATTTATTATCTGCTCATATGGATATCGGCTTTTGCTAGCATATGAAATACAAAAACTTAAAACTGCCTTGTACATAGTATAGGGCATGAGCCAATTTTTTAAAAGGCAAGATACCTCAGACATGAAAGTACCTGTAAACTTGAAAGTCCTATTTGCCCTTCTGGCGTTAGGTGGTAAAAGCGACAGGGAGATTGCTAAAAAACTAGGTATAAACAATTCGACATTATCTAGAAGAAGAAAGAAGCTTGAAGAAGAGGGTTACATAAAAGAGTATACATTATTGCCCGATTTCCACAAAATGGGGCTTGATATTATCGTTTTTTCATCCTGCTCAACTTCTGATGTGGTACCGACAGAAAATTCTAAGTATGTTCAAGAATTAGTCAATAAAATTCCCGAAATGCTGTGTCTTTTTGAAGACCATGATGTAGCGGGAACAAACTGGTTTGCCGTAACTGTACATAGGAATTATGATGAATTTGTAGAATTATACAAAAATGTTATGGACGAAATAACATCCATGCATTTACATGTGCCACGTGTAGAATCGAAACGCCTCGTATTTCATACGAACAAACTGTATCCAAAACCTTTCTCACTGCGACAATTGAATGTTATATTTCAAAACAAGAGAAGTTTTGAGCAACCTCAGCGCAGGAAGCATGACACTAAAATAACAACTGCTGATGCCTAAAAAGGCTGCCATGGAACCTGCAAGTGAAAAGTTACAAGTGAATTTATAGTAAATACTGTGTTTCACAATACTCCAGAAGAATCGCTTATTCCTAGGATAGCCCTTTAAAAACAGCATTGTTAAGAAATGAATTTAAGGCTAAAAATAGACTTGTTATTAATATATTTGGTGTCATTTTTTGGTTAAAAGAAAAATCGTCAATATAGACCCGTCACTCTGCAACGGTTGCGGAGCATGCATTCCTAAATGCGCTGAAGGTGCGCTGCAAATGGTTAACGGAAAGGCAACAATTGTCAAAGAGACCTACTGCGATGGGTTAGGCGCTTGTCTTGGTCATTGTCCTCAAGGAGCTATAACGATCACTGAGAGAGAAGCTCCACAATTTAACGAGAAAGAAGTGCATGAATACTTGAAAAACAAACAGCAACGGGGAAGCAAAGGCTTATTAATTCAAGACTCTGTGAATCCGCAATGGCCAATTAAGTTAAATCTAGTGCCCGTTAAAGCTCCCTTTTTTGAAAATGCTGACTTGTTAATCGCAGCAGATTGCGCTCCAGTTGCATTCAAGCAATTCCAGGATAAATTGTTACCAGGCAAAAAGATTGTTATTGGATGCCCTAAATTTGATGACGCCAGAGCTTATGCACAAAAATTCTCTGAGATATTGAAACAAAACAATATAGCAAGCATCACAATAGCCCATATGGAAGTGCCCTGTTGCAGCGCGTTAAATTGGGTTGTAGCTAAAGCGTTGGAAACATCAGGCAAGAAAATTCCAGTTAAAGAATATGAGATAACAGTGAAGGGAGGAATAAATGAGCTCTGAAGAAAAAAAGTCGTCAGAGAAAAATCCTCAAATATGTCCGGGTTTGAAAGACTTGCTTCAGCCTAAACCATCATATATAAAGTGTCATGTTTGCGGTGGCGATTTAGAGATTTGGAGTGATGAAGATAAAACTACGTGCCCCGAATGCGGAGCTGAATGGAAGCGCCCAGATAAAAGTGGAGCTTGCCTAGAGTACTGTGAACACGCAGACAAGTGTAGGGCAATAATTAACTCAAGAAAGTATTGAATAAACAGAAAATTATAGGCAGGTGTATGGTTGAACCGCTTTGAAGAAAGACGCAAAAGAACACAAGAATTAATGGTTGAAAAGGGTGTTGCCGCATTACAGGTAACAAGTCGAGAAAACTACTATTATCTAACAGGAGACATCAGAAACGTTGCACGGTTATTTCTTCCTCAACAAGGCGACCCAACAATAATTGTTTTTGATGAGGAGGTTGAGGATGCAAAAAAGGCGTCGGGAATTTCAGATGTCAGAGGCTGGCGTACTCCAGCACAACTTATGCAGCATTTCTTTCAAGCAGTAAAAGAGCACGGCGTTGCTGATAAAAAAGTGGGTTTTTGCATTCATTCTAACCCAGGCTTTCTCGTATACAAGTTTTTGAAGTCAAACTCAAAAATGCAGATTATCGAAAACGAGGAAATTCTCATGCCACTTCGTTACGCTAAGGATAACGAGGAGTTGGAAGCAATGAGGAGAGCTGCAAAGGCAGCTGATAAGGGCATTGAAGCAGCAATCGCAGCAGTTAAGCCTGGTGCAACAGAAATTGACGTTGCCGCGGAAGCCGAGTACGCCATGCGCAAAAGTGGAACAATGCGTTATGGCTCAAGCACATTTGTGGACAGCGGCCCTCACTCGATTTATTTGCATGGTGGAACTACGCATAGAAAGATTGAGGCTGGAGACTTAGTGGTTATCGACGTGCATCCAGTCGTAGATATGTACTCAGCAGACTGCGCCCGAACAGTGGTATGCGGTCAAATTTCAGAAAAGCAAAAAGAACTAATTAAAACATACGACACGATCCAAAAAGCAATTATTCAAAACATAAAGCCCGGCTGGAAAGTAGGTCAAGTAACCTCTGCCTTTAACGAAGCTTTCACAGCCAAAGGTTTTGGAAACGTTTGGATTCCAGGTCCCGTTCACGGCGTTGGCTTAGAGTTTGAAGAATGGCCTCATCCAAGCCACTACGGTGGACACCTTCAACTTGAAATCGGCGAAAACTGGACCTTAGCTATCGGCCACAGCATACTCCCAGTAAAGAACGTGGGCGGAGTAAAACTTGAAGACACAATACAAATTACTCCAGATGGCGGAAAAAGCCTAACTCAAGCGCCAACATAGCGACAAATGCAACGTGCGGGAAAGATTGCGAGAAATCAGGAAATAATCAATGTTTTTCTGATTTTATTGGGTACTATACTTCAAGTTTTATCCATATTTTGCCTGATTTTTTTTTCCACGCGATCTTGGTCAAAGTAAACCCTTTTTGTTCCGCGTATTCCCCGGTTCTAAGGTCAAATCGCCATTCGTGACAAGGGCAAACAATAACGTAGCCATCCAGTGTACCACCTGAGAGAAGACAGCTCATGTGTGGGCAACGATTATCAAATGCAAAAATTTTCCCGTTAACTTTTGTAAGCAGGATAGGGGTACCTTCAACTTTAACTGGCTTCATCGAACCTTCTTGGAGTTCGCTTTCGTCCAAAACTGGCAGGAAAGAGCTATGATCATTAGCCAAATTGACTAAGCCTCTAAGTATATTTTAAGTCTTTACTCGTTGGAACAGCGTGTAGATATATGGTCTTGGGTCGCCTGAAGGCATGTGATATAGATAATCGAAGTACTCGATTAATATAAAATCGTTTCCCAAGAATTCTGAAAGCATGTTCTGGTCATACCGCTTAACGTTTAGGCCTGCACACATTTCTGCTCCACTTAACGAAAATGTAGAAATGATCACGTAACCGTTTTTCTTGACAGCGCCTTTAAGCGTAGCTAAGTATCCTTGCCTATCCTTTTCATCTGTGAAAAAATGCAACAACGCCCTGTCATGCCACACAGCAATGTCGCTAAAAACACTCTTTTGATTGGGCGAAGTAACGTCATCTAAAACAAACTTCACTAATGAAGCCTTTTCACATAACCTACTCTTCAGCTTGCTCACAGCAACTTCACTTATATCAACAGCAACTATTTTTTTAAAACCTTTTTCAACAAGGCAGTCAACGAGCTTGCTTGCGCCAGCACCAACACACAAAATCGAATCGTCAATTTTAATATTACATTTAGACAAGAGCTTTAAACACGAATTCGGAGTCTCCTCATACCAACCTAGCTCGTTTACTTCATAACATTTGTAGATTGAATCCCAATGATCTCTCATCTGACTGCACATTAATGTCGCCACTATGATTCATGAACAAATAGTATCTAAAATGTTTCGGAGACAATGCAATTCACGATTAAACATTGCATAAGAATTGCTAGGTAGATAAGCAGGAAATGCAAAATATCTAGACAAGAGCTATGTTAAAATAATTCACATCTTTAGGGGGTAGGTTCATGTCTGCAAAAAGCAGACATGAGGGGGGTTAATTGAGATAGTGTACTTAGTGTAGTGTAGTATAGGGTTCTTATTGCATGGTTGTTTTAGCAAGCATTTTGGGGTTGGCTTGAATGGTAACATGTGATGTGTCCGTTGAGTTTAATTTATGCATTACCATGGTTAGTGAGTTTTCTGTGAAGTTTAGCATTGCTTGGCCTTCGTTGGTTAGGTGGTAGACTTTTCTTGGTCGTTCATAGGTCATGTCCCATTTGCTTTCGATGTATTTTTTCTTTTCCAAGCTGGACAATAGCGGGTATATGGTGCTGGGGCCGAAGTAGACGCCGAAGCTTTTGCGTATTTTAAGGATGATTTCGTATCCATGCATGGGCTGTGAGTTTAATAGCTGAAGCGTTATTAGGTCTAGTAAGCCTTTTGTAAGTTTTACTTGGACTTCTTTTTGATTATTTATCATTTTTCTTGTGCTCCTCCAACTTTCATCTATATGCTGTATTGAGTCACTATAGTGCATAAAGGCAGATTTAAAAGCTCGCACATAACCAAGCAATACCAGAATAGCTCAGAAACAAGAATATGTAGCAAAAAACAGTATTTTCACTCATTAAATACATCCAAAAACTGTTAAATCAGGCATGCTTCAATTCAGGATTGAACTGTACAACAAGCCAACAAAAAACTACAAAAAGCCCATTGCCTTTGGCAGAATATAAAGCTAAATATGCAACAGTTTTAGCCTAAACTTGATCTGTAGAACAAAACAACAACTTACTGCAGCCCTTAAATTAATCTTTTAATTGGTGGGCCCGGCCGGATTTGAACCGGCGACCAACAGATTATGAGTCTGGCGCTCTGGCCTGACTGAGCTACGGGCCCAAATCCGCTGCTCTCATTTATTGCTGTTTCCAACAGAATTTAAACGTTTTTCCCTACAATAGTAAGCTAAAGCATGTCCACTGTTTAAGTTGGTTATTGTTTTAAGGCTTGGTTTTTGTCTTTGGCAATTTTGCTTATGCCATGGCTGGTTTTGTCCCAGTAGAAGGGTTTGTAAACAAGTTGTATGAGTCCACGCCATGAAGCTATGCTGATAAGCGCCCAATAGATGGGCATAAGAAGTGATACGGGTATTAGTCGAGTTTTTTTGAGGCTCATGCACGCCATGAGGTACATCAACACGTATGTTAAATTGCCAACAAAAAGGTTAAAGATGCAAATTGGCATAAGATAACTTGGAACTAACCCGGCGATTAAGTAAGGTGCAACGATAGAAACTGCCAGAATGCCCCATAGCACAGGATTTATTGGTGACATAAATATTCCTGCGCCAAATGTTAATTGAAATTTAAGATATTGCTTTAAACTCAGGTCCTGCTGGAGTTTTCTTGGATTTCTCATGTGAACCAAGTAGGTTTGCACGTGACCTTTATACCAACGGGCTCGTTGGCGAATCCAGCTTCTGACATTCACGGTTGCTTCTTCAAACGTGTATGTGTCTATAACCTGGGTCTTGAATTTTTGTCTGGAAATTCTTATTCCGATGTCTGCATCTTCAGTCACGTTGTAAGGGTCCCATCTGCCAAGCTCGTTTAGTTTGCTTATGCGAAAATGGTTACTTGTTCCACCAAGCGGTATAGGCGCGTTGAAGTAGTCTAAGCCGCTGATGTAAAATTCGTACCAGTACCCATACTCAATTGAGAAAAATCTTGTGAGCAAATTCTCTTGGGAATTATAGAAGTTGAGTTTAGATTGAAGGCAAACGACGTCTTCTTTTGAATTCATAAAAATGGTGGCGACTTTTCGAAGCTGATCAGGGTCTGGGTCATCTTCAGCGTCGTAGATAACGCAGAGTTCACCTTTTGACCTGAGTAGTCCATAGTTGCATGCTCTGGGCTTGGTGGTTACCTCAGTATTAGGGATAATAATTGGATCTACGACCTTGAGGAACTCATGATATTCCTCCTGTGATACGCCCTCTATAATTTCTTTAGGAGAACCAAATAACCCGAGTCTTTTTGCTGCCTCGATTGTTTCTTTATCTTTTTCTTCCATTAGAATTTTGATATCCAGCTTTTCTTTGGGATAGTCGAGGTTGTAGAGGTTTTTTAGCAGTTGTGGCAGAACACTTGCTTCATGAAAAACCGGTGTGAGAATGGTATAAATCGGCAGGTCCTTGTCGCAAACCCATTGAAGATCATCTTTCTTTATTTTTCTGATTTGTCTTGATTTGCTAATGCCTTTCAGTGAAATGAAAATCTTTATGGGATTAACGACAAAGTACGCGATATTTATTATTCCAAAGAGAACCATAAAAGTTACCAATGAATTTATAACAGCACAAATGGCAACTGTAGCTATCATTGCTAACAAGAAGTACTTTTGTTTGGGGTACAACACTCTATACGCTGACTGATCAGGCGTTCTATTGAATAGATCGAACATTGCTTCTTTCTTGTGGATTTTGCTGTAGAGATTCTCTATTGCCCACTCAATCGCCCGTGAAGACGCCACATGCAAATGCGTTGTTCTGTTTCCAACAAGCAGTTTAAGCAACATGTCAACTCTGGGGTCAAGAGGGTTTGAAACAGCCAGCTTCACCGTATCTTGGCTTATTTCCAATGGAATAATTTCATACTTGGAGATGACAGGGTAAGGCAGGATTGATAATAGTTGGCTATTTCTATCGTTAGCGTAAATCTTGCGTATTCGAGCGAAATCCAGAAAAGGCATGCCATGTATTTCGGCGAGATCTTTGAAGAACGCTTCAGGTATATTTATTTTGGCGGCCTTCAATGTTGGGATGATATCTTTAACTTGAACTTCAGGCTTTTCTACTGAATTAGTGCGGACTTTATGCTTTTTTAGCAGGTTTATTACTTGTTCTTTATCGTTTGATACCGCATAATCTTGAATAATGACATAGTTATCAGTGACGGCATGCTGCATTGTTCTTTTCTCTTTTTGCTAAAAGTCTACTGGGGTCAGCAAAATAATATGATTGTGCATGCATCGTTAAGATTACAGGTCTACATTCAAAAGCAAACGATGCATTAAACAGCCAATAGACTTCATGTTGAGCGTTCGTAGTGATACAAATATTCTTGAGCATAACCAGCATACTCGCCAAAATAATTTCTTCCAAAGACACTCAACTGCTCATATTCACTATTGCTTAACGACTTATGGCTTGACAGTTTCTTAACATATGCCTCAGGGAAGCAGTGACCATAATGCCTAAGCATTATGCGTTTAACCCAAACATCGATTGGAAAAGCTTCCTTTTTACCAAGCGAGAAAAGCAAAACACAATCAGCTACTTTAAAGCCTACACCGGGAAAAGTTACGAGCAATTTTTTCGCTTGCAGGTAAGGCATATTTTTCAAGTCTTCAAGGTTAATTTTTTCATCGCGAATCTTTTTTGACAAGGCATGGACATATTTGGCTCTGTAACCTAAGCCGCACTCTCGCAATCCATTTTCACTGGCATTAGCCAATTTGTCAATTGTTGGGAGAGCGTAGAAGTCTAAACCGTCAAAATTTATTTTTTCACCGTATTTTTCGGCAATGTTGTTGAGCATGTGTTTTATGGCTGCGATACTCTTGTATGTTGCACAAACAAAAGAGATAAGGCACTCCCAAGGGTCTTGGCGAATAATTCTTAAGCCCTCAAACTGCTTCAAAGCTTTCCTTATGTAATCGTCTTTGCCGATGCTATTGGCGATTTTTTCCAGATCATCGTTCAAACCAAAATAGTTCCGAATCAAATTTTCAGAAGCATTCTCAAACTCTAATTCATTTTCAACTTGGTGTATTTTAACAACTTGATTCTTAACGACTCCAAACCACCATTCACCTTTTCGTGTCCACCTAAAAACTTGACCACAGCAAAGCGTGAAATTCAAATCGAAAGCTACATCAAGCCTCAAATTTGTCTACTCCATGAATTTTTCAGGCGCTGGTACATCAGAAGAGAGGCCTTTACTTTTTCGCAAGTTATTGATTATTTGCAATTCAAGTTTTTGCGGCATTGTATCCCAGTGATCAAAAAACATTTGCCAGAAAGCTCTCCCCGAAGTAGCTGACCTTAAGTCTGCGCTTAAACCAAAAGTTTCAGAAACAGGAATAAAACCGGATAAAACTGTTAGCATCCCCTTCTGCTCAAAAGACAACACTTTTCCGCGTCTTCTACTCATTATTTTTGAACATTCTCCAGCTAATTCAGTTGTCACTGAAAGCACAATCTTGTAAATTGGCTCAAGCAAAACAGGCTTAGCAGTTAAAAAGGAGCCAAATATTGCCTTGCCAACGCCGCGCATAACCTCCACAGAACCTCTCAATCCTTCATCATTGCTGACCTGCAAGTCAACCAGGCTCACCTTTACATGCCTAACAGGTTCACCGCATAATGGACCTGCATGACAAGCAAACTCAAAACCTGCGATAATAGATTCCAACACTTCTTCGCTTAACGATTCGGTAATACCTTTACTATCGACAAGCACGTTACGTCTCTCATCAAACGATAAAATATTTCCGCCAGTCCCACCAGCCCGTTTTGTCGTTTTGGTTTGTTCTTCATCTTCAGGTTCAACTTGTATCCAGAAACTATTTTGTTTATTGGGGCTTTTAGCGTGGGCAACAACACCTTTGCTTCTGACACTTTCACGGTAAACAACTTTTGGCGAAGAAGCCACAACATCAACTCGGAATTCGCTTTTTAACTGGTTAATAGCGATCTCCAAATGCAACTCGCCCATGCCGCTAAGCAGATATTCACCTGTTTCTCGGTTCACCGTAACAGCTAAGTTAGGATCTGCAGCGGACAAGTTTTCCATTCCGCCGAGCAAAACCTCCAAATTTTTAGGATTTTTAGGCTCAACTGCCATGGTAACTACAGGCTCCGAAACGTAGCTTATGCCTTCAAAAGGAACCATTCCTGATTTATGATCTAAATCAACAAGAGTCTCCCCAGCCTTCACGCAACCCGACAAAGTCAAAACCACCAAATTGCCAGCTGAAACCCCAGCAACCTCTTCCCGGAAAGATCCCATATTAATCGCGACTTGATTCACCGTTGCCTCCGCTATTGCATCGACAAGATGCAAAACATTTCCTTTCTTTACTTTCCCACAGAATAATCTGCCCAGCGCAAGACAGCCACCGTTTGAATCCGACTGCACGTTTGTTACACACATGACTGTTGGGTCTTCATCCTGGCATGCAGTTAAGGCGTGACCAATTTCCGAGTCAACGTTTCCATCCCAAATTTTTGGTATTCTATAAGCTTGAGCTTCACGTGGATCCGGAAGGCTCTTGATAGCGATTTCGAAGACCGCATCGTAAACAGGAAGCAGACTTTGCAGTTTAGTCTGCTGTGAATTCAAATAAGAGTTTATTATATTTTCGAATTTGATGCTTTTCTCTTTTGCAATATTAGCGGTGAAGCCCCAACCGTGCAGCGCTGAACCATAAGCTACGTTGCTGTATGATGAGTCAATTTTCCACTTACTCTTAAAATCAGTTTCACAGTACAATTCGATAAGATCATTGAATCCGTTAACGATAAGTTTCAGTTTTTGTTTGATTTGCTGTTCAGTTAATTGCAATTCCGTGATTAACCGATCAACCTTATTTATGAATAATACTGGACGCACGCGTTCCTCAAGTGCTTGTCGCATGACAATTTCAGTTTGAGCCATGATTCCTTCGACTGCGTCAACAACAACTATAGCCCCATCAATAGCTCTTAGTGCACGTGTGACTTTACCAGTAAAATCCACATGTCCAGGCGTATCAACCAAATTTATTATGTGTTGATTGTAGAGTAATGTTATGTTTGCGGTTTTTATCGTGATTTTTCTTTTCTGCTCTTCCTCAAGATAATCTAGCACTCGTGCAGAACCAGCCATTTTAGGCGAAAGTAACCCCGCACCAGCCAATAATGAATCAGCAAGCGTTGTTTTTCCATGGTCAATGTGAGCGATTATTCCAACGTTTCGAATAGACTCTTTTTTATTCATTAATTGTTGAATTTGACTGATATGTCTAAACCTTGGCATGGTAACCCTTTTAGAGTAGATTTTATGTTGAACCAGACTTCCTATTAAACCTTGAAAGCTTATATTTTTAACCTTCGAATTTAGTAAACGCACGAAGGATACGTTATGGCAACTGACAAGCGTAGGATTGAAGAGAAGGCATCGACGACAGCAGGCTTTATGTGTATTGCAAGAGCAGCTTCTTACAAAGAAAAGAGAGAATGCTATAAGGGACCTGACAATGTTGCATACGAGCTTACTCCGAGTTTTCTCAAGTTTATCGTGAGATCAAGGCTGCTGTTCAAATCTCTTAATCGACGCTTCTTCGCCAAAGGGGCCTACGAGTACGTTATAGCGAGGACAAAATATTTTGATGCCGCATTCAAGAATGCCTTAGAAGAAGGATTTGATCAGATAGTCATTTTCGGTGCAGGATATGACAGCCGGGCACTTCGTTTCGGTGGATTTAATAAATCGACAACTGTTTTTGAGGTTGATGCGCCGAAAACACAGGAAGATAAGATAAAGGGTTTTAAATCTAGAAAACTCTCCCTGCCTTCATACGTGGTGTTTGTGCCCGTTGATTTTGACAAAGAGAGTTTGGAAGCGAAAATGTTGCAGGCTGGGTTCAAAGTGGGTAAAAGGACACTTTTTTCTATGGAAGGGGTAACCATGTATCTGACTAAAGACGCTGTTGAAAATACCTTCCGTTTTATGTCTGACTCTTCAGGGGTGAGAAGCATGGTGGTTTTTGACCACATCTACGCGGGTGTTCTGCGGGGAGAGAACAAGTATTATGGCGAGAAAGGCATGGCTCAGAGTGTTGCAAAAGCAGGTGAAAAATGGAGGTTCGGACTCGAAGAAGGCGAGACAGCGGGATTCCTTGATAAGTTCGGGTTCACGATTAAAGATAATTGCAATGCTAAGCAGCTTGAAGAAAGGTACTTCAAAAACTCCAGAGGCGAAATTGTCGCCAAAATCAACGGCACCCATGCTATTGTTTCAGCGGTTAAAGAATGAAGAGACTTTTTATAAAATGAAAAATGGAAAAATTAGATTTCAAACTTAAAATCAAAGATATGTAGTTGATTCTTGGAGAACAAAAGAGTGCAGACGCCGATAATAGTTCCAATTGAAGAATTAAGCAGTGATCCTTATGCTTCTGTCCTGTGCTTCCCAAAGTCTAGCAAGGATGAACTGGAAAGCCGCATCCAAGAACTATGTTTGCTTGGAGTTTCGGCTCTTGAGTTTTCAGGAACAGCTAGTATCTTCGGCGTTAAAGTGCCCGTCTTAGGTAAAGGCTTTGTCGGTATAGTGGTAATCGCTCATGTAAATGGGCAGAGAGTGGCTGTGAAGATTCTCAGGCGAGACGCAGGAAGAGAAGACCTTCTGCATGAAGCAAGCATGTTATCCAAAGCGAACTCGATGGATGTGGGTCCAAGGTTATTTGCAGCAAGCAAGAACTTCATCCTTATGCAGTTGGTTGACGGCACCCTACTTGCTAACTGGCTGAAAACAAACAAAAACGTAACGCCGACTAAGATCATTTTGAGAGAAGTCTTGGAGCAGTGCTTTAAGTTGGACCAATCAGGATTGGACCACGGCGAATTAAGCAAAGCACCAAAACATATCTTAGTAGACAAATCGCCTAAACCTTTCATTGTCGATTTTGAAACCGCCAGCATTAATCGGAAAGTAGCGAATGTTACTGCGGTTTGCCAGTTTCTTTTTATAGGCAAAAATACGACTGCAAGAATAATCTCAGACATTCTTGGTGTAAGAGAGATGCCCAAAATAATTGATGCTTTAAAAAATTACAAGAAGAACAAGAATAAACAAAATTTTGAAAGAATAGTCGAAGCTTGTTTTTATTAAGTCACATAGTTGATGGCTTCATTTAATCTTGTTTTCTCTGTTTTAATGGCTGCGTCGAGTTCTTGTGAGAGTTGATAGAGGTCTAGCCAAGTTTCAATTTTCTTTTGTCTGTCAACATTCTTCTTGTCGAAAAGCATTGGAACAGAATTTACAAATATCCAAACGAAATCTTCCTCTGTCACCCTTCTCCCCGGCTATATCAATCAAAGATTTCTCTTATTAGGCAATATGATACAAAATTATAGAACTTTTTTCTAGAATATTTTAGCAAGTGTTCCAAGGGCTTAAGCTAGGACGTCCTGCAACCTACCTGCTTGTCGCGCATGTTTCAGTTCAAGTGCGATGCGTCTGCCCATGTACATGTTTTCTCCGTACTTTAGGTAAGCGTAGGGTGAGGTTCCGATGCCAACGTTTGTTCCTGCTACAATGCGTGCTGAAATTTCAAAGGTGAAAATTCTCAAGTCATCGGTTATCACGGTTTCAAGGCAAAACGGTCCAATTATTCCTGGCGAAGCAAGTTCACGCGCTTTTTTGTGAACGCTATCGCCCATCCGCATTAATTCTGGCAAAAGCGATTCACGCAGGGTAATCGGAAAATTGCCTACAATCGTATAGGTTGGGTTGACGTCTATTTCTAATTGTTCGTTTGCTGGAATTTTACCGATTGAATCCACGGCTGATTCATACCGGCGGTCAACACATAACAATTCTACGTCGTCCTTGATTATTGAGCTGAAATAGCTGGGGTAAACGTTGACTCCCAAAGCGTACTCCTGCAAATGAACCTTGTCCAAATCATCTTTTGAAAGCAGACCTCGCTTAACCATTTCATCAAATTTCTTGTAAAACGTCTTTGGGGAATTTGCAAGGAAATAGCCTCTTCCGCCTTTTGCGCCAGGTAGTTTGGCGATTATTAGGCGGTCAATTTCCTCGGGAGTTTTTAAGGTTGCGGGCAGTCGAAGGCCAGCTTGGCTTAACCATTCTTCTTGATCTTTGCGATTTGCTTCCCAATGCAAAAGTTTTCGGTTGCCAAACATCGGCACTTTAAGGCTGTCGGTGAGTTCTTTTGTGCTCAAGTAAGCTGTGAAAGACCCATGAGGAATCAGTACAGCGTTTAGTTTCCGAAGCTTATCCTGTAATGATTCGCTTAAGAGTTCAGTGAAGTCTTTAACGATAATTAACTCGTCGACGAGCGGATACTTCTGGTACATGATTGCATCTTTTTCTTTACAGAGGCAGACTGTGCGAAAACCTTCTTCTTTTGCACCCTTGAAAATATTTAGGGAACTATGAGAGCCCAAAGTGGCAATCGTTAATTTTTTTGGATCGTACTTTTCAAGTATTTTTTTTATGTCGTGGCTTTCTATCACGTTACCACTTCCGAAAGCCTGCCTTCTGAAACAGCGCGTTTTATTTCCATGGCAACTCTTTTTCCCGGGCCAACTTCCACTCCGTACTTGTATTTCATATACGGAGAGGTGGCCTCAACGCATGGACAGCCTGGAACACGTGGGCTAACATCGAAAACGTAAAAATCCAAGTTTTTGGTTATTGCGCCCTGCAGTGCGAATAATCCGATCATTCCTGGAGGGTACTCTTTTTTGCAGGTGCCAACGAATTTTTCTGCCGCTTCGAATATTTTTTCAATTTGGCTCTCGCGCATTGTTGCACCCATGTGGCCGATTTCAATGTTTTGTGTTGGAATGTTCACTTCTATTTGTTCTTGAGCGGGTAAGTCAAGAATTCCGTCGAGGTCAGTTTGAATTCTTCTATCAAACCCTAAAAGGTCAATTTCACCTGTCAGTGGCGACCAAAACAGGTTAGCGTTAAACTTGGCTCCAACAACATATTCTTCTATAACTGCTTGTTTTAATGCTTCAGCGCTGATTATTCCCTGCTTAATTCGTTGCTCAGACGTTTTCTTATACTCTTCAAACGATTTAGCGTAAAAAAAGGCGCGTTCGATTGCTCTGGTTTTTTCGGGAACTTTTATGATTGCTAGTCTGTCAATTTCTTTCGGCGACCTGAAAGTCTTAGGTGTTGCAATACCAGCTTCCTTGAGAAGGAACAATTGGTTTCTTGGGGTATTACGCTCCTCAGTGCGAAGCATCGCCCTGTTACCCATTAAGGGCACAGCGAATTTTTCTTCAATTTCCTCGTAACCAGCGTAAACCGAGAAGGAACGATTCGGAACAAAAATCGTGTTCAAATCATTAAGGTGCTTAACTGTGCTTGGGCTTGTAATATCAGCAAATTTGTCAACAAGTATCGTGTGGTCAAACAGGTTACCGTAATACTTAGTGTATGTTTTTTCTCTGCCTTTTTGGCAGACAACGACTGTTTGGAAACCTTCCTGCTTCGCGCCTGAAGCAATTTCAAGAGCTGAATGTGAGCCTAAAACGCCTATCCGTACCGCTTTAGGATTATAAGACTCTACGATTTGCTTAATCTTTTTCATCTTGCATTTTCACCCATGTAATTCTTGTAATCTTTAATTACCTTAGCAAGTTTGGGCGCGTGAAAAAGTCTGCATCCTGTCATTTCTTCCGCTGTCGCCAGATACATTTCGCTAATAATCTTTTTTAGTTTAATGTCAAGTCTTGGCGGATTTGACTTACACAGGGTTTTCCAGTCCTCGACGCCTCTGAGCTCAGCAGTCCTTTTAGCTTCTTCAACATCAGCATACCAAGCAGTTTTCTTGTAAAATTGTCTAGCAATCTCTTTGCTTACATGCACTCCGTCAAACGTAAACCTGCATTCATCCAAAGTCCCTAGGACGTCGACAACCATAAGGTTTCTTTTATCATCAAAGGCTAACTCAATTTTTCCATCCTCATTCTTCAACATCGCAGGCGTGGCAGCTTGAGTTATGGTTTCATCGGCCTCTAAAAGAACTTTTTTTACGTCAGCTAATTCTTGGTTGGTTAAACCACTGATTTCTTGGGCTTCAGTCCAAGTAATATAACGGTCCGTTTCTTCCAGCTTTGTGCTCACATCGAAGATTGGCTTATCCAGCTGTTCACCAGGTTTCGGATAATGCGTTAAACCTAAATCTTCTAAAGTTATTTTCCCCTGCTCAAGACGCTTGAATACTGACGAACCTTCAGGTAACCCGTTTCTGTATATTATTTCAAGTGGAATCAAAAAATTCTTCAAGTCTAAATTGTACATTGAATAATCGCGCGACATTTTCCCGTCAGCAACGCTCGTTTCAGGCCTGTAAACATTAACCAAGTTAACTTCCATAATGTTAGTTGGCTTCTTTAACGCTTTAACATGAACGGATTTACCTTTTTCATCAATTAAACTCCTATAATGGGTCTTTACTCCTTTCTCTTCAAGGCGTTCAAAACAGTAAGCACCCATTAAGCATAATGCTTGTCCTTTACCTTCTATAAGGTCAGGCATTTCACCCCAGTCAAAAACGCTGTAGCGGTCAGAAAATACAAATCTACCTACACCCATAGAATTTTCAGTTGGCTTTCTGATTACTTCAAGGTCTTTTACGCTACCCAATTGATTTACCTCAACTGGTAGTTCTATCAGAACATTCTTTTTTAGCTTTATCGCTTTATCAAGTACAAAATGGTTTGATGATTGGCAAAGGCTAAGCTCAACTAGTAAAAATATCAAGAAAAAATTACTTTAGTTTCTTCACTGATTCGTTGGCTTTCTCGATATCTTTCCTTTTGCCTTCCTGATAATTTTTCACTTTGATTTCTAATTCACGGTCTTCTAAACCGAGAATTTTTGCAGCCACAATAGCGGCGCCTTCAGGCTCAACTGTAACGACTGATCCAATTCCGCTTGGTACTCTAAGGGACGAGTAAATATCTGCTCCACCAAATTTCTCAGAGTAAGGCGGGCACGCAATAACAGGTTTTGAGGTGTTAGCGTCGGCAAAAGCGCTTAATGCATTGGAGCGTCCAGCAACAGTTATGTAAACAATTTTTTCGTTTTGCGTTTCTCTTAATATTTGAAGCACTTTCTCTGGAGTTTTATGTGCGGATGCAACGCAGAAACTGTATGGCACGCCTAAAATCTTAAGGTATTTAGCGATATCCCTTGAGAAATCTAAGTCTCTTTCAGAACCCATAATTATGAGTGCTTTTCCCAGCATAACTTATCAAATACTGTAAAAGGCTTACTTGCTAATTAATTTTGGGTGAACCAACGACTTTTCAGGCAGTTTGACCTGCATTTTTCGCAAAGTTTTTTTGTCAAAACTACTAAATAAATTCAGTCCAATTCGTTTGTTTAAATCGTCACTCAAAAGAGGCGAATGCGAAACGTTCAGTCCATCTTCAAACGACTGTCATAAAGCTATGAAATATTCACGAGAAATTATCAAAATACCAAACGAGCTTCACTCGCAAGGGGCAATTATTGGGGGTTTTCTTTTGTGAATAAGCATAGAAGGAATAGTGTTGAGATTGATTGCGATATTCTTCTATCTTGCAAAACGGGAGGCACCAAAACGCGCGTTGTATACCAAGCTAATTTAAATAATCTACGCATAAATCGTCACTTGGAAATACTGTTGAACGCAGGATTGCTGACCAAAGAACAAAATAGAACGGGAAATACGATTTATCGAACGACTCAAAGTGGATTGAAATTTTTGAAGGATGCAAAGCTCAATAAGACGAAAACTCGAATTAAAGACTGCTAAATTCATCATGGTCAAACAACAAAAACCCTTTTCCCACTAAATTGAGAAATAATTCAGAGGTCTCCCTACCGCTTTTATTGATATTTAATGGAAACAGATAGATTGTCTAAAAAGGCGAGTATATTCTTACGCTTTCCATAAATTCACTTTAACTCTCCTCTCCACTTATTAACAACTCTTAATTTTCGCTTGTTTTAAATACACCAAACATCACTCATCTAAAAGCGTGAAAGTTAATGTCTGAAACCGAAGATGAACTACCACAAGAAAAAGAAGAAAAAGCAGAAGAGGAACCTTCAAACACAAAATACGAGTTCATAGAAGATCTTCCCGGCGTTGGCCCCGCAACAGCTCAAAAACTCCGTGAACTCGGCTACCACACCGTAGAATCATTAGCCATGGCTACAGCGAGAGAGTTAGAACCTGTAGGTGTTAGCGAAAAAAAATCGTTCCAGATAATTGAGGCAGCACGTTCATCAATCGGCATCAGTTTCATTCGCGCAGATGAACTTTTTAAAATGCGCCAGAAAGTTGTACGTTTAACTTCAGGCAGCAAAGCCTTGGATAAAATCATCGATGGCGGATTAGAAACACAGACCATCACTGAATTCTACGGTGAATATGGTAGCGGGAAAAGCCAGATTTGCCATCAATTATGCGTCAATGTTCAGTTACCTCAGGAAAGAGGTGGATTAAATGGCTCCGCATTATACGTTGACACTGAGAACACTTTCAGGCTTGAACGAATAGTCCAGATGTCAAAGCATTTAGGACTTGACCCTGAACAAGTGGTTAAAAACATTATTTACGCTGAAGCCTTCACTTCAGACCACCAAATGTTCCTGCTGGAAAATGCAGATGAAATTATAAAAGCAAACAACATCAAACTCATAATTGTAGATTCACTAACTGCACATTTCAGAAGCGAGTACATTGGACGAGAAATGCTAGCTTCACGCCAACAAAAACTGAACAAGCACATGCATAAACTCATCTCACTGGCAAGAGGCTTTAATGCGGTAGCCGTGGTAACCAACCAAGTTATGGCTAAGCCTGACCAGTTCTTCGGGGACGCTATTCACCCAATAGGTGGACACATTGTTGGACACACAAGTCATACAAGAATTTACTTGCGCAGGGCATCCCATGGTCCAATCAGGATTGCGCGACTTGTTTCAAGTCCATATTTGCCTGAAGGCGAGGAAATACTTAAAGTAACAGAGAATGGAATAGAAGATGTCTCTGAAGAGGAGAAAACAAGTAAATCTCGTGGTCGTTAAGAATGCCCATACCTCAAGCTTTAGTCGCAAGGTACTTTCAACTCATAGTAGGTAGACAATTTACCGAAGCAGAAAGAGAATTAGAACGTCTTAAACAGAAAATGCAGAAAACAGAGTGGAACAGAGGATACTTTAGAGCATTATACGGAATGTACCTTACACGCAAAAACAACAATGACAGCTATGCTTTCTTCTCAAAACTGGACTTAAGCGACAAGGCAACATTGCACATGTACAGAAAAGAGTTTCTAGATCACATGAGAAACGGGC
The DNA here is from genome assembly GCA_963717465.1 of Candidatus Bathyarchaeota archaeon. Lineage (GTDB taxonomy): Archaea > Thermoproteota > Bathyarchaeia > Bathyarchaeales > Bathycorpusculaceae > Bathycorpusculum. The sequence continues at coordinate 2,515,241 of OY970340.1, forward strand.
TTCACGGCGATTTTGATCGCGGCTTCTTTTCTGCGTGGGCAGATTGCATGCGTGTTCTAACGCGAATGGATATCCAAAATCCTTCAAGCAACGATGAAAATAGCGGAGCAGAAGGCGAAAAAATTGAGACCCTAAAGAGTGACAAGAGCCAAGCAACAATCGCGAATTTTTTCAGCAAAAGCGAAGAAGATTAATTAGATTTATCTTTATCTTAGAAGCGTGTAAAATAGTACCAGAAATGATAGCCATGCAAAGAAGTACATGCCAATTCCTGTTGTCATAATTTTTGATTGTTCCTCAATAGCTTTCCTAAATATGGGTTTAAGAACGTAGTAGGATACTAGATAAACAAGCAAAGCAACTGAAACGCAGTTCACTAGAGTGTAATATGAAGTTGCAGCTGAAGCTCCGAGTTGCGTAGCTAAAAGTGCGCTTAGTGCTGCCGCAACAATTCCCAGCGCGACCCTTAACCAATATAACTGCACAATTGGGTTCATCTAAGTTAATGCCTCTTTACAAACTTTTTTGGGTATCAATAAAACGTGCATAGATATAAATCGTTTATGTATCTTTCTTTTTGATTCGCCCTGAAAAAGGCTAAAAAACTAAAAAAAGATTGTTTTATTAGTAATGTCTTAATTGATTTCATGACGGATGTAGAAAGTTGCGGAAAAAAGAGTTCACAAGCTTTGACGTTGCAGCAGCAATTGGAGAATTAAAGCGAAACATTGTTGATTCCAGAGTGAACAACATTTACCAATTTGACGAGAAAACGCTTGGTTTTAAACTCCATAAAATCGACAAGCCGCCGATCAGACTAATAATGGAAGCGGGTAGAAGAATACATTTAACACAGTATGCTGAAGATAGCCCGTTAACACCACCTGCTTTCTGCATGGCTTTGAGAAAATATCTTCGTGGAGCATGGATAATCGGAGTTGAACAGTATGAGTTTGAAAGAATCGTTATCGTGCATTTTAAAACTAAAACGGGCATGTTAAATCTTATTTTAGAGGTTTTCGGTGAAGGAAATTTCATTTTAGTAAATGATAAAAACGTGATTATTCAGGCTTTATTCTTTAAACGCATGCGTGATCGAAATATATTGCGGAATGAGGTTTTAGCGTTTCCACCGCCGATCAGCAAAAGCCCATTTAAAGTAACGCTTGAAGAGGTAAAGAAGGCTGTAAAGGATGCCGGAGAAGTGGAAATTGTCAGGGCGGCAACGCGCTTTTTCGGGGTTGGCGGCGTTTATTCTGAAGAAATATTGCTTAGAGCCAACGTGGAAAAAACGAGACCCTGTAACACGTTGACAAGCGTTGAGGTTGAAGCGATTTTTGGTTCTCTTCAGGTCTTGCTTTCAGATGTTTCAAGCTTGCATTTAGACCCATGCATTATTTTGGATGAGACTAAGAATTTCTTGGATGTTTTGCCGTTTAAGCTAAAGCGATATGAAGGATTTAGCAGCCAAGTTTATGAGACATTTAATCAGGCTTTGGATGAGTTTTACGTGCGGGTTACTGCGGCTGAAAAAGCGGCTGCCAGCGTTGAAGTCGATAAGTTGAAGGATGAAGCAAATAGACTTAAGAGAGTAATTGCGGATCAAGAAAAATCTATTGCCGAAGAAGAGCAAAAAACGCAACGGGACAAGACGATTGGTGACAAAATCTATGCTCATTTAAGTGAACTCCAAACGTTTTTTGATAAGCTTTTGAAGGCTAATTTGGCAGGAAAAGATTGGGAGACGCTAATTCAGGCGGTTTTGCAGGCAAAGAAAGCAGGTATTGTTCCTGCGGTTTATGTTGAGTCATTTGATGGACGTAATCTTGCGCTTAATCTTTGCATCGACGGCTTGCATTTTAGTGTTAACTTACGTAAATCACTCTACGATAATGCGGCAGAATATTATGATCGGGGAAAGAAAGCTAAACAAAAATCTGCTGGTGCAATTACGGCTTTGGAAGATTCTAAGAGCAAACTGGAGAAGATTAACCGTGAACTCCAGGAAGCAGAGGATTTACAGAGTTTGAAGCCAGCAGAAGTCTTAGAAGCTCTTGCCAAACGCAAAGTTGAGAGCAAAGAATGGTATCAAAAGTTCCGTTGGTTCACTTCTTCCGATAACTTCTTGGTTGTTGCAGGCAAAGACGTGGTTAGCAATGAAGTTTTAATAAAAAAGTATGCTACGCCAGAAGATGTTGTTTTTCACGCTGAGATTACGGGTGCTCCTTTCGTAGTGGTTAAATCAGAGGGTAAAACTATAACAGAACAAGTTCTACATGAAGCCGGAGAGTTCGCCGCTGCTCTTTCAAGGGCTTGGCGTGAAAACGCAGGTTCAGTTGATGTTTACTGGGTAAAACCTGAACAATTAAGCAAAAGCGCTCCCTCCGGAGAATCTATTCCTCATGGTGCTTTCTTTGTCGTCGGCAAACGTAACTGGACCCGCAGTGTTCCGCTAAGGCTAGCTATCGGTGCTGTTGCAGGTGATGAAGGCATAGCGTTTATTGGTGGACCTTTGGGTACGGTTAAAGCAAAAACAAAAGTATATGTTGTTATTGTTCCAGGCGACTTGCAGGGAAAAGCAATCTTGACGCAAATTCTAAGAACATTAATGTTCAAGCTGTCCAAAGAACAACGTGAACTTGCAGGCAAAACTTCAATTGAACAAATCAGAGAGTTCGTGCCCTACACTAAAGCCACTATAACTGACAAACTGGTTTGACAGCCCTTACATACTCGGAAAAAACGGCTTTAATTAACGGATAAATAAACGACCTTTGGAAATAAACAGCTAGCCAAACTTCGCCGATGCAAAGGTTTGTCATAGGAAAAGTGCCATTCTGTACGCGTCACGGTATTTGCCGTTCCAAAACATTTCCTTACGCAAAGTTCCTTCTATTTGGAAGCCTGCTTTCTGATATACGTGAAGAGCTCGCAGGTTTGTAGTGTTAACTGTTAAAACGATTTTTTTAAGCTCTCTATTTCTGGCGATTTGAATGAGGTGGTTTAGGAGGGCGGTCCCAATGCCCAAGTTTTGATATTCATCATGCACGGTAATGGCAAAGTCACCTTTGTGCTTGAATACCTCCTGAGGCTGGAACTTAAGCGATGCATTGCCAACAATTCTATCCTTGCCATCTTCTTCGATGACCGCTACAATAAAAACTCCGTAATTAGGATCCATGTTGCTTGTCCAGCTTTCGATTCTTTCCCGAGTGAATGGAGGAACCAAGTTGGACACTGTTGCTTCCGACAGAGTAGAAAACATTCCCCAAAGCAGTTCAGTATCAGTGGACTTTTTCGGTCGAAAACGAATAAGTTTGCGGTTTTTTGCCGTAAATATAGTTTCTGACTCAATTGAACTTGCCATACTACTGCCTCAAACTCAGTCCAGCAGTTCTTAACATTAACCAAGTATTTATTTTGTCTCTCTGCGATTTGTTTATGTTTTACTTCTAAGAAGTATTGCTGTTGTTCTTTGCATTTCGCAGGAGAATATCGAATTGAACGATAAAGATGAAAAAATAACGATGCTTCATGGCGCTGGTGGCTCAGTTATGCATGAGCTTGTTAAAAATTATGTTGTAAAATACTTCGGCGGCTTAAGTAACATCGCTGAAGTGCCGTTGGAAGCTATGGATGATGCTGCAGTTGTTGGGGACACTGTTTTTAAAAGTGATTCTCACGCAGTTAAGCCGATTTTCTTTCCTGGAGGCGACGTTGGACGTTTATCGATTTCCGGCACGGTTAATGACATTTCATGCTTGGGTGCGGAGCCTTACGCTTTGGCATGCGGCTTGATTTTAGAGGAAGGCTTGCCAATCAGTGACCTTGAAAAAATTCTCTCAAGTATGCGACAAACCTGCATTGAAGCAGGCGTAAGCATCGTTACAGGCGACACGAAAGTTGTGGAGAAGGGAAGTTTAGGCGGTTGCGTAATGAATGTTTCCGGACTCGGCAAACGAACAGCAGCGTTGGAATTTGACCTTTGCGTTGCAAGAAAATATCGCCCGGTCACAGCGAGGTGGACTTTGGATTCTAACCTTGCAGTTGGCGATAAAATAATCTTATCTGGCACAATTGGTGACCACGGGCTTGCAGTGCTTTCAGCGCAGCAGGGTTTGACTTTTGGAAGCGGTATAAAATCAGACGTGGCACCGCTTAACCGCATGATTCAGTCTTTGCTTGGTGAGGTTGGTGGAGTGGTTACAATGAAAGACCCGACACGGGGTGGTTTAGCTGATGCTCTTCATGAATTGTCGGAAAAATCGAAACTTGGCTTACTGATTCATGAAAACAAAGTTCCTATTCGTGAAGATGTGCAAACTGCCTGTGAAATGTTAGGGTTAGATCCGCTTGAAGTAGGAAATGAAGGAAAAATGATTGTTGGCATCGTCTCCGAAAAGGCTGAAGATGCACTGACTATGCTTAGGAGTAAAAAAGAAGGCAAAGACGCACAGATAATCGGTGAAGTAACAAGGGAATTCAAAGGTGTTGCTATGCAAACCTTGGTGGGCGGCAAAAGAATTATTGCAAGGCCTGTTGGTGATCCTGTTCCGCGGATCTGCTAGGAACTCGTGCTGTTGATACTGTGTTAGCTGTTATTAGTCAGGTATTATTATGCTACGGATGTGCCTGTTAGTATTATGTTAACGCTGAAGCTTGTAATTCCTGTAATGTTGGAATAAACAGTTAGCGTCAGCACTGCAGCTGTTGTATTGCCAACATTTAATGTTGAGCCTTCTTTGTTCCAAGTTATTGTCATGTAAGAATTAGAGGTAGAGGGATTCCAACTGCTTGTTGTCATGCTCAAGGTTATCTGAGTGTTGCTTGTGTTTTCTATGTAAATGGTTGTTGTTGCATTATTTCCAGGTGTCGTTTGACCCCAATTTATTGACGTTAAGTTTTGCGTGCATGCACTGTCAGAAAAAACTGAAAGATTTACAGTGGTAATTGTTCCACTTGATGAGATGGTGCGACTTGTAGAAAGCAGTCCTGCTACTGTAATTGTCAACCCAAGGATAGCGACTATAATTGCTAGCGCAATTTTCTTATTCTTGGCAGACATATGGTCATATATTGTGTGTCTGTGAACTTTATATCGTTTATGTAAAAAACCGAATAACTATGCAAAAGCCCAAAAAACTAAAAATGCTCAAACAACGATGCAGTTTTGCACTATTTTTTCAATTAATCGGAAACTGCTTTTGACCAAACTCGGCAAGTGCCTTCACTGCTGACCATGCAAGCACCGATTGGTTTAGCAGGCGTACATGCCTTCATGAACATTGGGCACTCAGTAGGCTTAATCTTTCCAATAATTACCAAGTGGCATTCGCATCCAAGCAAAATGTCTTTACCCTGTTCCACCCGGACACCGAATTTTTCCCGTGCATCCAAAGCTTTTAGCTCTTCACGCAGTACAAGTGCGGAATCGGGCAATCGGCCAATTCCACGCCAATTGCCACTTGTAACTCTGAATGCTTTGTTCATCACGTCCAAAGCTTTCGTGTTTCCTTCCCATTTGACGACACGGGGATACTCGTTCTCTAATTTTGCCGTTTTCTCGTTGACTTGTTTAACAATCATGTAAATTGCCATTAACACGTCATTAGGTTCAAAACCAGCCACCACAGTAGGCATACGATAAACCCGTGGAAACAATTCATAAGGCTTCAACCCAATAACCATACTCACGTGACCAGGCGCAATAAACCCATCAATCTGAAGGTCGCCGACACCGAGCAAAAGCTCCATAGCAGGAGGAATCAGCCGATGCGAAACCAGAAAACAAAAGTTTTTAGGCGGATTCGCAAGTGCTTCAACCGCTGTGGATGGAGCAGTCGTTTCAAAGCCAACCGCGAAGAACGCGAACTGCTTCTGGGGTTCTTTTCTTGCCATTTCAACCGCGTCAGAAACGGCGTAAACGATTCGTACGTCTGCACCGTTTGCTTTTGCCTGCAAGAGGGAAGATTCGCTTCCAGGCACTCTTAGAACGTCTCCAAAACAGGTTACTACAACGCCTTTCTGCGCTAATTGTATTGCTTCGTCAACTTCGGATGCGGGCACGATGCAGACTGGGCAGCCTGGACCTGCAATTACTTCAACATTTTCAGGTAGAAGACTGCGCAGTCCATAGTGAGTAACAGTCCACTCATGTGTTCCACAAACATGACAAATCTTGATTTTGCCTTTCGTAGGCGCCAAACTTTTGATTTTCGATGCAATATTGTGTGCTATTTCTGGGTCTCGGAACTTGAGTTTTTCAGTCACTGTTCTTACCCAGCTTTGGTTTTGCAGGCAAGGTTTTTTCTATTTCAAGAAGAGAATTCCACATACTGATTGTTTCTAACGCTTCTTTTTCTTCCACAGTTTGAAGCGCGTAACCAGCATGAACTATCACGTAGTCGCCTACTTTAACGTCGACAAGTGCAATGTTTACTTCTCTAAGGACGCCTTGGCCAAAATCCACGTTGGCTTTAGTGCCTTCAATGCTTAATACGCGGGCTGGAATTGCCAAACACATGTTTATCTAACATAACCACTCTTATTCAGCGATAAAAACAAAGTGGTTTAAGATTATGAAAATCCACCTACAACTGCCTGCCCAAACGAAACTCCGCCATCACCAGCAGGCACAGCTTCATGAACCACAAACTTTAGGCCCGATTTTTTAACTGTTTCTCGCATGATTTCAGACAGGATCTGGTTGGCTGCTGTACCACCGGAAAACCCAACCGTTGAAACATGTTGCTCAACGGCATTATCAACAGCTAATGAAGCTAAACCTTTGGCTAAGTAAGCATGAGCGCTATAAGCTAAGTCTCGCGTTGAAATCTTGTCTTTGTTTTCAAATATTTCGGCAATTAAGGGTGTTGTGTCCAAAATGTTTTGGTGCAGTTTAGGTTGAACGTGCAAGAGGTTTTTTCCACCTATTGCTGCCGACTCAAGTTTCATAGCTGGTTCTCCTTCAAAAGTGCGCATGTAGCATAAGCCTAAGACTGCGGCAACCGCATCTAAAACTCGGCCACAACTCGTTGTTTCAATCTGCCCTGAACTTTTTGTCAACTGTTTTTGTATGAGCTGTGCCTCTTCTTTTCCGAATTGTAAATGATGACTGTTTTGCATGAGCCAGGATTCAATGTTATATCCGGCTTTACTTAGTATTCCAGCCGCTATGCGAAGAGGGTAACGGCTTGCTATGTCACCGCCGAGAAGCAGTTGAGGCTCTAAATGTCCAATCCGCTTAAATTTTGCTGATTGGCTCGTGCTGAGAAGGACTTCGCCTCCCCACGCTTTGCCATCGAGACCATACCCGTAACCATCGCAGACTATGCTTACAAGTTCATCTAACGAATGCTCTGCCATTAGGGCTGCGGCGTGAGCGTGATGATGCTGTACTTGAATCAGACTTAAGTCGTTTGCTTCTGACAGTTCCTGGGCTAAAGCTGTTGTAGTGAATTTTGGATGCAAATCGCATGCGTAAACTTGCGGGTGGCAATTGGTTAAACGTGCGAGGTGACCAGCTGCTTCTTGAAGAAAAACTCGTGTTTCCACGTTTTCTACGTCGCCGATGTGTTGGCTTATGAATGCTTTGTCATCGAGGAGGAGGCAAATGGTGTTGTTGAGTTCTGCCGCCTAAGCCTATGACGCAACGTTTTGATGTTGTTTTTCAGTTTTATTGGTGCTGGCGCGTATCCTCGGCTTCGCCTAATGAAAGCTTGGCGTTTTCCGTGAACTCGAATGACGGAGTCGTCGCACCTGTATGCTATTTTGCGGTTATGAAACAAAAAGTAATCCACGGTTGTTCCAAGTGTTTTTAGGGCTTCCTCATTGTCCTTTACGATTGGCTGGTTAGGCGGGTTCGCGCTTGTGAGTACAAACGCTGGGTCATCTACAGCGTCAAAAAGCATGTAATGCAATCCAGTGTAGGGCAACATGACGCCGACGTTATGAAGATTCGGTGACACTAGCTCTGAAAGGTTGTAGCGGGAATTCTTGTTAAGCAGCACTATTGGGTGTGCTGGAGAAGTTAGCAGTTCCTGTTCCTTCGAGTTTACTTCGGCGAAGCGTTTGGCGGCAGGTAAGCTTTTCGCCATTAGGGCAAAGGGTTTTTCGTTTCTATGCTTCGTTTTCCGAAGTGCCATTAAAGGTTCATCTTTGATGGCAGAGGAGCCAATGTGGAAGCCCCCGTAACCTTTTACGGCAAGGATATTGCCTTCTGAAAGCAGTTTTCCCGCTTCACGCACAGGATCTGCTGAATCAATGTGCTCGCCTGTTTTTGTTGTTAAGTAAGACTTTTGGACCGCAAGCGGGGCAAGCTATGGTTTGCGCGTGAAACCGCCTGTTGCTTGGGTCAGTGTATTCTTTTTTGCAGTAGCCGCACATGGGAAATTCATGCATGGTTGTGTTTTCGCGGTCGTACGGTAAACTGTTCAATGATTGTAAATCGTGGACCGCAATTAGTGCATGTAATGAAAAAGTAATTGTAACGTGGGTCTTTTGGGTCTCGCAGCTCTCTTAGGCAATCGTTGCAGATTGCGATGTCTGGAGGTATGATTGAGCCTGAAAGCTCCGCCTCGTTTGAACTGTGGTGAATCGTGAATGTTTCATGCTGGTTTTCTCCAGAAAGCTCAACACTGTTGACCTTGTCTATTTGAGCTAAAGGCGGCTTCTTGTCCGTTAAGTCGTGCATAAAATTCTTCGCGTTCTGCGGTTTGCCTTCGATTAGGATTTCAACGCCTGCATCGCCTTTGTTAAGGACATAACCCGTTAAATCATAGGCTTTAGCTAAGCGATAAACAAAAGGGCGAAAACCAACGCCTTGAACAATCCCATTAACGCTAATTTTAACCCGCAAAGACAAACATCACCAAAAAAAGAACAGCAATTTTCTCTTATACATTTCTACAAAAAAGGCATAGTTTATCTTGAAACATTATCGATATGGATACCGAATTTGGTCAAACACTTGGGATATTTATGTTTCTTTCTGACCTAGAATAGACCATAGATAACAGCTCAACGTATCTGTTTTACTGTGTTGGCTTAAGGCTAGTAAGAATCCTTCGACGTTGGCACATAAACTGACCAGCAGCAAAACCCGGTGGACGAGAACACCTTCCGCATTGCTTGCAATATTGAGCTGTTTGAGTGTTCTCGGAGCTACTCATTCAAGTTAAACCTAAGATAGGGGCAATTATTTCTTGAAATAAAAACGTTTCCAAAACTAAAGATTTGGGCGCTTAAACCTTGCGATTGTATTTTGGGGTAGTGAAGCCCGAATTAACTAGGTTAAAGGAAGGTTTTATTGGTTTTGTCTGACAATCTGCGTAAGTCCGTAGCCTACGAGCAGAAAGCTAAAGAAAACTCCCAATGAAAGCCACATTCTAACGATGCCAACCCCGCCTTGAAATCCTTGTAAAACGCCAAATAGGTACATCACAACCCAAATTAGCACAACGCCACCAAAAGCGAAACTTAGCAAACCAATCCATTTGTCCATGTTCTCACGAGACAAGCATTTGTTTACACCATGCTTAAAAAATTTAATGCCACTAGCAAAGAAAAAGGATTTAGCATGACTTTTGATGGGGGGTAGCAGAGGCTCGAATGGTGCCGTTCGTCCAAACAGACGCTAATTCTGCTTGTGGGACGGGATTCGAGCCCGCGACCTCTGGCTTTAGGCGTTTAGCCCCTTTAGTCTCCAGATTTCTCATCTGGGTTTGTCCTACCAGATTATGAGTCTGGCGCCCTGGCCAGGCTAGGCTACCCCGGCAATGTTGGTTTGACCCCGATTTTGCCTTGAGACGTCTTTTTAGTTTGTAGCCTTTGATTTAAACTTTTAAACTGTTTTCAGCAAGTTGCTTGATTGATCCCTTTTTTAAAAAAGTGTGTCACAACTGTCTTTAGTATAATATGTCAGCAGTTATCTTATGATTAGTCGACCCATTTTGATTCTTTTGGCAAATCCATAATTTCTTATTTTGTCGCCCATTAATTATTCTTTAACTATCATTCTGCAGCTTAGAACAGCGAAATTATACGGGTTGTTTAGATGTTTTTCGGAAAAATGGTGCAAGTTGAGTTTCACAGCCATCCTCAATATATATAGATTCGTTTTCTTTAACCTCGTTTCCAGTAAACTTGCTGTACAGCGCCATTGCGACCAGTCCATATGGGCAAGTGACATCTTTCGGATTTAATATTGAATGAACTCGTTTAGCCCAAATGCAGCCATCTACTTTAAAGGTGTAGATATCTTCAGTAATTTTTTTGAAACTGCAAGCTTTTACAACTTTGGCTCTAACAAGCATGTCGGCAAAATGTGATAATGCTTCCTCTAAGGTCTTGCTCGTGACTATGGCAATTCTTTCCTGTTTTTCAAGGTTCAACAGGAAATGGATAGAGGGATTAATAAAAATCTCTGCACTTTCGCCAAGAATTGATTTTGCACTTTTTTGATAAGAAAACAAAAGACTATGCATTAATATGTACACATCGACAAGGCTTTCGTTTTCACCTGACAAGTTTGTACATCCTGCATTATAGTTTATATAGAGCGGTTAAAAATTTTTGGGTCTCAGTAAACAATAAAGCCGATTTATCACATTACATAATTTTTTCAATCACCATGCGATGTGCAGTGCAGTTATAGTCTTTTTTTCTGCAGTTTTTCAATGCCACTGGCAGATGCGATAATAGCCATGTCTGTTAAACCGTAAAAAAAGCCTGTTTCGATGACGCCGGGGATACTGTGGAGTTTTTGGTCCAGTTTTTCCGGGTTTTCAATTAACCCGAATACTGCATCAATAATCATGTTGCCGTTATCTGTTATTGTGGCGCCGAGTTTGCCTTTTCCTTCGCGAAGAATTGGGTTGCCACCATATTCCCTGATTTTACGTTTAGCAAGAGATACACCAAATGGCAGCACTTCAATAGGCACAGGCTGGTTTTTTTCACCCAAGACTTTGACTTTTTTGGTTTCATCCGCTATTATGATGTTGCATTTTGAAGCGGCTGCCACAATCTTCTCTCTGAGCATAGCTGCACCCATGCCTTTGATAAGCCAAAGTTGAGGTGTAACTTGGTCGGCGCCGTCGATTGTTAAATCAATAAGGGGATGCTCATCCAACGTTGTTAATGGTACACCATATTCGACGGCTAACTGGAAAGCTTGAAGAGATGACGGGATGCACATAATTTTTAAGTTCTCTTTTTTTATTCTTTCACCTAAAGCTTCAATTGCAAAAGCCGCTGTGCTCCCGCTGCCTAACCCGACAATAAAGCCATTCTTAACTTGTGAAACTGCTTCGAGCGCTGCTTTCTTTTTTGCTTCTGCGATTAGGTCAGCATTAGCTTTCAATTTCCATTTGCCCCAGTTTATCTAAAACTTTTTCAACTTCACTTCTTATGGTTTCAATTCTCTTTTCAGCTTCAGTCTTAGCATCAGATCTTTCAACAGGTGGTTTGCGTTTCTTCTTAGCCTTTTCTTCTGGGCTCTCAGCCTCACCCTCTTGATCCTCATCCAGTTTCTCCACTGGGGCAGCTGGAGCCTGCGGGGTTGGAATTTTTATAGGCACTTCTTTAATTGGTTGAACATCAATTCTTGACCTTAATTCTTCAACCTTGTAAGTTAATTCACCAAAACGCTCACTGAAAAGCTTCATCAAGTCTTCCTGCATACTTTCAAGTTCATGCAAGGCAACGATAGATTCATCTTTAGAAATAGATTCTTTTATAGAAGACATTCGCGCTTTATACGAGGCAGCTATGCGTTCCCTTTCAACTTCAGAAATCTTACCTTCCGCTTGAGCCTCATACAAACGCCGTAAGGCATCACTTAAAATCTCCCGCTCTAAATCCAAAATGCGCAATTCATCCTTAGCACTAGTAGCTGCAGTTGACTGAACGCTTTTTTGGATTCTAAAAGGCAAACCAGTCTGGTCAACTTGGTAATTAGTGTTAACTTTCCCTTTCGATTTTTGTTTAATAGGCTGTTTTGCTCTAAATACCATGGCGTAAACAATTGCTATAGTGCAACCGACTATCACCGCTAAGACGACTGTAACAATTGCTGTGTCATCATACCAAGCCATGCAGAGCTATCCCTTCTATTCTTTTATGTACGATGTATATATAAATTAGTGGCTTGACCCAGAAGAGGATGAATTGAATTTTTCGACAATAAACGAAGCCAAATATTAAAATGTTATAAGAGAGGCGGCGCGTTTTGAGTAAGATGACAGACGAAATTAAACAATATATATCAAGTTACAGTTATGGTAACGCTTGACTAAATAAACCTAATAATGAATGCTCTCTTAAGGCAAATGATGCAGACACTTGTCCCACAGGTTAAGTTTTAGATGGGATAATAGATTTTATGTAGGAATATTTTGTCTTTGAGTTGAGTTTAATCTGAATTGTGATTAATGATTTGAATTCGATAAAATAATAATAGTACATGCGAGCAGTAAGATTCGGAGTTAAATGGGATGGAAATGCTTGAGAATAGACAGTTCATAATTGACCAAAGGCTCTTGTCAGTAAGAAACACCTACGTCGTTAAAGATAGGAGTGCACAAGAATTAGGTTTTATCAAACAAGAATTTTTGAGTGTCGGACCTAATTTCTGGCTTGAAGACCTGAGGGGCAATCATTTAGGTACAATTAACGGAAAAGTTGTCTCGGTTCACGCTGAGTACGATATAAAAGATAAAGAGGGACAATTGAAGGCTAAAGTCAAGAAAAAAATCTTGAAGCTTTTTGGAAGTGAATGGTGGATGGAGGACCCGCGTGGGCAGGAAATTGCGAGAATAAACGGCAACTTCGTTGAGCACACTTATGACATCTTATCACCTAGGAGAGAAATTATTGCTAAAGTACATCTTAACTGGGTAACAATTCGGGATGAATACTGCATTGAAATATTTAGTCAAGATTTTGACCCTTTGCTTGTTTTAGGCTTCGCAGTTGCCATGGACAACATTGAGCACAAAGAACGCGGAAAAGTGAAAATAACAATCTAAAAACTAAGGACTTTAAGAGAAAGCAGCAGGGTTAGAGAGGCAGTATGGCTTTCTTGTACATTGCGTTAACTAACTGAGCAGTCGCAGCATACCAGCAGTAGAACCCAAAGATGAGCGAAAGGCAACCGCCAAATGTTAAAGGCAGACTTGAGGATCCAAAGACGCCAATAATCCCTAACGCAATAGAAAGAATTGAAACGCCTTCAACTCCGAACATGACACTCATTGATTTGGAAACTTTTTGTATTGCGGGAATAAGTAGGAAGAAGATGATTCCAGTGCCCAGTAACCACCATCCGTTCAAAGGCGAAAGTCCATGAATCCACATGGTAATAATAAATGCCAGAGATGCCGAAAGTCCCACTAAAGCTCCGAAAACCATTCCAATAGTGCCAAATAGCAAATCGCCTCTACGCAAGTCAATTACTCCAAGCATAAGCAGAGGCACAGAAACCCCTAAAATCCATACACCGAGAATCGGAGCTGTATCAGGCCCAACTTGACCAGTCATAAACGCGAATATACCCATCATTATTGCCCCAACAAGGTATAATGTAGCTACTCCACCTGGAGCCCAGTTTTCTTGAGACATACCATTCTCTCCGCAATAGAATCATTTTTTAAAAGGAAATACAGAAGATAATATTTAAGATTTCCCAACTTCCAGCAAATAAAACATAAAACCTGAAAACAAGCTCAAATATGTCTAAAACGTTCTTGCTGAGACCTAGCTAGCTATAGATGAAACTCTTTCTTACGAATTCAAAATGCCGTTAGAAAAGGCAAAAGAAAAATTATATAACCGCCCAAATTGAATATACGCGCGGTTAAACATGGATGATTTACAGAGGCAACTGATGAATTTAGCCAAGAGTTTAGGAGTCGACTACTTCGGAGTGGCAGACCTGTCCAAAGCAAAAGAATTTGTTTTAGCTCAAGGCGGCGAAGCCATTGCACGGTTTCCCCGCGCTGTTTCAATCGGCATACGTTTAATTGACGGCGTAATTGACGAATTGCCCCGTCATGAGGACTTAGCAGTTATTTTCACTTACAGAGGACTTTATAATTCAGTAAATACCAACCTTGACAAAGCAACATTATTGCTAGCCAAGAAGATTCAAGAGGCAGGTTTTAAGGCTTATCCGATTCCCGCAGCACAAAGGATAGACTCAAAGGAACTAAAAGGTGCTTTTTCACACAAGTTAGCGGCGCATCTTGCAGGGTTAGGCTGGATCGGAAAAAGTTGTCTACTCATAACACCCGAAAGCGGACCAAGAGTAAGATGGGCAACAATACTAACTAATGCACCATTAAAAAATACTGGAAGCCAACTCTCGGACCAGTGCGGCAACTGCAATGAATGCGTAAAAATCTGCCCTGTCACGGCTTTTACGGGGGTAAAATTCAAAGACTCCGATCCCAGAGAGGCAAGGTTCAACGCTCACAGATGCGCTGAGTATACTCATAAACGAGAATTAAGCTTGGGCGAAGGAATTTGCGGCTTATGCGTATATGCTTGCCCATACGGTAAAAAAAGAAATATTGACTCAAAATCACAAACAAATGAGAATTAGCCCACGCCTTATTCACCATCTCGCAAATATGCGAACGATCGACTAAAGGTCTGATGAGTTTACGATTAAATTGAGTTACTCATCTGATGCTGTAGAAAAAGCATTTTTTTGAGGATCATTTTTTCATGCGAAATAATTTGACTTTTTCCAGCCCCAATCCAAGTTCTTAGCTTATTCTCTAAATATTTGTTCGAGCAGACGTCTTTCCGCTTTTCTTCTATGGGCAACCAAAGCTGAACTGTGGATATTTAGTTTCTTTGACAACTCTTCAGACGTTATCTTTCTTGGAAGGTCATAGTAACCAAATTTGTATGCAACAGACAACACTTGTTTTTGTTTTTCGGTTAGTGTACTGAGTGGCGTGTCAGACGAGAATCTTGCATCCGTTAGAGAAATTATCTTGAACTGTACCTTTAACTTCTTGATAATTGCGAGAAACTGTCTAATTCCTCTCGGGTTTCCAAAATATGCTACCCTTAACTTGTCTGAAAGAATTTCAAAGGGGACAAGCAGGTATCCTTCTTTTACTTCCGGCAAATCCTTTTGCAGTTTGCTTTTCACAAAGACTATGTAGTTTCCGCCTTTTTCCTTTTCGAGGATTTGAAACTCTATGTAAGGATTCTTTATTTGATTATTGTCAGTTATAGTAAGTTCTGGTCTAAATTCTACTCTAAAAATTCCTGCGATTTCATTTTTGCTTTGTCTGAGAAGATAAATCAGTTCTAGTTTCTTTAATTTTGGAAAATGCCATTTCTCTTTTCTTATCCGGTTTATCTCATCTATTGATAGCTCAATAATCAATCTTCGCATAAACATGCTTTTCCATGTCAGAAGATATGTTTTTCGGATGAGGCGCATATATACGCTATAAGGCTTATTCTTAACAAGAAAAATATCATTCTTAAAGTAGCGCCGAGGAAAGAAGCTTGATTGATTATTCCAACACATTAAGGCAACCCGTTATCGAAACATCGAACCTTACCAAAATCTATAAAGAAGGAACTATCAAAGCAGTAGATGGCTTAAATCTGAGAATATGCAAAGGAGAAATCTACGCCTTAATTGGCTCAAATGGATCAGGCAAGACAACGACCATTAATATGCTTACAGGAAGCCTCTTTCCGACTTCCGGCAAGATTCATATTCTCGGCATAGAGGTTCCAAAACATCGTCGACTTGTTGCTGCTGAAATCGGCGTTGCACCGCAGGAATATGCCCTATATAGTGATTTGACTGTTGAGCAGAACGTTTGGTTTTTTGCTAAGCTGTACAGCATGCCGCGCTCTTTCTTCTTAAAGAGGCTGGATGAAATTTTGCCGATTCTAAGATTGGATGAACGAAGAAAGACTGCTGTCTCAAACTTATCTGGAGGAATGAAGCGCAGAGTAAGTATAGCCTGTGCCCTCATTCACGAACCGAAGATTGTGTTTTTTGATGAAGCAACAGTTGGCATTGACCCAGTGCTTCGCGCATTCTTTTGGGATTATTTCCGCTCATTAGCACAAGCTGGACTAACAATTGTTTTGACTTCACATGTCATGGATGAAGCTGAAAGAGCAAATAGAATAGGGCTAATGCGTACTGGTAAACTCATTGAAGAAGGAACACCGCAAGAAATCAAGCAAAGACATTCGGTTTCTTCAATAGAAGAGGTCTTTCTCAAGCTCAGCGGAGGGACAGCAACGGATGAGTAAAACCAAGAAATTTTCAGTAAGCAGGGTTTTCGCTGTAACTTGGCGGGTTTTGTTACAAGTCTTTCGCGATAGACGCACATTAGCTTTGATCATTCTTATTCCTGCGATAATCATGATAATATTTGGATTAGTTTTCGGTGGTCAAGTAAAAAATGTGCCTATATTAGTTGATAATCAAGATGCAGGCTACCCTATTCATGTTGTAGGACAAAACTCTACGAGCGTTGATTTTGGAAAACAAGTTTTATCCCAACTGCAAACAGACGATAGAGTTACGGTTACCGAGGGGAGCTTCGATTCAGGAAAAACAGGTGTAAACGACGGAACATACTATGCTGCAATAGAATTTCCCGCAAACTTTTCCCAAGTAATAGCCCTCAAAAATTCTGGACAGAACGTTACCGTGCCGATTACAGTGTACATCGATGGAACTAACCCGACAATTCAAGCAGACATCCTTGCTGCACTTCAAAGTTCTCTTCAAAACACATTTGGCAGCGGAGGCTTCACAATCAATCAGCAATTTGCCTTCGGTGGATTCGCATTCTCAAACTTGGATGTAAGCATTCCCTCTGTAATCTCTCTTGTGCTAACTCAAACAGTACTTCTAATTTCTCTCATAATTATAGTCAGAGAAACAACTTCAGGAACTCTATCAAGACTTTACACCATGCCGCTTTCAGGACTTGAAAGACTACTTGGATATGCAATTGCTCTGCTGATCTTAGCGTTGGCGATGACAGGTGTAGTTCTTTTTATAGGCTTAGTAATTTTTGGAGCAATCGTTCAAGGAAGCTTCATTCTTCTGTTTATGGGGGCAGTCCTCTATGCACTGCTTAACATATTCTTAGCTGTCTTCCTGTCGAACTTTGCCAAGAACGAGCTTCAAGCGGTTCAAATGGTTCCACTAATCACCCTAACAAGCATGGCTTTAAGCGGGCTGCTGATTCCAGTTGAAAGTTTCCCAGGATGGGTCCAAGTACTCGCCAAGTTTGTTCCAATGTATTATGCAAACAAGCTGTTTGAGGGCATTATGCTGAAAGGCTATGGAATAAACAACCTTATCCCACAATTCACAGTAATCGGCGGAATAACTCTTCTGTTCTTTATTCTATCAATTTTGACTGTGAAAGACAAAATGACCGATTAAAAAATTATGAAAAGCGGGATCAATGTTAAGAATAAACCAATTTTCTTCTACACGCCAATACGCAGTATAACGCTATCCTAAAAACCTCATAGAAATAATAGAAAGGTCTGAAATTACTTTCTTTTCAAAAGCGAGTTTGTTTCATCTCGGCTAGTGCCTGAACAGAGATTCTGGGACCCGCCGATTTGAAATAGTCCAATAGTGCAAAAACAGGGCTTGTGTCCACTTACACGATAGCTCATCAGTAGCGCAAAAACCGTGATAGTCTAATTTTCCATCAGAACTCAAGAAGCCAAGTGCAGCCACTTCCTTTTCTGAAAGGCAAATTAACACATTTATTTTTTCCAAGAATTTACTTGCAAATCTTCCTGCTTTCATAGCTGCAGCGTAAATTGGATCATCCATTCGTTCTAGGGCATCTTTGGGAGGAGTAACATTGTTCGGCAGGATTATTTTAAATTCGACTCCGCGTTTCAACGCCTCTTTGAGGTATGGCAGCGTGCTGACAAGTACTTGGTCGGATAGAATCCATATGAATTCTTTAGCCTTCTGAATCATGCTTTCAACATTAGAAAACGCAACCATTACGTCATCAACTAATTGGCTATGGCTTAACGATGCAATACTGTACGAAAACTCCTTGGGCAAAACAGAGAGAGAATGTGTTACAAAATATTCGCGATTTTTAGAAAGAAAACTGAATCCTGCCAGCAAATCCAACGTTTCTTCGCCATAAGTAGTCAAGCGTAGGTTGCCATCAACCCCCTTTGTTATCAGTTTTGCTTCTATAAGCCTTGAAATATTTCGCGAGGTTTCTTGGACTGTAAAATCAAGCTTCTTGGAAAGATTTGAAAGCCTTTGAGGTTTGTTCTTTAGCTCAAACAGTATGGTAAGCCTGTCTTCCCCGGCAAGCTCAAACAGAAGGTTCTGTAACTCGGTCAAAATTAAAGCACCGACGTGTTGGATTACGGCATTTCTAATATTTATGACATTTCATAAACAGTTTTAATTTTTCATAATTACTGTTGAGGATAGTTTATGGCTTATCACAAACATCTACTAAGTGAGGCATTGAAATGGTAAAAGGAATCTCAAAGTCATCAAGCAGGAGGATTGGCTGATGAAAGTGCTGGTCTTAAACGGATCAAAGAATGAAAAAAGCGTTGTAAACACAGTTTCTGATTATCTAGTTGATTTTCTGAGAATAAAAAATGATGAAGTTGAAGTTATGGTTCTTCGCGGAATGAAAATCGCAAGATGTTTAGGCTGCTTTGGATGCTGGGTAAAAACGCCAGGAAAATGCGTAATCAATGATGCTGCAAGTGACTTGCCAAGAAAGATTGTTCAAAGTGACATTTTGTTTTTGTTGACGCCCGTTACCTTCGGCATGTACTCGTCAGAACTTAAAAAAGCCATGGACAGATATGCATGCCCACTACTGCTACCCTTTTTCGAAAAAATAAACGGCCAAATTCACCACTCAATTCGATATGAAAAGAACCCGACCATGGTTGCCATAGGTGTCTTGCCAAGCTTAGATGAAGAAAGCGAAAATACATTCGCAACCTTAGTCAACAGAAACGCTATAAATCTACATACAACAGCTATTTCAAGCATAGTCTATGACACTGACAAGCCCGATGCAATCAAGCAAAAAGTGTTCTCAACTTTGTCAAAGGCAGGTGTACAATGATGCAAAAACCAGCTCACGCAATTCTATTGGTTGGCAGTCCAAAAGGACCAAACAGTGCATCAAATTCCCTCGGAACTTTCCTGCTCGACAAACTTCACTTGAAAGGATTGACAATCGAAAAAGCATACATTTGTCAAAATCTTGCGTCTGAAGAGAAAAAACAAAGTCTGCTTCAACTCGTTGACGAATCTGACTTGATTATTCTTGCATTTCCATTGTACGTGGACTCTCTGCATTCACAAGTAATTGCGGCACTAGAGTTAATTGCTGAACACGAAAAAGTCAACCGCCAAAAGAGCAAGAAGCTCTTTGTTGCAATTGCAAACAGCGGCTTTCCCGAGGCAACTCAAAACAATACAGCTCTGACAGTGTGCAGATTATTCGCAAAGCAAGCAGGTTTTGACTGGGCTGGTGGGCTTGCTATGGGTGGAGGTGGCATGATACAAGGTCTGCCTCTCACTGAACTTGGTGGAAGAGTTCACAACCAAATGAAAGCTTTAGAAATTGCTGCTCAAGTCCTCGCTGAAGGAGAATCTATCCCTGATAAAGCAGTTGCGTTAATGTCAAAGCTTACTATTCCAAAATGGATGTACATATGGATAGGCAACCGCGGCTGGAAGCAGGACGCCAAGAAAAATGGTGCTTTAAAGAAAATGTATGATCAACCTTACAAGAGCGCAAATTCATGAGTTACTCAGTAGAGGATAAATCGGTCTTGCTAAACAGGCTTTCGAAAGTTTCGTAGCTTTTCAGCGCTTACCTAATAAAGTAGCACTGAGCTTCCTCTTTTGCCAGTTAATGATACACGTGCTGAACTATTTCTTCTAAAAAAATAAAAAAGGGATACTTTGAGGTCCCATTTCATCGGCGGTGGTGTTTTAAGAACGTGAGTGTGCAGAGGGAGCCTACAATTCCAATAGCTAGCAGCCAGTATTGAACTGTTAAGTATGGACCGAGATACGTGTTGATAATCAGCAATGCGGATGCTCCAATAAAAATAATAAATATCATCAAAGCAATGTTCACTATGCTTCTGGTGATACCGCCACTTTTTTGTTCGCGTATCTCATTGTTTTGGTTAGACATCACGTTTTCCATACCCCTTTAGCATGTACGTCAGTATCAATTTGAAGCCTTTGGCCTCGGTTTCATCATCTGTTGAACTTATATATAAAATCATCGCAAACATATATATATGGCAAATATAATTCTCTCATTTTTTGATTAAAAATACTTAAAGCAACTAATTTTTAATTGAATTGCAATCTAATTTTAATCAATTAACAAAAATAAAATTGTTAAATTTTCACATTCTGATTCGACTCAAGAATTTATATCAAACAAAATTATCTAAAAACGTATCAGCATTTTTTGATAATTTGCCAAAAGAGCAACTTGGATGTGCCATTCATTGCAATAATCAAACCATTGGTTCAGCGTGCGTTTCAAAAGATAAATAAGTGTTCAGTTCTCTTATTAGCGATTGATGGTTATGGCTATTCCTGAAGACCTAATGAAAATTCTTGGTCCAAGAGAGACTGTTGAAGTTTATATAACGCAAAAGTTTTACTCCGTTAAGATTGACATTGACTCGGTAGTTATTACTAACGAGAGGATAATCCTGCGACATCCCCACGCGCTCGGTCTAAAAAAAGACTACACTGATTACAACTACACCGACATTGAAAACGTGATTCTTGACAAGGGTATAATGCGTTCAACAATCAGATGCACATTCAAACGCGGAGGAGAACCCCTAATACTAAATGACATCCCAAAAGCAGAGGCAGACAAAGCATACGGAATAATAAGAGAAAACATAAGCAACATCAGAATGCCCCCTTCAGTCGAAGGAACAATGCCACAGGGAACAATGCAGCAAGCGATATACTGCAGGTTCTGCGGAGCAAAAAACAAACCAGAAGACACCAAATGCGCTAATTGCGGAGCACTCTTAAAATAAAAGCGTACAACCAGTTCACCCTGCTAAAATTGAAGGAGACAAACTTTTTAGAAAACCAGATAAAGTTATGCAACAGAGCGCTGGATTTATATTAGCACACACTCGCACCCCAAAAATTCCTTGCGTTAAATTATTTCGTTAATATCATCATCTTGCCCAACTAATTTTCGTTCGACAATTTATCCAAAAACTCCTAATCCACTATTTGTGAATTACAACTTATGCATGGGTCGGGATTGGAATTTAAAAATTATTTCACGGTAATTTGCGTAGTTGCTCCTTAATCGTCATAACGTGGTTTTTGTCCAAATCTTTTCTCTATAGCCTTATTTAATATCGAAAGCTATTTAGAAATAAAAAGGTAAAAGCCTTTGAAAAAAATGGAAATCATAAACCAAGGAACGAGTCTATTTAACACACATGTGCGCCCACGTAATGTTAATACAATGAATGTAATTTTACGGGGATGTTTTTGCTAGGAAGGTCGGCGTGATGAGTAGCATTGAAAATCCGCCGGTTCTGCAAAAGTACTGGATTGCTATCCTGCTCTTAGTTTTAGTAGTGGTCTCGTTTCTCTCTACTTACATTGCTCTTTTTGCTGCTTTTGTCTTCACTTTTCTATTCCAGGCCTGATTGGCTACCGCTTCTTCAAGTTGAAACCTCATGAATTTTGGGCTTTTGTACCGCTTTTCAGCGTCATGGTCTCTGTCGAGTTCATTTATTACCTATCCTTAGTCGTTGGTTATTCGCGTGAAACAATTCTCTTCAGTTTTCTTGTTTTGACGGCTTTTTATGCATTAGTGGTTCACAAGAAGGGTGAGCCGATACAGCCGCCTAAGTTTCTCAACATAAAACAAATTAAGAAGACAAGCATCTTGTTGTTTGCTGTAATTTTTGCTGTTGCACTTTTTGTTTTGTTTTTGAGTGTTTGGAGAAGCGATTCCTACGGGATTGTTTTGACGGGCTCAAACTGGCAGGACACGCCACTCCATTATGAGATTATCGAAAGTATAAACAACGGTAACTTTCCCCCTCAGATGCCTAATTTTGCTGGGGTTCCGATGACTTACTACTATTTTGTTGATTTTCACACCGCCATTATCGAGAAAGTTTTCGGTTATTTGCCTCAGCTTTTACCCTTCTTGAACGCTTGCTTCATAGTGGTCTTTGGCCTTGCAATCTACGCTTTAGCGAGACCAAACGGCAGGCGCGGCAGCAATCATCGCTACAGTCATAGCCACCTTCGGCTGGGGCTTTAGCTACTTCGGGCTTTTCTCGGCACTTTTGACGGGACAATTCAATATGAATCAGAATTACAGTTGGCAGTACAACGGCACTTTTGGTTTGCCTCCGATATTTGACAACTTGCTTCAGCAGAGACCACTGCTCACGGGGTTGCCTGCGTTTGCTTTCGTTTTGGCCCTGTTCAGGGAGATGACTGACAAAAACAGGCTTCTTTTAGCGGGCATAATGACAGGTTTACTGTTTGAGTTCCATAACGTTGGTTTCTTGTGTTGCTACATCGCTTTCTTCGTAGCAGTCTTGCTTAATCTCAGGCGGTTCAAACTGACTAACAGTCTTTACTTTTTGTTGCCCACCGCTTTGGCCCTGCCTTTCATTCTACACTCTGGACCGCCAGTAGCCTTTTCTTTGAGCACAGCATTTATCACCAGTTTTGCCAAGGACCCACCTGTTTTTTACCTTCTGAACCTCGGCGTTCCATTCATTTTAGCCCTTGTTTCATTCGTGAAATCCGGAAATGCTGTTTTGAAGGGCACGATGCTTTTCCTGTTAATAATACCTCTTTTCGTGTTGTTTACGCCTAACCCATGGGACATGTACAAGTTCTTCATCTTCGCCTGGATTCCAATCGCCGTTCTAGCGGGTGCCCTATTAGCTAGGACGCGGAAAATTGTGATTATAGCCGTTGTTCTGCTCTGTGTCCTTGCATCTGCAAGCGTCATCATTTACAACGTTGGAACAAGTTACACAGCGGCAAGCTGGAATGAGTATCAACTAGGGCTCTGGGTGAGAAACAACACACCACCAGACGCTGTCTTTTTAACTTACTATTCTATTCAGTGCCCACCAGCGTTCATCGGCGGCAGGCTGACTGTTTCCTCCTACATCAACTGGCCCTATGGCTGGGGCGTACCTCTCAGTCAAATTTTCCAGCGGCAAAATGACATTGACGCCGCGTACACCGGTTCACCAGCGGTCCTTGAGCAAATCATAATAAAATATAACGTCTCCTACGTGTATGTGGGCAACGATGAATTGAGCCATTATCCAGGATGCACCGCTAGGTTTGACGCGATTAACTGGTTAAAAATCGTTTACACAAACCAGAATCTAATAATTTATCAGGTTGAATCAAACCAGACTGGATCTTAGCGCGGCGTGCTTCTATGCAGTAAATCGAAATGCCCTAGTCTGGCTTGAGGACTGCGGTAATAGTGTGATCTTCTTTTATTTCACTGAAGGTATAATTTGCGATGGCTACGACTGATTTGCCATCTACTTGGACGACAGCTATGTTGCAATGCGGGTTAGACGTAATAATGAATGTCGGACCTCCTCCGCGTTTAACCATGACAGCTCCCTTCGGACTTATCGCGCGGTTTTCATTTGCTGAGGCAACTATTATTTTTTTACCGCGTTTAAGCCACATGAACAGGATAACAAGAACTGCCATCACGATGATAGCAACAATATCGATAATAAGTAAAAAAAAAAGATTAAAATTTATTTGATCAGTCTTAACAAACTGTATCCCTTTTAAACTTCTTTCCATCGTGTTTTCTTTACAGCGACAAACAATATAATCACGGTTATGCTTGTTAGGATTATCCAATTGGCTAATAGTAGACTGGTCGGAATTGTTAGGTAGCCTGTCGTTGCTTGGATAATCTGCGCTGCATAGGTAGTTGGCGACAGATAAGCAAAGTACTGGAACATTTGTGGAATGTAAGTTATCGGGTAATATACGGGTGGCAGCGTTGTAAAGAGCAGGGAAAGCAATCGTGTGAATGCGTAGCTTTGAACTACGTCGCTTGAGATTGTCGACAGCATGAAGCCTAAGGCTGAGGCCATAGTAAACATTAGCAAAAGTACAATAAGAATTACGGCTGTTTGAATAAGGGTCGGTCGCACATAGATAGCGGTGAGTGCAAAAAGTATTGCTAAGCTGGGAATGGAGTATACGATTTCAGCAAGTGCCATGCCGCCCATGTACAGTCGTGAACTTGTGGGTGAACTGACCACCATGTCTTGAAGTTTGAAGTCGTTTTTTAAGTGTGAGAGGTCTGATGATAGAGCTATTCCGCTTGAGAAGAAATTCATTATCAAGCCGCCTTCAATAGCTGTTCCAAGCAAGGCACCTCTGCTTACAAAGGTAACTACAGCCAAAAGAGATAGGGGAGAAATAACGGTGCTAATCAAGACGACAGGATAATTTTTCATTTCGTAAATCGCGTTAACTAGGATGCCTGCTAAGATTTGGCTGAGTTTGCTGCGTTTCAACTGTATTCGTCCCTTGCTTTTTGTCCTACAAGATAGAAAAAAATGTCGTCAAGTGTAATCGGGTTGATGGAAAATCGTGTTCCCTCCTCCGAGAACAATTTAGCCAAACGCAATGCTTCGTCTTCATTCGTCATAATTTGCGCATTTCCGTGTGCATCCTTGGTTACATCTCCGTTTTTTAATGTTGGAATAGGCGCCCCTGGTGGCAGTTTTATGCTGTATTGATGTTTTGAGCTTTTTCTAAGGTCCGATAATGCACCAATAGAGACTAGTCGGCCGTCTTTGAGAATCCCTATCGCATCTGCTAGTTCTTCTGCTTCCTCTAAATAATGTGTCGTTAGAAAGATGAACCGTTCTTTGCCAAGTGCCCTGAGAATGTCCCATAACTCTCGTCTTGAAATCGGATCCAAACCAGTTGTTGGCTCGTCAAGAAAAATGATATCTGCTTCAGATGCCATGACGGTTGCGATCAACACTTTTCTCTTAGTGCCACCTGAAAGACGACCTGTTAAAACGTTAGCGTATTCCTGCAAGCCAAGCTTTGCAAGCGACTCATCCGCAAGCCTTTTCGAGTCACTATAACTGTAGCCTCGCCAAAGAAGGTAAGAAAGCACAGTTTGCTTAGCCGTCATCCATCTTATAGCTCTAGCTTCCTGGGGGACGATTGCGATTTTCTCACGCAACTTGCCTTCCTGCTTGAGCACGTCGATACCGTTGATGCTTGCGGTTCCAGCCGTTGGCTGAAGCTCAGTTGCCAAAATTCGAATAAGAGTCGTTTTTCCAGCGCCATTTCTACCGATTAAACCAAAAATGCCGCGGGTCTCCACTGAAAAACTGATGTTTTCTAAAGCTTTACTGCGACCTTCGTAAACCTTAGTTAATCCATTACATTCAAGCGTCCCCATGAAAGCTCACAAACTCCTGAAGATTAACGCAATTTTATACCTTATTGCTTTGAGTGACGTAAAAAATGTATAATAAAAAATTTGCGATAAAAAATGCCGAGTTAACGAGCTTGATTTGTGGACTTGAATTAAGCCAAAAAATCGCAAAGACGGGCTCTCTTGATTTTGCAAAGACTTAAATCTTACGATTCCCTTCTAAGCAAGGGTTAATTAGCATGAAAATCGCTAGCAAGGTATCTAAACTTCTTATTGCTTCATTAATGCTTTTGGCAGCTATAGGTTCAACAATTGCTTTGCCTAATGCATTAGCTGCGCCGACGATGAGCAGGGCAGATTCAACCATTAAGGCCACATCAAGCACTAACTGGAGCGGTTACGCGGTAACAGGAGCCACAGGTTCAGTAACTTCTGCAAACGGCTCATGGACAATACCAACCATGACGGCAGGCGCAAGCAGCAGCACCACATATTATTCTGCTTTCTGGGTAGGTATTGACGGCTACAGTTCCAGCACAGTTGAACAAGTAGGCACACTATCCATAACCCAAGGAAAAACCGTAACAATGTACGCTTGGTTCGAATTTTACCCAAACCCGATGTACGAAATTAACGGGTTCACGATAAAAGCTGGAGACAACATGTATGCAAGCGTGAACTATTTAGGAGCTTCAACTTCAAAGTTCAATCACAAGGCAACAGGTAGCATATTCAGCGTCACCATAACTGATGAGACAACAGGACAAACTTATACTACTCAAACAACAGTCAACAGTGCTGCACGCTCTTCTGCAGAATGGATAGCAGAGGCACCCTCATCTAACCGAGGAATTCTACCCTTGGCAAACTTCGGCACAGTCAAGTATGGCGCAGACAACACTCAAGTCGTAGGAACATGCTATGCAACAATAAATGGAGTCAACCAACCACTAGGGTCTTTCAGTTCAGCAACGCCGATAACAATGGTCACCAGTAGTGGCGCCATTAAAGCTGCACCTTCATTAGCGCTATCATCAGATGGCACAAGCTTTTCAGTAACGTGGGAAAATGCTGGTCCGTAAGCCAGAGCATCAATAATGATATTCACCTTTTTCTTTTTTTACGATAATTTTTAGTCTGGTATCGTTTCAATCAAATTCTAAAACAGCTAAATTGAATTCTACAATTTAATGATTGACAATTGATCTAACCCTACGACTGGTTGCATGCATAGAAAGAGATTGGTTGGGGGGATAGAAAGCTATTAAAGAAGGAAAAATCTTTTTTATTTAATAGAGGCTTTTTTTGAAGAAAATAATGTTTTTAGTGTGTACTTTGTTTTTTGCAAGTTTGCTTTTAAGTTCAAGTTTTTTATGCATTAACGTTTTTGCGTCTAATAGTAATACCACGGGCACCTATGTACAAGGGACACTTTGGGATAACACAACTTGGACTGCGAAAAACAGTCCTTACATAGTATCGAACACTGTTGAAATTCCCTCGAATGCTACTTTAACTATTGAAGCAGGGGTAACAGTGACATCAGGTATGTCAGGCTCAGCTCCATTATTTTTAGTCAATGGTACTGTGATAGCAGATGGAACAGTGGATAATGAAATTGTCTTCGATGGCAGAGGAAACGCAAACTTTTTCCAGCAAAACAGTGACTCGGCCTTCATAAACTTAAGTTACTGCACAATCAGGAACGGAGATAGTTTTTTATATCAGGGGCATGGAAGCTTCAGTTTATCAAATTCTTTACTTGATACCTTGTGTTATCAATCAATCATTAGATCTCAGCAAGACATTTACATGGTAAACAATACATTTGTCAGCACAGCGGGTTTCTACGTTGAAACATCCACCAACATTTACATGGACAACAATTTAGTTACGAGAAATGCGGGTCCGTTAATTACTATGGGTGACGGCTCAGCGATATTGCGCAATAATTCATTTGTTAACATAAATGGGTATCTTCTAAAATTATCGCCTGAAAGCAATTATGCTAATCCGACTATCGATGCAGCAAGTAATTATTGGGGAACTACTAACACCACTCTTATCGATTCAATGCTTTACGATGAGCATAATGATCCAAGTTGCAATGGGCTAATAACGTACCTGCCTATTCTGCAAGTAACTGACTCTAGCACTCCACCTGACACTTATAATTTAACGATTTACACTATCGGCGACGGAACTGTTGTTCCAGACAATTCTACCTATTTTGCTTATTCAACAGTTAATTTGAGTGCGCACAGTGCCCAAGGGTGGAGTTTTAATGGTTGGAGCGGTGATGCCTCAGGCAATGGAAACACAACTTTGATAATGGATAGCAACAAGAACGTTACAGCCACGTTCACTGAAGCTGCAACGTCTACAAATTTGAGCAGCTACGCAGCAATAGTCGCCGTATTTGTAATCGCCATAGCGGTGATACCGCTGGTTCTCTGGTGGACAAAGAACAAAACCAAATAACAAACCAAACAATGCTGACTTACAATATGCTAAACAACTCAGCTCTTGTTACATTCGCAAGTTACAGTGCCGATAGGAAACGAACAAAGCTATAAGCAGCCTACTTTTTCTCTATTAATCCCAAATACTTGTGAGGCGTTTAGCGTCATGCAGTTTGAACCAGTTGCACCCGATTTAAAATTCCTGTTTCGAGTCACCGTTAACCTTGGAGAGGCAAGTTATATCAGTAAATTACCTTTCGGCGAACGCCGGGTCATTCCTCTCGCAGGAGGCACATTAAAAAGGAGAAAGACTTTCTGGAGAGGTTCTTCTAGGTACTGATTGGCAAGTTATAAAACCTGACGGCTCCACCCTCATGCATGCCAAGTATACCTTGCGCACTAACGATAACGCTCTAATCTATATAGAAAACAAGGGGATACGCTGGAGCAGACCAGGCAAGCCAGATGTACTGGCACAACTAGCTCAGGGCAAGACGGTAGATCCAGCCGATTATTATTTCCGCACTACGCCACAGTTTGAAACTGGAGCGCAAAAATATTTATGGCTAAATAATATCATTGCGGTCTGCTCGGGAATGAGATTAGCTGACAAAGCGATTATTGATTTCTATGAAGTATTGTAGAATCAAAAATCATTAACTTGAAGGAAACAAAAGGATTTATTCAGTCAAATCGCCAAGGCGAAATGCAGTTAATGGTTGCAATTTTACCCTTTATGATTTTATCGTGTGAGGATTGTGAGCAAGCTAATTCTTTGTTTCGGTTATTCACTTTTGTTCTAGGTTCAGCTTTAGAAAGTCAATCATCATTTGCCATGCTTCAACAGCATCTGGCTTGCTGCTTAGGGTGAAGCCATGACGCGAGCCTTCAAAGCGTTTATGGGTTACAGTTACGCCTGCTTGTAGTAATTTGTCTCTGAAATCCTCATCTTCTTTGCAAAGTGAATCCTGACTTGCTGATATAATCAAAGTGGGAGGAAATGATTTTACTTGATCAACTGTAGCAAAGGCAGGTGACACCAGCGGGTTTTTCCTATCCTCTTTGTTGTTGCAGTAGGCTGCGTTGTATATTCGGCATTGTCCTGCAGGAAGTGAACCTTTTGGCTGCGGCTTAAGATAGGGGTCAGTGTAAATGTCCATCGGAGGGTAATCCAGTATCAGACATTTTATGTCCAACTCTTTGGTTTCATCCTTGAGGCATATTGCTGCACTGAGGTTGCCTCCGGCACTGTGACCGCCTACAGCGATTTTATTGGAGTCTATCCCAAGCTCTTTAGCGTGCTCCTTGGCGTACTTTACGACTCCATAGCATTCGTTTAAGGCTGTGGGAAATTCTGCTTCTGGTGAAAGACTGTAATCGATGCTCAGGATTTTCGCGTTTACTTTATCAGCGACATTCTTCATGTAGCGGTCATCCATATCCGCGTTTCCAAAAATAAATCCGCCCCCGTGAATATTGACGAAAAGGGGGAGGGTTTCAGGCCTTTGCATATTATAGGAAATTACACGAACCTTTCCAGCAATTGTATCCAAGAATTGTTCCTTGCCTGCCATACCCCTCGGATTCTTCCTCATAACGAGAAGCCCTAACAACCTGAAGAAAATTAGTTTCCTTTTAAGCGATTTTCTTGAATATTCTTTTTCCTCTGGTATTTTACTCATAAGAACTATATCAGTAGTTTTTTTGCATAAAAGCTTTTCAAGGATAAACCTCTAATAGGTATAATCTTCCATTAATGTTCCATCCTAAGTATCAATTTCTTTTGGCGCTTATACCAAAGTTAGAAAGACTTTAGAAAATTTACGCGCCATTGTGATCAGACTTAAACGCATCATTAGGAATAGCAACGTGTGCTCAAAAACTGACGAAATTGAATTTTATTATGCATATGACTCCCCAAAGATTGACAAGTAAACTTAGTATTATGATGGCTTTTTCTTGCCAGCGAAGGTTTTCACTCATGCCTTTGGCAGTTAGTAGAATAAGGAATGGTGTAAAATCAAGGCTGAAGCGGTAACCAAACTGGGTGTATCCCACTTCGCCGTGTGTGATAAGTGGTGGCAGGATGCACAGGACAGCGATGGCCGCGTATTTGCTGAGTTTATTCCATTTGCCCACGAAAATGTAAAGGAACGCGGGAGTTGTGAAAAACAGTCCAAGTCCCATCCAGTCGGGTTTGAAATAGGGGAACGAGTTGAGCAAAATTGGCCCTTGAAATAGAATCGCGTAGAGGTTTTTGGGAATATAAGCGAAACTTAATAATCCATAAGGGTAGTTTGGGTCGCCCTTAATTATTAAGGTGTATCCGATGTCAAAAATTGTGTTGTAACGCGCAAAGTTGTACACAAGGTCCAAGATAACTGGAATGGCTAAACCCAACACGAATAAAGCCATCGGCTTGAGTCTTGACTTCCACGAATCATTTTGGTCATAAGTTAGAAACAGAAAAAAAGGAAAAGCTAAGGCTGTAGTAAGTCTTGCTAGGTAAGCGCATCCGAGAGATAACCCAACTAAAAAATTATTTTTTTTGTACAATGATAAAACTATAGCAATTGTCAGGAAGAGAACTGCTGATACCTGGGCAATGTACCATGATGAACCAACAGCGGCAGTGTACCAAAAGCAAGTCCCGAAACCGAAAAGGGCAGCAAGCCACAAAGCCTTGCTACCTTTCACTCCTGTCTTTCTAAGCATAAGCCACGTTAGCGAGACGCAAATGCTGGCAAGGATTATCGAAATCAGGCTTTCATCAACGGATGTGCCTAAGGCAGCGACAAAAGGCATGAGGATAATCGCTGGCATAGGTGGGTATACGACGTAATAGTTGCCATGCAGGGACACGAGTTCTTCAAGCGCTGTTCCTGCTCCTGTGAGATTTAGCCTGCCGTGAAGGAATGAGTAAGCCAAGTAAACGTAATGGTCTTGACCTGGCGGAGGACCCTTGCTTAAGTAGAAAACTAGAAAAGATATCAACGCAATAAGGATGAATTTTGTTATTGTGCTTAAGGATGCGATCTTATCGTATAATTGCTGAGCAGCCTGTTTGCCTAAGAATTCTTTTCTAAGGTGCAGGTTAATCTTATGCTTGTTGGATAATCGTGGATTCTTGTTTGAAGGACTCTTCCGCAATGTCGACATAAATGTCTCTTTCTCAATGCATGCCTGCTCTGCCTTAACTAGGTTTCGCGCATACGTGTCCTGCTTGCAATCTTCTTGATTTTTTGATTACACATTTGCTTCCGTATTAGTTTATGTCATATCCACTTTTTTAGTTTGAAAATCAATGCTAGAATTAATGCAAGTGTAATCATCATAGAAATTAGTATGTAGAAACCGTACGGATCGTTAACTTCTGGGATTCCTGAGCCAAAATTTGTACCGTAAATTCCAGCGATCAGGGTAAGTGGTAAAAAAATGGCTGAGATTATCGTTAGAATTCGGATTATGTTATTAGTAGCTACCGTTTGAACGTTAACCAAGATATCTCTAATGTTGCCCATTTCATCTCGATGAGCGTCGACAATTTCCACCAACTGAACCGTTTTGTCGTATAGGTCTCCAAAACGCGATAGATTAACGCTTTGCACCAGTGCAAATTCTCCCCTTGTTATCCTACTCATAATTTCGCGTAATGAACTCGAACTTTGCCTAAGTGTCACTAATCGCTCTCTTACCTTTGATACCTTTAGAAGAAAAATGCTATTAGCTTGATTTGACCTGTTTCTAAAAAAACCCAAAGCTTCCGAAGTCAAGTCTTCAATGCTTTCAAATAGTAAGTCTGAAATTGGAAAATATTCACTTGTCACCAGATCCAAGAAAATATAGAGCATAATATCAGTCGAGGGTACCAGTGAAAGCGAAAAGTAACCATGGGCGGCTATTTTCTTAAAAACAGCACATGTCAGATCAGAATAACCCTTATGCACCGTTATTATCCATCTGGAACAAACAAGCATGGCAAGGCGTTCCATCTTCCCATCAGAAACGAAACTTGCTCGACGCGGATAGTAAAGAAGACAGAAAACTCGATCTTCATGCTCATCAATTCTTGAACGTATCCCTTCTTCAGTAAGCTCTTGAATGTTATGCTCATCAATTTCGAAATACTCTCTCAACTCTTTAATTTCAGCTTCACTCGAATCCTGAGCATCTACCCATAGAACCTCATTATTCTTAATTTCTAAAGGTAAGCTCTCTAAGTCTTCTGATTGCCATCGCCCTTCAGCATGCTCCTTAAGCAAAGTTATTGTTAGCAATTGAAACCCTATCCTAAGTTAATGAGAATCCCCTTTCTAAACTTAATCTCATATTGGTAGATGCTGATTTTGGTCACCAGCCAATTGTCAACGTTTATTGTACATTCATTATGGTGAGTAGTGCAAATGCAACTATTCTTCTCATACTCGCATTTGACATCATAAAACTTGTTATCTGTACCTACCTGATAATCAAAAAATAGCCTAGCACAGTAGCCAAAATTAATTACCCGTACTTTTTTCCTGAAAGAGCGATGCTTTTAACAATTTTTTAATAAACAAAAAAGAGACAAAAAAAAAGTTGCTTTAGGGAAAAAATTTTTTGAGGAACTAGCACAACTAGGAGTAAGAATGAAATCTGCAGGATTCGATTTTTATTTTTCAAATAAAGCTATTCCGTGCTCCTCCATAATTCACTTCTTTCTAGAGCTTCGACTTGTTGTTCGACTTGTAGCCCACCATAAATTGTAGTTATGGAACATTTTTGAATTCAGCGATTTTTAAACAATGCATCATGAAAGCCAGTTCATAGTTATACGTAAGCGGTCTTATCTACAGCAAAAACCCAAATGAACAGAAACGAAAGTTCAGGCGGCAAGCTCAGGGCAGCAAGACCCAGCAGCAATAATAAAAATCGTGAGATAAAGAAGGGTGAAGCGAAAAAGTAGGTTGTGTAAGCTTTTCTTGTTAAATTGTAAAAGTTTTGTTGGTCGTATTCTAACTTATCTAAGCCGATAAGCAAGGCTTGTGCTCCAATCGAGCAAGAAGTGAAAAGCAAGAACAAATATGGATTAATGTTAAAGAAGTAAATGCTAAACAACAACAAGGCGGAGCCTAGCGCCAAAGAAATATGTTTTAGGATTAACGCGTTTTTCACACCTAATCTAACGGCTAAAGTTTGGCAATTGTAAGCTAAGTCATCTTTGTAGTCAACGACTGTATGATAGATTTCAAAACTGCAAAAGCAAAAAAACATTCCTACAAGCAAGGTGATTGTCAGAAGAGTAAAACAGTTAAATTCTGTTAACAAAATTAAGGGTCCGCCAACCCAAAGAACAAACGACGCCACTAACGGCGCTAAATATGTTTCCTTAAATCTAACCCTAAGACCACTGTAAGCTAACCAAATTAATATGTAAACGTTTGACAGCAGTATTGCAGCTAACGATTTAAAAAGAAGCAGAAAAAGAACTAGAGATATTGCGCAGAAAACAGCTGTGAGGTAAGCTGCGAGGCTTTTTGGTAATTCCTTACTTGTGATCGTGTTTTTCCATTCTGGGTCTTTTGAAGAATCACATATTGTATTAAACATGAAGCCTCCAGCCATAGCCATTACGAATGGGGCTAGCAAAAGAAATGCTGATGGCGAACTTATCGAGCCTTGGCTGTATAAAATGCAGAAGAAGGGAAAAAAATTAAAGAGGTAACTAAAATACGGAAAAATCCTTACGGATCTGCGCAGAACATCCACAAACTTTGTGATTCGACTTAATTTAAAAGACATGGAAAACCGACAAAAATTCTTAGAACAAAGAGACCAAATATAATATTACTTTTGGCGATATTTAGCCTTTATCTAATGTAATATCGTTTCATCCTTAAGCAAAGAGAACAGGTTTCAGCCATGATTAATGCTTGGAAGTTAAAACATAATATTTGATTATTCGCGTTGACTAGTTTTAATCCATTTTATGGAACATAGAATGTTTATCGTAGGCAGGATGTTGAACTGAATTTGACAAGTTTTCCATTATAGCTTATAATTGAGCAATAGCCATTTTTTCATAGGATGCTTAGTAGTTTCGTTTTTAAAGAGCTTATTACGTTCAAGTGCATTATAGCTAAGATGAGGACCTGTTCTTAAAATAAGAGATAGAAGAGGGAATTCACGCATCCTCTATGAGCTATGTGGTTGCTGCTCTGTAGCAAGTTGGTTACTTGCTGTCGTCGATTGTTCTCAGCATAAGTTCTTTACCCCAAGCCTTCATGTTCAGTTTAGTACGGGAGATGGTTCCCTCAGGTATTGATGTGACATCTGTTGGTGAACTATAGAAGGGTAATGCAGAGGGACCCCTATTTGCAAGGAGACCTAGCGCCTCGTTCATGTCATAAGGCAAAAGTGTTTTCTTTTCAGCCATTGGTTTAAAGACGACCGCTGGATTTGAAATAGCAGAAGAAGGCATTTCTTCCAGTTGACCCAATGTACCGTACTTCTTTTGAAGCTCTGTCAATGGTCCAAAGTCAAGAGCCCTTGTTGGGCATACCAAGACACAAGATGGAAACTTGCCCTCCATCAACCTATCAATGCACATATCACACTTGTATGCCTTCGAATCTGAGGCTTCAGAATCAAAACTTATGGCACCGTAGGGGCAGGCTGACCAAGCTTCCTTAAGACACGGACTATTAGCCTTGTCAGGATCAATTAGCACTGCGCCGTAGCGTGGCTCTTTGATTAGAGCACCTTTAGCAGCTGATATACAGACTGGATTTAAACAGTGATAGCACGGCGCCCAGGCAATATGCAGCTTAACATTGGTAAAATTGCCTGTCTCCCACTGAAAGAGCCGAAGCAGCTTGACGTGTAGCGGCGTTCGCTTTGTTCCGATGCACGAAAGAACACAGTTAGCGCAGCCTATGCAACGACTCTGGTCAAAGAAGAAGCCATATTGAACACCTTGCTTTATCGGAGTTGCATTTGTTGATGACATTGTCATTCCACCTCCTCTCTTACAGTTTGCGCACTTCTACAAGCGCGTTTGTTGCTTCCTGCCCAGCAGCAGCAATCTGCAGGTTGGCATTGTTTAACACGTTGGAGCATCCACTATGGTCAACTCCGTGTGAATCGGGCGACCATTTAGAGTGAGAGTACATGAAGATCGACCCAGGGGTCTGCCTTGAGGTTACATATGCCGGTAACATTGTCGAGCCTCTATCATTATACACTTCGACTATATTACCATCCACAATGCCCCTTACCTTTGCGTCGGCCGGATTTATCCACACAGAATGCCTGTACACCATTCCTTCGAGCATGTGATTCTGCAGCCCTTTGCTCGCAGCAGTGAATCTGGCATGGCTATCCCTCATGACGAGCGGGTATTTTACAGCTTTGGGGTCACTATAGCCCTCTTCAGGAGGCTCATAAATAGCCATAGGAGAAATCTTGGCGCCTATTCCATAGAGCCCATATCCCTGAATCTTCGAAGCGTCAAATGTTTCCAATTCAGCGTCATAGAATTCGATAAGGCCTGACTTTGTTTGGAATGATTGAATTCCCTCCATCTGCGAACTATAAGGAAGATATTGTGGATACTTCAAATCGATGCGAATAATCGGATTAGCTTGCAATTGATCCCAAGAAGGAGGATTCGGAAGTACATCTTTGTCAACATCAACAGCCCAAGTCTCGTAGTTTTGCTTTAGTAAATTCTGCATTGCAGCATCCCATTTATCGTGAGCTACGTTCTGAAAGCCTGGAAGATATTTGGCAGCAAACTCTTCACCTACACCCAATCTATTTGCCAGTTGCAATCTCACCCAATTAAAATCCCTTACTTCTCCTGGCGACTCAATTAAGCGTCTGTTATAGATCCAGCCACGCTCCTCAAAGAAAAAGTGCGAAGTATTCTCGAAGTCTTCGGCCATCGGCAATACAAGGTCTGCCAACTGACGCCAACCTTCCATGTGGCGGGCACCAGTTACAAAGAAATCCAGTGCTTTGACAACTTTTATCGCTTTGTTTACATCAACCATATTTGGACCCGGGTGGCGTGAACCTGCTTGCCATAACATGTGAATGTTTGGCGCTGGGTTATCGATATTATTACCAATAGCGCGATAGTATTCTTCTTTGGTCAATTTTCCATTCTGGTAGTCGTCTCTCAATAGTATCGCATCGTACAGTCCAATTTCAGAGTGTTGCGTTGGAGCCCCAAAGTCTACCCAGCCTTCTTCTTGGATGCCGTAAGCTCCAGGTTGATCTGGAAAGGGCAAGGGGAACCATTGAGACTGAGAAAGGCCGCCTCCTCCAGAAGATCCTCCAGAGACTCCGATATTCCCAGTCATAGCTTGCAGGTAAATCGCAGCTCGAGCTGGGTTCCATCCTCTCGCTTGTCTTTGGCCACCAAGCCCAAAAAGTAAGCAAGCGGGCTTACTACTCGCATACAACCTTGCAAATGCTCTGATTGTTTCTGCTGGCACTCCACAGATTTGGGCAGCCCATTCTGGGGTTCTATCTATTGCACCATCCGGTCCAACTGTCTTTCCAAGGATATAGTCCTTCCATTTTTGGAATCCTGTTGGCTCAACGAACTTTGATACGTACTCAATATTGTATAGTTTTTCCTTGAATAGGACGTTGGCGATGGCGAGCATCATTGTTATGTCGGTGCATGGTCTTATTGGGATCCATTGGTCTGCCCAGGTTGCACCAGCGTTAGTTAGCTTTATATCGATAGCTATAATTGGAATTCCTTTTTCTTTAGCTAATGAGAGCCAAAATAACCATGATTTAGAAACCAAAGCTGTAGAACCAGCTGTAGGATCTAAGGCCCACGTTACAATTAGCTTGGAATTAAGAAGGTCGCTGTAAATGGCGCCTGATTCAAATGGGTTGCCTAACACTTCTGCGTGTGCCAACATGTTGTTTGAAGAAGAAGAACATCCCCAGCCACCGTTACAAGCAATTCCGTACATCATAAGCCAGGGTTCGTTATGGCCAGAACAAACTCCTCCAGTCTCGACTGAGTGGTCTCCATACTTGGCTTTGCACTTCTGGATCTGATCTACCAGGATGTCGATGGCTTCGTCCCAGGTAATCCTTACAAATTTTGGATTGTTAGGATCGGCTCTAGGTCCTGTCCTTTTCATCGGGTAAAGGATTCTGGTGGGGGACTTTAATTCCCAGGGAAGAACCCAAGTGTGTCCCCAAGGGATTCCCCGAATTCGTCCTTTCTGCAGATCCTCTACGGGAAGATAGGCGTCTTCTCTAGCTATTGTTGGGTTCACTAGATCTTCTGGTATAACACCGACTGGAACTCCATCTTTGATGACAACTTGTGCGGCGCCAGAGCCGGTACCCATGAGTATCACATAATAGGATTTAGTCTCGCCGACATGTGCTTCGACAAGTTGTTTGATGATTGCATCGGCCCTCGCTTCTACCTCGGGTGAGAGAGGTGGCACGTATGAGAGCGTCTGGGGATGGTCTGCTACAGTCTGGGTTGCGGTCGTGGATTGTGCAATAATTTTCTTCTCAGTCATTATGACCCTCTTTTTACTTGAATTGGGATTTTATAGGAGGCATATTGACAGTCGTCACGATGCCAGGCGGTGCTTCAACCACGTTTGGAATGGCATTTACGCAAATGTTAGCATTGTAACCTGGAGAGACAACTGCATAGTTTTCCTTGGCAAAGCGAATGTCAATATCCAGTGGTGCATCACCTTCAACTACAACATGCCAGCCCGAATCAAAGTCACGGAACTTTAATGCTGGTTCAAGATCCCTTGTTATGTACCAAGTAGGACGGAAGGTTATCAGAGGTTTCCCATTACGCATGCCATTGATTTCAAATCGCCATGCTCCCACTGTGCCAGCCTGAATTGTAGAAACTCCGATTTTAACTGTTTTAACTGCAGCTGATACTGTTCCAGCTGATTTTATTTCATCAATGGGTACTGAGAATGCCTTTGCTAATTGCCGAAAAGATTGACCAAATTGATAACTGAGGCTCTCGGCAACGCCGCTCAGATCCATGGTTTTGGGATCACTGCCAAACATCATATCCATCAGTTCTGGTGATGCACGAGTTGTCATGTCAGCAAACTCTTCAATTAGCAAGTGATCAAGCCTACGTTCCATAGTGATAATAGCAAGCGGGAAGACCTCTGTAATAAAACCGGGACTTGCACCAGTGGCGTAGAGTGATGTTTTGCCACGAGCACAAGCATCCTCAATCTGGCGTCGTATATCCTGATCTATGCTTTCTGGGTCATGGTAATCTGTGTAAGTTGTGACGATATTTATTCCAGATTCTAAGAGCCGGCACATCTCATCAAGATCGGCCCCTCCGGTCATTGGCATGTATGAAACGCAATCAGGCTTGGCGGCGATAATATCTTCAATGTTTCGGGTTGCGGTGATTCCTGTTGGTTCAACACCGCACAGTTCACCTGCATCACGTCCCTCCTTTTCCTCTGAGTACACATATACGCCGACTAAGTCGTATTGCGGATGTTCAATTATGTATTTTAATGCGCGCATCCCTGTATGACCTGTTCCCCATTGTGCAACACGATAGCGAGTTTTGGAAATTTTTTTCATCTCAGACATAACAAACACCTATTATGTTGTTATTTTTGACTACTTACTTATAAAATGTTGCACTATACGGTATATTTAAAATAATCACACGAGTAGACCAATTTTAGGGCTTCCATATTGGTTTTCGAAATCCGAACAAATTCTTTTAGTTTAAATATCCATTAAAGTAATGGTAAATCCTAAGTGTACGAGTTTTCAAAAAGAGCTTAATTTGAGGATAAAATGTGAAAATACCTGCATTTTAACTCTAAAAGAGCCTCGGGCTAGCTTCACACTCGCGTTTTACTCGCAAGATGCAATATGGAGTTTTCTTGTTACTCTGCAGTTAACTCGACTTTGGAAGGAAGCGTCTGCCGCGCGCTTATTTCCTGAGTTTCAACAGGTAACCTTTCTGCGCAGAAATATTCTCCAACATCGAATGCATGATTTTAGCTTTCTCCTTTAGCGGCATGCCTCTTGATTGATCTTTTGCCATGGTGAGAGCCTCCTGAAGTTCATCAACTTCTAATACTGTCGCTGCGATGCAGTAGTAACTCTTGGAACGTCCATCATCGAACTCCTGCAACATTTCCTCTAGAAAGTTCTCCCTCATTTTTTGATACTTCTCGAACTCTGGCAAGCCATGCTCAATAATAAAGGCAATGTTTTCTACAAGCTTTTGGTAGCAAACAAATGAGTCGCTTCTCTTGCTGAATTCTCTAAATTTTTTCCACCTAACACAAGTGTCTTTTTCATCACAAAACCCGCAAAAGCATACATGTTTCTTCTTGACAGCGCAATTATGGAAAGGGCATGCGACATTCATCCGGGATCCACTCTTGCATCCTCCACATTTGCTTTTAGTTTTTCTATGGTAAGCCGGACACAGCCTGCAAGATAAACCGCAAATACCAACTTCAACATACTGTAAGCTCATTTTGACTCAGATGACTAGTTGATTCGTTGACAATAAGAATTATACCTAATTCGGAAATCGCTGAGGAAAAAAAGCTTATTTTTGACAATTTCTTAAAAATAGCTCAAATTGAGGTTAATTGGAGCCTCGGGCGGGATTTGGACCCGCGACCATTACCTTACCAAGGTAACGCCCCACCGGGCTAGGCTACCGAGGCAGCAAGGAAGGCAATTTTGTCAACTGGTTCACTCAAAGTTTATATGGTCTAAACGAGGTTATTTGGGAGTGCTGCTTATGGTAGAAATTAAGGGTAGAAAGTTCACAGTGATATTGAGAGAGGAATCTGAAGGCGGCTACTCAG
Source organism: Candidatus Bathyarchaeota archaeon (assembly GCA_963717465.1). Taxonomy (GTDB): domain Archaea; phylum Thermoproteota; class Bathyarchaeia; order Bathyarchaeales; family Bathycorpusculaceae; genus Bathycorpusculum. The sequence goes on from OY970340.1 coordinate 2,555,069, forward strand.
CGCAATGCATTGAGCTTCCAGGCGCAATTAGTGAAGGAGAAAACCGTAAAGAAGCTCTTGCTAACATTAAAGAGGCTATCGAAGGTTACTTGGAAGCTTTCCCTGAAGAAATCAATCAGCTTAAGAGGAAGAAAGAGCTGGTAGAAATAACTGTCTGAGAAATTGCCGACAGTTTCTTGGCGAAAAGTCATCAGCGTGCTCACTAATCAGGGTTTCAAAGTTGTAGGTCAAAAAGGTAGTCATATTTTTCTGACTGATGGTAAATATAAGCTGACTGTTCCGCGGCATGACCCCATTAAGAAAGGCACGCTTTTAGCAATTATTCAGCAGGCAGGTTTAACAAGAGAGGAATTTCTTGAACTGATAAAGTAATTCTGTTTGGAGCCTCGGGCGGGATTTGGACCCGCGACCATTACCTTACCAAGGTAACGCCCCACCGGGCTAGGCTACCGAGGCAACCTTTGTGTTTCCCGTGAAAGAACAACGATTAGCAATAAAATGCTTACGGTTCAACTTCCTGAAGAAAATAACTGATTCTGATTAATGCCTAAAAATCTAGGAAAACTTCATATTAATACGGTCATACAAAGAATACGCTCTAAAAGCAGAATTGCAGGGGTCTCCAAGTCTGGTCAAAGGAGTAGGGCTTAGGACCCTATCGCGCAGGCGTTCGTGGGTTCAAATCCCACCCTCTGCACCATATATAAATAAAACAGCCTAGGGTTCTCACTGACGATGATTTTTTTGTTTTGCTTGTTAGAGTTAACTTGCTCTTCATCATTCAGCCCACTGTGGGCTGCACAACTTATTTTGAGTTTGTCTAATCAAGATAAGCCGTTCAGTAATGTTTGAGCGTGGTCATTTTTTATCTAATGCTCCCTGGCAGCTTGACCCTGCTCCGGCGGTACACGCAAAACAGTGATTATCAAAAGTTATATCGCTGTTTTCAAGTTTTGATGCATTAAATTTACTAATCGATAGAGCTGCATTATTTTTGCCTTTTATGGGCATATTTAAAGCCTGATTAAAATCGCAATCGTATAGTTTGCCGTCATAGCCAACGCTCAAAGTTGTGCGGCACATCATTTTTTCGACAGTTAACGGGTTAAAGCTATCCTCTAGCAGCTTTAGGTATTTTTCATATTCGCCGCTTGCTTTAATTTGTGCTTTAAACCTATTAATCGGTGAATTGGTAATGGTTAGAAGCCTGTTAAAAACAACGTTGTGATCTTCTTTGAGCCTTTCAGTGTAGGCAGCTTGGAGGTCAGCTTGTTTTCCAGAAAGAAAAGCGCCCAAGGGATTATAAACCAAATCTAACTTTAAATCCTCGCTTTTGCCGTATCCCAAGCTATTAAGCATCTGCAAAGCTTTGATGCTTTTTTCATAAACACCTTTTCCTCTTTGGGCTTCTACATTTTCTTTACCGTAGCAGGGCATGGAGCAAATAAGGTGTACTTTGTTTTTTGCTAGGAATTTGGGCAGGTGTTCTTTGCCTTTTAAGAAATATACTGTTAGGTTGGACCGAACCATGATTTCTTTTACGAGCGGTTTGGCCTTTTGAATTAGGTATTCAAAATCCTGGTTAAGCTCAGGTGCACCGCCTGTTATGTCTAAAGTTAAACCTTTGTTCGTTGCTAAGAAATGCAATATGTCGTCTATTGTTTTGCGCTGCATCACTTTTTTGCCTTCAGGCGAAGCGTCAATGTGACAGTGTTTGCAAGTTTGGTTGCAGAGATTTCCCATGTTTACCTGAAGAATTGTTAGTTTGCCTCTTTGTGTCAGGATTTTTTTATCCGGTTCTTTGAAGGTTGCATTTAAGACCTTATTGAAAGATTTCATTTCCAAACATTCTGCCCTCTATTGGATTACTTAATAAACAGTGGGTAAAGTTTACGGTTATAAACTTAATGTTTAACAAAAATGAAAAAAATTAGCAATTGTACGATTGACGATTGACACGATTGAGGCAGCACCCACCACTATTAATCTCCAAATTATTTCGGAACTTTCTTCCAGTCACCCTTTTAAGCCAAAGACTGTTTACGCGTTGTCGGAAGCCAGAGCATCTTGAATGTGCAACTGACACCACAATTGAAGAAAATCTACATTGAACCGACTAACCAGTGCAAGATCAGAGCGTTATGCTGATATTCGGTTAGGAGCAACCTTGCCAGTGGTGCTCGGAAACCTCATAGCCTTTCACGATGCAGTCTACGAAACAGGCATTCCCAAGGATTGCTTTATCGATACCGAGACTAAACTTGGAATTGCATTTGTCGCAATGAAACGCAATATCGCTGATCTACCCGCCTTAATAGACATTGGACTTCGATTCGGCGCAAAACAATTCCTAATGACAAACGTCTTGCCTTACACTAAGGACATGGTCGACGAAACACTGTACAACCAGGCACTATCCAACGAAACTAGCTTTATGAATATGAGTCTGCCGCGAATGGATGTTAACGAGGCTACTTACACTCCAATCATTCAGGCTGTACGCAAACTTAACGGTGCCTGGCCAAGCGGCAGTTCTGAAAACAAGATAAATAACTGCCCATTCATAACCAACGGGGCTGAACGATAAGATGGGATGGCAACATAAGCCCATGCTTACCTCTACTACATGAACAAGTCAGTTACCGCAGCCACTCATCCAACAGGAGTGAACGTTTCTCACGCCCATGGAAAATCGGAAACATCATGGAACACAGCTTGAAGGATCTCTGGGAAACACCAGAGCACCTAGCATTTCGTAGGCGCGTGGAAAACTGGGACTTTGCACCATGCCTTGGCTACGGCGGCTGCAGCATGCAACAGAAAAACGAAGAGGACTGCTATGGTAATGGATTCCCAACCTGTGGCAACTGCCTGTGGGCCAAGGAGTAATTCAATGCCCATAAATAACACAAAGCACAGACGCTGCACTAAAGGCAGGCTGCAAGGAACAGTAGCGAAAGCTAAGTGAGCGATGTTTTCATGCATAACATATTGTTTTGTTATCCGAATTTGCCGTTAATGTAATTGTATGTTAACTCGCTTTTAGGATTATTAAAAAGAGTCTTGGTCTCATTGTACTCAACCAGTTCACCTACATACATAAAAGCTGTATAATTGGAAACACGCGCAGCTTGCTGCAAATTGTGAGTCACAATAATAACTGTGTACTTCCCTTTGAGTTCTCCAACAAGAGATTCAATACGTGATGTCGGCCGGATCCAAAGCACTACACGGTTCATCCATCAAAATCACTTCAGGCTCAACTGCCAAGGCGCGCGCAATACAAAGTCGTTGCTGCTGTCCACCAGAAAGAGAAAACGCGCTCTCATTAAGGCGATCCTTAACTTCATCCCACAATGCGGCTCCCCGAAGGCTTTTCTCTACAGCCTCATTGAGTTTGCCTCCTTTAGCGGTATTATGGATGCGTGGACCATAGGCGACATTGTCGAAAATGCTTTTTGGAAAGGGGTTAGGCTTCTGAAATACCATGCCAATCCTACGTCTCAAATCATAAACGTTACTGCCATCATCATAGATGTTTTGGCCATCAAAAATTATCTCGCCTGACGTTCGGCAACCAGTGATAAGATCGTTCATTCTATTGATGGAGCGTATAAGGGTGGATTTGCCGCATCCTGAGGGACCCATAATCGCCGTTACAGCTTTCTCTTTAACGTCAAAATCTACATCTTTCAAAACGTGATTACTCTTGAACCAAAGGTTGAATTTTTTTGTTTGAACGTTTCCCAAACTTTTTCTCCCCTGCCATAAAGAGGCTCGGCCGATGTTAGGCACTCAAGGATTGCTTTCTGTGACAAAAAAAGGCTCTCTAATGTAAATATTGGTTTCCACAATAGGCGTCATAGAATATAATTTGATATATAATCTCTTTAGACAAGGGTTTTATTACATAATTCAATAGGGCAAATATACTTGTCTATCAAGTTTTAAGAGAAGGGCTTGGGTTGTGGCAAGATAACCAGGACACTGAAAGACGAAAAACCCAGTTTACAGGCGGCTTGGAAAGGGAGGAAGGGATATCGTCCAAAATGGACATTGATGACAACGCCAACCTAAGGTTAATTATTGAAAGCATAAGAAAAACAGCTGAATGCGCTGCAGATACCGCCGAGATAGGGCCTAATTTAACTGTCAATATAATTCTTGTGTGAAAAAAAATGGCCGAACAAAAAGTTAATTTTTTTGCCACTTTTTATATTAGGCTAAAAAATTTTCTCACTAATAGAAAATTCATCACCGATGTAGTTGTTAGATTGGTCATAACTTTTGGAGTTATACTGATTATCGGAGGACTTTACACACTCTTAATGCTGACAAACCAAGTTTCTCAATCAAGTTCTGCGATTGATTCAGTCCTAACGGTGATATGGTGGATTCCTGGAATCCCTTTATTCTTGGCCGACGTTTACGACACTACCGTTACAACCATCGGGATAATTTCTTTCGTTTTGGGGATTGACCTATTTCTTGTTGGATTAGGGCTTTGGGTAAGACACCCTCTTGCACGTTTGACTGCAATAATAATATTTGGTCTTGGTGCCTTTTTTCAACTTGTTGAATTTTTCTATATTGGTTATATGGGTATTCCCAGCTATTCTACTCCGACTATTTTTGCACTAATTGTGGAAGTGATTTTGCTTTATTTTTTACTTTCCAGATTTGACTCGAAAAATCGTTTAAAAGATGAAAAACTCGCTAATTTAGAGAAAAGTAAACCCTCATATGCTTAAAGATCAACGTTTACTTCGATTTAGCTTCTTTGATTATAGTAAGCAAGATAATATTGAACAAATAATTGTAAATCCTCAAAGTTTAATACGCCATCATGATTCAAATCGCATCTTGGATTTAGGAAACCAGTCTGATAATGAATTACGTAATAATGGACGAAATATTGAAGGTCTGCAAAGTTTACTTTTCCATCTTGGTTTAAATCGGCTTGGTAGTATACTGTTAAGTTGGAGAAATTTTGGAGTCCGTTGTATGTTGCTGTGACTGCCCAGTTTCCCATGTTATCGGAGGTGTAATTGCCACTTGTCCATGAGCCACCAGCTCCAGAAGTTATGCTCCACAAGCACGATGCAGTGGCATCCCAAGAATTGCCATAACTATCGATTGCAGTGGTTGTATAAATTTGGCCGCAACCGGCATTTATTGAGGCGGTATCTGGGCTGATGGTGATGCTTTGAGCTGTTGCATGGTTAACGCTTAAAGAGGTTGTGGATAGTAAATTGTTTAAAATGCCTGTGATTGTCCAGTTCCTGCTTTAGCTGCAGTATATGTGTTGCCTGTCCAGTTGCCGCCAGCCTGAGGGTCAATATTCCAAGCTGTTGAGGTGGTTACATCCCACGAATTACCATAAGGGTCGTAGGCAGTGGCGTTGAAAAGTTGGCTTTGACCGGCAGTAATTGATGAGTTTTGAGGAGATATAGCTATGTTAGAGGCTGATGCATGCATAACGTTAAGCTGTGCAGTGCCTGAGGTGTTGCCTAATGAAGCGGTGATAGCCCAAACCCCGGCCATGGCCGAAGTATACACGTTTCCTGACCAAGATCCGCCAGCACCAGCACTTGTACTCCAAGAAGTTGAATTAGTCACATCCCATGTGTTCCCGTAAATGTCTGAGGCAGTTGCTGTAAAAGATATTGAAGAACCAGCAGATATTGAAGTATTGTGTGAAGAAATTGTGACGCTGTAAACGTTAGCATAGCTTACGGTTAAAGTGGTCGTTCCAATTATACCCGAATAATTACCAGTTACTGTCCAAATGCCAGCTTTCACACATGAGTAAACATTCCCGCTCCATGCACCGCCAGCTGCTGATGTTATACTCCATGATGTTGAACCTGTGACATCCCAAGTATTCCCATAGAAGTCGGAAGCGGTAGCAGTAAACGTTACCTGAGAGCCTGCTGCAAAGGTTGGATTAGTTGGGGTAATGGTTAGGTAAGATGGGGTGGAATGTGTTACGGTTAAGGAAGCAGTATCAGAATACCCTAGATAAGTTCCTGTTACGATCCAAGTTCCCACTTTGGCTGAGGTGTAAACATTATTTGACCAAGAACCGCCAGCATTTGCATCTATTTGCCAGTTTGTCAAATTAGTAACATCCCAGATATTACCAAAAGAATCTTGAGCAGTTGCTGTGAAAGTTACCGAGTTCCCAGCTGATACAGATGGGGTTTTTGGACTTAATGTTATGCTGATAGCTGTTGACGGATTAACCGTTAAAGACGCTTGGGCAACAAACGTTCCCTCATACGTTCCCTCGTATATCGCTGTGTAAACTGCTGTAACTGTAAAGGTTCCAGCCTTTGCGGATGTGAAAGTTGAGCCGGACCAAGTGCCTCCTGAACCGTAACTAACAAACCATTGAGTTGAACTGGAAACATCCCATGAGTTGCCAAAGCTGTCATCCGCTGTAGCGGTGTACGTTTGCTTAGAGCCAGCAGTGATAGTCGCAGTTTTTGGAGAGATTTGAAGTTGAACAGGTGTGGATGGAGTAACAGTTATTTGACTGGATGTCGCTGACATAGATCCATCGGTAACTGTGATATTTTGGGAGCCAGCTGTAACCAGATTGAAACCTGAAAACGTATGCACACCGTTGTCGCCTGAACTACCAGTTGTGAAGGTATAGGTGCTCGTGGAGACATAGGGTAAGGTTGCTTTTGGATCACTTGATGTGAAATAAACTTTACCTGTGTAGTTAGTCCAGACCTGCCCGCTAGCATAATAAACCGTAACGGTTATGTCACTGAAACTTTGGCCAGCAGTAACAGAAGTTGGGCAACCGGTTATTGTAAAGTGATAAGTTGCAGTAGCTGCCATGACAGTAGCGCCTTGAGGCGCAATTAAAGATTCACCTACGTAAATGGTTGACAACAATATTAAGAATAATAGTACAATAACTCGTATAACATTCCTCATGGCAAGCCCTCGCTTTGCTAAGCTTCTTCTCACATTCTCTCTCTTTTCATGAAAGCGGTGACTTGGGTATTTACCGCTTTCCTACTTAGTATAAGGGGAGTCTAGTATGAGATTATGAGAAAAATAGTCACCACATAGAAATATAAAAAAATAAATAGACTATATTTGCCGATTTAGCTATATTTCGATTGGGCAAATGCGACATATGCATGTACGTATATTTGAAGGTCTGTGAAGTCGATTTTTCCGTCGTTGTTCAGGTCGCAAGCTTGGGTGGCTGGAGTGAGCGCATGTATTTGGTTGTAGTTTATGTAGGCCTTAACAAAGTAAACTGTGTCTTGGAAGTTTACATTTCCGTCATGGTTAAAGTCCAAGTTGTATAACGTTAAGCTGATTGTAGAACTGCTGGCTCCATTGTTTGTGTCACCGTTATAGTTGGCTGTTATTGTTACGTTGCCTGTTTGGGTATCATTGTAAGTGACAGATGATTGCCCGGCAGTTACTTGTGTTGTTGTACTGTTGAATTCGCCTGTGGTACTATTTGTCGCCCATGTTATGGTGCCAGTAGGGTTTGTTCCGGTTATGGTGGCGGTTAAGGTAATTGTCGAATTGGCGTTAAGGTATAAGGGATTGCAGTAACACGAAATTTGGGTGCTACTTGCTGCTTGTTCAGTCGCTGCGGCGAAATGGTTTAATGAAATTACAGGGATACTTAAAAAAAGAAGCAAGAATATTGCCGTTGTAATTATTTTGTTTTTCATTTTATTTTTTCTCCGATGTATGTCAAGAGTGTTGAATCAATATTTGATATTTGTCGCTATAGAAAAATGGTATCAAGTAGTTTCGCTTAAACGCTATTTAGATAATAGGTCTAAAAAGCTTAAAACTAAATAGCTTATATGACTGATTTTAAGACTATGATTCATTAGGGATTGATTAGAAAATTTGCTGCTGACTCAGGCGATAATGGAGCGGAAGAGTTTGTGAGCAAACAAACATACGCCGTTGCTTCTCCTGGGAATGCCCATAACGGGATAGTGACGGCGGCATCTATAATGGTGAGGTTTCCGCCCAGTTGAGTTATCGGTATAGTTGAAGAGGCGATAGGTACACTTGCGTTGTCAAATATTGTGATACACAACCCGGTGAACGGCGCAATCATATCATCGTTGTTTATAGTAAGTTGTATGGACATTGTTTCGCCTACGTTAACACTAGTAGGGATGGTAATATTTTCGACTTCGCTAAGATAAGTAAAAGTGAAGCTTTCGGTATCGCTTACGGGTGCTATTTGACCTAGAACTGTAGCTGATGCTGTTATGGACCAATTTCCAAACAAGTTTTCCGTTGGGTTAGGGTCAGGAAGTCTAAAGTTGGTATATGCTATGCCTGTTCCATTTGTAACGTTGCTTACAGTAGATATAAGCGAGCCGTTCGGGCATTGTATACTAAAATCCACGAGGGCACCTGGCACGGAAACATTCTGGTCAGTAGCCAACCCATAAATTTGAACAAGTTGCAAAGGTCCATACGTATCGGCATCAGTGAAAACTTGGAGATTGAATGATTGAACCACGTTTATTATTGCACTCGCACTATCCGCGGTATCATTGGCGGTGATTATCAGTATTATACGAAAGGTGCCTTCAACCGAAGCGTTAAATGTTGTAATTTCGCCGGTTAAAGATGTAAATGTTGTTCCGTTGAGGTACTCGACACCCCATAAGTAGTCGGTTATGTTGAGGGTTTGATTATTTTCATATCCTGGCTGTGACGAGTTTGCATTTAATGTTACGGTTGAACCTATCAAGAAAATTGATCCGTCAGCTGGAGAGAACCTGGCTACTGGATTCTGGATTGATGAATTTTGCGAAGGAGACGACGAAACAAAAATTGCGTTTGCGTAGGCAAATCCTGTGGATGTTCCAGTTGGATAGATATTTCCGATTGTCGGAGATACCAAATAGAACAATTGACCTGAGGGACTAATATCGAAAGTAATGTTGCTTTGACCACTGCCGATGACCTGGAAAATAATTTGCCCTAAGACCACGTCGTTATCTGGTTCAATAGTGGCAGATGCATTAGCTGTATCCAAGATTGTTTGAGCAAAGTCATATTCTGAACTATTAACTGCAACATCAGTAGATACAAGGTGACTGCCCCAACATGAACCATCTGCAGTGGAAACAATATCAAGAACTGCAGGATTGTAAATTACGCCGTATGTTGCACCATCGATACCGCCTGAAACAAAACTCGCATTATCCAACCTCACATCAACAGTAAACTGCGAGCCAATCGCAGCCTGAGGTATATAGGATGTTACAGATGACCCAGCATCACCAGTTGGCACAATACTAAGCACAGGCGTTGTACCACTCTCGTCAGCTTTGATTTGATAAGCAAAGAATATAGAGAAGCCTATGATCAGTAGCATGCCTAAGCAAATAACACATTTCCGTTTCATTTAGGGAACCCCCTCTGACGTTCTTTTTATTAAATTGGTTACCGATGCGTGGAGTGCGTGGCTTGCTGTTTTTGAGTGTAAGAAATTGATAAGCCTAACATCCCAAGTAAAAGTGTTGCCTAGGAATTCTTTTTTAGACATGTTTTGTCTTCCGTTTTGATATTTTAAGCTGTAATTTGGAAGTTTGCTGTTTGTTGTGGGCAAACAGGAACGCCTCCAGTAAGGGGATTTTGTGTTAGGACGTTAACGTATATTGTTGCTGTTCCTGTAAAAGCCCATGTTGGAATGGATATCTGGGTTGTAAATGTATTTCCTGTTATGCAGTTGGAGTTTATCAGGACGGTGCTTATGGGGACGCTTGCATTGTCATATACGGTAATAGAGACAATCGACCAAGTTGAGTTTTCGAGGTTTGGTAGAGTTATACTGACAGACATTGTAGACCCTCTGGCAATGGTCGCTGGTAAGGTGATGCCGATTTGAGTGGTTACAACTGTATTATACGTGAAATAGACTGTATCGCTTGCGACGACTTGAGCAACTTGCACTGAGGCAAGAACTGACCATATTCCAAAATTGTTAGTGCCGTTATCAGGTGTTCTATACGATTGATATGCGATTCCTGATGAGTTTGTTAATGATGATGTGATGGATATAATTGTTCCATTCGGATCACAAACCGTGAATACAACCTGCTCGGGATTTGTTACGGGTTTACCGTTCTCTGTTACAAGAGCATACAATTGTATTAATTCACCTGGAACGAAGCCGGGGCTTGTCGCGTTGGGTCCTATTCCGCCTTTATTGGTAAATACATCAATGGCGACAGATGGACTTGGCGAAGGAGACGGACTCGGAGAAGGAGAAGGGCTTGCAGATGGACTTGGCGAAGGAGACGGACTCGGAGAAGGAGAAGCGTTGTAAATTGCGTTTGCATAGATAAACCCTGAAGGTGCCCCAGTTGGATAGATGTTTCCAGTTGTCGGAGATGACAAATAGAACAATTGACCTGAGGGACTAATATCGAAAGTAATGTTGCTTTGACCACTGCCGATGACCTGGAAAATAATTTGCCCTAAGACCACGTCGTTATCTGGTTCAATAGTGGCAGATGCATTAGCTGTATTCAGGATCGATTGAGCAAAGTCATATTCTGAACTATTAACTGCAACATCAGTAGATACAAGGTGACTGCCCCAACATGAACCGTCAGCAGTGGAAACAATATCAAGAACTGCAGGATTGTAAATTACGCCGTATGTTGCACCATCGATACCGCCTGAAACAAAACTCGCATTATCCAACCTCACATCAACAGTAAACTGCGAGCCAATCGCAGCCTGAGGTATATAGGATGTTACAGATGACCCAGCATCACCAGTTGGCACAATACTAAGCACAGGCGTCGTGCCACTTTCGTCAGCCGCAATCAGATGAATAAAAGAGAACACAGAAAAAATTATAACTACTATTACAGCTAAAGCAAAGATGATTTTCCGTTTCATTCAAGAGTCTCCTGTTTGACAAAGGAGGCTTTGCCGAAGGTGAATTTTACCAGACATAACCAATTTATGGTATCTATTGGCAGATTGAAGCCTCTCCCTTTGGTTGGAGAGTAATTGGCTGTTAACTATTTTACCTTAGCCAAATAGAATATGTAGACAATATAGTTTAATTTTAAACTCGTTTTCATGTTGTTTCGTGGAGTAGCTAGTAAGCTATTTTTTGATAGGCAATAGTTTGAGTTTTAGGTTGTTTATTGATTTAGCCCATCTTAAATTGAGTTTATTTTCTGCGATTTTTTTTACTTTTTTTGTTTTTAGTTAATACCAGTAAGATGGCTACGGCGATAATTATTGCTGGTATGGCAAAGAGGGCTATGGATTCTAAGAGGTTTGAAGATGATGCTCCTTTGGCATAAATTGCGCCTGCAGTGATTAATCCTTGAGCTGTACCTATGTCTTGACCTGATGGAGTAGCGATATAGAGCAAGTTGTTTCCGCTAAGATCAAAGAATATGTTGCTTTGACCAGTGCCAACAACTTGGAAAGTGATCTGGCCTAAGACTACCGCGTTATATGGCTCAATAGTGGCCGAAGCATTGGTTGTATTCACGATTATTTGGTTGAAGCTAAAGCATGAATCATTATTTTGTGGGAAGACGTCAGCGAAAATGGCGCTGTCATTGCCGCCCCAGCATGCCCCATCTGAACTGGAGACAAATTTTAGAACTGAAGGGTTCCAGGTAACAGCGTAAGTTGCGCCGCTGACACCGCCTGAAACAAAACTCGCATTATCCAATCTAATATCAACAGTAAACTGCGAGCCAATCGCAGCCTGAGGTATATAGGATGTTACAGATGACCCAGCATCACCAGTTGGCACAATACTAAGCACAGGCGTCGTGCCACTTTCGTCAGCCGCAATCAGATGAATAAAAGAGAACACAGAAAAAATTATAACCACTATTACAGCTAAAGCAAAGATGCTCTTGTGTCTCATCTAAGAGTCTCCTTTTTAACTAAAAGGTCAAAGGCGAATTTCATCAGACATAATCTAGCGACAGAATTTTTTGGCATATTCAGTCCTCTCCCCTTTGGGAAAAGATGGATCGTTAAATTATTTTACCTTAGCCATATAGAATATGTAAAAAATATAGTTTATTTTGGCTGTATTTTTGCTTGTGATTAGCAAGTTATTGTTTGATAGGCTATGGTTTGAGTTTTAGGTTGCTTATTGATTTGGCGATTTAAAAAAAGTTAATTTTTGGGGTTTTTCTTTTTTTATTTAACATTATCGCTATGGCTATGACAATAATTATTGCTGCTGCGATTGGCAAAATTATGAATTCTATGAGGTTTGAAGAGTTGCCTTTTGTTGTGTCGGGTGTGTCAGTTGGCGATGCTGTTGTTGTTGGTGATGGCGTTGGTGTTGGCGTAGATAGTTGATTTGTTCTGCCGACTACAAGTGAAGTCCCATTCAAGGCTGCTGCTGGAATATTTCCTGTAACTGTATCTGGCGAAGTAAACATAGTAGCGACTAATACCCAGTTGATCCCATTCCAGTACTCAATCTGGCTGAGGCTGTTGAATGCTTGGTTTGTTATGCTGACTTTTGCGTTGACATTTGAGCTCAAGGCTCCGCTGCTGGAGGTAACAGTTACATCGTAAAAGACTGCGTCGTTAAGGGATACGGGGTTTGTACCCGATGGCTGAGTGCTTTCATAGTTGGTTGAGGTAACAGTGACTTGCGCGCCATTGGGAAGTGTAGATAAGGAACCGGTGATTGTAACGCTGACACCTGTTGTTGCCGATTCGTCTACAATTGCCGAATTATTGCTGACCGGTATTGTTTCAGTAGTGGTGGTTGCTACTGTTATGGTTGCGTTGACTGCCGTGCTTGGCATGGCTTGTGTGTCGATGGTGTTGTAAATGTTTGTTTGACCGAACGTTATTTGTGATGTTCCTATTTGGAGTACGGTGAATGTTAGTGTTAACAGAACGCCGCTGCCACTTACGCCTGCTTCTGCGTATGTTCCGTTAGGCAGTTCGTATTGTGCATCTGCTACTTCTGAAATGTATCCTTGGTAAATAGTTTGGTAGGAGGGGACTGGAGCAGAGACGAATATAGTTTTTCCTGCTTGTTGGAGGAACGGACCTTCAGTAACACTTGTCAGGTTGAGCATTGATGGATTGAATGTTATATTTTCTAGGTCCCATGACCAAAGGTCTTGAACGTTGTTTATTGTAATGTTAGCTTGTATGCTGTTCCCTATGTTTGCGTTGATATTTTGTGTGTTGGAGTCAACTGTTATTGTGGGTGTTGTGGTTGCTTGGGTAATGTTGATTGTGTAAGCGCTTGTTAGTATGAGTACAACTAAAAACAAGGCTACTATAAATTTTTTCATGCGTTATTCCTCTCCCTTTGTTTTCTATTGTTTGGGTGCGGTTATTCAGGGTATCGAAAATAGTGTATTGAGTTCTGTGTTATCTATATAGAAAGAGAAAACCTTTGGTTTGGAGGGTTTGGATTAGGGTGGTTATTTTTTTCTTAGCCAGAAAGTTGATCCGCCTACCGCTAGGATGGTAACGATTATTATTATTCCTAGGTCCAGTGGTGCCAGATCAATGTTGGATGTCGAATCTGAACTGTATCCAGTTGATGAAGAGGGAACGTAAATGTTGTAGGTTGTGGTATCTGTGAGGTTTTCAGGATCAACGACTGTTAAGGTTACGTTGTAGTGACCGCCTGTGGAGAATGTATATGTTCCGTTTATGCCGCTGAAGGACTTCTGGGCATATTCAGACCCAAGGCTATCAAGATTTGTAATAGTCCATAGGTATTGTGTTATGGTTATGTTGTTTGTTTCACTACTTTGTGAGCCGTCTAAGGTCACTGTTTGGTTTAATTGGATAGTTTCTCCCTGAGTTATTCCTGTGATGACGGCGTTGGGTGTGGAGGTGTTTTGAACTATTATAGTTATGTTAGCGGTGCTGATGCCGTTTGAATCGGTGACGGTTAATGTAACGTTGTATATGCCTATCGTGTTGAAGGTCCAGGTTACCGTTTTGTTATTGCCTATCATTGTTTGTGATGTCCCATTGTTAAATGTCCATGTGTAATTGGCGTTGGGGTCTGCTGAAAATGATTGTGTGCCGTTTAATGTGACTGGGGTTCCGGCGGTTACTGTTTGTGAGGGTCCGGCGTTTGCTGTTGGCTTTCCGCAGTTGCATGAGACTACTGCATTTGTAAAAGTAAATCCTGTTGGATTGCTGTCAGAAAGGGGGTATATGTTTGTTGGCAGATAACTGGTCGGGGATGATAAATAGAACAGGATGTTTCCGCTATTGTCGAAAGCTATGTTGCTTTGTCCACCGCCAATAACTTGGAAGGTGATTTGTCCTAAGACTACCGCGTTGTCTGGTTCAATTGTGGCTAATGGATTGGCTGTATCCATGATTGATTGGGCGAAATCGAATTCTGAATTATTAAGTGCAACATCGGTAAATGCACTTTTGCTCCCCCAGCATGCACCATCTGCGGTGGAAACCATTTCAAGAATTGCAGGATTCCAGGTGATTCCGTAAGTTGCGCCACTGATGCCTGCTGTGATGCTTTGGGCATTGTCAAGTCGGATGTCTACTGTGAACTGGGAGCCAATAGTATTTTCTTGAAAGTTGTTGTTGTTTGTTGTTCCTGAAAGAACGATGCTTAATGTTGGTGTTTGCTGTGTTTGGGCTTTTGTTATATTTGTTGTAGAGATTAGAATTAAGGTTAGGGTTAAGAGTGTTAGTAGTAGGATGATTGGGGTTTCTTTCTTTTTGTTTTTTTTCATTTTGTTTTTATGAGCTCCAATATTGTAGGTAGTATTTTACGAAGAGCTGTAGGTCTGCAAAGTTTATTTTTCCATCGTTGTTGAAATCGATTGCCGCAGTGTAGGCTCCGTTTTGGTAATAATTGATGTAATCACGCACGAAAATTTGCAGATCTGCAAAGTTTACGATTCCGTCGCCGTTGAGGTCGCCAAATTGGGCAACTTGGAAGGTTGTGGTTTGCGACCCTTGGGTTCCTACGTAGGTTCCTGATGAGTAAGCTGCATATGGATAGTTTGCTGTTGAGTAAACGGTGTAGTTTCCTAGGACGCAGTTACCTTGGTTGGGAAGTCTGAAGGTAAAGTTGTAGTAATGGTCAACTCCGTTTAGGCTGTAGGTAGTTGGGGCAGTGCCTGGGAATGGTGTGCCGCCTGTTATCGTGAATTGGAAGGTTTTTTCCATGGCCAATGGGACTCCGCCGTTGCTTGGCCAGTCTGAGTATACGTTTACGTAAGCGTATACTGTTCCGTAATGCGCCCAGGAATCGATGAGGAAGTTTGTTTGAATGAATGAGGATGAATATGCGCCTACGTTTAGTGTGGCGTAAGATAGCGCGATTGGTACCCCGTTGCTGTCGAACATGTTTACCGTTACGAGCATTGGTTGGATTGTGCCTTCGTTGTTTATTACTTGGACGTAGTATGATGGGGTTTCTTGGTTGGAAGCTGTTGGCATTGGTATGCTTGTGATTTGGTTACCTCCAGCATTGCATAAGTAGGATGCGTTTATGTCTGCTGGTATGTTGTATGGTATGACGTTACCTGTGCTGATAGTTCTTACTACAAGGGTGTTTCCGTTAGGGTCTTGAATTTGTACTCCTGCTAAACCGTCGTTTGGATAAAAGTTGGTGCCTGCGTTGTAGTTCATGCTTCCGATGAATGTTACGATAGAGTATCTATCGTACAGACTGCTGTCATTGTAAGCCGTTATAGTGCTTGCTGTGCTAGCCGTTAAAGTTAAAGTTAAAGTAGGGGTTTGTGCTCTTACCAACGTTACTGCCATAGGGGCTATTATTAAGCATAATAAAATGGAAATAAGTTCTTTTCTCATTTTGTCAACTCCCTTCTAAGTAGGGTTTCTTGACTGGACTATTTAGCGTATCCGAAATATTATATTGAGACCTAAATTGACTCTATATAGAGAGCCATTGCTAAATGAAAAAAGGGGCAAGGAGTAATTCAGTTGTTTCATCTGGAATTCACGCTAATTTTTTTATTTGTTTAAGTTCGGCAAATAATTCTAAAGTTGATAAGTAACTTGCCGAAATTGATTATGTAATAATTTGTTGCTATTAGTCACGTGGATTTGCTTGCTTGTTTTTTCCGTTTGAGTGATTGTAGAGAAGTAGTATGATTGACTTTTGGTTTATTAAGCAATGATAAGAAGTTGTATTTTGCTCATTTATTTAAAAAAAAAAGAAAAAGGGTTGGTTGTTTTGTTTTGTTTAGCTTGGTGTGTAACCGATTGTGAAGGTTCCATCGGATTCTGGGCAGTATGGTAAAGCTCCGTTAGCTGAGTTTGCTGGATTAGCGTTGAATATGTTCACGTGAACTGTTGCAGTTCCACCGAATGCATAGATTGGGATTGGCAGAGTGATTGATCCAGAAGATACTGTGCTGCTTGCGATTCCGCTAACGCCTGCGACTGTTGAGCTTTCTTCACCTGAGTAGACTGGTACGCCGTTAGCATCTGTGACTGTGTAGGTTATGTAGTAGAGTTGGGTGCTTTGGGAGATTGTTGTGATTGGAATGCTTAAGGTTGCATGGTCTCTACCTCTGGCAACTAATGAACTAACTGATACTTGACCTAAGGTAAGAGTGTAGCCGTATTGGAAGTTGAACGAACTGCTTACAATGACCTGAGCGACATCGACGGTTGCGGTAACTTCGTAGGTTCCGAATGACATTACTCCACTGCCGTCGTTTGGTAGACGGTATTGTACAACTGCGATACCAGAGCCATTTGTATATTCAACGAATGTAGCGATAACGTCAGTTGAATTGTAGATGGTGAATGTTACTAGTTTGTCTGTTACTTCTCCGCCGTTGAATTCAACGAATGCTGCGAGATTCATTATTTGCTGTGGTGCATAAGAATCAACTGTTGTAGTGCTGTTGAAAATTCCCTGGCCTGTTGGAGATTTGTATGGAAACGCTGTTGTGGTTGCATTGTTAACTATGTAGAGGTTTATTTGTGCGCCGGCAGAGGTTGGTGAGATTATGCCTGGTGCGATTGTTAGTGTGGCTGTGTTGGTGTTCACGTAGCTTGAATCAGTTGTTGTTGCGGTTGAAACTGTCAAGGATACAACTATGTTTCCGTTAACCACTGAGGGTGCATTGAATGAAATGCTACTTCCTGTTCCTGTTGCGATTGTTGTTCCACCGTTTGTTACTGTCCATGAGTATCCGGTGATTGGTACAGTGGGGTTAACTGGGTTCGCTAATGGGTCATATCCTGGGACTGAGGATAGTGCATTCATCGTGAATGGTTGACCTGCTATGTATGTGGAGCTTCCTTCATTGGTGATGACTGCTGTTGGGGCTTGTGCTGCTGGTGCTGTGCTTCCGATGTACATGAAGTTGTTTAATGCATTAACGGGTTCACTAATCTCATTGTTGTTGACTAGGGTTGGGATGCCTGGTGACAGAGTGATTGCACTATTGGCGTAGTTGATTACTTCGAAGGTTAAGGTGCACATTACGCCTGCTGTGTTTGTGGCTGTTGTGTTAGAGAGGTATATGTCGCTAATTCCTTGTTGTACTGTACCTGCAATGTTGTCAATGAAGCCGGGTACGAATAAGGTTGAGCTGCCGTTATAGAGGCCTGGTGCAGCGTTCATGTAGGATCCTTCAGTTATGGTTTCGAGCTGAAGGACTGCTGGATTCCAGCTGACGCCGATGTTCCATGCCCAAACTGGTTCGTTTAATTCATTGTTCATGTATAAGTCAACGCTGAAAGTGTTGTTTATCGGATTTGTTCCACTTGGGAATTGGTATGATGCTTGGTTTGTTGTGCCGCCCGTGCCGCTGAGGACTGCGCTAATTGTGGTTATCTGTAGGTTGTAGATCGCGTTTGCATAGGCAAATCCTGAAGATGTCCCGGTTGGATAAAGGTTTGTGGATGTTGCTGTTGTTGTGGTTCCAGTGGTTGCCACTAAGTAGAACGGATTGTTACCGGTAGTATCGAAAGTAATGTTGCTTTGACCGCTGGCAATGACTTGGAATGTGATTTGGCCTAAGACTACAGCGTTACCTGGTGAAATTGTGGCAGATGCATTAGATGTATTCGCGATTGTTTGAGCAAAGTCATATTCATTACTTCCAGTTGCAACGTCTGCAGATACTAGTTTGCTAGTCCAGCATGAGCCGTCGTTACTAGACACAAATTGAAGGACTGCTGGATTGTAAATTATTCCGTATGTTGCTCCACTGATGCCGCCTGAAATATAGCTTGCATTATCGAGTCTGATGTCAACGGTAAACTGCGAGCCGATTGCTGATTGTGGTATGTACGATGTTACCGATGACCCAGCAGCGCCAGTTGGCACAATGCTGAGTACTGGTATTGTGCCGCTTTCGTTTTGAGCTTTGACTGCGGGCACAATAGCCATTAGCATTGACATGACCATAAAAAGGGCCAAGACCAAAGCTAATATGGATTTGGTTTTAAACATTTTTAGTTTCATTGTTTATTTCTCTCTCCTTTCATGATTTGAAAAAAGTAGGGGATTATTGTCCCACTACCAAGGGGTTTACGTAGAGTGGGTTGTAGACTATGTAGTAATTCACGTAGGTTTTCACGAATCCTTGTAGGTCTGCAAAGTTTACTTTGCCGTCAGCGTTAAAGTCACAGTATGGGTTGTATGCTCCTTTAGTGTAGTATGCGATATAGTTGGCTACGAAGTATTGAAGGTCAGCAAAGTTCACTTTACCGTCAGGAATAGCCTGAGTCTGAGTTGACAGAAGACCCTGAGATGGACCATAGGTGTTCAAGTTGGAGTCAATCGGTAGTTGACCTGCCATGTCACAGCGATCCAGCGGGATATAGCCTTGATCAGCAACAAAGTTGCTTGCACCTGAACCAACTGCAGTTGCCGTAGGATTTGCACCTCCAGTTGTCGTGTTATCAGCCATCATGTAAGCTATCCAAACACCGGTCACTAAGCTTTGAGGATTGCTTGTAACTGGTACATTTGGAAGGTCTTCCCATAGCCATCTCCATGCAAAGTACGGATCAGTTGCAGCGTAGCCTTTAATGCCTGAGTAAGCCCAGATAACGTTTGCTTGACTGCATACAGTGTAAGGACTCCAAACGGGTGCTACTGTCCATTGACCAACTGTGCCAGACGGCCCGTAATAGTGTATCATAGTGCTTCCAGAGCTTCCGTCGCTACCACTTCCGGTTGGCTGTTGAGTGTTGAAGGCAATGTTTGCTGGAATAACTTGACCATAGGTTTGTAAGTAGCCTAAGGATAAGAAGCCTACAGAGCCTGAAGTAGTGTCAACTGCTTGCCATTCTTGATAGTTTGTCTGTTCATAAGTGTAAGTTGCCATGTTTTCTGAACCATCAGCAGTTCCACTTGTCTTGTGAACAAAGGTAAAGCCGTTTGGTGAGGCAAAGTATGTGTTGAAGCAGTCCATAGTTCCACTGGTTGGGTCTCTAACTATGCGGGTGATTGGCTCAGTTAATTCAGCTGATGTCAAGCCTGCGGTTGAGATGCTTTGGTTAGTCAAGAAGTCACCCCATGTATTGAAGTAACCTGGAGCAACGTTGCCCTGACCGCCTATGGTTGTATTACTCTGGACATTGTTTGCGAATGGTGTAGTGTCTGAGAAGAGCAAAGCAATTTGGTAAGTAGTGAAATTCGTTGGGAGCCAAGACATGTCTGGACTAAAAATCGGAACAACACTGTCAACACCGACAGCATAGATTTGCAAGTTGATCAGAGCAGAATTTTTCCACTCGGCAGAACTGCTTGCTGGAGGCTTTGACATTTCGCCAATATCTGCTGTTCCAGCGGCTAGTGCCGGCATGGCAGTTCCACTACCCTGCTGGGCTATGTTTATTGTACTAATGGCATAACCACCAGTAACAGATGAGCTCAAACTGGCCCAATAACTGCCAAAGCTGTTTGATTCTTCAACTGCAATTGGTCCAACTGTGCTTGAACCAACTATCGTCAGCGTATTTGCTTGGTATAAATTGCCACTTGTTGATGCGTTAGCCATTGCGCTTGCTACAGAAAATGCTAAGATTGCTACCACTAATGTAGATAAAATTATTTTTTGGTTTAAATTCAATTTTAAACTTCTCCTTTCTCTCTTTAAACAATTGAACGATTGCTCGTTCAAGCATCAATTAAAGGCAAAAAGAATATCTTTCTTGCCGACGTAGTTTATATTTAACAATTTAGACTATAGTCTAAAAAAGTAACAACTAGAAAACAAGTAATCCCTAATTAGACTATAAATAATAAATAGATAAACAATATCTGTCCATTTTCAGTCTTTTCAACTATATGAGGAGACTAGGGAAGCAGAATTATTAATGGACTATAAAAGATTAAGAGAAAATCTAATCAGACACGGCTTATTTATCTGCGCTGTTTCTTCAATCGTAATAGTGTTCACCATCGTAGCCCTCATTTTGAATTACGGATACCCAGATTTTTCCCAATGGTTTGCCACCGGGTTCTATGCGTCAAGCTGGAATTCATACATTTGGCCCTTCATATGGGGTTCATTATACGTCTCCTTAGGAGGGACAGCCTTGGGCCTTGTAATAGGTATACCTTGCGCAATTTACATGGCGGAATTTGCAAATATACGCGTAAGAAACATTTTGAAGCCATCTTTGGAGGTTTTAAACGGCTTCCCTTCAATCATAATAGGAATCATAGGCCTTACTCTTCTAGTAGACCAACCAGAGCTACCTCACCAACTTCAAGGTCAAGGAACCATCCTTTTCGCATGGATAATTCTGGGAATAATGGCAATACCATTAATCGCCAGCCTCGCAGAGGATGCTATAAGATCTGTTCCTTATGAACTAAAAGAAGCCTCCCTTGGATTAGGCGCCACACGCTGGCAAACAGTAACAAACGTTTTGGTGCCTGACGCAATGTCCGGCATTTTAACGGCAACTTTGTTAGCATTTGGCAGTGGAATAGGCGAAACCATTGCCGTCTATTACGTTGTCGGACAACAAACAGGTAGCGCTCCAGCCTTTCTTTTTAATCCAATAACACGAAGCAACACGCTCACCGTTTTAATGTATATGAGCAAAGGAGACCAGGGGTTAGTGCCAGGAAACCCGGGAACAAATCTAGTTTTTGCAATAGCCATTATAGTATTAATCATAACAGCCGCAATAAACATTATCATAAGAAGGTTATCTTCCCGTAATAAAAAATCAGGCGGATAAACTCCAAAAAAGCAGGAGGCAGAAAAATTGAAACTACAACTTAGAAAAACGATAACAAGTACAATCAAATACTTCAAAAAAAAGGAAAGAGCAAGCTTGCTATCGGGGAGCCTTCTATTTATTTCGGGCGTTATCGCTATAGTCCCAGGAATACTCCACCTTTACAGCAATGTCCTAACTCAACCCATAAGCCTAATACAATTTGACACATCGGTTACCGAAACAGCAATCTCATTGCTCTTAATACTTCCAAGTCTAGTTCTTTTTTGCATAGCATACATGCTTTGGGAAAATCATTCCTTAGGCTGGAAACTATCTACAGGAACCGCTGTGCTGACTGCAGTATTAGCCTTTGCCGGGTATGTGCCTCTTGAATTTGCACTATCAATATCAGCCCTAAGTGCTATTGCAGCAATAATTGAATTTCGAAATAAGAATAAAATGAAAGATTCACCGATTGTAATTGAAAAGTTGGCAATGTTCGGACTTAAACTTTCTGGGCTCTTCTGCATGGTTCTCTTAGTAGGGATAATTTTTTATATAGTCATCCGAGGTTCACCTGTTTTATCCGTCGAGTTCGTAACTGGCAGCAATTGGGTTTGGAGCAATGGCTTTGAATTCGTGGCAGGTACGACAAGTTTAGGAGGAGGAATAAGAGACTCTATAATTGGCACATTTCTGTTTGTTGCTGTAAGCGAAGTCATAGCTATTCCACTGGGCGTTGGAGCAGCCATTTACCTATCTGAGTACTCCAAACAAAATAGGATCGTTAATGTTATTCGTTTTTTCATTGAGATACTTGCAGGGGTGCCCTCCATAATTATTGGATTGGTTGGGGTCGTCATCTTCGCAACGGAATTAAAATGGGCTTATACTTTGCTTGGAGGCGGAATAGCATTAGCAATGATGATTTTGCCATTTAACATTCGAGTTACGGAAGAAGCCTTGAAGTCAGTCCCGTCATCTTTCAGAGAAGCCTCTTTTGCCCTTGGAGCGACACAATGGCAAACCGTAAGAAGGGCAGTGCTTTTCGCAGCGTTACCAGGAATAATAACGGGTATTTTGCTAGGAGTAGGAGGAGTCATGGGAGAAACAATGATTTTAGTGCTTATCGGCTCTGAAACAAGTGCAAACTTCGTAGGCGCAGCAACTTCGATATCGTATTTGGCAAACATCGAAAGATTTTTCTTATCGCCATGTCCAGCCCTAACCATATTTATAAACAACGTCTATAACGTAAGCACCAATACTCGACTTACCAACCAAACATTTCAGTTGGGGTCCTTGGCTTTTGCTGGCGCAACCGTCCTAATCGCGTTATATCTAGCCATCTGCATTATTGCAATGGTAGCAAGAAACTACTTAAACAAGAAAATAAAAGGGCAATAAAGAAAGAGAAAGACGAAAAAATGAAAAAACTGTCAACAAACAAAAAAATTCTCAACATCCTATTAATTCTACTTCTCAGCCCATTCTTAACTCAAATAGTCCAAACAACTCACGCCCAAACCATAAACCAAAACAATTGGGCAATAACTTTACAAGCCCAAAAAGCTGGACAAAACTCACCCAGCAACGTATTTGCCCCTTTTGACCAAATTCAACTGACCACAAATGTGACATACAACAATGCCCCGCAACCAGACGTTTTAGTAACCTTCCAAGTCCAAGGTCCCTTTGGCTCGATTGATTTAATTAATATTACAAGAATCCAAATGACAGACTCAAACGGCCAAGCAGGATTCTCATTCCGTTTACCAGACGAAAGCGAAAACCAATCCTTACTTGCAGGCACCTGGCAAGCCTCTGCTACAATACAAACAACCAACAATACATTGCAGCAAACCACAACGTTTACCACTCAATGGCCCATGCAAATAACATCAATGAACATTGCGACGGCACAGGGCCAAACAGTCTTTGCTCCAGGCAGTCCAGTCACAGTCCAACTGGCAATTAACAACACAGGGCAAGCCCAACCCGTAAACATAACACTCACTATGCAAGATGCAACAGGAAACATACTAGACCAAACCGAACTTCAAAATACTCAAATCGAAGACCAAACCAGTCTAACCCAAGTTCAAGGCACCATACAAATTCCAGACAACATAACTTCAGGCGAAATAGCAGTTAACGCAGCGATATACTACGGAAACTATCAAAACACAGACATACCAATAGCTGCAAGCCAAACCGCCTACTTTGCAATCGGTGGCAGCGTAACCACACCAACTACAACTTCAACTCAAAACGCCATAAGCCTTTTCTCATGGCTTCTCATTTTCACAGGACTCGCCACATTCACGGCACTAACACTTTTTCTTAGAAGAAAACATCTACCTAAAATAGGCGCAAAAACACCGTCTCCCATGCCGAGCTCAATCATAATAACTCCGTCAATAGGAGCAACCTTAGAGCAACCTTTGCAAACAACACCCGAAGGAGCCAAAACTAGTGAACCAGCATCGATACTAAGTCCGCTCCAGCAAGCTCTAAGATCCCAAGTACAGACTCAATTAAACCAAATCTCAGAAAGCGCAAACAGAATCCAAGCCTTGAAAGAAGAACTTGATTTAGAGAAAGAGAATTTATCCAAAGACTTGAGCCTACTCAGAAAAACAGTTGAAGAACAGCAAAAAATAGTAAAGAGCTACTTCGACGAAGTAACCTCAGAAATTGAAAAAATGGAAGACATCTTAAAAGATAAAGAAGAAAAAACAAAGAACAAAAATAAGACTAATTCAAACGGAAAAAGAAGTGAAACAAACAGCAATAATAAATGAATTCCCTTATAAAACTGATTTTGCAGTCAACGCAATTAATTCAGATGCATTTTCGGCCAATAAGGGATAGCAACAAACAAGGAATATTGAATTCTTCTATATAGATTATGTGAAATATTATGGAAAAGATAATCAGCAGACGCCAAAAACATCATTTGAACATTCAAGGGAGGGGAGAAGGTGAAAGAAACCCACGAAGGAAAATCCCACAAGAAATTACTTGCAATAATTTTAGCGCTTGCAATTGTTACAATCACAATTATAAGCCTAATCGTTGTAATCCTCGCTGAACCAAAGTTAGCAACAGACGTACAATATCTATCTCCAACAAGTTATCCAGTGGGATCAACTGTAAGTACTGTGCTGGTTGTTTATGACCCGGGAGCGGACAATTCAGGAAAAAGCGTAGCGAGCCAAATAGCAAGTAACCTTCAGGCTCAAGGATACTATGTTGACTTGGCAGGCATCGACAGCTCAGTGGCAAAAGGCAACCTCGCCCAATTTACAGTCATAGTAGTTGGAGGCCCATTAGATAACAACGGGATGGCATCAAGTAAAGTCCAATCATACCTAAGAACCTTGGCTCCAGCAAATGGAACGAAAGTAGGCGTTTTTGGAGTTGGCAATTACATAGTGTTTAACAACAAGATAGCACCATTACCAGGCGGCAGCACTTTAGCAATTAAAGAAATACACGAGATAGATTTAAGCCAAGATACTACCCAAAGCGCTGAATTTATTACTCAACTGCTCAGCTAATAAGTGCAAAAAATATTTTAACACCGAAAAGTTACCCATAGGGTTACAGGCGATAACAGGTTTGGCATCAAGGCATTGATACCTCCAAGTTCCTATCTGAAGAGTAAGAACCTTCATCTAAAACGTGTTCTACCATATCGCAATAGTATATATAACTTAACGTAAACTATATAGAGAACATATTTATCAACGGCGAACCTTCGAGATAAACCAAAACTAAATGGTATTTATATTGCAGCCCTCAAAAGTAAGCGAAGAATTAAGGAAGATTCAATTCACCGGCGGGTCAACATACATCATTTCATTACCAAAAAGATGGATAGAACAGAATCAACTGCAGCGAGGAAGCATGATCCGCCTAAGAGAAGAAGACGGCGGCACCTTATCAATCGAACCTAACAGTGCAAGAATTCAAGATGAACAAAATGAAGCTTTTATCAAAATATCAGCTAAAGATTCCTCAGATCTAATCATTCGAAAAATAATTTCCGCCTATCTAGTGGGCTTTAGCATAATTCATTTAAAAGCTGAAAGTCAAAAGCAAATTTCGTCAAAACAAAGATATGAAATTAAGAATTTTTCAAGACGCATGCTAGTTGGAACAGAAATTGTAACTGATACAGCTCAAGAGCTTACTATGCAAGTGCTCCTAAGTTATCCAGAACTCTCCGTTCAAAGCGCCTTGAATCGAATGAGTATAATAACAGCATCCATGCACAGAGATGCCATGACTGCGCTTAAATGTCTTGATTATCAGCAAGCCAAAGAAGTAATAATAACCGATAATGAAGTTGACCGATTCAGTCTCTACGTTGTAAGACAGCTTAAGACCGCAATTCAAAACCCAAGAATCATAAAAGAAATAGGTTTACAAAACGCAAGAGACTGCTTAGGATACCGTTTAGTAGTTAAATCAGTTGAAAGAGCAGCAGACCACGCATCAAACATTGCAGAAAACATTCTAGCTTTGCAAAAGCCTCCAGAAAAAGACCTAGCTGAAAAACTTGAAAAAATGAGTACCATTGCAATTTCAATGTTTGAAACGGCCATAGAAGCACTATTCAGACAGGATTACAACCTCGCAGAAAGCATCATTGAAAAAATCAAAGACGTTGAAAACATAGAACGTGACGCAGTTATTTTATCACATAAAATAGAAAGTGAACAATTAGTCTATCTTAGGCTGGCAATCGAAAGCATCCGCAGAACAGCCGAATATGCAAGCGACATCGCCGAATTTGTCCTAAACCTAACAATTAAATCAATTCTAAATTAACTCACACAAGATAGAAATAAAAAAAACAGATTCTAATAATTGGCAGCCTACATTCACAAGAAACAAGAGAAAATCAAGTTCTCCATTTGAAGATTTTCATTCAAGGCGCTCCTCTTCCTTAAGAATTTTGTGCCTCAAATTCATCACTAAGCAAGCGATAGTTTGGACAACATTTTAGCCCTTATAAGCCTTTGTTGTCGCTGCATTGATACAGCACATTTTTAATAATCAAAAGCAAGCAAAGGATTTGCAATAAACCTTAAGGGTGTTAAAAATGATAAAGAACATTGAAAAAACATCCGACAACCACAAGAATCAATCTTTCACATCCATGGTTTACATGCCGCGGGTTCATGACGTGCGTTCCCCATGCCAATGGCTTGAAAACTGCCACTCGGGAAAATGCCTTGCGTTAACTAAAATTAACGGCAACTTTTACTGCGCGCGACCAGGCCAAATCCACACATAGAAACTTTCTCAAATGAAATAGTAAGAATTAAATTTCGAAAACAATAAACTGTTGAAACAAGTCTTCTCAACTGCTGGGATTTAGGGATATGAAACAAAGGGAATCATGCGAAAACACTGATTATACAGACGGCTTTAAGATTTCTCGAGAAAAGGATGGCTCTTTTGTAGCTGTTAAAGGTAAATATAGACTCAAGGCAAAATCTGCCAAAGAAATCAAAGAGTTAATACAGAACTTCCATGAACCGTCTGCTGACAAAACAATAAAACATACAGCTAAGGCAGGAAGCTCTCATGATGAATGCGTGAGAACTATTGCTGAAGATCTTAAAAAAGACAATTGGCTGGTTAGGGCGAACACTGAAGGCTATGAAAAACCCGTAGAAATCGGCGACCGCATCCCCGATATAGTGGCACATAAAGGTTGCCAAAAAAGGATCTGCCAAATAGTATCCAAAAAAGACTTTGAAGGAGACATAGCAAATTACCGAGACTTTAGAAACTACTGCAAAGACTACGACTTTCAATTATACATTGTTGACAAGAATGGCAAACCAAAAAACGTTGAGTTCTAATTTCAAAAACTGCATCGGCATGCGGCACTTGACCGCAGGCAAATGTCACTATCGCTTTGTCCGTAGCTAGCACAAAACGTGCTCTTGCCATATGAAAGAAAACAAAAAAAAGGAGAAGTGTACGTTTACTTTGGAGCTGGCGGCGAACTACTTTTCCGTCTCAACATCACCAGCGCCAGCAAAACAACCACTACTACAACAACTACAACCGCAATCGCCCAGTATGGAAATGAACTAGAAGAACTCGCATTCGAGCCGCTAGGACTTGAAGAAGCGGTTGGGCTCGCAGTCGGAGTCGGCGTTGTACTGCCAGATGCCGTTGCAATTGAAGAATCAGAGAACACCATCAGTTCGCTGTCAGTGGATCCGAATGTTTCACCCTTGCCAGAATCATAAACCGCCTGATAACCGTAGATGCTGGCTGGAAGATTTGCAATCACCTGGTATGTGCTGTCCGATATTACTTGACCGCCGATGAATATCCATCCTTTACCCGAATCATACGCTGCATTTGAGAAACCTCCTGTTACGCCAGTTATGTTTGCTACCACATTATAGTTGCTGTCATCTATGGCTGAAACGACGTAGCCGCTGTTATAAGTGAGTGCGAATATTTCGTTTTTGACTGGATCATAAGCTAAAGCATATGCGGTCATGTTTATGGTTTTAACCACCGTGTCGTTATTATCCGATATAACTGCTATACCGCCTGGCAAACCCTCAACGCCGCTATATGCAACAAAGATTTCGCCCGTGCCATTATCATAAACCAAACTTCCAAGACCTCCTCCCACGCCTATACTTGTAAAGACGATGTTGCTGCTATCGTTTATGACGTAGACACTCGAAGTGTAACCGTAAGTATCGGTTACGAATATCTCGCCTTTACCAGAATCGTAAGCCATCTGCCCAGGTTGGCTCGGAAAGAGGTCTGCTGAGTCTCCTGGTGAAGAATATGTTATGCTATCGACGATGCTGTTGTTGCTGTCCGAGATAACCGTGATCAGTGGATTAGTGTATTCTGATGGTGAAGCGCTCCCTGAAGAGGCAAATATTTCGCCTTTGCCCGAATCATACACTAAGCCATTATTATAACTGTTTGTAACTCCTATGGTTATGTTTGCAGGAGCCTTGTTTGTGGTGTCATTAATAACTGAGACAAAGCCATCGCCGTATATATCACCATATTGCGCGAAAATTTCGCCTGTATTGTTATCATAAGCCAAGTTGCCTGTGAGTGCTATCGTACGAGTTGGCGTAAGCGTTGAAGTCGCACTTGCAAAATTTACTGATGACAAAGCAAAAACTGCAATGAATAATATACCTAATATTTCCCAAATTTTATACTTCATGAGCTATCCTTCCCTTGCCTTTTGAAGCGAACATTATTAATTTAAGGCTTACGCTTGAATGTATATGACGGACCAAAAATAAATTTTAGATGCCTCACAAAATGCCTAGCAAAAATATTGCAAAATTTACTCTCAAACTTGCTAGCTCAAGAACCTAAAAAAACAAAAAAACGAGGTTTTTAGCTGTTGCCATTAATTATGATGTTTACGCTAAAGGTTGTGACACCGCTGATAGTAGATAATATGCTAAGGGTTAGCGTCGCGTTCGTTACTTGATTAGCGGCTAATGTTGCTCCTTCGCGGTTCCAAGATAAAGTAAGTGGTCCATTAGCAGTTGTCGGATTCCAGTTAGTGCTTGTTAGATTCAAAGTGAGTTGAGTATTACCAACATTTTTGATATAAATAATTTCGGTTACGGAATTCCCTGCGGTAACGTTGCCCCAATTTATCGATGACAAAGACTGAGTGCACGCGCTGTCAGAGTAAACTCTCAAAGTCCCAGTTGCTAGAACTCCGCTTGACGGAATATTTGCCGATGAAACTGGCGCCCCTGAAGAAAGAACAGCCAACACCATACCAATTGTCACTGCAGTAACAGCAATTAACACAATCCATTTTTTTAAGTTCAAGTCTTCCTTCTCCTGCATACATCTTTATGAAATCAGTCAATAAACATTAGTGTACAAATAAAAAACGGATAAACACAAAAACAATAAAGCGCTTAGAAGCTTGGGGAACAATACTTAAGGAAGGCAAAACTGGCGATAAACTCACTGGCTTAACAAGTTCAAATTTTAACCCTCCTTGCGTCAACATAATGGTTTAATTTGCATTATCTGTAGCTTAATGATCGGTAACGCATGTAGAGTAAATAACGCCCAGGCAGAATCTAAACAATTACCTAATTAATTGGTTATTTCAAGTTTTGATTTGAATACTTATTCAATATCTATAACAATTTTAGACAAAACGATATTTTTTAAGCAAGACTCACAATTACTTATTTAGGAAGAAAGATCAATGTCAAAAGAAGAGTTTTGGATTCCACTGTCGCATGGAACAATTTCACGGTTTCAGAATTAGAGGAGATTATTGGCCTTGCATGGCCTTAGAACAGCTAGGCATCGCCAAGACGAGAACATGATTGCATCTATTAAACGAGATATAAGTCTAAGAGAAAAGAAATTTAAGAAAAATGATGAAGGCTTGAGGTCAATATCTAGAACTCAACCATTTGAAGAAAGCCTGTTAGTTGCAAATGTTTAATCGTTTAAAGCATTACTAGCCACCTACTAACTCATTGAACCCCAAAATAAATCAATCTAGAGTAAACAATGCATGCAGAAACAGAGCATAGAGCAAGCAGTTACATTAATAATTGCAAAAATATTCTAAAAAATCACTTTTCAAAAAATCTTGTGACTGCAAGTTTGTTGCCACATAAGAATAAATTACTTGCATTTCTAAAATAAAATAGAAGTTGCCAAATAGATGGAGGTGATTTTTTGGATCAGGAAAAAGAATGCGGTCATGGTCCATGGGAAGGCCACGGCATGATGCCTTGGCAAAAGCCTGAGATGGGCATGGGCATGATGGGTATGAAGATGGGCATGTTGCTGTCGGGTATGCGTTGCCCAGTTTGTGGTGAAATGTTGCTTAAGCCGACAAAGGAAGAATTGATTGCAATGATGGAGCGCAGAAAGAAAAGGCTTGGGGCAGTAATCAGCCACCTAGACAAGGAAATTGAGAAATTGAAAGCATCTCCAGAAATGTAGCGAAAAATCCTTAACTTATATTCTTCGTGTCCTTTCACCTAGTTTTTACATTTTTTAGCAATATAGCATTCTTCTAAATTATCCTGCAATAAGATAACAAATGAGGATAGGTCTAACTATTTTCTCAATTGAATTTTATTAAAGAAGAAGAGGGTTGAGCCGTTCGTGTGTTGCTATCTTTCCTATCGATCCCGCTTAATCCTATGTAAAGTAATGAAATAATAGGCACAATGAAGCCGAAGGCTGCACTTGACTGAAGTGTATATCCCCAAATGTCAAAGCCTATTGTTGAAGCGCTGGTTATTATAATTGCCCAGAAACCCCACGATTGATTGCTCAAAAGACCAAAAGCTGCAACGAGTCCAAATACACCCAGTGTAGAAAACATCACGAACAAGAATACTGAGGTTTCATAGGTTACTTGATTATTTAAAAACTTTAAAAACTGGCCCATTCCACTAGGCATTCCGGCTACAGAAAAAAACAGTCTTCCTATAGACTGAAAGACCCATAGGAGTGCGATAAAAACAGCACCTTTCCTATGCATTGCAGAATTTCTGCTGCGATTTGCGGAGGAAAGGCTTTCGTGCAGATTTATCATATCACAGTTCACCTCCAAGCTCATCATTCACAAAATCTAAAATTGGCACGACTGCTTCTTTTCTATTCCAATCCACTGTTTTGTGCAAAAATGCAAGTTGTTTTTTAGATTTTTCGTCTTTATTTAACCAAACATCGAATCTGAGCTTTCTAATGGGACCAAAGTTCATTAGGAATTTATCTTTGAAGTCTAACTTGCTGTAGTCGTAAGCGCCAGGCAGGGGGAAATACTTAATCTTACGTCTAATTTCAGATGGAAGACTTAAATCGATTGCCGTTTGTTGTTTTGGGTAAATCTCAGACTCGCCTGTTGAGGCAAAAACAACGACGTTCTTCTTGCTCATCAAGCTCCAATTGTGCTTTATGAATTCGATTCCTTTGATTTTTCCCCTATGAACAAACGACCCAAATATTACCGTTGCGCAACTGTCAAGAGTGGAAGAGTTAAAGTTTGAAACATTAAACATTCTTGCGCCCAATTCTTCTTAAATCCATTTAGCATAGCGCTTGGTCGTTCCGTACTTAGATCTGTAGACGACGATTATGTCCCTTCTTTTTGATTTTCCAACGGTATCAGTTTCTTTTTCATCATTGGTTTTTGCCCGCCATAAATGAGTTCTACTTGGCAATTTTGTCCTAATCAGATAGAAGAGACCGGCGTATGCAAGTATCGCTAGCACTGGAAAAATTACTATTCCTGTTGTTCCAGATCCTATAGTTACCGTTGGATCGCGATTAATTACTTCGATGACTGCACTTGCGTTGACTGCAGTGGCAAGCGTGATGAAGAAGCCGAAGAAAAGCAACAGCAAGGGATAAGCCTTTTTTGGCTTAGACAGCAAGAGCAAGAGTGACAGAAAGCCAACAGGAATTGTAATTCCAAGATCCATGAATTTTACCATCCACCAGGAGGTCGGTGTTGCCAGGTAATCGCCTGTCAATGTATTGCCAGTTGAAATAACTTGAGCAACTTGGGAGACCCACATAAATGCAAACATTAGCAGGAAAACTGACATAATCCCAACGTATATTCGAAGTACTTTAGGATTGAAGATAGGAGCATCTTTACTTGTAAATCTAGTTAGTGTACCTATGAGTAATATTAAGCCGCCCACCGTCAAAAGAAGGAACAAGCCACAGAATGCTTCAGAATTCCCAACATATGCAGGATTTCCCCATTCCTGTCCTATACCATATTCCAGTCCAGAGTACATCAGCATAATTGGCGACAAAATCAAGAAGTACTTAGAACCATCTTTTTTTAGAAAGTCGAGGATTTCACCCGTAATTAAAATTGGCACAAGAACGATTAAGTTCGTAATGTCGAAAGCTTCTGTTTGCCAAATTCCGGATAATGATGTTCTATAATGAATAACATTGAGCATTGCTGGTCCTAAAAGCGCTATCAATACAAGAGTTACAGCACAAACAAACGCGGTAATACCTACTACTTGACGTGGAATCAAATCATCGTTCTCAGCTGTCAATGACTTACTTCCTCCTTTCAATTAGTTTTTTTATCTCATTTTCAGTGATGCAAACTCTTAGAATCCCCTTGTCGCCAATAACCTCTAGAACAATGCCTTCGGCAAGTCTCGCGCTTTGAAAATGTCCAATTGTGCCTTCAACCAGCACATTTTCTTGGGAGGCATTCGTCATGCTGACGCTTTTGAGGTTAACTTTTGATTTAAGTTGGATTGAGAACGAACATTCTTTAGTTAAACTATTTTTCATAGCATTTTCCTCAAGTAAAGCTAAGGGTTAAGAAAAAGTGATTAGGTTTATTCGACAAGCATGTTTAATATTACACATTAATGTGTAAGTTGAGGAGAAGATTGAAGTTGGGAAATGCTCAAGGGTTACAGAATTTGTTTTTTGATTTGGCAAGTGAAAGCCGGCTTGGAATTCTTTACGAGCTGAAAGGGCAGCATATGAAAATGAATGATTTGGCTCGGAAGATGGATTTGACGGCCACTGAAGCTTCAAGGCAACTGCAACGCTTAAGCGAGGCACGGCTGGTTGAGAAGCAGCCTGAAGGCACCTACGCCCTTACTGAGTACTGCAAGCTTATATTGCAGTTATCTCCTGCTCTCGAATTTGTTTTTAACCACAAAGAGTATTTTCTTACTAGAGACATTTGGCGGCTTCCTCATGAATTCCTCAATCGGATTGGCGAATTATCGGCAACCACTTTAGAAACTAATGTTGCTGATGCAATCAACCACGGGCAGCAGATGGTAAAAAACGCAGAGGAATATGTGTGGACGCTACGTGACAAATCCTTTGATTCCATGGGTCCATTGATGCTTGATAGGTATACCGGCGGCGTAAAGTCATTCAAATTCATGTTCGCAGAAGGTTTACGTTCACGTTACAAGCCATCTCAAGGACGACCTGAAATTGAAGAGAGAATACTACCAAAAATTCCCGCAATAATAGTTTGCACAGAAAAAGAAGCGGCAGTGTGCCTGCTTACTTCCGATGGACGAGCAGACTACTCAGGTTTCTTCGGCAAAGACTCTATGTCCAAGAAATGGGTGCATGAGCTCTTCCTCCACTTTTGGAAAATCGGAAAACGGGTTTTCTCAACCTGACTAAACAAAAAATAGTATTCCCTAGCACTAAATCTATTAGTGAAATTCTTAATCGTTTGAAAATTTAGGCAAATTAGAGCACTGCTTCTAGTCCCGGTTTAATTCTTTTAGTAGGGCTTTAGCGTTGGGTGAAAGCTCAGGCTTATTTTTTCCGCCTATTAACAAGAACAATGAGCCTATAGTGATTAATGCTAGCCCGAAAAATGCCACACTTATCGCTGGTAAAACTTCGAAGGTGAGCCCGAAAGTGAAAAAAATCATCGCAACGCCCATGATAACCATTATCCAGTTGTTCATGGAAGCTGTTGAGTACAGGGCGAATTCTTTTTTTCCTGTATCAGTCACAAGGAAATAACCGTGCTTCTCCTCTATCATGCCGGCGCTGATTAAGTAGTTCCAATCATAGTGAAAATGTCCATCAGACTTGTAGCCAATTGCAGAGCTGATGCTTGACTTGACGCCTGGTTCAGCTTTGATTCTGCTGCTTGGCGCTG
This sequence comes from Candidatus Bathyarchaeota archaeon, assembly GCA_963717465.1. Lineage (GTDB taxonomy): Archaea > Thermoproteota > Bathyarchaeia > Bathyarchaeales > Bathycorpusculaceae > Bathycorpusculum. Next base: position 2,588,964 of record OY970340.1, read on the forward strand.
AATAGATGAAATAGAGCAGTTTAGTTCTTGGCGACTGAATATCCGCACTTATTCCACGAGACTTTGCCAACTGCATCCACTACCTAAAGCTAAGCAGCAAAGATGGAAATAAATAACGCTCCTGTTTTTGCATGCTTCTATCAAGATGAATTATTTCTTTATGACTCTAACTCTTAGAGTTATGACTCTAAACATTAGTGCACGTTTGGAGCTGATTTCTAAATGTTAGGGCTATATCCTCCATGCTACAAGTATACTTCCCAAAAATAGGAGAAGCAAAAAAAATGAACGTAAATTTCGAATACAGCAAAACTCTGGCTGGTGAAGCGTCAATATTACTCTTGCTCAGCATCATTCCTTACGTTGGCTGGATATTAGGCATAATCGGCATAGTTTTACTCCTAAACGCCATGAAAGAACTCTCAAACTACTACCAAGACCAAGAAATCTACCAAAACTCCCTAACAGGCGTCAAACATTACATTATCGCCTTGATTGCAAGTGGAGCAGCTATTGCATCAATAGTTGTTGGCATCGGGACTGCTACAGGCTTTACGTTTAAAGGTAGTTTTTTAACAACAGTAAATTTCGGAGTTGGTGTAGCAGCTTTTCTAATAGGAATCATCATTGCTGTTGTATTCTACGTACTCGGAGCGTCTTATCTTAGAAGAACCTTCAATACGCTCGCTCAGAAATCAGAAGAACCATCATTTGCCACGGCGGGAACTTTACTTTGGTGGGGAGCTGTACTTACCATAATCCTAGTCGGCCTAATACTGATATTAATCGCTTGGATATTTGCAATAATAGGCTTCTTCAGAATGAAATCTCAACAACACCAACAATATCAACAATACAATCCACAACAGAATAGTTACACTCAACCTCCAACACAACCAGAGCAAGCAAAACCAATAGAAAATAAGTCAACAGAAAAGAAGCACTTGCCTCCAAATAATATTATGGAGATAGTTTTATGACCGAACAAAATGAGGCTGAAAGTGGCAATTACTGGAAGAGGTTCATAAGGAAACATTGGGCTATCTTTATAGTCTTTGTAGTGGCAGCCATTTTGGCTATTGTGGGCGGATTGGTTGTCTTTTTATGGTTCGTAGGTAATGCTCAATCAACTGGATTAGTTCCCTCAGTCCTCAGTTTGTGGACGATGAACAATGTTGTGCTTTTTATCCTGAATGCCATCTTTTGGGAACTTATCCTGATTGGAATACCCATAGCTATAGGTGCATTGATAGGCTGGCTATGGTGGAAAAGACTACCATGGGAAGAGAAGAAAGGCGACAAATCCAGAAGTCGCTCAAGAGATTCAAGCGGAGGATTTTCACTGCTACTGTTCATCGCATTCGCCATTAAAGTATACGTTGACGGAAACTGGAATACAGCCATATCAACGTTTACAGTCAACTACGTCGTAAACTCAGTAATTATGATACTAGTCTGGATAGCTGCAATATTCGCAATACCTGCAATAGTTGGACTCGTCTGGTGGATATATCACGACGAGAACAAAAAATCTTAACCTTTTTCAATTAGGTAAAAAAAACCCTGCTGAATTAAAAAAAGAAAACTTGAAAAAAAGGTTATAGTTCTTCTTGTGGCAAACCAATCTTGCGTAGGTAATCCTTGGCGTATTTTGGGTTGTATGCAAGCAGTTCTTTGCTTCTAAGCAGTCTTCGCTCAAGTCTATCCAAAGCTACCCTAAAAGTTGTTTCTATTCCCCAACCTTCGCCAGTGCTGAAAAATGAACCTTTTACTGTTCGAAACTGCAGCCTACAATGTATAAGTGGTGTTCCTCGAAGGCTCGTTGTGCCATGAGTTTTCATGTAAACAAACAATGTTCCCTGCGAAAAAGCATCCTGATACTTTCGACTGAAAGAATCAAATTCATCCATCATAAAACTCTGTTGATCAGGCGTGATCTGAAGCCCTTTTAACCCAAACTGCACAGAAATCTTTTTGCGCTCAATTTCAAGCTGAGAAATCAACTCCAAAAAATCCAGCTTAGTCACGATTCCGACTAACTTATCGTTTAAGACGACAGCTAAACAGGAAATGTTGTGGTCATGCATCTTCTTCTCAGCTTCCTTTAAGCTTGTTTCGGGTTGAACAGTAATTACAGGACTAGTCATTATTCCCTTAGCAGGAATAGTTAACGTCTGAACCTTCTCCCCCACTACGTCACCAAGCGTTTGACGCGTTTGCGGTTGCAAAATATCTTCAAGAATATCCTGAATGCTCACAATACCCACAAGCTTTCCATTTTCCATAACTGGCACATGCGAGATTCCATACTCACGCAGCAAACTGAGCACTGCTCCAACAGAACGATTCGCCTCAATCGTTTGCGGTGCACGAGTCATAATTTTTGAAATCTCAGTTTTTCCCCACTCCTGAGTAACCGCAGCATGAATAACATTCTCATCCGTGACAAAACCGACAACTTTCTCCTTTTCGACTATATGGAAGCTGCCTGATTCCACTTTCAATCATAAGCTTAGCTAATTTACTAATCGAATAATCTAAGGTTACCCGTGGTGCAGCCTGCATTAGATTCTTCACTTTGCTTGTTGCAGGGTCAAGTCTTGACCTAATAATATATCGTCTTGTGATCACGCCTGTGTATCGACCCTTTTCATCAGTCACGGCCAAAACAGGAGGGATATCATTCTTGAACGGTTCAAGACAGCGCGATAACGTCTCATTTTCGTGCACCATACTAAATTGCTTTGTGTAAATGCTTTTTGCAAGAACTTGAGCCAACATTTTGTTACCTCAGAAGTCTAATGGTTAAAAGCACAACTAACTGGTTTAATTGAGGAAATTTTTGTTAGTTTAAAGCATAACTTGTCAGGGGTTGAGAAATTAGTTGGTAAAACGAATTGGAAAGGGTATGATAAAACATGCATAGAGTTTTTAACCTCACAAAAAAAGGGAACTGAACATACATATAAGTGTTTTTTGAAAAAGATTTTAGAGTTTAACTAACATGACTGTATGCCTAAGAAGAGAGCTTTGTTACTGTTGGTTTTTTCTCATAAAAGTATCTAAAATATAGGTAAAAGAACGCACCCATAAATAATGACATGAACACTCCTTGAAACAGATTATAAAGCAAGCCACAATTATCATATAAGTTAGAAATTAAACCAAAGCTTATGAAAAAGGATATCATCAAAATAATAGTTCCTATGTAAGCAGTCCTCAAGCTTATAACCTATTTACTTGTATTCATTTTCCCTCTTAAAGTTTAGCTATCGAGAAATCATGATAAAAGATTTGATAAACAAAAACTATAAATGTGCATAGTATGAAAATATTACAATTGGAAGAAAAGTAACGCTAACAGTTACTAAGTAACTTTTTCCATTATTTTATGGACAATGCTTTCGTTCTAATCCTTATTTCTTTGTATAGTTAACAAAATGTAAATACCCCACGTAACACCAAAGATTATCACAAAAGGCAAAGCAGCAGCTGATAACTCACCATTATTGATATAAATACCATCATAATAAGCCAGTAAAGATATCGCAAACACCACCGCCAATGTGATATGTGCTCTAAAGTTGATACTCATAAATTAGAAATGCAGTGATTTAGATATAAAAATTTTTTCTAAAGCGACTATGGGTTATATGGACTTTGATGGGCTTATGTTACTTTTCATAGTAACAACAGGATATTTAGTATTTAGCTAATTTTTCGTAAAGATAAATCGAAGAAATAGAGGATTTTATTAAAAGAGTATAGCTTCAATTTATTAGGTAGCACCATGAATACCCGTCGTTAAGTTGTCTAACCTATGCATCCTTTTTATGTGGTCTTCCAATTCATCCTCGCTATTGAAAGAGTTATTACAAAGCTTGCATTTTGGCAAATTATTTCACCCCCAATAACAAATTATTCTTAACATAGCGCAAGTTATTTAGTTTGTAACCTTATGAAAACTTGTGGTTGTGTCCAGACTATCACATTATACAAAAAGAGACAGAGAGATTAAACAAGTAGAAGACATAAATCAGTAATTACCGATTTCTCAAAGTTTTCATAGATAAATCTTAAATCTGCATAGCGTAGAAACAGTCAAACACTATAAATAAGGTAAATGAACTGTAAATAGAGTAAACGTGAAAAACTTGAATAGCGTTTTATGTGTAAAGTGCCCACATTGTGGTAGCACCCACCTTGAAGAAGATGAAGATATCATTAAGTGTCTTGATTGTGGCATGGGCAAGTATAAGAAAGGCAGGCATAAGAATTATTCTTAAAAAATAATTAAATAATCCTTGTTCTCTTCATATGAGAACCCTCTATTCTTTAAAAATATTTCAATCTGTTTAGTGTCATGATTACCTTTAATCTCCAATTGAAATCTATCGGTTGTTCTCTTTTTTATAAGAACTAAAGAGGGGACGATTAAATTTTCTTCACTTAATTCTTTGAATAGAGCTACAGCTTCTCGCCTATCCAATAGATTTACCCCTTAGTCCACTGGCAAACATATCAGACAAATAACATTTTTCATGCATTCAATTAATTTTCTAAATGCAGTTAACAGTTAGGGCTATTGCCGAGTGCATTCAAGGGTTAAGGTAGTGCTGTTTATCATTAAACTATTGGCTAAAAACTCCTATTAATTAGCCAGTTAAGCACAATTTAAACATTAAAAAGAAAAAATAAATGTTACAAACTAAACATTAGCGAAACGTTGCAAAGTGGACATATGGTAAACGTTTTCTGCTGCTTAGATAGCGCGCAGATAAGTGCAGGTCAAATAATATACAATCATATCAAGTATATATTGTAAATAATACATATATAGTAGCTGTTAAGTACAGAAAAATTGAATTATTATTACTAGACGATTTATATAGATGTTTTATCTGTTTTTTGCACCCTTCTAATGGAAGGGCTTGGATGGAGAAGGGGATCGGAAGCAATCAAACAGCAAAGCTCACATACGAAACGTTTCTATCCGCTCCTGTCAGGGAGGGAAACTACAGCAAAGGCTCCAGACCAAAAAGAAATGGTTGACCAGCTTAAAATCGAATGGAAACGACTATGGATTGAGCGGATGGACGATAAAGTCAGAGCAGAAGGTATTGCCACTCAAGATTATTTGTCACTTTTTGTTGACAGAGGAACTGTAATTCACGCAACAAAAGACTACAAAGCATTAAATTTTAGAGAAATTTTAGAGCAACATCAAATTCTTGAAATCGAGAGATTTATTCAACCAAGTCCAGAAGTCGGCGGATGGAAAAAATTTGTGAAAACAAAGGTAACACAAAATCCTCCAAATAAAAAGAGAGCGCAAACTTATTGTGAAGAGAAGAAAGAAAAACAACAGTCAAAAAAAGGCGGCAGAGGCTGGCTTCACAAGTAAGTCATTCTGAGAATCAATTAAACCGGCTTCAATATTGCCTGGAATAGTCAGGCAAAGTCGATTTGAGAAGTTTAATAAGTTAATACTTGAAACATTTGACATAATCTTTGTTTTTTGCGGTTGTAAACAAGAAAGTTTATTGTTAAAGAGTTGACATAATTGTGAAAAAAAGAGAAGTTGATGAACTCCCATCGACACAGGTTGTCATAGCAGCTTTGAACGAGGAAGAAGGAATTGGGAAAACTATAGCTGAACTCTGCGCTTACCTGAAAAAACCAAGTATTTTGGTGGTTGATGGCAGAAGCTCTGATAGAACAGTTGAGATAGCTAAGGATATGGGGGCTGATATCGCTTTTCAAAATGGGCTAGGCAAAGGAGATGCGTTAGCAAAAGCATTTGAACATTCAAAATTAACAATGGACTACATAGTCATAATCGATGCTGATTATACTTATCCCGCACAATACATTCCGCAGATGGTTAGAATACTTGAGGAAAACCCTAATGTTGGCATGGTTCTTGGCAATCGCTTCAATGGGCATTTGGATCATAAGGCTTTGCCTGGCGTACTCTATTTCGGAAATAGACTTGTGTCACTGACACATAACCTGCTTAATGACACATACTTGGATGATCCCCTGAGTGGGCTGCGCGTTGTGCGTGCTGAAATCTTGAAACATTGGGACGTAAAATCTAAGGGTTTCGACATTGAAGTTGAGTTGAATCATCATGTCGAACAAAAAGGTTTGGGCATCATCGAAATCCCCATTCACTATAGGCAACGTTTAGGGGAAAAGAAGCTAAAAACTAAGCATGGCGCAGCCATTTTAAAGCGAATGGTGATTGAACACCTAATCACTTCGGGTTTTCGTCTTCGATCTTTAAATGAGAAATTAAGAACCTTGAATGAAAGACTAAGTCATTGAACTTGTCGCTTGTTTTCCGAATGAGAAATGTTACCTTCAACTTTCCATAGAACGAAAATTTTTCTTCAGTATTAGCACGGATGAGCATGAACGAAATTATTGATAAGCGTCCTTTCTTGAATGAACGACGAATACTCGTCACTGGCGGAGCTGGCTTCATTGGCTCCCATTTAGTAGATGAACTCCTTTCAAGAGGACACTCCGTAATGGTGCTTGATAATTTATCAAGCGGTTTTCGCGATAATCTCAGGTGCCATCCATCGCTGAAGTTTGTCCGAGGAAATATATCTAATTTGAATCTTGTTGACAGGTTAGTAAAAAATTCAGATATGGTTTTTCATTTGGCTGAGTATATTCCGACAACCAAGGTTTTTGGCAGTGGTCATGTTGTAAAGTTCTCGGTTGATGCGCCCCTTCAGGATTTTGATACGAGTGCTCGCGGCACTCTAGTGGTTCTTAATAGTGCAAGGAAATACAATAAAAAATTCGTTTTTACGTCCACTGCAGCAGTTTATGGAGAATCTAATCTTTTATTGAAAGAGAACACACAGCCTATGCCTGTCTCGCCATATGGTCTGTCAAAGCTTTGCGCTGAAGAATACGTTAGGTTGTATTCACGCCTTCACAACTTACCAGCATCAATTGTGAGATTTTTTAATGTTTACGGACCAAGACAGCTCAAGTATGTAATGTACGATTTAATGTTAAGAATCAAGCAAAACCCCGCGCACATAGAAATTCTCGGCACTGGCGAAGAAATGAGAGACTTTGTTTACGTTTCAGACGCCGTTAAAGCCTTGCTATTAATAGCTCAAGATGAATTTGCAAACGGCGAAATATACAACGTTGCATCTGGCCATCAAACCCGAATATGCGAGCTAGTTGACGCCTTGCTAAAAACTTGTGACACAAATCCAAAAATTATTTTTAAAGGATCAAGCTGGAAAGGTGACGTCAAACACCTCGTCGCGGACATCTCCAAGATCTCTGCAATAGGCTATAGACCTTCGCTCACTTTGGAGCAAGGATTAAACAAATTTGTTAACTGGTTTAAGGCAACAGAACTTAACCAGGCTAAACAACCAAAAATGGGCTGGAACAGGAATCGTCTATATCTGACCTTAGAAAAGCCTAATCAAACGTAGATTGATTTTTGCGAACCGAAGGTTTTTTTCAAATGAAGATTGGAATAATAGCGCCAGAGTTTTTGCCAAATTGGGGTGGAGTTGGCACTTACTGCGTTGAACTATCTAAGCATTTGGCGGAAAACCCACAATTTGAAGTTCATGTTATTACTCTTCTTAGAAGCATAAAAGCTCTTAACGGCTCAAATATTTCCTATTCTAAGGACGACATTCTAGGTTACTTTAAAAACAAAATCAATCTGCACGTAATTTCAAATGCATCAGAGACTTTCTTGTATAATTGCTCGTTTCAGTACCAACTTTTCCATAAACTTCCTGGAATTGTTAAGGAAAATGGCATTCAATTATTGCACAGTCAACACGCTCACATGTCTGACATATACAGCAAACTAAGAATGACAATTCCAAAAGTAACAACTATACACAGCACAATAAAAAATCAAGTCGAAGGCATAAAAGACACAAACCAGAAATGGTCCGAAATGGATAGATCCGAGAAATGCGAACTAGCCATGTACCCAATGCTCAGGTTAGCGGAAAGATTCTATTTAGCCAAAAATGAGCGAGAAACCAACATTTTTGTTTCACAATGGACGAAAAACCATGTTAAAGCAAATTATAACTTTGCTCAAATTGAAGGACCCGTCATTTATAATGGCGTTGACGCAGATCAATTTAGTCCCTGCAAAATCGCAGATTCCCAAATTCTGAACAACATTTCAGAGCCGATAGTTCTCTATGCATCGAGACTTACAGTAGCTCGGGGAGCTCACGTCTTGGCACATGCCATTCCTGAAATATTAAAAGCAAATAAAGAAGTTCACTTTGTTTTTGCTGGATCAGGATTCACTAAACCATTGCATGATGTACTAGATGCGAATAGTGTGCCAAAGGAAAAATATACAGTTTTGGGCTACGTGGATTATAAGGACCTGCCATCGCTCTACGCTAGGGCATACACTTATGTCATGCCTACTTCATGGGAAAATCTTCCTTTTAAGCTCCTAGAAGCGATGAGTTGTGCCAAGCCAGTAGTAACTACTGCAATGGGGGGAATACCGGAAGTCGTCCAAAATGGTTATAACGGGTTATTCATCCTTAGAAAGCCTGAAGATGTTGCAGCAAAAATAATTCAACTTCTGGAGGATAGAAAACTCGCTAATAAACTGGGAAGTAATGCTCGAAAAACTATCCTGGAAAAATTTACTTGGGACATAACTTCGAAAAGAACACAGCAAGTTTACAAAGAGTTAGCTTAACCGTTGAAATTAATATTCTAAGGCGCTATACAATGCGAATGCTTTTTGTGTCTTCTGAAAAGTCTTCAGACACGACTGCCTATAATCATAGAATATTCAATCTCGAAAAGCACTGTAGAGAAGAAGGAGCCAAAACGGAACACATTTACTTAGGCGACATGTTTTTCCATTCCCCAGTCTTTATTCAGGTTCTTAATACTCCATTTATTCTAAAAAAACTAGCAAACTTTGACGTTATACATGCAGGAGGAAACGGGGCAGCCTATTTCTTTGCTATTGCCAAACCATTCATAGGAAGAAAAACTATTGTAGTTTATGATGTGCATAGCGACGCAATCACCGAGAGTCACTTAATGATGAAAAACCGATTCGACTTAGCTGGATTTTTTGCAAAATTTCAGATGACATTCATGGAAATCATTGCAACGCAACGCATTAATTATTTTGCAGCTTCCTCCCATGAAATAAAAAAAAGACTGATCAAAAGAGCCAATCAAATTGAGTCTGATAACATTGAGGTAATCATAAACGGAGTAGACTTACGAGAATTCAAGCCTCAAGAAAATAGTTCATCCATTAATTCGCACTTTTTTACTGTAACTTACGCAGGATCATTTGGGCCAATAGAAGCAGTCGATAACTTGATTCGCGCAGCAGAAATACTGAAAGATGAAAACATCTGCTTTAAGTTAATTGGTTTTAGAAAAACAGATCAACGCATGAAAAACGAAATTAAGACTAAACTAGGCAATAGAGCATTGCTGATTGATTGGCTGCCTAGAAATGACCTTATAGCTGAACTTCAAAAATCGGATGTTTTAGTAATTCCAGCTGATGCAAGCAATTATCTTCAATCTCAAAATAGATCTGCAGTGTACGTAACGAAATTCGCTGAATTTTTAGCCACTGGAAAACCTGTCATAATAACAAGAATTGACTTGCCTTCGATGATAATTGAAAACTTTGATTGCGGTTTTGTTTGTGAACCAACAGCTGATTCTATTGCAGAAACCATACGCAAGGCAAAAAATTGTCCTGCAGATTTACTCAGCATGAAAGGCAGAAACGGTAGGCAATTTGCCGAAAGAGAACTTGACCAAAAATTAATTTGCAAAAAATACTTGGAGTTTCTGAATGCAATTTCAAAAAAGGATTAAAAACTGATTTTTTGTTCGATCAGTCTTGAATTTCAGCAGCTTCTTTTAGAAGGCGACTCAACTGAACAAGAGCATATTGATCGTACCCGCGATTACTTTATTGCTAATAACTTCAATTATACTCAACAACCCTATTTTCAGGAACATTATAGTTTTCGTATATTTGTCATTTGTCCCTGGTTTCGTTATTCTTAAAATATTTAAACTTGAAACACTTAGCCTCCTTAGCACTATTCTGATGTCAATTGGCTTAAGCTTAGTTGCTTCTATGCTTGTCGGGTTAGCTATTAACGAGCTTTATCTTGCTTTAGGGCTTTCGCAGCCGTTATCAATAGTCCCTGTTACAGCAGGTATATCGATTTTCACTTTAATAATGTTCCTTGTAGCTTACCGAAAAGACTTTTCAATAAATTTCGCAAACATCAATGATACCTTAACGATAGGTAGATATTGGCCATTAATTATTGCCTTAGCTATTCTCCCAATCCTTAGTGTTTTGGGTGCTGTTTTTGCGAATGTTTCAATAATGATTATTGTAAGTCTTGCAATAGCTTTTTTGGCCATAGCGAGTGCTGCATCTAGGAAGTTTATCCCAACCAAGTTTTACCCATTGGTTATTTTTTCCATTTCGCTGTCTATTTTATTATTAAACGTGCTGATCTCAAGGTATATAATCGGCGACGATGCTAGCTTAGAATTTTATGTTTTTAAGATTACTCAAATCAGGGGTTTTTGGGGTTCTATCGATGCGACAACGAATGATACGCCTGTGCTTTTCTATAACTCTATGCTGTCCGTCACTGTGTTGCCAGACGTATACTCTATCCTTATGAATGTTAAAGATGAATTACTTTTCAAGATTTTGTACCCATTTATCTTTTCTTTAGTTCCACTAGTTTTATACAAAGTGTATAAGAATGAGATTGGAAACCAAATTGCATTGTTGTCAACATTTTTCTTTGTTTTCACAGTAAATGCCTTTTTTGGGGAGCTAATAAGCGTTAACAGACAAATTGTTGGAGAATTTTTCCTCGTCCTTTCAATACTCGTCTGGTTAGAAAAAAACTTGCCTATTAGAGAAAAGAGAATTCTTCTAGTAATTTTTGGTATAGCAATTGCTTTTTCGCATTATTCAATAGCCATAATATACTTAGTTTTTGTATCTGCAATAATAATCATATCTAGTTTCAGGCCAAAGCTCGATAATGTTTTTAATGCACCAACAGTTTTGTCTATTTTTGTCTTTACAATCCTATGGTTCACATTTAGCACCGAGTCTATTATAGATCGGATCATAAGTACAATCCAAACAACATTTAGCCAATTAAATGGGTTTAAATATAATATCGGCGCGGGAAGTGTCGGCGCTGTCACTACTATTCCACAAGTTTTCACTATAGCAAGCTGGGTGAATTTATCATTATCAGTCTTAGTAAACGTACTATTAGCAGAAGGAATACTTTCAATTATAATTCTTCACAAAACAATAAAAATATCAAATAAATTCAAATCGCTGATAATATTTGCCACAATAATTCTTACTATCGCTTTGCTTTTCCCAACTTTTGCCGAAACTTTGAATTTCACGCGTTTTTACGCAATTTCTTTGTTGTTTTTATCTCCTTGTCTAGTCATCGGTGCATTGTCTTTAGGGAAATTATTTAAAGCACTAGGAAAGAAGCTAAAATCCAGTCATCTTGCAGCATTTTCAAAGATAGGCGAAAAAGCTATCGTACTAGTTGCTATTCTCTTGAGTGCTTACTTTTTATCTCAGTCAGGTTTCACAAATTATGTTACAGGTGGCGCTATTCATTCTCAAACATTCGACTACTATAGAATATTAAATTCCGACGATCCCCAGGTTAGCTATCAATTTTATGGTGCAGTAATTCAAGAACAAGATGCCTGTAGCGCAAATTGGATAGGGAAATATACGAATGATTCTTTGACTGTTTACTCTTCACTAGATAATCACGCTTTGATTACTCATGCGTTGATTCCAAATAAACTTATCATTCCTTTGACTGACGAAACAAACCCAGAGGCAGGCAGCTCGGTATACTTTGACAGCTTGAATTTAGTTAAAGGAGTTTTTCCCTCATCAAATGGATTGTTAAATACTTCCCAAATCGAAACGTCTCAATTAAACAGCAGTGACTTAGTATATTCAAACGGCAACAGTGAAGTGTGGGCACCAGTAGGATCCGGCTAATTCTAATCACTTTAAATTTTCATTAAGAGCTTTAGGAGCAATCACTGAAAACAGGTTGAAAAATGCATGATCCCGAAAGTAACTATTGGATTATGTGTAAAGAACGGCGAGAAAGTAGTCAATACAGCATTTGAAAGTATTTCAATTCAAAATTATCAACATCAATCAATGAAAGTTGTGATCGTCGATGACGGAAGCGCTGACAGAACGTTATCATTAGCTTTAGATTTCTCTAAAAAAACGGATATACAGACTTTCGTAACTACCAACAAAAATCCTGGTCTTGGCAACGCTAGACAAATCGTTGTTGAAAACACAGAGGGCGACTACATTTTGTGGATCGATGATGACCTGGTGCTAACACAAGATTACCTTAAAAGTCAAGTAACATTTATGGAAAACGACGCAAAAGTAGCTGTTGCTAAAGGCCGCGAAAGAGTGACTCTTGAGTTAGCTGAAATTGACATGTTCAATTTCGTAAATTTGATGCCTCCCAAGAAGCCATTAAAACAAATTGGCATGGGTGGCAGCATCTGTTCGTCTTAAGCCTCTGAAAGAAATTAATGGTTTTGACGTTAGGATAAAAGGAGCAGGGGAAGATATTGATATTTCAAGAAGAATTAGCGCTTCTGGCTGGACTTTAGAGATTAATCCATTGGTGCAATTTCATCAAAGGGGTAGACCGGGAACTTTCATGGCTTTATGGAAAAGAAATTTTGGTTATGGATATGGGAATCACTATCTTTTCCATAAATTCAAAGATTTAAAAATTATTATGGGATACTTTCTTCCTTACGCTTTAGTGGGTAGCATAAAAATGTCAAATAAAATTTACCAAATTACAAAATGTAAAAAAGTGTTCGTCTTCTCGTTAATGCTTCAGTTTAGCAAAATCGCTGAAGCTATCGGTTTCGCCTCTGCCCACATAAATCATTACGGTCATTTAATAGACTCTTATTAATGTCATCGTTAAGTTTTTGAAGTGTCTTTTCTAATTCGCTTTCTAAATTTATTTTGTTTGCAAGGTCAAAAAAATGATTAAAGTCTTGCTATTTGTTAATTGGCCGGTTTACACTGTCAAAAGGTTTGAAGATACTCTTAGAAATCCTGATCAAGTTATTTTTGGTGAGCGCTATTGGTTTTCTAAATATTGGCCAAATAATGTCAAGGTAAATGTGTTAGGCATACAACAGGGAATTCTCTTCGACATAATTGAGAGAGTCACACGGATTCACCTTCAACCTTTAGAAACCTTGGCTCAAATAAAGAATCATGATCTTATCTTAACTTATGATTCTACAAGTGCTTTTCAATTGGCTTTGCTTAGGTCAAAGTTTGGATTCTGCAAGTCGATTCCTAATATAATGATTGATGTTGGAATGCCTAGAGCTGTTGAGCAGATTTATGAAAATGTTCCTCCTAAGCTATTGTGTGCATTATTAAAGCAAACTTTTAATCCGAAAAGTGTTTCCCACATTATTTTTCATTCATCATGCCAGCGATCATTTTATAGAGATATCCTTGGTTTTTCAGAAAATATGTTATCATACGTTCCTTTCGGTGTTGAAACAGAATACTTCAAACCAAAATTGGATGAAACTGAGGATTACATATTTGCCTCAGGGGAGTTTCGTGATTTTGAAACTCTTCTAAGATTATACGAAAAAAAACATTATTGTTTACCTGAATTGAGAATCCGCAGCGCACTTTCTCCTCCAAAGCTTCTTCCACCAAAAGTTAAGTGGCTACCAAGAGCTCCAATCTCAACCTTTAAGAATGAAGCTCTAAGATCAAGATTTGTAATAGTGCCTTTGCACTTAACAATCAGATCAACTGGTGTTATGTCTTGCCTTCAATCAATGGCTTTGGGAAAAACCGTTCTTACCTCCAGGGTTCCTCCGATAGAGGGATATGTAATAAACGGAAAAACTGCTCTTTACTATGAACCCTATAATCAAACGGACCTGTTCAATAAAATAACTTTTCTCTTAGAACAGGACAAACTAGTTAGAGAGATAGGAATGAATGCGAGACTATCCGTCGAAAAAGATTTCACCGTAAAGAATTTCGGAACAAGACTCTGGAATTGCATTGCAAACGTGCTAGAAAACAATTAAGTACGATTAAACTAAACGACTTCAATTATCAATTTACACGCAATTTGATAAACCAAATTGTTTTTAGCAGCTCTAACGGGTTGCCAGGAGAACCCTAAATGAAGGTTTGTTTTGTGACGAGTATTTATCCTCCAAATCATTATGGTGGACCTGGAGAAGTCGTATCAAATCTTCAAAAATATTTTCTAAGTAATGGGATAGACTCATACGTTCTTACCTGCGGGAGTGAAGATGGAAATTATCCCAAAACCTTTCGCAGCCTTGGTGGAAAACGCTTATTTCCCATAACAAGTCTACCTAAGTATCTTGGAAAAATTCGAAAGTTTAATTTTGATATTATCAGTCTCCATGGGGAAAGTGGAATGGGTATAGCCCCATTCCTTTTTCTAAATAAAAATTCCAAAGTAGTAACGACGCTACACACTGAATACTTAGCTGAAAGCCAAGCGACGAAAAATCAAGCCGTTAAGGGATTGGCAACTACTGCACTCAGCACTGAAGAGTTGCTAGTTAAGTATTTTTTTACCCCATTAAAACTGATTGGTACGTACTTAGACATTTCTGTATCTGACAGAATCATTGCTGTTTCCAATCAAACTAAAAAGAACTATTTGCGCCAACACAACATGCATGGAAACAAGATTACTGTTATTCCCAATGGCGTTAATTGCGAAAAATTCAACCCTAATATTCCTGGAGACACAGTGAGAGAAAAATACAACATTGGCAACTCCTTTCTCGTCCTTCTCGTAGGTGGAGAATTAATTTTGAAAGGGATACCATTTGCACTTTCTGCAATTAATGAAGTTAAAAAAGTTATTCCTTCGGCAAAATTAATGATTGTCGGAATGAACTCCAAAAACAAAGCACGTATCGCTAGTACCATTAAAACCTTGAATAATCAGAAGGACGTTATTTTGGTAAATCGTATTCCAAATGAGCAGATGGCTTTATTTTATGCGGCTTCGGACATTGTGATTCTCCCCTCATTTTTCGAAAACTTTCCAGTTTCATTGTTGGAAGCAATGGCGTGTGCAAAGCCAATCGTCGCCTCTCAGGTTGGAGGAATACCCGAACTCGTCAAGAATTACGAAAATGGAATGTTAGTTGAGAGTGGTGATTTAAGCGAATGGACTAAAGCGATCATCTACCTCTTTCAAAATCCTTCCGAACGCAGGAGAATGGGTGAAAAGGGTAGAAAGACGGTTGAGGACAAATATGACTGGAAAATAATAGGCAGCGCATACCTGAAAGAGTTCGAAAATTTAATTTAGATACGTTAATGATTTTGTCGCAATACAGTTTTACGTTCGTGTGTTAGATATCTTATCACCAAAGTGCTGATTAAAAAGTTAGTTTTTAGCAGGGTGGGAGAACCAGTTTTAGTTATTTAAAACGTTATTATTGGGATTGTTAGCATCATAAATGTTGTAATCAACGAGATTCGAAAAAGTATTTCCTGTATATACGTTACCTATTGAAGAAGCCCATGAGGGTAGCATTATGCCAACTAGTTGGGTTCTGCAAGAGCCTGATCTATCATCGCTTACAAAGTTCGCCGTAATACTGTTGTAATCTCCACAAATAAGTATGCCTGATTGCTCGTTAATATCTCCAACATTTACCAATCCGTTATCAATAACGTAGTTTTCTATAACGTTATTATTGGTGCTGCCTGCTGCGATTTCTATTCCCCAACAATCACTTTGTGAAATGTGGTTTCCATTAATAATGTTGAAACTTCCGTTATCATCCAAGCAAATGCCAGCTGTGTTATAAGAAGCATTGGAACGAATTACTTTGGAAATCGTATTATTATTCAAAGCATTAAATGATGAACCTACTTCTATTCCGTCGAAGCGGCTGTTTGTGATGTAATTGTTCAAAAGGTTGTTATTGTTGTAAGGTTCTGGAATACCACTTGTGTTAATCACTATTCCGTCATTAGTGCTATTGATTTGGTTGTTGCATATTAGTGCTCCATAGCCATATGAAGCGCCATCACCCTCAACTGCAATTCCGTATTCTGCGTTGCCGCCAATCCCCGTAGTTCCATTCAAGTCGTGGATATAGTTGGCTGCAATCGTTGAGTTGGCTTCATAAGTGCTTATTCCCACATCGCTGCAGCCGTAAATGTTATCGTTTATTGCATAATCACTTGAATATCCACTTAGTTGCACGCCATTTGCGCCGCAATTATAAATTGTGCTGTATATAACGCCACTTCTTGTTGAGTTTACGGTGGTTGCGATTGCCCATGTACTTATTGTTACTCCGAAAACACGAACATCATAAACAGTGGCATTTTGCACCAAATCGTTTGAGCCGGCAATCCAAATGCCTGATGGCGAACCGTCTAAAGAGGGGTTATTTGCTGCATTTCCATCAAGCGTAACACCGCTTATTACATCGTTATTGCTATTACTTAATTCTAAAACGCTTGCATTAAGGCCATTTGCGGCCAGAAGTTTTGTACCACTTTCAAAGTTTAAGAATACATTGTCAACATTTTGTATGATCCAAGTTGATTGCACCAAATAGATTCCGCTTGTAACATCAATGCTGTAGCCAGCTGAGCAATTTCCTATGACATTACTAAACACTTGATAAGAAGACTCGCTTTGGAACAATACTTGCCCCGTTGTTCCGTTTACCATTTGGTAGTTTGAGCCAGAAACATTTATGACATAGTTGAAAGACTGCGGGATTGTTTGCTGCACGACCCTAAAGGATGAGATTGGAATATTTGATTCTGCTGTCGCATACGAAGGGCTTAATAGTAGAGTCACTATGCATAAGGCGCCTACCATTAAGCAAATTTTAGTATTCAATCGGCTAAATCCTCTTGGCAATCGGTGTCGTATGCAACATTTCAGGTTATCTTTTTTATTGCTATTAATACTTACTACTTAAGACTTCCCATGCCCGTGTCCAACACAAATACATTAACAAACAACATAGCCAAATTACCCAAAATCAAACCATAGCAAATTATTCGCCAGGGAGCAACTGTCTGGTTTTTCTAAAGAGGAAATGCGGCGCTTCGGGAGCAAAATCAAATGGACCTTCAAAAGTATAAAGTTGTACTCGTAACCATCATTCTCATAGTTGCATTGTTTGTTTCTTCTTCTGCGTTGGAGATGATTTTAGCATATCCCTCAGCGCAATCAGCTTCATTCACTGAACTTTGGCTTTTAGGTCCAGAGCACAAAGCAGAAAATTACCCTTACGATATTACATTGAATGAGAACTATTCAGTGTACTTAGGCATCGCTGACCAATTGGGATATTACGCTTACTATCAAGTTGAAGTTAAATTCTGCAACCTAACTCAGCAAGCCCCAAATACTCTTAATGATTCTTCAAGCAGTCAACCGTCACTCTACAACATGAGCCTTTGCGTTCCAAACGATCAAAGCTTAGAAATACCAATAACATTCTCCTTCAACTACACTTACGACCCATTCAGCGCACAAATCAATTTTAACCAATTAACATTTAATGGTTTGCCCCTGGACCTTGAAGGATACTCAACAACATGGAATTCACAAAGAAGCGCTTTCTATGGCATTTTATTCTTTGAACTATGGATATACAACAGCACCACAGGCACCTTCCAGTATAACGACCGCTACGTCAGCATACAACTTAACATGACGGAGACGGAGGAATAGCAATAACAAAATAGAAACTTCCTTACCGTGTTGAATGCTTTTTTTGATTTTCAACGTTTTATATTTTTAAAAATTGCTCGATCATTCTTGAAAAATAACTTTGAGTTTAAACTTTGTTTAATCCACTGTTTTTAAGAAGTTAGTAACTTTCTCGCGTATTTCATTGTCTTGGCAGACCATGTTTTACTCGTGGATTTTTGTTTTAACACTAAAATCGGCCTCAAAGTTCCTTGGGCTAATCTGCCGCGTTTTGGCATCCGTCAGCTCAAATTTGCCGCTTAAAGCTTTAAACTGTTTCTTAAAACCGTCCACATAGTCCAATACGCCGCATCCATAACAGAAACCGCCAGTAAACGAAATTGTTAGCGTTGATTTCGAGATAAAAACGAGCTTAGCAGTGACTTGAGGGCTTTTTAGCCTATTAAATAGTAGGATTGCTTTGCGAACAATGCTCTCTAGCTCTGTATCTGATTGCATGATTGCTTGATCACAAGACTATACGGGGATTCTGCTGCCGTCAAAGCTGAGTTTGGACATGCCTAATTCATCTTTGATTTCATTCAGTTGGGCAGAGGTGAAAATTGGGCCATCCCTGCAAACGCGGTATTTTCCAATCATGCAGCTTCCGCATAGACCGATTCCACAGCGCATTAACCGTTCTAAGCTTGCTTCCATCGGCAATTTAAGATGCCGTGTGGCGTCAAAAATTTTTTTTATCATTGTTTCTGGACCGCAAGTGTATATCATGTCAAATTTTTCTTGCCGCAATAATTCGGTGACAGGTTCGGTTACTAAGCATTGCAATCCATAGGTTCCGTCTTCTGTGGCGGTTACAAGGCTTTTTGTAGAGCACACTCCGTTAAGCTCATCTAGAAATAAGAGTTCATCTTTGGTTTTGGCACCAACAGCAAAGTGTAAACGTTCAGTTTTCTGTGAAAGTTGTTTTGCGAGAAATAAAAGTGGTGCAGTACCTGTTCCTCCACCAATAAGAAGGACTCGACCTCGACTCTGAGTGAAACTGTTTCCAAAGGGTCCACGTATGCCCACTGTTTCGCCAGCTTGCATGTTGTGAAGATGTCTTGTTGCATCGCCTACAGCCTTGACTGATACAGAAATCAACCTATCATGGGCATCTAGAACGCTTAATGGAATTTCATCTACGCCTGGAATCCAGAGCATGATAAATTGTCCAGGTTTAGCTCTGGCACAGAGCTTGTCAGGCATAACAAACGTTTTTACTGTTGGACTTTCTGTTTCTATTCGAACTATTTGAGTCATTCTTAAAGTATTATTTGCGGTGAGATAAGTTGACATTAACATCACTCTTTATGATACTGCATCCTTTCTTTAGGCATTCGCAAGGATAAAAAAAATTACGTTAACGTCGTAATATGCCTTTGCTTTAAGATGTTTTAATGCATGAAAGAAGTTATTTTGGGTTGATTTCATTCTAGTCTTATTTGCGTACGATATAAAATTTTAGTTTACTTTTAAAAAGTTATAAAGTTGACTATATACAAAAGTTATAAAGAAGTTAAATACATATTTACTATACACATTAATATTTAGTTTGTGAAAGGAGGTTGAAGAATGGGAAAATTAGATAATAAAGTGTGCATTATAACTGGTGCTGGTTCTGGGATTGGAAAGGAAATTGCGATGCTGTTTGCTGCTGAAGGCTGTAAGGTTGTCGGCACTGATATTTTTCAGGACAGGCTTGATGAGCTTAAAGCTGAAATTAAAGCGAAAGGTGGAGAAATAACAACGCTCATTTCAAATGTAGCAAAAGAAGAAGACGTAGAAAACATGATAAAAGTCGCAACAACCACTTATGGAACATTAGATATCTTAGTAAACAATGCTGGCATCATGGATTATTTTGGCGCAGTTCATGAAGTTGATAATGCGATGTTGGAAAGACTAATGAAAATTAATTTTGAGGGCCCCTTCAAAGCAATGCGCAGTGCTATTAAAAATGTTTTTCTTCCGAAAGGCTCTGGCGTCATAGTTAATCTTGCTTCAAAGGCTGGTATTAGCGGAGGTACAGGTGGTGCAGCATATACTGCAAGCAAATGGGCAATAGTCGGGTTAACAAAAAATACAGGATTTTTATACCGCAACTCAGGCATACGATGTAACGCAATCGCTCCAGGCGCTGTTCAAACGAATATTGATTCAAGTATAGATCACAGTAGAGAGGGCATGTTTGTTGAAGACATCAATTATGGAGTAGCAATGAGCCCAGGAATGGCCCAACCTGACCAAATAGCAAAAGTTGCATTGTTCTTAGCGAGCGACGATTCTGCGTTCATGAATGGTCAAATTCTTCCAGTAGATGGCGGCTGGAGTGCTTATTAAGGCACATAAATAGAATCATATTTTTCTTTTTTTCTATTTTATAGAACTTTGCAAGCCTAATTACTTATTGATTCAGAGCTTTTAAAGGTAAAACAACAAATGGAAGCATATGTGTAATGTCTTTATTTTGTTGGATCGACAGCCGGCACCCTAGAACTAGGGTTTTACCCGTTCTTGTGTGCTAAGCCGATAGCTTCTTCGATGTTTTTTAAATGCTTCTTTCTTAAATAAGCATCTATTCCTTTGTTTATTTCTTGGAAAACCTGCATGCCTTCAAAGGCTATTGCAGTGCCAATTTGAACTGCGCAGGCTCCGGCTAATAGAAACTCGATTGCGTCTTGCCAATTTGATATTCCACCGCAGCCTATTATTGGCGTGTTTAATTTTTCATGTATTTCATATACGCATCTTAGCGCTATTGGTTTTATGGCTGGACCTGACAGCCCACCTTTAATGTTACTTAATATTGGATGAGTTGTTTCGGCATCAATAGCCATTGCTTTTACAGTGTTAACCGCGGTTATTGCGTCTGCTCCAGCTTTAACTGCGACTTCAGCGATTTCAACGATGTCAGAAACGTTGGGTGAAAGCTTTACAATTATTGGCTTTTGGACTGACGACCTGACTTTTTCAACTACTTCTTTTAGAATTTTCGGGTTTGCACCTATTTCTGAACCAGTCTGCTTCACATGCGGACATGAAACGTTTAGTTCAATAGCGTCTGCACCTGCTTCAACTGTTTTTTGAGCAACCGTGGCATATTCTTCCGCAGTATAACCGAAGACACTCACTATTAGGGGCGCATGCACAAGAGTTTTAATGTATTTTATTTCACCTGCAAACTCAGCTATGCCGGGGTTTGGCAAGCCCATAGCGTTGATTAATCCATTTTCAGTTTGAACCACAGTTGGATTAGCGTAGCCAATTCTTGGCTCCAGTCCGACTGATTTGGAGACCACTGCTCCTGCACCGCTTTTTACGATTTGCAACATAGATTCTGCGGTGTAACCGAGTATTCCGGAAGCTAGAATAGTCGGATTTTTAAGCTCTAATGAACATATTTTTGTGCTTAAAGGATTGTTTTGCAATTTTTCACTCATTCACAATTAATTCAAGTATATTTAAAGAAATAAATGTTCGTTAGCTAAGAAAATGATTTTTCCTTAGCGGAAAATGATAAGCTTGCTCGTGATTTCTGGGGGAAGCTATTTTTTCTTTTTGAACTGGTCCGCTTCTAATTCTTCGCCGCTTAGGAGAAATTTCAACGATTTGACTTCATCCCGTAGCATGGTGATTTCGCTTTCCAAAGCTTTTGCTTTTGCTTCCGCCATTCTTTTTAATTCTTCAATTTCAACAAGAAGATTTTTTCTTTCAGCTTCTAAAGCTTTTATACGTTCCACTGTAGTTTTAAAATTACTCATTATTCCCCACTCGGCACTACACCTAATTGCTTGGTAAAACTTAAGACTTTTGGGTTTAGGGACTTGTTTAACCTCGGAAAAGAGTTATTATTTTAAAGAATACTACATTTTTATATGAGAATAAGCAGTTTTAATTAACTGTTTATGCTTACTTGTTGGATGAACCTAAATGAGGAAAACCATATTCAAGAAGCTTGAAGCCCAGGGGCTAATAGCAAATTATAATAGGTTAAGAAAAAATTTGCCACCTAAACTCCCTGAGCGAACATTCATTTGGGATGAAACATTCAAAGAAGGCATAAAATCACCCACGATTTACTTGACTTATTTTGAACAGGTTAAGCTTGCAAAGTTAATGGATGAAGTGGGTATTTCTATCATCAACGTTGGTTTTCCAGCCTTATCTGAAGAGGAAAAACGTAATGTTAAACGCATCGTAAATGAAAGTTTTTCCCACGCTAAACTTACAGCTTCAGCAGACCCAACAAAGAACAGCATTGATGCATGTTTAGAATGCGGTATAAAGGAGATAACCATTGAATCGCCCGTTAATGGTTTAAATCTTCAATACCGGTTAAAAACTACTAAAGCGCAAATTCTAAAAAAAATTGAAGAAAGCATCGATTACGCTCGAAAACATGGTGCAGAAGTAAATTTCGTCTTAATTGACGGCACGAGAACGCCGCTTGAAGACATTTTAGAAACGTTTCAGTTAGCAGTTAAAGCTGGAGCAACCAAACTGGTAATTGCTGATTCTGTTGGTTTTATAAGACCATTATCGATGCGTTACCTCATATCACACATCAGTGATGGGTTGCCTGATTCAATCCGAAAAAAGGTGCCGCTTTCAATTCACTGCCACAATGATTTCGGTTTGGCAACGGCAAACACGCTAGCTGCCGTGGAGGAAGGCGTATCTTACTTACATACGTGCATCGCTGGGTTTTGGGGGACGCGCAGGAATAGCACCGTTTGAAGAGGTTGTTACAGCAACAGAACTGCTCTATAATATTGACACAGGAATTGATCTTGGAAAAATAACTAGGCTAGCTCAAGCTGCCGAAAAAGGATTTGCCTTGCCCATTCAATTTCACAAGCCGATAATCGGCGAAAACATCTTCGCCCAAGAAGTAGAAAAAGAAGTTGACGAAATGTTAGAGCATCCATTGGTTTATGTGCCATATCCGCCTGAAATTGTTGGGACGAGAAACAAGTGTTTTTATCGGAAGAAACACTAGTCACGCTGTTAATTCAGCAACTTTTGGAAAAAGCAGGAATTAGAGCATCACCTCGGCAAATGGATGAGGTATTTAGGCGTATTAAAGGTCCTAGTGAAGGCTTAGATAAAGGCGAAGCCCAAATGACCTATTACCAAGTGAAAAAGTTAATGAAAGATTTGCAGAAGGGGTATACGATGGATGAATTCTGGCGTTTAGTGGAGCAAGTAACAAGGCAAAAACCAAAGCTGCTTACCTAAAACATCGCCAAAAGAATTATCCATGCAATCATCTGAAGCAAGTCCAAGCTAACTTAAAGCCTAATTGCTGTTTTATTTTTTCTTTTTCTTTAAAGGACATAATTTTGGGATAATTGTAGAATGGCCCGCTTGGCTTTTCGTTATAGAAGGGGCGGTTACAATTGGGACATCCTGAAGTTAAGAAAGGAACTCCAGTTTCAACTATTTTTTCTAACTGCCCTTTTTTAAGCCCGAAACTCGTTATTTTTCCTGCTTCGTCGAAGCCAAAACTTTCGCAGCGTGATGAGCCTTTAACTATCAAGAATCTAGCTAATTGCACTCGTCGGTAAGCTTCAATTTTAGGCTGAGCACTATTTTCCAGCGCTGTGCCTTTTATGGGTGTAAAAGCAAACAAGGCAGGCAAAACATTCATATCAAAACATGCCTGAATAGCTGTAACAGCGTCTTTCTCAGTTTCACCCAAACCCACAATCAAATGTGTGCTTACGTTTCCTTTTCCCAAGAGTTTAGTCGCCATTTCTAATTGTTTAAACTGGTTTTGCCAAGTGTAACAGCCTCCAGCATCTAAACCCTTAACTTTATTGAATAAAACCTCTGATGATGCATCTAAAGCGATTCCAAGACGGTTTACGCCTGCTTGTACAAGGAGCTGAATGTTTTTCGCAGTTTGAGGTTGGCATGAAACTGAAACTTCAATTGAAGACTTATTCTTTAATTCTTTAACTATTGCTTCAAGATGTTGGAAAACATTAGGATAATTCAGTGCTTGAATACACACACGTTTTATTTTGCCTTGTTCAAACGCAGTTTTAATCGCAATTATCACGTTTAATGTTGGAAACGTTGGCCATGAAACTCTTGAAAGCAGTTCTGCTTTGCTTTGGCTTTTTCTGGCTTGAGGGCAAAATCCACAGTTTGCAGTACACTTGCCAGCATTATAAGTCATCAAGTATGCTGCTGTAGGTTCAGCATCAAGTTTACCCTCTGCCAAGCCTATGACAATAGCTGTCCCCGTTGAAACCCGTATTTGCAAAGGCAAACTTGTTTCTTTTTCAAGCAATATGGTACACCGCTGGACTTATGAGAAGTGTACAAGTGGAATGTATATTAGTTTTAGGTTAAGAATGAGCGTTTTCCTATTGTTTTTGAATAAAAAAGATGATATGTGAGCACTTATAAGATAATTTTACCTACGTAATTAGTATTCAACGTCTGGGAGAGCTTTTGCAAGGTCAGCCATGTGTCCTAAAGCTTTAACATTCTTCATCATCTTGGAGAACGGTCCTTCAATCTTGTATTTTCCGGTAACTGATGCCTTCTGAGCATTAATAGTACCTTGAATTACTCCAGCCCAAGTTATGTAGTCAGCCTTAAACTTGAAGTCAACTGGCTCCTCAGCATTCCCCGGCTTAACAGAAACCTTACCATGATCCCACGTAGCAATCCAAGTCATCGGACCAGTATCTGTTGGTTTATCAGTGAAGATATAAGCCCACTTCTCCGTCATATTCGCCTCATTCATAATCTTATCATCACTCATAGCCTTAGACCATAAATCATAATACGCTTGCGTAGCATACTTTACTTTCGCCATCTTGTCACCTCCTCAACTATCCAACCAATGGTTGCCTATCGCTTATTCTAAAAAGCAAATATAAGGCTTACTTTAGTTAGCGCTTGCAGAAAAGCACTAACCAAGCTTTTTTACTGTATATTGGTTTAATCTGAATATTGTGTTAGTCTTCTTTTTCGGTTTTGTCTTCTTGTGTACGTCGAGCCCACTCAGTTCTTCTATCAGTCATTAAAAAGTAGCGTGCCTCTCCTTTGGCAGCCTTGGGAATATAAGCACGCGGTAAAGTCCCAACGCCTCGTATTAGGATCAATCGAGCGGCTTCTTTGGTTCTATTACATGCCATGAGTTCAACTTCTCCGTACGGGCACCACACTTTACATAAATCACCCAGAGGACATTGAACTCTAACGCTACCATCTTTGCGGAGAAATAGAACAGCATCAACGTCGACGGCTGAAGGAGCGCACTCGCATATTACCATTCTTGCGCACTCAAGTTTGTTGCTTTCTTGAGGAGAAATAGAAAATGGAGGATACTCTTTATGAAATCTTGTGTAGCCAATCGTTCTTGCTTTTTCAGCAGCTTCCTCTTTGGAAGTTCCAGTTGCAACTACATGCAATGACTCCCTGTCTCTGCAAACCCAAAAAGCATCAAAACCTCGATATTTCGAGAATACAGGATACAGGTAAGCTTCTTTGTCCTTCAAGACAGGTCTTTCTTGGGTTGCTGATAACTCTTTTCCGAAAATGACCGAAAGCTTTTCTGGAGAAACGGTTTCTTTTTCTGACAAAATCGCGCTAGTTGCGGAGCCACCTTCGCCTAACACTTTTTTTAAAGCGTGTGAAAAAGTAGGCAGGGACTTGTATTCTCCCTCCATTTGGAGAAAGCCTCTGTATATCCTATGTAACCCAACACGTGATCCACGAATTTTCACGAAAATTGCGTAAGGATCAATTTTTCGCAGCTCTTTTACGGAGTTCTCAACATCGTTTCTTTTTCCTCTTATCACTATGCCACTACAGGTTTCTCTCACGTTAACTGGCAGAGGCATTGTGGCGCCGTGGAGATAGGCAGGAGTTACCCAAGAATCGGGAGAGATAACAATCTCCATCGATATTACATCGTCTTTGTTATCATCATTTTTACTCATTGTTTTTTTCTCCTGAAGCTAATATTGCAGCGCCTACAGCACCAGCATACTGCGGAAATTTTGGAACCAAAACTTTCGCGTTTATAACGTTTTCAAATGCTGCAACTAAACCCTTGTTCAAAGAAGCCCCTCCAGTTACAATCACCGGTTCCCGCAAATCTATTTCCTGCAACTGTTGTTCGAAAAACTGTTCAGCAACACTTTGACAAGCTGCTGCTGCTACATCCTCTCTTCGTATGCCTGAAGCCAAAGCACCAGCGATATCCTGCATTCCAAAAACAATGCAATAAGCATTCATAACAACACTCTTTGGATCGCCTTGTAATGCTAAATCACCCAGACTGTTAATATCAACGCCGATTCGGTTGGCAGCAACTTCCAAGAACCTGCCCGAGCCTCCTGCACATATGCTTCCGACCGTGAAACAATCAGGAACACCATTGTGAATAGACATGGCTTTGCTATCTGTACCTCCTATGTCAATTATAGTAGCGTACCCATCCTGTTTATTAGCGAGAAAAGAGGCTCCTTTCGCACTTACTGTAATTTCTTCCAACGCAACATTGGCATTAAACACTTTGCCCAAAATTTCCCGGCCATAACCAGTGACGCCCACTGCATCCAACTGGTTCATTTTCAGTGATGCTTTCTTAAGGGCTTCTTCAGCTGCTTTACGACCAGTTTCTAATATATCAGTTGTGGGAAGCCACGCTAAGCTGACTATTTGCCCGTCTTTCATAACTGCGGCCTTAGTCATGGTTGAACCGGAGTCTACGCCTAAGGTAATGCCAACTTGTTTCTGCGTTGATAGGAGTTTTCTTTGATTAACTAAATTAGCGAGCGCTTCCATTCTGAGAAGCAAGTTTCGCTTCATGGTTCGCTCAGTGAATGAATAAACCATGACTGGGATATCGAGTTTGGATTGAAGGTACTTCCTAATTATATGCTTTACAAGGGCTCCTTCACCGCAACGGAAACAGGTTAAAATCATTGCTGCATCAACCCAGAAACCGGCTGAATCAGGTCTTTTTTCAACAAGAGATAGAGCTTGGCCAAGCATAACTTTCAATGCATTGCTGGCGGGAACAAAACCTAACTGTTCTTCTGCACGTTTTATCTCTCCAGTAGTGGTTTCTGGAATGGAAATATCAGCATTAGCGGTTGCTGCTGCCTTATCAACTTCATTTTGGATGCCGCTCCATTCGGTGCCGCATGAAATCTGTGCAATTTTGATGGTCACTGCTTCAACTCCTTTTCAGGCTGTTTAAGGAAGTTAACTACTTTTTGAACAAAAACCACTGCTTCCTCTTCATTGCGTGGATAACTTAGCGAAAGAATCGGAATATCTCGCTGTCTAACCATGTATTTCGCGAATTCATTTGCTCTAGCACAACCTGAACTGCCAAAGGCTATTTCAGAATTTTCCACAAGAATTGCAACATCAGCCTGCTGCACCAAGGGCGCCAGCACATTTATTCTTCCTCTGACCCCGGATGGGACATCAACCGAACAATATTTTAGAGCTTCTCGCGGCTCTTTGTAAGTTATGCCGTATGGTGGCGAATCAAAAGTGGCAATTTTTGCACGTTTACTAATTTCTTCCATTATAGCTAAAGGCTCATGACCAAGCCTTTTCACCATATCATACAAAACCAGACTATTGTACGGGAAAATGAAGACCTTCAAACACCTGACCTCTAGTTAACGTCTCAAAAGCTCATTAAAGATTATTTCGGTATTTTCATGTATTTCCTTATCGTAAAAGTTTCTAGATGATTTAGACAAAAATGGACCTGATAAGTTTTTACAGTGGATTCATTAAGGAAACTTAAATAACGATTGTTTACTTGCAAAAACTTGCATATTACACTATTGTTTAGTTTTGACGGAAAGTTATAAATTGTTAAGATGCTATTAGGAGTAAATATATAGTATTTGAGCTATTGATGTAAAAAAGAGGATAGGAAATTGAGCACTCACGCAGAAGATTTGAAGCTTCGGTTAATGACGATTGAACTTTTAAGAACTGCCAAGTATAAACGTAATATTACTTATCGAGAATTAGCTTCCAAAACAGGTTTACCAGTCACCGTTTTAAGCCGATACGCAAAAGGACACGTTTTACCCAACACCACACGCGCAAGACAACTTGGACGGATTCTTACTAAACTAGTGGGTTTAGAAGCAGAGTTGCGGAGCAGAATAAAATTTGATGACACAGGATATTTCGATAACACTGAAATAGTGGGTGACTACAACATCCTTCAGCAAGCAGCAAATCATGCTCTTGCCAATTTTGCTGGAAAAAGAGTAACAAAAGTATTAACTGCCGCCGTAGATGGCATTCCGTTAGCCACCATGGTTGCTAACTCATTAGGAGTTAATCTTAATCGTCGCAAAAAGAAACAAGGAAGTAGGCGTTAAAGCCTTCCTTGAAGAAACATACATTCTAGGAAGAGATTCCGGAGTAACAGTGACACTTTACATTCCAAAAGAAGCAATAAAAAAACGTGACAGCGTTCTCGTAGTAGACGACATGATTAAAAGCGGAGAAACCCAGGAAGCACTAGTTAACCTCGTTAAAAAATCGAAGGCTGAGATTTCAGGCGTTTTCTCGCTCATCGCCGTCGGTGAGGAATGGAAGAAACGACTCAAATTCGGCGACGACGCTCCAGTTGAAGTAGTCACTTACCTCAAATCACCAATCGACAACTAAAATAAACAATTTTTAACGACCAATTTCGTTCATTTGAGGTTTAGCAATTGAGAACTATAGAGTGGAAAAATGGAACAGTTATAACCATTGACCAAACAAAACTGCCCAATGAAACAGTAACTTTAAAAATCAAAACAGTTGAAGAAATGGCTGAAGCAATAAAAACTCTGCGCATCCGTGGTGCTCCATTGCTGGGGGCAGCAGCTGCATTCGGTGTTGCGTTGGCGGCTTACAATTCAAAAACACAAAATAAAGAAGAATTGCTAGCTGAATTAGAGGACGCTGGTGCAGTAATTAAGCGCCAAAGACCAACAGCTGTAAACCTTTTTTGGGGTGTTGATCGCGTCTTTAAAAAAGCACACGAATTTTCAGGAAGCACGGATGAATTAAGAGCATTGGTTATTGCTGAAGCACAAAAGATTCTTGAGGAAGATGCAGAACAGAACCGTGCAATCGGTCGAAACGGTGCAGTACTTATTAAAGATGGTGATACAATTTTAACTCATTGCAATGCGGGCGAACTGGCAACTGTTGAATATGGCACTGCGTTGGGAGTTATTACGGGCTGCTTGGGAACAAGGCAAAAAAATCAAGGTTATTGCTGATGAAACTCGGCCGCTACTGCAAGGTGCAAGGCTAACAACTTATGAGCTTAAACGTGCAGGTATACCTGTGACTTTGATTACTGATAACATGGCTGGCTTTATCATGCAAAAAGGGCTTGTTGACAAGGTTATTGTTGGCGCAGACCGGATTGTTCAGGATGCTGTTATTAATAAAATTGGTACTTTTTCAGTTGCCGTGTTAGCGCATGAACATAAATTGCCTTTTTATGTTGCGGCGCCAAAATCCACGTTTGACTTAGCCCATAAGGCTGCTGATGTTACAATAGAAGAGCGAAAACCTGAAGAAGTTACACACATTGGTAATCAAAGGATCGCTACAGAAGGCGTAGCAGTTTATAATCCTGCTTTTGATATAACACCGTTGAAATATGTCTCGGCAATTATCTGTGAAAGTCAGAGTCTATTACCAAAAAGATTTTAGTAAATTCAAGAACAGAAAAGGAATTGCCCAAAAATCAAAGAAGCCAATAAAATCAAGTTGATTATTCAAATGAGCAAAAACGAAAAGACTACACCTGTCGAATTCAAGACCAGCGGCGTCCTCTTAGAAAAAGGAAGTAAAAATAAAAGAAAAAAGCAGCATTGATGCGCTCTCCAGCCGCGGATACGGAACTATGGAGAACGATGTTTTTAAGCTAACGTTTTACGAAGCGTTATATCTTTTAGATAAGGGCATGCTTGAGGTTAAAGATAAGAAAGATAACGTTTTGGATTTTCAGAGTCTTCTCCATTGTTACGAGGCTGTTGATGAGAATGCTTGGGTTAACTACTTGGTTTACAGAGACCTTCGCAGTCGAGGTTACGTTGTCAGGGAAGGATTCGGCGCTGGAACGGATTTTCGGATTTACGAACGGGGAGCATACGGGAAAGAAACTGCTTCGTACTTGGTTTTAAGTTGTCAAGAGGGAAAACCCTTGGTGATTGATGATTTAGCCAATGCCCTATCACAGTGTCAAAGCCAAAAAAAGGAATTAGTATTAGCTGTAATGAATCGTCGGGGCGAAATAGTGCATTATTCTGTTTCTGAATTAAAATTTGGCAAATAACTTTTCATCGACCTGTCGTAACAAACCATTGAGAACTAAAATTTTTAGCTTTTGCTTCTTTAAGTTTTTTGCGGCTGCGTCTATTTGTTGTCCAAGAATTCTTGCGTTGATATTGCCTATGCCTTTCTCACTCGCTTTGCACAAGTACTTAATGTTGCTTGGGTCATAACCCATAACTCTGGACGCGACTGCATCTGTTGCAACGACATCGTCTCCCGCGACAATTAAGTCGTTCTTTATCGATTTTCCGCTGTCAACTTTTCCTTCCAAGCCAAAAAAACCGCTTATAACGGTTAGCTTAGGTTTAATAACAGTGTTGATGTCGACAGCCACATTTTCTATTCCTTTTGCATAATACTTTGTTTTAGCCTTATCCATTATCAGTCCAAATAGGTTTTTCATGCCCAGAGTAGCCCTTGTTCCAGCGCTGATTATTGCTGATTCCGTCACTAATCGGGGAACAGTTACAGTTTTTAGTTTTTCCGGATTGGGAATTGTCAGTTTTACTTTCTTTTTAGCATCGCTTAAGTCAATGCACTCAACGCCGTTTCGGGTACACATTTCTTTTAATCTGGTTGCTTCGAAAAGCTCATTAGCGTTAGTCAGTGCTGACTCTGATTCCGCAACATAAATCTCTTTTATTTTCAAATCCTTTAACTTTAGAATAATTGCTTCGATTACTAATGGATCTGCGGTTGCACTGCTGTCCATTAATTTGCTAACGATAAAGTTTATTTTAATAAGTACTTTATCAAAGCCCGCCAGAGCCTTTTTGTAATCGATTAAATCAAGGGCTTCAAAAACTGGTTTGTGCCCAAACTCTCCTTCAACAATTGCAACATTAGGCAAATTTTCCATAGGGGCTGGTATATTGAAGTTACTTATAAATTGTTTCTACGTTATTTCAAACGTTTATCGAAGCCATAAAATCAATTCAAAAAATCTGAATTATTTCATGGGTTGTCATGAGCAATCTCGCTGCTTTGAATTCGTAATAGAAATTCAAGTGTTAAAAAAAATAATCAAATTATTGATCCAGTATGAGAAAAGCAAGTTTTTTACCTCAGCAGTTACTCAATTAAAGTTCAAAAATAAGGAAATCGATAAAGTTGGCCAAGTCAAAGAATTATTCGTGGGATGCTAAAGATTACTCTAAGAATTCTGCCAACCAGTTACAATGGGCAAAAGAGTTAATTCCTAAACTAAAATTGTCTGGGAAAGAAAAACTTGCTCGATATAGGTTGCGGCGATGGAAAAGTCACTGCTGAACTTGCTCAAAACCTTCCTAACGGCAGCGTAATCGGTATTGATAATTCGGAAGCGATGATAAATCTAGCTAAAACTTCTTTTGCCGAGAAATCGTACCCAAATCTTTCCTTTCAAAGAATGGATGCTAGGGAATTAAAATTTGTTGAACAATTTGATCGAGTTTTTTCTAATGCTGCTCTGCATTGGATTATTGATCATCGACCTGTTCTAAATGGAGTTTATAAAAGCCTGAAGATGTCAGGCAAACTTCTTTTTCAGATGGGTGGAAAAGGCAACGCTCAAGACATACTTGGCATTATAGATGAGCTAGTACTTGAAAAGGCATGGAAAGAATTCTTTGTAGATTTCTCATTCCCTTATGGATTTTACGAGCCACAGGAGTATGCAGCTTGGCTAAAGGAAGCTAATTTGAAACCGGAAAGAGTGGAGCTTATCCCAAAGGAAATGAAGCTATCTGGCGTGCAGGGATTAGAAGGCTGGATTAGGACCACATGGTTGCCATATACTGAAAGGTTGCCAGTTAAACGTAGAGACGAATTCATTAAAGAAATTGTTGATCGATACCTTGCTAGGCATCCAATGAGTGATGAAGGCATCGTCAATTTGAAGATGATGCGGCTTGAAGTAGAAGCAGCCAAGACTTGTTGAGGATAGTTTAAAAGATAAATATGTGCCTTCTTAATTGCTAAGCGTTCAAAGGGCAAAGGAGAAAATGTATGCCGACTTTCCAGACTGTTCGCGGAATGAGAGATATTCTGAATGAAGAAGCAGAAATATTCACAAGAGTAATAGCTAAGGCTAAAGAAACAGCGGCACTATTTGGGTACAAAGAGGTTATTACACCGGTCGTTGAACCGCTTGAGCTTTTAAGCGCTAAGTCAGGAGAAGAAATTCGTCAGCGCATGTTTATTTTCAAGGATCTTGGGGATCGCACAGTAGCTTTAAGGCCAGAGTTTACTGCGTCAATTGCAAGGTTAGCCACCACAGCGCTTAGAACAGAACCTAAACCCCTGCGTCTATTTTCATCGGGAAGCGTTTACCGTTATGATGAACCCCAACGGGGACGTTACAGGGAGTTTTGGCAATCAAACTTTGAATTAATGGGGTCCGAGAAGCCTGA
This sequence comes from Candidatus Bathyarchaeota archaeon, assembly GCA_963717465.1. Lineage (GTDB taxonomy): Archaea > Thermoproteota > Bathyarchaeia > Bathyarchaeales > Bathycorpusculaceae > Bathycorpusculum. The sequence goes on from OY970340.1 coordinate 2,621,614, forward strand.
AGCAGACGCAGAAATAGTCCTGTTAACCAATAATCTAATGAAAAGTTTAGGTTTACAGGGCTACGCTTTCAAGATCGGACATGTTGGCGTGTTGCGTGGCATTCTTAGTCAGGAAAACGTTGATGAAAAAACTCAAAATGCCATATTGCAGAGGATGGATAAGAAAGAGTACGAGGAAGCCTTTAAGCTAATTCAATCGGACAAGTGCCGCAACGTGCTTGAAGGTTTATTGCAGCTTAAAAGTAAAGATTGCTTTGAAACAGTCCAAAAAATCAAGTCACACGTTGAAGGGTATGAAAAGGCACTCAAAGCAGTTGAAAACCTGCATGAAATACTGAAGTTTATCGTAGAAAGCGGCTGTCCAGTTGAGACTGTTGAGCCAGCGTTTGCTAGAGGCTTAGAATATTATACTGGCATAATTTTTGAAGTGTACATTCCCCAGTTGGAAATAGCCTTAGGCGGCGGCGGACGATACGACAGACTTATTGAAGTATTCGGAGGTGAACCAACACCCGCTATAGGTGCAGCTCACGGCGTTGATCGAATTGTGCTTGCAATGCAAATGCAGAAAACCGCTTTAACAGGCAGGCAAAGCAAACGAGTTGCAGTGGTTCCAGTAAATGAAGCGGTTAAAGTTGAAGCACTAAAAATTTCCCAAACGCTTAGAAATGCTGGTGTTTGCGTTGAGTTTGAGGTTATGGGTCGCAAAATGGCTAAGGCATTGGAAGATGCAGATAAACGCAAAGTTGATTTTGCCATAATCGTTGGTGAAAGAGAATTAAAAGTCAACTCAGTAGTTCTTAGGAACTTAGCTACGCGTGAACAAACGATCGTTCCTTTGGAAAGAATTGTTGAGAAAATAAAAGAATAAAAAGAAAAAAGTACCTAATTCAAGGCGGCTTTAGAGCCGTGCGATGTATCTTTTGACTTCCCACTCGGTTACTTGAGTTTTGTATAGGTCCCATTCTCTGCGTTTCTCAATTAAGAAGTTTTCGAATGCAGTTGGGCCTAAGGTTTCACGCATTAGATCGCTTGTTTCCAGTTCATCCAAAGCTTCTTTAAGCGACTCTGGCAGGGATATTATGCCTCGTTCTTTACGCTCCTCGTACGTCATGTGGTAAACGTTCAGTTCAACTGGGTCTCCAGGATCAGTCCTGTTTTTAATGCCGTCTAGTCCTGCTGCCAGCAGCACTGCAAACTGCAAGTAGGGGTTTCCTGCTCCGTCAGGGTTAGCGTATTTCGCATCGCGCTGCAGCTTTTCTTCCTCCAAAGTTAGGCACTCTAATGAGCGGCGACCTGTTCTTGTGCGCCCAAGCCAAGTAAACTGGTGCCTCGTAGCCGGGGACTAAACGTTTGTAGGAGTTTGGCCAAGAGTTCAAAATCGCCGTCATTTTGCGTCCATGAGCTAATTGTCCACCGATAAAGTTTCTTGCGAGGTCGGAGATGTAGCCGTCTTTTGCATTGTCAGAGAAGAAGAGGTTTTGGGTAACGTCTTTGTTCCATAGGCTTTGGTGTGTGTGCATTCCTGAACCGTTTATTCCTTGGAATGGTTTTGGCATGTGTGTTGCTAAGTAACCGTTGCGGGCTGCAACGACTTTTGTCACCATTTTCATGGTTATTGTGCGGTCAGCTGTGTCCAAGACTTCGCCGTATTTGAAGTCTATTTCGTTTTGTCCCAGCGCGACCTCGTGATGGCTAATTTCGATTTCAATTCCGAAAGGTTCTGCCATATCAGCGATTTCTCTACGTAGATCGTCGGTTAAGTCGCTCGGGTGGAAATCAAAGTAGCCAGCCATATCAATCGGCGTAGGTAAACCGCCGTTTTCGGCTTCTTTAACTATGAAGAATTCAAGTTCTGGTGCGCATACGTAAGTGAAGCCTGCTTTGTTGGCTTTTTCGACGGCTCTTTCAAGTATGTATCTTGGATCTCCTTCGAAACGTTTGTTTTGTGGAGTATATATGTCACATAGTAATCGGCAAGAAGATTTTTCTTTTGGCCTCCAAGGCAATACGGCGAATGTTGTCGGGTCTGGATAAAGAACCATATCCGATTCTTCGATTGGCCTGTAACCGGTTATGGATGAACCATCAAAGGATTGCCCGTGTTCAAAGATGCCTTCGATGTTTTTTGAACTGACGGCCAAGTTTTTTAGCATCCCGTTAATGTCGGTAAATTGCAGTCTAACAAATTTCAAGTCTTGTTCCTGTATCTGTTGAACAACTTTTGTAACGTTCGCCTTCCAAGTTGAATCCTTGAAGTTTCTCATGTATTATTCATCCTTTCTTTTTAGCGTTAAAGTTTTTGGTTTATTAAGTTTAAATAGCATACCTAACGATATATTAAGGTTTATTAGCGAAAGTTTCCCAAATATGTATATTCATAGAAGTTGAAGGGAAAATTTTGAACCAGCATCCAATTTAATTCTAAATTACTGAACAAAAGAATAGGCAAATTTTTGCCCAGAATTTTTGTTCAATTTAATTCTAAATTACTGAACATTAGAACATGAATTTTCCTTAAGAAACTATGAAAAGTTTCTTTCCTATTTTGTGGTTTTTGGCTTTTGCTTCGTTAGTAGGTTTCTAAAATAAAAGTTATTAAGAAAAAAGCTAACCAAAAACATTCTGACAATTTTAGGAACAGCCGTGCACGCTTTTCAGAATAGTCTTTAGCGAGAAAATAATTCGAGACCTGGCGAGTTCAGATAGATACCGTCTTATCCTCTATTTGGAGCAAGTTTGAATTGGCGTCTTTGTTTTTTGCCACGGGACCTCCTTGATCCTGCTTCTTGCTCATCAAATTTCTCAGGTACTTTTTTGTTCTCACCAGTGTGCTTCTTCTCTACCTTTTTTTCGTAAGTTCGCGGCTTTGTTTCCTGTTCAGTCTTTTTCACATTTTCTTTCTCACTCATTTTCTTTCACCTCAGTTGCGAGGATTGTTTTCTTTTGGAAAAATATTAACTGAGTAATCGCTATTTTAGAGCCTTGCCCGTTTAGGGCTTTTGTTCTCTATCTTCACTGTAATCTCTATCCTCATGGGTTTCTTCTTCAGCTTCATCTTCGATTTCTTCTTCAGTCTCGCTTGCCGCTTCACCCTCAGCCATTGATTTGTCTTCAGCTTCACCTTTTGGCGGATAAGCCTTGTCCAACCAGACTTCAAATTGTATCTTGCTGTCAGAGCTAGATAAAGCCCAGTTACACAATTCATTAATAACCTTGCTAACGTCAATTTCGTGGTCGTCAGCTAAACGTGTCAAAAGTTCCTCCCAATTTATTTGTAAAGACACTGAAAAACTACCCATCTAAAACGATCTCCGCAGTGTTTGTTAGTGCAAAGCAATATTTAAACTTCAAATATACTTGAGAATTTACTTTTCAGTTTTTTGATTCTTTGCTACTGAACCCTTTTCCAAATCGCTCTATGGGCAATTAATACTTGAATAGTCAACTATGGACTAAGTTACCTTTAGCTCTTTTATCAGTTTCAGTTGTTTTGAGACCACAGTATGAGCAGTTTTGTATTAGGACAAGGGAAGCGGTTAACTATGCAATGTTTGGATTTATTTAAAAAAAGAAAGTAATTTATTCTTCAGGCATACCACGCGGCATTCCTCCGCCTGGGCCACCTTTGGGGCCTTTGGCAGTTATGATGTCGTCTACTCGCAATATCATGGTCACTGATTCGGCTGCTGATTTAATAGCTTGCTCTTTAACAACGATTGGTTCGATGACTCCGTTTTCAATGCTGTCTTGCAGTTTACCTGTAAATAAGTTAATGCCAATATACTTGCCATCCTCTTTATCATGCATTTGACGTAGTTCCATTAGTGTGTCTATTTGGTCCAAACCGCCGTTCTCTGCAAGCGTACGTGGAATTACTTCAACTGCATCTGCGAAAGCTTCTACTGCAAGTTGCTGCCTTCCTCCGACTTTGGTTGAGTAGTTGTGTAATCCTTTAGCGATTTCAATTTCGATTGCCCCGCCGCCAGCTACGATTTTGTTGTTTTCTGTAACATCTGAAATTACTGACAAGGCATCGATTAGTACTCTTTCAGCTTCATCCACCATTCTTTCAAGCCCTGCACGTATCAGTATGGCTACTGAGTGTGGATCCTTGCATTTTTCAACGAAAATCATTTTGTCCTCGCCGATTTTGCGTTCTTCTACTAAGCCGGCAAAACCCAAGTCTGCTGTCATTAAATCATTCAAATTGGATGTCACTTTTCCGCCTGTGGCTCTAGCGAGTTTTTCCATATCTGACTCTTTGACGCGTTGTGCGGCCATTATGCCCTCTTTAGAAAGATGATGTTGTACCATGTCGTCGATTCCTTTTTGGCAGAACACAACGTTTGCACCTGAAGCTTTGATCTTGGTTGTCATCATCTTAAGTGTGCTGTCCTCTTGATCGAGGAAAGCTTTCATCTGATTTGGCTCATGTATGCGTATTTCTGCGCTCATTTCGGTTTTTTCAATTTCTAGCGCCATATCTAAAAGTACGATTTTCGCGTTCTCTATCTTTCTGGGCATCCCCGAATTGACGACTTCTTTGTCTATGATTATGCCTCTAATGAGTTGCGTCTCGATGAGGCTCCTGCCCGCCTTTTTTACCAGTTGTATGTTATCTATGTCGGCTATAATCCGTTCTCCTTGCTTCTGGGCTACCTGCTTTACAGCTTTTAGAGCTATTTCTGCAAAGTGCTCTTTAGCACTACCCACAGATTTGCTTCCCATTGACGTTAAAGCAACTTTCATCATCATTTTGTGATCCTCAACGTCAATATCCACTCCGTTTTTAGCTATGATTTCGATTGCTTTTTGGGCTGCTTTTCGGTATCCGCTTACTAGTACTGTTGGGTGAACGTTTTGGTCTAGTAGTTCTTCAGCTTTTTTGAGAAGTTCGCTTGATAATATTACTGCTGTAGTTGTTCCGTCGCCAACCATGTCATCTTGTGTTTTGGCGATTTCGATCATCATTCTTGCTGCTGGATGCTCCGCGTCCATTTCCTTGAGAATTGTGGCGCCGTCGTTCGTTATAGTGATGTCACCTAAGCTATCAATTAGCATTTTGTCCATGCCTCGTGGGCCTAGAGTTGTTTTGAGTATTTCACCGATCACTTGGGCTGCCATAATGTTGTCTCGTTGGGCTTCTCTCCCTCTGCTTCGGGTTGTTCCTTCCTTTAAGATGATTACTGGTTGACCACTTTGGGTTTGCGTTAAATATGCCATTTTATTTATACCTCAATATTATTCAAATAGTCTTTCTTTAGCTTAGTCAGCGTTTTTTAGAAAATCGTGGTGCTCGTTCATACCTCTGAGTTATATCGATTTTAGTTTGACCCAGAAGAGACTGGAGACTTGACACTTTGACTGCTGCAAAACTGCTGACTTTGCAACTTATACATTGTTACACAGGGATTTAAACTCGTTACAACTCATTTTATAATTCAAAACAAGTTAGTCATGGGTAAGCAATAGAGTAACTAAGTATGATCACTTGGCAGACTTATTCCAGGGCAAGTACAGATATTGAAGTTAGTGGTGTTGGCCTTCTAGCAAATTGGCAGGAACGCGAGTCTATCATTTTTAATACTAATACTCATTTTCGTTAACAGGGTAATTTTTTCGTTCAAAAATAACATCGCCGAGTTGCAGACCTGAACAGGTTCAAATGTTTTTTATCGAAGCAATATTTTTTCAAAAATCAGCATTTCTCCCTTATCAGTGGTCCGCTGGGCTTTGCTACTCTAGAAGAGCATTTATTCTGTTTTTTCCCTTCTTTTTACCTTTTTTGTTAATAGTTGAAGTGCACTCAACTTTTCAGCTGCGCTCATCCGCATCTATTCGCTCGACTGAGAAGCGATTGGCTAGAAAATTTATAAACTTGAATTTAAGGCAAAGAGTAACAGAAAAATTGAATAAACAATTAAGTTATGAAAAATAAGAAACTTAATTATATTCTTCTTACTAGAGATAGTTGTTAGCCAATTCGATTGTGCTGAATATATAAATTTATGAATTGCACCTGAAATATTTTTTAGAAAAGGGTCATCAAGTTAATATCGTAGAATTTAAATGTAAATTGAAAAAAAAAGGTTTGAATCTTGGGTTCTTCTGAGGATAAAAGCACGTTCGAGTTTCCGATTGTAGGAATTGGTGCTTCTGCAGGCGGCTTAGATCCAATCAGAAAACTGCTTGAGGACTTGCCCGTTGACACAGGCATGGCGTTTGTAGTTATTCAGCATTTAGCTGCCGGACAGGAAAGTATGCTTCCTGAAATCCTCTCACGGTCCACCGAAATGAGAGTTCTTCAAGTCAAAGACGGCATGAAGGTTGAAAAAAATCAAGTTTATGTAATAACTCCCGGAACCACGATGACGTTGCAAAAGGAATATCTTAGAGTTATTCCAAAAGGAATAGCGCTCAAACCGATCAACGATTTTATGGTTTCCTTAGCCTTGGAGCGAAAAGCCCAAGCAATCGGAATTGTGTTATCAGGAACAGGTAATGATGGAACTGAAGGGTTGAAAGCAATTAAATCTGAAGGTGGCATAACATTTGTACAGGACCCAGAAACTGCCCAATACGCTGATATGCCTCGCAATGCAATAGAAGCCCAAATTGCATATTTTATTCTTTCACCAGAAAACATCGTGAAAGATCTAGTGAGAATCGCCAAGAACCCTCAAATTCGTTTTGAAACAGAAGCTCCTGAGCTAAATAAAACTGAAAGTTCACTGAAGAAAATTCTCACAATGCTTAATGTCTCATTCGGCATTGATTTTACTCACTATAAGGCAACTACCATAAACAGACGTTTGGCACGGCGTATGGTGATTAACAAGATTGAAACAGACAAGGAATATATTGCGTTTCTGCGATCGCATCCCAAAGAACTAGACGAGTTGTTTGATGACTTGCTTATAGGTGTTACAAGTTTCTTTAGAGAATCCCAAACATTTGAAGTTTTAAAGAAAAAAGTGTTTCCCGAGCTAGTCAAAAACAGATCAGTTAATGACTCAATACGTATCTGGGTTCCTGGATGTTCCACAGGTGAAGAAGTATATTCTCTTGCGATAGCAATACTGGAATTTCTTGAAGAAAAATCCATTACAAGTCTGCGGGTTCAGATTTTTGGCACTGATGCAAATGAAAAAAATATTGACAAAGCGCGACATGGGCTGTATCCAAAGACAATAGATGAACAGGTTGCTCAAGACAGGCTTAAAAGGTTCTTTGAAGTACAAAATGGAAATTACCAAATATCTAAACTCATCAGGGATATGTGTATATTCGCAAAGCAGGATATAACCAATGATCCACCTTTCTCTAACTTAGACCTCATAATGTGCCGGAACGTTCTCATCTATTTTGATTCACTTCTCCATGAAAAGATGTTCCCAATCTTTCATTATGGGCTAAAAAACAACGGTTTTCTTGTTATCGGCGAATCCGAAAGCATTGGAAAATACAATTATTTGTTTGAACAAATTACGTCTAAAGGCTTAATTTTCAAGAAGAAACATGCTCAACCCCAAGTCTTTTTACGTCCAGATACATTTGTTCCATACTCTCCCGCTAAGAAGGCTAAACAGCTTGAAAAACCCAATGCTATGGTTTTGCTGAAAGAGGAAACCGACCGTATATTAATGGCTGAGTATGTTCCCGCATCTTTGCTAATAAATAATAATTTGGAGATTTTATTTTTTCGTGGTCAGGTTAACCCATTTCTTGCTCACGAACCAGGAGCAGCAAGTTTGAATGCGGCAAAGCTTGTCCGAAAAGAGTTGAGAACAGATGTTCAAACCATGATTTACCGCGCGAGAAAAGAGAATAAGGCTCTTAAAGAAAAAGTACAGTTGAAACTTGAAGAACAACAAAAAAACATTACTATTCAAGTTAAACCTTTAAAATTAGCGGATTATGAAGAGCCGTTCTTTTTGATAACCTTTGAAGAACAGCCGTTACCTCGCATGCTTTCAGGTAAAGAAGCCAAATATCCTACACCTGCTAAAAATGAAACTGCCAAAGATAAACAGATTCAAGAGCTTAGAGAGGATTTGGAGTCAACTAAGCAGTCTTTGCAAACTATTATTGAAGCGCAAGAGGCAACCAACGAAGAGTTGCGGTCAACAATGGAAGAATCGCAATCTAGCAATGAAGAATTGCAGAGCACTAACGAGGAGTTGGAAACGGCAAAGGAGGAGCTGCAGTCAAGTAATGAGGAATTGCAGACGCTTAATGAAGAGCTCAATAACCGAAATTTAACTCTTGGCCGCTTGAATGATGATTTAACTAATCTGCAAACAAATATCGATCTTCCAGTGGTTATTGTCGATAGAGACTTGAGAATTAGGCGCTTTACAAGCTCGGCTCAAGAGCTTTTCAAGATTTCGCCATCTGATGTTGGGCGTTCAATTATCACCATTAATTCAGTAGTTTATAATGCAAATTTAGAAAAGATAATAGCGGATGTGATTTCCAAACTTTCGCCGGTCAACCTGAGAAGTTACCTGTGCTGGCGACCGTTTATTTGAAATGAGGGTTCGACCGTACTTATCCAACGAAAAAAAAATTGATGGCGCAGTCTTAACCTTCTCAGACATTACCGAACGCAAGAAAGCTGAATTGATGCTTGAAGAGTACAAGATTAGCTTAGAGAAGCTTGTTGAAGAGCGAACAAAGAAACTTGAAATCATCGCGTTATATGCTCGAAATTTAATTGAAGCAAGTCTTGACCCTTTGGTAACTATTAGCGTTGAAGGTAAAATTACTGACGTTAACAAATCCACAGAGATGGTCACTGGCTGCCAAAGAAAAGAATTAATTGGCAGCGACTTCTCGAATTACTTTACTGACCAAGAAAAAGCAACGAGCGGATACAAGCAAGTCTTAACCAAAGGCTTTGTGAAAGATTACCCCTTGGTAATTAAACATAAATCTGGAAAAACTACTGAAGTATTGTACAATGCCACCGTTTACACGAATAATGCGGGCGAAATACAAGGCGTTTTTGCGGCGGCAAGAGACATTACTGAGCTTAGAAAGGCAGAAAAAGAGGCTCAGGAAGCAGCAAAGAAACTAAAAGATTCTGAGCGTTTAGCAACTATAGGTATTACAGCTGGTATGGTAGGTCATGATATTCGTAACCCATTGCAGGCTATAAGTGGCGATGTATATTTGGCGAAAACCGAGTTGGCTTCAACGCCTGAGAGCGAAGCTAAAAAGACCGCATTGGAAAGTTTGGATGAGATTGAAAAGAGCATTTCTTATATTAATAAGATCATAGTTGATCTGCAAGATTTCGCTAAGCCGTTAGCTCCAAAACTTGAGGAAATTGATCTTGAACAAACAGTTCACTTGGTCTTAGCTACACTGGATATGCCTGAAAAAATAGACTTTTCGCTGGCTATCAGCGAGGGTTTTCCAAAACTTAAAACTGATCCAACATACATCCGAAGAATACTGACAAATTTATCCAACAATGCCATTCAAGCAATGCCAAAAGGAGGCAAACTTGCAATAACTGCGGCTATCATAAGTGGCAAAGCCGTTATTACTGTTGAAGATACAGGTGAGGGCATAGCTGAAAGCGTCAGAAGCAAAATATTCACACCACTAGAGACGACAAAAGCCAAAGGTCAAGGCTTTGGCTTAGCCGTGGTTAAAAGGTTTACAGAAGCATTGGGTGGAACAGTCAGGTTTGAAAGTGAGGTTGGAAAAGGAACTAAATTTATTGTCGAATTTACTGTCTAATTTTATGGATACAACGATTAAATTTTTTGCGTGCAGTTTAGCCAGCGTTAACTTGGGATTGGATTCCGAGACTCATCCTTTCATCAATGTCTTCAGTTTGTTTATCTCATTAAAGCGCGTCGCGCTAATAAAAAATTCAAGTGCCACGCCACAAAATTCGTTAAATAATCTTTTTTAACAAAAAAGAAGGGGAGTGGTGTTTTTAGGTTTACCTGAAGAGTCTCCAGACGATTGCAGCTATGATTCCGCCGATAATCGGTGCGACTATGAAAATCCACAGTTGACTGAGAGCTGTGCCGCCGACGAAAACTGCTGGTCCCAGGCTTCTTGCGGGGTTCACTGAGGTTCCATCGATTGGTATTCCGACAAGATGCACCATCGTTAAAGTTAATCCGATTGCTAATCCTGCAAATCCTTTAGGTGCCCGTTCATGTGTAGCGCCGTGAACAACAAGCACGAAAATAAAAGTTAGCACAACTTCTGCAAGAAAGACAGCTGCCAAAGAGGAGTTAGTTAACGAAGCGCTTCCATAGCCATTTTGACCTAGACCGACTTGAGCTAAAGAGTAAAATTGACTTCCTGTGCCTATCACGTAGAGTATGCCTGCTCCGATTATTGCGCCTATGCATTGAAAGATAATGTAAAATACTGTATCTTTGACGCTTATTTTTCCTGCAATCAGCATTGAAATTGAAATTGCTGGGTTAATGTGGCATCCTGAAATTCCGCCTATCGCGTAAACCATGGTTAAAACTGCTAGACCAAAAGCAAAAGCTACTCCAAAATAAACATAAAAAAGACCGCCAGTAACTCCGAAAATACTAATAGAGTACGTTTTTGCGACAACCGCACTGCCGCAGCCTATAAGCACTAGCACCATAGTTCCTATCAGTTCAGCTGTATACTTTTTTATCGGCGCAATCGCGGGTACAGGTGACGGTGGCTCAGATACCTTTGATATCTTCTCTTTTACTTCTTCGCCTGCTGATAATTTATTTTCCATTTCCTTCACCTTTTTTAGTCTTTAGTTAGCGCTTATAATAGTATCTATCTGGGGTTCTGTTAAGCTCCTAAGGGATGGGCGTTTCCCCGCGCGCTCCGTCGGCGGCGTCAGAAACAAAACTTTTGCGAACTTCGCCATTAACCGCCACCGGACTGGGTTTCACAAGAGCACCAAGAGTCATAGACGCACGCTTGCTCTACTTGCACGCTAAGTGCATTCTGCCGTCACTTGTTGTAGTTGCTTGACAGTCACATATGCTTAATTGCTATACAACCAAGCTATAAGTTGTGAGTTAAATGGCTTTTAGTAATAGATTAGGAATTATGTCTCATATTATCCGTCTCTGCGGAACAGCGAAAGACAAGGGTAGGATTATGAACAGGTTAGGTTTGAATGATGTTCAAGCAGAATCCTATTTGACAATTCTCATGCAGCAAAGCATGATTATGCAAAACAACGGCAGATATGTCATAACAACAAAAGGACAAGGTTACATCTCATCCTACAATAGACTTAGAAAAATGGTGCTCTAAGTGTTAGCTAGCGCTTTTGAATCATGATTTAGAGGCAAATTATATATGAGAACAATTGGACTTGAAGAAACTTATGCTACTCCTAAATTAATAAAAGCTCAAGCTGAAGCAGCAAAAAAAAATTTTGGTGGGGAAGTACCACGGATGGATTCGCAGATTGATGTTATGATGAAGCAGTTGATTGACATTGGTGAAGGCAGGATTAAAATTTTGGATCAAGCAGGTATAGACGTCCAGGTGTTATCGTTGTTTGCTGCAACAGTGCAACTGGACGCATCTTCGATGATGGATTTATCAATAGATGCGAACGATTATCTTGCTAATGCTATACAAAAATATCCAACTCGTTTTGCAGGATTCGCAGCTTTACCAATGGCTTTTCCAGAAAAAGCAGCTGATGAGTTAGAACGAAGGGTTAAAGAAAATGGTTTCAAAGGTGCAATAATCAATGGACATGTTAATGGCCGCTATTTGGATGATGAATTCTTCTGGCCTATTCTTGAGCGTGCCGAAGAACTAAGAGTTCCAATTTACCTTCACCCTACAATTCCACCGCAACCTGTGATCCAAGCCTCATATACTGGAAACTTTTCACCTGAAGTATCTTCTATTTTGCAACGTTATGCTTGGGGCTGGCACATTGAAACCGGAACACATATCCTTAGAATTATTCTAAGCGGAGCATTTGATAAATACCCTAATTTACAATTTATAATCGGTCACATGGGTGAAGCGCTCCCATTCATGCTACCAAGAATCGATGATTCATTAACCAAGGAAACGACTAAGCTAAAACATTCAATGAGTACATACCTTCGTGAAAATATTTTTTACACATTCAGTGGCATGAACTACAATCAAACATTCCTTAACTTATTGCTCGAAGTGGGAGCAGATCGTATCATGTTCTCAACCGATTACCCCTTTGTCGAATGGGATAAAGCACGCGCTTTCTTAGATCAACTTCCAGTGAGCACTGCTGATAAAGAAAAAATTGCACATGGCAATGCAGAGCGCCTACTACGAATGTGATTAAGCACTCGAACTTAAAGACAGGGGTATAATACCTCCATTTAACACAAGTAAAGCAGATATGCAGTCGCTAAATCCTTCTAGCCTGTCTATGTTTCTAGCGCCCGCTACAAGCATGCTTTTTACTAACGTAAGATTTAGATTGGAAAAAGCACTCATTGCATCACTAAAATTTTTTCCTAACATTATGTATACTTTAACTTGTCTCTCTGCTTATTGGTAGGGTCGTTTTATGAATCGTCTTTTTTATATTTTTAACTATTCAGAAATTGTCGTGAGCCAAAATGGATGAAAAATGTAAGGTTATAACTGAGGATGATTTGCTTGTAGATTTGACTTTTCAGGGTTTTTCTGCAAGTTTACTTAAAGATTTTGCTTCAATAGTTAATCCTTATTTCAATAATAACTTGAATGCTGCAATCGTAAGTCTAATGGAGAAAGCCATCAAAGAAGAAACTATTGCTTTACGAGCGCTATGTGTTGAGGATGATGGTTGACCTTCTAGCTTGTCCTTGCGATGCATGCGGTAAACCTATTGGCGGTGGCTTTAGTTACTGCCTAAATGCAACATTTACTTTTGTTTTCTATGTCATTATCGGCTTATGATTTATCAGAACAATTTCCCCACTAAATGTCCAATATGTGTGGGAGATTCGAGTAACAAGTTAGCGCTCGCTGATCAGATCAAAAAAAATCCTCAAAATAACTGATTTTGAAATTTTGCGAAATCTTTTTCGCAAACAGGTAAACGCTATCTCTCCAGACTATTTATACGATTAACGAGTAAGTGATTGTTTAGCAGAAGAAAGGGAAAAAGTTTAATGCTGAAAGAAAAAATCAAGAATTCACGTATTTATATTCTTATTCGTCAATTCAGCGAGTTCATCGTAAAAAATCTAGTTATGAGACCTTTAAACAAGCGTTTTATTATACTTATTTTAGGTATATTTTGTGTTTTAAGCTTATTATCCGGGGTTATTGCTTCAAGCAATATTTCAGGTTTACTGAGCACTACTTCCTTCGCAAGCAAAGGATTAGTAAATACTCTAGCCACAACAGGAGACATTAACGTTTATTGGAATAGTAATCTGACCAACAAGGTTTCAACTATAAATTGGGGAACAATATCTCCAGGCGCGTTTAGCAACATTACTATTTACGTCCAGAACATTGCAAGCACACCCGTGACCTTGAATCTATCTGCAACCGATTGGAACCCGACCAGTTGCTCCTCATACATGACCTTAACTTGGAATTATCTCCAAGGACAAGAATTACTAGCAGGTCAAAGCATCTTGATCGTCATTACCTTGCAAGTTTTAAGCAATATTACAGACATTACCAACTTTAGCTTCAACACCATGATCAACGCAAATGCTTAGGCTTAAGGCAATTAGCGCGCTAGAATAATGGATATACCCAAAAAGGTACTTTTGATTCTGGAAGAGCATGTGAAGTTAAGAGATTTCATCGTAAAAAATTTTTAATTAGTGATGCGGCTTTTGGAACTTAAAGAATTAGTGTGTGCTGGAAAACCTAGTTAAGCAAATTAACTTCGTGTTTGAGCCAAGTTTTTGAGTTTTGATAAGTCGTTTATAGCAGGTTGAGTCTAAGCCTTTAGGCGTTTACCAGCTCGTATATTATAGCGTGCTTTCGCATTGCTTGCCAGCTCTTAGCTGTTTAAATTGACAAGCCCTATGATTTACGAACGTCTTGAGCTTTCTTCTCAACCTGCAATTTATAAATATGTTAAATAAATCAATAAATTTTTGTGACTGTTTAGCTACAGTCAATTAGCGCGCAGGGTTCTTCCCAATCGTTATAACGTAGTTTTTGGTCAAATTTCTTTTAAGATCTTGTTTAACATAGAAAACTGTTTTTAGGGAGTGAAAGCAAAAAAAAGAAATTAAAACCAAGATTGAATTTAGGGACAAGCCGCGTGTTAAGTCAGTTTACCTCTTCTTGTTTGAGAAGAAAAAAAAGAAGGTTATTTTTTCTAAGGGGACTTGTAAAACTTCCATTTAGGCGCGCCGCATATGGGACAGTTATCAGGAGGTGAACCTTCTACCGTGTTTCCGCAGACACCGCAAATATAATAGTCCATATCTTCAGTTGGTTTCTTTTTATTCATTGCGTCTAATGCCTTCTGGAAAAGATTAGCATGCACTTTTTCAACCTCATTTGCCATTTCAAAGCTCCAAACAGCAGGTTTTTTACCTTCCTTCTTAGCTGTGTCTATGAATTCTGGGTACATGCTCTTGAACTCAGCCGTTTCGCCAGATACTGCCGCACTGAGATTTTCAAGAGTTGATTTCACCTGTCCAGTTATTCTCACTTGAATCAGCGCATGTACAGCTTCTGCCTCTGCTGCCGCTTTGAAAAGTTTGGCAATCTGAGTGAAGCCTTCTTCTTCAGCCTTTAGTGCAAACGCCAAGTATCGCCTGTTCGCTTGTGACTCACCAGCAAATGCAGTTTTCAGATTCTCATCAGTTTTTGTCATATCAATTAACCTTGCAAAGGTAATTGCAAAGTCACACATAATAAGCTACAATAACCGTTTCTAACGCGCGTTAGTCGTGGAAAGCCTGACCCAGAAGCTATGGTTGGAAGAGATGGAAAAACCTTCAAGCTTGGCTACAAGCTGCACATGGTTACGGACGCGAAGCCAGAGCTGCCTTTGCTATGATTGCTACGCCTGCGAACGATAACACGCGCGACAGAACTACCACCAAAGGCGGCGCACTAATAAATGAAACGAACCCCAAGATTCATACCGAAGAACATGACAGATGAGAATAATTCCCAAAACAAAATCTGTAGTTTTAAAAATGGTCTTTGAAGCAACTAAAGTCATCAACCCGATTTTTCACAAAGGCTACTCTACTTGGAAGACGTTTCCGCATTTTGTGCATCTGACGCTTTGCTTCTCAGTTCCTTTGGAAATTATCAAAAGGTAACCGCAAGAAGGGCACTTGATTGACTCTACCTTATAGTTCACTGATTCCGTTCTCGCAACTGTTTCTGTCCTGGGCGCTGGTTCGGTTCGGGGTTCCAGCTCTGTTCTAGGGGCTGGTTCGGTTCTAGCCTCGGGTTCCGATTTGTTTTCTTGAACGTTTGTCAACTAATTCATCCCCCTAATAATGCCTTACTCATTTCAATTCCTGTGCTCTTATTGTTGCTGTCTAGTTATAAACCTTCCCTGTAAATAGCACGCGCTCTTCTGCTCGATATTAAGAACAAGACTATCTATGCACCATAGCTAACACGATATATGCTATAGCTTAAGCTAAGTTTATAGCGCGTGCGAAAAAAATTGATATAATATAATGTAACGGTTAAAAAATTGTTAGAACAATTTGGTGCACGCGCAAGACTTATGGTTAAAAAAATTGAGGTAGCTCGTTGAGTGCTAAACCATAACGTGTGCGCATTTTTTTCTGTGAGCTACAGCTTTCCTTGCAATCGCTGATCGATCAGCCTTGGCTTTCATTGCTGTATCCATAATTCGTTGTGAACCAGTACGGAAACGATTTACACCAAACATTTTTTTCTTTGAAAGAATACTTTTCTTTTTCGAACTCAATTCATTTCAACTCTGAAGTTATGCTGTGTGAATAAATAAAGATAGCATTTATGAAACAAGAATTCATATTCTAACTTAACAGTCTCTGCAAGCGCGCACTCTGTTTTTGTGTTAGCATGAGGCTTGAAGGTTAGTCTATGTGTCTTAATAATGAGTGATTGAAACTGACTTAACTAGAAGTGAAGAGAGACTTCTTAAAGTGAAAGAAGTTTTGCAACAGTCTGTTTTGTAATGCTTATAATTTAACAAAAGTATTGTTAGTTGAATTAACCCTGTTTTAATCCAAGAGAAAATAAAAATGAGTGGTAGAGGGGGACTGGTGATTTTTTCATCATTTTTTTAGCAATCTATAGTGTATGCTCGATTCTGACATATCACGCTGTATACTGGATTTAGCTATGTTATACTTAGTATGTTATGTTTAGAGTACCTTACCAATTGATTAGTATCTAAACCTAGTATGCACTAGGTAATTTTCTATGATTTTTAATTGGTGTGGGATTAAAATTTAATCCCCCCCCCCCCCCGATTAGTTTACGGTAACCTGCCTTGCCTGAATAAGCATGAGAAGGCAGGTGTATTGTTAGTCTGCCCCCTAAAACTATGCTTTATGCCCCCCACAGAGGGGGGGAAGTAAAGTGCGTAACAAAAGAGTTGAGTAAGGCAGGGGACTTTTGTTACCTTACCTTATACCTATATAATATATGATATAAGGTACTTTTTTTACCGAGGTACAAAAGTAAGACTTTTTAGGGCTACAATCAAGTAAAATTAACGTATATCACTAAGGGAAAAAGGATATACTCGCAAAAACAACAAAAAACATTATTATTGCTAAGTCTGTTCTTTTTTAATTGGGACAGTTGGAGCGGCGCTCTGCTAAATTTGTTCCGCAATAAGGGCACCTTATCCAACTTTCTTCAAGACCTTTTCCACATTGTGGACAGCGTAAGCCTTGATATATTTGTGGCTGTTGGGGAATTTGGAGTATCTGTTGTTTGTGTTCTTTTAGAACTAACCCAAGGACTAACATGATGAAGGCTACAAACCATAAACCCAATCCGCCTAAGACAATTATAACCATTGCTATTGCTGTAGACAGGTTTTCGTTTGGTGATGTCCCTGCGCTTGATGCCCAGACTAAAAGTAATCCGAACAAGAAAAGCACTAAACTTGCTATTAGCAACCTTTTGTGCATTACATCAGAGCCTTAACCTATCTATTTATCTAGAAACTTCAGTTTTGATCGTCTTATATAAAAATTTAGGATTATTATTCTATTAGCTAAATTATAACAAGTTTATGTGGAAAATAATTCATAAGACCCGATTTACTTTTATTATTAAATATCATCTTTCAACGCTTAGAATTGTAATGTTAGGATAATAGTATTCGTCTAAACCAGAATTCCAAGTTTCTACAAACTGTTGATACCCAACAGGCATGCTCAGGGTAAAAGTTTGGGTATCCCCATTTCCACCATATACTTCAACCGTTACGTTGCAGCTTGAAGAGCCAAAGTTATAGAGGTCAATTGTACCAGTGTACCAAACCGTCATCCCCTGCAATCCTTCAGTATATGTGTAGTTTGTTACCGCAACTTCGTTTGAATACGCCAAGAATGTGCCGTTATTTATTCCAAGGATACCTGTAAGTTCATCTTGTAACTCAGCATATTGATTATTAAGCGTGTTATAGGTAGAGTTTAATTCATCATATTGCAAGTTTAAAGTGTTAAGTTGTGAGGTTAAGTTATTTACTTGTTCTTCAAGTTGGTTATTTTGAGAAGTTAGACTACTATTTAGTGAATTTAAAAGGGCAAGCTGAGAGGTAAGATTGCTGATTTGATTTTGAAGTGCTAAGTTTTGAGTACTCAATGAACTATTTGTAGCCTGGAGAAATGATATCTGGTCATTTAGGTTTGTGATTTCAGAATTTAAGTCATCCATTGTTGAATTGTCAAGCAAAATTGTGTTGTTCAAGTTAGAGTTTTGAGAATTCAAAGAGTTTACTTGGCTGTTAAGATTTGAAATTGTTGAATCTTTGCTGGTTAAAACTGATAATGCGAATGCACCACTAACTGCTGCTATAATACATATAGTAATACTTATCACGATTATTTTTCTAGTTGCGCCTATTTTTTGATTCATTTGCATTCACTGCTTGCCTGCTTGTATTTGTTTTCTGAATTTAAAGCTTGCTGTTTGACTTACATAACAACGATAAGAAGATGCGTGGGCGAGCACCCCAGTAACAACTCTTTTTTGGATTAAATTTAATCCAACCCAACCACTAGTTCAAAAAATTAACATATGGATAACTAACGTTTTGGTCTATTGGTAGAAAGCTTATCTTTTAGAAAAGACAAAAATCCTTTATCATACTTCAATACGAACAGTTAAGGAATACAGTTTGTCTACAAACTACGATAAAGGGCAAGAAGCAGAGAAAATCGCCAAAATCTGGTTACAACAGAAATTCCCTTACAAATTCGAACAAAGAGCACTGCAAGTTGGAATTACTTCCGATGGGAAACCAGCTATGCATAATTTTGACCTTGTCTCCCCGATAGTCGAATTATTGCAGAAGTAAAAGCTCATACGATGACCAAAAGTGGAAATGTGCCTTCA
Organism: Candidatus Bathyarchaeota archaeon; assembly: GCA_963717465.1. Taxonomy (GTDB): domain Archaea; phylum Thermoproteota; class Bathyarchaeia; order Bathyarchaeales; family Bathycorpusculaceae; genus Bathycorpusculum. Next base: position 2,640,148 of record OY970340.1, read on the forward strand.
GCGAAAATTGCTGATGCTTATTACGCTTGTTTAATGCTTGAGGAAAGTCTCTGCTGAAAAGAAATATCTTCTGTTAACGGACATTGACTTCTACAGGATATTCAGAAAGTATTCTGATGGAAAGATTGATAATAAAATAATAATTCAGCTTGTTCCTAATGCGATAATAGATGAGACAAATGATAAAACGAGAAAATCACGAGTTTTGTGTGGAGCACCCATAATACCAACAGAGATGAGCTTTGATGCTTTTTGGGCTGACCTCAAATCTTTTCTGTCAAGTAGGCGATTGATTAGAAATTGGACCGCTCAAAAAGGCTACATAGGAGAAGATTTTGAAGCAATATACGATTTTGGATATGTAGTCATCTATCCAGCGTCAGCAACCACGCAGAAAGTTCGGAGACAGGACTTTAAGCTTGTTTTTGATAATTGGCAAGGATACATAAATGGTGTGGTTTCTCGGGAAGCGCTCTGCGAATCCAGCCGATTTACGAAATATACCATAAGCATTACACATGAGTATCTAGTTAAATGAACAAAATAGCGAAATAGTAGTTACCATCTAATAGCTATCCATGAAACTGCTCTTTAAGGAAGCCATTCAAACCTGTTTCGACCCACCAGAAGAACGGTCAAAAAAGTTGATAACATGGGTTGAAAACTCAAACTCTGCAAGAAACACTGAAGACCTAAACAAAAAACTTAACCAGTATGATAAAGCGGAAGAACTCATAACATTTTACACCTTTGCACCCTTAGTGTTAAGCTTAAACAGGGTGGGATTAGTTAACAGAATCCTTTCCTTAGCGAAAGTAAGCGCACACGAAGAAAACGTTGCAAATGTAAAACTGGAAAAGCTATTCCCAAGTCCAAAAGGTTACCTCAAATGGATAAAAGAAGAAGTGAAAAAGCATCCTGTAAAATACATCAGAGACCAAGCTGACGCACATAAGCCAAATCAACGATTAGAGTCAGATACACATGTTGATGCTTTCATAGAAACCGACAAGTTACTAATCCTTTTTGAAATCAAATTCACTTCAGACATAGCCTACGAAACGACCTTCAATCCCACAAGAAACCAGTTGGCAAGACTTGTTGATGTCGGATTAGAAGTCAATGAACATAATGGCAAAGAAGTACTTGTTATTCTTTCAACACCACACAGATTCTTCTATAGCAAGAGCAGACTCTATTACTACAAAATCAAGGAGTACACTGACCCAGTAAAGATAGCGGAAGACATCGAGTGGAGAAACGTTTCAACCATAAGAGACAATGTCTTAGCTGTAACATGGATTGCATTGGAAGACCTCATTGATGTACTCTACAAAGACTTTGAGCATAAAGATAAGGAAGAAGCATTAGAATTCTTCAAAGAGAGGAACTTGATTCGCTCATAAACCCTAAAATGTTATTATAATAAAAGCAACAATATGATTTGAGGAAATTATTGATTGATTACCTTGTTGGGACAGGTGGATGGAGTTACTTTAATGTTCCAAATAAGCCTCAACTGAAATCTTATAGTGAAATATTCAACTTTGTAGAAGTAAACTACACATTTTATGAGTATCCAACTGTTCAAACTGTAGAGCAATGGAGAAGAACTGTTCCAAAGGACTTCACTTTCTCAGTTCGATGCCACCAAGACCTAACTCACAAAATAGGCTTAAAACCAGTAGATGAAGCCTACGAAGTATTCTATAAAGCCAAAACCTATGCTGACATCCTTCAAACTCCTTATGTGGTGTTAGAGACACCTACTAGTTACACAATAAATAGCGATGCAAGAGGTTTTCTTTCTACATTAAACTTGAAAGGTATTCAGCTTGTTTGGGAATACAGAGCACCCATCACACCAGAAGTAACTAATCTCATGCAAGACTTCAACATAATACAATGTGTTGACTTATCAGAGCAAAAACCAAGCTACAACTTAGATGTAACCTATTCAAGACTGTTTGGGAAAGGACAACATAACATCTATCAATTCACCGATGGCGAACTATCAGAAATACAGCATCAAGCCGAAGAAACCTAATTCAAAGCAAGTAATACTAGCATATCATGGAGCACGGATGAATAGTGACGCTTTGAGGTTTCAACAGCATTTGAAAACTGGGAATTATTTACCTGTAACTTCTGCTACTGGTGCAGATTCAGCGAAAGAAGTCTTAGCTGAAGACGCAACATTCCCCTCTTCTAAGGCAGAACTAATTAAGAAGCAAGGTTGGAAAGTCATAGATGTCAAACAAAACCAGACAGCTCACTTATCCGAATTTCTAAGTAGCATTCCAGACAAAAAATACAACAGTGTCAACGAAGTGGTAAAGGAGTTAGAAGCAGTCATTGGGTAAAGATAACATTATCTTAGGAACTTGCGGATGGAGTTACAAAGAGTGGGAAGGGAACTTCTATCGGATTAAAAGTGGTCAGAGCAAACTTCGAGCTTACTCAAGAGTTTTCAAAACTGCTGAAATAGACTCTACGTTCTATCGCAATCCATCTAAAGGTACAGTTATGGGGTGGCTGAAGTATTCACCAAGCGACTTTTTATTCAGTGCTAAACTGCCTAAGACAATAACGCATGATAACATGCTTGGTTTAAGGAAAGACGTTAAGGCTAATTTGGAAGTGTTCTTGGATTTAATGAGACCTCTACAGTTAGGTGGAAAACTCGCATGTTTGCTCATACAGTTACCACCAAAGTACACGTATAATCCGAGAATCTTGAAGAATTCTTCAAAATGCTTGACCCAACTTTTAGGTATGCAGTAGAATTTAGAAATATTACATGGTTGCTTCCTGAAACTGTGACTTTTAAGCTCTTAGAGCAATATGGGGTAGCTTATACTATTGTTGATGAACCGCTGTCTGCCACCAGAAGTGCATGTAACTACTGATTTTGCTTATTTCAGGTGGCATGGCAAAGGAGAAGATATCTGGTTTGACTACAGGTACAGCACGGAAGAGTTAGATGCTTGGATTCCAAAAGTGCAAGAAACCTCTAACAAAGTCAAAAAAATCTATCGGGTACTTTAACAATCACTATCATGGTTATGCACCAGAGAATTGTCTACAGCTAATTGAGAAGTTAGGGTTAACAACTGAAGAACAAAAAAAAGCAAAGTCGAAAAACACTGTTAAACAATCACAGTTAGGCTCATTCTTTAAGTGAACCTTCCACTACACATAGGCATTCAACTGGTTAATCCTTCTAAGTCCTTGCTTTTTCTTTATGGTGAAAGATGGAGTCTTTAATCTCGTCTTGCCAATCTTTTCTTCATGCATTCTTCACAAAAATTGTTCTTGAACCTTCTTAAACGCTTGGGCTGAAATAACTTTCCGCAACCACTGCACTTTATTTGATTAACCTGTTTGGACTCAAGCAGTCTTAGTCTTCGCTCTATCTCAAATTTAACCTCAGAAATCATCAACTGTTTTCAAAGCATCAGTTAACAAAAGCTTTGCCTGTTCAACACTATTTTCACCAAAAACTCTTCCAAAACCATTCTCACTCTTGCCTTTTCGAACTTCCATTGGCAACATGCAAACAAAATTTGAAGGATAACTCTTAGACTTGCGCACATCAATTACGGCAAAGCGAATGCGATTCCTTTGAGAATAATCCAAAATGTCTTCTCGCTTAATGATATGCAACTTAAAGTCCATGTCAATCAACACTTAGAACTGAGAGATTAAGAATGCAAACTAATAATTGTAACCTATGGATTTTTCAAAAATATGTTGTCTGGTTTGAAACTTGTCACTCGAATTTTCCACACCACATTGGGATTAAAATTTAATCCAAAAAGAGTGCTGAGAAAAAGCAAGTTACTTATCAAGGTTAATCTTTCTATTGCACAACTAAGACAGGGCATTTAGCTAAATTAACAATTCTTTCACTTGTGGTTCCCATGAAAGCCTCATGCACTCTACTCACCCCTTTATGACCAACCACGATTAAATCAAAATCTCGTGATGCGTCAACGATTTCGCGGACCGGATTACCTTCTTTTACTAAAGGCAAAAGAGTCATGTTTGGCTTGAGTTCTTTAACCTTATTAATGACATTAGCTATTGACTGTTCACTCTTCTTTTTTAATTCGTCGTAGAATAATGGATCGAAGTAGACTGGTACGTCTCCACTGAAAAAACCTATGGAACCAGCCATAGAGGGCGGCGTTTGAATGACATTTAAAATAGTGATGGAGGCATTCAGTTTTTCAGCTAAGTCTACAGCTGCATCCAAAGCTCTTTTTGAGTTTTCAGAAAAATCAACTGCTACCAATATTTTACTTATCATAAAAAGAGTTAGGCGTTAATCGCTTAATAAATTTTTTTACCCTGAGCATTTTTAATCCGAGTGAAAACAAAATAACTGTACTCAAGATGTCAGAGAGGGAATTAGCGTTTTTTTTAATTAAAATTTAAGCCCCAAGTGTGATATCTACACATTATCACATATGCTTATAGATGATGCAGGGTTTATGTATAGTGCTGAAAAAATGTAAAAGTTTTTGGAGGTGATTGTATGGTTATGTCAGGTCAGCGGACTGTTATGTATGGTCCGATGCAATTATTTGTGATAGGCTTTCCAGGAAACAAGTTTAGCGGCGAAATACTTCCAGCGATAAATGATGCCAGAGATACAGATTTGATTAGGATGATTGATTACTTATTTATATTTAAGGATAAGAACGGTAGAGTCAGTTCTGTTAAGGGTACCGATTTAGGCAAAAAAGAGGTTAAGCAGCTTGATTCGGTTCTTGGTGCTTTGATAGGTTTAGGCGCGGGCGGCATAAAAGGTGCAAAAGCTGGGGCCGAAGAGGGTGCTCGTTTTGGTGAACGCGACATGGGATTATCAAAGAAAGATATCAGAGAAATCGCCGAGAACTTTCCTATCAATAGTTCTGCATTGCTCATGATTGTTGAGCATTTGTGGGCTAAGGGTATCAAGCAGGCGTTGGTTAATTCTGGCGGAATAATGCTGGCACAGGGAATGGTAACACCCGAAGTTGTGGCTGAAATTGGTATGGCATTGAGAGCGCAAGCTTAACTTTTAAAAGGCTAATACTACCTTTAACCACAGAACCCGTTTGTTTCACGATAAATGTTTACCGCAAACTCAATGTTAACTTTTTAAGATTGTTGAAAGCTATTTCTCATTAGCAGACTTGGGATTAATTCTTGAAAAATAAGGCACATGTTTATCGGGAAACAATAAGGGAAGGTCTTAGACTATACCGTGGATTGTTTTTAAACTCTCTTGGAATAAAGGCTCCCTTGTTTGGTGGCCATAAGTTAACCTATAATTGTAACCTTAAGTGTAAAATGTGTCCTTTTTGGAAGAGACCAAGCAAAAATTTAAGCACCCAACAAGAAAAAGAAATTCTAAATCAAATTTATAACGCAGGACTTTTTGCGGTTGGATTTGAAGGCGGAGAACCGCTCTTACGAAAAGACTTGCCTGAAATTTTGGCTTATTCTCGTTCTCTGCCTCTACATACAAATCTTGTCACCAATGGTACTCTTCTCAAATCCAGGATAGATGAAATAGCACCGTATCTCAATGGTATCCTCTTTGTTTCTTTAGATGGTTTGGCGAAAACTCATGACCAGATAAGGGGTGTTAATGGGTGTTTCAAACAAGCAGTACAGGGCATAACTGAAGCAAGAAGTAAGGCTTCCGTAACAATCAATACAACTATACAGTCTGATAACATCCATGAAATAGATGACATGGTACAATTGGCAAAGGATTTAGGCGTAAGAATAACCTTTTCTCTTGCCCACGAGTACTATAACATAGAGGCTATCGACGCCTCAAGAAGATGAAGTCAAAAAGGTAGCAAAACGACTCCTGGAGTTTAAGAAAAAAGGCTATCCTATTTTTAATTCAACCAATTATTTCAAAGCAATGGCTAAAGAAAAAAACTGGAAATGCAAGCCCTGGGCGGTAATCAATATTGGCGTAGATGGCCAGTTGGTTCTGCCTTGTTATGTTCATAACCAGTACAAGACTAGCACGTCTGTTTTTGAGAATAGCATCAAAGAGGTCATTTCAAGTTATAATTGGAAAGCAACGCAAAACTGTGTAAAATGTAATCTTCAATGTTATGTAGAACCTTCTCTGGTGCTTTCATGGGATTTGCGCAGTATTAAGGATTGGGCTTTGCCAGCTAGGCCTAATTTGGCATAGTAATTTTCCTTTAGAGCCCACAAGACATATCTGTTGAAGTGAGATCTTATCCCCTGCAAAATTTCATTTTTAAATTAGCGCCCTAAAAATATTTGATCGATGCCTATCGATAGTCTCAGCGCGTCAAAAACAAACAGATTTGCGGCGCAATCTATTTTCATCAAAAATTGGTAGCGTTCAGGAGGATGAACGATGTGAATTTTCTTAACTCATTAATTTTATGTATCTCTATCGAGTTGCTGGCGTGTTCCATTGTGGTTCTCATACCCTCCGTGAATAAGACAGTGTCTTCATCATTAATCATACACATCTTGTAAAGTTGGTTTGTAACTGCGGATATTCTGTCTTTTTCTTGATGATAGTCTATTAAAACTGGGTATACTCCGAATATGAGTTCCATTTGTTTTTTTGACTTTGATTTCATGAGTGACTGCAATTATCGGTTGCGCTATCTTGAAACGTGCTATCATTCGGGCAGTGTAGCCTGATCGTGTCAAAGGGATAACTTTGTGAACTGGCATAGTTTGACATATTCTCTGAATCGCTCTGCTCACCGTATCAGAGATGTTGATGAATGTGGTATCTTCAACGTTGCTCTTGACGGCAGTCTCCGTTTGGTTTGCTATTCGAGTCATCATCTCAACGGCTTCCACAGGATAGTTACCAACCGCGGTCTCTCCAGAAAGCATAACGGCGTCAGATCCGTCTAGTATGGCGTTTGCCACGTCGCTGACTTCAGCCCTGGTTGGATTGGGTTGGTGAATCATCGATTCAAGCATCTCAGTAGCAGTAATAACAAGCTTACCCTTCTGATTACATAATTTGATGAGAGATTTCTGAACCAGCGGCACTCTTTCAGGCTCGATTTCAACCCCTAAATCCCCGCGGGCAACCATTAATCCGCTAGATGCTTCCAAAATTTCTTTGACATTTTGAACGCCTTCAAAGTTTTCAATTTTAGCGATTATTCCGCCTTTAAAACCATTAGTTTGAGACAGGTTTTTCACGTCTTCTACATTTCGTGTAAATGAAAGTGCGACATATTCAGCGTCAAATTTTTTTGCAAACGCTATTATCTCTAAGTCTTTCTCAGGGAAAGTTGGAACTGAAAGATGCTTATTTGGAATGTTAACACCTTTTCCATCTTCGAGGACGCCACTGTCTAAGGTCAGAAGAAAAAGTTTTCGATTTTTCTTTTCAACTACGCACGTTCTAATTTTTCCATTATCAAAATATACTTTGTCGTTAACCCCTATTTCGTCATAAAAATCGTGGTTAAAACTGACCTCTTCTCCATTAAAGCCTACTTCTAAAATGTCTCCTTTGCTGAATACCTTTTGTTGAGTTGCCCTGAGTCTGATTTCTGGGCCTTTGATGTCAAGTATTATGGGGATATCTGCAACTTCTCTTACTGTTTCTATTACTGATTGGTATTGTGCTAAGTTTCCGTAAGCTGTGTTTATTCTTGCGCCGTTCATGCCTGCTTGGAACATTTTTTCAAGTACCTGCTTTGAAGAGTTAGCTGGACCCACGGTGCAAATGATCTTTGTTTTCTTCAACAACAAAACATTTTCCTTCTACAGCCTTAAATAGTGTGCATTCCAAGTTAAGGTTAACCCTACGCAAACATGCGTAAGCTAATGCTATACAGGTTGTTAGGAGAAAACGATGATTTGTAAACTGTTTGTGTTCAGACATGCCGAGACAACTGATAACAGTCGTGGAATATTCTCCGGCTGGCGCGACCCAGACTTAACTTCAAAAGGACTTTTGCAGGCCAAAGAGGTTGCTCAACAGCTGAAACAAGAAAAAATTGATTACGCATTCACATCACACCTTTTGAGAGCCCAAAGAACTCTTGAAATTGTTCTTAAACCACACCTCAACATCCCTGTTTTCGTGGATGACCGATTGATAGAGCGTTGTTATGGTACATTGCAGGGCAAAAGCAAGATTACGACTGCAACCGAGAAACCGGAATGGTTTGCCAAAGGTTCATCGAAGCTACGATTTTCCGCCTCCTGACGGGGAAAGCCTAAAGATGGTTGAAAACCGCACCTTGCCCTTTATTGTGCAGCTTGAAAGGTGGCTTCGACAGCATCAAGGAAATGTAGCTATCTCGTGCCATGGCAACTCGATGCGTCCTATTAGGCGAGTCTTTGAACACTTAAGTCTTAAGCAAATGCTTCAGCTTGAGAACCCGCAAGACCAAGCAATGAAATATGCTCTTCACATACACCAAGTCAAAGTTGACGAAGTTGAGGAACACAAACCGGAAACGACTTGGCAAAGCGTTACAATCCCTTCGTCGGTAAAGTTGGCATCGGACCCACGAAACCAATTAAAGCAATACTATTAAGTCGCTTCAAGCTTTTCTAACGTGCATCTATTTTTTGGAAACCAGTCAGCCTAAATTGTTCTGCTCCGATGTTTAGTACTTGTGATAGTTTTAAACTATCCGCGAATATTAACAAATTGTGTTAATGGACATAACTATTGCCTCTGCAAGGTTTCTTTTGTGTTTCAGGCTCCTCGGAATCTGTTTGAACCATATTTTTGCCTAAATTCATCTGAGTTTTTGTATGATTGAAGCTATAGCGGTTAATTGTTTAACTTGAGTCTTTTTAATTTTTTTATCTTGTCTGATTTGGGCAGATATCCATTTTTAATTAAGGCTTTTCAAGTTCACTTATTCTTTTTTGAAAAAACGGTAATTTAGCTCTTTTGTTCTTGCGCTGTGCAGCGATATTGCACGCTTTCCAATTGTTTTAAGCGTTTATTATATTTTCCAGATAAATTATTTTGAGGTAAAGGTTAGCCTTTTTTCAGTTGTTCTAATGGACCTCTATGCGCAGTCTGTTCAGCGTTTTTGTGGTTTTTTAGATGTGGGGGAAGAAGGTTCCTGGAACTACTATACCGAAAAGGGCTCCGAATATTATGCTTATTACGACGAAGATTATCCAGGCCAGTATGGCTACTGCGATGGCGCCTAGCCAGCCTGTTCTGAAGCTTGCTTTGTAGACCCATATCCAGGCTAAGAGAGCTAAGATTAATGCGATTATGTATGCCGTTGAGCCGATTAGGGTTCCCACAAAGTAACCCACAATAATCAATGTAACAGCGTAAACTATTGGACCAAACAGCGTAGCAATCATGGCTTCGCCAAAGGTGGCTTTTCCGCCGGTTACTGTTTTACCAGCTAACCACACGGGTATTGAGACTATTATCCATAGAATAATCAAGCCAATTATGGTTAAAAGTACACTTGTTAAACTCATATTTCCAATAATCAGATTGCTCAAAAGCTACACCTGTTAAGTTACATAGGCGTACAAGATAATTATTAAACTTGTGTAGCTGTAGCCTTCCAGCAACAGAGCGGTTGCTATATTTTCGGAACAGGAGCCGGGCCAAGTAGCCTTCAAATATGCTATCGTAAAACTTAGGTTCTGACTCATAACCCAAATGGTCATTATTTGATTGAAAAAATCCGATTTTTAGATTAAACTGACATGTTTAAATATAAACCTGCGCAATCAGTTTGCTGATGCCAAAATGTCCATTTCGAATGAATGGTGTGTAGCAGTTTTCAAATGCAGACCTAACTATGTGAAAAAGGTTCTTGTTGAAGTTTATAAGTTTGCTGATGTCCTGAAGGGTGTGCGAAGTCTACATTTCATGGCAAGAGATAGAATTGAAGATGAAGTTGTTTTCAGTTTCAGAGTAATGGTTGAACCAAAATTCAAAGAAATAGTCAAAAATAATCTGTCTTGCAAACTGGGTACATTACTATCCGAAGACAAGTATGTCATTGACCCAGCTGAAGGAAATTGTCTTGAGAAGTATGTTGCTTGGCTACCTGAAAAGCGTATTGCAGATTTTGGACAAATCAAGTTTAGCCGATTCATTGATCTTCTCAAAAATGTGAGCACCATTGTTGTTAATTTAATTGAGAATGACTACTTCGCTTCAAATGAGAGAGTTGAACTAGCACACGTCATTTCTTGGATGCTTGGATGCACAGAATATGGGTTGCTTAGTACCTTAGGAATGGAAGTTGGGTATTATGATCGTTTGGAAGATAAGTATTGTTCGTATTTAAGAGAAGACTTCCTAAAATCAAGTGACCAAAAGAAAACAGAAGGTATGCCCTGAGACAAGTTTATTCTTTTCTTAAAGCGTAGAAAACAGTTATTAATTTTCTAATTTTCTAATTTCTAAGCACAGTAAAGCAAACAAGCCACTATAGCAAAAGCGAAATTCAAGAAATCAAGCCTTTCAGCCTAAACGCTCTTCCCGCCCATTGGCTTTTGAACATAAACAAATGATTAAAGATTATCTGAAACTGGTAAAGAAAAAAGCAACCAGCAAAAATTCATGAGAACCAGCCGGTCCTGACTAGCCGATTATATGAACAATTCTAAGAGTTTTGAGAAGCGGGGATTTTGTTCTTTTTATACTTCTTTCTTGAGGCCTTTCTTTATTCCTTTCCCAAAGTCACTTAAAGCTTTAGCACCTTTCTTGACGCTGTTGCCGATTGCTTCTCCAGTTTTTTCGAAATCATTTTCAACTTTTTTCTTCTCTTCCGACATTTCTTTCATCTCTATCGCTAAGTCGTCATTTACAAACTTAAACGTGTGTGACTGTGAAGTCACAGCAACCGCTGTGTATTAACGAAGGTTTTGCTTTGAATGTTCATTTATAAGGGAACTTGAAGTCTACATAACTATACAGTTCAACCAGTTCTCGTTGCGATTGAAGCTTTTAAACTCATATTATCGATTATGTAAAATTTCGGTCAGAGAATTTATTAAATATTCTCGGTCCCGTATGCTTAGCTTGCAAGGTAGCTCGCTAACGCACACTGATCCATTAAACTGCATATGGATCACCGCCATTTCTCATTTTCGTAGCTGACTTTGAAGAATAGATTTTAAGCACAACGAAGGCAATTACAAATATTAACAAGGTTCCTGCCGCCAGATAGAGAAGATTGTTAGCAAATTGGATATCTAAACTCGGGTTGAGGTAGATTCCAAGCCCAACCCCAAAGGCAATTAAGGATAGCGAGAGAGAGAAGGATATCTTATACAGCATCGGCGGTTTCCGAGAAGCTCTTTTCGCTTCTATATGCCTCTTTATTTCACCTAAGCCCAAAACTAGAGAAATACCTAAAGCACCGATAGAAAAAGGACCAATAAAGTTGAAGCTAAGTGGGGGTTGATAAAAATCGATAAATGTTCTAACCCCAAACACAGACAGAAGAGACAAAAACAGGATAAGTACAGTTGAACCGACAAAAATTCCCATGTCCAGGATACCGCCAGAATTGAATGGACCATATATCCTTCTCCAAGGCCTTAGAGTATAATCTTTCATATCCTCAGCGGTTTTTCTGGTGAGTTCAACTGGGTCGTTTTGATACATATATACATTGGTTTTAACATCTGGTGTAATTTTTTTGCCCTCGTGATCATACTTAGCTTTCTTCACTAGCCTTGAGAAAGGATAAAGCCACTCCACCCCACGATCTTTCGCTGTGTTGATGCTATCAAGAAGAGTATGACAGAAAGCACCTAATGCAAGGTAAGGATTAAACAGATAAAGGATCCCGATGAAAAAGAAATTGTGGTATAACGCCCGATGGAACTGGTGGTCGCGGAAGTAGTTTTTGCTGAAGAAACCATATTCCCTGTCCAAATCAGGGAGGACTGAACCGATGGCAACTAGCAAAACGATGTCCCACCTTCCAAAGAAAAGAGCTCCGATTAATGCACCAAACACTATATGTGTAGTAAGATTCATGTTAGTTTGCCTACTCTCTTTTCGTTAAGGAACTTGATTTGAAAAACTTTCCACAGACGTTTTAATATACCAAATTTTATTTTATCTCCTCTCCCAAGCTACTCCGAAGAGCAGTTTCCCGCAGCATTCTTTTCAGGATAGTGACACATGACTTGCCTCAGCTTCTTCTCGCCTAATCGCGCTATATAGCAAATTGGAAGTTCCCGAATTGAGGCGCCACATCGTTTTACATGATGGTTCAGTTCGACTTCAACGTCAAAGCCTTTGGATTTCACAATCCAACCGCGCAGAGCGTCAGTGCGGATTATCCGTAATCCTATTAAGGGGTCCTGAAGGGTTATGCCGTTGAGCATTTTATGTGCAAAAGCCAATAGTCTATTTCCAATATTGAACACGCTATGCAATGCTTCCCCGTCAATGTGCCCGTTTAATCTGTTACCGCAAACCATTCCAACAAGCGGGTTTTCCTCCATTATTTTGATCATGTCGGGAACGTATTAGCGGGGTGAGTGTAATCGACATTAGTGAGAATGATGTATTCTGCGTTTAAATCTGCCTGCATGATCAAGCGCTTTAGCTAAAGGGCACCTTCACCGTTGCCGGCTTGGCAAACAACTTTTGCGCCCAAGTCCTTAGCTATCTCAACAGTTCTATCTGTGCTTTTGCCGTTAACCACAAGAACCGAGACATCCCCCAAAGTATCTTTCATATCAGCTATTGTAAGCCCGTGATTATTTAGTAGCACTCACAGCATTAGGTGTGTTGAGGACACTAGCATATCCGGTTGAAAGCGGTGTTTGGAATTTGCTAATGTTCTCTCTGATAATTCCATAGGCTTTTTCCGCTTCAGCGTTAGGCAAGTCGCCCAAGGCTAGCGGTTCTCCACCGAGTCTGAGCGTGCATTTTATGGTTGATCGCAGTATTCCCTTGTCTAACACCACGTTAGCTATGTCCCTGTAATTGTAATCGGTGTAGTCTTTCTTCAGACCAAGCGCGTGAGGATGCCGCAGAATCATACGTTCATTCGTAAAGACTGCGGAGTCAATATTAATTTGAGGATGGTAGATTTTTTGTTTAATGTATAACTCGATCTTCTCGTTTGGACCAAGTATGTTCGTTATATCGTCAGGAGTAGCCATTATTATCAACCAATTTATATGTTGCCTGCTTGGCTAAATAGCTGTGTGACTGCGAGGCTACATCTACAAGGATTGTGATTATTTCATTGACTCTTCAAAACGCGTCCAATATTCTGCGAGATTCACATGCTGTCCACCTGAACTTAATAAAATGTGGGGATTCTTTAGCCCGTTCAGGCTATGCTTTTTTGAGTAGCACTGTAATGAGTCCAAGTATTCCACCAAGTGCAACAAGCAATCCGCCAAGTCCACCGCCAATAATTCCAACTATTATGAGTACGATGGCCCAAACTAGAGTACTTGAGCTTTTTGCACCGATGATTGCTATCACACCGCAAATGATCGTAACGATACCGCCATAAGCATATCCCCAATAGAGGAAGGGCCCAAAAGAAGATCCGATGAGTCCTATTACCCCAAAGATCACCATTAGTATTCCGCCTATAAGTACTAAGATATAAGCTATACGCGAAACAGGAATTTCAGACATATTCTGATTCACCCCCCTATTCTTTGGTTGTAAGGTATGATCTAACCCCAAAATCATTGTTTTTATTCCCTGCATAGAATCTTCATTTGCAGATTTAGGTGTATGTAGCTGGGATGCTACAGCTACATTCTGGCGTCTGCCTGCTTACTCTTATTTCTCAACGTATTCTAAATTGTGTTGATTCGAATTTACTTGTTACTTATTAGTCAGAAAGGGTCAACCTTTGATAGAGAACTATCCTTGTAGTCGAGTTTGCAATCATTCATCAGTACATGAGTCTATTCTGCCATTAATAATACAGGGGAATTTGCGTCAACTGAGATAATGAATAAATGGTTAGACCGTTTTTGCCTTTAAAGAGGTCTTTAATTGAACCAAAATCTGAGTTGGTTGGACTAAAATTAAATAAAAAGGGCGCGTAGTTATTTCCACAGCTTTTTGCCGGTGAACAGCCAAACAACAACAAGGACTACCGCGATTACAAGCAGTATATTTATCAAAAAGCCTACACCAGGCAAAGCAAATAACCCAACCAACCAAAGTAACACAATAATAAGGGCAATCGTCAATAACGTATTCATAGTAAACGCCCTACTAAGCCTCAACTGCTAAAACTACTGGTCTTAGGTACATGTGAAGTTGATCTTTTGATACTTTTAAGTGTAGTCCCTTGTCTGTCCAACGTGCTACTCCTTTCTCTAGGGCTGAAATGGCCAACATGTTTCGTACTCCACCTTTTTTTGCGCCAAGTACATATTCAGCTATATTTTTTTCCAATTCGATTTCAAGGTGATTTATTTTCCATTCGTCCGGATCCATTTCTATCTCTTTGATTTTGCCGATTTTCTCGTCTAATGCAAACACATCTTTATCAATAAACTCTTTACTTTTCATATAATATCCCTCCTTTCTGCATTCATAATTTGAGCTACCTTATAAGTGGTCATTAGCAGAGTTAAGCACATGTGAATGTAAGCCCACACCGACATTCTAATCCTTGTACCTGCACTAATCAATTCAATTGCTAAAGAATTTGAAACTCGAAACAAGAAAAATGAAAGTTAATCTTCAGCTTTTTTCCAGTCAGATTCAAAACCTGTCCTTAATACACCTATAAGGTTACGGTTGTTTGTCCACAAAGAAGGACTTTCGCCAAGTCCGCTTTCTTTAGAAGTGGTAATCAACGCTTCTTTATCATCAGACATTATAAAGTGATTTAAAGCTTCACGATGAAACCTGATTTGAACCGAAGCGACACCAACGAGTTTTTTCACTTTTTCTTTGACCGAATCATCAGGAATGTCCCCTTCGAAAAGGAGTCGAACTTGAGTACCTTTCTTTATTGCAGTTTTGTATTCATCCGAAAACTGAGCCAAAACGGGTATAATTCTTATCTTGTCTGCAATCATCGCGAATTCTTTTGTTGAGTTTTTGATCAATTCTGAAGTCTTTGCCAAAATTGCTTTCTTTTCCGCTATCAATATGTAAATGCTTTCTTCTCCAAGAGGCGGTTGCTTCCAATCTTTGAGGGATAGCTTCTGAACCATGCTCTGCATACTCATCAACCGTTCTTCGGATCTATTTTTTTCTTCTGCCACTAGTGAAGTTAAGGAATCTGAAATAATAGTGGCACGGATCTCTGTTGGTTTGCCCAGCAATCTTTCAACCAATCCCATTTTTTCGAGTGCTGGCAGAAGTCTATAGACGTCTTCCCTGCGCACTTTTGAAAACTTCGCTACCTGACCCACAGTAGTTTTTTCCAGTTTAAGTATCGCCACATAAACCTTTGCCTGATTAAGAGTCAAACCCAAACCAAGCAGGAGATCCGTGTTCTCGTCGTTAGACATTATCAACTCCCTATTTATTTTTTGTACAATTTATTTTTAAAGGTTTAGGTTTTTTTTCGGAAAATATGTATAACTATTTTGCTTTTAGATAGCTGTTTGTTCTGCTTTCAAAGGTTTTCCGCTCGTGCTCCAAAGTGCAAAAATTCCCTGATGAAGCAAGCGTACGCAGGGCTAGCTTTTCCTTTTGAACCTTAAAAATTGGCAACTATGAGCTGTCGTATTTGAACGATTTGGGTGTGGGACCTAGCGGTCCAAAAAAAGGAACATGTGTTTGATACATATATCCAAGTTTTATTATCGAATGCAATTTTCTTACCTCGTGATCATACTTAGCTTTTGTCAATAGCCTTGAGAAAGGATAAAGTCACTCCACCCCGAGATCTTTTGCTGTTACAGTTGCTCAACAGTCACACATGCTTAATTGCTGCCCAACCGATCAATACCTTGTGGACTAGGATGGCGTTTAGTGGTAGATTAGGAGTTGTGTCTCAGATTATCCGTTTCTGCGAGACATCAAAAGATAAAGGCAGAATTGGGAACAGGTTAGGTTTGAATGATGCACAAGCAGAAGCCTACTTGACAATTCTCACGCAACAAAGCATGATTATGCAAAACAACGGCAAATATGTCAGCACAACGAAAGGACAAGGTTACCTCTCATCCTACGACAGACTTAGAAAAATCGTGTTCTAAATGTTGGATGGATTAAAATCAGTTTAAACTTTCAAGGGGTGAATATTGAAAATGATTTTTGCATTGGACATATTCAGCGATTTATTTGGCGCGATCATAGCAGGCTTACCAGCAATCGCCATAATGGCAATCCCATTCATCATAGGATTAATTGGGGGCTTCCTCATCAAGAAATCCCTGAAATGGGGCATCGTCATAGGCATAATCGTGGTAATCGCCGCTTTCTTTGGCTTCTTTGGCTTGAGCCTTGGCTCATTAGCAGGTTTGGCAGCAACATATAGTCCCATAATCTATACGTACGGCATTCTACTATTAGGCGTATTACCATTGGGATTAGGCTTCATAGTCGGCTTGATTCTTGGCTTCATATTCGGGTAATGGTGCAAGCGAAAATAAGCGTAAATCACCAATTAATTATTTTAGAAAAAATTCTCTAACCATAGTATAAGCAATAAAAAAACTTTGCACTTGTCGAGCGAATGATTTTCTATTTCACAGCAAGAAAGTAGGTTTTCAGGTTAATCCTCAGCTTCTTAAAGAACTTGGCCCTCACAAATTTAGGTGGAAACGAGTTAGTCGAATTATTTGGTCTTTAAAAATGAAAAAAAATAAAATGCGGATTAGGTGAGAATGTTGGAAAGGAAAACCTAACTAACTCTCAACTACTGGTTTCAGGTACATGTGAAGCTGATCTTTTCTAATTTGCAAGAGCAACCCTTTGTCTGTTCTGCGTACAGCTCCTTTCTCAAGGGCTGAAATCTCCAACATGTTCCGTACTCCGTGTTTCTTTGCGCCCAGCACAGATTCAGCTATATCCTTTTCCAATTCGATTTCAAGATGAGTTACTTTCCAATCATCCAGATCTATTTCAATGTCTTTAACTTTGCCAATTTTCTCATCTACCGCAAACACGTCTTTATCCATTAACTCTTTACTTTTTGCGGTCGTTTTCAAACTAATCATACTTATCTATCCCTCCTTTCTACGTTCATAATTTGAGCTACCTTATAAGTGGTCATTAGCAGAGTTAAGCACATGTGAATGTAAGCCCACACCGACATTCTAATCCTTGTACCTGCACTAATCAATTCAATTGCTAAAGAATTTGAAACTCGAAACAAGAAAAATGAAAGTTAATCTTCAGCTTTTTTCCAGTCAGATTCAAAACCTGTCCTTAATACACCTATAAGGTTACGGTTGTTTGTCCACAAAGAAGGACTTTCGCCAAGTCCGCTTTCTTTAGAAGTGGTAATCAACGCTTCTTTATCATCAGACATTATAAAGTAGTGCGAGCGAAAAGGGTGAACATTTTCAGGAGGCTCGAAACGCCGTCAAAGTATCCTATTTTGGAAACGCCGTGATTTCGGTAGGAATATGGAATTGGAACCTCAATAAATCTTTGATCGCTGCCATTTAAACCCAAACAAGTTAATTCTATCTCAACAGCAAAACCGTTTTCTTTTAACACAACACGATCAAGAACTGCCCGTCTAAATGCCTTCTGCCCCGTCATAATATCTGTAATCTGTGCCTTATACATGAGCCTTGCAGCTAAGGATAATAAAAGATTTCCGACAAAATGGGAAAAGCTCATCCCTTCAGGCCTATTCTTAAACCTATAACCATAAACAACATCCATTTTTCCATTAGATATTGGCTTCACCAAAGATGGAAGACAATCCGGCAAATACTCTAAATCAGCATCCTGAATCACAAGAACCCTTCCGTGGGAATTTTCGATACCAGTACGCACAGCTGCGCCTTTACCCAAGTTACGTTCATGACGAATATACTTTACCCAAGGAAACGCTGCTACTTTTTCGCCAGTACGGTCAGTTGAACCGTCATCAACAACTATAACTTCCACCTTACCCAAAGACTTACTTACTTTGAATACTCTTTGTAAGACTTCACTTATGGTTTCTTCTTCATGGTATGCAGGTATAATGACGCTGACATCAGGGATTGTCGATTGCTTATGCAAAGAGTCTAAGTCTAGACTAGTGGGAACAAAAGAATCATTTTTTTGCTCACAAAAATCATTAACTGCTTTGTTGCTAATTGTTTTTTCGCCTATTACTAATCCCTGCTGATTGCCGAAATTGGCGTTATACTCAGCACTGGTAAGAATATCTTCTTCCTCTTTAAACGCTGCTTTGATAACTTGCGCCGAAGAAATATCGTGTTTTTCGTCATTTTCCATTTTTGATCAATTCCTTTAACATTTAAATCGGCTATTTCAACTCTTATTAAAAGCGGTACGGGAAAAATTGGCTCCACTCCAACCCGCTTAGCCTTAACCCTATAGTCCAATTCAAGCCATTAATAGGTATGTGAATGTGAGTTAACATCTACAGCCCAAGCCCAACTTATCACTTTCAGAAACAAACGCCGATCTTTGAGGTTACGCCGGTTCCATAGAAAAGCTCGGAACAAATCCAGTGACTAAAAGATGCCTGTATTGAGAAAAGACCCGCGTCATTATAAACTGAATTTTCCCTTGCAGGGTAACTACCAAGTATCGGTAAGCACCCTGAATTAAAAAGATTGAATCGAGCTAGAGTTTTCACCATAAATCGTCTTTTTTAATCGCTGGTTCAGTGTACACATATCACATAAGGTTAAGGGTATACTATGGTGTGTATACTGAACCGAGTAAGCACTTACCATTTTTAGAACCAGCAACCTGTTTCAAAAAACCTAATTTTTTCTTATTTTATGGTTGGCGCGCATGCTTGTTCCTAAAAATGGCTAAAAATGGTTTTAAGTCAGTTTATTCATCAGTTAAACTATGGATGTATTTGATGAACGTATCTTGTCCGTTTTGAAGGATGAAAAACCAAGACTCTTCATTCAGCTCCTAAAAGAAGCTGGGTTTTCCCATAACACATTAAAACTGCATCTTAAGAAACTGCTAAGCGGAGGGCTTGTGATGCGAGAGAAAACTGCCTCTGAAGGTCTTGGAAGACCAAGTTACGTTTATACGGTCTCGCCTAAAGCAAAGAAGCCGGTTTCCGCTGCCCTGGCAGACCCCTCGATTGAACTCGTACACTTACCATTCAGCCGGCTTAAGCTGCAGGTTCGAGAAGGGTGGATTCTGCAAAGAGACCAGAACTAGTCGCAGCCCGCGAACTTGCCCACAAATACCCAAAGTCGGCTAATAAAAACCATTTTTGACCAAATTTCGGAACAACCACGCACGCTAGAATTACGTTTTTTCGGGCATCCTGCCAATACTTGTTTCAGGTAAATCTTTTCCGCTTGTATGTGTGCGCAGAAAGGTTTCTATAACACTAAGGTATCGGTTTTATTAGTCGAGATAGCTACAATTTCAACCAGTTCTTTAAACTTCTTCACAAATTCAGTTCCTCTTGGAGTTGTAAAATATCTAGTCTCGGAGTGGTGAACTTCTAGCAGTTTTGCGTCTTGCAAGAAGTTTAGGTGTCTAACGAGTGATAAGTAATTTGAGTTGGTTTTGTGCATTAAGGCAGTCTTGTTCTGCGGGGTTTTGCAGAAATCAAGAATTTCAGTTATAATCTGCAGACTATTCCACTTATTTTTAAGGTTGAGCAAAATCTTTCACATTTATATATATAATTACATAACAACGATAAGAAGATGCGTGGGTGAGCACTCCCAGTAACAACTCTTTTTTGACTAAATTTTAATCTTTCTCTCTCGAACTCACGTACGCTTACGACTACTACCCACTCTCACGTACTCCCACGCACACGCGTGCCTAATGTCAGTCTGTCAGTCTGTCACTCTCTGTCAGCGCACGCTTGTAGTCGTGGTTCAACAGTCACAAATCGTTAAGTAGCCAATGAGTCAGTTACACAAGAGGTGATTGGACAAATGAGGTTTTTGCATAATAACAAAGGTAGTTTAGCTGGGTGGCTCTGGTCTGCTATTGTGGTAGTAGTATTAATAATAGTTCTTATCGTTGTTGTGAGATTTCTTTTTCACGTGATATAAGACAAGCTGAAAGTAAAAAAGTGGAAGATAGAGCTAGGGCTTCTTTGTGAAGCGCCCAGTCCTCAAATTCCTAAATCTGGTTTGAGTAATGCCTCGAACAGTAATCGTTTCTTTTCTCCATGTTAGTTTTATTCTGTCACTGAAGTATGCATATCGCCTTTCTCGTCTTGCGCCCCTATAGGAATTGGTAGGATAGAAACCCAAGTTTTCTGCTGCCCTATCTAGCGCTTCCCACTGTTTTGCTGCGGCAAGTGTGTTGAACTAAATAATGGTTAGCGCTAGTTGCTGTGACTTCACAGTCACACACGTTTAAGTTTGTAAATGGCGACTTAGCGATAGAGACAGCTCGTCAAATTTAGGAGAAATAGTTTTTATGACTTCTAAAATAGTAAAAATTGCGGCAGCAATCGTGATCGTTATTGTCGCAGTCACAGGCATTTTAATAGCCCTAACATACCCAAGAGAAGTTTTTAGTTATCAAGCATCCTTCAACATTGGCTATGCTAGCACACAACAACAGTTCCAAATACCCATCCTGGATAATCAAGCTCAAGTTCAAGTCACTATCACTAGCGGTTCAACATTGTGGAGCACAACAATAACCGCCTCTAATGGAACGCAAGTTTTTAGTCATGTGGCATCTCAAGCAAGCCAAACCAGCTATACTAGTGACTGGATAATTTTGTCATCAGGAAACTATAATGTTACATTTCAAACATTGGGTGTTGGGGATGTTCAGGCAATTGTTAAGGTCAATGCGAAAGGCGGATTCTGGTAAACTTTCAAGTTTCTTTTTTTAAAAAACAAAATATTTTGTTCTTTTAGCAGGGGACATAGGCACTATTAGGTCAAGAAAAACTGTGCACGCTTCCAAGCACTTAAAACGATTAGCGCAGACACAGCAATCAAAGCGTTGGTGTGAGGTCACAGCCACACACGTTTAACTCAGTTAATGACTATTTATTGAGTATATCAAAGAGATAAAGGTGAAAAAGATATGGGTTTTGGAAGTTACATTGGTGGTTTAGTTCTTTGTGTATTAGCAGTCATGTTAGGAATTTTTGGAATTGCAGTTACGTTAGGATTCTTTAATTTCGTTGCGGGAAGCTTGGTTGACCCACTAGGAATAGGTATGTCAGTAGTAGCACTCGTCTTGTTCATATTTGGATTATATTCATACAGATCGGCAAAGCCACAAGGAACAATAAACGTCCACAATCAATAAAGAATTTAATAGAATTGGTGACAACTTAAAGTAAGGAATAACACAGTAGAAAGACCTTACTCGCAGTATCCAGAAGTTTGCATGGGCGATACGAATCTCAGTTTATAGCGCGCTAAAAGTAAACTAAATCTCAACCATTTTTCATTTTTTCAAAAACTTTTTCTTAGGAAGTTTTGGTCTTTTCATTCTTTCAACTTTGGCAATCAAATTTTTAATCCTGTAAGAAATTAGTCGATAATGCTAAAAAACTTGAGAAGCAGAAAACAAAGCTTGATTCAGAACAGATTAAGACCCATTTGCGCTCCTTGTTCTGCTCGTGTATAAGTACACTAAGCGTATAAGCAAGAAAATTTACTTACTTACAAACAAGTTTATTCTTGCTTTAAGGAGTACAGTTAATTTGATTGTTAAAGATCCTGTTTGTGGAATGCCCTTAGACCCAGAAAAAACTGAGTACAAAGTCGAATTTTTGAAGAAACAGTATTATTTTGACAGCGAGTATTGTATGCGCAGTTTTATCAAAGGTCCCAAGATCGCCTATTTCTCCATGGAAATCGGCGTAAGGAGTGATATACCAACCTACAGCGGCGGCTTAGGCGTTTTGGCTGGTGACGTAATCAGATCAAGTGCAGATTTAAGAATTCCGTTAGTTGCAGTTACTTTAATCAGCAAAAAAGGTTATCTTAAACAGAAATTAACGCCTGATGGATGGCAAATGGAATACCCTGAAGAATGGGATCCCTCGAAGTTCATGAAACTACTGCCGCAAACAGTAACCATCAAGATTTCTGGACGCGATGTCAAAATTGGTGTCTGGGTCTATGAACAGGAGAGCCTAACGGGCGGAACCATCCCGGTACTATTCCTTACCACTGATGTTGAAGGAAACGTCCAAGAGGATAGAGAAATAACTGATAACCTTTATGGTGGCGACCAAACATATCGACTAAAACAAGAGATTGTTTTGGGTGTTGGCGGCATAAAAATCCTTGAAGCCTTAAACATCAACGTTAAGAGGTATCACATGAATGAAGGTCATTCCAGTCTTCTTACTCTCGAGCTTTTGAGAAGAAATGAGATGGATGCTGATGAAGTAAAGAACCTGTGCGTTTTCACCACTCACACACCTGTTGAAGCTGCGTTCGATAAATTTTCTTATGACCTTGTTTTGAAAGTGCTTGGAACTGAAATGCCCATAGAAGCGTTGAAAACGTATGGTGGATCGGACCAATTAAACATGACGCTTCTGGCTTTGAACTTAAGCAAATATACTAACGGTGTGACTGAGGCGCATATGGAGTACTCAAGAAAGCTTTTTCCAGGATATCACATACAAGAAATAACTAACGGTGTTCACTCCTACACGTGGACCTGCCAGTACTTTAGACAACTTTTTGATTCGCATATTCGAGGATGGGCAAACGAGCCTGAACTTCTGGTAAGAGTTGATACTATTCCCGAGGGAGAAATATGGGAAGCTCACATGAAAGCAAAGCAAGATCTAATTAGTTTTGTTCACGAAAAAACAGCAACCCAAATGGACACAAACACACTCACTATAGCCTTCGCAAGAAGAGCAACAGAGTATAAACGAGCCGCGATGATTTTTTCCGACCTTGAAAAACTTCGGGAAATCCAAAAGCACGGTCGAATCCAAATGATTTTTGCTGGAAAAGCGCATCCAAAAGATGAAATGGGCAAAACACTAATAAAAGACATATACTCGTACAAAAATCAGCTAAAAAACGAAATCGACATAGCGTATCTTGAAAACTATACAATGGAGATGGCTGGAAAATTAGTATCCGGCGCTGATATTTGGCTTAATACGCCTTTGCCTCCTTATGAAGCATCTGGAACCAGCGGCATGAAAGCAGCACATAATGGTGTCATTAATTTCAGTGTTTTAGATGGTTGGTGGATAGAAGGTTGTGTCGAAGGTCTAACAGGTTGGGCTATTGGTCCCTTTCCTGATCAAGTGTCTGATGAACAAGAAAGAAGGAAAAGAGAGATTAATGATCTTTATAATAAACTTGAATATGTTATAGTTCCAAAATATTATCAGCAACGTGACGAATGGATAAGTCTGATGAAAAACTCCATAGGAAAGGTTGCATATTACTTCAATTCTCACCGGATGATGCGAAGATACACAACAGACGCCTATCTCTAATTAACCTTTAAAAAAATTGTTCACACGCGTAAAAGTGGCTTTTTCTAAGCTTTCGCTTAACTCAGCTTTCTTTATAATGCTACAGCGGCTACGGCCTAGTTTTTCAGCTATCCTCAAAAACACTAAAAAATATAACCATTTGTGTAGTATAGTAGGAAACGAGTTTAACGGCGGTATTCTGAGTATTGATCTTTGCAATTTAAATTTTCATTTCGTGTTTTAAATTAACGCGTAAAATAATCTTTTGCCTTTTGAATAAATTATTTAGGATACAAATACTTAAAGGCGAATTCAAAGCTCATATGCTTGAGGGCTGGTCATCGTGAACACAATTGAGAAAACAAATCTGAAAGCAATCGATCCTGAAACGTTGAAAATAACAAAACTATCGACAAAAGAAGATACCTTTTTTGTTGAATTGCCTTTAGATAGAACTCCGCAAGAGGATTGGCAAGAGTTATTTGAAGAAGAATTGAAAAAAGACGCCCAACAATTGGCTATAGTAAAAAAACCAAAGGATTCTTTCCAGATAATTGAACCTAGCTATCCAAACAGCTTACAAGGGAACGCAATTTTAATTATTACTAATCCAAGAAAACTTCAAGAAGACATTAAATTAGTTATGCAGTTGGTAAAGAAGGTCAATAATAGAGTTGACCAACATAACAAAGAAGCAAACGAACAAGACGAAAAGGAAAATTTAAAAACCAAAAATGACAAAGAAACTATAAGCGAGATGCGTGAATCTCTTAAGAAAAATCCACCCAGTCTCTAACTTTTTAAAATCAACAGTTGTTTAGGCGGTAGATCATTGCTTTTAGAGATTAAACACATAAACACATAAACACATAAACACATAAACAAACATGTTTATAAGCACGTAACGACATATATGTTTATGTGGATAAACCAATAAGCGAATTGAAGTGAACAAAAAATGATGACAAATACAAGAATAAAATTAGGCGTTTGGCAGTTCACTAATTGGAAAGATGTTTGACACGTCACAATCGTGCATAAAACTCTAATAAAAAAGTTGATTAAATATGGGTCGAATATACGTGGATATCCCTGATGAACTGGAAAAGCAGTTCAGATTGAAAACGGTAGAAAAATTCGGCGGGAAAAAAGGCGACCTATCCCGCGCTGCCAAAGACGCAGTAAAAACATGGGTTGCCAAAAAAGAGTAAATCTACAATCCTCCGTTACCTCCTGATAACTTCATTTTGAGTATTCTTTCGAGGAAAAGCATTAGGGGAAAGCCAGCTAGCCCTCGACACTTGAAGGCTGAGATCGCGTGAGGGGCTAATAGCTGTGGTCCCCCCGTTTAAGGATGTGGCATTAAAAAAGTTTCAAAAGCCCATCAAGATAACTGAAAGCAACATATTGCAAGAGTTCAAGTCAAATAATTAGATTTGATGGGGGTGAAACATTGGTTGCGAGAAATAGAAATTTGGAGCTTGCATTCATCGACAAAGAGGGTAGGTCTTACTCGTTAGCCGAGGTTGACAGCGTAGAGTTAGCAAAGGGATTTGAAAAAATCTCCAAAGAAATTGCAACAAGGCTGCAGTTGCAGAAAGAACAGAGATAGCGCATGTTAGAATTCTAATAATAATTAATCGAGGTGAAAAAAATGAGTAAAGAAAAAGAAAAAAAGACGCCGATCAAGGCGATCGCAAAAGCTGAAATCGCAGTAAAACCAATAAAAAAAGTTCTTACCAAACAAGTTCCCGCAGTTCATGTTCTGACGACTTTTGAGGATTTGATGGAAAATTTTCGAAAAAATTTCATTGAAAGTATAGCTTTTCCATTTGAATGGATAAGTCTTGAACCTGCAGTTCCAGTACGTGAGGCAACTGTAGATTTGGTTGATGAGGGAAACAAGTTTGTGGTGCATGCTGAGATGCCTGGCGTAGCTAAAGACAAGATCGACATAGCCCTGACGAAGGATGGTATCGAAATCTCGGCTGAAACTGATGTTGAAAAAGAAGATAAGGAGAAGAACTTCGTTGTCAGAGAACGCGTTTACTCGCACATTTACAAACAGTTGTCGTTCCCTGAAGAAGTAATCCCTGAGAAAGCTGAATCCACATTTAGGGACGGATTACTTGAAGTGCACATCCCAAAGAAGACGATTACACCAGCACCTAAAAAACACAAAGTGACAGTGAAATAGTTAATATGGCAGCTTTGTTTATGCCCCGCTCACTATTTCTATGCAATATTTCTTGAGAAACAAGCATGCCGTGTTCATAAACTTTTATTGGAATGAAAGCCAGTCTTGTCGAATTGAGTCAAAACCTTTTTTTAGAGAAATTCTTTTAACGTACACGATGACGAAACAGTTATTGATAGGTTTTATGCCTGTCCATTGTTTCTTTGCTTACTTTGGTTTTTCCTAAACCACCGTTGTGTGCGCTCAACACAAATTTCAGCGTGTTTTCCTTGAAAAATTCTCTAAATTGATTTCCACATTTAGTGCATTTATACATCTTAACTCGGAATCGTCCAAAGTTCCATTCTTTATCAGGTTCTTTCATGTGGGCTGTACAATTTGGACATTTCGGCATGATTAATCACTTCTTAGAGTTATGAGTAAGATCGCTATATTGATTTCTATGAAGTTTTTCCAGCTACTCTTAAGCTTTTTTTGTGAACGTGCACACTATTTTCACAGCATCAGCCGATGACAAGTTTTAAGAAAAGATTAACAATACTTGCGATTGGAGGTGGAAACGTTGCCTACTTTCGCAGTTAATATGAAGCATGCTGCTGAGTCTTGTCCTTTGTTTAATCCTGAGGTGAAGAAGAGGCTAAAAGAAATGCTTGGTAAGAGAGAAGACGTTTGGGATCGAGCAAAGAAGCATGGTGTACATGTGTTGAGTGCTTGGACTTCAGTTATGGACCATCTTATTTTCTACGTTGTTGAAGCCTCTTCTCAAGATGCTGTTGAGGACTACTTTAAGGACATAGGCTTTGCTTTCTGGAACAGCATTGAAATTCGACAAGTGATACCTGCAGAAGACATAATTAAAGCTGTGCGGGGTTGAAAAATCCTGATGCGCTGAAAACGTGAGCCTTTGATGGATTCTTTCTTTGTTCACGCGTTGCCTCAGGTCTACCTATTTCTAGAATATTTCAGATGATTTATTATTTTCTCGGATTTCACTTTTGCCATGGTGGCTTGTTTGCTTTTCGTTATAACCTAAACGTAAATTCTGTTCTGGTTGTTTTGTGTTGAATTTTTTTTTTTGCTTGCAAGCCAAGGAAACGCAATGGTCTCCGTACCCTTGAAGGATAGTCTTTGTAAGCGAAAAACGGTTGATAACGGTTGATTTAAAACTCTATGAAATGGCAGCAACACTCTTCAGCTATGCGAGACCCCTGTCATAGGCTCAGGATCCCCAAAAGAAGCCCTAAAAAAAGATTCTGGCAAGCTACTTATACCTTGTCGGATTATAATATAAAGACTCAAAACTAGTTTTGATTAGAGGGTGGAAGTTTTACAATCTGAGCGAAAAGAGAAGCGAATATTGTGGTTTGAAGAACTCGGTAAAGAAGACATCCCCTTGGTTGGGGGAAAAAATGCCAACCTAGGCGAAATGCTAAAGGCAAAGATTAGCGTGCCACCTGGCTACGCCATCACTGCCCATGCGTATCATGAATTCATTACAAAAACAGGTATAGCTGAGAAAATCTACAAAACCATTGAACAAACGGTCACTGATGTTAACGATCCCAAACAATACGAAGAAGCTTCTGAGAAAATTCGAAAGTTAATTGAATCCACGTCTATGCCCTCCGAAATTATGGAGGAAATCAAGGCTGCTTACTCTGAACTTGGTGAAAGAATAGGTCTGAAAGATGTTTTTGTGGCAGTTCGCTCGAGCGCCACAGCTGAGGATTTGCCAGACGCTTCTTTTGCAGGTCAACAGGAGACATTCTTGAACGTTAAAGGCGCAGACGACCTCATTGAAAAGACCATAAAATGTTGGTCAAGCTTGTTCACGTCACGAGCCATATACTATCGAAATCAGAAATACTTTAGCCAAGAACAGGTCCTGATAAGTGTAGGCGTTCAGAAAATGGTCAACGCCAAGGCTGCGGGCGTAATCTTCACGCTGAATCCTGTCAATGGCGAATCCAATCAGATTGTGATTGAAGCCAATTGGGGACTAGGCGAGTCTGTTGTGTCCGGTTCAGTTACCCCTGACCTTTACATATTGAATAAACAAACCCTCAAAATAACTGATAAAAAAATTGCAAAAAAGACAGTTGAATACATACGGAACTTAAAGACGGGGAAAACCATTGAGGGTGCAGTGCCCGCAGCAAAGCAGGAACAACCGTGCTTAAATGAGGAAGAAGTTATTCGGCTAACAGAAATTGCACTCAGCATTGAGCAACACTATGGAAGAGCTCAAGATATAGAATTCTCCATAGACCAAGACTTGCCCTTCCCCGAGAATATTTTTATTGTTCAGGCGAGGCCCGAAACAGTGTGGAGTTCTCTAAAGAGTGAAGCAATGGTTGAAGAAGTCAAATTGACTGTTCCGCTCGTTGTGCCTCCTGAATGGAAAGTTGTAGTGAAAGGCCTAGCTGCTGGCAGACGGGCTATAGGCATAGGGATAGCCAAAGTTGCGTTGACCGCTCATGAAGCCGCAAAGATAGTTCAGAAGGGCGATATCCTTGTTACCACTATGACTAATCCTGATTATGTGCCCTTCATGAAAATTGCAGGGGCTATAGTAACTGATAAAGGAGGAGTTACCGCCCATGCTTCCATAGTTAGCCGAGAACTAGGCATACCCTGCATAGTTGGAACGGAGACAGCTACAAAAGTCATGATTTCAGGGCGCGAATACACGGTTGATGCTAAAAACGGCGTGGTTTACGAGGGAAGAATTGGGGCTCCCGAAGCAGCAGTTGCGCAAGCAGACTCGATTTCAGCATCACTAACGTCTATTTCTGCTGAACCAGTGCCGGTTACAGCTACAAAAATTTACATGAACCTCGGAGTGCCTGACAAAATCGAGGAGTACAAACATCTGCCTTTTGACGGCATCGGTCTTATGCGGCTTGAGTTCATACTCGCAAGTTATATTGGTCAACATCCGATGTACCTACTTGAAACTGGTCAAGCTGATTGGTTCGTAAACAAACTAGCTGAAGGCATCGCAACGGTAGCGCGAGCTATACAGCCGCGCCTTGTCGTTGTTCGTCTGAGCGATTTTAAGACAAATGAGTATAGAGAATTGGTGGGCGGAGATAAATACGAAATAAAGGAAGAAAATCCGATGCTTGGTTGGCGGGGTGCCAGCCGCTACATCAGTCAATGGTATGAAAAAGCCTTCCGTTTAGAATGCAAAGCCATGCGGAAATGCCGTGATGAATGGGGGCTCAAAAACGTGTGGGTAATGCTTCCAATGATTCGGACGCTTTGGGAGGCCAAGAGATGCCTTGAAATCATGAAAGAAGAGGGATTGGAGCGCACCAAAGACTTTAAGATTTGGTTTATGGCCGAAACCCCAGCTATCGCAATTATGGCTGACGAGTTTTCCAAACTGTGCGATGGATTCAGCATAGGATCAAACGACATGACACAAGGCATACTCATGATTGACCGAGACTCTGAAAGGCTAGGATTAATGGGTTACTTTGACGAACGAGACTCAGCAGTGAAACGCATAATCGCCCACTTAATCAAAGTGGCTCATCAAAACGGAGTCACAGTTTCAATTTGTGGCGAAGGCCCATCTAACTTGCCTGATTTCGCAGAGTTTCTTGTGCAGTGCGGCATAGACAGCATCTCAGTTAACAATGATGCCGTTGTACGTACTCGCCAGTTAGTTGCCAGTTTTGAACAGAAGTTAATACTAAAAAGACTGAGCGAAATCCAAGAAAAAATCTCAAGACAAAAATCAGCCAAAGCGGAACGAGTGGAGCAAGATAGGACGCTTGAGTGGGAAGACTGATTCCGAAAATAATCGATCACTCGCGGAAGTGCAGGTCAATAGAGTAACCACACGTTGGAAAGAACAATTTTGACGCCTTTGATTATTTCCAAGCCCTTTCTATATATTCTCGTAACATTCTGTTTGTATTGTAATAAGAAGCCATAGAAATAGAATATTTTTGCATTTCGATCCATTTTTCTTGGTTATTGTAAAAGGTGGGCATTACCTTTTGTTCTAATACGTTATACAGGCCTTGGGCATCCTGAACATCAGTTTCATTTTGATAGCCGAAAGCCCATCCTATTGCGCCTTCTTTTGTTTTAAATTCTTCGTCTATCCATCCATCCCAAGAACTAACATTTATGACGCCATTTGAAAGCGCTTTCATTCCGCTAGTTCCGGAGGCTTCATTGGGTGGTCTTGGCGTATTCAAAAGGACATCAACACCCGCAATCAAGGTAGGGCTGATTTCCATTCCATAGTTTTCTATAAAAACGGTTGGGACCTTGTCACAGATTATTTTGCTTTCTTCATGGATCTTCTTTATCGCCTCTTTGCCAGAATCATCTCTCGGATGGGCTTTTCCAGCCATAATAATTTGCATTTTTCCTGATCCAATAAGTTTAAGCCTTTCCATATCACTGAAAATTAATGTTGGTCTTTTGTATTCAGCCATCCTTCTAAACCAGCCTAAAGTTAGTCTGTTTCTATCCATGTCTATTGCGTATTCATCTTCTATGAAATCTAATAAAATACTCTTGTTCTCCAGGTGAGCCTTCCAAACCTCTTCATTAGGTAATATCATGGCGTCTTTTAGTTTTTCAGGGTTCTCTTCCCAACCAGGGAAGTGTCTATCAAATAATCCTTTAAAACTGCCGCTCGTCCATGTCCCAAGATGTACCGCATTCGTTATATAATCTATGTTTTTATTAGGAAACATTTCTCTGGCAGCATAAGCATTTTTCTTAGAAACGCCATTCTGATAATCGCTTAAACGCATTGCCAGTTTTGTCATGTTCAAGCAGTTTTCTTGACCACCGTATTCTTTCACTTTGTCCAATGGGAAAGAGTTATCTAAAATACTCTCAACCATACTCATAGGAAATACTTCATGACCTGCAGGAACCAAAGTATGAGTTGTGAAGCTGAATCTTTTCTTTGTCTTGTTCTCGTCCCAATTGTTTTTATTTGCTATCTCTAATGTCGCGAGTGCCGTATGACCTTCGTTCATATGATACTTTTTTATATCGTACCCAAGCTTTTCCAAAAATTTAACTCCGCCGATTCCAAGGACTATCTCTTGTTTGAATCTGTGTTTTTCGTGTTCTTCGTATGAAGTAGATTTGCCCATCCAATAGCATGTCTCGCTGATTATCCTATCCTCTACTTCATTCTCGTCTAGTCTCAGTGTCAAGAAAATATATTGGTACTTTAGTGCTATTGCCATTTTTAATAATGTACTCTTCTGCTCCAACTACTACATCTCTGCCTTCAATCCTAACCTTGACCTTTTCATCCCTTTTTCTCAGGACACCAAATGGATTGGATCTTTTTAGAATTTCTTTTTGCTGGCAATTTTCAATTTCTTGTTTAAAATACCCTTTGTGATGTCTTAATGATACACCAACTAAAGGAATATTCATTTCAGCTGAACATTTTATTGTATCGCCCGCTAGCACTCCAAGTCCTCCACAACACGTTGGAAGTTGGGCATCTACACCAATTTCCATCGAGAGGTAAGCAATTTTTTGTCTCATTAAGTAGGCTTCTGTCTCAACCACTTTTTCAGATTCCTATAACGTTTGTATTTCAGCTAACAATAAAGCTGCTAGCTGATAAAGACTCTCTTTCATGCATGATTTTACTAGTAACATGCTCATTGATCGGCGGTTTTGCAAGCAATCTCGGGATTTTTGATCGCCTCTTTTTCTCTGTTCGGAGTGTGTTCATCGTTATGGGTCTTCTACAGTCGCGCATAGGACAAAAGCGGAGCGAGCGGGCAGATAGAGGCTAAGCACATTTTGAGTATTTATTTCAGTATTGTTCACGATTGTGAAGTGTGTCTGCTGAGGTAACAATCGGCCTTGTCCCCCGTACTTTGGTGCATCACAGTCCATGATCATGCGGTATTTTCCAGGGGGAGCTTCAAACTGATAATCAGTAAAGGATTGATTGGGATTAAAATTGAAGGCAAAAATCAGATCAGCCCTTTTGAAGATGATTACTTGTTTCATGGAATCTTCATGCAGAAGCTGCGGAATGGATGTTTCAAGAAGGCGGTGCGTCTTGGCCATTGCAATCATGTCGCGGTCGAACATGGCTAGCAAATGATGCTTTAGGTGGACGCCGTCTGCGAGATGCCATTGTCGACGAGCATGCTTGAATGACCAGTTGTTTCCCTCGCGTGGAAAATCTATCCAGTCAGGGTGACCGAATTCATTGCCCATAAAGTTCAGATAACCGTGGCTAGCCGTGCCCAAGGTTATCAAACGGATCATCTTATGTAATGCAATTCCACGGGCGACATTTGAGTTGTCATCAACGATCCTCATATAGTGGTACATGTCTTCACCGATCAGTCGGAAAATAAGTGTCTGGTCTCCCACTAACGCTTGGTCATGAGATTCGGCGTAACTAATGGTTTTCTCATCTGCCCTGCGGTTGGTGAGTTCAAACCAAAGATGACCGATGGGCCAGTCTTCATCTTTGAAATCTTTTATTAAACGGATCCAGTAATCAGGCACCCCCATTGCAAAGCGATAGTCAAAACCGAACCCGCCCTCTGATTGGGAAACGGCTAAACCTGGCATGCCGCTGACATCTTCTGCTATGGTGATGGCGTCGGGTCGGATGTCATGAATCACTCGGTTAGCAAGAGCCAAATAGGTCAAGGCATCTTCATCCACACTGCCATCGAAGTAATCATTATATGAAGTGAACTCTCGCCTAAGACCATGTTCCAGATAAAGCATACTTGTGACGCCGTCGAAGCGAAAGCCATCAAAGTGGAATTCGTCTAGCCAGTATCGGCAATTGGAAAGCAAAAAATGTAGAACCTGAGGTTTGTCATAATCGAAGCAGCGTGAATCCCATGCTTTGTGTTTTCCGCGTAGGCCACTGTGAAAATACTGAAATAGTGTCCCGTCGAAGCGACTTAATCCCTCGACCTCGTTGGACACGGAGTGGGAATGAATCAGATCCATGAAGACGGTGAGCCCTTTGGCGTGGGCCGTGTCGATCAGGAGTTTCAAATCCTCAGGCGTTCCGTACCGCGATGAAGAGGCGAAATAGCTTGATACCTGATATCCAAATGATCCGTAGTAGGGATGTTCTTGAATGGCCATCAACTGTAACGTGTTGTAACCCGCATCCACGATTCGCGGAAGCACTCCGAGAGTAAATTCACGGAAGGATCCGATTTTTTCTTCTTCCTGTGCCATACCGATATGCGCTTCATAGACAATAGGGGGCTCTTCAGATCGTTTGAAATCGGGTTTTTTCCAACGATACGTCTCTGGTGGTGCCCATACTTGGGCGTTGAAAATCAGAGTTTTTGGATCTTGCACAACCCGTCGAGCATAGGCTGGAATGCGATCGCCTTCGCCGCCTGCCCAATGAATATGGAGCCGATACAGGTCACCATGCTCCAGTTTGTCGCCAGGTAGGCGAATTTCCCAGACACCATAGTCGTTGATCTTTTCCATTTCAAATTCTCTGCTCACTTGCCATTTACTCATATCTCCTATCAGGTAGATCGCCGTTGCGTTTGGCGCCCATTCACGGAAAACCCATTCTCCTCGTTGGAAATGCAGACCGAAGTATTCGTGGCCGGACGCAAACTCTGCTAGGCTCTTTTTACCTTGTGTAAGGCGTTGCTCTGTTTCTTCGATGTGTTCCAATCGGCGTCGAATCTGATCCGAAAACGGCGTGAGGTACGGGTCGCTTTTTAGCAGACGAATTAATCGGCTTTCAACACCAATCATCAAATATCTTATTCTGTTTTAACACACAAGTAGTTTAATTCTTTTTCCAGAAGCGCCATTTTTTTCTTCTAGGCAATGGCAAGCCCACAATGGGAACCTGTTAAGGTTTTAGTTCTCTGTCTTCACTGTAACCCTCGTGGGCTTCTTCTTCGGATTCATCTTGCTGGTCTTCTTCGCTCTCGGAGATTTCTTCGTTTGCACTTCTTTGTCTTCAGCTTCACCTTTTGGGGTTTTGCGGAGCGTGTATTTATTTGATTACTTGTGCGTTTGCTGCTTTGCTGGTAATTCTGGTTATCTTTACTTTTACGCGGTCGCCCGGTTTTGCTTCTTCAACATAAATTACGAAGCCTTGATTTCTTGCTATGCCTTCCCCTTTTGAGCTTAATTCTGTAATTTCTACTTCTAATTCTTCGCCCAGCTCGACTGGGCAACGCTTAAAACCCTTGCCATGGCCACGTTTTCCCTCGTGACTGCCACCTTGCCTTGATTTACTCATATTATTCCCAATTTTATTTCGTTTTATTAAGGAAAGTAAAAGCGTTGAAACTTAAAAGTTGTTTGTTTTGCGTGTTGAGTAACAATGGCTGACATGCGTTATTCACAGGGGTGCGTGTGAGTGAGAGTTAACGTAAGAGAGAAAGCCTAAGTTTTAGGCCAAGGACAGTACACCAGATTTTCTAATTTATGTTTTCTAAATTAAAGTCTTAGAATATTATTATATTTTAATATCCTTTTAGCGGGCGCTAACTGCAAGTTGGAAGAAATGGAGCGATAAAGGTGGAGTGGGAATCGTCCATTTAGAAGGTTGGTTTGCGTGACAAAGATATTAATAGTTAGATTTGCACTGTTTTGTTGTGTTGTTTTAAAATGAAGCTTGAACTGAAGATTTTTGAAATAGATACTCATGCAGGAAGGCGTTTTCGTTTTGCGATTTTTGACTCAGACAAGCCTGGCGGTTATCCGAGAAATTTTGTCTGTTTATTGCCTTCAAGAGTGTCTGAAGCGGGGGAACCAAATAATATTTTCCAAAGTATTTTTGGAAACAAAGGTGTGGAGCAGGCTAAGCGATTGTTGACTGAAGCTTTGAAGAAAGCTACGAACGTTGAAATTAAGAGTGAAGTAGAAAGAAGACTGGAGCTTCTCAACCCGAAAACAGGAATACAAATAAAATGTGGGTCTCGTGGAGACGTTGTTGCTGTTAAACGAACAAGGAGTTATTCTAGGTAGCGCACATGGCTCCTAAAATAGTCGGAAGAATGTTTTTGGTTAACTTTTTCCGTAATAACTTTTATTTTAGAAACCTGTTGATGATGCAAAAGCCAAAAACCACAAAATAGGAAAGAATTACGTGCCTCAAAAAAGAATTCAGAGGACACGAATGCACGCTAACAGTAAAATAAGCTGGGCGAATAACAAAAATTTAAAACAACAAACGTAATGTTTTAAAGCTAATTTCGCCATTTTTAGTTAGCGGTTCTTTTGATGAACGCATATGTCACTAAACAAACTCACGAGCCTAAAATAGGTAAATGTGGTGAATGCATAAAACTGGGCGATACATCAGACAAAGAAGTAATCTTTTGCGAATCAAGCTGCAAATGGTTCTGCGCGAAACACTTAAGTGCACGCGCTGATCTGGATTTTTAGAAGCTAATTTTGATTGCCCATTTCGATTTTTGAATGAATAATAAATGAATAAAATTTTTTATTAGTATTTGGTTACCTGCTTTTTTTCTGTTTCATTTTTGTCATATTTCAACGAACCATCTTTACTTATTTCGTAAATTGCTATTGTCCCGTGAATGTTTCTCAGTCTAGCATATTCTTTTTTATTCTTTGTAAAATATTCGATATCGTTACTTGGCAGGTCCGCATTTACCCCGAATTGTCTGCGATAGGCTGCGAATACTCTATGATCATATTCGTACATACTTTCACCTCGACATTGAAATATCATTCAACTTGGAGCTGATTCGGGTTATGTTCAACTTGGAGCGATCCCTTTCTGCCGAGTTGCAGTTGTTTTTCTCCTCTATATGCTCTTATTCTAGCATTAGTGATTTGAACAGTGTCTCCGACAGATACAGATGCTATCTGCTCCCCCCAAAGGCTAAGCTTCACTGTTCCACTATTGTCTCCTATTAATGCATGGGCGACAACCATGTTATTGCCGAAACGCGTATACACTGATTTTGGCTTTTGCAATTCTAAAACTTTAGCGCTAAGGCTAATCCTGTTCATTCCAACATTTAAATCGCTAACGACACAAGACTTGAAACTGTAAGCAGACCTCTTAGCCATGTACCTACGGATTCGATCACAATCCATAAACTTCCTAATCGGGTTAGCAGTCTCTAGAAGAAAGCCTTCACTGACTGCTATTTGCGCTACCACTCTTGAATTATTCATAAATAGGAATATCTTTCCATTTTTGCTCCTTCCGCGGCACTCAATTGAGAGACATTCACACATGACCTTCTCCTGTTCTTTAGTTGATGTTAAAATCTGGAACAATTTGTCAGGGTTAATACTATATTTTGTTGAGAGAACGGCGAGATACTCACCCTCTGGCACTCTTTTTTGCCTCAAATTCCGCTTTCCTTCTATCATTGCAAGAGCAATTTGGAAAACACTGACTATTAGCAGCGTTTATTTGCTTGGCTTCATTGAAGAATTCCAAGTAGTCCTAAATAAAAGGAGCCTGCTATATTAAACTAACAGGATTCCTTACCTTATTACCCATTCAATTTGGGATTTGAACAGTTATTTAACGCCCTTATGTCTGCCCATCTTATACTTGCCCATGCCGCAATCAAGGCATTTAACGATGTTTTCATCGGTTTCAATGTGAATGCCCCCACAATAGAAACATTTTTGCTGTAAATCACTATTTTCCTTTTTCATAAGTTTAATGACTTCAATCAACTATTTAATGTAATTACCTAACAATGAATCTATTTACAGAAAGCCTTTTTGATTCATGTTGCACTTAACATTAATATTTAAACTATTTCTGTTTGTTAATGACATTTTTTAGCAATCTTTTTATTGATTTTTTGCTTCTTTAAATTGCGCAAGTTTAAATTCATGCATGCTTACAAGTGAGTACTTAGATGGTGGATATTTTGTCTCAAAAAACTTTTGGCAGAATAACTAATTATAGGATTGGAATTAGGGCACAACAATCAAGAGAATGCTTAATTAAATTTGACAACATAGAATCTGCTTCTTTGGCTGGAAAGCTCGTTGGACAAAAGGTAATTTGGGTATGTGGCAAAAACAGATTTATCGGAAAAATCGTTAAACAACATGGAAGAAAAGGCACCGTTAGAGCAAAGTTTACGCATCCAGTTCCAGGTCAAGCAATAGGTACAGTTGTTGAATTAATAGGCTAATGTTCATAACTTGTTTCCAATTATATCTTCGCCAAATACCATGCTTGCTTTTCACCATTTAGGTGGGTCGTGGCATCTGTTTTAATTCGCAGATCCATTTTTTTGGGGTTTCTGTTTTTTTTGGTTCTATGTTTATCTAAACATTCTTTACAATAAAACTGGTTTGCCCGCTGTGAGCTTAAAGGGGGACAATGGCAATTTTGCCACAATCATGCATTTTATTTCGGTTGAATTTTGTTGAGACATTTAATTTTTTATTCTTGTTAATTTTTGGCTATGAAAGAAATAGCTTATTATTAGCTTAGAGTATATAGCTTTCAATTAACTTGGACTTTTGCATAATTAAATGAAAGCAAAGCCCTGCAATTTTAAATAATTATGGTTTGTTTAGAGCTAAAGCCAAAATGAGATCATTTTTTAATAAGCCAACTAATCCCTGTTCGAAATGATTTTTCGCGTCTGAGGCAGCTGTCATTGTTTTGCAAAAGCCCTTCTTATTCTTTTCAGAACAATCAGGCGCATCCGGAGAAGTCTTTCCGCACTTTTTTTGGCATTGACTGTTTGCACAATCAATTATAGCTGAGTATAATTTTCCAATTTCAAACGGGGGCATATAAATGTCGGAAACATGCAGAATATTTTGTTTAACCATTTCGTTAATAGCGCCATCAGTAAACTTTTTGCTTATCAAAAACCCAAAATCATAACTATCCCGCTTAATCAATTCTTCCATATCCTTGACATCATTGGCGACAACGTATTCACTATCTAAAGAATCCATTACTCGTAAAAGCACTTTTTTATTCAAACAATCTATTACAGAAATATCAGTGGAATATGCACTTTTTTCCTTTTTCGTAATTTTGTATCCATTTATTGCAATAATTAAATTTGTTTTGTTTTCTAAACCCAAAGTTTTCACCTCTTTATTTAATTATTATAATTCGCCAAGGTCATTTTCTTCAAAGACATAATCGTTTAAACGCAACTTTCCATGTTCCACTATTGCTTTGTATTGTGCTTCACAAACCGGGCAGGTTACCACTTGGTCATGTATCACGCCATCTTTTACGAAGGTATTTCCACACTGGCCACATTTCAGAATAATCTTCTTGGCCTCCTCTACATTATAAGGTAATTATGGCTTCTAAGCCAATCTGACTGGTTCTTTCTGTAACGCCAGAAAATGTCTCCTCTAGTTTCAGCCTGGAAATCCCACGGAGAAACTAAAACAATATCGCCCTCTCTAATCCAAACGCGCCTCTTTAATTTGCCTCTAACTCTGCATAATCTTTCTTTGCCATCCTGACACTTCACTAAAATCCTATCGGCGCCAAGCATTTTAGTTGCTATTCCTAGTATATCATGTTGGGAAGGAAGAATCATATCATCCAAGTTGCCCTCATTTGTTACTTTTCTTTTACCCATTCTTTAAAACCACGTGCTATAGCTGATGCTATCAGAATAATCTAAAGAAAAAGCGAACGAATATCGCGTTGACTCTTCCTCTAAAGAACCCTAATGTCATTAAATAATGTTCTGCGAACTATATTAGTGTATATGCCAAAAAAGAACCGTTTTTGGCTTAAAATCTCGAAAATGAGTAATTATGCTTCTTTTTTGTAACTAAAGAAAGAATTCATCTTTATTTGGCAAAATAGCTTTTAAATACTTATTAGATAGGTTAACACCATTTAATATGAAGAGTTTCTCTTATCCTCTTGGATTTAGCTAATTGAATAATTGATTCTTTTCTTAAAACTAAGAATTTAGAGGAGGTAAAAGATATGTGTAAACTAAGAGCAGGTTTAGTTAAAAATTGCCGTAAATGTAAGTCATCGGTTCGACTTAATTGCACTTACAGAAAGAAAAGCGGTAAGAAGAGCTATGTTGATACTAGTAGAAAGAAAGAGTCTAAGTCACCATAGCATTAACTTTTTTTAATTGTTGTGCCATTTTGAGCAGACCTAGCCAAAAACGTTTTGAAAGGATAGAATGCAAAAGTTGTATGTACAAAGAGACCCCTTACTGCTGGAACCAATGCCCTTTTAATCTATGGAAAGCGCAATAGAATTTTTCCTCAGTCTATTTTTCAAGCTAATTTATTATTCAATACGTGTCCAAATTTTTTTGCATAACATTCGCTGCAAAAATATCTTTTGTGCTTCCTCATTTTGGCTGGTCGGAAGATTTTTTTACATTCATAACACTCAACGCTTCCTGCTTGTTTAGGGTCAAGAATCTTGAGCCTTCGCTCAATTTCGGTTTTAACTTCAGCATCCCTTTCGATTTTAAGTGCTTTATTCAACAATTCTATTGCACAGCCTAAGCTTTTGTCTCCAAAAATCTTCCCAAACGAATTTGCGCTTTTTCCCTTAACCAAATCAACTTTGGCAGGCAGTATGCAAACGAAATTCGAGGGGTAACTTGTAGACTTGTTATTATCTAAAACGGCAAAGCGATAAATCGTAGGCTGGTGACGTTCTGTCGCTTCTCGCTTGAAGACTTTCACTGAATACTCCATTTTATTACCACATAAAGAGGTTTAGAAATATAGAATCAACCTAATATCTATATGCTAGAACTTTCTTTTTAAAGCAACTCTTTTGACTTAAAATTAGATAGCTCGCAGGTTAGCAATAGAGTGTATCGTTGCCTTTTAGAAGTCAGACTGATTCATGCCTAACCGCTAAGGTTGAATTGAAAAATTAAAACTTAGTTTAACTATTTACTAATATTTAACATTTCAGATTCAATTAAAAACATGATCTCTTATTTTCAAAATTATATTTTAAAAAACTAAATTTATATTTTTTACTGGATTCAATTTTTTTGCTTTGCTTTTTATAGTTGATTCACATTAATATCTCATAGTATTAGGCAAATAGTATTAGGCAAATTTTATCTTTATGAGGGGGTGAAGAAATTTGGCAAATACAAGATGCGAACATTGTGGTGACTCATATAACACTGAGGAAGAATTAAAAGATCACATTTTCAGGAAGCATAGTCTAAATGTAGCAAAAGCTTAATTCCACGGAAATAAATGTACTATTATTGTTGGTTGTTAATCAAGCAATTTAACATTAAGAACTCATGCAGAATCTTCTTTTCTCTGCGTATCAAACGCCTTAATTTTAATCAAACATTATGCAATCAGATTAGATAAGGGCAAAATAAAATGCTATTCCTTCCAATTATTCAATTGCGCCATCAGCTTTTTTTGCAGATTAATGGTCTTAGTAACAATACTCTTGAAATAGAACTTGATTATTCAATTGGCAAATTGAAAATAATGATATATTTAAAAACAAGCGGCGCATACGCCATTGCGCTTACCCGTTATGAGCTTTTATAGTAATTTATTAGGATTTTGTTCTTTTATCCCTTCCACGCTTTCTGTTTTAATCAAATAAAAAAAGAAAAAAAGAATACATTAAACTTGTAAAAGTGTTAACTTATTAGTTTAATATCTTCTTGGCGGTCTTCGTTTTGAATAACATTCTCTGCAATAAACTGGCCTTGTGCCATCTGGCTTGAAAGGAACTTCGCATTCTTTTCCACAGTCAGCACAGGTTGCCTTATGCATTTCTTTGTTTCCATATGACATTTCTTTTTTCACTTCCTATTTAACTAATTTAGCACGTCGCTAATTTGCAAATCATTTGCGTGCATATTCGTTGCAAAAGCTATTATAAAATCTACCTATTGAAAACTAAAATTTGATCGTAAACAAGCCAAAAAACTCGTAAAGTACCATGTATAAACACGTACAAAGGATAGGTCATATGAAAATTGAAGTTAAGGATACGAACCTTGTTTACGATTAAATTATGAGATCCCAAACCCAAACAGATCAGTGGACTCCCTATATAGGGCTGATCGCTTTTGTTAAGTCGGTAAATATAAGCTTATTAGCAAATTTTTGCTCATTATCTTGCTGGTGAGCAAATGGGTGTTGAACAGGCTTTTGGGTCTGACGAGAAAGACTTCGCCATAACTGAAAAGAGCAACTTAGCGGTGCTATTCGATGCTGATAACACTTCAAAGGATTATGTTAAGGCAATACTTGACGCTTGCGCCCGTTATGGACGTGTGATAATCAAGCGA
The DNA here is from genome assembly GCA_963717465.1 of Candidatus Bathyarchaeota archaeon. Taxonomy (GTDB): domain Archaea; phylum Thermoproteota; class Bathyarchaeia; order Bathyarchaeales; family Bathycorpusculaceae; genus Bathycorpusculum. The sequence continues at coordinate 2,681,148 of OY970340.1, forward strand.
TCATATGGTGATTGGACGTCACCGACCTTGCAAGGTTGGGCTTCAGTTTTCAGGGAATTCGCCATAAAACCGATTCAGCAGTTTAGGTTTACTGTAGGTAAGAATATCACTGATTCAGCCATGATAATCGACGCAATGGACATTCTTCATTCGAAGGATGCAGATTTATTTGTGCTCGTAAGTTCTGACAGTGATTTTACTGGTCTCGCAACTCGTATTCGTGAAGAAGGCTTGCGGGTCATAGGCGTTGGTCGCAGAATCACTCCTCCAGCGTTCGTCAATGCGTGTGATAAATTCTTGTTAATTGAAAATCTAATAGAGTCGACTACAACTGAAAAAGAGACGCCTCGGGAGAATCCCGAAGAAACTGCAAAGGAAACAAACATACAACCAACTAAGGAACAGGGAAGAGAACTCTTAATAAGAGCAATAAAAACCTCGCAAGATGAAAATGGATTCGTGAAGGGGGCAGCATTAAATACTGCTCTAAGACGCCTGGACCCGGCATTCGACCCAAAATCTTATGGGACCTTCAAATTATCTCAATTCGTTAAATTGTATCCCGATGTTCTGGAGTTACAAGGAAAACGAGCGGCCACTGACCCCACCTACAAATCAAAAATATAAGGTATCCTTTGTAAAATCACTCGACCAATGCTCTTAGCAGCAAAAAAGTTTCTTTGAATTGTTAAACCTAAAACAAGGTATATCTATTTCGAGAAATAAGGTTGGATTAAATTTTGATGCTGCTGCGAATAAGGATCGACAAAGCATGTTTTAGTCTATAGCCAAGGTCTGGGAAAAGTAATTTCTCATGAGAACCTTTCTTCCAAATATTAAATATTTGTGATTTAATCAATTAAAAACTAAAAATAACCATTTTAAATTGAAATTAGAGGCAAACTCCTATATGTTAGGTGCCGTGCTTTGATTAGCAGCGATTGAATATGAACCGTGAACAGTATAAAACTAAAAGGAAAGGGCAACCAAAACGAAATAGCGCGCTATCCAAAAGCCGTATGGCTTCAAAGGATAAAGATTCGACAGCCTATACTACGCCAAAACTGCGTGAAATCTACTTCAGGCAAATTGAATGGGCAACCAAGATAATTCCCAAAATAAAAGAGAAGTAGAAGCGCCCAAACAAATTTTTTCATCATAATTATTTCCACTGCTAATTATAGGTTATTCACGATAATTTTCAAAGGATGCCTGCTTTTTTTAGTTACATCATCAATTAGATTTGATGTTTTAGTAAGAGTTAAACTCCAAGGCTTTTCATTTAAATTACTAACTTTGCCACTGAATGCAATAAAATCTTTCAGCAGCATATCAAGACTTTCATCTTTCAAAAAAGAGTAATTTCTTACACGCTTTGTTTTGAATCCTTCAAGGGAGGCTTGAAAGGAAAAAAGCATTTTTATTAATTCCCCAGTCAGTATTTCTACAAGGTTTCCATCGAACTTTGAAATCTTTAGACACGACGGCAGTTCGATACAAAAAACGTAAGAATTAGAAAATCGAAAACTACTAGTGTTGTATCTATTTAACTTTGATAAAAGCAATATTATTCACTATTAGCTAAATTTCACCAATATTATTTTTAATTGACCATTATTACATTATTACACAGTAGCTAGTTATTACAATTAGTGCTAAAGCTTAGCTTTTTAATTACTCTTTATCACTATAAATAGCTAGTTATTACATTAGGCTAGGCTTAGCTTTTTAATTACTCTTTATCACTATAAATTACTGATACTATACTGTTAATATAGTAGTTTTATTAATATAGTATGTTAATGCATATAGTATTATAGTGTGAAATAAATGTCCAAGTCAAAAAAACCTATTAGTAAAAAAATAGTGGCAAAAGTGACTCCGGTAAAAGAAGTACCTGAAGGAAAAAAATTAATCAAAATTCCCGAATATGATGCAGTTTTCAATCAGGTTATCGAAAGTCCCGAAAAGATGTTTAAGGTCGAAGTTGAGGGCAAGACCGTGAGATCAATGTACGCCCCGTTCTCATTCAGAGCTAAGTCATATAACAAGAAACCGGATAGAAAATTCGATTTAGCCCTAAGAATACGCAACAAAGAAGTATACATAATCAAAATAAATAAGAAGGAATAGAATAAGCTATTTCACTTCAATCGCACGTTAACAAGCCTCATAAAAGCACGTGCCATTTGTTCAAAGAATCATTGATTTATCGAAGATTAATCGAGGTGAAGAAGAATAAGAAATATGTTTGAAACTAAGTGTTCTAGTTGTGGCAAACTTGCTACTGTGCCTTTTAAACCTGCACAGGACAAGCCAGTTTATTGCAAGGCATGTTTTGATAAACAATCAACTGCTAAATCAACAAGACCCTTAAACAGTTATAAATTAGAGCCAAAACAAGTATGGGCAAGACGAAGATAACCTAAGCTAAATTATTGATTTTCTATTAATTTCTAAATTGAAGGTTTTGCATGAAATTAGTGATAGGCTGGAGAACGGTAAGTAATCGTCGAGGATTTGTTAATGAAGTTACAGGTGAAACCCTAAAAGTTGTGAAAGCTGAATTTGGCGACCATTACCACCTGCTATTATTTACATCAGCTGGCGGGCAAACTGCTGAGGGAACGAAAGTCTCACCCGAGTTTGTCACTGAATCTAAAGCTACCGACTACGCTATGGTTTGGATGGCAAAACACCCTAAGGGTACTATATAATTACTGGCTTTTCCAAATGTTAAGCGAGCATTGATTATAACAGCAATATGTTTGTTTATACTTGTGACTTTTATAACTTAACGCGTACGCATAAGTATACTAGGTTAAAAACGCATATTATTTCATTTCAAGTCAAGAAGAGTGAAATAATATATTCATATTATAAGGGTAAAAGTGTAGTCAGAAGCGTTCACCCCTGCATATATATAGTGCTGTAACTTATTCTATCGTCTGTTGTTTGGATTTTTAAAAGAAAAACATTATGGGAATTATGGAAAATGACGCATAAAAAGAAAATGAAGCAAAGAGGGAAAAAACTTTACCGAAATACCCACGGAACCATTTATAGAGTAAGAACCAAGAAGCCAAAACGCACCAATCGGCCACTGAAAAAACAAGTTTCCAAGATAGCAAGTGTCGCCTGAATCTAATCAAGACCACTATATGGTTTAAGTAACTGCGAAGAAAAGACAAGTAATTGGTTACACTAGAACCTTGTCAGATAAATCGGTTCGTCCGATGTAGAAGATAAAAGTTCTCGATAAACTTTCATGGCTTGTTCCCGCTTTTCGCCGACTAAGTTAAGAAGTTCCTTTTCAAGGATTCTAATTTCAATTGCTTTTGTTTCTTCGAGTTTCATTTTAATAACCTCATGGCTAATCGAGTAGGATGCCAAAAGACAAACCGTTCAGCCTTTTATCAGGCTCTACCTAATAAGTACGATATCTGCGTCCCCTATAAAGGTGCGCGCATGGAGACCTGCTTCTTAGCATTAGGTGAGATAGAGTAACTATAACTTGGTCTCCCAAGGCTCTTAGAAGCAGTTTTTTGCCGAACCAAAACGCCCTCACCTAACAGTCTCTTTAGATGCAGCTTCAAAGTATTGTGGGAAAACTCGACTCATCCAAGAGCTGAATGAATAGTCTCGGTTTTCTGTCCTTCAGAACAAAGAGAATTCGCTCATCAAAAATACCCATATACTAACTATGATAGTAACTTACTCAAACCATTTTTAGCCAAATTTAGGAACAAACATGCACGCTCGAAGTAAATGCGCATGTTAATAGTAATTACAGTTTTATCCGCTTGGCAGTAGCGCTCGATTATGTCTCAAAAGGTTTGATGTCTGATCTAAATAACTATTTTGCGATGTCAGTTAAAATTCCCAGGATGAAGGCAGGTAAGATGCAGACTTTTGAACCTTGATTAGCGAGAGGGTTCGCTAAATATCTGTGGAATGAACGGAAATACTGGAATCCAGTTTAGCATGCGCAATCTTTAATACTTCTTCAACCCAAAAGGGCTTGTTGAGGGGTTATTCGAGTGAACAGGTTACGTGTTTTAGCAGCCTTGGTTTGCATTATTTTTGTTTTCAGTTTTGTTTTGATTCCGTTTGCAAACGCGGACTGGACAATGTATATGTCGGATCCATCTCACAGCGGTACAGGAACAAGCAATGCCGTGCTGGCAGGCACACTACTCTGGAATTACACAACCAATGGCGCTGTCATATCGTCTCCCGCTGTTGCTTATGGAATAGTCTATTTAGGCTCCTACGATGGTAATGTTTATGCATTGAACGCTGCCAACGGCGACAAACTCTGGAATTACACAACCGGCGGTGCGGTTACTTCGTCTCCTGCTGTTGTTAACGGCATAGTCTACACAGGTTCGTACGACAATAAGGTTTATGCTTTGAACGCTACAAGTGGCATCCAACTCTGGAATTACACAACCGGCGGTGCGGTTACTTCGTCTCCTGCTGTTGTTAACGGCATAGTCTACACAGGTTCGTACGACAATAAGGTTTATGCTTTGAACGCTACAAGTGGCATCCAACTCTGGAATTACACAACCGGCGGCATAGTTCAGTCGTCTCCTGCAGTTGTCAACGGTGTAGTCTACTTCGGCTCAGAGGACAGCGACGTTTATGCTCTAAATGCTTCCAGCGGTGAAAAAATCTGGAGCTACCCCACTGGATTGGAGGTTGAGTCCTCTCCTGCCGTTGCAAACGGTGTAGTCTACATAGGCTCGCTTATGAGTAACGTTTATGCTTTGAACGCTGCCAACGGCGACAAACTCTGGAATTACACAGTTGGAAGTTCAACAGTTACCGATTCAATTGAATCATCTCCTACAGCGGCCAACAGCGTAGTTTGCACCTCCTCACAGCAAGGCAACGTTTATGATTTGGAGGCTGCTATCAACTACAAACTCTTGGCGCTAGGATTTTCCAGTAATCCTTCGTCTCCCGCTATTGTCAGCGGCGTAGTCTACGTAACTGCTATGAGCGGTGGTGTTTATGCTTTAAACGCTACCAATGGTGTCACACTCTGGAATTCCAACGCCGGCTGGGAAGAGTCGTCCCCTGCAGTAGTTAGCGGTGCACTCTACCTAAACTCGGGACCGCCCGATACTTCTGAAAATGGCTACGTTTATGCTTTGAATACTACAAACGGCTCCCAACTCTGGAATTACAAAATTGGTTACTATGATGGTAGTTACTTGCCTAGTATTTCGTCTCCTGCTGTTGTCAATGGTATACTCTATGTGGGCTGTGGTGATGGCAGCGTTTATGCTTTGATTAGTTCATCTGCGTCATCTACGTCTTCTCCCTCACCTAAGCCATCCCCAACACCAACACCCACTTCAACTTTGTCGCCTGCAGTGAATGCAGCGGGATTCGTTTTCAGTCCAGTCGACTGGATCATAGTAGTGGTCATAATCATCATAGCGTTATTCTTAATACTCCTTCTATGGCACAGGCTCAGCAAGAAAAAGCCTCAAGAAACCCAAACAACATAAAAAGTGCATCTATTAATTCATTTTTTTCTTTTGTCTTGGTGGTTAAATGGACAGATAGAGAGTCGCTAACAGACACAGACAGGTTGTCTCCCCAGCCGAGATGGGGTTTGTAAAATTAAGCGTGTTTAGGTTTGGAGTACTCCTTAGGTCATCTTTTGAGCACACGCTAAGTTATTGTGGGGCTCTTTTAATGTTTTTTGTTTGTCTACGTTTCACTGCAACTAAGGCTATGATTATAATTATCGCTGCTATGATTATGGCTATTATGTAGTATATCCAGTCGGGTGATGGTGTTGATGTTGAAGCTTTTGCTTGGATAGCCATTGTTTTGTTTGAATCAGCCGATATACTACCTGACAGTGTTGAATTTGAAGCGTACCCTGCTGGCAGAGTTATTGTGTACGTGTAGTTGCCGCTGGCTACGCTAAATGTTATGGTTGTTTGGTTGGAAGTTTTGGTTTCACCGTTTAGTGTTACGGTCCAGTTAGTGTTTGACGGTAAACCTATTTGAGTGAACGTTACATTGTAGTATGTAGTAGTCTGAGTTGTTGTGCTGGGTACCCAGATTATTGAGTAAACGTTGTAGGTTACGTTTAGGTTTTGAGTGTCAGTTGTGAAGGTTGTTAGTGGGTTTTGGGTTGCGCTGTAGATGGCTTGGTAGCTGCCTACTCCCGTAACAGTAACGTTAAGAGCGGAACTGCCAGTTGCACCATAATAGCTGGAGCCGTTAATGTTAACTGTTTGGATTGTGCCATCAGTGCTTATCGCAATACTTGTTCCTGTAGAATTATAATTTCTTAATGTGGTTGTCCATATTGGGCTATTGTTTGGGCAACTCTGCAATGCCGCTAAGAATTGGTCGGTTATGATGTCTTGAAGGCTTGGGTCACTGTTAGATTGCATTGCCAACAATGCTTGATAGAGGTCGTAGGACCCGTATCCTGCGTTTACCAGGGCGGAAATACCGTAACCTGAGCCCTCGTTACTGAGCACAATGCTGTTTTGAACTGTGTTGTTGCTTGAGGGGTTCCAGAGTATTGCAAGAACGTTGTAGGTTGTTGTAATACCACTGTTGGTGCTGTTCCATGAGGTTAAAGGCGTATTGTTAAGTGGGCTGTGGACAGCTAGTAGCCTTCCTACGCCTGAAACAACTGCGCTAAGAGTGGGATTTCCCCCATAATAGTAGGGGTAGCCGTAAATGCTCACTGTTTGGACGGTGCCATCGGTGCTTATCGCCACTGCGGTTCCAGCAGTGTTAATGCTACTCAGAGATTCTGTGAATATTTGGCTTGAAGCAGGACAACTCGCTAATGCTGCTAAGAATTGGTCTGTGATGATGCCTGAAAGACTTGGGTCAGTGTTTTGCTGGATTGCCACTAAGGCTTGATAAAGGTTATAGTTTCCATAGCCTGCATTCACTAACGCTGAAATTTCGTATCCAGGACCTTCATTACTTAGCTCCACAGTATCCTGAGTCGTGTTGAGATAAATTGCTTTTACAGGAAAAACACAAGCAAACATGCCAAGAAGCAAAACTGCAAACAAGAACAAACCTGCAAACATAGCCATTCCATGTTTCATAGCCCTCAAGCCTTCCCCTGAATTGAATAGGACAACCAGATATTTCAGGCACTATTTTAGCGTTTGCTGAAATTAACCACAACAAACCATTCTATTACACTACAAAATAAAGGTAGTCTGTTTGTCTCTGTCTTTGTCTATTTCTCTGTCTGTTTGTGTGATATATCCGATATCTATCCATGAGATATGTCTAAGCAGCTAAGAGAAAGAAGAAAATCTGAGTAGATACAAGAAGTTAAGCAGGTAAGAAGGTTTGGTTTTGGGAATAAAAATTTAGTGCCAAACTCAAACCCCACACCAGAACAAAGGTACTTAAAGAAAATTTAATTAATGGGCGCCGTTCTGGATTGGTTAGCGTTTGCCAGTATAGGATTCGAAGGTGGCAACTAATGACTGAAAAAAAGGATTACTACGAGATTCTAGGTGTTCCGAAGAATGCGTCCAAAGAAATGATAAAAGACGCCTACAGGAAGCTAGCGCTGCAATATCATCCTGACAGGAACAAGTCTCCGGAAGCTGAAGAGAAGTTCAAGGAAATATCTGAAGCCTACGCAGTCCTGTCAGATGATGGGAAACGACAACAATATGACACTTTGGGTGACGCAAAATTTGATCAAGAGTATAGTCGAGAGGACATTTTCCGAGGTGCAGACTTCGAGACGATATTCCGCGATATGGGAGTCAGTTCCGGCTTTGATGACCTCTTCAACGTTTTCTTCAGGGGTCAAGACTTCGAAGAAAAACAGCAAGTTATACGCGGTCGAGATTTGCGCTGTGAAGTTAGCATAACCTTAGAAGAAGCAGCGAAGGGTGTTGAAAAGGAAATTGATATCCCAAGGATTGAAAGATGCGAAGTCTGTGGGGGCTCAGGAGCTGCCAGAGGAACTTCTGTAATAACTTGTCCAAAATGCAAAGGGACTGGAAAGCTCAAAAACACAAGCAGAAGCGGCTCTGGCACGTTTGTGCAGTTCGTGCAGTGCTCTGCTTGCGAAGGCAAAGGCCAAACCATTACTTCACCATGCAGAAACTGCAAGGGAAAAGGCCGCGTAAGAAGGGAGCGAGAGATTACGGTGAAGATACCCGTTGGCATAACTGAAGGGTACCAGCTTAGGCTTGAAGGACAAGGAGAAGCACCGCCTGGCGAAGGCCCCTCAGGAGATTTATACATTCTTATTCATATGGTACCTCATAGATACTTCATAAGAGATGGAGACAATCTCTTATACAATCTATACATTAGCTTTACTCAAGCAGCATTAGGCGCGGAAGTCACAATACCAGCAATCGAAGGAAAGGCCAATCTGAGAATTCATCCTGGAACACAGTCTGGGCAGATTCTAAGAGTTAAAGGTAAGGGCATGCCGAGACTTGGAGGATATGGCAGAGGCGATCTGCGAGTCCGTGTAAATGTAGTTGTACCTGAAAAGCTGACTCAGCATCAAAGGGCTTTACTAGAAGAATTAGCCAAAGACCTGGACCAAAACGTCAAACAAAAAGGCGAAAAGCAGATGTTCTAAACCGAGCACAATTGAAGCATATGCATGTCCTAAAACGGTTAACTTTCGAATTGTAAGTGGAACTAGTTGCGCGTGGCTTCCATGTAATTTTAAAAGATAGTTAGTGCTAGTTATGCGTGAGCGTGCGCTATTATTCAGTAAAATCCTCTTTTTTATTTTCATTGATTTAATTTTTTGGAAAAACATATATTAAAAAAGCCTTATAGCAAATTAAAGGTGTTTTGATGGGAAAATTAGAGGGAAAAGTTGCGATTATAACCGGGGCTGCTTCAGGAATAGGAAAAGCATCAGCGGTATTGTTTGCAAAAGAAGGAGCCAAGGTTGTGGTCGCTGATATCCAAGATGAGCTAGGCAAAGAAACGGTTAAAAAGATAAATGATACAGGTGGCAAAGCCGTTTACGTGCATACAGACGTAAGTAAGGCAGATGATGTAAAGAACATGATTAAAACAGCTGTAGACACATACGGAAAACTAGACATTTTATACAACAATGCAGGAACTTCAGGCATAATGGCAGACACTTTAAACTATCCTGTCAATCTTTTCGAAAATGTCATAGCAATAAATCTGCTGGGAACATGGTACGGAATCAAGTACGCTTTACCAGAGCTTCTTAAAACTGGAGCAGGAATAATAATCAACACAGCATCAGTAGCTGGATTTACCGCTCCCGGATACATGATGCCATACGGTGCAAGTAAAGCCGGAGTGGTTTCGATTACAAAAGGCGTTGCACTAGAATACGCAGACTCAAGGCATACGTGTTAACGCCGTAGCACCGGGGCCGATAAAAACGCCAATGAATTCAGCAATTCTTGCAAAGATACCACCGGAGCATCAACCAGAGAAAAGAGTGCCAATGCGCAGGCAGGGAGAACCTGAAGAAATCGCTAAGGTTGCACTATTTCTAGCCTCCGATGATTCGTCTTTCATTACAGGACAGTACTTTGCTAGCTGACGGAGGAGAATGCCCACTTTAGCTAGCGCACATTAATCTTTCTGCATCTCACCTTTTCTTCGTATTCTCAAGCTCAGTTATCCTCTCTCGTATATCGACAGCTTCATCCCATAGTCTATTGAATAGCATTATAGCCAATTGGATGATAGACTGGTTGTTTGTCCACAGCAGTTGATTCATATTTAGTTCATTTTCAGAATCCATCTCTTTCAATGAACTAAATTGCAAGGTAATAGCTTTTTCATCGCTAATTATGAAGCTTGGAAACCGGGCTGGCGGCAGGTCTAAATGCCGAACCTTAATGCAACCTCTAAACTCCTCTAAGTCTGCAGCGATGTCTTTAGCTACATTCAACATTGAATAATCGATTCTAGTTATGAATTTGAATTGTGCTTTTTTTCTCCGCAAAGCAGAAGTAACTTCCCTCCGCCGAAAACCTCCAGGAACATCATATTCACGCCTTGCTAACTGGTCAGAAATAACCAAACATTCTTTTTGTGTTTGAATGGCCATCTCTAAACCTTTTAGAAAACCAACATGCTGGTTCTTAAGAATTGCATACTCGTCACTTACTATGGGAGTATCCCTGATTTTCCAAGACTTCATAACACTATTTAGCAATTTTTTATCTTTTTCTAAGAGCTGAATTTCTCTTTTTTTGGTTTTTGTAGTATTATCAATAATCATTCCAAGAGGGACAGCAGCGAATTTGGCAGGATAGGTCATCGTAGATCGGATAAGACCATTGGCTTGTAGATATTTCAAGCTGCGGTAGACTATAGATTTATTCGATTTTATTAATTTCATGATATCCTTTCCGTATTGAGGCACCCCTTTTCTTAGTAAAAAAATGTAAATTGTTGCAGCATTTCCTTTAATTCCAATTTTCCCAAGCATTTCTTTCAATACGGGAAGAGGACTATCTTCTTCAATTCCATTGTATGTACTCAATTACTTATCGCGCTCCCTCAATCCAAATTAATACTCTCTAGTCAATTGACTAAACAGCGCGGCAGGTGGCTCCAATATAGGACTCACCTTTAATTCCAATTTTCCCAAGCATTTCTTTCAATACGGGAAGAGGACTATCTTCTTCAATTCCATTGTATGTACTCAATTACTTATCGCGCTCCCTCAATCCAAATTAATACTCTCTAGTCAATTGACTAAACAGCGCGCAGGTGGCTCCAATATAGGACTCACCTGACAATATTAAATACTTTTGAAGTGATGATTAAATCAAGAAAAAGTGGAGTTGGAGGTGAAACAATGAGTATGAAAACGGGTAGTGAATTTTTGAAAGAGATCGGCGTTGACCGCGTACCCAACTGGATTATAGATAAACGTGTCACTGAGCTTATGGATCTTAAGGGTAAGAAGGCAATTGTCAGCGGAGCTGGTGGTGATGGACTCGGTAGAGCCGTAGCCAACCGTCTGGCGGGTTTAGGTGCTGATGTTGTATTAATCGACAAAAACATTGCTGGAGCCGAGCAAAACGCCGAAGCCGTGAGAAAGCGCTGGGGGACCAAAGCAATCCCATTAAAAGCTGATCTCATGGTCTGGGATGAAGTAGTGCGAGTTATGCGTGAGGCTCATGATGCATTGGGAGGTATCGATATTTTGGTGAACAATCCTGTTACTGTCGCTGGCGGGCTGTTTGAGAAAATGACTAAGGAACAGATTGATCTGACAGTCGTGGGAACCTTGCAGATTTGTCTTTACAGTTCGCGTGTGATACTGGATTATATGATTCCGCAACGCAGTGGTCGCATTATCAATATCTCCTCTGTTGGAGGGCGGATTGCTCACCGAGGAATATCGGTATATAATGCTTGTAAGTCGGCTGTGAATGGCTTCACTCGTAACCTGGCTCATGAAGTTGCTCACTATGGCATCTACGTTATGGGTGTGGCTCCTGGAATCATGTTCAATGAAAGACAAAGGCAATTTTTCCTCAATGCTACTGAAGAACAAGCCAAAGTAGGGAGGGAAGCCATCATGGAGGGTTTCTCATACCAACAGCTAGGACGCGTTTCAATACCTGAAGAAGTAGCAAACATGGTAGCCTACCTCGCAACGGACGCAGCAAGTTATATGATCGGCCAGACTATCGATGTCGCTGGCGGGCAGTCCATGGATTAATAAGGTCGCACGAAAGATAAAGACGAAAAATCATCCAAAATTTTTTATTTATGCGTATCATTCGTGGAATCCATTCTTTTCTTTCACACCTGATAATTCGCGAATATCAAAGCTTCTTCACTTCAACTTCTCAAATGTTTTCTTTGCCTGACTTTTATTCTTGGAATCTCCACGCTTGTTTCAAAATAGCTGTTTAGCCTTTGGGTGAAATCCTTAGTTTCAACATCATTAAAGTATTCCCTTTAGCCAATTTTACCTCTTGAACAATGTGCTAACCCTAAAACTATTAAACGCCTATCAATTAGGTAATTAATTGGCGGAATCAAAAATGCTAAAAAAAAGAAAAAAGTTGGTATACTTCAACTTAATAGTCTAAGTACTTCATTATTTCCCAGGGTGAAACGTATAGGCAGTATTGGTTCCAATCGTTTGTCTTTAATTCGATGAATGCATCGAATATGTGTTTTCCAAGAGTTTTTTCAAGAACTTCGTCGCTTCGTAACTCATCCAATGCGTCTTTTAGCGTAGTGGGTAACTCTTTTATGCCTAATTCTTTTCGTTTAGCGGCAGATAATTTGTAGACGTCTTCGTCAACTGGGTCGCCTGGTTCTATCTTGTTCTTGATTCCATCTAATCCAGCCATTAGGATGCATGAGAACGCCAAATACGGGTTGCATGATGGATCAACGCCTCGGTATTCAACTCTTTTTTGTGCTGCAAAACCTGCACCTTTGTAGTACAGGGGAATTCTTGCTAGTGAGGATCTGTTGCGTCTGCTCCACATTACGTAGATTGGTGCTTCAAAGCCTGGAACGAGTCGTTTATAGCTGCTTATGGTTGGGCAGCAAATAGCAGTTAATGCTTTTGCATGAGCGAGTATGCCTCCGACGTAGTATCTGCCGATTTGGCTTAGTTCAGCGTACTCGTCTTTACCGTCGTACATTACGTTCTTTCCGTCTTTCCACAGTGATGAATGAACATGCATTCCGCTTGCATTGTCTAGGTAAATTGGTTTAGGCATAAATGTGGCGATTAGACCGTGTTTCTTTGCGATGTTTTTAGCTACGAATTTATAGTATAGTGCGCGGTCGGCTGTTTCAAGAAGTTCACCGTACTTGTAGTCTATTTCAACTTGTCCTACTGTTGCTACTTCATGGTGGTGTTTTTCGATGGTTAAGCCAAAGTTGTCTTCAAGTATTTGGGAAACCTCATTTCTGTAAGCCACTGTCGTATCTTCAGGTGGGGCTCGGTAATATGCTTCTTTGGGTCTTAGGATAAATCCTCCGGGAGTTATTTCCGGCGAGTTCGGCACGACTCTTGGAGCTCCCCATGAATCGCCTTCTCCTCCTTTTGGACTGACCCATAGGTCCCAAATTAGTTTTGTAGGGTCAATTGAGGAGAATACGAAGTGTTCTAGTTCAGGAGCGAAAATTCCGGTGTAGCCTAAGTCTTTTGCTGCTTTTATGGCTCTTTTTGCCACGTAGCCTCTTGGGCAGGTGACTGAGGGTTCTGTGCCGCCGAAAGCTTCCAGTGCATCGCCAAGTATTATTGCGCTTTTTTGTGCTTCATCAGTAACCCAAGGCATCACTGCAAGTGTCTTTGGGTCTGGCATGAAAATCATATCTGATTCTTCAATGGATTTGAATCCTCTTACTGAAGAACCATCGAATCCTATGCCTTCTTTAAATGCGGCTCCGTTAAGGTATTCTCTGGATGGCAGAACCATGTCTTGCATGATACCTCTTATGTCGACGAACGCTGAATGTACCCATCGAATATTGTTCGTTTTGAGAAGTCCAATTGCTTTTGTTACTTCATCCATGATATCACATCATTTTCAAGTGTTCTGGAAACCGATTCTAACATAAACATATATAACATTATCCATTAAACGTATGAATGAACGTTCAATCGAATAAATTCGCATTCAACCCATTCTAAACATCAATCTAGCATTTGAATAAAAAAAGCAAAAAAAATAAACAAATGTTCAATCAAGCAACGAAGCTCCTCAATATAACCTAAATTAAAAGTGAAAAAGATCAGAGTTTCTTGTATACCACATCTTTTTCTTTCGCCTGCTGAATCAACTTTAAACCCACACTTTGCCCTGCCTCAGCTCTGGCGACTTCCTTGCGGTCAATCTGCATTGAAGCCACGGTTTGTTCAAAATCTGTTGAAGGCCCTTTAATGAGGATGCGGTCTCCCTTTGAGAGGGGTATTCTTAAGTCAACGACTGCCACGTTAATTTTGTTGAAGATATGACCAACGTGACCGATTTCAATTAAGTCTTCATCGCTCAAAGAGTTAAGCCTCTTGTGTATTAATACAGTGGATGACAATAAAAGACTTGCTATTTATTTCCAAAAACCAGATTATTTTGGATTTTATCATAATTTTTATTATAATTAATTGATTACAAATCCTTAAGTTTACATTTAAGATTAAACATAGAATTTCTTTTGATCGACTGAGGGCTTGTAATCAAGATTTTAAAAAATTTATAAATGGAATTTGTGCGTTTTTGATACGTCGGTGTTGAATTCTTTTGCTAATTGCTCCAGTAATGATCTTTGTTGAGATGTTAGTTTTTCTGGAACTGATATTCCCACGCGGACCAGTAAGTCGCCTTTGCCGTAGCCTCTGAAATGCGGCATTCCTTTTCCTTTTAAACGGTAAACTTCGCCTGCTTGTGTTCCTGAATGAATCTTTATGATCGTTGGTCCTTCAAGTGTTGGAACGGATATTTCAGCGCCCAGAGCTGCTTGGGGATAGTTTACGATTGCTGCATGCCACAGGTTGTCTCCGTCCCGTTCAAATAGATTGTTCAGTTTTATGTTAACTTGAACGTAGAGATCGCCTGCTTCGCCATTGCTGTCCGTTAATCCGCCTTCCCCTCTTAGCCTTATCTGGTACCCGTCATCTATGCCTACGGGTATTTTGATGTTGATTTTTCTATATTTCTTAGCTAAGCCTGATCCGCGACAGTTGCTGCATGGTTTTTCTATTAGTTTGCCTTTTCCTTTGCATGTTGGGCAGGGAATTACTTGAACAAACATGGAAAAGCTGTTTTTTCTCATGTTTTGAACTTTGCCTGCGCCGTTGCATCTTGGGCAAACTGTGGCTTCTGTGCCTGGGCTCGCTCCTGAACCTTGGCAGACTTCGCAGCGTTCTGTTCTTGGGATTTCAATTTCTTTTTCGACACCTTTGGCAGCTTCGTCCAAGGATAGTTCTAAATTGTAGGCTAAGTCTTGACCTCTATTGATTTGTTCTCCGAAACCTCCGAATCCTCCGCCGCTGAAAATGGTTCGGAAGATATCACTGAAGTCAAAGCCTACGTCTCTGAAAACAGAGTCAAAGTCAGTTCCTCTATAGATGTCTTCAGGAGAGTACTGTTGGTCAAAACCTGCATGGCCAAGAGTATCGTATTTTTGACGTTTTTGGTCATCTGAGAGTACAGCGTATGCTTCGGAAATTTCTTTGAATCTTTCCTCTGCTTCCGGAGACTTATTTCTGTCCGGGTGAAACTGCATTGCAAGTTTTCTGTAGGAGTCCTTAATTTCATCTTTTGATGCTTTTCTTTCAACACCAAGTACTTCGTAGTAATCTCTTTTCTCAACCATTAAGTTTTACCGCATCTCTTCAAACTTATTTAACTTTATAATCTTCTGAATCAACCACTTTTTCATCGCCAGAAGGCGCTTGCCCGCCACTTGGACCTTGCTGTGGGCCGGCACCTTGCTCAGCTTGCTGACCTTGTTGTTTAGCTTGTTCTGCAGCTGCTTGTTCATAAATCACTTTGCCTACTTCCTGCAGCGTCTTTTGAAGCTCGTCTGTCTTTGCTTTAACTTGCGACATATCTTTGCTGGCCAATGCATCTTTTAGTGCAGTAGTTGCAGAGTCAATTTTGCTTATTTGATCCGGCGTTATTTTGCCCGCTAAGTCAGTCTTGGTTTTCTCAGCAGTATATATTAGACTGTCAGCGTTATTGCGCAATTCTGCCTCTTCACGTTTCTGTCTGTCTTGCTCAGCGAACTGTTCGGAGTCTTTAATTAATCGGTCTTTCTCCTCTGTTGAGAGTTTCGTGGATGCAGTTATTCGTATTTTTGATTCTTTTCCCGTGCCTCTATCTTTGGCTGTGACATTCAATATACCGTTAGCATCTATGTCAAACGTCACTTCTATCTGTGGGATTCCTCTTGGCGCAGGCGGTAAATCTACAAGGTTGAACATGCCCAATGAAACGTTGTCAGAAGCCATCGCACGTTCTCCTTGAAGCACATGCACTGTGACCGCTGTTTGACCATCTGTAGCAGTTGTGAAAACTTGACTTCGCTTAGTCGGTATCGTCGTGTTTTTCTCCATTACTTTCGTCATAACTCCACCCAAAGTTTCAACACCTAAGGTTAACGGTGTAACGTCGAGCAATAGCAGATCTGTAACTTCACCAGTTATGACTGCAGCTTGGATTGCGGCGCCTATGGCTACACATTCCATCGGGTCAAGGCCACGTTCGGGTGTCTTTCCCAAAATTTGTTCTACAAATCTTTGAACAAGCGGCATCCTCGTCATGCCACCGATAAGGATTATTTTGTCTACTTGTTGAGGGTTCAATTTTGCGTCTTCAAGAGCTTTCAGAATAGTACGCTCAGTCTTTTGAACTACAGGTTGCGCTAAGGATTCAAGCTTTGTTCGAGTTAAGGTTAAGTGTAAATGTTTAGGTCCTGAAGCATCAGATGTAAGAAACGGCAAGTCAATATCAGTGCTCATCAAGGTTGAAAGTTCAATCTTTGCTTTTTCAGCAGCTTCTTTCAGTCTTGAAAGCGCCATTTTATCACCTGAAATGTCGACACCTGTTTGCCGTTTGAACTCTCCTAAAACAAAATCCATAATTGCCCTGTCAACATCTGTTCCGCCAAGCTGGGTGTCACCACTGGTGCTTAGCACTTGGAAGACGCCTTTCCCGAAGTCCATCAATGTCACATCATGCGTTCCACCGCCGAAACTGAAGACCAAGATCTTCATTTCGTGCTCAAGCTTGTTTATGCCGTATGCAAGACAGGCAGCGGTTGGCTCGTTGATTATTCGCATCACTTGAAAACCAGCGATTTCTCCAGCATCTTTAGTGGCTTGTCGTTGGTTATCATCGAAATGGGCTGGAACAGTTATGACCGCTTTGCGGATAGTTCCACCCAAATAAGTTTCTGCGTCCTTCTTTATTTTCTGAAGAATAAATGATGATACCTGTTGAGGAGTGTATTCTTTACCGTAAATACTTGCTTTGTATGTTGTTCCCATTTTCCGCTTTATCTCGAAAATGGTTCCTTCAGTATTAGTAGTTGCCTGACGTTTTGCAGGTTCACCTACCAATAGTTGACCATCTTTAGTCAAGGCGACAACTGACGGAAACATCTTTCCAGCCATTGTCGGGCCTTCCGCACTCGGAATCACAGTTGAACGACCGCCTTCATATACGGCAGCGGCTGAATTCGTGGTTCCTAAATCTATTCCTAATACTTTTTCACTTTTTACATTACTACTCATTTTTATTTTCCTCCATCATTGTTACTTTGAGTTTTACATACAGCTACTTTGACGATCGCAGGTCGAATCACTCTATCATTCATTTTATAACCCTTTCTTATTTCTTCAATTATTTTGCATGTGTCAATATTATCTCGCTCTTCGGTTGCTATAGCATTATGCAACGTGGGGTCGAATATTTTACCGTCTGAGCAATCAATTTGAGAAACGCCTTCTTGCTCAAGAACTTTTCTTAGCTTCTTTAATGTCATTTCAACTCCTTCTAATAGGTTTTTTTGCGTATTTTCTGAAGATTTCCCTATTTTTACAGCCAAGTCCAATTCATCGGCAACATCAAGCAGTTGAATGACTATATTTTCGGTGCAATGTTTTTTGATTTGCTCGGTATCCCTATCGAACCGCTTCTTCAAGTTTTCGAAATCAGCCTGCAGGTACTTTAACCTTGTCAAGTATTCTTCTGAACGCTTCTTTTCAGATTCAAAAAGCGATTCAAAATCAACTGGCTGATTCTGCTGATCATCAACCACGCTGTATTCCTCTTTGCAATGCTGATTATCATGCTAATAAAAAAGTATTTCGTTCCAAGTTAGAAATTTTACATGTTAAAAGCCTTATTTGTGAATTTTTTTTAATAAACTGTTAAGTGGGGGCTAATTCAAGCCATTCAGGTTGGTTGCAAAGCAAACTCTTGGTTCAACTATTAGTTAACCCAAAACTAAAGTTTAACACATAGAAGCTAAGCTATCAAGCAAACAAATTTCAAATTCGCCAAAAACACATGAAATAATCAATCAAGACACCCATTGCCTAAAATTAAGTCTAGAAACATTTTAATGCCCATAGCAACTTAAATAAAATAGAGGAATGATAATGCCCACGGCATTTGTATTAATAAATACAGAAATTGGATCGGAATCAGATGTTTTGAAAGACCTAAAAAAAGTTGAGGGCGTTGAAGAAGCTTCAGCAGTTTACGGAGTTTACGATATAGTGGCAAGAGTAAAAGCCGACACAATGGATAAATTAAAAGAAATAGTAACTTGGCGCATCAGAAGACTTGACAAGGTCAGGTCAACGCTAACTATGATAGTTGTAGAAGAACGCTAAAATCTCACTCCTTACATTTTATCTAAAAAATACAATGTGATTGTATTGATACAGTCACATAATTTTAAATTAATTTAAAAACCAATAAATCGTTATTCGCAAAAGTAGGGGAAGGCAAGAATTATGAAAGAATCGCTTTGCAGGAGAACATTAAATATGAAAAAACCTACTGAAAGCGGATGCGATGATTTTTTAAGAGGTTGGAAAAAGAGGTTTGGATTCAAACGATTTTTAGTTCCTTCCTTAAGCCATCCAAGAGCCAAACCTCTAAAACCAACCGTCAGCTTTTAACGCCGAGGGAGAAATGAAGAAGATGCCAAATGCATTTGTCCTTTTAACAACAGAGATTGGAGCAGAAAATCAAGTTTCTAGTGATCTAAGAAAGATTGAGGAGGTTGAAGAAGTCTACAGTTTATGGGGTGTTTACGATGTTATTGCTCACGTTAAAGCAGAAAGTATGAGTAAACTCAAGCAAGTGATCACTAACAAAATCGAAAAAATAGATAAAATAAACTCGAAATTAACGATGATAATTACAGAAAAAAACAAGACTAATCTTCAAGAGCACTTGATTTTCGAAGAAAAGTCAATCTTAATGTAAGTCTTTTTTGTTCATAAAGTAGGCAAAATTTTTTAACTTTCCAGATTAGTTGATGATTAATCTGGAGAACCTGTATTGCAGAACCAAGATGTCATGCATATCGGATTAGATGATACTGATTCCACAAAAGGTGGATGTACAACTTATATTGCGTGCCTTCTTGTTGAGAAACTGGAGAAATTTAACGTTCAATTTATTGATTATCCAGGATTAATTAGGCTTAATCCAAATGTGCCTTGGAAAACAAGAGGAAATGGCGCTTTAAACTTAAGGTTTAAGTTTAATCCAGAATTTGAAGATAAAATAAAAAATGCTGCAATAGCCCTTTTGGAGAAACATGCAGAGCTTTCGAACAAAGGAACTGATCCTGGAATTGTATTTCTTAAAAGGCTGGAAGTCCCAGTCGAAATAAAAGAGTTTACTTGGAAAGCAGAAAAGCAAATTGTTACTTTAAGCGAAGCCTTAAAGCTAATCAAGAAATTCAACGGTGAAGCTTTAGGGTACAATACTTGCAGAGGAATAATTGGTGCATTATCAGCAATCGGCGAAACCTTAACGGAAGATTACACTTATGAGTTAATAGCTTACCGTAAACCGGAGAATTTCGGTTCAAAACGGATGGTTGACAAAAAATCAGTTTTCGAAATGGACCAGCAAACTCAACCGTACACATTTAACAACGTTGATTATGAAAAACGGCGAATAATAATTACTCCACGTGGACCTGACCCAATCCTTTTTGGTATTCGAGGCGAAACAGCAGAGATCGTTATGAAGGCTTATGGCCTAATCAAGTCATTTGAGCCTGTTGATCGATGGATGATTTTTCGCTCTAACCAAGGTACTGACATGCATCTTACAAATGCAGGCATGTTAAGTCCATTGGAACCGTACAGTTCAGTCATAGTGAAAGGAGTGGTTTCAGAGAGCCCAAGAATCGTTCCAGTCAGGCACGCGATTTTCCAGCTTAAAGATAGTTCAGCCCAAGTTGACTGTGCAGCCTTTGAACCTACTGGTGATTTGCGGAAAGTCGCAATGGAACTTATGGTTGGCGATGAAATTGAAGCTTACGGCGCAGTTCGCAAGCGGGTTAATGGCAAGCCTTTAACGATTAATCTTGAGAAAATAAACGTGCTGAAGCTTGCACCTAAAACAGTCTTGGAAAATCCAGTCTGCCCCACCTGTGGAAAGCATTTGAAATCAATGGGTAAGAATCAAGGTTTCAGATGCGAAAGATGCAGCAAGAAATATCCACAAATCCAGAAGAAAGCTTTACCAATCAAAAGAGAATTGCAGACGGGATTGTATTTGACTTCTGTTCGTTCTCAAAGGCATTTAACTAAACCGTTGAGGCGCTATGGACAAGAAAAGCGTGAAGTTGAAGCAAAAAGCATGATTGAAAAATGGCATTTCCCTTAAAAGCAAGAAAGTCTTGAAATGCTTTAAATTTGTGAAATCCATAAGCCATTTTAAACTTACATTAAATGAAGGCACCGTCATGGTTGAGAAACGGTTCGCGGCAGAGGAATATGCACTTCCATTCTTTAAGCAAGAAGGTTTCCAAAGAAAGCTTTGCCCAAAATGCCACGAGCACTTTTGGACGCAAGACCCAAAGATGGAAACTTGCGGTGAATCCAGTTCAGATGAATGCGGCTGGTACAGTTTTATCGGTAACCCCGCTACTAAAAAAAAGTACAGTCTTTCACAGATGCGTGAAGCTTTCTTATCTTTCTTTGAGAAGAACGGTCATATGAGGATTAAGCCTTATCCGGTTGTTGCCCGTTGGAGAAGTGACATTTACTTAACTCATGCAAGTATTATTGATTTTCAGCCGTATGTAACTGAGGGAATTTCTCCGCCGCCTGCTAATCCGCTGGTTATTTCTCAACCGTGCATTCGACTTACTGATATTTCTAATACTGGTCCAACTTTTGGAAGGCACTTAACCATCTTTGAGATGGGTGGTGCCCACGCCTTTAATTATCCTGACAAAGAAATTTACTGGAAAGACCAAACTGTGCGGTACCATCATCAGTTCGCAACTGAAGTTTTAGGAATAAGGTCTGATGAGGTCGTTTACAAGGAAGATGTTTGGGTGGGTGGCGGAAATGCTGGTCCAGACGTAGAATGCATCGTTCGCGGAATCGAGGTTGGAACCTTGGTTTTTATGCAGTACAAGGTCGTCGGCGAAGAATTCGTAAAGTTACCAATTCAGAACAGTTGACACTGGTTATGGAATTGACAGGTTTGCATGGATCAGTCAGGGTTCGTCAAGCTTGTTCCAAGCAATATACGGCGGGTTGCATGACAAAGTTTTGAGCATGGCAGGCATAACAAATGTTGATAATGAGTTCTTGTCTCGAGTAGCCAAGTACTCGGGCTTGGTAAGTGTTGACAAAAATGCGAACAGGGTAATCACGCGGAAACGGGTTTCCGAATTATGCGGAATAGACATGAAAACCCTCGATAAAGTGCTGATTCCGATTGAGAACGCTTGGGCAGTTATTGACCACACAAAATGTCTTTGCTTTATGCTATCAGAAGGCGTGGTTCCCTCCAATATTCAGGAAGGATATTTAGCAAGACTCCTATTCCGCAGAGTCTACCGTTTAATGCGAAACC
Source organism: Candidatus Bathyarchaeota archaeon (assembly GCA_963717465.1). Taxonomy (GTDB): domain Archaea; phylum Thermoproteota; class Bathyarchaeia; order Bathyarchaeales; family Bathycorpusculaceae; genus Bathycorpusculum. Next base: position 2,702,744 of record OY970340.1, read on the forward strand.
TAAACATGGATCCAGCAAAACTGTACGATATTATCGATATGCAAGTTGACTACTGGTCGAAAGATTTTCCACAGTTCAAAACAATGCAAAAAGAAATCATAGAAATGCTAAAAGTAGAAGAAGAAAAATTTGAGGACACACTTTTACGCGGAGAAGGAATGATTAAACGTATCACAAATGAACTAAAACTTAGCGGCAAAAAAGAGCTGCCCGAAACGACTTTATCAGAATTATACGATTCTCATGGTCTTCCACCCGAAATTGTTAAGCAAGCAGCAGAAAAAGAAGGCGTTAAAGTTGATGTCCCTGAAAACTTTTATGCCTTAGTCGCAAAACGCCACATGCAGGCAAGCAAACCTGTTGAAGAGGAAGAAGCTAAAGCTGAAGATAAACTGGAACATGAAGCTGAAAAGCTTGCGGCTACAGAAATGCTCTATTACTCAAATGCTTACCTCAAAGAGTTCGACGCAAAAGTTCTTAAAATCATAAATGAGCGCTACGTTGTTTTGGATAAAACATGCTTTTATCCAGAGGGCGGTGGGCAACCTGCTGATCACGGTTTCCTGGTTTATGGCGATTCGAAGGTCGAGGTTGTAGATACTCAGAAGATCGGCAAAGTGATAGTGCACAAAATTAACGCTTCACCATCCTTTAAGGAAGGCTTCACAGTCAAGGGCATTTTGGATTGGGATAGGCGCTATTCACTTATGAAAGCTCATACAGGCACGCATCTTGTTAATGGCGCAGCAAGAAGGGTGCTAGGCGAGCATGTTTGGCAATCTGGTACACAAAAGGGATTGGAAACGTCAAGGTTGGATATCTCTCATTTTCGAAGGTTATCACAAAAAGAAATTCATACGATTGAAATGTTGGCAAATCAGGCTATCGGCGCTGGTATGCCTATTGTGATTAAGTGGTACCCAAGGAATGAGGCAGAATCAAAGTATGGTTTTAGACTTTATCAGGGTGGAGCCGTGCCAGGAAAGGATATTCGCGTCGTGAAAACTGGCAATTGGGATGTGGAAGCTTGCGCAGGAACACATTTGAAAAATACAAGTGAAGTGGGCTTCATAAAAATTGTTTACACGGAAAGAGTGCAGGATGGCGTAGAACGGCTTGGCTACGCTGTTGGACTCGAAGCAATAAAAGCAATTCAGAATCAAGAAAGTCTATTATGGAACGTCGCTGGAATCTTAAGCGCACCTCTGGATAAGCTGGACAAGACAGCTGAGAAATTAATGAAGGAGCTAAAAGAATCAAGAAATGAAAACAAACGACTTGTAAAAGAAATAGCAGAAAAAGAAAGCGAAACAGTGGATAAGACAAAATCTGGTGAGCAAGCAGTGGAGGTTGCGGGGGTTTCGTTGGTCAAGCGTGACTTCGGCGAAGTAATCGACGTTAATCGGATGGTGCAGACCGCGAGCGAAATCATAAAACGCAATCAAGCCACAGTCGCAATATTCCATGGATCAGATGGAAAAACAGGCAGAATCATGATAATGGCTGGAGAAACAGCCGTATCCAAAGGAGTGGACGCGAACAAAATAATCAAAGAAGTATCACCTATAATTAACGGCGGTGGCGGAGGAAGACAAAATTTCGCTCAAGGTGGAGGAACAAAACCAGAAAATCTGCAGCAAGCAATTGTAGCAGCGGAACAAGCCATTAAAAGACAGTTAATGAAACACTAGTTTTATGCTTATAGAGTAATGGTGAGAGACATTATCGCTTCTTTGTCATAATTAGAAAAAGAATACTTCTTAGGCTAATGTAATAGTCATTATGCGAATATGTTTGAGAAATTTAAAAAAAATAAGAAGAATATGTTCAATTAATTTGTCACATTCGTCTTTGGAGGCAATTCATTTGAAAGAATATTTTCTTTTCGCCAAAGCCACGGTGTTCCGCTCAGGGCCTTCATTAGAGGAACCGCGATCACTGTTGCTAGCGCTGCTTGAACCAATCTGATTGCGGGATAAAGGAATGGGCTTGCTAGGAACGATAATTGAACATCTGCGAGTGGCATGCCAAAGATTCCGTTGTAAACAGTTGGCAACGCGAAGATAAAGTTTCCAAACGTGTTGTCTGCTTGATTTCCAATGAATGCCAAAAGAAAGAAGAAAATTGTTCCATATCCAACTGACAGCTTTTTCCTCAAGAACACTAACGGCAAAATCAAGAGTAACGCAGCTATCTTGTCGAATAAAGCAGCCAATGCAATATACCAGTTGTCAATTGGCACATTGAAACCAATAACAATACTTTGACCCGTCAACGGCGTGACGGGGGGAGTGAATAAAAAAGCAATAATCATGACTGCTAACACAGCAAAACCCCATTTCCATTTTTTATAAAATATTAAACCTGATACTAGCGCATTAAACATTGGCGCTAATATGAAGGGCAATCCGTAAGGAGACATTCCTGTGAGAGCCCATGCGATTGATGAGCCTAAAAGAGCCGCTGCAGCACCTAAGTACGGTCCTAAAACTAGTCCAAATATCGTGGCAATTAATGCGCTGAGGCTAATGGTTAATGGACCTACAGTTGTTGGGATGTTAATGGGTGCTACCAAAGCTAGCACGTAGAATAAAGCTGCAAATATTGCTACTAAAGCTATTTGTCTTGTCTGTATCATTTTTGTGCACTCCCTCTTGTCTGTATCATTTTTGTGCACTCCCATGTAAGTTTTTTCATCGAAGTGTAATTTTTTACATAACGTTTAGGTATAAAAACATTTTCCATGTTCATTTCACATAATTGTCAAGAATCAAACCCTAACAATTATTACTAACTCCACAGTCTAAAACTATCCACTTATGGTAGAAGGCTGAAAAATTGAATGTTCTGTTAATCACAGGTTTACTTGCTAAAGATGTTGTTAAACAATATGCCAAACAAAGCAACGTAAAAACAGATGTTGTTGCTTTAAAAATTCCTGTTGCAGCACTACTTACTCCTGAAGTAATAAGTAAAAACCTTGAAAACATGAAAGTAAGCGGCTACGATATGATTTTGACCCCAGGATTAATTTTAGGAGATACATCAGTTATTTCTAACACCATTAAAATTCCAGCTTTTAAAGGGCCAAAATATGCTGCTGATTTACCAACCGTTCTAGATTCGCTTGGTGAACTTGAGCTTTCGACAACTGTGCCAGCATGCGATTTACTGAAAGAAAAACTAGCACAAAAAGCCCTGCAAGAGCTTGAGAAAGTAGAACAAAACAGAAATGCCCTACTAAAAAGACCCGGGAACGTGCTTGTTAAGGGTTTAGTAATCGGCAAGGATTTTCCAATGCGGGTTATGGCTGAAATTGTTGATGCAGCCGTGATGGAAGATAGTGAAATTCAACGCTTAGCAAAACAATACGTAAAGTCTGGAGCAAACATTATTGATGTTGGAATGCTCGCGGGTACAAGCAGACCTAAAGATGCTAAGCGCGCTATCGAAGCAGTCAAAGCCGTTGTTGACGTTCCAGTGAGCATCGATTCGCTTGATCCAGAAGAGATAAAAGCAGCTGTCGTAGCTGAAGCTGACATTATACTAAGCGCAGACGCAGGCAATCTTGATAAAATCGCGCCGTTTGCAGCAAACGTTCCAGTAATTGTTATACCAACAAATCAGCAAAAGGGATATTTCCCTAAAAAAGCCCAAACACGAGTAAAAGTGCTTGAAAACCTTATTAAGAAGGCTCAAAAATTAGGATTCACAAAAATTATTGGCGATTTGATTCTTGACCCTTCAAACGTTCTGGATTCGTTTGCCGCATTTCGCAAATTTTCAATTAGAAATCCCAACGTGCCACTATTGATTGGAATTGCTAATGTGACAGAGCTTATGGATGCAGATTCAGTTGGGATTAATGCTTTGCTTTCACGCTTATCCTCTGAAGTTGATGCAAACATTTTGCTGGTAACTGAAAAAAGCCCTAAAACAAAAGGCACCATAAAGGAAGCTTCAACCGCTTCTAAGATGATGTTTTTGGCAAAGAAACGCAATTCTGTTCCAAAGGACCTTGGATTAGATTTAATTGTGTTTAAAGATAAGCAGTCACTGGAAGAACCTTATCGGGAAGATTTTGAAGAAAAAACAAAAATTGTAATTGCAGAATGAACCTAAAACGGCTGAGTTGGATCCAAGTGGATTGTTCAAAATAGCGCTTGATCGTGAAGAAACAAATATTGTTGTGTTGCATTATGAAGCGGCAATGGATAGCCCTTGTAAAATTATAAAGGGCAAAACTGCTGAAAGCGTGTATGTTAAGATTTTTGAGTTGGGTTTAGTCTCCCGTTTAGATCATGCTGCTTATTTAGGAAGAGAGTTAGCGAAAGCTGAAATTTGCCTGAAAACGGGAAAAGACTACATTCAAGATTCGCACTTATTCAAAGAATAATAATTAGGAGTTCAGCCTCAAAATTTTTTTTAAACTTTCCGATGAAAGTTTGCGTAAATTGTCCTCTTTATTTTCTAATTACAATTTTTTGTTTCAGTGAACTTTATTAAAATTTTTTTAGTTAATATTTTGCAAAAAAGTAGTGAACAAGTCATTTTGACACGTAAATGTAAAACCTAACAAAGCAAATAAAATCGCAAATAACGATAAAATAAATAACCATTTTTTAGGCTTATTTTCTTAAAAAACCTCATATTTAAGCCGATTTTTCTGGATTATCAATTAGTATTAGTTGTAAGCAAATTATAAATACAAATTGGACTTAATTGTAGCTTTTGAGGTTATAATCGTGGCGAAGACTGCCAAGAAAAAAGAGAAAAAGGGCGAGAAAAAGAAATAAATAGCTCACATTAATTTGTGGATTTGCCCAAACTCTCATTCTTCTTTTTTTCATTTAAAATAAGTGACTAACGCTTCTTTGTCCACTTTTGAAAAATAATTTGTTTAATCAACGGGTATCCAGTGCCTCAACAAAGCTTATATTGGAATTGCAGAAAATATGATATTAGGGTAGATAGGATAGTTTTAGATAATGACTTCTAGCAACATTTCTGTTGAAACTGAAAAGAAATTACAACTCATCAAAAACAAAACAAAAAATACTTCAAACCGAAAGACTAAAAATTATACCCAAAATCTAGAGCTGTTAGTTAAGAAGCAAAGGAAGCAACTGCATGAGGCAGAAAGACTTGCCGCAATCGGGCAAACCGCTGGCATGGTAGGACATGATATTCGAAACCCGTTGCAAGCAATAGTTAGTGAACTATTCTTAGTGAGAAACGAAACCAAGGAAATGCCTGAATGCCAAGCAAAGGAAGCATTGGATGAGAGCATATTGTTTATAGAGGAACAAATTGATTACATTAACAAAATAGTTAGCGATTTACAGGATTACGCTAGACCGTTAACACCAGAGTTAAACGAGATTAACTTTAATGAAGTAATTGAAGCATCAATTGAAACCATACCTATCCCTGAAAACGTACAAGTCATCATCCAGACTAAGAATCAACTTGCAAAAATCAAGCTAGACCCAGCTTTACTTAAACGTATACTCGTTAACCTCTTAACAAATTCAATTCAGGCAATGCCAAAAGGCGGAAAAATAACTATAAAAGCTTATGCTGAAGCATGCAAAGAAATCATAACAGTAGAAGATACAGGTGTTGGCATTCCAAACGAAATCAAACCAAAAATCTTCCAGCCCTTAGTGACAACCAAATCAAAAGGTCAAGGACTCGGCTTAGCTGTAGCTAAACGTTTAGTCGAGGTGCAAGGTGGAAAAATCAGTTTTGAAAGTGAAAGAGGCAAAGGGACAATTTTCATTTTGGAGTTCCCGCTTAACTCGCAAGGCAGAAAATTAAGCTTACTTGATTTTTAAGCCAGCAATAAAATTGAAACTGAAAAAACAAGTGAACAAATCTAACCAAGCAAGCGATAAAAAATCTTATATCTAAGTGGTTGTTTCTCTCATATTAGGAGCCGAGTTTATTATGGCAGTTAAAACTACACCAGACTATATTGAATTACTTAACAAGGCAGTAGAACGCGAAATAGCAGTTTCACTGCAGTATATGCTGCAACATGCAAAAATGGAAAAACTTATTCTGCAGAACAATCCCTGAAAACATACTTTTAGATAAGACAACTTATGATGCAGTAGGCAAGTTTCTAAGGGAAATCGCTATAATGGAAATGAAACATGCCGCAAAGATAGTGGAACGGATATACTATCTTGGTGGCAGTGCAACAACAAAATCAGGCAACCCCGTCATCGGTGATAGCATAAGCGAATTTGCCAAGCTTGGAGTAAAAGCTGAAGAAGAGGCATTAACCTTGTACCGGACAATTATTGAGACTGCTGGAAAAATGGGCGATTGGGAAACACGCGAGGTGTTCGAGAAAATCTACAGCGAAGAAGAAGTCCACCTTTTCAAGTTTCAAGAATACACGAAATTTGAGGATGAAAAGGAAGAACCGAGCAAAGTACCTTTGCCAGAATGGCGAAAAATATACACTAAAGACTATTTTACGTTACTTAACAAGGCTGTTTCAGCAGAAATAACAGGAATTATCCAATACACAAATCAACATGAAAAAGCCAGTTTCCTTGAGCTTCGAATGAAAAACACCGCCTTCGAAACAATAACTGAAACGAACAAAGCAGGCGTAGTAAGCGAAATACTAAAAGAAAGTATTCATGCAAGAAATGGATCATCTAGAAAAAATAAGTGAAAGAATCTATCTACTCGAAGGCGAAGCAACTTGCAAGCCAGATCCACTTCCAGTTGTCGGAGATACGGCAATGGATTTCCTGAAATTAGATCATGCACTTGAAAGCAGTGCAATATCGCTATACCGAGAAATTATTGCTGAAGCACTAAAACGCGGAGACACAACAACGCGCCGAATGTTTGAAGACATAATATTGCAAGAAGAAGAGCACTTCTGGACGTTCGATGACTTCGTAAGATAAAAAAAACCAACTTTTTCCGCTTTCAAAATTTTTTCTATTTTTAAATATTGTGGATTATTCGTTACTGAAAGAATTTGCATCTATTAAGTGAGTTGAATTTTTATTGAAATCATTTATTTGTAATCTTTCCAAATGGTACTTCCGAAAGCTTAATTCGAACGTGCAAATAAATACATTTTAGCAGAGGCAAAGTAATCATGAAAGAGGATCAGCCTCGTTGTGAAAGATGCAAAAAATTTATTGACGAGTGCATTTGCGTTTGCCCATACTGTGGCGAAATTTCAGGATGCATCTGCTGTATAGGCATTGGCAAAGCAACAGGCGGATGAAGGTATTCTAAGAAATTTTCTGATGTGAATTGTTATGGTAGTTGAAAGTTTGAATTGGTTGGCAGGAGGACCGCAGGGAAGCGGAGTTGATTCAGCTGCAACTATTTTTGGAAGAGCATGTGGTTATGGCGGATTATACGTTTTTGGCAGAAGAGAATATCATTCAAACATTAAGGGTTTGCACAGCTATTTCCATTTGCGAATTTCTAAAACAGAAACTTTAGCGAATATTAACGATGTTAACTTGCTGGCAGCGTTTGACGCTGAAACTGCTGTTAGACATTTGTTTGAAGTCGTGCCTGAAGGCGGCATAATAGTGGATTCCCAACAATTAAATACAAAAGTCCTCAACATTCCCACATTTCCTCCTGAATATAAGGATGAACTAATGAAAGTTATGAATGAGAAAAATCTCGGCGAAAGCTTGAATGATTGGTTAGAAAATGCAAACAAAAGAAATAATAAATTTTTTCCGTTCCCTATTCAGAACTGCTTAAAGAGATTGGGCAGAAAATTGGCGAAACTAAAATTAGCAAGATTACGAGAATGATTAATGTTTTAACAATAGGCGTTTCTTTTGCCTTGTTAAAATATGATAGAAAACTTGTTGAAGATGCTGTTCGAGCGCAATTTAATAAAAAAATTGCTGAAATGAACATTACTGCATTAAATACCGCCTACGATTATGCAGCAGACAATTTTAAGGGTCAGTTTAAGCATAAAATCGAAAAAATTGACATTAAGCGAGCAGCGGATTTTCTTAACTGGAAACCAAGCAGTTGCCATGGGCAAGGTTCTTGGCGGATGCAGAATACAAACTTATTATCCTATAACTCCAGCGGCTGACGAGAGCGAATACTTAGAGGCTCACGAAATCATTAAAACAAGACTTGGAGATGAAGCGATAATCGTTGTTCAAACTGAGGATGAAATTGCAGCGATTAACTCTGCTTCAGGTGCAGCGTTGGCTGGCGCACGAGCTGCAACCAGCACATCTGGTCCAGGATTTTCGCTTATGGTGGAAGGTTTAAGCTGGGCTGGCAACAGTGAAGTGCCAGTTGTCATAACTTATTATCAGCGTGGAGCCCCAGCAACCGGTTTACCAACAAGGGATGGACAAGCAGATCTGCGTTTTGTCATGCATGCTGCTCACGGGGAGTTTCCAAGGATAATTTTGTCATCAGGAGAAATAAAAGAATGCTTCTACGACGCAGCAGAAGCGTTTAACCTTGCAGAGAAATATCAGATGCCCGTTATTCACCTAATTGATAAAGCGATGGCTAACTGTTCACAAACTTACCCAGTTTTCAAATATGACAGCTTCAAGATTGACCGTGGAGAAATTGTTACTGAAAGTGAACTTGAAGGCAAAGAATACAGGCGATTCAAATTTACCGAAACAGGCATTTCACCAAGAGCATTCTTGGGTACCAAAAACGGTGTTCACTGGTACACTGGAGATGAACATAACGAGTTTGGTCACATAAGCGAGGAACCAATAAACAGGCGACTGATGATGGAAAAAAGATTCAAGAAACTTGATTTAGCTAGCAAGGAAATACCTTTCGAGAAAAAAGTAAATTTCTACGGCGAGCGCAACTCGGAAAACATGGTGGTTAGTTGGGGTTCGCCAAAAGGAGCTATACTTGAATCAATTGACTTGTTAAAAGAGGAAGGTTTCAGTTTAGGCTTTATGCAAATGCGAATGATTTCTCCCTTTGCCTCTGCTGAAATAAAGAAAATGCTTGAAGACAAGAAAAGAATAATCGATGTTGAAGACAATTATTTAGGCCAGCTTGGCAGCGTAATAAAAGAGGAAACAGGCATTGCCCCGAACTTTTACATTTTAAAGTATACTGGGCGTCCTATGACAACCACTGAAGTGTACAATGCATTAAAAGCTGTTTTAATGGATAAATGCGACTGAAAGGCAGGTGTTAATTTTTGGGTCTTAAGCAGTCGGATTTCAGAACTGATGTTTTCGCTGACTGGTGCCCTGGCTGCGGAGACTTTGGCATAATGAACGGTTTGCAGATGGCTTTTGCCGAGCTTGGATTACAGCCGCATCAAGTCGTAATGGTGTCGGGAATAGGCTGCTCTGGAAAAGAGCCTCACAACGTAAGAACTTTTGGAGTTCATACGCTTCATGGAAGAACGTCTGCCGTTTGCCTTGGGAATTAAGCTGGCTAACCCTGACTTGACTGTTGTAGCTATCGGCGGAGATGGTGATGGCTTAGGAATTGGCGCAGGACATTTCGTTAATGCTGGCAGACGTAACTTGGACATGACTTATATTATCCATAACAATGGAGTTTACGGCTTAACCAAGGGTCAAGCTTCACCTACTTTACGGCGAGACGTGAAAACTAAAGCTTTACCTAAACCAAACATCAACGAAGCTGTAAATCCAGTAGCGTTAGCAGTTACGGTTGGTTATACGTTTGTAGCACGATCTTACGCTTATGACATTAGGCATTTGAAGGAAACCATTAAGCAGGCAATACAGCATAAAGGTTTAGCATTAATTGATTGTCTTCAGCCATGCCCCACGTACAATGATGTTAACACTAAGGACTGGTATGCTGGAGAAGACCGCAAAGACCCAAAAACAGGCAAAGCGCAATCTCGATTGTACAAGCTTGAGGAAGAAGGTTTTGACCCGGTAGTACGGGATTGGAGTGAAGATTTTAGCAAGAAAATGATGGCGATGGATAAAGCAGGAGAATGGGGCGACAAAATTCCAATAGGCGTCTTCTACAAGAACGAGTTAGAACCCACATATCAAGAACGCATAATGCATCGAATACCCTTCTACCTGAATAATCCACCTGCCAAACAAAAACTGAAAGATGAAAAAGATATATCAACAGTTAATTTGGACGATTTTATAAACGAATTAAAAACAAGCTAAAACCAAAAGAGAAAAAAGCCTTCACTGCTTTGAAAATAGCGCTATTTTTTTGCGACACTCAAACGAGTGAAGAAGCGTTTACTCAACTGTTAATTTGCCAAATTTTCCAACGTTGAGTTGAATTTCACCTTTAAAAGACGTCACATACCCATTTTCAATTTTAATGTTATCATTCACGTTAACTTGATCAATCTGCTCATTCCAAAGCGTCAATTTGATGCTTCCTGTTTCATCTGCAACAACAGCATCAACTATCTTGTAGGTTTCATCTTTATATTTTGACCGAACTTCTCGAGGGCTGCCTTTTTCAACAACTTTTGCTTCAACACTAACCCGTTTCATGCCATCTTTAAGATCTTTAATTTCCAATTTTATGTCTCCCTTCACCGGGCTTTAACTTGTTAACGCCGGTTTTACTTCCAGAAAAGCCCTTTTAATCATATAAATCTTACCTCAGCCTCAAAAAAAGCAAAAAGAAGGATTTCTTCAAATGACTTTATTTTTACAAAAAGTTCAGCAAAGTACAAGACCACAATCACTAATACGCTGACCACTGAAACAATTATGCATTTTGCCCAACTTAACTCCTCAGCCGTTTGTGCTGACGTTGGGGTTTGCGGTGCTGGCTCATTGGTTTGTGCTGGTGTGCTGGGTGTTTGTGGCGTAGTCGGAGTTTCGGATGGTTGGTAAGGTAAAGTTGGTGCCCTTGAGGGAGCAGTTTTGCTGTTGGCTCGAACCACAAATGTGCCTACTAACGCAAGCCATGCCCAGAATACAATTTGAACAACAGAGACGATTTCTGATACAACCGCAGTTTGGTTAGTTATTGATTGGCTGATTACAGATGCTAGGCCAGGAATGCCTGCTAAGATATTCGAGCGGATCGTAAAGGTTAGGCAAAAATGTGAAAGCCACGCCTGAAATTACGTACTGAATTACTGGAATGATCAGAGCAAACCCAACTGAAATGAATAAGGGCTTCCAAACGGAATTAACCTTAAAAGCCCTTAGAAGGATGTACATTAAACCTGTCAATAAAACCCATTCGAATATGAATTGAAATGCACCTGAAAATGCTATTTCAGCAATAAAGGCCCAACCGTATATTTGAATATGAATTTAAATATACACCCCTAAAAAACAACCCATCAAAGATCACAGTAACATTGGCGCTTGTCGGCCAAATGAATTCCATTTTCAAGCCTGTAATGTTATCCCAAGTTGGGGAACCATGGCTGCCCAACCTGTAGTATTAAGTGGAACAGTTAAGTTATACCAAACATTTGTCATGCCATTAGTGACATTCGCGAAAGTGCTTGTTAAATCGCGACTAAAGTTTGAGCTTCCTGAGAGCAGAGTTAATGTTACATTTTGGAGTGCGATGCTTGGAGTAACAATTTGAACATTTAATGATACATCTCCGAACCCTGCTGATGTGCAATTCACTGGGCCGATATCGCTAATCTGCATCCAAATATCGTTTGTATTTGAGTTATTGAATTGGATGCTAGTTGCGCTGTAATAGGAGGTGGCATTTATGTAAACTGAGGTGTCATTTGCTATGGTCGTTCCTGAACTTGCATTCCAGTAATTTGAGTTTTCTGCCCAAATATTGCCTTGGTCACTAGTGGGCATTGTCTGTTCATAATAGTATCGTTGATAAAAAACATATTCAGCACCTGTTTGCGCTATAATAAAAATAATTAGTAAAATTAATGGACCTATGTAACTTGGTTTTTTAATTATCTCTCTGAACGCCTTATGTGGAGCATACAGTACCCTTGCAAAGTCTTCGATAATCATAAGTCAACTCTCAGCAGAATTAACCCTGATAGAATTAACTCCTTCTAGTTGATTCATCGCAACGATATTTATATAGTGTACGCTTACATGCCGAGCTTCATTCGACGGTAAGTCGTATAATCCACATACTGCACAAACGGGTTCTCGTTCTGAGATTTAACAGTAATTTTCTGGCGGTTACGCTTCTCTAAAAGTTGACTCGTAGTTCTAAGTAAATAAGCGTCGCTTCCTGCTCCTGAACCGTAACTTGCGACTAAAATGAGCTCTTCAGGCTTTGCAATATCTAACACTGCAGCTAAACCAACAGGTGAACAACCTGAGTAAGTGTTACCGAACTTGGAGATTTGAAGCGAAGGCAAATACTGCTCATCTTTGAAACCTAATTCTTTAGCGATTCGAACTGGAAACTGCGGGTTAGGTTGATGAGCAACAAAATAATTTAAGTCGCCTGCTTTTAAGACAGGAACGCTCCATAAGTTTAGTAGCAGCACTTCTTACATGTTTAAAATAGGCAGGATCGCCTGTAAATCTTCCTCCATGCATAGGGTACGGTTCGCCATCTCTGCGCCAGAAATCTGGAGTATCTGATGTGCATGAGTACCAGCCATCAATTTCTGCGATAACATCCTGTTTTCCAAACAGGAAAGCTGCTCCGCCGTAACCTACAAACGCATCTAGCTCTCCTCCTGGACAACCTAAAGGTGCAGCTTGAGAATTATCTGCGCCTATGACTAACGCGTTTTTGATTCCAGATTTAGGATAGTTAACTAGTGCTACAGCGTCTTTAAACATGCTGGAAGCAGCTTTGCAGGCAAACTCTGTATCTACAGCGTCAACTCCCTGCATGTCGCCGTCTTCTTCACCGAGTTTTAGCACCTGAGCAACTTTTGAGGCAATCGGTTTCACTGCGTATGGGTTTGATTCTGAACCGACATAAATTTTTCCGACTGATTGACTGTCGATGCCTGCGTGAATTAAAGCTAATTTTCCAGCTTCAACTGCGGCTGTTACTGCATCCTCATCTACGAATGGAACTGATCGTTCAATTCCTCCAGCTTTTATCCTAAAACGGGAAGTATAAACCCCATAGCCAACGACACCTGGAGTTTCGTACTCTTTGCTGGGTTGAATTACATTGTATTCTTGATGAGGGTAGTATTCGTCAGCTAATGTGAAAGATAATGAGATTGTCGGAATCACATCGCTTGCGCCAACTGAGTACCGTCGTCTGAACCTTGGGATAACTTCTCTGCCTTCAAAACTAGATGGATCTAAATTAGTCTCACTTGAGATTAATTGGTCAGTTAGTCTAGCTGGGTACGCGGATTTTTCCGTTATGGAAAGAAACAATTCCATAAATGTAGGATCCAAGTTTAATGAATTTATTCGTTGGTTCGTTTACTACTGTACAAAGTTCAAGCTTGCCTTTCTCATAGAACAGGTCTACATTTTCCATTTTTCCAATGCTTTTTCTTCCGCAGTTGCCGCAATAGTCTCTTACTTCAAAATACTCTTTTCCACAAGTCTTGCAGCGAGTTGACTTTAGCCTGTCACCTAAATAAGAAACTCTGCGTTCTATTGGTTCGCTGCTCATTTTTGTTCTCTCCCTAAAATGCTGACGTAGGCTTTTGTGCCAAATCCTTCAAACTCTAAGGCACAGCCGACTTTAGGCGGTGAATTTGCATCAACATTAATTTGTCTTTCGCCAGCTTCTCCTCTTAACTGCCTGTAGATTTCGAAAATTTCTGCGCCGCCGGTTGCACCAAGCGGGTTCCCGTCAGCTTTTAAGCCGCCATTTGTGTTTACATAAAACAGTTTATCGTTTACTTCGTAGTACGATTTACCGTTTTTTCCGCTTTCATAAACATATCGCCAAGCAGTTCCAGCTTCACACAACCCTAAATCCTCCAGCGAAACTAACTCGGTAACTGTTGATTGATCGCAAATCTCAAACAATGGAATTTCCGCTGGATTTATTTGAGCCAATTGCTGAGCTTTTTTCATAGCAAGTTTCGTTGCAACGAAATGTGTTAAATCGTTTCGGGCAGGAAAACTAAGGTAATCAGTAGACGAAGCTACATCCTAAAACGTAAACAGGGTTATCACAGAGCTTCTTAGCCATAGGTTCGCTTGTAACGATTAAGGCTGATGCACCATCAGAAATCGGGGCGAAATCAAACAAGCCTAGCTGTCTGTGCGCCTCCTTTCGAGCGTTTAAGACTTGCTCAAGAGCAATTTTTCTTTGAAATTGCGCGTAACTATTTTTGGTTGCGTTCGCGTGATTTTTGACTGAAATCATCGCTAAAGAAGTACCAAGTTTTTCAAGGTTTTCGCCTGTTAACCCGTACTTTTTAATGTAAGCGCGAAGCATAATTTCATGATTTGACTCTGGAGTACCTCCAGCATAATAGCTCCATGGATCATCAAGAATCATGAGGTCATCGCGAATTTTATCCCAACGATCAGTCATTTTTTCCAGTCCACCAACAAGTACTGTACTGTATATACCAGCCTGTATAGCATAGCATGCGGCTAGTAATGCAGCACTGACTGATCGAGTTTCTTCCATTGGAACATGGAGCCCTGTCAATTCTGAGAGGAATCCTTCAGCTAGACCAAATTTATTTGTGATTGGAAGAAAACAATCCGAAATGTAGCATGCTTCCAAGTTTTTCCGTTCTATATTACACTCTTTTGAAGCTGCAAGCCATGCTTCTTCGATTAATTTTTCAGGTTCTTTACCGTAATGTTCACCGAACTTCGTCCGGCCAACAGCAATTATAGCTGGGCGATTCTGTATGACTAATCCCCCTACTCCCAATAACCTTTATCCTCTTATCTATGAACTATTAAGTGTTTGCCATAATCCTCTTCTCAGTAAACGCCCTTCCAATGTTCAGAATGGGCAAAAGCGAGTTAACCGTTAACCGTGATAATTTATCTCGTTTGTTGTCAACTGTTTTTTAAGCGTTTTAATCAGGTTTTGCAAGTTTTTGCTTAACACAACCGGATAAACGGAAGCGTTTTTTAGTAACTTACATTTTTCTGGAAGCTTGGAAAGCCCCCCCGAAGCTGTGGCACGTATTTTTTCAATTTGAGGCAAATCATAAGTCAGCTTACCCTTCTCCATAACCTTAACAAGCAAGGGGTTTCCATTCATTTTCTCATCGTCCAAAGCAATTACATCTTTCTCAAAGTTGCTTTCTTCATCTTTGAATCGGTAAACTTGTTTTCGACCAGGCAGAGTGATCTTGTCTTTACTAAGTTTCATTATTGGCGAAAAACTGCCTTCAGGATTCATCGTTTCGCAGAGTTTGTAGATAACATCAAGATATGGTCTGTCAGCTGATGTACCCATCTTTGTGCCCACACCAAACGAGTCAATTTTTGCGCCGTTGTCGAGCAATTCTTCTATTTTGAATTCATCAAGGTCGCCGCTGGCGAAAATTTTAGCGAATTCTAATCCCTGCTTATCAAGTATTTTCCTGACTTTCTTGCTTGTTTCCGCCAAATCGCCGCTATCCAGCCTGACGCCGCCAAGCTTGAAACCCTTAGCCGCCAATTCCTTAGCTACCATAGTAGCTTTTTCTGCTCCAGCAATGTCATCGTAAGTGTCAATGAGAAGGATAGACTTGTTTGGAAAAGTTTTTGCAAAAGCTCGGAAAGCATCAATTTCTTTTGGATAAGACATCACGAATGAGTGTGCCATGGTTCCGAAAACTGGAATTCCATAAACTTGTCCTGCAAGAACATTCGATGTGCCGTTGCAACCGGCAATATAACTGGCTCGTCGCAACTTTCATTCCAGCATCGATACCATGCTCTCTTCTTAAACCGAATTCAATTACAGATTTTCCTTTAGCAGCTTGCACGACACGGGAGGCTTTTGTAGCAATGAGGGTTTGTAAGTTTACCGTGTTCAAGAGGAAAGTCTCAACAAGTTGCGCTTCAATTATCGGCGCGGTCACACGGATTAATGGTTCATTTGGGAACATCACTGTGCCTTCGGGAACTGCCCAAACATCTCCAGTAAACTTGAAATCGCGCAGATAATCGAGGAATTGCTGGTTAAAACCTTGACTTTTAAGATAATCCAAATGAGCCTGAGTGAATTTGATGCTTTGCAAGTATTGCAAAGCTTGCTCTAACCCAGCGAATAAAAAGTAAGAACGATTTTCGGGCAACCGCCTGATGAACAAGTCAAACGTGGCAGGCTCAAAACTTCTGGTTGTCAAAGTAGCTAGCGCACATGGTTAATTCGTAAAAATCTGTGAATAAACTCATGTTTTCCTCTTTTGAGAAATTAAGAAAAGAGTTCATGGGATAATAGTTAAAACTAGAGAATTTAATTCTTTTCTTAACTCCTTGTAGAATTTTTTACATTCGCAAATAAATCCAGAAGCTCGGCGTTTCCATGAGAAGAGTTATAATTTTGTAAAATGCTTTGCAGGAGTGCCATGTTTCTTTTGCGAAAGATATATGACTCTACAATGCAGTTTCTTTAAGCTGGTGCTAAAAAAACGGCTTCACCCAATGCTAATGGAAACGAGATGGTTGTTACTCCTTGGGAAGTTAAGGGTAAAGTAGACTATGACCGATTAATACGAGAATTTGGCACGCAACCAATCACAAATGAACTGCTCAAGAAAGTAACGGATTACACCGATAAACTTCACTTGCAACTGCAGAGACGTATTTTCTTTAGTCACCGTGATCTCGACACCGTGCTTGACTTGTATGATAAAGGTGTAAAGTTTGTGTTGTATACTGGGAGGGGACCGTCTGGACCAGTTCACATTGGACATCTTGTACCATGGATTTTTACGCTGCATATTCAACAGAAATTTAACACAAGACTCTACTTCCAGTTAACAGACGATGAAAAATTCCTCATCGACGACGATGCTAACCTGAAGGAGACAAGCAAGTTCGCAAAAGAGAACGCACTAGACTTAATAGCATTAGGTTTTAAGCCCGAAAACACTTTTCTAATTTACGATGTCGAAGACATCGATTACCTTTATGACATTTCTTTAGAAATCGCTAAAAGAATTACCTATTCAACTGCACGCAGCACCTTCGGGTTTCAAGACAGCACCAACATAGGCTGGGTCTTCTGGCCTGCACTACAAGCAGCACCATGTTTCATCCACAAAAAATTAACTGGAGAAAACGTACCAGCGTTAATCCCAGCAGCAATTGATCAAGACCCATACTGGCGAGTAACAAGGGACATAGCTCAAAAACTCGGCTACTACAAGCCTGCTCAAATCCACTGCCGGTTTCTGCCTGGACTTGCAGCAGGAGGAAAAATGAGTGCGTCACAGCCTGAAACAAGCATATTTACAATGGATACTCCGGAAACAGTAAAGAAGAAGATTTGGAATGCTTTCACGGGTGGAAAAGGCACAGCAGCAGAACAGCGCAAAACGGGAGCAGACCCCGCGATCTGCAGCATATATCAGTACTACTTTTTCCTGTTTGAGGAAGACGATGAAAAACTTGCTGAGCGCGAAAGAAAATGTCGGGCAGGCGAAACGCTTTGCGGCGAATGCAAAAAGGACATAGCAGATAAACTAAACAAGTTCCTTGAAGCCCATAGGGAACGAAGAGAAAAAGCCAAAGACACAATAGACCAATACCGCCTTAAACGCAGGTGAGAGTAGCGTCTTAGCTGATCTGAAATTAAATCTTAATTAACTCTGTTGCACTTCTATTTATTTGAGGTATTTCTACGGGAACAATTATGAACCCAAAGAAAGACTTCCCAAGTGTTCTTGACAGTGCTTATGAGCAGTACCAGCGTGAATTAGAGCTTTGCAAACTTGTTGAGGAGATTATGAGCAGAGAAGTTGTTACCGTAAATCCTGAATTAACCATGGATGAAGCTGCTGGAATGATGGGTGAAAAACACATCGGAAGCCTAATCGTAACCAAGTACGAAACGCCAGTTGGAATAGTAACTGAAAGGGATCTTTTAAGCAAAGTTTTAGCAGAAGGCAAAGACTTACAAAAAACGACTGTTGAGTCAGTCATGTCCTACCCGCTTGTCGCTATATGCCCCAATGCAAGAATAAAAGAAGCTGCACAAATGATGATAAAAAAGAAGGGACGCCTAGCAGTATTTGATTGCGGAAATCTTGTGGGCGTAATAACAGCTTCAGACCTTATCAAGAGTTTACCTGATGTAGAGGAAACAGCTGTTAGAGTAGATGATTTTATGACAAAGCAGGTTCTAACAGTTGACGAGCAAACATCTGTCAGTGCAGTGGCTAAAATTATGGGTGAAAAACGGGTTGGAAGCCTAATTGTAACCAGCAAAGGGAAGCCGAACAGCATTTTTACTGAAAGAGACTTGTTAACAACGTTCCTACAAAAAGCAAAACCCATGGAAACAAACGTTGGGTCCCAATCTTCATCGCCGCTTATAACTGCTCCTTCGGAAACAAGCATTCATAAAGCCGCTGCCTTAATGGCAATTAAACATATCAGGCGATTGCCCATCACAAAAACTGGCAAACTTGCAGGCATTATCACTGCCCGTGACCTAGTTGAAGCATACGCAAAATAAACAAGATACTTTCAGATTGTTCGAGGCTATCGATTGAGAGCTGCATTAGCGAAGCTTTTGATTCTTTAAATCGCGCTTTGAGTGTGCATCAATTTACGTCGTAGTCAATCTGAAGAGAAATAAAAAGTATTTAACGTTAAGTCATGTGACACTTATGCTTAACCAGTCTATGCACACGTAACTCTTCTGGAGTGTTGAAACGGGCAGAACATATTCGACATGTAAAGTAGTCGCCAGTAAATTCTTTATAAATCAACATACCTATCTCATCTTCTCCGTAAATCGTATAGAACGGTATCCGTGTTAATAAATGGATAATTCCGATTTGAAATATGTCAGCCTACGAAAACAGTCGATGATTTGAACTAGTTGAAGCTGCTACTACGCTTTTGCAAAAGCAATCGTTCAGAGCCATAGATAGAGAAAAATAAAAAAGCAACCCTTCAAGTCACTTGTACTCTGGTGATTTAATGTCCTCAAAACCCCAAGTTAACTTATCCCAAGCATACAGACTGCTTCATCCAATGCACACAGTTCTTGTTTCGTGCATGGGGAAAAGTGGGAAACCAAACATTATGACAGTTGCATGGGCAATGCCAACATCAATCGATCCACCGCTGGTAGCCATCAGCATTTCTCCTAAACGTTACTCGCACACGTTAATTCAGGAATCAATGGAGTTCATAATTAACATTCCAACTCTTGAACTGCTGCAAGGCACATATGCTTGCGGCTCTCTAACTGGCAGAAGCTTTGACAAATTCAAAAAAGCAGGTTTAACCCCAATGCCAGCAAAAAGAGTCAAGGCACCCGCAATTCGAGAATGCATCGCACATTTAGAATGCGCTGTTAGCGACCAATTTACTACGGGCGATCACACAGTTTTCGTAGGCAAGATAATTGAAGCTTATGCTGACCAAGGAGTATTCGCGGAAAATTACGATATGAAAAAGGTACGAATGATCTACCATGTTGGCGGAAACAACTTCGCGATTCTTGACCCAAGAATTTACAAGCCATAACGATTTTAAATAATTTTAGAGACGCCCATTTTTTATTTGCAGGTCAACAATTTAGTAAGAGGAAGGAACATGATTATTTTTTTCTAAAAAACTCAAGTGAAAGATTATTATTTAAGTACCTAACGCATTATCAAAATTAGAACTGGTCGATGTGAAACATCTATGCTTTATGATAAGGAAGAACTGGAAAAATTTCGTTTATCAGGAAGAATACTTCGCGAGACTCGCGAAGAAGTAAAGCTTTTTGTTAAGGAAAATATGCCTATAATCGACGTTTGCGAAAAAGTGGAAGGGTTAATCCGTACTAAAGGTGGAAAGCCTGCTTTCCCTTGCAATGTGTCAATTAATGAGATTGCTGCACATTATACTTCACCACCAAATGATAAGTCAACTATTCCTGAAAACAGTGTCGTTAAAGTTGACCTCGGCGTGCAAGTTGACGGCTACGTTACTGATACAGCATTCACAGCCTGCTTTAATCCTGAATGCAAAACAATGGCAAGCACGGCTGAATATGCGTTAAAAGTAGCCCTTTCAAACATTCGTTCGGATATGATGATTGGTAGAATCGGCGGTGTGATTGAAAACGCTATTAAGAACCGTGGTTTCAAGCCGATCTCGAACTTGACTGGCCACTCTGTTGGAAGATACTTGATTCACGCGGGGATATCAATTCCTAATGTTTCTCAACCACTTACAATTACAAAAATTAGAACAGGAGAGATTTATGCTTTGGAGCCATTCGTTACCCAACTTGACGCGATTGGTCGAGTCGATGAAGGTTCACAAGCAACTATTTTTAGGTTCGTAAAAGCTCGTTCATTGAAGAATCAGTACGCTCAAAAACTCCTAAAGCACATTGAAGTTAATTTTCGAACATTGCCTTTTGCTGAACGTTGGTTAATAGGTGTAGTTCCAGAAGAGCAGCATCGTGCGGCATTCAAAGAATTGCTTACTTCAAAAGCAGTAGCTTCTTACCAGGTTTTCGTTGAGGTAAGCAAGAAACCTGTTGCCCAAGCTGAACACACAGTAATTGTAAAAGAAGATGGATGCGAAATTTTAACTTAAATCGCATAAGTTTTTTCTTTTTCAGTAATTTCTTTGAAAATTCCCGTTATTACTTGACGACCACTGCATTTCTGGCAAGCACCGACATCTTTGAACACGAAATCGCCGCGTTGGTGTTCACGAGAACTTTTTGTTCCACAGCTTTTGCATTCTATTATGCTCATTACTTTTGGAGGTTCATTTTTCTTCGCTGTTGTTTGCCTTCTATTTTGATAAAGAACGGCCCCTGCAGATGCTATGGCAATCACGCCAAGCAAGGCAAAGATTCCAGCGGCAACTGTATACCCAGTTGTCAGTAATACGCCGCATAGCAGCAACGTGAAAACGGCGAGGACTATAACTATAGCAATTATCATCATTAGGTAACTTGAGAGCTTTGCATTAGCCTGAGATTCTTTACTTTGAAACATCTTTCATTTACTCCTATTGTCCTACTCCAATGCTGTTGCCTACACCGACAATTATGACTTTATCGCCTTGTTTGGTTCTCTCTGTGATAACAGCTTTTATTCGTTCAATAACCTTGTCTGCAGCATCGTGGATTTCTTTTCTCATGGGTGAAACTGCATCGCCAATGTCTTCTTTAATTATAACCGCGTTTATTGGAATGTTGTATTTAGCGATTTTTTCTTCAATCTTAAAAGCATCCACTCCTGGACCACCAATTGCTGCACCGATACCTTCAGCGACCTCTCCGACTGTTTCGCCTTCAAGTTTTAAGCCCGCGTCAATCATTATCAAGTTTGCAATTTTGCCTTCATTTTCTTCTATGACTGCTTCCATAGCGTCTCCTGGTTTGCCGACATTTCCGCCTGGACCTTCAGCTTTTATGATTATGGCAGTGCGTCCTTCAATTGGCACTTCTGCTACCACGCAATCTTTTTTCACCTTTCTTACTTCATAACCCTGCATCATTTTTGCGGCAACTAATGGTCCTGCACCATCTCCTATCGGCTGACCGTTAGCGAATGCTTTAAGTGCATTTGCGTAAGCTTCTGCTTCTTTCATAACCAAGGGCAATATCATTTGTAGCTGCATTATTATGTATAGGCTTAATGTTTTTTTGCCTTGGATGTAATAGTGTCGAACCACTTTGTAAATGTAGTTTAACGCCATTGCGGCTTCCAGAGTGTTTTCCAAATTGTTAATTTGGACTTCATCGCTTGAAGGAGCCATCAATTTTACTTCATCTTTAAGACGTTCGTCTCTAACGTCAAGTATGTGATCCAGCTTGTTGACTAATACCTGATGGATCCATACTTTGTGGGGCAATAGTGAAGTAATCTAAATAACGATCCACATGGCTGGTAGGATCAACTTGTGGCTTACCTATCTCTTTTAATGTTTCGATAGCCATTTTTCGCCCTTCTTCTTTTATGAACTTTAATTTGTGAAGGTTAGCTTCAACTTCACGAATCATAATGTACATTTGTATTCGTTGACCATAAAAAATGAACACTATGAAGACATGCGTAAAATGCTATACTTAGTATCTGTGAGAACAAGTCAGTACCAGTGCCTGTAAGAAGACTCATCTTTTAAACACCCTTTCTCTCACAAACTATTATCACTTAGTTATAAAGCTATGCCAAATTCACCCATTATTCTGCCTTAAATAGTGAATTAGATAGGTTGCCAGCTTTCTCAGGTTCACGTGGCCTAAGACCACACTACAGCTGGGAACGGAACACGGTTTAACTTCTGAGTTCGGAATGGGATCAGGTGGAACCCGTGCCCTATGGCCGGCAAACCCAACGTATCTGGAATGATATCCTAAATTAACCTTTCGCTTATAATGTGTCAATTTCCAATGACTCCTTCAAAAAACGCCCAGCCTCTTCTCTAATAAAAACGATCTTTTTAGAGCTTAACATTGCAGGTTATTTAGCCAAACAACCGAACGTTAGGGAATACACACATAAACTGATATTAAGAAACATGAAAATGCCCGATGCCTCCAAAGGTTTTAAGCCAGGACAGCCTAATCGCCGATTTTCCGAACTTAAGCAAGCAGAAATAAACAATGAAATGTTTAATTTTTAATATTGTAGAAGCTGGTTTACAATTTGATTTTGGCAATTATATGTTGAATGCAAAATTCTCCACATGATGTTTGAACAATGCGGTAAAAGTTAATATTATTTTAAAATGTATTGTTTGTTTGGTAAGCATGACTTCGGAAGCAGAAATTAAGAACAAGGTAGATAAAATAAAAGAATTGCAATCTCAAATAGAAAGTCTACAAAAAGACGTTAATGTCGTAACAAGGAATTTGCAGGCAACGCGAACAGGAACCTTTTTTGTGACACTCCCTAGAGGATGGTGTGAAGCCCACAAACTAAAGAAAGGCTCACAAATTACAATTTCAGTGCAGAAAGATAGCTTAATCATTATTCCTTAGTAATCATGAAAAGAAATTAAGGCAACACATTATGCGCATTCGAGCAAGGAGCAAGGTTACTTTTGATGCTTTTCATTTAATAAATAAAGAGTGGGGTCGGAGTGATTTGAACACTCAACCTTTGGGTATCTTCAGACAAGCTCCAAAGTTAAGTCATTCCCCGAAGGGTCAGCATACCCTGTGCTAATCTCTGGAGCCCAACGTCATGCCTGATTAGACTACGACCCCAACACTTCCCTAACAACTCTAAAAACTCATATTTATACAATATGACATAGGTAAGATGCTTAGAACAGAGATGTTATATTAAACATTAGAAACAAAAAAGCAAATTGTTCTTCATAAAAACTTGCTGTTCTCCACCTCTAAATCCAGCCGACCACATCAAATGTTTGATTTGAAGATAAAACTCCTATCGAAGCTTGCCAAATAACCATTGAAGGCAAAACAAATGGATAACTTTACAAAATGCAAGCAATAACACTTTTCATGACTCAATCAACCAAAGAAAATATTGAAAATGAAGATAATAAAAGGCAAATTTTATTGACAAAACTTAACGCTGAAATGAAATTTAATGCTATAATGGGCATTAGTCTTATTGCAAGTAGTTTGGTTATTTTTTTTGTTAATATTTACATTTACACTTACTTGCTGACTAACGATTATATTAAAGCATACATTAATACCGTCTTAGAAACATTTGCAATTATATTTGCGGGATACGGAATACGTTATTTAGGCAAAGCACACGGCAATAAGAAACAATTTCGAAAACTCATCACATAAAACGCTTAAGTCATCAACCGAATTTTTACTTGGAAGTTTAACGACAACTTTACAGACCAAAATAGGTTACTTTTTAAGCAACACTAGATAATGTTTTTTTTTAATTAGGAGATAATAATAGTGGCATCGATTGAAGCAGTAAGCCTAACGAAACGGTATGGCGCGTTTACAGCCCTCTCGGATTTTAACTTGAAAATTGAGGGCTCAAAATGCGTAGGTTTTCTGGGACCAAACGGTTCAGGAAAAACTACGACGCTGAAAATGTTCACTGACTTAATTAGGCCAACCAAGGGAGAAGCCTTAATCAATAATATCAATGTTCACAAACAGAAGAAGAAAGCATTAGAATCCGTGGGTGCACTAATTGAAACGCCAGAAATTTACTCGTCCCTCACCCCGAGGGAAGCATTAACTATGATTGCCGAGATTCGCGGTGTGCCTGCTAATGAAAGAAAAAAACGAGTTGAAGAAGCACTTGCTGAAGTGCATTTAGAAGAGTGGATTGACAAGCGAGTAGGCAAGTTTTCGAAGGGAATGAAACAAAGAGCATGCATTGCATCAGCATTACTTAGCGACCCATCAATTATATTGTTAGATGAACCTACCACCGGACTTGACCCCAGAGGTATGAGTGAAGTTAGGGATATAATCAAGTCGCTTAAGAGTAAAAATAGACTCATCTTCATGAGTTCACATCTTCTCAGCGAGGTTTCGGATGTTTGCGACCAAGTGGCAATGATTAATCACGGCAAACTAATTGTGTATGACACAATATCCAATGTAACTGCCAAGTTCTCAGGTGGAAATAACGTTGTAGAAGTTGGACTTCAACATCAGATTGACGACAAATTCATTAACAAAACGATTCCGTCATTTGCAGGCGTAGTTAATGTAGAGAAAATGGACGAAAAAGATCTTAAAATAACTTTCACTGGCGGATCGGATGCGCAGGAGCAACTCCTCATCAACCTCGTTAAGTTGAATATTGGTGTCATAAGTTACAGACCAGCGGCATCGGAACTTGAAGATGCATACTTAAAATTAATTACTGCAACGTTGTGAGAAAATGAGCAAAAACCAAGTTGAATCAAAAAATATTTTGCCCAGCAGCTTAACGCAAACGGGCGTTACTTTGAAGTACACGTTTCTTGATTATGTGAGATCTCGCAGATTCTACATAATGCTTATAATAACAGTTCTAATAAGCGTACTCTTAACGGTTGTTGTTGGGCATTATCGCCCGGAGAGTTATCTTTCATCGAACTTATCCTTCTACAACAACTGGTGGGGCAGCTGGGTCACTTTCGTTATCATACTTTCTGGGATATTCTTTGGAGGCGACGCAATTTCAGGCGAATTCCAAAATAAAACAGGCTATTTTGGAGTTCCAAACCCAATTAGAAGATCATCGATATACATTGGAAAGTGGTTAGCCGCTTTTATCGCAGCTACTATCATGATAGGCATTTTCACAGTTGTAACATTGGGAAATGGATTATACTATTTCTCAAGCGTTCCATACCAATTTGTAGAGTCATTCCTATTTTCACTATTCTATCTCATTGCAGTCCTCGGATTCACATTCTTTTTCAGTTCACTATTCAAAAGCAGTTCAGTATCTATACTTATGACAGCAATACTTTTCCTTTTCGTGTTCTCACTAGTCCAGACTATCGTATCAGCTTTAGTCCAAATTGAACCATGGTTCATCCTTACTTACGGATCAGACATAATCAAAAACGTGCTAACAACAACATACCCAGCAAACGTAGCGACAACAACTATAGGTCGAAACATAACGTTAACAACGTACACCGCAACAATACCTGAAGGACTTGCAATCATAGGAGTGTACTTCATCGTCACGACAATCATTGGCTTGATTCTTTTCGAAAGAAAAGAATTTACCTAAAAAAGCTGGAACGGTTCGCCCCTCTCAATTTTTTTACCTTTAATCTTCGAACTTTTTCAACAAAATGGAGAAAGCAAAAAAGAGATAGGCTTGTTAAAATATCTTGTTAATTTTTGGCTTTGCTTTGCCTTTAATGCCTATCGCTAATGCCTCTTCTATCTGCAACATGCAATCAACATGATATGCATCGTTGAAAGCTTTGTAGTCAACCTTGTTTAGGAATGCTGCATCGATTGAAACGGGCGAGTTTGAAGCTAAAATGCCTACGTCTTGCATCATAATTTTACCTGGACCCGGTAGGCAATCACAATACTGGGAGATATCTTTTGCAAAACTTACGAAGGATACCTTGTTTGGCTTAAAAGTATTAAGAACCCCATAAGCAGCGGAAGCGATGGCCCTGCAAAGATCATCCTGATGAGTGAAACTGATTGCTTCTGCAGGACAAGCCTGTTTGCACATGGGACAGCGCATGCATAGTGGAGATGTGTTTCTGGCTTTTCCTTCAATTATCTGTGGCAGATTCAAAGCGCATACTTGCTTGCATTTTCCACAGCCAGTGCATTTTGATTCATCTATTTTTAATCCAACTGTTCTGTGTTGCCTTAATTTACCAGTTTTCGGCGTGCAACCCATGCCTAAATTCTTTATGGCTCCTCCAAAACCCGTAAGCTCATGGCCCTTATCATGGGAAACAACGATCATAGCATCTGCCTCTGCGATAGCGCCTGAAACTTCAATTTCGTCAAGAATGCCCTTTGTTTTTACAAGCCGATAATTCTCACTCTTTAACCCGTCAGCCACAATGAAAGGTGCAAGGTTAAAACCATTCATCAACGCCGTAGCCATATGATCAACTGCATTGTTGCGGTGAGCTTGATAATAAGTGTTTGAATCAGTCAAAAATGGTTTACCTCCTTGCTCCTTAACCTTGCGAATTATGTCATGCACAAAAAAAGGCTGTACATAGAAGGGATTACCCAACTCGCCCACATGCAACTTAATTGCTACAAGGTCGCCTTTTTTCACACAATCAAAAGTTCCTGCAACATCATAAAGGCGCTCAGTTTCTTTTATCAAATCATGGCTTGTATCCCAAGGAATATAATGAACAGTCATAATCATGCCTCCTTTTAGCAATTTGCGTCTATGCATATAAAGTTAGGCGAATTCAACTTAAAAACCGTCAAGCACTATTTTATTTTCTATTTAGATGATGCAAAACATCATGCACCCTATGAACCCATTGCTTTTACAAAGGCTAATTTGAAGGTAAGGATTAACGAAGATTCGTAAATTAATGGAACGCCTGGTTATAATGATAGTTTTTGAATAATAGATGGCTCGCATTCAGGATAATCGTATTGCTGGGTTCGCTTTTAGTCATTGAAGCTTACATCAGAGTTCTTATCTAACAGCTGCTTTTTCGAGATACGTTGGGTTGATCCTACACTGTATAGAACCCATCCAAAAATCCAAATTATGCAAGCAACTGGAAGCAACACAATTCTTAGCCACCCTTTGACCATTTATTCTCCCGCGCGAGTAATTTCGGTTGAATTTACAGATAAGCTTTGCGGCAAAGGAGGCAGTGTTAAATAGCTCAAGACTGTTGATGTATGTTTACAGTTTCGTGTTTCAATTTGGTTTCGGTTTGACTTATGTCGATTTTATTCGGAACTGGGAGGAAAATAGTAAGCTGCTGCCACCTAAATCAATTAGCGGTTGGAAATGCACCAAGAAATGGCTTGTTTTTTAATTTAATAACAAAAATTTCCTTAAAAATTGCCAAATTGGAAAACTTTATTTCTAATAAATGTATTATTTCTTATTGGCGTTCTTGTTGGTTAATATAAGCAATATTCTATTGGCCTTTGACAGTTCCGAAAATTCTTACCACGCCATGGAGTTTGCACTGACCTTAGCGGAGAAATTTGATGCGTCAGTAATGATCTTAAACGTTTTTCAGGTTCCAATGATGGTTACTCAGGCTTCTACAGATCCAATGTCAACATCAAATGTTCTATCAAGTTCAGGCAGCGACGCGAAATTCATCGATGACCTAAAAGAAATCCATGAAGAAATGATAAATAGGGCAATCAACAAGGCTAAAAAAATTAAACCAAACGTTAAAGTTTCATCAGAACTAAAAGAAGGAGAACCAGCGCTTCAAATCGTTGAAACAGCAAAAGATGAAAACTTTGACGTCATCGTAATTGGACACAAAGGTGAAAGCAGGATGCGCGAGTTTCTTTTGGGCAGCAACAGCGAGAAAGTTGCACATATAGCCCAATGCCCAGTTATAATCGTAAAATAGAAAACTCCTTTCCCGCGAATACTACTGACTAGGCAAGCGTTGAGCATTAACCTTTCTTTCGTTAAAGTATTAAATTGCTTTTCTGTATTCTATAAAATAAAGGGAAAGAAAGTTAGTCTTTTACGAGTTTTTCTTTTGCTTGTTCAATCAGTTTTATGGTCTGCGTACGCCAGGGTTCAAATTCTTTTGGTGAATCAGGGTATGTTTTGTAGTGTGCTCCAAGTTGTCGCATCATAGTAACCGTCAATCTCAACTTCTTAAGGAAACTGACACGTTTAATGCCTCTGAACACTCGTCTAGCAGTTTCAGTAATGTTTAAATGGAAATCATCACCCATTCCAGCTTTAAGCACATCGTCCTCGGTTAATAGTTTCTCATTCATGCCATAGTTCAAGTCTTGATCGCTGCACTGCAACAAAAATAGCCTGAAAACTTCTAAACTTGCTTGTTTTTTACCGTAAGTTTCAATGTATTTTTTGTTGTAACTCCATAGTGCATCTTTTGTTGGTTCGCCTTTGCCAAGAGCCTCGACAATTGTTTGCCCCGCAAAGTACCCGCTAAGCATCGAAGGTCCAATTCCGCCTCCATGAATAGGATTGACAAGTGAAGCTGCATCGCCCACCAGCATAACGCCGTTAGAAACCATGTTATCAAACGGTCTTCGTGTCGGGTCAAACCATGAACCTGAAGTCAAAATTAACGAACCATCAAAAAGTGGCTTAGCGAACGTGTTATTATAAAGCTGCTTTTTCGGGTTAGGATACTTGCCGCGCATACATACACCTATGCCCACGTTGACTCTTGCGCCGCCTTTAGGAAAAATCCAGACATAACCGCCCGGTGAGACTGCCTGATTTAAGTAGATTTCGCAGAACCGGGTGTTTTCAGTTTCTTGTTTAAGCTGTCGAATTTCGCGGTAGCATGCTTCAACATCCTCGTTTTCTATTTCGCGGTCTATGCCCATTTCTGGTGGAAGCTGGTGTCTCACAACGCCGAAGAAGCCGCTGGCGTCAACAACAACCTTGCTTTTCAACTGAAGATTCTGGCCTGTTCTCATGTTCTTTGCTGATACTCCTTTTACAGCGCCTTTCTCAATGATGGGTTCACGAAAATTCATGCTGTCCATAAGAACTGCACCTTTATCTGTTGCTTTTTTTAAGAGCCATTGACCGAACAAGCGCCTGTTTAAAAGGTACCCGACAAAATCCTTGTCAGCTATAGTAAAAATTGTCTCTTCATCTGGAGAGTAAATTTTGATTCCATCAATTCGGGCTTCCAATTCTCCCCCGCTGGGTTTTTCTAAACCCAAAAACTTTAGGTGGTGTTCTCCTAAAGCGTCGCCGCAGATTTTTTCGCCTATTTCTTCGGGTTTCTTTTTTTCAATTATGCATACTTTTAATCCTGCTTCGGCGATGGTTTTTGCCGTTAAGCAACCGGCAGTTCCTGCGCCAACAACTATGGCGTCGTAATTTTCCATTAAATTTGTCTCTCCGTAACTTGATATACTTTGTATACTTTGTTTTATAAGTAAACACTTATAAAGTATTAAGTAAGCCAAAACACACCAAGTGTAACTAAATTGACAAGCAAATTGATCTTAAGCGAGGAACTGCTTAAACTTATTCAAGCGCGCTTAGAACAAACGCTTAACGGCATAGAAGACACGTTAAATCGATTGCTAGAAAAAGAAGAAGTAACTCCATATTTACTGAAAGAAAATCTTAAGAGTCTTGAAAGAAGCTTTAGTGTTCTTTTTCAAAAATGGAGCCTTGAAATACTTTACACTTTGTTCTTGAATAATTCAACAGGATTTAGCGAACTTAAGAAAGTTCTTAGTGTTAATTCACGAACTCTATCTGATAAGCTTAAGTTACTTCAAAAACACGGCTACATCAGCAGAAGCGTAAATTCCGGGCCGCCGTTACGCGTGGAATATGAATTAACAGCGAAAGGAAAAAACATCGTACTATTAGCGTTGCCGTTGCTTTATTATTCAAGCGCCGAATAAGTCATCTATTCTTTTTGGGCAGGATAGTTTTAGTTGTTTCTTTGATTGTTTCGAAAACCATGCATGTTAATGTTTTTTCCAGTCCTTTAATAAGTCTTAATTTGTCAACAACAAATTTACCTATAGAATCCACGCTTTCGGCACGAAGTTTTACAACAAATCCCAATCACCAGTAATAATGTGGACTTC
Organism: Candidatus Bathyarchaeota archaeon; assembly: GCA_963717465.1. Classification (GTDB taxonomy): domain Archaea; phylum Thermoproteota; class Bathyarchaeia; order Bathyarchaeales; family Bathycorpusculaceae; genus Bathycorpusculum. Next base: position 2,732,996 of record OY970340.1, read on the forward strand.
TTGAACTTCTGGGAAGCGAGCTATTTCTTCAGCCACGGTTCGTTGAGAAACTGGAGAATCGTCGTCTTTTGATCGGTATGAAACAGAAGCTAATATGAATGCGGCTGTTGCACATCTAAGTTTTTCAGGCGATAGAATAGCGCGGTATTCTCTGATTACGCCAAGTTCTTCCATCCTTTTGGTTTTTGCGAACACGGTTGTTATTGGAGCGTTGATTTTTTTGGCTATTTGGTTGGCTGTGAGTTTGCTGTTCTCCTGTATCAACATGAGTATTGCAAGGTCTTTCTCATCTAGTTTTAAGCTCATATGTAAATATTACAATTTACTACCTATAAAAACATACATTATTTGTAAATTATCTATTTTTTGTTATAAAAAATTTATTATCTACTTTGCCAATCATAAGCGCATTACAATTTAAACAAGTGAAACACGATGAAAGCTAAATCAACAACCAAACAAGAAACTATACAAATCGAGATACCGAAACCGCTGGATCAACTTTCAGAGGCGGAAATCAAAAGAAAAATCTGTATCGGAAAAATAATGACTTGCACCCTGCAAAATCTGACTTCAACTTTTGTTGACAACGACTTCCAATGGCTACTCCCAGTTGCATTATCACAGTGCACCGATCCATTGTGGCCAGACCCTGGAGCGTCAATTGAGAAGCGAATTGAAGTAGATATTTACGGAAAACCAGTCCGCACCACAGCCAGCATGATTATCCACAAACTGATAGCCTCATCCTTAGCTTACTCTAAACTTTTCATTCTTTCACCCAACATTCGCATTGAAAAAGCAGAACGCGCCAAAACTGGCAAGCACATTTACGAGTTTACACAACTTGATTTTGAAGCAAGAGACGCTACCTCAAAAGAAGTTATGACACTTGTTGAAAACGCAATTTGCAGCCTAGTCAAAGATGTAAAACGCGACATGAAAGACGAATTAACTACACTTTGTCAAGACAGTAACCTGAAATCTCTAAAGGCACCCTTCAAAACCTTTGATCGCGTAGACCTTGAAGCAAAATACGGTTCAGAATGGGAAGCAGGAATAATCAATGATTTCAAAGAACCAATATGGGTGACAAACATTCCTCGAGAATTCTACGATTTCGAAGACTTCCAAAACAGGAAAATGGGACAACTATGACCTGTTTCTGCCAAAATTCGGAGAAGTCCTCTCAGGCGCCAAACGAGAATGGGAATACAATAAAATCCTAAAGAAAATAGAACGCGACCAAGTAAAGAAAGAAAACTATGCATTGATGCTAAAATTGGCAAAAGAAGGAAGACTAAAACCAAGTGCAGGCGGCGGCATAGGCATAGAACGTTTAGTAGGCTGGATTGCAGGTGTAAAACACATTGCTGAAACTCAACCATTCCCAAGAGTCCCTGGAACAGTACATGAACTCTAAAAAACAAAGCCAATTAGCTAAAAAAGGAACCTAAATCTTTATCTTTTCAACATCCAAAGAAAAGGGAACTAATTTAAAATAAACTAGGAAGCAAAAGTGATGAACCCATACCTTGAAGCTCTACAGCCGAAGCTTAGCCCAACTGACTTAGCAAAACTAAGTGCGATAGATAATCCAAACGTTCATGAATTTATAGCGAAAATGAGTGACCTTTGCCATGCCGAAAAAATCTTTGTCTGCAGCGATTCAGCAGAGGACATTGCCTACGTAAGAAAACAGGCAGTAGCCTCGGGAGAAGAACAAGCAATTTTAACGTTGCCTGGTCACACGGTTCACTTTGACGGTGAACAGGATCAGGGACGAGATAGGCAAGCAACTAAATATTTAGTTCCCAAAGGAATTTCTCTTAGCAAAGCTCTCAACCAGATAGACCGTCAAGAAGGATTAGCGGAAGTTCGAGGTTTACTCAGAGATTCCATGAAAAACCGAACGATGATTGTTCGCTTCATCTCCTTGGGGCCAAGAAACTCGGTATTTACGATTTTAGGGTTGCAATGCACTGATTCATGGTATGTTGCACACTCTGAGGACCTTTTTATCGTTCAGGTTATGAAGAATTCATTAAAGCTGGACCAAAAAGTGACTTTTTGACGAGTTTTGCATTCAGCAGGCAAACTAACTGAAGAAATGGTTAGTGCAGAATACGACAAAAAACGCATATACATAGACAACATGGATAACACAATCTACAGCGTAAACACACAGTATGCTGGAAACTCTGTTGGATTCAAAAAACTTGCTTTCCGCTTAGCCATACGCAAAGCTAGTAGCGAAGGATGGCTAGCTGAACACATGCTACTAATGGGTGTACATGGACCAGGAGGACGAAAAACTTATTTTGCCGGTGCCTTCCCAAGCGCTTGCGGAAAAACATCTACAGCCATGCTTCCAGGTGAGACAATTCTTGGAGACGACATTGCATACATTAGAGACATTAACTCGGTTGCTAGGGCAGTTAACGTGGAAGCAGGTATATTCGGCATAATTCAAGATGTTAACCCAAGAGACGATGTCTTAATCTACAAGGTTCTAACGCAGCCAGGTGAAATCATCTTTTCCAATGTATTAGTCAAAGATGGCAAACCCTACTGGCTAGGCATGGGTCAAGGAACTGCCAAAAGATGGCTTGAACTATTCAGGAGCATGGTTTGAAGGAAAGAAAGACGAAAAGGGAGATGATATTCCAGCCGCCAACAAAAACGCTCGATATGCCGTAGCACTTAAAGCGCTGGAGAACTGTGACCCAGAGTTGGACAATCCTTTAGGCGTTGAGGTAGGCGGCATAATGTACGGTGGGCGAGATACTAAAGCTTACGTGCCTGTTCAGCAAAGCTTCAGTTGGGAGCACGGCATCATAGCTTATGGAGCATCGTTAGAAACAGAAACAACTTTTGCAACAATCGGGGCAGAGGGCATACCTGAAATAAACATGATGAGCATTCAAGACTTCATTTCAATTCCGTTGGGAAAAAACGTACATAACAACTTGAATTTCGGAGTGGAGACTAAAGGAGAAAGCACCAGTAGTCTTTGGAGTTAACTATTTCCTAAAAGACAAGGATAACGGCAAATACCTCAACTCACCGCAGGATAAGCATGTTTGGTTAAAATGGATGGAGCTGCGTGTTCACAAAGAAGTTGAAGCAGTTAGCTGCTCCTACAGGATTCATTCCCAAATATGAGGATTTACGCGTACTGTTTAAGCAAGTATTAGACAAAGATTACCTTAAAGAAGACTACATAAAACAATTTACCATTAGAGTTCCTGAAAACTTGGCAAAGATCGAGCGTGTTCAACGATTTTACCAAGAGAACGTTACTGACACACCACTCGAACTTTTTGGTGTTCTTTACCTGCAACGGGCACGCCTACTTGAAGCTAAAACTAAATACGGCGACTATATTTCACCTGAAAAATTTGAAAAATAGAAATGAATTGCAAAAAACATTCAATTCCACCCTAATTTGGGTGAAATTTAAATGCTTGCAATACTGATTAAGAATTCATAATCATTAATAAATAATTCCACTGCTATGAAAATAAAAAATCAAAAGGTGAAAAACCAAATGATGAAAAAACAGACTAAAGCAAGAATTATTCGAGATAGACTTAACTCAGATTGAAGGTGACGGCGCTTTCCCATGTCCAAAATGCGGTATGCTAATATCACCTGAAGATGAGACAGAAGAAAACTACAAAATCATAGATACTAAAGTAGTCAACGATGAACTGGTCGAACTGGTCGTTTGCTGTGGAAAATGCGGAAGCACCATTAGATTGACTGGTTTTCAGCAATCTGCAGGCTAGTTTAGTAAACATTTTTTATTTAGCTTATTTTTCGAGTTATTCCAATGAAGAATAACCACACGATTATGCCATAGAAAAGTCCATTGAATACAGCGCTGAAGATGTCTATGTAATTTTGAAGTCCTCTGTTTATCATTAGGCATAGCCAGTTTCCAGGAAATAATGGTGCTGGAATCAGTATGGAGATTAGGGCGAACATTGAAAAGAACAAGAGCAGTATTTTCCCTTTCATGTATGCTTCAACCCCCCAAGACGTCTATTCTTTATTAATACATAATAAACCTTATTGTTTACATGTAGAACAAAAATACAGAACCGAACACTTCAGATAAACTTGTAATCAACTTAAGCAAACACTTAATTGATCCATCAGCCATATTCGCATCTTGATGCACATGATCATTGAGACCTTTATTGTTGGCATGCTATCAACAAACTGCTATGTCGTTAGCTGTGAGCAAACAAAGGAAGCAATCATAATCGACCCTGGATTTGAAACGCCATCAGAAGCAAAACCTATCAACAATTATATCGACCAAAACAGGCTAACAATAAAATTTATCGTTAACACACATGGACATTCAGACCACGTTAGTGGAAACATCTTGGTTAAGAAAAGATACAAGGTTCCCATCTGCATTAACGAGCATGATATCGGTTTAATCGTAGATCAAGAAGAAATGCTTCCGAAAAATATTCCTCTGCAAGATGGAAGCTGCGTTAATTTTGGGCGAGTTTCGTTAAAAGTTATGCATACTCCAGGGCATACGCCTGGTAGTATTTGTTTGATCGGCGAAAATTGTATTTTTAGCGGGGACACATTATTTGCAGGTGGTATTGGGAGAACTGATTTTGCCGGTGGGTCAATGCGTGACATGACTGCATCTTTGAAGAAACTAATATGCTTGGCAGATAGTCTTCTCGTTTATCCTGGCCATGGAGTTTCTTCCACTTTAGGCGAGGAGAAGCGAGATAACATTTTCTTGAATGATTTGTAAACCTTATTTTTTCTTATTAGTCTTAACTATGTATTATCGATTTGTATTGGTGTTCTACTTGTAATCATTTCGTGTAGTAAGACATAATACTTAATAAAGCTCAAGGTGCCAAAAGCTTAATGGAGAACAAAAGAGAATGCCAAAGCTACGGCTAAGATCACGGCTAAAAGAGGTCCTCTCAAAAGTTAAAGTAATTAAAAAAATAAAAATAAACTTCAAAAGCAAAAAAAAGGAGCAACGAGTTTCCAGCTGGAGCACCCACACCAAAGATAGTTCCTAAAGGACTTAAATTAGTCGAGAAATATCCATTATACGAACCCTTTTCGCACGTAGCAATAGTACAAAACCCTAAAACAGGAGAGTTCAAATACGTTCTAGATGAACTCCAACTTGACCAATTAGAAAGAGGCGTTTACAATCGAGTTTTAGAAATATTAATCGCTGAAATACAGTCCCCAAAAGAAGAAATAGTTGACCCAAGAAAATTTTTCGCTGAAGAAGCAAAAAAGATAGTAGATAAATACCGAATCAGTTTAGGATGGCTTCCAGACGTTTCTTGGTACAAAATTCTATACCATGCTGAACGAGATCTCGTTGGATTTGGCAAAATCGACCCTTTAATGAGAGACCCAAACATAGAAGATATCTCATGCGATGGAGTAGACAAGGCAGTTTATATTTGGCACAGAAATTTTGAAAGCATAGAAACTAACATCCAGTTCGAAGATGATGAAACTCTTGATAACATGGTTGTTAAACTCGTCCACATGGCTGGAAAACACGTTAGTTCAGCCTTTCCAATAGTTGATGCGTCACTGCCAGGAAAACACAGACTTGCAGTTTGCTATAGGCGAGAAATTACACCTTTTGGGACTGCTTTCACCATCAGAAAATTCAGAGAAGACCCATATTCAGTAATAGACTTAATCAACATTGGAACCTTTTCAGAGGAAATGGCAGCTTACTTCTGGGTTTGCCTAGAAAACAGGGCTTCAATTATGGTTCTTGGTGGAACTGCTGCAGGCAAAACCACCGCGTTAAACACTTTGGCTTGCCTGATTAAACCTGGAAGCAAAATTATAACAATTGAAGAAACTGCCGAATTGAATCTGCCTCATGAAAACTGGGTATCACTTATTTCTAGGCAAAGCTACGGCTTAGGCGGAAGCACCATTGGTGAAGTATCACTCTTTGACTTAGTAAAAACTTCGATGAGACACCGTCCAGATATGATGATTGTGGGCGAAATCAGAGGCCAAGAAGCTTACGTGCTATTCCAAGCATTGGCAACTGGACACGGAGGCATGGCTACGATGCACGCTGAGAACTTGGATTCAGCTGTAAAACGGTTAACTCAAAAACCGATGGATATCTCACCTGCTTACATTCCATTAATGAATATAGTTTTGTCAGTACAAAGAGTTCACTTAATTAAAAATGGTGATAAAAAAGCTTTCAGAAGAGTACTTAACGTAAACGAAATAGTCGATTACGAAAACTACAGAACAATATCTGAGTGGAACCCTATAGAAGACACTCATAAAATCAATTTTGAGAACAGTAACTTACTTGGTCTTTTGGCTGAGCGACGAGGCTTAAGCAAGAAGGACATGATTGAGGAAATAGGTAGACGCAAAGAAGTCTTACATTGGATGAGGGAAAGAAACATCCGAAGCTACAAGGATGTTGCCGCCATAATTGCTGAGTATAGTTCTAAACCTAAACAAATTTATGAAAAAATACTCGCAGGAGAAGAGGTAAAAGCAGTTGACAATGCTAAAGAAGATTGAAGGATGGTCTTTCCGCCTCTTCGGTGGGTTAGCGCCTTACTTTTTGAAGCACATCCGTCAATTAAAAGGCACGCTTGATAGGGCGCTTATAAGAATTTATCCTGAAGCCTATGTTTCATTGATGTTCTTCATAGCCGCGGTAACGATTCCTGTGTCGGCAATTTCATTATTTGTAACGATCCACTTTGGTTTCCTTCCTGCATTGATTATGGCGCCTTTTCCTCTCTATGTTATGGCTGTCTTCATGCTTGCACCCATGTCGAAAGCCAGCGATCGGGCTACAGGTGTAGAGAGAGAAATACCTTTTGCGGCCGCATACATCAGCGTCATGGCTTCAGGCGGAATTGCCCCTTACAATAGTTTCAAACGGTTATCAGAAATCAATTTAATGCCATCAATGAGAATAGAAGCCCGAGAGATTACTAAAGACGTAGAGATTTTTGGCACCGACCCATTGACTGCTATCGAAGTCGCAGCCAAAAAGAATCCAAACGACATCTTCAGAGATTTTCTGTCAGGCTACGCATCCACAGTAATTATTGGAGGAGACATAGGCCATTTCCTTGAACGCAAAGCAGAAGAAATCTTTAGAGCAAGAGCACTGAGGGTCAAAGCTGCCGCGGAACGTTTAGGAATGCTTCTTGAAACCTTCGTTATAGTCATGGTCATGATGTCCCTGTGTTTCTATATCATGTTCAGCGTTCAATCAATTTACAGCACTGGTGCAACAGGAACATACTCCACCATGATCATGTATACTTACGTGTTTATGCCTATGCTATCAGTGCTGTTCATTTATTTAGCGCATAGTATGCAACCGAAATCGCCCTCAACTGATATGCGACCATACAAAGTTTTTGGAGTTTGCAGCATTATTGCAATAGTAGTGTTCTTGCTACTGACGAACTTTATGGGAATAATAAGTGTTCCATTCCTTGCCGCCTTGAGCTCCGTGATTGATCTGCCAATTGCAATAACCGTAGCTTTGGTTGTTGCTACCGCTCCTGCAGCAATATTGCATATGAAGTACTCGAAGCAGCAAAGTGGTATAGAGTCAGGAATAAACAATTTCCTAAGAGACTTAACGGAAGTTAGGAAAACTGGTTTATCGCCCGAAAAATGCATTGAAAGCTTAGCCAAAAGAGACTATGGAGTGTTTAGTAAGGAACTGCGGAAGATAAGCGCTGAAATTTCATGGGGCATACCCCTTAAAAAAGTAATAATGCAGTTCATTTCGCGAACAAGAAGCTGGATGACTCAACTCGTCATGTTTCTACTTGTCGAAACTATAGATGTGGGTGGAGGAACCATTGGAATGATTGAGTCGTTAGCTCGATTTAACAATCTAACCCAAGAAGTTGAAAAAGAGAAGAAAATGTCAACACGCCCATACGTAATGATGCCATATCTCTCAGCAATACTGCTAGTTGGTACTACAACTATGATGATGGCCATGTCTTCAGGAGCCATTACAGGGATAACAAGTGCATCGTCAAAAGACCTTGGTCAGATGAGCCTGATTTTCAACACGTCTGTAATCTTTCAAAGCTACCTCATAGGCATAGTGGCTGGAAAAATCAGTGAAGAATCAGTTGCAGCGGGATTTAAGCATGCCTCGATACTCGTAATAATTGCTCTGGTAGCTTCAAAACTAGTTCCGTTGTTCATACATGTTTAAAGGAGAGATAGAAAAAAAACGCAACGGATTAAACCGAAAAGAAGCATAAGAAGCAACAAAAAGGCAATAAGCCCAGCTATTTCAACCATTATACTAACTGCGGCAGTTATAGTCTATAATTCTTGTCGCGATGAGCTACGCAAACACTTTCTTAACGGTTCAAATAGCAGGAAACGAGTTCAGCACTAACACGCAGTTTATGCTTACAACGGGACTTCAAGTTGACGATATGGCATGGATTGCAGGTCAAACACAGACTGTTTATTACTCAAGCAATTATGGATCATTTACTAGCCAGTATGCATCGTTAAACTACACTTTTGAAGTCACCAGTGACGGTGTGCATTGGACTACAGTATGCAGCAACGTAACTTCAATGCTAATGTATCAAATGCCCATATCATATTACTCTGAGGGAAATAATTACTTTGAACGTCTGATACCCACATCAAGCGGGTCTTTCCTGCAGCAAGGTGCTTCTGCGCCCGCGTACAATGTTTTCTGTATTGAAAACACATCTATGGCACAGGGAAATTATATTCAAACAGTTGTAGTTCCAACAATAAGAGTGATTGATTCCAGTATAACCAGCCAGCAAGAATCTACTAGTTACTTAAAGTTCTATTTACCGCTTCTTAATTCAAGCGAAAGTGATTATTATTCTAAGTCGTTAACGCTGACTGGAAATGGTATAACCCAATATACGGTTACAAATGCGACCGAGCTCGAGATTATTGTTCAATATCCTAATTTCTCTCAAGGATTTGGCAGTTCATTCTTTAATTTTAACTCATCTACAATATTCCTGAATAGCTCAACTTCTCCAAGCGTTTTTCCAAATTCAACTTTGGAAATTTACTTGGGACAAGTGATATTCAGCGTAGGACAGGTGTAGGAGAACAAAAAATGCAGACCTCAATTGAATATATGATTATGATTCCGCTGATGATAATGCAAATCTTTCTTTTCCCGTATGAAGCCAGCGTTGTCATGGGCAGTTGGACTAATTCACAAGAAACTCTTCAACTTCAAGAAGTAAACAACTACATGGGCAGTGCAATAACCCAGTTATATTCATCTTTAAATCACGGCACTATTAATGCAGGCACTGTAACAAGCAAGGTTGACGTGCCCGCTTACATAGATGGATGTTCTTACAATGGAACAGCTTCGCTTATAACAGCAACAGGCGATTCATCGAATTCAAGCGAAATTTTAGATATTACCTTGATTCTTTGTGGAACAAACATTCAATCAGTAGTTTCAGTCACTTTAGGACAGAACGCCCAATGGGTAAATTCAACTTACATTAGTAACTCGAACAATGCACAAATAAACGCTACTAAATTGACGGACGGAACAATAGCTTTTTCATTCATATCTTAGGTGTAATTGAAATGGTTAGCACAACAATTGATCATATGGTTGCGCTCATAATTTTCATAGCCGCTATTACGCTTTTCATAGGTCTATTCAATCAGACTATTCAAACGGCTGTAGTTTACCAAAATCATAGTGTAATTGCGAATGAAGCTAGCGATTTAATTGACACTATACTTCTAAGTCCAGGAGCCCCTACAGATTGGGGTACTACAGCTAATACTCCAAGCAGTTTTGGAATTCAAGATCCAGAGTTCAGTCAGTACGCTGTAAGCCCATTTTCTCTAGCCCACCTGTATTCCTACTATGGGACGCCAATTTATTATGGTGAAGTTAACACGACAAGTGGAATGTATGACAACTTAACCATGAATTCTGGAGGTTACTTTTTAATGCCCTACGAATCCTTAGTTACTTATTCCTCTGCAGAAGAATCGCTTGGAATCAGCAATTCATACGGATTCCAGCTTACTTTAACGCCGATTGTAACTATTGCGATTAATCAAATTCAAACAAACCCATTAACTTTTTCAGTCCAAGTTGAAGGCATAAGCTCAACAATTGCAAACGCAACGGTAAATTACACTCTGCTAACGGTTTCATTGAACAATACAAGCAAAATTCCCCGTTACACTACTGAAAGCAACAGTACAGTTACCGATTCCACCGGATCAGCAATAATCACGTTTCCCGACATAACAAATTCTAACATAAGTTACGTGTTTTTAGCTTATGCCAGTCTAAGCGGCCTAAACGGCGTAGGTTATTATGTTAACTCAATAAATAGTGCCCAGAGCGTAATTCCAATTGTTGGAAACATAGGTAATGGAACAATAATTTTAGCCAATAATCTGGATGTTAGCACCTACGGCGGCTCAACGGTTGAAAATGATGCGGTTTCCTATAACACAACGCTTTTCGTTTTGACTGAAGATCATAATTTTAATCAACTCATACTCAATGATTCTGGAATTGTAGGTAATGGGTACAGTCAATATGGCCAAACTACGATTCCCTCCTTTGATCAAGCCATCTTGGTGACAGTTTATAACAGTTCAGCAACAGACACGGGCATTTCAATAATGCCCTGGGGACTCGGGTCTTTAGGTTGCACTTTAACGTTTGGAGGGAACCCATCAAATGCGGAATGGGTTTCAACCGATATACGACAGGTATTAGTAGGCGGAATCGCCTATCAAGCAAAACTTGCTGTATGGAGTTACACAGGAACTACGGTGATTGGCTAATGATGCGCACTATTGAAGTTTTAATCGCGATAATAATCATCACTGGAGCCTTCATCGCCGTTTCAACTTACGTTGTTTTGCCAAAACCAGGAGTAGTTTCACCCATGAACTTAGATCGTCTCTCACTGACAACCCTGCAACTGTTGGACAATGAATATAACTTGAGTGCAGCAGCATTTGACCCAACGAATAATGTTTTATGGAGTAATCTGCAAACATCTCTTTCCGCTTCGCTGCCAGCTGATGTAATTTACAACTTAACTGTCTATGATGTCAATAGCACTGGGGAATCTGGGTTATACAATACTGTGTATAGTATTTCTAACGCTGAAAGCGTGGGAACAGCCTCTGGGGTATCATCATATATGGTTGCTTCCTCAAATGTTACATTTAATGTTACACCACAAAAAATAGGCGAAAGCAGTGGTGGAGGAACATTGTACATTTTAAATTGCAGTGATGCTAACGGTTGGTGGATTAGCGGTTACACCTCGTACAGTTTAGCTCAAAACTTGTATCAAATGCTCTCGCCTTATTTTGTCAATACAGTAATGGTTCAAAACACAAGTCAATTAGAATCTATACTTCACGGAGTTTCTTTGCAGGGAGAAACCGTTCAGAATGCGGTTATCATTAATACTTGCGGAGAAGCAGTACCTATACCCGCGGATTACTGCAATTCAACTTACTCGACTAATTCATATGCTTACTACAGTTATTATCTTGGTCAAAGAGTAAACATATATAATTGGACTTGGTGCAGCATAGTTGGTTACCCGTTCTACTACGTAAGCAACACAGTGGCTCTATCAAGCACTCAAAGTTGGGGCATCTATGGAACAGAAATGACTGGCCAAGGGGGCATAAATGCTTTCCTTGAAGGGCTAGATAATCAAACGTACGTGTCAAATACAAACGGACTTGTAGGTACGTGCAGTTCGACGCTTACAACTGTCGCATTAACGGCATGCAATTACTATGGCATATATCCCTCAGCAACTCAGACATTTACAAGAGCATTATCCAACTCGATACTTCAAAGCTACGACCTTTCAATTGGATTGAACATTTCCTACCCAGTAGGATCCTATGACCCTGGAACATTGTATAATCATATTCCAAAAGGAGGAACAGCGGTCAGTGGAAACTTTTTAGCATTAGGTTTAGACCGTACGCCTGATGTTCGAATTACAGCCATAAGTCTTCTCTCGTACTATTCACCAAGATTGTACAATTCAGAATACACGGCAGCTGGAACGTCTAGAGAAGTTGTTTTACAATTAGGTTTAGTAGGAGAAGACTAAAATGAAAAACATAAGAAACTGGAAATTGTTAACGAACAAGAAAGGTCAATTTACAATTATGGCTGCAGTACTAGTTGCCATTGTTCTTGTAGCCGCAGTTATGAGTGCATATTCTGCTATTCAATATAACCAACTTACAAGTAATCCAAAAACTCAAAGCGCAATTGATGAAATTAACTTATCCTTAAAGAATATTTTAGGATTCACGGTTGGTTACTATGGTTCAATCTTACAAGTAACTGGAAACACGTCATACGCAAACACATTAGCCTACAATTACGTTAATAGCGGTTTGGAAAACACCGCTGATCTAAACCCTAATTGGGGTCCGTCATTTAATGTCACCAGTTTGGATTTAACAACTAACTGGTTTACAAACTCAAGTTACAGTTCTGGAAATTTCACAATTGAGTATGACTTAACAGGATTAGGCGTTTACGGATTGACTTATTCAACTTCAAGCCAATTAGCTGTTAATGTTCTGCAGTCACCAAATGTTAACCAGGCCTGTGTAAGCGTAACTCAAGATGGAACTGAACCGCTAACAGATTTAGGTTTGACTAGCTTCAAATTTTACGAATACTTATACTCGAATTCAACTTGGGAATTTGAGTATCCAAGTGAAGAACCAATAGCTTATGCCAACGGAACATACCTGCTTGATATTCCTTCAAATCTAAAGCCTACAGCCTACATATTAAGTGTTGAAGACAATCGAGGCATCATGGTTGTTGCCTCATCATTTAGTAAATACGTATCAACTTTAACATGGAACAGCACTTCCGCTAATAACGGCTTTTATTACGTAGATAGCAATAATCCGATAACAGGCACTGACTCAAATTTTACAGCGCAACAAAGCATAAGTTCCAATTATGACACGTTAACTGAAGCGTTAAATGGAACATCAACAATTCAATATTTCCCAACCAATTGGAATACGCTCGGCTCAACAAATTATATTTCTGGTAGCTTGCAGAATCTTCAGAGTGTTGATGGTAACTGCCTAGTACTGCAGAGTTACCCATCATCTTTCAGTTCATCATACAACACTATAAGTTTTGACAGCCAAAACAGCACCTCTGCCACGTCTGGAAGCGCCTTATCGTGGTTGCATACAACTGGCACCGGCAACAATAGGATTTTACTTGTGTCGGTTGATATCTACAGATCATCAGGAACCCCAGCAACAGTTTCAAATGTAACTTATGGTGGAGTAACGCTAACCCTAGTAAAAACTGCAACTTACTCAAGTAACCCACAAATCAATAGTTATGTTTACATGCTTGTTGGTCCAGCTTCTGGTACGAAAACAATTACCGTTACTCTCTCATCCACATCTTTCACAGGAATAATCGGCGGCTCTGTAACATACAGTAATGTTAATCAAACAAGCCCTGTTATTGTAAGCAATACAAATACGGGTTCAAGCTTGAGCCAATCAGTAGGTGTTACTTCACCTGGTTCCTATGGATTGCTTTATGGTCATGTAGCAACTTATACTACAAGCTCGTATACGCTTAGTGACACGTCTGGGCAGACGAATCGTTGGTCTCAAACTTCACAACAATATAAGAGTAAAGCAAGTGACAAGTCAGCAACTACTGGTTCAGTTTCCACTTCATGGACCACTACACTATCAACTCACTGGACAGCGATAGCTGTACTTCTTCAACCAACGAAAGTTGCAACCGCTTACACGTGTTCAGCAGTGTTTACCGGCACAGCAGACACCTACAATTGGAACAATTTAGTCTGGAGCTTGAACAGCGCAAGCTCAACCAGCGGCACAAGCATAACCTACCAACTATATAATTACCAGACATCGCAATATGCAACTTCAGGAAATGGCTATTTATCAGGAACTATCGGAACAGCGGGAACAACACTAAGCCAAACGATAACCTCGAACCCAACTAATTTTAGAAGTAGTTCAGGAAACTGGCAAATTATGGTGACAGCAACCTTGGCTTCTTCGACACAATTTAATCTGCTAATTGATATGATAAATTATTGTTCAAACATTAATAATTATGATTTGGGTATACAAGAGCAGTGGAATAATGTTAATGCCACTAACCTACGGCAAGACCTGTGTATAGACACGGGCAATCTAGCTTCAGAAAGCTTGATGGTTGATGTATTCTATGGCAATTCCTGGGTTAATTTGCTAACATTATCACCGAATAGCTGGAATAACGTATCACTTTCATCTTACATTACTTCTTCAACTTTGCTTATTCGGTTTAGAAACGGCAACAGCAGCGTGGTAAATCCAGTACAGAGTAGCTGGAATATTGGTGCGGTTTTACTTAAGAATGAGCCGGATATCAGCTTTTTAGCTGGTTTGCAAGATTCTACTTTTACGTTGGAGGTTTTGCAAAACGGTACTATGGTTTGGCTTGGACAACAACTTCAAGCATCAACTACGGGTATGCCGATTCCACCTATAGCAGTGAAGGCGTTACATGTTAATATGACTATAAACGGTGTGAACGAGGAAGTGCCTTTCCAAGTTGAAGATTGGGCATCGAATTACCAAGTTCCGTTAGGATTAACAAACAACGCTACAGTGTTTAGTAATAGCCAAATGATCGTTTTCCTCTTAAACAAAAATGTCACCGACTTTACCATATGGTGGAATGGAAGCGACCAAGCAGTCCAAACACCCTACGCTTATACCTCCACCTATTTTGCAAATGATAATCCATCCGGGTCAACTATTTCTAATGGAGAAATAACTTTGACGCTCCCATCCTTGGGTGTAACAGCTACGGTTGTTGGCACAAGCACTTCAAGTACAGCAACTTTTATGAACATAAATCAAAATGCAAGCGAAAACGGTGCAGGTACACCTTCCTACACAATTACTAATGGCGTAGTAAGGGATATTATTCAAGAGGAAGCAGAATGGAGTGAAGGCCCAGGTGTAGTCGGCTGTCCAAACGTTTACTCAGATATAATAATAACGTTGCCAGCAAACGTTACGTATTATACGTATCAGTTGAGGTTAATGTTTGTTAATTCGGCTGAAGCAAGAACAATCACGAATCTTTGCCCAATTAGTCTAACAACGTCAGTTTCAACTCAAGTGCAAACTGAAAACGGAACATTAGACGGTTTTCCAATAATTCAAAATGGGACAGGATCATTCGGGAATATTACAGCCGGCAGTTGGACAGCACACCATTGGAGCCAACTAATCTCAAGTAATGGCACACAAGGAGCTGGCATAATGTTCACGGATAGCGCTAACCAGAATCTTTATGCCTTCAACTCCATAGCAAACGGCAATACTGGAGCATTAGATGCTGCAAGTACCAGCGTTATCGAACTGTTACCTGTTAGCTCAACCAGCGCATCAGCAAGCTTCCAGTATCCTTTAGATATAACGTGGAATGGCGCTGTTGCAACATTTAACGATTCAACGCCTATCTGCAATTTGGAAGGTGGAACAACACCATCTGGGCTGTGGATACTGGTTGAATATCCGCCTACAATAACGCAAACCGCAGTGAGCTAGCCTGCATCAATTATGTGATAGATTTGAAATAAATATTCAGTATTCATACGAGTTATATGAAGACAAACAATCTAAATAAGATTGAAGGAAGAATGAACTATAACTTCGAAAGAGTCAAAAGCTTAGGCTCTAAAAAGGCAATTTCATCGATCTTCATGGTACTGCTATTAATAATTGTTGCAGTCGGAACGGTAGTTTTGACTTACGCTTTAACAATCAAGATCGCACCTAGCACTGACGAAGTTATCCTTTACAAAGTAAAAGTCACCTTTAATGATGGTGACGCGATAACAGTTTATATTGGAAACAATGGAATAACCGATACTGAGATAATCCAAGTGTGCTTAGGAGAATCCGCCTCAACTATGCAAAACCAAACAAGTAATCCAGTAACGCCTTTCCCAGTTAATACTGGAGCTACCACAAGCTTTGATATTCCGTATAGTTGGTCTTCCGGACAAGTTTACTACTTTGAGATAGTGCCAGCTTCAGGAACGCCGTTAGACTTTTCTGAGCAAGCACCACAATAAAGGAAGTCAATTAAAAAAATCGCATACCTGTGTAAATACAATCTTCAAAATAGAGGAAGGGAACAAATATGTCAGTTGAACAATCAATCATCATCGATATAGCAAAAGTGGCTATTTCAATTATTTTTCTGCTTTATGCTTCTTGGAGCGACTACAAGACAAGAGAAGTAAGCAACAAAGTCTGGGCTGTTTATGCGCCTATCGCGCTGGGACTTACACTTATCCAATTATTGTTCTATGAACAATCTGCTTGGCCCTTTTTTGGCTTAAGCGTCGGTTTAACAGTTACTTTCTCGCTACTCTTGTTTTATACAGGTGCTTTCGGCGGCGCAGACGCAAAAGCCTTCATGTGCATTGCCCTCGCATTACCATTTTCACCGCAAATACTCTTTACGCCTCTAATCCCAAGCGGATTATCGCCGATAGCTAATCTAATATTCCCCTTCACTATCTTAACAAACGCTGTCGTATTCGCAGCTGCAAGCGCAATCTACATCATCGTACGAAACATCGTTTGGCACAAAAAAAGTGGTAGAATAATGTTTGAAGGCGACCTTAAAAAAGAATCGTTTGGGAAAAAAATCTTAATCTTAGTAACTGGCTACAAAATTCGAATTTCTAAATTGAAGGAAAAATGGCACATTTTCCCACTGGAAGACGTGGAAGAAAACGGTGATAACAGTTTCAAACGCAAACTCGTGATTGTCCCAAAAGACGAAGGGCGAGAAGAAACTGTTCAGCGCTTATCTAACGCCATTGACACTGGAAAAATCAAAGACTACGTTTGGGCTACACCTGGCTTACCCATGCTTATCTTCGTTACGTTAGGCTTAATTTTTGCGCTGTTTTTTGGAGACATAGTCTGGATAATTCTAAAGCTAATATTAGGTTAAAGACGCATCCAACCAGTTTTTGAATGCTCTCTCTACTTCTGCGAGCCCATGAAACTGATGTAACAACCGTTCGAGCTGAGCCTTTTCTTGTTTTGTGAATCAAAACATTATTTTAGTTTTTTTGCAGTTAATCTAAAGGAGTCTTCTAATGTCTTTGGCGAGATGTAGAAAAGAACTAAAAGAGTGTTTAGCAGAAAAATCCTTAAAAGATTTTAGTGCCGTCGTTATGCCTGATTTCTTTTTGGATCGACTAATAAACTTGCAGTGGAACGTGAAGGATTTTTCAAGTTTAGTTGCCGACGTAGCTAAACGCAAAGGCGGAAGCATTGATGGCATACATCAAGACGACATCAAAGGAGGAAACGCTATTAACGTTGCATCCGCGTTGATCCTCATTAGGTTTCAGGGTTACGCCTATAATTTGCACAAGTGAGCATGGATTACAACTGATAAAGTTTCATTTTAGAAACTGGTCACTAGACATGTCGCACATTAAAATCCGTGAAAAAGCATCAATAACTACAGCTTTGGAACTTCAAGAAAAAGATGGAAAAGCAAATGTTATGCTAAGGGATGTTGGTTCTCTTGCAGATTTTGGCCCCGAAGATTTGGATGATCAAGACTTTAGCGTTATAGAGAATTCGGATTATGTTTGCCTTTTTAATTGGGCGGGAACAGTTAATTTTGGAACCAAGCTGGCCGAAACCGTTTTTAGCAGGGCAAAGAGCGAAAGGAAGAGGAAAAACTTATTTTGACACTGCTGATCCCACGCCGAATCGGAAGCAAATCCCAGAATTAATAGAAAACGTGTTGAAAACAGATCAAGTGGACATTTTAAGTTTAAATGAGAATGAGGCTGTTACATACGCTTCGATCCTTGACAAGTCAATAATCAGTGCACAAAAGAGATTGCCATTTGCTGATTTAGCGATGAATGCTGCCAGAGTTTTAGCTAAACGGTTACCTGCAAGAATTGACTTGCATACGACTGCCTTTTCAGCGACTCTAATGGGCAAAAAAGAAACTGTGGTGCCCACATTTAAAATTACAACGTTAAGAGCTACTGGAGCAGGTGACGCCTGGAACGCAGGCAACATTTTAGGTGATGCAAACAAGTTTTCAGACGAGAGCAGGTTGACTTTGGCAAATGCGGTTTCTGCCTGCTACCTTTCAGACCAAACTGGATCGCATCCGACGAGAACTAAACTCTTAGAATTTATAAATAACCAGACATAAACACTTTAAGCGCACTATCAGATTAACAAGCAGTTAAAAGGTAACACCTTACTGCACGTGATGTTTGATGGCTAAACTATTTGGAAGTTCAGGAGTTAGAGGCTTAGCAAACGTTGATTTAACACCTACGTTGGCTCTCAAAGTCAGTTTAGCCGTAGCGGCACACACAAAAGCCAAACGGGCCATTATTGCGCGAGATACGCGTGTTTCAGGCAACATGATTGAAGATTCGCTGATTACAGGACTAGTTTCAAGTGGAGTAAACGTGTTTTTGGCGGGAATTGTTCCAACGCCAGTTCTAGCTTATGCCACAAAAGCATTCCGCGTTAAAGTAGGCTTCATGATAACTGCATCCCACAATCCGCCCCAGTACAACGGAATAAAACTCTTCAATGGCAAGAGTCTCGCTTACAACGATAAGGATCAAGAATCAATTGAAAAAAACATCACTCAAGCAAACTTTTCCTTGGCGGATTGGCGATGTTTAGGTAAAACTCTAAACATAAACGTAGATAAGGCTTACACGGAAATGGCTCTAAAAGCAGCGGCTCTGCGAAAGCAATGGAAAGTCGTAGTGGATCCAGGATGCGGAGCCACATTTAGAATCGCCCCAAACCTGCTAAAATCTGCCGGCTGCAAAGTTACAGCTCTTAATGCCCAAGCAGACGGGTACTTCCCAGCCCGAAGCTCTGAGCCGACTGAGGAATCACTTGGAGATTTAGCAAAAGTTGTCTAAGATTCTTGATGCGGACGTTGGAGTAGCATTTGATGGGGATGGGGATCGTGTTGCATTTGTGGATGAACATGGCGTTTTTGTTAATTTTGACCGATCACTTGCAGCGTATGCTGCCTATGCACTTAAAGGGAAAAAGGGTGGAAAAGTAGTTACCAACGTCGAGGCCTCAATGTGCGTCGAGAAAATGGTTGAACAACAAGACGGCAAAGTGGTGCGAACAAAAGTTGGAGACATCTACATTTCAGAAGCCATAAAACAAACAGGCGCAGTTTTCGGTGGAGAACCATGCGGAGCCTGGGTGCATCCAAAGCATCATTATTGTCCAGATGGCCCGCTTTCTGCCCTGTTGCTCTTGAAGGCGCTTGAGACTGAAGACAAAAGCTTGAGTGAGTTCATCAAGAACGTACCTGAATACAGCACGGTAAGAAAGAATGTCTCTTGCAAGAATGAGTCAAAGTACAAGATAGTTTCAGGGATTGAAGCAGGCTTAAAAAAGGCATTTCCTGATTATACTGATTATTCAACGGTTGACGGTGTACGGTTAGCTTTAAAGAACGGTTGGCTACTCGTTAGAGCATCAGGAACTGAACCTTTAATTCGTTTAACAGTTGAAGGAGAATCGCTCAGAGTGGCAAACGATATAATTAGAGAAGCCACAGTTCTAATAGACAAATGCATAAAGGATGCAGCATGATGAAAGCGGTACTTTTAGCTGCAGGCGAAGGCGTCAGGCTTCAACCAATCACTTCCACGCGGCCAAAACATTTGATTAAGGTTTGTGGAAAACCAATTTTACAGTACTGCTTAGAAGCAGTGAAAAATGCAGGATTAACTGAAGCTGTAATCGTCACCCATTACATGGGTGAGGCTTTCCCAGAGTACTTTGGCGACGGTAAAGATTATGGTTTAAAATTGAGCTATGTTAAGCAGAAAGCTGTGTTGGGAACGGGCAACGCGGCTGCAGTTGCTGAACCATACGTTGATGATCAGTTTGTTCTTATTTATGGGGACTTACTATTTGCACCAAGCGTGGTTGACGAAGCAGTAAAAGTTTTCAAAGCTAAAAAACCTCAAGCTGTAATCGGCGTTGTCCCAGTTGACAAACCTGAAAACTATGGAATAATGGAGTTTGACGGAGAAAAAATTAAGCGTATAGTGGAGAAACCCGCCGCGGGGAAAGCACCGTCAAACTTGGCTAACGCTGGAGTGTACGTTTTTACAAAAGAAATTTTTAAGAGAATCAAGAAAATCAAAGCGTCAATCCGTGGTGAATGGGAACTCACTGATGCTTTGACACTGCTTGCAAAAGAGGGCAAAACCGTTTTGGCATCAAAAATTCCAAAGGATGACTGGTTTGACGTTGGCAGACCATGGGACTTACTGGAGGCGAACAATTGGGCACTAAAACACATGAAACATGAAGTTTTAGGAAATATAGAGCAGGGTGCCCATTTAACTGGTCAAGTAACTGTTGCAAAATCAGCAATGGTACGCTCAGGAGTATACATTGAAGGGCCATGTTTTATCGATGAAGAATGCGATGTTGGACCAAACTGTTACATTCGCACAGGGACAAGCCTTGGCAAAAAAGTTCGTGTTGGAAACGCGTGCGAAATAAAAAACAGTATACTCATGGATGAAACGCATGCAGGACACTTATCGTACGTTGGCGACAGCGTAATTGGTGAAAAATGCAACCTTGGCGCTGGCACCATAATTGGAAATTACCGCTTAGACGCTGGCTCCATTAAAATGATGGTAAAAGACAAGTTAGTGGACACGGGCAGAAGAAAACTCGGCGCAATACTAGGAGATAACGTGAAAACCGGAATCAACGCATTATTTATGCCTGGCGTAAAAGTAGGCGCCAACAGTTGGGTGGGACCAAACTTCACGGTGAAAAGAGACCTACCGGCAGACACTATTGCAATGATTAAGCAAACAGAAGAAATAAAACAAAAACCAAAAGCTAAATAGTATTAACCCTTGCAGCTGCACAAGTTATGTAATCAAAATCATTTTTAAGAAATTAAAAGATTTGAAAAACCGATCGAAAACACTTTAGGCCGCGTTTATTGTTTTCTTATGTTACATTGCATTGCTTTTGGACAGATTAAACACTCGTCTGGTAGAGGCGCGTTAATAGGCATTTGATGTAATGAACCGCTGAAATGGGCGCATTTGGCTGGTGAATCAAAAACTGTCGGGTAATCTATAGCTTTTATTTCGATAATTTTTTCTTTTTCAACCAGAATATCTATTTTTGACATGCAGTAAGGGCAGGCGTAATGCGATTGTCTAGGAATCGTAGTTTGATCTGTGATTACTGTCGGCTTGTCAAACCGCTTCCCGCAGCCTGTGTATGGGCATTGAAGTTTCTCAGCATGGTGATTGTGAAGAAGGTTCACGTTTTCGCCTCCCTAAAAATCTCCTATCGCAATATTTAATAAACCTTTTCGTAGACCAGTACAGCAGAAATACACAAGAAGTCTCGAGCGGAATTTAGCATTGGGATCAAAGCCCTCTTTTAATTTTTGAATAATTCTTTGCTTCTTAGCTAGGCATGAGTCCTTATGACAATAAACGTTAGTCTTTTGCGGCGATTAAGCCATGTGTTGGAGTTCGGATCCAACGGGAAGACGGCCTCGACCGAAAGCTTAGTGAAGAGCCAAGCTTAGGGTCAATACGACGAGGACAAACAGTGTTATTAGGACGTACTTGTAGTGTTTTTCCCAAGCGAAATAAATTACTGAAGTTATCGCTCGGATGTAAGGGGTCAACATCAGAATTATTACCCCAAGTGTCATGAAGAGCAAGGCGTTCTGAGTTCCGAATAGATGTTGGACTTGGTAAACTATGAAGGCGAAGAAATTTTGCCCACTGATGAAAACTGCTTGGTTTTGGGAAATCTGCGTGTTGCCGTACATTCCGTAGTACAGGATTATGCCTATGGCTTCCAGTGTGACGCTGACTACGACGCCAACTACGAGCAGGTAACTTAAGGCGGTTTCCAACTTTGTTTCGCCGCTGCCTAATCCTGGCTGGGTCATATTGTGGTCACTCCCTTGAAGAGCATCTGAATAATGAGCAGAACTACAATTATAAGGAATAGGATTTTGAGGTTTCTATCATGAATTCGATTAAGCAACCTTCCGCCTACCATGGCGCCGATTGTTACACCGATAGCCATGGGTGCCATTAGCGTCAGGTTCAGCAAACCCGAAAAAAAGTAGACACTTGCACCTGCCAGTGCGGTCATGCCTATGATGAAGTTGCTAGTGGCGGTTGAAACTTTCGACGGTACCTTGAGGACTTTCTCATGCACAATGACCTTGAAAGCTCCTGCACCGATTCCAAGCATCCCCGCAGCTATCCCCGCCACAAACATTCCAAGACCTCCGAGAAGCGAGTTTGTCCCCTTGTACTTTACTACCTTGTTGTTTGCCTTGTCATAGTAGCTTCCTTCAAGACCCAGCCATTTGGAAAGCCTGTCTTGCTTTTCAGGCATAACATACTTTGCCTTTAAGCTGCTCCTGAAATTGATAAAAGAAGTCGAAAGGAAAACGGCAAAGAGAAAGTAGAGGAAAACGGGCGCGATAAACACGGTTATGGTCGCGCCAACTATTGCTCCTACTATAGTGAACATTTCAAGATACATGGCAAGCTTGATGTTGGCAATCCGTTCCTTCACATAGTTCGACGCGGCCCCACTTGACGTGGCTATGATTGCGATCATTCCACATGCGACAGCCTCCTTAATTGGAAACCCTGCGAACACGAGAATGGGTGTCAGGATGCTGGCGCCGCCTAGACCTGTTAGTGACCCGACTAAGCCGACCGCGACTGATATTAACAGTAATATAACCATGTCCAGCATGACTTTTTCCAACATTAAATTAAACATTAAAGCAATTTAAATGCATGCGAAGAGAGTTTATAGCGGGTTTATAGCAGCGGAGGTTGCTCCCCTTTGACTCGTTCAATTTCTTCTCTAGTTTTCATCTTCGACACTTGAGATGAGATCGAGTGAGCCATAAGCTGCGTCGCAGATTAGCCTTAATAAAAGCATTATTTGGTTGCTATTAAAAACTCGGAAATAATTTTTTTGGAGCCTCGAGCGGGCTTTGATCCCGCGACCTGCTGCTTACGAGGCATAGGAAGGCTATTTGATCAACGTTATCGGTAGCCTTATATCGATTTGTATACATATTAAATTATTCGTTTACAGGTGTGTACTATGGAAACAGAGGTCTTGTCTGTCAGAGTCAAGAAAAGCCTCAAAGATGAAGCGGAAAGGATGGGTATTGATATAAAAGCTGCTGTAGAAGAGCGTCTCGAGGAACTTGTCAAGGAAAAGAAAGCCAAAGCCAAAAGACGTGCGGAAGAACTTAGAAAAATAATGCATGTCACGGAAGAAGAGTGGATACAAGACGTCAAGGCAACGAGGCAAGAAATGTAAATATCTACTAGACGCATCAGCGCTATATCCCATGCTAGTTAGAGGAATCCCCTTTAACCCTGAAGAATGTGCAGTATCGTCACTTACAGAATATGAAATTGGTAACACTTTGTGGAAACAGGACAAGAAAAAAGAACTGGATGATCCAAAGCGAATAGCACAAATTTTCGAGGAAAGCCTCGCTGAATTAAACAAGATTTGGGTTGATTCCATTGTTAACGTTCTAACACTTGCCATGGAGAGAAACTTGTCTTTCTACGACGCGTCATACGCTTATCTGGCTGAAAAAGAAAATATGAAATTAGTTACCGAAGATATCGATTTAATCAAAAAATGTAAATGCGCTATTCGCCTAAAAGAGATAGAACTGCCTTAAGCGCTCTTGTTTGGCAATTGGTGGAGCCTCGAGCGGGCTTTGATCCCGCGGCCTGCTGCTTACGAGGCAGCCGCTCTACCAGGCTGAGCCATCGAGGCACACTTTAGACTTATGTTTTGTTGGTTTTGGTGTTTTTAAATGTTGGTGGTCATCGCGTGTTTTGGATTTGTTTGTGGTAAGGTTTTATGTGAGTTTTGAGTGTTTGTTCTTTAGAGGTTGTGTTATTTGCGCCACGTTGCGAATGGTCGAGTTTTTGGTGAACGTGAAATGATTGAATTGCTGGTTAGCCATTTTGATGTTTTGCCAAACGCTATTGTGCCTTTTGGTGATGATATAGCCGCTGTTCAGCTTGGCGATCGCATCGGTGTTTTAAAGACGGATATGCTTGTTGGTAAAACTGATGTACCTGCTGGTATGAGCGCGTGGCAGGCTGCACGCAAGGCTGTTGTGATGAACGTAAGTGATTTTGCGTCAAAAGGTGTTTTGCCAACGGCTCTGCTTGTTGCTTTAGGGTTGCCAAAAAATGCTAGTCGCGCCACGGTGAAGAAGATTGCTCAAGGGTTGAATGCTGGAGCACGTGAATACAGTACTTTCATTGTGGGCGGTGACACTGGTGAGGCTTGTGACTTGATTATTTCTGTTATGGTTTTTGGAACATGTGAGAAGAAAGATTTGATGCTCCGTAGCGGTGCAAGGTCTGGTGACGTGGTGGCTGTAACTGGTGATTTTGGTAAATCAGCAGCTGGTTTACGCCTGCTTTTAAAAAAGAAATACTCTGCAAGTAAAGCAGTTCGTGAGGTATTGACTGATGCAGTTTTTATGCCGAAGGCAAGGTTAAAAGAGGGTTATGCGCTTGGGCAAAGTGGAGCTGCTTCATCATCCATCGATTCAAGTGATGGTTTAGCTTGGAGTCTGCATGAAATTGCAAACATGAGTAATATCGGTTTTTTGATCGACAAGATTCCTGTCGCGGCTGAAGTTTTGCGTTTTTGTGAAGTTAACGGTTTAGATGCTGAAGAATTAGCGTTGTACGGCGGCGAAGAGTACGAGTTAGTGGTTACAATTAAACCTGAAATGTGGGATACTGCTTTGTCCGCGGTGAAGGCTGCTGGCGGATGCTTGTTGCCCATTGGAAAAGTAACCAAGAATAAAGGAGTGTTCTTGCAAAATAAGAGTGAAAAGCGGATTATCGAAGCTCGTGGCTGGGAGCATTTTAAAAGCAAAATCAGCTAGTTTGATCGAGCAGGTAATTGATTATTGTTATGCATGAAGCTGCAAGGTAAGGTTGTTTTCCCAAGCTTACTTTTTCGCCGAAACGCAAGGCGTACGTTTCAGCTTTTTTTGGTAATCCAACATGGTCGCCGAGGACAAAAACAGCGTTTTCTTTAAGCGTGGATTCTTTGATGTTTTTGCCGCCTTCTTCAAGAACGTAGATTGGCTGGTTTTCTGCTTTTTCTCTAAGCAATGCTTCGTAACTTTTGTGGTCCTTGCTGATTCCAGGGTGACTTTTGCCTGAGAGAATTTTTCTAATTATGCTCTGCCAAATTTCAATATCAGTTTGGACGTCGTAGAGCGTTTCACCGTTAATTTGTATATGCACGGGTGGATTGGGTGGACCATTCAGAACAGCGTGAAAAGTGACGTTTCTACGCAAGCCATGAGAAAGAAAAAGACTAGCTACAATACACTCATGAACAATGTCTAATCTTCCGGCATCATGCAAATTGTTGAAAACTGAATCAGTTCTCCCAAGACGCGAAAGCAAAACGAATTCCCGAGCCAACCAACATCACACGCTAAGTGTTATTGAATTGTCTGCTTAAAGTGCTTTCTGAAATATCTAGAAAATGAAAATTTTAGCTTTCTTCGTAAATAAAGAGTATTCTGCTAATAAATCCAGTTAACATAAAAGAAAAGAAACGAAAATAATTAGGAAATTAGATCATGCGCAGAACTAAATCGTCTATTTCTTTGCCTCTGTATCCTGCTTCTCCACCTGCTCTGAAACTTTTCTTTGTTTTGCCTTTGTAGCCTTTGGAGGGAGGGTGCAACTTGAACAGCGGCGTAATTTCTGGCAGTTTTGAAAATTCGGTTTTGCAGTTTACGATAGCGTCTGCTAAGTCGTCAAAGCTTTTGTAGCCGATTTTTTGGAGGTATTCATCGGTTAATTTTTTGTCGCCTGCAAGTCGTCCGCGTTTCTTGAGCATGGCAGCTACGGTTTCTTTTGATGCTTCTCCCCATGTCACGTAGCTTTGAACTCTTTTGAGCATTCCTTTGTATGAAGCTCGATTATCGATTATGACTGCGTGATTAGTATGCAGCAAGCGAAGAAACTGCAGTGTTTCTCGTGCTTCACGTTGAGCGCTTACTATTCCGCGAACTTTAACTGCGACTAAGCATCTGCACTCTTCAGTTTTCTGAGCCATGTTACTTCACCCAATCTGCCGTTGTAATCAGATTATATGTTTTCCGCAAGCCATCAAAAATTGCATGCGCATACGAGGGTACAGTTCTCGTGGAACCGTAACTTCTCATCCACAAGTCTTTGACCCCAGCTAAACCGAAAATGACCTTTGCAACCTCGCTGGAAACAAGGCCTAAGCCTCTTGGACCAGGTACGATTACTACTCGGACGCCGCCGCATTTTCCCTCAACTTGGAAGGGGACAGAATGCTGTTTTCCACAACTGCATTCCCAACTGCCGCATCCTCGTTTAATTGGAACAATGTTTAATCGGGCGTTGGCTGCAGCTTTCTCGATTGCGTTGCGAACTTGGCTGGCTTTTCCTGAACCTAAACCTATGTAGCCATCCTTGTTTCCGACAGCTACTATGGCTTTGAAACGAGATTTCTCTCCAGCGTCAGTTTGCTTCTGCACTAAGTTAACGTTAATAACTTCTTCTTGAATATCAGGAATTAAAGCGTCAACAATCTGGGGTTCAGAAATTTTTATGCCGCTTAAGAAAACGTCTTCTATAGTAGTTAATTTGCCTTCTTGAATCATTTTTCCTAAGCGTGTTTTAGGAACCCATTCTTCTAAATGCTCTGAACGCCTATCTCTATCTCTGTTAGGTCTTTCTCGACTCATGCTTTCTTATCACCCTTAAATGAACCGGTAATGTTTGTTTTCACCTGTGCAAAATGCTCAGGCAACTTTTCAGGCGCAATACTTGCACCTAAGTAGCGTGAAAACTTTGCATTGTACTCTTCAGATCCAGCAGTTAAACCTTTAGCGTACTTTGCAATTGAATCACCCTTCAAGCTTGGCTTAACAATTTTTTCTTCACTATGCGGGACATTAATGCCAGCATCAACTACTCCGCTGAGCATCGCAAACGATTTAGAACCCTTTGTGGGAGCAACCAAACCTAAATCTAAGATAGCTTCAGAAACACCCTTAGATTTAGCTTTCAACCCGCAAAGCAAACCAGTCAAGTATGCAGCTGGAATGTTGCCAGTTGGAGCCTTCCAGCCGAAAAGTTTGGTTAACTCGTGGCTGTTCGCTGAAGCTAATACTTCATCGCCATGAGCTTTAGCTACAATAATCTGCACATGGGCATTCCTGTTTGATGCTCGAGTAACTAGACGGAGTTTTCCTGAGATAACAAACGCTTTGCGTGCTTGGTAGTCAGTTTTTCCCTCTCGTCTGCGTCGAAGTTGAACTCTGTAAGTTGCGTTCTTAGCCATTTAGCGTTTCCTCCATAAATCGTGTGCCTTTAGGAAGCGTTCCAAATCAGCGATAGATTCGAAACGTCCACTGCCAGCCATACGGTAATATTCAGTGTAAGTGTCTTCTGCGATGATACGTTCAGCCTTTAATTCGCGAAGCTTACGTCGTAAAGACCGAATTCTTATCATCCAAGCCTGCTTCTTGTTAATCTTTGCATGAGGTGTACCCTTAACGCTGCCAGCGCCTAACCGTCTGCCTTTTCGCTTCTTTTCGCGGACAATCTTTGCTCGAGAACGGCTAACACCGTTAATTGGCATTGGAACAATAGCCTTCTCGTGAATTAGCTTTCTAACTTCTTGACGTGTAATTGCGCCGTCCACTTCATCTATGCGTTCTGGGTCAATCCAAACACGGTTCTGCCCAACCTTTAATATTGCAGCAGCTAAACGACGTTGACCAGTCAGATTAGTCATTACTCATTATCTCCTTCCTCTTTAGTTTCCGATTTCTTTTTTGATTTCTTAGGTTTCTCTTCTTCCTCTTCTTCTTTTGCTTCCTTGTTCTCTGTTTCCTCTTCTGTCTCTTTTGACTTTGTCTCTTTGTCTTCAACGGCTTTTTCTGCTTCTTCTGCTTTAGCCTCTTCTTCAGGCGGCTGTTCTTTTACGGTTTTAACGTTTAGAACTTTAGCATTCAACCGTTTAGCTTCAGCAATAATTAAAGCCCGTTTCTTGCGACCGACTGTGTGGGCAATTCTTGCTGCCTGAGTTGCCGTATCAATCGCCTTGATTTCTTCAACGTTGTAAACTAGTACTTCTCGGTAACCAGAAGGATGTAAGCCTCTTGCAACTTTAGGACCTTTATAGCCCATGCTTGGTCCAGGCGGCCAACCCTTAATCTTTCGTCTTACTTTGTTGTCTAAGCCTTTTGGTCTTCTCCAGCTTAAACTGAACTTGTCATACCTCCAACTTTCGGGGCGGTTAAAAGCTGGTTTCTTGTTCCTTGCTCTTGCCCTAACCTGCAATGCTTTGCGTTGTGGCGATGGCTTTTTCTCAGTCATTATGCAGTACCTTCATTTTTTTCATAAACATAAAGTCCATCCAAGAAGACACGGGGGTCCTTGCGCCTTACACGTGTGGCTTGTTCAATATTTGCGGCGGTTTGACTGACATCTTCCAGGTTTATGCCTTCGACGATTATGTCGTCAGGCTCGACTTTTACTTTGACATCGCCGATTATTTTTACTCGGCGTGCTCGGCGTTCTCCTGTAAAGTTTTCGATTATAACTGTTTTATCCTGAACTTTGACTGTGATTGGGAAGTGAGAAAACACTATTTTAAGCTTGTATGAATAGCCCTTTGTTACTCCGCAAATCATGTTTTGAATATGAGAATAAATCGTGCCTATGAGAGCAGCTTCCTTCTTGCGGGGCCATTTAGCCCAAAGACGCACGGTTTTGCCGTCACCTTCAATTGCGATTGGTACAAATGAAAAGTCGCGTGTTAATGTGCCTTTAGCGCCTTTTACGACTACGAGTTTTTTGTCATTAACGCTAAGCTCAACGCCGTCGGGAACTTGAACTGTTTTTGAAACTTCTGGGAGCCGCATAAATTACACCTTTAATAAACGAAGGCTAGTAGCCTTCCTCCAATGTTTTTTTCTTCAGCGTCCTTGTGTGCAATAACACCTTTTGAAGTGGAAACAACCATAATGCCTATGTCTCTTGATGGCAGGAACTTCTTTTCCCAGTTTTCAAATTCGCCGGTTTTAACTGGATAGCGTGGTTTAACTGGACCGCACTTGTTTATGCGTCCTAGAAGTTGAACTTTGAATTTTCCAGAGCGGCCATCATCGATAAATTCGAATTCGCCGATGTAACCGTTCAACTGCATTATTCTCAGCACCCGACCTAGAAGCTTAGAGGCAGGACTAATGATGCATTCCCGTTTATTGCGCATCTCATTGTTTATTATGGTTATCAAACCATTCGTTAAAGTGTCCATTGCTTTTCCTTGCTCCTACTCATATTTTTTAAACCCAAGTTTTGGTGCTGCTTCCCTAAAACAATGTCTGCAAAGATATAAACCATAACGCCGAATAACTGGTCCATAAGAACCACATCGGACACAAGGTCTTGCACCTTTGCCGTATTTTCTTTGCTTCTTCAATTGCTGTTTTCCCATAAATTCACACTTCTATTCTACTCGATGTTTACCCCCAAAGTCTGCCTGACGAAAACAATTGATTCTTCAGGCGTTAACACGTGTTTTAAGCCAACATGCTTTTTCTCTATTCTTCGATTCTTTATTCTTTGACCAGGGCGATTAACTGAAACGCACACGTCCATTCCGAATATGCCGATTTCAGGATCATATTTTACGCCTGGAATTTCAATGTGCTCCTTGAGACCAAAAGAAAAGTTGCCGAACACGTCGAAAGATGACTTGGAAATTTTGTTGTCAACTACAGGCAAAACTTTCTTTAAAAAATCTATCGCTTTTTGTTTTCGAAGAGTTACTACACAAGCGATTGATTCTCCCTTCGCGAATGCCGAAATCGCGAATCGTCTTTTTTGCTTTTTTCTTTACTGGAGTTTGATCTGTTATTTCTTTTAGTACGCGGACAGCTTTTTCAAGGGGTTCGCCTGATTTTCCAACGTTCAGGTTTACCACTACTTTTTCGATTCTGGGTTTAAGCATTGGATGCTCTTCCCAAGTTTTAGCCAATTCTTCCTCAGACAAATTAAGCTGCCTCCGATACTGACACGAGTGGTTCTGTTTCACCTATTGAGAAGACAAAGTCTAAGATTGTTTGGTAGCGATTGCCCTTTGAGTCTTCTACAACTACTAGTGCATTTCTACGCTTTTTTGCCTCGGTCTTTTCGATCTCTATAATTTTGCCTTGCTTGCCAACGTTTTTGCCGCCAGTTATGATTGCCAAGTTTCCTTCTTTAGTCTTCAAGGTTGAATCAATTTTGGCATCTTCAAAAGTTACTTTTAGTGTATCAAAAGTGCCGTAAGGAACTTCCTCAGTGTTTTTTGGATCATCGACTTTAACAAGAATATTTGAACCATCATGTAAAGAAACTTGTACGCCTTTTGGAACAGTTGTCTTATCTTCTACTCTTAACAGTTTAAAACCGGCTTCTTCTTTGCTTATTGGAGTTAAGATTAATCCTTTATGCGAGGGCATTACACGATAATGTTTGTCCATGTCAGGCATGGAGATAACATCCATTATGCCGACTGGGAAATCATCTTTTCTTCGGGCTTTTCCGTCAACTTGTACTTTGCCCTGTGAAAGTATCATTTTTCCTTCTTTTCTTACTGTTGCAACTCCAAGAATATCACGTAGAACAAGCGCTAATGGCAGGCATTCCTGAAGTGAATGTGGTCCAGACGGATGGTTTCACTATCCATTGTTTTTCTTTTCTGTGAATAGGCCAAAATTTTGGAGCTGGTTTACGTTTCAGCCTTGCTGTTTTTCCTTTCTTACCCAAATTTATTGGTCTCCTTTATTTTTTTCAGCGGTTTTACGCTTGGCTTTAGATTTAGAAGCGGGCTTTTTTTGGCGCCTTCTTTTTCCGCAGCTGATTTTTTAGTTTTCGCTCGCAGCTTTTTTAGTTTCTTTCTTTGCCGGCGCTGGCTTCTTTTTGGTTGGTTCTTCTTTTTTGGCAGTTGGCTTTTGCTTTTCGGGTTCAGTTTTTGGAGAAACCTGTTTTACTTCAGGTGTCTCTTCTTCAACTACTTGTTCAACTGCCTTTTCTTTTGCGGCTTCAGCTTTTGATTCTTCTGCGGCTTTTGCGGCTTCAGCTTTTGATTCTTCTGCGGCTTTTGCGGCTTCAGCTTTGGCTTTAGCCTTCTCTTTCTGTGCGGCTTTTTTGGTTTCTTTTGCTTTTTCAGGCGCCTGTTTTCTTTCAAGTATTGCTTTTCTTCGGTTATCGTCTAGACTTAGATTTTTTATCATGACTTTAGATGGATGTACACCGAGGAAAATGTTTGTTCCATCAACTTTTTCACGAGTTAAACCTTCAACATAAATTTTGAAGTGCTTTAGGTCTACACGCGAGACTTTTCCTTCAAATCCTTTATGGTCTCCTCGTTGAATGTGAACTGTGTCGCCTTTCCTTACTGGAAGAGTCTTTGCTCCTTTTGATTGGGCAAGCTCTTTTGAAAGTGGAGCGGCCATGAATTTGTGGCGAATATGAGCAGGAGCATTGTACATCATTTTTCGTTGTTTGCGAGGGTTCTTTACTCTATTTGTAGTTTGCATGTTTTCACCTAAACTATTATGCTTGAGGCACTGGCTATTCTTGGCCATCTTTCAGCTGCTTCTTTAGCTACGGGACCGCGTATTTCTGAGCCTTTCATTTCTCCATCAGGAGTAATAATTACAGCGGCATTGTCTTCAAATTGAACCCAGACGCCGTCAACACGTCTGAAAGTTTTCCTTTGACGTACGATTACTGCTTGAAAAATTTTTTTGCGCATATCAGGCGAGCCTTGCCTAACGGATACAGTTATTTTGTCGCCTACTGTGGCAGATGGGTAACGTCTTAATCGACCTTTGTAACCCATGGCTTGTATGAGACGCAGTACTCTGGCGCCTGTGTTGTCAGTGCATCTTAATTCTGAGCCTGCTTGAAGACCTCTTGAGAGTCTTTGACCGTGTGCAAGCATGCCTTTAGCGACGAGTGCTCTCTGTTTCGCTTTTGCCGCCATTTTACTTCTCGTCTCCTAGTTTTTCAACTACAACAAAAGACACTGTTTTGCTGACTGGTCTGCATTCGGCGATCTTGACTCGGTCGCCTTCTTTAACGTCTATGCATGGAGGATTGTGAGAGGGGATGTGCCCGTGTCTTCTTTCGTATCTGACGAATTTTGATGAGAACTCTAAGAATTTTCGGTCTACAACGACTGTTTTGTCCATTCTGGCGGTGTGAACAATTCCTTCTAGAACGCGACCTCTTACCGCTAATGTCCCGTGGAAAGGACAATTTCGGTCAGTCACAAGTTTTTTTGGGCTTCTTGAATTTTAAGGACATTACCATAACCTCTTAATGTTTTTTTTAAGCCGATCTTCAGGTCTTCCCACCAAAAGTTTACCGTCAATTTCAACGATTGTTCCATCGTCAAATTCAAAGTTAAAAATTGATGTTTCTTTTATTACATTTTTTGTTTTGCCTTTGCTGAGAAAACTAAAAGTGTTCTTCGTTTCTCCTACAACTGGGCCAGCTAAACCAATGTAGTCTTTGTGTAGGCTTTGGGTTACTCTTCCTTTTGTGCCGATGAATTCGTATCTTATGATGTCAGGTGTAACTTTCATTTGGCTGTCTTCTCCTTCTCTTTTTCAGCCTTGCTGGGTTTTTTCTTTTCAGCTTTTTTAGCTGGCTCTTCTTTTTTACTGGGGATTTCAAGTTTAGCTTGGCTTTGATTTTGAACTGTGAGTATTCGTGCAATTGTTTTGCGCAGTTCCCTGATTCTTGTTGGATTTTCTACTGCGCCTCCGGCTTTAACCATGGTTTTTAATCGGGATAGTTCTGTGCGTAATTCTACGAGTTTTTTTGATCTTGCCTCGTCAGACATGCCGTTGATTTCTTTCATGCGAAGAATTGGCATTACTGTTTTTCCTCCTCTTCTTCATCCTCGTCGTCTGTTACTTCGGTTGCTTTCACCTTTGATTCCGGCTCTGGTTCAGGTGCTGGCTTTTCTGGTTTTCCTGCCTGTGCTGGTGCTTCAGCTTGTGGTTTTGCAGCGGCTTTTTCTTCAGGAGGCAACGCCTGCAACTATTTTGATTTTATCAGGGAATATAGCGTCTGGAGGCATTATTTTTACTCGTACGCCGATAATTCCTGGTTTAAGCTGAACGTGGGCTTCAGCTTTCTTCGTGTACATTAATGCTGGTTCTCCGCACCTTGGGAAATAGCCAGCGCGGAATTTTTCAAATCTGGCTCTTTCAGTGCGAAGTTTTCCACTGATT
This sequence comes from Candidatus Bathyarchaeota archaeon, assembly GCA_963717465.1. GTDB lineage: Archaea > Thermoproteota > Bathyarchaeia > Bathyarchaeales > Bathycorpusculaceae > Bathycorpusculum. The sequence goes on from OY970340.1 coordinate 2,766,582, forward strand.
ACGATTTCTACGCCAAGTGCGCCTGCTTCCATAACCTGGTTTAAAGCCCAAAATCCAGCACGCCTAAAATGAACGCCTCGTTGAAGCGCTGAAGCCACTCTGGAAGCTACAACGTAAGCGTTGAATTCGGGCACTTCAATTTCTGAAACTGAGATTTGTGGATTTGCAAGTTTAAATTTTTCTTCAAGGGCTGAGGCGAGTTCTTTTATGGTTTCTCCGCCGCGGCCGATTACTAATCCTGGGCGCATGGCATATATTACAACGTGTGTTCCCAGTGGAGTTTTGCTTAAGTTTACTCCGCCATAGCCTGCGCGGTCAAGTTTTTTTTGTAGAAATTCGTCTATTTCTGTTTTTTTGATGGATTCAGTTATAAATCGTTTAACTATCGACATTGTTATTCTCCTTTCTCTTGGAGCGCGATTTCAACGTGCGTGGTAATGTTGTATTTGGGTGAGGCTCTTCCATGGGCTCTTGGAGTGTAACGCTTAATCTTCATGCCTGGGTATGCACAGGAATGGATTATTTTTAGTTTTTCAGTGTCTAAGCCCTTGTTTTCTGCGTTTGCTTGCGCTGCTTGGAGTACTCTAAGAACCACCTCTGCAGTTTTTATTGGGTACCTTCCAGCAAAAGCATGTGTTATTCCGCCTTTATGCCCCAGCTTTTTAGTGTACCTCTTGTATGGGATGGCTTTTTTCTTGATCATTACATCGCGTAAATAGTCTTTCGCAGCGAGTAAATCCATGCCTTTTATAGCTTTACACACTTCTCGTGCAGCTTTATGGGATACCTTTAGTTCCCTACCGCTGGCTATCGCTGTTTTTTCCGGATCTAAAGTTTCTTGAATTATAGAGTATCCCCATTTAGGCATTTCATTATCACCGATGCTCAATCAAACACGTAAAAGCAATTTATATGGCTTTCCGTATCACAATTACCAATACGATTAAGTAAGCAACTTAGTTTTCCCTTATTAAGGGCGAATTCGTGAGTGAGGTGACCAAAAAGTGGAATGCAACTCTGCTTTTATAGTTTTTCCAAAAAATAGGCTATCGACATTCTAATTGCCTCGGTATTTAGATATTTGGGCAAAATTGACAAAAGAGAATATTTGAATGACGCTAAAACTAAGCATTTAATGGCAAAACTTCAGTTCTCTTTTTTTAGAGCGGCCGCGAAACCACTTCTAAGTTAATTGCAAGACAAATTGGTTAAGGATTCTCACCTAGGAAAAAGTGTATATGTTTTTTATCACATTTTTTATCATATAGAAAATGTGAAGATTTTATGTCAGTAAAAGGTTTAGATAACGATAAGAACGAACAAGAATACTTTGAAAGCTGGGAGAAAGTGTATAGTCGAAAAGAGAACTCTTTTGATGTTAATGAGCCGGATGAATGGATAGTTGAGCTTGAGGCTCAGGGAAAGATTAGCGGTTTAGTTTTGGACTCTGGATGTGGTACAGGAGGCAACTCACTTTATCTTGCGGCTAAAGGGCACTCGGTTGTGGGGATAAGCATCTCATTGAAAGCTATCGAAAGAGCAAAGGAAAAAGCGGCAGAGAAAGAGATCGCGAATGCGAAATTTCTCCAGTTGAACATCTTCAAATTGACGGGATACGATGACAAATTTGGCACGGTTATTGATGTAGGATGTTTTCATTCTCTGCATGAGGACGACCGGAAGAAGTATGTGAGCATGTTAAAGAATGCATGCAAATCTGGCGCCGTTATATTTCTGAGAGCTTTCAGCACAGCTAACGCAAAAAGAAAAGGCTATAGAGGTCCGCAGGTGCCCGACGAACAGATACGTGTTGCTTTTTCAAAGGGCTGGAGAATAGTTAGATTTGAGCAAAAAGACGTAGATGTAAAATTATCCGCTATCGATACAGTAAAAATCAACGCATGGTTTGCTGAAATAGTGCGACTTTGAGTTTATTTAATAGTTGACACGGCTTTTTAGCGCCGCTGAACTAGTCTTACTCCTATTTTTTTCTTTTCGTGAGGCGGTTGGTATGGAAAGAAAGGCTGACAAGATTCTAAATCGCCGTACAACTTTAGAGGGCGCTGGCGTTAAGCTCAAACGGGTCTTAGGCAACGACAGACGCTCTACGCTTGATCCGTTCTTGCTCTTAGACCATTTTGGATCAGATAATCCAGAAGACTACATCAAAGGTTTTCCTTGGCATCCTCATAGAGGAATGGAAACAGTCACCTACATGTGGACGGGCGAAGTTGAACACGGCGACAGCATGGGAAACAAAGGCGTAATCAAGTCCGGAGATGTGCAATGGATGACTGCGGGGTCAGGCATAATACATCAAGAAATGCCCCAAAAATACGACGGATTGATGCAGGGTTTTCAACTATGGGTAAATCTGCCCGCAAAAAAGAAAATGATCGACCCCAAATATCGTGGTATAGAAAAACAACAAATCCCAGTACTCGAAAAAGATGGCTCAAAAATAAAAGTCATAGCAGGCAAGGTTGATGGAACGGAAGGACCAGTTCGCGACTTAGCAATAAACATAGAATACTTCGATGTAGAGCTAGATGCCGGAAAAACATTCGAGCACGCCACACCTAAGAATGATACGGTTTTTGCCTACCTCGTTGAAGGATCAATAGAGATTGGGAGCAAGAAGATATTGCAGGGTCAGTGTGCAGTTTTTGGTGAAGGCGATTTAGTCAAAATAGGCTCGAACAGGGCGGCGCTCGGTTTCTGTTTGTGTCGGGAGAGCCGTTAAACGAGCCTGTGGCGTGGAGAGGACCAATCGTTATGAATACTGAAGAAGAGCTCGATAAAGCCTTTGAAGAACTAGATTCAGATACTTTTATCAAAATTAAGAATCCAGTTAAGCCTAAAAAAATCAGTGTGATGTAAGTATGAGCGCACGTAAAAAAAATTCCAACTGAGAACAAAAAGAAAAGTACTTTGGTCAAACCCATTATCACGTTCGTTTTCTAAGAGCGGAAATATTCGTTGCCAAATTTTATTAGGAGTTTCGTGAGATATTTATGTGGGTAAAAATGTCTACCGCTAAAGTTGACGAAAGATATAGGATAGTTCTTGACAAGAAAATTAGAAAAAAAACTCACATTAAAGCGGGGGATATTTTAGTTATCGAGCCACTCGATGACTACAGCTTTAAAGCAAACGTTTTAGACTTAACCTCAGAGAACGTTGAAGACGACCCAGCATGGAAGGCGATTCACATGCCGATCAAAGTGAAAAAGCATATTCCTCCAAAAAAACTCGAAGAGATGATGGAGGAAACAACTTGGCTAGAGCGAGGAATGAGTCGAAACCTCTTTCCTTGGTAGATTCAAATGTTATAATCTATGCTATATGATGAAGAACCATGCAAACAAGCAGTATCACGAAAAATGCCTAACCCTTATAGAAAAAGGGCTTAAAGGCGAACTCAAAGGTATTTTGGCGGTAAACCCAATAGTAATAGTTGAAGTATTTTCGGTCTTGCGAAAACTTGAAGGCTGCGAATTAGCAGAATTCAAAATAACCTCATTCTTGCATTCAAAACGTCTCGGTTTCTTGTCAGTCTCAAAAGAAGCATGCCAAAAAATGGTCCAATGGGCCAAAGAAAAGAACATTCCAGTAAACGACGCATTGATAGGTGCAAGCATACTGGAAAAGGCGAACCTAATCTTCACAGTAGACGAAGAGCACTTCCAAAAACTCAAAGAGTATGGTATCCAAGTTTTAAATCCTTTAACTTCACCTTTCTGAAAAGATTTTTTAGAAGAAACTCTTATTTGCAATATTCGCGAAGGCAAGCTTGATACAATACTCAACAGTGTTCGTGAAAAACATAAATTGGCTTCTTCGTCACACACGCCAGCCCCAGCTCTTTGGCATCCGACATTATCTCATTAATTAACCTCAAAAAAGAAATAGAAGGTTGCCATAAAACAACCGAAGAGGTGGGGAAATGCAGTATAAATGTATTAGATGCGTAGGGTGTTCTTCACATAACGTTAAAGCAACATACAACAATAAAGAGGAACTCGTAACCGTTACATGCCTAGATTGCGGTTACGTTAGACACTACGAAAATGGGTTCCCCAAAGAATAAGCGAACAATAGAGAATACAAAACAACCTGTCCTCGCGTTAATTAATTATGTTGGACTTTCAATCCCGCTAGGTTTTTTGATCTTTTTTACATTGTTAAGTAAAATATGAGTTGTAGCCGTCCAGTATTTAAATGAGAATTTAAATAAACCATTCAAAACCAAGCTTAATTAGGTTTTATCAGGGTAATTCTATTTTTGCCCTTTTAAATCGTCAAACTGGTAAAGTCCAGTTCTCAAAAAGAATTAAGAGCTAACTTAATTGTATGATGAAGGAATTAACGAAGCTGCTATAAGGATACGTGTATTAACTTGAGTAAATTTGCTGCATCTGTTAACATGTTTATCGATGCCTCTGAGAGAGATACTATCGTCCAAGCGCTGTCTAAAATCCCATCAATAGAAGAAATTTATGAGGTCGCAGGCGAGTACGATATAGTTTCTATTGTTTCAACTTCAAGCGTAGAAGAGTTCCGAGATTTACTTCATAAGCGAATACTCAATATCAAAGGCATAAAAAGTGTTATAACATCAGTAATTCTTAAGCTGGATGACAAACCAAACTTAAAAAAGAAAACTGTTCAGCACATTTAAAAGAAAATCAAAATCAATTGTGCCAAAACTTTTTGCATTGCCAATGTTTTGAGGAATCTTCAGAATTGATAATTTTGAAAAAGAACCTTTTAAGCTCAAAACCTTGACAAATTACGCGATAGTTACTCCCGAAATTCAATCTTAGCCTAACGAAGCTACTTTGAGGCCTTTACGAGCACTTCATAACTATGCAGGATAATGCTTATATCTAAAATCTTGAATGAAAACGATATCATTTAACGATAATGGAAAAAAAATTACTGGCAGGCGTATTTCATGGTAGAAAATTCAGTTATACAGACTAAAGAGCTTAGGAAAACTTTTCCTGCTAAAGGAAGAGGAGGCAAAGAGGTTGAAGCAGTAAAAGGCATAGACCTCACCGTTAAGAGAGGAGAAATTTTCGGTTTTCTGGGCCCGAACGGTGCTGGTAAATCCACCACGCAAAAAATGCTCTCCACGTTATTGTGTCCCACTAGTGGAGAAGCCAAAGTTCTTGGATATGATTTAGCAGATCAACAGGAGCAAATTAGGCAAAACATTGGATGCGTAAGTCAAGCAGGCGGAGCTGACCTTGCCTCAACGGGCATGGAGAATTTGGTTCTTCAAGCCCGTCTCTATGGCATAGATGCCTCAAATGCCAAAAAATACGCTAACGAGTTTGCAGAGCGGTTCCAGATGAATTCTTTCATAATGCGACCTGCGCAAACGTATTCAGGTGGTCAAAAACGGCGTTTAGACGTTGCACTTGGTATGATCCATCATCCTCAGTTGCTTCTTCTCGATGAGCCGACAACTGGTCTTGACCCACAAAGTCGAACTTACTTGTGGGGAGAAATTAAAAAGCTCAAGGAGGGAGGCATCACCATCCTTTTAACCACACAGTATATGGATGAAGCGGATAAGCTCTGCGACCGAATAGCAATTATTGATGATGGAAAAATCGTTGTAACTGGAACTCCTGAAGAGTTAAAAAGCAGCGTAGGCGGCGACACCATCATCTTCAGTTTCTCCTCAGAAGAAACCGCTCTTAACGCGAAGGTGATGGTGGCAAAAATGGCGCCCACAGCAGTTATTAAAGCTCAGGATAGTAGCCTTCACATAACCATTAAAGATGGGGAGAGAATGATGCCTGATCTACTGCGCTCACTCGATGCTCAGAATCTGCAGGCACAAACCGTAACTTTATCCAGGCCAAGCCTTGATGACGTGTTTCTTAAATATACTGGCCGTTCACTTCGGGAGGACAAAATCAAATGAAAGCAAAACTCCTAACCGACATAAAACTAATGTTTCTGCGAAACATGCATAATACTCTCCGAAGCCCTGTTTTCATTTTTGCAAGCATGTTTCAACCCCTCATGTACCTGTTGCTGTTTATGCCGCTTCTCAAAGGCTTAGGAGCCGTACCAGGATACTCCAGCGGCATTTCACCAAACGTTTTCATCCCCGGCCTTTTAGTATTACAAGCGCTCTTTGGCACAGCCTTCGTGGGATTCTCACTCATTGATGACATTCGCTCAGGAGTCATAGAACGCTTTCTGGTCAGCCCAGTGAGGCGGTCTGCAATTCTTTTAGGCAGAGTCCTCCGAGACGCAGTCATACTACTGGTTCAATGCGCACTTATAACCATAGTCGCTATTCCATTCGGGTTAACCCTAAACGTTTATGGCTTCTTACTGTCGCTGATACTTTACGCCTTAATCGGCATAACCATGGCATCCATCTCATACGGCTTTGCATTAATCTACAAAATAGAAGACCCACTTGCACCAACCCTAAATACTATAACATTACCCCTTTCACTCCTATCAGGCATAATATTGCCACTCACCTTTGCACCTCTCTGGCTTCAAGACCTCTCAAAAGTAAACCCGTTCTCTTACGCAGTCAACGCCACCCGCGACCTATTTGCCGGCACCTTCCAAAGCATCACAGTTCTCGAAGGATTCTTAATCATAGGCATACTCACCATCATCGTTTTCGCCTGGTCGTTGAGGTCACTAAAGAAAATGGCAGCATAAAAACGCCAGAAGACAGAAAAGTAGTCTTGCACGCTGAGGAAATTCTAACTCGAGCACAGATGAAACTGCAAAGTTATATTGAAGTTAATTTCAAATTAACCTAATACTATGAAAAAGGTCTTGCCCTATGAGAAATCAGTATTGAGGTATAACAATTGGGTTTGAAGTGAAAGGATTTGATGAATACAGGAGTTTAATTCCGAAAATCTCGGAAGAAGAGACCCTCAACTATTCAAAGTTCATTCCTTTAATTGGTGGGCTGGGGCAATGGGTGATTTTGAACTATTTTTTAGGATTGCTTTTTGAATTGCTTCAATTCTTTGCTCAATCTCAGGATACATTCTTGGTAAAATTCTTGAAATCAGGACAATTGACTGGTCATTTTCTGCTGGGTAAACCTCTTTAAGCTTTTTTAAAGCAGCGCATAATTCTTCACCAAGATTCATTTTGACTGCGAAAAGATCACTTTCTATTTCCTGTTTACACACCCAGGAGGAATTAGCATAATATGAAGCAGCGAGGAAAAATAATAGAGTATGAATAGAATAACACTTGATTGAAATTTGAGTGAAATGCTAACAACGTCTAATAATATACTTAAGAATAATGGAGGCAAAAAAATTCTCGCAAACCTTTTACTTTTGTTACGGGAAATTATGTGGAAAAACTCATGCACGCCTACAGCAGCCACTTCATTTGGAGTGAGCGCAGCAAAGAATTTAGCGTCATAAATTAGAGATGAATTGTTAAAGCTTGGCCGGCAGCATATTTGACCTAAGGGTAATCGGTAATAACGTTCAAGTTTGCTTTTTTTTAAAATCTTTCCAATTTTCAAAGATTTAGCAAGTTCATCTAAAATTTCAGATTGAAACGGTTGGCCTTTTTTTGCTTGCTATCACTAAACAAACGCAAGGTAACATCTCACAGGTTGAATTGTTAAGTTAATTATTACAGTTATACTCAAATACTATTTTCATTTTTTGATAGGATAGTAGCTGTTTGAAAAGCGAGAAGCTCTTTTGCTTGCTGTTGGTTGTCGTCAGCTTCAAGCAAAAAATCGTTTTGCGGTGGCTCCGATGGGTAAACTAGTTCCACAGGCGATTGACCGTACGCAAAAGAAACACATGATTATTATATTGACTAAAAAAAGCCGTTAAAAAACGCGTAGCTATTTCCCAAAAAAGTGTTTTTAGAGAGAACAATAAAAAGAGAGAAAATATGAAGAGAAATATTTTTGGTTATTTCCACTCGTGTATTGCTATGGTGAATTCAGTCCACATGGGATCAGTGGCTTCTACGGTTACGATTGCGATTGTCTCGTTTAGCCAAGCCAGCTTTTCAGACATCGTCATGAAACACCATAGTCCAACAGCTGTTGGGTTCTTGCCCATTGTCATCTTCATCATGTCTACGCCTTTGATGATGCCCATTTCGCCGGTCATGGTCATGAATGTTCCTTGATCTTTTGCTTTTCCTATGCCTTTGGGAGGCATCATGCTAAACGCTGAAATGTTTATGTTTGCATCAACGCCTTTTGCTTTCCCAGTGCCTTTCAATTGTGCTATCCACGAGTACATTGATTCTACACCTTCCATGCCAACGTTTTTTATGAAGCCTGGACCTGAGGTTTTACCTTTTCCTTCCCATAATTTTTCGCCCAAAACCAAGTTTATCACCTAAAAATCTAAACAGAAAACATGGTTCATAAGGAGATGCTACTGTGCATAGTTTACAACACAGGCATTATTGCGTTTTTGTAATAGTTCCTGCCGCAGAAGACCAGTCAAAAGTGAAGGCTTAATTTTTATTTGTACTGAACTGGAAAAGTGTCAAGAGTTAATAAAAAAAGAGGGAGCTTTTAATTGGAAATGTTTTTGCTAAAAACCAGTTTTGGGATAATCAACTTATTTTTAGGCTTTTTCGTACGTTTGACCAGTTTATTGGGGAAAAGTTATTTTATCAGATTTTTATTTAATTTTAAAAAACCTTGGACGTGAAAAGAAATTAGTTCAATTGCTAATCAATTATCGGAAATTCTTAAGAAAATAGGGTTAAGTGAGAAAGAGTCAAACGTTTACCTCTATCTTGCAAACAGTCACTCACCTAAAAACGCAACAGATATTTCAAATAGACTTCGGTTTTATAAAGGGGACACTTACCGTATCCTTACAAGCTTGCAAAGTAAAGGTATTATAGAATCAACTATAGATCGTCCAATGGCATATATGGCTGTTCCATTCGAGAAAGTTTTGGATTTACAAGTTAAAACAATGAAAAATCAAATTAATTGCCTTGAAGCCGATGGAAAGAATTTTTTAGCTCAATTTAAATCACAGCAATCAGATTTCCCCTCGTTTAATAAAGAAAAATTTCTAATTCTAAAAGGGCAAAAAACAATTTACTCTAAGAGTTACCAGATGGGTCGAGAAGCAAAGAAAGATATTTTATGGGTGTTTACAGAGCTTGATGGATTTCAATTCGATCCAAAACTTGCTGTCTGCAATGCTAAACTGAGATCTCTAAACCTGATAAACATAACTCCTAAAGATCTTGAAAAAATTAAAAGATTAACAAAACTCGCTGTGAAAGCGGGTATGAATTTTGAAACTCGCTTTCTTGATTTTAATAAAGAAATGAACTTCAATGTTCTAATCGTCGACGATAAAAATGCAATGTTAATTTGGCAGCCTAAATTAGGCGAAGACATGTCTGCTTTTTGGACTGATAGTGAAGTATTTGTTTACGTTTGGCGAGTTTTTTTTGAAGAATTATGGAGCAAAGCTACAGAAATGAGTAAAAAATTACAGCAATTTGAATTGAAAAAAGAAAGATTAGCCACTACTTCATGATATTGGGATCAAAAGTCTTCTTGCCTGAAGAATGATTTGAACAAACTAAATCTATAGTTCTACTCGCTTGCGTTAAGCGGCAGTGTTCCTTTTTGATACCACTAAAATTTTATATGCAAATCTGAGAGCCGTTTATTTAAGACTTAAAGAAGGAAAACTAAATTGAAGAATGAAAAAGAATTAAAAGCTGGTGTTGTTGGGCTGGGGTTAATAGGCGGAGGAATCGCGACTAGCCTAGTCAACAGTGGCAGAATCCCAGCAGTGTTTGACATCATTCCGGATGCGTACAAAAAACATGCTAACGTACCTGCACAATTGGGCTCTTGCGCCGATGTCGCAGAGAAAAGTGATGTGATTATGGTTGCAGTATTCAACGCTGAACAGGTTAAAGAAGTGCTTACAGGAGAAAACGGACTGCTGAGTAGATCCCATGAGGGTATGGTTGTTGTCTTACTGTCAACCGTCACAATGCAAGAAGCGAAAGAGTTTGCAGCTCTTTGTGCCGAAAAGGAGGTCGGCTTTCTGGATTGTGGTGTCACGCCTGGTTCTCTTGCAGCTAAAAATGGTCTTGTTGCAATGGTCGGTGGAGATGAGAAAACGTTTGAATACGCTATCCCTGTATTGGCAGATTGGTCGGCAGATGCAATTTATTGCGGCCCTGCCGGTACGGGAATGGCTGTAAAAATTGCCAGAAACGTTAACACTTATGGGATATGGCGTGTTGTTGTTGAGTCTACTAGACTTGCAAATGCGGTCGGTGTCACTCCTGACAGGTTTCTTAAGGTACTGGAGGCCGCAGATAAGACGGAGAATCTATTTTATAATGTACTCCGTAAGATCGCCACTTCTCCAGACGGCAAGGTGCCCTCGAATATGGCTAATATTCTTCTAAAGTATATGCTGAAGGACCTTGATGCTTCGACAGAACTCTCCAAAACTTTCGATGTGGACATGCCGATCCGTGACGCCGTCAAAAAATTAGTAAACGATACCGTTGATCTTCGTTAAATTGAAAAATCTAAGTTCAATTGAAGAGGTATAGAAATGAAGTATGAATCTACTCAGGGAATGAAGGCTTTTGAACCATTCAACATCAAATCAATGCATCTGAAAAACCGTCTCGGAATTGGCCCATATGGGTCGCATCCATCAGCAAAAGACGGCTCGCCTAACGAGTTAACGGTAAAATATTATGAACAGTTGGCCGCAACTGGCTTTGGCTTCATAATGGTTGGAATCGTCAATCCTATTCCAAAAAACCTATTGCCGAATTACAGCAGTCGTGTAAATATTCACATTTCCGAGGACAATGATATCGAAGGATGGCGCAAAGTCACCGACGCAATCCACGCCCATGGCTGCTGTTGCGGTATTCAACTTGGATTATTCGGACTTATAAATTGCAACTACTTATCAGAGCTTGAAGGCGACCTGAAAAAATACGCTTTCAACGATATGTCAACAGGAGCGACCAACACTCAACTGCCCCCTGGAAACATCCTCACAAAGGAAGACATGCATAAAATAATTGAGTACAGCGGATTAGCCGCTGGGCGCGCTAAAGCCGCAGGTTTCGACTGTATTTCCGTTCATAATGCCCACAGTGATATTATGCTGGGCGCGTGTTCTCTTGACCCAATGTTCAATAACCGTGACGACGAGTACGGTGGACCCATTGAGGGTAGACTCCGCTACACTGTAGAATTAATCAAGGAAATGAGGAAGAACGTTGGCCCTGACTACCCCATCACTATGAGAATCAACGGTGATGACCTGAAAGACGAATTAGGTAACAGTCTGGAAGACATCTGCAAATACATAATTCCAGAGCTTGAAAAGGCTGGTCTAAGACGCCATCGACGTATCGCAGGGCGGCTCTATGTACGCGGGTCAAGGATGTTTGCCCGTGTTGTATTATCCTCGAGCCTGCTGGATTTACATCTCCTCTACGATCAAGAAGTACGCTACTGTTCCAGTATTCGGTGTAGGGCGCGTAACCAGCATAGAGATGGCGGAGAAGATTCTGCGCGAAGGAAAAGTGGACATTTTCTATATTGGTCGTGAAGTATATGTCGACAACAAATTGATCCATAAATTCGAGAATGGCAAGTGCATGCCATCTGAAGTGCGCCAGTGCATTGGCTGCGATACCCGCTGCTTTCCCTGCTCCGTGAATTATGAGGCCATAGGGATGGTAGGCGCCCCGATAATTCCTATTACTCCCGCAGCAAAACCCAAGAAGATTTTGATTGTCGGCGGCGGCGTCAGCGGTATGGAAACTGCCAGAGTTGCTGCGATGAGAGGTCACAAGGTTAGTCTGTGGGAAAAAACTTCAAAATTGGGCGGCGCAGTAGGTATACTCGCCACAACACCTCACCTGTCTGAATTCCAGAATGCCGTGGATTACCTGTCTGGTCAGATGACTGAACTAGGCGTGGACGTGAAGGTCTGTTGTGAAGCCACTGTAGAAAAGATTAAAGCATTTGCCCCCGATGCAGTCATTCTCGCTTCAGGAACATCTGAACAACTCCCCGAGGTTTTCAAGGGACAGCCGATGGTGATGGGCCTGATGGAAGCTATAGAGAGAAAGCGAGAATTTCGGAGTTTTGCTGGGTGGCGTAAGAAGGTATGGTTCTCAGGTTTTACGGGTTGCGAATTTGCACTCGACCTTGCAGCTGAGGGCGCTGAAGTCACCATGGTCGGCCCAGGCGGAGACTCCACTGTTGCAGCGGAGCCGTGGTTTACACGTGACAGGAAGGTTTACCTCAGGAAAAGACTTACAGACGGCAACTTTATCAGGCGTAGCAAGGACACTGAGCGTGCTAATATCAAGATGCTATTTAAATCCAAAATCGAATTCGTAGACGCAAGCGGCGTTCACTACTATCACAATGGAATTCACAAGGTAAACGAATATGATGCTGTCATCGTCGTTTCGCCCAGAACTAAAAACGACCAGATATACGAGGAAATTTCAAAATTTGTTCCCGAGGTGTATAAAGTCGGCGACTGCGATAAAATCGGCCTCATCCAAGACGCAATCAAAACCGCTAACGAAATTGCCCGAGTTATCTAATAAACAAGAAACCTCTTCTATTCAAAAAGCCTCTGCCGTGCACAATTCACAAACAAGCCATTAGCGCTTTTTTAATTAAAACCGCACGTTTTCTTGTTAGCAACCATCAGCCCTTATAACCCCAGTAAGACCCATCAATGTATTCAGCATCAATTGAGGATGGAGACCCTTCAGGTTTCTCAACAGTATAGCGCTTTCCTACAAAAGGAATTTTTGTTCCGCACTCGGGACATTTATAATCAGATGGCAAATCAAAGCTATCAACATATCAAATCGCCGCAAAGGCAATTGTGACGGCCTATAAGCTTTTTGCCGCAACTAGGGCAATTTGTATCCAGTTCAAGCAAACTATAAACGTAGTTTAATCCTTCATCTCTGACAGCCTTAGACACACTTTTCAAAGTGTCATAATTTATTATTTTATTATTCAATAAACATGTCCTTCTAAAGGGAAGCAAGTGCATTGGCTTATCAGGACCCAAGTTATCAATTACCCAGCGACTGAGTTTCCTAATGTTCTGCACAGAATCGCCATACTGAAGTGAAACCAAATCGGTTAATTCAATGAAGACCTTATTATCCCGAAAAGTCTCTAAGGCAATTAAAAATGGGTTCAACATAAGGAACTTCACAGAGGTTACGGTAAAACTCTTTGTTTGCCGCACCTTTAAAATCCACTGTCACAGCGTCAATATATAGTGAAATTGTATCTACTGCTTCAGAAGTCATGTAACCATTCGTAAGAAGCGTAGTAAACAAGCCCTCCTTGTGTGCAAGTTGAGCAGTGTCATAAGCGAACTCGAAAAAGACCTGTAGACTCATTATAAGTGGAAACTTATACCTTGGCAGCCCTTGCGTTTAGCATTATCCACTAATTGTTGAGGTTGAAGAGGTTCTAAACAATGGAAGCTTTGATTGCCTTCGTTAACTCCGCTTAAGGCGAAGTTCATGCAGAATTTACAACGAAAATTGCAGCCTAAAGTTCCAAAAGAATATGTCATCGAGCCCGGGTTGAAATGATATAAGCCTTTTTTCTCTATAGTATCCACATAATTCACTGCGACGGAACCATAAACATCAGAAACTAGCATACCCATGCATATTTCGTTTAACTCGACAAAAACCCGCCTTTCCCTCGGGAATCACGCATCTTCGCGCACAAACGTCACAACGAACACCTGACGGGACAGGAACGTATAACATTGCTTCTTTGACGTAAGCTTGTTTTAGGGCCATTTTAATCCCTTAAGTTCTAAAAGTATTAATCGGTTAAAACCCTATAAATTGTTCAGTCATTCATTAGAATGACAAACAGCAAACTTTTAAGTTAATTTTTGGATGTAGTATACGCATGAAAGGAGGCGAAAAAATGGAACAGTTGAGTAAAAGTGAGAAATTAGAAATCACTATTGACACTGCAAGAGGTTCGCTTAAACTACAATTGCCAGAAGATGCACTTATAAAAGACATTGTTCAAGCAGTCCTTAAAAAATTTAACTTAAACGCCCAAGAAGTATACGAATTAGTGCATGAAGGAGTAGCGCTAAGACCAGAGCGTACACTTCAAAGCTACAAAATCAAAGCTGGAGAAGTCCTGAACCTTGTTCGGGAGACACATGTTGCTTGATTGACAAAGAAATCAGGCGCCTAATCGTTGAGGAGCAAATGGGCAATTTCCAAAAAGATAACGCGGACTTAATCCAAAGCAACGATTGGATCATAGAAGTTAAAGATACCACAGTCTTTGTAAAGATGAAAAGCCACAAAGATGGTGAGGAATACCTGCTTCGTATTACGACAACAGGATACCCTTTTTGGAGCCCGCACATCGATTTTATTGACTTTTCAACTAAAACATCCGTAGCACGCGCATGGCCAGTTGATAGGCCCAAAGGCTGGATTCCGGTTTTTCGGGTTGACAGAGGATTTGTTTGCCTTGTTCCAAAAGCAGGACCCATCTGGTCAATTCCAGAAATTATTCTGCGCATACAGTATTATTTAGATTACGACGGCTATATAGGACGGTATAAGGAGCCTTAGCTGCCGTTTATTTACCAAGAAGGGATAAAGTTGGATGAAATCAAGATAATATTACAAGAAGAAAAAAATGATGGCATAATCATTCCACAATATCATAATTGATCAAACCTTAGAATACATTCGATATTGGGGAGAGAAAGAACAAGAGACCTTGCTATTTTGGGCAGGAATCAAAAACAGCCAATCAACCTATGTAACTACATGCATATTCCCAAAAGCACATGCAATAGCCATAGAGATTGATACAAACCCATGCCCAACAACAAATCCTCCTAACGTCGCATATATTAAACATATGCATGAACCGGGTATCCATTTAAATGCTGTAGAAGCAGCCAAAGTTATATCGGAAGCAAGAAAGAGAAACTTGACTATAGTTGCGCAGGTCCACTCCCATGAACATGAAGCCTACCACTCGTCGATAGATGAGAAAAATCCCTTTGATTCATCTGAAGGATTTTTGTCCATTGTTATTTCAGAATTCGGAAATCAAAATGTTAATTTTCTTGTCATCAAATGCAATCTATCAATGTGGGGCTAATGAAAAATTCCATCAACTTACAGCCCAAGAAATAGAAAAAACAATCAAAGTAATAGATAGTAAAATTAACCTTTAAGTGGTAAGCGTTTTGGAGCGAGAATATTTCTACCAAGCACGTGATAACCGAACATTGCTGTTTGCAGAATCAGATTATCGAAACAAAAAAGTCCTAATCACAATAAATGATCACTCGCTAGACACGTTTGATGGCCAAGTTATGCTGTTTACTGCATTCAACTTAACATGCAGGTTTTGCAGCAACATAGACATACAATGCAACCTGTCCACTAAAACCATCTATCTTGCGCCAAAATTTAATCAAGCAAAAATCTCTGACGCATTAATCCAGGCTGGATCAAAAATTGATCCATATGGCAAATTTACATTAGTCGACGCTCCTAAGGAGAGCTATGATGGTGTTTTATCGATTGGAAATTCCCAAAGTGCAGTTAGTAACCAGATAAATATCGACAATGATGGCTGGCTAGCTTACCTCAATAAACCAAAAGAACAAACTGGAAAATCCTCTTTGAATTCAAACCCAATCGGCGCTGGAGTTGCGGCATGCCTAGGTGTTTGTGAAATTTTCAAAAAACTTGTTCCAGCAAATAATTATTGTCAGCAAATGGGCAGTTTCTGCTTTTCAGCTCTTGATTATTCATTAAATAAGCCTGATGCTGAAAATCCGCCTTTGCCTAAAGAAATAAAATTGGGCAATATTCAAATCATCGGGGTTGGCGCTGTTGGAAGTGCAGTTATAGCATTTCTTGATTTTCTACCCATCGAGGGCAATATTGAATTGATTGATAATGAACGAGTTGATACTTCTAATTTAAATCGCTACTTCATTGCCACAACTGATGATGCGTGCAGACCAGCACGCGCTAAAGTAGATGTTGCGGAAAGCTATTTGTCGCAGAAAAAAGTCGGTTTAACCAAGTTTAATGGATTATATGAAGATTACGTGGAAAAGAATGGTCAGGGGTAAACGCAGATGTTGTTTTGCCTCTGGTAGACAACAATAAAGCTCGACAACTGGTTCAATTGAACATGCCGCGCTTATCGATTTATGGAACAACGGGCGACTGGGCATTTAGTGTATCACGCCAAAAAGCCTTAGAGGATGATTGCATTATTTGCCGACACCCCGGCAAAGAAACAAATGACCTGCCATGTGGAATTGTCGAATTAGATCAGCCTCAACCGAAAAAAGAAGAAAAACCAGTTAATGCGGCCGTCTCTTTTGTCTCAGCTCTTCCAGGCATACTAGTTGCAGGAGAACTAGTCAAGCTTAATTATAGCAAAGTATATTCGGAAAATTTTCTGCAAATCGATTTGTCATCCAGTCCTCAGTTCATGCAGCATTTCAAACGAAGACCAACGGATACTTGTATTTGCCAAGCGCCCTGGTTTAGAGCAGTATACGAAAAAATACTATTAAAAAATAATTGATTCTTTGATATCAGAAAATTGCTTGGTCTTTAAAAAAAGATAATGCCACTTATCTCGCTAAAAGAAAAAGGTTGTTTGTTACAGAAAGCTTGTTCTTTCCATAAACGATCAGTTGTCAATCTTGGTCACCATTTTTCAACGTCTTCAAGTGCTTTTAATGCGTAAAAATGAAATCAAATGCTGCAAATCTAATATTCGACGCCTTTAAGATTCTTTGAAACCTCCACTATACGTCCCATAGTCTTCTGACTCTTCATTGCCTTCATCATGTTAAGCTTCAGCTTAGCCTTCTGCGCACCGAGTTCACCCTTGGAAATACCAGCAAGTATAGCATAAGTAGCAGTTTGACCGAACTCATATTCTTTAAGATCAGCAGCTTTAATCTCATCAGCTGTAGTCTTCCCTTTATCAAACTTTAATGCAAAAGCTTTCGGTTGTCCATCAGGACCAAGCACATCAGTAAAGATAAAAGCTAAAGAGCTCGTAAATCCTGATTTTGAAAACTCTGGATCATTGTTTAAAGCTTCAGCCTGCATCTTATAATAATCCAATGTCCCATACTTCACCAAACTATTCACCTCCCTGACCAAGCATTTTTTCCTTTCAGTGTTGCAGAGTGCAAATAAATAATTTGTGTTCTCTATGGTACTAGTTTTTGTTAAACTGGGCGAGATTTACGCGGGTTCTGAAAATTCTTTGCAAAAAGATCTAATATTTCGACAAATAATTTTGATCTAGAAAATAAAGAGAGAGCACACAGCCGCTAACAAATGACTTTTTGAGTGCAAATGCAATCAAGATTATAATACAGTCACAACCGTACAATCTTAGTGCTTGACAGCGAATAAATTTTATTTATTAATCGAGTATATTTTAAAAATTATAGTGAACAAACTGAATAGAAGAAAAATGGCTTAAAATAGCTCAATTCTTCTTCTTTCAACTTAAGACGTGGAAAGTACATCATAAAAAAACAAAAAGAAGAACAACAATTTCGTGAGTGCATATTTGTTGTTCTTGCATTTTATCTCAGCCGCAGTATCATTAAACCGGACTTCTGTCCATGAACAGCATTCATTGATTTACCAGAATTGAAGGTTGACGTTACTATTTTAGTATTCAACGCCCTTAAATTCTTTTGCAATATCTGTTATGCGTCTCATAGACTTCTGACTCTTCATTGCCTTCATCATGTTAAGCTTCAGCTTAGCCTTCTGCGAGTTAAGTTCACCTTTGAAAATACCAGCAATTATAGCATAAGTAGCAGTCTGACCGAACTCGATTTCTTTGTTATTAAGATCAGAAGCTTTAGCCTCGCTAGCTGTTGCCTTCCCATTAGTAAAAGTCTCAAGAAAAGCTTTCGGCTGCCCATCAGGACCAAGCACATCACTAAAGATTATCATCATATTACTAGTAAATCCTGATTTATTAAATTCCGGATCATTACTTAAAGCCTCAGCATGCATTTTAAAATACTCTAATGTCCCAAACTTTACCAAACTATTCACCTCCCACCAAACGCTTGGTGTCAATTATCAAGATTATGCATTATGAATAAATAACTTGTGCTGTTTGCTTAACTCCGCATATCTTCCTCATCATCAAAAGACCATCCACATTTTTTAAATATAATGAACCCAAGAGCCGAATTAATCGAAAGTTTTCAAAAAAAATCCCAAAAAAATACCAAAAAATTTTTGACAAGAATTTATACAAATCATTCTGGATAAAACAGTCGCGAATATTTCTTTTTGAAGTTAAGGTATCTACTTCTATCTTAAGCAAAGATTTGGAATGCATTGAAATAGTTCGACTTTTTATATATTAACATAGCAAAAACGGGTAAACGATGTTTTCGATGAGCATTGAAAAAGCCCTTTCGAATTTGCCTAGTTACTCTCAAGAGCTTGGACTCGACTTATCTAGACCAGAAGGTAGGTTCAAGTGGTTTTTAGCTTCATTTTTTTATTCAAAAAGAATCTCTGCCAAGATTGCTAAAGAAACTTTCCTTTGTTTCGAGCAAGAGGAGTTGACGACTCCAGAGGCTATATTGGAAGCTGGCTGGGACCGTTTAGTGGAAGTTTTAGATTATGGCGGTTACACTAGATATGATTTCTCTACAGCCACGAACCTTCTCGGAATAGCAAAGGAGTTGAAAGAAAAATACGGCGACCTCGAAAGACTCTACAATGAATCAAAAAGTCCGATGGAGCTTGAAGACAAATTGCTTGAGTTTAGGGGTGTTGGACCAGTTTGCGTGAATATTTTTCTTCGAGAACTGCGTGGAATTTGGGAAAAAGCCCAACCCAAAGTATCTAGCATGGCGATTGCTACTGCCCATAAAATTGGTTTAGAGTCAAAAGATATTGTGAAGTATGAGTCGCAACTTGTTAGGTTAAACCTTGAGTACTGTAAGAAGCGTCGATCTGCCCAGTGCCCGCTTAAGCAGGATTGCCCAGATAAGTAAAGGTATCAGACTTTAGAGTTTTTTTGTTTAGATAATTTTTTAAAGTATTTTTTCATCGGGTCCCAATAGAATTCTGTCCAACCTTCCTCGATATCATCTGCTTGCTCGGAAGGAACATTGGATTGCACTAAAACGATTTCTGTTCCCTTAGGTACCTTGCGAAAAGTTAATTCCAATCGGGAAGCAGGATAATCTTTTTCCCAATCAGTAGTAATCCATTCTTGAACCACACGTTTTCCCTTTTCAATCTCCAAGTACTTCCCAAAAATATAGCCATCCCACGCAGTAAATTTGCTGCCGACCGCTCTTTGCCTGTTGCTTTGCTGCCCGTAAACGCGGAATGTTTTTTTGGGTCAACGTAAGCTTCGTACACTTCTTCTGGGGAAGCTGGAATAATCACTTTTTGGTTTATTGTAGTAAAATCCATTTTTTGGGCACCTTGCAATTTTAATATGGTTGATTTCGTTTTTATGGTTTCAGTGAAATATAAAATCTAGTTATTTCAACTTGAGACTAAAAAGTAAAGATTGAAATAGAAAGGATCAGGGTGATTTTCTTCAAATCAAGTTCCTCCGTAGAACTTTTGAAAAACCAAGCGAATTTTCTCTGGATTATCAAGTACGTGCATGCCATCCGTTTGTTCCAATTTACGAGTTTGCTCTGCTTCTTCTTTGCGAACTCTTAAGCTTCATTTCTTTGCCATTCGGCAACTTGGTTAAAACAATGCCTTCCCTGTAATCTGTGGGCGCCAAATAAACTGGAACAAAAGCCTTCAAACTCATAATTGCAGAATTCGTAAGCAAAGTATCCCCGATTCCAGTGGCAAGTTTTGCAACAGTGTTTGATGTTGCTGGAGCAATTAAAAGAAAATCGTACTTGTGCGTCTGCAACCAACCTGCGAGAAAAGGCGAATTAGAGTTTAATTCTACCATGACTTTGAAACTATTTTTCAATTCATTCATCAACTGGTAATGCTTCAGTACAATTTCCCCTGCTTTAGAAGTGAAAACATGAATATCCACAGTATTCTTGTATTGTTCCTTTAACTCTTTCATTATTCTGATGTACTCGTCAATTTTGTCTCCGCCACCAGTTATTCCCCAGGCAACTTTATGTTTCTTAGCTTTTTCTTCAACCATAAAACAAGCCTTCGCTCTACTTTGAATTGTTTAAGAAATCAGCGAATTTCTTAACCGTCTTTCTTAAGCTTCTGAAGCCTTCATCATCTTGCTTTACTCCATCAAGTGAATCCTTCGTCCAAAAGGTAGCGCCCAGATTTGCCCCAAAGAAACCGCCGCTAATTGGAACGGCCCCGTTAAGGATATAAAAGTTTAAAATTTGCTGCAATGCAATTTCTTGTCCGCCAATTCTGTCTCCGCCTAAAGCAATGCCTATGCCGACTTTGTTTTTGAAGAACTTTGGGTCAGCAGCAACTAAAGCTCGACAGCGATCCATAACTGCCTTAGTTTGTGCGCTTACTGAGCCATTGTATACTGGAGTAGCAAAAATTATACCCTTAGCTTTCTTAAGCAAGGTGTAAACTTCTTGCATGTCATCTTTAAAGGCGCATTCCTTATGTTCAAGGCAGTAATCGCAATGCGTACAAAAACCAATTTTTTTAGCTCTAACACGTCCAAAAATGTGTTTCAAACCCTTTTTCTTCAAGCAACCGTAAAGCTTCTTTCAAAACATATTCAGTTGCTTGTTGACGCGGGCTTCCACAAATACCAACAATCATAAGAGCCATAATTTAACTAATTAATCAGCACGTTAAAAGCCTTACCTAAAATGATTAACAAGAAAGCAATCCGTTACTACGCTCCAACAACGACAAAAAAGCATTGAAACTAAAGAAATGCAGAATCCTGAATGAATAATTCTTTTAAAATAAAAATGAAAACAAAAAAATTGAAAGTTATTCTGATTCGAAGTATTCTTCAGGTTTCGGCGGAATAGGCGGTAAACCTCTACGTTCACGAATCTTCGTAATAGATTCAGCTTGCAACTGCTCAGGAACAGGTGCCCAACGGCTAAACTGTGTAGCCCAGAAAGCTCTGCCCTGAGTTGAACTGCGCAGTTCATCAGCTATTCCGAAACTTTCAGAAACAGGCATCTCAGCTTTTACAGTAATCATATCTTCTTCTGACGGCATGTCTAAAATTTTCCCACGGCGTTTTTGCACCAAAGTGATGACTGAACTTACAAATTCACTTGGAACCTTGCATTCGAAACTTAACAGTGGCTCAAGCAGCTTTGGATCACTTAAAAGTATAGTACAGTAAATTGGTCTCCAAGTCATCGGTATAGCTTGTGCAGGACCTCTGTGAACTGGATCTTCATGCAGCGTTATGTCTTCAAGATTAATTTTCAGTCCATAAGCAGGCTCTTTAGCTAACGGTGACGTGTGAACTGCTTCTCGGAATCCAGTTTTAATATGATCAAGGACTTCTTCCACGTATTGTCTTCCTTTGATGCGGTTACAGAGAATATTGTTTTCTTCAACAGCTACTGCGCCTTTTGCATCGTCTGGTGCCCAACCTAAAGACCGCAACACTTTTGTTCTTTCATCTTTGCTTTGCATATCGGTTATTTTGTCTGATTTTATTGCTTCAATAACTTCAGGTGATAGTTTTTCTATTGTTATCCAGAGTTTGTTATGTTTGTTTGGACTTTTACCCATAACTGCTGGACCATTATAGTCATGACTTATGGTTTCACGGTAAATAACAATGGGTTTGCTAAGTTTTACTTTTAAACCTGCTTCCTGCATTCGATAAGCAGTGATTTCAAGGTGAAGTTCACCCATACCACTTAAGAGAAATTCTCCACTTTCCTTGTTCATTATAAAATGCAAATTAGGGTCTTCAGTGGTTAACTTGTGCATAACTTTATCGAATAAAGGTAAATCTTTCACATCTTCAGGTTCGACAGCAACGGTAACAACTGGGTCTGAAACGTATCTTAAACCTTCAAACGAATGAGTTTCTACCCCATCCTCCGCAATTGTTTCACCAACATGGATAGCCGGTAAACCAGAAACAGCCCCAATATTTCCCGCAGGAACCCTATCAATAATAACTCTGTCAGTAGCCATACTCATGAAAACCTGTTGAACCGTGCCTTTCTGGTGACTACTTACAAGCTGAACAACCTTACCCCTAGTAACTGACCCACTGAAAATTCTACCTATGGCAACAGTTCCACTATGAGGATCAACCTCAATCGTTGAAATACACATTAAAAGCGGACCATTCGGATCAACTTTAGCCATGCCTTGACCAGTTGGTGAATTTACATCTCCTGGCCAAATTTGCGGTTGTCTGTAAGGTTGCGCTTGAAGCGGATTTGGCAGATGCTCACAGAACATGTCTAAAACTGGCTCGGGTAATGGTGCTTTTTTGCTTAATTCATCAACCTTTCTACCGACTTCTTCAGGTGCACCCGTGTAAGCATCTATAATATCTTTGAAGGTAACTTTCTTCATTTTCATATGTGGCGCATTTAAACCCCATTTGTGAAGTGCAGAGCCAAACGCCACTCTTCCATCTTCAACGGAAACTTGCCAATCTTTCTTGTGGTCAGCTGGAGCATATTTCTCAATTAATCCGTTAACTCGTAGAAGAATTTTGGCGAATTTACGTTGGATTTCTTCAGGAGTAAGTTTAATTTCTTTAATCAGTCTGTCAACTTTGTTGATGAAAAGAATCGGTTTAACGCGTTCTCGAAGAGCCTGCATAAGAACTGTTTCTGTCTGAGTCATTGGTCCTTCAACAGCATCGACCACAACAAGAGCTCCGTCGACAGCTCGAAGACTGCGTGTAACTGCACCGCTAAAGTCTATGTGTCCTGGCGTGTCAATGAGGTTAATCAGATAATCTTTTTCTTTATACGTGTGAGTTAAACTTACGTTAGAAGCAAAAACCGTCATTTGACGTTTCTGTTCCAGGTCCCAAGAATCCAAAAAAAGCTTTTGACCAGCAGTTTGTGTGCTAATTATGCCTGCTGCTGCCAGAAGGCTGTCGGATAAGGTGGTTTTCCCATGGTCAACATGAGCGATAATACTGGTGTTTCTGATGATTTCAGGGTTATTCATCAGTTTTACTATTTCGTCAGTTTGCCGGTAACGTGCCATAATTATGCAGTCTCCTTCCTATGATTAATTTTTTGAATCGGATACACTTGTTTTTTAATTATCTGTAGCATTTGCTATCTCTCATAAAGTGATAAGCTACATGGAAAGCGGATTTGTCGCCTATTAACTTTATGGCACGCAATTAAAGATTAACTTAGTCAACGAGAACTTTTCGTAGTATATTTCTCCATCCAAGGAGTTCGCAAAAAGGAGGAAATATAGGTTACTTCTTGTCCGCTTTCGATTTTAAAAGTTTTTATTGGAGATTTTGCCATTAGCTGGCTGATGTCGGGCAAAGAATTTTTCGTTAAGCGTTATGAACAATTAGGCTGGAAATTTCATGAAATAAAACTTCGCCAAGCAATCAGGATAAATTGGATAAATGCTAAAGGGAAAAAGCTTGTCGAGCGGCTTTCAGAGTTTGGTGTTAATCTGGAAAAGATCCCTTTTCTTGAAGATGGATATTGGTTGAAAAACTCAAAAGTCTCAGTGGGCGCCACGGCGGAGTACCTGCTTGGGTTCTATTCAATTCAAGAGGCTGCTGCGCAGATTCCAGCATCGCTTTTTTCGGACTTGAAAGGCAAAATTGTACTTGATGCTTCAGCTGCTCCTGGAGGTAAAACCGTGCAGATGGCTGACTTAATGGAAAACACTGGCCTAATTGTCGCGTTGGATATTGAAAAACCAAGGATAGCGGCGTTATCTAACCATTTGGAACGCTGTCACATCAGCAACACAATTGTCTACAGAAGAGATGCAAGGCAAGCTTCCGAGTTGAATTTAAAGTTTGACAGAGTCTTGTTGGATGTTCCATGCTCGGGTAACTTTGCCTCAGACAAGATGTGGTTTAAGAGAAGGACTCTTGAGGACATACGCAGAAATTCGAAGGTGCAAAGAGAAATCCTGTTTGAAACAGTGAAATGCTTAGAGGATAATGGAGAGATTGTTTATTCGACTTGTTCTTTGGAGCCTGAAGAGAACGAGTTAAACATGAATTGGGCAGTCAAAAATCTCAATTTAAACATAGAAAAAGTGAATTGCATAGGTGATAGTGGTTTAACAAGAATTTTCAATCAAGAACTTGATGATTCGATAGTTAATTGTAAACGAGTTTGGCCGGGAGAAACTCAGGGATTTTTTGTTTGCAAGCTGAAAAAGAAGAGGAAAGCATCATGAAAGCCGTTAAGAGTTTCGCGTCCCAGTTTGAAGCCAAGGTTGAATTTAACCCTGACTTCATAGTTGAGCTAAATCAAAGGATTTATCTTTTGAATCCTGCGTTACGCAAAGTTGCCAAGAAAGACTTTTACTACGCTGGATTGTACCTTGGAAAAACAAAAAACGGCGTTTTCTTTCCAAGCTTTAATCTGCTTAACAATCTTGCGGGTATGGCTGTCGATAAAGTTGTTCTTAATAGGAAGGCGGCTTGGCTTTTTATCTGCGGCAGAGATGTCTTCCAATCAGGAATACTAAAGATTATGGGCACCAAACACAAGGGTAACTTAACTTTGGTTCTAAACGAGTTTGGTGAATGTCTAGGTTTTGGTAAAATAACCAGCAATTTAGAAAGAGTAGATGTAAGTTCAGAAGGTAAAATAGCGGTTAAAAATATTTTGGATATAGGGGACTTTTTGCGCAGAGAAAAGAACACAAAATGAATAAATTGTTATTTTACAGCGAGATTAACAGCTAATATGCATGAAGCGTATTTTTTTCAAGTATCTTTTTCGGGCCTCTTCAAGCTCTTCCTTTGTGTATTCATGGTGGGGTACTTCAGTTGTTTCAGTTTCAGTCTTAGAGGATGACTTTTCATCTATCTTCGTTGGCATGCATATCACCGTCTTTGTAATCGATGATAGGCTCAAATAAACTTTACCATTCAGTCGATTGAAAAGGAAATGCTGAACAGTGTCATCACCACTCTTAACGCAATCTTTCCATATTTCATTTGAAACCTCGTTAAAAAGGCTGATTCGTTTACGAAATTACTTCAAAAGGGAAAAATGGCAAAAAAAATAGATTATTCTCAAAATTTAGCACTATTTCGCACCCGTTTTCTATAATGACGTCACCCATCCTGCATAGTTCCCTTTTCTTTTTTGAGACTCACTAAATCTGCAAATATTTGGTCTCAAATTGGGAATAAACATCTTAATTTTATCTAAATACTCTAAGCCGTTACGTGAATAGGACTAATCTCGTTGATTACAAGCTGGTTCAGTTGGATTTTTATTCCTTTCTCTAAATGCGATATGCGTGACCATTGCGTTTTTGGTTTGTTGGTTTAACACTCATGATCGTTAAATCTGAAAAAAAGACTTTGTTTGTATAACCTTTGTTAAGTTCTGGAAATGGCTCGCTATAAGCTTTATTGCGGTTAAGTGGAAAGTTGAATTATAATGATGGAAGCTCACGTTATTTTATATTGGCACTTTGTACCACTTGCATATTTTCTGTGAAACTGAATCTGAATATCCATTTTTTCTAAGCATCGCTTGGAATGAGTGCATAAGTTAGGCTCCATAATTAGCGTCCGTTTAAGGTAATAATAAATATTCTGAATTTCAGCTATACTCGTAGATACGTTAAACACAAATACAATTAATAGCGCAGGAGTTTACTCTTACTATCCTTAAATACATAAAAAGCCTCAATTTTTGAGCCATGCTTGAAGCAGGAATTAGTAAGAAAGAATATCACGAAGATCAAGACATGGATTCAGTAGACGCTGGTTAAGAGTAGCTACGTGCCATTATTGGATAATGCAGACTCTTTAAATTATTGCTAAATCCGCTTCGCTTTCGCATGGTATTTAAGGGAAAGATTGAATCATTTATGAAGGCATAAGATGGACAATACAGTTACCTATCGAAAATTTGCTAGAGGCGACTTGCAAAGCGTAATAAACATTAACCGTGTCTGTCTTCCAGAACATTACACAGACGACTTTTATACTAATTTGCATTTACGATTTCCAGACACGTTTTACGTAGCAGAAGAAAAAGGGCAAATTATTGGTTACATCATGTCCCGTATGGAAGCCGGGGCATCGAATTTTGATTTGCGTGGATCCGTGCGCAAAGGGCATATTGTCTCAATTGCAGTTTTACCGCAAAACAGACATAAAGGCGTTGGTAAAGCTCTGACTACTAAGGCGCTGGATGGAATGCGCAATTACAAAGCCAAAGAGTGTTTTTTGGAAGTACGAGCGACAAACCTTGCAGCAATTACGCTTTACAGCAATCTTGGGTTTGAAATAACTAAAACGATTCCACGCTACTACACAGATGGCGAAGAAGCACACGTAATGACGAAAAAACTGTAAAAAGGCTTTTGCCATAAGACAAATTCTAAAAGGGTTCGAAGCAAAATCTTCAGAATTCCACTATCCTAAACCAAGTAATATTTTTGACAGTGGTAGAAGACGGTAAACTCTTAGTAAGCAAAAATAGTTAAAGGGGATGCAGTAAATAATCAAGGGATTATTTCGCATCCGTTTTCTATGGTGATGTCACCACTTTCCACGCCATCTTTCTCTTTTTTCTGTTTAACGCCAAGGTAGCTTACCCTCGCTCAAGTTGGCTATAGAGTTGGCGACGTTTCGGTTTCTTCAGAAATTTTTTTTATCAGAGATCAAAGCCTCGAGCGGGCTTTACCATTGGGGGATGAAAGCCCTTACTAGTTTTTGACATTATTTTTTGGTCTCCTAAAGCCCATGCATGTTAACTGTTGTAATAAAGCTTATTCATCATCAGTGTCGCTGGCTGAGTTTGAACCTGCGTTTGGACTTGTGACGAGTTTTCCTTTTTCCGTGCGCAAGTGCGCTCAAAGGATGGTGTGCTACAGGTTGGGACATCCTGTAGCCACCACCTAGAGGTGAATAGCGCGCAACTTGGAAGTCACGCGCGATTTAACAGACAATCCCTTAGAATATTTAAGTTAAATCAAAAGCAAATTCCAACTTCACGCCACAAACAAGACACAACAATGCAACAAAATAAACAATTAATGCAAAAAAACAAAAACATAAATACAAATTATCCAACCCAACTTGCACACAAATAACCTTAAAAACAAGGTTCAAATCACCTAAACAATACTTATAACAAAAATACCATCTAAATCCCATTAAACCTTATTTAAACACACGATGTCAGACTTAAGCCAGGAAACAATCTAAACAATTCTGAGCTGATCGAAATCAACCTTTTTGTCATAGGGATAGGACTACAGTTAGCGCATCATCCGTGCCCTTTCAAACATAAGGAACCTCCCTTGTCAACAACGATCTTAGCGCTTTGTCTGAGTAATTTTTTATGCTGTAGGTAGGAAAATCTTCCTCGGCTACTGCTCTAAAAAAAGGCATGCCATTTAAATGTAAATTGATTTAGGAGGTGAGGATTTCAAATTATATATTTGCTTTGGTGTCAAGTTTTAATTTGCTTGAAAGCTCATTTTGAATCTGACGGGATTCTTATTCGCAAACTATGTCCGTGCTTTGGCATCTGTAATAATAAAATCATTATTGAAGCAACAAATGTGTTAACATTTCAAGTCAGATATACTGCTTTGTGGCAAGAAGCTGAAATTAGTCTGTGAGTTAGCTTAAGTATTTTGAGAATAGCTAAATATTCATTATCTTTTGGTGAAAAAGGAGGATTGGAAATAATCAAGAAATTAGAAAATAAGGTGTCTATTATAACGGGCGCTGGTTCAGGCATTGGAGAGGCAATTGCGATATTGTTTGCTTCTGAAGGCAGTAAGGTCATTGCAACTGACATTAACCAGAAAAGGCTTGATTCCCTTAAAGATCAAATCAAACAGATCGGTGGAGAAGTAACAACTCTTCTCTCAAATGTAGCTAAGGGAGAAGATGTGGAAAACATGATAAAAGTAGCAGTTGATACCTATGGGACTTTGGATATTTTGGTAAACA
This sequence comes from Candidatus Bathyarchaeota archaeon, assembly GCA_963717465.1. Taxonomy (GTDB): domain Archaea; phylum Thermoproteota; class Bathyarchaeia; order Bathyarchaeales; family Bathycorpusculaceae; genus Bathycorpusculum. The sequence continues at coordinate 2,794,774 of OY970340.1, forward strand.
ATGCGGGCATTAGTGATAATTATGGTGCAGTACACGAAGTTGATGACGCACTGTTGGAAAAAATTTTGAAAGTCAATTTTGAAGGTCCATTTAAAGCTATGCGTAGCGCTATCAAAAACGTGTTTTTGCCAAAAGGATCTGGCGTGATTATTAATACTATTTCAAAAGGCGGTCTTAGCGGGGGCGCAGCTGGTGCAGTGTACGTTGCAAGTAAACATGCGTTAACGGGATTAACAAAAAATACTGCATTCTTATACCGTAATTCAGGTATACGATGTAATGGATTAGCTCCTGGCGGAGTCAAAACGAATATTCAAGAATCAACAGATCCAGACAAAATGGGCATATTTGCTGATTCGATTGCTGCTGGACTCGCTTTGAACCCAAGACCAGCCGACCCAGAGGAAATAGCGAGAGTTGCATTATTTTTAGCAAGTGACGATGCTTCGTTCGTTAACGGCGCAATTATTCCAATCGATGGCGGTTGGAGCTCATATTAAAAATCCGCTCCATGCGCACAGAAAAGGAAATATCCCAATTTCATTCTATTCAATCGTTCGGCGAAATTTTTTGATTTCAACGTTCATTACTTATTTTAACCTAATGATCCAATATCAATTAAGTCCTTTTAAACGCTCTTAAACTTTGGAGTTTTTTGTTGTATACACCAGGCATTAATTCTGTAACTGAATAGCCGACGAGTTGACCGTTTTTGTTTTTTATTTCTGCGAGTAATTCGAAGAAGAACAAATTGAACTGGCCATCAATTTTGGGGGTAATCGTATACTCCTCCTCTTTTACGCCCTTCATCTTTAACTTCCAGCCTTTGGAAAACTTGTAGCCACCAGCCTCGGTGAAGCCAAGTGGCTCAATGGCGTAGTTGTTCAATCGTCGGTATTTTCCAAATTTATCTATGAAAGTGCCGTCGTAGTAGTTATCCTGCGGGAAGCAGAAGAGCATGATTTCTTCGTTGTCAAAGAAACGCATGGAAAACCACTCCCAATTGACATAGCGATTGGTGATTGTATATATTCCGCCCTGTTTGTCGAGCCAAGATTTGCCCGTTAAATTAAACTCTTTACCATCCAGAGTGAGCTTTCCCGTTGAAGCTAAATTTGTATAGGAGTAATAATAGGTCGTCTGCTTTGGGTCATTGATAAGGCCCATTTTTAGTATGCCGTCTTCGCAGTGCCACACTGGCGGTTTGATGGCGTTCATGTGCACGTTCAGTGAGTAGTTTTTGCCTGTCATGCGAAGTTCCATTTGACCCTTGCTGGCCACCTCATTCTTGCTGAATACTATTTCTGCTACGTTACCAAACGCGATTCTGTTAGCCGAAATTATTACGCCTTTACCAAAAAAGGCAGTTTTCTGTTCGTAGTAATGTTTGCCGGTTTCAAAGTCAGTTAAAGAGGTCAATAGCATATGGAATTTTATGCCATAAACTTTTATCTTGGCGAGTGTGAACTGGAAACCGAACAACCGACCGGATTCATCGCTTAAATAACCAGTGTTATACCACCATTCGGCACCTTTTCGATGAGTAAGGAACTCCTCATCCATAGTGGCGTGGGGAACACCAGGTGATGTTGTATATTGTATGTTTTTCATAAAGACCCTTTCTCTGCTTTGCATTTACATGACTGCTATTTTGTCTTTCCATTAGCTGAGCGCTTAAAGCGGTGAAGCGCAAGAGTTGAAAGCCTAGTTTTTTAGTAAAACTCAGAATATTTAAGTTAAATCAAAAGCAAAATTCAACTTCACGCCACAAAACAAGACAAAACAATGCAACAAATAAACAATTAATGCAAAAAAGACAAAAACATAATACAAATTATCCAACACAACTTTAGACTTAATGTTGTATTGGCATATAAATTAAAAAATTAAAAGTAAATAGGAAAATTTTTAATGAAGAAATTCTTTAAATAATTTATTGACAACCTTGCAGGTAGTGGCTACCCGTGATAAATAAGAGAGTAGGAGATTGATTGAAAACCTCTCTTGTAGCCACTACCTAGGTGAATAACGCGTGACTCGGAAGCCACGCGTGATTTAACAGACAATCCTTTAGAATATTTAAGTTAAATCAAAAGCAAAATTCAACTTCACGCCACAAAACAAGACAAAACAATGCAACAAATAAACAATTAATGCAAAAAAGACAAAAACATAATACAAATTATCCAACACAACTTGCACACACAAATAACCTTAAAAAACAAGGATCAAGTCACCTAACAGCACCATAACAAAGACATTATCTAAATCCCATTTAAGCAGACGATGCCAGCCAAGAAAAAATCTGCACAATTCTGAAATCATCGAATTTTTCTGTCGTATCATTTTATAAGCGACAAAGAATTCAACCTAAATTAAAAATCGATTTTTACTAGCCTTAATGGTGTTTACTAAGAAACTCACTGTTTATCGAATCTAACTTAATTTTAACTCTTCAGGAAGATTAATAACAAAGAAAAAAGAGAAAAAATAATGATTTGTTTTCGACTTATGATATGTTGGCTGAATATACCTTTCCTAAGTTTGCTTTAAAGCACCATGCTCCTAATTCAGGGCTTAGATGATCTGGGCTGTCTGGCACTGTGACGTTGATGTTCCAATCTGCCCATCCGTACAGCGTTGGCTCCTCAGCCGGCAATTCAGGTCTCCACCAGCCATGTTCTGGATCAATTACCTTAGGATTGACACCAAAGTCATACTTTACCGTTTGTCTGCATCTGCCAAGCGGCGACTCAATATAGACCCATTCACCGTCACCAATACCCATGTTTCGCGCAGTTAGCGGATGAATCTTTATACGTGGAACAGGCCTAAGCTTGCGCATCAAGCTGATGTGCCGCAGCTCGCCGTGATGTCCCTCTTGGAATCTGGCCCCTGTGGTCATGATTAATGGATAGTCCTTAGCAATATCAGGTGCACTAAACGGCGTCCAAGCAGCTTCCGTATAATATGGCAACGGATCAAAGTCAAGCTTCTCCAAGATTGTGGAATAAAGCGAGACCTTCCCCTCAGGAGTACCAAAGCCTCTCATTAAGCCAGTTTCTGGATCGATTTCCTCGTACTTTTTGTACTTTGGTTCATATGGTGTTTCACCCTTCCAATCTTCGACAACTTGTTTGCGTGTCCAGCCCGCGGGCTCATAGAACCAGTCCTGAAGATCTTCCAAAGTCTTGGCACTCCACGCCTTTTCAGCTTTTTCAGGAACAACGCGAAATGCGAGTTCACGGAAAACATCAAAGTCATCTTGAAGATCCCACAAGCCTGGTATTTTCTTTGGCAATGCACGATCACCTGCAATCTCGTACTCAATAGGACCCTGACCTGAAATCGTTGAATAACCTGAAGGTCTCTCAAATTGACTAGTCGTAGGCAACACGTAATCTGCCAGCATGGCTTCAGGCGTCATTTGAGCATCTTCGATAAACACGAAGAGGTCAAGTTTTTGGAGAGCCTGATAAACCTTCTTTATGTTAGGATAGGTTCTAATAGGACCTGTTTCAACGGCAATCATCGCTTTGATAGGGTAGGGTTTGTCCGTTAGTATTGTTTCTATGGTGGAAGGCCAATTTGGACCAGGAGTTCCAATCGCAGGAGCACCCTTCCAATATCCTTTGTCCATTCCTGCCTCCATAAGATAAGGAATTATCGCAGTTGTTTGAGCCCTATATGTATCCGCTCCTATTTGTCTCGTCATCATACTTGGATCCATCGATGTCAATACCATCATCACAGCCTCTAAAACAGTATGTTGTTTCGGTCTTGCATGGAGGTATTCACCACCTTCTACGTCAATGTTGCCCGTTATTGCGGCTATCATGTACTTGGAACGAACATTACTCATAGAGTTTCTGCCTGCTGATTCGATGGCGTAACCGTATGGAAAGCCGCATGGATAATTTTTAGCTATCGAACCTAGCTGCTTCTCTAATTTTCTCAGCTGGAACCCAAGTTACTTCTGCTACCTTTTCGGGAGTATACTGCTTGGTGCGTTCCTTAAGCTTATCGAATCCAAAACACCATTTTTCTACAAACTCCTTATCATAGAGTCCTTCCTCAATGATAACATTCATCAAAGACAGCATTAGAGCTGAGTCGGTACCGGGTCTAACCGCCAACCACATCTCAGATTTTCTTACAGTCTCTGTATATCGTGGGTCGATACAGAGCATTTTGGCGCCTCCTTCTATGGCTTCAACATATCTTGGCCACGCATATGTCCAAGATTCTGAAGCATTTACACCAATTGCAAAGATACCTTTCGATTTTCCGGGTATCATCATCGGATATGTTACGCCCACGCCGAAGTTTAACTCCAACCCCGTCGACGTGGGTCCATATCAGTGCTGAACTTGACCAGAACCAACGTTCGGCGTGCCCATTAAAACAAGGGATTGTCCCAGTGGCACACCAGCGGATGTAGAACGTCCGGTGCCCATAAAGCCGCATAACGATTCTGGACCGTATTGTGCCTGGACTTCTTTTATTTTAGCAGATATTTCAGTATACGCCTGCTCCCAAGATATCTGTAGCCATTTGCCTTCTCCTCGCTTGCCTACACGTTTTAAGGGATACATTATCCTATCTTTATGGTAGATATACTCAAGACTGTACTTCCACTTCTGACAGTATGGTCCAGGGTTGAATGGGCTATCCCAATCAGGTTCAACTTTAATGATTTTTCCATTTTCAACCGTTTCAAGCAATAAGCAACTCCCAGTACTACAAAAACCGCAGATACATCTATGTACTCCATCGTATTTCGTTGGGTCTTCAACTTTTTCACTCATCATCTAATCTCCTTCATAAATTATAACAAATTGTTGAAGGGTATGACCGCGATGAATATTTAAGATTAGATTATTAGCTATTATCATATTTCGCCACAAAATGAAGACTTAATTGAAGTATGCTTTCATTTTTGTTGCGTTAAGAGCATTCTTCTGAAAACAAAAAATAACTTACCTTTCTGGGTTTTTCTGTCCATTCTTAACAAAAGAATAAGCGCATTATTAATTTGAATTAAGAGATTTAACTGGACATATTCAATCAATTTTTACTTTAGTAAACTTTAGTATACAGTTAGTTCTCAAGAATGGCTGAAAATAGATTTCAATAGAGAAAAAAGAAAAGATGATGTCTCGGTATGAAGTTTAAAGTTGCCGTGCCAGTATGTGACCGTCGTATACGGCGTCGCCGATGTTGTGAGGACTGTTAGCATCGCCTATGCGATAGACTTTTTTGCCTTGCTCCTTCAATTTCCAGAATAGTTCATCATTGGGTCTCTTGGATACGCAGAACACAACTGTGTCAGCTTCCTCTTCAAACATTTCATGCGTGAAGCTGTTCATGAAGCCAACTTTATTTCCATTTACGTAAGTAAGCAGCGCCATCGGATTTAGCTTTACACCTTTTGAAAGAGAACGCTCAAACAAATTACTAAACTGCATAGTCATGAAGATATCTTGACCTCCGACAAATGGACCCGAGGTCCTGACATCAACAGTCTTACCAGCATCAGCCAACATTTCAGCAATACCAAAAGGTTCATCATAACCGATAGCGTCCCAAACGATAACTTTCGGTCCAAGCTTCGCAATGTCAGCTTTACCCGCAAGTATATCTTCCGCTGATACCACATTCTTCTGATCCCAACCATCTATAGTATTAAACATAGCTGAATTGAAACCATCACGGAAAGGCCTAGTCTCCAGCAGCAACCACTACAACATCCGGATTCACGCTTGCAACAAGTTCAGGCGTAACCTCTTTATTAAGGACAACTTTAACTCCTGCTTTATCAACCTGTATTTTAAGCCATCTCTTGAAACCATCGTACTCCATTCTTCCCGGAAGCTTCATTGCCAAATTAATCGCTCCACCAGTATCATTTTCTTTTTCATAAACTGTGACATTATGACCTCTAGCGGCTGCAATTCTAGCAAATTCTAATCCAGCTGGACCAGCACCAGCAACCATTATGTTCAGCTTCTTAGCAGCAGGCGTTAGTGTTCCTATTCCCAAAGTCTTCTCTTCACCGCAAGTGGGATTTACGGTACAGACCAGACAACCTGTTTTCATGCAACCTTCATTTTCATATATACAGGGTCTTATGTCATCTAGTCTTCCTGCTTTTGCTTTATTTGCGAATTCAGGATCAGCTATCTGACCGCGGGTTATACCTATAACATCAGCTTTGCCTTCCGCTAAAATTTTTTCAGCGAACATTGGGTCGTTGATTCTACCTACGCAACCGATGGGTATTTTCTTTACAACCTCTTTAACCGCTACTGTGCCGTACAATTGATAGCCAGGTTCTACGTACAGCGGCGCGACTATAACATTCAACAATGCTGGCTCGACTGCAATGTCGATATCAAGCATATCGACCTTGTCCTCCAGTTTCTTTGCGACTTCTACACCATCCATAACTGATATTCCACCAGGAACAAACTCATCAACACAAAGCCTAAGAATTACTGCAACGTCACTCCCAGCAGCCTCTCTACTTCTTTTAATAGCTTCATAAGTGAACCTCAAACGACTTTCCAAATCTCCACCCCACTTATCCGTCCGCTTGTTCATTAGAGGAGACATAAACTGGTGCACCATGCCTCCATGATCATGTATTTCGATACCATCCATTCCTGCCTTTTTTGCCATAGCGGTAGCTTTGCCGAATCCTTCAAGCACAGACTCTATTTGCTCCTCAGTCATCTGTGCAGCTGTAATTCTCGGATCTCCTGGATCTACAAGGACGGATGGAGCCCACCTACCTAGCCACATTCCGTAAGCGCCAATTTGATAGATGATTTTTGACCCGTATTTGTGAACAGTGTCAGTCAGTTTTTTGAACGTGGGCAGATTTATTGGATCGGTGCCACGTGACGCCCCAGCCAAAATGCCATTATTGTGTTTACAGTTCTCGGAGTAGAAGACTGAACCGTTTCCGTAGGTTATTAGTCCACATCCGCCTTTTGCTCTTTCGCCCAGATAGTATACTATGTCTTCTTTTGCTATGCCGTCTGCTATGAATGCAGTCCCATGACCAGTCAGCATTATTCGGTTTGGAATTGTCATCGGTCCTATTTTCAACGGAGAGAAAAGATACTTAAATTTCACACTCATCCTTAATTACCTCCTTTTTACCCCCAAGCTGGGTAATCAAAACCCATATCCTTGAATTCCTTCGTCACTTTTTTATAAAGATCCATATAACTCGGTTTGACTTTCAGAGTTTCCGGGTCATAGAAGTCATAGAGACTCTGCTGCTTAATCTCAGTTAAAGGCAAAACATTAGGAGTATACTTTTTAAGCAGATCTTTTATTACTCTGACCCCTTCGCTTACCTTTATTCCTGCAGCTGCTCTTGTTATTTCACTTCCCCATCTTTCATCTAAAGCTGGCAAACCACCGACCGTCCACATCCCTTCCATACCAGATATGCAAGCAGTGATGCAGCTGCATGCTGTTGCATACCAGCAATTATCAGTAGCATTCTGCGCAAGCAAACCTAACCCACTCGAAATCCATGGCACCTTAATGTTTCTCTCCGCGGCCAAAGCCATCGCCGAGTTACACCAGAAAACATCCGCACCATCATATCGGTTATCAATTGTTTGGTTCATCGCTTGAGTGAATGAACCATCCGAATAAGCCATCTGACCCAGCGAGTGAGCCATCCCCTCAATAGCTGCTTCTTCAGGAGAAGTAATATATGCGTACAGTGTAGGACTACAACTCTGCCATGGAATGATTCCGTGCTGCATAGCAAAATAAGCAAGATTAACTCTGTCAAGAACAATCCTCATGTCCTGCAATATGTGTATTGGCATCATGCAATTCTTGTTCGTGTAATAGCCAGGGTCAAAAGCCTGAACTAACGCAATCATACTAGTTGCAGTCATAGGTATACCTAACAACATGCCAGGCCTTCCAGCAGCACGTGCAGCCGCATTCATCAACTCAGCTTCAGTATGAACCACAAGTGTTTCAGTAGGTGTCCCAGCTGTCGGTCTCTGACCAAAAGTCGCCTCAACTGGCGTCGGTATCAATCCATCCGTCGTCGGTTCCCGGGCAACGAGATAAGCTGCGTCCCTCCACTGTCCTATGTCACTGCCCATCCAGCCGGCCATATTTAAGCAGTAGGGATGCTGTTTATCCTCCGGACCTCTTGGAACCATCTTTATTTTGTCCCTGCCCGATCCAAACTCTTCCTTGCACTTTCTTGTCTTAACAATCTCTCTAAGTTCATTTTCATTGAATTTGACTATATGCTTTGTATCTTTGCAGTACAATCCACATTGGCACAGCACTTGTATCGCTGCTTCGAAAATGGCATCAGCCATAGACGCGTCAGTCAGTATTGGCTCGCCATCCCATTTAATCTTGTAGTCTTCAACGAGCTTCTTAATTATCGTTGGGAAATATGTGTTTTCAAATTCTTCTTCTTTCATTATTGGACCTGTTCTAGTTCTTTCTAAGACTTCCCACAATAGATGCCCCATATTTTTTCACCTTTTTCCTTCTTTACTCCTTTGCGATTTTTTTTCCAGCTATGTAACCCATCGTTATTGCAGGTCCTATTGTAGACCCGCCGGCTGGATAACCCCAGCCTAAAACGCATCCCGTGTTGTTCCCAGCTGCATACAGACCAGCTATCGGTTTATTGTCATAATCAAGCACCTGCGCGTTCTTGTTTATCGCTACGCCTCCTGCAGTGCCAAGAACACCAGGAAGAACTGGAATAGCGTAAAATGGGGGTGTTTTTAGAGGTCCAACAGCTGGATTGGAACCTTTATAGAATTTATCTCCATAGAGCTTATCATACCAGCTTTCGCCACGATGAAACTCTGGATCCACACCTTTCTCAGCAAACTTGTTAAAGTTCTTTACCGTTTCTTCCAATCCGTCAGGGTCTATGCCCGCCTTTTCAGCCAACTCCCTTAGAGTGTTGGCTTTTACAAACGGTGGTGTTTTCAGTTCTTCATCTGGAGGAGTTTGTGCCACCAAATGGGCTTTATGGCAAGCTTCATCAACAATCATATAAGCAGGAAAATTTGACCACTCATGCTTAACTGCATCATAATTACCGAATACTCTCATAACACTTCTATAGTTTGTACATTCATTCGTGAACCGTTTTCCATACTTATTAACCCATATACAGCCCGGGGCGCCTTTGTCATACAGAATGATTCTGTAAGAAGGCTTTCCTTCGTATGAATCTCCAGGGAAGGAAATTGTTGGGAACCACCATGCATCCTGCATCTGTGACATTTGAGCTCCAACTAACATTCCCATGCGTTGACCGTCTCCAGTATTAACTGGTGGAGATACAGGTCCAGCCATTGGCCCTCTTGTAAAGTTCTTCGTAAATAGCGGGTTCCATTCGAAGCCTCCAGCGCATAAGATTACTCCTTTTCTAGCCTGAATTGCTAATTCTTTTCCGTTATTTTCTGCAATTACGCCTACAACTCGCCCATCTTCGACTACTAAACGCCGGGCTACGGTTTCAGTCATTATGTCGATTTTATTATCATAACATGACCAAGCCAGTGCTGCTATTAATGCAAGCCCCATGGCAACAATATTATTGTTCCCTCTTTCCAGTATGACGCCCATGTCCCATGCACCAGGGACAACAATCGTATTAAGTCCACCCCACTTGTCATTTTCATCAATTAGAATTGGAAAGCCTTGAGGCGCCATTCGAAGCATTTCGACCACCTTAGCGGGCATATTTTTACAGTCAATTAGTTGAGGTTCTATAGTTCTACCTGCTCTTACCGCACCATCCCATTCTGGGTAATATTCAGGCATAAACCTAGTATGAGCCCATTTCAGATGCGTATTGTCTTCGAGATAGTCAGCTGCCTTCCATGCAGTATCCACATAAGTTTCTATGAGTTCATCAGTTGAATATCCTAGTGAGCAGTTTTTTGCATACCTTATTGCCATCTGTCGGCCTTCTTCGTTATCGATCCGTTTCCAATTCCAGACTTTCTTTACTGGATCCCAAGCCTCCACTTTGAAGCCCATTCTAAGGAATTTATTGTTAGGTACCCACGCACCACCTCCTGAAAAAGTTGTGGCTCCACCAATCTGATCAGTCTTCTCCAGCACAACAACCTTTTTCGCTCCTTCAATAGCCGCCACGTTAGCCGCCGTTAAACCAGCAGCTCCAGATCCCACCACTGTTACATCGGTTTCAATGTCCCATTTTTTAATATTATTTTTTGAATCCATTTTTCATCACGTTGTATATTCATGCCTTTTAGAAGATATTTAAGGTAAATCAGATTCTGATTTCAGCTTCTCGCCACAAAACAACCGTCATTTCTAAGTATTCTTAAACAATTGTTTTAGATGGTTCTGTTAACTTCATAGGCGATAACTTATCCTGTTAATTTTCGGGTGACAAAATAGGGGTTCTGAATGTCCATGTTAACAATCGGGTGATAGGAAATAGTAATCATGGAAAAAGCTAAGATGTGGAAACAATGGCACCCTTCTTTTGAAGATTGAGAAGAATGTTTGCTACATCTTGTTCTTTTAACCTTAAAACTTTTGATATTTGCTTTTGAGATGCCTGTTCGTTTAACCTTAAAAAAGCTAAGACTTTTTCGGAATCACTTACTTTTTTCGGAATCAAATGATTTAGCTTTCCATTCAAGTAATAGCCTTTAAAACTAAGACTACAGTTAGAACAAATAAAAAGTTTCACCTGATAAATAGAATAAGTCCATTTCTTACTCGGAAGATTTTCAACATTTATTCCACAAAACGGGCATTGCGGCATAAATATTTATTAAAAATATTCTCAAATAAGTTTTTCTAAATGTTAACTGCCATGAGATAAGTTACTACAATAATAAGAAAAATTAACGATCGTGGAATAGAGATGAGTAAGGTTTTTTGTGGGTTTTTATCCACTTACGTATTTCGTTGGATAACTCTTATGAGCATTTGTACAAATATAATATCGAAATGACGCTTTCTCTTGGTGAAATTGTTTGAATAAATGGTTTGTTATTCACAATCTTTTATCATATAATCAACACAAGGATTTGGTTGGTAGTGCTGTTAAATCTCAAGGGATATATCAGCCTAAATCTTCAATTTTTTCTAAAATAAAAAAGGGCGACACTATTGTTTATTATACATCAAAAGATTTTGTTATCGTGGGTATTTTCCAAGTAATTTCTGAAATCGAATATTTACCCAATGATAAGTTTTGGGGAGAAAAAATGGTTTATGAAATTAAGCCAATTGAAATGCCAATAGATGGTTATTATCTAAATTTCAAACAACTACTAAAAAACTCAAAAGTTCAATTTGATTTTATTCCTAACAAGTCCATCTGGGGAAGCTATCTTCAAGGAAGAACCTGTATCTCTCTCAGCATTAAAGATTTTGCGGTAATACAAGAGGCGCTAACCAACCAAAGCTATCTATGCAGAATCGAAAATTTCAAAATAACCAAAAGTAGCATTAAAACAACAAATCAATGAATTTCTTTCTAGATTCAGTCCATTTATGTTCAGCTATTTTTTCGTATTTTTCTGCTTCCTTAACTTTAGCATCAACTAAACCCAAGATATTCGTTTGCACTCTCTCATCAGGTATCACTATTTTCATACCTGAAAGGAACCCCTGATTCACTTCAGGAACCGTTGTTCCATTACTAATTTGAGTAAACTGCATTTGCCCAATGTTTGATCGCAAAAAATAAGTCACAAAATGTGGATTTATAGATTTTCCATTAATTTTTTCTTTGAGTACAACTCTTATGAGATGTGAACTTAATATCAATTCATCAATTGGATATGTCTCATCAACCAGTAAAACCAATCCAGGTGTTCCAGACCTTGAAATTATTAGGTTACCATATTCAAGTTTAATATTTTTGGTTAAGTCTGATAATTTTGCATCTACTCTTGCAACTTCATCAAGGTTAAGTTTGTTATGCTTTACATCTCCAACTCTTAAGTACGGAGAGCCTTCATCATAAAAACTGCGAATTTCTAAACCATTAGTAAAACCTTTTTCTTCATCTATAAGCTCACCAAAGGTAAAAGAGTGGGATGTTTTGCTTATCTCTTCGCTTAATTCTCGATATTGCTTCATGTTAAAGTTAAAGTCCAATCTATCTTGCATTTGGTCAATTGGCAGAGCATAATATTGGTGGTTAGTGTTCATTGGAACTATAATTGAAAGTTTTTCAGGAATGAGAGTGTAAGCTGCTTCAGCCAATAACGACGCCTTCCTTGAATTAAGGATAGCTTCTGATACAAGCTCAGAAACTTCTTTAACTATATTGTCCTGAATCCCACTTTTAATGTCAGGAACGATGATCGAGAGGTTTAGAAAATCATCTATTCCAAGTCTCGGATAACTACTACCTGTTAAAATCCACTTGGTTTGAGTTAGCGTGAGTTCGCTTATTAAATATCGTAAAAGAAACTCTGGATTTACCTTGTCATGATTGGGAGTTATAACATATAGTTCGCTTGAACCAATAGCCTTTTCTTTTTTGACTAAGTGAACCTTGTTTAGGTATGGTCTTAGTCTTCCAAAAACTATATCTCCTTTGTAAAACACGGATGATTTACTGAGAATGTCGTTTCCAATCAATTTTTGATATTCAATAATATTTCCTGTTCCTGATTCAATGTCCCCTAGTCCGAGATAACTAAAAAGTTCATTTGGAGCAACTTTTTTTGGGTCAATTGTTTCATCTCTGACAGTAACAATCTGGTGTAGTGGCAAAATCTCAAAGGATTTTGATTTTGCTTTTCTTGCAAGTTCTTTTCTAAAAGCGATGTTCTCTGGGTGTTGAGAACCATAGCTTAGAAAATCTCCTTCTATTTGGTCAAAATGTCGATAGTACACTTCAGCGGGAGGTTCCAGTGAAGTCAAGTAATCCCCTTTTTAAGTATTCCTTCATTAAGCCCTAATTTTTCAAATTCTGTTTTACTGAATCGTTCTCCAATGTACGAGGCATGGACTTTCTTTTTGAAATCAAAGAAGCGTTTTAGGATGCTATCGCCCATTTCATTATCCAAATCGTTGTCTATGACTCTTCTTCTTGTATCTACACCTACCTTGTTTGCGTGAGCATAGAAGACTGGTTCTTGTTGAACAGCGTTTGGGTCTTCCTTTTTAATAGCATAGAGGATTGATGTTTTTGTGCTTGTTTTTGACACAGGAATAAAAGTATCTCTTGTGAGAGAAATGATGGCTTTAATGTAAAAGTTCTTTTTCAGGAAATCTCTGACTGGTTTGTATCGTGTATCATTCAATATTCCCTCGTCAAGAATTATCAGCAACTTTCCTCCACGCCATTCAATCTTATCGTCTGGGTTTCTAACACTCTTAAGATAATATTTCGAGGCTGTTAAGAACAAAGAGCCACCCTTCATTTCGCTTCCTGTAATCTTGTATTCAATATTTCCAGACCTGATTTTATACTCAAGTTCGCCAATTCTATCCAGCCAAAAACTCACTCTTTTACTTAACTTATTGATGTCTGCTTGATTCTTTGATTCGTTAGTTTGACTAAGACGAACTTGATATGTTGCGAGTTTTTCTTTTGCTTCCGTCAATTTTTCGGCTGTTAAATTCCTACGAGGTATAGTGACCATTCTCATTAATCGATACCCATCTTTAGGCGAATCATACTCTTCCATAGTGTAGCTTACATCACCAAGAGGTGGATTGGTCAAAATTACATCAATTTTGTTATCATATTGGAACAGCAACAATCCATCTTGGTCTAGTATGTTGGTTTTTCCATCTCCATGAATATACATATTCATCTTTGCGAGTTTAGCAACTTGGGTATCGTGATCGTCCCCAAAGAGTTGAGCCTTCTTTATGCCCTTCTCTTTAGCTTTTTTGTCGGGTCTATCTTGAACCTTGTTTACCATGTCTTCCATTGATTTAATCAAGTATCGTGCCGTCCCACATGCTGGGTCAAGCACAACGTTTTCAGGGTCAAGCTCTGCCAATTTTACCATGAACCTGACAACGTTTTCAGGTGTGAAGAATTGACCTACAATAACGTCTTTTCCTGAGAGTTTGCCCAGAACTTCATAAGCCGCACCTAAACCATCAATTTTTTCCTTATAAAATTGGTACTCTTCAAATGGCTCAATAAAATATTTCAGTACAAAAGTATCATTCAAACGGTTTGCTAACCTATCGTTAGAGTCAAACATTTGAGCTTCTTCTAAGTCTCTATTTTTGGTAATTTGTGTAAACAGTAGATGTATCGCTCTTTTGGTCTTTTCTTGATGGTTAGCTCTCTGGAAGCTCAGAAAGCCTTCTTTTGTGAACCTGTTTTCCAGCCCTGAGTCGTGTTCTTGTTTTTCTTCGAATAGTTTTATGAATACGAGATATATTACATTTCTAATTGCGTTAGTTGATGTTGCTATATGTTTCTTGCGAAGGTCATGAGCGAGAGTTTCTAACCCTTCAACTAAGCTATGCACAGTTTCTTGGTGTTTTTCCTCTTCCTTCTTTGAGATTGCATCCCTTAGTTGGTCATCGCTTGGAAATAACTTCGCCTGAATAACCTTAAGTATTTCTATATCTCCATCAAATTTTTCGTATGAACTAAAGAGGTCAATTAACTCTGCAATAGGATACAGGTCTTTGTGAGTATTTGATAGAGCATTAACTATCAGGTCAAAATTGGCAAAGGACAAAGGAAGAATTTTCATATCTAGCTTTTGAGAATTTGTTTGATTATGAACTTTTATAAGATGTATAATCCGTCTGGGCGTTTCTGGAGATACATACATTACATAGGTCTTTTTTCCGAAAACGGACTTGCTCTTGGTTAGATGATCTTCGATAGAAGCATATTCGTGATCAGCAGCAGTGTTCATCAGTTTAGTTACTTCTACGTTAATGTGAAATTCATCATTTACAACATCAATATCTGAAGCTCCTCCCTTAGCTGGAGAGTCATGAGAACCATTATGATGTACGTTTAAACCACGTTTTTCTAAGGCTTTTTTCAGATCTTCTGCTATTATTTGTTCTAATTCAGTTCTTGGATCCAAGTTATCGTATTTAGTCAATTGACGGTACCTCATTGTTTTTCTTTTCAACAATTAGTTTGCCGTCTTTTACGTTAAGTTCGAGTTCTTGACCGCCTTTCCATCCTAGCTCAGAGACAGCTTCTTCAGGAATTACAATCACGTGTTTGAACTGTCTCTTTTCTTTGTACTTGTAAGCAAGCTGTTTCTGCAATTTGGCTTTCATTTCGTGGATTCCTCATAATGATCAATCAAGAAGGAAACGATTTCTGGGTATGTCAAGCCTTTTTTTCCCCTCAATTCTGCCGCTTTGGGTCCGATTTTGTCCAAGCGTTCTTTGTCTTTTTTTGAGACTCGGATTGGTTTTGACAGTGGCGCTTCCTTCTATTGTGAACAGTGTTTACATCGTAAACTATGGTGACAATGTTTACAGTGTTAACGCTGTGCGCATAGCATTATGGTACCATGAGTTTATAAAGTTTCGCAGTATCCACGGCTTTATGGTACCATAAAGTATATATTATTGTGGTACCATAATGGTTAGCGGTAATAAATATGATGAGCAACGAAACACTTGAAAAAATCCGTGAAGAAAGAGGTTTAACAATTGCTCAATCCAAAGAATGTCAAGTTAACCATGTTGAAGAGAACTTTTACACGGTTAAGTCTCAATCGGGAAACGGTGAGTATGCGGTTTATCAGGTTGATGGTGAATGGCACTGTGAATGTCCAGACCACACTTACCGACATTTAAAATGCAAGCATCTTTTTGCTGTTGAAATTAGCCTAAAAATGAAGGAGCAAGTTAAGCAGAACGTAGTTATTGAACCATTAAGCACTTCTAATTGCGCATTCTGTTGCTCGGAGAATATAGTGAAGGATGCGGTTCGTCACAACAAGAAGTATGACCTTCAAAGGTACAAGTGTAAGGCATGTGGTAAACGCTTCAGCGTCAACGTTGGCTTTCAAAATATGAAGGCTTCGCCTCAAGTCATAACAAGCGCTATGCAACTTTATTTTACAGGTGAAAGTTTAAGGAATGTTCAAAAATTCCTCAAGTTGCAAGGTGTCCAAGTTAGCCATGTTTCAATCCTGAAATGGATTAAGAAGTACACGACTTTAATGACTGATTATGTTCAAAAAATTACCCCTAACGTTTCTGACACTTGGAGAGCTGATGAAATGTACATCAAAGTAGCTGGCAACATGAAGTACCTCTATGCTATGATGGATGATGAGACTCGTTTTTGGATTGCTCAAGAAGTCGCAGAATCAAAAGATAAGCATGATGCACGTGAGATATTCTATCAGGCACGTTGGCTTATGAAGAAACAGCCTAAAACCTTCATAACTGATGGATTGCCAACTTACAAAACGAATGCAAGACGGATTTTTCCAGAAGCCGAACACATACGGCAAATCACACTCAAAGGTGAACCACACAATAACAAGATGGAACGCATGAACGGCGAAGTTAGAGATAGAGAAAAAGTTATGCGGGGCTTAAAGAAAACCGATACGGCAGTTTTGAAAGGTTACCAATTATACCATAATTACATTAGACCTCATGAAGCTTTAGATGGTAAAACTCCTAGCGAAGCTTGCGGAATAACTATCGAAGGACAAGATAAATGGAAAACTCTGATAGAAAACGCAAGTAAAAGTCAGAGTTCATAATCGTTAGAACGGTGAATTACATCAAAAAATATGATTGAATTGTCATCTTTAAGATTACATTGATAACAATTATTGAGATTATGATAATTGTATTTTTTACAATCCATGCAATAAGCATAAATTAATCTATAATCGTTAACACGCATTTTCCATTTACCTTGCAAATCTCCAACATATCCAATTTGTGAGAAAGGGTGTTCGGTTGTCAGTTCATTTACTTGCTCAAGCAACCTTGATTTAAGCAATGCATCTTTTTTTGTTAATTTTTCTAAATGTTTCTTAAAAGCATCAGTGAAAAAGGCAGTAAACAACTAGAACACTTCATCCAATCTTAGCATAGGTTTAGTTTTTGCGCTTTCAGTGGCTTCAACTGTTGATAAGTAGTTTTCATAATCTAAGTAAACTTCTAACGTGTCTAGTTCTTCAGGTGTAATGTTAAACACGATTTTTGCTTTATTGCTTGGTAGAGGGTATAAAAGAGTTTCACCAATCTCAGCATCATCTATTGTCAGGTTTTTCATAAAAGGCTGAGGCATTTTGTGAACTATATCGACAAGGTCATTAGTATTATATTTAGCATATTTAACGTTTACAGCAAAAATCTTTCGAGTAAACTCGTTATTTCTTATGAACATATCTTTAAAATCTGCTAACAGTTTTTTGCCGAACCGTTCGTCATGAAATAGTTTACCCCCGTCACCATATGGTGTTGAACTAATCAATTGTTGCTCTTCTAACCAACCTATATCTTCTTGTAAATCATCACTATATGGACCGAGAGGTAATTTCTTAAACTCATAGCTAAAACCACTCTCTTGCTGATTTACCATGTCTAATTCTGAAAGATACGCAAGTTTGTGTGCTTTTGTATCTCCCAACGGCTTAAGCTTCATTGCGTCATAAAGCAACCACAAAAGCAGTAAACGGTTAGAAAGTGCGGTTTCTGAAATATTATCCAACGTTATCACAGTTATGCACAACAGAATTAGAGATAAACCTTATGTACAGCTAATAAACAAAAACATTAACCCATCACCCGAAAGTTAACAGCTACTTTTCAAGCAACAAAACTATCACCCGAACTTTAACGGCTTTCTCCATCGCCTATGAAGTTAACAGAACCTTTTAGATAGCTTTCTTAAACTGAACAATTTCAGTTCAATGGGTTGTTTTAAAAAAATTGATAATCGTTAAATTTGACAATCCTTTGAGAAGCAAACGCTTAGCGTGACGACTAGCAAGTAGTATGGTGAGAGTATACTTCTCGCATAGTAGCTTCCAATAGTTGTAAGAAGACAATTGCGCGCTCGCTCGTCATCAAAACTTGTTTTGTATTGAATACATTAAAGCTGGCATATTTCCGTTACATCAATGAAAATAAAGCATATTTCGTTAATTCCAACTAGGCGCATTCTCAAAAGGACAATCTAATGCAACTCAATTTTTAACGTGATTAGCGTGCGCGGTAGTGTGCTGCTTTTTTGCGGCAATTTCTAAACTACGCATTGAGAACTGCTTTAGACAGGTCCTGTTTGTACGAAACACAACGACCTTGGATTCCAAATTTTTAGGTCTGTAACTCATTATCGATGGATCGTTCTGCACTTCTTCAAACATTTCCACGAAATCTTCATAACTCTTGTGCACAGATATTCCCACCCAGCTTGTTCCTGTTGAGCCCTGATCCTCATAAATGGTTATTATTTCAGGAAAGCGATCTAAAAATGCCGAGAAATTTGAAGGTGGTGCGCGTGTTACCATATCATTAGTTGAGGCGAATGTGAAGACAATGAACTCAAAGCCTAATTTTTGCAAGTTAGGTATTAATGTGTATTCTTGTATGAAACCCTCTGCCTCTAGTTTTTTTCTTCTTCTAGACAGTGTTGTATTGCATACGCCCAAAATCTTAGCAATTTTCCTATCACTTCGATTGCCGTGCGCCATCATTGTGTATAAAACTTTTAGGTTTTCAATATACTCCTGTTCAGACCGATCTCTACTGCTTATCCTTTGTTTAGTCAATTGCTTACTCATAACGCCTCACACGCAGTAATCTGGTTATAACATGTTGCTTAAATTTTTTTTCCCTTTTAAATAATTTAAAGCAATAAAATTGCATGAGCAATTTGGTTCCAGAATTTCTTACATATTTTTACGAATTACTCCTAAAATTTTTTTAAAAAAAATCAAATACACTTGGTGTATACAAGAATCAACTTCTTATCAGAACATCAGGCACTAATCTTCCTATCTTATAAGCATTTCAAGCCCAATTCAAGCTTGATAACACTTAGCTATATGATTGCACTCTCTCAAAATAGGCTGACTTTGAAATTATTTCTTAAATGAACAATAGAAGTGTTATTGAAGAAGAGAGACAAAATACTTAATTTTGCTAAAGAAATGATAAACGCACACATAACAATCTTTCTGGTATAGAGTATAGAACACTGTATTTCCGTTATTTTAAAATTACTTGCTTTTCATGCCCTGTGATCCAATAATCTACCGTCTAAACTAAAAAAGTGGATTTGTAAAAGCGACGCCCCGTTTATTTTCTTTATGGTTGACCTGGAAACTCACTTTTCAACTCTTGAAAAGCAGTCTGCAATGGTTCTTCTATAGGAGCCAAGAACATGAGATCCTCCACTGTGCCCATTAATACTGCTACGGCTCCTTGTGTAAACAGTGATTCAATAGACATTTTACGTGCCCACCAATCAGCAGCATATTTTAGCTTTAAATATTCTATGACTGCATCAGCATTATCAAGTGCACCCTTGTTTACAAACCACTTGTCATTTTTCGCTCCAACTTGCCATACAACATCAGGAACATCTTTTAGGCGAAGTTCAATTACTATGTTTTGTCCTTTACATGCATCTTGAACTGACGGGTCCTCACCGAGTTTTGAGTACAACTTGAATACAAAATTTAACAGTTTTTCTTCATAAGACATGACCTACCACCTCTTTCTAATTTTTTACATATAAAAGAGAAAAAAGATAGCTATTTCAGTTTAGTTTTAAGTTTTGCCTGTGAGCATTCTTGCCTTCTTGATTGCGTCTCCGCAGTCTGCGCCCCAAGCATCAGCCTTAATCCGCTTGCAGAAATCATCAGTCATCGGAGTACCACCAACAAGAACCTTGTACTTCTTTCGTAACCCACGCTCAACAAGCGTATCAACAAGCGCTCTCTGATAAGACATACTGCTAGTCATCAACGCACCCATAGCAACAATGTTCGCATGGACTTCTTCAGCTTTTTTAACATAGTCCTCAGTCGGAATCTCTTCACCCAAATCATGAACCTCAAAACCGTCTGTTCGCAACATGTCCGCAATCAAGTTCTTGCCAATACTGTGAATATCACCAAAAGCCGTACCAATAACAACTACACCTTTCGGCTTAGGCAACTGATCCTTAGGATACTTCTCCTTCAAATAATTAACAGCAGCAGTCATCGCATTAGCAGCCATAATCACATAAGGCAACGGATACTCAAAACGACCAAACCGGTCACCAACCTCCTTAATACCAACAGACAAGCCTTTCTCGATAGCCTCCATAATCTCCAGCTTATTCTCAACAGCTTCTTTAGCCGCTACAACAGCCGCATCCTCATTATAGTCAATAATAGCCTTAGCAAGGTGTTCAAGAACTTCAGCCTTAGTCACCATAAATGAATCCCTTCCATGTCTCCTTAGAATCTTGCACCAGTTCCTGACTTGTCTACTGTATAGCCGCCGATTTGCAGCACCTTGTCCCATTTAGCTACGATTTCATTCATTCTATTTGCTACGTCCTTTGGTGGCAATGGAGCAGGGAATTCTTTAATGATCTTTTGAGTCAGAGCATATGCACGATCGTCCATGTTAAGCTTGTCCTCGATCCATCGCAGATATTGCCTAGTTTCATACAAGCCATAGCCCTGTCGCATTGGGAAGAAGCTTAAGTCTGCCATGCGTCGTAGTACATCCGGTTCCCTCATGAAGTCTCCTCTGGGAGTCTTCTTAAGCCAGGTGTTAAACTTGTATGAGTCAGCAGAAAAGTCCAAGTCTTTCATATACCAAGAAAAGACGCCAATCATTTCTGCGTTCATAGCATACCCCTCCATCCTGATGCCATTTGGACCCACGGTTGGACTCCAACATCCAGCCTCATCAGTGCCATTTATAAGAGCATTGAACATAGTCCAAGCTGCTATCCCAGCTTGCGTATCCGAACCACCAGTTAAACCACCGATAACGATGCCGGGCCACATTGTAGCTTTCGGTGTAGGGAAATTACGGTGCCAGAAATTAACGTGAAGAGCTTGCGCCTTCTGGAACTGTTCACCAGCGGAACATAACATTTGGGTGTATGGATCCATAGCCATCACCAAGTCGTAGGTCATAACCGGAATGCGCCCTTTAGCAATTCCGTTCTTTCCTAGAGCTAAACCCACCGCCATTGACATTGACGTTGCAACAGTCACTGCGTAAGCGCCTGCTACGGAATCAGGGCCTTGGAATCCAGGTATGCAAACATCAGTGTGATCTATAAGCAAAGCTTTGCCCTTTTCCCAGCCTTCCAAAGTTTGGCTCATCCTGTCACTTGTCTTTTGACCGTAAACTAAGCCTGGTGTATCTCCATGGTTAGTAATGAACGGTCTCTTAGCAAGCTCTTCGTATCCTCCAAGAGCTTCAGCAGCCAACTCCGTATAGCAATCAATGTGGTCAATCGCATCAATATGCCAAATATGCTTGGTAGTGCATTGAATCGTACTGTTAAGATCATGAGTATCCACTGGCAAGCCCGCCTCCGCCAAATCCATGGGCAAGTATATTGGACTCGTCAGATCAAACTCTGGGAAGTACTCAACAACCTTCTGCTCTTTCCAGTTGTCAGCATCTACACCATCTCTGAATTCATGCTGTCGCGTAACAGGATTCCATTTTGCATACAGGGCCATGATTCCGAAGGCTCCAAAACAAGTGTGATTACTTCCAGCAGACATGGCAATGTCGTTCTCTGGTACTCTGCCAGGCAAAATTTGTTGGGTCGGTATCTCATTCGTAGCTTGCAAGGCAAGTCTTCCAGGAATCTTTACAGTTCCCTTCTTCTCGTCAGCAATAGTACATCCTAAATCTTTAAAGGTTTTTTGAAGTTTTGGAGTGACACCTCCAATTCCCACATTCTCTAACAGATAAGTTGCTGCTTGACAGATTGTCATAAGCTCCTCTTTTGTCGCTACAGGAGGAGACCATCTTCTTGCAGTCGATATTCCGTATCTCAATTTTTTATCCTCCGATTTCCCATTTGGAGGGAATCTGTTATTTAAGGTAAATCAGATTATGATTTCAGCTTCCCGCCACAAAATACGCTCTGTTTCTAAACTATTTTCAACAATTGTTTACAAAACATCCTTTAAACGGCACAACGGCAACCGACGTCACAAACCACGCCCTTTTCAACACGCGAACGCTTTGTGCCCTCTTTGAGTACAGATTTGATTTTCTTTTTGTTTCACTTTGCATATAAGAAATGAGAAAATGATCGGGAAAAAGTGACTTTAACGATAACCTTACAGCGCGTGCTTTTATAAACATACGACCAGGATTTAGGCTTATTTGGGCTTTTTTGGCAACTCTAATTTAGGACGTACTGCTCCTCCGAAAGTTATGGATCGATTTTTATCATTTTTTTAAGCATTCAAACTAAGTCATTTTACTGATATCAAGTAATAACAGGGGCAGGGTTTAGAATCTTGTTCTACCAAGTTCTTACACAATGTGTTGATTAAGTTGTGCATTATTTTTCCTTTTAAACAGTTGAGCCATTTTTGTGGTCTTCATGGTTTTATTTGATAACTAGTCCAAAATCGTGCGAGTAAGTTGTTTTTAAAAACCAGCTTACAATGCAGTAATTGTTTAATGTTTAGGTCTAGGTGTAATGTTTTTGTTGCGGAAAGCTGAAACTATCTTAGGATTTATCTTAAATAGAAATTAGACCTTTAGTTGGCACTAGCGTGAACGTAGTCCTTCTGGTCCTGAGTGAGCCATGTAACCTCTATAATAAGATAATAAAAGAGTTCAAAATAGGAGTTTGACTATCTTGGGTTTAGTAAAAAGTCTTCCGTTAAGAACATTAAAGCAAAATAAATTAGAAAACAGAACACAAGAAAATCTAAAGGTGCTATTTGCCCTGATGGCACAAGGAGTAAGAAGTGATAAATCTGTTGCTAAAGCTTTGAATGTAAGCAATGCAACGATTTTTAGAAGAAAAAAAATGCTTGAGCAAGAAGGTTTTATAAAAGAATACACCATACTACCTGATTTTTTCAAAATAGGAATAGAGTTTATTGTAGTTACAATTGTATCAGTTGAGAGTGAGACTATGGGGCGTATGGCACAAAGTCAAATTAAAGAAGTGCAAGGAATGCTTTGGAAATTTCCAGAAATACTTTGGATCATGATGGACCGAGGCATGGGAGCAACAAATTTTGTTATTATTTCCGCACATAGGAATTATCAAGAATACTTGAAATTATCCGCGAAGATCAGAGAGGATTACGCGCCTATGTTACAAAATATTAAAACGCAAAGTTACATGTTCTATACTGGCGATGGATTGAGCACTGTTAAGCCTCTCTCGTTTCGAAACTTGAAATTCTTGCTATCTCAACCCCTAAAAAATGATATATCGGTAAATTAAATACACTCCATAGACAATAACTAGTTTGAGTGCAGGTAAAGAGTTATTATCGTATCTACATTAATGAGCAGTATTGTAATTGATTTTAGTTAGCGTACGTTTAAACAACCTAAATCCGATAGAGCGAGACAACAACGAGAATATAAAACACAAATGAATTTTAAAATAATTTTTCTATTCCTTTAAAATTCCAATCCTCGTTAGAGTATTTCTCCTTATATAGGACTTGAGCTGATTCCCACTCATTTATAGTTAGCTCTCCCCCACAAGTTTAATATTCAGAGTTCGCTCATAACTCTTTTTTAAAACGTCTTTGACTTCTTCCATTTCAATCTCTCTTCCAAGCTCTTTTCTTAGAGTAGTTACACAATGCTTGAAGCCTGTCAATTGACCATATTCACCTTTTGGAGGTCTTAGAACTTTACTAAGCATCGACAAATCTACGTCAACCATTAAAGTTCCATGATGTAAAATTTTGCCCCACCGCAAACGCTTCTGAGCGTTCCCTGAAATCTTCATTCCATTTACGAACACATGGTTTGGCGGGATTAACTTTGCAGCGAGCCCGAGACTTTGCAACCCCTCAATCAAGCCTCTGCAGAGAACTTCACAGGATTCTAGGAAATCATGTGGGATAAACGGATGACGATTCCCGTTTACAAATAGCGAGTAATTAAGATTTTTAATATCGTGATAAACTGCTCCTCCTCCTGAAGGCCTCCTTACGATTGCTATCTTATTCGCCTTGCACTCACGAACATATACGACTTTATTCACTTTTTCGTGATACCCAAGGACAACTGCATTTCGGTTCGTCCAAAACCGAAAAGTATTAGGAACTTGATCAACTGCGTGAGCTTGTGAAATTGCCTCCTCGATCGCCAGGTTCATGTATGGGTCATCTGGAATATCAACATCAAGCAGTCTCCATTCCTGCGCCATCTCACTTCTCCCTTGAAATTTATATAAATCATTTTTTAGTAATTTTACATGTGTATTTTTCTTTTTTCTAAGGGCATTAAGTTTTTGAGGTATTCTTCAGCTTTTGGCACCATTTCACGCTCGAGTTTGGCTTTCTTTTCCTCTGTTAACTGCTCTTTCTTTTTCCTTTTAGTCTTCTTTGAAGCTATAAGCCGATCAATGCGTAATATGCAATTTGCCGCCTCGGTTGCTGATTTTAACGCTTGGATCTTAACGCCTGCAGGTTCATATACACCTAACAAAAACATATTTCCAACGCATGTATTAAGAACGTCGATGCCTGACCACAAATTGCCTTCGCTATGAAGCGCCCGCAACTCAGTCAAGACATCAATGGGATGCAAACCCGCACTACTGGCTAGTACTTCTGGAATTACTTCTAATGCCTCTGCAAAGGCCTGGATGGCCAACTGCTCTCGCCCTTGAATAGTTCTTGCGTAGCTGTTAAGTTGGCGAGCTATTTCCATCTCCGCTGACCCACCACCAGCAATAATTGCGCCATCTTCCCGAGCCCTTCTAATGACTTGAAAGGCATCCTGAAGTGCGTGACCAGCTTCATCAATAGCAATTTCAGTGGCACCTCGAATCATCACATTCACAACATTCGATTTTCCAGTCGAATTAACAAACATGTATTCTTTACTGCCAATCTTCTCATAGTGCACGAGGTCAGCTCTACCCAAAGCTTCTGGATTTAAATCCTCTAAATCTAAGACAAGTCGTGCACCGGTTGCTCCTGCAATTCCGTCGATATCAGGCTGAAGAACTCTCTTGCAACACAGTATTCCCTCTTTTGCGAGAAATGTATCAAAATTATCACTGACACCCCTGCCACAGATGATCACGTTAGCTCCAGACTTTTTTATTTTCTCTGCAATTTCGCGTTCTAAATTTTTTTCTTCGTTAACGAATTCTTTTATTTGATTTAGCCCAGAAATTTGGATTTTAGTGTCGAGAAATGAGGTGGAATATTTTGCAATAGGCATTACCTCAAGGGGGAACATTAGAATTGCGATTTTTGCGTTCGAAATGAATTTCGGCATATCGTCTCTAAAGTATGGATAGCCCACTATGGCACCATTAAACAGGTAACTATCCGATAAAGAGCCTCCTACTTGCTTAATTATCTTGATTTCATTGATATCGATGTAATGTTTTTCAGTTTTCTCTTCAGCAACAGTTGATATGGCGTTAACTGCAATTTCGGCTAACATTCTTTTAACGTCGCTGAACATGTTGCCACTCATAGCGGTCAGGGCAACTTTTAACAAAACTTCTTTACTGTCTTCTGGATTTATTGGAACAGAAATTTTTCCGAGCGCTTCAATAGCGAGCGACATCGCTTTTTCATATCCATTAACGATTGTGATTGGATGCACACCCTTGTCAACTAAACGTTGGGCTTTTTCTAAAAACTCATTTGCCAACACTACCGCTGTTGTTGTGCCGTCACCTACCTCCTCATTTACAGCCTTTGCAACTTCAACCATTATTTTGATAACAGGATGAGAAACATGTATGTTTTTTAGTATAGTTACACAATCGTTTGTAACGATGATCTCGTCCTTTCTGGAGAGCATTTTATCCATACCCATCGGACCTAGCGAATGACTTAACGACTTCGGCGACAAGTTTAGCTACCATGATGTTATTGTTTAAAACATCTTTCCCTTTTGCTCTTTTTGCGCCTTTCATAGCTTTTGTTTGATCTGCCAGATGATTATTTGAAGGCTTATGCATTAATGACACCTTATCTGCTGCATATCTGGAATGAAAATTGCCTCCTATGTGTGAGAGAGTTTTTCGTTAAAATATTTTTTTACCGTTAGATATTTCTCAAGGTTTCTATGTGGCAAGTCGATGGAGTAGGCAAATTCTTTCTTGAAATTCTCTGCGACTGTAAGTTCTAAATATCCCGCTTGATTTGAAATTTTGCTCATCGTATCCCTAGCTTCTTTGGATATTAGTGCAGATTTAGCGCCGGACAAAGCTGTGTTGCCAACAAACTCAACCTTTTCTAACGGTATATCAGGTATAAGTCCGATGAAGAGCGCACTCTCAGCGCGAATATGACTTCCAAAAGCTCCAGCTATACAGAATCTATTTATGTCTGCATCATCGATATGCTTAGCCTTCATGAGAATTGAGGTGCCAGCATGCATTGCTGCTTTGGCCAATTGAACCTCCTTAATATCCCGTTGTGTTATCGTTATGTCATCGGCTATTCCTGTTTCATTGCTCCAAGCCACCACGAACTGCGGCTCTTCATCAATCATTTTTAATCTAGGAGTAGAAAGTTGCATAAATCGGCCCCTATTATCAATTATTTCTGCTTTGAGTAACTCAGCTATAAGATCAATAATACCTGACCCACAAATTCCAGTAGGGGAGTCACCGCCAATTGTCTCATATTTAACTTCATATGTTTTAGGGTCAATGTGAACACTTTCGATAGCACCTGTATAGGCTTTCATTCCATGCTTTATGTGTGCTCCTTCGAATGCTGGTCCAGCTGCACAAGAGCAAGATAACAAGCCCATATTATCAGAAACAAAGACTTCACCATTAGTCCCAATATCTGCAACTATTTCCACAGCATTTGAGTTGAGAATTCCAGTTGAATAAACGTCTCCAATGGCATCAGCTCCCACGTATCCAGCTATGACAGGCAAAACATGAATATTTCCGCCCATGTTCATTTTTAATCCGGTTAATTCATTATTCTTCAACTCTCTTGATTGCTTTATTACCGGCGGAAATGGACTCAAGGACAGATATTTTGAATGTAATCCTAAAAAGAAATGATGCATAACTGTGTTTCCAGTTACTGCTAATTCATATATGTAATTTGGATTAACTCCCGAATCATTACAAGCTTGCATTATAGTTGAATTTATACCTTTAATGGATAACCTCTGCATCGTTCCCAGAGATTCATCGCTTTCCAAAGTAAAATCAAGCCGTGTAATTATGTCCTCTCCATAGACTATCTGCGGATTTTCAACTGATCCTTCACCGACAGTTTTACCCGTTTTGAGGTCAACTAAATATCCAGCTATTTTGGAAGTACCTATATCGACTGCAAATCCGTACATTTGCCCAGTTGTATCACCTGGTTCAACTGCGAGTATTTGCTCATCATTCCATACGGCTACTGTTGCACTCCAGTCAGCGTCTCTTAAAATACCGGATAGTATCTTCAAGAGATCATTTCCAATACTAAGGTTTCTGTAATCACAAACTTCCCTTAAACAATCCAGAACTCTCTCAAAATCTGACCTTACATCTTGAAGTGTTGGTTTTGGAATAACGATATGCAATTTCTTGACTAAAGGTTCTAGACTTACAGGTCTCTCAAGTCCAAGCACTTGTATCTTTCGCACATTAACTCTACTTTCTGGAGGAATTTCTACAACGAGATTTCCAAATATTTTAGTACAACAAGCCAGTCTGTATCCTTCATTGATTTTATCTTCTGAAAAATGTTCTCTCTCACCATTTGTAGCCTTACTTACCATAGTTTGATCTCTTAGAATTATCGTGCATTTCCTGCAGTTGCCTTTTCCGCCACATTCTGACCGCAAGCCAACTCCTTTGCATTTGGCTGCTTCTAAAATTGTAATTCCAGGACCAACAGATACTTTTCGACCTTCTGGTTCAAATTGAATAATTACTTTTTTCTCCCCCAATTAATCAAATTATCCACGTCACATTTTTTTAACGTGCGTAATCTGTGTCAATTATACTTGAAAGAAAAGAGGAAACATGGGCTATTTAACAAGATATACACTTGGTTTATGTTGGGTACTTGCCTACTTTCTTGCTAGTCCTTGCAGTGAACTCTAAATCATTTAATTGCGTGAATTGATCTGGGACTATCGCATAGAAAGTCTTTTTAGCTTTGAGCAACTCCTTGAAACATGCACCAAGATCTTTTTCGATTTCTTCTTTTTTGCCTTCTAAGATAATCTTCCAGTCAGAACACATTCCCGTAATCATGTCATAATCGGTTGCGCATTTTATACACCAGTCGTATGGTTGCTCAGCATCACCCGTGCCAGCAATGTCATTAATCGAACGATCGCATGCATAGGTCTTCATGAATTCGGTGTCACCAACAGGCGGCCAACCACCCGTATACCAAGCTATCTGTAATAGCCGTGATCCAACTGCCTTCTTCACTTGCTGCGCGTATGGAACCCAGAACTGTCGCACCTCTTCCAAGGTGTGACCCATGGGACAACCTCAGCTCATCATAAAGTCTTTTCCGTCTGGTCTAGTAAAATTGTTGCAAAATAGCGCTCTGTCTATAACACTGGTTGTTGAAGCTTGCAAAACTTTGTGGGCAAACGTTGGGTTTTTTCTAATATCCTTTACCAGGGACTTCCAGCCCCTGATCCTAAAGCTATTCATGTAGGGCTCTTCTCAGAACGATATAACAAACGGATAATAGTCACCGATAAGCTTATTTGCCATTTTTACATGCCATGAACTTGCCCACCAAATACCATCTGAAGCAGGATTAGGCATATTATCTATGAATGTCTGTAGATCCTCCTCTTCGTGGCCAGCCCTGATAAAGTGTTCAACCTCCATTGGCGCCGCATCAGGAAACATAGTCCATGTCCTAGTAAGTTGGTCCTCAGCATATGTATGTGCATATGTGCCGAAATAAAGGTCGTCTTCGAAGTGTACTGACCATGTCATTGCTGCAATAAGCGCTAACTGTGGATACTGCATTAAATCCGAACCATGCAACGCACCACTGAATAAGTCTAAAGCATGCGCGTTAGTATTTGGAAATTGACCTAGAAAACTTGGGACTCTGTCGTGCGGTTCTCCCTTGGTCATTGCTAGCCATCTTTCCATAGGTGTAAATTTCCCGTTCTTCGGAATCTCATGTAGCTTTTCTGCTAGCCTCTCAATCATTCGCTCCTCAGGTGCAGTAATAGCGAAATTATAGTTTGGCCCCATATTATTGTAGTCAGGCAACATTCCCGAAACTTCTTTAGGATTTAATTTCAAACCTGGCATTTCTCATTTCACCTCCTCTTTATTTTTTGGCTCGTTCTTCTTTTAGGATTCTCATTAGTTCTTCGGTCTTCTTCAAGCCGTCGAGTGCGTCTAAACCAAATGCCCATCCGCGATGTTGACAGTATTCCTCTGTCATGCCCCAGCCTCCGCCTATCAGCTTCACATTATCTAAAATGCCCCTTTCCTTTAGCCCTTCTTTGATGGGTTCTATCTGAGCTTTAGCGGCACCTAAACAAGCTGAAGCTGCCACTATATCTGCATTCGCAGCTGCATCAACAAATTTTTTTGCTGGAACATTAACACCGAGATCGTTGACTGCAAAACCAGCACTCTGAAACATTGCAATAACTATATTCTTGCCTATGTCATGAACATCTCCTTCAACAGTTCCAATTATGACATTTCCAGTTCCAGACTTTCCAGCTTTTATGAGCGGTTTAACTACCTCCATTACGCTTGAAGCTGCATCAGCTGCCAAAATAAGGTCCGCTGTCATGTATACACCATGACCTGCAGCGAATAGTTCACCAACAGCCCGCAAACCAGGAGTCAAACCTTTCAGCAGTATTTCAGGCGCTTCTACGTTAGCGTCTAGCAGAGCCTTGACAGCTTTCACCGCAGCCGTATCGTTACATTCGATAATTGCAAGTGCTACATCAAGAAACTTTGGTTCAACTGTGCGCTTAATGTCTGCTATAACCTCCTCTTTCGATTTCGACTTCATATCCCATATTTTCTCTCTACCTTCAAATGTCATACACTTATTCTCCGCGACAAAGCATGCACGCACTTTTTGCTTAATCTTTAATGCTTAGTGAGTGCACTTTCAAAAAAAACTTGTTTTTCCAGATTTAAGTTCTCGCTCCAAAATATTCATGGAAAACAAAAATCTTCATTCAAAATACAGCAGTGGACAAAAATTTCATTCATGAATGATGCCTTTATCGAAAAAAAATTTTGGTTAAAGAATTCTTATGGCAACTAATCAGAATTAGCGAGTGTGCTTTGAAGGAAATGATTCTGGAACCCTATACAATTTAATTACATGAACACGAAGTAAGGATCGTGTATTTGGCGGATTTGAAACAAGCTCTAATCCAACCGCTTTCCAACCGACTAATGTTGTATCGTGTGTGACTATGCGCGTTCCAGACCTCAACTCTTTTACTAACTTCGGACCAAGCTCGTTTGCTAGTATAGAATTCAGAAATAAAATTATTACATTAGCCTTTGAAACGTTATGCTTAAAGAAGTCACCATGAATGAATTTAATTTTGCCATCTAATCTAGCCCTCCGAAACCCTCTTCTTTGATAACTCAAAGAGATCTTCTTCTTTTTCGATTCCAACAGCATTTGCTCCGAAAGCCTTCGCTGCAACTAACAAAGTTGTTCCGTTGCCCGAACCCAAGTCATAGACGACTTCATTGGATTTGATTTCGGCGATTTCCAACATCTTTCTAACAACTGACTCAGGTGTGAAAATAGAGCATGGGTATTTTCCGAGTACTTGGTCCGATGTGTCCGTAACGTTTGCCTCCACATAAGAATTATTGATTTTAAGTTAAACGTAAAAAAGAGTTGAGAAAGGGCTTATGGCTAAGGCTTAACAAGTGCTTAATTTCTGTCCTAGAAGAATTGTTCTTTTTCTTCATATTGCTCTTTGAACCAAGCCAGCGCTGGTTCACCCTTTAGAAGATTTTTAACTTCGGCGTCGAGGTTTGACGGCTTAATTAGCAGCATCCAATATTTTCCATAAGGATCCGTTTGAATAAGTCTTACGCCTGGAGGTTTAGTTGTATCCCAATTAACTTCTACGATTGAACCAGAAACAGGAGCAATCAGATCTTCTACTACTTTTTTGGACATCAGCACACCCATCTTTTTTCCTTGCTCTACATTTTCGCCCTCGGCTGGAAGTGTTACTTTGTATATACCAGTAATGTATGCTTTCTTACCCGCAGAAGCTCTTGCAAAGATTTCGTCAATTCCGACTCTCACCTTCCCGTCCGCCTCTACTTTTACCCACATGTGTTCTTTCGTGTAGTATATTTCTTCTTTAAAGTCTACTTTTCCGAGCTTAACCATACAAGCAACTCCATTTTAAATTAAAATATAACCTGTAACTTTGCTAACTCCATCAATGGACCATCAATCGTAACCTTGCCCATTTGTGCTGCTGCAATAGGCGTTAATTTTCCATCGAATATATCTTTTAAGGTGTCTGTCGATTGAGTGAGGGTAACGATGGCATCCTCCTTCCTAATAGCCTTCTCTACTTTTCCGACCTCGCCCTTCATAGTTATTGTAAATAAGTATCCGACGTTTATGTCCGAGAACACCAATTGAAAAGTTTTACCCCAATTCTCTAACATTTCGGCATTTTCATTAATTCTTTTTGTCATCTCTTTTACCAGGTCTTCAGCTAGTTTTTCCTTATTTTCTGACATATTTTCACCAATATCAAATTTTTCTTAATGCATAATAGGCGCATGAGCTAAATCGATATTTTTCCAGGATTTTTTCTGGTTACTGGCAACGCCATTATCGTTACATTCAATTGAGTTACTATGAACCATCCTCATCTTCGGGTGTGTCAATATCAGATTTTTCAATGTTTGTCGTCCTTTCTGCTTAATTAGCGCACGCTACCATTCGAGAAAAATATTTCATTCGAAATTTAAGTTCTCGCTTAAAATTTAACAGAGAAATGATAAGTTCCATTCAGAAACAAGGTTTTTATCAAAATATTGTTCACAAGCTGTGATTAGTCTGAAAAATAATTTAAACCAATATACAATATCGCTTGTCAATACTAAATATAATTTTGCGCATACGCACAAAATACTGCATAGCAAAATTCAAAGATTAAAACTAAAAACCTTTGAATAAACTTCAATTTTTCATTTTCATCAATTTACGAAGAAGCCTCAAATAAATTCGATTCATTTGATTGAAAAAACGAAAAATTTTTGATTTTTACTCGCCCGAGTTTTGAGAATACGCTCTATTAGTCATCTCTGGCGCACTATTCCACTTATCATGCAATTCGGATACGAATTAGCACACATGCTTAGCTTTTGCATTTCGTTATGCAAAATTATTCACGAGTTTAGGTTCAAACGGTTGTGAGTTCTTTTTAAATATTCAATTTTTTATAGCGCGCTATTAAAATTTCTTCGCTTTCTTTGACCACTTCTTCAAATTCAACTATAACGTCTCCTCCACCAGTGCCCGCGTACGCTTTAATTAAACCCTTAACATTTGACTTAGAAAAAACCTGTTTTCCAACGAATCTGGAAGCACTTCCATCATTATTGAAGAACCCATTTACAATGTAAGTTTTGTTTTCCAGTTTTGATTTTACATTGCCAGATTTTGTTTTATTCAACATAAATTGATGTTCAGAATTTAAT
This sequence comes from Candidatus Bathyarchaeota archaeon, assembly GCA_963717465.1. Taxonomy (GTDB): domain Archaea; phylum Thermoproteota; class Bathyarchaeia; order Bathyarchaeales; family Bathycorpusculaceae; genus Bathycorpusculum. The sequence goes on from OY970340.1 coordinate 2,827,640, forward strand.
TCAGTAACTATGCCTGCGCCAATCAGTCTAAAATCCTTAGAATCAAGCCTGTTGTTGAATAAAAGGACAGTGCCGCCTATTTCCACTGGAACTGGCATCTTGAACTTAATATAAGCCATACATGTTTCTCCTGCTCTAACCGACGGTTTTAATACAAATTTGTCATTTTCGATGACGTATGGAAATAAGGTGGCAGGTACCTCGAAAAGTCCAACGAACGCGTTTATTTTGCTTTTTGGAATAATCGTGTGCCAGTACCATCTTTCCATATTTAGTTCTATAAGCACTCGGTTTGTAGATTTAATCGAGCTAGGTGCGCAAGCTACGAAACCCTGATGAGCATTCTCGGGTCTAACATTTTTGAAAGCCAACCCAACTCTGTCTCCAGCCGTGGCTTCCTCTGCATCCTCTCCAAAATTCCATAAGGATTGCACATGTCCGTATTCGCCATTTGGCTGAATCTCAACTATATCCTTAAGTTTGACTTTTCCTCGTTGAATTGTTCCGGTTAAAACTGTACCGATGCCAGCGACTATAAGCGAATGATCGATAGGCATCTTAAACTGCCCCGTCAATTGCTTAATAGCGGGTTTAACCGATGCCTGTATTTCATTCTTTAACTCCTCGATGCCATCTCTTTTTACACTTGACACGTTAACTATCTTGGCATTCTCATATCTTGTTCCTTTTAGCATTAATGTGATTTTCTTTCTCACTTCTTCTACTCTTTCCGGAGAAGCTGCATCGATCTTACTCAACACAACAACAAGTTTGTCGATTCCCAGATTTTTAATAACGGAAAAGTGTTCAACGCTCTGAATTTGCAGACCTAAATCAGCTGCAACAACCAGAATAGCCATGTCGGTCATGTTCGCTCCTACAACTGCATGTTTTATCAAATTATAATTCCCGGGCATTTCAACCAAAGTAATGGCATTCTTATTTAACCTAAATGGGTAAAATTCCATGTCAAAAAGTCTGCTAAGCGGAGCTGTATATGATTTGTCGAGAGCAGAAATTGATGATTTACCTGTTAACTGCCGAGCAAGCATAGTTTTTCCATGTTTGCAATGTCCGAATAGTCCCACGTGGAATTCTGGACCCATTTCTTTAGTATTTGAAATATCAAATTCGGTGGCAATCTTGTTAGCTTGTTCAAGGAATTCTCTAATAACAATATCTGCTTGTAAGCCTTCTATCAGTGCTTTCTTGATGGTTTCGTTTCTTAGAATAGGAAGAGAAATAGCTAAGTCAGCATTTTTATATCGCGTCGCGACTTCCGCCATTATCTTTCTGGTTTCGCGTTCAATTTTTCTAATCTTCAGCTTTTTTTCATCCTCGATAATGTTAATCGGTTTACTCCTTATTGGGCTTGCCAACCCTTCAAGCACTGCCTTTACAATGATGCCTGCAATTTGCTCTAAATCTTGTTTGCTAGGGTCTATAACTGCTATTGGTTTATCCCACCTAAATTCGCCGCCTGGGCGATCAAATTTTTGGTTGATTTCTTCAATGATTGACGACGCGATAGGTACACTTCGTTCCTTGTTCCATTTAATTGCAACTTCAAGAGAGGTATCTACGAGCACAATATTGTAGTCTGCGTTGGCTTTTCTTGCGATTCCCCGCAGTGTTCGCCTCATTGATTTAAAATAGTTTGAATCATCGTTTATTACTAGAAAACCTTTTTCTAGGGCTAACTCAACGGTATTAACAAAAACAGCTTTAACTGAGGTTTCTCTTTCAGGCTTAAATCCCTGGTAAGAAAAAGAAGCCATTTTCTTAAAATCTTCTGAACTGATAATAATTGTTGAAATGTTATGTTTAGTCTCAAGAATCTCGGCAACTTTTTTTGCAATTGTTGTTTTGCCTGAAGAGGGTAATCCGCATATAACAAGCAGATACGGATAGCCCATTAACGAAGCACCTGGCTTTCTTGCGATAAATCAGCAAAACAGCGAATATTGCAAAAACGCTTGAGTGCGAGAGCGAAATGGCGGCTCCCAAGGGGAATCGAACCCCGAGACCTTACCAGACTCATCGGATTTGAAGTCCGATGCCAGGACCACCTTAGCTGTAGGAAGCCATAAGCTTTCCTTCATGCATGTCATCAATATCATCCTATCGGCATTTTTGCAAATTCTGAGAGCATGTGCTTGGGATACTCGTTATGTTGAGTTCTAAACAACCAATCTTTTTTGGCTAAGTCGTAGTCCCAGACCTTAATTCCTCTTCGGAAGCGTCTTTCAAAGCGGATCCACATGTACCTGTTTAACTTTTCACTTGCATCTATTTGACTTCTGGAAGGGGCAGAGTCTAAAATTATTTGCCCAGTTTTCATTTGACTAAAAACTTTGCATCCTGTTGAAAATTTTTCGGATTCATAAGGAAAGGCTTGGCATATCAAAGGTCTTTTGCTATATATCAGGCAATCATTTTTATCGTCTACATAAGGACAAATAACCGTGTTCAATTGATAGAAAATAATTACATCGGGTTTGCTCATTCCAATTGCAACAGAAGGAGAAACAATATCTCTTGGAAATAGTTTGACTTCTTTCTCTGTAATAACCAGCCCCTTTTTGACGCCTCTAATGTCTTCCCAAAGATTTCGACAACAGGTACCACATTTCTTGCATTGAAATACTTTGCTCATCACTTTTCAAACCAGAGTAAGTACGCTGACTAGCTAACTTTTTTTATGACTGGTGTCACATCCACTTGATGGTATTCAAAGCCAAGTTCTTTTATTGGAAACCCCATCGCAATGCCTAACAGTTGCTGGTAGTAAAGTACAGGCATGTTCAGGTTTTCGCCAAACTTTTCGTTTATGTAGGGTTGTATTACATCGTATTGATAGAAACAGGATGGACAAAGAAGTACAATGCAATCCGCTCCAGCTTGTTGAATTTGTACTAGTTTTTCTCTGGCCATGCTCAAGGCTGAGTTCTCATCAGCACTGGCAATCCCAGCTCCACAACAAAGCAATTTCGATTTATACTGAACAGTTTCCGCTCCGGTAGCCTCAGTTATTCTATCCAAAATCAAAGGTTTTTTTGAATTATCAACACACAAAAGTTCGCTAGGTCTAAGAATATGGCAACCGTAATGGACTGCGACTTTTAAGCCATTTAATGGTTTAATCACGCTGTCTTTAATCTTATCAGCGCCGATATCCTCTGAAAAAACTTGGAGGACGTGCTTAATTTCAATATTACCCTTGAATTCCTTCCCTACTGAAGATAATATATTGTTTGCTTGCCTCCTAAGTTTTTCATGTTTCTTTAAATTAGTGTTTGTAGTCTTTAATGTTTCAAAGCAACCGTTACATACAGTCAATATATCTGTCCCCATGCTCTCAGCTATACAGATGTTTCTTGCAGCAAGTGAGAGATATGTCGTATAATCTATAGAAGGAATACTGAACGGGTTTGGACAACATCCAGCACCTTTTAGAGGCAATAGCTCCACTCCAAACTTGCTCATTTGTTTTCTAGTTATGGCCTCCACGCAAATATGAGGAAGTGTAGATGACATCAAACATCCAGGGAAGAACGCATACTTAGATGCCACAATTAACCCTCCTTTATTTCATAGCCGACAAGTCGATCAAACCCAGTGGTCCTCAAAATCTTTCGAATTTCCACTACATTGGGAGTTAGAGGCTCTGGTAAACACAATTCAGACCGTATTTTCATTGTTGCAGGGGATGGTTTTACTATAAGACCACTTTCAATTAGAGTAACTGCCTCAGCCTTTGGACCATCAGGAATGTTCTTTAAAGATTTAACTGCTCTATTCTTAAACGCTTCAAGAATAGTTGGCACATCGACTTTTTTTGGGCACCCCTCTGAACAATTATAACACGACATACAGAACCAAATTTTTTCGTTTTTTATCGTCAGCTTTTCGAAACCTAAATATGCGTCCTCAAGAAATTTTGTGGGATTAAACCCTTCAATTAACTTAGCTGAAGGACAACCACGTGTACAAGCTCCACATTTGCTGCATAAGATCAGTGTTTCTCCTCCAGGAAATTTATCTAAATACAATTTAAATTCTGGATTGATCTTCTTTACGATTTCTTCCTTGACCATAATATTCCTCAAGCAATTATAGCAATCTTAAACTAACGCGCTATAACATGCCTTTCAAAGAATATTTAAGATAAATCAGATTCTAATTTCAGCTTCCCGCCACAAATCAGTCTCTATTTTTTATTATTTCTGACAATTGTCTATGAAAGTAATTTCTTAAATAGCAATCTGTTAACCAAAAGATTCAGTGGAAAAAAGTCTGAAATTGATTAATAAATTAAAGAAAAAGGGCATGTGTACATTTGACATTTATTTTTACCCTTCATTTTATTTATAGGACTAATTTCAGGTTACAAACCTCTGAGATTCCATTTGTCTTAGCACTTCCTGACTTTCGCTTAGATCCAGCATAAGGAAATATAAGATCGAATTAAAGATTCTGAGCGCATTGCTTCTTAATTCCTCAGATGCAAATCTGTATCAAGCTAAAGAGGCATGTCTTTAGATCAATGTTTGGGTTGACGGTGTACAGACGTGTACACAATGAAAACTAATTATACAATCATCAAAAAATAAAATTAATAGTACTTATTATTATTTTAGCATTATTCTCGCGGTGTTGCGCGTACTTTTATGACCTCCATTGTGGACCAACTCTTGACAGGCTTAGGACCCCCGCCCTCGGATACAATTCCGTGTAACCAATCAATCGCCATAGAAACTGCTCCTCCAGCTGCATTATATTGGCCTTCATATTTGAAGGTACGACCTCCAAATTTTAGGGTAGCAGCTTGCGGTTTACTGTTGTAATCTTTCTTAGCCCATTCAACGGAAGCCTTTACATCATCGTTAATAGCAATTATTGGACGCTCACCTTGGCGGTGGAATGTTGCCAAAGCAAAATTTCCCGCACCTAGCATTGCATTTCCACTCTCCCAGCGTCCATCGCTTAGGATTGAACCCCATACAAACCAATAATGCTCAAGGAGAGCTATCTTGGAGAAAAAGGAGCTTAACCAGGGTAAGCAGTACATACGATCGAGCCCGCCATAACCTCCGGTAATCTTGCTTCCGTTAATGCTGCCTGCCACAGTGCACCCAGAACTTGTATAGCCTACATCGTCAGGTAATCCTGGAACATAAATTGTTGTTACATTTTGTGGTAGAGGGGTTAATACCACGTCAATGTAATTATTGTCCTCTTTCCACAGATATTGCTTAGGACCAAGAGAGATCTCAAGGCTGTGATTCAAAGCAAAGCTAGTCTGGACTAGCTGTATGGACCCCATCATTGTTTTGCCACATGATCGCACCCCAGTACAAATCATTTTCGCCAGGAAATTTCACTGCTGCGGGATCAGCCCATATGTCCTTTGGACATTCAATGACCATGAAATCGAAAGCAACATTTTTCGTGAAAGCTCGATATAACTCATAACGTTTACCATCTTCCGTATCAGCCATAGCATAAATAAACGAAGAATCGTTGTAAATCCCTGGAAACTGTGAGTCGTGCGAAGAATAATCTTGTAAACTTGCATCCGATAAATGTACATAGGGGATTATATTTATTTTGGATGTATCAAAAATAGCCATTTTTTTGTCACCTTTTAACTATAATTCATATATTAAGCGAAAATGTTTTGGCTATATGATATATTTAAGATAAATCCTAAGTCGGGTTCAACTTTAAGCCACAAAACAAACTCTGTGTCTCATTATTTTCCACAATCGTTTCTAAAAGTATTTTTTAAACTGCACAATCAACTCAAAGTGCTTACCAACTATTTGAAACAAAAAAAGATTTGAAAGCGGATTAACTAGAAATGTACTTGGTATGTTTTAGTATTCAACATCTTTAAGTTCTTTCGAAGTTACCAGTAAACGTCCCAAAGCTTTTTGATTCTTCATTGCTTTCATCATGTTAAGTTTTAATTTGCTTTTCTGCACGTTTATCTCACCTTTGGCAACGCCTGCATGCATAGCATAGGTGGCAGTTCGACCGAATTCAACTTGATCAAGTTCTGAAGCTTTAGCCTCTCTAACTTCCGTATTCTTACCGTTTTCAGTCCTTATAAAGAAAGCTTTGGGCGATCCGTCGGGATTAAGCACATCAGTAAAGATGTACAAGGAAGTCATACTTATGCCTGATTTAGTAAATTCCTCATCTTTGTTTAATGCATCTGACCATAGTTTATAATACTCCAAAGTTCCAAATTTAACCAAACTATTCACCTCCCAAAGGTGCAAATTGAAGCATACTTTTTCCCTGTCCTGATTTTACCATTCGTCTATGTTGATTTTTCTAAGTAAGAAAGTTAGCTCCTTGATGAATATTTAAACTAAATCCAAAGCGGATTATAACTTTGAGGCACAAAATAAAACGATATTTCAAACAATCATTGACAATTGTTGCATCATGGACGATGCTTCGGCATAATGTGTGTGCTGACCTTATTTCATCAGCGCGCTTGAAGCATCTCGACGCGCAAATTGAACAATGAATTTTCACACGGTCTCGACAAGCCAGCGCGCTAACGGACTCAAATAGTTGAACAAAAACAATTTCTGCTCTCAAGCCAAAGCAAACAAATGATCCATTTTTGTTTTGAAGCCAAAGGTCTCTCTTTGCCTTTGCTAATTCTTCAGCTAAATCTTTGATAATTCCTTCTAACGCGTTAAATGGGCCGTTAAATTTGGGATCTAGACATACTATCTCTCTGGTGCTTCCATTTTTTCATCAAACTTGACATCTCTAATTCCCAAATTTTTCAACTTGCTATTTACTGCAACGGATATGCTTTCTAAGTATCTAGCTTCTAACACTTTTTTGTCTTCAAGAGTTTCAGCATCTTCACACATCTTTCTTGCCCCCAAGTTCTCGTTAGCAGTTAAGTTCTTAATTTTTTCTCCACTAAAATAGTTGAACAGAAGCTCTCATGATTTATAGCGCACAAGGAAACGACCAATTCATTGTTAAAGTCGCTGACAACTTAGACGATGCAATTAAGCTGATGGAAGTCGGGTTTGAGTATCACGCTGAAGTGGAAGGTCATAAACTCTTTAGGAAGCGAAAATAATGACAAGAAACACAACGGATTATTTCTATATTCAAGGGATTATTTCGCACCCGTTATACTTGATGTAATTAAAATCGCTTAAACTGACTTTGCCTTTTCTTATCAAATTCTTGATCCGTGGAATTTGTTCTGTCACGTCATCTACGAGAGATTTAACCGTGCAACAGACGTCCGAGTATGCTTTGTTGTCCCATCTTTGCGTTAGATTTGTGTATAGGCATCTGCCGCCGCAGACGTTAAGAATTGCGCATTTACTGCATGGAGGCTGATTAACAAACACTTTCTTTAGCTTAAGCGGATCAGCGTTGCCTATGTGACCTAAATAATGGTCTTTCATCCCCCACATTGTTGGACAAGCAATAATGTAACCGTCTGTTTGAATAGCATAGTTTATCCAGCCGCCGCCACAACGTAACAAGCATTCTTTTTCATCGTTTAAAAGCGAGTTCGCAATGCCAAGTATGGGGTAAAGCTTCAACACAACGCCTTTCTGCTCTATCATGTCCACCCAGAAACCAACGAGCTTTTTTACTCCCGGCATGTAGCTTTTCTCTGTCCAATCCTTAAAATTTCGTTTTGCGTAATCGTTTGACCAAAAACCTGCGTTCAGCTGCCAATGAACCGAGGAAAACTTGAACTCCTCATTCTCAAACAGCCATCTGATTTGCGTGTGGATGTCTGTTTGCTCCATCACAGTCATTCGTGCAATCAATTCACCCATAAAACCATTCTTTCTAACCAGCTTCAGGTTATCGATGACTTTGCGAAAAGTGCCCTTACCTCGGTAATAATCCGTTAAAGCCTCATCACCGTCGATGGAGACAAGCATAGTGTGGAAGCGGTCTACATACTCTGGCTCCAACTTGTCAAGCAGCAAACCGTTAGTTTGAATCATAAAATGCTTAGGCTTAACACAATCCATAATCCGCTTAATCTCAGAAATGCACATTAAGGGTTCGCCGCCGTAAAAAGTCACCACGCAATCTGGGTCCCTGCGGCAGAAATTCGCGAGCAAATCTAAATCATAATTGATCTTTTTAGGTAAAGAGTAATCTACTTCAATTTGGTCGCCAAAATCCTCGTCAAAATCATCAAGGCTCTCGCCAAAACAGTACCTACACTGCAAATTGCACTGCGACGTCAGGATCACATGAAAGAACATGCGTAAAATGTACATAATGCTTGTTTAATAGTATTTTTCCGCCAACTCCTGCGCTTCAACAAACTCTTCCTGATCTTGTTCGTTTTCTCCGTCTTGTTCTTTCTCTTTTTTCTTCGTTTTGTTCTTTGGTTTCTTCTTGTGTTTCCTTTGTCTCTTTTTTCTGGTTTTTCTCGTATTCTTTTTGCACAATTTTTTGTGCTTTTTCAAGGTAACTTTTCAAGTCTCTATCCTTCATAGCTTTCTCAGGCAAAGTTTCAGGAGCAACAAAAAGAGGCAAAACAGCAACAAACAAGAAGAAGACTGTGAAAGAGAAAAGCGCAGAAGTCGAAATCAAGTTTGTCAAATAGTTATTTGCTAAAACTTCTAAGAATTGTGAGACAAAAAAAGGGGTTACACCAAGAGCATAGAATTTATTGCTTTGATAGTTACCGCTTAAATCTCCCCAGATTGTTAAAATGAAAATTGTGTAGAAAAATCCCCAAGCGATGGCGGTTGCGATAACAGATAAGTACACAGCTATGGGAGTTGAAGGGAAAGCTGCTAAAATCGCTGTTCCGATTCCAATTGATACGAACCCAGCGAGGGCGATTTTCCTACGTCCCATAAAATCAATCAGAAACCCTCCAATAATTGAACATATTCCCATCAGTATATTCTGGATCAGAATAAGTTGCGTTACAGCCTGTTGTCCCCCTAGTAAGCTTGATTGAATCGGCGGAGTCAAATAATTCGCAAAACAAAACATAACCCACGGAATAAAGTACAATATAAAAGATCTTTCTTTCAGAATAGCTTTGTAAGATGTTAAGGATTCTTTGTGTATCTCTACTTTTTTTTGGGATTGACTGACATTAAAAACAAAGAGACTCGATAATCTAAATGCTGCAAGAATGATACCGACTACAAAGGCGTCATACGGAACAAGGAGCATCAAAGCAAATCCAATTGTGAAAAATAAAAAAATACATCCGCTTACTCTTCCTCGTTTTTCAATCGGTATAGAATTAGTAAAATACCCCATGCATGCTGGCATTCCAACACCCAATGAAATGCCCAAAAACAGCGAAATCAGACTTAATATGAATAAGTTACCGCTATAAATAAAAAAAATTGATAAAGATGACGCAACTCCCAATAACATCCAGATTGATAAAAATCTATTTTGGTCAATTCTTTTAAAGAACACAGCTCCAACTATTGCTGAAATTATTATTCCCAAAAAATGAACCCCCCAAATAATTATCGCTATGTTGGGGTCTTGTGACATTTTAGCTATGGCTTCTTGCAACATTACATTTACTGTATAATACCAAATAAGCGGATTAGCCACTACAAAAATGACTGCTAAAGTGGATTTTACCCTAACTTCTGGATTAAATAGCCATTTTTTAAGCATGCGTTCAAAAATTAATAAGAAGAAATCAAGAAATAAGGATTGATAATTCTAAAACAGTATTCAAAATAAGCGTTTTTGGCGGGAGCTGCCCTTTTAGGGCGTAATACTTATAAGGCAGTTAAGCGCTCAATCGGAAGTTTTTTAAAGCAGTTGTGTCGAACATATATACATAAAGGAGAAGGTCAAAAATGAAATATAATAAACCAGTTAGAATAGCAGGCGGATGGGCATAAATAAACAAGATTTTTATGAATAGTTCTTGTTTTATTTTACAACCCTTCTGAAACCCCACATATTATTTGATTTAATAAATCTTGCTTATACTTTAAGTTATTTATTGAAAGGAGTTCCTGTAAAGTAAATTCTCTGATTTTCTGCTTCAGCATTAAAGTTTCCGTTGAATTCAAAACATCATCAAGTATTTTCTCTATTATTTTTTCATTTAACTTCCTTTTAAGCAAACGAATAATTTCTTCTTTTCTATCGACACTTGCAAACGTAAGCAATATGGGCAAAGGAAGGTATTCTTTTTCAAACCTGTTCTTAAGCTCGTCTGGTTCAAACATGTCAACAAACTCATCGCGCAAAGTCATAAGAACCCCGAATGTTTTTGCATAATGTCCTAAAATCTCAACCTCTTTTTTAGTGCCATTGCCTAAAATTGCTCCTATTTTTGCTGAAGCTTCGCCTGCAGCGACTTTATTGTTTACAAGCTCAAAATACTCTTTCTCTGAAATGTCAAATCTTCCTCGAAACTCTCTTTCCTGCGCTTCCGCACTGCTAACTTCCAAAAAAGCCTGTTCAACTATTTTTAGGATTTCATGGCGTTTGCTCTCAACAAGTTTTTGGCAAGCATCATGTAAAACATAAGCACCTTTTTGAAGTAAAACATCACCTGCAAGTACAGCTATGTCGACACCATATTTTCCATAAACAGTTGGTTTTGAAGACTTGGTTTTTGACTGGTCAATAATGTCGTCATGTACATCCGCGGCTCCCGCAAGAAGCACTAAAGCAGCGCTAAGCTCAGTTGCGATATCTGGGTTTCCGCCTACAGCCTCGCAGGCAAGAGCAACTAAAGCAGGATGCAAAACATCTTCCCAATTATCCATAAAGTATTCAAGTGCTTCTTTAAGAGGCTTAAACCCCACTTTTTCTTGCCTTACGATTTGTCTAGCAAGGTCTAAGGATTTTTGTCCTTTTTTGTAAAATAACCTGATAACGTCTTCCATCTTTGCCTCTTCAGCCATAATATTACAAGTCCTTACCATCATGTTGACTTTTAGGGTTTAAATATTCTCACATACTAAGCAAAACTCTTAATAGGTTTAGACTTAATCAGTCAAGTTTTATGAGCCTGACTAAGCAAATCGAAGAGAAATGGCAAGCCAAATGGGAAATCTCACGCGTTTTCGAAGCTGATCCAGATCCTACACGTCAAAAAATTATGGTTACTTTTCCATATCCGTACATGAATGGCCCTTTGCATGTGGGACATACGTTTACTGCTTCCCGTGTTGACGCTTATGCCCGATTCAAGCGGATGCAGGGCTACAATGTGCTTTGGCCGTGGGGTTGGCATTGGACTGGTCAACCGCTACTGGGCGCTAGTCAACGCGTAGCGCGAAATGATGAAGTGTACATACGTGTTTTACGCGAAGTTGATGGGGTGCCAGATGCTGAACTTAAGAAATTTGTTGACCCGCTTTACATGGCTCAGTACTACACCAACGAAGGAAGGTTGGCAGCTAAACGCATTGGTTTCTCTGTTGATTGGCGCAGGGAATTCACTACTATTTTGCCGACTTATCAGAAATTTATTGAGTGGCAGTACAAGAACCTACAAGAGAAAGGCTATGTAACCCGTGGAACTCATCCGGTGGTGTGGTGTCCTAAAGATCAAAGTCCGACTGGCGACCATGATCGTCAAGTAGGCGAAGGCGTAACGCCTGAAGAGTACACGCTAATAAAGTACAGGCTTGATGAAAACACTATTTTGCCAGCGGCAACTTTTCGGCCTGAAACAGTCTATGGCATAACAAACATTTGGGTTAACCCTGATGCAACTTACGTTGAAGCACAAGTCAACAAGGAAAACTGGATTATAAGCCAAGAAGCTTCTGAAAAACTTAAAGAACAACAAAAAACCGTTCAAGTAAAACGCACTTTCAAGGGTCGGGAATTAATCGGGAAAACCTTTGAAAACCCCGTAACAAAAAAGGAATTTCCGATCTTACCCGGATGGTTCGTTGATCCAAAGCAAGCTACGGGCATTGTCTACAGTGTTCCAGCTCATGCACCCTACGATTGGCTGGCACTAAAAGACCTAAAAGAGAAACCGGAAGTCTTGAAAGATTTTGGTGTTGACCCAGAAGTCGTTAAGAAAATTAATCCGATCTCAATCATTAAAGTTGAAGGGTTCGGCGAGTTTCCAGCTGTGGAAATTGTGCAGCAGATGGGAATAAAAGACCAGCACGACCCAAGGGCTGACCAAGCAACTAAAGAGCTGTATAAAAAAGAGTTTCACGGTGGGAAACTTAAGCAGAATTGCGGTGTCTATGCTGGGAAAAGTGTTCGCGAAGTCAAGGATACGCTTATTGGTGATTTTCGCAAACTGGGCGTTGCTGACAGCATGTACGATTTGCCTGAACCAGTGATTTGCCGTTGCATGACCCAATGCATAGTTAAAATCTTGTCTAACCAGTGGTTCCTCAATTATTCTGATCCCCAATGGAAAGCGAAAGCAAAAGAAGTTGTCGCCCAAATGACTGTTTATCCTGACTCGGCTAAACCATGGTTTAACACGGTAATTGATTGGTTAAGAGAGTGGGCATGTGCGAGGACAACTGGTTTTGGCACGCCTTTGCCGTGGGAGAAAGGCTGGATAATTGAAACCTTAAGTGATTCAACGGTTTACATGGCGTTTTACACGATAAACAAGCTTATCAAGCAGCATAACGTTAAGCCTGAAGCGTTAACTCCTGAAGTTTTCGACTACGTTTTCTACGATAAAGGCGAGGCAGCAAAACTTGAGGCTAAGACAGGTTTAAAAGTTGAAATTTTAAACGCAATGCAGAGCGAGTTCAAGTACTGGTACCCGTTTGACCTTCGAGTTTCAGCAAAGGAACTTGTTCCAAACCACCTGAGCTTCTGCATCTTCCACCACGCAGCCCTGTTTCCACAAAATTATTGGCCAAGAGGCATTGGCGTCAATGGCATGCTTATGGTTGAAGGCAAACAAATGCATAAATCAAAAGGCAACTTCGTGACAATGAAGGGGGCAGTAGACAAGTACGGAGCAGACGCAACAAGATGCGCGCTTCTATTGGGCGCTGAAGGCATGGATGACCCGGACTGGCGAAGCGAAAGTGCCGCTGACATTCAGGGTAAAATTGAATCATTCTATAATTTTGCATTAAGCATAATTGAAAAAACTAAATGCGATGATTTTGGGCATTTAGAAAAATGGTTACTCAGCAGGCTTCAACACCGTATAAGCGAAGTCACAAAAGGTCTTGACGAGTTAAAAACTAGAACTGCTTTGGAAGTAGCATTCTTTGAAACCTGGAATGATTTTCGCTGGTACACACGCAGAAAAGGAAGAACTGACACTAAAGCAGTTCAAGAAGCATTGGAAATTTGGGTTAGACTAGTCGCACCTTTTGCGCCTCATATAAGCGAAGAATTATGGAGCAAAGCTGGAAAAGACGATTTCATAAGCAGAGCAGCTTGGCCAACAGTTGACGAAAATAAACTGGATTGGTCTGCTGAAGAAGAAGAGAATTTTCTAATTGACCTAATCGAGGACACTCTGAACGTTTTAAAAGCCACCAAGATAACTCCTAAAAAAATATGCTATTACACTGCTGCAGCGTGGAAAACAAAAATTTACACCATCATCCTTGAAAAATCCCTCGAAGGAGAAGCAAAAATCAACGATGTCATGAAAAACGCTTCAAATGAACCTGAATTAAAACAGTATATGAAGCAAATTGCGGCTTTAGTTCCTAAAATACTTAAAACAATAAGTAAGCTGCCGACTGAAAGAAAAAAACGTTTAGCAAAAACTTACGTTCGCGATGAGAAAGAAGCAATTTCAGCTAGTCTGGATTTTCTAAAGACACGGTTTGAAGCGGACGTCGCAGTTTATAGTGAGGAAGATGCGACGCGTTATGATCCTCGGCAACGAGCAACGATGGCTGTGCCAAGACAACCTGCGATATTCATAGAATAAAAATTTCTGCTTAATTTAGAGTCTGCTACTTTTTGTTTTTTTAAGCTTCGACTTTTTCTTCTTTATTTTTTAGTTTCTCGTCAAGAAGTGCTAAAAGCTCTTGCGGTTTGACTGGTTTAACTAAGTAAGCGTCTGCGCCCTCGTCAAGTGCTTTAACACCAGTTTCCAAGGATGGGAAACCTGTAATCATTATTTTTATGGTATTCTGGAGCTGTTTTTTGAGTTTAGCGAGTAGTTCTGTTCCATCCATGTCGGGAAGCCTAATATCAACTAAAGCTAAATCGTATTGGCGTCCTTCAACTTTTTCTATGGCTTCTTTTCCGGTTTCTGCTACATCAATTTCGTAACCGACTTTTTGTAGTATGCGGGTAAAAGTTCGAAGTATTGATTTGTCGTCGTCGATAACAATAATTTTTTTCTTAGATATTGACATTTTCCGATTTTCCCTTCATTTGATTTTAGGTGTTTATTTTATTATTCTAAAGTTACACAATAAAAGTCGCCCCAATCGTTTGCACGCCAAACCAATTATTAAGCTTTGATTTGATAGGCAAAGATTAACTTCACGACTCTTGTAATTAACCAATGTTTTCACAGATTAATAAACGCTATCCTAAACGAAAAACTGCCACTTTAAGGTGTAATTAGCAAATTTCTCTGAAAATTTACGCACATTTAACTATCAAAACCATATTTATATAAATGAAAGTATCATTAATAATGTGTAAAGCTTATTTTATTGCAGGCGGCATGCTTAGACTTGAGCGAAAAAGACGTAACAAGATTTCTACAAATTCTGGGCTTATCCAAAAGAGAAATTCAAGTATACATGTTCTTAGCGAAAAGCGGCGTTCAATCAACCAGCTTTGTTGCTAAAAGATTAAAGATGGAACGAGTACAAGCTTACCGCACCTTCAAGAAATTGCAGGAGAAAGGTTTCATTGAAGCCACTCTTGAAAGACCAACCCGTTTCACTATAGTTCCTTTCGAAACTTTAGTTGACACATTTATCAATACGAAAAAGAACGAAGTAGCTAACCTGAATGAGCAAAAACAGAATCTCTTGTCCGCGTGGTCTTCGATAAGTGCACCTGAGTCAGAATATCCAGTAGCTAAATTCTCCATTATCACCGGCAAGAAAAAAATTTATGCAAAAATGCTGAGCATGATTGAAGAATCAAGAAAAGACGTCTTAATTTTAACAACTGCTCTTGGGATAATTCAGGAGGATATTGCTGGAATATTTGACTCAACTGTAGGTCCAGCAAAAGATCGTAATGTAAAGTTTCAGATAATAACAGAGATTTCATCTGAAAATCTAAAGATTGTTGATCGGATTGACAAGAATATTTCTGAAGAGAAATTAAACATTAAGCTTCACCATTTGAGCATGAACTCAAAGTTTTTCCCACGATTCTTGATAAAAGATGATGAAGAGGCTATTTTGTACGCGCCAACAGCTAATGAAGCTTCAGTTCTAAACCTTGAAGATGAAGGGTTGTGGATAAACGATAAAATGTTCATTTCAGTGTTGAAAGCCTTTTTCGTCCAGATGTGGCAAACAGGAATTTCAGCTTCAAGAAGAATTGAAGAGCTAAAAAGCGGGATTCCAATAGGCGAAACGCTAGTAATCAAAGGGAACGAAGAAGCGTGGAGCAAAGTCACTAAAGTTTTAGAATCAGCCAGGAACGACATTGTCATAATCACTTCTTCGCAGAGCATTAATCGACTTGCGAAAGGTGACCCTATAACCAAATATCTAAAAAAAGGCTTGAATATCCGCATAATGGCGTCCATTGATCTTGATAATCTTGAGCCAGCACAGAAGCTCTCGGCGAATTACGAAGTTAAGCATGTACCAATCAGCTACTTGACGATGATGCTTGTGGATTCTAAACATCTTTTCATGTTTAAAATGCCCCCGCTTGGTGATGTGGGAAAAGATGCAGTTTTCTACTTTGCAGACACGTTTTACTCAACCGACCCAAGCCAGATTGAAAGAGTTAGCGAAATGCTAAATGACATATGGAAGAGAGGCATTGACATTGCTGATATCAGCAAACAAGCTGGAATGAAGCTGCCAGTAGTTGAAATATCTCAGTTTGAAACCGTTGCTAAACTTGTTGATGTGATGATGAAAAATGGTGCAACATCGGTTCTCATAACAAATTACAATAAACCTGTTGGCGTGATAAATGATAGGGATCTGTTAAAGGAAATAGTTGAAGGACGAAAGGACCCTGATAGGACCCTTACGCGAGACATCAATTTTACCCCGCTTGTTATTCTTGACAGAAACGAGTCAATCGTTAAAGCCATGAAGGTTATGCGGGAAAAAAGGGTTACAAGGATAGCCGTTGTTAAAGATGGGCAGTTGGTTGCTATGTTGACTGATAGTGCAGCTGAAAAAGAAAACAGCTCTGCCCCTGAAAGCGCCAGCATCCTAAATTTTCTTTAAAATTATATTCAGAAAAGCAGTTAATTTTTTGTGGGAGAGATAATATTAATATTACTAGTTTAATCTTTTATACGAGGAACGAGCTAATTTGAGGCTTAAAACTCCAATAATTATATTGAATTTTAAAACGTATTTGGAGGCAACTGGGAAAAAAGCAGTTGGACTTGCAAAAACCGCTGAAAAGGTAAGTAAAGAGACTGATACATGTATAATAGTTGCTCCTCAGTTTGCAGACTTGTCTCGTGTTGCCGAAACAGTTGAAATTCCAGTTTTTGCTCAACACATAGATCCAATAATACCGGGTAATTCAACTGGGCATGTGCTTGCGGAATCCGTTAAGGAAGCCGGGGCAGTTGGAACGCTTATTAATCATTCTGAAAGGCAACTTAAATTATCTGATATTGATACGATTTTGTGGCTAACGAATAAGAAAGGTCTCACTTCGTGCGTGTGTGTCAATAATTATCGAGTTAGTGGTTCTATAGCCGCGTTGAACCCTGATATTGTTTCGATTGAACCGCCTGAACTCATAGGAAAAGGAGTAGCTGTTTCTAAAGCTGAACCAGAAGTTATAACTAGAGGTGTAAAGTTTGTTAAGCGCATTAACCCTGAAACAATTGTTCTTTGTGGAGCTGGAATAACTTTCAGTGAAGACGTTGCAGTTTCTTTAAAGCTTGGAGCAAGCGGAATTCTTGTTGCAAGCGGAGTTGTTAAAGCTAAAAATCCATATAAAGTACTGAAAGCATTTGCTGAAGCAACTAAGCAATCATAAGAGTGAACTAAATTGAAAGTTGAACCTGAATGCGCGTCATGCTTACTTTCTAGAGCAACCGCTGAAACTTACCAAGCAACTACTAATCCAGCGTTAAGATTTAGGTGTTTAGCGGAAGTTGTTAAACTCTTAAATCGTGAGTTTAAATCGACTACTGTTCCCGCTGACATAGGAACTAAAAGAGATCGAATAATCAAGACATTAACTGGTAACGATGATCCATATAAACACAGTAAGAAATTGAGCAACGAGAAAGCATTGAAACTGCTTCCAAGTGCAAAAAAATTTGTGGCAACGGGTGGAAATCAGCAGGAGAGATTCAAGAAGGCTTGTCTTTGCGCGATCGTGGGAAACATAATGGAATTTGATATTCCCGGCCATAAATTTGCGTTAAATGACCTTTCGAAAATTTTACGAACCGCAGCTCGAGATTTAGTTATTGATGATACGGATAAGGCTTACGAGTTAGCAAAGAAGGCTCAAAGTGTTCTTTATTTGGCTGATAATGCTGGAGAAATCGTTTTTGATACTCTACTTGTTGAACAATTGAAAAATATGGGTTTAAAAGTAACTTATGTCGTTAAGGGTGGACCAATCATTAACGATGCAACACTGGAAGATGTTGAAATTTCAGGCATGGACAAAATTGCAGATGAGATATCAACAACTGGGACTGATGCAGTCGGATTCTTAAAAGGTGAAGTCTCCCGTGAATTTGTAGAGTCGTACGATAAAGCTGAATTAGTTTTCGCAAAGGGCATGGGATACGCAGAAACGCTTACTGAATTCAAACTCTCAAAGCCTAATTTCTTATTGTTCAGGACTAAGTGTGTTCCAGTAGCAAATTATTTTGCTGCTCCAAGAGAAAAGAACATTGCTAAGCTGATGACTTGACAAATGAATTTGCCAAACCTTGCTTTCACTAAGGAAGCTTTTTCGAGTTTCGATGAAGTGGTCAGCAAGGAATGGCTAATAACTAACGGCCTTGGCAGCTACGCCTCATCGACCGTTTTGGGTTTGAACACGAGGAAGTATCATGGTTTACTGGTTGCAGCATTAAATCCGCCGGGTGAACGCACTGTATGCTTATCCAAGCTGGACGAAGACATCCTGTTAGATGATAAAGTTTTCAGGCTAGGAACCAATGAGTTTCAAGATGCAATTTACCCCCAAGGTTATAAAATGTTAAGCGAATTCTCGATAGCGCCTTTCCCAACTTACACTTACAACGCTGAAGACATCAACGTTAAGAAAACAATTTTTATGCAAAGAAACAAGAACTCTGTTTCAGTAATTTACAAAATCATCAACAAAAACAGTTCAGAAGCGGCAGTTAGAATTTACCCGGTTTTTACCTGCAGGCACTTCCATAGCGTTATTAACCGCTGGAATAACCATTTGGATTTTACGCAGGCAAGCAAGGAAAAAGAGGTTCAAGTTATTTTTCATCCACACGAAACAGCCGTTTTATGCCATGCAACTGACGGCAATTTTGTCGAAAAAATTAACCCTGTAGAAAAATTAGTTTATCGCTTTGAAGCTCAGAGGGGTGAAGCAAGCGTTGATAATTGTTTTCAGCCAGGTTATTTCGAACTTGACATTGCTGCAAAAACTGAAAAAGAATTCGCGGTAGTGGCAACGGCGAATCGTTCAAGTCAAGAGGCTCGAGTAATTATTGACGCTTTTGGCAATACGTTTGAGAATGTCCAGGATTCGCTTAAACGTGAACTGCAACTACAAGAGAATTTGCTTACTACTTTTTACAGTTCTCATTCTCAAGTGCCTGTTAGCGACTGGTTAAACTGGATTCTATTAGCAGCAGACTCATTCATAGTTAAAAGCATCAGTGGCAAGCCAGCAGTTATAGCTGGATATCAATGGTTCGAGCCGTGGGGTAGGGATACTTTCATTTCCTTACCTGGCCTTCTGTTGGTTACGGGAAGATTCCAGACTGCGAAGAATATTCTTTCAAACTATGTTCAATACTGCAAAGATGGGCTTATCCCGAACTTCATATCTGATAGGTCTGGAGAACCAGCGTACAACACTGTCGACGCCACGCTATGGTACATAAACGCTGTTTTCCAATACCTAAAATATACTGGGAACTTTAAATTCGTCAAAGAAGAATTATGGGAAAAACTGAAGGCAATAATTGCTTGCCACGAGAAAGGAACATTGTTTAATATTCACGTGGATACTGACGGTTTATTGATGCATGGTCCACGTCTTACATGGATGGATGCTTTTGTTGACAGTGAAGCAATAACGCCTAGAAGCGGAAAAGCTGTTGATATTCAAGCATTATGGTACAATGCTCTACGGATAATGGAGTTTCTTGCCGCCAAGTTTTCTGAGCCAAATTTAGCTAAAAAATATGCTGAAATGGCCGATAAAACTCGCGAGAATTTTAACAGCAAATTTTGGAATGCCCAAAAAAAATGCTTATTTGATGTTCTTGAGGAGAGTGGGGTTGACGATTCGATTCGTCCTAACCAGATTTTCTCTCTGTCTTTAGATTTTCCGGTGCTTGACATAGAAAAGGGCAGGCAGGTTGTTAATCTGGTCAAGCGTGAACTTGTAACGGTTTACGGCTTGCGAACTCTGGCTACAAGCGACAGGAAGTTTGTAGGCAAGTACGCTGGAGACAGGCGAAGCAGGGATACTGCTTACCATAACGGTACAATTTGGCCTTGGCTTATAGGTCCTTTTGTTTCAGCTTTCTTTAAAGTTAAAGGGCACGAAAAGTCAACACGAAAATTTGCTTGTGAAAATTTTTTGTTGCCTTTGTTTAATGCAACTGTTCATCAGGGGGGTTTAGGAACGATAAATGAAATTTACGATGGCTCGGCACCGTATAATCCTCAGGGTTGCATTGCGCAAGCTTGGAGCGTGGCTGAACCGCTACGTGCATATTTGGAGGGCGTGCTTGAAGTTAAACCTGAATTTTCGAAGATGTTTTAGTTCAAGTTTGAAGTTTGATTGCTTTTTTTAGTTCGGCAGCTGCTGTTTCAGGAGTTATCGTGTTAATGTATACGCCTGTTGATTTTTCGAAGCCTGCCCAAATTGACAGTTTAGGGTAAACCTCAAGGTGCCAGTGATAGCTGTCTTGTGCAGATTTATCTAGTGCTAAATGAAAGCCATAGTTGTAAGGTGGATCATTCACTAAATCTTTTAGTGCTTTGAGGGTTGCCTTCAGAGTTTGCGCGAAGGCAGACACTTCTGCCTGCTTCAGGTTCAGGATGTTTGAAGCGTGTTTTTTAGGTATTATCCAAAACTCCATTGGGTTCATGCTTGCATAGGGAGCTAAAACTTGAAAGTTTTTGTTATTAATCACGGCTCTTGGGCTGTTAGATTCTCGTTCAATTATGTCGCAGAAAGCGCACTTCTTTTTTTCTTTGAAGAATTTTTTGCTTGCTGCCATCTCTTCTTGGATTGTGACTGGAACCATCGGCATGGCGATTATTTGGCTGTGTGCGTGAGATAATGATGCACCTGCATCTTGACCATGATTTCGGAAGATTGAAACGTACTTAATGTAAGGTTTCGTGCTTAATGCGTTTAGCCTGTCAATGTAGGCTTTAATTAAAAGTTCCAGTTGAGGCAGTCTTGCATCGGCAATATGTTCATCATGATTTGGAGATTCAGCAATAACTTCATGACCGCCTATTGCGTACCCAAAAGTCTCATTTTTAATGATTTGCTTTTCGTCAGCTTGCTCTTTTGGCGGAGAGAAAGCGGGGTAAAGGTTTGGAAAAGCGCGAATAAGCCAGTTCTTGGGACGTTCACCCTGCAAAGGATCCGCAGATTTAATTATGTCACCATTTTTTTCTAAATAAAGCATCGAGGCAACTGGGGTCATCTGCTCATTGCCTACGCACATGGGGCAGTTGCTGCTTTTTGCTGCGTCAGGTTTGGGTTTAGCAAAATCAGTGGGCCTGCGACCACGTGCAGTGGCAATTACAACCCAGCGGTTTAACAAGTAATCTTTTCTAAATTCGTTATATGACATATCTTCACTAAGAGAAGATAATAATGCCAAACATTTTAGCGTTTCCTATAGATACAAGTTTTTAAAGAATCAACAGTAAAATTTTGCTGAGAATAATTGAAGAAAAGAATTAGTCTTCTGATATTTTTCTCTTTTTAACTTTTAAGGCGTTCTCTTGGTCGCTTATGACCCTAAATGTGTCGGTTAATTCTTGGGCGTGCAGAAACTTTTTGATTGTAACTCGTAAGTATTTCTTGGAGACTGCTTCTCCTTCACCCTTAATTGTTAAAGTTTTTGAATCTGTTGTGACTTCTGCTCCTGTTTTATCTTTTAGGAAACTGGAGAATTTTGCTATAATGTCGCCATCTTTAAGTTCAGATGCATTAATTTTTATTTCAACCATTTTTTGTTCACCTTGACCATGCATTAGTTTTAGATGCTTTTCATAGCTACTGTATTGACAAGATATATGCTTTTAGTATGCCGGCATGTTTGTTGGTTGCTCCATTTGCATGTTTTTGTTTCTGCTTTTGGTATTAGTCTTTGTTCTATGTTTTTTGGTCGAGAATTGCTGCGGTTATTGCGGTAGTGGTAGGTGCTGGAGTGCCTGCTGGGAAAGTCATTTTATCGTATCTCTTGTGTTTGTAGTAACCCATGGAAACGGTCCAGGCAATGATGAAGGTTGCGATGATTGTGTAGCCTATTATTCCGAAATCAAGGTTTTGGAGTGTGTACCAGACGCCTGTTGTTAAGCCTATTTGTGATGAAACCACTTGAGTAATCTCGATGCCGCCTATAATGAAGGCAACCATGACTGAGATTATGGTGATTGTCAGGTTGTAGTAGATTTTACGTATTGGCTTGAGGAATGCCCAGCCGTATGCGCATCTCATTAGTACGCCGTCTGTCGTGTCGATTGTAACCATGCCCACAGTGAACAGTAGCGGACAAACGAGGAAGTAAACCATGGGAACATTGCTAACAGCAAGGGAGGCGCCGATCGCGAATAGAGCAATCTGTGTTGCTGTATCGAAACCTAACCCGAAAAGTACGCCTATTGGGTAAATTTGCCATGGTTCATTGATTATTCTGAATAGTTTTCCGAAGGCTCTGCCCGTGAAACTATTTTTGTTAATAGTTTCATCTATTTCATCCCCTTTGATTCGGCCTTTCTTTAAGTCCTTGAATGTCCTGTACACACCTAGCACTATGAGAACGTTGATGAATCCAATAAGGAACAGGAATGTCCCGCTGATTAACGAGCCGATGATGTTGCCACCTGTCTGTAGTCCAGGTATAGCACCTTGGATTGCTTTGGTTGCGATTACTAAGGCTACAAATAGAGCCATTACGATTGTTGAATGCCCCAGGGAAAACCATGTGCCTACTGTTGAAGCCCGCTTTTTTTGCTGCAATAGCTTTCGAGTGGTGTTATCAATTGCAGCAATGTGGTCAGCGTCAACTGCGTGTTGCAAACCATACACGTAAGATACTAGGCCTAATCCTGCAAGGAGTGCATACTTGTATCCGATGAAGAATGCAGAAATGATAAGTATAACTGTTATTGCGGCTAAAACGCCATAAATGCTGCCTATTTTTATTTTCTCTTTAACAGTCAATCCCAGTCTATCGCACTTTTCGTTTTCTTCGCCCATTCTAAGCCCAGTAATACTTTTATCATAAATCGTGTTACGCACATATAAAAACATTTAGCTTTCATTTGTTTGCCAATTCTGAATGCCTTAGTTCACCCTTTATCTTGGAGATCAATAAGAATTCGTGCGCATGCGTCATTCAAAGTTTTTAAGCACGCACAGACGTCACATTTTCTGCTGCCTTATTCCATAAGCCTTCAAAGAAGCTTTGAAATATTTCTACGCACCCAGGATGATTAACGTACAAAAATGAATCTTTCTCAGGTCCTGAAATTTTCGAGAGATTAACCCAGACTTCTTTCTCATCATGCATCGCTAATTGTACTTCTGGCACAAAACTAATGTATTTCATATTGAAATTAGGTTCGGTAATTAATCTTTTAAGGTTCTCTTGTTTCCATTCCATGTTTAATTCAGATACGATAACTCGGTACGTTACACCTCTCTTCATAGCCGCAATATGATCATCTGCATTCCCAAGCGTAGTTGTGAAAAATGTTTTATTATTAATCAAAATATCACAGCTTTCTTTAAGGTTAGCACAAAATCGACTTATTTCTCTAAAGGTTTTTTCTTTACTTGGCGAATTTAATATTTTAAAGCTGTAGTTGTCTTTTTCAGTCGTTGCATTCTTCACACGAGCCATTTGCAGTAGACCATTCAAATCAGATTGAATCTTATTATATTCTTCTTTTTTGCATTCCAACAAAATAGAAAGCGCTTCCTGCAGCGGCACCGCTTCCCAAATAATTGGTGTCCCTAAAATCTGTTCAACTAACCCTATTTTATGCAATTGTGAGATTGCTTGGTAAACATTGGAACGATCCGTATTCAATTTATTTGCTATGAAGCTTCCAGTTTGTTTTCCTGTTTGAACCAAAAATAGGTATACAGTGGCCTGAAGAGTTGTCAACCCTGCATTCCTCAAGGGTTGTACAACTTTTTCTGAAAGTCGCAATTCTTTACCCTCAAACCTGAAAACCACTAATTTAAAATTTAAGATTTTCGGAAGTCTTTCGTAAATTATTTCTTGTTGTAGTGTATTCATAACACCACAAAAGCTTAAGAGTTTATTTAAGACTTCAAAAATCTCAATTTAAAAAGTGGGATAGTCAATTTGGTCAGGGGTTGCTGACTTTCAAAAGCAGGTGTATGGATAATGGTAAGCAAATACGATAAACTTTTTGAGCCTGTTAATATTGGAAAGCTTCAATTAAAAAACCGTTTTGCGATGGCTCCGATGGCTATAGCCCGTTCGACAGGTGATTGGACATACGCTAAAGAAGCGCAAGATTACTATATTGAAAGAGCCAAAGGCGGCATAGGCCTTATTATTACAGGCGCCAACTTTGTTGATAATACAGTTGAAAAACACATTAATGGCATGTTTCCCTGCCCAACTGAAAGCCCCATGAACTATATACAAGCGTTAAAATTCATGGCGGACAAAATCCATTCATACGGCTCAAAACTTTTCGTGCAATTGACAGCAGGTCTTGGGCGTTCAGCTATTCCGCAAGTAATTGAAGATGAATCGTACGTGGCACCTTCTCCAACAACTAATAGGTGGGACAATAGAATTGCACATAGAGCATTGAAAACTGAAGAAATTTATACCATAATTAAAAAATTTGCTGAAAGTGCCAAAATCGTTCAACAGGGTGGAGCTGATGGCGTAGAGGTTCATGCGGTGCATGAAGGCTATCTTATGGATATCTTCACTATGGCGTATTTTAATCATAGAACTGATGAATTTGGCGGTGATATGATGGGAAGGCTAAAGTTTCCAATAGAAACCTTGAAAGCCGTAAAGACCGCTTGTGGAAAAGACTTCCCTGTGTCACTTAGATTCAGCGTTAAAAGTTACATTAAAGAAGAACGTCATGGAGGTCTTCCTGGCGAAACTTTCAAAGAGATCGGCAGAGATGTTGATGAGGGCTTAAAGTTTGCGAAAATTCTAGAAGATGCTGGTTACGACGCTTTGAATGTCGATGCCGGTTCATATGATGCTTGGTACTGGGCTCATCCGCCGATGTTTTTTGAAAAAGGAGTTTACTTAAAATTCGGCAAAATGGTAAAGGAAACAGTGAAAATTCCAGTTCTTGTAGCGGGCAGGTTGGGTTATCCTGATTTAGACATTGAAGCTGTAGAAGAAGGCTTCACGGATATTGTTGAACTTGGGCGACCTCTTCTCGCTGATCCATTTTACGTAAATAAACTAAAACAAGGAGATATTGATGACATAAGACCTTGTCTTTCATGTCATGATGGCTGTGTTGAACGGGGTTTTCAAATGCGTGAGCCTTCCTGCGCCATTAATCCAACAGTTAACAGGGAAGAGGAAGCGAAATTTGGCAAAGCTGATACTGTTAAGAGAGCCATCGTTGTCGGCGATGGTCCAGCAGGCATGGAATCGGCAAGAGTATTAGCATTGCGCGGTCACAAAGTTAAGCTTTATGAGAAAGATAATACGTTAGGTGGAACTTACCGTTTTGCTGCTGTACCAGAGTTTAAAGATGACAGTAAGCTTCTCATCGAATGGTATAAGCGTCAGCTTAGCAAGTTAGGCGTGGCTGTCTTCTTAAACCATGAAATAACTGAAAATGATGAGGAGTTGAAAAATGCCGATGTAGTCATTACTGCCACTGGATCGTCAGAGATTATTCCCAAGATTGAAGGCGTAAATAAGGCCACCACAGCTATCAATGTGCTTAGCGGCAAAATCAAAGTCAACGATAAATGCACTATCGTTGGCGCTGGACAGGTGGGTTGCGAGACGGCGATTTGGCTTAGCCAGCATGGCAAAAGAGTTACCTTAATTGAAATGGCGGATTGCCTGATGCCAAGAGGCGGCGTCGCCCCTATGAATGAGCAGATGATCGTGGAGCTTTTAGAACACTTCAACGTTCAGATACACTTGAACTCAAAGCTCTTATCAATAGATGACTCAGGCATCGTGATAAACAAGAATGGCGTTCAGGAGAGAATTGAAAGCGGGCAGGTTATTCTATCCCT
Organism: Candidatus Bathyarchaeota archaeon; assembly: GCA_963717465.1. Taxonomy (GTDB): domain Archaea; phylum Thermoproteota; class Bathyarchaeia; order Bathyarchaeales; family Bathycorpusculaceae; genus Bathycorpusculum. The sequence continues at coordinate 2,853,440 of OY970340.1, forward strand.
TGGTTACCGGTCCAATCCTGGATTGTTCAATAAACTTTGCAAGAATATACCAGGAATCTATAATTTAGGTGATTCAAAATCTGTTGCTAATATCATGGAAGCTATTTGGGACGCATACGAAGTCTGCAGTCACTTATAAAAAAATTATCCGCATGGCAGAATGGCAGCAAAGCCCAAACACTATAAAAATCAGTAGCATTCTTTTTGAAGGCGTAGCAGACGAATTTTTGGCAATGTAAAACTTTAAAGGTTAAATCAAAGCAATAACGAAAGAGGGAAAAATGACCAAAATTACTAGAGCAGGCGTAACCTTTCCACCAGAGCTTCTCAAAGACTTCGATGAAATAATAGGCAAAATGGGGTATGAGAACCGCAGCAAAGCCATTCAAGATGCCGTGCGACTATTCGTCTCTGAGAGAAAATGGATTCAGCAAGAGGAAAACACTCAGCAAACAGGCATGATAATAATGGTTTACGACCACGAAACCAGAGGCCTAGAAGAAGAACTAACTGAAATACAACATCAACATAAACGAATAGTCACATCAACCATGCACGTTCACATTAGCGAAAGAGACTGCCTTGAAGGAATAGCAGTAAAAGGCAGAGTCTCCGAAATCCGAAAACTAGGCGATGAACTGAGAACGCGCAGAGGAGTAAAAATTCTAAAAATAGTAGTTGCAACAGAAGCAGAATAGCATCCCACGAAAATTAAGATAAACTTGTTCTTAGGTTAAACTGAATTTCAAGTTCGTAGAACTTACCTGTGCGAATGCTATTAGCAATTTTGTTCCAGAAGACATCGTGGAAAGGTCAAATAACTTGGAAAGCTAATTATGGATAATACGCTTTTCAATTCAGCGTATAACTGAACATTGGGTAATCCTTCATTTGTTTACGGTCATACAGAAATATACTGGCATGAAATTGATTATTTTCTAAGTACAACCTGCAATAATTTAAGTTAAGATGTCGTGACTAAAAACGAAATATTTTTAATAGGCAAATGTGGAAAAAGGGAAATGCACTCTTAGAATTTAAGAGAATTATAAAGTTATTTCTCTAGTCTAAACTTGTCTTGCGGTATTTCTATTGTAAATTTGGCGCCGGAACCTAGTTTGCCGTTTTCTTCTATGCTCCAGCCGTAGGCTTCAATTATGCGTTTTATCATGTAAAGGCCAAACCCAGTTCCTTTGCCAAAGCCTTTCTCAAAAAGATGAGATCTAACCTCATCGGTCATTCCCACTCCATTATCCTCGTAGATGAGAAGAAGGGACTTCTCGCTTCTTTGGAAATGAAGAGTGATTAGAGTAGTTTTTTCTCCGTATTTTAATGTATTATCCATTAAGTTATACAATAATTGGCGCAATAGAGAATCGGCTAGCACTTCTAATCCTTCGCAGTTGCATTGTGTTTTTATGCCTTTAAAGTCGGATACCAGCGAAGAGGCTTCAGCGAAATATTTTTCAACAGTCACATAAGCCAAATTTTCTGAATTGATTTGCTCGTATATTCTTTCAAATTCTAAAATAGCCAACAACTGCTTTGATGCTTCATCCATTTTAGCCAAATGATTAATTGCGACTTCATTACCTGAAATTTGCTTTTTGAGCAGGTACATGTAACCATTTAAAACACCAAGCTTATTTCTGACATCGTGTCTTGTTAAACTTGCAATTACTCGAAGTTTCTCATTCAACTCCTTTATCTTCTCAGTTGCCGTAGCATATTCCGCAACATAACCTTGGAGTTCAAGTTCCACACTTTTTTGATCAGTTATATCAGTGTAGGTACTTATCGAGCCGAAGTACTCTCCGCTCTTGTCAAAGACGGGGTTAAGCGTGACAATTACGGGAACCGTCTCTTCATGACGATTTTTTATTTGAATTTCAGCAGACCAGCTTTCGCCTGAAAGGAACCGGTCCAAGGCTATAGTTATCTGTTTTTTAATTACCTCAGTCGTTAAAAATTCATCAACATTTTTTCCCAGAACCTCTTCTGCGGTCCACCCGTAAAGATTTTCAGCTCCTTTATTCCAGTAACGAATAACATTGTCTTTATCTGTCGCAATTAAGGCTTGCCCGACAGCTTCAAGCAGTTGACTTTGAAAAACAAAAGTTTCAGTCATCCTTTTCTGCTCAGTAATATCGGTAACAATACCTCTTAATCCAACAGTCTTGTCGCCAAATTTAATTGGCACCGTTTTTACAATCGCGTTAAATCTAGTCCCATCTTTTTTCTTAAATACGTATTCATTGATTATGGTTGAAGAAGATTCAATTGCATGTTTAAAGTCATTTCCAGCTTTTTCTAAATATTCTGGAGCAATAAACTTTTGAAAATCTTGGTATCCATTGCTGATTTCCCCCAGGGTGTAACCAGTAGTTTCAAATGCAAGTTGATTTATGAAAGTTGCTTTTCCATTCAAGTCTATTTCAAAAATTATCTCAGGCAAAGAATTAGATAGATCTGCAAAACGTGCAACAGTATTCTTTAGAACTTCTTCAACGTTTTTACGTTCAGTTACATTCTCGAATATTGCAACAAAGTAACCTTTCTTTGGACTGTAAACTGACAAATTCAGCCACATGTTAAGGGGCTTAAAGAATAATTCGAACTTTTCGGGTTTTCCTGTTAGTGTAACTCTGCCATAAATTTCAAATAATTCAGGATGTTCTTGCTTTATCCCTGGAATTGCTTCGGTGACTTTCTTTCCAAGCACATCAGATTTTTTTATCCCAGTGAGATTTGAAAAAGCATTGTTAACATGAAGATACACAAAGTCAATCGGTTTACCCTCGTGATCAAAAATCATTTTACAATAAGCGAACCCATCAAACATGTTTTCAAACAGACTACGGAATTTTAGCGATCTCAGCTCCTCATTTGTTGCATGCTCACGCTCAGCTAGTAAGCGATAGTGCGCTTCATTCTCTTGCAGAGCCTCTTCCATCTTTTTGCGCTCACCGATGTCAATCATCAACCCTCTAAGCCCAACCACTCTGTTGTCACAAACAATCCTAGAAGTCCTAACTAAGACAGTAAAAGGGGTTCCGTCTTTCCTGAAAAGCCTATACTCATTAAGACCAACATCTTTGCCAGCTAAAGATATTTTAGAGTTCTCAATAGCTCTTTCGCGATCGTCTGGCACAAGAAACTGCATGATGTTTCTTCCTAATATCTCCTCACGTGAAAAGCCTGAAAAATCAATCGTCTTTTGATTAATGAAAGTAACTCTTCCAGTTACGTCGAATTCAAAAACCATTTCCGGAAGCAAGTTTGCAAGATCTATAAGCCGCTCCTCACTTGCTCTTAGAGCCTGATTGGCCTTCTTGCTTTCGTCAATATCTAAGAACATGCCCAATACTGCCAGTTGCCCATCGTATTCGATTGGATTTGAAAAGGCTTCTACCCAAAAAATCGAGCCATTCTTACGAACTACCCTGAATTCGAGACCTCTCTTTACAGTTTCTCCTTCAAACCTATTTTGCAACCGTTCAAAAAGCAAGGTTCGATCATCTTGGAAAACAAGTTCCATAATCGCTTCTGGTGACAGCGAAAGCATTTCTTCACTGGAATAGCCCAAGTTTTCACACAAAGGCGTATTTGCATAAACAACCTTAATCGGATCGGCCAAAATAATAACGATTCCTTGAGATGATTTTTCTACGACCGTTCGATACTTCATCTCAGACTCGATTAACAATTGCTTGGCTTTCTTGCTTTCTGCAACCTGAGTAATTGCGTTTTCAAGTTCACGATAAACTATTTCAGGCGAACCGTTCTTGTTAATATACCTATCTGCTCCTAAATTTAGAGCATTGACTATCACTTCTTCCCTGCCTTTTCCTGTGAAAAGAATAAAAGGAGTATCTATTTTGTTAAGTCTGAGCTCCTTTAGTAAATCTAACCCGTTTTTCGAAGGCATTTCATAATCTGAAATAACTACATCGTAAGTTTGTTTCTTCAGTTTTTCTAATGCAGTATCGGCTGATTCAGCAGTGTCAACGTCAAGACCTTCTTCCGTTGATAATATTTGACTTGAGACTTCCAAAAAATTTCGGTCATCGTCAACGTGCAAAATCTTCAAATGCCTTTTTTTGCGCGAATTTGTTAAATCTATCGTTGAATAAGCCGTTTCAAATTCTTGAACATTAGATCTCTGCAGCACGTTTCTCATGAATTCAAATAGTGAGGAAGTAAAATAAGGATTGTTAAGCCAAAGTATTGATTATTATGTATTTCTCTTGAAAAAAAAGTATCTTACCTCTAACCTTTCCAGAAAAGAACTAGCTATAGTGATGAATGAAAAGAGCCTAATTCTTTAGCCCTTGAAATCAAAACGCACTGTTTGAGTTTCACAGTTAACCTAAAAGCTTAAAATCGATAAAAAAAGAAAAATGATTAAACGATTATTATTTTTTGTAAAAAAATTTTACCGTTGTATTAAAATCAATAATATAGCACGAGCTATGTTGATGTAATACAGATTTTGTTTGTCAGTTCGCCCGTCGAGTCAATATCACCGCGGTTGCTCTGTGACTCTAAAGCTCATCATCCAAAAAAGAATACTGCAAACAAAACATAAGACTTTTACGGATAAAGCTGCTTTAGGCAAATTAGGTGTGATAAAATCTTGGATGTCTTTGAAGCAATTAAAGGAAGAAGAAGCATACGAAGCTACAAAAAACAGGACGTGCCAGACGACATTGTCAGGAAATTGGTTGAAGCAGCAATATTGGCGCCCTCTGCTGGAAACATTCAACCCTACCAGCTTGTAATAGTCCGATCAGAAAAAACTCGGCAGCAACTTTCGAAGGCAGCATTTAACCAAAAAACACTGTTGGAAGCTAATGTGGTAATCGTGGTTTGCGTAGATGAAAAACAGGCTTCAACAAAATATGGCGAAAGAGGCAAAAAACTATACTGCATCCAAGATACCGCTGCCGCCACTCAAAACATTTTGTTGGCGGCTTATTCTTTGGGTTTAGGCACTTGCTGGATCGGCGCATTTAACGAAGACGACGTAAAGAAAGCGGTAAACGCTCCAAAAGAAATGCACCCTGTAACCATGATTCCAATTGGATACCCAAACGAATCGCCTGAACAAAGGAGCAGACGCTCATTCGATGAAGTTGCTCTAAAAGAATCCTTTAAAGGCACTTCCTAAGAATTATTAGTTTCAGTTTAAATTTATCGGCTAACCCAGGCTAGCCTGCTATTACAGAGCAATGCATCGAAAAGAAATCCAAAAGCAACTATCACAAGCTAGAAAAGCAAGCGCTAAAATCATCCCCTAAATCTGTTCCTTGTTTGGATAAATAATTAGATAATTAATTAGGGTTGTCGAGAACGAAAGAACGGAATTATTCACCTTAATTATGCTTCAGTGTAAAAAAAGTTAACATGTGGCGGTTTTTGCAGGACTGTTAAAGGAATTTGGATTTAGATCGTGATTAGCCGAATTTAATTTTCTCTTTTGGCTTAAGGTTCGATTCAAACGTCCAAAAGTATGCTTCACCCTTTCCTAATCTGAAGATAAATAATCCCGGGCTTTCAGCATTATAACCCATGTCCTTCAAGAAGGGCCAATCCTTAACAAGCTGCCTCTTCAAGTTAACGTCGTTGATGAATTCAATCGACCCAGCAATTCGCAACATCTTCATTTCTCGAGAACTCATTGTTTAAAAAGCAGACTTCAATCTTCGGGTTTGCTTTTAACTGCTTAGGAATTTTTTTTGTCTGTTGTACCAAAATAAAAGCCTGTTTTATCCGCACGCCATATTCCAACTGCCCTAACCCGTGGTTGATCTCCTTCCACAGTTGCAAGATAGCAGGTTGAGTTTTCAGTTGCAAATTTAACACAGTCATCAAAATCCATAATTCCATCACACAAGATGACTCAATTCGACAAAAATTTAAGTTTTTAGGTAACAAGCCAGATAAAAAGAAGGATAGCTCAAACTATGGAGCAACATCTAAAAAAGGTTGCAATATTATGCATTAATCGTTATTGCATGCTAATTGAAAAGACCATTCACCCCTTGGTAAACAGGACCTTTTTCCAACCGCATTGACTGCAACTAAAAATCTTGGTTTTTAAATCTACACTTAACTTACTTTCACACGATGGACATTTCAAGTTTAATTCCTTCGTTAATTAATTATTGACTTTTAAACGAATACTTTGTTTTTGATTAAGAGACTTATGAATTAGAAATCCAGATTTCCAACCCGCTAAGCCTTCAATTGGCATCTCAGCCAGAAATTGGAAGATATCAACCAACAAAAGCATGCACTAAAAGAAGAACTACTTGCTGGACGATACAAGGGATAATCCGAAGAATGGCATATTCATCGACAGCTACAGTGATAAAAGGAACACCCCAAGTTTTGTGCCGAGTTCTAAAAGAGAGTTTTTTGTTTTTCTCCTGAAACCAAACTTGAAACGCGTATGCCTAAGAGACGAACTTTTCTATCTTTTCTTAGGTTTGTCTTTAGGAGTTCAGTGGCGGTTTTTTTCAAGTCTTGAATTCGGTTTGTTATAAAAGGCAAAGTTTTGCTTCGGGTATGTGTTTCAAAGTTTTCGTAACGAATTTTTAAAGTGACAGTTTTGAAGAATAGATTTTGGCTGACTGTTTCTTTTTGAACCTCGTTTGAAAGGGAATTCAAAGCTTCAAAAATTAGATTTTGGTCAGAAGAGTCTTCTTCAAAAGTGATTTCGTGACTAACGCTTTTAACACCTACTCTGGGCTCAACTTCACTTCTATCGATGCCCTTTGCCATCAAGTACATTTGTGTGCCCATAACACCGAATCTTTCAGCTAAGACTGAAGGATCAAAATGCGCCAGGTCGCCGATTGTGTTAATGCCTAACTCTTTTAGCCTAGCTTCTGTTTTGCGTCCGACCCACAGAAGTTTTCGCACTGGAAGAGGTGCAAGAAAATTTTCTGCTTCCTCGTCTCTCACCAAAGTCAAACCGTCAGGCTTCTGAATGTCGCTGGCTATCTTAGCAATGAGTTTATTAGGTCCAATTCCAATGGAACAGGTCAATTTCTCTTTTTGTTTTATTTCTTGCTTAATCAGCTTCGCGTAGGCTTCGGCTTCTGAAGGAGTTTTGGCTTTGCTGGTTACATCCAAGAATGCTTCATCTACACCCCACTGCTCAAACTGGTCAGCATATTTTCTAACGATATCCATTATTTCTTTTGAAACCTTGATGTACAGATGAAAATTCGGAGGCAAATAAACCGCTTCTGGACAGAGTTTCCACGCTTGTGAAATAGGCATGCCTGACTTGACTCCAGCTTTTCTTGCTTCATAATTGCTTGTGCTAACTACTCCTCTACCCTTGCCTTCCTTAGGGTTGGCGCCAACGATTACGGGTCTACCCTTGATTTCTGGGCGTTCGCGTTCCTCAACCGCTGTGTAAAAGTGATCCATATCCAAATGGAAAATAACACGCTTAATCCTATCTTGGAAGCCCATAAGGAAAAGTAACAGAGATTTTACTATTGAGCCTTTCCAACACAACCCGATAATAGAAAAAGCAAATTTTTGTTCGAGCAAAGAAGATGATAACAGTAACGACTAAACTTTACTTGTTAAAGACCCATTTTAAATGCAACTCGTTTAAAACCAACATTTATTAAAGCATTTTACTTCTTATGGTAATTGTGGTTGCTTAGTCACGTGTTCTTCGCTTGAATAGCTACCATCTTAATACAAGTCTTTGCTTGAAATGCCTTTTTCAGAATAAAAGTGCAAAAATTAAAGCCTAAATAATCAAGCAAAAAGTCTGAAAATATAAAATTTATATGCAAGAGATTCTAATGAACGTTCAAAAGGTCTGACTTATGAAAGTCGGGATTTTAACAGGTGGAGGAGATGCGCCGGGATTAAACGCGGTCATTTATGGTGCACTATTGCGAGCTTTTATGGAATGCCATGACAAAAAGACATGCGAAGACATCGAGGTCGTCGGTATAAAAAAGGGTTGGATGGTTTTTGCTATGCCTGCAGAAGAGATGACGCCTGAAATCATCCAAAAATTTACAGTAACATTGAATATCAGCAGTTTAGACGACCTTCACACGAAAGGAGGCACAGTGATATTCTCCTCCAGAACAAATCCCTACAAGGGTGTTGAGAAACTTGAGACGGAGGAAGAAAAAACTGCCTTCCGTGAGAAAGTAGGTCGAGACTTAGCTGAGAAAATTAAGATTCTTGGGCTTGATGCTCTCATCGCCGTCGGAGGAGATGACACCTGCGGAGTGGCGGCTGCAATGTATAAATTTGCCAACGCCAAAGTTGTCGCGTGCCCAAAAACAGTTGATAACGATTTAGCAGGGACAGATTATACTTTTGGTTTTTTAAGTGGAGCCCAAGCGGCAAGCGACAGCTTAGAAGCGCTTACTACTACAGCGTATTCTCACCAGCGAATATTCGTGGTGGAAGTTATGGGGCGAGATGCTGGCTGGCTAACATTGTACAGCGGCTTGTCCGCAGGATGCGACGTGATTTTGTTACCCGAAACCCCTTTCAATTTTGAAAAACACGTGGTAGATCAATTACGAAAGCGATCCAAAGCTGGATACAAGTATCACATGATTGCGTGTTCTGAAGGCGCCTATCCAACCAAGGAATCCCTTGACAAGGACTTTAAAACTTTTAGCCAGAAAGACATCGATAATCTGCCCAAAGACTCTTTTGGGAATCCGAAACTGAATCAATTGAACATGGCTTCCATTATTGAAAGAGAATTAAAGCTAAGAGATGATTTGAAAGAAGAATTTGCAAGAAATGATGGCGAATATGAAATCCGCTCTGTAGTCTTAGGCCACACAATCCGTGGAGGGCACCCGAATGTGTTTGACCGTATCTTAGGCTTACGATTTGGCTGGCATGCGATGGGTTATGTCATCAATAAAGAATTTGGAAAAATGACTTCTTTACAAGGAACCGAGATTGTGCCCGTTGACATCATAAAAGGGTCAAGAAAGAAAGTGATAAATCCAAATTCCGACCTTGTAGAAATTCGAAATGCCATGACCTGCATCAAACATAAAGCCAAGAATAACAATTGTTAAAAGAGTTTCAAGCTTAAAGTCTAATCCAAGTTTTCGTTCGTTTAATTAACAAAATGACCGCCACTCTTTTGAAGAATATATAGCTAAGCATGAAAAACGTTTACTTCCAAAGAGTAATGTATCATTAACATTTGCAAAACAGTTAACCAATCATATTGTTCAGCTTAAATTTGCATTTAAGCCGTGTAATCAGTGTGGATTTGGAATTTTTATTCCAATTTCATAACAGCTTAAAATCATCATTGCATTATTAAATTCAATTGCGAGGCCGAACTTGATGCGACAACTATCAAAAGAATCAGCTAGCACTATAGCCGTAGAATTCTTGAAAAGACAAAAGAACACCCAAAAAATCGACGTTGCAATGGTTGAAGAAAGCAAAGACGGATGGGTCGTCAGAGGAACCTGCCCAATAGACCTTGCGGGTCACCAGTGGGCTGAAAAATTCACTGTTATTATTGACTGGAAGGGCAAAGTGAAATCAACCGACTACGAGCTACTTTAATTTCTCAGTTAACAGTTTGATTTTTAAGTTATCAGTTTGTTGCTTTTCCTCGAGGCTTGCGGGATTTTCTTAGCATCTCTCCGCATTCCGGACAATAACGATTGCCTTTTGCTAAGGGAATTAGTGTTCCAGGCGACCAATGATGCCCATATGGACAGTGATGAGCATAAGGAAACGATTGGTGCTGATAATCCTGAGGATTCGTTATTACATCCTCTTCAGTGCTTGAATTACTGGGTTGAATATTAACTCGCGGGTAGCTTCTTGCTTCCAAATTTACTGTTGAGAGTTTCTTATACTTAATGCTCGCAGGGGTGCCACATCTATCACATTTCTCTGCTTCTCCAAGTAAGCTTCTACCACATTTTCTGCAGAAACGCATCACCCTGACCCCTAAAATATTCAAGCTATCTGCAACTCACGACTATTTATTTACTTACCATAATCTTTTTTAGAATTACAACACTTCTTTGCACAAAGTGAACTCAAATTTTTTTAGCAAGTTAGCAATTTTTCCCTGTCACGTAACGCGTCTTTTTTGCAAGGCTTATAGGCGGCAATCAGGACATTAAACAGGATAACTATTGGGTGTAAATTCTGAACCTCGAAAACTGAAAAGAACGCTGGGACTATGGAGTTCCGTAGCCATAAATATCGGAGCAATTATCGGCGGCGGAATATTCGTAGTAATCGGAATAGTAGCCGGTTTGGCGGGTTCTGCACTTATCATTTCAATGGTAATCGCTGGCGTAATTGCTTTTTTAACAGCTTTAGCATTTGCTGAATTAACCGCTTGGAAACCTCTTGAAGGGAGCGTTTACGAGTATGGGAGACAATTAATTTCTCCTACAGCAGGTTTTCTTTCTGGTTGGATGTGGATGTGCTCAAATACCTTTAGCGGAGCGGCGGTCGCTTTAGGGTTTGGGTATTATTTGACAGCTGCTGTTCCAAGCTTGCCAAGCAATATTGTTGCAGCCGGTGTATGCGTAGTTTTCATGATCATAAACTTAATCGGAGTACGAGAATCAGCTACAGTAAATAACATTCTTGTCTCCATCAAATTGGCTGTTCTGGGATTGTTCGTGGTTTACGGGGCATTATTCTTTAAATCCACAAATTTTACACCGTTTAGTCCTCTCTCAAGCGGCGTTCTTTACGGAGCTTTTTACATTTTTTTCGCTTATGGCGGATTTGCAAGGATCGCAGTTGCAGCTGAGGAAGTTAAAGATGCTAAACGAACAGTACCGCGAGCAATGTTACTTTCCTTAGGAATCTCGATGGCATTGTATATTTTGGTAGGTATCGTAGCAATCGGATTATTAAAGCCTACATCTCTTGCTGCCTCTAACTCGCCCTTAACAGACGCTATGGCAGTCACTGGAAACAGTGTAGCGGCACAAATTGTTTCTGTCGGTGGACTGGTAGCCACAGCAAGCGTGTTGTTGACATCGATCTTGGGAGTTTCACGCATGGCTTTTTCGATGTCTAGAAACTCTGATTTGCCATCTTGGCTGTCAAAATTGCACGAAAAATTTGACACTCCGTATTATGCAATTATTGCTTCTGGAATAATAATGTCAGCACTGGTTTTGTTTGTGCCATTGGAGAATGTTGTGGCCGTTAGCACGTTCTCTTTATTGTTTTATTATTCAACGACGAACATTGCAGCTTTTAAGCTTAAAACGGGCCATAGGCGATATCATAAATTTATACATGTAATTGGATTAGCAACGTGTCTTTTGTTATTCTCTTTAGTTGTGTTTGCCTCATTTGATTCGGTTATAATCGGATTAATTTTCCTTTGTGCTGGCTTCGTGTTCTATCAAGCTTGGAAAAGATTGGCAAAAAGACCAAACGTTTCAAAAAATGATCAATAAGCCACCTTGAAAATAGATTGACAGTTTCTGAATATCTTTTTTAATCGGTCTTACTCATTGGTTGGTAGATTTGCTTTAGTTACTAAATGGTAAGTCTTTCCTGTTTGGACGAAAGTTTTTTATTTGATGTTTATGATTGACTTTATGTTTCATAAAATATTGCCACAAGTATTATAATAAAAAGTTGTAATTCAGGTGCAAAAATGAACCTTCAATTGTATGCACTTCGAAGCTGGAATCAACATCGTCCAACAAAAAATCAGGTTCAACTTGTAGTTATAGACCTCGACAAATCCACTAAATATCCACAAAACTTCGTTTGCGTCTTTCCGAAATATTTTCGTTTCATAGAAAAAAGACCGAGCCAATTCGTCAACATTTTCGGAGCAAAAAGTCTGCAAGTAGCAAAGAAACTTTTGATAGAAGCTTCTCGCAACGAAAAAGACCCAGAAGTCCGCCAAATCCTAAAAAATCGAATCAGGGAAACCGTATTCCAAATAGAATAATAAGAGATTAATTGGTTTTTGAATTTGCCATTTACCCTGGATTTACGAGAATTAATCCTTCTTTTCCAGGAATAATGCTCATGAAATAACTTTGCTCTAATGATATATAACATAGACAAGTGCGATCATTATGTGTTTCAATTACTAGAAAGATGTCAAATAACAGTTTAATTTCCCAGATTTCAGGAAATATTCAATAATTTACGCTGGAAAAAACGAACAAGTTAAATCAAGATACTTAATCAAACAGGCTATTAACCAGTACCCCTAAATTATTTGTTTAAGCGCGTGGTTTAGGGCAACGATGAAAAAGAAAGAAAAGATTGAGATAGCAAAAACACGGCTTGTAGTTCTTGATGTGGAAGGAGTACTAGTTCCCAAAAAACCGCTTCATATTTGATGTTGGAAAAAAAATAGGCTTTTCTAAACTTATTAGCTTCATTATTTTCGGGTTTCTTTATGAAATAGGTATGCTTTCTTTGGAATCAACATTGAAAAGAGTTTACAAGAACTTACACGGCGTAACAATAGAGACCCTCTTGAGCATTTTTGAGAAAATTCCGGCGACCCCTCAGTTTAATTCTTTTTTTGAGGAATTAAAATCGCGTAAATGCAAAATTGCATTGATAAGCTCAGGATTGCCCACTATTGTTGTTAATAAGTTGGGTTCGAAAATCGGCGCTGATTATTGTTTTGGAATAGAAGCAGGATTAGCTAATGGCAAATTGACGGGCGAAATTGGCGGCGAAGTTATACGAAAAAATGGAAAATTGGTTCTTTTAAATCAAATTTTGCGAAACGAACAGTTAAGCCAGCGTGAATGCGCTATCGTGGCTGATGATAGGAATAACAGTTGTCTTTTTCTACCCGAAGTGAAAAAAATAGGTTACAATCCTGATTTCATCTTAAGGGTTAAAGCTGACTATGTGGTTTCAGGCAGTATTTCGAATATTTTGCCTATAATCGATGGGAATTCCGTTAAACGTTCATTTCCGTCTACAAATGATTTTGTAAGAGAAAATATTCATGCCTCTGCCTTGTTTATTCCAATAGTCGCAGGTTTAGTTGGTGCACCAATCGTAATCACCTTTATTTGTTTAATTGCTGCAGTCTATGCTATTTCTGAACTTCTTCGTTTAAACGGAATAAAGCTACCCATCATTTCGGCAATTACGAATCACGCAGCATCCCAGTCTGAACTCTTCGGCTTTGCTGCTGCACCATTGTATTATGCTCTCGGCATAGTACTTGCACTTCTATTTCCTACACCCGCAAGCAGCGCTGCCATAGCAATGTTTGCTTTAGGCGATAGTGCAGCCTCAATTTTCGGAGGCCTTTTCCATTTCTCGATACGCTTGCCATTCAACAAAGGCAAAACTCTGGAAGGCTCCTTAGCTGGGTTCTTTTTCGCTTTCCTCGCAGGCACCATCTTTTTGCCACCGCAAATAGCATTAATTGGAGCGGCAATTGCAATGACAATTGAGTATCTTCCCTTACCCATAAACGATAACGTAACAATACCTGTACTCACAGCTTTAGCATTAACACTAATCATATAATAATAACTATAAGGTCTTCCACATCCGGTTTGAACATTTTTAAGGCTCGTTAAGTGTGAAAATGTTAGACTTGAATTAGCAAAACCTCAGTGGTTCACAGGCTTCTCCAAATCTTTAGGTTCACAGGCTTCTCCAAATCTTTAAACCCTAAGAATTAACAGAATCGTTCTAACAAAGTTTATATGTATGGCCAACCAACTTAAATTGGATGGATTATCCAACCATCAGAAAACCAGCAGGGTTTGCCGTCTCTCCTGATCTCAGCGGCAAACCCTTGGTTTAAATATCCAATGATGCACAAGCCGATTAAGTCGAAAATCAAGTCCTTCAGTGAATGGTTAGCTTCTGAAAAATAGAAGTTTAAAGAGTCCGTCAATCGCTCTTAGCTTAGCCCTAATAATGCAGCTGTACAAGCGCCAAAATAGTTATCTAAGTTTTTAGCACATATTTTGGTGTTTGCTGAGAAAACGCCTAATCGTTTGAAAGAAACAAACTTTCCGCTCGGCAGACCCACGACAACATGCCAACCTTGGTAAAAAGTTTATTCTAAAAGGAGATAATCAAATAAGATTACTTAACGGCAACCAAACAACTCTAACAACCTAAAATGCAAAATGCTTAAGCGGTGCTTAACTTTTTCACCAAAAATCATCCTTTTGCTCGAACGTCGATGAACGGTTTCTTGTTATTGTATCCAAATTTTATTTCTATGTACCCATCATTTTTAGTTGTCAAGCATTTTCTTTTTTCGCGTTCATGTTCAGTGTCTCTGTAATGCATAAGCCAACCTTGTGATAGCTTACTGTAATTGTCTACGGCGGTAGTATCACAAAATCTTCCATCAGATATAATGGTTAAATAGGGTGTAAAATGTTCAAATAATTCTTTGCAAATTCCAGATTTCTTACCGTGATTAGGTGCGAGCAGTATATCTGCGTCTTTTATAGCATTAACAAATTCTTTATTGTCTAGTAGTTTTGTCCAAGATGGAACTTCGTTATCCCCGGGAATAATCATCTTGCTGTCAGCGTATGATACGATTGTGACCAAACTGCAATTATTTATGTTTGAATCAGTTGATGAGCCTGGATAGAAAGTTTGAATATTAACGCCTCCAGTATTGCTCGGAATACGCGTACTAATTTCCTTTGTTAACGGTGTGTCGTATTTACTACTAATTTCAAAATATTTTTCAAAAATTCTTTTATCTACGTCTCGAACGTCCTTCATAATTTCTTGTTTTGAAAGTGACTTTGGTCTTGAGAGGATTTTAGGATTTAGCTTTTGGAAATTTAGAATATCATTAATGTGATCTTTGTGAGGATGTGTTATTATCACTTGGTCTAATTGGTTTACAGCATATTTTTCTTTGAGATGCAGAAGAGGACTAAACGTGTCGTCAGAAGATTCGTATGAGCCTACACCTAAATCAACAAGAATGTGTTTCTCATTAGGCGTCTTAATGTATGTTGAATTTCCATGTTTAACGTCCCAAACTACAATCTCAAGTGACACAGTATAGATTCACCGTTTAAACCGCACGCTAAATTGATCTTATTTTAAAAATTGATTCATTACTTAGATGTATATTAAATGTGCGAAAACTCGATTTAGCTCTTAGCGACAAGCTAAATATTCTGCGGGCACTATCGACTTCTGGTAGTCTTTAACTAAGTATTTTTTCCCTTTCTTAATTACAGCGTGACCTTCTTGTTCCAGAAACTTTTTTTGAGCCTCCGCTCCACCAGGATACTTCTCGTTCAAAACACCTCCCTGTTTTTAAAGTTCTCCAGTAAGGGGTAACGTCAGTTTTCCCGCTTGCCTTTGTTCCTCAGCTGCGCGAGCGGCAATTGAAGCGAACAGTCCAGTAGTCAAAGAGCAACCAATCGTTGCATTATGCTTTGTTGCGAGAAAAGCTCAAATTTCATTTGCAGTTGTGAGTTTCCCTTTTGGAACTTTCTTCATTATTTGATCTACTTCTATCGGGGCTGGAATCACAATTGTTCCTTCACCCCATTTCTTGCTCATTCTGATAGATAGTTTTTCAACTCGCGGCAAGTCTTTGCTATAGTTAAGCTTTTCCTGCCACGTTAGCTTTCTGCCCACTAAATTCACCAATAATAAAACATCTTCTACTTTTTGCCTAAAAATTATTTTCTGTCTTGTTTTGCGAGTTAATTAGTTTGAGTTTTTGCTTGTGGGATAATTTCTTTATCTGTAACTCCCTTTTCATTGCTTTTCCACGAGAATCAAAACATTCAATATAAACGACTTTTTTTGGCTTGTGCGATTTAGTGTATTTTGCACCGTTGCCATTTGAATGGAGTTTTGTTCTTAAATCAACATTTTTTGTGTAACCCGTGTAGAAGGTTCCGTCAAAGCATAGCAGGATGTAAACGTAAAAGCTCATTTCGTATTTATTGCTCCCGAGTTTCTTCTGGCAAGTAGTAGTTGTAAACTACGCCTTTTTGCATCGCTCGTTGAAGGTAAGATTCAGGGTCAATTTCTTGAACCTTTGCTTTGTCAACATCTATGATGTAGATATCCTGTATACGAGCGTTCTGAATATCCCCCAATGACACAGGGGGCTTGCTGTAGTATCTATCGCAGAGTTTCTTGATCTGCACTATATCTTCTGAAGTTCTTCGTCTTGGCTGTTTTGCCAACGCGGATGGAAAAGGCAATATGTAGTGAGGGGGAACACCTAGAGCAAATTTTCCTGCAAAACTGCTATACCGAATTATTTTGCTTGCCAACCGTGCGGAAGTATAAGTTAACGGCGTCAACGCGTATTCCGGCGGGATAAATCCTGTTTCCACTTCAACTATCAAGTTTCCGTAGCCTTTAACAGCGTACAAATCGCAAGTCAAAATCTCGTTAAGAGCGTGTTCAAGTTGCACCTCGTATTCCTTTAAAATTAAAAATTTAGCGCAAACAAGCTCCATCACTGAATGATTAATTTTAACCACGTTCTCATTACGAAGAGTGACCAAACTGTCTTTAAGCAAATTCAATTTGTTCTCTACATCTTTACCAGTATCGTGCGTGAGCCTGGACAATAGAACAATTAAATCATGCTCAAATCTTTCTTTACTACTCATTCAACAGCTCCTTTCTCACAATAAATATTATTTTACTTGGCATATTAGCCTTCAGCTAACTCACCTGTTAATAAAAAAGAATCAATCTGATCCGATTAATACAATCAAACTAGGAAACTATAAAGAATTAATGCCCATCCAGAACTTACTAGATATTGAAGAATTAGCAAATGTAAACTTTTTTCTCAGAGTCAGACCCAACTCGATTATTTCATGTTTTGATTGGATTAAAATTTTGCAAGAATTAGTTTTTCTGAGTTGACATCAACTTCGGATATTTTGCAGCCTTTAAATTCTTTGGTTTCACCGAGAATGCTTTTCACAATTACTTTGTCTCCATCGTTTTTAGCGTAAACTGCATCTTTGAATACTGACTTTCCGTTAAGAATTACATTAAATTCGCACATAACGATTCCCTGATTTTGAAGAGCGTTTTCCGGGTAATAAGTTCTTTGATGATACTTAGACCTTATTGCGCTCAAACTTCAGCAGCAATAATTCGTTAAACCACTACTAAACAAGTACTTTTTTTGGGTTGATTGTAATTGTAACGAAGCTACTGCAAAAGCTTTTACGAAGTTTTTTCACTATTTTATTGTGCTTAATTTACAGGGTTTTTTTAACTTTAAAATATTATAGTTATAGAGGTCTGTTATGATTTCAGTTGAAGGTCTAAAAGTAAAGGCTAAACGCATTCCCAAGAAACAGCTTGTCTCAGCTTGGAAAACTCTGACTAAACAACCGTTCCCCAACATTAGAGCAGTAAAGCTAAGCGATGAAGATTTTGACAAGATCATGCAGCAAAAACGTTGCTTTGAAGATAGTTTAAGAGAGATACAGGAATGGGGACGAATATTGCCAACTAAAGTCACCGATGCTTGCGTATTTAACGCTGATGAAAAATCTGGCGTAAACTTTATTATACTTATTCGGGAAAACCCGTATCATAGCTTAGAAGAAATAATCTTACACGAATTGACTCATATAGCCAGAGGAGACCTTTAATTTTCCAGCAAAGCGTTCTATTAGTTTACAGTTGGCCTACGTTATTTGTTTCAGTAAAAAGTTGGCCTGCACTCTTTTTTTCAGGAACAGGTCGAAAATGCATAGTTTTAGAAATTCGACGCTTATCCAACCAGCCCATCCGAGAAAGCTGATTCAAATAGTTACTTTCAATTGCTCGGCAACGGCCAGTGAATACTGAGACCGTTGTAGCATTACACTCACCTTTCGATGCAACAGTCATGTAAGTTTTCCTAAGATGATCTGGTAACGAAAGCAATTGGACTCCGGGGATTTCAATCGGCTGGGCATTCCAGTTTGAAAAATTTTTTTCTAGGTCTTCTAGTCTATGACGGATAGTCATCATTTCATGAAAAATTTTATCAAGCACTGATCTCTTTACCACTTTATCTTTCCTTCTTAATTTTTGTTTAATGTTTTCCTTATGAATAGCTTAATCTAATTTGAATTTTTTTATCAATTGAATTTCATCGGTTTGTTGACTGGAGTAAAAACAAGCAAAGGCTACTTATCAAAAACTGAGAAGTTTAGTTCTCAGAACAATATTCTAGAAATAAAACTAATTTTTAGTGCCTGAGCCATTATGTTTACGCCTGAGTCATTATGTTTACACTAAGGATTCATGCCTGTCTCAAACTATTCAACAAGATATTTCCTTGTTTAGCTAAGATAGTTAATTATAATTCATGATTATTATTACGTTTCGAAGCCATTAATAAGTTGGATTTAAATGCCTGAGAAAAATGCTTCGCCCATTGACATATTCAGTCTATTAACGGACGATTCTGATAAGTCTAAAAAGAAGCGTAGAGAAGAACTTTTGGCGCCAACGGGTATTATGGAGTTTTTCAAGGAAGGAAAAATCAAAATAAACACACATACCTGCCATGGAGTCGAATGCAAAAAATGCGTTAAGGTCTGCCTTACTAACGCTTTATTTTGGAGCAAAGGTCGGGTTGAAATAATAGAGGATTTATGCGTTTATTGTGGGGCTTGCGTTTTAAGTTGCATGGTTGATGATTGCATAATGATTGAACGAAAAAGAGAGACAGGGCAAGTTGAACGATTCAGCAAGCCGAAAGATGTCATAAGATTAATGGAGAAAATTAACAGCCGAAAACGTCATGAAAGAATTAACGATTTTTTCAGCAAATAGCACACATTCAAATGCAGGGTAAGGATTACAAACAGCTGGCTGTTTACAGTGACAATTCATTTATAACTTTTCAGAATGCATGAAAGAGTTGAAAAAAGGCTACATTATTTCCTAATTTTTGTTGCTTGCTTGGATTAGTTTTATATTTGCCACATGTTATATGGCTAACATAGTTGAAGGGAGGAAAAAAATGAAACTTGTAACAGTACTCTTGCCAGAAGCTTACCTTGAAGGCTTAGATGAACTCGTAAGAGCTAACATGTACCCGAGCAGAAGTTCTGTAATACGGTCCGCAGTACGTGACCTGCTAAAAAAAGAACTTTGGGAAAACAAACGTGGAAGATAAAATAAAGCTGCACACAGAAACTTTTCTTTCATATTTTTAACTCACACTTTTATTAGTAATCAACCAATTGAACGATAAATACTGGCCTAATGAGATTAAAGGAAAGCATAAGAGGGTTTGAGTCGAAAAGAGGATTCCGCTTCTAACGCGGAAGAACTTAGCAAAAAGCTTGATCAAATAATTCATAGGCTGGACCTTCTTGAGAAATTAATTGCAGAGAAACCGGAATACGAAGGATTATCCGCCGCATTAGGACTCACACGCATGGGCATAGGAATGTACGGTGAACCATTGAAGATTGTTTCACGTTTGAAGAATGCTGAAAAATACCTGCGGCAAAAACCAATCGTGCAAGATGAAATTTCAAGATGCGTTATCCAGGCTTTAGCTGTCAAAGGAGCGCTGAACATTTCTGCAATTACCCGGCAAGTAACAGCGATGCGTGGAAAAGCAAGCAGGCGAATAATACGCGAGAGGGTGAAAAAACTTCAAAGTCAAGGTATCTTGTTGCAGAGAGAAGGGAAACTACCCACTTACGAGTTGGTGGAACAGGCTGACCACTAACTGGTCACAATTGCGCAGAAAATACAAATCAACTGATCACCTTTTATTATTTCAAAGTTAGAAAAAAATATAATTGCAGAGTTGGTTTGATGTCAAATATTTGGTTTAGAATGATGGCGTTCGAGTTCAAAATAAGGGATTTTTTCCATCCACGCCAAGAAATTGTAAGTGAGATAGAGCTAAGAAGTGGGTTTCAAGTGTTGGACTATGGCTGCGGACCAGGTGGTTATGTGTTTCCTGTTGCTAAAGCCATAGGACCCTCAGGCACATTGTATGCATTGGATGCTATGCCGCTTGCCATTGAGATGGTTAAGAAGACTGCAGCAAAAAAGGGATTGAAAAACGTGAAAACGATTCTTTCCGAATGCAATACTGGTCTTCTACATCAAGAATTAGATGTTGTTTTGCTTTACGATGTTTTCCACGATTTAATCGACAAGAAGGCAGTGTTGAGTGAACTTAACAGAGTACTTAAGCCAAATGGATTATTATCATTCAGCGATCATCATATGAAAGAGAAGGATATAATCGAAAAAATAACAGATACAGGATTGTTTAGATTTCAAAATAAGAATAAACATACCTACAGCTTTACTAGAAAAAATTAGTTTTTCACCTTTTTTGTCATCAAACCTGATATTATTTAATTTTTTAATGCGCATTAAGACACCTAAAATTCAAAAAGTAGAAAGTGGCAACCCGCTGTTATTTGTCCTATAATTAGCAATCATGTAAATTTTAAAAAGAATAAAAGTGAATGATAAGGGCTTCCTGAAGGATTGCGGCTTACAGGCTGAGTGATTAACACAAATGGTCAGAGGTTGGTCACTTTTGCACAGAACACCTAACTACAGTGACCAGACTATATTGTTTTCAGGGTGAAAAATATGGCACATGAAGAAAGAAAAGATAAGATGATAGAGTCAGAAAATCTTAAGGAAATACTCGGCGTTGTCTCCACAGAAATACCAACAATGATAAAGACTATTTTGTCTTCAGTTTTTTCTGAAGAAGCTGGAAAAAATATGGGCAAGGCTGCAGCAGCATACTACAAAGAATTGAAAAATGGTGGGCTACCTGAAGCGGTAGCAGTGAAAATGACGGAAGATTACATGAAAACTTTCACAAGCATCGGCGACATGCTCAAGACTGCTGGCAGAGGTAATTGGGGTCATCATGGTCACGGTGAAGATGACGAGATGAGTAAACAAATCCATAAACATATCCAAGAGAGACTCCAGAAAAGCGCAGACAAAGAAGGGGAAGACGAATAAGCTTCCCTCTTCTAACCATGCAAGAGAAGTGATTGCTGTGAGTGCTACTTCCACCGTGACTACAGCGATAAAAGCGTCGCCACAAATAACTCTAATGTCTCTTAACATCCTCTGGACATATTGGACTCTTGGCAGAAGAGTTAATAAGACCAGAAAGGCCTTCGAAAGGCAACTTGTTAAGCAAGGCATGTCCAAAGAAGACGCAAAACGCCTCAGTGCTTGTTATCAAGAACTCAAAGATAACATCACACAAACGCTTAAACAAAGCGTAATAAGCAGTCTAAGACAACAGTAAATCGATGCCTATTTGCATTCAGCAGTTTGCCTTGAGAGTTTAATCGCTACCTCGGCTGGATCTTGGGCAAGAGTTATTTCGCGTCCAACGATGAGGTAACTGGCACCCGCTTTTAACGCTGCTTCTACTGCTCCGCCTTGCGCGCCTATTCCTGGCGAGTAAATTGGAATTTTCTTTCCAACTATATCGTGTATTTCACGTATTTTTTCGGGCACTGTTGCTCCAACTACTAATCCGTCAGCACCCCATTTCAATGATTTACGCGCAAAAGAAACGTATTGAGCCGTTTTTTCGCCTGTTTGAGCATCGAGTACTGTTTGGCCATACCCTTCTTTTGCCCCACTGTGACTCATATACCCAAGAAGTATCACCCCGCGATCAAGTTTTTGCGCGACTGAAAAAATGGGTTTTAAGCCTTCATCCCACCCTACGAATGGATTAGCTATTATAGCATCAAAACCTGCAGCATAATAGTATTCAGCTATCACCGTGTTAGTGGCCCCAATATCGTTAACTTTTGCATCCATGATTGCAAGCAACCCTTTCTGATGAATTAAAGAAACAAGTTTCTGCACACCATCAAAAACGCCCAGTGGAAGAACAAGATGATGATTGAATTTCACAGCACAAACATACGGATGAACAGCTTCAACAATGTTTTGCGCTTTATCAAAAAGTAACTGTTTATTCTTTGGGTTTTCAAAGGGTAAATCTAAAGCCAATATAATTTTCGAATTCCTGTTTCTTGCAGTTTCTGATATCTTAGCTTTAAACGACACTGAGCACCAATCCTAATCCATATTTTCTGTTCTTACGAATAACCTTTACTGTTTAAAACTTAATTGTGAAAAATGATGCCACTCCTAACTCTTCGGATTATCCGTTTTTGGCAGGTCAAAAATACGCTTGCTCATGAATTTGCGCAATCAATTTGTTTGAATGCTTTTTATGTGCTTATCAAGGCACTGTCAATAGTGTCAGTTGAAATTTTTTCAGTCCATCAAAGCTGGTGCCGCCTCTTTGCCCGCTTAACAGCATCTTCCAAGGCAAGTTTCTCAGATAGCGCTCTCAGTTCCTTGTGCTCCTTGCGGCTAGGTAGCCAATTCGTTGCTTCTTCCTCAGGAATCTTTGGAAGCGGTATTGTGACAAAAAACGTGCTTGACGGTATTACTATTGCTTGCGATTTACGTAAACCCATTTCCTTTGGAATAGTCATTCTGCCTCTTTCGTCGATTTTCACCACAACCAAACAAATTCCTCACTATATTTAATTCGCCTGCAACTATTATATCATTCATTTAAGGTATTGTTTTTCTTTGGAAATTTAACTTTGAATTTACCTGCTTGAAAGCCCTTTAACTTATTACTATGAATTGTCAGTTTAGTTCTATTAACATGTGCCTTCAAGAGAGGAAACAAATGATTAAGAGTCTCGCGGAAAAAATCATTGCTCGACATTTAACGCAGGGCAAAATGAATGTAGGTGAAGAAATAGGCTTAAAAATTGACCATACACTAACGCAGGATTCAACTGGCACGTTGGCTTACCTTGAATTTGAAGCGATGGGGATTCCCCAAGTTAAAACGCAGCTTAGCTTGAGCTTTGTTGATCATAACATGCTTCAGAACGACTTCAGGAATCCTGATGATCACCGTTACTTGCAGGGTGTTGCTGCGAAGTATGGAATCGTGTTTTCTCGTCCGGGCAATGGGATTTGCCATCAGCTTTACCTTGAACGCTTTGCCAAGCCATCAATTACGCTTCTGGGAAGCGACAGTCATACTCCGACTGCAGGTGGCATGGGTATGATCGCAATCGGGTCAGGGGGGCTTGATGTTGCTGCGGCGATGGCTGGTGAACCCTTCTACATGGAGATGCCGAGCGTTTTGGGAGTAAAATTAATTGGAAAACTTTCGCCTTTCGTTTCAGCCAAAGATGTGATTCTCAAGGTTCTAAAGGAATTAACTGTGAAAGGCGGAGTAGGCAAAGTCTTAGAATATTTTGGTCCAGGCGTTAAAACATTAAGCGTTCCCGAACGGGGAACAATCGCTAACATGGGAACTGAGACTGGAGCTACAACATCCATTTTCCCATCAGACCAAGTTACCCAAGCATTCCTTCACGGGCAAGGAAGAGAAAACCAGTGGATCGAGCTAAAAGCAGACGACGAAGTAAAGTACCGTGAAGTTATTGAAATTGACCTGGGCAAAGTTGAACCATTAATAGCGTTGCCTCACAGCCCTGACAACATAAAAACCGTAACTGAAGTTGAAGGAACAATAGTCGATCAAGTTTGCATTGGAAGCTGCACAAACTCTTCCCTTCGCGATCTAAAGATTGTCAGCGCCTTGCTGAAAGACAAGAAAATCAAAGACAACGTAAGCCTCACAGTTTCACCAGGTTCCCGACAAGCCTTAGAGAACCTAGCTGCAACTGGTGAACTTATGCCGTTAATTACTGCTGGCGCTCGAATCTTGGAAAATGCTTGTGGTCCGTGTATTGGAATTGGCCAGGCACCGACAAGTGAGGGCGTATCCCTTAGAACGTTTAACCGAAACTTTAAGGGTCGCTCTGGAACCCAAGACGCAAAAGTTTACCTCGTAAGCCCAGAAACGGCAGTTGCATCTGCCATTGACGGAAAAATTACTGACCCAAGAAAACTCGGCAAATACCCCAAGATAGAGCTTCCAGAAAAATTCATAATCAGCGATAACATGTTTATTTATCCAACTAATAATTATTCCGTTCCAATTGTTATGGGCCCAAATATTAGGCCGCTTCCTGTCTTTGAGCCAATGCCAAACCAATTCACTGCTGAAGTTGTGCTAAAGTTAGGTGATAACATCACAACCGATGACATTATTCCAGGTGGCACTGAAATTATGGCTTTAAGAAGCAACATTCCTGAAATAAGCAAGTTCACTTTTTGCCGCTTAGACAAGACTTTCGCTGGTCGCGCAGCAAAAAAACTGCAGGATGCATAGTCGGCGGCGAAAATTATGGTCAAGGCTCATCAAGAGAGCACGCGGCGCTTGCGCCTAGATATCTCGGTGTGAATGCTATCCTTGCTAAATCTTTTGCCAGAATTCATTTAGCTAACTTGGTTAACTTTGGAATTTTACCCTTAACTTTTAAGGATAAAAAGGATTACGACAGCATCACGCAAGGTGACATGCTTGAATTAAATACGACCAATTTAACCAACGACCTCATAGTAAAGAATAATGCTATGGGCAAAGAAATCAAAGTATCACTGAACTTAAGCAGCATGGAAAAAGACATCATTAAAGCAGGTGGAAAATTAGCCGCTATAAAAGCCAAGCAGATTAAAAAATAGCAATCATTTAAATTATTTTTTTCCAAAAAGCGTTTTTAGCCTGCAAACTCACAAAATGGTTTCAGGTCTAATGGTGTTTCTTTTCTCGCGAATAAGCATTAGTACGATGACCCCTAAAGCGATTAATGCAGCTGCTGTTCCGTAAGCGGCTTGCACAGGTGACATTGGGCATTGTGTAGTTTCAGTTATCAACGCTGAGGTTTGCGACGCGAGTAGTGATAAAGGCAAAATTGTGGATTGAGAAGTAAGTGGTTCTTTGCTTTCGACGGTTGGCACTATGCTACAAGCGATGATTGTGATGATAATGAAAATTGCGATTGAAATTGCTGTTGCTGTCTTAGTATTCGGCTTCATCATCCACGTAGACCCTTGGACACCCAGTATTGCATGCATGATATTTAAAATTAACTAAACAAAACCTGTAAATTCAGTGCATTTGATACAAAAATAAAGCCATTTATCGCTAACTTGCTATATAAATAGCTAATTCAGCAAGTTTAGGCAGATTATTAATTTCAATGGATTTTCCTGTTAAAAAATGTGTAATTTTAGGGTTCGCCTTTGCGCCCAGAGTAACCAGTCTATCGCCTTTATAGGATAAAGTTACCGTTATTCCAGCATCCCAAAGTTCATCAGCCGCTTCTTTTAATGTATCAAGCAAGTTTCGGACATGCTGTAATCTTCCCGTCGTTCTCCTAGTTCTCGCGGTTTTCGTTGTATTCATTTGTGTAGAGCGGTTTGATTTATTCGAGGCGTCTCGGACAGCTGAGAACATTTCTTTTACAAATTCTTTGTTAATTGCGTTTAAGTCGATTATTTTGTTTGTGGCTCTCACTTCAAGGTCTTTAGCATTATCCATATATAAGGTGACTTTTCCAGATTCTATAATCTGAGCTAATTGGGTAGTAAACCCCATTACTTGCCTGCCCTACGATTTTTTTTATTGCTGCTGTTTTGTGACTATCTCTAAAACTATTGCTCCGTTTAGTTTTACTCTGACTAAATCTGATTCAAGGGTGAGGTCTTCAAAACCAAATTTTACATTGGCTTGTTTACCCGTAAGTTTGTCGATTACTGCAAGTACAGTTGAGCTAAAGGTCTCAGCAGCATTTTGCACTTTTCTATCTATTTCTCGACTGACATCTTCCATATTCTTCACTTTACCATAGTATAGTTGGTTAATATGATATAATAAATCGGTATAAAAGCTTGTGTAAATACTGAATATTTACTCATTTTAGTGATGAAAGATTATTTACACATTTTTGTATGCAATAATGCGCTCAATAGCCCTCATTATTTCATCTAATACCTATCACTAAGTACCTCAGATAGAAGATTTTGCAGTTCAGCCTTTGTTAAGCCCTTAACAAGCACCTGTTTTTGTTTTGAAGTTAAACCCGAAACAAGATCAACCTTTGCGTGAAAAAGCTTTGTCAATTCCTTGATTAATTCTTTATTCACCTTTCCCTTCACCGGCTCCTGAGTACAGCGAACAACTATTTCGTTGTTGTCAAGCGTCAGTTGAAATTTAGGCGAGTTCGGTTTAACAAAAAGTGTAACTAATACGCCGTCTTTGGTTTCTGTAATGTTCATTGGGGTGCGCACTCAGCCTTCGCATTGTTGGTTTCCAATGCCCAGCTGAACTTGTTGCGTAACGTTTTCGGGTAGAACTTGTCGATTGAGAAATTTACTTTTTTGGCCCATTTCACGTATGCGGTGGGATCAATGTAGGATTTCAGCGATGTGCCTAAATTATATTCTTTGGTGAGTTTTGTTAATTCAATATCCAGCTTGGCTTTTTCAATCCTCGCTGTTAATGATTCGGTTTTTTTGCCTTCAGCTTTCTTTGCTTCAAGTTGGGCTTCAAGGTTTTTGAGGTTCTCTTCTTTCTTGACTAAGCGAGCGTCAAACGTTGGTGGAATTTTGCGCTTGTGATTTGCCACTTCGGCCACTTTATAGTTAGCTTTTTTCGCAACGTAGTTCTTTTTGTATTCTGGGTCCTGTTTTGTTACTCCGCTTTTATCAAGTTCTTCTTTAACCGTTTTTGTGCATCGCCAGGTACGAAATACTTTTGCTGTTAATTTGGGCATTTTTTCTGAGAGGAAACGCGATACCTTTTTGGAGTCGATTCCTTGGAAAAGATATTCTTTAGTTTTATCGTTCATGTATTCTTTTATGTTCTTGATAACTTGTGGTGGCGCCTTTACTTCCTTTATCCATCTGACACTGTCTTTGCCTAAGAAGTCAAAGTGAATTATGTCAGGTTCTTTTATCGTTATGTGTTCAGCTCTAAGAGTTATGGCACCAACCGTGTCAGCCTCATCAGGGTCCTTTTCGTCACCAACCCTCATATTAGGCACCAAAATAAGCCATGAGACAGTTGCTACTTTGCGTCTTTCCTCATCCTTATCTTCAAGGTTTTTGAGAATATGCTTTTCTATTACACCAATTTGCTTGCCAAGCGTTTCAGCCTTTTGAAACTTTTCCTTCTCTCTATTTTGTTTAAGAAAAGCTGAGTCGGAGAACCAAACGTACTTTATTTTTCCAGTCAGTTTGTCCTCCCATTTAGCAACATACATCTTGTTAGGTTCCCAAACTACACCCTTCCAGTTTCCAGTCGGAACTGGCGCATCCTTAGGAAAGTTCAAAATTATGTCACACTCGCAGGGCCCTTCTTTCCATTTTCCACGTTGCGGGTGATCTCCACGTCCAGCAAAGAGGCAAGATGGCTCAGAGGTCCAGTTGGCTATTTCAAGTTTTTCGCCGTCAACTTCCGCATAACCATATTTCTCTTTGAGTTCAAGACGTTTCAGCTTTTCGCTGCTCAGCCTGCTGCTTCTTTGCAACGGGATCCATGGATTGCTTTGCAAGTTTATCTTGAGTTACATAATCGTTTATTTCTGAAAAATCCACTTTATCATCCAGTATTTGGGGCATTGCACCGTTAGCTGCAGGCGGATCATTGTTTAAGTCTGCAATGTACTTGTTAGAGAAGTCTTCAAGAAAACTCAGAGGTAGGATTCTCATTTCTTAATTGTTTTAAGAACTCCTGCATGAAGTTCTTTTTGAATAAGAGGTCAGGCGGAGAGGCTGCTGATTGCGCTTTGCGTATCCAAGCTTGTGCCATTTGCTCGCTTTTCGGTTGCAGTTTTATGGTGTTCCCTTGGATTTTAATGTTGAAGCCTTTGTAATCGTAAACTGGAACGAATATTCCGTTATGTTTCAAACTTTTCATAACGTGCTTCATGTTTTAACCCTCAAAGCAACTCAAGTTTTATAGCCTCTTACCGCTTAATAATTGAAGCTTGCTTTTTGTATTTTTCGTGTAAACCGGGCTCTTATCTACTTCTAAGCGAAACTTAAAAACATTCACCTTTTTTACACTCAATTTTCAGCGGTCAAACAGTAATTTTTGCTTCCTTGCCGACCGTGGAATTTGAAGTTTCTTGTACACCATTTCAACATTTTTCCTTTCAACAAATCCTTTGTGAGGACGAAAACCTCCAGAGAAACCACCTGGGATATGCATGAGTTCATGGATTAACGTTTTTTCTTTATCTTCAGGCGACATTTTATCATATATTTCCGAGATTACTTCAATCGTGTAAGAAGGCGGCAGGTTCAACACGCCCTGCCAAATCTTGCCTAAACCATGAATTCGCGCAATGGTGCGTCTAGCTTTGGAGCCTTTGCTTCTGACGCAGTAAACGAATTGGGGAACGACATGGTAGAACTCGCACTCTTGTGCTAACTGATCCACTTGCTTTTTTATTTCTGGAGCATCAAAATATTTTATGGGCGTAGGCTAAACCTTCCTTGAAGCTTTGGATTGAAATTGTTAGGTTTAGCTTTTAAAGCTAAGCATTTCAATGTGCTTCTTGATTTCCATCCAGAATGTAGCTACAAAAGCAACTACAATGATTAGCACCCAGTAAAGAACGTTTATGCTTTGCAACATCAAGGCACTTGAAACTCCTGGAACGTTAACAACAATAAGCACGGTGGCTATAGCAGCTGCCGCCCAAATCAGCATAAGCTTGTTAGAGCGCAACCCTAGGTGCGTTAATGGTTCACGTTCAGAACGGAAGTTGAAGGCTAAGAAAATGTGTCCAAACATCCAGGTGGCAAACGCAACAGCTTGCGCTTGGCTGACGTAATGACAGAAACGGATGTATAGTGAGCGAATAGGTAAGTGGCGGTTACGGCAGCAAATAGACTTGCAGCGCCCATTGCGATGCCGTAGTACATGTTTCTTGTTCAGGAATTTCTCTTTTGAATTTCTAGGCTGCCTATTCATCACGTCTGCTTCTTCAGGTTCAGCGGCAAATGTGGCTGAAGCTCCCAGATCCATGAATAACTCTAAGACAATGATTTGTATGGGCGAGAATGGTAACGGAATGCCAAGAGCAATTGGCACAAGGAATATTGAAACCAAGGCTATCTTGCAGGCTAAATAGTATCGTACCCCTTTGCTTAAGTTGCTGAAAAGCTTGCGGCCTTCTTTGACTGCCGTCTTGATAGTTGCAAAGTTGTCGTCTGTTAAAATCATGTCTGCTGTTTCTTTAGCGACGTCAGTGCCGCGTACACCCATCGCTATGCCTATGTGCGCTTCTTTAAGTGCTGGGGCATCATTTATGCCGTCGCCTGTGACAGCCACTACTTCGCCTTTCTCTTTAAGCAAGTGGACTAAACGCAATTTATCTTCTGGTGAAACTCTTGCGAAAACATGCGTATCGCTAAATGCCATTTTAAGAGTTTGATCGCTTAAAGATGATATTTGGCTGCCCGTTAAGACGTTAGCCGCTGTCTATTCCTACTTGTTGCGCGATTGCTCGTGCGGTTTCAGGGTGATCTCCAGTTATCATGATAACGTCGATTCCGGCTTCTCGACATGTCCTAATCGCATCCTTGACTTCTTTGCGTGGCGGATCAAAAAAGCCTACAGATGCCTACGAAAACAAGGTCTTTTTCAACTTCTTGTTTTTCCCCGTTATTATGCATTCGATGATAGGCGAAAGCTAAAAGCCGCTCGCCAGCTTTAGCCATGTGTACTATGTCTTTCATTAACTTCTTTTCTAAGTGAATCGGTTAATCCGATTTCTTCGCCGCCTAAAAGAATACGGTTTGAATTTGCCAAGACATATTCAGGTGCTCCACTTGATAACGCCACTTCAGCGTTTCCATAATGGTAGATGTATGAGGCCAATTTGCGTTTAACATCAAAACTTAACTCGTCTTTGAGCACCCATTCCTGCTGCAACTTTTGAATGTCAACGCCACTTTTAAGCAGGTGTTCTTTAATCGCATTTGCCATCGGATTGGAAGATTACATTTTCATTCAAGTTTTTGATGGCGTCACTTGCTAAGAATGCTGTTCTTAATGCTGCTTTCTCGTTTTCCTTGAAATCTTTGGATGCGGTGACTGCGTTGTCAAAGTACATGTTGATTAATTGCATTTTGTTTTCGGTTAGTGTCCCAGTTTTATCAGTAGCAATAACAGTGGCGTTGCCAAGAGTTTCGGCGGCGCGAAGACGCTTAACAATAGCTCCTTTCTTGGATAATGCGTAACCCCCAATGCCTAGAACCATCGTTATTATAATCGGCAATTCCTCAGGAATAACCACAAACGCTAAGGATAGCCCGTACAATACTGCGTTTGCCAGGGTTAGCGGATTGGGACCTGAAGCATAACGGAAATAACTTAAAAGTGGAATCAAAACGCTAAAGAAAATTGCAATCCAAACAAGTGATTTAGTAAGCTGCTTCATGGAGAGCTGCAATGGAGTTTTAGGTTCTTTTGCCGCTTTTGTTATGCCTGCAATTCTTCCAAGCTCCGTCTTTACGCCAGTTGCAACGATTAATGCTTTGGCTCGTCCTTTTGTAATTATTGTTCCTGTGAAAACCATGTTCGTCTGGTCAGTAATCTTGGTTTCAGAAGGCAAAACCGTGTCAGCGTCTTTCTGAGCGGGAAATGATTCACCGGTTAATGAGGATTCATCAACCTCTAATCCGTAAGCTTCTAGTAGCCTTGCGTCTGCTGGAACACGTTGACCCATTTTCAAAATTAAAATGTCTCCTGAAACAAGCTCGGTTGTTGCGACTTCTTTTATTTTATTATTTCTTAGAACTAGAGCTGTGGGCGGCGCAAGCTGTTTCAGCGAGGCAACTGAGCGTTTTGCCCGATATTCATTCCAAACTTCAACCATGACTAAGATGATTATTATTACAATTATTGTTAAAGCATCTGTGAAACCGCTGCCTGAATAGTAACCTAAAATCGTGTAGAGAACGCCGACGGCGAAGAGAAGCAGAATCATTGGTTCAGTAATCTCTTCTTTTAGGATGTCGAGAAAACGAATTCTTCTCTCTTCAACTAACTTGTTTTCACCGTATTTTTTCAGCCTTTGTGCTGCCTCTTCACCAGTTAATCCAACCTGCGGATTTACGCCTGATGCTTGAGTTAACTCTTGTACTTCTTTACTGTGCCATTGGCTCATTGGCAGTCACCTAGGCTTACTCTAAGTCGGTAATAATTAGACTTTCGATAAAAGTCGTTTTGCTTAAAAAGGCTTGCGTAATTAATTGCTAAAATTTAAAGTCTGGTTGAAACCGCTTTTTCAATGTTTGTGTGCTAGCATCAAAAAAAGTGTCACGGTTTATTGAATGTAGGGCAAAGTTTTACTTTGTTCTTCTCTAATCAGCTTCATAGACTCATATTGCGCTTCGATGAGAATTTTTAAGGCGTCAATATTCTTTTTTATATCATCTAACTCAGCACTTTTCTGGAGTTCACCTGACTTCATAACTTGCTCATTTAATTTTCCAACAGACACTTCAAGCACCTTAACTTTGAACACGAAAATTTGAAGAATATAGAGCAAACTAAGTTGGGAAGATAATTGTTCTAGGCGATCAAGATCTAATGTTTTACCAACGAAAGCTTTTGTTTTTTGATCCTCAGTGGATTGCGACGATTTAAGAATCTGCTCGTAAACTACCGCTTTCTTAGAAGCAATTTCTTTTGATTCATCAAGGGTTCTTTGTATCCTTTTAGTAGTCTTATCCAGTAAGTCTATAACTTCATCCAAAGCTTATTCCGCCTCTAACAATACCCTGCCCATGAATGAAATTGCCCCAAATATATAAGGTAAACTCAAAACATTATCGATGACAAGTAGACGTACAGAAGAGAACCAATTAACCAAATTATCAATAAATGGAATGCTTTCGAGGTCTTTCAGCCAAAGGTTTCAGTTACTTGAACATTTTAGAAAATTCAGATCGTCTTCGTACATGACCTCAAAGAGTGGCATCGAGCCACCAAGTATTTAGGTACAATACTACACTCTATTAACATCAGTCTAAATGGAGATGCACACATGCCATCCCTAGCAAATAAGAATAAAACAAAAAAGAAAAAACATGAAGAAAAGATAGGCAAATAGTAAATCTCATCAACTTCACCCAAAACATAATTGAGATGTTAAAATACGTGAAGTTATCCCAATCTGTCTTTAGCTTTCCTTTCTTAATTCTCTTGCAAGATTTTTTTGGCGCAAATACGATTGCAACAAGAGAAATCCTTTGCGCCGTAATTTTTTCGTCACTTTCTAATAAATTTTGAACAAGAAAAGAGACGTCGTTCTTATTAGATACCCTGCTAGTCTTGTAATGTTTCTCGCGAGCTACTTCTTAGTTTTTTGCCATAATTTTTAGGTAGCGTGGACAAAACTGAAGCAAATTTTTTAAAATATTAAGCGACTGATTAGTAAAGGCAATTAAGATAGCAGATTAAAAAGCAGGGCGTTTAAGGTTTCTCGATTTTTTATGCTGCGGAAAATTATTTTGCCGCTACTGTAAACTCGAAAGGAATTGCCTTCAAACGTTAATTCTTTAATTATGCCGCCGCCAATAGAGTTTTTAAGTTGGGCTTTTTTGAGGATTTTTGCGACTGCTTCCTCTTTTTTTTCAAATTTTAAGACGACTACTACGTCTTTTTCTTCTCCGCAGGTGCCTTCGATGTTTGCTACATAATCTTCTACAATGCCCATTTAGAGTTCTTCAAACTCCTTAAGAACTTCGATGAAACGGTCGATTTCTTCGGTTGTGTTGTAGATGTAGAAGCTTGCTCTTGCTGAAGATTCGAGTTTGAAGGCTTGATGAAGGGGTTGTGCGCAATGGAATCCGCTTCTTATCATGATGCCGTAACTGTCAAAGAAAAGGGCAACATCATGTGATGATAAACCTTTAACATTAAATGGAATGATTCCGCATTTTAGGGGTGAATCATTTGGTCCGTAAATGGTTACTTTACTGAATTCCTTCATTTTTTTAATGCATACTCTGTTAACGATTTTTCGTGGTTAAAAACTTCATTCATTCCCAGATTTTCAAGGTACTTTACTGCGTGCATTAGTCCGATTGCGCCGCAAATGTTTGGGGTTCCTGCTTCGAATTTCCATGGAATTTCATTGAAGGTGACTGTCACAGCTCTTTTTTCCTTGGTTGTAGGCGACTTCTTTTATCATTTCGCCGCCGCCTTGGAAAGGCTCCATTTTTTTAAGCAGTTCTTTTTTGCCGTAAAGTGCTCCGATGCCTGTTGGACCCAGCATTTTATGGCCTGAAAAAGCTAAAAAGTCACAATCTAAATCCTGAACATCAATTTTCATATGTGGAACTGATTGAGCTCCATCTACGAGCATCAATGAACCGTTGTCATGTGCTGCTTTGCCAATTCGTTTAACATCGTTTATTACTCCGCTGACATTTGAAACTTGACTTAGACATGCAATCTTGGTTTTCC
The DNA here is from genome assembly GCA_963717465.1 of Candidatus Bathyarchaeota archaeon. Classification (GTDB taxonomy): domain Archaea; phylum Thermoproteota; class Bathyarchaeia; order Bathyarchaeales; family Bathycorpusculaceae; genus Bathycorpusculum. Next base: position 2,886,879 of record OY970340.1, read on the forward strand.
TAGTAAATTTGCTTTCAAAATCCTCGTAATCTAATGTGCCGTCCTCGTGAACTTTAGCATACTTAATCTTGAACCCTTTCAGTTTTGCAACGATTTCCCAAGGAACAATGTTACTGTGATGCTCCAATAACGAGACTAAAACTTCATCTCCCATTCCCAGCTCGCTTAAGCCCCATGAGTAGGCAACCAAGTTGATGGCTTCAGTTGCTCCCCGAACAAAAACGATTTCAGATGAATCTCGAGCATTAATGAAACTGCCAATTTTTTCTCGGGATTTTTCGTACAAATCCGTTGCTTCCAAAGACAATGTGTGAACAGCTCGATGAACGTTAGCGTTATAGTTCGAGTAAAAGTCAACAATTGAATCGATTACTTTTTGCGGTTTCTGCGTAGTCGCTGCATTATCAAAGTAGATTAGTGGATAATTGTTCACTTGTCTATTTAAAATCGGAAAATCATCGCGTATCTTGGCAGTGTCCAGAATTATTTTTCTGCCTCCGGTTTTAACCGCTTAGACAAGGTTTTAGCTAACTCTTCTTCTTCTAAAGCTTGCTTCTCCTCAAAGGTGCTTTCAGCAGGTAGCCAGCTTGGAGCAGATACGCCTTTATCAGTATAGTATTTTCTGATTGCCCTTTTCATTGCTCCTACGGCGAGAACTCCGCAGTGAAATTTAACGCTGGGCAATCCGCCGATTTCCTCAGTTACTTTCTTCCAAGTAATATCTTTCCATGCAACTTCAAGGCTTAAACCCTTAACCATTTCCGTTACTATACTTGAAGTGGCAATGTTCGCTGCGCAGCCGTAACTTTCAAAGGTTGCTTTCTCAATTATTTCCTGAGCACTAATTTTCAAGTAGAAAGTTATCATATCTCCACAAGCAGGGTTTCCAGCAACGGCTACAACTGTGGCATCATCCATTTTTCCCAGGTTCTTTGGGTTTCTGAATAAATCCATCACTTTCTGATTATAAGGTAACGGTATACGTGACATACTTAATCAACTCCTGTGGAACCAACTATTCCCCTTATTCTATTTACTGCCGTTGGTAAAACATCTAATACGTAAGCTATATCTTCTTCTGTATGATACCGCGTGGTTTTCATCAATATGCTTCCATGAGCTTCACTATACTTTCGGCCAATAGCTACTAGAACATGGCTGGGTTGAAGCAGCCTTCTGCTGCAAGCGCTGCCGCTGGAAATGTAAACGCCTTTAAGGCTTAACTCAATGGTCAAGGCTTCGCCTTCACAACGCATTACGCTGATGTTCGCGTTATCCGGTGAACGCTTATTTCCTTTTGGACCGTTAAACCGTAAATCAGTAAGTTCTGCGAAAATTCCATCTACGAGTTTGTCTCTTAATTTGCTCATGTAACTTGTGTTTGCTTCAAAATTTTGGAAGGCAAGTTCTGAGGCTTTAGCGAAGCCAACAATTAACGGTGTATTTTCAACTCCTGGCCACAGTTTCTGTGTTCCTATTTGCCCTTCAAGTATGCGGTCCATGTTTACGCCTTCGCGAAGATACATCGCACCCATGCCTCGTGGACCCTGAATTTTATAGCTGCTTACCGTTGCTAAATCAACATTTAGCTTTTGAACGTTAAAAGGAACTCGTCCGTAAGCGTCTGTTGCGTCAGTGTGAAATAGAGCTTCTGGATTTTTGTCTTTAACGATTTCCACTGCTTCTTTTATCGGCTGTATAGTTCCCAGTTCATTACTTACAGTTGAAATACTAACTAAAACCGTATCCTTGTCAACGGCTTCTTTTAGTGCCTCAAGTTTTATGAAGCCCTCGTTATCAACAGGAATTTTAGTCGTAGTAAAACCGAATCTCTGCATTAAGTCAGTAACATGCAGAACGTTGACTGGTTCAATTTCTGAAATAACAATTTTCTTCCCCTTGTTTTTCTGAGCAAACGCTGAACCCATAATGGCCAAATTATTCGCTTCTGTTTCTCCAGGTGTGAAGGTGATTTCTTCGAGAACTTTTGCTCCCATGTACCCAGAGATTTTTTGGAACGCATTCATTATTACTTCGAAGGCTTCCCAGCCGGGTTTATGGGTGAGCGTTGGGTTGCCGTATGCCTTCTGGTTAAAGTAGGGCAGCATAGCATCAACTACTTCTTGTGGGACTATGCTTGAGTTTTCGTTGTCTAAGTAGACTTCGTGAGGTATTCCTTCATGAAGTCTTAGCAATTCCTTAATATTTTCAACCATATAACATCCTAACCTTATTAGTTGAATCGATAACTTGCTTTCACCTTTACTAGGCAAGTTCAAATAGAAAAACGTAGCTGAAAAAACAATCTCGATGGCTAACACTATTAATCAGGACTATTCTTATTTTGCTATTAAATATCAAGAAATAGTGAGAATAAATTGAAAATCTCCGAGTTACCTGTACCCGAACAAGTAAAAGAAAAACTTCAAAGCGAAGGCATATCCGAATTGTTCCCTCCGCAAGAAGATACCATACGGGCAGGTGTACTTGAGGGAAGAAACATTGTTTTGGCAAGCCCGACCGCATCTGGAAAAACTTTGATTGCTGAACTCTGCGGGTTAAAGCATGTACTTGAAAATAACGGAAAAGTGATTTATCTGTCACCTTTGCGGGCGTTGGCAAGTGAAAAGTTTGAGGAGTTCAGAAAGTACTCTTCTATTGTAAAACAGGATGGCAAAAAGGTTTCAGTTGGAATCAGCACTGGTGATTTTGATACAGCTGACACTTGGCTTGAACGCTACGACATAATCGTTACTACGAACGAAAAAGCTGATTCGCTACTGCGGCATAGAGCCAAATGGATGGATGAAATTTCTCTTGTAATAGCTGATGAAGTTCATCTGTTAAACGAAGCTGAGCGCGGTCCAACTCTTGAAGTCGTGTTGGCAAGGCTCTTGCAGGTGAATCCCCACATTCAAATTCTAGCATTGTCAGCCACGATTAACAATGTTGATGAAATAGCAGGTTGGTTAAACGCTAAATTCATAGTTACCGAGTGGCGACCGATTAATCTAAAAGAAGGAGTAATTCTTCAAGACGAAATCCAATACAAAGATGGCGATTCCCGAAGAATAGACCGAAAAACAAGGCATACGACTGTAAACTTGGTCTTAAACACCATTAAGAACGGTGGGCAAGCTCTGGTTTTTGCTTCAACAAGAAAAAATTCGGTTTCTGCTTCTAAGACAATTGCAGATCAAATTGATGAGGTACTGAGTAAACCGATTAAGCGGTCACTGGAGCATGAAGCCCAAAAGATCTTAGCGGCTGGAGAAAAAACCCAACTGAGTGATGTCCTTGCTGATTTGATACGTCGCGGTACTGCTTTTCATCATGCTGGCTTGTCAGGAGTGCACCGCAAGATAGTTGAGGATTCATTTAAAGCTGGAAAAATCAAAGTGCTAACTGCCACGCCTACTTTAGCTTTTGGGGTTAATCTTCCAGCGAGAATGGTTATTATTCAGGATTACAGGCGTTTTGAGCCAGGTTATGGAAATTATCCTATTAGCGTGTTAGAGTACAAACAGATGGCGGGCAGAGCGGGAAGACCAAAATACGACAAGTTTGGAGAATCAATACTAATAGCAAAAACATCTGATGAAGCCGATTACTTGATGGAAGGCTACATTTTAGCGAAACCTGAACGAATTTGGTCCAGGCTGGCGGTAGAAAAAATAATTAGAGGTCACGTATTGGCAACAGTTGCTTCGGATTATGCTCACTCAGAAAATGGGATTTACGATTTCTTTGGAAAAACATTCTACGCTTACCAATACGATGTCAAAGCTATAAAAAGCATCATTGCCAAAATCCTCAGATACCTGTACGATGAGCAAATGATTGATTTAGTCGGAGATGATATTTACGCAACAAAGTTTGGCAAACGCGTTAGCGAATTGTACATTGACCCATTATCAGCTGTTGCAATTCGAGATGCACTTCAGAATAAGCCGAGCAACTTGACTGACCTTAGTTTACTTCATTTAATTTCGCACACTCCGGATATGGGTCCAATCATTCGACCATACGCTCATGAGATTGACGGATTAGCCGTTCAATTGGAGGAGCATCGGCAAGAATTGCTTACAGATGTTCCAAACGAGTGGGATGACCATTTCGCGTACGAAGAGTTTCTGGGAGAATTCAAAACTGCAATCGTGATGAAACATTGGATTGAAGAAACCAGCGAAGAAAAATTGATTGAACGGTTCAGCGTTCAGCCTGGAGATTTGTATAGGACTATTGAGAATGCAAAGTGGCTGCTTCACGCAACGCATGAGTTATCGCCGCTTGTTGGGGGAGAAAAAGAAGTTTCTCATTTGGCATATGAACTGGTTGAAAGAGTTTCTAAGGGCATAAAGAAGGAACTTTTGCCCATTGTACGATTAGAAGGTGTGGGCAGAGTGCGTGGACGCATAATGTTCAATGCGGGCTACAAAACAATCGAGGATATAAAACATGCATCAATCGAAGACTTAACCAATTTGCCTCTTGTTGGTCCACGATTGGCTAAAAAAATTAAGGAGCAAGTCGGCGGCTTCGTAAAAAAAGACGCCTGGGAAAACCTTGATAAAACGGATGAGTGGAAACAAAAATCATTATCAGAATTTTAATCTCCAGCTAATAAGAAAATCAGCAACTCTCTTGAAAATGTAACTTAATTAAAACTGTTATTGGGAGTGAGTGCACCCAAAAATTGTGCGGAAGAGAGAGGGGGTAAAGGGAGCATTGGGTGCACTTCACACGATTATGGGTTTCCTCTATTTTGTCGAATTATGGTGCCGTAGTTTTGTCTTGCTTGAATGTACTGTTTTATCGATTTTCTATTTCTACGCAGGTCTTGTTTTTGTGTCTTTTTGCTAGTTATGAAGACTGAACCGCCGTTTTTTAGATGCTCCTTGATTTTGCAGAAATTAACCTGCTTTGCTTCTTGGACTTTAACGCCATCGTTTGCGTTATTATCCAGCAATAATACTTGAAAAACTGCATCTCTTTTGCTGCTTGCCAATTTTCCGACCTATTATTGATTAAAATTCTTAATTCATAAATATATGTGACTGGTTAAGGACTACAACAAAATTTTATAATTAGAGAATGAAATTCAAAAATTTTGCTGTCCATTAAAAAGTTGAAAATTAGCCTTTCCAATCAAAAATTATGGCTTGAAACATTATGGATCGTTAAGTTTTAGTTTCTCACGAATCACTTGACTTTTCTTTGTAGCTTCTTCGATAGCCCTCATTATTGCTGGCCTGATTTGGCTGTTTTCGATTTGATAGATAGCTTCAATCGTTGTTCCACCTGGAGTTGTTGTCATGTCTTTTATTTTAGAAGGCTCTTCCTTAAGGTCAATTATAAGTTTGCCTGTTCCCAGAACAGTTTGAGCTGCACTGGTTAACGCTATATTTCGGGGCAAACCAACTTTTAATCCAGCGTACATTAAAGCTTCAATTATAATTGAAAGGTACCCTGGTCCACTGCCGCTTAAAGCTGTTATTGCATCCATGTATTTCTCGTCAATCTCTTGGCTTTCGCCCATCATATCCAGCAGAGTTTTGATTTTCTTTTTGCCTTTTTGGCTTACGTTCTCTTCACAAACATAAGCTGTGTAAGATGCTTGAACCAGAGCGCCAAGGTTAGGCATGATACGGATTATCAGGGCTTCGGGCGCATTCTTTTTCAGAAACTTTAAAGGCACAGTAGCAGCAACGGAAACCAACAGTTTATCCTTGATTTCCCCGCGGATTTCCTTGAGAACTTTTTCGACATCACTCGGCTTAACAGAAATAAATACTATGTCAGCAGTCTCAGCGCTTTTCTTGTTGTCTGTGGATATTTCAACGCCGAGGTCTTCAAATTCTTTAAGCCTCTCTTGCTGAACATCAACGGCTACTATTTTGCCCTGGTACTTGCCTTTGATTAGGCTTTTTATTATGGCGCCGCCCATCATTCCTGCGCCGATTACTGTGATTTTATCGTTCATGTTGTTTCACTTTATTGATTTAAGGACTGATGACTTTGCATTTTAAACTTTTGTTATACTCTAAATCAAGACAGGTTAGACTTTTTGTTTGGTTGGTCTTTCAATGCTTCTTTGAGAAGTTTACTTATCGTTTGTGCCGGAGCGTCGGTTTTTATGCCTCTTGAGTTAAAATGTGTTTGGACAGCTTTGAACCCGTGACCTCTAAGCACTTCGAGAACTCGATCTATGGACGGCGTAGGTAAACCCTGTTTCCCACTTAATTTGTCGACGACAAAATAAGTAATGGGTGCGTCTGCTTCATTCTTGGCTGCTGTAAGCAGTTTTTCGATTTTACTGCTGCCTTTAAACGCTATTCTCGAGTTCTCAATAAGCATCGATTCGCAAAACGTTGCATCGAAAATTTTTCCTATCCACAAGGGCCCAGCATAATCCATTTTTGCTCCACATTCAGGACACTGCTCAATGCGCTTGTCGAAAGGGTTTCGTGATGTTTCTCTGTGCATACAGTTGAAGCAGTGAAGAATAAAGCCCAAGTTTTTTAGGCTTTCATCAGCTTTTTTTGCCCCATACGATATTTGGGAGTAAGCTCGAATGTAATGGTCACTGCTATGACAAAAAACGGGGTTTATGCCGATATCATGTTTTGCCGCTAATACAGCCGTGCATCCAAATAGTAAGCGGACTGCAAGCTCGTGACAGTACTCAGATCTTAACGGTTTACCGCCGTACTTTCTAATGCAGGCTTTAGCGTGTACACCGCAGAGCGGAGCAAGATCAGTGGCTGTTGATGCTAACAAGCCATGGTTGCGGAGCGCCATCACCGCTGAAGACAAGTATGGCACGGGTGTGCCAAATGGATCTAAATCCACGATGTCGAACCTTTTTTTGGGCGAAGCATAACAACTTAGGAGGCAATTTGCTTCTTTATGCTTCACTGCCACTAGTTTTTCAAGATGATTTAGTTGCACGTTGTATTGGGCAAGTTTGTATGCTTGTTCATTAATGTCTCCGATTAGAATTTTTTTTACGTCTTTGATTTCAACTGCATACCGTACGCCGCTTATTCCTTGGCTGGTTAATGGCTCGCAAATTGAAATTTCTCTGTTGATCATTCGTTGGTAAGCTTGAAATGCTAAGACTGATAGGTCACGGTTGAACTCCATGACTGGATTGTAGAACACGGGTGCCCTAGAAGGCGCATAATCTGAAGGTGTGACACCATAAGCTTCAAGTTTGGGGACTACGACGCTTACTTTTCCTTCCTTGATCACTTCATTGGGAAAATCTGGCTTATAGTTTTCTTTATTCATTATTGAGCCTTGTTTTGATATGGAAAATATTCATAACGGATATTAGACTTCTGGTTCATCCAGGCGTTAGTCATGTCAAAGCGAGTGTTACTTATAACAGGCAATCCCGGGATTGGAAAAACCACCCTAATCATTAAAGTAGTCGATGCCCTCAAAAAAGAGCAGGTTAATGTTGGCGGCATGGTAAGCCGAGAAGTTCGAGAGGACAATGTTCGAGTTGGATTTGAATTAACTGACTTGAACAGTCTAAAGCGTGGTTGGCTTGCCCACGTAAACGAGAAAAGCAAAGCGAAAGTTGGCAAATACTATGTCAACATTGAAGACTTAGACAATATTGGAACGCAAGGCTATTGCTTATGCCACAGAAAATTGTGATGTAATAGCCATAGATGAGATTGGACCTATGGAGCTATTTTCCCAAAAGTTTAAGCAAGCAGTTAGACAGGCGTTGAATAGCGAAAAACTGGTTTTAGCGGTTGTTCACGGAAAAGCTCATGACACACTTATAGTTGAGGCAAAGAAACGAGAAGACACTGAAACATTCACGGTTACCATGAACAACAGGAATAGTTTACCTGAAGAACTAACCAAAAAAGCCTTAAAAACTCTTTAACCAAGCCATCCAAAATTATTCAATGAATCTCTTTGAAAGTTGAGTTGCATTTTGGACAATAGTAAACCGCAATGACAAAGAATTGATTTTCAAATTTCTTGCAGAGTTTAGCAACTTTATTCCCACAGTTAGGACAAGCGACCACGTTAGGCAACATTTACGGTCGTTAATGCGAAAAAACTATTAAAGACTTTGTTGTCTCATTGTGCCACAACAAAATTTAACCCAAAATGACAAAACAAGCCATCTTACGGTCTTAAGCGTAACAAAACTATTTATTAAGTCACTGCATTTTCAGTTAGTTTGTAACGGAGCTTAAGAAATGAAGGCATTCATAATTCAATTTCCATTCGGAGTTGCGGCATTTGATGAAAAAAACGTTTTAGTGGAAAAGGTTCTATTTCCCAAAAAGCCTCAAGCCGCAGCTCGAAGCTTACTTAAAACTGAATCCGGAAAAATATCGGACGAGGTTTTTTCCCTGGTCACCCTGCTTAAGAATGTTGGATTCGACATTTTTACCTTTGAAAACCAAAACTTAGCTGCAGAGATTCAAAGAAAAACAAATGTTTCAGTTGAAGTCGCTAAACCTGCTGAAAGTGAAATTCTACGCGGAAAAATGAGTCAAATTGCCATCGAAACCAATTTTGTTCAAGACCAGCAAGAACTCAATCTTTGGACTCGCAACGTTAGCATGGAACTTGCGAAACTTCGAATCAAAGGCGCATCGGAAAAAAGAGATTTAATCGTTGCTCAAGCCATTCAAACACTGGACGATTTAGATAGAACCGTTAACTTGTTCATGGGAAGACTTAGAGAATGGTACGGAGTGTACTATCCAGAACTTGACCGTTTAGTGGAAAAGCATGAAACTTACAGTAGACTTGTCTTAAACCTTGGTTATAAAGAAAATTATACCCAAGAGAACTTGGAGAAGGAAAACATTCCTCAGGAAAGGGCTCAATTAATCGCTAAAGCCGCTGAAGTCTCTATGGGTGCAGACATTGCAGAGCAAGACCTGAGTCAGATTCAAGCATTGGGCAGAAACGTGCTTGAGATGTATGAGTTACGCAAAAACATGGAAAATTACTTGGACAAGACTATGGAGGAGTTAGCTCCGAACACTCGTGCAGTTGCAGGAGCACTTCTTGGTGCACGGTTAATCGCTATTGCTGGAAGCCTGCAGAACTTGGCTATGCGGCCTGCAAGTACAATTCAAGTTTTAGGAGCTGAAAAAGCTCTCTTTCGCTCGCTGAAAACAGGTGCAAGACCACCAAAACACGGCTTAATCTTCCAGCATACCCTACTTCATGATGCTAAACGTTGGCAAAGAGGAAAAATAGCTAGAGTAATCGCTGGAAAACTAGCCATAGCTGCAAGAGCAGACGCCTTCGGAGGAAACTTCATAGCTGACAAACTGAAAGAAGACATTGACAAACGCGTAGAAGAAATACGTGAAAAATACAAGGAACCTCCGCCACCGAAGGAAAAGAAACCTGAACGTGAAAGATTCGAAAAACGAAGGGAAGAGTACAGACCACGCGAACGTGACCATGGCGGAAGAAGGCGTGATCGAAACCGGAGAAAAGACAATCGTGCACGTCAGAGTTAAGCCACATCCAAAGTTTAAGGAAATTTACATAGTTACCCTTGAAGATGGCGCAACGCGTTTAGCGACTCGTAATCTTACACCTGGCTTAAATGTATACGGCGAACGCTTAATCAAGTTTGAAAAAAGCGAATACCGCCTTTGGGATGCTTTCAGAAGCAAACTGGCGGCATCAATACTTAGAGGCGTACAGAATGTCCCCATTGAACCAGAAGGAAAGATTCTATATTTAGGCGCAGCATCAGGAACCACAGCAAGCCATGTTTCAGACATTATCGGCGACAAAGGCTACGTTTACTGCGTGGAATTTGCTTCTCGATCAATCCGTGATTTAGTCAACAATGTTGCAGCGTACAGATCAAATATTTCCCCCTTGCTTGAAGATGCAAGATTGCCAGAAAAATACGCAATGTTCATTTCTGGAAAAGTAGACACAATTTACTGCGATGTAGCTCAACCCGAACAAGCTAAACTGCTTGCAGACAACGCCGACGTATTCCTAAAAACTTCCGGCTGGGCAATGTTAGCTGTAAAATCTCAAAGCATAGACGTAACGATGGACCCAGCTGAAGTTTACCAGATGGAAGCTAAAGTCTTAAGGAACAGAGGTTTCAACGTTAAAGAAGTTGTACGACTAGAACCGTACGATAAAGCACATGCAATGATTGTTCTCAGCGCTAGCCCAAACGGCAGTAGCAAAAATACCTCATTTATTTATTTGATCGGACATTGTTTTCAAATTAAGTAAGTTTAACGTTTTTTAGCTTGTTCATCCAACGTTTTATTGACTAGTTTGTCGGCTTTTTGAATTTGATTGTTGCTTCGAGGCACGTTAACAAAACTGATTTTTTTAAAACACTTTTTTAACTCTTGGACTTTATCAAATAGTTCTTTTAACTCCTGATTCTTAACTTGGTATTCACCGTTTAATTGCTTGGCAACTAATTCACTGTCAAGGTGGCAGATTACTTCTTGTGCTTTAACCTTGCATGCATACTCTAATACCCATATTAAGGCTTCATACTCAGCTTGATTGTTTGTGTGATTTCCAACAAAGCATGAATTTGAATCTAAGAGTACATGCCCTTGAGTTAATGCTACGTAAGCTATAGCTGATGGCCCAGGGTTTCCTCTTGCGCCTCCATCTGAAAAAACTAGAAGCTTATCGATCAAATTGTTCAATCCTGAAGTTTTTGATATTCAAGCTGGCAAACCGCGAATTGCTTGTGGTTGTACATTTACAACAACAATTATTTAAGAACTTGGAAACCCAACTTCCCTTCGAAAGGGGAAAACTAATAGATTGAAGAGCAGTACGATTGAATCCTCGAAGTTTAACGCGCATAAGGCTCAATTCACCTTTCAAAAGCACGCGTTTCAAAAGCAGGGTAAATGGAAAGGGAAAAAAAATCCTAAAAGAGGACAGCTTGATATTATCGCTACGATTCTATATTTCTGCGAGGAACAAAAAACTAAAACTAGTATAATGTACAATGCGAACCTCAATTACTCGCAATTAAAAAAACACATAGTCAAATTGACAAAGCAAGGCTTGCTTTTAAAGAATGGTGATAAATATGTTACTTCAGCAAAAGGACTTCGATTTCTTGAATTATTCAGCGAACTGAATGATATTCTTGAAAAAACCTAATTCAAAAACTTTATAGCCTTAAGTAGTTTGCTCGCCTGCTCCATAAGTATTAAATAGTAAAGCATTCGTATTAACGAACGTTTTACGAGTTTTAGACGGAGAGAAAGAAATGGTACTTATAACAAATAAGGATTTAATGGTGCCAGCCAGAAAAAACGGTTATGCAATAGGTGCATTTAATGTACAAAACCTTGAAAGCATGTCTGCTGTTGTAGAAGCAGCAGTAGAAGAAAAGTCTCCAGCAATTCTACAAATAACGCCAAGCGCCATCAAATATGCTAATTTAGACTACATTACAAGCTTAGTAAAAACAGCCGCTAAACTTGCTCCCGTGCCATTATCAATGCATCTTGATCATGGAGATGACTATGACATAGCAGAAAAATGTGTGAATGCAGGTTTTACTTCCGTGATGATTGACGGGTCATTTCTCAAGTTTGAAGAAAACATCGAACTTACCAAACGAGTTGTAAAGGTTGCTCATCTAAAAGGGGTTTCAGTTGAAGCTGAACTTGGAAGACTCGCTGGAGTCGAAGAACGTAGCGTTGAAGAAAAAGAAGCCATCCTAACCGACCCGCAAAACGCGGTGGAATTCGTAAGTAGAACAGACGTTGATGCACTGGCTGTTGCAATCGGCACTTCGCATGGTGCTTACAAGTTTAAAAGCCAAGCGAAACTTGACCTGGAAAGACTAAAAATTATCAGCCAAAAAATAAGTATTCCACTTGTACTTCATGGCGCCTCAAGTGTACCCGCTTGGACGCTGGAAAAAGCAACCAAGTACGGTGCAGTATTAGATGGAGCCAAGGGAGTTTCAGAAGACCAGATTACCCAAGCAATCAAGCTAGGCATAGCAAAAATTAATATCGACACTGATCTGCGTTTAGCTTTTACAGGGGCAATTCGTGAAGTTTTGGTTAATTCGCCGAAAGAATTTGATCCAAGAAAAATACTGGGTCCAGCTAAGGACGCAATGAAGCAGATCGTTAAAGGAAAAATGGTTCTGTTCGGTAGCTCAGGAAAAGCTTGAGCCACCGCTGATTTTTTTGTTTTTGCAGCTTCCACTATTTTGCGTTAAGATTATTTTCCAAGGATTTTCATGAGTTTAGGCATTAACTCGTAACCGTGCTCTAAGACTCCTAAGCTTCCTTTTGCGCATGCCTTTTCAGAGAATTTGGTCTGCGTTTTCACCTTTGATTTTGTCGCCTGAAATTAAGACTGGAACTGGCGTGTCACTGTGCACTTTTAAGTCGCAGGGAGTAGCGTGATCAGTTGTTACACAGATGACCGTGTCTTTTAGCGATATTTTTGGTAGGAGTTCTCCGAAGAAGTATTTGTCAATTGCTGAAATTACTTGAGTTTTTAGTTTACAGTTGCCATCATGCCCGGGCTCATCTGGACCTTTGAGGTGAATGTAGAAGGCGTCGTGTTTAGGTAACGCTTCAAGTAACTTTTCAACCCTAACTTCGCAGTCTTTTTTAAGGTCACCAGTTGGTGGTGGAAGAAGAGTTGAATCCATTCCAGCTAATTTGGCTATGCCACGTTCAGCGTGCATGTCAGCTAAAGCTGCAAAATTAACGTTGTAACGCTTATTTATGTTGAAGAATTTTGGAAGGGTATCTGACGCGTCTCTTGTCAGAATAACGTTTGCTTTTAGTTTGCCTTCAGACGCTCGTTTCTTATTTATGGGGTGGTTTTCCCAGAGTTTGTGTGTTTTCTCAATGAACTCGTTCACTAATTCAGCTGAGACTTTGGCAGCTTCAGTATTCTCGAATGGCTCGCAGGTTTTAAGTTTCATTTCAACGTTTGACTGGGCTACTCCTAAACCATTAACTATGGCGTATGCTGGATCACTGTTTGTTATTTTGCTTGAAAGAGGCTTCTTTTTGCTTTTTATAACAACTACGGCACGATGTCCAATTGTTGGTTGAAAATCAAAAGTGGCAGGGTACGATTCAAGTTTCACTTCTTCATTAGCTGCCTTGCTTAATCCAATGGCTTCTTCGTGTAGACAAGCTTCTGGCTACTCGGCGATCAAGAATTTCTTTGCCTTTGCCTAAAGTCGCAAAATTGCATCTTAGGGCTAAATCGCCGTCTTTCATGCTTAAATCTGCACCAACGGCTTCGATGACTCCTCGGCCAGTGCTATATTTTAGAGGGTCATATCCTAAGAGTGAAATAACGGCTACATCACTTTCTGGAGCGATTCCTTTTCCAACGGAGTACATTAAGCCTATTTTTCCTGCTTTAGCTAGTGAATCTATGTTTGGTGTTTCAGCGGCTTCAAGAGGAGTTTTATCTCCTAATGCTTTAATCGGTAAATCTCCCATGCCGTCTATTGCAACGTAGAGTAACTTCAATTTTAGTTTTTCACCTTCAAATAAGAGCTAACTCGCTTATTGATTATTTTAATGTTTGTAAACTGTTATTTTGTGGAGAGAACTTTGCGAATCTCGTTTTGAGTATCTTGTGGTAAGCCACGCATCATTTTCTGCGTTTAGCCTCTACTGACTCGGTTTAATCAAAGGCTTGCTAAAAACCCTGCGATCACATCTCTGATAGATTGAATCAGAGGATACTTTACTTCTGTTGTGGTAAGATTCTCAAGCCGATCAACTCTAAAGTAAATAGGCGGATGCGGATCAAGTCCAAGCCATTCTTGAACCCGAAATGAGGGTGTTCTTTCGTTTAGTAAGCGTTGAAAACCTATTTTCTCAAGGCTTCCTGCCAAAACTTTAGGTTGGCCAATAACAGTTGCGGATATCAAATCCGCTCTTGCTTCGAAGAATTTTGCAATGAAGAATATCACTATCATAACACCCCAAAAATAAGCAAAGAACAAGAACGAAGCGAAGAGAAGCGGAAATAACGGTAATAGAACGTAAAACCTGAAAAGGAATTCGGCTGCGGTTAGGCCGTACAGGATAAGAGGGTCTCGCCCCCGAAGGTGGCCAAATTCATGTCCTAAAACGCTTAGAATCTCATTTTCATCCAGCTGAACCAGAAGTCCAGTAGTTATCAAAACTAATCCCCTATTTGGGCTAGGTCCGGATGCAGCAGCATTGGGAACCATGGTATTTGCTACGACAATCTTGGGTGTTGGAAAATGGAATTTGTCAGAGATTTTTTTAACTAATTCGTAAACGTTTACTTTTTTGATTGTTAAATTTTCTAATTGGCATGGCACGCCGTGTTTAGTAAAGAGTTCGTGCGCTTTTTGAGAATCGATTTCTCCGTGACCTGCTATTACTGCATTGTATATTTCCTGTTTAATTGAAATTAATTGTTCTCGACTGTAAGTTTTTTTGAATTCAGCTATGTTTTCCGCTATTGGCAAATAGAATTCAAGTAAATGGATTGTTGGATTTGACTCAGTTATTTCCCAGTCTGCTGATCTGCCTATGAACTTGTTAGCGTAGAATACGAAAACAAATTGTATTCCGATAAGAATCAAGGGTGCAACCCAGAATGATGCTGGATAAATTGTAGCGAGCACGATGAAGATTAATGTTCCAAAAATGATGAAAATTGCGAAAAATAGAATTTGAGTTTCAAGAAAGAAACGATTCAATGATTTCTCAGGTTTTTTGAATGCTTCTGGGATTATTTTTTCTCCTTCTCTCCAAGTGCAATACATCGTTGCTTTCCTTGCGTTTTCTTCAAACATTTGTAGAGCAATTACAATGTCTTGTTTTGCTTCATCAATCATGGTTTTGGTGACTGACGCATCAAGCGGAGTGACTTTTGCTTCTATTGGCTTTTGGTTTTTAACTTCAACTTGGAGCAACTGTTTTCCTTGCGTATTGATTATATTATAGATTAAAGAGTCAACTTCATTGGTTTTTTGGCGAGAAAAACTCGTGAACCGCAAGTTTTGAGGGAGCAAATAATGATTGTAGAAGTAGTCTAGAAATTTTTCTACGTAACCAGATGGAACATTAATTCTAAGCTGAAAAAAAGTAGACTCGCCCATAATTTTTTCAAAACCTTAAATCGTAAAAAACAGTGAAACAGCTACTGCTACTCATAGCTGCACATACAGACTATTATTAATCCTTATTATAACCATTGAGGTGACGACTGAGCGCCTAAAAGGGCGAGCACTTTCTGCCTTGTTTCATCCAATGAGAACTCTTTTGGCAGGATTTGTTTTCTCTCATTTTTGATTGTAAATCTATAAATAGCGTTTGCTTATAAACAGTTAAGTAATTAATGGTGACGTTTTTGAGAATCGCATTTTTCGTTTGGGAGTACCCTCCACTGCTAGTGGGTGGATTGGGAACTTACGCCGAGTATATAACGCATGAACTGGTTGAACTTGGTCACGACGTTACAGTCTTCACATTGAACAATAATGGTTTAAAGACGCATGAAATAATGCGCGGTGTAGAAGTGCATAGGCCGCAAATAGCTGATGCAAGTAACGTTTGGCCCTTCTTTGTAATTGATGATTTGAAGAAGTGGGGTACTAACCTTAAACTTTTCAACGATATTTTCATCTATAATATTTTGAGCTCAACAAAATTCATAAACGGGTTGATTAAAAAAGAGAAATATAAATTTGATGTTGCTTGCGTTCACGATTGGCTAAGCAGCATTACAGGATTAATTATAAAAAACGAAATTGACATTCCAGTGATTTTTCACGTTCACAGTACTGAATGGGGCAGAAGTGGCGGCCAAGGATCAGAAGTTGTTTCACATTTCGAGCGGTCTATGGCTCAAAATGCAGATAGAATAATAACCGTTAGTTACGCAATGCAGGAAGACCTTGTAAAACACGGTTGGCCTCAATCAAAAATTAGCGTTGTTTGGAACGGTGTTGATGCAAAAACGTACGATCCAATTAAGGTCAGCAAGGAAGATGTCGCCGCTATTCGCAAAAAGTATGGATATTGCCAACGATTGCAATATGCTGCTTTTTGTAGGGCGACTTACATGGGTTAAAGGCGTTCGGAACATTCTTCAAGCGATGCCGCTAGTTCTTAAAGAGTACCCTAATACTAAACTTGTCATTTTAGGCAAAGGAGAAGAGCAAGCGGATATTGTGCAAACGTCTGAGCGCTTAAACATTAAGGATAACGTTGTTTACCGCTTTGACTTTGTCTCCGAAAAAGAGCGAATTCTCCATTATGCAGCTGCTGACGCATGTGTTTTTCCTTCAATTTACGAGCCCTTCGGAATTGTAAGTTTAGAGGCGATGGCTATGGAGAAACCCATAGTGGTCGGCGCCAGAGGAGTTGTAGGCTTCAAGGAGCAAGTGGTAAGTTCAGGCCCTGACCAAAGTGGCGTGCATGTTAACGGTG
Organism: Candidatus Bathyarchaeota archaeon; assembly: GCA_963717465.1. Classification (GTDB taxonomy): domain Archaea; phylum Thermoproteota; class Bathyarchaeia; order Bathyarchaeales; family Bathycorpusculaceae; genus Bathycorpusculum. Next base: position 2,903,348 of record OY970340.1, read on the forward strand.
ATGACCCAGCAGATATTGCGTGGGGCATAATGCAGATACTTCGAAACCCAGAAAAAGCTAGAAACTGGGGTGAGAACGGACGAAAAAGAGTGCTGGAGTATTTTACTTGGAATAAAGTGGCTCAGGAAACAGTGAGAATTTATGAGTCACTATTGAAAGTTTAAGTTGAAAGCATATCTGCGATTTCGAGCATTTTTAAATCGAGGGTTTTTTGTTTTTCAGCGGCCTCTTTTAGATCAATGCTTGTGATCGCTCCTTTCTGCAGCACCACGGCTCTGTTGCCTTTTTCTTCGCAAATAAGTTCAACTGCTTTGTTAGCGAATAAACTGGCAAGTAAACGGCTGCGTGCTGTTGGGCTTCCACCGCGTTGAGCGTAACCGAGAATGGATAGTCTAACTTCTGATGCGGTTTGTTGTTGAAGGTCCTGTGCAATTTTGCTCGTGTCACCAACACCTTCTGCTGCGACTATTACTCCTGCTCTTTTTCCTTTCTTGGCGTTGGTATCCATTATGCGGATTATGTCTTGAAGTTTAAGCGGATTTTCAGGAATCAGAATTATTTCTGCTCCAACCGATATGCCCACTTGCAAGGCTAAGAACCCGCGTTTTCTACCCATAACCTCCACGATAAATATGCGTTCATGAGAGATCGCTGTATCTCTGATTTTGTCTATGGCTTGCACCGCCGTGTTAACAGCTGTGTCAAACCCTATCGTTTCATCTGTTCCGTAAACATCATTGTCAATTGTCGCTGGAACCCCAATCATTAAGGCGTTACTTTTCTTGCTTAGATCTAAGGCACCTTTAAATGAGCCATCACCACCGATAACTACCAAGCTGTCAACATTATTCCTGCGAAGAACTTCTGCTGCGCGTACGATGCCTTCTTCTGTTTCGAAAGCTTTGCATCGAAGCGTATGAAGCATTGTGCCGCCTAACTGTATGATTCCGCCTACGTTGCGAGGGGTCAACTTCATGAACGAGTCAGTTAATAATCCATCCCAGCCGCGCTGGAAACCAAGCACTTGATGACCTTTCGCATGGCCAATCCTTGTGACGGCGCGGATAGCCGCATTCATCCCCGGAGCATCGCCACCTGAAGTAACTATTCCAATCGTCTTTGCCAACCAGCAAAACCTCTATGCATTTCTAAAGGCGTATTTAGCTTTTGAAATAAAAACCTATCTCAAATACCATTAACCGGAAGGAGAATCGCTTTTAAGGCATCTGTTTTTGGTGTTAAAATCCAAAACACATAAATTCTTTCAATCAACCTTAACTGTTTTTGTCGGGAGGTAGCTCAGCCTGGCAGAGCTCTCGAGTCTGCTAACAAGCTTAGCTGATGGAGACGCTGTAGAGGTCTACCCACGGTGGGCTTCATTCTAGCCTGCACAGGCCACAGTAACCGAGCCGTCGCAGGTTCAAATCCTGCTCTCCCGACCATATAAAATGAAATTAATAACCTGCTCGCTCCATCATGAATTAGGGTTTAGACATTAACGATTAATTTGTTATGTTTGTTTTCACAGGTGCTCAAAATAGCTCAGCGCCAGTTCTATAAGGCAAGAACTGTTTGACCAGATCGCAGATAATTGTGAGTATTCAAGCTTAGGCGTAGTTGTAAGTATTATTATCTCTTTTCTGTCAAAGATTGCAAAGCAAAGAGATGGTGGTGAGTGAAGGTATTTGATTTGGAAAGAAGGGCTTTTTCGAAGGTTGCGGATTTCTTTTGCTTCAAGGGCTCCTGCAAAGTCTTCTGTTTTAAGTAGAAAGATTACTTTTCTGCTTAGGGTTTCTTGGATGGTTTCAGAGATAGATTGTTCGCATTGTAGGAAGTTCTTCTTAGGACACAGAACGCAAATTTGTTCCTTAGAATTCTCCATAATCTTCTGAAGCTTGGTCGTAATTGCATTTCCGCCAAGTATCAGGGTTAATTGACTCTCTTCCGAGTACTTAGTGTTCAGGTTCTTTTCTCTCAAAAGCTCAATTAACGCATTTCCTCTTTTGCCCAACTGTAAAGTTTCTTTGTTCCTTCTAAGCATCAGCATATTTACAGTGTCCGCTATAGGTAGAGGCTTGTACTTTGTAGGAAACATAACTATTTTTTCGACCATCCCAAGTTCTTGCAAATCTGATAGTGCCCGATAGGTGTCAGGTCGGGCAACATTTGAAAACTTTGCGACCTCTTTTACCGATGTAGTTCCGAGTTCCAGCAATGCAAGATATGATCTGGCTTGTGATCTTGTGAGCCCGAAATCCATCATTATTTTGATGTTCTCATCGATTTTATTCAACTAGGATTAGTTCTCCGTCAGCGTTATTCTGCTTCTTCGCATATTAAGTATATTATATCTTACGATATATTATAATTATTTAAACCGTCCTCCAAGTTTTGACTTTTTGTGGAAGAATCTCCACCAACAACACCTTATAACCTAAAGAAAAAATAAACGACAAGGTGACAACACCATGGCTACTGAGGCGACAAAAAAAGAAAATGGATCCCAGTTGAATGCAGAAAAAAATCAAAGTTTTTCGAAAGTTTTGCTTGTAGATGATGACCACGTTTTTTTGAACATATCGAAGGAAATTCTGGAAATGGATGAAAGATTTAAGATTGAAACTGCCACTTCAATCGATGAGGCTTTTAAGAAGCTCAATCAAACTCATTACGATGTAGTCGTTTCAGACTATGAGATGCCTAGAAAAAATGGCTTGCAGTTTCTTGAAGAACTGAAGAAAAGTGCAAGCAACCTCCCTTTCATACTTTTCACTGGCAAAGGAAGAGAGGAAGTGGCGGCCAAGGCGCTGAATCTGGGCGCGTTCAGGTACCTAAACAAGCACGGCGATCCCGAAACAGTCTACACGGAACTCTCATCATGCATCCAACAAGCTGCAGACCACACAAAAGCGCAAAACCTAATACGCGAGAGTGAAGAACGCTTTCACACACTCTTTGAAGCATCAAGCGACGCCATCATCGTAATAGATGATGAGGGAATAATAACAGACCTGAACGAGGCTGCTTCGCAAATGTTCAAGTGCACCAAGGACATGATTGGGCAAGGCTTCTTTGAACGTTTCAACGGGAAATTTCCAAAAGCCTCAAAACAAATGGTACTTGAAGGAATCAAGAAATTTGCTGCTGACAACAAAGGAAAAACTGCCGGAAAGACGATTCAACTGTCTCTTCAACAGGGTACTGACGCAGAGAAGACTATAGAGGTACATGCATCAGTCTTCAAACAAAATAGTCGCCTATACTCTTTAGCTATAATTCGCGACATAACGGAGCATATAAGAAATCAAAACGAGAAGAAAACAAAAAATTAGAGACACCCGTTAAAATTCGCGTCTTTAGACCTATTCGCCCTCCAAGTTTAAACAAAGCAGTGGTAAAGTCTAAAGCTTAAGCACTGCCAACAAAATAGCTCCGAATTAACAGAAAGCTGTCAATCGTGTTTTGCGAGCCTGAACGCGAGTTTATGCGGGTGATATCTCCACTCCAGCGGGGGTTCAAATCCCACCCCCTGAAACAATATAAGCAAAACGCCTGCCTTTAATCTCGCCGTGCCAACCTCTTCTTCATGCATTCTTCACAAAAATTGTTCTTGAACCTTCTTTTACGTCTGGGCTGAAATAACTTTCCACAACCACTGCACTTTATTTGATTAACCTGTTTGGACTCAAGCAGTCTTAGTCTTCGCTCTATCTCAACTCTAACCTCAGAATCATCAACTGTTTTCAAAGCAGCAGTTAACAAAAGCTTCGCCTGTTCAACACTATTTTCACCAAAAACTCTTCCAAAACCAGTCTCACTCTTCCCTTTTCGAACTTCCATTGGCAACATGCAAACAAAATTTGAAGGATAACTCTTAGACTTGCACATATCAATTACCGCAAAGCAAATGCGATTCCTTTGAGAATAATCCAAAAATCCTCCCGCTTAATAATATGCAACTTAAAGTCCATTTCAATCAACGCTTAGAACTAAAAGAATAAAGAGTGCAACCTAATAATTGTAACCTATTGATTTTTCAAAAAATATATTGTCTGGTTTGAAACTTGTTACTCGAATCTTACCACAAATTGAAGTTGGTAACTTGTTCGGCATGCACATTAGCCTTAGGCAGCATAAAAAAAAGAAGCAAATGTGGCATTTATCGACAGCAGATAAAACCACCACGAATAGGCTTTCCGCGACATCACAAGAATAACCTTAGAACCGAGAAAAGGAAAAGCTTCGCCTTGTTAAAAACAAGAATTGATTAACAAAAACATGTCAATTGTGTCTTGACGGTTTAAACGACGATGCGTCACTAGCTCTCCCGATCACATAGTCAAAAAAGCATTTTGGCACTTAACCTTTAAATTAATCCTATTTGCCTTAAATTCTCGTCACTTTGAAAAATAATTTGAATTTTGGGAATAATTACACGTCACATCAGATTAGCATTGCTTTGAAAGTGTAATATTGGATGCTCTTTTTTTATTTACTTACCTCAACTCGAATCCAACTATGAATATAGCGGCCTGCGGGTTAGTGAGATCAATCGTATCCTTGAATTGTTCTTTCAAGAAATTGAAAACTGGCGCTGAGGGTATAGAAACAAAGTGATCTTTTATCTTCTCGATTCTTGCTAACTGCTCGTTTTTGATGCCTTTGAAAAGGAAATAAGTCTTGCCGCTGCAAAAAGTCGCACGGTTGATTCTCGCGCTTCGCTTCATTACAAGAAAATCGCTCAGCACAACGTATCCCTTGTCCTGCTTGTACTTGTCGATAACAATCGGGTCTTGCGTGCCAAAGCCAACTACCTCGTCATCGTTAATCAGCTGCATCAACTCCGATTTCAGATCATTGGTCAATTTAAAACTGGCGTCAACAAAGATTCCAAACACCTTACTGTAACTCAATGACTTTTTCAAACCTTCGTTTCTTCCACGGCCTATGCCACCTAAAATGTGCTGCATCGCCTCTTCCTCAATACAGGATAGGGTATTGCACTGTGCAGAGGTTAATTCGGCAACGCCTATAACGCCCTTGATATTCTCCATTTGAGATTTGACGCCTCTTACTGTATCCCTCTCGTTGATGTTTGCATCATTTATCGGCATTTCAGTTGCCTCGACAAGAACAACAAGAACAATGGCTATAGAAGTCTCTTAACCTTTCTGGGGTAACATCAACATAGCGATAGAATTCAAAAGATTACCAAAAATTAGGATTTATTTTAATCCCATGGATTTGCAGAAAAAAGGGAAAAAACGAGCGAGACGAACAGCGCGATGATCAGGTGAGGTCGAATCGGTCAAGGTTCATTACTTTATTCCACGTAGCCACAAAATCGTTCAGGAATTTTTCCGTGGAATCCTCATATGCATAGACTTCTGCCAAGGCTCGAAGTTGCGAGTTCGAACCGAAGATTAGGTCTACCCGTGTACCAGTCCATTTGAGTTTACCCGTTGCGCGATCACGACCCTCAAACACATCTTCGTCTTCCGAGGTCGCCTTCCATGTCGTGCTCATGTCGAGCAGATTCACGAAGAAGTCATTAGTTAGAGTCTCTGGCCTCTTAGTAAAAACACCGTGCTGAGACTGCCCAAAGTTTGTGTTCAAGACGCGCATGCCGCCAAGTAGAACCGCCATCTCAGGAGCAGTCAGCGTCAACAATTGTGCACGATCAACAAGCAGTTCCTCTGCCGATACGGCGTATTTGGTTTTTAGGTAGTTACGGAACCCGTCCGCAACTGGCTCAAGAACAGCAAATGACGCCACGTCAGTTTGCTCCTGCAATGCATCGTTGCGTCCCGGATTGAAAGGAACCGTCACATCGCGACCTGCTTTCTTCGCAGCTTGCTCGACGCCTACGCATCCAGCCAGAACAATCAAGTCTGCGAGCGAAACCCTCTTCCCGCTTGATTGCGCACTGTTAAACTGTTTTTGGATTCCCTCAAGGATCTGCAACACTTTCTTTAGTTGAGTTGGCTGGTTGACTTCCCAATCCTTTTGCGGCGCGAGACGAATACGAGCCCCGTTTGCACCTCCCCGTTTGTCAGAGCCGCGGAACGTGGATGCAGATGCCCAAGCTGTTGAAACCAGTTCCGAGATTGATAAACCAGAGACGGAGATTTTGCCCTTGAGTTCTGAGATGTTCTGCTCGTCAATTATCTTATAATTGACTATGGGTATTGGGTCTTGCCAGATCAGTTCCTCCGCTGGAACTTCCGAACCTAAATAGCGCGAGCGGGGGCCCATATCTCGGTGCGTAAGTTTGAACCATGCTCGAGCGAAGGCATCTGCTAGCTGATCCGGATTCTCGTAGAAGCGCCTTGCAATCTTTTCGTAGGCAGGGTCGAACCGAAGGGCGAGGTCAGTGGTCAGCATGCCTGGCGCGTGACGCTTTGACGGATCATGCGGATCTGGAACGGTGCCAGCGCCTGCGTCGTCTTTCGGTTTCCACTGGTACGCACCTGCTGGGCTCTTGGTTAGTTCCCATTCGTAGCTGAACAGGTTCCGTAAGAAATTGTTGCTCCACTTAGTCGGCGTCTTGGACCAGATGACTTCAGGGCCGCCGGTAATCGTGTCATCGCCTTTGCCAGTGCCAAATTTGCTCTTCCAGCCTAGACCCTGTTCCTCGATGGGGGCGGCTTCGGGCGCGGGACCCACAAGTGACGGATTGCCAGCGCCGTGGGTTTTACCGAATGCATGGCCGCCAGCGATGAGGGCAACCGTCTCCTCGTCGTTCATTGCCATGCGTGCGAAGACCTCGCGGATATCCTTGGCAGCAGCAAGCGGGTCCGGGTTGCCGTTCGGGCCTTCTGGATTGACGTAGATTAGCCCCATCTGTACAGCAGCAAGCGGTTTTTCGAGGTTTCTTTCCCCTGAATAGCGTTTGTCGCCGAGCCAAGTTTTTTCGGAACCCCAGTAGACGTCCTCTTGCGGCTCCCAGATATCCTCGCGTCCACCGCCGAAACCGAAGGTCTTGAACCCCATCGACTCAAGTGCACAGTTGCCGGCGAGGATCATCAGGTCGGCCCAGCTGATTTTTCTGCCGTATTTCTGCTTGATTGTCCAAAGCAAACGGCGTGCCTTGTCTAGGTTGGCGTTGTCAGGCCAACTGTTGAGAGGCGGGAAACGCTGTGAGCCTGAGGAAGCGCCTCCGCGACCGTCGCCCATGCGGTATGTGCCTGCGCTATGCCAAGCCATGCGAATGATGAGACCCCCATAGTGGCCGTAGTCGGCAGGCCACCAGTCCTGCGAGTCTGTCATCAACGCATAGAGGTCCTTCTTTACGGCCTTAAGGTCGAGTTTCTTGAATTCATCAGCGTATTTGAAATCCTTGCCCATAGGATTAGGCAATGGGGAATTCTGGTGCAAGATTTTCAGGTTCAACTGGTTGGGCCACCAGTCTCGGTTTGACATGCTGGTGCGGCTAGTTTTAAGCCGGTTTTTATCATTCAAAAATAATACACCTTTTCTATAATTCTCTTTTAGATTCGGATCAATTTAAATGTTAAGTTTCAACGGCTTGAATGCCCGATTGGAGAAAAGAAATCGAAGATTATTATTCAATAAACCTTTGACTTAGAACTGAACAAAGAACAATTCATCCTTAAAAACAGGTTTTGCAGGTGGTATTCCCCCATGACCTGAGCACAAATTTAAACGATCGTTGATTTGATTTTACCTTAACATTTAGCTATAAATTGTGTAAAGTTGGATTGAATGGCTATGCGAAGCTTACTCTTCCGGTCATAAAGTTTGAAAAGAATTATCATACAAGGCTTCTAAGGAAACCTATTATTACATCTCTGCCTGATTGAATAAGTGGATGGTCTATCTTAGCATTGGGCTCTAGTTGGCGTAGTCTTGCGATTCTGAAGTATATGGGTGGATGTGGATCCATGCCTATCCATTCTTCTAAGCGGAAAAGTGGCATACGCTCATAAAGCAGTCTTTGGAAACCGATTTTTTCTAAAGCTGATGCTAACACTTGCGGTTTACCAATCACAATAGCTGAGATTAAGTCAGCTCTTGCTTCAAAGAACTTGGCTACGAAATATGTTAGAGTTGTAATTGCCCACAGGTAAATGAAAAGTAAAATGATGTTGCTTGTTGGGTACAAGCCGAAAATTACGTAGAACCAGAATAGATATTGCACCGCTGACAACCCGTACAGCCACAGTGGATCACGTCCTTTAAGGTGACCAAATTCATGCCCCAAAACACTCAAGATTTCCTCCTCATCAAGTTGCAAAAACGTTCCTGTAGTTATCAAAACGATTCCTCGACTTGGACTGGGCCCAGAAGCCGCTGCGTTGGGAAGCAACGTGTTTGACACTATTATCTCAGGAACTTTATAGCCGAATTTGTCAGCAGTTTTCTTTACAATTTCGTAAACGTTAACTTTTCGCGCAATAAGATTCTCACTTTTACAATCAATTCCGTATTTTTGGAATATATCATGGGCATTTTGACAGTTCAGTTCTCCATTTTGAGCTATCGTCTTTTCATAGATTTCCTTCTTCAGTCGGACCATGTAATCCTTAGGAATTTTTCTAATTGGTTCATTATCTTCTGGAGATAATGGAAACTGCAGAATGTGAATGAACGGATTTTTCTCGTTGATGTGCCAATCAGCGGACCTAGCAATGATTTTGTTCGAATAGAAAACAAAAACAAACTGTACTGCAAGCAAAATAATTGGCACCAGCGGTGCCCCTATTATGAAGAATAAAAAGATGCCTACAGTCATAAAGAGAGCTATTAGAAGAATCTGAGTTTCCAAGAAAATTCGTCGAAGAGACTTGTTTTCTTTTCCTGAAATGGCTTCAGGCACAACTGACTCGCCTTCTCTCCAAGCGAAGAACAAACTGTTTTTTCGAACCTGCTGCTCGAACATGTCTATGGCTACGACAATATCCTCCTTTGCTTCCAAAATCTGGGCTTCAGAGGTATCTGCAAGCGGCTCAACAACTACATTGATGGGTTCTGCACCAGAAATGCTAACGCGTAATTTCCTCGCTTTTGATGAACTCAAGACTGAATATTGTATAGAAAAGGCTCCTGGCGACGTATTACGCGAAATGTCGTCAAACCTTAGATTCTGCGGAAGCAAAAAGCCACGGTAAATGAACTCATATAAGTTGCCTATGTAACTCTGCGGTACTTCAGGAACTATACTGTAAGAACGAGTTTGGGCAGTCACAACTTTCGCCTCAAACCAACAATGCTTTATGCATTGGTTCAGTCTGCATGATGCGAACTGGATAAATCATGTTTCTCAACAATAAAAACCGTAACCTGAGGCTAATAAATACATATACTATTGCAAATAAATACATATATTTCTTGATGTTTACCAAATTGCACTATCTATCTTCTTTATTGCTCATATAGAAATAAATTTTCGACAAATTAATTATGAATTAGTACGTTTTCCCCGGGGACGAACCAGATATTACTGTAAAGGCTGAAAACTTGCCACTTGAAAAGTTTCCACAATCCCCGAAAGCCGACCAACGCGAAGCCTTCCTTTTTGAATGTGGCAAGCGATGGAATGTTGTTGTGTTGTACTGAGGCAAACACCGCCTCGGCATTATTAGCTTTTAGATGTTCAGTGCTAGCATTTACAAGAGGTGCTGCGATTCCTTTTTGGCGAAAATCAGGGTGAACTGCAAGCCACAAAATACAACCAAATTGTCTGCCTTCGATTTGAAACATCGTTAGCTTAGTAAAAGCAACTGGTGTGCGGTTTTTTTTGCTTACAAGTATGTATCCGCTTGAATTTAGGCTTGCGATGGCGAAGTAGCGAAATAACCTTTTAAAAGATTTCTGGATAATCTCTTTAACTTCTGATATATCCTGTTCAGATGCTTCAGCAATGATGTAGTCATTACTCATTTGAGTCCCATGAAAATAGTAGAATCAAGGTTTATTCTATTTTTCTTTTGACTGCTCAATTGGCAACTGGGCATTTTCAGGGATTTCTATCTCTTTTTTCTGTCGTGAAAAAATTAAGTTTGAGGATGTTTTAGCTATTTGAGGTAAACCTGCTAAGTCTTCGAAAATCATTAAGCCGCGTGTAAGCAAAGCAAAAGCCAGTATTGAAGCAGTGATTATAGGCGAAAGATTAGGTCCAAGAACCAGAGTGAAAATACCGACAATGCCGAATTCTTGAATTCCAGCTCCAGCCGGCGTAAGAGGTACGAACGCTAAGGCAGTGACTAAGGGTTGGATTAAAAAATAACCTATCCAAGGTATTTGGGTAAGCCCCAAAGAGTACCCTAAAAAGAACCATTCAAACCCTTTCAGCGTCCAGCAGGTTAGCGTGATTAGTATTATTACTGGAATTGCGTTTTTTGTTTTGTGAGCGCTATCCTTGTATTCTTCGAGTTTTCCCATCATGCCGCCTGTGAATCGCTTGAGGTATTTAGAGTTGGAGACTTTGTCGAAAATAGAAATTGCTCGAGTTGACCACGTGAAGGCGGCCATGATGAGTGCTCCAGTAAGCATTAATATTATTCCCAGGGCGGCAATGAGAAGCCCAATATTCATTCCTGCAACTGTTCCGAACTGATCCCAATTACTAGCTGGAACAGTACTAATTAGAAAAATTACGCAACTGATGCCTCCGACAACTTTGACGAGGAACTCGATGGTTTGGATACCAAGAATAGTACTAAGGCTCTTTGAGGATGGCACTTTTTGGTCTCTCAAATATACGGGGGTTAAAATGTATCCTGAACGACCAGGCGTAACGTCACTGGTTAACATGCCTGCATATTGGGCAAGCAGAGTTTTTCCAAAACTTGTTTTCACTCCATCTTTTCCTAGAACATATCTTAAACGCACAGTAAACAAGAGGTTTATTCCAAAATACATTAAAAAGGAAAGACAAAGATAACCCACGTTTATGTTAAGTAGCGCTTTGTATAGCGAGCCTACTCCAACATACCAAACCAGACCGCCGAAAATCACCACCATAACAACAACTTCGAAAACAACACGCAAAATTCGTTTTGAATCCGTCTTCTTTCTATTCGGAACATCAGATTTTACCATAAAAACACTTCACATTCTGATGGCTAAGCTAACGTGACTTCAAAACAGGTTCTTGGCTAACCTAAAATTTAGATAGCGCCAAAAAAGTGACAATATTTTAAGGAGTCTTAGCTATTGCCGCATGATTGGTTAAGGTCTTACGCATTCAGCTTTCGGTCTATACGGTCGTTTGGTTGTTCTTTTACGTTTGTGGTATTCGCATTCGTTGATTCTCATCAGCATCCAGCCTTTATCCTGATACGTACATCCGCAGGGCAAAGTAACAGGCTCAGATTTGTCTGAATCTTTTGCGTTAAGCTTAGCTTTGGCCACGTCAATCACTTATTAACTATTAATGTAAACGTAAATAAAGTTATTAACTTTAGGCTTTAATTAAACGCAAACGTTCGATTTTGAACCAATTTTAATTGAGATAAACAAAGTTTACCTTTTATCCAAGCTATAAATAGTAGATTTCATAATTTTTCGGAGCAGGCTGGGAGAAAACAAGATGCATCTGGAAGAGATGAAAAAAGAAATAGAATCACTCGTTCTGGCAAAAGGCTTCTACAATAAGCCCGAAGATATTCCTAAAAAACTTCTTTTCGCTTTTATCGAGTTAGGTGAAGCAAGTGATGCATGGAAAAAAGGCTTGCCAGAAGAGAAGATTGCTGAGGAATTAATTGACGTGATTTTCTACATTTTAGATTCAAGTCGCTTAGCATGCCCTTCCATTGACATGGATGAAATGTTCAAGACAAAATTGGCAAAAAACCTCAATCGACCATACAGATACGGTGAAGGACACCGCACCAATCAACCTTAAATTCACAATGATAGGTTTTTTAATTTCTGAGAAACATTACGTTGTTGATTTAAGTGAGTTTTGAGTACACGAAAGTTCGGTTCCAATGCACAAGATGCGGAATTTGCTGCGGTGATACAAAAGAAAAAATCCGCCACATTCTAATCTTGACATCAGAAGCGAAGCAAATTGCAAAAGAAACTTTGAAACAAGTTCAAGACTTTTCAATTGAAATTTACGATAGGGAACCTTACAGTTATGAAATGAAGAAGGTAGATGGAAAATGTATCTTCTTAAACGGTGAAAACTGCAGCATTTATCCGATAAGGCCGTTGATATGCCAGTTCTACCCGTTTGAACTTAAATTTGTTGAAGGAAAGAATCAATACGTGTTTGAGAGCACGCTTGAATGCCCCGGAATAAATTCTGGTAAATTAATGGTTGAAGCAGATTTTAAAGGATTGTTTCGGCTGGCTAGCAATCGACTGAAACATTAGCGGAAAAAGCAATTATTTTGTTTAATTTGTTTTCCACGAAATCAATTAGGATACTTGCGATTCGTTGAGATGGGAGATTATAGCTGTGATAGAACGTCGTTTTGTTCTAATGCAAAACCGCAGTAATGGCATTTAAGTAAAAGTGGCTCGTCGCGTTCGATGTAGAATTTTGCAATAACTGGTTCATCAGCGCTGTTGCTTATGCACAAGGGGTTTACGCATTTAACGATGCCTTCAATAATTTTAGGTAATTTCACTTCTAGTTTTTCTACAATTGCGTAATTGCGAATGATGTTAATTGATGCGTGAGGAGCAACCAATGCAATCCGGTTTACCTCGACAGAATTTAAAGCTCGACCTTCGATTTTAACAATATCTTTAACTCCTAGCCGTTTACTTGGGACATTAATTGCGATTGTTATGATGCGTTTCTCTTTGCCAGTAATCCCAAGAATTTTGACTACGTCTAATGCGTACCCGCCATTAATATGGTCGATAACCGTGCCATCCTTTATCTTTGAAACCCTTAGCTCTTTATCGCTCATAACGGCAACTCCATTAGAAGAACAAATACTGTATCAGGCAAATAAAATTTTTTGAAAACAAGGCATTTTTCGAGAACTAATTTGTTTTTGGTCGTAGATCGATAACTGTTGTGCCAGCGAACTTGTCAAAGTATCTTAGGAATGTAGGATTCTTTAATCGCCAGCCAAATAGTAAGTCAAACGGGAGTACTGGAAGGATTTTGCCAAAGTTCCTTATCGCTGCATGATCGTAAGACATTCTTTTGTTATCTGTTCTTACCACTTTTAGACCAAGGATTCGTTTACCCAAGCTTTGACTGTTAAAACCTTCAAGTAAAGTTGAGTATAACCAAAGAAGCCCGATGGTTCCGTAAATAGTTGCAGTTACTGCACCAACATTAACTGTCATTGAAACCACTTGTGGAGCAAAAACTAGCGTCATTGTGATTGCGAGAATAATTCCGAAGTCAATGAGAAACGCATATGATCTCCTAGTGAAAGAAGCAAGCGGAAGTTGGGATTCTTTTCGGTCCACATCAACGCCTTCAGCCCAACCTTCGACGTCACGAATGACTCTTACAGCGTTTTCACCGGCCCTGCTAAGCTTATACTTTCCAGTTGCAGTTTGCTCAATGAATGGGGATAAAGTGCGAAGATGGAAGCTTAGTTTTCCTGTGTCTATATTTAGAAGGTTCAATAAGTCTGTAAATGACGCGTCATTTTTTTCACTAAGATGCAGGAGAATTTCTCTGCGCAGAGGATGTGAAAGCGCCGATAATATCTTTGAAATATTTTCTTGTTCTACAGCCATTTTTCGAAACCATTTTTTCTTCCAATAATGCCTTTTGCGTCAGGTTCGTAAGTCTACAACTTAGAAAAACAAACCTGAATATAAGTTGAACCCCAAAATATGTCCATATTCATGAAAAACCAAGTCTTAAAAGGTCAAAAACCGTTAATCATATAATACATGTCAAGTGCTGAAGTTGCCGTTCAAGTATTTCGTAAATTGGAAGTTGAAGATTTCCGAGTTTTACAAATAATAGAGTCAGCAATGAGCAAGCGTGAGTTTGTTCCGAAAGAGCAAATAGCAAAATTTGCCAAGCTGCCGATGGATAGAATAGAATTTACTCTAAGCAAATTGAACAAGTTAGGGTTAATTTATCGGATGAAGGCGGCTTACACTGGGCATACGTTGAATTTTGCCGGGTTCGACTGTTTGGCTATAAATGCTCTTGTTAAGGCGGGAGTTATTGAGTCTTTTGGGCAATCGTTAGGTGTTGGAAAAGAAGCTGATGTGTACGACGCTTTAGCTCCAGATGGCAAAAGACTAGCTGTTAAGTTCCATAGGCTAGGCCGAATAAGCTTTAGGCAGACTAGAAGGAAAAGAGGGTACACTCGGGAACATGCAAGTTGGCTTTTCCAATCACATTTAGCTGCTGAAAGAGAATTTTACGCAATGAAACTTGTTTATGAACAAGGAGTTGCAGTTCCAGAACCGCTTATCCAAAATCGCCACGTATTAGCGATGGGAGTAATCGAAGGTGCACAATTAATTAAGTGGCGAGAAATTGCGAATCCTGAGAAGGTTTTCAAGGAGATTTTACTAAATGTCCGGCGGGCTTACTTGAAAGCTCACGTTATCCATGCTGATTTAAGTGAGTACAATATTATTTTGAAGCCTGATATGCATATTTTGATAATTGATTGGCCACAATACGTGGTTACAAGTCATCCTAACGCTAAAGAACTGCTGGAACGTGATGTTCAAAATATTATAACTTTTTTTAAACGCAAATTTAATTTAACAGTGCAGATTGAAGAAGCCCTCGATTACGTAACTGGAAAAGCTAAAAGTTCTGTTTTCTAATGCTTGTTTGCATCTAAAACTATGTAAAGAATGTTGTTACCTCTTAGCAAAACATTTCCATAGTTAGTGAGTAACTGGTCTTCTTTGCATTCAGTTGCGCCTTCGAGAAGAATATTCATATGCCCATCACATTTAATCATTTTACCTTTGTATTCACAGCCATTTTTAAGCACGACTTGAACGTTACCATGCAATTGTTTAATTAGAACGTTCAACGGTTTTTTACTTGGTTCCATCATTACTTCTTGTCCCCGTATAATACTTGCATTATCCAGAACCTCTTACCAAATATAAAAGTCTTATGAACATCCTATGAGCAATGAAACTAAAAAAACGATGGAAACAGGCTATTCAGCTTTTGTTTTTTGCCTTTATCTTCGGGATAACTTCTTTTTGTGCTAAAGCAATCCCGAATGTGGTAATTCTAAAGTTTTCATTATCTGTTTTAGTTACTACATCGTTTTTTGCTAGTTCGCCTAAGCGAGTGCTGGTTATTTTGCTGTTTTTCCCAAGCTTTGCTTGCAGTTCATCTTTGGATAAGGTATCGCTTTTAACTAAGCCGAGTTTGTTTCCCAGATAGTAGGCTAATAGCCACATGGATAAGGCTTCATTATCAGTCAGCTTATTTTTTGGGCACTAGTAAATTTGCGCCTTCCGGTGAAAAAGCAATTATTCCATCAAGGTCTTTGGCAAGCTGTTGAATGTCCACTTTAAGCCAAAGTTTGCTGGCAATTTCGAATTGTGGCAAAAATTGTTTGAAGAACTGGTCTAACAAGAACCAAGCTTCTTCCAATGGTGCAGTGAATTCTTTTTCTACGTCTTTGTATTTTATGTGGACTGTTAATTTTTCGGATTTACTCAACTCATTTTTCCTCTAAGCCTTGCAAGCACCTCATCTTCAACCCATTTTTCCCCTTGAATAGTCAATTTGAATTCAGGCCTATTTGGGTCAGGTTTGAAAACGTTGCCACGCTTAGTCATTTCATTCAATCTCGCAGGAACCATGCTTTTTATGCCACTGGACTCCAAAAGCCTCTGAACTTGAGCAGCAGTGTTTTTCCGCTCATCAGAGGAGTAAAGAATCAGGCCGACCGCTTCATAATGCGTCAGGCTCTCTCTAGTAACTATTACTGGCCCTTCCGTTGTCGGCTCCACTATGCCTTTCAACTGTGCACCTGAAGGGCTTAACCTGTTAGAAACAAAATCAGATAGTTTCTCAACAAAATTCTCAGGAATACCCTCAAGCATACTCATTATTTCCTGCGGCGTTTCACCTTCAATTACAATTTCGCCAAAAGATGTTTTTATCCGAGCCTCAATGTGCTTCATGGTTCTTCTCCTCGAAAATTATGGTTCCCATTTTCAATGAGGCCATTTTGCTTTTTTATCTTCTCAGTTGACATGTTAACTCATGCTATACACTATGCCAAGCCTTTTTAGGATTTGCGGCTAAACACGTTTTAAAAAGTAAAAGGAGCCTATTTTAGGCGTTCTTGCAAGAGCTTGCTAACCAAGTCAGGGTTAGCTTTTCCCCGAACTTCTCTCATGACTACGCCCATAATCGTTCCAAAAGCATTCTTTCCAAGTTTGTCAATAGACTGCTTGTTGGCCTCCAGCACTCGTGTAATTATCGGTTCTAACTCTGATTCACTAAACATTTTCAAACCCAACGCGTTAACTGCATCTTCCACTTTTTTACTCTCATGTTTTGAAAGCCAACTAAAAACGTCAGCTATTGCTTCTTTTGCAAGTTCGCCCGAGCCAACCGCCTTGAAAATGTTTTTCATTTGGTTTTCGTCAACACTTTCAACTTGGACGCCTTCCCGCTTAAGCGCTTTCAATGTTTCAGTTAAGAAAACTGCGACAGTCGAAGGTGCGACACCACTTTCCTTAACGATTGTTTCAAACAGTAAGTTGTATTCGGAGTCAGCAAGCTGCTTAGCTAGCTTTTCATTAAGATTATACTGTTTCATTAAGCGCGAGAGCTTTTTTTCTGCAGGTTCAGGCAGATTTGACCTAACTTTTTCAACAAATTCCGTAGTTACTAGGGTGGGAGGAATATCTGTTTCAGGATACATTCTTGCAGCGCCAGGTCTAGGACGCATATACCTTGTTGTACCATCTTCCTTTGCAGTGCGGGTTTCAGCGGGCACACCCGTAGTTAGTTCTTTTGCACGCTCTACCACCGCTTTTAATGCATCCAGCACGTTCTCTGCAGTATCAGCAACGAACACGACCGCATCATTTTCCTGGGCGGCAACTGCCTTCTTTAGTTCTGTTACTTCTTGGGCAGTTATGCCATAGTTGGGCATTTCATCTGTATGGAAGATTCCGCCGACTCTGCCCCAGAATTTTGCTCTATCTGAAAGTTCAGTTCCAACACGAAAGTCAGGCATCAATTCACGTTTTAAAAGTCCGTCAAATTTGGGAAGCTTAACAGCCATAACTTTCTGGTTTTTATCTAACGCTTTTCGGATGACTTTGCTCTTTGTCTGCTTAAAAACTTCCGAAACATCAACAAATTCAGGTTTGAGATCAGATGCTTTCACGCCTTTGCGTTGGAGTTCTTCCTTTACGTTTATGAGTCCCAGTTGACGATTTATCTCGTATTCAACAACTTTAGATATGAGTTCAAGTTCTTGAACACCTTTGATTTCGATTAAGGCACCGTTTGGTAGGGAAACGTTCAGGTCTTGACGAATTGTGCCAAGGCCACGCATAACTTTGCCTGTGTCGCGGAGAATTCTTCCGATTGCAAGGGCAACTTCCTGGGCTTCTAATGGTGAATAAATCACTGGTGCAGTCGCTACTTCAATTAATGGTATGCCTAATCGGTCAATGCGGTACCGGATGGTTTTTCCTTCATCTTCAGTTCCAATCTTTCTTGCTGCATCTTCTTCGAGGCTGGCAGCTTGAATTGGAATATTCTTTTCGCCCACTTTTATCCAGCCGTCTAAAGCGATGATGCATGTTCGCTGGAAACCCGTTGTGTTAGAACCGTCAATGACTGTTTTGCGCATGACGTGAATTTCATCCACTGGGTGAGCATTCATCATCAACGAAGCGGTAAGGACAACTTGAACCGCATCTAAGTTTAACGGGTGCGGGGGTTCTTCATCCATCTCGACAAGACATGAACTTGTCTTATTGGCTTCGTAGAGGATTTTTACGCCTTTTTGAAATTCAAAATAAGCCGCCGGATCAACTTGTCCTAGTTCACTTTGGGTTGGTCTTAATCGGCGTAGAAAAGTGATTTCAGGCTCTTCTTTAAAAAGCTCAGGCAGGCAATTGCAGAATAATTTGGATGAAACGTTTAGTTGCTGGTGAATTTCTAAGCCGACTTTTAAACCAATTTTCGCGTAGTCAACAGTCAAATTTTTCTCCTCCTTCAAATTTTAAAGTGGTTTCTTGTGGAAGTGTAATTGGCGATAATTCGCCTGCAATGTTAGTTTTTAAAAGCTTTTTTACTTCCTTCGAATCAGCGGTTTGACCAAGGGCCCACATTAATTTTACAAGTCCTGTTTCTGGGAACATGTCATCCATCGGGATTACGCCAAGTGCTAATAAGTCTCGGCCTGTATCGTAAACGTTCATGTTTACTCGTCCCCAAATGCACTGTGAAGCCAACGCCACGACAACGTCATGTTCCCCAGCATTTTTAATCGCGCTAAAGCAGAATTTGCTTACATGACCTAATCCTGAGCCTTCAAGCAGGATGCCTTTGAATCCTTTGTCGACGTACCAGTCGATTATTGAGGGATCAAGTCCAGGGTAAAACTTTATTAACGCAACTTTTTCGCAAAAGTCCGGTTTAAGAACAAGTTTCTTGTTTGGGTCTCGATGTTGGTATTGACTGGTTAGCATGGTTATTTTTTGATTTTGTACTCTTGCGATTGGAAAACTATTGATTGATTTGAAGGTGTCCCTTCGGCTTGTGTGGCATTTACGAACTCTTGTTCCCCTATGCATAACGATTGATGTGTCAGAAATTGATTCATGCATTGCTAATGCAACTTCTGCGAATGGTGCTTCACCTGCAGCTTTGACTGCTCCAATCAGGTTTGTTGCTGCATCGCTGCTTGGTCTGTCAGATGAGCGCTGAGCACCCACAACGATTACTGGAATAGGTAGGTTTTGAAGGGCAAAACTTAGTGCTGCTGCCGTGTACGCCATTGTATCTGTACCGTGAGCGATAACTATGCCATCCGTTTCGCTATCTATGTGGTTTGCTACAGTTTGGGCGAGTTCTGTCCAGTGTTTCTGAGTTATGTTTTCACTGTATAAGCTGAAAACAATTTTTGTGTCTACGCGTGAAATATCCGATAATTCTGGAACCACGCCGTAAAGGTCACTTGCTGAAATGGCAGATCGTACAGCTCCAGTTCTGTAATCCACACGACTGGCGATGGTTCCACCTGTACTCATTATTACAACATGAGACAAAGCCGGATTTTGCTTAGGCAAAGGCGGTGAAGCGAAGGCTGGTTTAGTCCCTTTTCCGACTTTTTCAATCTTAACACCTGCTGTTACGTGAATTCCAATGTTGTAGCCACTTTTCATCTTAATTATAACATGATCTGCTTCACCCAATTCAGGAGCGGGGAATAAGAATGCCTTCGTAGACTCTGTCTTTGCTTGTTATTTTTAAGATGTCTCCAACTTCGCATTCAGCCCGTTTTAAGGCTTCTAAGACCTCACCCTTATACCCCGAATTTTCAATTTCGCTCATTATTTTTAGTTCTCCAGTCAGTTCAACTTTTTTGAGACGTAAACTCCATCGCGCAAGTAACCCAAATGCATGTAGTATCTTTTTGTGCCTAACGCACTTATAACAAACAGCTTTTTTAAACCATACGCTTCTCGGGCAACCCGTTCAGCCTCTTCCAACAAGGTTTTGCCATAGCCCTTATGCTGCCAGGCACCGTCAACACGTTTACCGACAGGCACTAAGGACCCATAAACATGCAGTTCTCTAACAATACCTAAGGGGACAGGTGACAGTTCAGGCCTGTAGACCTTAGCTGAAGGCAAACGTAACCGTAAATAACCTAGCTAAAACATTGTTTTCGTGGTCTTCCGCGGAAATGAAGATTTCCTTGCCTTCTGAGGCGTCATAAGTTAGGGTTGAAATTTTGATGTTTCCCAAGTCAGGCTTTACATGGTCGATTGCCATTCGGTGTCCAACTTCTCTGCAGCGAATACAATTGCATCTAATATGCTCCTTGGAGAGTTTTTCGTTGACGAGTTGGCGAAGGTTACTTTTGTTTACACCTGCCAGAATTAACCGTGCAGGTATATCGCGTTGAACTCGCATCACTCTAACCCACGGTGGCAAAGTTTTTTTAATTTCAGCAATTACGTCTACGGCTTCGCTTGTCGTATAAGGTGTATAGGTTCCCTTTTGGTACCAATCGTAAGCTTTTGTGCCTGCTATAGTTAAGCAGGGATAGATTTTTATCATGTCTGGCTTGAACGCTGGGTCAGAAAAAACCTTTCTGAACACTTCAAGATCTTTTTTCTGGTCGGATCCGGGCATTCCAGGCATTAAGTGGTACACAATTTTCAACCCGGCATCCTTAGCGATTTGTGTGGCTTCTGTAACGTCTGCTACGGTGTGTTTTCTACCGACTAACCGGTATATTGCGTCATCAGGATTTTGTACGCCAAGCTCCAAACGTGTAACACCCATATCAAGCAGAGAGTTGACGTGGGATTGTTTTGCCCAATCGGGGCGTGTTTCGACCGTTATGCCAACGTTTCGAATGTTGCTTGTTTCAGCGTTGGTTTTTGCTTCTTGCAAGTTTGATGAAGAGATACCGGTGATTGCATCTAAACAACGTTGAATAAACCATGTTTGATATTCGAGTTCAGTGGATGGGAAGGTGCCGCCCATTATGATTAATTCTATTTTGTCGACTTTATGTCCGATTGCTGTTAATTGTTCGATGCGGCTTTTAACCTGATTGTAGGGGTCGTAATTGTTTTGGCTTCCGCGCATGGCTGCTGGTTCATGTCCAGTGTAACTTTGTGGAACGCCCATTGCTGGTCCACCTGGACAGTAAGCACACGGCTCAGGCTGTGGACAAGCGTGCGGTTTAGTCATTACGGCAACCACTGTCACGCCTGAAATTGTCCGAGTTATCTTTCGCTTAAGCGCATGCAATAATTTGGGGTTTTCTTCAGGGGTTAAACTGCTAATTAAATCCGCGTTGGAGGGAATTTCTGCAAGATGATATTTTGATGCAACTTGAAGTTTAATTCGGTTTACATCATCATGAGTGGGGGAAGGTAAAAGAAGAAGGGCAGTTATGATTTCACGAATAGGAACTTCAATACTCAATTACAAGTACCAAACTATTTCTTGCAAGCTGATAAATAAACTACTCTGGCGAATAGTGAAATTTAGCTTGGAAAATTTTGGTTCGTTTACATCCAATTTTGCCCTGGTTTCCGCTGCAGAAGAACACGTTTTTCATAGTTACGTCTGCTTCGGTTTCTTGGGCTTGGAGATTTTTTCGGCTGCGCCTGTATTTTCGGCGTTTGAGACCTGACTTTTCCAGCTTTAGACAGTGAACCGTGAGTTGGCATACTTACACCTTTTGTGTGTTAAAAAACATAAAGCGTGCTCTTAAACCTTGCCCATTAAACTATCTTTTCAACGTTAGTTATCTCAAACAGGTTATGGCCACAAATAGCTCAATGCTTGCATATTCATGGAAGCCCAAGCTTTCGCATTATTAAAATGTCTAAGTCTGTTTCAATTGATAAATTTCTCTGAACACACTTTGAATATTAAAATCAGTTCTGCAATTAAGTATTTTAATGCAAATTGTAGATTTCTTTCTTTTAAAAATTTTGCCAATAGAATAATGTTTCATGCACCTATTTAAACGAGCGTTCGGAAGGTAGTTATTAGTTTTAAAAATTAAAAAGGAGAAGGGAAAATAAAAATGAAGAACTATTACAGAAAATTCCGCAAGAACATGAAAGCAATCTCACCAATAATTTCGACACTACTATTAATCGCAATCGCAGTCGTAGCGGCACTAGTGACTTATGCATGGGTTATGGGGTACATTGGCTTCCAGACAAGCAAATCTGGTGATTCAATACAAATACAAAGTGTAACAGATAATAATTCAACTGGTGTGCTAACTGTCTATGTGCAGAATACTGGTCAGGCGTCAGAAACTTTCAATAGCGCCAGTCTTTACGTTAACGGCACACAAATGGCAATATCTTCAGGCACAGGTTCAATCAGTCCTGGTGGTACTGTGACACTTGTGGCAAATGTGCCCAGTGGTGTAACTGGTGTAACTATTGTGAGCGGTGCTCAGGCGACGATAAAGGTAACCGCAACTGATGGAACATATAATCAAGCAACAGAGACTTTGCCGTAAGAAAATGATTGCTCAAAAACCTTTTTTTCCCTATTTTTGACTTAAATATAGTGTTTAATTGGTTTGGATGTTCAATATGGTATCTAACAAGCAGACTAGGAAAGCTCTTCAATCGAAAGAAACCCGCAGATACTTCATTGGATAGCGTTGATAGCAGTAGCAAGGGTGAGAAAAATGTTCTTTCCTCAAGTTTAGAAGGTCAAATTGCCGAGTCTGAACTATCTGTGACTAAAAATCCTGCTTCGATCGATAATGACACAGTTTTGGAAAGCTATTCTCTTAACGGTCCTTACGCTATCGTAAATATCATAAGGGATCCAGTCAGGGGCACCGTGACTTATACGGTTAAAGAGCCAGAACTCAGCAAAAGCGATGTTGCGAATCTTCAGCGTTTGAAAGGAATTCTTAATGAAATATTACAGCTTAAGCAGTCCGAGCTGGAGTCAAAACAAGCTGCTGGAGAATACCTGGTTAAAAAATGTAATGAGGTTCTTGATAATTACCGTTTCAATTTAAGCAGTAAAACTCGAAGTAAACTGCTTTATTATATTGTCAGGGACAATCTTGGTTTTGGAAAAATCGATGCATTAATGCACGATCCACTAATTGAAGATATATCCTGCGATGGAGTTAATGTGCCGATGTTTATTTGGCACAGAAAATTTGAGTCCATTCCGACCAATATCTACTTTAAAGACTCAGATGAACTTGACACTTACGCTTTAAGGCTTGCTTACCAATGCGGCAGTCACGTTTCGATTGCACAACCTTTACTTGACGCAAGCCTACCTGACGGCAGCAGAATAAACTTAACGTATGGAAGCGAAGTAACTCGCAAAGGTTCAACTTTCACCATCAGAAAGTTCAAACTGGACCCCTTCACAATTACAGACCTGATAACTTTCAAGTCAATATCGCCTCAGTTAGCTGCATTCTTATGGTACGCAGTAGAAAACCGAGTTTCCATTCTGGTAGCAGGGGGAATAGCCTCAGGAAAGACCACTCTACTCAACTGTCTAAGCATGTTCATAAAACCCGACCTAAAAATAGTATCAATTGAAGACACGCCAGAGATTAATCTTCCTCATGAAAACTGGATTCCCGCTGTAACCAGAACACATTTTGGTCTCGCGACAGAAAATGCCGATATTTCATTATTCGATCTGCTAAAAGCTTCACTGCGGCAGAGACCAGACTATATAATTGTGGGTGAAATCAGAGGAACAGAAGCTTACACGCTATTTCAAGCGGTCAGTACCGGACACTTAGGAATGTCTACGGTACATGCAGAATCAGTGGAATCAACCGTGTACCGGTTGGAGTCAGCTCCCATGAACATCCCTCGAACTCTTATCGCAGGGATTGATATTATTCTTATTCAAAAAAGGCTAGAAATAAACGGTAAATCAACGAGGAAAACTGTAGCTGCCTCTGAAATAGTAGGCTTGGATCCTCGATCTGGAGAAATTCTCACAAACGAAGTCTACAGATGGAATGCGGCTGAGGATGCTTTTGATTATACGGGCCGAAGTTATATCTTGGAAAAGATTTCTGAAAAGTTAGGCATTTCTCCTGAGAAAGCTGTGGAAGAAATTGATCGCAGGGCAAAGGTTATTGAATGGATGGTAAGGAGGAATCTTCGCAACTACAAAGATGTTTCAAACATAATAAGAAGTTACCTTGAAAACCCAGCGCCTTTATTAGCGGAGGCTTTGAAAGACGAATAAACAGTTGCTTTCTGTGTTTCTGCGAATAACTGAAGTGATGCCTAAAAAGATTGTTTCTGGGTTTGAATCCATTAAGATTGACTTAGCAAGAGCAAATTTGACAATTACGTATGAAGCATATTTGGGTCTAACTTTTTTCATGTCAATTGTTTCTGCAATAGTTATCTCATCAGTCTTCGTAATTTTAACAGCTTCTGTTTTCTGGTCAGTTTTAATCGGTTTATTAGTCCTTCTCTGTTCCTTTAGTGTCTGTTACGCTTATCCTTATCTCAGCATCTCTTCAAAAACCAGAAAAATAGATGCAAGCCTTCCGTTAACCGCAAACTTTATGGCGGTACTAGCTAGCTCGGGTATGCCTCCAGAGCGTATTTTTCGCTCGTTAGCCAAAGTTGGAGATGAATTTGGAGTAGGTGAAGAAGCCCGCAGAATAATTGGCGATATTGAGTTGCTCGGTCTTGATTTGAATGCTGCAATTAGAAGAGGTTCAATAAGGTCAGCGTCTAAAAAGTTCGCCTCCATGCTCGATGGTGTTATCACTACTGCTCATATGGGTGGAGACTTAGCTGGTTATCTCAGGGAAGAGTCTGAAAAGTACAAGAAAGCAAGAGTTGCATCTATGAAAGGATATATTGATAGTCTGGGCGGCATGGCTGAAATCTACGTGACCCTTATGATCGCTCTTCCGCTTGCATTAGTCGTTATGCTTTCAATAATGTCGTTTCTTGGTGGCGGCGCCTCGATGTTGGGAAACATTGACCCGCAAACGTTACTGTTAATGGTTGCCTTTCTCATTACGCCTGCAGGCGCAGCTATTCTCCTATTAATAGTTGATTCGATGGCTCCTCCGAGGTAAAACAAATGCACCAAGTATCTGCAAAGAAAAGAGAAATAGCCGCTGCTGCATCCGTACTATCTATCGTTGTAGCAATTATCGTTCTGGGAATAATTGACAGCAGCATTCTAATGGTTTATGACAATGAACTATTCTTAGTAGCTATCCTAGTAATAATTACGCCATCAGCAATACTAGATATTGAAAATCAACGATGGGTATCAGCAATTGAGGATCAATTGCCCACTCTTGTACGCGGCGTTTCTGAGTCGCAGGAGACTGGATTAACCTTAGTTAAAGCTTTTGAAAAAGTTGTTGACGATAAAATGATTGGGCACCCATTGTCCGATGAAGTTAAGAAACTGACGATTCAAATGTCTTGGGGTACATCTTTTGAGCAAGCCCTGACAAACTTTAAGGAACGCATCAAATCGCCTATAGTTAACAGGTTCTGTGCCTTGGTTCTTGAGGCAAGTCGCTCAGGAGGAACTATTAAGAAAGTTTTCAAGGAAACATCGGGTTTCATGGAAGAAATGAAGGACATGGACAAGGAAGCGAGTGCACAGATGAAACCTTACATAATAATAATTTATGCTTCCTTTGCAGTTTTTGCAGTCGTAGCAATTTTGCTTGTAAATTCTTTCTTAGGCCCCATGCAAGGTGCTCAACAAATAATGAGCCAGTCTTCAATCGGCAGCACAAATAGTTTGAAAGACTTTTTCTACAAGGATATGTTTGTTTCAGCTATTACTGGCGGGTTGATGGCTGGGAAACTCGGGGAACGTCGAGCTGCTGGAGGCTTTAAGCACGCAATTATTCTTAGTGTAGTTGGTTACGTGCTATTCTTCTTTACAATATCGCCAGTTTGGAAGTGAAAAAATGAAAAGACTTTGGAGCAACAAAAGCGGCATATCAGTAGTCATTTCATCCATCTTGATGATATTAATTACTGTTGTCGGCATGGGCATAGTCTTTGCTTTCGTCGCTGGATACTGCTCCACTTATCAGACTGGAGTAGGCAGCTCAGTGATGGAATCGCTGACTGTTGAAGATATTTGGCTTCAAGGAAATAATGGTGCCTATAACAATACTGCAGTTATAGCAATTTATAATTCTGGAAACATTGATACAACTATTAACGGCATTTACGTCAATGGAAATGCTACATATGTAACTGGGACGAATTTTAATCTCAACATTAACGTACCAGTTGGGCAGCACGTAATTGTCACAGTGCAAGGTCCAGTGCCTTGGCAGTCTTACGATCGATATGATTTTAAAGTTTCAACTACAAGGGGGTCGGTTTTTGATCAATCTATTTCAGCTTCGTAAAGGTGAGTTCATGTTGAAATTTATTAAGAATAAAAAAGGTGTAGCTGAAGTAATTGGTACAATAATGGCGATACTCATATTACTGTTCTTTTTCGCGAATGTTTATTTGTTTAATGATGTGGCTACGAAGCAAATGGATTCAATGTACAATCAGAAAATGAATTCGCTAATTACTGTTAGCTTGTCACCTGATAATTCAAGTTTAATTGTGACAAATACGGGCGGAGAAGACACTGCGCTTACAATGCTGTGGCTGGATAGCGGCAGTGGCCCGAACCAGATTCATGCGAACTACGCTCTCAGCAGTACGCTATATGTAGTGCCGGCTGGTCAGAACATAACTATACCTTCATATTATAATGCCACTTTGGGACCGACTACTTTCAAGGTTATAACAACTCTTGGAAATTCAGCATCTTGCTCTATACAATGAATATTTTGATTAGAGCTTCCGGCCTTGCTTCTTCTGATCGGCGGTCGGTGAAAGGTTAGTGGTTTTGGTGCCGGAAAAAGTGCAAAATCGCATTTTATAAAAATCTCGGAAAACCCACGAATAGCATGGAAAATCTCGGAAAAGCCAGAATACTCTTGGATGATAATGATGGTTAATGAAGGCAACTGTTTCTTCGGTTCTCTGGTTTAACTTTGGGTTTAACTTTTTAGTTGTCTGTTCAATTTTTGATTCAACTTTTTTCTTGGTTCAACTTTAGGTTAACTCTATCGCTACCGTTAATCGATAACTTAGTTCAAAGGAACCAAAATGAACCGAAAAGAGATTACTGGAGTTGACTGTTAATCGCTTAGGTGACAATCAAGAAATCAACTGCCTTTGGTGACCTTGGTTCAACTGTGGTTTAACTTTATCCAGGAATAAATTAAATTAATTTGGATAGGCAGATTAAACGTTTGATGCCGCCTAGAAGTCTGGGCGGTCAAGTTCAATTGGTCAAAAGTAAATTTTGAACAAATGAAGAATGGAAACTCGCTTTATTCTAATTCGTCCATTTTTTAGTTTTAGTTTGTCCATGTTAGATAACTAGTATAGGATTCTAACGCTTGCCCAGTGTATGGAAACTGGAGGTTTATTGTTTCGAATGCTCCTGCATTAAGGGAATTAATGGTTGCATTAGTATCCAGAGCGGTTATGTTTCCATCTTGAAGAGCTTTAACGTTGACTTTGCAGTTATTTGCTGTAATGCTCCCAACGTTAACTACATAACCAGTTATTTGGAGAAAAGGCGAATTTGTATTTGAGCGGTTGTCGGTGTACTGGAAACCAATGCTTTCGAGATTGGGTTCAGTTAATTGTTTTTGGAGGCTGACTATTTGGTTATTTTTGTCGTTTAGAATGCTGTTTTGTTGTGTGTATAGGATTGATAAAGCGCTTAATGCCACTAAGACAATTATGACGAGTGCCGAAAGGATAACAACTATGCTGCTTGAATGCTTAGATTGCTCACCCATTTCTATCAACCTGAAGGAGTATTGTTCTGACGAATTATATACATTTACGTAAATAATTTTGATGCTGAAACAATCAGCAAGTTATTTTATTTTAGAGTAACGTTCTCTAATGTGAATTTTTGTTGGTCTGATAATGTTTAAGCCGTTGATTATCCATTCGCCGGCGCCTAGACTTGGTAATTGTTGGTTGCTTCCTAAAATCATGTTCTGAAGATAGGCTATATCTTGAGGGTCAATGGTTCTTCCGATTATTTGTGTCTGTAACTGTGATAATATTTTACCGCCAAGCAAGGTTGGATGAGACGTAAGAAGAATTACTCCAAAGCATCCTTTCGCTTCAAGAACTTCCTCAATTGCTTGTGGCGAAACATTTTCTGCATTTTCTACAATCAGCACTTTTGGCGAAACGGCATTGCCTCGTTTATCATTGATTAATGCGCTTAAAAGATTTGTATAAGACTTTGATTTTTCTGCCAGTAATGAATTCTCTGTTGTTAATATGGCAACTTGCCGCTGTTCGATTTTCTTTAATATTTCTGCACTATTTTTTGAGGCCTCAATATTAACTGTTACCGTTAAAAAATCGAATGGGTAGCCTCGTCTTTGATTTGCAGCCGTACCAACTGTTGTATATTCACTGTTTGCGTCAAGAATTATTACTTGCTGATCTGTCTTATTTGCAAGCTCCTCAACGATGACAGCGGCTGTATGAGTTTTTCCCACGCCGTCAACTGCTGAAATCAAGACGTTTTTGCTAGTGGCATCAGCGGCGTCCAGATGAAAGCTTACTTGCTGATTACTCGCTTCAGTTGAGGCACCGGTAAAGTCTGTATTCCCTAAATAAATCGGGGTTTTATGAGGTTTTCCCCCGTTTCCCCTGTTAAACACGTCTTCTAAAAATTTTGTGTAGGGTACGTATACGCGGCTTCCCGGGTTGGGTGGTGTAAGCAGCTTTTTCAGTGGCCTAGGCTCATTTCTTAAGTCAAAGTAGCCTATTATTTGAGCCGTTGCGTGGAGTCTGCCTACTCGTTCGCCGATTGTCGAGCCAGCAACTTCTTCATAACTGGTTATGTCTTTTACTTCAGCGATAACTTGGCAGGAATCGCCGTTTTTTGGGTGATCAAGGCAAATGATGTCTTCTTTTTGGATGCTTTCGCGATTTTTGGGAGGACTGATTAGAAAGCTAAACTGGTTTGTGCTGGTATCATTAGTAACTAGCCCAAAATGTTCTTTTATCCGCACATTTGAAAGATCCATGGGAACTGTACCTCAAGATTTAACTTAATTTATTATTTAATATCAGGATTTTAATTTATCGCATGTGTGCGCTTGTTTGCTACCGTTATTCTCGGATGATAATCACTTATGTTTTGTATTTTGCACTTACCTTTTTGCTTAGTTCGGCAATTATAGAACATTACTCCACGGGTTCTTATATATCGCAATAGACCTCCATACGCCCAAAGGGAGACGGCTTTTTAGCGATAAGTCTCCAAAAAAGAAAGGAATGGAATAAAATGCGAAAAATAACTAAACTTAGAAGGTCTATTAGAGCAATATCTCCGATAATCTCAACATTACTACTCATAGCTATTGCTGTTGTAGCTTCATTAGTTGCTTATGCCTGGGTTATGGGCTTTATAGGAAATAAGAGCTCTCAGGCAGGCGACGCTGTACAAATTCAAAGCTACACGTCAAAATCAGGCAACTTAACCATTTATGTTCAGAATACAGGGCAAAATCTTGTGCATCTTAAACAAAATGGCAGTGTATACGTTAATAACACCTTATATCTGATTACTCAAAGCCCATCAGGAACTAACGTTGCAGCTGGTTCTCTAATACCGATACCTGTTGGCCAAACCGTTGAAATTGTCACGAATTTTCCTTATAATCCTACAGATTACATAACGATTAAGATTGTTTCCGTTGAGGGAACTTTTATTCAAACATCTGGAGCAGCAGTGTCTGGAGGATCAAATTCTGTTCTTACAAGCTTAATTATTAGTCCGAATACAGCATCGGTTACAGCAGGTTCTGCGGAACCGTTCACAGCCACAGCATACGACCAAACTAACAGCAGCATGGGGACTGTTTCTGCGGTCTTTAGCGTCAACGGAACCGCAATTTCCGGCGGCACAGTAACTGAGAATATAACAGGCACATACATCATTACTGCAACTTACGGCGGAATTACAGCTAACAACTCAGCTACTTTACAGGTTACAGTTGGAGCCGCCAAGACATTAGTTATTAGTCCAGGTTCAGAATCGATTCCCGCAGGCACTTCCCAGGTATATTCAGCTACAGCATATGATCAATATGGCAACAGCTTAGGCGATGTAACTTCGACTTCAACATTCAGCGTTAACGGCACTTCTATTTCTGGCAGTTCAGTGAATGAGACAACGGTTGGTACTTACATTGTTACGGCAAATTATAGCGGTGTCACATCGAATTCGGCTACTCTTCAAGTGAGCGCTTCAACATCTAATACGGAGTTTAGTGTTACTGGCTTCCCAAGCCCGGTTACTGCTGGTGTTGCAGGCAATGTTACGGTGCAAGCAGTGGACCCCTATGGAAACATTGTTACAAGTTATTCTGGCACTGCTCATTTTACATCAAGTGATTCAAAAGCTGTTTTGCCTGCAGATACGACGCTTACCAATGGTGTAGGCACTTTCAGTGTTACTTTGGAAACAGCAGGCACCCAATCTATTACCGCCACTGATACAGTTACATCATCGATAACGGGTTCCCAGACGAGCATTACAGTTAATCCTGCAGCTGCAACCAGCTTGACGATTAGTCCTAATCCAAGCACTGTTTCAGCTGGCAACACGGTAACTTGCACTGCCTTGGCTGTTGATCAGTATAACAATCAATGGAATGTTACTGCTTCGACTTCTTGGGCTATAAACGCTAGTGCTGCTGGCTCATGGAGTGGCAATGTTTACACTTCCCACACCGCTGGATCTTGGACCATTACAGGCACTTTCTCCGGTATTCAAGGCACTGCGCAGTTAACGGTGAGCCCTGGCACCCTATCAACATTCACTGTAACTGGCCAAGGGTTAGCATCAGGCATCGGCACGCAAAACGCAGGAACCGGATTCTGGATAACTATTAATGCCACTGACTCTTGCGGAAATCTGGTTACTAGCTACATTGGAACAAACACGTTGACGCTAGACATTGTAGGCGGCGGAACTGGAACGATAACCATAGTTAGCGGCGGAAGCGGAACGACTACAAACGCTTTCACTGGAGGCAGTTGGACAGGCGAGGTAACGGCATCATCTGCAGCACCTTCGCTAGAGTACATCTACACAACAGGCGGAGGAGTAAGCGGACAAAGCCAAAGCTTCCTAGTCAAATCTACTCCAACCGGTCAGCCATACTTAGTGTTCATTGGAGGCACAAGTCAAACGCTATCCGCAGGAACCAGGTCAGCAGTAATAACGGTCGAACGATACAGCGGCTCAGGCATTCCACAAACTTCAGGAGCATTAACTGTTAACTTAGGAGCATTAGAAAACAGCCAATCAGAAGGTAACTTCTATTTGACAGCCACAGGCACTGGCACCACAACGTCAGTCACAATTCAAAATAGTTATAACAATGCAACCTTCTACTATAATGATACTGTTGCTGGAACCGTAACAATCGAGGCACAAGCAACTGGCTACACAGAAGCGACGACGGATTTCACAATAAACCCAGGATCCGTGAATGCTTTCCAAATCACCTCCAGTGGCGGCATTCAAGAAACCACAATCTTAAACTACGACAATTTCTACTACTTGGGTACTGCGACTGCTGGTCAATCATTCTCCATAACTATCACTGCAGTCGACCAATATGGTAACCCTGCAACAAGCTTCACAGGAACAGTTACATTAGCAGACTCCAGCCCCTCCGGCGACTTTAGCCCGACTTCTGTCATCTTCTCAAGCTCGAACCTCGGCGTTGTCAACGTAGGAATAAACGTCACCAAAGTTTACACGGCTAGCACTCTTGGATTTTACTTGGCTGGCACTAGTGGTTTAGACTCGATAACTGCAAGCTACAAAAGTGGAAGCACAACGGCTACAGGCACAAGCTATCTGGCTGTAAATGCAGGAGCCCCTGCAAAGCTAGTGTTCACAGTAGCACCCACAACAGTCCAACATAGCACCTCCAGTTCAGGCAGCGGTCTGCATGTCTCAACAGTATTCACAGTACAACTTGAGGATCAATACGGCAACCCTGTGAGTGGCGCCACAATAAGCCTAAGCTCATCTTCGAGCACCGGTACTTTCTATTCTAGCTCCTCTGGTTCTAGCGGTTCCAAAATTACCTCAGTAACCACCAATGCTGGATTGGCCAACTTTTACTACTCAGACACAACATCTTCAGGAACTGGCACATACACCATCACAGCTTCCTACTCATCTAGCCTGCAAGCCACGACATCTATCAAAGTGACATAACCTAATAAGGTCCCTAAACCCTCTTTTCTTTTTTTTGTCAAAGCCTTCAAACAGTAATACAGAACCCTTATTGAATCTGTTTCATAAAATGTTAAATGAATTGCACAAAAAGGGCTTATTCCTTTTTATCGATTACGTAATTCTTAGCTCTTTATAGATTTATTTTTGGGCAGATGGATTATGGAGAACGCAAAGTGAGTAAGGTTCGCTAGTTGGATTGGCACAGTGGGAAGTGAACGATAGCAGAGCGACTCGAACATCATCCTGTGTTGTTTTGTCTATCATCTAATAGTCAATCCCTTAAAATCCTTCGATAACTCGGCGGTCTATGACTATTCTTAACCAAGGTCTTTTTATCATCGCTCGTTTAAAAATAACAATTAACCGCCTATTTTTATTAAAGGAATTTAGGGGACTGAGCACTAATTGGTTAAGATGTACGCGCGCTCCAACGGGTCTTGAAGAATAAAATGGGCATTCTGATTATCTGGCCAAATCCTTATTCTTCTTTGTCAAGCGCCATATCAACCAGTGCCAAACCCTGTTGAGTGGATTAAAATTGGTTAAAATGCTTTTTCTGAAATCTGGCTGGAAGCTAGTACTCTTTACATGAAGAAGTCACTTTAACAAGGTGCTGGTGCCTGAAATATGCTATAAACTTTGATCGACACAAACCTAAACACAAACTCATTTCCCCAATATCATTCGAAAAATTTTGAATTAAAGAACATGATTAATTCATCAATTTTGAGTTTTTTAGTTTCATTTTGCGAAGAAAAAAATACCGCGAAAGTGAGTTTCGCTGTTTTGATATTCATAGAGCATTATTCCGTCCATTTTATATAGTTTTTTAAACGTATCTAAGGCAGGAAAAAACTGTTAGCATCAACTTGCTTCGAAGAAGGGTGAACAGAAAATGAAAAAACAACGAAATGCGATAACGATAGGAATCACTTTGTTTCTCGTAGTAGTTTTATGTTTATCAATGTTTTTAGCTTTTGTGCCAAAAGCGAGCGCTCAGACCCAGGACTGGTGGCCTATGTTCATGCATGACTCAAACCACAGTGGCTCCTCCACTTCATCTGCTCCGCTCACAAACAATACCTTGTGGAGTTACCCGACGGCTGGTGCCGTCGTTTCCTCTCCAACCGTTTATAACGGCATGGTTTATGTAGGCTCAGAAGATGATTATGTTTACGCATTCAATGCAACCACAGGGAATCTTTTATGGGTCTATCCGACAGGCGGCGCAGTGGAAACTTGTCCCGCAGTAGCCAATGGCATGGTTTACGTTGGCTCAGATGACAACAACGTTTACGGATTAAACGCCACCACGGGATCTGAAATCTGGAGCTTCCCGACCGGCGCTGCCGTGCTATCTTCTCCCACCGTCTCAAGCGCGATATTGTATGTTGGTTCTGACGACGGCAACGTTTATGCATTAAATGCTGACACGGGAACACAAGTCTGGAACTATACGACTGGTGCCGCTGTAACATCTTCTCCAGCAGTTGTCAACGGCTACGTTTACGTTGGCTCAGAAGATGGCAATGTTTATGCATTAAATGCCGCTTCGGGCGGTTTATACTGGAGTTACACCACGAACGGCGAAGTTGAATCTTCCCCCGACATCGCCAACGGCGTAGTATACGTTGGTTCCTTAGTTTCAGGAGCTGATACTGCCAGGTTTTATGCTTTGGACGCCAACACTGGAGCATTGGACTGGAATGACACAATGGGCAACTCAATCACCTCGTCTGCCGCAGTCGCAAACGGCATAGTTTATGTTGGCACAATCAATTATGGAGCGTACAAAGGAGATGTCTACGGCTTAAACGCTACCTCAGGTCAAATGATCTGGGGCTACGGGACTGGCAATTCAGTTTCTTCATCCCCCGCTATCGCCAACGGTGTGGTGTTTATCGGATCAGACGACGACTACGTTTATGCCTTAAACGCATCCACAGGCTCAGTTATATGGAATTACTTAACCAACGGAGCAGTGGAGTCATCTCCAGCAATCGCCAACGGCGTCGTCTACGTGGGTTCGAGTGATGATAACATTTACGCTTTTTACACGCCATCTCAACCAATCTCTACCCCCACTCCTACCGTTACGCCATCTCCTTCTGTGTCACCCACAGCCACTCCAACTCCAACCGCTACTCCAACCGCTACCCCAACGACCACTCCATCTCCAACGCCGACGGGAACACCATCGCCTACCCCAACTGTAACCGCTACATCTTCGCCACAACAAACTGCGACACCATCTCCAACTCCAGAAAGTACTCCATCAACTAATCAAACTCCCAGCCAAGAAGCATTCTATTCCACTCCTATGGGCGAAGTCATCATTGCAGCTATCGTAATTATCGTCGTTGCAGTAGTTGCTTCAGTTCTTCTATGGAGCAGAGGCCACCGCAAGCCAAAAACTCAACCAGCCCCAACAACTTATGAAGGCACATTCTAGGAACAGGAAGCCTGCACTCGTAAACCTATGCAGTTACAAGCTTACCAAAAGCAATCGCCACAGTTCCAGTCGATTTCGAAAGCAAAACCCCACGCTTTCTTTACAATATTTCATGCACAAATACCACGTTAGAATAAGACCGCCCACAATGCCTAGTTAGCATGATTAGCCTTTGTTCTTAGCTAACTCATGGATAACATTTTATGAAGAATCTATTAACGGCACAAAAGCCAAAAATGCGAGACACAAAAAAGACCATGAAAATAAAAAATGAAGTTAGAAATATGCCTGCACGTTTTGGGTAAACTAATTTTCCTCTTGCTCGCATTATATTGGGAGCATACTGCCCTCTAGTCGCGTGTGTTTATAATTGGCCCTTTGCTTATGTATAAAGTGCTAACCTTGAACCTTGTCTTTACATAGTTTCTACTGATCTTGTTATTCAGAACCGCAATGATCTCGCGTTGCTTTTGGAGAAAGTCTAAGCCTTTCGGCGTTGCTTGATAGATTTCTCTGCCTTCTAATTCTTTCTTTTCTAAAAGACTCGTTTCTGTCAAGATTGAGAGGTATTGATTGAGCTGAGTGAAGCTAAGGTTAGCTTTCAACATAATGCTTGTCTTAGAATTCCCCGCTTTGGCAATATCAATAATCTCTGAAATAATGACCAGTTTATCCCTTCGTTTTGGAGCATCATCTTCCGACAACGTTATTGTCATACAACTTCCCCCATTTTCACTTAGCGCACGCACGCGCTAATAACAATTTCGACTAGTATTATAAGTCAGATATTTCCTAAAAAATAATATATCAATTCACATAATATGATTTAAAATCAGTCATAAATTGTTAATTTTAAATGCAACATTCAGGCAATCACTGTATTAATTTCAATGTACAGGTCAACTCTTTTATTAACTTTTACTGAAGAAAACTACTGAAGATGCAAAAACCAAAAAACTATACACAAAAGATTATTGCAAAATAAAAAAATGAAGCCTAGAAAACGAACGCATACGGAAAACACACGAGTGCTCACACAATTTTTCATAATATCGTTAAAAACAGCTCGTAAATTCACGCGTTTTCCACCTTTAATGGTCGTATCTTAATAGCGGACTTAACAAGCAAAGAGATTTTAATCAACGAGTGCACTAAGTTTAAAATATCACAGTATGCACATAACAAACAAATACACATTTCACTTTATGGTAAGGAAACTTCAAGATGAAATTGGTAAAAACAGGAATTGCTGGTCTGGATGAATTCTTAACAGGTGGATTACCACCCAAAGTTATCCTCCTCATAGGCCCACCTGGGTCAGGTAACGAAGTTTTCGCTAGACAGATAAGTTATACAAGGGCAAAACAAGCTGGAATAACTTATTTTACAATAGCCGCTACAGCTGAAAATGTAAGGGACGATATGACAGTATATGGGTGGGATATAGCATCACTTGAAAAAAGTGGAAACTGGAAGTTTAAAAAAATAGCTGAAAACGCTCGATTAGAAGAGGCTATTATTAAAGAGATGGAAGAGAACCAGACTGTAGTTATAGACTCGTTTTCTGAATTGCTTTTAACAAGAAAGATTGGGGAAATCACCAATCTTATTTCAATTATGTCCCATCAAAACAAAAACAGTGAAAACTATCATCTATTACTCCTTACAGAAGGAATGCAAGATCCAAAAACTGAGACGATAATGCAGCACTTTGCAGAAGGCGTAATTATGTTTGCCACAACTTTAACAGCAGACACCATGCATACTGACATGTTAATTAAGAAGATAAAAGGCAGTTTCGCACCAACCCGA
This sequence comes from Candidatus Bathyarchaeota archaeon, assembly GCA_963717465.1. Lineage (GTDB taxonomy): Archaea > Thermoproteota > Bathyarchaeia > Bathyarchaeales > Bathycorpusculaceae > Bathycorpusculum. The sequence continues at coordinate 2,939,599 of OY970340.1, forward strand.
CGACTCCCCTACAGCATAAGCAAGAAGGGATTCTTAATAGAAACAGCCACAAGAATAACATAGCAACATGAACATTAATTTAGAATCAATAGTTTGAATTCATAATTTACTTATTACAAATCTGTATAGGTGTTCAACGATGATACATGAAACCAATTCACAACAATAAACGACAACTAATGAATGATTGCCTTTTAGTAATATTTGTGTTTGGAAGTATTGGCATCTCATTAAAATTCGCAACATTCTTCAATCAATGGGTTTATTTTCCATCTTTTCCAAACGCATTGGATTCAACCTTTCTAATTACATCTGTATCCTACCTAACCTGGAGGGCAATCAAACGAAAATAAGAGCCCGAATGGAAGGTATACTCAGGTAGGCTTTTCAAAAATTCTTCTTTTGCTCAAAAAACGACTGTAGAAGATTATTGCATAGTCGTTTTTATTCAAGTTGCCGTAACTATTCAACAATTCTTGAGAGGAGAAAATAAAATTGTTTAATGGAAAATTAAAGAAAATCCGCAGAAATATCAAGGCGATATCACCGATTATTTCAACCCTGCTCTTAATTGCTATCGCAGTCGTAGCGGCACTTGTCACTTATGCGTGGGTTATGGGATACATTGGCTTCCAGACAAGCAAATCAGGTCAATCAATACAAATACAAAGCGTAACAGATAATAATTCAACCGGTACATTAACCGTCTACGTTCAAAATACTGGTCAAGCAGCACTCACCGTAGATAGTCACAGTCTCTATGTAAATGGCACACAAATGACCATCAGCGCAGGCACGGGCACTATTAATTCAGGCAGTACTGCTGCGCTTACGGCAACTGCGCCTACAAACTCTGGCGTAACCATTATGAGCGGTGCACAAGCAACAATAAAGGTAACCACAACCACGGGAACATACAACCAAGTAACACAAGCGTTGCCATAAGAAAATAACCACACAAAAAAATTTTTCTATTTTTTGTTATTTTACCAGGTTCAATGCTTTTGCTGGTTAACTGCTCATAAATACATAAATCGCTATTAAAAAAAGCGATTTCACCGAAACAATTCCAGAACAAGCAATTCAGGAATATGCGTTTTCGCATCATTATACGATACTTTCCAAATCGAGATGCGTAGTTTATAAAGGCTTGATTAGAATAAAATATCAAAATTAAATTAGCTTGAGAGAGTCGAAGGAAAATGATGAATTGCAAAAAACTATTAAAGAATAGTAAGGGTATTTCTCCAATATTTGCTACTCTTATTCTCATCGCTATAGCTGTGATCGCTGGAGTAGTCGTTTACATGTTCACCAGCGGAACAGTCGCAACAATGACAAACGGCGGCACGGCAGGGCAAGAAAAAATAACAGTACAAGCTTCTAGCTACAGTGGCAGTACGATAACTGTAATTCTTGAGCAAACTAGTGGTCCTAAAGCAACGGTGAACGGCCTAATAGTTAAAGATGCAAATGGAAACACTATCGGCACTGCAACAAGTCTCCAGCTAGGCGGCAGCAGTTCTTCATTGACTTTAACAACAGGACAACTCCAGACAGTAACGGGAACTTATAGTGGCCTTAGCTCCTCGACACACTACACCGTCACTGTAACGACAGCCGCAGGCGGCAGTTTCACTTCAACACAGTTCCTCGGCTAAAAACTTTTGCGCTGATACGTCGCGTTATCATTTAGTTAGCTTGGATTAAAAAATAATCCTCAAACTTAGTTTTGAATTATCGAAGCCTAGTTTTCCTTTCTCGCGGATTATTTCGCTAACAGGAAAACCTCTTCATTAATCAATGTCTCAAACGACTGATGACCGACGATATCTCCGAACTCTTAGGCCATTATTCAGGATGCTTCCTCTTAAGTCATCTCTAAACTTAATCAGCTTTGACCGTATTCTTTCTTCTTCAACGTACCGTAAAGCGACATCAAAAATTCTTAGCTGCATCTTAGGATTCGTCACTAACTTGCTTCTTAAAAGCCCACCCGACCTTTTTATCAGTGGTATTGGCACTTCACCAATTCTAAGACCACTCCTCAAAGCTTTGATATTCATTTCTGTTTCAATCTCGAACCCATCACTTTCAAGCTTCAATTTATCCCAATTCTCCCGCGTTATCGCTCTGAAACCTGCCAGTGGATCCCCAGAAACCTTAAAACCTACAATTTCTCTAAATAAGGTGCCCACAACCAGTTGATAGGGAAGAAAGTATGCTCTATACAATTTAGAATCTTGTTTGAAACTTTTTGCAATTCTTGTACCCAACACTAAGTCGTGCGCTTTTAGATTCTTTATCAATTCAGGGATATATTGAGGAGGATCAGTACCATCACCATCCAAAAATATTAACACATCACCACGGCTTTGTTTTACCCCTGATTTCATTGCCCTCCCTTTTCCCGGTTTTTTGATTCTACAATAACTTTTGCCCCAAGCCGCTTTGCTATAACAGGCGTCAAGTCTGTGGAAGAGTCTACAACAATGATTTCAGATTCTTTTTCGATTTCCTCTGGAATTTCACAAAGCACTTTTGCTATGCCGCACTCTTCGTTTTTCGTAGTTATTATTATGCTATATTTTAGCGTCATCTTCTGCCTTCTTAAATTAATGTTAATTCAATAATCATTTGAACAGTGATATAAAAATAAAATCTTTAAAAAACGCTAGCTGCTCTGGACAACTGAAAGTAAACGGAACAGACTTTTGACCATTAATTGCCATTTTTGGAACCATGATAACAACCGTTATGTGTTCAGGTTATTTTTTGTGCGCCAGCTGGCTTTTTTGATGAGTGATCTTTTGTATTTTTATTGGTGCGTGATTGTTTTGTGAGTTCAAAAAGGGCGTTCAAGTTTCGCAGCGAGAACGGCAGTGGAGCTGACTTGCCTGTATGGAACATCAAGGCTTGTGTGGTAAAATCTTTTGGTCGGTGTTCCATTACCATTGATTCTTTTTGCCCTTCATTAAACAATTTTAGGTAATCATCGTAACTCTTGTGAACAGACATGATAAACCAGTTATTTCCCGTTAAACCAATGTCCTCAAGGACGCACAACACCTGGGGATATTTTTTAAGCATTGCACGAAATTCAGAAGGATGAGCGGGGTTTACAGCCTCAGTCGTTGAAGCGAATGTAAATACGATAACGTTTAAGCCTAGCTTATGGAAATCAGGAATTACAGTGTATTCTTTTACGTAACCTTCCTGCTCCAACTTCCGCCTTCGCCTAGACAATGTCGTATTATTTATCCCAAGAGTTTTTGCAATTTCCCTATCACTTTTGCCGCCTAGCGCCATCATAGCAAACAAAACTCGTAGTTTTTCCTCAGTCTTTTTGTCTAATGGCCCCCCATTATCAGAACTGCTCATAAAACGAGATGATATCTTATTACAGTTTTAAATTTTTGTATCATTGTTTTTAATCAGAAAATGGGAATCGGTGCAAAAACCAAAAGACATGGGACATAAAGAATTATGCACATAAAAAGTGAACCTGGGAACATAGCACACCCTCGCCTAATTTGCAAGAACAGCAGATAAGCTAATGATTTAGTTTACACCCAAAATGCCGCTGTAGGGAACATCGCTACTATACTCCGCTGGCTGCGATGAGTCTTCAAGTCTGAAGTATCCGAGTTTGAGGACTTTAATGCGCCACTTGCCGTCATTTCCCTTCTCGAAATCATAGAGGTAGTAGCCATATCCCTTCATGACATCGCCTGTAGGTTTTGTTAAAACATCGTTTAGTACACATCTGCCAACCGCGGTAGTTGGGCTCGTAAGCACGATTTTATACTGATGTCCCTGATGTGCTGATACTTGATCTTCAAGAGAACCCCGCACGGTTTTGACAAACTCATCTCCGCCCTGACTCATCAGACTACCCATAGCATAGAACTCCAAATCATTCGTGAATAAACCTCGCCATTTATCCCACTGCTTAGTATCCAGGTACCACCAGTAATCTGCAAGCAGTTCCCTAAGCGCCTCCTTATCTGCAAGTTCGGCAACTTTTCGACTAAGTTCATCACTCATTTCTTCATTTCTCCATAACTATATTTTTTTTCTGCAATGTTAAGTAGGACAATTTTTTAGATAAAACTTTCCAGAGTCTAAGGGAAGTTTTATTCCATTTTGTGTCTAAAAATCATATTTTTTTCGATTTTGTAGATTTTTTGTATTTTATTTTTCTTTTTTGTTTAATGTATCTTTCTTCGCCATTAGTCATGCATAACATCTGCGCGCTGGATAATATGGAGTTGAATTGATACTGCACAATAAAGCTTAAAACAATTGTCAAGCACTTTATTAAGTGAATTAAACTTGACCAAGCATAAGGCGTTAAGCGGCAAAGCCGATCAAAATTTGAAGAAGCTCGCGCTTGCTTTATTAGCGCAAAGTGGTAAAAGTGATCGAGCGGTTGCCAAGGTCTTAGGTATAAATCACTCAACGCTATCAAAAAGAAGACAAAAATTAGAACGCGAAGGCTACGTAAAAGAATATACTTTTTTGCCAAACCTACATAAATTGGGACTCGGCGTTATCATATTTTCAATCTCTTCAACTTCTGATGTAGTGCCCCCGGAGGATCTTAAGACTCTGCATGAATACACACAGAAAATTCCCCAAATGATTTGTTTCTTAGAAGAGAATGATGTTGAAGGAACAAGTTGGTTTTCCGTGACTGTGCATAAGAGTTATGATGATTTCGTCGAACTATCCAATAAAGTGCGAAAAGAATTATGTGCTCAGCATAACGTACTGCATGTCGAATCAAAACGTCTCGTATTTCGTACAGAAAAACTTTATCCAAAACCTCTCTCATTCCGACACTTAGAAGAGGTATTTCAGCTTACACACACATTAGACCACTTAGAAGATGTATTTCAACCAATAGATACGTTAAACCAAACGCATAAGAGAAAGAACAAAAAGCAGATTTCATAAGCTTACAAAATCCTCAATTAACACTTTAACGTGCGATCCCAAATGATTCATTCAACTGTTTGCACAGTACGATAATACTTTTAAAAATATTTCTTCTTGCAGTAAGAAAAAAATCGTGCTTGTGGATTTTTTCTAAACCTACAAGAAAATCTCATTCCATTATGTCTCTAAAAATCTTATTTTTTGCGATTTTGTTTATTTTTTCATTTCACTTTTTCCTTTTTGTCTAAAATTTCTCCTTTTTTTGAACCTAAACTTCTTATGCACAGAAATTGCATAAAACGAATCAAATAAGGGGCGAAAATAGATGGGAACAAATAATAATTTTAAGAAATGGGATATTGAAACCGACGTTGTTGTCGTAGGTTCTGGGGCTTCTGGTTTATGCGCAGCTAACGTTGCATCTCTTGAAGGCGCAAAGAAAGTTGTTGTGCTGGAGAAGACCGAAATGATCGGTGGAGCAACAACTTATTCTGGAGGCGGCGCTTGGGTACCTAACAATAAATTCCTCAGAATGGGCTACAAAGTCGAAGTCTGGGATCCAATAAAGAAAGTTTGGAATTGGAAGCGGATCGATAACGAAGAAGGCCAACAGATGGCCAAAAGGTATGCAAAAAGATGCTCACTTGGATATTCAACCGATGAACTCATAGAAACATACATAGATAATGCATGGAAGATGGCTGACTATCTTGAAGACCACACACATGTAAAATGGACTCACTGTAGACTAATGCCTGAATATTATCCAGACTGGGACGGCGCAGTAAAAGCAGGCAGAACCATAGAACCAATAGCCTTTGACACCAAAACAATGCCGCCTGAACTAGTTGAGAAACTTCGAATTATGCCACAGGGCTTTCCAGTAGTGATTGATGAAACGACAAGTGGGGCGGACTCAACACGATTGGAACTGAAGGCGCATGGGACTTTGGAATCGTACTTGAAAGAGGAAATAACAACATTATCTCCATGGGACTTTCTTTAATAGCACTACTCGCATGGACATGCTACGATAATAAAATCGACATCATGACTAAAACACCTGCTAAACACTTAGTCACAGAAAATGGCCAAGTTGTCGGCTTAATCGCAGAAAAAGACGGCAAAGAAATAGCAATCCACGCTAAAAAAGGAGTAATCATGTGCGCTGGCGGATTTGAATGGAACCCAAAATTCATCAAAGCCTTTACAAGAGGACCACTAATTGGACCAATGCCCGGACCACACAACACTGGCGATGGACAACGCATAGGAATGGAAGCTGGAGCACAACTGTCACAGATGCAAGACGCATGGTATTTCCCAACATGCTACTTCCCCGGAGATACATACGAAGGCCAACCATCTTACAGAACCATCATGTACGATAAAGTTGCCCCAGGAACAATATGGGTCAACAAATACGGAAAACGATTCACAGACGAAGGCCAAAACTACAGAAGCGTAATGAGAACATTACAACAATACGATGCAATAAAACATGAATGGACAAATCATCCCTCCTGGATGATTTTTAACGAGTCTTGCCACAAAACCCATTTAATCGCTCAGATTCCAATGGACCAAGACCTACCAGACCCACCGTTTAAAAAGGAAATACTCTAAAAGAGTTAGCTGAGAAATGCGGCATGGATCCCGCTGGCTTAGAGGAAACAGTGAAGAACTTTAACAAATATGCAAAAGAAGGCAAAGACCCAGAGTTCCATCGAGGCGAAAGCTACTATGACTGGTTCTACGGAGACAAAATAGGCGAAAAACGAGGAATCTACAAGAATTCAACCCTAGGAACCATTGAGAAGCCACCGTACTACGCAATCCAAGTTCTCCCCGGAGCTCTTGGCACCGCAGGAGGCATAGCGATAAACAAATATGGCCAAGCACTCGACTGGAATGACAAACCAATACCAGGCCTATATGCAGCCGGAAACAACTCGGGATGCGTTTTAGGCTGGGGTTATCCTGGCGGTGGATCTACAATAGGACCCGCACTCACCATGGCTTACATAGCGGGAAAAGAAATCGTAAAATAACATACTCTGCTGACTTTCAAAGGAAAGTTGATATCGAGTCAAATGATCCAAAAGCATCTACCATACTCAACGCCGATTAGTGATTGTGCGGTGGAAGAATAGTGACGGGGCAGGGCAAAGTAGTGGTTTTATCCCATTCCGCTACTCCCCTTCCCCCATAAAACGCAAAAACAGCTAATCTATTAAGGCGGTGAAGAAATTACTTCACCTTAGATTAAAATATAAGGACGTTAAGTTGTTCCCATTTCCCATGTTGAGAGGTATTTTTTCTGCTCTTCAGTTAACTCGTCGATTTTAACATCCATTGCTTTTAGCTTTAGTTCAGCGACTGCTTCATCTATTTCTTTGGGAACAGAGTAAACTTTCGGCTGAAGCTTTGCTGTTTTTGCGATGTATTCTGAGCTTAATGCTTGATTAGCAAAGGACATATCCATAACTTCAGATGGGTGCCCTTCTGCCGCGGCTAAGTTTACGAGTCTTCCTTCAGCCAAAAGGTACAGTTTTCTTCCATTCTTTAGTGTGTATTCTTCAAGGTTTGGTCTCATCGTTCTTTTTGAAGTTGAAAGTGCTTCTAGATCTTTTATGTTGACTTCTACGTTGAAGTGTCCGCTGTTGGCCATTATTGCGCCGTCTTTCATTTTTTGCATGTGTTCTTTTCTTACGACGCTGATGTCTCCGGTGGCAGTGACGAATATGTCGCCTATCGCAGCTGCTTCTGACATAGGCATGACTCTTAAGCCGTTCATTACTGCCTCTAATGCTTTTGTAGGCTGAACTTCAGTGACGATAACATTGGCTCCTAATCCTTGGGCTCGCATAGCTATGCCTCTTGAACACCATCCGTATCCGCCCACAACAAAATTCTTGCCTGCTAAAAGCGTGTTAGTCGCTCTTAATATGCCATCAATGGTGCTTTGCCCTGTCCCGTAACGGTTGTCAAAAAGATGCTTCGTGTAAGCATCATTCACAGCAATGATAGGATACTTGAGACTTCCATCCATTTCCATTGCTCTAAGCCTGATGACGCCAGTTGTGGTTTCTTCAGTTCCACCTTTGAGATTCTTTAATTCCTTTGCTCTTTTGCTGTGTAAGGTGCCAACTAGGTCTGCGCCGTCATCAAGAGTTACAACGGGCTTGTAATCTAAAACATTGTTGATGCATTTGTAGTATTCATCAGTGTTTTGTCCTCGCCAAGCGAAAACATTTACGCCTTTGTCAGCTAAGGCTGCGGCGACATCGTCTTGAGTTGAAAGAGGGTTTGAACCGCATAACGCGATTTTTGCCCCTCCAGCAATTAAAGTATCTACAAGAACCGCTGTTTCTTTAGTGACATGAAGACAAGCGCCTAAAGTTAAGCCTTTTAACGGTTTTTCTTCATTAAACCTTTTTCGTACCAATTTTAAAACGGGCATGTGACGTGAAGACCACTCAATCTGCAAGTGACCTTGCGGAGCTAACGATTTATCTTTAACTTGAAATTCTTCCAATAATATTACACCTATCCTTTATTTTGGCTGACATATTATTTAGTTTTATCTACTTAAAAATCCCTAATCAGTTAGCCGTATTTTGCTTGTTGCGTGTTTTTCTTTCTGAAACTTTTAAAAAGCTAAACTGCTTAATTCTGAGGAGAGGATGAAGTATTCTTGAGTGATGCTAGCACTGTTAAGTTAACAAAGGATGCTATTCATCAGTACCTTTCTGCATTGCATGGTGAAGAGGTAGAAGTTCAAAAAGTTTGGCGATTAGGCGAGACCCCCGGCACTTCAACCGATTTAAAGGGGTTCGGTTACGGTTTCCCATACGCTATTGAGTTCAAGGTCAACGGGAAAGTCAAGCGCGTGGTTCTCGAGACTATGCGGCCGACAGAGGGGTTTGGACATGACCACTTTTCCGATCGAGCTCAAGTTCTGATCTGGCAAAACTCGGCTTTCAATAAGCTTCCAAAACATGTTCGCTCAGTAGATGTTGGCGCGTTTGAAGAAACGGGCACGTTAAAATCAGTTGGCAACTGTTCTGAATTCTTTATTCTAACTGAGTTTATCGAGGGAAAACTTTACCATTTGGATTTAGATCGACTAAAAGCTTCAGGGGAAATGAGTGAGCTAGATGAAAACCGTTGCATGGCCTTGTCGGATTATCTTGTGCAAATTCATAAGTCGAGGCATAATTCGCCTAATCTGTATATACGGCGTATCCGCGATTTAGTCGGGCATGGTGAATGCATAATGGGGTTACTTGATAGTTACCCCCGCGACTTCGCATATGTAAACAAGTCTTACTTTATAGACATTGAAAAAGAATGCATTAATTGGCGGTGGCGCTTAAAAGAAAGAACGCACAGGCTAAGCCAAGTTCACGGCGATTTCCACCCTTGGAACTTATTGTTCCGTGAAGGAACAGATTTCACTGTTCTGGATAGAAGCAGAGGCGAGTGGGGAGAACCAGCAGATGACGTTTCAGCACTTACCATTAACTACTTATTCTATTCACTGCAAAAGTACGGTGAATTAAACGGTTGCTTTGAGCGACTGTTTAAACTTTTTTGGCAAAACTATCTACGCAAGACCGGCGATTCAGAAATCTTGGAAGTTATTCAGCCTTTTTACGCTTGGAGAAGCTTGGTCGTCGCCTCACCAATATGGTACCCGAACTTAAACGCGGATGTCAGAGTTAAACTGTTAAATTTCGCTCAAAACGTATTGCAGAAAGACAGGTTCGACTGGTTTGACGTAAACGCATACTTTGGAAACCACTAAAACTTTCTAATGCACCCAGGGGATATATCTGGTTTCGGAATAAAGAGTATAAATACAGATTTATGATAGTGCATTCGGCGCATAAGATGGAAATCGAAACCTGCGAAGATTTAAAGAAAGTTCTAAGGAGTTTTGACTACTCCAATACTGCTATAGCCCAGATTGCTAAATGGTACTGTGACACAAAAGACCGCTGAATATGTAATAGGATTATTCGATAGCGGTGCGAGTGCTTGAAAGAATCATCCAAATGGAAATACATCAGTTATGCAACTTTGTTTGTTATCTTCCTTTCTTGCATTATTTCTCTTTCAGTCTCAAATAGTCTCAAAATCATAGCCATCATGCTGACTTTGTTTGATGCTGCATGTTTTGTGATTTTTAGGGTTTTATCCACCTCTAAATTAGATGATGAAAATAGACAAATAGTTCCATTTCCAACAGAAAAAGAATTTGAAGTCTTGAAGACTAAATCTCAGGCGACACGTCCTAATAATGATGAGTCGGAGATTAATAGCTGGATAACTAAGTGGAAGGAAATAAAACAACTCAACATACCTGCACAGCAGGATCATTTCTTTCTTGAGAGAAGATGCCTCGACGATTTCTCGAAAGAACTTATCTTACATGCTGAGGAAGAAGTCTTAATAGCAAACCCATTCTTTCGGCATTGCGATTTAAGCGACACTCTTCTCGAAACCAACCGAAAGGGGATCAGAGTCCAAATAATCACTCGCCCGCCCCAAGACGAAAATCCTGAATACCTCGAAAAAGGAAAACAGTATCACGAGGCGCTAAAACATGAAGGCATAGATCTTTTTTACGACGACCAAATGCACACAAAAATAATAATAGTCGATAGGGAAGTTGCGATAGTTTCGTCCATGAACTTCTTGGGAAATTCATCAGCTGGTGTCTCATGGGAAACAGGTCTCGTCACCATGAACCCCGAAGTTGTTGAGTCAATAGTTAACGCCTTTACTAAGGCACTACACCTCAGCAGTCTTTACCAAAGCAAAACCTCAGAATTGGCAGAAGAAAGAATTAATCAACAATATGTCATTAAAGAAAAATCATACACTATTGAAAAGGTGCGTCAGAAGTTCCTTAGAGCTTATGAACCATGGACTACTGGCGAAGATAATCAACTCAAAACAGAATACGGACAAGGTCTAAAAATAGCCGAAATAGCGAAGATACACAAAAGGCAAAGAGGTGCAATACGTTCGAGACTTGTGAAATTAGGTCTTAGCAGCTAGTTGGACCCGAAACAAATCTTTCTGCTCTAACAGAATGGGCACAAAGTCTTAATTTTAGCTCCAAACATCTATATTGCAACCAAAACTTAGGCGGAAAACACTTTATGGAAAAGGGTTGGTGTGTTTGGGTCACTGGTTTACCTGGCAGCGGCAAATCTGTAGTTTCGCGTTTGCTGATTAAGCTTCTTGAGAGTAAACACATCTCTGTACAACTATTATCCTCGGATGAATTACGCAAGATTCTCACGCCTAAACCAACTTATTCACTTGAGGAACGCGATGTAGTTTACTCAACGCTTGTTTACATCGCCAAATTGTTAACAGAAAATGGCGTGAACGTTTTGATAGATGCCACAGGCAATCTAAGACGCTACAGGGACGAAGCTCGAGTCCAAATCCCTCGCTTTATAGAAGCTTACCTTGATTGCCCTGTTGAGGTATGCGTACAACGCGAAGCTAACCGGAAGAAAACTTACAATGCTCCCAGAAATATTTACCTAGGCGCTGTAAAAGGAAAATCCTCCACTGTTCCAGGCATGGGGCAACCTTATGAGGCCCCTTTGCAGCCAGAAGTGATAGTGAATGCTGAATGCCCACCTCAAAGGGCAGCTGAAAAAATCCTAAAAGCGATTCTTGCGTTAATGTGACTAGTCTTTTCGTTTCTTTGAAAGTTTAGTCGTTTTAATTTAGTGTTTCAGTTCAATTTTTTCGCGAAGAGTGTTTACATCTTTTATTTCTTCTTTCAAGTTGATGGTTTCACCCATCAATGGTCCAACGAAATTAGCAGGTATAGGAACGACAGCTTCTCTCCTAAAACCAGTCTTTATCCCATAAAGTTTTGCAACATCACTGTTTAAGACAACGTACAATGTTTTGACTGCCCAAGTCTTCTCGTCTATTTCAACGTCGTCAAGTTCGCCTATTTCCATGCCGTTTGCCGCTAGAACTTTTTTCCCTCTAAGGTCTTCTGATTTTACCATATTCATCAAATAATCAATTTATTTTAGCCGTGTAAAAGCCTTTGTAGCATCATTGAGTTTACAACATTAAAATTCTAGCATAACAAAGAGAGATAAGCAGTTTTAGAGCAACAGAATTTCAGGGCGTTTCTATGACGCCTGCGACCCGCAATTTTACCCCTTCAAGATACATTAGCACTGCTTTGTCTTTCGGTTGGTGAACAAGCGGCTTCTCCAATGTTAATTTTAATATGGGTTTGCGCCAGTCACCTTCATCTGAAACCTCGTCGACCTTGCAGGTTACGAACTGCGTCCAGTGACCCAGATGCACCACCATTCCAGTCTTAATAGGTGTCTGCCAATACTTTACCAGCACCGCTTTGGATGTCAAATTCGTCGACGTTTTAATTGTTGGATCGTTCGTTAATACTGCGCCTCTGTCTAAGTCGCTTACTTCAACGTTTTTTAAGGCAAGCCCCACTCTGTCACCTTCGCTTGCCAAGTCAAATTCGTCATCATGTTTTTGAATTGACCTGACTTGAGCAGTTTTTAAGATGGGCAAAACGTTTAGTGTATCGTGTTTGTGGATAGTTCCGTATGCGACTACTCCAAGGATCACAACTCCGACGCCTTTAACGTTGAAGGCATGATCCACTGGAGTAGCTCCAACAGAGTTTAATGCAGTTGCTGTTTCTGGCGACTTTTGCTTCGAAGCGTCTGCTAAAAGTTTTTCTCTGATGTCGTTTGGATCATCGTTGATGATTTCAAATTTCTCAATGTTTGTGCCTTTGATTAACTGTTCAATTTTTTCCTTTGGAACATAATTTTTTAAGATTATGTAGCCGCTTGTGATGTTTGAGCATTGAAGCATTACTAGGCTTTCGCCAAAGGTTGCGTTAATTTCTTCCACTACAATTAATGCTTTTTTAGATAGGGAGACAGCATAGAATAATGGAGCAAGCCTTTCAGGGTATCTTGTAGGCTCAATGAGCGTTACTGTGTCCTCGCCTCGTTTAAGATTGTAAAAGGTTATGTCCGAACACGTCCCTTTTTTACCAAGACTTGCACCATAGCCCGAGACTCCGAGAATAGCTACTGTAAGGTTACCCATGAATAATGACCTATGAATCAGGCATGATGTTTTGCTTTAGAGATAAATTTAACGGCTGAGTTTGCTAGTTTTTTAGTTTAGAAGTCGCCAGTCATATATGCTGAAAAACCTCGCGCCAGAATATCATTGGAAAGAAAGTAACAAACAACCTAACTTATTCCGTGAAAAGTTTTAAGAGCGCACGCTGATATTAAGTACGACAAGAAAACTCAGTAGAATTTTGGGAGATTGGCTACTATTGACAACAACTAGCCGACTATCGAAAGCCAAATTCATTAGCCTTGAAACATACAAAAGAAACGGCGAAGCAGTCAGAACTCCCGTTTGGTTTGTGGAGGAAAATGGCTTGGTTTACTTTCATTCGCCGGCAAAATCTTGGAAAATAAAGAGGCTTCAAAGAAATCCAATTGTTCGCCTGGCACCTTGTTCAAGATCCGGCAAGATACATGGAGACTGGCTCAAGGGAAAAGTCACATTAATCGATGGAGAAGAAGGCAAAAAAATAGTTAAGCGGGTAAACTCCTCACTGTCGGGACTGGATAGAATTATTGGCTTTTTTGAGAAAAGCGACAGGGTTGCTTTCTCAATCAAGTTGGAAGATAATTAGAAACGCACGCCACGCGCTTCATGGATGATAAGTCTTAAATCTGCAAAAGCAAAGAAAGAGTACCTCATGGCAAAAACTGAAATGCCCAAAGACATTAGATTATGATGGATTAATTGAAGAGCTTGTTCAAAAGATAGATAATGAAAAAGCTCTTTTCAATCTGCTTTACGAACTCGATGTTTACAACTCAACAGTTACCTTCACTGTTCTGTTATTTGTTGTTGGAATTGTAATTTTGGCTTTGCCGAACAGTTTTGCTCCTTTAACTGACAGACTCGCACTTTTCATAGCAGTAATCTCGATTTTTTTCGCATTCGCAGGTGCTTAGTAACAGATTTGAAAGGTATTGTTGTTAGTAATAATTTCAAAAAGGCGGTCCAGAAATTCAAAATAGATGAGAAAGAGGAAGAAAAAAGACTTTTGCTCATGGCATTAATAAAAATGAAAGCAATGAACCACCATTCTAAATTAGGGATAGCCAAAAAAACGCATGAAGACATGTTCACTAAAGATAAGCTGTTAGAAAGGCTATATCAATAAAAAGATTCCAGAGTACATTAAACGGTTAGGGCTATTAACGAGTCCTTAAATTTTGGGAATTTATGCTAGAAAAAACTATATCTAAAACCCCTAATACTATAACGCTATGTCTGCTTGGGCAGGGAAGAAAGCAAAGAAAACTGTTACCGCTTCTTTTCGGATTGATGAAGACCCATTCCTAGCGCTCCAAGAAGAAGCTCATCGGAACAAGATAAGCCTCAATACCTTAGTAAACCAAGTGCTCACCTTTTACGTGAAAACCGATCATAACCAACCGACCAGACCAGTAAGGGTTACAGACATAACATTGCGCAGATTTCTGGAAGCAATACCTAACGACGAACTTGCACGGATCTCGAAAGAACGTGCGGAAGAGTATGCTAAGATCCTAATTAAAACAAGATACGGCGGGTTCAATTTGACGAATATTTTGCGCTATGAGTGTGACTTATGTCAATATTGGGGATGGGGCACATATAGCGAAAGACAGCTATAAACGGGGAAGACGCTTGGTAACCATCGAGCACAGTTTAGGGAAGAAGGGTTCAATTTTGGTCAGCAATATTATGAGAACCCTACTCGAAATGGCGGGGTTGAAACCAGAAATCACTGAAACCGACGTCGCTATCACAATGGAAATCCCGAACGTTGGATCCTAACGGCGATTCATCGCCCTCTGCCGTGCCTTTTCGACTATCTTTTGAATCTGCTCTAGCGTCACTTTGTCTTGATCGTACTCGACTATGAGTAAGCGAGAGACATGATTTGCTTCGACATCGAAGACGCCGTCGATTTTGGAAACCGCCCTTCGCGCAAACTCCAGTCCGTGAGGGGCTTGGCCGTTCTCGATAAGAATCATACTTTTCGCCTTTCTCGGCACGGTATCTGCCAATATTTTCATCCTCACACAATCTGAATAATTGAAAGGTGGGCATGCGTATAACTACGGTGTATTTTTTGCAATTAAATGTAATGAAAAAATACGTCCCCCTAAAATAGCTAAAACTGCTCCGAAACTATAATTGGAGGTATTTAAATGGAGCGAATGATCGTAGTGATCTTTGAAAATGAGCTTAAAGCTTACGACGGTTCTCGAGCTCTATCAGAGCTCGACGCCGAAGGAAGCATATCAATCCACGCAAAAGCTGTTATAATGAAAAACTCGGAGAAAACGCTTAACATTAAGCAAGAGGACGATGAGTTTCCAATGCGCACGGTTGGCGGAACAGCAATTGGTGCGCTAATAGGCCTTCTAGGCGGACCCATCGGCTTGGGCATCGGCGCAATAGCAGGAGTTTTGACTGGAAGCATTTTGGACTTGAACCGGGCTGAAGTCAACACAGAGTTCCTTGATGAGGTATCCAACAAACTTACTCCTGGTAAATGGGCGATAGTTGCAGACATCAGCGAAGAATGGGAAACCCCTGTTGACTCTCGAATGGCAGTTCTTGGCGGAACAGTGTTTCGTGCTACCCGGCAAAGTGTTGGACACGAGCAACATACAAGAGAGGTGGCGGCTATAAAGGCGAACATTACTCAGTTGAAGGCAGAACAAGCTAAAGCACAGACAGACCAAAAAGCCAAGATCCAAGCAAAAATTGACGCCTTAAACAAGAAACTTGGCACTAAGTTAGAGCAAGCAAAGCAGAGAGCAAAGCAACAGCAAGAAGAAGCCAAAGCTAAAGTGGATGCTTTAGAGAAGAAAGCAGCAAAGGCCAAGGGTGAGACAAAGGCTAAAATTAAAGAACGAATCGTCGAAATCAAAGAGGAAGCCGAAAGAGAAGCAGACGCCTTTGACAAGTGGTGCGAAATGAACGAAGAAGATGTTGAAAAGTGGATGACTGGTGAAAGCAATTGAACGTGTTGAAGCAGCCAGGTTGGCTTCGCGGCTTAGAAATATTTACTGGCTTATTAGCCATGGTGCTCGGCGTTCTAGTCCTTGTTTTTCCAGGCCTAGGCGTCGCAAGCCTTGTCGCCTTGCTGTCAATTGGCCTTTTGTTTATGGGGATCAGATCAATCTCTTTAGTAGGTTACAGTAGCCTACCCCGCGGCCTAAGAGCAGTAAGTATAGTTTCAGGAATATTATCTGTGATTCTTGCAGTGCTAGTTTTACTGTTTCCAGGGTACGGCGTTCTTACTCTATTGCTATTAGTATCGCTTGGCCTGGTTGCTTATGGTGTTGGAAGGATATATTTAGCTTCTACGCTCAAAGCGACGACAGGCTGGATAAAAGGCATGATGGTTACAGTGGGTGTGGTTGACCTTATCCTGTCTATTGTGGTGCTAGCCATTCCTAATCTTGCATTGGTGACGTTCGCAGTTGTCCTTTCTGTAGCGCTGCTTGTTAGTGGTGCTGAGATGATTGTTTCAGGAGCGATTGGCCGCACATGGCTAGGTGAATTTGTGAAAGCTATGAAAGATGAAATGGGTGCAACATAAATGTTCACTCATGACTTTTCTTCTCTTATAATTATGTCAAAAAGGATATTGGGAAGGGATCGTTCATGTTGAACAACAGACAAATTTTTGGTCAAAGTAGGGCAATCAACTCCTACGTTCAAAAAGTGTATTTCTGGATGTTCATAGGTTTGATGATTACAAGCGTTACTGCCTACATTGTTTCACAGGATCCAGATATATACAACTTCATACTGGGCAATGATATTGTTTTTTACGGTTTATTGATAGCACAGCTTGTCGCTATAGTTAGCGTTGTTGCGTTCATAAATCGAATACCAGACAATCTTGCAGAAATCACATTTGGACTATACTGTTTCCTTACCGGCCTGACTCTTTCAGCAATCTTTCTAGAATTTTCAATAACTTCCATAGCTTCTGTGGTTTTAGTTACTGCTGCCATGTTTGGATTCATGAGTCTTTACGGCTACTTAACGAGGACAAATCTTACATCGGTAGGCAACATTGCAACCATGGCCTTATTCGGAATCATTCTGGCATTAATCGTCAACCTATTCATTGAAAATTCACTACTTAATATGTTGCTCAGCATTTTTGGTGTAATAGTCTTTTCAGCACTTGTAGCAT
The DNA here is from genome assembly GCA_963717465.1 of Candidatus Bathyarchaeota archaeon. Lineage (GTDB taxonomy): Archaea > Thermoproteota > Bathyarchaeia > Bathyarchaeales > Bathycorpusculaceae > Bathycorpusculum. The sequence continues at coordinate 2,956,871 of OY970340.1, forward strand.
ATGACACACAGAAAATCAAAAACAGTTTCATGGATAACTATGATCCGATAAAGAAGGAAATACTGGGAGCCCTCGACCTCTACTTGGATTTTGTAAACATCTTCCTGGACCTGATAAGATTGATAGGAAAAAGAAAATCGTAAGTTTATTTTGGATTTTCTAAAGACAGTGACTGATCGAGCGAGCGAAGGAATTCCTGAGAGAGTATGAGTGTATGAGTAATGTTTGGGGGGATTAAATTTTAATCTTTCTCTCTTGATTCATAACTTCCTATTTCCTTACTCTCTCTAAAAAAAACTAACTCACAACCACGCCGACACACGCTAACCAGGACTGACTTTAAACCTCAGCCTCTAACCGTCTCTTCTTATCACTCTCTCCCACGCTTTCTTTCGTTAGGTCGTTCGTTCCAGTTAGTTAGGTCATTCGTTTGCCCGCGCATGCTTGTTGAGACGCTTCGAGGAAGAAGCTTGTGGAGCATCCGTTTGGGACTATAAAGCGAGCGTTTAATCAGGGTTATCTTTTGCTTAGTGGACTTAGGAAAGTGAGCGGAGAAGTCGGCTTCACTATGCTGGCTTACAATATGAGGCGGGTTCTGAACATTCATGGACCTGGGTTCATGCGGGTTTTCTGGTGAAGTCGGGGAACAATGGAAGTAGAAAGGTAGAGAAACATGGTTTTAGCGCTCTTGAAGCATCCCGGATGCGCAAGGTAAACAGTGAATTTTCCCACGGTCTCTGTTCCTAAATTAATTTTTGAGGCTCATAATTCTTTTCCACGTTATGGTTTTGGCTTTGCATCATTAGCGGTTTCCTACATTAAACGTTATTCAAGGAAAAAACCAAAAAGGGCTACTGGATATGCAATTTGTTGTCTCTTTTTGTAGGCACATAAGTTTATTTTTGTTTTGTGATTAGCCAGTATTCGATGGGGTCTCTTTGAGTAAAAAGACTAGCCAAAGCTATGCAGAATCATTAAATATAAGTGAGATAGGCGAAAAATATGTTTACTTGTTTGCCGAAGGCGATGGCAAGAATAAGCAACTTTTAGGCGGAAAAGGCGCCGGTCTATGTGAGATGACTCAAATTGGTTTACCTGTGCCGCCTGGCTTCGTAATCACCACACAGGCATGCCTTGAATATTTTGAGCAAGATTTCAAGCTTCCCAAAGGCTTAACTGGTCAAGTTAGGGAGGCAATGGAGCAAATTGAAAAAGCCATGCGACCTAGGTTTCGGAAACCGTCAACAGCCTCTTTTAGTTTCAGTAAGAAGTGGCGCATCTGTATCCATGCCAGGAATGATGGATACCGTGCTAAATTTAGGTATTAACGATGAAACTATCTTAGGACTCATAAAGCAAAGCGGTGATGAACGCTTCGGTTGGGATTCTTATCGGCGCTTTATCTCGCTTTTCAGCGCAATCGTGTTAAACATTGACGGGAGAATTTTTCATGAATCAATGGAATCGCTAAAGCAACGCAAGAAAGCAAAGTTTGACACAGATTTAACGGCAAGAGATCTTAAAGAACTAGTTGAAGAATATAAGACCATTGTTTTGAAAAATTATGGTAAACCTATTCCTCAGGATGTTTTCGAGCAGCTTTTTATGGCTATTGAAGCGGTTTTTTCTTCATGGAACGGTAAGAGAGCCGTTGATTATCGACGAGAATTTAAAATCACCCCGGAAATTGCCAATGGGACAGCGTGTAATGTTCAAACAATGGTTTTTGGCAATATAGGTGAAAATTCAGCGACTGGTGTTGCTTTCACGAGAGATCCTGGAACAGGAGAAAACGTCATTTTTGGCGATTGGTTGGAAAAGGCACAAGGCGAGGATATTGTGGCGGGAATCAGGACGCCTAGACCGATTTCAGAAATGAAAAAGATCATGCCTAAAATGCATAAGGCATTGTTAAATGTCAAGCAAACGCTGGAAGATCATTTCAGGGAAGTGCAAGATTTTGAATTCACCATTCAAAATGGCAAATTGTTCATGCTACAAACCAGAAATGGAAAAATGAACGCTGTTGCAGCCATGAAAACATCCGTTGACATGGTTAATGATGGCTTAATAACAAAAGAAAAAGCTTTGCTAAGAATCAACCCAATGCAGTTAACACAGTTAATGTATAATCAAATAGACCCAAAAAACACTGTTCCACCTATCGCAGTTGGACTTGGCGCTTCACCAGGAGCAGCAACCGGCGAGGTGGTTTTTGATGCGGACGAGGCAGAACGGCTAGGTAAAACTGGAAAAAAAGTTATTTTGGTTAGAGAGCAAACAAAACCAGAAGATATACATGGTTTCTTTGCTGCACAAGGCATCTTAACAAGTATCGGAGGAAAAACTAGTCACGCTGCAGTCGTAGCCAGAGGTATGGGTAAACCATGCGTTTCAGGCGCTGCAGATATAAAAATTAACAATTTTGAAAAGACTGCATCAGTAGGCAATGTGCTAATCCAACAGGGGTCAACCATTACGATTGACGGAGCTTCCGGAAAGGTTTGGCAAGGCGAGATAGCTATGGTTGAACCTGAAATTTCTGAGAATATGGCCACTATCTTGCGTTGGGCTGACGAGTTTAGAAGGCTGGATGTAAGAACGAACGCAGATACCCCATCTGACGCTGAAAAAGCGTTAAAGTTCGGTGCCCAAGGAATCGGTTTATGCCGCACTGAACGAATGTTTAACGCTGCTGCACGCATCGGCATTTTTCAAGAAATGATTTTGGCTGATAATGTTCAAGAACGAATAGCTGCGCTAAATCGTCTTATGCCGCTTCAAAAAGAGGATTTCAAGGGTATTTTCCTTGCAATGCAGGGTTTACCCGTAACTATCCGTTTGCTCGATCCGCCACTACACGAGTTTTTGCCGTCTGAGGAGACACTTGAACGTGAAATAGAATCGTTGCAGGGCAGCAGAGAAGCACTTGAAAAAACCTCAAAGCTTCCAGCGGTTATTCTAGGCATGGAGCCAAAAATGGCGCCTATCCTAAGAGAAGACGAGCATATGCTGTCAAGTCTTGCAGAGCTTGAAGAATCTGAAGTTGAAAAGAAACGATTAACGCTTCAAAAGATTAAGAAGCTACGCGAGATTAACCCGATGCTTGGACACCGCGGAGTAAGGTTAGGAATTACTTACCCAGAAATCTACGAAATGCAAGTTCAAGCGATTTTAGAGGCAGCTGGTGAATTGATCAAACAGGATGTCCCAGTAAAAGTAGAAATAATGATTCCCCAAGTTTGCACAGCTCAGGAACTAAAACGTGTACATGAAATCATTACACGCATAGAGGAAAGAGTTAAGGATAAACTTGGAATAGATGTCCCTTACACTTTTGGCACAATGATTGAAGTAGTCCGAGCTTGCATGCGTGCTGGACGGTTAGCTGAAATAGCAGAATTCTTTAGTTTTGGAACCAACGATCTAACTCAGTCAACTTTCAGTTTTTCACGTGAAGACGCAGAAAACAAGTTCTTGCCTTTCTACACTGAACACAAGATTCTTCAGGACAACCCCTTTGAAATCCTAGACGTGAAAGGTGTTGGCAGATTAATGGCAATTACCGTTGAATGGGGACGAAAAAGCAGACCTGACCTGAAAATCGGAATCTGCGGAGAACACGGCGGTGAACCATCATCCGTTGAGTTCTGTCACACAATTAATCTTGACTACGTTAGTTGCTCGCCATACCGTGTTCCAGTAGCAAGGCTAAGCGCTGCACAAGCTAACATTAAAGAAAAGAAAGGCCTGATTAAACCCTATAAATAAAACTATTTCAATCCATTTTCAAGTCTTCTACGGTAAAATTCGTAATCTGGCAAAATCCTAGCATAGTCTTCACACATTAAGGGCGAAGAAATAATGTAGTCAGCTGACGAACGGTTGCAGGCAGTTGGAATATTCCACACAACAGCCAAACGCAAGAGCGCTTTAACATCAGGATCATGAGGCTGCTGAGTAAGAGGATCCCAAAAAAAGATTAAAAAATCAATTTCACCTTCGGAAATTCGGGCGCCTACTTGTTGGTCTCCACCTAATGGACCGCTTTCCAAAACAATTACTTTTAAGCCTAACTCTTTCTCAAGAAGCTTGCCCGTTGTACCCGTTGCGTAGAGATCATGCTGTTGTAGCGTTCCAATGTTGAATTTTACCCAATCAAGCAAGTCTTCTTTCTTATTATCGTGAGCTACAAGCGCGATTTTTTTTCTTCGCCTAATCATAGCTATTCGTGTCATGCTAATCTCTCTTTTTATGATAGCACTAGAAAGCTTGCCTAAAATGGTTTCTGCAAAGAAAAGCGGGTTTGCTTTTTCGGGAATAAAGTTCTTTAGGCTGCTTTTAACCCCTAAATCAGTAACGATGGGAGAGCAAACAAGTCATGGAATCACTGAAAAGTCTAGCTCAAGGCTTTCTAGCCGCGTCAGGAGTAATCTGGATTTTCAGCATATTTGCGCTCGGCAAAGGCGGCGACACATGGCTCGGCTTATTATATTTACTAATTCTCCTGATCCCAATAATCAGTTCGGTAATCCTTTGGCGAAAAAACAAAACCCGAACAAAGGAAACATCATTGGACAAATGGCGCAACAGACTTTTCGCCCTGCAAGGCATAGCTTTAGCCTGCTGGATGTTTGACATCGCCACTACTTTCTATGCGATAAACATAACTGGTTTAGCAGTTGAGATTAATCCACTTGGGTGGCCACTTGGAGTTCTCGGCGCCTTAGCCTTTTACGGGCCAGCATTTGTGTTCTTGTACATTTTGCTCTATCGGCTTAAAGATAAAGTGGCACTTTACGGCGCGATTCCGTTAACTTTTTTAGTGATTTTTATGGCTACGATGAACCTTAACGCAGGAGCCCAAAACTTCCAAATCTTCGTAGACACAACCGCTTTAACCGCTAATATCCGCTATTTGTTGCTGGCTTTGCTAATATCCGTCAATTTGACCATTCCAGTAGTGCTGAAAAGAACCAAAATCAACTAATTACTCCTGATACATGCGGCTTAAATCCTTCAGACTTAATTTACGAGTTAAATGATGCACCAGGCAGCCCTTGCAAAAAGAAAAATTAAGGTTAGCATAGTGACAATTTATTTAATATGACAAACTTTCGTAAAACAAGTGCCAGGCCCTTAATTTCAAAGTTGTAGAAGAAAGTAGATATTATCTTTTTACTACGAGGCTGGCGGCAGATTGACAGTGACTGTTTGAACAGGGGAAGTTGTAACGGGGGTGCTTCCAATTATTTTGCGGTGGTATATTCTTGCCACGATTGCTAATGCTGTTGCTACTACGCCAAGATAAAACGTGTATTGGAAAGCTGCTACTACTGTAACGCCAATTTGAAGTGAATTGCTGCCTGAATTAAGCATTCCTGTGGGTAATTGTATTATCGACGTGCCCAATAGAGCGAACAGTGGGACGCTTAAAGTCACTGCTCCATTGGCGATCATGTTAATTATGAAAGGTATTAGATAGACGATTACCACTAGAGTAACAATGAACCCGATCAGTGTGTATATTGGTCGTTTGTAGCCATAGCATAAGAGCTGTTTTGAGTAACTTTTCGTTGGCATAACAGAGTAAACAACCAAGATGATGCCGCTGACTACGAAGAGGGCCATTGTCATAATGTTTATTGCGAACAAAATGGGAATTACAAAGTTTAGACCTAAAACGCCAAAATTTGTGTAGAACGGGTTAGCGTTAATAACTGCGAATCCAGTACTACCACTTCCAATTTGCAACTGCCACCAAGGGGTAAATATGGATAAACCAACTACGGCAAGCATCAAAGCGCCACTGACGAGAGCGAACCAATTTATCTTACTCATAGTTAATTGCATGCTTTTTATCCTCCATTTTAGCTGTTACCGTTATTATCATTTGAATTGTCATTGCTGTTAGAATTATTGTTGCTGCTACCGAATAATCCGCTAAAATCATTGAGATTATCCATGTGTACTATAATACCGCTAACATCAATGTTTAAATTAGAAAATTGAAGGTCACTCATGTCACCTGTCTGATTGCCACTAGCAAGGTCTTGCAATACAGTTTGACCTTGAGCGCTTGATGCTACTGCTGACAAGGTTATGTTTCCAGTTTGATTTGCCGCTACATCTAAAGGTTGATCCAACTGTACAGTGAATAGTTGTGTCCCATTTGAAAATGCAACATTTACACCAAAACTGCTAACATCCAGGGTTTTATCTGTAAGGGGGTTGGTGAAATTTACAGTTAAAGTGGCTGTGCCTGTTTGATTATCATAAGTTATATTTTCTAATTGGGGCGACTGAAGATTATTAGGATTAACACCAATCTGAGTCAGAAGTGCTTGCGTGCTATTATTGCCGTTTCCTTGATTGTTGTTGGAATTATTTTGATTCATTAAGCTTAACACTTGGGGCGGAAGGATTAGCCCTAAGGGGTTGTCCTTGTAGGTGTAACCGACAACGATTAAAGGAATTAGGATACAGCAAACAGTGATTAACCTCAAGATCCACTTAAGTTTATTCAAGTCATCACCAGCACGAATGAGACGTATTATTATTATCTCCTTATATTACTTATGAATTTAACATAAGATTGTGCTGACTGAGAATCTGAGCAAATAATCCGAAAATCGCGAATAAGGAAGGCTAATTGAATTGGAAAATAGGGCATAATTTTTCGACTATGAAGTGGACGTGCTTGGGTAATCGTAAGCGAAGTTATTTCGATTCGAAATTTAGATGAAAACTTTTCTAAATACAATTGTAAGGAAAATTTTATATACATAATTTATCTATATGTCTGCCAAACGGTGACTAAATTAATGACAAAAGGTGGTGATTAAGTGATTGGAAAGAAACCGATTTACATAGTAGCCACATTGATTTTAGTTGCTATTGCAGCAATGAGTTTTGCAGCAGCGGCTTTTTATATCTATAGCAATGGAAGCGTCGGCCAAAGTGTGACAGTTAATTATAATCTCTCGCCATTGCAAGTATCTCAAAACAATGCTAATGATGTTTGCCAGTATACGCTTACAACTACTTTAACAAATAATGGTGCTCCTATGGCTGGACAAAGTGTCACGTTTACCTGGTACAATTCTACTTCGGATACTTGGCAACCTATAGCTTATGCTATTACAACAGCAAGTGGTTTAGCAACGACTGTCTGGTACGCGACTAGCGATGGAGTTTACAATTTTAACGCTTATTACTACGTCTCTTAAAAAAAGAGGGCATTACATTCTTATTTTTTATCAATCGATTTTTTTTAAAAACGCGTAAAAGGAACATTTCAATTCCAAAATCCAATAACAAGTTAACAGATGCTAACGTGATGCCGATAATCGATTCTTGAGTTCTGGAGTTCTGAAACGTTAAGAAAAAAATTTAATCCAACTTTTTAGTCATCACGTAGGCGTCTTCGCCGTCTGAGTAGTAGCCGGGTATTGTCCGTGTTATTTCAAAACCTAGAGTTCTTATAAAGCGTAATTGCACCTTCATTCGTAACTCGGACCTCTAAGAAGCCCTGTTTAGCCTTATAGTAACGCATGCCATCCAACGCCTTAGTAATCAAGGACTTACCAATGCCCTTACGTCTGTTCGCTGGCAAAACAGCGATTGAAACAACATGCCCCTTACGCAAAAGTCCTCCGAAACCAAAATTTGATAACCCAACCTCTATACGGCACATTATATAGCCAACAATTTGTCCCTGATACTCAGCCACAATGAATGTTTCGGCAAATCGTTGAAACAAATCAACAAAAAAGTAATCCGTATAGTTTTCTGGAAGACAAACTCGGTTTATATTCATAACACTTTGCAAGTCGTCTCTAACGAATTTTCGCAAGGTAAACGTTTGCTGCATCCTGTCGCCTTACTTATGGCTGTTCATATTTTCCACTTAAATGTTACGCTTTGAAGCTCTAATAATTCTTTATTTGTCCATGAAGGAAAGATGTTAGGGCTTAATTTCTTCTGATGCTTTAACCATAGGCAAGGTCAAGTTGCCATGAGGCAATGCCCAAACTCTTGCTCCAGAACCTGCAAGTTTCAAAGCCTCCGCGAAAGCGTCGTTGACGGCTCTTGCTGTCTTGAGCTTAAAAATGTTTATAGCATAGTAATCTGGCAGTGACGAGACCAAAATAATCTGGTGATTCTGAAGAGCTTTCAATAAATAATAAGCTTTATGGCCGCCCATTACGAAGTTTCGTTTGATTTCCCGCTCCACATTCTTCAAGTCTCCAAACTTTGTCATCCAATCATAAAAAACCTGGTTTCCATGACCTTCAAGACATTCTGCAACCAAAATTATTACACCCCCACGTTTCACAACTTCCAAAGCATTGTCTAATGCCTTGTATGCTTGATACAGATTTATGTCTGAAGGATATCCTCCAGCGCTTACAACAGCGATGTCCGCTCGGCGATCCACGGTGACGCTATACATGGCATCCACAAGTTTAACAGCTTCCGAAAAAGCCAATTCTAAATCGCCAGCAAACGCCTTGACAATTTCGTTTTTTCCATTCGTAACAACATTAACTATGAAATCAACTTTCGCCAGTCTAGCTGCTTCAGTCATGTCTTGATGCACTGGATTGTTTTCTAAAATTCCTGTTCGCGCATTAGAATGCAAAAGCATGGCATGGTTATGCTGAATGCTTTCTGCCCCACAAACCGCTGGCAAAACACTTTTTCTGCCTCCACCGTAACCAGCGTAATAATGGAAACAAACGTCTCCTAAAAGCACTTTTACATCAGCCTGTGCAAAAACCTTGTTTAGGTAAATTTTGTTGCCAAAAGTCTTAGTTGATCCAACTAGGACTAAATCTTCTGCATTGCAATCATGGCTTAATGTTTTTACTCGTTTAAGCGCTTCTTCACCTAATAGTGCGGTTGCTTCTTCAGGTTTAACTGCTCGATGTAAGCCACAACCGAAAATAACTGTGATATTCTCATCTTTGACGTCACCGGTATTTAATTCGGCAAGCACTGGTAATAGCATTACTTCACTTGGTGTATGCCTAGTGGCATCGTCAACTACGATGGCTACTTTATGCTCAGGTTTAACTATTTCACTTAACCGTTTAGATCCTAACGGTTCCTTCAAGGCTCGCTCCACTTCAGCTTTGCCATCCGCTACGCCTTTGTGTTCTGTTGGCTCTATAACTCCTAAAAAGTTTCGAGCTGGAATTCGAACGCACACATCAGTTTTTCCGTACGGAAGCCAAACATCTACCATGACAATATCACGAATTGTATATTACATGTCACGTTATAAGAAGCTATTAAGCATTATCAAAACATGAAACATGAACAAAAGCCAGCGATAAGTTACGTTCAACACAACTTCTTTAAAATGCAGTGTTTATAATATTTATTTAGGAATTGAGCAAATGAGCATCCAAAAGACACCTGAAAAAAACACTGTCCTGTTTGCATGGTTTAACCAGTACTCAGGCATACTTCTCAAAACACCCACAAAAACCTTGATTATAGATCCTGTTGAAGTCAAAACCAAGAATATACAGAATATTGACGCAATTCTAATAACACATGAACATTATGATCACTTTGACCCAAGATTAATCGTGGACATCCAAAAAATAACAAACTGCACAATAATCGCAGATTCAGCCTCTGCTAAACGATTGCAACTAGTAATTCCAACCGAGAAACTCCAAGAGATTTCTCCCGGACAAGAAGTGAAAATCGGCGAAGTATTGGTGAGAGCTGAAAAATGCAAGCACACTGCAGAGGCACCAGTAACGTACATTATAACCAGCGAAGATGGCGTAAAAATATACCACACCGCGGATAGTCTGCCTTTTCCAGAATTAGCTACTATGGGGCAGAAAGAGAAATTCGACGTAGTCTTCTGCACTGTCGGAATCTCAGTCGGAGCCACCCCTGAAACAGGCTTTGAAATCGCTAGATTAACAAGACCTCAAGTAGCAGTTCCATACCATACAAATTCAACAGCAGATCAAACCGAGTTCGCGACAAGACTAAAGAAACAATTGCCTAAAATTGCATGCTTGATTCCTGAGGTAAACAAGATTTACCAAGTTACAAAAAGCAGTAAGTGATAAGCTTGGAAACAGAAAAGAATTTGGGAAAAAAACGTGGAGTATTAGTTAATATACTTTTTAAGATTGACGCCTTGAAATTTGGTGTTTTCAAATTATCCAGTGGAAAAGCAAGCCCATACTATGTTGACTTAAGAGTAGTTCCCAGTTTTCCCGATGCTTACCATGAAATATGCGATTTCTATGGTGAATCAATAAAAAATCAAATCGGAATTAATAACTTTAATAGGATCGCAGGTATACCGTTGGCAGGCATCCCATTTGCATCTCAAATCGCATACAACTTGAATAAACCTTTTTTGTACTTGCGAAAAGGCGTTAGTCATCATGGAAGAGAAAGAAGAGTTGAAGGCGTCCTTGCCTCAGGAGACAAGGTCTTGCTCGTTGATGATTTAGTTACTACGGGATTAACTTTGAAGAAAGCAGCCGATGCGATAAGAGCTGAAGGGGGAGTGGTAACGCAGGCTGTCGCCTTTTTAGACCGTGAAGAAGGTGGCGCAAAGAAGCTTGAAGAAAACGGAATAAAACTTTATGCTCTTTTAAAGATAAGTGAAGTCGCAAAAAGCCTGTATGAAATGGGAGCTATTGAAGAAGATAGCCTAAAAACAATACTAAAGCAAGTAAAAAAGAAATAGCATTATCACTCGTAAAAGATTAAACTTTTTTCTTCAAGAAGCGCATGCAATTTTCCAACTGCATCGTAAACATCTTGCTCTTTCTTAGCTCCAGTGCAAACGAGCTTTCCACTGGCAAACTGAAGAATCACTACTTTAGGTTCTTCCATACGATAGATTAAGCCTGGAAACTGCTCAGGTTCATACATTGCATGTCCAAGAGTGTAAGCTGCTTTTTCAAGATCAACCAAGCCACCTAAAGATGCAGATGCAACAATATTTTGAATCTTCAACTCTGGTTTACTTATTATTATTATTCCGCCCTTCTTCAACTCCTTAATAACTTTCATTACCGCTCTGCGCGACTCTTTTTCTGACTTGGCTCCAGTACAAACCATTTTTCCAGAATTAAAAATCAAAGTGGCAGTTTTCGGCCTTTTAATTCTAAAAACTAAACCAGGAAACTGCTCAGGATGATACTCAACCCCAGGGTACCCTTTCACTACAGCGTTTAAATCCACCTTTTGATTTAACGTTGCAGAAGCCACAACGTTTTCGATGCCTATTATCGCTTTAACCTTTGGCATGCGTTTCCTCTCTTATGTGCGCACCATCAATGTTTATCCTGTATTAAATGTATTTCTTAATAAACCCATTTATGCGTTACCTATAGCGTTCTTAAGGCAGGCACTTAAAATTTTGATTTTATCATTTACAGGAGACAACTTTCTTATGCCATTCAGAAATCTCATTGAAAAAAAGAAAATTGGGAAGCAATTATTAGTGAACGTGAAGTTCTCTTTTAGATTTTCTTTTTGCTTAGTACTTCTCGGAACGTAGCGTGGCATTTCGGACATTCATAAAGACCGATTTCAAGTTGCATTCTTTTCCCAGATTTATCCGGGCGACCAGCCATTTTCCAAGTCTTCTTTGACTTTGAAACTTCTGTTCCACACTTTGGACATTTAGCCATTCCTTTTCCTCCGTATATTATGGATTCTTGTTTTATCTAGATGGATAAAAAACTTTCCATAGTTTTTGAATAGATAACTTCCATTTTTCCGTGAAAATTAGACATATATTTGTTAATGCTCAAGAAAAACAACGAAAAATTGCTAAAATTAAATTCTCGTCTTGAGATCATTTAAGTAACCAATTAAGCTTGATCTTTTTTGAAGAAAAAGCCAAAATGTTTTTTACGACTCCTTCAAGATTAGTTTTGATATCGAAGGTTTAAATTAACGTGGAAGAGGTTTCTGAAAATTCTTTTGCGGCACTCGTGAAGCCAATTCGAAGACTTATCGAACAGAAAGGTTTCTCTAAGCCAACTGATCCTCAAGAGAAAACGATACCAAGAATTCTTGAAGGCAAAAATGTTCTTTTGATTTCGCCAACTGCAACTGGCAAAACAGAAGCGGCTTTTCTTCCAGTGTTGAGCATGCTTTTGAAAGAACCTAGAACTCCAGGAATAAAAGTGCTTTACATAACACCGTTGAGGGCATTAAATAGGGATTTGCTTGAACGGCTTGAATGGTGGTGCAATAACCTGGATATTAAACTGGCAGTTCGGCATGGAGACACTGACACAAAAGAACGCGCCCGTCAATCACGAAGCCCTCCGGACATCTTAATCACGACGCCTGAAACGTTGCAGATAATTCTTTCAGGTTGGCTTCTGCGACAACACCTGCAAAGTTTACGTTGGGTAGTAGTTGATGAAGTACATGAGTTAGCTGACAGCAAACGCGGAAGTCAAATGTCTCTTGCGTTGGAGCGAGTCCGTGATCTCATCGGAAAAGATTTCCAAACAATCGGTTTATCAGCAACTATTGGAAGCCCAGAAAAAGTTGCACATTTCCTTGCAGGGGCTAATCGACCTGTAGAAATTATTCGCGTGCCCGTGGCTAAAATGGTTAAGCTTCAAGTTATTTATCCAGAACCCACAGAAGAAGACTCAAGGTTCGCAGCGAAAATATACACTCACCCTGAAGTCGCTGCTAGACTGCGAATTATACGGGATTTGATGAGTAAACGCAAATCTGTTCTCCTATTTACAAACACGCGTTCAATATCTGAAGTCTTGGCGTCAAGGTTCAAAGTTTGGGACGTAGATTTTCCTGTTTCTATTCATCACGGCTCACTAGCTAAGCCTTCTCGCATTGCAGCTGAAACGGGATTAAAAAGCGGCGAGCTTAAAGGTTTAATCGCTACCAGCAGCTTAGAACTTGGAATTGATGTTGGACGAATAGATTTAGTCATCCAATATATGAGTCCAAGACAAGTAGCACGTTTAATTCAACGAGTTGGACGTGCAGGCCACACTTATGGCGACGTTGCAGAAGGGATAATAATTGGGATGGATTCTGACGATACGCTTGAAGCGTTAGTTATCGCACGAAGAGCCCTAAAAGAAGAATTGGAACCGGTCGAAATTCCAGATAAACCTTATGACGTTTTAGTTGATCAAATAGCGGGATTATTGCTTAAGAAAAGGAGGTTAGAGTTTGCTGAAATCTTGGAGTTGGCACGCAACGCTGCGCCCTACCAAAATTTAACCTTGCAAGATGTTGAAAAAGTGATTAAGTACATGCACAATCGGTTTCCACGTTTAGCTTGGGCTTCTTTTGAGGATAAGGTAGTGCTTAAACCTCAAAAAACCAAAGCGTTGTTCGAGTATTATTTTGATAATTTATCGATGATTCCTGAGGAAAAACAGTTTCTTGTTATAGATGAATCAGCAAACACTTCAATTGGAGTTTTGGATGAAGCGTTCATGGCAGAGTACGGTAAGCCTGGAACAAAATTTATTATTCGTGGTAGCCCCTGGCAGATAATTCACGCAAGCGAAGACAAAGTTTACGTCAGACCAGTAATTGATCCAACAGGTTCAATTCCAAGTTGGATAGGCGAGGAAATTCCTGTTCCATACGAAGTTGCCCAAGAAGTGGCATACATTCGCGGTTTTGTTGAAGAGAAAACGCATAGTGGACTTTCACCCGATGAAATCAGCGTTTTACTGTCAGAGCAGTATCCAGCTGATAAAGAAACAATTCTTCATGCTTTACGGGAAACTTTAGAGCAGGTAAACGCTGGCATCGCTGTCCCCACTTCAAAACACTTGGTGCTTGAAGATTGGGATGATTTTGTTATAGCGCATTCTAATTTTGGTTCACTTACTAACCGTGCCCTAGCCCAGTTTCTGGGACAAGTGTTGTCAGATAAACTTGGACGAGGAATTGTCGTTCAGCACGATCCTTACCGCATCTTCTTGCAAACGATGGGAGCATTAAATTCTGAGCAATTGGCTGAAATTTTTAATGAGCTAAAAGATTTGCCTGAACAGGCGATAAGAAACACGTTAACGTTGTCGACTGTAAAAACAGGTTTATTCAAACGACGCGTTATTCAGGTAGCCAGACGCTTTGGTGCTTTGAAAAAGTGGGCTGACTTTAGCAACATCAGCATCCAAAAACTAGTCACTAGTTTTGAGGGAACCCCCATTTATGAAGAAGGACTTAAAGAAGTATTCTCAAACGACATTAGTGCAGATGGACTTGTTATGGTTTTGAAGCGGATTCACGATGACGACATACAAGTGACGGTGTTGGCTCCAAATGAAAATGCCTCGCCTGTAGCCCGTGTGGGAATTGAACGGGTAAGCATGAAAACCGATTTAATTCCTCCAGAGCGGATGCGTGCGGTTCTTGTAGAGTCAGCCAGAGGCTCGGCTGCTTAATGAAACAGGCAATTTTGTTTGTACAAACTGTTGGGATTACATGGAGATGATTCGCGTTAAAGATTTACCTGACCGACCTAAGTGCCCAAGATGCGGTTCCTTTGCCCTTGGACTTCTGAAGGTAGAGGAAGAAAAAGCTATGCCGCTAATTGAGAAAAAAGGTGAGAAATTGGCTAAGAACGAGGAAAAAATGCAGTTGCAAGCTAAACAGAGTGCACAGTTAATTGAAAAGTATGGAAAAGGTGCCGTAATCGGTTTAAGTGCCCGTCGCGTTTCCGTGGCAGATATTACCAGCGTTTTAGAGAAGGAGCAAAAGCCTTCAGACAAGTTTTACGAGTTAATTTTAGAAGCTGAACGTAAAGCGTTAAGTAAAAGGTTTGAATAAAATAAGTTGCAAACAACTTGTGCCTGTGAATAGTTAAACTTTTAAACAAAGAGATATATTCGCTTACATACTTCTATTAATTACATTCGGAGAGTCTAAAGTGGAAATAAGCCGAAAAAACATGCGCGAAGAAGTTCTTCAGCGAGTCAAATTTGTTAAAACATGCGTTATGGCTAGAGAATTATGTTTACTGGTGCGGACGCAACGTTCCGTTTTAGAGCCAAAGGATGTTCAAGAAATTTGCTCATTCATTTCTAATCTTTGCAAAGAAGGAGGCTGCAAGGAACCAAGCGAATTATGCAGTAAAGCTGCTAAAGCCTTGAATGCTAACGAGGAAGATAAGTATTTAGAGTTATGTGCTCAAAGCTGCACTAAATGCGGTGAAGCAAAAAGACCCCAACCTAAAAGAGAAGCTTACATAACATAGTATGGTGAACCGAAATGACGTTTATTGCGCCTTTTGTTCCTACGCCCGCTATCGTGGTTGAACGGATGCTGCAAATGGTTGACTTGAAAGCTGGCGAAATTTTTTTTGATATGGGAGCTGGAGATGGAAGGACGCTTATTATGGCAGCAAAGGATTTTGGCGCACGAGGCGTAGGAATCGAGTTACGAGAAGATTTAGCCAAAAAAGCACTTAGCAATATTGAAAGCAATGGTCTCACTGATCGAATAACAATCGTTAATGGCAACATGTTTAACGTAAACTTGACTTCTGCAGACGTTGTTTTTCTATACTTAACTACAAGCGCTAACGAAAAAATCAAGCCTAAGCTTGAGAATGAATTAAAAAAAGGCGTGCGCGTTGTTTCGCATGATTATGAGATTATAGGTTGGAAACCCGAGAAAGTTGAGAATTTCTGTGAGAACCCCAAGCTGGGTTATCCAACGCACATGCTTTATGTTTACAAGAAGCCTCAGTAGTCTAAAAATAAGCAGATAATTACTAACGACTTCAATGAAGCACTTTATTCTCTTGATCATTTGTTACTTGAACGCAAAACTGGTCAAGACACTCCATCAAAATTACGATATTCTGAGTATCAACATGCAAATTGTTACAAAAAAGTTCAAAAACAGCCCCAAAAACTTTAATTGCATATTTAGCCGTGACTTTTAAGAAGTGCGAATGATGCAGTTTGTTCCATGGCGAAATATAGCTAATTGGCAATGCAGCGGTTGCGGTTCCTGCTGCAAACTGTACAGTGTCGTCATCAACTTTAGCGAGTGGCTAAAAATAACTGAGGCTTACGGTGCATACTCAACTGTTTCCGGTCCTAACGATTTCTACATTAGACGACAAAATGACGGCTCATGCAGTTTCCTTCAGAATAACTATGGCAATTACTGCTGTGCATTACAGAACATGAAGCCGCAAGCATGTAAGCTTTGGCCTTTCAGGGTTCTGTCTTATCCTAGATATGGAGAGGAAAATCAAGCATCTTACGTTTACGGTGGCGCTAAGATTTACATTTATGCTGACACAAAATGCAACGGCTTAAAATATGGTTCACCAACATGGGATTTTCTCAATATAACGATTAAGGAATTAGCGGAGATAGCTTTAGGCATAAGAAATGAGCAGCATAAAACAACTAGAGCTCAGTCACCCTCGCCTCAATCCTGGGGAAGACAGCTGAGATTTCCATAAACTATGATATTCACTGCTAAATTTTAAGTGTTCATTTTACATGCGTTTTTGCGTTGATTAGATGCTTATTTGAGGAATGCACAGAGCTTCAAGGGATTAAGTTATTAAATTGGTTTAAAGAGTTAACACTATCAATTTAACAAAGGGAGCCTTTACATGTCTAAAGTTAAGATTGGCTTATCAATGCTTTATTGTCTAGGTGAACCTTTCAGCAAGATGATTAAGCGTTTAAGCAAAGTTGAATCTCGCCATATCGAGATCGTGGATGATGGGGTGCATGAACTTGATAAAGAACGTGTTCTTCTTCTTAAGGAACAGGCAAAATCTTGCAGTATCGAATTCTCGGTGCATGCTCCTTTTGCTAACATCAATATTGCTTCACCGTCAAACGTCATGTTAGCTCCCACGCTTAAGCGCCTCAAACAATCACTCGAATTTGCTAGTAAACTGGACGCTAAACTCTGGGTTTTCCATCCTGGACAAAAAACGGGAATCAGCCAATTTTATCCAGGCAAAGATTGGAAACAAAACGTTGAGAGCATTCAGAAGATATACGCGCAATCAGAAGAGTATGGGGTAAATATTGCATTAGAAAATCTTCCTGCTAAATATTGGTCTGTAATGAGCACGCCTAAAGATTTTGCAAAGTTTTATAGAGAAACGAAATTGCCTATCGGTATCGTATTAGATGTTGGACATGCTAATCTTGAAGGTCAAAATGAACCTTTCTTCGCCCAGTTAGCTGATAAAATTGTCCATTTACATGTAAGCGACAACTGTGGCGTTGAAGATGAACATTTAGGTTTGGGCTTTGGGAAAATCGATTGGACACATATTGCTGAATCGCTTAATAAAATTGATTTTGACAAAGTTATCGTTATTGAGTCGACTGACCATGTACATGAAAGCATACAAAAACTCAAGCAACTATTCGCTTAGCTATTAGGCAAGGGCAACTCTAAAACCAAGAAATCCTCAGCTAAAATTGACTCAGCAAAAACTTTTTTCGCTTGCTCCAAAAGCAACTTTGCATCAGGATATCTCGCGCTGATATGAGTTAAAACTAGTTTTTTTGCATCTGCAGCCTTTGCTTGTTCTGCTGCTTGGCTTGGAGTTGAATGCCCATCTTCCAACGCTTTGTCACTCAGGGAATCATCAAAGGTGCAATCATGAATAATCAAATCTGCGCCCTTAGCAAATTTTACAAACGATTTGAAGGGGCGAGTGTCGCCGGTGTAAACAATTTTTCGGCCTAACCTTTTTTGCCCCATTACATCTTGAGGTTTAACTATTTTGCCGTTTGCCAGTTTGACTTGTTTACCACCTTGAAGCCGTGACCATAACTCACCCTCAGGAACGCCAAGAGCTAAAGCTTTATCAGGATAGAATTTTCCTGGGCGCGGCTTCTCCAAAAAAGCGTAAGCTAAACTATCAGTAACATGATTAGACTTCACAACACGAACATTGTATTCTTCTTCCTTGCAGATTACACCTTCACTTAACACTTCAAAAACTCGAACAGGATACGTTAAACCAAACTGCAATGTTTCCTGAACGCACTCCATAAAAGCATGAATTCCCGCTGGACCATAAACGTCTAAAGGTTTTTTCCGGTCCATCAAAGCCATTGTCTGCAAAACGCCTGGTAAACCCAACACGTGATCTCCGTGTAGATGAGAAATAAAGACCTTTGTTTTCTTGTGAAAACTCACTTTTGCCTGCATCATTTGACGTTGAGTGCTTTCTCCACAATCAAACATCCACTGCTCCTCAGGACACTGAACAATAACGGCTGGCAAGCTACGTTTTAGCGTTGGGACACTGCCGCTTGTTCCCAGAAAAACGATTTGCATACTCAACTATCATGCACCTTCTCGAATACGCATATTTCTCTTGTCAGCGTCCTGTGAACATAAGCAAAATGGGATTCTACATGCTTAAAGCCTAAAGCGGTTCCTAGTTTGCTTATGTTTAATGTTTTAGGCGAAGCGATACAAATCCGTTGCCCCGCACTTAGCAATTCAAAAGAAGATGCCAAGACCTCCAAAACCAAATCTTTAGTCGTAGATTTCAACGTGCTTGCAGATCTGCCATACGGTGGGTCAGTGACAACGCAGTCAACTTTATGTATGGGCATTTTGCGTGCGTCAGCTAAAACTAAACCTTCAGCTGTGATGCTAAAGTGGTTCAGGTTTTTTCTGCAGCCGTAAATCATTCGTTTTTGAGCGTCAACTCCAAGTGCTCTGCAGCCGATGAAGGTTGCTTCGATAAGAGAACTGCCTGTTCCGCAAAAAGGGTCTAAAACTAGCGATTCCGTTTTCGCATGCGCCAAGTTCACCATGCAACGTGCAAGTTTAGAAGGCATCGCAGAGGGATGAAAAAAAGGTTTTTTGCGTGGCCTGCGTTCAGAGAAAGTTTTCGTTTTAACTTCGGTTAATTTTAAGCCGAAAACAATTTTTTCATCAGTTATTATTCCCATGAAAATTTTTTCTGGATGTTTCAGGTTAACTTTCGCTTTTTTTGCGTTTTCATGGATGATTTTCCCAAGTTTAACTTCAAGGGTCATCGTGTTTATTTTTGCGTCAGCATAATTTTTTATACGAAATATCCGAACTGCGAAACTTTCATCAGGTTTTAAGAGCGTGTTGAAGTCTATTTTGCCCGCTTCCTTAAAGATTTCTTCTTCTATTGCATCGCAGATGAAAAGCTCCATGGCTGCGACACGGGTAAATGCAGCTCTTAGAGAAACAGAATTTGTGCAGTCAAGTTTTGCTTCCAGACGCAGGATTTGGTCAAGAAGCTGAGGTTTTTTGTATTTGTATCCTTCCGCTTCCAGTATAGCTTTTACTTCAGCAGTTGGCAGAGTAGGGTTTTCGCCTGAGAGTAAAAAGAAGAGTTTAGGCACTTTTCTGCGCCACAAGTTCTTTGCTAATTAAAGGCGCAAGTGAAACCTTGCTAACAGAACTGTCTACGCTGTCTGTGCCAACGATTTCTTCAACGCCAGCCTCTAAAATTCTTTTTTCCGCATCACCGATTAGCAAGGCATGCACACAAGCGGTGAAAACATGTTTTGCGCCAAGATCTCGAAGAATTTTTGCTGCGCCGACAATCGTGCCGCCAGTGCTGATTATATCGTCAAAGATTATGGCGGTCTTGCCTTTAACGTTTAAACCCTCGCCAGTTTGTACTGTTTGCCCAGTATAACGGTCACGTTCCTTGTTTAAGTGCCCAGCTTCTCCGCCCAGCACCTTTTGAGCCTGCTGTGCAATGTACAGTGCCCCCTTGTCAGGAGCCAACGCATAAGCACCAGCGAACCCTTTTTGTACAAAGTACTCTGCTAAAAGCGGTATGGCGCTTAAAGTTTTAGCTGGAAACCCAAACTGTCCAAGAGAGCTTTCTGAGTGAATGTTAGCGGTTAATAACTCGTCAACTCCAGCAGCCTTAAGCATACGCGCAACAGTCTGAACACTTACACCTTCGCCTTGCAAAAACATTTTATCCTGCCGAGCATACGCCAAGTATGGCACAACAGCAGTGACCCGGTTTGCGCCGCCTCGTTTGGCTGCATCTGCCATAAAAGCAAGCTGGAAAACTTTTGCATCTTGACCCGGCGGACAAGTTGTTTGAATAATAACTGCAGGGTCATTTTGCACGTTGCCTTCTATACGAACATATGATTCTCCATCCGGAAAAACTTTGGACACAACGGACAGGTGTTCCATGCCAGTTATAGCACTGATTTTTTGAGCTAAGTCTTTGGACGCTGGACCGGAAACAATTTTCGTCAGGAAATTCACACTCTTGTCTTGATAATGTCAATGACACACTTTAATTCTTTATCGTGTTGCTGACATGAAGAGACAAAGTTCAGTTAAGAACCTAGTAACCATTATAAAAAGCTTATTTTTTGAAAACTGCAGGTACTATCGATATGGTTTTAAGTAATACGCAAGTTTGCATAAAAGGTAAAGATGACATTTATGGATACTTGGCGTTTGCTACCACTCGAAACACATAACGCTTTCATGAACATGGCAATTGATGAAGCAATTCTCACATCAAGAATTGATGGAAAAGTCCCAAATACCCTGCGTTTTTACCTTTGGAAACCTTCTGCGGTAAGCATCGGCAAGAACCAGAATCCAGATAACGAGGTTTACCTTGATGCATGCAAACAGTTGAACATTGATGTGGTACGGCGGATTAGTGGAGGCGGCACTGTTTATCATGATTTTGAAGGCGAAGTCACTTACAGCGTAGTGGCGAAAACAAGCGATTTAGGCACAGCAGACATCGCGACAGTTTATTTTAAAATCTACGAGACAATAACTGAAGCATTGCGTCTCTTAGGGGTGCCAGCTGACTTCAGCCCGGGCGACATGAAAAATTGCCCTAACCTGACAGCTAAAGGGAAAAAAATTTCAGGCAGCAGCCAAGCCATTAGCCGCGGCATCGTTCTTCAGCACGGCACAATATTGGTTTCCGCGGATTTGCTTAAAATGTTCAAGATTCTAAAAGTAAAGTCAGCCACCTGCATGCAAGCAACAGACATTGCAAAACGCAAAATCACAAGCATCCAAAACGAGTTAGGGCGCAGTGTAAGTCAAGAAACAGTTGCAAATGCTTTAGCACAAGGATTCAAAGCGAAAATTAAAATCCAACTCGATCAGAGCAAGTTAACAAACGAAGAATTAAAGCTTGCAGATAAGCTTTGCAAGAAGTATGCTTCGGACGATTGGACGAAGAAGTGCATAGCAAGCCAAGGTTAGGATTTTTCTTTATGCCACCTAACACCCTGCGCTGTATCCTCAATTACGATACCCATTGCTTTAAGCTGCGATCGTATGGCGTCCGCTTCTTTCCAATTCTTGGCTTTACGCGCAGCCTCTCGCTTTTCAATTAAAGCTTCCACGTCTCCTGAAATGGTTTCTTCAGCTTTAACTTCGCCTATTACGCCTAAAACCGTATCAAACACCTTCATTAAATCCGCAACTTCCGCCGCTTCCTTTTTGCTTACCGAGTTGGAATCAAGCAGATTGTTAATATCTCGTACAAAATCAAACAATGATGCCAATGCAATTGCAATGTTTAAGTCGTCATCCATCGAACCGCCAAAACACGCAATTACATTTGCTTTTAGCACTGAAATTTTTTCTACGCAACCTTTTCCGTCGGCATCTTGCAAACGGCGCATAAAATTTCGCAATCGCTCAACAGCAGCTTTAGCCGCATCTAAACCTTCGAAGGTAAAGTTAAACTGTTGCCGATAATGCGTTGACAATAACAAGTATCGGATTGCAATTGGGTCAAAACCTTTCGCCAGCAAGTCGCGGAGAGTATAAAAGTTACCAAACCGCTTAGCCATCTTCTTGCCTTCAACCAGTAAATGCTCATTATGCATCCAGACCTCAACGAATTTTTTGCCAGTTGCTGCTTCGCTTTGAGCAATCTCATTCTCATGATGCGGAAACATGTTGTCAACTCCGCCGCAATGAATATCAAAGGTTTCTCCAAGATACTTCATGCTCATAGCTGAGCATTCAATGTGCCAGCCTGGCCTGCCCTTGCCCAGTTCCGTTTCCCAGTAAACTTCGCCATCGTCAGGTGTCCAAGCTTTCCAAAGCGCAAAATCCTGAGCTTCCTCTTTTGCGTATTCGTCTTGGCTTACTCTTGCTCCAACTTTTAATTCACTAGTTTTTATTTTTGCTAGTTTGCCGTAGTCTGGGAATTTGTTTATTGCATAATAGATTGAGCCATCCTCGCCCTTGTAAGCGATGCCTTTCGTCATCAATGTTTTTATTAATGATACCATTTCAGGAACATGATCTGTCGCTTTAGGGTAGCAGCTTGCTGGTTTAATGTTTAAAGCTTTAATATCCTCAAAAAACGCATCCACGTAATGTTGCGTGTACTGTTTTAGGGGAATTTTCTGCTGCTGGCTTCCCTTAATTGTTTTATCGTCAATATCAGTCAGGTTCATAACATGTTTAACTTTAAAGCCTCGATACTCAAGCCAACGTTTAAGTAAATCTTCAAACAAGAAAGCCCTGAAATTCCCAATGTGAGCAAAATCGTAAACAGTAGGACCGCACGTGTATAAACCAACTTTTCCTGACTCTATCGGAACGAAAACTTCCTTCTTACGAGTCAACGTGTTAAAAAGGCAAATGCCTGAAGATGAATCAGTCAATGTTTTAGCCCGTTATTGAAGAAGATTTGAAATTATTTAAGCTTCACTTCACTAAGCAACTTTACTAGAAATATAAGCTTTAGAAAAGCTTAAAGTATGTTTTCTAAATTATGAACAAGCAAGCTCAAAACGAACTTTTAGTCTTCTTCGGTGTCCTCTTTTGCTAGTTCGACTGACATTGAGTCATCGTGGCTAATTGCTTTCTTGCGTGTGCTTTTCTTGCTAGGCTGTTCATCTCTTCCCTTCATAAACCCCTCTTCAGCGGCTGTTATTTCATCTTCATCAAGCATCTTTTCTCTTTGTTCGCTATCGTAAATATCACCAGTTTCATCCTTTTCGACATCGGCATCTTGTGAAAGATACCTTGGCGGCTGTTTCTTTTTTTTGCTCAACTATCTCAACCTCTTTGATTTTAAGAAAAGAGGCCATTGACTACTTTTATATGTGTGATTGAATTCACACAATCACAAGTATACGATATCACAAGGTGATTAGTTTTGCTTTTTTCAATGCATAAATGCCAAGTTCAAATTGTTTATAATGCAACATCTCGCCTGAAAATCTATTAACCTTAAAATTTTCCATAAAAAGCATAAGTAATTCAATATAAATTGCAAAAAACTTGCTAAACGTTTTTATATTGCCAGCGACGCATTCAGTCTGTCACATTAACTCATGTAATATCCAAAGCTCCTGAAGCTTTCATAAATGGCATGACGAATTCTGTGGCAGGAGAAAATATATGCAAATTCAATCGTTTAAAGACTTACCATTAAACATGGAAGTCTTAAGAAGTATAGAGGAACTTGGATTTAAGGAACTTTTTCCAATTCAAGCTCAAGCAATAATACCCTTGCTCGAAGGTAAAGATGTCATCGGGCAAGCACAAACTGGAACGGGCAAAACAGCTGCTTTCGGCGTTCCTATGGTTCAACGGTTAAACCGAGAAATCAGAGGAGTCCAAGGTTTAGTTTTAGTACCAACCCGAGAGTTAGCAGTTCAAGTTGCTACACATATTGGGCTATACGCGAAGTATGCGAAGCTGAAAGTCTTAGCAGTTTACGGTGGAGAATCAATTAACAAGCAAATACATTCACTATCAAGCGGCATTCAAATTGTCGTCGGCACTCCAGGGCGATTAATCGACCTGATGGAGAGACGCGTGCTAAATCTTGCATCTGTTAAAATGGTTGTTCTTGATGAGGCAGACAGAATGCTGGATATGGGATTCATAGAAGACATCGAGTTTATTCTTTCAAAAATTTCCGTAGACAGGCAGACAAGTCTTTTCTCAGCAACAATTGATCAGTCTGTTATGAAGATTTGCAGCAAGTACATGAAAAATCCGCAGAAAATCTTGGTCAGTAAAGATGAAATCGCATTAACCCAGATGAAGCAGTATTACACCGTTGTAAGTCAGCATGGCAAATTTGAAGCACTGACTAGCATTCTTCGCGGAGGAAAGGTGGATAAAGCTATTATTTTCTGTCGAACTCGTAGAGATACAAGCCGAGTCTCAGAACAACTTAATAGAAAAGGCTTTAGAGTTCAAGCGTTGCATGCAGGTTTTACTCAAGCTCAAAGAGACCGCGCTATTAACGATTTCCGAAACGGTAGACTAAACCTTCTCGTAGCCACTGATGTTGCCGCTAGAGGCTTAGATATTCAAGGAATAACGCACATAATCAACTTTGACGTCCCACAAGATGCCCCAGTCTATTTCCACCGCATCGGCAGAACCGCACGCAAAGGAAACGAGGGCACAGCAATAACACTGGTAAGTTACGGTGAAATGTCGAACTTTGACAACATTAAATCTCTAACTAAAACCAAAATAGAAGAAATAGGATCATCCATTAGCAAGGATGAGTCACCGATTCAAAGCTTCTATTAAATTTTTTCCAAAAAATTTTTCAACCCGTATAACAAGAGGCTGTATAGGCCTCAAAACTCTAAATATTTTTATTAATGATCTACGCCATTTTTTGCATTAAATTTGTTGGCGATTGCTTATTCATTCGTAGCACGATAATTGTGCTTAAACCACACATACTTAACAGCAAAAGTATTAACCCGCCAATAGAAGCAACCGAAAGTTGAAAAGAAATTGTAGCGCCGGAAACCAGAAAGAGAAAATTGAATAACATTCCAAGCGCGATTCCAACTGGAGCTGTTAGAAGCATAAGTGTAAGACTCTCAAGCAGAACAATCTTTGCTGTGTAATTAGGCTTAGCACCTATAGCTTTCAGAATGCCAAAATCGGGTTGGCGACCAGAAAAAGAAACAAACATACAGTTAAGTAACCCAATCATCGCAGTTATAACAGACAACAAGGGGAAAGGCAGAATAGAAAGCCAAATACCATCAATATTCGATAAGCTCTGCTGACGCACGCTATTCAGGTTGACTGCAATCAGACCATACTGCGCTGCAAGACTAGCTATTTCCCGGATACAACTGTCGTTTTGGACTTTAACAAGGACAAGATTTTGCCCGCTGATTGAATTTAGTGTCTGCACCGTATCCAGAGGAGCATAAACGACAAAGCCTTGATTCATCGGATCCAACAATACATTTGCTATCGGCATGACCACATTTGCACTGGGGTTATTGTTGTAAATTTGAATCTCTTGTTTAAGAGGAACATCGAAAATTGTGTCAGCTAAAGAAGTTCCTATTACGGTTGCATCAGTGTTTGACGTGTTCCAGCCCAAGTCTTCTATGGTGTTATTTGGGTCCACTCCAACTATTAGTGCGGTGGAAGAGCGAGGGGGAGATTGGCCGTATGTGATGTATTCTGTTGACCCGTCAGAGTCGGCGACTGGCTCTACAGTTTGAACTTCTTTCACGGTTGCAAACATAAGGAGCCTATTATCGATGGCGGTGACTCCCTGGACAGAACCAAATTGCTGAACAAGAGTTGTGTTGATAAAAAATTGTGGTTCAAGAAAATTGAAGCTTTGAATGGCACCTGTTGAAGCATTTAAGTTAGTCGTCATTAAAGCGGCGTACTCGTCTATCACTTGCTTGTTTCCCACTGCGATTATGTTTTGCTCATATAGGTTGCCAACATAAGTTTTCGTTGTGGACCAAGCGACAACGCATCCAACAAGAGATACAGTCATCAAAACAATACTAAGCATAAGACATATTATGGCTAGCTTAGACCTCGATTTGCTCCTAATCATGCTTTTGGAAACTAACTGAAACGTCCACGGCAATTTATTGAGAAACTTTCTAAACCCAACAAGTTGCTCTTTAACAAAATCGAAGTTTTGAGTATCCCCTGAAAACAAGTTTATCGGCGCAACTTTAAACATCGCTTCCGCTTCCCGCCCAGCAATAAACCACGAAACAACAAATGACACTACTAGAAGCCCCAAAATTATGAAAATGTAAAATATGCCTTGAGGAAAAAAGGCGAAAGGCAAAAAAGCCGCTGAGTAAACCGAAAAGGCCGCAGAACCGGTTAGACAACCTAACAGGCAGCCACAAACAATTATCATTAGTGGCTCAGCCATGACGTAAGAGAAACCGAGGTCGCCTGCGCTGCCTAAAGCTTTTATTAATCCAGCGTCGCGTTTACGGTCAGCCATCATTGATGAGAACAAAAAGTAGATGTTTAGCATGCCAACCAGAAAAATCAAAAAGCTATCAAAAAATATAAAGCGAGAAACTGTACCCGATAAAAACATCGTAGAAGTGTTGGTTTGGCTCGGATTGAAAATTAGCCCTAAGCTTTGCCCAAGCAAGACTAGAAACGTAGTGCTTGCAACGCATATTATTAGCCCAATTAGTGCTAGTGTTGGTTGAATTTTTTTATTTTTGAACACTTTACGGGCAAAGTCAATGTTTCCTAGCAATCTCAGTAATTCTCCCTTTTGCAAGACGCATCGTTGTATCAGCAAGCTCAACTAACCGTTCATCATGTGTGACGATAATCATGGTTTTTTGCTGATCTTCACAGATTTTCTTTAGAAATGCAATAATTTCTCGGCCAGTTTCCCAATCTAGATTTCCTGTTGGTTCATCGGCAAGAATCAAAGGCGGATCATTGGAGAGAGCTCTGGCAATCGCTACTCTCTGTTGCTCACCGCAACTCATCTGAAAAGGAAGATGATCAGCTCGATCCATTAATCCAACCAATTTCAAAAGCTCATTCGCTCTTGATTCAATCGTTGATTCATCTTCACAATTAGCAAGCACCATGGGAAACTGAATATTTTCAAGAGCCGTTAAAGTTGAAACTAAATTGTAAGTCTGGAAGATGAAGCCGACATTAGTGCACCTAAAATAGGATAGTTCTTCTTCATCAAGGTCCACGAGATCAGTATCGCACACTTTAAGCGTACCACTTGAGGGTTTATCTAAACCACCTATAAGATTTAGTAGCGTGCTTTTGCCAGCACCCGAGTGACCAAGAATAACAACAAACTCTCCTGAAGCAATCTGGAAAGTCGCCTCATCCAACGCGACTATTTTTTGGTCTTGAAAATCAAACTGTTTAGTTAGCTTTACTGCCTCAACGCTACCTACTGATGCCTGCTCACCCATTAGTGTACCGACTGATTACCGTTTTGTACTTGTATATCACTAGAGCAAAATACGTCTTATGGTACAATCATTAACTCAGTTTACTCAAAAAATAATTATTAAAACAAAAAGCGATTTGCATCGAAAAAAGGATTACTTTTTGTTAATTTTGGCTTAACGGGCTGCCTACTTTTAGCTAGGCAAAGTTGCAGAAATCGAACCAGTCTATTTTAGTTGTAAAGTCTTCTTACAGAAGATGTTTATAATGAATAGAATAACCGTTTTCCAAAGGCAGCTAAATTGTGTTTAATTTTGTTCTTGTTCCAACTACAATATTGACACTCTGAGAATTTACCTTCCTTTTTAAGAATAGACTTTTTAATACTTGAGTAATTAGATTTAATCAGGTTTCCAACAGGGTTACGTAAGCCAAAATCAAAACAGCAAAGATAAACTGAGCCATCAGGTAAAACAACAGGAGCTAATTCTACATGAAACTTACTACACCAACCATAGGGTTTAGCTTTCTTTTGTATACATCTGACAACATTTTCTCTATTGTTACTGACAAAATTTTCATTCATACTCATAGTTACTATATTGGGAAGTTTTGATTGCAATTCAAAAAAAACATTTCGATAATCTTTTGTTTGAGGTTCATGCATAATATGTCCATCAGGTAAATGCACACAAAAAGCTCGAAAGTGCAACTGTTTTAACTCTTCAACATTTTCTCTGGTAACGCCCCAAAGAGTAGAAAAGATGTCAATTTTATGCCCAGCAGCAGACGCTAATTTAATAAACTCTATACAGTTAGGATTAGCAAAAGGTTCGCTAAACCCAGAAAAAATAATATTTACATTTCTTGGAGTGTGTTCAAGAATTTTTTTGAAAACCTCTATAGACATCATTCGATTGTCAGAACCGTACCGGCGTAAGAGAGATTCTTGAGGACAATATTTCAAACAGCCGACCGGGCAACCTATGTTAGTTGTTATTTCAAGACTTAAGGTCAAGCGAGTGCGCTCGTTTGTGTTTACTGTAATATCCAGAGGGATTAGTGGTAACTCAGTTTCGCTGATTGTCTCGTTTACACTTTTTCCTTGCAGCATGTTTACCGAAAAAAAATAGATTTTAAATTCTTAAAGAATTTATGAATTTTGAATATTGATCAGCAATAACTATCAATTAGTGTTTGTTCCGGCGTTATTCTCAATTGTACAAGCATTCGGCATCGGAATTAGCAAATAAAGTTTAATTTGATTTTCATTATTACTCCAAAATGCCAGGCGAGGCAGCGTTTAGCGGAAAATTATTAAACTTATAAAGGTAATTTAGAGTTTTATCAGGATAATAATCGTGATAACAGCATGGTTAGTGCAAAAAATTCATTTCGAAGTATTGCGTCGATTCTGCCCGAGCTCAAAATAATACATAGGCCAAACCACCACAAAAACGGGATTACTGTTATAATACCAACTAAAAACGAAGAAAGATGGATAAAATTATCAATATTATCAGTCGAACCCTTAGTGGATGAAGTGATAGTCATTGATAGCACGAACTTTGACAACACGACAAAAATTATAAAGAATTTAGCGGAAAAAAATGAAAAAATCAAACATATATTTTTAGATTACGAGGCTCCAAACGCAATAGCACTAGCTTGTGAAATAGGGTTGCTAAACGCAAATTACAAATGGATTCTTAAGTGGGAAGGAGATTGCGTGTTAAAAACAGAAGCAATCGAAGTTTGGAAAAATAAATTAGATAAATTAAACAAAAATAGGTATTACGTTTTAAGTTTTCCACGCGTCAATTTAGAAGGAGACATTTACCACCAACCAAAAATTGGTTCGTTTGGAGGACCAGAAGGACGACTTTTAACTTTTAGTCCTGATTTAAGATTTTCAATGAAAATAACTGAAACAACACAAGCTGAACAAGTAATGGGAAACAGTATTTGGGGACATCGCTATCCGCCTTGGTACACTGATATAATATGTAATGAACCGTATATTTTTCATTGTAACATAAAATCTCCAAAGCGAATGTTAGTTCGAATATTTTGGCAAGACTACATGAAACTTAAAAATTCAAACTTATCTTTAGAGCAGTATGTAGAAAAAAGAGTTGCGGCTGAATGGCATATGACAATGCAGCAAGCAGAGAAAAAAGTAACAGAAAATTTAAACCAAAATTTGATTCCGTATGATGAAGCAAGATTTGGCAAGCTGCCTGACCTTTTGACAAAGTCTAATTAAATAAATAGCGTTCATTGCGTCTATGTTTAAAGGCTTATGGGGCGGTTAAGTTAAAAATAATCAGACCTGTGGAATTCATGACTACAAGCACACCACATATTCAATTTTTTGCGTGCTATAGCGTGCAAAGTTTGTGATGTTAATACAATATTTCTATAATTTCCTTATTTTAAGATTTAATTTTTTGGATTTCAAATAATTTGACAAAATTTAAATGCAAATAAGGATATACGATAAAATACGGGTAAAAATTAGTTTTCTAGGAGGTGAAATGTTTGCCAAGATGCAAGTATTGCAATAACTCTTTTGACAACGAGGAAGAGTTACAGGATCACACGCATAGAATGCATGGTTTAGAGCTGGCGAAATCTAAAACTTAATTCTTGCAAAAAATTAAGGAGCGTGTGGCTATTCTTAAATTTGTTCAAGTGGCTTGGACGTTATGGAAGCTTCTTTTATTCGGAATAGCTAGCCAGAAAAATCTCTTCCCTCACAAAGATAATCCAAATAAGAATAAACAGTCTGCTGATTACTCCGACAAATATGGCTTGTTTGCATCCTTTTTCAGTTATTATGTCACACTCTCGTTCTTTCTCTCTTCATATGCTTAGCCACTAGGAGGCGCCTGCGCCATTTTTTCGAGAGCCGTGGTTTGAGAGTTAGACGCGTTCAAATAACGCTCATGCAATTATTTTGAGTCACAAAGGAAAAATAATAAACTAAACAAACTAACTTTTATCTTAAAAAAGTTGTTTTTGTGAAATGGATGCGTCATAGTTAAGCTAAGATGTCTGATCTTGTGGCGGCAAATTGAAAGTAGTCTTTGATTTAATTTAAATATTCTGCTGGACATTTTATGAGGAAAGCGCGGCTTCCTAAGCTGCACGCTATTAACCTTTAGGTGGCAGCTACGGATAGCCAAAATGGGCGCGTTTACATAACGTGTGAAAGGGAGCGACCAAATGAAAAACATACAATACACGACATCGCCCGGTGTTCCCCATGCCAGTATGGATGAGGAGTTCCTTACTCATCGAAAAGGTTCGGAATGGTGGTATAACACTGGTTACTTGAATGACGAATCAGGCCGAATGTTCGGTTTCCAGTTTACACTTGCCAAGGTAAAGATTTTTGGCATCAAATTCCACATCTTATTGACTTCTCTCACTGACTATGAAACAGGCAAACACTATTACGAACAAAAAACTGCCTTTTTCGGAAATGGCATAACTGCAACGGCTGAAAGAGTGGCATTTGGCGACAGAGCAGAACTGACATTCAGCAAGAATGAGGTGGCCAGCAAGGGTCAAATGGAACTTCGCATGACAGGCAAAAACTATTCGCTGGACGTGCATATGAACGCCATCAAACCGCCAGTGTGGCACTGCGAAGACGGCATACTAAAAATGGGCCTCATCAATGACCCAAAGCAAACGACCTATTATTACTCCTATACAAATTTAGCTTCAACGGGAAAGCTCACTCTGGAGGGTAAAGAGTTTAATTTGACAGGCAAATCTTGGTTTGATAAGCAGGGTGGAACGTATACGCTTACCAATCGCTATGTCAATTGGGAGTGGTTTTCCATGCGTTTCTTTGACAACGAAGAAATCATGCTCTTCAGCTTCCCACAGGATAACTATTACGACGGAACCTTCATAGATAAATCTGGAAAATACCAACGATTGAAAAACTACACCATAGAACCACTTGGCTTCACTGAGGCCGGCGGCTACAAGTTTTCCAAAGGCTGGAAATTAAAGATGATGGGCATAAAAGACGAGGAATACACTCTTACCCCCAAAATTGACGGACAATTCAATTTGTTCTTCTTCGAATTACTCGCAGAAATAAAAAACAAAAACGGTCAACTCGTCGGCTATTCAGTTACAGAATTAATGCCAGGCGTGTACAACAAAAAGCTCAAGGCTTCTAACGCGTTCAAGAAAGTTTAATTGTCAAAATGAATTAGAGAAATCTAATTTCCAGTGAAATGTTTCCTGCTGCACAATCTGGCAGGAAAAAAGAGGTAAAGAGGGTATTTTGGAAGGTGAAAAAAGAGGAATTCTAAGCGTCCATTATTTAATTCCAAACTTGATGATTTGTTTAGGCTCAAGATTGGTGTCCATCGTCCAGAAATACGCTTTTCCTTTGGCTACTCTAAAAATAATTAAAGCTGGGCTTTCAGCAGATAAACCCCCGAAGGTTGGCTCTTCAAGATACGGCCTTTCTTGCATTAATTTTTTCTTTGTGCTTGAATCGTCTATAAATTCTGCCTCCCCATTTACTATCAACTGGGTTAAACTGTCAGAACTGATAAAGCCTAACGCGATTTTTGGGTTTTCTTTTAGCTGCATTACAATGTGTTTCATTGTTGACGTTTGATAATAAAAGCCTGTAGAGTCAGCAAACCACAATCCTATAGCTCGTACTCTTGGCTGATTATTTTTGACAGTCGCTATGTGAGTTATCGGGTTTTCCGTAGCGAATTTAATGCAGTCCTCGAATCTCAAGAATTTATCACCTTAATTCAAAGTTAAGCAAACCTGAATAAAAATATTCAGTCCTACCACCTCAGAAGAATTAATTATTTGAAGAAAGCAAAAGAGACAAAGATTAAAATTTAATTCAACCAACTTAAACTGACAAAAAACAACTACAATTTAAATAATTTCTTAACACCTTGATTTTTTTTGTGTCAGTTAGAATTTGATTCTAAAAGTTGGTGTTTAGTAGTGCATCGTGATTAAAACTAATTTAATTTAAAGTGTTAAATTCTTCCAATGATCAGTCCTAAAAAGAAGCTTAAGAGTGGCGCAATAACCCAGGTCAGAATAATCAAAAGGAATGGCTTAAGTGAGACAAATTTTGATTTGTATGAGATGCCTATTGCAAAAACTGATGATGATGCGGCTTGAGTGTTTGAAAGTGGAATTTTCAAGAGAGTAGCTGCCTCAACGAGAATAGTTGAAGTTAATAGGGTCGCAGTTGCGTTTGGGTATCGCATGAGGTAAAATTCTTGTGATACTCTGCGAATCTCGCCTGCACTCAAATAGAATGCTCCTAAGAAGACTGCAACAATCGACAAAGCAATTGTAGTTAAGCTGTAACCGCCTATTGAGACTATTAATCCGAGGGTGTTAGCTCCCAGCACGTATGATGTGGAAAAAGCTAAGGCAATAAGTATAATTTTGTAAATCTGCAACCTCCTCCAAATGTTCTTAGGGCGACTTCGATTGATAATTCGGATTAAATAAAAAGAAAATACCATGGCTATTACTGGAGCTACAATCCACATTGCAACAACTTCAGTTAAGTAGCTGGCGCTTAGAAGAACGCCTCCCGCCACAGATAAGCCTGCCAGTACGCCTACAAGTGACATGCTGATTGACATGGGTGCCCTAATCAAATAAGCAATAACGAAAATTAGTATAGAAACTATCAAAGCTTCTGCCCTAAACTGCAGTGACCCAGTTGGCAAAAGCAAATTGACTGTACTTGTCATTCCGGCTCCTTGAGCGATAAGTCCCACTGAAAAGCCGATGCCACCAAGAAGCATACCAAACCTTTTAGTTATTATTCTTGAGCCAATTGCAGGTCCAACGCACGCGGAGAAATTATTTCCAGCGACCAACATCACTGCGATGAACGTTAACGCAAGTAGAGCTATTGGGAGCCAAAGCATTAATCGGTCACTTAAGTATGGAAGTAACGGTTGAAACAAGCAAGTCTGAAAGGTCTTCGCATAAGTCAAGCACATCATCGCATTTATGAAGAAGTTCCTGAAAATGATAAAATTCCAAGTAATGAATTTTAACTGTGAGACCGTACAGCTTGTCAAAACCCTGATCCTTTACATCATCACCCTGCTCTTCCAAGGACTCAATTTCTTTACGCAACTCCACAATCCGATTGATATCGGATGATGATAGAGCTTCTTTGAGCTTAGAAAGCGACTTATCCGCAAGGGCAAGCATATTTTCATATACAGAGTCCCAATCAGCATGCCGCAATTCAAGCCCTGAGGAGTAGGCAGACGCCATTCTATTAAGCTCTCGGGCAATATAGTAGAATGTATCCACGATATCGTCGGCTGTTTGAACGGACTCCAGCAAAGTATCTATTACATTTGGGCTAATCGCGCCGCTTGTTATATCCTCGCTTACCTTGAAGGCTATCACATCTGATTTCCTTTCAAGCGTCTGAACAGCATGCAAAGCTGGCGTTAAATCCTTCCGGTTGTAATTCATTTTGAACATTTCTGCCACAAGCTTGTTGGTTTGGGCAGCAATGTCAACTATTTGTGAAAGCTCTCCGAAAATATTTTTTTCTCCAATAACTAAGATTCCCTTAAAGTTTTTCAATCAGCACAATCCCTATGTAACCATGGGTTACCTGCTCATACAACCAAGTATTTAGAATTTTCTGCAAGTTATTGAGCTACATTTTGTTCTGCCATTTAAGCAAAGAATTTGGAAACTAAGTGCAGTTAATTAGTTGGGAGTTAAGCTGTTTTTTTCATTTTTTGAATTGTTTCCGTTTTTGAATATCTTGTTGTTTATTGCTAAACTTAAGATGATACAAACTATTGCTAAACTTATGCCTATAGCGAAGACAATGTTGAATGCTGCGACAGAAGGTACAAGAACCGAAACACTGTAACCTTTTATCGTCTCCGTCGCCAGTACTGTATAAGATGCTAAGACTGTTGTTGTAAGCACTGGCCCTATGGCGCCTCCAATTTGCTTTAGCATTTGGTTTAATCCTTGTCCAACAGCCACTGATTCTTTTGGAGTAGAGACAGATATCATATTAACGACTGGCACAAACAGAGCAATAACTCCTGCAAATGCAACCATAACATCAAGGGTTACAGAAATTCCAGTCCCTCTGTTAACAATAAGCAATAAAAAGCTGAGAATGGAAACAGCTGCACCAGTGATAATTATTGGTTTTGGCCCAGTTTTTGCTAATATACGCCCTGCTAGCGGTCCCGAGATAAACATGACGATTGTGCCAGGCACCAGCGTTAAGCCTGTTGCGATAATGTCAAAGCCCAACCCGTACGGCGTGAATAGCTCCAAGTATTCAATTATCGAAAAGAACAGCAAGAAATTAGATAACCCAGCTATAATTGCTACTACGTTAGCAATCAACACATTCCTTACTTTTAGCAGATTTATTGGGATTAACGGTTCTTCTGTCTTGCTTTCAAAGTAGAAAAACGAAACTGTAAGTGCAAGCCCCGCAATTAGAAACACAAGTTCTTCAAGCGAAAGCCACCCTAAAGCTGACCCTTCAGTAGTGTACACCAGTATGAGCGCTATCCCCATCGATAAAAGAAAGGCGCCGATATAGTCTACCTTACATTTTATCCTTGAAACGTCTCGTTTTAAAACCGCAAAAATGGCGATAAGAAGAACCACGCTTAAGATGGCTGCCGTGTGAAAAGCATATTGCCAACTAAGATTCTGAATAACATATGCTCCGACCACTAGTCCAAGCGCGGTGCTAATAGCCGCTGAACCTGCGATGGCTCCTTGCGCAGTGGCTAACCTTTCTTTCGGAAAAATGTCAGTAAGGAAAGCGAGTGACAGAGGTATCACGGCTAATCCGACGCCTTGAATAGCTCTGGCAACAAGCAAGAAGTAGATGGATGTTGAGAAACCTGCGATGCTGACGCCGATGGTGTAGAAGAGCCAGGTTGCAATAATGATTTTTCTTTTACCATATAGATCTCCAAGTTTGCCAAATATTGGTGAGACCACAGCGCCAACAAGCAGAACAATAGCGGTAATCCAGGATCCGATTGTACTTGTGGTTGAAAGATCATTTTCTATTATAGGGATGCCTGGAAGAACCATAGTTTCTACATAACTAACAAGAAGAACTGCTGCAGTTAAGGCTATTAGCGCTCGAACAGGATAATGATCAACTTTTCGAGCTTCTAAATGATTGGTTGTTTTTGAGTCGGATGCTAAAGGTTTTGCCGCGCTCACTTTTTACGCCTAACTTACTAACTAATGGTTAGTTTACTAACTATAATATAAGTTATAAATCTTATGGTATAATATATCTTAAATACCAAAGTTCACATATTATTTACGATCAAAATGCCAAGAGTAATTCCTGAATACAAAGAAGCGGCTAAAGACCGAATTATCAACGCAGCGATCAGAGTTTTCTCTAAAAAAGGATACCAAGACACTAGCATGGACGAAATAGCCAAAGAAGTAGGAGTAACAAAAGCGACTCTTTACTTATATTTCGAGAGCAAAAAAGACCTACTAAAGATAATTTCTAAGTTAGCAAGTCAAACTCTTAGAGAAAATCTTCACAAATCATTCAAAAACCATGATTACATGGAGGCATTTGAAGAAATCTTCAAGATGAAGAAGGATATGCTAACAAGGATTCTCCATACAAGTTTTGAAATGATTGCGCTTTCATCAAACGATGAAAGTATCCGAAAGATCATAAGCGACGAGCGCAAAAAGGACTTAGAAGAATTAGAGGCACACATAAAAAACCAGATGAATAAAGGAATAATTAGAAACGATGTGGATGCTTACGTGCTGGCCAATCTAGTTTTAGCTCTCTACTGGGAAATGACGACTCAATTAGTCGCGGGGTTTGACCAAACAAAAGTCCATGAAACATGGGACAAGTCACTTGCAGTTATACTAGGAAAACATAAAGTTGATCCTGCCTACGATCACAAGCCAGCAAAAAAAATCGATTTAAAATAAATGACCTAGCAAGCAGAGACACTTTCTTTATAGTACTTCCCATAATTTCAGAAAAAGGCACTGCGTAAACTGCTGAGGATCCGAACAGAGAAGATAGATTGCAAAATTTCTGATGACCACCTTGTCTACTTTTGAATTAAGTTTTTAAGTTGCGACACCTTTTTATGCAAATCTGGAAAGTGTTTTTGTTATGTCTTTTCTTGACTTGATTCTTAGCCGCAGAAGCATAAGGAAATATGAACCAAAAGACGTGCCTGATGATGTTTTGAAGCGGATTCTGGAAGCTGGCAGACAAGCGCCCTCCGCAGCTAATAGGCAACCCATTCATTTTGTTGTAGTCAGGGACACCGAAAAAAAGAAGAAACTGTCGGCTTTGCTTAGCCGTTTTATTAAAGACGCACCAATTGTCATTGTTGGATGCGCAGATGAAAAATCTACTTTAACTGGAAAATGGGCCGTTGTCGATACAGCAATTGCAATGGAGAACATGGTTATAGCTGCTTGGACTCTGGGTGTAGGTTCATGCTGGGTAGGATCGTTCGATGAAGACAGCGCTAAAAAATTCTTGAACATTCCTGATAAATGGAAAGTTGTAGCCTTAGTAACCTTTGGCTATCCGGCTGAGCAACCAAAACCGAGAAACAAAAAATCATTTGAAGAACTGTTCAGCTTCGAAAAGTTCTAAGCTTTAACTGCAAAAGTATTTTTTAGATTTATTCTTTTGCAGGATTAATTTGTTAAATAAAAGAAAACAATAAAGAATTCAAGATTAGAAAATTCTTAAATTTCACTTTTTTGTTAATTAACATAGTGAGAGTTTGCTTCAAATCCATTTTAAAGATAAGTGAGGCTTAAAATTGAGTGAAATTTTAAAAATAATTCAAGAAAGGCAATCTTCACGAGTTCCTTTTGACGCCGAAAAAACTATAACAAAAGAAATTCTAAAACAGATTTTGGAAGCTGCAAAATGGGCACCCACAGCCCACAATATGCAAAACTTCAATGTGATAGTTGTAGACGACAAAAAAGTCCTTGAAAAAATAGGAAACATCAAATCCAAAATATCAGAAGATTTTCTAAGCGAGAATTATGAGCAACTGTCTTTTTCAAAAGAAGAGTTGATGAAGAAAAAAACCGGGATTTTAGGAACCATGTTTCCTCCCGGATGGACTGACCCAAAAAAATTCTCTGAAATAGCCAAAAAGACAGAAGCCAGACCATTGAATCAATCTATTGATGGCAGTCCTACACTACTAATACTCACTTATGATTCTATGAAGAGAGCTCCTGCATCAGAAGGCGATGTTTTAGGATTCATAAGTTTAGGGTGCGTGATGGAGAACATGTGGATCATGGCACAATCACTTGGCGTAAGCTTGCAGATTCTAAGTGTCTTCTCATCGTCGCCTGTAGAAACAGAGCTAAAGAAGCTTTTAGGCATCCCAACGAATTTCAAAATCGCTTACGCTTGCCGCTTAGGATACCCAACAGAAGACAGCAAATACTTCAGAGTACGCCGAGACATCGAAGACTTTGCATATCAGAACAAATTCGGAAAAAAAATCTCACTTTAGCTTAAGCTAACATTTGAAAAAGATTTCAGCTTATAGCGTTAAGCCAAACTTGCATTTTAGAACAAATTTAAGTAACTTGCAGATAAAAATATAAAAAAAATTTCTCAAAGTCCACCAACAACAATAATAAGCGGGGAAACATTCTTCAAACAAGATTTACTATGGTGTTTAGAGACCCAGTTTGTGGAACTGTTCTAGATGAGAACACGGCTAAATTTAAAATCTCATACGAAGGAGAAACATACTATTTCTGCAGCCTAGTTTGCAAAAAACGATTCAAGAGACACCAGACAAAATTCATAAAATAAATTTAAAAAATAAAAATGGGTTTTTTGCTAGTTACCTTAGAGCACTCCACACTGCGGCAACTAATAAACCGCCGATTATTGGAGCTACCAAAATAGCCAAAGTTGCTTTATGAATATGAAAGACATTACCACTTCAGCTACAAAACATGATGCTAAAGTAAAGCCTGCAGGAGACGCTGTACCATAACCGTTTTGGGCAAGACCATAAGCAGCTAAGGAGTATGAGGTATTACCAATTGCAATCCATAAAGCAAAGCTGAAGGAAAAATTGCACCAATGCATTGAAATATAATGTAGAAAACGGTATCTTTTACGCTTAGTTTACTGCAGCTAACATTGATATCGAAATAGCAGGGTTTATGTGACATCCAGAAATGCTGCCAATTGCATAAACCATGACAAGAACCACAAGACCGAAAGCAAAAGAAACACCAAGCCAACCAATACTCAGACCTAATACAGTTCCCCCAATTACTACACTAATTACTGTACTTCCGCAGCCCATGAGGACTAGCACGAATGTTCCAATAAGTTCTGCGAGATATTTTTTCAAGTCAGTATTAAGCAATGGCTGTTCAACACTTTTTACGATTTCACTCATTTTAATTCCACTTTAATTTTTGCCCTTTTTTTCAAGTTAGCGCTTATAATATTTTCCAACAAGTTATACCTAATCTGCTCCAGCCTCCAACGCAATAATGAAAAGACGGCGCTAACTCTTTTATTGATTCAGATAGTTAGGAAGCGTGAAACATTTTTGGCATTGACAAAAGAATTTCAAACACAAGCAAATTGACTCCACATTTATTGAAAATTTTGAAAAAAACTCTGCATAATTTTAAATATGAGCAGATGAGCTAAAACTAATTAGCAAGCTAGCGGTCGGCAATATGTATGGTGAGCATCCATGGGCAATGAAGGGAAAGGTACGATCTTTAGAAGAAAAGATGATAGGTATTTACTGTATTTGCCTGTTAAAGTTGTAGATGACAGCATGTTTCCGTTCAAGTGCAATAGTTCGATGCCTGTTAAATTAAAGTTTAATCCTAATGAAGGAAAACTTGTCGTCGAAAAATGGGATGAGACGAAGAAAAGCAATTCTTAAAACTTAAATTCTTTTACTAAATTCTGATTTCTTAAAAAAAGTTTAATTCGGTTTTTGCTATAGTTCGGCAACTTTTTATCTTGCATGTATCTAATAATTTTGAAGCAGTTGAGCGTGAATTTTATGGTCGATTTTAAAATAAAAAGTTCGGTTTTTGAAAATAACAAGTTAATTCCTAAAAAATACACTTGCGATGGGGACGAAATTAACCCGCCGTTAAGTATTGAAGGCACGCCTAAAGGTACAAAAACTCTTGTTTTGATAATGGATGATCCTGATGCGCCAGGTGGAACGTTTGACCATTGGATAGTCTGGAATATCCCCGCTTCAACCGTTACGGTAAATGAGAATTCTGCGCCTGGAACTGAAGGATTGAACAGTGGTGGAAGGCGCGGTTATTATGGTCCTTGTCCTCCTTCGGGTACTCATAGGTATTTCTTTAAATTGTACGCTTTGGATTGCGAGTTAAAATCTGGTCCTAATTCAAGAAAGAAGGACGTTGAAAAAGCGTTCTCAGGGCATGTTCTCGCTGAGACTAAATTGGTAGGATTGTATCGCCGATAAAAAATAGTGTGAAATTAAAATAAATTAGTAGTTTTCTGTCCAAACTTCAAAGTAAGCTTTCGGATGAGAGCAAGTTGGACATTTCTCAGGCGCCGTTGCGCTTTCAATGACTAACCCGCAATTTCTGCATTTCCACTTTATTGGGGCATCTTTCTTGAAGACAGTTCCGTTTGTCAGGCTTTCTACCAACTTGTTGTATCGTCTTTCGTGGTATGCTTCTACTTTAGCAATCATTCGAAATGTTCTCGCGACTTCTGGGAAACCTTCTTTTTCAGCGATATCACCAAAGTTGGGGTAGAGTTTTCCCCATTCAAGTAATTCTCCTGTGGC
Organism: Candidatus Bathyarchaeota archaeon; assembly: GCA_963717465.1. Lineage (GTDB taxonomy): Archaea > Thermoproteota > Bathyarchaeia > Bathyarchaeales > Bathycorpusculaceae > Bathycorpusculum. Next base: position 2,996,971 of record OY970340.1, read on the forward strand.
AGCAGCTTTCAAGTTATCAAGAGTTGAAGCAATTACTCCTGCCGGGTAAGAAGCGGTTATTTCCGCAACTCCACCTTTTAGGTGATTAAAGAAAAGTTGCGCATGTTCCTTCTCGTTTCCCGAGGTTTCCTCGAAAATTGCTGATGTCTGCTCGTAACCTTCCTTTTTAGCTACGCTTGCGAAGAAAGTATATCTGGTTCTTGCTTGAGATTCCCCAGCAAATGCGGCTAACAGATTTTTTTCTGTTTGACTACCTTTTAAATCCATAACAAACAAGCTCCTATTAATAGTCTAGTAAGGTGAAATTAAAAAGGATTGCTTGCTTCTTACAGCTGTTCGGAAGTATTTGATGCTCAGACCTTTTGGTTTTAACTCTTGAATTTTAGACTATGTAGCTTCCTGTTTTTTCAAAATCTCTTACAATTTCCATGATTCTTTTTGGTGCATTGGTTTGTCCGAGAGGAATGTCTTTGAGCAGAATCCAGGGAGACTTGCGTGCGAGGTCTGTTGCTACGTGCTCTTCTCCGAAGCATTTTGTTGCAATTTCGATAACCATCTGCCTTACCTTAATTTCTGACAATTGACCTAATGCGTGGAGATATTCGTGTATTAGAAGATTGTAGACAAGTGCATTTACAGTTGATTTAGATTTCATAGAAGCTTCTACAAGATCCACTAAAGCTCTGTTTAATACTATGTTGTTTGTTCCAACGGGATAATAAGCACCCAACTGTAAGGGTAAGTCATCTAAGAATAGCATAAGATTTCCGCCGCCTTTCTTGCCCAAAGAAAACGCTACAGTGTCTTTAACAATTTGCCAAACTTCAGCGTAACTTTTAGCATTATCCAAACTTTTGCGGAACCGTTCGGTCTGCGAATCAAGGGCGCTCAAAACATCAACTTCCATTAAAGAAAAAAGCTAAAACATGCCTTTAAGGCTTAGCAAAATATTGATAAATAACAAAACCTTTGGTTTATTTGAGTTCTTAGGTGTTTATTTTGGAAAGCAACATTTTAGTTAGAGATGTTATGACAAGAAACGTTAAAGTTGTAAGAGAAGACACAACTCTACACGAAATCGTAGCAACAATGAGCAAATTTGACATCGATGCTGTGATTGTCTTAGAAGGCAAAAAACCAACGGGGATAATAACGACAAAAGATGCGTTGATAAGGGGATTTGAACATGGTTTGCCCCTCGGTTCTCTAACAGCGAAAAATGTTTTCTCAAGCCCTTTAAAAACGGTTGATGAGCAAGAAACAATTGAAGAGGCTGCTGAGAAGATGAGGCAGGCAAAAATAAAGCACTTACCAGTGACCAATAAGGGCAGACTTGTAGGCATGCTGACAGATTGGGACATAGTTTTTGCAGTTCCATCAATGTTATCGGCTATGGAAGAAGTTTGCCGCCCCGCAAAGAAAATACAAGTTTAATTCGCCCACTTTCAATACATGATTAATTTGTGCTAAATGGTACATTAACTACAATTTTTGTTATAGAGAAGTCACAATATTTAATAATAGTCCTCGGAACTAGTTTTAATATTCAAAGAGCGAATACAAAATGATAAACGACTCCAAAGCCAAGTGCCCTGACTGCGATTCGGAACTAAAAGTTCCATTCGACGTTGAAAAAGGGGAGATATTAAGCTGCCCAAGTTGCGGCCTTGAGCTCGAAGTTAAAAAAATAGATCATGGAGGTGAATACATAGATCTTCAAGCGTTAACAATTAATGGTGAAGATTGGGGCGAATAAGGTTTTAATGACCACAATTTTTTTGTTTTCAAAATAGACTTTTAGAAGATGTTGTTGGCAAAATCAAAGCCAACCAACAACTATTAGACGATTAATGAGTTTAGAAGCTTAGGTTTTCCGAGTTTCTTGTTTACGCATGCTTGAATAAAACCTAAGTATTCAGGGGAAGGCTTTCCAGGACGACTTTTGAATTCACCGTGGAACTGGGAAGCAAAAAAGAAGTATTTGTCTGGTAACTCTAGAGTTTCCATTCTCCTGCCATCAGTGCTCTTACCTGAAAAAACTAGTCCGTTCTTTTGGAGAACATCCAAATAATCCAAATTAACCTCGAATCTGTGGCGGTGCCGTTCGTAGATTTCTTCTTGCTGGTACATGCTGTAGGCTAAGGTGTTTTTTTGAAGGACCACTTTATGGGAGCCTAAACGCATCGTGGCACCCTTATTCGCTACACCTTGCTGCTCAGGCATTAAATCAATTACCATATGTGAAGAATCTGGGTTAATTTCCGAGCTGTTAGCATCGCTAAATCCGCATACGTTTCGAGTAAATTCGATGACTGCTAATTGAAAACCGTAGCAAATGCCCAGAAAAGGAATATCGTTAACTCTGGCAAAATTTACTGCAGCGATTTTTCCTTCTGTGCCCCTTGGGCCAAAACCGTAAGGAACAAACACGCCGTCAAAATTTGCAAGGTCCTTGATGCATTGTGGATTCTGCTCTAACTTTTCTGCTTCTAGGTAAGATATGCAAACTTTGGTTTTGCATGCTGCTCCTGCATGCCTTAATGCTTCAGTCATGCTTACATAGCTGTCAGTTAACCCCGCGTACTTGCCTACTAAAGCGATTTTGACTTCATGCTCAGGATGAATACTTGCATCAACGAATGTTTGCCATTGGCTGATGTCAGGTGTTTGACAGTTGATATTTAATCTTTGGCAAATAAAGTCGCCCATGCCTTGTTTATCAAGGATAAGCGGGACTTGATAAACGGATTCAGCGTTGTATGAACAGAAAACTGCGCTTTCAGGTATGGTGCCAAATAATGCTATTTTCCGTAAGGCTTCAGCGTCAATCATTTTTGGGCTTCTAGCAACAATGATGTCGGGCTGAATTCCTATTCCTCGAAGTTCATTAACGCTGTGCTGTAAGGGTTTGGTTTTCAATTCGCCAGTTACGTCTAAAACTGGAACTAATGCAACATGAACGTAAAGCGTGTTTTCATAACCCTCGTCGATACGCATTTGACGTATAGCTTCTAGAAAAGGCAGTCCTTCTATGTCCCCAACTGTTCCTCCAACTTCAGTTAGAACGACATCAACAGTAGATGCCTTACCAATATCCTTTATTCGATTCTTAATTTCGTTAGTAACATGGGGAACAATCTGTACACAGCGACCAAGAAAGTCTCCTCGGCGTTCTTTTGCAATAATCGAATTATAGATAAGCCCTGTGGTTAAATTGTTTTCTTGCTTGAGGGGTAAATTTAAGAAGCGCTCATACCATCCTAAATCTAAATCTGTTTCTCCACCATCATCGGTTACGAAAACTTCGCCGTGCATGTAAGGATTCATGGTTCCAGCATCAACATTAACGTAAGGATCAATTTTCACGACTGTAGGTTTTACTGCTCGGAACTGAAGCATTTTACCTATTGACGAAGTTAATATGCCTTTGCCGACTGAACTTAATACCCCTCCAGTCACAAAGATATATTTTACCAACCATTTCTACCCCCATAATAAACTACATCTTGCGATGTGACTTAATATAACTCTTTTGTGTGCAGCTATGAAAAAATGTGCAATCAATCATCATGAGGCTTAGATGGTTAAACACTTAACGTGAAAGCGATTGCCCAAGCCTAGTATCTGCGGCTGCGCGTTACTGCTCGCAGGATAAGCCAAAGACCAATCAAAACCAGAATTAACGGCCAAAAATAAACAAACAGAGCAGTTATGCCAACAAGAAGGAGCAAGCCGATGATTATGACTATTAACCCAAAGAATATGAGCCCAAGGCGGCTGCCTCTTCTGCGGTAATAGTTAGATGAATCATGGTAGGGGTGATTGTGCCTGTAATAAGACATTTCAGATTTTACTGAGGGCAATGGTGCTCCACACTTAGAACATACGATAGATTCATCAGAATTTTTTGCACCGCATCTTGTACAAAAGGGCATTTACTTTCTTTAAAGTCTATGATTTAGTTTACTCATAAAATTTTTGGTTGAGGATTATTTTTTTGGCAAGAATAATTAAAAGCATGCTGATTCATTGAACAAGTTGGCAGTCTAAGGCAAAAAATTTTAATTTATCGTATTCCAGTATAATCAAGATTAAATTGCCTAAAGCATATGTATTAATTAATGTGGAGTCAGGTTCGGAAGATAAGGTTATCAGCCAACTAAAATCACTGGAAGGAATAAAGGAAGCCTACTTTTCTTACGGAGTTTACGATATAATTACCAAAGTTGAAGCCGATTCGATGGAGAAGCTTAAAGACATGGTAACCCGCAAGATTAGAAGCCTAAATAGTGTTCGGTCAACATTAACTTTGATACTAACAGAAGAATAAACTCAACTGCACATCTTCTTCAGCTTGATGATTCGCTTTTCCGTCTTAGTCTTCAAGAATTACTCTGGTTCGATATGAACTGTAACAACTGCGCCTGAGAAGTGCTCTTTGACTTCCTTTTCAATTTGGGAAGCAAGCTTATGCGCTTCAGTTATCTTTACTTGTTTTGTGAAAGAGCAGTCTAAGTTAATGAAGCGTTTGCTATCAGCTGCGTATGTTACTATCCGTTTCACATGAAGGTCACCAGGCATTTCTTTAACAACATCATTAACTACCATTCTAAGCTGAAGTTCATCGAATTCTGCGCCCTTAACAGGCGTCCCATACGGCTCCATGTGGACAGTTACGTTTTCAAGCGGTTTAATTTCTGCATGCATTCGACTTTCAATTTTCTCTGCGATTTTATGTGTTTCTTCAACAGAAAGTCTTGGATCGACATAAGCATGTAGAGTAATGTATAATTTGCCGCACGTGTAAATTATCGAGATTTCATGCACTTCTTTGACGTCTTCAACTGACGCAAGTTTCTTTACAAGTGCTTCCATTTTTGTTGCCTTGTCTGACGGTTCAATGTGAATGGTCGGTTCAACATTTCCAAAAGTCTTTTTTAAGTTAGTTTCAATTTTTGAAGCTAATTCGTGGGCTTCTTCTAAACTCATTAAGTTTGAAACATGAATTGTAGCCTCCACAAAAATTTTTGAGACTCACTTTCCGAGCCTTCAAGTTATCTGCTGCTACAACACCCTCTTGATCGCAAATATTTTTTGTTAATTTTTGAATTAGCTCTTTTGAAGCAGTATCGCTTAACTCCATTACGCATGTTCTCATAAGCCTATAGCTTAAGTAAATAAGCATTACACCCAGAAAAATTGATGCATAAGCGTCACTATTGTAAAAGCCTAAAGTAGCTAAACCGAAACCAGCCAGTGCAATTATTGTTGAGCCAAAATCGGAAAGGGCATTGTAAAATCCCGCTTTTATGGAAGTACTTTCAATCTGGTTGGCCTTTCTGAAAATAGTAAGTCGAACAATGTCTATGAATAAAGTGTAGCCAATAGCGACGAATCCTGCGAACTCTATGCTCTGTTTAAAAGGAGCAGGCACAATTAATCTACTCCCTGCCTCATAGAATATCAACAAAGCTAAAACGATGAAAATTACTCCGGCGATCAATCCGCCTATGGCTTCAAACTTTTCATGACCGTAAGTGTGTTCTTCATCTGGCGGTTTCATGGAGGCACTTGTGGCAAAAAACAACAAGACGGTTGATACAACGTCTACGGTCGCGTGCAAACCATCGCTTAAAATGGCTAAACTGCCAACGACATAACCTATAGTGATTTCCACAATCATAACGCTGGCGAGGGTCACAGAACCCCATTTTAGGGCACTAAGTTTATACGAATCTTGTGAACTGCTTTGCATCACGCAATCAGAAGAATATGCTTAGTTGAGGGCGATTTAAGAGTTGTGGGGATCAAGAAAAACCATTTTTGATTTGCGTTATACATCTGAAATGTTCGTTTTTGTTAAGCGAAATTCAAAAATTTAGCTTTAAATAGATAGGCATTTAGGGTTGAATTTATTATTTAGAGGAAACGGTTGATGGGTCATGGCTTTGGTAAAGATACGGGAAATCTTAGATGGCTTGCATTCGGACCAGAAGGTAGCTGTTAGAGGTTGGGTTTATAGAAAACGAGAAGGAAAAGAACTCATATTCCTAGTAATCCGTGATTCAACAGGCGTAATACAATGCACCGTGAAAAAGGGAAGCCCATGCTGGAACCAAGCGGAAAAATTAACGATTGAATCAGCCCTTACGCTTGAAGGCATAGCAAAACAGGATAAACGTGCTCCAGGCGGTTACGAAATAACAGCGGAAAACATTACAATTATAGGTTTAGCTGAAGTTTTTCCCATTTCCAAAGACAAAAGCGAGGAGTTCATTCGTGACATGCGTCACCTTTGGCTGCGAAGCCGCAAAATGAACCTGGTAATGAAGGTTCGTGCAAAAGTTTTAGATGCTGCCCGCGAATACTTTGAAAAACAAAAATTCACTGAAATTTCTCCACCCATGTTCATCTCCGCTGCAGTGGAGGGTGGTTCAACTCTTTTCGGCTTGAAAGTATTTTGATCAAGATTTGTATTTAACTCAGAGTTCACAATTGTATCTTGAAATACTGATATTTTCTTTGGAGAAAGTTTACTGTATTGCTCCTTCTTTTCGGGCTGAGAAAAGCAGGACGATTAGACATCTAACTGAGTATTGGCACATTGAAGGAGAATGGCCTTTTGCTGATATGAATGACATAATGGTTTTTGAAGAAGGCTTAATGACGTATATTTGCCAGATCATCAGCGAGAAATGTAAAACTGAGTTTGCAGAGCTAGGAGCAGACATATCAAAGTTAGCAGCAGTTAAAGCGCCGTTTCCAAGAATAACTTACAAAGAAGCCATTGAGCGTCTTCAAACTAAAAATCCAACTTTGAAGTGGGGGGTTGATTTAGGTTATGAAGACGAAAAAGTTCTAGCTGAGGATTTCGGAAAGCCCTTCTTTGTCTATGATTATCCAACTGAGATTAAAGCGTTTTATTGCAAGACATACAGTGAAAACCCAAAAGTAGCAATGTCCGTGGACATGATGGTTCCTCGAATAGGAGAAATATCCACAGGCGGCGCAAGAGAAGAAGACAAAAACATTCTCATTCAACGCATGAAAGAGCAGGGCCTAAAACCTGAAGATTACGAATGGTACCTTGACCTTAGACGTTACGGAACTGTACCGCACGTTGGCTTTGGAATGGGCTTAGAGAGACTGCTAACTTGGATGCTTGACTTAGACAACATAATCGATGCCATCCCGTTCCCAAGGACTACAAGAAGATTCTATCCATAAAAAAAGCCAAAAATGACCAATTAAAGTCGCCAACTTCAATTGATTGGCAATATCCATTTTCAATTAGTGCAACGTTTCAGCGGCAATTCTTTCGGGTTTATACTGCTTTGCGGAGGTCATCTCTAATGTCGTTAACTCTCATCAAATTCGAGAGGAACACGTTTCTCCTGTAAGAACTCTTCAGAGTTCTCGACAATTCTTTCATTAGGTAAGATGGACGCTTAACATGTTCAAAAAAAGCGTTATGCATCATCTTCTTGATTTCAGGAACAGGTACGGCTGTCGGGCAAACTTCTGAAACGGCTACGCCTGTTTCCCAGTTTTCTTCAACGTTTAACGATCCCTTCGCTACCAACTCATTCCAAATTTCATTTCCGGGATGGGCTACTAAAATGCTAAACTGAGGCAAGTCGATGGGAATGTCTCTGGCAAAGTTAATGGTGTTTTGGATTTCTTCTCTGGATTCGTCTGGTGCACCCATTATGAATGAGCCGATTATTATGTCGGTACCTGCCTTTCGAGCAGTTTTTACTGCGTTTTTGGATTTTTCAGGAGTAATGGATTTGTTGTAATAATTTAGGAGCCGCTGATTTGCGTTTTCAATGCCAAAGTATAGTATTTTTAGACCAGCTTTATTCATTTCATTGAACAATTCATGGGAACAGTTGTCAACTCTGCCCTCGCAGATCCATTCTATATCCAATTTTTCTTTTTTGATTGCCTTGCAAATTTCAATTGCTCTTTTCGGGTTTAACGTGAAACTGTCATCTACGAATATTATTTGTTTATAACCTTGACTCTCTAAAAGAGAGAGCTCTTCAACGGTGCTTTTAACTGACCGCGGCCTCCAATTATTTCTAGCAAGCTTGGTACAATTGCAGAATCTGCAATGGTAAACGCAACCGCGACTGGTAACAATTCCCGTAAATTTCTTGGGCGCCACATTTGCTCCGCCTATTAGACAGTGATATTCAATGTCAAGTAAACTGCGATCCGGAAAAGGTAAAGAATCCAAATCCTGAATCAACGCTTGATCAGGAGTGGAAACAAGACTTTGATTTTTCCTAAAAGTAATTCCTCTAACGCTGGCAAAGTCGCCATTCTTAGTCATGCATTCTGCAAGTTCGATTATTGTTTTTTCTCCTTCTCCACGAACGACGACGTCTACACTCGGATACTTTTCCAAAATGCGTTCAGCATTAAATGTGGCATAATGATTGCCGAAAAGAACTTTTATGTTTGGATTAATCGTTTTTACTTTTTCACTGATTAATGCTGCAGTTATGCCTGAAGACGCAAGCGTTGAAAAACCTAATACATCTGGGTTTTCATTCAGTATCCAATTCACGGTTTCGTCTATCGTTAGGCCTTGTCCAGGCTGATCTAGCACTGAAGCTTCAAAACCATTATCTTCGAGCACAGCAGCCAAATATAAAAGTCCTAAAGGGGGAAATGCAGCGATAGACTTGTTTTTTTCGCGTTCTTCCAGACACTCATTTGGACTGGCACTGACGAGACAGAATTTCATCTTAGCATCATTTAACTAGTAACTGTTAACAGAATTTAAATATTAGTATGCAAAAAGCAAGATGCACAAAAAACTAATCTAAAACTTGATTCATAAGAAGCAATTTAGGGCTTAAAATATAGTCATTCGATATACCTTCACTGAAAGGTAGTTTGCTCAATAAATAGTCTTAAAATATCAGGGTTTCTCACTTCAGGATGAAAAAGAACACCAAATACCTGTTTTTCCTTATGCTTGATCGCTTGAACACATTTAACTGATTTTGCTAAGACGTCAAAATCTGTTATTTCTTCTATGCAGTAGCCGTGAAGAGAGTATGCTTCGAACTCTTTTTTAAAAAGCGGATTTTCTTTGAGGGTTGATATTCGAGTCATGCCTATTTCTAGGCAACGAGTTAAACGGCATCCATAAACCAAACCGATTGTCTGCATTCCTGCGCATATGCCCAAGATTGGCTTGCTGATTTCCTTTAGCCAAATAAATTTTTCTGGATGAGTTAAAGTCGTTGTATCTTTAAGCGGTGTTCCAGAAAGAATAATTTTATCACTTCTGGATAGGTCTTGGCTTGTTGCTTCAAGATAATGCTTTACTGAGAAATCATCCAGCGGCTTAACGATTGATATTATTGGTGTGACAAATTCGTCAAAAGCTAAGGAGTTTTTTTTCCAGTTCATGTCAATAATCAATATCATTTGGGAACCAACCGAGCTTGTTTAACTATAAAAACTCCAGAATTTCCCCTTGATTCAACCGTGTAATCTATGACCTGTATTTTTTGTTTAAACAAAGGTGCATCCAAAACTGTTGTCTCAATCTCTCCACCTTCCCCTGATGGACTGATGTCAAAATCTTCTTGCAGCTTAACCAGTCTTGCTATCACTTGAGTATCTATTTCTTTTCCAAGCCACTTTTCATCAAGCGGGTAAGCGAATATGCCAGAAATCATAACTTTGAATTGCTTCGCCACAAGAGTTTCCAGTAACGCTTTTTGGTCGTGTTTCCATAAAGGGTTAAAACACCACACATTCAATCGGTTGCAGACGCGTTGAATGCGTTGTGCTTGATAAACAGATTCTACGGCGCCAGTAACAATTCCTTCGATTTTAAAATCCATAATTGCCTGGTCAATCGCTTTCTCTAAATCTGTCAGTTCTTCCTCCTTTACGCCTTCAGTGACCACTGAGACTAAGGGAAGACGCAAGGCTTCTGCTTGAAGCGATGTTAAATTGATGTTTGGGGTGTGAAACATGAAGCTTTCTTTATTTCTTGAAATTACAGTAATCAGGCATTCAACTTCCTCTTTTGCCGCAGCTAAGTGTAGCGCAAGTGTTGAGTCTTTGCCTCCTGAGAAAAGAACACCCAATTTCATACGTTAAAATTAAAAAGAAGTTGTTTATATGTTACATGTTAAAAAAGCAGGCAACAATGCAATTTTATCTATGCATATACTCAGACTTTGACGCTGCAGACATTTTTTATTTCTTTGAGTTTTTTGATCGTTTCAAGATTGACTTTTTGATGCAGCACGTAAACGGATATTGCAAAGTCGCCATTTCCAATCTGCCTTGAATAGTTTGATCTTATGTTTATGTCGCTGTCAGCTAAAACCTTGTCAATGTTAGCGAAGACGCCTGGAACATCCCGATGATGAATGAACAATGTGTAAACAGGTTTTTCTTCCAACTCTATGCTTTCTCCAGCATTCACCGCGTTAGTAAAGTCTCCGCCTAAAAGATAGGCAGAAATAACACGAGCCATTTCAGTAGCAGTTTCTCTTTGAGCCTCAATCGTTGAAGCACCAAGGTGACTGCTGAAAACTACCTTGTCAAGCTCCAAGAGTTTATTTTTGAATTCAGCACCCTCAGCTTTAGGCTCTTCAGAAAAAACGTCAAGGGCGGCTCCAGCAATTTTTCCTTCTTTCAGAGCATCATATAACGCTTGTTCATCTACGTTGCTGCCTCTTGAAGTATTAATCAAGTACGCAGTCGGCTTCATCAACGCTAATTCTTTTGCGCCAATTACAACGTCTTTTCCGCCTGTGTGAATAGTTATGAAATCAGCCTTTGCAAGAAGTTCTTCTTTTGCAACCATTTTTATGTTGGTTTCAACGGGTGGCTTTATATCGTAACCAAGAACTTCCATGTCAAAACCGCGTTTTGCGATTTCAGCCACTTTTTGACCAATTCTTCCACAGCCTAAAATACCAATTGTCTTTAAGGAAAGCTCAGTTCCCTTTAATTTGTCTTTTTTCCATACTTTGTTTTTTAGCGATTGATGTGCTTGGGGAGTATTTCGCGAAATACTTAACATTAAACCAAGAGTTAACTCGGCAACGGCTCTAGTGCTTCCATACGGAGCAGATTTAACGACAATACCGAATTCTGAGGCAGATGCCACATCAATGTTATCAAATCCAACACCTGCGCGTCCGATAATTTTGAGTTTTCCTTTTGCGCCTGCTTCAATAACCTCCCGGGTTACTTTTGTTGCGCTTCTAACAATTATTGCGTCAAATTGCCCAGCATCGGCGATAAGCTTGTTCAAATCCCTTTTTTGAGTGTCGGTTTCTATACCTGCCGAATTAAGGATTTGCAAGCCTTCTTTTTCTAAACCATCATTTAATAGTGCCTTCATTTTAAGAGCCTTCCTTCTATAGGTTCTGATGTTTGAGATTTAAGCTGATTGGCTTTTTTCAATTATAAACGTTCCTGAAAACATCCCCCATAACATTTGTTCAAACTTTCGTTTTCGCTTAGCAGGCTTGCTTACCCGAGTGGATGCTATTTCAAAAGTTGATAATTGACGGCAATAGGGGCAACGTAGACGACGCTTGTTTCCATAACGCAGAGAAGTTATTGTTGCCCCTGGAACCCAATGGAAATTAAAATATTTTTTACAGTTTGGGCATATGAGTCTTGATGTATAATGCGGTCCATACCTTGGAAGAAGAATAAAGAATACTACAAAACCAATCATTATTACTGGAAAAAGGATTAAGAGAATTTCATCCATGAATTTTTCAAAGTATGAAATAAATGATTACTTATTAACATTTTTGTTCAAACATTTCAATACTTAAAGGATAGCATAAATCCTTGATTCATGAAAACAAGGAACAGGGAAGAATCGACGAAAAGAAGAGAAATATGAAAAATTATGCATTGCTTTCGGTTCTGGAAAAAAAAGGTAAAGCTTACTAAGCTTTCTTGATGTATTTTAAAGCTTCTTCTAGGCTTTGGAAACAATATTTTACTTGGTTGAAGTCTTTTTTGAATGCAAGCACATCTTGCTTAACTTCGGCTGGTTTGCGCTTGCCCTTTATCACGTCAAGCATTAAGTCGCAAAGATGTTTAACATCGCTTTCTCTGAATCCTCGTCGGGTGACATCTTGCCATCCGACTCTTAAGCCTGAAGGATCTTCTTTGCCGCTTTGATTGTCATATGGTAGAAGGTTCTTGTTTAGAATAATGTTTGCGTCTTCAAGGTCTTGGGCAATTTTATTGCCACCGCCGAAATTGCGAATATCTATTGCTATTTGATGCGATCTTGTGAATCCTTTCTTCTCAGCGAGAACTTTAACGCCGTTCTCATACAAGTATTGCCCTGCAGTCTGAGCATTCTTCACTATTTGCGTTGCATACTCAGCGCCAAATAACTTCATTTCCAAAGCAGCAACACCCAAAGCAGGCAATCTGCCTAAATGAGTATTGGATGTGCTAAGCGGAAAAATGGCTAATTGTATTTTTTTAGCGGCTTTTTCTAAAGCTGGAGTTGAGGGATTACCCATGATTACACCACCCTGCGGTCCTGGAAAAGTCTTGTGAGTTGAAGCAGAAATAAAGTCTGCACCTTCGCGAAGAGGATCTTGGAATAATCCACCTGCAACCAAACCTAAGACGTGTGATGAATCATATACTACGTAAGCGCCAACTTCGTCGCATACAGCTTTTAGTTCTTTTACTGGGTGGGGGAATAGAAAGAGGCTTCCGCCAAAGGTTACTATTCCTGGTCTAGATGACCGGATAACGTAAGCTGATTTGTCTGGATCAATGTTGAACTCGTCTATGTTGTAGACATGATTAATGTTTTCTAAACTAAGGACATTGCCTGCTAAGCCTGTGTAATCATGTGATATGTGGGCACCGCAGCTTAAGGGAGTTACAACCATTTTATTTCTTTTAGAAGCTAACGCTAAGCCTTTGAACGCACAAAGGTTTGCATGTTCGCCAGAGATCAAACGTACATCAGCCCAGGTGCATTTGAATAAGCTTTTCATAAGATCGGTTGTGCAATCTTCGATTGGTGACATGTATTTTTGGCCTTGATAATACCGTTTTTTAACGTGACCTTCAAGGTCGTTATCACCTTCAGCGTACCTGCTTTCCAAGTCGGATGATAGGTTAAGCGCTTGGATGACTGCTGGGGATTTTAAGCCTTCACTTGCGATTAGGTTGATGCATTCTTTGTCCCTGTATTGCTCGTGCATTTTGCTTGCTTGGACTAGATCCATAAACGTGTCGTTGAAGTCTTTCATTTCTTTTACCACGCTAATTATGAACGTGAATTATCTTTGCAGTATTTAGCCGTTACTAAAAAAAAATGCGTCTTTATGGTACTAGTTTGTTGTTTTGCTTGCTCTGATTTCTTAGTCTATTACGCCTTCGCCTCAAACTAAATACGCGTTTCCCATAAAATGAGCTTACGCAGCAACAATCTAACCAGCAAATTACTGCTTTAGCAATTTCTTGAAATCTTCAAGCTTTCTCGTATTAACTATATTCTTGGCGGTTGCCCATCCACGTCTAGCTTGAGCGACTCCTAACTCTAAATAATGCATGTGTGCAATGCTATGGGAATCGGAGCTAATGCCAAGTTTGACGCCTGCCTGAACAGCTTTTCTGATATGTTCATCCCTTAAATCAAGCCTGTCAGGATACGAATCGATGTCCATGATTGTTCCATTTCCTTTTGCAACCTCAAGAACTCTGTCTAAGTCAAGCTTTATTGGTTCTCTTCGCTGAATTTCCCTTGAAGTGGGGTGAAACAGAATATCTAAGTTCGGGTTCTCGATGGCTTTCATGACCCGCTTTGTCATCTCATCTTTATCCATTTCAAAATGTGAATGAACCGCTGCTCCGACAACATCCAGGTTTTTCAAGGCTTCATCTGAAATATCCATGTTCCCGTCTTTTAAAATGTTAAGTTCAACCCCTTTAAGAACAGTTATCCCATCAAGCTTCTCATTCACCATATCGATTTCTTTTGCTTGCTCAAGCAAACCCTCTTCATCTAGCCCGCCTGTCATCGCTAAATACTTTGAATGGTCTGAAATGACAATGTATTCTAAACCATTCTTTTTTGCTTGTTCAGCCATCTCCATTATCGAATTCTGGCCATCAGTCCAGTTGGAGTGAACCTGAAGGTCACCCCGCAAATTTTTCAGCTCCACAAGTTCGGGAAGCACACCTTTTTTTGCCGCTTCAATCTCTCCCGTGTTCTCTCTCAGTTCAGGGGGAATCCATTGAAGCCCAAGTTTTTCATAGACTTCTTGCTCGCTTTCTCCTGCAATTTGCTTTTCTTTTTCAAACAAGCCATATTCGCTTAGTTTCCAGCCCTTATCCTGCGCGATTCTTCTTAACGCAATATTGTGGTCTTTGTTTCCCGTAAAGTACTGAGATGCTGCCCCGAAGCTTACTGCAGGCAAGGTTCGAATGTCCGCGTTCATTCCAGTTTTCAGTTTAACTGCTGACTTGGTTTTTCCCTTCTCAATAACCTGCATCACTTCAGGCATTGAAACAAAAAAATCCATAACTTCCTTTGAATTTTCAGTCTGAACAAGAAAATCTACGTCTCCGATTGTTTCCTTCATTCGCCTAACTGATCCGGAAGGCAAAACTTTCTTTACATCTGGAACATTGCTTAGTCGTTCTTCAATGTCTCGAATAAGCGGAAGAGTAAAGCCAAGAATGAATCGTCCTCTGCTTTTCTTGGCAAATTCAATTGATTTGAGGATGTTTTCTTCGGTTTTTTTCTTGAAATGTGGCAATTCTGAAATCTGATGGGATAACGCAGCCTTTTCCAGATCATCCATGTTCTTAATTTTTAGTTTATCCCATAATACCTTGATCTTTTTTGGACCTAACCCTTCAATTCCTGATAAACTTTCAAGGTCAACTGGAACTTTTTTTCTCAAATCCTCGTAGTACTGAATTTTTCCTGTATTGATCAGTTCCTCGATTTTTTCAGCCATGCTTTCGCCGACGCCTGGTATCTGCTTCAAACCTTTGATGCCTTGTTTTCGGTAGATGCTTTCGACATCTTCTTCTAACGCTTCAATCGATATAGCGCCTTTTTCGTATGCTCTCGGCTTAAAAGGAACATCATCCATTTCTAACAATAATGAGATGTTTCTGAGAATTCGGGCAACTTCAAAATTCTTCATGATAATTCATCTTACAAACGCCAAAAAGAAGTAAACTTTTTCCTATTCTTTAAAAGTCCGCATTGTCTTTTTTACTTTTTGGGCTTTTTTCATGCTAAAGAAAAATAATTGCCAACTAAAAAATAATATTAAGATTGATTCTTGGGAATTTCCCAATAATTAATTGTGTCGCCTTTTACCCATCTGCCGCCTAAACTTTTGACAACATCATTAATGTCTTCCCACTCAGCCTTCAAGAATTGGGTTGGCTTAACTATCAAGTATTCGCCGTCAACTGTGAAACGCAGCAGTTTGCGTTGTTCAGGAGTAAATTCGTCTTCAAGGTTACCCGTGTCTTGGGCTTGTTGCGGCTGAAGTGTGACTTTTTGTGGTACTTTAACTTCTGCGGTTTTTAGGTCAAGTTTAGCGTTTGTAGCTTGATTTTTTGGGTTTGCTGTTGTTGTTTGTTTGTATTCTGGAAATGGATAGTTTTCTTTGATATCTTCAAAACTATCGCTTCTTACGAGTGCTATGATTTCTTTTGTGAATAGATCAAGTTTTATGTCTAAAAGTTCCGTGTCACTTGGAAAGTTGACAGCCGTTGGCGTTTTTCCCTGCAATGCTCTTATGAGCGCTTCCGGGGTTAATTTTATGACTCTTATTCTCATTGTTGAATCACTTGAAATTGCTTGTTAGATGCTATTATCCTTAAAAGTATTGTTGATTTATTCTTGTCTAAGATAAAAAGAAATAACGGTTATAACCCCATGAAAATTATCGTTTAAACTCAGGCGAACCTATAATATTTTCATAAAATTTAAATTGTAATTTCTTATTATTATAATTGTTTTTTGCGAACTTGAATTTGTTTTTTGTTTTTCGAACCTAGAGGTGATTTTCTTTTTCTTAGAATCGTCTAATTTTATTGCTTTTAGAAATTATTTGCCGACTATCAAAGTAGGCACTGTTTTGAAGATTAACTTAGTTTTCACTCTTCTAAATGTATGTGATGTGACGACATCGATGGTTGGTTTAGCTAGTGGAAAAGCAATTGAGTGTAACCCGCTTTTTCACGGCTCTTTTCTTTTTTTTGGCTTGTACAAGTTTGGATTGTGCGCGCTTATTTTTGTTTTATGCTGGGCTGGCTGGAAACGGCTTGAGATGGAAAAATATCGCAAAATGTCCTGGGTTATTATGTTTGCTCTGTTGGCTCTGACAATTTTTTACGTTGCTGTTGTTACAAATAACATTATTGTCCTATTTCAGATATATAGCAATTAAAAATGCCAAATTTTATTGAAAATCTTGTTTGCTATGCCCCAATAAATGAATAAATACGAGAGAATTATTACGAAATTCGGCAGTGTACCAGTTTAGATTTGTTAATATATTTCCGCTTTTTCTGTAACCCTTTTTCAATTGTGTATGGCAGAATAGACCATGAATTATTGAAAATCTACTACAACATGTAGTTTAAGTCGCGATTTCAGAAGCTCGAGAATTAAACAATCTAAATTAGGACAATGCCAAAGTTTTGATTAAAATTATTTAATTAAAAATGTTGAGTGTAATTTTAAGACGAACAAAGGCTTATACCATGACTAAAATAATATTTTCCATAAAGTAGCTCAATTAAACTTCCATTAGGGGCAGATACATGTTAAAGATTTCCAAGATACTAGTCATCGATGATGATGACACGATTTGTAAAACATTAGCAGTAACTCTTGAATCCGAAGGTTACCAAGTTGACACTGCAAAAACTGGTGAAGAAGCAATTGCAAAATCTTATTCTCACTTTTACAATTTAGCTATTGTTGACTGGCGTTTGCCTGACATGCATGGAACCGACCTATTGAGAAGCCTAAAAGAAACTACTCCGAAAATGATGAAAATCATGTTAACTGGATATCCATCCATGAACGTGGCTATCGACGCAGTTAACAGGCATGCTGACGCTTTTCTTGTAAAACCTCCGAAGATGGATGAACTACTGGCTAAAGTCAAGGAACTGCTTAGTCTTCAAGATGAAGCGGATCAATATAGTCAAATGAAGGTTGTCCAATTCATCGAAAGTAAAACCAAAGAAGCTATCGAATCCAAACGATAGACCGAAACATTTATTGAAGGATGGTTTTGTGAAAAAAAATTACGAGGAGATTGAGTTTAATAAGATACTTCTCAGCTCCATCGATGAAGCTCTAACCTTACTTGGCAAAGATGCAAAAAACGCCATTTATTTTTATCTTGAAGTGCACAACCTCACTAAAGAAGAAATCCCAAACAAAATAAATGAGTTTTCAAGCACTCTAGACAAGCTTGTCGGCGTGGGAGCAAAATTAATTGAACTAGCAATCATGAAGAACCTTCACGCTAAAATTGAGGTTGAATGGTCATGGAAACCACAAAATCCCTGGGCACTACCTGACTTAACCTTCAAAGAATACGTAGATAAAGCAAAGGAACAATTTATCAATGCCATAAAGTTCGCTCCAGAAACTGGAATTTTACTTACTGAAAAAGAGGCAATGGAAAAATACAAGTAAAAATCCTTTTTTGGGAATCATTGCCGCGACAAAAGTTGATATTGGACTTTATTGATGCCTAGTGATAATGGTTAAACATTCTGATTCAGCTATTAAGAAGAGAGAGAAAATTCAAATCCATTTTTGGAATCAAGTTGGCATCGTTGAACACATTTCAATTCATATGCTAGAAGACGCGATTAAAAAGGAGTTTAACTGCACTGACGACAGGTTCATCCAAGCACAAATCAAGCT
Source organism: Candidatus Bathyarchaeota archaeon (assembly GCA_963717465.1). Lineage (GTDB taxonomy): Archaea > Thermoproteota > Bathyarchaeia > Bathyarchaeales > Bathycorpusculaceae > Bathycorpusculum. Next base: position 3,014,927 of record OY970340.1, read on the forward strand.
GATGCAGACAGAAGCAAGGATAAGAGTACAAAGCAAAGTTAAAGTGTGGATCAAACAGCCAACCGCTAACCTTTCAAATACGCCGGAATAAACCTTTTTTTGTTGAAAGCGCTATGAAATTCAGTCAGATGCTTAACAGAAACGTTGAATTTGAAGAGCAACTTGTATATTGTTAAACAACCTTCTTTTTAAATGATGAATGATTTTGATCATCAGCTAAAACTAAGATAATTATAGATTCATTAGAAAAATCGTGAAAAAGCTACCGCCTAATAAAAGAACCCTTTCAAATAGGGAGACAGAATTAATGCAGCATTTGAAACTTGCGGCTTTTCCGATAATAGTTTTAGTAGGTTTAGTTTTGGCTTTAAACATTCTGAATGTTAATTTGCCCGTTTTTAACGCACCTTATTTGAAGCTCGGTCTCAATTTAGTTTTTTTAACTGCAATAAGTATTTACGTTGCCATTATTTCGGCCAAGAGTTACTTGAACTTTGGAGCGCTTAACCTTCTGGTAATTAGCAACGTTTTTCTATATCGTTGGAATCATTTTTTCCATTTCTAGCTTAATATCATTTATTTCTTTAGATTACGCTGCAGCAATACAAGATATTGGCTTATTAATTGCCTCAGGATTTCAAGTCTTGAGTGCCATAATCACTATTTCAACTACCAGTTCAAGTGAACCGCTTAATCGAAGAATTGCTTTGGGAGCCTCCTATTTCATAGTAATTTGTTGCATCGGATTCTTCACCGCAGAAGTGCTTGCAGGTATTGCACCACTTTTCATAACAAGTGTGCGATCAACGCTGATTGGTCAATCAGTTTTAGCATTAACTTTATTCTTTTTTGCATCAGCTGGCTTCTTGTTTTTATGGCAATATATTAAGTCTAAGGAAGAGGCTTTGTATTGGTATTCTTTAGCACTTTTCTTGTTTGCATTATATCCGTTGGAATTTGTTCTTCAAACCCAATTTGGAAATGACCTATACACATGGATAGCAATGATTGCGCTGTATATTGGAAGTCTTTATTTTTTGATGGCTCTTTTACGATTGCGCAGGGGATTGGAACCTACCAGAGATATTTCTGAGAAATGGGCGGAATCTCTTATTCTTGATCGTAAACAGATATCTGCTTTGTTTGCTAACATGCTTAACGGTTTTACGTATAATAAAATTGTTTTAGATAAAAATGGGAAGCCCGTTGACGTAATTTTGCTCGAAGCAAACAATGCTTTTGAGAATATTTTTGGAATGTCCAGGTTTGAGCTCTTAGGTAAAAGAGCGAGCACGGTATTTCCCATGCCTGCTATAGGTGATAAGTCTTATGAGGCAAGTATGGCACTTGTTAATTTATTCGGGCAGGTAGCGGTTACCGGCAAATCGGTTGTTGATGAATTGTATTTTGCTGACATTAAGAAATGGCTGCATATTTTGGTTTATAGTCCTAAGAAATACTATTTTGTTGCATTGTTTGAAGATGTTACTAAGCGTAAGGAATTGGAGGAGAAAATTTCTGATTACACTAAGAATCTTGAAGAAATTGTTGAGGATAGGACAAGGCAGTTACAAGAGTCGGAACATTTAGCTGCTATTGGCCAAACTGCGGGCATGATTGGACATGACATCCGCAATCCGCTGCAGGCTATTACTAACGAATTGTATATTGCTAAACAAACGGTTGATAAGGAAGCAGAATGCAAAGAAAAAAAGGAAACTCTAGACAGCTTAAGCTTAATTCAGGAACAAACAGATTACATAAGCAAAATAGTTTCTGATTTGCAGGATTATTCAAGACCATTAAAGCCGGAATGGTCAGATGCCAATATTTATGAGATAATTTCAGGTGTACTCCAGACTTCCAGATTTAAGGGCGAAGTTGACGTTTCATTAAATGCTGACAAAGACTTTAAGTTCAGAACAGATCCAGTTTTTGTTAAACGCATTTTAACGAATTTAGTAAGTAACTCCATTCAGGCTATGCCTGAAGGCGGCAAATTAGATGTTTCAGCGGGCAAAAAAGAAAACCAAATCACAATAACTGTATCTGATACGGGTAAGGGTATACCTGAAGCGGTTAAGCCTAAAATTTTCAAGCCCCTATTCACTACAAAAGCGAAGGGTCAAGGATTAGGACTAGGCAGTAGTAAAACGTCTGGTCGAAGCGTTAAACGGAACGATAACTTTTGAGAGCCAAGAGGGCAAAGGAACAACATTCACAGTAACTCTTCCAATTCAGGGAAGCAGTAGGTAGTAACCATGGATTCCAACTTGCGTTTTTCACATGTTGAACGTAGAATTACCGCAAGGAGACTTTTTCTCCAGTTACTATGTAAACAATTGACTGCGCAACATAAATGGTGTGGTCAGCTATGCGTTCAAGAAACTTTGCGATTAATAAATCCGCCATTGCATATTTGATGTGTTTTGAATTTGAAGCTAATTGATCCATAAGTTTGAAGTATAAAGTATCAACTTGCCGTTCTATAGTTATCAAAGTTTTTGCTGTTTCGGCATTGTTGTCTTTGAGAGCCTTCACGCTTATTGAAACCATTTCTGAAACTTTACCGATGAGTGACTGCATCAAGTTTAGGGAATTCCGAGTGTTCAAGGTTCGTGCTTAATCGTTTACATGTAGAACAGATATCCCAAGCATATCTGCCATAACGTTCAAAATCATAAGCTATCTTAATGTAGGAGTTTACGATGCGCAAATCTGAGGCTACTGGCTGGTACTTAGCGATTAATTCGAAAGCTTTCTCTTCCACTTCTACACTCATAGCAATAAGCGTATTGGACAATTCAAGTACTTGGCCAGTGACATCTTGCTTTTCCAAATACCCATCCATCGATAATGCGGCTGCTTTTTGGGCGATAATGCCCATCCTATAGGTTTTTGCAGTTAGCTGTTCTAAAGCAACATCCAAGAGTCTACTCAATTCTTTTCACCTCAACAAATTTTCCCGTTAAACGTTTTTCCGATAACTTGCCTTTCATCCAACAAATTAGGTTGAATAGACTGCAGCTAAAGACTTTGCCAAGGTTATCTTTTTTTAGTTCAATCAAACTACTCAGCAGCAACACTATCATAAATTGATGTTGTTGAAAAATGTTATGCTTTTTAAGAAAATACGAAATGAAAATCAGTAACCTCGCTTCGACAAAAGAATTGCTTCATCACTTAAAAATGCCAATATTATATAGAAGAGCGCTATAGAATATATAATATATATACTAATAGTTTGTATATTTCCAAATATTTAGAACTATAAATAACAGTAGTTGTTTGACTTGTCCAAAGAAACAAAAAGAAACCCATCTGAAGACCAAAGAAAACTCCAGGTTACAGGAGGATCAACATTCATTTTATCCCTACCAAAAGAGTGGGCGATGCGCAACCAGCTTAAAAAAGGCAGCCTAATCTCGCTCCGCGAGGAAGACGATGGCTCTCTTGAGGTTTCGCCGACAAAATTTGAAAAAAAAGAGCAAAAAGATGAAGTGTTTATCAGGGTTCAACCATCAGACAATCCAGACGCAATTATTAGAACAGCAATCTCCGCTTACCTGAATGGATACAATGTTATAAGGTTAAGACCGCAAGGCCAGCAGTCAACATTGTCAATAAAACTCCGAAACCAACTGAAGAATTTTGCGAGACATTATCTTGTCGGAACTGAAATTGTAACAGACACACCCCTTGATTTGACTTTGCAGGTGCTTCTTAATTATCCAGAATTGTCTGTTCAAAATGCACTTAGCCGAATGAGCATTATCGCATCTTCGATGCATAAGGAGGCTATAATTGCTCTACAAAAACTTGATTATTCTTCTGCTAAATCGATTATCGAAACTGACAAAGAAGTTAATCGTTTTAGTCTTTACATTGTTCGTTTGCTCAAGCTGGCGGTTACTAACCCAAGACTTGTGAAAGAAATTGGTTTAAGCAACCAAAGAGATTGCTTAGGCTACAGGCTTATTGCGAAATCCGTGGAAAGGACGGCTGACCATGCAACAAAAATTGCTGAAAACGTTTTACTACTCAAAGATCCTGTAAACGAGAAACTCTTAGAAAAAGTAGTCCAGCTGAGCAGTTTGGCAATTGGAATGTTTGAAAAGTCGGTGGAAGCATTGTTTAAGCATGATTTCAACTTAGCTGAATCTGTTATCGAAAAGCTCGTGATCATTCATAAACTGGAAAGGGAAGCGGTGATTTTTTCGCACGAGACTAAAGTTGAGGAAGTTGCTAATCTACGCTTGCTTATTGAAAGTGTAAGAAGAACAGCTGAATACGCAAGTGATATTTCTGAAGTGGTCTTGAACATGAATGTTGAATCTGTACTTGGATAAAAAAACTCATTTCTATTAAAAATTCTTACATGCTAATCGTTTTAGCCGAACTTGCCAGTTATGTATTTTTCAGTTAACTCGCTTTCAGGATTCTCAAATACCTTTTTTGTTTCCCCAAATTCGATTAATTTTCCAAGATACAAAAATGCTGTATAATCTGAGATGCGTGCCGCTTGCTGCAAATTATGTGTTACTATAATAATTGTAAAATCACTCTTAAGAGCGATAATGGATTCCTCAACCTTTGCCGTGGCGATTGGGTCAAGAGCTGAACATGGCTCATCCATAAGAATAACCTCAGGCTCAACAGCAAGAGCCCTAGCAATACACAGACGCTGTTGCTGTCCACCTGACAGATTCGTGCCTGACTTTTTCAAATCATTCTTAACCTCATCCCACAAGAATGCCATTCGGAGACTCTTTTCAGCTAGCGCATCGAGCTTTTTCTTATCTGTTACACCGTTAAGTTTCAAGCCTGCAACAGCATTATCATAAATAGACATTGTGGGAAATGGATTAGGCTTCTGAAAAACCATCCCAATTCGCCTACGAATAGCAACTGGGTCAACCTTTGGAGAATAAATGTTCACCCCATCCAAGATTACTTCACCTTCAACTTTCGTATTAGGGGTCAGTTCATGAATCCTATTCAAACACCTAATCAGCGTGCTTTTTCCACACCCAGATGGACCCATAACAGCAGTAACACGCTTTTCCGGAAATTTCATAGTGATTCCCGTGAGCGCCTGCACTTTGCCATACTTAGCCTTCAAGTCTTTCGTTTCAATTTTAGATGTCAACAAGTCTTTGTTATCAGGGGTTATTGTCAATTCCTCCAGTTTATCGTTTCTTGCTCCGTTTCTTTGTCATTTTATTCCATCCTCGCTTCAGTTAAATTCCTTCCTATTACAAGCTTAACAAAAAGATTTAACGCTAGCATTATTAATATTAGAATTAATGCTGCTCCCCACGCTTGAGCCTGCCAGGCGGTCCCACTGGTTGCGTAATTATAAATGAGATAAGTCATGGAGCCAGTCTGCTGATTAAATATATTTGTTGTAATGAAGGTACTGTAGCCCGCGGTTAATAATAATGGAGCTGTCTCCCCTGCCGCGCGAGCAACAGCCAAAACTATACCTGTCAAAAGCCCATTTTTCCCTGTACTTATAACGACTCTGAAAATGGTTTTCCATCTTGGAACCCCTAGAGCCATTGAGGCTTCTCTTAATGTGATTGGAACTAGCTTAAGAGATTCATCCGTCGCTCTTGTGATGATAGGAATCATAATAAAACTTAAAGCAACAGCGCCTGCAATAGCAGAAAACTCTTTGGTAGCAACTACGATAATTATGAAAACGAATAAGCCTAGCACCATTGATGGGAAACCTGTAAGCACATCATTCATGAAGCCGGAAATTTTCGAGATATTAGATGAAGACCACTCGGAAAAAAATATGCCTGCTCCAACGCCTATTGGTACAGAAAAAAGCGCGGCTAAACCAACCATTATGAAGGAGCCAACTAGCGCATTAGCTATTCCTCCGCTTGAAGGGTATAGAGCATTTGGTAACTTTGTTAAGAAAGTTAGATTTACGGCAGAGGCGCCTTGCATGAAAACGTCCACGAGAATGAATACCAAGGGTATTACCGCTAGAGCTACTGCTACAATAATTAGAATAGTCATCAATTTGTTGACGATTTTTCGCCAAATAGATATGCTTGTAGACAGATTAGAGTTTGTCATTATCTCAATCTCTCAAACGTTAATCCGTCTACCACCAGACATCCTTCTAAGCAGAAGCCTAGCAAACATGTTAATTAAAAGTGCAATAAAAAATAATATTAAAGCTATTTCAATTATTGCTGATTGATAAAGTGTTCCCTGTGAAGTGCCTCCGAATTCGTTCGCTATTAACGAAGAGAGGGTGTAGCCAGCTGAAAACAAATTTGCTGTTATGGTTGGACTGTTACCAATCACCATAGTTACCGCCATAGTTTCGCCCACAGCGCGTCCCAGTCCAAGAACGAACGCTCCAAAGATACCTGTTCTAGCATAGGGCAAAACGCTTTTCTGTGTAACTTCCCAGTCAGTAGCGCCAAGCGAGTACATTGCTTCGCGCTGGCTATTTGGAACAGCACTCAAAACATCTCTAGATACTGCAGACATTGTTGGGATCACCATTATCGCCAAAATGATTCCAGCTATAAAAAAATTATAGCCGTGGGACGTCCCTGAAAATAGAGGTATGAAACCAAGATATTCATGCAAAGGATTTTCGACATAATCACGCAATAACGGTGCCAAAATTATCAGTCCCCATAAGCCGTAAATAACACTGGGCACAGCTGCTAAGAGGTCAACTAATGTTCCTAGTAAATAACCGAAGGTTCTGTGAGCTTTCAACTTCTCTGAGATAAAAATTGCGATGCCCAAGCTGATTGGGAAGCCTATGAGGAGAGCAATACCTGATGTTAATAAAGTTCCGTAGATAAATGGTAAAGCGCCAAATATTTCATGGACAGGGTCCCATTTGGTTCCAATCAAGAAGCCTGGTCCAAATGTGCATATTGAAGCGGCTGACCCCATAAAAAGTTCAATTGCAAGTGCAACAAGAAGACCTACCACAAATAGAGCTGCAGCAGCAAGAAGAATTTTTACGATTGTATCTCCCCGCACCAGTTTGGAATGCACCCGCCTTTAGCTGCCTCATTATCGTTATTTTGTTAGTTAATATTAAAAAAAGGGATAAATAATCTATTAAAGCTAGCCTTCTATTGACGTTCCGTTGTATGTTATCAATTTGAGTGTTGTATTGTCAACGGCAACTATGTTCGCAGGTAATGCAGCATAGCCTAACCCTTTTCCTAAAGACTGACCTGAGTTCACGATCCACGAAAGGAAGTTGACGAGAGCAGCACCTTGAGCTTGATTAGTCTGCGCCTGGTAAACAAGAGCGTAAGTCAATGTTGTAATCGGGTACGAGGTTGAAGCTGTTGTATTGGTGAATATGTTATCGACGATAGAGACATTTGTCCAAGCAGCATTTCCCACTGGAAGACCAGATGAGGCACCTGCTTCGAGCGCTGCAGTTATGTTTGTGACGTTAGCTAGGATGAAATTTCCGGCAGCATTTTGAACAGCTCCATAGTATAGTGAAGCTTGACCTGTGTTTTCAAGTATGTAGGCTATTTCGAGCGGACCGATAGAGTAGGGTGTTGCACCAATTTCGTCTGCTACCCCTGCGTTTTTAGGAGCCCCTATTGCATTTCCATTATCAGTTGGCCAACTTACCGAAGTTCCTTTCCCAACAGTTGTATTCCAAGTACTGCTTGAGTCAGATAAGAAATCGGTGAAGGCAAACATGGTTCCACTGCTATCAGATCGGTGAACAGTAATGATTGTTTGATCAGGCAATAGAGCGGCTATAGAAGGGCTTTGGAGCGCTTGGATAGCGGAATCATTCCACGTAGTTATTGTTCCCAAGAAAATAGCTGCAAGAACTGAACCCGTGAAATTAAGGCCATTTTGACATAATGAGCCGTTGGTAAGTTTTACGTCGTATGCTGGTACTACTGCGCTGGCTGATATGGGTATAGTTAAAGCTGTTGAGGGTAGCTTCGCGTATTGTGCTGCAGTCATTGGTGCATCGGATTCGCCGAAATTCACGGTTTGGTCTGTAAAGTCGGTAATTCCAGTGCCACTTCCTACAGCGCTATAACTAACTTGTATATTTGGCTGTACTGAAGAATACTCTGATTGCCAAACGGACATTATCGGATAGACAAGTGTTCCTCCTGCACCGCTAACAGTTGCGGCTGCTAATCCTGTTGCTGGTTTTGACAGTTCTACGTAGGCGAATACGCTTCCGACTATTATGATAATTACTGCTACAACAATTGCAATTATATAGGTTGTTTTCATTTTTGTTTTCTCCTTAGTTGCTTACACTCTAATAATAGTTATATAGTAATCTAATATAGACTATAGATTGACTTATAGAACTATATAAGTCACATATTTTTCATTAGAAAATCTGATAACGAAAATGTAGGAAACAGGAAAAAAGAAAAAAGTTTACGACTAACATAAAACATCGGTATTTACAAGCTCAATGTTTAACTCCACACTTCCGCAATCAATTAGATGCGCAGTGCCATCCGGGCAGTAAACTTTATCACCTTTCCGGGTTTTATGATAGCGTTTACCGCATTCTTTAAACAAGGAGCAACCGTCACAATCTCGTGACAACATTCATTCCACCTTCAATATTGAATAGAGATTATTACAAATCCCAGCCTATAGAGATGATGAATGTAAAATACATATTATAAATAGAAAAGAATGCGTAGTCAAACGTTTTCCCCAAGAAAAAAATATTAAATAACGCATGTCACTAAAATTCTTCAATAAATTCAAGAAAACAAACATTTTCCCTAAAAAAGGCAAAAATAATAGAAAAAAGGGAATGTACTCAACTTTTCTTTTAGGCATAATTTGGACAAATTATTTTCTATTTTCCATGATTGTGGCTGTGATTGGTCAATCACATACGATTAAGTATCATCTGATAAATCTCAATATTTCAGTGGAGGTGAAATGTTTGGCTGATATTGTCGATACAGCCATGGCGGCAGGTAATTTTAAAACGCTTATTAAAGCAGTTCAAGCTGCTGATTTGGTGGGAACGTTAAAGAGTGCGGGTCCGTTTACTGTTTTTGCTCCAACAGATGAAGCTTTTTCGAAATTGCCTCAAGGAACAGTTGAAGGCCTCCTTAAAGATATTCCAAAATTGAAATCGATTCTAACTTATCACGTCGTCTCTGGTAAAGTTATGGCTGCTGATGTTGCTAAACTTAAAAATGCCACAACCGTCGAAGGCGAAGAAATCCATATTGACGCTTCAAGATGGCATCTTCACAGAAACATCAAGGTCAACAACGCCGAAATACTCAAGGCTGATATAATGGCTGACAACGGTGTTATTCACGTGATTAACAAGGTTTTGATGCCGCCAATGGAAATGAAGCATTAAGACTTTTTAAAGACCCAATTGAAAACTTATTTTAAGTAAACATATTTTTCTTTTTATTTTTTCTTAACTTTTTCATAATTTTCTTCGTAATTTTTCATTAAAAATTTCACTGTAAAGAAAACGAAATATGGCAGTTATCCATGCATAGGCAAAACAACGACACCTTCTTGTAAGATACTCACGCAAATATCGCTCAAACACTACCATCGGCCAGACACCTCAGGCGATTGGTGGCTGCAGGCTGAACTGGTCGACCGAAGTCTTCCAGCTTACACCCCAGCTCCATCAAACCCATCTTTTATGGGAGCCTTCGTCCCGTGAAACGGAAGCGGCTGCTTCTTTTCGAGAAAGGCTTCGAGCTTAGATGCTTTCAGCTCTTATCCTCAACGGCGTGGCTGCCCGGCAACTGCCTTATCAGACAACCGGTTAACTAGAGGCCACAGCGTCCCGTTCCTCTCGTACTAGGGACCCTTTCCTCTCAAGCAGCCAACACTCCCAGCAGATAAAGTCCGACCTGTCTCACGACGGTCTAAACCCAGCTCACGTTCCCTTTTAATAGGCGAGCAGCCTCACCCTTGGCCCCTTATGCAGGGCCAGGATAGGAAGAGCCGACATCGAGGTACCAAGCCGCGGGGTCGATGGGGACTCTCGCCCGCGACGAGCCTGTTATCCCTAGGGTAATTTTTCTGACACATCCAGCCCCCACCAAAGGGGAGCATGGATGATCGCTAAGCCCGGATTTCTCCTCTGCATCCCTTACTGTTTGGGATCCAGTCAGGCTGGCTTTTGCCCTTGCACTCTACGGAGGGTTTCTGTCCCCCCTGAGCCAACCTTAGGGCGCCCTTGATATCTTTTCAAGGGCGTGCCGCCCCAGCCGAACTGCCCACCTACCGTTGTTCCAGCCCGCAAGGGGCTGGTGAGAAACACGGTTACAGAAAGTCGGTGTTCCATTGTTGCCTCCCCTAAGTCCCGGAGAACCCAGGATCGACGGCTCCCGACTACGCTCTGCATCCACAACCGTATTCCAGCGGCAGGCTGCAGTAAAACTCCACAGGGACTTCTTTTCCCGCTGGGAGATCGTGGACTGTTCGTCCACGTTATGTGGTTTCACCGGGTACTACGCGGGGACAGTGGGGCCCTCGTTGATCCATTCATGCACGTCGGAACTTACCCGACAAGGCATTTGGCTACCTTGAGAGAGTCAGAGTTACTCCCGGCGTTTGCAGGCCCTTAGCCCAGTTGAACCCAGATTTCAGGTACCTGTACTGGCCAGGATTCAGAAGCCGTTCACAAGCTTTCGCTCTTGCGGCTTCCTGTGTTTTTATTAAACAGTCGAGACCCCTTTGTCACTGCGACCTGCTCTTAACAGCACAAGGCTGAAAGAACAGGCACCCCTTATACCAAAGGTACGGGGCTAATTTGCCGAGTTCCCTCGCATTAGTGTATACCCGACACGCCTTAGGTTTCTCGCCTAGGGACACCTGTGTCGGTTCTAGGTACGATCATAGAGGATCCTTATCAACGTATTTTTCAGTGGCTCCAGAGATCAGCTAAACTATCCTAAAACGGATAGTTATTCCCGATTTCGCCTAGTTCTCGCCATTACGGCACTCCCTAGGTTTATACGGTTAAACAAGGCGATGACCCTGCTTAGCTTACCCCGAAACGTCCACGTTGATCTTGCGTCGCCGCACGTACCTCTATGGTTCCGGAATTTTAGCCGGATTCCCTTTTTCGGCATAATCGGTTAAGTTATGCCTTAGGATCGACTTACCCCCGGCTGACGATCGTTGCCGGGGAACCCTGGCCCCTTCGGCGGAGAAGATTCTCACTTCTCTTTGCTGTTACTACCACCGGGATCCGCAATCCTAATCGGTCCACTGGACCTTACAGCCCAGCTTCTGCCCAACTAGGACGCCTTCCTACCAGCGCAGCACTAAGCTGCGTTCTGAGGTATCGGTGGCTGGCTTAGCCCCGTCAATTTTCGGGGCCGTCAGCCTCGGCGGGTGAGCTGTTACGCTTTCTTTGAAGGATGGCTGCTTCTGAGCCTACCTCCCCGCTGTCTGAGGCTGACGACGCCCTTTGGTTTGACATTTAGCCAGCACTTGGGGACCTTAACCTCAGTCTGGGTTGTCCCCCTCTCGGTCCAGGAGCTTACCCCCTGTAACCCGTTTCCCAAGGTCTTAGGCGCGGGTGGATTCGTAGTTTGAAAGGAAAGTGGACCCTTTCGGGTCCTTGTTTTCCAATCAGTGCTCTACCCCACCAGCCACCTCGCTCGGGACTGGGCTCAGGCCCACTTCGGAAGGAACTAGCTATCACCAGACTAGATTGGTCTTTAGCCCCTAGCCCCAGGTCTGGGGAACGAATTGCACGTCAGAACCCTTTCGAGCCTCCACTAGGCTTTCGCCTAGCTTCGCCCTGCCCAAGGCTAGATCGTCTGGTTTCTAGTATGTATAGTTATGACTCCAGGCCCTTTCAGACCCTGCGTCTGGCTCCTTGCGGAGTTGCACGCGTATTGGTTTTCCTATGCTTACGAGTTTTTAACTCTTAGGCTTGCCATAACTATAAACTCCCCGGCCCGTGTTTCTAGACGGAACGTGCAACCCTGATCTGCCTTCCTCGTACTACCGCTTCACAGCGGGTTCCTATGGATGGCTTCTACTCTTCTGGGCTGTACACGTCTGTAACTGTCTGGTTTCAGGCACTTTTCACCCCCATTTCGGGGTACTTTTCAGTTTTCCGTCACCGTACTAGTGCGCTATCGGTCTTGAGTCGTATTTAGTCTTGGAAGTTGGTGACTCCCAACTTTCCGCACCCAAGCCAGGGTACGGTAGTCTGGGACTCTAGCTGTAACTCATGTTGGTTTACGTTTACGGGGCTGTCACCCTCTGTGGCGGGTCATTTCAGACCACTTCAGCTTCGCCAACGAAGAGAAAGCCAGGCCCTTAACCCTACATCTCCCATGTCTTTCGACATGGGATTCGGTTTGGACTTTTCCCGTTTCGCTCGCTGCTAATCAGGGAATCCCGTTTTGGTTTCTTTTCCTCTCCCTACTAAGATGCTTCCGTTCGGGAGGTTCCCGCTCCGTGAAGGAGCATGACTCCGAAGAGTCATTTGAGAAGTCTCATTCGGGTATCCATGGTTCGAAGGCTGCATGCGCCTACCCATGGCGGTATCGCGGCTTGCCGCGCCCTTCTTCGGCTTTCAAGCCGAGCCATTCTCCAGACAGCGTGGCATGTTCGGGCCAATGGTAGTGTTTATTGGCGTTTGGTGAATACCTTACATATTTTATTGTGTTTGGCGTCGTTGTTTTGCCTATGCATGGTGTCATTTTGAGCGAATTTTTTGCTCAGTTCACCCTTCACTCCACATCGTTGCGGGTGTGGAGTTGCATTTTGGTTGCTGAATTGCATTAGAAGCTTATTACGGTAATATAAGTATATCGTTGGCGATACTAAAAGATTGTTGAAGATGGCATTTTTACGGTTGATTGTTCTATTTTGATGGTTTATTGCTTAATGCCTATGTAGAATGGTTTTTGAGTAGCTTACTATTGGAAGAATCATGGATTTAAGGGTAGTAAGTTTTATTTGCTTAATCCTTCATGTCATGATGTCAAACTAGGCTAGTTTGCTGATGTGCCTCGATAGCTCAGCCCGGTAGAGCGGCTGCCTTGTAAGCAGCAGGCCGCGGGATCAAGGCCCGCTCGAGGCTCCACTAATCGAAAGATTGGGTCTACTCCAAATACGGTTATAGTGCTCGATATTGAACTTCAGGAAAACCCCTGAGAATCTCGGAAAACCCACGAATAACATGGAAAATCTCGGAAAACCGAATTATACTCAAACCTTCAGCAGAAAATTGCTGCCAGCGTTGACGAGTCGATGAACTACGTAAAACTTGCAAAAAGGCAGTAAAAGTGATTTTTTTGGATAAGAATCTGCTCGGAAGAAACTCCGGAGGAAAAAATTATTTGCTTCCTCTCTTTGTAGCAACAGACGCACACTGTGCGTGTGTGAATGTTGTATGTTGTGTGTTAGAGTTAATTTGCGGTTGTAGTTGTTAGTAAGTTGTTAGTTTTTGGTTGGTTGGATTAAAATTTAATCCAAAAAAAATTACGCTAACTCTCACTCTCATTCTCACACACATAAATACAAACAGGCACACACAATGGAGGAGGCGCACAGGGAGGGAGGCGCACAGGCCTTGACACGTCTCTAGCGTCTTGTTCATGCTCAATGTTCTGAGGCGTTTGACGAAATACAGTTCCGCCAAGCGCAGCCATCCGCGTGTCAACCGGAGTTGTCCATTCTTCGCTGATGTCTGACACCGTCGCCCATTTCCCAGGCGTTAGTTTAGCTGATACTTCGTCAAGAAACTCTGCGTCGACCCCAGAACGATGAAGATCCAACATGCCTCCCGCAAAAGTTCCAGTCACGGCACCTATGCCAAAACCGATTGTCCCCCTAAAAGCCCGATTAAAGCACCGATTGCTGTTCCACTAATTGTGCGGATTGGAAATTCTTCTCCTTTCTCCTTCACGATTACTTTTCCCTCCGAATTCTTTTGTATGACCGCTTATGCATGAATAGAAATGCTGCCTTCAGAATCAAGTTCGGCTAGAGCCCTGTAGCCGTTGTAGGCTTTTAGCTCATTATCAAAAACCACTACAACCATTTGCTCCAACTAAAAATCTCGACTAAAAATCAACTTAAGAGCTTTTCCCACTGACAATTAGTTTTGGTGAAACAAATAAGTTCAAAAAAATTGCTACTTTTATTTTTTTAAAAATAATATGCAAAATTTGTTTAGCCATAGCATCACGCTTAGATGCATATTGTGCAGTTTCAGGTTTTCAGGCAATTATCAATCAGAAATTTTGGCGCTTCCATAAGTAGAGATCGGTATTTATTCTCAGGGAGACGCATGCTATTTATTAAATTCTCCGCTGATTTTAGTGATTTTCTTATTTCAACATCGAATATGGCTTGAGTATTGATGTTCATTTCTGATAACAATTTTCTAGGAGATAAGCCTTCATTTAAGCCATTAATAAAAGATGTACGCGTGCTAAGGTCTAATTCTTTAATAATCCATGGTATAGAAACTATATCTCCTTTTATGCAATCCTTACTGTCGTCAGCTAATTGATAGCCTATTCCAATTTGTTTTCCGTACTCCCAAAAAAGGTTAGACAAATTTTCTGAAGCTTCAGCCTCCAAGCTTCCTAATTTTGCTGAGCCCGCAAACAAAGCAGCCGTTTTATTTGTAATAATATCGAAATACTTTTCTTCTCCTGAACGAAGCATAGATTTAAAATTTTTACGATATTCTAAATCATCGATTTCTCCTTCAAGAGATTTTTCCAAAATATCCCAAAATGTCTTCATTATTCTCGGGTTGCCTACCGCTTTTTTTAGTCCTAACACGAGCGCCCTTGTTCCAGTAAGAAAGGCATCTTCAATTCCAAACAATTTATAATAACACAGTTTATCTCTTCTTTCTATATCGCCATCCATAATATCATCATAAACAAGGCTTGTTGAATGCTGGAGCTCAATTGCGACTGCAAGATCCAGCATATTAATATAGTTTTTTTCTATACCTCCGCAGGCTCTAAAGGTAAGCAAACAAAGCAGCGGCCTTAACCTTTTGCCGTTTTGTACAAAATATTCTATTTTTCTTTTTCTGTCATATTTGCGTAAGTAATAATTAAGCCTTTTTTCAATGTCCCCTCTAGGCAGATTCAAAAAAACTGTCCAAATCCATAATATGACACTTCAATCGATTACATTCGTAAAACTTCGACGAGGCAATCTACATTGAATACTTATTATCCAGAGGAATAATAAGGTTGCACTTCTACAGCCCGTATCAATTTAATGAAATTTAGGATCATTTAAAGGAGCAATTTTCTATTACTTTTTGTCCTCTCGCATTATGCTTTATTTTATGAGGAGTTATTTTTTGTTAATTTTTACCCCTCGCAGTTGAGTTAGAGGTCGCCATTTTAAGAAATATCCACTTGGCAAATATAATGTTGGAGGTATGGTGGAAATATACTAATCGGCACTAACGCGTTTTGGGTTCGTATCAATTGTCCAGCCGAAATTGCAGTTATTACTTTGAAGGGAAATAACTGCTGTGGCAGTGAATGTTAAGCGAGCGAGCGCTTTTGAGCTTTTAATAAAGCAAGAAAGCGACCACTGTTAGAATAATGCTTGGGATGAAAACTAAAGCCCAAAGTATCTTGTTATAAGTAAAAACTTTACGTCCATCCAAATCTCCAACAGGAATTAGATTAAAGGCTGCTATCCAACCGTTGATGTAAGCGACAAAAAACAGCATCAGACCATACGCGCTTGGATATAAAACAAACGCCAATCCAGAGAAGACACCTGATAAAATGAGGTTAGTGAGGGGTCCAGCAATAGAAATTTGGACAATTTGATCAGCATCAGGTGAACCACCAATCATCATCACACCTGGCGCAATTATCCTAAACGGCAAAAATATGGAAATAAAAGTCAAGACTACGCCCCAAGTTGTTAACCGGAATTCTGCCCATAAACCGTTCTTATTAGCCATAACTTTATGCATAAGCTCATGCAACAAAAAAGATGCTGTCATAAGAAACGCGAAAGCAGCCATAAGATCCCAAGTCCACGTAAAATCGAAATCTCCGAAATAGTTTCCAAACAACCCGATAGAGAAGCCAATAGCGATAACGAGCAGCGCCGCAACGATTACGTTTCGTATCTCTTTATAGCTAAAGGACACCTCTCATGCCTCGATTGCTAACACACGCTGCTCCAAAATATTCAGCATCAGTATTTTTAAAATCATTTCTCTCACTTTTGGTATTTTTAAAAATATTTCTCTCAATTTTTTATGTTTAACCAATTATTAAGACCTAGCTTCCACATTTTTTCTCACGCTTCATACGTCATTCTTGAACAATACTTTCCCAAGAAGGCCAAAAATTTAATTTCATATTATTTTATTTGAACTATTTTGAAGTGAAGGTTATGGTGAATTCTGTACCTTTGCCAACTTGGCTTTCAAAAGTAACTGTTCCCCCAAGTGCTTCTGTCATGCGTTTAATAACGGCTAAGCCAAATCCCTGCCCTTTAGATCGCGTCGTGAACAAGGGCGTGAACAGTTTAGGTTTAATCTCGTCAGGGATACCTGCGCCATTATCCTGCACAGATATGGCCAAAGCTGATCCTTCGCGATATGCATTCATAGAAAGTTTTCCGCCTTCTGGCATCGCTTGAACAGCATTATTCACCAGATTAATTAGTATGCGTTTAAGCATGTCAGGATCAGTAAATAGCTTGTTTGCCCCTGCCTCAACTTTTCGAGACACCTCAATGTTTTCTGGAATGACATTTTTAGATAGTATATCGTCAAATATTGATTCGATGTCAGTTTCCGTTATAGTTGGCTCAAACACTCTAGCGTAATCCTGCAGGTCAGCAACAATCTTATCTACATAATCTAAATTCTTTTGAATACTATTCAAACTCTCTTTTATGCTCACTTTTGCATTACATTCAGGTATCAATTCTAAATCAGAGTTTGCCAAGTAAACATCGCCAGTCATTGCTTGCAGAGGATTGCGAATATCATGACCAACCATACCTGCAGTCTGACCTATTGTTGATAAGCGCTTATCGTTTTCTTGCTCAGTTTTATCCTCAATAATGTAAATTATTCCTCTTGGAGAAGGATAAGCAGAAATTTCAAAAATCACCTGTTTACCATTTTCCCTACTAATAGTATTTAACATAAAATGAATAGCCTCCCCTTTCTGCAAAACCTCAAAGTAAGGCTTAATATCCACCGCCAGCGTTTCGAGTAAAACATCGTTAACACTTTTGCCTAAAGCATCTTGCGCCTTCATTTTTGTTAGTTTTTCTGCGACTTTATTCCAATGAATAACGTTAAGCTCCCAATCAGTAGCAATGAAAGCTCCACCAAAACTCTCGTAAAGATCTCGATAACTTTGTTCGCTCTCAACGATTTTCTTGTTGCGATCTTCAAGTGCCTCTTCAGCTTTCTTGCGTTCTGTTATGTCTCTAAATAAAATGCCGACTTGGCCTTTCGCAAAAGGAAAAATATGAGCATCATACCACCTGCCCGTATGCTGGCTAAAACTCTCATAACGTACCATCTCACCTATCTTAACGACCTTACCAATTAGCGATTTCCATTCTGTCTCAAAAATCCCTGCAATTTCTTTTGCCATTTTACCCTCAACAATGGCAGCGCTTGTACCAGTTTGGCGCTCATACGCAGGATTAACCTTCAAAAACCTAAAATCACACACTCCGCCACTTTGGTCGTAAATTGGCTCAAGCAGAATAAAACCATCAATACTGTTATTAAACAACGCTTTGTACAGCTGTTCACTTTCTTTAATCGCGTTCTCAGCCTTCTTGAGTTCAGTTATATTTTGGGCAAAAACTAAAAGAGAATCAGGTTTGTTGTTCTTAAAAATCACTCCGGCATTAAATAGTCCCCAAGAGACTTGGCCATTCTTTGTTTCTACTTTTAGCTCAGCTTTAAGATTCCTTTTCCCAGGTAACGCTTCCTTGAAACCTTCTTGAAAGTTGTTTTTACTTTCACCAACTAATATTTCATCTAAAAGATTCATTTTGAGAAGTTCTTCTTTTGAATAACCCAAAAATTTACTTACCATTGAATTTGCATTTCTAAGCTTTGAGCCGTCAAGACTAACTTCGAAGATTGCAATAGGTGTATCTTTTATAATTTGCCAAAATGTTTCTTCACTTTCCATTTGGAGATTCTCTTGCTCCTTCGCCTGTTTTCGTGTGAACCTCAAAAAAAATAGTTATTCCTTAACGCGCGTGACGACAAGATTGGTGGATCCCGCTTTGGGTTAGCTGCAGTTAAATGATTCACGGAGGCGAGGGCTGATCCATCTCGCTTGAGAGTGAAGCTGGGAAAGGAACTAAATTCATAGTCGAATTACCATCTAAAAATTAAGTTGAAGGCCAACAAGCCAGTTATTACCTCTAAGTCGCGGATCCAACCCGGCTGTTTTAATCCGTTCGCGTAAACTCTTCTTCATTGAATAACTTGTCTAAGTCTTCTGAGGACTTTCTCAAACTTTCTTTGATGTCGGCGATTCGTGCTTCAAAAGCCGCCTTCCTTTCACCCGTAGCCTTTGACGCTTTCTTTTCTAAAGCCTCCACTTTAGCGTTGGCTTCTTTCTTCTGCTGCTCTGACCTCTGCTTTGCCTGCTCTAACTTAGCATGCCGCTTCTCCTGCAAGTTATGAATCTTAGTCTGAAGCTTGGCTTTTTGGTCTGCTCGTGACTTAGCTTCCTCTGCCTTCAATTGTGCAATATCCGCTTTTAAATCTGCCACATCCTTAGCGTATTGTTCATGTTCAACGTGCCTTCGTGTAGTGCGAAATACAGTGCCGCCCAGCACTTCCATTCGGGTATCGACTGGAGTAACCCAATCCTCACTGATTTCTGAAACTATCGCCCACTTGCCAGGCGTAAGTTTAGCAGATACGTCATTAAGGAAATCTGCATTGACTTCTGCCCGGTCTATCTCCCAGGTACCTCCAACGAAAGTTCCAGCTACAGCGCCAACGGCCACACCGATTGGTCCCCCTAGAAGTCCGATCAAAGCGCCAATTGTCGTTCCACCAAATGTACGAATCGGAAAATCGTCTTCTTTCTGCTTTACAGTAACCGTGCCATCATCATTTTTCTTTATTACAGCTTCAGCGTGAACAGAAATGCTCCCTTCAGAATCAAGTGCCTTTAGCGCTCTAGATCCATCATATGCTTTCAACTCGTTTTCAAAAACTACAACCAACATTCTTTCCGTAAAATTCACCTTTAAAAATTAAGTTTCACCTTTAAATTAAGTGAACACTTTAAATTAAGGTGAAGAAAAAGATATACGTTTCTCTTTCTACAGCGCGCGAAAACACATGTACGCTACAAAATGGAGCGAGTTTAATCGCCACAAGTCTCACCTTTTGTGTTCGAGATTGTATTTGGCCATTAACTTTTTGTTTCGTGCTTCTATTTCGGCTTTTCTCTTTTCTAACTCTTGTTTAATCTTATCTTCGTCTAAGAACTCTTCTAAGAACTCCTTCAAGTTTTCATGCATTTTTTTGGCTGGCACTCTTAAATGCTCTGTTGTCTGCGTGCTAGGTTGAAGGTAACCGTGTTCTGTCAGGTAAAAGATAACGCTTGAAATGTCCTCCGCTACCGCGCAATTAATGGAATCCTTGCCTAACTCTTTATAGGCATAATATCTATGATGGCCATCTAAAACGGCATATGCGTCTTGCCGTGGATGTTTCACAACAACTATGGGATCTATCGCTTCGTTCGCCTCAATTTTTTTCTTGTAAAATTCAACACCTTGTCTGAAAACTTTTGTATCAGCAATTATCTTATCAATGGCAATGGTTCTCGCGTATCTGTGCGGATTGATCAAAACATCTGGGTTAAACTGTTCTCGCTCACCTTTCTTTCTTCTATCCATCAAGGTCAGCGCATCTTTCCTAACAATATCAATAAAATCCGTTGTGATATCAAGAGCACCTCAAGGATATTTTGCCTATCAGTAATATCTAGTTTTCTTTGCTTGGACAGTAAAATAGAAGGCGTGCGCTCTGTGTTCAAACCATTTCCGAGGTATCAAGCGATCTCACTTTTTATTTAAAGAAAAAAACACCATAAGATAAAGACTCATCAATTTGGACTCACGCGTCATGACGCGATCAGGAAAAAACTTCCTCGAACATTTGAATCAAAAATTTATTATTTTTCAATAAGCTAAACTACTATCTTGACAAGAGAGTGAATACTTGTGAGCAACGAAACAAACTATTTTCACCATGGCTTTTGGTACTATTTACTTTTCGGATTATTGATTTTCGTTGTTTTTATGTTAATATTTACAGGCATAATAAGCATAGTTGCATTTACACCATTTGCCATCCTGATCATATTGGTTGCCTGCCTAATTGGAAGCTTCATTAACATTCCATTGTTTAGGATCAGATCCAAAACACCCATGGTGAGAGAAGAATACGTAAGGTGGTTTGGCATCCCTTACCGAGTTCCAAGAGTTTCGTATGAAGAAACATCCACTAAAGTGGCCATTAATGTTGGAGGCGCACTAATACCAATATCTATGAGCATCTATCTTCTCAGCATCTCCTCAGCATCCACCATCCTGTTAAGTTTTGCAGGCGTATTAATAGTAACAGTGGTAACATATTTAGTAGCTCGACCGGTCAAAGGAGTGGGAATAGTCACACCTGGACTCGTTTCTGCTATCGCTGCAGCATTTACGGCTGTGGTGCTTTCTCCTGCTCAACCAGAAATCATTGCTTACGTTGGAGGCACGCTTGGAACGCTCATAGGCGCTGACCTGTTGAATTTAGGAAAAATCCCTGAGCTTGGGGCTCCAGTTGCAAGCATTGGCGGGGCAGGCACTTTTGATGGTGTGTTTTTAACAGGAATAATCGCCGTGATTATAGCAACATTGTAGAATAACATAGCTTGCCACTGAGAATCGAAACTAAAAACGCACGCTTTAAATGCTTAAAACTATATTGCGCTTGCGACAAACTGTACCTTCAACTTTGGGGCTAGAACTATGGCTGAAGAAAAAGAGTGGTCAACGCCGAAATCCCGCATCGAATCGCTTTCCGACTTGATTTTCGGGTTAGCTCTATCTATAGGCGCCCTCGCTCTTATCGGTAGCGCGCCAAATAGCTTTGAGAATTTGCTTAAATCCATTGTTTACTTTGCATTTAGCTTTCTCATACTCATCAGTGTCTGGTACGCCTACACTCGAACCATGTCAAACGTACGTATAGAAACACGCAGTGATGTTGAACTCAACATTGTTCTGCTTTTCCTGGTGTCGATCGAACCTTTTCTTTTCAACGAACTAGTCGTTCCGAATCTTCCTGCAGAATACGTTTCCATACTTTACGCTTTAGATCTCGGCGGATTATTTGTGATCCAAGCGCTCTTCGCTAACTCGATTTTAGCAGACAAGAACAGACCGGAAAAACTGCTCCGAGAATACGCGGCACGAAGAAATGCTGCGATAACAGGTGGAGTAATCTTCTTCATTTCAACGTTGCCGATCTTTTGGAGTTGGTCGATACCGATAAACAGCCAAACGCACATCCCCTTGCGGTTTATAATGTGGATAGCGCCGCTTTTCGCACACAACATCCGACGTTTATGGGAGCCACGCACATTAGATTGATGACCTAGTGCGCTTAGATTAAAATTTAATCCCCAAACCAACCTATCGAGCAAAAAATTCACAAGCGCTAACTTAATAGTATTTCGTTGCGCGTGGTAAACCCAATTACTTTATGCGTTTTAGTTAATAAGCATCAAAGTAACTGAATTATCCTTACCCAAACTGGCGCAGTTATTCATTTAAACCGCATTTTTTCGTCTTCCCGTAGCGAGCAAACTCTGGAGGGAAAAAATTATTTGTTTCCTCTCTTTGTAGCAATTGATACACATTGTGCGTGTGAATGTTGTATGTTGTGTGTTTGAGTTAATTTGCGGTTGTAGTTGTTAGTAAGTTGTTAGTTTTTGGTTGGTTGGATTGAATTTTAATCCCTAAACCTATCTCTTAATTGTTCAACTATCTAAAATCAAATTTAAATATACAGGCTTTTGTAATATTGGAATCTATGGCTGACCCGACTGAGTTCATACTACAATTATCCATATTATTAGTGGCTGCTATCACCGGTGGGTTACTGATGAAAAGAGTCGGTTACCCAGCTGCTTTAGGGGAACTCTTAGTTGGAATTATATTGGGACCTTCAGTTTTTAATGTGATTACAGATCAAGCAACCGTAAGTGTATTTGCTGAGTTAGGAGCCATAATTCTGATGTTTTATATTGGTCTTGAAACAGAGATTGGAGACCTGAAAAAACAGCTTTTGCCTTCACTCACAGTAGGTGTGCTCGGTGCAATAGTGCCTTTGATACTTTGCTATTTTACTGCGCTGACCTTTGGGATTTCAAGTAATGAAGCACTTTTCTTAGGTGTAGTGTTTACAGCAACCAGCATTGGAATAACTGTCCGACTATTGAAGGATATGGGGAAGCTATACAATCCAATCGGGTTAACGGTTTTAGGAGCAAGTGTTGTGGATGATGTGGTTGCAGTTGTTCTTCTTTCTGTTGTTTTAAGTATGCTTTCTGGCGCTGTTAGCGTAATTGACATATTTTTTATTGTTCTAAAAGCTATCGCGTTTTGGGCTATAATTGTTCTGATTGGCTCAAAACTGGTGGCAAGATTTATTGATAGGCTGAAATTTGATAATGAATATATTATTCTCTTCTTGCTTGCATATGGATTCTTATCTGCTTACATCTCTGCAATAATCGGGCTATCCGCTATAGTTGGAGCGTTTGCAGCAGGCTTACCATTAACAAAAAAACAAGTCAAAGTCAAGATGGCTCTTGAACAAACTAAGAGTCTGTACATGTTCTTCGTGCCAATTTTCTTTATATCGATTGGTACTCTAATCAACTTGAACGTTTTCGGAGAAGCTGCATTTCTTGGACTTATAATAACAGCTATGGCATTCTTAGGAAAGATATTAGGCAGTGCCTTTGCTGCTCGAGCTAACAAGTTCTCGGTTAAAGATTCCTTTAAGATTGGTGTTAGTATGACTCCAAGAGGAGAGGTGGGACTTATTATTGCAAGTCTTGGTTTAACAAGTGGATTAATTTCTTCTCAAATATACACTATTGCAGTTTTTGCTGTTATTCTAACAACTTTCATAGCTATACCGATTCTTAAGCAGATACTATAATGCGCGCTTTTTGGTTCCATTATCTTTGTTATTAAAACTGTGGAAAACCTGCAAAGACGATATTAAACTTTATATTTCATTGTTGCCCTTTGACGATTTTTAATGAGTAAACTGAGCAGGCCACAATTTTACTTGCTAGTTGGCTGTGTAGGGATATTAGCTGCTTCCATATCTATTTGCTTTTATCGTTTATACGAAATGATTTGGAATTTAACGCTAAATGCATTAACCTACTCAATACTCATAATCATTCCAATATCCATTCTTGCAATCGGCGTCCCATACATACTGGTAAAACGTTTCGCCAAGACTAAAACTACAGGATCAGGTACCCACGCAGTACTTGAAGCCTATCACCTTACAAACGGCGAAATCAGCATAGAAGACACAATAGTTAAGCCAACCGCTGCCATGTTGACTATAGGCTTAGGTGGAAGCGCAGGACCTGAAGGCCCAAGCCTGCTAGTAGGAGGAGGTATAGCCTCCGCTATATCAAGGCGCTTCAAAATTCAAGCAGACCTGCGAAGAAGATTATTCATTGCAGGAGCCGCAGCAGGCTTAGCCGCCACCTTCAGAACACCATTAACAGCCATTCTCTTTGCTTTGGAAATTCCATACAGGAACGATTTAGACAGAGAAACATTCATCGAAGCAATTATTGCTTCTGTACCCGCCTACTTGCTAGCCATCACTATACTAGGCAGCCAACCGATCTTTGGCACAGTACCGAGCGTTCCCATCAATTTACCCGTCATACTTCTATCACTATACCTCGGCTTAATATGCGGACTGTACTCGATATTTTTTGTTAAAACTTTTTCGTGGATAGAAACCCTCAGCTTACTAATAAGAAAAAAAATTGGCAGCATCGGATTAATTTTAATCGGAGCTGGCACACTTAGCGCGTGTTGTTTCGTGTCAATTTACACGATTGGAGTCGGCTTTAATTTTACCACTGCAATTATTGCAGGCACAAGCTTCAGCATTTTTGCGCTAATCACAATCGTTCTATTAAAAACAATTCTCACTTCGGTCACGCTGCGCTTTGGTGGAAGCGGCGGATTATTCTTTCCGACAATAGTAATCGGTGGAGGAATAGGGTACATTTTTGCACATTTCTTTGACCCCCAGTATTATGTTTTTTTTATAGCGGTAGGCATGGCAGCGCTTCTAGGTGGAACCCACAAAGTTTTGCTTACACCAGTAGCCTTTGTAATTGAAACCTTAGGTGGAATCTTCGCTATACCAGCATTGCTGGCAAATGCCGTTAGCTACATAGTATCAGAAAAATACTCGTTTTACCCACTTCAACCCAAAACTAGACTTAAAAAAGAAGAGCTGGCACTTGAAAGATTCTACCTTAAAGCAAGAAAGCAGGTGCCAGAAAAACTGCAGAAAACTTTTGTTAGTGAAGTCATGACTAAAAAACCAATAGTTCTTCATCAAGGACAATCAGTTAAGGAAGCGTTAGAGGTATTTGAAGGCACCAAACTTAGGGTTCTACCTGTAATCGATAATTTTGATCATGTTGTCGGAGTTGTCAATTTAGAGGACATTGGATACATCGACGTTCACAGACAATCAATGAGCCTCGCCGAAACCATAATGCATAACCCAATATTAATCGAAGAGCAAACAAGCATCGAAACAGCAGCACAACTAATGATGGATAAAGAGCAAGATCACGTTTTCGTCATTGACAAAGAAGGAAAACTGATTGGTGTAGTATCTGGAATAGATATCGTTAAAAAATTAATCGACCTGTCAGCTCAATAGTAACAACTAACTTTGATTGTTTCTTCTCATCTTTAGGAGTTTGCTAAAGCCAGCACGAATTTGAGGAATATAACCGCTAGCAGTTGTCTTTATGCCGCCATTTTCATACATTCGGAAATACTTGATTTTCAAAAAGTCCGTTATCACAAACTCAAGCAAGGCATAACCCCACACTAATCCAGCTAGACCCCAGCCTATAGGCGTCATTAGCACACCATAAGCTGCCAGGACCGTTGCGAGAATTTGAGTTCCTTCAGCTGCCACTAGAAGAACGGTTGCAGGATAAGGTTTTTCCCAGAAATGATGCTCATGAGTGCGTGCAAGATAAATAGTCATGTGCCCAGCTACCGCCATTTTGAGAAACATAAGCGTCATAATGACTCCCGTGCTTAAATGAAACACGTTTAGGGCGAGGACGAATAGTAGAAAGCTGGCAATTAATCCTGTTGTGCCAAGCAATGAAGCAACCATAATAACTTCACGCATGTTCCAACGTACAGGTTTGCCCTGAATCCGCACGTTATCATAGGCAATCATAATAATCGGCAAATCATTAAGCAAAGCCAAAACAACTATCATAACAGGCGTTAACGGGTAAAAACTAAAAATTATAATTGCCAGTGACAAGAATAACAGGACACGCATCGTTTCTGCAATGCGATAAATTGCATAGTTATTCATTCTGGCAAAAATTTTACGTGCTTCCTTAATAGAATCAATAATAACTGAAAGACCAGGTTTAGTAAGCACAACATCTGCTGCTGCCTTAGCTGCATCCGTAGCTCCCGCGACGGCGACGCCAGCATCCGCTTTCTTCAAAGCTGGAGCGTCATTTACACCGTCACCAGTCATGCCAACTATGTGACCCTTTTCTTGGAGCAACTCAACGATTCTATACTTATGTTCAGGGAAAACTTGGGCAAATCCATCAGCATTTTCCACTATCCCTTTTGATTCACTATCAGGCATATCAACAAAAGCAGAGGCTGGAAGAATATTTGTCCCAAGGTTTACTTCCCGAGCAATTTCTTTAGCGATAGCGATGTGATCGCCAGTGACCATTTTAACGTCTATGCCCATTTTTTGAGCAGTCTTAATAGTTTCAGCAGAATCTTCCCTTGGCGGGTCATAAATCGCAATTAAGCCAACCAATTGCCAAGTGCCTTTATCATCTCCTTTGACTACGCCTAATGCGCGATGCCCTTTACTAGCAAAGGATGTTACAACCTCGTCAACTTTTGCTGCAATCTGAGATTTGTTGGAAACAAGTGCTAAGACTGCTTGGGGTGCACCCTTCGAAATTCTTATGGTACTGCCATCGGCACTTTGCACTTTAGCTTCTGTACGTTTTGAAACAGGATCAAACGGCTTAAAGTCAAGAACTTGATAACGGCTAATCACATTAGCGACTGCTTCAATTGTTTTGGCTTTCGCGATTATGGCGTCATCTATAGGATCGTGATTTTCTTCTCTTGAAGCTAATGTTCCAAACAAAAGAGCATCGTCAATTGTGAATTGCCCGAATGCACGAGCCTCAGCGACAGTGAGTTCATTTTTGGTTATAGTGCCCGTTTTATCGGAGCAAAGAATGTCTACTCCAGCCATTTCCTCAATAGAAACTAGCTTACTCACAATCGCTTCTTTCTTGGCAAGTGCAATGGCTCCAACAGCCATAGTCACTGTTAAAACAGCAGGCAGCGCCACTGGAATTGCTGCAACAACTAGAACCAATGCGTACTGCAAAAGCACTAAAGGATTAGCCTGACGTGCCAACTCTACTATGAATACTGCCGAAACCATTATCGCAGCGAGAATAATCAGGTAATTACCAATTCTGACTACAGCTTTTTGGAAATGGCTTCTTGCTTTAGTTTCTGCTACAAGCTTAGTGGTTTTCCCAAAGAAGCTGCTGATTCCAGTTGCCGTAACAATGGCGTCCATTTCACCCTGCTTAACGATGGCTCCTGAATAAGCAAGGTCTGAAACATGCTTTTCTACTGGAAGAGATTCTCCAGTTAAGGCGGATTCGTCAGCCAGCAGGTAATCGCCTTTCATAAGCTTAACGTCTGCGGGAACTATATCGCCAAGACGGATACGAACGATGTCTCCTGAAACAAGTTCTTTTGAAGGTATTTCACGCCATGTTCCATCTCTTAGAACACGAGCTTTGAGTGCTAGTCTCTTTTTCAGTAGTGCGATAGCGTTTTCTGCTTTGTGCTCTTGCCAGAAGCCAACAACTGCATTCACTATTAGCAAAAGGAATATGACGGCAAAATCATCATAGTGCTGGATAATTATTGATAGGGCAGCTGCGATTTCTATCATCCAGGGGATTGGCCCCCAAAAGTAACCTACGAATTTACGCAAAGGATTAACTTTCTTTTCGGGAATCTCGTTAGGACCATATTGTTGAAGCCTGTTCGCAACTTCTTGGGCAGATAATCCGGTTTTTGGATCCGTGACAAATGGCGTATCTTCTCCCGCTGAATTATGTGATTTTTCAAACACCAATTTTATAATTGCCTTCTATTACATAACCAAGCGAACAGATTAAGGACATGCATACCAACATTCCTTTTTAATTTTACGCTAGCGATTAAGCAAAAATGCTTAACAATTAAGGTACAAAAGATGAATTTCTTTCGAAACTTGCAACGTCGATAACAAGCAGGTTGTCAACTTACTTAGGTTTATATCTTAAAAGTGCTGCAAAACCGCCTAAAGCTGTTAGCTTTCCTTTTTCTTCTGAATCTGTGGCTATCACCTGAACCCTTGCATCTGTCTGCGAAGCAGCATCCTCTAAGACATCAATCATATCTTTCTCCTGCGGCTCATATTCAACCGCATGACATCTCGCACATGAGACGGATATGATTTCCCGAATAGCTTTGGCATCCTCCTTATTCACTATTTGAATCTTTGTCAACCCACATTTCTTGCACATAGCAATAACCTCAATTAGGGGAGAGCTATCTGTTGCCAAGACAACCTCCACTTCGCCGTTTTTGAGCCCCTTCAACACTGCATTTAATCCAGCAATAGCCAAACCGTCTTGTTTGATAAAGAACAAGCTCTACAATATCACCTAAAACTAAGAAAAAACTGCAAAGCCAAGCGCGGCACGATCTGCAATGGTGCGGAACGCCCTACGTTGCTGACTACCGCCCGGTGTGTTACGGCGAAGGAGGAGGAGAGGAAGAGCGAGTCCAGGCTTCGATGGGCGGTATCGCCACCCCAGCACCTTTCGGAGATGTCGCCCGTCAAGGTCGGGTCTTTCGAAGATACTCGATCACGAGGCGACGGAGAAGGAGCACAACATCGCGAGGGGCATCCACGTAGACAGCGTGCAAAAGTCCATTCATGACAGGGCGTCAACAGCGATTGCTCAGCTCAACCTTTCAGCAGAAGTGAGAGCGAGAGTTCTTGAGGGGGTGGTTTCTCTATTTTCTCTAAGTAATATTATCCTCTTCTCTGAAAGTTAATAATAGTCGTTCAGTTTGGGGAATTAACAGGGTCTCGCCACAGCTGCAAGAAAAACAAGAAGGGGTGTTACTTAACCCAATACAGCGGGCGGCAAGTCGGTATAGGTCCGGATACCCGCGATCTTATCTCCCTCGAATGTAAAAAGATCCACTGCCTCAAACTCTATTTTGCTCCCGTCTTTCATGACTCCCTTCATTCGCAGGAAGGCGGTTGCCTTGTTGTCCTCAGCAATAATATCTATCACCTCATGAACTCCGCTTCCGACCACTCTTGTCTCTTTGTAGTACTGGATTACTTTGGAGGCGCCCACAATGGGCGCTCGACCGATGATCGTTTGGTACACCACTTTTTCTGAAAGAACTGGGAATAGCTCGTCGTATCGTCCCGAATCGACGAGCTCTAGATACGTTTTCACTATCTCTTTCATTTTCTCAAGGGACGGCAATCTGGCCACCATACAGATCAAGAACAAAACATTATTTATAGTTTTAGAGTAGCGCGCTGGCTTGTCCCTAAATTAAAAAGCTCATTTGAAGAAACGCAATCTCGCCCAATCTTTGTTTGATTCTCAATAAGGAGCCAGCCAAAAACATTGGTAAACAAGAAAAGGCAGTATCACCAACCTACTTCAATATCTAATTAGGGACAAAGCGGCGCGCTGAACTAGAAAAACGCTATTTTTATTCGCCTTGGAAGGAGAACGTGTGAATCCATGCGAATCAGGATAATGATCTAGGCTGTGACTTGCAAAACACTTTATTCCAATCGTCTTTCTATCTTGCGAAACCCAAACAATGCGTCCCATTCGAGTGCATTGTGGACACTGCGCATAGTCACCTATGGTATCCATGTTGCTGCGTCGCCTCTCTTCTTGTTATAAACGTAATTACTGTGTATTGATGATTTAGATTCAATACAATTTTTCAATATACCCACTCTTAATATGCACATTTTGTTTTGCTCCTATTTTTTGAAAAAGCATCTGCCAATTAGCCTAAACCCAAGCAAAAAGAGACACAAAAGATCCTTTTCCTTAGTAATGTACACTGCGATACTTATAAACAAATGTTAGCGCACGTGTGCGCCGGTCCTAAAATAGTTATAAGCAGTTTTGGTTAGCGCACGTTAAAAGACACTAAGAAAAAAAGAAGCAACAGAAGCGCGCTGGCTTGTCCCTAAATTAAAAAGCTTATTTGAAGAAACGCACTCTTCAGTGAATGCGTTAATAAATTTGATGTTACTTTCAACCGTGTTAGCTTTGAATGTTAATTACTAAGCCCTAAGACTGGTACTCTTGAAGGCCAAGGCTCGCTCGTCACTCCCAAAATTACAACCCTTTTTTGCCGAAAATGGTTCTTGGTTTATTCTGCCGATTCATCTTCTGGTTTAGCTGCAAGTTTTTGCTTGATTTCATTCATATCCTTAAACAACAGTTTATATTTACGGGCTTGGGTTGACACTATTTCATTTTCGAAAAGTTTGCGAAGTGAACGAAAAATTTTTTTCGACGGTTCGCCTGTTTTATCCGTTAATTCTTGAAGGGTCAATTCTTTGCCTTCTGCAATTAGCGTTTTAATCACTAATTCGTCAGTTTTATTAAGTTTCATATCATCTTAACTTCCTTGGAGTTTTTTCTCTCTCTTATGCGACTTTTAGCTTTTTCAATTTTGCGGTTAACAGACCCATGGCAATAACCCAAAACTTTTCAAACCACATCATAACCCTCTATGAAGGACAACAAAATGCCCAAAACAAACAATACAATCCAAAAAGAACTAAAAGAATGGTTCAAAAATGCAGAAAAAATCGTAATTGCAGGCATCGGAAACCCTATCCGAAAAGATGATTTCGTGGGCACAAGAATAGTTCAAGACTTGGAAGGCAAGCTGCCAAAAAACGTCTTATTAATTGAATGTGAAACCGTTCCTGAAAGTCACATCTTTGAAATTGAAGAATTCAAACCGACACACGTCCTCTTGATAGACGCAGCACTATTACAGTTAAAACCTGGCCAAGCAAAACTTCTCACTCCAGAAGAAATTCCAGATTTTTCAACAATCAGTTCACATACACTTCCGCTGCGAATTTTCAGCGAGTACATTTCAAAATCAACATACGCAAAAATTGCCCTGCTACTTATTGAGCCAAAAAACGTTGAGTTCGGGGAAGAATTAACCGTTGAAGCCCAATTGGCAGCAAAAAAAATCTCTTCAATGCTACAGAAAATGCTGAAATAATAACTTTGAAAATGTTCGAGTAACTGTTCAGGGTGGCATTAACTATTTATTTTTTAGAACTCTAAACTAGCGGGTATAGATGCGTATGCAAGACATCATTGAAAAGCTAAGAAAAGTGGGATTAACAGAATATGAAGCCAAAGCGTACATGGTACTTGTAAATGCGCATCTAAGTACCGCAACGCAAGTTTCCCAAAAATCAGGAGTCCCAAGAACAAAAATCTACTCAGTGCTTGAATCACTTAAGAATAAAGGCTGGGTACACGTGTACTCCGGCGTTCCATTGCTGTTTAAGGCAGTTGAACCCCTGCTTGTTTTTGAGAAAATCAAAGAGGACTACAGTGTCTTCTTGCAGTCAGTCCAATCAACTCTTAAAAAAGAGGTTAATAACTTGAAAGAAAAATTTGTAATAAAAAAATTTGATATCGGCTTGGATAGCCTCAAACAGGAAATTAGCCAAGCTAAAACCGTAGAAATCAACAATGCAACAGCGAGCTTCATAAAAAAAATTAACGATTCCTTCAAACCTGAAGCACAAATCAAAGTGCTCCTGTTTCCAGGAGAAGCAAAACCATTCTCAAATCAGCAGGTACTGTTTAAGCAGGCTGAAGTAGCCATCGTCAGCATCGTGAGAAACAAAGAAGTACCATCAATGAGCATAACGCTTGATGAAAACCGAACTTTTACAGTCTTCCAAGACCCCGTTGATCACAGATACGTTATCGATGAAATGCTTTACGATGAATGCCAAAACTGCTTTGCCAGCTGGAGCAATCTAAGCTGGAACGCAAACAACTGAAATGGAGAAAATCGAATGCCAATCGTCGATGGAAAATTTGAAGCAAAA
The DNA here is from genome assembly GCA_963717465.1 of Candidatus Bathyarchaeota archaeon. GTDB lineage: Archaea > Thermoproteota > Bathyarchaeia > Bathyarchaeales > Bathycorpusculaceae > Bathycorpusculum. The sequence continues at coordinate 3,046,515 of OY970340.1, forward strand.
ATCTCAACAACTTACGCTTCACCGCAAGAAGGTATAGGTGAAATAAAACAGATGGTACAGAAATCTCGAAGACTCAGAATCAGCAACATACCAATGCCATTGCTTGAAGAACTAAAACCGCTTCTGAAAAAAAAAGACCTAATGATCGTTCTACCGCAAAATCATACGCCAAACCAAGAACTCAAAGATTTGGCACCCATAGCCACGATGAAAGCAAGAATATACGTTGACTACATGGGACAAGAAGCCAACTCTGGATCAATCAACTTTGCAAACCGAACATTCAACATCATCTGGCTAAACGATAAAATCCTAAGCATCTCAGCAATGGAATACAGCAAATGCGCCAAATGCATGCTGGAAACCTTTGAAAGCGGATGGCACTACGCTCAAAAATGGTAAATCAGTTCCCCCACTTTTCCCTTAATAATTTAAAATCTTCCTCAAACTTTTTACGCATCTTCAAAAAACGCATCGCCGCAGATGGATGATAAATCAAAAAATACTCCACGCCATCAAGCCGTGGAGCCTGCCAAGCAACCGCCCCCATCAAAACAACAATTTTCGGTTTAATTTCCTCGATTTGAACAGTCAAGTAAGGCACGCAAGCTTCAACCTCATCCGAGAAAGGCGCTCTATTGCTTGGAGTGACATGCTTCACTATATTCGTAATGAAAATTTCTTCACGCTTAAACCCGTTTTCAGCTAAAACTTTATTCAAGAATTTGCCCGCTCGCCCCACAAAAGGCCTGCCCACCTTGTCTTCCTCGCCCCCAGGGTTTTGCCCAACAAGCATGATTTTCGCGTCAATTGGTCCTTCTCCTGGAACCGCATGACATGCTCCTCGATAAAGCCTGCATTTACGACAAGAGCGTATTTGCGCGTTCAAATTTTCAAACAGCATAAAAATCACGTAACCAGAAACAAGTATAATAATCAGGCTTAAAAAATTCGCTACTTTACGAATTCGAAAGTTTTTTAGGATGTAAAATTTACTTTTATTTGGCTAAATGTATGGGTAATCACGGTGGTTTCTTTCTTGATGAAGCTATGAGAAGATCATGGTATAATCCAGAGCAAATTCTTCAATCCGCAGGTTTACAATCAGGCATGGTTTTCATGGATATTGGCTCGGCAGACGGTTTCTTCACCATTTTGGCTGCGAAGATGATGGGAAAAAAAGGAAAAGTCTTCGCTCTCGATATTGATGCGGATGCCATTAAAACGATAAAGAGTAAGGCTCGAAAAGAAGGCTTAAGAAACGTGCAAGCAGTAGTTGGGGCAGCCGAAGAAACTGTCATCTGCAGCGCTTGTGCAGACATAATTTTCTTTAGCATGGTTCTTCACGATTTTAAGGACGCTTCTAAAGTTTTGTTGAACGCTAGAAAAATGATTAAGCCCGATGGATTACTGGTCAATTTAGATTGGAAAAAAAAGGAAGACAAAACCGAAATTGGTCCACCGCTAACAATTAGGTTTAGCGAAGAAAAAGCTTGCAGCATGATTGAGGCTGCGGGTTTTAAATGCTTAAATCCGAAAAATATTGGACCGTACCATTATGTTCTATTTGGCAAGCCGCTTGCACCTTGAGATTGCTCGGCAGTAGCATAAAGTTCCAAAAGGTCATGTTTGAACCTGTCAATTTGGTCTTTATACGCTGAGTGACCAGCGCCAGCATAGACTGTGAGTTTGGCGATGGGAAGCTTCTCAGCTAACGTACGCATTTCTTCTCCTGAAACAATATTGTCCTCAGAACCCCAAATCAGCCTAACTGGAAACTTAAACTGTTCAAAATTATCTAAAAGTTTCTTATCCAATGCTCTCGCAGGCGCAATAAGCAACAAGCCTTTAACAGGAAAACTAGCGGCATAATGCAGCGCGATGTTTCCGCCGATGCTTGCTCCAACGAGGACTGGAGTAACTGAACCGAAAACGCTTTGGATAACCTCATAAACTACTTGAATGTTTTTCTGCGGATTACGAGTTCTTGGACTACATTTAGTTCTTATCCCATACGGCATGTCTAAAGCTAAAAACGGAACACGCTTTTCAAGCAAAAGATTTGTAATGCCCAATTGTTCCCAAATGCTGATTGTGTAGGATAAACCGTGAAGAAAAACTATTGGGACACCCGAAGTTTTATAATATTTTACTGGACACTTGAAACCTGCAGCAGTCAATATTTTCTGAGGCAAAACAGTTTCAACCTGCTTTTTAATAGGTACTCGGCTCTTATAACATTGATTTTTCTAAAGTATACCTTAAAAACTATAATAAGTGCTTGCTTACTAGATATTGTGGTGGAATTTTTTGGAAGTTAAAGTTGGAGATAAAGCTCCAGATTTTACTTTGCCCTCTCAAATGGGCGATAACGTTACACTATCTGAATATTTCGGAAAGAAAAATGTAGTCTTGTACTTCTATCCTAAAGATGACTCACCTGGATGTACACGCGAAGCCTGCAGTTTCAGAGATAGTTACGAGGCTTTATCAAACTTGGGTGCAGAAGTGCTCGGTGTAAGTTCACAAAGCGTGGAAGCGCACAAGTCTTTTGCCGGACACTATGGGTTGCCGTTCATACTTCTCAGCGATAAAGATAAAAAAGTCAGAGAGCTTTATGGCGTTCATTCTTCAATGGGTCTTATCCCTGGCCGAGTCACGTTTATTATCGATAAGAAGGGGATTGTGCGCCATGTTTTCTCGTCTCAAACTCAGACTGAACGTCACGTGCAAGAAGCTATGCAAGCGCTAAAACAGATCGATGAAGACAAAACGGCTTAGGAGAAAAAGCTTGCTCAGGTTATTCAACACTTTATCTGGGCAAACTGAAACATTCAAGCCCCAAGAAGACAAGCTTGTTAAGATGTACACTTGTGGGCCTTCTACTTATCAGCCAGCACACATCGGCAATTACCGTACTTTCGTTTTTGAAGATGTTCTTCAGCGTTATCTTGAATATTTGGGTTATAAAGTTGTTCGCGTAATGACGCTAACAGATGTGGAAGACAAATCGATTGCTCAAGCAAAAAAAGAAAACTTGTCAGTCGAGGAGTTAACGCGAAAAAACGAGGCGTGGTTTTTTGAGGAATTTGAATTTTTAAGAATTAAGAAACCAGATTTCTCGGTTAGAGCTTCAACAACTGTAGACCAAGCTGTTAACTTAATTGATAAGTTGGTTGAAAAAGGAGTAGCGTACTGGTATACGTATAAAGGAGCGAGAAATGCCTATTTTGACCCGCATAAATTTGCTGGTTTCGGCAAACTGGCGCATTTAGACATAAGTAAATGGCCAAAGAGGAAGCGCAGATTCCATAAGGACACTTACCCTGGCACCCCATGGAATAAGGGGGATTTTATTCTTTGGCATGGATGTGAAGAAAATGTTTGCTGGAACACTCGCTTTGGCAGAGGAAGACCAGCGTGGAATCTTCAAGATGCAGCTATTGTAACTAAACATTTAGGGTTTAGCATTGACGTTGCCTGCGGCGGAATAGATAATCTCGTTAGACACCATGATTACACGCTTGCTATTGCTGAAGCAGTTTCAGGAGAGCAGTTTTCAAAATTTTGGCTTCACGGTGCTCACTTATTTGTAAACGGAGATAAAATGTCTAAAAGCAAAGGCAACGTGATTTACCTCAAAAACCTTTCAGAAAAAGGTTTTAAAGGCGATCAGATTCGTTTCTTTCTATCTTATGGATGCTACAGAGAGAAAATAGATTTCACTTATGAAAAATTCGCCGAAGTAACTCGCAAATTGGATTCATTCAAGAGATTAGTTGAAGATTTACAAAAACTAAATTCTGCCACTACCACTAACTCCAATGAAGAGTTGAGGACTCTTGTCGAAAGCATACCGTCAAGTTTTGAAGCTAAAATGAATAACAACCTAGACGTTAAAGGCGCATTCGATAAACTGTATGAGATAATTGGCAAGTTGCATGAGAATAAAGAAAAACTAAGCAGAAAAGATGTACAAGATATCTTGCAGAACTTGCGCAAAGTTGACTATGTACTGCAATGTATCTTCTAAAGAGAGTTTAGACTAAATCTCCCACGTATTTTACTTTTTCAAGGTTTGCTTCCCCATGGGGGGCATTTGCTAATTCTTCAGTTAAGTCCTTTCCAGCTTGATGTGCCCCAAAATGGTCGCCTCCAATCCAAAAACTATCTTCCGTCACATCGTAGACCTTGCCATTGTACGCAATGTAAGCAGGTTTGCCGTTGGTCCCATCATTTTTTTCAAGCTCTTGCCTTGAAATTTTTCTCGCGGCACTCAAAAAAAGTTTCCTCCAACAATTAATAATTCTTATTGCACTTAAACGTTTCAATAAAATGACTTTAAAGCTGACGCCTTTTCTACTAAAAATGATACTACAAACGCGAAAAATTTCAAACAAAAAACAATAACTTCCGTCATAACTACTACTAGTACGACTGAGGATATGGCAGAAACCATTAAAGCATAGCTTGTTAGGAACCTCCATAAAGATTGGATTCCAAGACTGCAGAACATTAAATTAAGCTAAAGAATGAGAAAAACATGTAAATATTTCCTAATCGAGGCAAATACAAATAAGACTGCTTATTGACTGCTATGATTGGAGGCTAAATAATCAGAAAAAAGAAGGCTTTTTTTCTGACTGGAGGAGTTCACTCTTTTCTTCTCTGGTTCTACACAGTTGCGAGAGTTTTCGTAAACAGAATATGGCCAAATGAATTATTCATTAATAATGTGCCATTTTTAAGTTTCTTCACAGTTGGCGGTCTAGCATTTCTTGCATGCATTGTGTTTTTTTACTGTTACTTCTCACAAAACTTAGAGCCTAACTAGATCAGGTTCCTTTTGCTCAATCCTGACTAATAGATTTAGTTTTCAATAAGAAACAAAAACATGAAAATAATGCTCAAAAGAAAAGAAGCTGCACCTAATCTTATGTAAGTCAAGAATGGCAAACTAGAAAAGATAATGCTTAATGGATCATTATAAATAAGTATAGTCGCAGCATCGAAAAGCCAAACTATAAAAACAGCCAGCCAAATGGAAAAAAATAAGACTTTCTTTATCCTCGTATTCTCAATTCCTTTAACCCTTGTTAAAAGCTTGGCACTATTTAACAATCATCTAACAAAAGATTTTGTTTATTTATCTTTCCGTGCATGTGAGACTGATTTGAGGGAGCGAACTAACAAAAGAACAAATTAACGAGTGAACGAACGACAAAATGAGGAAGGGAAGAGTAAGAGAAATGATATGAGAGTATGAGGTTTGGGTTTGGGATTAAAATTCAATAGCCGTTAATTACACATCACGCCACACAGTTAGAAAAGCCAGTTTGTGGTTCTTACTGAAAAATCAATATTTTAAGCTTTGAAAATTATTCTTCTATTACTGCCTATTCTACGTTTTACTTATATTTTTAAGTGCACGCTTATTACATGTGTTGACAGTTGAAAGTCTTACCAATAGACTGATTAAGGTGAAAATATTCATTTTAAGTTGATTTTTGAGGTTTAGTTTATGGCGCGTTACCGGTGTATTGTTTGTAATTATGTTTATGATGAAGCTAAGGAAAAAATAAAATTTAGCGATCTGCCCAAAGAATGGGTTTGCCCTGTTTGTGGTGCACCGAAAAGCAATTTTGTCCTGTTATCAGAGGAATCCGTTGAAGAAAAGAAGGAGCGCACGGTTTCAGAAGTTCTAATTGATCAAATTGGACAGTGGGGTGTTCAATACGTTTTTGGCATCCCAGGCACTTCAACTTTGGGCGTCGTTGACGCGATACGCAAAAGCAACAAAGTGAAATACCTGCAAGTGCGGCATGAGCAGACTGCAGCATTTATGGCTTCAGCTTACGGAAAATTAACCGGTCACGTTGCAGCGTGTCTGGGAATTTCTGGACCGGGCGCTACGAATTTGGCTACGGGCTTGTACGATGCAAAGCTTGATCATTCGCCTGTTTTAGCGTTAACTGGATTGGTAGCTAGGCAACTCATTGGTCCAGGTTCAATGCAGGAGATTGATCAATATTCTTTTTTTGAGCCGATCTGCGTGTTCAACAAGATTTTAATGTCGCCTGACCAAACCACTATGCTAGCTACTTTGGCGATTAAGTATGCATTAGTTGACAAGGGAGTTTCCCACATTGGAATTCCTAACGATGTTCAAAAAATTCGTTATAAAACTGAAATTTTGCCTTTTGAGGGCAGGATGCCAAACTTCGCTTATGCACAAGACGAACAGCTAATTGAGAAAGCCGCCAAGATTGTAGATAAAGCAAGCAGACCAGTGATTATAGCTGGTTTTGGCGCTATGGGCCAAGGAGGCAAACTTTTAGAGTTGGCAACAAAAATTTGCGCTCCAATCGCGACTACTTTCAAAGCCAAAGGAGTCATCGATGAACAAGATACCCTGTCCATTGGATGCCATGGTGGTGTTGGTTCAACTGCCTCGGCTGAGCTTGTCCGCAAAGCAGACTTGCTTATTATCATAGGCTGTTCTTTTTCTGAGTTGACACAGATTCCATCAAAGAAAACCGTTCAAATCGACATTAATCCTTTGATGATTGCAAGAAGATATCCTGTTGAAGCGGGATTATTAGGCAACAGCGCTTCATTAATTCCCAAGCTAACTGCTAAAGTCAGCGAAAAACACAATGCACCATATCTTTACGAAGTTGCCCGGCTAAAACGAAATTGGCTGAGCAGGCTTCAGAAAGAAGCAGACCGCACAAAAAAACCCATCAGACCTCAATACATAATTAAAGTTTTAAACGAGAAACTTGCTGATGACGCAGTGATTTCGCTTGATGTTGGGGAAAACTGCTGGTGGTTCGGACGCAACTTTTTGATGAAAAAGACCCAGAAGATGGTGATGAGTGGTTACCTTGCCACGATGGGTTTCGGTTTACCTGGCGCCTTGGCAGCGGCACTTGCTTACCCAGATAGGCAGATTGTTTGCGTAACTGGCGATGGAGGATTAACTATGGTGTTAGGCGACTTTTTAACGGCAGTCAAGTACGGTTTGCTCGTAAAAGTTTTCGTTTTCAACAATAAAAGTTTAGGAATGATTATGCAGGAACAAAAAGTGGAAGGCTACACGGGCTGGCAGACAGACCTGCAAAACTATGATTTTGCAAAGTTCAGTGAAAATGCTGGTGGATTTGGAATTAAAGTGAGTGAACCTAATCAACTTGAAGATGCCGTAGATAAAGCATTGGCCGCTAAAAAGCCTACTATTGTTGACATCGACACTGACCCAAGAAGATTCATCACGTGAAATGTTTACTCAAGCACCACTGTTTAGAAAAAATTTACAGCTTCATAATTGCGAAGGTTCGGCAGTTTATTTTATCCTACCATTAAACCGATGATC